>JAZKEB010000006.1:0-162017 GCA_040387295.1 Bacteroidota bacterium | reverse complement strand
CCACCTAACTCCCTGAGTAACCGGTAAATCATAAACGAAAGTTTTTTTGAAATTAATGGCCTTTCGTCAACAAATGCTTTAAAAGCGTGAGTTTTTCCATATCGAGAGAGGCTGAATGATCTATTCCCTGAAGGATTGATTGGGAGATTAACCGGTCACCATTTGAGCCAATCATGAGGTTTGTGGATCCGTGAATTAATAAATCAACCGCAAATCCTCCCATTCGGGTAGCTAAAATACGGTCAAAGGCAGAAGGACTTCCTCCACGTTGTACATGTCCGAGAATCGAATAGCGCAAATCATACCCATCCATGAACGGGCGAACCTGCTCCATGATTTCTTTTGCGCCACCGCCATCATCTCCTTCAGCCACTATAATGATAGAACTTCTTTTTCCTTTATTCTGTTCCTTGATCTGTCTCACCAATAAAGGAATGTCAGTCACTTCTTCCGGAATCAACACTCCTTCGGCACCTGAAGCCAATGCAGCATTGAGCGCAATGAAGCCGGCATTCCGCCCCATGACTTCAATAAAAAAGACGCGATGATGGCTACTTGCAGTATCTCTGATCTTATCCACCGCTTCCACAACCGTATTTAAAGCAGTATCATATCCGATAGTATGGTCGGTTCCGGCAATATCATTATCGATAGTACCAGGTATTCCAATAACAGCGATTTCCATTTCTTCGGCGAGAATGGTGGCTCCTTTAAAGCTTCCATCACCACCGATAATGATTAATCCGTCGATGGCATGTTGTTTTAAATGACCAATCGCTTTTTGTCGTCCTTCAGCTGTTCGGAAATCTTCACTTCTGGCGGTTCCTAAAACGGTTCCTCCGCGTTGGATTATATTATCTACATCGCCATAGCCCAGTTGTTCGATCCGACCTTCAATCATTCCCTGAAATCCGTCCATAACACCGAATGGTACTAATCCTTTTGATAAACAGGTTTTCACAACAGCACGCACACATGCATTCATTCCTGGCGCATCGCCACCGGATGTCAATACAGCTATGTTTTTCATTTCAGGCATTATTCTATATATAAGGAGTCCAATTTATGGAATTCGGGAAGAAGTTGCATCTTTACTGTGAAATGTTTTTTGGAAACCGCAGAAAATACCAGCAATTGTCCGACAAGGAGCTCATCGATCTATACATTACTGATCGTTGTAGTTACACGCTTCCTTTATTGTATGAGCGCTACGGGCATCTGGTAATGGGTAGTTGTATGAAGTATCTCCGACAGGTAGAAAACGCCGAAGATATTACGATGCGCATTTTCGGGGAATTGAGCGCGAAATTATTGAAACACGATATTCAGCATTTCAAATCGTGGTTGTACCAGGTGACCCGAAACGAATGTCTGCAGTTTTTGCGTAAGCATAAACCTGGTAATACGACGATAATTGACGAGTTATCTCAACCGCAGGAGGAATCGCTTGAAGAAACCGCAGCGCTTGAGACGCAATTGCAATTGCTGGAGAAAGCCATTCCGGAGTTAAAGGATGAGCAACGCCAATGCATTGAATTGTTTTACCTGGAGCAAAAATCATATACAGAAATCAGTGAACACTTATCCATACCTTTAAATACAGTGAAAAGTGCCATCCAAAACGGGAAGCGCAATTTAAAGATCTGGATGGAACGACAAGCAAGTCATGAAGTATAAATCTACATATCAGTCGAAACTCACACGTGAGCAGTTGATCGCCTACCGAAACGGAACGGGCGGAACACAACGTGCAACCGAAGGTTCGGTGAATGATGCCTTCGATCAGGATGCATTGGACGGTTGGTCTGAAGCTGGCTTAACAGCTACTTCAATGAACCGTTTGGACCGTCGTTTTCGGCTCAAAAAAACCACTCCTTATATAATAGGAGCAAGTGCGCTTTCTTTGGTGGTTGTTTTAAGCATTCTTTTCTGGCCGGAATCGCCTCAACAACTTCCCGCAAAACAGGAGGTAAAACTGAGCATGGAACAAAGCGATGCCATTATGCCCGTTGCCATTGATACGATGGAAGAACTTCCGGCTTCCAAACAAATCACCATTCTGGCGCTGAAAAACACGCAGCAGGAAATCAAACAACAACCGGAATCGACTCCGGTAACCGATATCGATGAATTGCCAACGCAGATTCTGGAACCGTTGAAACTGGATCCGATTGTAGAAACACCCGCGGTATCTTCTCAGAAAAACGCGAAAGAAATCTACCTGCACGATTTGAAACTGATTGATTACAGTCAATACCGTACCAAACCAGCCATTCAAACCGAACGTATTGTCATGACCGGAACGCCTGCCGATCAGGAAAAACGAGGAACTCAGGAAGCAGAAAGCACTACCGTTACAACCGTGGCTATTCCGTATATGGATTACATCGACAAAACAATGGATTATGTAGGGCGCGGAAAATGGAAACAGTCGTTGCAACGTTTGCAATTGATCGTGGAAACGTATCCGGATGATGTAAACGGGCATTTTTACGCCGGATTGTGCTGTTACAATCTGCAACAGTACGAAGACGCCAAACAGCATTTCGCCACGTGTTTGCAATTGTCGTTTTCCAACTTCAACGAAGAAGCAAGCTGGTATCTGGCCCAATCGTTACTGGCCAACGGTGAAAAAACCAGCGCCAAAGAATTGTTTACGGTAATCCGCGATCAGAAAGGTTATTATGCGAAACAGGCGGAAAAGATGTTGAAAGGAATTAAGTAAGGGAAATGGGGAGCTCGGGAACTAGGCCATCCTCAATCGAAGCTTCCTAGTTCCCTAACTCCCCAAAATTTAGCTCCCTCAAAAAACATCATTATCTTGCGGTCAATTTTTAGTAAATGACACTTCAGGAAAACGATAAACGCGCCCAATTGCTGTTTGTGACCGCAATCTGCATGATCATCGTGGTTTCCTATTCCTTTTACGCATCCTCCAACTACCCGCTTCTCAATTCCGACGACGGCATGGCCATTTTGATGGCTCATTATTTCGAACTACCGCGTGATGTATATTGCTGGGGACAAGACCGGCTGGGGTCATTGATTCCACTCATGAGTCAGGGATTCATGAAAGGTTTCGGTGCTTCGGCTATGACGGCGGTTTCGCTTTCCAACTACCTGATTCTCATTTTAGGATACATCGGTTTTTCCGGCTTGATCAAAACGCGCTACGGGAAACTGGTGTTTGCACTTATTTGGTTTTTTCCTTTTCAGCGATTCATCGACCTCACCCGCTATACCATTGGCGTCGAATACAGCCTCATTGCTTTTGCGATTTTCCTGATTTTGCGATTACAATTCGAAAATAAATCATTTTTCTACTGGAAAAATCACCTGTTACTTTTGGCAATTAATCTCGTGTTGGGCGCCGCACTTTGGGCTTCAGATTTGAGTATTGTTACGATTACGATTCTTCTTGTCGTTTTGTACGTTCACCATTTTATCAAAAAACGAACACTGATTATTCGAAAAGAAGTGGTGCTTTATACACTTGCCGGCATCCTCGGATGGACTTACTTTATCTTACTTGCCAAAAGTTACGCTGTCGCCAAAACAGAAGACTTCGCATCATTTAACGGAATCAGCGAAATGCTCGAAGGTCTTTCCATCATGTTTCGGTCCACGTTTGACGTGATGCTTTACAGCGAACAGGACTTTTTCACGACACTTTACATCTGGCTTGCCCCCATCTTTATTGGCATTCTTACCGTTTTAATCATCCGGAAAAAAGTAAACGTACCAGCCGATCAACGCAAATGGGTGACATTTTTAGCACTCGATTTTTGCCTCGTGATCGGTGTCATTCTCCTTTCGCGTTGGGTATTGATCAATGAAATGGGACGCAGGTATTTCGTTGCTTCCTACATCACCATGAGTTTATTGATCGTGATTTTGGTTGAAAATGCCGTTCTGACGCAGCGCCACAAACGACTCTTGAAAACAGGATTACTCATTGTAGTAATCGTTGGAGCCGTGAGTCCGATTTACAACATGCAGTTCGTCAACGGGAAATCGTTGCGATCCATGAAAAGTGTTTCGAAGGAATTTACCCAACTCGGCGAAATTGGTCTGATCGGCGGATACTGGAATGCTTACCGCATTTCGTGTGCGTATCCGGAAACCATCGTTGCAACTCCAGATGATTTAAGCGATGTCAAAAACCGGGAACTGGTTCCGCTGGTATTTGCACAACCGAAATTGTACCTGATTCGTGATGGCTGGATGACCAATTTCCCGGATACAATGATTCAATTCAAGATTCCACTGAAGCGTATTGGGAAAGAACAAATCGTTGGCGGACATCACATTCAGCAATACAAACGCCTTTCGTTATCGAAGGTTTACCAACTTCCTGAAATGCATGCTTCGAACGAATCTTTTGTGGAAACAACCGAAACAGGATCTGTGGCGCATGTGAAACAAACCGAAGCAGTCGATCAGTTTGTTTTATCGGGACCAAACTGCACGCTCGTTCCCGGGAATTATCGCGTTCGCTACAAAATCAAAGGGAAATCAACCATAGCAGACACTGTTGTTGGCCAGCTGATCGTTTCAGCAGAATATGGTTTGATTCCAATTGGTCAACGCGATATCAACGCCAATGAACTTTCACCCGATGAATTCCGCTCTTTCGAGGTCCGATTTCACCTCAAAGAATTCACCTTTAATGTGGAATTCCTGTTCAAGAATGCCGGAAATGCCGAGTTGGTGATTGAGGAAGTAGAATTAATTGAGCAATAACAAGAAGCAATGGTCGCACCCACACATCCTTTACTTACCAAACAACAAGGCTGGCTGCTCATTGCAATACTGGCAATCTACTGCTTTACGATTCATTTTAGTCATTTGGGAGAAATGCCATCGGGTATTCATACCTGGACACAATCGGACCATTATGCATTGGCGCGTGGTTTTGTGGAAAATGACCTGAATTTTTTCCGCCCGCAAACACTCGCTTATCCCTACCATTATCCGGCGACTTTTAATCCGGATAACCCCTCATTGGTGACTGCTGTCGATTTCCCGATCCACAATTACATTCCGGCTGTGATCATGAAAATCACTGGTTCAGAATCGGCATTGATTTATCAGTTGTACATGCTTTTCATCAGCATGATCGGTTTGATTTTTTTGTTCCGGCTTTCGTTACTGATCAACAAATCTGTTTCACTTTCACTTCTGATTGTGGCTTTTGTGGCTTGCAGTCCGGTTTTCACGTTCTACCAAATCCGCTTCATCCCGAGTGTTCCCAGCCTTTGCACCGCCATTATCGGTTTGTATTACGGAATGCTATATCGCCTAACCAAACAGATCAAACATTTCGCTTTGGGATTGATTTTCCTGGGATTGTCAGCAATGACGCGCCTGACATTGGTGATACCGTTTGCGGCTTGGCTCGGACAGGCATTTTTCGATTTGTTCAAAGAAACCACGTATCGCAAAAAACGGATCTTCTGGATGTGCTTAACCGGCTTTATATTTCTCGGTTCTTATGGTTATAACTACTATTTGAGAACCGAATTCGGAAGTCTTTTCCTGAGTAAACCAATGCCGGCCGCTTCTGTGTCGCAATTACTAGAGATAACCACATATGTCATTCAAACCTGGAAAACCGATTACTTGACCAAAGCCCACTATCTCTTAATCGTACTCGGAATAGTTTATTGGATTTACAACCGCATTCGCAACGGGAAACAGCGCTTTTTCGGAACACCCAATTGGTTCGTCTTTTTCCTTTTCACGGGAAGCGTCGCCTTTTACATCCTGATGTGTCGTCAGTTTCCGGCGCACGATTATTATTTCATCGATACGTTTTTGGTTCCCATTATCGTTTTCCTGCTGTTCCTGTCAAGGGCCATTGCTCCACAAACGCAGCTGGCGAAACGAATCGCGTTTGGTTTTATCGGTATTTCTATTGTCGGAATGTTGCTCCTCAATCTCAAAAAACAGGAATTCAGGCACGAAAGCGAACGTTGGGGAGAAAACAATCGGATCAACAAAAACTTCGAACACAGCGAGGAATTACTGAACAAATTGCACATTGGGAAAGACGAAAAACTGGTAATTCTGGATCGGATGGCCTGGAATGTTCCGTTCTATTTTATGCATCGAACAGGTTATGTAATCATGACGGTCAATAAAACAAAACTGAATGAATGCCTTGATTTGCCAGTGAAATACTACGTTTTCCAAAACGAAACCTTTTTGCTGAACGCGTATAAAATGCACCCAAAAATCATTGAGCGTTTAAAAATCCTGGGGACCGATGGTAAAATAACGATTTGCGAAAAAACATCACCTCAGAAAAAGAGCTTGTTCGAATTTCTGCAATTGGAAAACAAGCAACCGGTTTTTGAACGTCAATTGAGTGATTCCAGTGCTGTTGAATGGGAAATCAAAGGTCATCCAGTGGATGTAAACACCTACAATGTACTAGAATCAGAAGAATTCGGGCCCGTGCTGAAACTCCGCAATTCTTCCTGGTTCAAAACCTATCGTGTGGTCTACTTTTCCGGACAGATCAAGTGGAACCAGCAACAAGACATTGAATGTGTAACTTCCTTTACTGAGAAAGACGCGTTGACAACCTACAAAGTGTTTTCGGTGAAAGCAGCCTTGAAACCAACCCAAAACTGGCAGGATTTCCGGTTCATGATCACCGTTCCGGCTACACAGGCAAGTGTTAACGAATTATCGGTGTATTTCTGGAATACGAAGAAAGTAGCGTATTCGGTGAGGAATGTTTCCTGTAAAATCTTTTAATTAATGGAAAACGGAAAAGAAATCCCCCCTTTTCAATTTTACATTTTAAATTCTCAATTAGCAGCCACCATCCTCTTTAAAAGCACATTCGGGCGGTAACGATCTTCACCGTATTCGGCAAACAATGCTTCGAGTTTTTCCAGCACGAACGGCAAGCCCAATTCGTCGGCCCAGGCAAGCAAACCTTTGGGATAATTCACACCGTTTGTCATGGCCAGATCAATGTCTTTGCGCGAAGCAACATTCAGGAACAACGCATCAAAGGCTTCGTTGATCAGCATTACAATAATGCGCTCGAAAATCTGGCGACCCAAAACCTCATCTTTCAATGGTTCCGGCAACGTTGTTCCTTCGGCATAATTGTAATAACCACGACCTGTTTTGCGGCCTAAAAATCCGGCTTCGGAATGGCGTTTTTGTGTGAACGAAGGTTTGAAACGTGGATCGTAGTAAAATGCAGCGAACACCGTTTCGGTAACCGTGTAGTTGATGTCGTTTCCAATGTAATCCATCAGCGTAAACGGCCCCATGCGGAAACCACCAATGTGCGTCATCGCCCAATCGATCGTAGCGAAATCGGCTACACCTTCTTCGTAAATACGCAAAGCTTCGCCATAAAACGGTCTCGCCACACGATTCACAATAAAGCCCGGTGTATCTTTGCAAACCACCGTGATTTTTTTCCAGCTATCGATGATCGTTTTTGCGGTCGATAAAATCTCTTCCGAAGTTTGAACCGCAGGAATAATCTCGACCAACGGCATCAACGGAGCTGGGTTAAAGAAATGAATCCCGATAATTCGCGATGGATTTTTCAATACAGAACCAATCGACGCAATCGACAGCGAAGAAGTATTACTCGCCAAAATACAATCAGCCGAAACAACCGCTTCCATTTCCTTGAAAACACTGTGTTTCACCTCGATTCTCTCCACAATGGCTTCGATCACCATTCCGCAACCGGCAAAATCAGCAATGCTCGACGCATACGTCAACCGGCCGAGAATGTCATTTTTCTCCGCTTCGGTTTTTGTGCCTTTTTCCACCAAACGCGCCAGTACTTTTTCAATTCCGGCCTGTGCTTTCTGGAGTTGTTCAGCATTTACATCCACCAATACGGTTGCATGTCCCGACTGTGCGGCAACCTGCGCAATTCCCGCTCCCATTGTTCCGGCGCCTAAGACGCCTATCTTGATTTTTTCCACGATTTTTCTAAATTGAAAATGTAAAATTGAAAATGTAAAAGGTCTTTTCAATTTTACATTTTCAATTTTCAATTAATTTATCTTCCTACAAACTCCGGCTTCCGTTTCTCCAAAAAGGCATTCACTCCTTCAGAAAAATCTTCCGTTTGGCCCGCTTCGGTTTGCAATTCTTCTTCCAGAGCTAATTGTCCGGTCAAATCATTACTGAAACTTTGATTTACCGCTTTTTTGGTCAATCCCAATCCGCGGGTAGGCATTTTGGCCAATGTTTCAGCCAGTTTCGTTACTTCCTCTTCAAACGATTCATCCGAAACTGCTTTGTAAATCATGTTCATTGCATCAGCTTGCTCGGCAGTTACTTTATCGCCAGTCATCATCAATCCCAAGGCTTTCTGCATCCCCACAATTCGTGGTAAAAAGAAGGTTCCACCCGAATCAGGGATCAATCCGATTTTCGAAAATGCTTGAATAAACGAAGCTGAATGTTTGGCAATGGTTAAATCACAAGCCAACGCAATGTTTGCTCCTGCACCTGCAGCTACGCCATTTACAGCGGCAATCACCGGTTTTTCAATGGCCCTGATACGCTCGATAATCGGGTTGTAATGATCACGCACAATCGATTGCAACTCAGGTCCGTTCGGATCGGTAGCTTCGGCCAGATCCTGTCCGGCGCAAAATGCTTTTCCTTCTCCGGTAATCACAATGGCGCGTACTTCATCATTCGAAGCGCAATCGTCAAGCGCATCCTGAAGGGCAATCGCCATGACTTTATTAAATGAATTGAATACTT
Organism: Bacteroidota bacterium; assembly: GCA_040387295.1. Taxonomy (GTDB): domain Bacteria; phylum Bacteroidota; class Bacteroidia; order Flavobacteriales_D; family Crocinitomicaceae; genus Fluviicola. The sequence continues at coordinate 153,254 of JAZKEB010000006.1, read as the reverse complement.
CCGGCCGGTTGAGTGTAATGGTGCATACACCGTTCGAATGCGTGATCTTCAGTTCCATAAATCAGTTTTTGCGCAAAGATAAAAAAAGCACTGAGAGCATTCGGTAGTTTACCGGTCGATCAATAGTTGTAGCCTAAAATAGCACGAGCGCGTTTGGCCAATTGTTCCCGGAGCGCGTCAGGTTTCAACACCTCCACTTCACCACCGTAACTCAATAGACCTCTGATCAGTTCTTCCGAAACAAAAACGGTCATTTGAAATGTCGTTCTGTTTTTTCCTTCTTTCACAATGGTTTGTGTAGCATGAAAAGGTTGAGAAGCAATGTATTTTGCGGCCACATTGTCGGCTTTGAACTCCACAACATCCGGCTGGCCATTGCTGGCGGTAATCCCAATCGCATGACGGAAAAATTGTTCCGGTTTAAAATCGATCGGACAACGCAGTATTTCTTCCGATTCCTGTAATTCATACATCCGGTCGAGCGCGTAGGTAATGATCGCTTCTTTGGAAACGTCGTAACTCAGCAAATACCAGCGATTGCTGTATTCCTTCAACAACAACGGCAATACTTTCCGCGCTTTACGGCTTTGACTTTGAAAGCTTTCGTAATCGAAAAACACAGCCGTGGATTTGCGGATAGAACTCAGTAAAGGACTCAAAAATTCACTTCCGCCCAAACGGATTGGTGTGTCAAACTGAACAAACTCAGCAATCGATTCGTCACTCGGATCGGCAGAAATCATCACCCGATCCACAATTTTGTCGATCGCGAAACCGAATTGCTGAAACATAGCCATGTCTTTGAACTGGCTCAGGGTTTTTGTCGCGAATTTGATGGCCTCAATATCATCTTCCGTCAACGGAATGTCATTCATGGAGAATTCCGGATCGGAATAATAATACCCTCCGTGACGTTTGCTATACTTAATCGGGGCGTCGTGCTCCATGCGCATGGCAAACAAATCTTTTTCGATGGTCGAATCACAGATGTTTTCACCGTCGGAGGTTCCGTAAAGTGCATCTTCACAAGCTTCGCGAATTTCCAGTTTGGAAGGATAAGGCTTGTATTGATTGCGAATGCAACGGTCTATAATCCGAAAACGAATGAGGGCATTTTTAATGTGAGGCATAACATCAAATTAGTGCTTCGAAAATACCAAATTAAAGTGATGTTGGATGCTTGATTTTTGATGTTGGATTAGGACACCATCAAAAATTAAGCATCCAACATCAAAAATCGCTAGACCGAAACAACAGCTTCCTGGCGCTTCACATACCCGAACAACTCGAAGTACTTGATCGCTTTCACCACGTCTTCCGGAACATCATCTTCCCAGCTATGAGCATGTGCTTTGATTTTCGACAATACTTCATCGGAAAGAATGTGCAGTAATCTCGGATCGAAATCAAGGATCGCTTCCATTTTATTGTTATCGACCATGTATTGCAGTAAACCACGCAAATGAACCGGAATCTGAATGTTTTCCAGCGTGTACAATTCACCTGTATCCACATTCGTGGCAGGATAAACGAATAGTTTGATATTATGTCCGAATCCGCGGCCGAAAGCTTCGAGCAAACCACCCGGAAGATTATCGTAATAACGCTCGTCGAAAATGGTGTGCAGGTTGTAAACACCTACGATCAATCCCATTTTCTGACCGCGTGAAATTCCGGCCAGGTAATCGACCATTTTGTAATGTTTCAAATAATTGGAAATCATCACGGTATAACCGAGTGAACCCAATAGTTCTGCTCTATCGATAAAGTCTTTATCGGAAATTTTTCCGTCGGCTGTAAGGTCTTTCAACGTCAGCTCGAAAATCACCGAAAGGTTATCGGCGGAAACACCTTCTTCCTGTAAAAACTGGCGTGAACCGGTTTCAATCATATCGATGTGCACTTTCGTTACCGGACGGAAACGACCGCGCATCAACAAAATATTTTTCTTGTACAAAGCCGTTGCCGGTTGCAAAACACTTCCGCAAAGATCAAACATGGTAGCGTCGGTCATGCCGCGTTTTACCAGGTTCAATGCGATAATACGGTTATCTACATTGTCGAAATCAGGACCCGAAACGCGCAACATATCCACTTCTACTCTGTCGCGCGGAATACGGTGAACAAGATTGGTCAAAAATTCATCCAGATCATCGGTATGGAAATAACAGGCATGAATGAGGTTTACCCCCAAAATACCCAATGCTTCCTGCTGTGCCTTGTGCGAATTATCGTGTAATTTAATGTGTAAGATTACATCATTTGGTTCGCCGCCCAATCCCATTTGGAACCGGATTCCTACCCAACCGTGACCTTGATTGGTTTTGTGGTAATTCAATGCTTCTACCGTATTGCTGAACGCAAAAAAGCGCGATTCTTCTTTCTTTTTCGGTAAACGGGAACTCAATGTTTCGTACTCCGTTTGCAACATGGTCGTTAGACGTTCCTCGCACACATAGCGCGAAGCAGGACCGTACATCGCATCCGATACTTTCATATCGTAAGCAGACTGCGTATACGCAATGGTCCCTGAACTTCCTCCGGCTTTGAAGAAATTGGCCGCCACTTCCTGACCTGCTCCAATTTCGGCAAAACACCCGTAAATATCTCCTGTTAGATTGATCTTTAGCGCCTTTTCTTCGGTCGTCAATCTTCTTTCATCCACCATGCTACTCATAATCGCTGCAAAAGTATCTATTAAATTTCACCGTAACCCACGTTAGGGGTTTAACGGTTGAAAATTAGGATTGGTTACAAATTCTTCGTCTGTTAGCGTTTTTAAAAACGCTTTTAATAATAATCGTTGGTCAGGATCGAGCTGCACACCACCCTGGCTGGCAAATTCAATCAACGGGTCAATGGTCGCTGATTGATGTACTCCGGTCGAATAATGTTCGATCACATCGTCCAATGTTTCAAATCTTCCGTCGTGCATGTAAGGCGCCGACAGTTCAATATTGCGCAGCGTCGGTACTTTAAACTTTCCGTTGTCTGACGGATTTCCCGTTATCAGTCCGCGTCCCAAATCGGTAAACACCGCGTCCAAACCGTTGTTGCTGAATTTTTGCACCTGCATCAGCGGCCCGTTGTGACAATGAAAACAATCTGCTCCGTTCAAGCTTTGGAACAAATCATATCCTGCCAGTTCATCGGTTGTAATTGTGTTCCAAACCTGCTGGTCGTGCGCCGAAAACGGAATGCTGTTGACGTATTTGTAAATGACATCGTATTTCGAATTACCCGAAATCATGGTGCGTAAAAACTGTGCAAGAGCTTTGGAAACATGCGTGGAATCAAAGTCAACTGTACCAAAAGCGCGGTAGAATGCATTGCGGTACTCCACATCCTGTTTCAGTTTACTCACAGCTTTTACCCAGCTCTGGTGCATTTCGATTGGATTGGGAACCGGTTGTAAGATTTGCTCTTCGAGCGTATGCGAACGGCCATCCCAGAAAAAGGATGTTTGCCACCCCAGGTTCACCAATGCCATTGAATTCCGGTTTCCCTGAATGCCATCTATTCCGGTTGAAAATTGATTCGGATCGCTGAATGCCGTCTCAGGTGAATGACAAGTTCCACACGAAATGGTATTGTTCCCGGAAAGTTGTTTTTCGTAAAACAGCATGCGGCCAAGCAACACGCCTTCCTCCGTCATCGGGTTATCCTCAGGAATAGGCATATCGGGAAAATGTGATGGAATATCGAGCGTATAAGGCGTAGTCTGGTAACCTACCTGATCTTTCTTACAAGCTTGAAATACAACGATTCCGATTAATATGACGAATAACAATCGATTCATGGGGCTGTGAGCGCTTCCAGAAAATTGGTCAATACTTTTTGTGTTAATACTGATTCACCGCCGCCGCTGTGCGTCATGAATTCTGAACGAACATCAATCGGGTTGGTAGGATGATCAAAAATAGTTTTGAGGTCAAGTTTAAATTCTGCGGTATGCAATGCGTTTCCGGCATCGGTCCAGGTTACCGTCGGGAAATTCTTCGATCCCAAATACGTATCCGACGCAATGTGGTACGTAAATGTGTGGTCGAACAATGGATTTCCATCAGAAATGGTATCAGAGCGACCTTCCAGAACAATGAAAATGTAGCCCGAAGCCCATGACCAATGCATACCGTTGGCGTTCATGATATTCAACGGACTGCTGCTAGGGAAAGCTGAGGGATCATCGTGATTGAGATCAGTAGATACACCGATGTTTCCAGTCAACGCAGCAAAATTTGCGACGCTTCCGTCTACCTGAAAACAGCTGGTGCCATTTTCCGTGTAATCAAAACGGGCCGCTTCGATCAATTCATTCGCGCCATTTGTCCAATGCGTCAGGTAAAACTTCACGTCTGTGAATTGAATATCCCAGCCATCGGCAGTCGTGTAAACAGAATCGATGTACAGATTTTCGGCCCCGAAAACAGGTTGAACGGTTACCTTAAGTTGCGGCGTAACAGGAGTCACTACCGGATCTTTTACTTTTTCTTTCTTGCAACTTACTGCAAGCAAGGCAACACAAATACTAAGAATAAAATATTTCATATTTACCACTTCAACCAAAGTTATATATAAACGTTGAATAAACACAATTAGTTCGACGGGAGTACTATCCTTTTCGGTAAATTCGGCTTTTCAATGTATTAAGTACATGTCAGTCACCAATAAACGTCCGTTACTCGTCTTAAACGCTTCCGCCGGAAGTGGAAAAACGTACAACCTGGTGCGTAACTATTTGGTACTCTTACTGAAAGAATCAGCCGAAAAAGCCGACCTCGGACAAATTGTTGCGATGACTTTTACCAACAAGGCGGCTTACGAAATGAAAACGCGGATTATTCGCGATTTGAATAAGCTGAGTAATCCTTCTGCCGACGATCGGGAATATGTGGCTGAAATTGCGCAACTGACCGGACAGGAGTTTCCGATGTTGCAACGCAATGCGCGGATTGTGCTTCGGAAAATGCTGCATCGTTACGAGGAATTCAATGTGCTGACGATCGATAAGTTCAACCTGAAACTCATTCGTTCGTTTAGCCGCGATTTGAACCTGCCAGAGCAATTCGATATTGTACTCGATGAACAACTGATTCTGGAAAAAGCAGTGGATGAATTGCTTAGTACCATTGATAAAAATGCCGAAAACCGCATTTACAAACTGGCGATCAATTTTGCGCGCACCAATCTCGACGAGGAAACGAAATGGGATGTGAAACGAGCGCTGATGGACAGTGCCCAAATTCTTACCGACGAACGGAGTTATCAAGTAATTGCGAAGCTGGTTGAAAAGGAATTTTCGCAAGCCGAATACGATTTGTGGCGCATTCAATACAAGGAACACAATCTTGAAATTCAGCGCTGGCAGCAACGCATTCAACTGGCATTGGAACAAAGCGGATTGCAATTGGACCAATTTGCCGGAAAAAGCACTACGTGGAATAAGATTCAGAAAATCGTTCAGGAAAAGGGAAATGCAAAAACAAAACTGGAAGCCTTTGAAACCAAGGATACTTTTTTGAATAACCTGGAGAAAACAGCTGAAAAAACCGGACAAAACGAACCTTTTTTCACCATTCGTCAGTTTGCTGACTATTGGGCAAAATTGCAGGTTCCCTATTTTGAACTGGAATTAAAAGTGAAGCAATTTTACCTGCTATCTATTTTGCGTGAACTGGCTGTTTTCATGGAAAACATTCGTGAAAAAGATGCCGCAATCCGCGTTTCGGAATTCAATAAACTGGTTTCGGAATTAGTGAAAGATGAAGAAGCGCCGTTTATCTACGAACGGTTAGGAAATCGGTTCCGCCATTTTTTCCTGGACGAATTTCAGGATACATCGCGCTTGCAGTGGATGAATCTGGTGCCGCTGGTGCATGAATCGCTCGGTCATGGACAGTTCAATTTGATCGTGGGCGATCCGAAACAATCGATTTACCGGTTCAAAAATGGTGTAGCGGAACAATTTGTAGCCTTGCCACGCATTTACAATCCGGAACAAAATGCATCGGTGGAACAAAAATCGGATTTCTTCGAACACATGGGCCGTCTGGAAGAATTGACCGAAAACTGGCGTTCAGGAAAAGAAATCGTGGAATTCAATAACCGCTTTTTCGAAGTTTTCAAACAAACCATGCCCGAATCGGGAAAACCGTTTTACCAGCAGATTACACAAACTCCGCGCGGAAAAGAAGGCGGATTGATCACGTTTGAACTCACCCAAAAAGACGAAGAATCAGAAGATCTTGCGTTGGAACGTTTATTATCGTGGGTAGGAACGTGTATTTCAGATGGCTATCAGCCGCACGAAATCTGTATTCTGGCCAAACGAAAAGCGGATTGTAACACCTACGCGAATCACCTGAAAAACAATGGATACCAGGTCGTTTCAGCTGATTCGTTATTGGTGAATTCTGATCAGCATGTGCAATTGGTGATCGCTTTTTGTCGCTTGCGTAACAATCCGACACACCGTCAGTTGTTTATGCGGTTTGCCGAATTGTTTCTGCGTGTTTTTTCACCCGCACAAGCGTTCGAAACCTATCAAATGTGTTTTGAAACATTGGAAGAAGGTGGGAAAGCGATCTTTTCACGGGAACGTTTTTTCCAGCTGACTGCTTTCGATAAATATCATTTATCGCAGGGATTTCAGGATATTTTTTCGCTCATGCAAAACTTCCTGCGCAATTATAAAATCAACGAATTAAAAAATGCCTACGTGCATCAACTGCTGGATATCGCCGCGCAATTCGACCTGCACAACGGCCCTGACTTGATGAGTTTCCTGAGCTTTTACGACGGTGTGGGCTACAAAACCAACGTTCAGCTTCCCGAGAACAAACATTCGATCAAAGTGATGACGGCTCACAAATCCAAGGGATTGGAATTTCCGGTGGTGATTATTCCTTCTTTGCGATTTGATGTGAAATCACCGAAAGGAAAGGCACGCATTTTTGAATCGAACGATCACTTTTTACAGTCGACGCTGACCAAAATCGATGCTATTTTACCGGCAATCGAACCGTTCATGACCGCCGAAAAAGATGCCGAAATCATGGACCACATCAATCTGTTGTATGTGGCGTTTACCCGGCCCATCGATCGCTTGTATTTTATGGGGACGATTGCACCGCGTGATCAAAAACTGCAGCAGAATATCTTTGAAACGCTGAGTGAAATCTATCCACAGTTTGTGCAAGGAAAATCGATCGTTGGAAGTATCGGAACGGCTCCGGAAATCACGCATGAATCGAAACACGAAGATCTGCCTTTCACGCCGGTTTCGCTCAATGATTACTTGTGGTTTCCGCACATTAGTATCATGTCGCCCGAAGAGCAATTGGAGAATGAACTCAACACGCAGCGCCGGTTCGGGAAGCAATTCCATGCAATTATGGAGCAAAGTATGACCTTGGAACAAGCAGCAGAAAGCATCAATCGCGGTATTCTGAAAGGGAATATCGACACTGCTTTTAAAACGGAATTGAACGCACATGCTACCCGGCTTTTCGCCAATGACATCTACTTAAAACTCATTTCAGGCGGCACACAACTCGACGAACAAACCTTATTACTGGACCAGAAAACGCGCTTGCGTCCGGATAAAATCATCCTTCACACTGACAAAACCGTGGTCATCGATTTCAAGACCGGAGAACGCAAACCCGAGCACAGAACGCAGGTTTCGCAGTATTTATTCGCATTGGATCTGATGAAGTTTCCGGCGATTGAAGGTTGGTTGTATTATGTGAATGAAGATGAGTTGGTGAGGATAGAACTTTGAATTCTATATTTACATCAAAACTTCATTTTATGAAACACCTTTTCTTCATCATCTGTTCGATCATTGTTTTGGTTGGATGTTCAACTTCTTCCCCGCAGGAGCCTTCCATTTCATTCGACCCAAAAGTACAGCAGTACATCAAGGAGCAAAATCAATATATTCGGCTGACGGATAAACAAAAAGCAGTAACGAGTATTGATAGTCATTACGATGAAATGCTTTCCTACATGGAAAAAAATAAACTGAATAAATACAATTATTTTTTGCTTGATGGGGCATTTACCATATCGAGAGATGGTAAATATCTCATGATTCCAATCCGTCACTATACCAGTTTAAAATTGGAAATGAAAAAAGGAATCGATATGAAACCGTTTCATGAAAAACTGGGTGTTGCGAACTGTGGAAATTTGAGCGGGAAGGATGGTTATCTATTAATCCATATCAGAAGGAACAAAGTGGAGGGTTTTGAATTGTGGGACTAAACTATCCCGCCAACCGAATTCCGACAAACTTCAAAGCAATCCTACTCTTTATAGAAAAAATACACGCCATCAACACGTCTCACGATCAGCATCGTTTTGTCAAAATCATCAATGGTAGCAAATTCTTCGGTTACAGGTGACGCTTCATCATCTCGGAACGTAATGTGCTGACCTTTTTTATCGATTTTGTAGCTACCTACGATAGTATCCGAGAAATCGGAACTGTATTTGGTCCACGTAGCGAAGGTTTTTCCACCGGATTCTCCCTGCGCAAATTCATGAATTTCATTCGGATAGCTGTACAAGCCATCGTTCAGCAAAATTTGCGTGAGTTTCCAGCGACCTTCAATGTGTTTGATGATGCGCTTGTTTTTACTGCAGGCGGTGAGCAGTAAAATGAATGACAGGTAGAGAAGGAAACGCATCCGGAATCAGATCGTCATGATGTCCTTTTCCTTGGCATCAACCAAATCGTCCACTTTTTTGATAAAGCTGTTGGTGATGTTCTGGATTTCGTTTTCTGCATCCTTGGTCATGTCTTCTGAAAGTCCTTCTGCTTTGAGGTCTTTCACCATGTCGATACCGTCTTTGCGGTTATTGCGAATTCCCACTTTTGCGTGTTCGCTTTCGGCTCTGGCTTTTTTCACCAAATCTCTACGACGTTCTTCCGTCAACGGTGGAATCTGAATGATCAACTGTTCGCCATTGTTTTGCGGATTCAACCCCAAATTAGAGTTGATGATTCCTTTGGCGATTTCCTGCAACATGTTTTTCTCCCAGGCCTGTACAGTAAGCGTACGCGCGTCCATCGAGTTGATGTTGGCTACCTGCTGAATGGGCGTTGGAGAGCCGTAATAATCGACCATGACGCTGTGAAGCATCGACGGCGTGGCTTTTCCGGCGCGGATTTTCAATAATTCATTTTCCAAATGCACAATCGATTTGGCATTGGAGCTTTTTAATTCATCATAAATCAGTTGCAAATCTTCAGTCATAACGTACAGTTGAATCGGATATAAATTAATTACGAACGATTGTTCCTACTTGTTCTCCTTCCAACAGGCGTTTCAGATTGCCCGGCGTGTCCATATCAAACACAATAATCGGAAGGTCATTTTCTTTACAAAGGGTGAATGCGGTCATGTCCATTACTTTCAGTCCACGGCTGTAAACATCATCAAACGTGATCACATCATATTTAGTTGCATTCGGATCTTTTTCAGGATCGGCAGTGTAAATTCCGTCAACACGGGTTCCTTTCAGGATCACATCGGCGTTGATTTCGATTGCACGCAACGAAGCTGCTGAATCGGTTGTAAAAAACGGATTTCCTGTTCCGGCGCCAAAGATCACCACACGGCCTTTTTCGAGGTGACGAACGGCTCTTCTGCGCACATACGGCTCAGAGATTTCTTTCATTTCAATAGCAGACTGTAGTCGGGTTTGCAAACCAACAGACTCCAACGCGGCTTGTAGCGCCATCGAATTGATCATCGTTGCCAGCATTCCCATATAATCGCCATGCGTGCGGTCCATTCCTCCTTCTTCGGCCTGAACGCCTCTGAAGATGTTTCCGCCGCCGATCACAATGGCCACTTCTACTCCCATACCGTGAATTTCTTTGATTTGGTTGGCATACACACTCAAACGGTTGTTGTCAATTCCAAATTGTTTATCTCCCATGAGAGATTCTCCACTTAATTTGAGCAGAATGCGTGTGTATTTCATAAATAACGAAAGAAGTTTCGCAAATATAGGAGGAATCTTTGAAGTAGAAAACTTTAAGCTTACGGCATCTTTAAACAAGACTAATAATCATCTAAAAAACAATTGGTTATAAAAACAAGGTGCTAAAAGCTTATTCAAACTAGCTGCAATAGTATCACTTCCTTGCGGAGGATTCCATAAAAAAATCCCGCTGCTCATTGAACAACGGGATTCCTCAAAATAGTCAACTTATTCTACTACCAATTTGTGGATGGTCAGATTCGTTCCATTATCCAAACGCACTAAATAAGTTCCCGGAATTACTTGTTCAACATTCATCACCTGAATGCCGACTGCTTTTTCCTGGCTCATGATCACTTTCCCGGTCAAATCAACCAATTCGATCGTGTACTCACCTTCTGCTTTGATCATCACTTCGGATGAAGCAGGGTTGGGATAAATCGAAACATTCATCTGGGCAAATTCAGTTAACCCCACATTTCCTCCCGAAAAGGAAAGATCGTCCAGTTTCAATACCGAACCGACCTGCATTCCGCCGTAAATACTGAATTCAATGGAATCGGGTGTTCCGATAATCGTTAACGGATACGAGAAATACGTATAGCCGGAACAAGTATCCATTGTCTGAATACTGGCGCCAATCAGATTTCCATTCTCAAAAAATTCGACCACCGAAGTCGCATTATCATTATTGAAAAACGGCGAGAAAAACTTAAACCAGCCGCTGAATGCAGTCGGAGAAGCAACATATGGCACAGGTGTTACGCCACCGAAAATAGGTCCCATTGCGATTGCTGAAGTATAGACGTCTTGCGTAACCACACTTTCAACAGCGGTCATTTCCATGGCGAAATTCCCTGAATGGGCGTCGGTTGTTTTGTTGGCATTGTTCAAACCGAGTCCGATCAATTCTTCATTGTAACTAAACCAGCTATCGGCTGATTCCAGTGTTTGGGTGGTCCATGTTTCAAAACCATTGTTGGGAAGATCGGTTTGAAGCACCGCACCGTTGTACAATTCCACCTGATCTATTCGCGCCCAAGAGCCGGGAGTAACCGAAATTTCATTCAATGGATCACCCATCGACAGCGCAAAAAACAGTTCATCCTGCGTACCGGCCGGGATGGGAACAACGACCTGTGTCCAGGTAGTTTGGGTGCCATGAATTACCGGAATAATCAAGGTGTCGGTTTGAACACCGGAAGTAAAACGAACGATAAGCAGGTACAAGGAATCGCCGACCGGAAAATCACATTTATACTGAAACTTTACGTTATCGAACGAAGCGGCATAAGGAATTCCGCCATCAATTCCCTGATTGACCTGACCATGGAAGATGTAAGCTCCCAGATCATCATTCACTCTCAATTCAGCAGAATAAACACCTTGCTGAGCATCAGTAGATTTCACAACGGCTGGCTGAGCCACTGGTTCCTGTTGATTTGAGTTACTCCATTGATTGGGGTAATCAAACAAGGTGTTGGTTGTCCAATCTTCAAAACCTCCATTTTGAATTTCGCCGGACTGTGCATTCAGAACCGAAGTCATCAGCAATAAAACAATTGTTACGTACATTTTTTTCATAAACTCTCTTTTGACGAATGTAAACCACTCACCATGAAAGAGTTTGTCAGAAAAAACATAAAACCAATTCTGCGGAAAAACTACAAAAACGGACAATCAAAGAGCGATGAATCAAACAAAAAAAATCCCGCTGCTCATTGAACAACGGGATTTTCTATTTCGTGCGTTTGGATGATTAGCTCAATGCCAAACGTTTGAATTCTGTAACTGTTAATCCTTTTTCAGTTGAATTAAGGAATTCTTCAACGGTAACTTTGTTATCGCGAACAAACTCCTGGCTCAACAAGGTGTTTTCCTTGAAGAACTTCGCCAAACGACCCTGAGCAATTTTCTCAGCCATCTCAGCAGGTTTTCCTTCCTGAATTGCAAGATCTTTACCAACTTCGATTTCACGCTCAATTGTACGAGCATCAACTCCGTCTTTGTTCAAAGCGATTGGGTTCATAGCAGCAACCTGCATAGCAACCTGACGACCTGCTTCAACAGCAGCATCGTTTCCGTTGTTCAATGCAACCAAGGTAGCCAATTGATTACCCGGGTGGTTGTAAGCAACAACTGCTTCACCTTTCAATACTTCATAACCAGAAAGATCCAATTTCTCGCCGATTACACCAACTTGCTCGGTGATTTTCTCGTCAACTGTCAAACGGTCATCGTATTTCAATCCTTTCAACTCGTCTGCAGAAGCAGGAAGTTTAGCGATTGCGATGTCCATCAAACTTTGAACGAAGTTACGGTAAGAGTCGTTTTTAGCAACGAAATCGGTTTCACAATTCAATGCCAATACAATACCTACTTTGTTATCAGGAGTTGTTTGAGCAAAGATCAACCCTTCGCTTGCGTCATTTTCTCCACGTTTAGCTGCGATTTTTTGTCCTTTTTTACGAAGGATATCAACAGCAGCTTCGAAATCGCCATCCGCTTCAACAAGTGCATTTTTGCAGTCCATCATCCCTGCACCTGTTTGTTGGCGTAATTTATTTACATCTGCAGCAGTAATTGCCATGATCTTAAATTTTTTATTACGTTGTTATTATTCGTTCGTAGCTGCTTCTTCAGCTGCAGGAGCTGCGGCTTCAACTACTGCTTCGTCTTTGTCTTTACCTGTTCCGGCACTTTTGCGTTCTTCCAATCCTTCTTTGATCGCTCCGCAAATTGCGTCTAATATCACAGTGATTGATTTTGTAGCATCGTCATTTGCAGGGATAGGGAAATCAACCAAACGTGGGTCAGAATTCGTATCTACCATTGCGAATGTTGGAACATTCAAACGTTTTGCTTCGTTCAAAGCGATATGCTCTTTCAAGATATCTACTAAGAAGATAGCGGCCGGCTGGCGGGTCATCTCAGCGATAGAACCGAAGTTTTTCTCCAATTTCTCACGTTGACGAGTCTTAAACAAACGCTCACGCTTGTTCAATGTTTCCCATGTACCGTCTGTTTTCATTTTATCAATCGCCGCCATTTTACGGATCGATTTACGTGTAGTCTGGAAGTTGGTTAACATACCACCCGACCAACGCTCTGTAACGAAAGGCATATTGATTGCCGCAACGCGTTCAGCGATGATTTCTTTTGCTTGTTTCTTAGTTGCAACGAAAAGAACTTTTTTACCCGACTTGGCAATTTGTTTCATTGCCGCACATGCCTGATCAAGATGTGCAATTGTCTTATTAAGGTCAATAATGTGGATACCTTTTTTCTCGTCAAAGATATACGGCGCCATTGCCGGGTTCCATTTTCTTTTTAAGTGTCCGAAGTGAACACCTGCTTCTAATAACGTTTCAAAATTTACTCTTGACATAATTCTTTTTTTAAATTGTTTACATTCCTTTAGTAATCAGCTGTGCGAGGGATAAACGATCTGAGACCGAAAACAATACTCGCAGCTTGGATACTAAACAACTGCCCAATCTCTGAATACGATTAACGTTTCGAGAATTGGAATTTTTTACGTGCTTTCGGCTGACCTGGTTTTTTACGTTCCACCATACGCGGGTCACGTGTCATCAAACCTTCAGCTTTCAACAACGGCTTCATATCTTCAGAAACCTTTACCAATGCACGAGCGATACCCAAACGGATTGCTTCGGCCTGGCCGTTTACTCCTCCACCCGCAACGTTTACTTTTACATCGTATTGACCGGTAGTTTCAGTAAGACTGAACGGTTGCTCAATTTTCGATTGCAAAACTGCTACAGGAAAGAATTCTTTATAGTCACGCTTGTTGACTGTCACCTTGCCCGTACCTTTCATAAGGTATACACGCGCAACGGATGTTTTTCTTCTTCCTAATGTGTTTACTACTTCCATATCCATTATTTGAATGTGTCAAGATTAATTACCTCCGGATTTTGCGCCTCTTGCTTGTGCTCAGCACCCGCATACACTTTCAGGTTCGTAAACAAGTTACGGCCCAATGTGTTTTTCGGCAACATTCCTTTGATTGCTTTCTCAACTACACGTTGAGGATTGCGCGCCAACAACTCTTGAGCTGTTAATGAACGCTGTCCACCCGGATAGCCAGTGTAACGTACGTACTCCTTGTTTACCAATTTGGTACCAGAGAACGAAATTTTTGCTGCATTGATAACAATCACGTTATCTCCGCAGTCAGCATGAGGTGTGTAGTTGGTCTTGTGTTTTCCACGGATCAACTTCGCCACCTTGCTCGCTAAGCGACCAACAGTCTGGCCCTCAGCGTCCACCAACAACCACTTTTTATTTGCGGTTTCCTTGTTGCCGGACACGGTTTTGTAACTTAAAGTATCCACTACTTTTCTATTTTTAAATAAGACAATATCCCCAATTTGGGGGTGCAAAGATAGAAACTCTATTTTTTATTAACAAGGTATTTTTAAATAAAGTGTCTAATAGGAGCTTTTCCGTGACGTATTACTTCTTTTTTGAGGGAAATAAGGAAATGGGGAGCTAGAGAGCTAGGACAATCAAGCATTCCTAATTCCCTAGTTTCCTATGAACCAGTTCCCCTCTTAAAAGTCTAATGTTAATTGCGCCGAAACACTTTTTGTCACTTCTTCCGAATCGAGTTTGGTCATCGAAATACCCAATAACCGAACGGCTCCTTTCAACGGTTCCTGCTCCATCAATTCTTCCACGACAGGAAAAAAATCCACCTTGCGGTTCACAAACAAAGGTAACGTTTTACTGCGGGTTTGTTGCGTGAAATCGCTGAACTTCAATTTCACGGTAATGGTCTTGCCTTTTACATTGTTGCGTACCAATCGTTTCTCCAGTTCATCGGCGATTTTATCCAGTTGTTCGATCATAAAATAGGACGAACTTAGATCACTGCTGAAGGTACGCTCAGCGGCAATGGATTTCCGTAAACGATCGGGAACAACTTCGCTGTGCTGAATACCGCGAACGATGTCGTAATAGTGCTTGCCCGATTTCCCGAAGTAAAGGCTCAGGTATTCGAGCGATTGTTTCTTCAAATCGGCCCCGTTGAAAATGCCGTGTTTGTTCATTCGATCTGCCGTTACCTTTCCTACTCCGAAAAACTTTTCGATCGGTAACGTTTCCAAAAAAGCCAGTACTTCTTCGGGTGGAATGGTTTTTTGTCCGTTCGGTTTGTTGATATCCGAGGCTACTTTGGCAACAAATTTATTGATGGAAATTCCAGCCGAAGCATTTAAACCGGTGGCCTCCTTAATGCGTCGCCTGATTTCCTGTGCCAACAAAGTCGCAGAAGGATGGTTGAATTTGTTTTCGGTAACATCCAGGAAGGCTTCGTCTAATGAAAGCGGCTCCACCAAATCGGTGAACTCATGAAACACGGATCTGATTTGCTGCGAGATTTCCTTGTAACGGTCAAAACGAGGCGGTACAAAAATCAGGTGCGGACATTTCCGTGCGGCGATAATTCCCGACATAGCCGATCGCACACCGAATTTCCGGGCTTCGTAACTGGCTGCCGAAACCACGCCACGCACTTCATTTCCACCAACAGCCAGGGGCTTTCCGCGCAATTCCGGATTGTCCAGTTGCTCTACAGAAGCATAAAACGCATCCATGTCAACATGTATGATTTTTCGGATCGGAAATGGAAATTCTTCGTTCATCGCACCATTGGTCAACCACGTGCTGACACCTGTCAAATTTACGGATTCCTTCTGGCTATTCCGTAACCCAAAAACCTGTATTTTAGTCGCTAAAAATCAGAAGATGAAAGCACTTTTTCTCGGATGTACGTTGTTGTGGATGCATTCTGTTAGCGCACAAAATCAACTTACCACGGAACAGGCCTCCAGATTGGTTGCTTTGCCTCTGAAATGCGCTCAGCAGGAATATCCCAATAAGCTGGGACAAGTGCTCAACGATTCAACGGGGCTGCTTTCTCCTGCTACGCTTCACCCGGCGTTTTACGGGTGTTTCGACTGGCATTCTTCGGTTCACGGACATTGGCTCATGGTCACTATTTTAAAGCAATTCCCCGATATTGAAAATGCGTCTGCTATCCGAAAAGTTTTATCGGAACAACTTACAGCAGCGAATATTCAAACCGAAATCGCTTTTTTCAGCACGAAGTTCAACGATTCGTTTGAACGCACTTACGGTTGGGCCTGGATCCTGAAATTACAGCAGGAATTGGATACATGGAACGACCCGATGGGAAAAACCTGCGCCGAAAACCTACGGCCGTTATCCAATCTGATTTGCGGGAAATATTACACTTTTTTACCTAAACTGGTTTATCCAATTCGTTCAGGCGACCACATCAATACCGCATTTGGACTGACTTTTGCGTATGATTATGCTGTTCACACATCAAATGATTCACTTAAACAGATTATCACCAAACGCAGTATTGATTTTTTCCAAAAAGACGCAAAGTACCCATTGAAATTTGAACCGAGCGGTTACGATTTTCTATCAGGCGCATTGGAAGAAGCAGATTTGATGCGCCGTGTATTGCCAAAACCGGAATTTCAGCAATGGTTAAAAGCGTTTCTTCCGGAACTGTTTAGCAAGAAATTTCAATTGGAACCCGGAAAAGTGATCGACAGAACCGATGGAAAACTCGTGCATTTGGACGGTTTGAATTTCAGTCGTGGCTGGTGTTTGTACAACCTTGGGAAATCAGACAAACGGTTTGCTCACTTAGTGAAAGTAGCCGACCAGCATTTGAATGCATCGCTTCCCAACATTACCGATGGTGATTATATGGGTGAGCATTGGTTGGCAAGTTTCGCGTTGCTGGCGCTGTTATCCAAGTGAGAATTGATTCCCACGAATTCACGAATTACTGCTCGCCTAACGGACTCGCTATTCTAAGTATTTTATGTAATGAATTATGTAAAATAGTGTTTTTACACATCATAAGTGCGTCCGTTAGGCGCACAAAAAATTTGTGAATTCGTGGGAAAAACAATGTATCGGCTAGCCGATACAGGCAAATATATTTATGCATTTGTTGGAAACAAAAAAGGGAGACTATTACATCTCCCTCATATCTATCAATCGTTTACGATCAGTTTTTCTTGAATGCGTTGATGGCGTTTATGGTAAAGTCAGACAACACCAATGTTCCGCTGATTCCGGCACGTTCAACCAATAAGGTATCCCAGTTTTCGGTTCCGGTCCAGAAGATTTTCTTCAATTCCGCCATGGCTTCCGGACTCGATTTTGACAATTGATTCACCAATCGTTCAATTTCTTCGTCCATCATTTCCTCCGAATCGGTTAAGCTGGCATACAAACCGTTATTGTAAGCCCATTCTGCTGTTTGCCATTCGGTTGCGTTGATTGCCAACTGGCTCATCGCAGACAAACCGATTTTGCGCTCAACTGCGGGGCCAACTACAAAAGGACCGATTCCAACCGCCAATTCAGACAATTTTACATCTGCTTTTTTGGTAGCGAAACAATAATCAACTGCCGAAGCAATTCCTACTCCACCGCCTACGGCTTTCCCCTGCACACGACCGATTATCAATTTCGGACATTTGCGGCAAGCGTTGATTACCATGGCAAAGCCGGAGAAAAACACCTTTCCTGTATCGAGGTCTTTGATCGAAATCAATTCGTCGAAACTGGCTCCTGCGCAAAATGCTTTTGCACCTTCCGAGCGCAGAACGATCAGTTTTACATCCGATCTGTTTCCTACTTCGGTAATGGTTTCGGCTAATTTGCGAAGAATGGCGCCCGGCAATGAATTACTCAACGGGTGACCAAATTCAATGGTCGCAACCATGCGGTCATCAACCTCCACATTCACATGTCCCTGGTCAATTGCTTCTGACATCGGAAAGTCGTTTTTTAGTTAATCATCAAATCGTTTACGCGGCCTTGGCGGGCGATCGTTTGCCGGACGGTCACTTGCTGGTCTTTCACCACCCGGACGTTCCGTATTGCTCGGATTTCCGGTTGTTCTGTAACCGCCACTAGTAGGTGCTGAACCAGGTGTATTGGAACGATATCCGCCACCACTACCTCCTGAAGAGCCTTCCGATGAGCGATAACCTCCACCGCCTCCGGGACTACTGTTGGAACGGAAACCTCCGCCACCACCGCCACCCGGACGTGGACCGCTGTTATTGAATCGTTTCTGACCACCAAAACCACCCGGTTTGTTTCCAAACGGTTTCTTTGCGGGTGGCTCCTGTTTCGGAGGACGATTTGCTTTCGGAGAAGCAATTTTCACATCTAACCTGCGACCATTCACCTCGAACCCGTTCAATGCCTGAATTGCATTGATCGCTTCTTCTGCGCTTACCATTTCAACGTACCCGAATCCTTTGGATTTCTTGGTTTTACCGTCGAATACAACATGCGCCAAATGCACCTCACCAAACGCTGAAAACGTCGCCTGCAAATCTTCTGAGCTTACCTCCCAGTCGAGGTTTGCAATAAAAATATTTGTCATTTACCTAAAATATGTGGACACCTTGTCCTGTTAACTATCTAAAAAACCCGACGATCGCGTTTATCTAACCGAATATACGATTTTATTTTAATGAGAATCCATCCGATCCGATCAATTGACCATCACAGTAAATTTTCACTTTGTAGGCTCCTTTTACAGGCTCTACACCATTGAAATCGTAGAAGATCGAAAGATCGACACTCTTATTGTTGTATGTGATTTCTTTTTTATCGGAGAAAGCAATTGTACCACTTTCCGTTTGTACCGTGTTTCCTGAACGACCTTGCAATACTTTTCCGTCCGGATCAGTGATTTGCATGTAAACCGTTTTCGGACCTGCTTCTGCAATTTCGTTTTCACCGATCGTGAAGCTTGAGCGTACTTGTACACAGTTTCGTGCTTTCGTAGTCGGTTCAGGCGTATTGTTGATTTTCATACGTAAACCTTCTGATGTAAAACCGTAAGCTTTCAACTTAGAACCGGCTTTTACTTTCGCTTCGCTTACTTCCGACTGTGTTTTATAGGTATCACGCTCAGACTGTGTTGTTGTCAACTCATTGGTTGTTTCATCCAAATCAGATTCCAACTGTAGATTGATGGTATTCAGTTCATCAATTTGTTTCACGTATCCTCTCATGATTTCACGTAAGGTTTCATTCTCACGACGTAACTTGGCAATCAACGAAGCGTTCACTTTTCCGCTTTTCTTCGCTGCTTCCAACTCATTTTTCAATCCCATGATCTTGTCCTGCTGTTCCTTCATGGCTTCCTGATCTTCAGGACGTCCTGCTTCAATGATTTTATCATAATCGGCCACCATGCTTTCAAAATCCTTCAACAAATCATCTGAAGCATTATCGCTCAAATATGGCTTCAACATATCATTCATAGCAACACTATCTTTTTGCAATTCCGATACATGGGTATTACAATCATTCAATGCTGAATTTTTAGATGACCATAAAAATATCATTACACCCAATCCTACAACCAACAATACCAAAACGGCAATCATTGCGGAGCTGGTAGTTCTTTTCGGAGTTTCTTGTACTTCTGACATAATTTCTGATTTTTAAGTTGCAAATATAATTGTTTAAACTGCACGATGCGATTCAACACTTGGGCAAATAAAGCATAATAAATGTGTTTCAACAAGGGGCATCGGTGAATAAACCGTTAACAAACCGTAAAAGGCCCTCAGGATTAGCGATTTTTAACGAATCAGGCAGTAGTTCGTCTGTAACATTTTGGAAACAAACCGGTCGCATAAACCGCTGAATGGCATCTGCTCCAACCGCCGTAGAAGACGGAACGGATGAACTTGGAGACGGCCCTCCGTGCTGCATAGCAGCCGAAACCGCAACTCCGGTAGGCACACCGTTCATGATGATTCTTCCTGCAAATCGCTGGAGTGCTGAGATCAAAGGCGCTCCGTTTTCATGCGGTTCCAGGTACAAAGCAGCTGTTAACTGACCTGAAAGCGCACTCAAACACGCTATTAATTCCGTTTCGGTTTCACAAACAACCGCTGTTCCAAACGATCCGAAGACTTCTTCTGCTCTGCCCGGTTCACGCAACAATTGCCGGCCGCTGATCTGCACCAGCGAAGGTTGAATTTCATTGTTTGAACGCAAACCGTTTACCCGAATTTCTGATCCTTCCAGCTGCTGGGAAGCCTGACGCTCGTATTGTTTGAAGATTCCAGGATGAAGCATTACCTGCGGTTCGGTTTTCTCCAACAATGTACTGAGCGACGATAAAAACTGTTTTGCTGCGTTGGAATTGACAATGAATAACAATCCCGGTGATGTGCAAAACTGTCCGGCACTTAAAGCAATGGAAGCAGCCACTTCTTTCGCAATCGATTCACCACGCTTCGCTAAAGCATCGGTAGTAAACACAATCGGGTTCGAACTGCCCATTTCGGCATAAACTGGAATTGGAACTATGCGACTATTTGCCAGACGAACCAATGTTGTTCCACCCTGAATACTTCCTGTAAAACCAACAGCTTTTACTTGCGGATGCAGTACCAATTGTTCGCCCACTTTATAATCAATGGCGTGCAGGTGCGAAAAAACACCGTCTGGCAAACCCATTTCCTGAGCTATCGACAAAATAATGCGGGCAGATAATTCACTTGTATGTGGATGCATCGGATGCGCTTTAACGATTACCGGACATCCCGCCGCAAGTGCCGAAGCCACATCGCCACCAAGTGTGGAATAAGCAAACGGGAAATTACTGGCGCCGAAGACCACAACAGGTCCCAGCGGCACGTTCATTTTTCGCAAATCGGGTTTTCCGGGTCCGGAAGAAGGGTCTATTCGTATTGATAAGGCAAAACCGCTGGCGATTGCTTCTGCGTACGATTCAAACTGAAAACACGAACGTTCCAGTTCTGTTTTAGCACGCGAAAGCGGCAAACCGGTTTCTTCGCAGCACCACTGAGTTAATTCAGAGGAATGGCTGCGTACCGCAACTGCAATGGCTTTTAGAAATGCTACACGCTTTTGGATTGGTTCATTTGACCATAACTGAAAAGCTTCATTTGCTTTTGAAACGGCTAAATCAACTTCAGCATCAATTGCCTGAACAAATGAAAGTCCGAATGAAGTATTGGATACGGGATTAACGGCCCGAAATGTTTGCGCACCCAAGGCACTGTCTGCATAACCTATGCAGTTTTTGCCGCTAATCGTTAACACAAAAACGAGATTTTACGCTTCCTCGATCTGGTAGGCGTAACTTTCCATGATTTGGTTCGATAACAATTTCTTGCACGCAGATTCTACTTTTTCAGTAGCTTCTGCTTTCGAACCTGCATCTACAAACAAGCGTACGTGACGACCGATTCGCACACCTGAAATCTCAGGCAAACCAATGGTGCTCATACTATTACTAACTGCTTTTCCTTGTGGATCCAACAATGCATCTAAAGGCATTACATCGATTTCAGCTTTGAATTTCATGTGTTTGTTTTTTGCGAATGGTATTCTGAATGAATGACAATAACAGGTACAAAAGTACAATAATTGGAACGCTCCAAATCAACAAAAGCGGAATAAGTATTCCACAACTTATCAAGAAAATGTACCTGATTTCATTTCCTTTCCAGGCGAACGACTTGAATTTCAGTGCAAAAAGCGGCAATTCGGCTACCAAAAGCAGCGACATTACTACAATAATCGGGATCAAAACTACCGGGTGAATGCATTGCATAATCAGATCGTGCTGCCAGCCAGGAACGTTTCCAAATTGCATAATGAGTAATGGAAAAGCGGTGAAAAAGATCGTATTGGCGGGAGTTGGCAACCCGATAAACGATTCAGACTGACGGGTATCGATGTTGAATTTCGCCAGGCGGAACATCGAGAAAAACGGGATCAGCAAAGCCGCAAACGGAATCCAGTTGACTTTTTCAAAATCCAGCAAATCGTTTTTCCAGTTGTAAAAAGCCGCCGTTACATCTTCGTGCACCGGATGAATGAGTGTATCTGCCATCAACACAATCCCTTTATCGGGAAGAATGCCGTCCCACAAGCTCGGCGAAGTAGTCGCATACGCCAAAACAACCATCATCATAATTCCAGGAGCAAGACCAAAAGTGATCATGTCGGCCAATGAATCGAGCTGTTTTCCCATTTCACCCTGCTGCTTTAAAATGCGGGCCAGAAAACCATCGAAAAAATCAAGAACAGCGCCACCAAAAATGAAAAACGCAGCCCATTCTATTCTCCCTGAAAATGAAAAGAAAATGGCCATGATTCCGCACAACATATTACCTGCGGTAAACAAATTGGGTATATTGAACATTCTCACGCGGGAAATATAAATTAACGGTTAAACAATCAAACTGAATGGTGTAAATTTACGCTTGTAATTCGTGTTAAAATCGACCAAAACACAATTTTTTATAAAAGATGCAGTTAACGTTAAGCATAAACAAACATTTTTCCATGAGAATTAGCTTCTTAACAGCACTTTTGCTACTGATCGCCAACACCACTTTCGCTCAATCAGACGTTGCTCCAAAATATTCCAATGAATTCTTAGCCATAGGCGTTGGTGCCGATGCGCTTGGACTATCCAATGCAGTTGTTGCCCAAACAAGCGGTGTTACAAGTGGTTACTGGAATCCGGCCGGACTCACGGGAACAAACAAATGGCTGGATGTGAGTTTGATGCACTCAGAATACTTTGCCGGAATTGCCAAATACGATTACCTGGGATTGGCGCATGCCATCGATGATAAAAGTGCTGCGGGATTTTCAATCATTCGCTTTGCGGTGGATGATATCCCAAACACAACGCAATTGATTGATAATGAAGGTCGTATTGATTACGATCGCATTACCACATTTACGGCCGCAGATTACGCCTTTCTTTTTTCCTACGCCCGTAAACTCAACATAGAAGGATTGAGCGTAGGTGGAAATTTCAAACTCATTCACCGCAAAGTGGGTGATTTTGCCAAATCGTGGGGATTCGGATTGGATGCAGGTGCCACTTACCAACGCAATGAACACTGGAAATTCGGTGCTGTTGTGCGCGATGTGACTTCGACCTTTAATGCGTGGGTGTTTACATTGGATGAAACAACCAAAGAAGTGTTTACGCTTACCGGGAATGAAATTCCGCAAAACGGATTGGAATTAACGTTACCGCGTGTAATCCTGGCAACCAATTACAAAACCGATTTGGGTAAAAAAGGATTGAATTTTTCGGGTGAAATTGATTTGGACCTTACGACCGACGGACGCAGAAATACCTTATTGAAAACCGGTTTGGTGAGCGGTGATCCGCACGTAGGGATTTCTTTCGGTTTTAAAGATATTGTAGCGGTTCGTGGTGGAATTTCCAATATGCAATACATTAAGAATTTCGACGATTCGCAAAAACTGACCATTCAACCCAATATCGGGATCGGATTACATATTAAAAACGTGTTTCTTGATTACGCTTTTACGGACATTGGCGACCAATCAACGGCACTTTATTCGCATGTGATTTCGCTGCGATTGTTACTGAATAAACCGTCCAACGCATTACCTAAGGAATGATAAAACGCTACGCACAACTACTACTAATCCTAAGCATAAGTTGCTCATCGTTCGCACAGAATTACGGGAACGAATGGATTAACTTTTCACAAAAATATTTTTCGTTCAATATTCACACAACCGGCATACAACGCATCGATTACGCTGCACTGGCAGCCAGTAATGTGCCTGTCGGGACCTTTTCTTCTGAAAACATTCAGGTATTCGGGCGCGAAAAAGAAGTGCCTATTTATATAGTAGACGGCAATGACAATTCCCTTGATCCGGGAGATTACATTCTGTTTTATGCCGAAAAAAACGACGGTTGGCTCGATTCACTGATTTATGAAAACCCAACAGATATCGCCAACCCGGGATTCAGCATGTACAACGATACCATTCAGTACTTTTTTACCTGGAATAACGGAACAAACAACGCGCGTTTTGTCGTTGACGCTGATACAGACTTTGCCGGTTACGGCGCTCCCGCCAATTATGTTTTGAAAGACGTTGCTTCAGACTGTCCGGTAGCAGATATTCACTACAGTGAAGGCAAGAGATACGGTGACGCTTCGGGATCTATTTACGCTCCCGGCGAAGGCTGGGCTTGTGGTACAGTGAGTTTGGGTGGCGGCTATAATGTTTATACGCCGACAAACAATTTGTATACCGGTCCGGGCGCACCACTTTCTGCTATTCAATTAAGAATAGCATCCAACTCCAATGCCGCTGCTAATCCTGATCATCATTTAAGAATGAGCATCGGATCAAGCAGTTACACGCTGGTCGATTCCACTTTTGAAGGATACCAATTTCACCAATATGATTTAGCTATCTCATCGGGTTTGCTGAATTCACCGTCTTCGAACCTCGTATTACAAAGCGTCAACGATTTAGGAGCTGCCGCTGATTTATTATCACTTACCTACTGGCGCATCCGTTACCCTAGAACACCGGCTGCTGCTGGTGCCAGCTTTGATAATTTCTATACCGAAAATAACCCGAATGCGCTCAAAACGTTGGTTAATTTGCAGTCTTTTTCGTCGGCAAACCCAATTGCATTTAGTTTTGGTAGTACCAACAAGATCCTTCCGCTTTCATTCGATGGTTCCAATTGGCAAATGCTTGTCACGAATAACGCTTCGGGTAACCTGAGTTATGTTACTATCGGTGATATTGCGAATGCCAACAGCGTTGCAACATTGTCGGCTGTTAACGGATCCGGGCAATTCACCGACTTTAGTGCGCTTTCTACAGAAGAGGCCGTACTAATGGTTTACCATCCTTCTCTTCAGGCTGCCAGTGCCAATTATGCCAATTATCGCGCATCTTTAGCCGGCGGAAGCAACAATGTGGTGATGGGGAATGTTAAAGAGCTTTACCAGCAATATGGTGGTGGAATCGATCATCATGTAATCGCGATCAGACGATTTGCATTACACTCCTACGATCTTGCTGTTACAACGAAACCCGTAGCATTATTTCTGGTTGGAAAAGGTATTTCTGAACACGACGACGCACGAACAGATCCGGCTGTTTTCGTTCAGTCATTGATTCCAAGTTTCGGTTATCCATCAAGCGATATTGCCATTACGTCAGGTTTACATGGAACACATTGGGATCCATTGATTCCAACCGGACGAATTGCCGCTCGAACCAATACCGAATTACAGGATTATTTGGATAAAGTCATTTTGTACGAAAGCCAGCAGGTACAAAATGATCCCAACAATTACAGTACAGCAACCAAAGATTGGCAAAAACAAATCCTGCATTTTGTAGGGGGCTCGGATCAGGGTCAGCAAGGACTTTTCAGAGGTTATATGGATGGCATGAAAGATGTCATCGAAGATTCGATTTATGGCGGAAATGTAACTTCTTATTACAAAACCACCAGTGATCCGCTCGACCCGACTGTGATTGCAGGCGTCAACAGCCGCATTTCAGATGGCGTTTCACTCATGAATTTCTTTGGCCATGCTGCGGCTTCCAATAATGGTTTCGAAGTAAACATTGATGAACCGAGTAACTGGGATAATTATGGCAAGTACCCGATTGTGATTGGAAATTCCTGCTACAACGGCAATATTTTCGCTGAAGGACTTTCTACCTCAGAGCGTTTTGTAAACATCGCCGACGCTGGAGCAATTGCATTTATCTCAAGTGTTTCGGTTGGATATGCCCAAAATCTGAATAGTTATTCGAATCATTTTTACAGAGAATTCAGTCACCTGAATTACGGCGGTACCATTGGCGAACAAATGCGTCAAACCATACAATATGTACAAAACAGTATTATTCAGGACGACCTGATCAGTGAAACCACTTGTCAGCAAATGACCCTAAACGGTGACCCGATGCTTCGGATGAACTGGCATGAACGTCCGGAAATAGAAATCACGGCTCAAAATCTTTACTTCGAACCGGCTGTGCTGAACCTTACGGTTGACACCATTACGTTAAATCTCATTATCAGTAACTTAGGTCAATCAGTGATGGATACGTTTAACGTGGAAATTATCCGGGATTTTCCAGGAACGACAGTTGATTCGGTATACAATATCACTCTGCCGTTTCTTCATTACAAAGACACCATTCATCTCGAAATGCCATTGCAACCCAATATTGGCGTGGGAATCAATAAGTTTAAAATATCAGTTGATTTGCCATCTGTTATTACAGAGCAGGCCGAAGAAGTCACCAATAATCAATTGAATTACGATTTTTTCATCAATGCCGATGGTATTTTGCCGGTTTACCCTTACGACTTTGCCGTTGTTCCATATGATACCGTCACGGTTCGGGCTTCTACCATTAATCCGATTGCATCGCTAAAAACCTATCATTTTCAACTAGACACGGTTGACACGTATGACAGCCCTCAATTGAGACGTTATTCCATCACGGAATTGGGTGGCGTGAAAGAAGTAAGTCCAACCGATTGGACTGACATCAACGGAAACGGATTTCCCCTAATATGCACCGATAGTACCGTTTACTTCTGGCGTGTAGCCGTAGACAGCAGTGTATTGAATTGGACGGAATATTCGTTTCAATACATTAACGGTAAAACCGGCTGGGGACAGGATCATTTCTTCCAGTTCAAGAAAAACGATTTTTATAGCCTGGAGTACAATCGTCCTGAGCGCTTATTAAAATTCGATACCGCTTCTCCACAAAAACTCTATTTGAGAGCTTTTGACAACTCAACTGTGTATAATCAATGGGGAGTTAATAGTGATTTAGTGGAATACGCTGCAGTATTCGGTGGAGCTCCGGCCCTCTATGTTGCGGTTGTTGATCCGGTTACGTTTGAAGCATGGGGCACACGCTATGGACTTAGTAATCCTACACACAATTTCGGAAATGGAAACGATAACGGTTCACAACGTCCACGCGTCGAAAAATACTTCGCTTTCAACCAATCAGACCCTGCCCAGTTGGCGGCGTTTGAAAACATGGTCGAAAACGTAATTCCAAACGGACATTATGTCGTCATCTATTCAGCGGTATCAACTGAATACAATTTGTGGGATGTAAATCAACCAAGTTTGTACCAGACATTCACCGATTTAGGCTCAACGCTGGTGAATAATTCACAGCCGGAAAAACCATTTGGAATGATCTTTAAAAAGGGAGATCCGTCATCGTTGGTAGAAAAACACTTTCCTGATACCATCGCCGATACACAAATCGGAAACCATATTTACCTGGAAAAAGAGTTTGATGCGTTGGGCATACTAGGAGTTGAAAAAACTCCGCTGATAGGACCCGCGCTGGATTGGAACACCATTTACTGGAAGCGTGATTCACTTGAATTAGTTCAGGTAGACAGCGTTCGTATAAAAATAGAAGCGTTTGACATTAATCAGGTATCCGGTCTTTTAATCGATCAGGTTTTTACACCAAATGATTCCATTCTAAATCTGAATTCACTCGTTGATGCAAGTCTATATCCGTATATCAGACTTGAGATGTTTACCCAGGATTCGTTGTTCTTTACACCTGCGCAAATTGATCGTTGGCATGTATTGTACCAGCCGGTTCCGGAAGCTGCAATTGATGGAACAACAGCCTATTATTTCAGTCCGTTGCAAGACACATTGCAGGAAGGACAACAGATTTCGTTTGCTGTGGATGTGCGAAATATTAGTGATTTTGACATGGACTCGCTCCTGGTAAATTATTGGGTGGAAGACGCCAATCGTGTGAAACACCCGATTGCTTATCCACGACAGGAACCCTTATTGGTCAATGGACTCATTCGCGACACCATTCAGTTCTCCACCGTTAACCTGGCAGGACAAAACTCACTTTGGATGGAGGTAAATCCGTACATCAACGGATCTGTTTTTGTTACCGATCAACCGGAACAATACCATTTCAACAACCTGCTGCAAATTCCATTTAAGGTGGCTGCAGACGATGAACACCCGATTCTGGATGTTACATTCAATGGTAAACACATTCTGAACGGCGATATTATTGATCCTGAAAGCGAAATTCTGATTACGCTGAAAGACGATAATCCTTACCTGATAATGAATGACATCAGCGACACTACGTTGTTTGGTGTTTACGTTACCGATCCGAACGGGCTGCAGAAACGCATTCCTTTTATGGATGGAAGTGGTAACACCGTGATGCAATGGATTGCAGCTGATGCTCAAAACAAGAAGTTTAAGATCCTGTATCCAACTATGTTTGATATGGATGGAAAATACTCACTGATTGTGCAAGGTACCGACCGTAGCGGAAATATTTCAGGTGATATCGAATACCGTGTTTCGTTTGAAATTGTGCATGAATCTTCGATTACGTATTTGATGAACTACCCGAATCCGTTCTCGACCAGTACGCGCTTTGTATTTACGCTTACAGGAACCGAGGAACCGGAAGAAATGATTATTCAAATCATGACCGTAACCGGACGTGTGGTGCGTGAAATCACCGAAGATGAAATCGGACCAATTTCGATTGGACGCAATATTTCGGAATACGCATGGGACGGGACGGATGAATTCGGCGATCCGCTGGCAAATGGGGTTTACTTATACCGTTTGAAAGCGAAGATTAACGGAGAAGACATCAAGCATCGTGAAACCGACGCAGACACACACTTTAAGAAAGATTTCGGTAAAATGTATCTGATGCGATAAGTGATCCCTTAGAAAAAGCGGCAGGAAAAAACCGCTGTATCGTCGACTAGTTTTCGGGTTCCGCGCCATTCGTCGAGCTTGGAAAACACCAGGTTATTCATATCTTCCATGCTGAGGCGGTAGAAATTGTGCACCAGTTTGATCAGGCTTTCCAGCTCGAATTGCTGATTGCGTTCGTTTTCCAATTCCACCACACCGTCAGTATACAACACCAATGTGGTATTGGGCGCCAGCGTTTCTTTTCCCACCTGAATGAAAGGCATTTCGTCAAACATTCCTAAACCTACGCAGCCAATGTCCAGTAATTTGACTTCTTTTCCGTTGGTGATGAACGGTTGATTGTGCCCGGCGTTTACATAAGTAAGCTCACGTGAAGTTGCGTTGTATTGCGCCACAAAAAAAGTGATGAACTTTTCTCCCTTGGCGCTGGTCATTACTTTTTTGTTGAGTTCACTGATCAGAAATTCCAGTTCAAAACGCTGGTAGTTAAACAGGGTACGAATCGTTGCCTGAAAATTGGCCATCAACATTGCTGCACTGATTCCTTTACCTGAAACATCAGCAATGCAGATAATATACTGATCATCACCCAGCGGAATAAAATCGTAATAATCACCACCAACCTCATGCCGGGGAATGTATTTGGCAGAGATATCCATTCGTTTATTGGTGGGCAAATCGGCCGGGAACAAGAGTTTTTGCATCTCGGAAGCCACTTCGAGTTCTTTTTTCAAACGCGCCTGCTTTACCTGTTCCTTGGCCATGCGTTTGTTTTCAATTGCCATGACCACAATATTGGCAAGTGTTTGAATAAAGCTTACCTGATTCAGGGTTTCAGTGAGTTTCACACCCCGATTTCCCAACCCGGCAATGAGCAAATAAGCCAACGGTTCATTCTTATGCAAGACAGGCACAATCACATCAAACTCATTCAGCACTTGTGAATAACTCGATTCGATTACCGTAATCTCGCGAAAACGGGAAAGTTCCTGCTTTACATCAATTTCCTTGATCTTACTTCGCAATCCGACTTTCAGCAAACAACTCCACTCGACCTCTTTGTTGAACAGCACAAAACGATCGAATCCGAGCTGTTCCTGCATAATAAAGGAAAACAAGCGGGTCAATTGCTCTACAGATTGATTGGTGGTAATAGCACGCGTGATTTCGAGCAGCGAGTTTAACCGAAACTCCCCTACTTCCAATTTGTTTTCCAGAGATGCTATTACGCGATCTGTCATGATCTGATTATTCGCAGAAGCACGAACTTCCACTCACTAAAATTACACCGAAAGAATGGCGCAAACACGCATATTTGGGATAGTTATCCGCTTCGCTGTGTTAATAGTGATACCCGGATCATAAATCTTGTTTGTTGATTTATGACAGAAAGAATGATTAATAATTCAACAACAATTCGATTGCTTGTTGCACCTTATCGGCATTCGGCAATAACTCGGCTTCTAAGATGGAATTCAACGGAATAGCCGGCGTGTCTTGTGAACCAACAATCGACAAAGGAGCATCCAATGCTTCGAAATGATCGCGCTGAATACGGCCCGCAAGTCCTAAAGTAAATGAAGCCTCAATCGATTCTTCGGTTACCAGCATCACTTTTCCGTGTCGGCCCACCGATGTTGCAATCGCGTCCATATCCAATGGATTCAACGTCCGTAAATCAAGTATCTCAACACGACCTTCAAATGCTTTTGAAGCTTCCAACGCCCAGTAAACACCTCTTCCGTAAGTAATCACCACACAAGATTCACCTTTGGAAATGGCATCGGAATTGGCTTCCTGCACCAATCGGGCTTTCCCCAACGGAATAATGTAATCTTCATCAGGTTCGATGGACATTGCTCCTTCTGTGCCCGGTATTTTAGACCAATACAATCCCTTGTGCTCCAAAATTACTACCGGATTCGGATCATAAAAAGAAGCTTTCATCAATCCTTTCAAATCAGCCCCAGTTGAAGGGTAAACCACTTTGATTCCGCGGATGTTGGTCAACACCGATTCCACACTTGATGAGTGGTACGGTCCGCCCGATCCATAAGCACCGATCGGAACACGGATAACGCAGCTAACAGGCCATTTTCCATTCGAAAGGTAATATGATCGGCTTACTTCTGTGAACAGCTGGTTGAGTCCTGGCCAGATATAATCGGCAAATTGCACTTCTACAAAAGGCTTCAATCCAACAGCAGACATACCTACTGTGGAACCGATAATAAATGCCTCCTGAATCGGTGTATTGAACACACGATCATCACCGAAAGTTTGCGCTAAAGTAGCGGCTTCGCGGAAAACGCCACCTAAGCGACCACCGACATCCTGTCCGTATAAAAGTGCTTCCGGATGCGCCTGCATCAATTCTCTCACAGCAAACAGCGCACTGTCCACCATTACCGTTTTTTTCTTTCCTTTCGGTTCGCGTTCACCTTTTTCCTCGGTTACCGGCGTGGGAGCGAAAATAAAATCACGCACCATTTCCGGAGAAGGATCTTCGGCATTTAAAGCGCGATCATAATCGGTATCCACCAACTTGCGAACATCAGCTTCAATATTGATAATATCGGCCTCATCAGCCATTTCGCGCACCAAATCCTTTAATTTCGGATACGGGTCGCGTGAAGCGGCTTCTTCCAAATCATCTCGGTACCATTCTTTTCGTACACCCGAAGTATGGTGTCCCAATAATGGAACCTTTGCGTGAACAATAAATGGTCGACGCTCTTTTCGCACAATATCGAATACTTCCTTGATCGTTTGGAACGAAAGGTCAAA
The DNA here is from genome assembly GCA_040387295.1 of Bacteroidota bacterium. Lineage (GTDB taxonomy): Bacteria > Bacteroidota > Bacteroidia > Flavobacteriales_D > Crocinitomicaceae > Fluviicola. The sequence goes on along the minus strand of JAZKEB010000006.1, from coordinate 121,797 downwards.
ATCACTTCCGTCAATCGTCCGCACTTCAATTCCTTTAAATCCGCGTGCGTAATGGGTAATATCCTGCGCTCTTGTTTCTTCGGCATTTGCGGAGATATCCCAACCATTATCCTGCACCAGGTAAACGATCGGAAATTGTTTCAAGGCAGCCATTTGGAATGCCTCCGAAACTTCACCTTCCGTGCAGGAAGCGTCGCCCAAAGAACAAACAACCACCGGATTTTCACCGTTATAATCGGGTGCAATTCCAGTCTTTTCTTTGTACTGAATCCCCATTGCAACACCAGTAGTCGGAATTGCCTGCATACCAGTAGCCGACGATTGGTGAGGTATTTTGGGCATATCTTCACGATTGAGTGAAGGATGCGAATAATAGGTTCTTCCTCCGGAAAACGGATCGTCTTTTTTGGCAAATACCTGAAGCATCAGCTCGTAAGGAGTCATTCCTATTCCCAGCAAAATACTATCATCCCGGTAATAGGGGGCAACCCAATCCTGCGGTTTCAACTGAAGACCAACAGCAAGCTGAATGGCTTCATGTCCGCGCGAAGTAGCGTGAACATATTTAGCAGTTACTTCTTTGTTAGCCTCGTATTTTTCAGCCAACGTTTTAGCCGTTGACATCAATCTAAATGCTTTTAAGATTGTTGCTTTATCTGTTTTAATCTGAAGATTTGATCCGTTCAAAATTGGTTCCCCCATGAAGATGCCTATTTAAGCAAACAAAGATACAAGGATGCCTCGGATTAAAAAGCCATACGCGTCAAATAATCAGTGTGAATTTCGAATATGGATGTACAGTTCAGGCGTGTTTTGTATCAATAACACTTAAATAGCGCTCCAAACTTTTCTTTTCAACCTGAGCGGCAAACAATACAAATGATTCTTTAGACGCATGGGTTTGAACCGCTTCGAGTGAATTGTAATAGCTCATGCGGGTATCAAAATCACCTTTGATGTTCGCGATAACATAGCCATGTCTCAACAAGATAAGATTCATTACCAGGCGAGCCGTTCTACCATTTCCGTCAATGAACGGGTGAATGGTAACCAGCTTTTCATGCATCTCTGCAGCAAGTACCACCGGGTGTAGCCGTTGATGATTTTGCTGATACCAAATAAAATAATCATCCATTTGCGTTCGGAGCAAAAAGGGCTCTGGTGGGGTATGTGAGCTTCCTTTGATCATTACGGGAACTCTTCTGAAACGACCTGCTTCTTCCGGATAAATACCGCGCAAAATAAGGTTGTGAATAGACATCAGCTCACGTTCGTTGAATGGCGTGCTTAATGAAACCAAATCTTTCATCAGAACAATTGCATCCTGATGATTGATTGCTTCCAGGTGCTCTTTTAAGGATTTCCCGGATACCGTAAGCCCTTCATTGATGACCAAATCGGTTTCGCGTAGGGTGAGCGTGTTGCCCTCGATACGGTTACTTTCAAATGTATATTCCAATTCCAGAGCTTGCGCTATGCGATGGTTATCTAAGTGACGAATTTGATCCAGACGTAGTTTCATTTGGTCAATTTCGGCAAGCACAGATGTCAATGATGAAGAATAACCCGGAGTATGCTGAGAATTATAGATCATCAAATCTTCCATCACCATGTTCACCGCTTGAAGCGCATATATAGATTGATTGTATCCGATTTCTTTCATGATTTTTTGACGCAACCAATGCACCGCCAGCTGGTCAAAGGAAATGGAAAGAATAATAGCCAGTTTTTGCAACTGCTCCTCGGTGGGAAGGCGATCCCCACTTTCAAATTTACTGACCAATGCCTGATCAATACCCAACTCATTGGCAACCTCCCGAAGCTTAAAACCTTGGGTTATTCTGGCTTCCTTCAACAATTCTTTTATCATGACAATTATTATCATGACAAATTTAGTCATTTTTTACCAACTAAAAAAGGGGAATAATTAAATTCCCCTCAAAAAACATTATTGATTATGATCAATCACATAGGTAAGTACTTTCTCTATGAGGTGTACTCTATCCTTTCCACTCACATTATGCTTATGCATCGGGTAAGGGAAAAAATCCATTTGGATGCCCAGATCCACAAATTTCTTCACCAGAGCTAAATTATGCTGCATTACCACAACATCATCCACCGTTCCATGAATCAACAACAAATCACCTTTCAGATTACCTGCATGTGTCATCAATGAAGCTTGCTCATAACCTTTCTCATTTTGATCAGGTCGGTCCATGTATCGCTCACCATACATCACTTCATAATATTTCCAATCGGTAACCGGCCCGCCGGCAACACCCACATTAAATGTTCCTGCCTGGCGAAGCATCAAGGTATTTGTCATAAAACCACCAAAGCTCCAACCATGCACCGCCAAACGATTGGCATCAACATAAGGAAGTGATTTCAAAAACTCTACTCCTTTCATCTGATCGGCCATTTCAACAGTTCCCAATTGTCGGTGAATTGGACTTTCAAAAGCAAAACCGCGTTCTCCAGAACCTCTGTTATCCAATGTAAACACCAAATAACCTTGTTCGGCCATCCAGTACATCCATAAATTGGCGCCATCCAGCCATGAGTTGGTAATCATTTGCGCATGCGGACCGCCATAAACATAAACGAGTACCGGATACTTTTTCTCAGGATCGAAATTACTTGGCTTGATCAAACGCGTATACAATACCGTTCCGTCTGCATCCTTGATCTGGCCAATATCAGCTGTACCGATTGTATAACCAGCCAATTTATCAGGAGAAGCCATTAGCTGCTTTACTGTTTTGCCGCTCATGGTTTTCAGAATGCTTTTTGAAGTAACCGTATGGCTGGAATATTCATCCATAAAATGGGTTCCGGCATCGTTCAGATAAATCGCATGCGTACCTTCTTCCAAGGTCAGGCAGCGTTGTTTTCCGGTCAAATCAACTGCATAATATAAGGTATTCAAAGGACTTGTGCCGGTTGCGGAAAACACAATTTCTTGTCCGTTTTTAGTGCTTTTCAAAATATCTTTTGCCACAAATTTATTGGCCGTCAGTTGCTTGATCAACTTCCCATTGATGTCATAATAATACAGGTTATTGAACCCGTCTTTTTCGGATATCCACACGAAATTGTTGCTTGCGCTGCTTGGGAAAAATGCCGGATGTTCAGGTTCCACCCATTTATCGTTGGCCTCTTCCAGAAGTGTTCTGACAAAAGCACCCGACTTGGCATCGTATAAATTCAACCACATGTGATTTTGATCGCGGTTTACTTCAGCGATAATGATGTACTGCTCATCGGGTGTCCAGCAAAGATTGGTCAAATAATCATCCGCAGCGCCTCTTGGCTGAATGAAAATGGTCTTTTTAGTAACTAAGTGAAAGATTCCCACTTTCGGTTTTTCGGATGTTTGACCAGCCATCGGGTAACGGGTTGGCATCAGCAGAGCCGGTGTTTGATTGATATCCAACAACGGATACTCATAAACACTTGACTCGTCTTTCTGATAAAAAGCCAAATGATTTCCTTTCGGAGACCAGAAAATACCATTGGTGATTCCAAACTCGCTTCGTGCAATCGTTTGACCTGAAACAATTCCTTTGTCTTCATTGGAAGTAACGATGATTTTCTCGCCATCAGCACCCTGAATATAAAGGTTATTGGATCGTGTAAAAGCCACATGTCCGGTAGTCGGTTCCAGTGTCGCATTTTCTGCATCCTCAGCCAAATCAGCTATTTTCCTTCCTTTCTTGGTTGTTGGATTGTAAACGCAAAACTGTCGCCCGTTATTGAAATACAATTCCTGATCGTTTTTCCATGAATAACCAAACAGGTTGTACAATTCAACTCCGGCAGCTGTATTTACATCCTGAACCGTAAACCAATTTTCCAATATATTCTTTTTAATATTGGCTTTCTTCATGGTCGTATACGCTTCTGTATATACGTAAGTATCTGTTTTTGGCACCCAGGAAAAACCCGTCATTTGATCAGGTCTAAAAGCACGGTATTGCTGCAGCACGGATTCTGACAATGTCAATTCCTTTTTCTGCGCGTAAGTCATTGTTGCACAAACGAACAACAACGCAATTGTAAATCTATTTTTCATCCTTAATTATGAGCGTTGAATAAACTGATTAAAAAATTCTTCCAATGGTTTTCCTGCCAGATAACAGCGTTCCAACAACTGGTCCAAATCATCCGATAGCAATTTCTCGGCCGGAAACTCAGCCATGTAGTACCATTGTTTATTGTAAATCAAGTCTTGTTTTTCGGCTGCCGGCTTAAATTCAGCTGGAATAATTTTGTTTTTCTCACCTCTGATTTCGCCAAAAACGGCCTTGAATTCAGGTGCATCAATCAATTTTTGAAAATCATTTAAATGAGCCGTAATTCCTTCGCGAAGTAAGTATAGATTGTCTTTATCAATTTCGTATACACCGCCGTAAACGCGCAATGCTTCAGGTCCCAATTCAAAATAGATCCCATTTACAGCCTCACTCTTTTTGCCGTTTGGCGCTACCACTGCCGAGCAGAATAATTTATAAGGTGCTTTGTCTTTGGAAAAACGAATATCCCGGTTAATTCTAAAAATACAAGCGCTTGGTTCCAAATCCTTTAATCGGGAATCGTGTTTTTCGAAATAACGGATCAAATGCTGTACAAAATCGGAAAACGGTTTTTTTACCGAATTTTCATACCGTTTTCTGTTACCATCGAACCATTCCTTGGTGTTGTTGGGAGCCAGTTCAATAAAAAAATCGAGGTAATCTTTTGTAAAAAATGCCATGGTCAAATATAACATTTATCTGAAATGGAAACTTGTTGTTTTTTATCCGGCTCACCAATCAGCGAATTGGGTAAAACCACTCGCCGGAAGCCGTGCAAATACCATATTCCGCTCCCTGACGCACCAAAAAGAAACGTGCGTCGTAGCCCGTGATTTGATCAAACTGAACAGGAATCAACGGTTGAAGCGAGCGGTTGTATACTCCTTTTTTAGAAGGTGCTTCCACCACAAATTCTTCGCCTTGTTTTCCCAATATTGCCAAATGAACCGGGTCCACAAGTGCGTTTCCACGATCATCAATTACTCCGTAACCATTCGCCGATTGAATGATTTCATAATCCGAAGAAGTCCTTGAAGCCAATTGTTCCTGACCTTCCATCCGTTTCATTCCTTCGCGGGTAACCGCATAAAAATTCCCGAATTGGTCCAATCCGTATGTCGTATCCTGCTGTTCAATCACAAATCGTTGATCAAAGTAATTCAGCGATTTCCCTTTTTTACAGGCATGAACCAACGCACCCGAAAAGTTCAGAAAACACCATTCTTTATCCGATTTCAGAGCAATCATTCCATCTCCCTTTTCAACCGTTTTCCATTTCTTGTTTTTCGGAAAAACCAACGTTCCGTCAGTTTTCATAACTGTATACAATCCGTTTTTGTCGATTAAAATCAGATCACCGATTACTTCGGGGACTGCAGTGGCTTTCACGAAAACCCGTTCGTGGCTTCCGAGTTTTCTCAGATAACGCTGCTCTTTTACTTTTCCGTAAACCCAACCGTTTTGCAGGTTTTTCTCGGACGAAAGAATCGTATCACGAAGTTGGTTATCGGGCCTGAAAACAATGGTTTTTCCTGCGCTTTCAACGGTGTAAAATCCAGAACCCGCAGCGTTGATTGCTCCTTCGGTCGATTGAAAAACCACTTTTACATCGCGGTCGATTAAAACCGAAGAACCCTTCATTCTGGCTAGTGCGTAATCGTTTTCATAAGCCTGAACATCGCTAAAAATAAGATCATTGGTTGACACACCATCCCGTGTCACAATTTGCCATTCTGCTTCATTACGCAAGGCAAATAAATCGTTGTTCAGGTAACGGATCTCATCCTGAATGGGCGGCACCAATTCTTCTCCGTCAATTGAATTTAGTCCCCAACCGGTTACTGAGTGTTTCAAAATCCGGCCGTTTTGGTAGAAAAGCGTCGAATCACTTTCGATGAAAACATATCCCGGATTGTATGGATGTACTTTCGCTTGTGCAGCCTCGGTGCTTGTAACAATGTAATAGTCGCTTTCCGAAACGGTTGTTTCAATTGCTTTGAAACGATCCAACATAACAGAATCTTTGCCCTGAAACGACCAAATGTATTTTGAACCCGTTTTCGCCAGATAGGTTGACAAATCAGGGTCCCATGAATCGTAATACGAAATGGATTCATAGAGTTTCCCTTTCAGATTCTCTGAAATTTCTTCTTCACGCATGGTATAATCAATGTCCACAAACCAACTCCCGCCGTCTACCTTCAACCGGTTTGCCGGATTCATGACATAATCGATCGTTTCGTCTTTCATGATCAGATTGCCGCGCAGGTTAAACCGCTGCATGTAATCATAAACTGAAAAAGAATTGTGTAAATCGGTGGTCGGAACAATTTTTCCGCCAATGTTGTAGGTGTACAAATCGTCGGCATCATAATGAATATACACCACTTCATCCGCATCATGCACATGGTTAGTCAGCCCGGAAATCCACTCCCGGCTATCGGTTTCGAAATAGTTCAGGCGATTCTCTGACGACGAGCCACCGGCAGATTCCATGGGCAATGTTGAACTGATCATCGGATTCCATTGGTAAGTGCCCCCTCCTTCGCTGACAACCTGATAGCGGTTTTGACTTGTCAAAGTCAGATTATCATTGATGGAAAAAGGAACATCTTCGTAGGTTTCAACACAAAAATCCATTCCGAAAGCAAGGTTTTGTTTTGCTTCTTTAAAGTGCGGCGGATTGATGTGATTCGTATTCCAATTGAAACGGTAACCGAAATAACCACTCAACTGATGTTCTTCCAAATGAGAGCGATCATAACCTCTCGAATCGTAATCAAAATGCGTTTTCTCAGGCATTTTACCGACTTCCATCGATGACATTCCCGGATAAAAAATACGTTCAGAAACACTCAGGTCAGATTCGAGAACCACCAACTCCAAGCCTTCTTTTTCGTAGCATTTCACTACCTCATCCGTATAAAAAAACAGGCTAACCGGCCGGGAATTGAGTTTACCTTTCGGCGAGTAAAGATCCACACGATCAATGGAATTGTACATGACAACCAAATCCTTATTTTGGAGCATATGATAGTAATGATGCTCGTACAAATGCTCGCTTAAAAAGTCGCCATTGGCCGTTCCAACCGCAAATCCATTGTCATTTTCCAACAGATAAGTGGTTCCATTCGTCAAAACAGCCAGATACTTTGTCGGATAAATCAGTGTTCCTTTCAGGTCCATCACACCGATTTTACCATTTTCATGAACACGCAACCGGTCGGTACTTCCTTTCAGCCAGTTGATGTGATCAAAACCCTGCTTTGAAAGCTGCTTCCCATGATCGTCAATCAAAAACCATTTTCCATTTCTCAGAGCCGAATAATGATTGTCATCCACGTAGTCGAGTTGTTCGCAATGACAATCAAAGAGTTGTTGGCCCGATGCGTTCAACAAAACAATGGATGAATCTTTTCTGGCGGCAATGGTTTCGTTGTAGAGTATAAAACAGTCCTCATAATCGCCCGAAAGTACAGTTGATCCAGAGTTCAGATAAAGGGTTGAGCGCGTTCTGTCATGGTTGAAAATTTTCCATGACGAAGAATTATAGATCATTACATCGGCTCCATTGGGATCGATGAGTTTTCGGTCAGAAACACGAATGTATTTCCAGCCGTTTTGCCAGTACCGGATAAAACCATGATCCCAAAACTGGATATTTGAAGCTACGATTGGAATCACTGTTTCACGGTTGATCATTAAGCCGAACAATTTGCCGTCGGAAACCAGGTAACAATTGACATAAGGCGCTTCAAACTCCTTTACAGGATTCGTAAACTGACCGAAATAATGGCAATAATTATAGGTAGCCGGAATCGGGTCGCCCCAAAAGTTATCAAACAAGCCTGTCTTTCCATTTTGCCAGAAATACAACGCTGTCTGGTCGCGAAACCAGCGCTCCACTTTTCCGAACGGTTTTTCTTTCCGGTCCCATTTCGGGAAATTCCATCGCAGTTGCCAATGAGTCCATTCACCATTTTTCCGACCAAAATAATTGGCACCGAAATAAAACAATGAATCGTATTCAAATGCTTCCAATGTGTCAACTTGTTCTGCCACGGATAAAAGTCCGTAAAAACCTTCCTTGTTAATGGCAATTTGCGGCCGGTCAACAAAGAATTCCCATTCGTAAAATACAATGGAATCGTATACAGGATAGGTATTCGTATTGGAAGAATCGCCGACAAATGTCCAGCCATCAGAAACGGGAAAAGGCAATGCGACCAGTGGCGGTTCGACTTCATAACCTTCTGCTACTTCTACCTGCGCAGATAACAATTGTGCACAAAGAAGAAATACTGCCAGTAAACCGTGTTTTCCGATCATTTACTCGCCAGAATTGCATCCAGATCAGCACCAGTTTTGACTTCCTTCTTAAAACGATGCAGGTCAATTTTGGCCGGTTGGTTCTTGAAACGATCCAAATGCAGCGCCTGGAATTCTTTATTGGATAGTGAATACACTTCGTTTTCACCAATCACGGCGATCAAGCGATTTCGTTCAAACGGATCAAACGCAAATGCCTGGGCCGAGCCTAAATCATACTGAATCACTGCCATTTTCCCTTCAGGAATGAGGTAAACAGAAGCCAGCGGATAATCGGAAAGTGGTTTGCCGTCGAAGGTAAACTGCGCCAAAACCGGAACAATATTCCCTTCCTTGTACTGACGGTCGTAGTTGTAAACGCCCAGTTTATCCACATTAAACAAGCGCAGCAACTGCGATTCGTTGCGTTGTTGTTGCCGAACCTTTTCCTGTTCCTTCATCGCCGCATTGAAACGCGCAATCTTTTCCTTGAGACGTTTCTCATTTTTCGCTTTCAGTTTGCCCGGAAAAACAGGTGCCAAATCCAGCGAAATGGTATCATCTTTTGAGGAAAATGCCACTTCGTAAATCATCTCTTCACCAGCTTTCGGACTCAGACGCATGAACTCATATTTTTCATGGAACAGTTTCGGATTCACCGACGGATCAGCTTCTTTCTTTTTACCCACGTATTTCCACATCACACCGCCCATTTCCTGGAACTCGGCGTATTTCATCGGATCTACTTTAATATCGAATAAGCGATCAGACGGACTGTATTCAACCGGTTTTTTCGGTTTTGAAGCCGTGATCGTTTCCAATTCTTTCAATTGTTTTTCCTGTTCTTCCAGATAACGATTGGGAACCGGCGACAGATTGGACGCTTTTTCGGTCCAGGCACGGGTATTGTCATCCAACTGATAAAAATTGTACATGCCGCTTTTCGGCGTTGCCAATTCCACTTCAATGGATTTCCCTTCCTTCAATTCAAGTTCTTCATCACCTTCAAACGCACGGATTTCAAACATTCCGGCACTTTGAAACTGGATCGTATCACCTTTCGGAGTTTTATACCTCATTGGAAAACCACTGGCAATAATTTCACCTTCGGTTTGAAATTCACTGAACACCAATCGCGTTTTTCCAATGGGTTGAGAACCGTTTTTTCGGACAAAAGCATTTGCAGGAACATGAATGTGTGAGCCTTTAGCGGTAATCAATTCCTGTGCTTTGTTTAATGTCAACGCAAATTCATCTGCCGGATTTGTGAGCCAATTTGCGGCCAGTTGCCGGGCTTTTTCAGAAGTTGTTTGTTGGTCTGCCGTTGCCGGATCAGTTGATTTGTCGGTTGAAGGGTCATTGCTACAGCCAATAAGCACCAATAAGATCAGGAAGGAAAGGTATCGCATAGTCATCAGTTTACACTATCAAATGTACACTTTCTAAAAAGGTAAACATCGGCCGGTGAGAAACAATACTGTTAAAAATATTCAAACTACCTTTATCCGAAATTTTTAACACATGTCACAAGTTACATTGGGTCACATTGAAGCGGCCATTAAAAAGGTAGATACGCTAGACGATAGCGCGATCGATCGTTTAACCGAAACGCACACCACTGCTCAGCCCGTTTTGCTTGGGTATGTGATGTCGGCATCGGAAGAATACCAAAACGAAGACCTTGAAAGTCTGCTGGTATATTACTTTACCGTTATTCTGGAAGCGTTTTCTCAGGCAGAATTGCACCCGGCAACGGTTTCCGAAAGTCAGATCGACGATTTCGAAGAGCCGTATTTTGCCTTGCTCGACAATTATTTCGAAACCGAAGACGATCAGTTGCTGGAAGATTTCAGTGATCAACCCGATTTGGTACGTTTCATGGCCCTGGAAGTGAGCATGGAGGACGAAGACGGCGCTACATTAGACGACGAAACGGCTACACAGCTTTTCATCGTTTCACTGGCGATGATTTCTCTCTTGAGCCGTTCAATCAATCAATAAAATTCTGTGGACCCGAAATCCATCGTAGATAAAATGATGCAACTGGATGCCTATTCGCAATGGATGGGCATTCAGGTTCTGCACATCGATTTCGGCACCTGCAAACTTTCCTGCACTATTTCTGCGGAAATGCTCAACGGATTTGGCATTACACACGGAGGCATTTCATACGCATTGGCCGATTCGGCACTCGCCTTTGCTTCCAACAGTCACGGACAACAATGCGTGAGTATCGAAACAAGCATCTCGCACATTAAACCTGCCCAACTCAACGATATACTTACGGCCGTTTGCACCGAAATCCAAAAAGGGAAAACAATTGCGCGTTACGTAGTCGACATCACCAATCAACACAACGAACTAATCGCCCGTTTCAACGGAACCGTTTTTCGCAGCGAAAAAACCTGGTAATCAATTTTTTGGTAATTTCACAGAACCAACCCCTACCAGTTGAAAATTTCTCAAAATACTATGTGCGCATATTAATTTTTACTTATATTCGTTGAAGCTAAACGAATGTATGTTAGAAAGACCCAACTATCAAATAGATCTTGATGTACGCCAGACCTGGCATCGCATGTCGCGCATGTACAATCAAAAAGCAACAACTTACGGACTCAGTATGTCGGTAGGATTTATCCTGCTGCACATCGACAAAGACGGAACTCCTAGTACACAACTGGGCCCGCGCATGGGGATGGAACCCACTAGTCTTTCCAGGACACTAAAAACAATGGAAGAAAAAGGGTTTATCCGCCGGGAAGAAGACAAAACAGATAAACGCGTTGTTCGTATTTTTCTCACTGACGAAGGCCTCGAGGCGCGTTACGTTGCCCGTGACGTCATATTTGACTTCAATAAAAAGGTCGAAAACCGCATTTCAAAAGAACACTTTGCTATTTTTCAATCCGTGATTCAGGAAGTGCAGAAAATTGTAGACGAAGAATTATCGGAACCGAATACAGAGATTTAAAAAATACAGCATTATGACCAGATATATTCGAAAAGTTGCCATTCTGGGCTCAGGAGTAATGGGTTCGCGCATCGCTTGCCACTTCGCCAATATCGGTGTAGAAGTTTTGTTGCTCGATATTGTGCCGAAAGAACTGACTCCGGCCGAAGAAAAAGGCAAATTCACACTTGATTCGCCACAGGTACGCAACCGGATCGTGAATGAAGCATTGCAAACAGCACTCGGCAGCAATCCGTCGCCCATTTATTCGAAATCGTTTGCGAAACGCATTAAAACTGGTAATTTCTCTGACGACATGTCCAAAATCGCAGAAGCGGATTGGGTAATGGAAGCCGTTGTAGAACGACTCGACATCAAACAGCAGGTTTTTGCGCAGGTAGAACAATTCCGCAAAGCGGGGACGTTAATTTCTACCAATACGTCGGGCATTCCCATTCACCTGATGCTGGAAGGAAGAAGCGATGATTTTAAGGCACATTTTGCCGGAACGCATTTCTTCAACCCTCCGCGTTATCTTCCTTTATTGGAAATCATCCCGACGACAAAAACATTGCCTGAGATTACCGATTTCTACATGCAATTCGGAAGCAAATTCCTGGGTAAAAAGACTGTTCTTTGTAAAGATACGCCCGCTTTTATTGCCAATCGTGTCGGGGTTTACAGTATTATGTCGCTCTTCCACGCGGTTGAAGAAATGGACCTGACAATCGATGAGGTAGACAAACTCACCGGCCCTGTATTGGGAAGACCGAAATCGGCAACTTTCCGTACGTGTGACGTGGTAGGATTAGACACACTCGCCATGGTAGCCGCCGGATTAAAAGCCAATTGTCCGGATGATGAAGAGCGCGCGATGTTTGAACTTCCGGGCTTCATTCAAAAAATGCTCGACAATAAATGGCTGGGATCGAAAACCAAACAAGGGTTTTACAAAAAAACCGTTTCGGCAGAAGGTAAAAAAGAAATTGTTTCGCTTGACCTGAAAACGATGGAATACGGTCCGGCGAAAAAAGCCTCGTTCCCAACATTGGAAATGACCAAATCGGTTGACGATCTTAAACAACGTACCAAAATGCTGTTTGCAGGCATGGACAAAGCAGGTGAATTTTACCGCTCCATTTTCGGAGGTTTATTTGCGTATGTCTGTAACCGCATTCCTGAAATAGCCGATGATTTGTATAAAATAGACGACGCCATCAAAGCCGGTTTCGGTTGGGAATTGGGCCCGTTTGAAACATGGGATATCATTGGTTTTGAAGCCGGAAAACAATTGGTTACCAAAAAAGGAAAAACACTTCCTGCCTGGGTTTCTGAAATGGAAGCAGCCGGTTTTACGGCATTCTACAAAGTTGAAAACGGTAAAAAATACTATTACAGTCAAACCGAAAAAGATTACCGCGTTATTCCTGGAACCGAAGAATTGATCCAATTGGAAACGTATCGTGCTTCCGGAAAAGTGTGGGGCAATACCGACGCTACGCTAGTTGATTTGGGTGACGGTATCCTGAACCTTGAATTCCACACCAAGATGAATACCATCGGTGGCGGTGTGATTGAAGGCATCAATAAATCGATCGAGCTGGCCGAAAATGACTACAAAGGATTGGTGATTTCCAATACCGGCGGCAATTTCTCGGCCGGTGCCAATGTGGGAATGATCTTCATGATGGCCGTTGAGCAGGAATTTGATGAATTAAACTTCGCCGTGAAAACCTTCCAGGACACGATGATGCGTGTGCGTTACTGTAATATCCCTGTGGTTGTAGCTCCGCACAATATGGCGCTTGGCGGTGGTTGCGAATTGTCCATGCACGCCGATAAAGTGGTTGCTCACGCAGAATTGTACATGGGCTTGGTTGAATTTGGCGTTGGATTGATTCCCGGCGGCGGTGGTTCGAAAGAATTTGCCAAACGTTTGTCCGACGAATTGAAAGACGGTGATATCAAGATCAACCGCTTGCGTGAACGTTTCCTCACGATTGGCCAAGCCAAAGTATCTACTTCAGCTCAGGAGGCTTTTGAACTGGGTTACTTACGCAACGGCATCGACGAAATCGTCATCAGCAGAGAGCACCAGCTTACGCGAGCCAAAGAAGCGTGTTTGCAATTGGCTGAAGCCGGCTACATGGCTCCGACTCGTGCTAAAAACGTGACGGTTTTGGGTCAGGAAGGACTTGGAATTATTTATGTCGGAGCCAACTCAATGCTTTCGGGTCATTATATGTCAGAGCATGACGGTGTGATTTCGGAAAAACTAGGTTGGGTAATGTGTGGTGGCGATTTGAGCCAAAATACGCTAGTCTCCGAACAATATTTACTCGATTTGGAACGAAAAGCATTTGTGGAATTGTGTATGCAGCGCAAGACGTTGGAGCGATTGGAGAGTTTGGTGAAAAGCGGGAAGATTCTCAGAAATTAGACATAAGACTCAAGACTTTAGACCAAAGACAGGTCTTAAGTCTCTGGTCTTCCGTCTTAAGTCTAAAAAAATATGATGAAACACAACTTTAGAAAACTCGATATCTGGATCAACGCGATGGAAATAGTCAAAGAGGTTTATATAATCTTAGGCGAACTTCCAATCGATGAAAGATATGGGCTAAAGTCGCAATTAGCGAGATGCGCAGTTTCAGTTCCGTCAAATATTGCCGAAGGCACCGGAAGAACCTCCAACAAAGATTTCGGGCACTTTTTAGATATCGCCTTAGGCTCCGCTTACGAATTGGAAACACAATTATTACTTGTAAAAGAATTGTTTAACACAGAAACTGAACCCATTGTAGAAAAATGCCAACACATGCAACGAATGATTATTGGCTTCAAGAAAAAACTATACTCACAATAAGTCTTTCGTCTAATGTCTTAAGTCTATAATCTTCTAGTCTTAGGTCTATAGTCTTCTAATCTTCAGTCTCAAGTCTAAAAAAGAAAACATGAACAAAGCATATATCGTAGCCGGATTCAGATCGGCAGTAGGAAAAGCAGGAAAAGGCGGATTTCGGTTCTACAGACCGGACGATTTGGCCGCACGTGTGATCGAACACTTAATGCAAGCCGTTCCGCAGGTCGACAAAGATCGTGTGGATGACGTTATTGTAGGAAATGCAACACCGGAAGCGGAACAAGGACTGAACGTAGGTCGGATGATCTCGCTGATGGGACTCAAAACCTACAAAGTTCCGGGAATGACAGTCAACCGTTATTGTTCTTCCGGATTGGAAACCATTGCTATTGCGCAAGCAAAAATCGAAGCAGGAATGGCCGATTGTATCATTGCCGGTGGCGTGGAATCGATGTCGGTAATGGCAATGGGAGGCTGGCGCATTGTGCCGAATCCGAAAACCGGGAAAGAAAACCCGACCTGGTACTGGGGAATGGGACTCACAGCCGAAGCCGTTGCAAAACAATACGGTGTCAGTCGTGAGGAGCAGGATGCATTCGCCATTCAATCCAACGAAAAAGCATTGGCAGCCATCGCAGCCGGACGTTTCAAAGACGACATTGTTCCCATCGAAGTGGAAAATATTTTCCTCGATGAACAGGAAAAACGACAAGTAAAAAAGGCAATCGTTGACACCGATGAAGGTCCACGCGCTTCAACGCTTGAAGGACTCGGAAAACTTCGCCCGGTATTCGCGGCAGATGGCTCGGTAACAGCCGGAAATTCTTCCCAAACTTCGGATGGAGCAGCTTTCGTCATGGTGATGTCGGAGAAAATGATCAAGGAACTCAACATCGAACCAATCGCTCGATTGATGAGTTATTCTGTGGTCGGAGTAGAGCCACGCATCATGGGTATCGGGCCCGTTGAAGCTATTCCGAAGGCAATCAAGGCAGCGGGCTTAACGTTGAACGACATCAATCTGTTTGAACTCAATGAAGCTTTTGCGTCGCAATCACTGGCTGTAATTCGTGAAACAGGCTTGAATCCTGACTTGGTAAATGTAAACGGCGGAGCTATCGCTCTTGGTCACCCGCTCGGATGCACCGGTGCGAAACTCACAGTTCAGATCATGAATGAATTGCGTAAACGGAATCAAAAGTACGGAGTGGTTACTATGTGCGTAGGAACCGGACAAGGCGCTGCGGGAGTTATTGAGTTATTGAAATAATTCAGTCGGTTTACCGCAAGCGAAAATCAAGTACGATCGTTGATCCCGCTTCAGTTGAAGTGGTCATTTTGGCATCGATGTGCTGCGCCAATCCTTCTATAATTTCGAAGCCCTGGCCATGTGCTTCGGAGACTGAAAAACCTTTCCCGGTATCTGAAATAGTCAGCCGGGCCATCGGACCATTCAGCTCCATGTCTACACGCACCATGCCTACACTTTGCTCGCTGAACGCATGTTTGAACGAATTGGTAACCGTTTCGTTGATGATCAACCCTAGCGTTATAGCCAATGAACTGGAAATCTCGCAATCTTCTATCGTTGTCACCAGCTGAATCGGTTTACTCGGATTAGACAACGATTCGCGAAGACCTTGAGCCAGTTGCTTCGCATAAGAAGCAAAATGAACGCGGTGTTTGTTTTCAGAATCAGAAAGCAACTGATGCAGTGCCGCAATGGAATTCACCCTGTTTGCTGCATCCAAAATCAAACTGCGGTGAAAATCATCCTTGCATTTATCCGCCTGCATGCGCATCAAACTGGTCGTAATTGCCAGGTTATTTTTGATCCGATGATTCGTTTCTACCATCAATCGCTGTTGCTGACGAAGGGCAGCTTCCAACTCCTGCTGTGCCAGTTTACGTTTATGGGTTTCCACCGATAACGAAACCATCTGTGCTGCAATTAACCCGAATTTCTGATCCTGTAACGTCCAGTCGCGGTGTTTCCTCACCTGCTCAAAACAAATAACCCCGATTATTTCACCCTCAATTCGCAAGGGAACATCCATCATCGCGTATATTTCATTGGGAATCAGGTACGATTCCATCAGCTCTTTGGTCATTTCCGACTCCTGCGAGCGGGACGACAAAATGATCTTTTCCGTTTCAAACAATTTGAAATAATTGGGCATGCCAATTCTCGGAAGGCTTTCCTGAGCTACCAGACCTGGAACAGATGCATCGTAATTTCCAATACAATCGATCGAAGTGGCTGTATCATCAAACAACCAGGCATTCACACGTTCAACCCTCATTGCTTTTGACGACATTTCCAAAATCTCATAAATTGCCTCATTCAGTTTTCCGGTCCTGATCTTGCGTGATTTTGACAGCTGTTCAATCGTAATGGTTTTGCGCAATAAATCGCGCTTTTTTCGCTCGATGAAGGTCCCATCAACGATAGAAGCCATCACTACAAAACCTCCATCAGCAACCGACCAGGCAGCCATGCGCAAACGAGCCGGAAACGTGCTCTCCTTCCGGATCATTTTAACTTTAACGTCTTTAAAATGAGCATGTGTCAAATTTTCCAGCCACATTTTCACCGAATCCGATTTCCCTTCAATGAACTCAAAAATTGACCGGCCTTCGAGTTCTTTTTGCAACAACAATTCGCATAAGCGATCAGAAGCATGAAGAATAACTCCCTGCTCGTTGAAAATAACAATGCTTTCCTCAATCCCTGAAATCAATCGCTGCAGTGTAGAAACGATATTCGTAGTTGCCATGTTGCTAGTGTTTTACCGAAAATAGAACTTTTATTCATTCATTCGATAAATTGTTAATATTTATCGTTCAACGGCTCTATTTTCCCCTTAAGTTTTTTACTCATTCTTAACTAATCGCCTTGCAGTTATTCTTATTTCACTGTAGTTCCGATTATTAGATGCTGTTTCCTCCAAAAATCGTCGTCATTAAATCTAACGCAACAAAATTAGAAAGAATAATATTCTTATGCTTGCATAGTAATATCTTTTTGAGTAACTTTAACATGTAAGTTTGAAACACATTAATACGATTCGATTATGTCAACACCAATTAAAGGAGGCGAATTCATCATCAGAGACGTCAATCACCAGGACATTTTTACACCCGAAGAATGGTCGGAAGAACAGCAAATGATTGCGCAAACCTGCGATGAATTTATTCTGCAGGAAATCACCCCGATTCTTGAACGTATTGATAAAATGGAAGAAGGACTAATGCCTTCTCTACTTGAAAAAGCAGGTGAACTGGGTGTTTTGGGTATGTCGGTTCCGGTAGAATTGGGCGGAATGGGCGTTGACTTCAAAACGTCGCTGCTGGCCACCGAGCATCTTGGAAAAGGACATTCATTTTCAGTTGCTTATGGCGCCCACACCGGGATTGGGACTTTGCCGTTACTCTATTATGGAAATACGGCTCAAAAAGAGAAATACATTCCCAAACTGGCTTCGGGCGAGTGGAAAGCCGCTTACTGCCTCACGGAACCAAGTGCTGGCTCGGATGCCAATTCCGGAAAAACAAAAGCCACACTTTCGGTTGATGGTACTTATTATACATTGGAAGGGCAAAAAATGTGGATCACCAATGGCGGATTTGCAGATTTGCTCACGGTTTTTGCCAAAATCGGCGATGATAAAAACCTGACCGCTTTTTTGGTTGAGGCCAAAAGCGAAGGAATCAGTCTGAATCCGGAGGAAAAGAAAATGGGAATCAAAGGTTCTTCGACCCGTCAGATTTTCTTCAACGGAGTGAAAGTTCCGGCAGAAAACATGCTTTCGGAGCGTGAAAACGGATTCAAAATCGCGCTGAACATCCTGAATATCGGTCGAATCAAGCTTGGCGCCGGCGTTTTGGGTGGTTCCAAACAAACGATCAACGACAGTATCATCTACGCCAACGAACGCGAACAATTTGGCCGCTCAATTTCAAAATACGGTGCCATTCGCTATAAACTGGCCGAGCAGGCGATTCGCATTTATGTAATTGAATCGGCCTTGTACCGCGCCGGACAAAATATTGACGATGCCATTGCTGCGCTCATTGCCGGCGGAATGGAAAAAGGTGCCGCGACCTTAAAAGGCATTGAAGAATTTGCTGCCGAATGCGCTATTATTAAAGTTGCCGGTTCAGAATGTTTGGATTATGTCGCCGACGAAGCGGTTCAAATTTATGGCGGAATGGGTTATTCGGCAGAATCGCCGGTTGAACGTTCTTACCGCGACTCGCGTATCAACCGCATTTTTGAAGGAACAAATGAAATCAATCGCATGCTGATTGTAGACATGTTGCTGCGCAGAGCCATGAAAGGTGAATTGGATTTGATGGGTCCGGCTATGAAAATTGCCGGAGAACTCATGAGTATTCCTGAAATGACAGAATTACCAGAAGGTCCTTTGGCCGCTGAAAGACAAGCATTGACCGGATTCAAAAAAACCATTTTGATGGTGGCAGGATCGGCTGTTCAAAAATTGATGCAAACACTTTCAAAAGAGCAGGAAGTATTGATGAATGTGGCAGACTTGATTTGCTGGACTTATCAAGCGGAATCGGTTTTATTACGTGTTGAAAAACTCATTGCCGAAAAAGGAGAAACCGCAGCCGGTATTCAAATTGCGATTGCCAAAACGTATATCTACGATACGGCAGACCGCATTGCCAAAGCAGGAAAAGATGCCATCTTATCATTTGCCGAAGGCGATGAAGCACGCATGATGCTCACCGGATTAAAACGATTCACAAAAACTGATCCGATCAATCCGAAAAACCTGCGCCAGGAAATTGCACAGCAGCTGATTGCAGCAAACACTTATATGCTCTAGTTAAAACAATAGCTATTCTTCGAGGCACTCCACAAGAGTGCCTTTTTTATTCCTCAATAAATCCCTTTGGCAGATGGATTAAGTAAAAAGTTCGATGAATGGACTTTGATAAGAATCTTATATGTTTTACCTTTGTCTAAATTTACACTACTTTATGAAAAAACTAATACTCTTTTCTATTGCTTTGGTGACTGTTTTGTCAACACAAGCACAAATTATCTTCAGTGAAGACTTTGACGGGATCGGTGGTCCAACTGCCGGTGGTGCAGGAACATACACCTTTGCTCCGGGATGGTTATTACGCAACGTAGACAACGCAACTCCGGCGGGATCAGTTTCTTATATAAACGAAGCCTGGGAACGTCGCGAAGACTTTTCATTTAACGTTGCAGACTCTGCTGCTTTCAGTACATCATGGTATACACCTGCAACTACAGCTAACGACTGGATGTGGACTCCTTCTTTTACCGTTCAGCCAAATACCGTTTTGAAATGGAATTCCGTTACCTATGACGTAACTTATCCTGATGGATATGAAGTACGTGTCATGATTGCTCCTACAGCACCAACAGGAGGAACAGGAGTAATCGGAAATCAAATTACCAACTCAACTCAACTTTTCAGTATTGCTGCTGAAAACTCTACCTGGACAGCACGTCAGCTTTCATTGAATGCTTATGCTGGACAAACGGTTTACATCGGTTTCCATAACAACAGTACCGATAAATTTTTATTGTTGATTGATGATGTTATAGCAGAAGTTCAGGTTGCAAATGACTTGCGAGTTGTTTCGGGAACAATTGGACATGGTGAATATACTGTAGCTCCTACCGACCAATTAACAACTGCACAAAACATCTTGTTGACAGGAAGCATCAACAATCAGGGAATGTCTGCTGCCACCAATGCTGCTCTAGGATGTAAAGTCTCTTTGAATGGTGCTGAAGTGGCAACTATTCAAAGTGCAACAACTCCTTCGCTTGCATCAGGTGCTACCGAGATTAAAACAATCAACTACACTCCTACTCAAGACGGTACTTATTCGTTTAAATTCTACCCGATCATGACAGCAGTGGATCAAGTAATCAGCAATGATACGATTGTGGATCCTATCAACCTTGTTGCCGATCCGTACTTAATGCGTCGCGATGATGGTACTGTAGTAGGAAGTTTGGGTATTGGTGCCGGAAATGGTGGTTTGCTCGGACAAACATTTAATTTCGAAACGGCAGTTGATGTGGAATCAGTTTCTGCTTACTTTACAATAGGTTATACCGGAACAAACCTTGCGGGAGCTATCTATAACACAAACGGCGCAGGTCTTCCTACAACATTATTTGCATTGACTGACACATTGGTTTATCCGGATGATTCGGCACGTTTATACACTATGCCGATCAGCGGTGGTATTTTGAATTTCCCGGCTGGAAAATATGCCTTCTTCGCGATTGAATTCGATTCCACATTAGCGTTGGGAAATACAAACAATATCTTCGTAAACAATACTGTTTATGTTTCATGGCCTACCAACCCTAACGGTGCTGGAGTTTTCTCTCCGGTTGAATCATTTGGAGCTGGTTTTGCCAAATCATTTGTTATCTGGCCAAACTTTAACTTGTGTGTAGGCGAAACAGGCGGTTCACTGGCTAGTTCAACAGAAGCCGGTTGTGGACAAAGTGACGGTACAGCTACATTAAATCTTGATCCGGGGTATTCTGTGCTTTGGGAAGACAATACAACCAATGATTCTATCTCCGGTTTAGCCGCAGGTGTATACACCTATACAATGGACAATGGTTTCTGTAGCTTTACTGACTCGGTAATCATTTCTAACCCAGGTGCACCAACAGCAGCCATGGATACCATTATTGATGTTTTGTGTAACGGTGGAACCGGAAGTATCGCAATCGATATTCAGGGAGGAACTCCAAGCTACGATATCTTATGGTCTGATGGTTCTACAAATCAAACATTGACAGCTGTAGCAGGAACTTACTCAGTAACAATTACGGATTCTGCTTCTTGTCAGGCTACTGTAGTTAATTTGACGATCAACGAACCTGCTGCATTAACAACATCTGCCACAGCAACGGATGAAACATGTCCGAACTGTAATGATGGTACGGCTACAGCTACACCTGTTGGTGGAACAGCTCCTTACACGTATTTGTGGAGTGATGGTAGTACAACAAATCCTGCTACAGGATTAACTCCCGGAGATTACTTAGTTGTCGTTACAGATGTAAACGGTTGCTTCGTTACTTCAAGCAGTGTAACTGTTGGTGAAGATGTAACAGGAATCACTGAATTGGCTGACTACGGTGTGGTTATTTACCCGAATCCGGTAGTTGATTTCTTAGCAATCGAAGCGACTAAAGGAACCATTACAAAAGTTTCTTTATTGGATGCTTCAGGCCGATTCATTACTGAATTGACTAAATCGGACAATGTCTTTACAACTGACATGCGTCATTTGGCAAAAGGAATCTACAAAGTAGTAATCCAAACAACTGAACGAACAATCGTTTCTTCGGTTGCAAAACAATAAGAAAATCGATCTTCGATAACAGAAAGGACTCGCCAAAAGCGGGTCCTTTTTTTGTTGTGGGAGGTAGCGATCCACCCCGACATTCAATTCACAAATAGTGGAGTATCTACGGGTTATCTATGGGATAGATACGGGGCAGATATGGGATATCTACGGTTATTACAGGACGAGACCCGCGAAAACGGTGCATAAGTAAATCTCCGCTTCACTTCAGTTATCTTATGCTTCG
Organism: Bacteroidota bacterium; assembly: GCA_040387295.1. Lineage (GTDB taxonomy): Bacteria > Bacteroidota > Bacteroidia > Flavobacteriales_D > Crocinitomicaceae > Fluviicola. The sequence continues at coordinate 99,964 of JAZKEB010000006.1, read as the reverse complement.
AATGAGGATGAAAGATGGTTTGTTAAGAACACAGTACAATTAGTACTCTATCAGTACTGTGTGTGTACTTGAACTGTACTTAAGGAGTATGGAAAGTGACCTTGGTATCCTCCTTATTTTCAGGACAAATGATCTATCTTCATGTGTAAACCACAACTAAATAGAACTACCAAGATTACCAGCAGGCACAAAAAAAGGCCCGGACGATAAATGTCCGGACCTTTCTTAAGGTTCTATCTAACCGATTATTTCAAATCGTTATCGAAAAATTCTTCCAAGGTTTTATCCGTACCATCAACATTCACTGTACGTGTTCCAACTGCTGATAAAAAACGCAGGATAACGCGCTTATTCATTTCTTTATTCTCGATCAACACCAATGTTGCTTCGTGTTTTACCTGATTGTAATTTACAGTGAAGTATTGCTTGTAGTAACCTTTCACTTCATCCACCTGTGCGGTAGTGAGATCGGAAGGCATTACAAAAACATACGTACCGGTTGTTTTTCCGGACTCAAGCGCTTTAGCAGAAAGTGCCGCTGATTTTTGCGCAGATGCTGCAAACGTTGCCAACATCACTACCAATGCAAGTAATATCTTTTTCATAATCCTGGTTTCTTTTACTCTTAAACGTAAAAGTGTTTAAGAAAGTTGTTTCGCGGTTGAAAGATACAAGAATTTTGCCAATATTTGTTCATGGCAGAATTATTACCATTCAGGACTCCGGGAATCGTTGAAGCAGGCTGTGACGAGGCAGGCAGAGGTTGTTTGGCCGGACCAGTAGTTGCTGCGGCTGTTATTTTGCCTTCCGATTTTTCACATCCTCTTTTGAATGACTCTAAAAAACTAACAACAAAACAGCGTGATTTGCTGCGCCCGATCATTGAAGCAGCAGCAATCAGTTACCATGTCTGTTTTGTTTCGGAGCGTGAAATCGAATCGATCAACATTTTACAGGCCAGTCTTACGGGAATGTATCGCGCGGCCACGGAATTACAGCCGACACCACATGAATTACTCATCGATGGCAACAAAATTCTGAAAAACGGAAACTTTACTGCCCACGCGATCATCAAAGGTGATGGTATTTATCAATCCATTGCTGCAGCTTCTGTACTCGCTAAAACGTATCGTGATGAATATATGGAACAGCTTCATGAGCAATTTCCCATGTATCAATGGATCGAAAACAAAGGTTATCCGACTGTTTCTCACCGAAAAGCCATTCAGGAATTCGGTTCCTGCGAACACCATCGCCAAACATTTAATTTACTGGGAAGTGAACAACTGACACTTCTGTTTGATTAAACACACCACTGTTAACTACTTCTCGACATTTCCGGCAAACGGCAACGGATGAACCTTACTTTTGAAAGTAAATTAACGGTTGTGGGAAAAACGATTTTAAGTGTACTCGGTATCATATCCCTGCTTTGGATTGGTTATGTCTGCATCAACCTTTCATCGCTCGGAGATCGACTCACGCCTAACACCGTTTTCGGGAAAGCTGACGAATCAGTTGTGATTGTACACAAACCGCTCGAACCCGATTACACCGACCCCGCTTTCGAATTTCTGGCAAAAAACGAATTCTACGCCGCGCTGCTCACACATACCGAACGTGTTCAACACTTTTACTTCTCCTCTTCCCGACCGGTCGTATTGCTGGAACGAAGCAAACCCTGGACCATCGAGCTAATCGATCGCTATTTTGCCTCCATGGCCATTTCCACCACGGTAGAGTCAGCTAAATCGATCAGTCTTTCCAATGGCTGGCACGTGCTTTACAACAAAGAATACCTGCTGATTTCCAAATCGAGTGATTTTTCTCCGGGTGAATCAGCAGTTCAGTGGCAATACGTCGATCGAAAGAGTTCTGCATCACTGGTGCAATGGAAAAACGGAATTGCGGTAATTGAAAATGCCTATCGGAACAGCGTTTCGGAAATCAGCTACATTTCAGAAAATGGTTCTTCGGTTCACGCGATTACGGACGACCAGGAAACGTTTCAGGATATTATTCCGGCCAAATTTTCCGAATTCGAGTTTTTTGAAAAGGAATACCTTCGATCAACCGGCGGTGCAAAAAGCCCGTTGTTTGAATGGATCCAAACCGGCGCGATGATCATTCGTTTCAACAACAAAACCTGTATCGTTACCGATTGTATCTCTGGCCAAGACCCGATTGCCATTTTGGGAAATTACCTGGATGAAAGCAGTGTTTCTACAGATAAAAACAAAGCTTTTATACAGCAAGTTTCGCTCCCGAGTCAATTGCTTTCAGCTAAAAACTGGCACATTGAAGTCTTCAACAACCGCGTTTTTATTGCCACAGACCAGCAAGCTATTGATGCAATTATCGGCGCTTACGAAACCGGCGCAACACTTTCTCAGGACCAGGAACTTAGAACCCGTTTATTTGAAAAGGCTCCCAAACGGGTGAGTTACCGTAAAATCAATGCCGCTGAGCACCGGAGTTTCAGTTTACTGGAGCATTCCAAACACACCGTGGTTCAGCAATTGGGCGGAAAAGTGGCAGAACCGGAAGAAATTGAGGAAGAAGAAACAACAGCCAGCGTTCGCATAGACGGTGGTATTGCACAACTCATTCCCATTCAGGGTACCGACTTCATGTTTGTACTTTCCAAACAAAATGTGCTTTACGGAATCAACGGCGATGAAGAAAAATGGAAGAAAACCATTTCGGGAACAATCGTTGGCAAGGTAAGTCTTTCAACAGCCAATGAACTGCTCATTACCACCACGAACGAAATCCATCAGATAAACCGTGGTGGAAATGACGTAAACGGCAATCCGATAAAATTGACAGTAACAGCAGCTACCGAAGCCGTTTCTTATTCCTGGAAAGGCACCGATTACCTCGCTGTGGCGAGCGAACAGCAATTGACTGTTTTAACCAGACTTGGTGTTCAAAAATCGACAATTAAACTTCCGTTCGCACCGCGCAAAAATTCATTTATCGTTTGGTCAAATGCCGGCGAACTTACAGCAACCATTGCGGGAAAAACCAAGGGCATCAATATCTCCATCGACCGCAAGCGCAAACTCAATGAATTCACCCTTCCCGAAGTTGATTTATGGGGTGTAAAAACGGCAAATGGCGCATTGTTCATCGGAGTCAAGCAGGCTCAATTGATGACGATTAATCACAAAGGAGTTGTTTCGAACCTTTCGGGAAGTAAAGCCGTTACTGTTAAGGATGTAATAACAAACGGAAAACAGCAAATTATCATTGTGAAAAGTGCGTCCAAAATAAGTTTTGTGACAACCGATAATAAAGTGCTGGGAAGCGTTGCTCCGAGCTTTGACGATATCTCCAGCGCTTCGCTCCAAACTACCATAGGTGGCAAATCAATTATCACCTTATTAGACGGAATCGCAAATAAAAATTATATTTACGCATTAAACGGTCAGTTGATTTCAGAGGAATCGTTTGACGGGAGCAATATAAGCACACTACACCGACTTTCTGACGGTTCACTTATACTGGTTTCCCAATCAAACAATTACCTGGTTCGCTACCCAATAGACAATTAAAACTACACTATGAAGAAACAAGTACGCTTGCTGCTTTCGGCGGCATTACTAACCTTGTGTCATTTATCGGTCAATGCCCAGAACTACCTGGGTGTGCATAGTAGCAACTATGCCGGTATCATGGCATTGGATAACCAACCGGCCAGCTTTGTAGACGGCCGATTCAAGTTCGATCTTAACCTTGGAAGTGCGAATATCGCTGCCTGGCAAAATGCCAAGTATTTCGATACGAAAGACATGCCTAAGTGGTGGAAAAAATCATTTACAACAGATACGTCGTGGATCAGCCCGGATTCTACCTTCGCTGACCGTTATATATTTGACGTCGACGATTACAACGATCCGAATGCAAAGGTCCGCGGAATTTACATCGCTACGCAAGTAGATTTACTGAACTTCGCTTTTCATATCAAACCGACCATTGCCGTTGGATTTTCGATGAAATCCCGCATGATCAGTAACATCGATGATATTGATCCGAAGTTGAGTAAACTGGCCGAGAACGGGTTGGATTATGCTGCTTTATGGAACCTACAGCTTAACGATAAATTGCTCAATGCCAATATGATGGCATGGAACGAATACGGCGTTAATTACAGTCAGGTCCTTTCAGATCAGGGTGAGCACTTTTTCAAAGTGGGTGGTCGATTGAAAATCCTTCAAGGATTGGCGTCTGTTTACGCCTATACCGATAACCTTGATTATGAGTTATTGAACAAAGATACTGCCACTACATTGGTTGGAAATGTTGAATATGGATATTCAAGCAGTTTGGATGATTTGGTAAACGACGGAGCAAACTTCAGTCCGTTTAAATCTGCTTCCAAATTGGGTGTTGGTATCGATTTGGGTGTTGTTTACGAATGGCGTCCGAATTACAAAGACTTCAAATACGACATGGATGGCGAAACCGACATCTGGCGTCAGGACCAGGAAAAGTATACACTTCGTGCAGGTGCGTCACTTGTTGACCTGGGTTCTATGAAATTTACCAAAGGTGGTTTGAGTCGTAACTTTAGTGTGAATACAACTACTCTTGACTTACGCATTTTCGATAAAGCAAGTGATTTTGCCAGTTTCGATTCCATCATTGACAGTTTGATCACCAACGATCCGGGATGGACTTCCAACGAAGATTCAGGCGAAACGTATCGCATGAAAACGCCTGCTGCAATTAGCTTGCAATTAGATTATCACATCTGGAAATGGTTCTACGTGAACGCAACAGGTATGATTAGCGTAATGAGTAAAAACGGAACATCACGAGTTCACATTCCAAACCAGTTTGTGTTTACTCCAAGCTTCGACTACGCATGGTTCGGATTACATGTTCCTATTTCTGTGAATAAATACTCAGGCTGGAAAGCCGGTGTAGCCACAAGGCTCGGACCGCTCACTATTGGTGTGGTTGATTTCCGTTCGTTATTTGCGAATGGAAAAGTAAACGGTACGGAATTCTACGCAGGTTTACGCGTTCCGATTTTGTACACGGCACCGAATGACCGCGATTTGGATAAAGTTTCCGACAAAGCGGACAACTGTGTTGATATCCCTGGTGTTTGGGCGTTCAAAGGTTGCCCTGATACGGATGGTGACGGAATTCCAGACTCGGAAGATATTTGTCCTGAAACTCCTGGATTGGTTGAATTTAAAGGTTGTCCGGACAGAGATGGTGACAAAATCATCGACAAAGATGACGAGTGTCCGGATCTTCCTGGTTTAGCATTCTTCAAAGGTTGTCCTGATACGGATAACGATAGCATCATCGATCCGAAAGATGATTGTCCGGATGTTGCAGGTATTGCTGCGTTCAACGGTTGTCCTGATACGGATGGTGACGGATTAAAAGATTCTGAAGATAATTGTCCTACTGTACCTGGTCCGATTGTATTCAAAGGTTGTCCTGATACAGATGGTGACGGAATCTTCGATTTTGAAGATAATTGTCCTACCGAATTCGGCCCGAAAGAAAACCAGGGTTGTCCGTTTGCGGATAAAGACAAAGATGGTCTGAAAGACATTGAAGATGCTTGTCCTGATGTTCCGGGTCCTATTGCCAATAAAGGTTGTCCTTACCAGGATACTGACGGCGATGGTATTACAGACAATGAAGATCAGTGTCCTACTGTTAAAGGTGTGATTGAAAACAAAGGTTGTCCTAAAATTGAGGAAGCTGAGCAGGAAATCATCAATACAGCGTTTGAAAACCTTGAGTTTGGTAGTGGTAACGCGATCATCCAAACTTCTTCTTACGCTTCATTGGACGCCTTGGCTAAACTTCTTGTTAAGAAAACAGACTGGAGATTACAAATTGCAGGACACACCGATAATGTAGGTGACGATGCGAAAAACATGGTTCTTTCCAAAAAACGTGCGGAAGCTGTGAAAGCTTACCTCGTGAAAAAAGGAGTGAATGCGAAACGCCTTAATGCTATCTACTTCGGAGAAACGCAACCAATTGCGCCGAACGAAACAGCTGAAGGACGTCAACGTAACCGTCGTGTTGAAATGACTGTGATCTTTAAATAAAAGATTGCAAGGGAAATAGTAAGCGCCCCGTCAGCCTCAGGTTGACGGGGCGCTTTTTTTGTATCTGTATTTGAAACTAAAATTGGATATTCATCTGTGCAAATCCGTGTCATCTGTGTACAACTTAATTACATACGATTCATTCTCCTATCCGAGGTAATTGGTCCAATAACTTTATATTCATGACTAAATAAAGCATCCACAATTCCAAATTGTTTATCGTATTTTTGAATCCATGTTAGTCCAATTATTGCAACAACGCTTTTTTCGCTGGTGCCTGGCGATCCTTTCGGGAATCCTGATGGTGATTTCCTTCCCGTATACAGGAAGTGCTTTTCCGCTGGCTTTTGTGGCATGGATTCCGCTTTTGCTGCTCGAATCCACTTACGCCAACCGACGATCTTTTGCTTTGATGCCACAGGCTTACCTGACTTTTTTGATTTACAATCTCGGAACCACTTGGTGGATCTACAATGCCGATCCTGATGGCGCCTACATGGCTTTCATCTGCAACAGTTTGCTCATGGCGGTGGTATTTTACCTTTTTCACCGCATCAAAAAACGTATGGGCAATCACTGGACTGCCCCTATTCTGATCAGCGTCTGGATTTCATTCGAATTTCTGCATTTTAACTGGGAATTATCGTGGCCATGGCTCACACTCGGTAACGTTTTTGCTGATGTTCCTGCACTTGTGCAATGGTATGCCTGGACAGGCGTATTTGGTGGAACACTTTGGGTGCTGATGATCAACCTGATGTTGTATCGCCTGATCCGGAAAGTTTACATCGACCGTGAGCAACGTAGTAGTTTGCGTCCTTTTCTCATTCAAATTGCAGCTTTTTTGTTCATTCCTGTTTTGCTTTCACTGGTACTTTACGTCAGCTATTCCGAAGTGAACAAACCGTATGAAGTAGTGGTTATTCAACCGAATGTGGATCCGTATAACGAAAAATTCGACGGCGCATCAGACCAGCAGCAGCTAATGGATATTCTGGCCGCAGCAGACAAAACAGTAAGCAACCGCACTCAACTGGTGATTGCTCCTGAAACGGCGTTATCACCCAATTATGCGTTTGATGAAAGCGAATTGCACCAGTTGACGTTTTACCATTCATTGATGGAACGCCGGGCGAAATGGCACAACGCATCTTTTCTGATCGGCGCCACTACCCGCCGGCATTTCGAATATCCCAATTCGCGCGCTTCGCGTAAGGAAGATGGCGGTAATGATTACGTGGAATATTACAATTCATCGGTGTTATTTAAAGAATTCAGAACACCTGAGATTATTCATAAATCAAAACTGGTATTGGGAGTGGAAAAAATTCCGTTCTCCAATATCTTTCCGCAATTGGAACAAATGAGTATTGAATTGGGTGGTTCAAGCGGTTCGCTGGGCGTGCAGGATAATGGCCCGTCAGTGATGAGCTCAAACGGCACCCGATTTGCTCCTGTAGTGTGCTACGAATCGATTTACGGTGATTTTGTACGCCGTCAATGCAAGCAGGATGCTGGTTTTATTGCCATTATCACCAACGATGGCTGGTGGGGCGACACTCCGGGTTACAAACAGCATTTCGCCTTCTCGCGGTTGCGCGCCATCGAAAACCGGAAATATGTGGTTCGTTCGGCCAATACCGGAAAATCAGGTGTTATCAATCAACGGGGTGATGTGCTCCGTGAAACCGGTTGGTGGAAAGCCGATGCTTTCAGAGAAACCATTCAGCTAAGTGATCGCAAGACCATTTACCAATACCTAGGCGATTACATTGCTTATTTTGCAGTGATCGGGTTCATGGTATTTTTGGGATTGTCGTGGATTAATATCATGCGAAAAAAACGCACCTAAAATGTTGAATTTTTAGTGTTGAATGTTGAATTGCAGTTATCGAATTCAGTATTGCAAAATTCCGAAACGATCAAAACGCCCTTGTGCGTAAAACAGCACTTGCCTGTTGGGATAATCAATCGTGGATAAGCGTGGAATCACATAACCTTGTGTTTCGTTGTAATCGTTAAACGACATTCGGTTCACTTCGCCGGAAGCAATATCCACTTCGCATTTAGCCAAGGTATATGATTTTTTACGTGCCGGAAAGCTGATGCTGCGGTTAAAGCCTTCGTAAACGCCAAACTCATCATAATTATTAATGTTGTCGTTGAAAAAACAAACCAGCTTTCCGTTGTTTACAAAACTCTTGATCGAGCTGTAATAACCGTAATCATTCACTGAATGCTGCTCTTTCGGAATCCGAATCATCCAATTAAATTTGCCGCTTACATCAATCTTGTACGATACAATATCGTTGAAATAGTAGTGACTCACACTTTGACTAATTCCCCTGGCATCGGTGGTTGTTTGCTGGTAAATGTAGAATTGCTCGGCCACTACAATGGTAGAACCATCATCGAGCGGGTAAATGCTTCTGATGGCATAATTGTAAAGCTGCGGCCCCAATCTTCCACGATCTTCACGGCGTTCCAACCGATCAATTTCATTGGGAGTCATATCCTGCGTCATGAAATCGCGCGGGAACAACTCAAAATACTGTTGCCTGATTTTCTTTTCATCCAGATTGATCCGCATCATAAAAACGCCCTGCGAACCGGAAGACATTTCTTCACCGTAGGTACCGGTAACTACAAGGATCGAATCGAGCGCATTCACCCCTATATCAAACACGCGCTTGTCTTCGATACTTAACTCATATTCCGAAAAATTATCGCCTTTCACATGCACCACCACCGTTTTTTCCAGTGCGTTGTAATCTTTCCAGGTGCCGATAGTGGCATTGGAATAAACGGAAATTCCCAGGATATAATCGCCATTGTCGGTTAGATAACGCACATCTACACTGGCATTCCGGGCATTGTAGGGGATCTCGTATTCACCTTCGGTTACCACGCTGAACGCACTGTCTATTACTTTGTAACCGTAACGGTCGAAATGATCGCGTTTACCCGGAATCACATATTCCACGCACAGATAACGTTTGTTTTTGGAAGTCAGCACATTGAAGAAACCACGACCGGATAAACCTTTGTTTCGGGGATAAGACGTGATCACTTCCGGGTCGCCCAACGGGTCGATTTCGGTATCGTATTTCACCATGTACAGGCTGTTTACACCGTCTTTTTTGTCGGAGAGAAATCCCAGCAACGAACCGTTGAACACGACCAATTCTTCCAGCGTCACCATGTTGTTTTCAATGTGTTGCTCGATGCGCTTGGTAATAATGGGTTCGCCGTTTTCATAACGGGTCACTTTGGGCGCCTGTAGCAATTGAGAATTGGAAAGTTGATAGGTAAAAAAACTGGTGCCGTTTTGCGGAAATACATCCACGATCTGGCTGATACTTCGCTTACTGTCTTGCACCCAGTCAATAACATACTCTTGCGCCTGCAATTGCAAACAAAACAAGATCATGGATATACTAACTAATCGTGGCAAGCTCATCTTAATTTTAGTCAATATAACCAGAATATCGGATTTATGGCACGAATTACAATAAATTAACTCCGGTATAATTCTGCGGGGTTATTTGCTTTAAGCGGGTGCGAATTTCGTCGTTGATCTCCAATGTTTCGAGGAACGCATGAACCGTTTCTTTCGTCACTTTTTCATTCTTACGGGTTAATCCTTTCAAGGCTTCGTACGGTTTCGGGAAACCAATGCTTCTCAGGATTGTTTGAATTGCTTCGGCTACTACTGCCCAATTGTCTTCCAGATCGGCATCAATAGCATCGCGGTTGAGCAGCAATTTACCCAGACCGTTAGCCGTAGCTTTCAACGCAATTAACGAATGTGAAAGCGGCATTCCAATCGTCCGCAAAACGGTAGAATCGGTCAAATCGCGCTGTAAACGCGAAACCGGTAATTTGGCCGATAAATGTTCGTACAACGCGTTGGCAATTCCGATGTTTCCTTCCGAATTTTCAAAATCGATCGGGTTTACTTTGTGCGGCATGGCTGAAGAACCAACTTCGCCTTCCTTCAATTTTTGCTTGAAATAATCCATCGAAATGTAGGTCCACATATCGCGGTCTAAATCCAAAACGATCGTATTAATGCGTTTTAACGCGTCGAATAAACGCGCTACCTCGTCGTAATTTTCTATTTGTGTGGTCAATTGACTGCGTTTCAACAACAGGCGGTCGTTCACAAACTCGTTGGCAAATTGCACCCAATTCACTTCAGGAAAAGCCACATGATGCGCATTAAAATTTCCGGTTGCTCCACCGAATTTAGCCGCATAAGGAATCGTCAATAAATCATCCAGTTGCAATTGCAAACGCTCGGCAAATACCGCAATTTCTTTCCCCAAAATAGTTGGAGAAGCCGGCTGACCGTGTGTACGTGCCAACATCGGGATAGCCGACCAGTCTTTTGCAAAAGCACGCAATTGTGCAATCAACGCTTTTATTTCGGGAACCATCACTTCTGCAATGGCTTCTTTCAGGCTAATCGGAATGGCGGTGTTGTTGATGTCTTGCGAGGTCAATCCGAAGTGAATAAACTCCAGCTGATCGCCTAGACCAAGGCCCTGCATTTTTTCTTTCAGAAAATATTCCACGGCTTTCACATCGTGGTTCGTGGTGCGTTCGATGGTTTTGATCGCCAACGCATCTTCTTCTGAAAAATCGGTTACAATTGCTCTGATTTTCGGGAAGATGGAAGATTCCACCGATTTGAGCGGTTCCAATCCCAATTCGCACAACGCAATAAAGTATTCCACTTCTACCAGAACACGGTATTTAATGAGTCCGAATTCCGAGAAAAAAGGCGCCAGTTCGGCTACCTTGGAACGATAACGTCCGTCGATCGGACTAATTGCTGAAAGTGCTGTTAATTGCATAACCGGTGTTTTTCCGCTGAGCGGTAATTTTGAAAGAGGCAAAGATAACTTATTTCAATTGTGAATGCTGAATTTTGAATGTTGAATGAAGGTTCGATTAGAGCAATCAGTTTGTTTAACAATTATCAACTCTGCTAAGAGTTTGGAAGCAAGAAATGATCATTTACGAAAAGTCTACAATTAAACATTCAAAATTCAGCATTCAACATTCTTAATCCCTACTTTTGAGCATGCGTTTTTTGCGGAATTTATTTATCGGCTACCGTGCTTTTTACAAAGCGTTTCGATTTATCATCGAACACAAGATGTATTGGTATGTGGGTATTCCGGCAATATTGATGTTGGGCATTTACCAGATGGGACACCTGATCCAGTTGCACGTTCCTTCTACAAGCGCCAGCAACATGAACGATATTGTTTGGTACATGATCCGGTTGCTGATCGAAATTTCCATTGCCATCCTGCTGATGCGTTTTGCCAAGTACCTGGTTGTGATATTATTATCGCCGTTGCTTTCACATCTTTCCCAAAAAGTAGAATTCGCGCTCACCGGAAACGAATACAAATTCGACCTTGGAATGCTGATCAGTGATGTGAAGCGTGGTTTTCGCATTGCCATTCGCAATATCATGTGGGAATACTTTTTCTTCATTATTGTTTACCTCATTGCCCGGTTGGGATGGAGCGATGCCGAAGAAAGTCCCCTGTTTTACCTCATTTTTGTGATCGGGTTCTTTTATTACGGCTTCTCATTCATGGATTATGTGAACGAACGCCTGCGTCTGAACGTGGACCAAAGTGTGCAGTTTGCACGCAAAAATCGTGGACTCGCTATTGCCATCGGTTCCATTTACAGCATCATGATTTGGGTTCCGGTTGATTTAAAGGCGTTATTTGACTGGAGTTCCTTCGGTGAAACAGCAGGCGGTGGCGGCGGACCGTTTGTTTTCATTTATCACTTCATCATCAACCTGTTTTTGTGGATGTGCGCTGCCTTTGCGCCGATCTGGTCGATTGTGGCGGCTACCATTGCCATGGATGATGTGGTGAATTTAAAAGAAGCAAAGTTGATTGTTGCTGAAAAGAATGAATTATCAACAACAACCTGATTTTCTTCATTTCCGCGTAATTGATAGAATATTTTATGTTATTTTGTTCACTCCAAATGAGGAGAGATAACTATTAAAGTATGAAAATTATCCTAAGTTTATGCTTGGTTTTGGCGGGATTCGGATCAAAACTATTGGCACTTTCAAACCCTGCTACACCACCTGATACCATTACAGGTATCGTTGACAAATCAGCAGCTCTTTTATTAATTGATCAGGGAAAACAACTGATTCGCGAGGCAAAAGTGCGTGATGCATTGATTGTTTTTAAAGAAGCAGCTCAAAAAGATCCTAATTCATGGAAACCGGATTACTGGACATCTTATTGTCACTACAAACTGAACAATTTCGGTTACGCCCGTCAGTATGGTGAAGCAGCTGTTGCAAAAGGAAGTACGGATATTGACAAAGACGTTTACGACATTTTAGGAAGCAGTTACCACCGCATCGGAAGTATCGATACCGCGTTGATTTACTATGAAATCGCGTTGAAGGAACTTCCTAAAACACGTGTGAAAGAATTGCGCATTGAAAAGAAAATTTCTGATTGCGAATTCGTAAAAGAACAGCAAAAACTGGGTTCCAATCAACGTATTGCCATGCGTGGCGAAGTGAATTCGGGATTCAACGAATACGGTCCGATCTTAAGTGACGATGGTCAGCGTTTGTACTTTACATCGCGTAGAGGAAACACCACCGGTGGTCGTGTAAATCCTGACGATCAGGAATATTTCGAAGATATTTACAGCGCTGTTTGGAACACAGGTACGCAGCAATGGGATAGTGTTACAAACAACATTGAGCGATTAAATACCGACGGTTTTGATGCGATGTCGCACTTGTCAATTGACGGATTATCGGCGATCGTTATCTTTAACAACACCGCAACGGATGCCAAAAAACTGACAGGAAGTTCTGATATCTGCGAAGCTGTTTTCACCAATAAAGGAAAATGGGGACCGCCGAAAATCATATCGAATAAAACCATCAACACAACCTTCATGGAAGGTTCGGCTACTTTAACGGCTGATGGAAATACGATGTATTTTGTATCCGACCGAAAAGGCGACAAACGCTCAACGGATATTTACATGGTGCAGCGCCAGGGAAAAAAATGGGGAACTGCCGTTCAGCTTTCCGATAGTGTAAACACAACAGGACGCGAAACAACACCTTACATTTCGCCTGACGGACGTTATTTGTTTTTCAGCTCCGACGGCCGCACCGGAATGGGCGGATTGGATGTGTATGTGTGTGAAAACACCGGAAGCGGATGGACTTCTCCAAAAAATCTGGGTGTTTCCGTAAATACAGTGAATGACGATACACATTTTAAAATTTACCGCGATTTGAACAAAGTGGTGATGGCAGGATTTACGATTCAAGGTCAGAAAAGCAGCATGGATATGTACGAAATCAGTCTTGATAAATTGACCCTTCCAATAAAATTGTAATGAAATTTATGGAACGAATGAACGTTCTTCATCTTAAAGCGTATCCTATTGGGTACGTTTTTTTATTTAAGCACAATTTATGAATCAATTGAAGTATTTGCTGCTACTGGCTATCCCGCTTGGCGGATGGGCTCAAAAAGAAGAAAAGATCAATGCTCCTATTCAAAAAGTAACCGTCTTCACATCGGGTGCACAGATAGAGCATTCCAAGCAGATCAGCCTTTCTGCAGGAAAACAGGTAGTGGTCTTTGAAAAACTGACCGATTTCGTCGATCCGAATTCCATTCAACTCAAATCGTCTGAAAATGCGACTATTTTAAGTGTACGCACGCGCAAGAACTTCGACGAAGTGGCCATCGCGAAAAAAGACGTGGATGAATTGAACAGCAAGCGTAAAAAACTGGACAGTGAAGAACGTAAGTTACGCGATGAATACACCGTTTTGCTGTACGACGAGCAATTGCTCTTGAAAAACAACGATTTGGGAAGTCAGCAACAACCAGTGAAAATGTCAGAACTCAAAGAGGCATCGACGTTTTATCATTCCAAAATGACGGAGATTCAATTCCGCAAATCGCAATTGGAAGACGAGATTGAAACCATCATTCGCAAGATCAATCAAATAGAACAGGAAATCAACACCCGACGTGGACTTCCGGTAAAAAACTACACCGAAGTCGAAGTGGAACTGGATGTGGAGAAAGCAGGTTCTACGCAGTTTGTATTCTCTTACATCACACCGAATGCTTCGTGGAAACCCTATTACGACATGCGCAGCAACGGAGTGGGCGCACCGGTTTTGTTGGAGGCAAAAGGTTTGGTGAGTCAAAACACCGGTGAAGATTGGAAAAACATCAACCTGGTACTTTCCACCAACGATCCGTATGACAATACAATCGAAACAACGCTGGACCCATGGTACCTGAATTATTACACGCCGGCACCACGTAAACCGGTTGCTGCGCGTGTGGCTCCGGTCTATAATTTTTCCGGCGAAACGGTTTTCGGAGAAGTCATGGATGCCACTACAGGTGAACCGCTTTCCTTTGCCAAGTTGCAAATGGCCAACAATGCCAATACGGTCGTTTCAACTGACATTAACGGACGATTCTCGTTTGTGGTTCCACGCGATGAAACAGCTTTCACGGTTTCCTATTTGGGATATGACAATCAATACATTCCGATCAAGGCACCGTTTACCAAGATTATGTTGTACCCACAGGCAATTGCCATGGAGGAGATCAATTTCGAAAATAATCTGTCGTTAGACTACGGAGGTGCCTATTATTATGGCGATGTTAAAAATTCCCCGATGCAATTAATGGATGTAGAAAGCCGCAGATCTGCAGGACTATTCAACGGTCGGAAAAAGAACAGAAACAAAGGTCCAATCACAGGTTATATGCTTTCAGGCGAAGAAGCCAATGGCCAGTTCTACTCCACTCCGGTGGCATCTGCGGTAGAAAAAGATTTGCGCATGGAATTCCAGATCAACACACCGTTTAGCATTCCTTCGGATAATGCAGACCACCGTGTAGCGATTTCAACCTATGAAATGAAAGCCAATTACGAGTACCACGCAGTTCCGAAATTGGATCCTTCGGTGTATTTGGTGGCTCAAATTTCAGGCTGGGAAAAACTGAACTTACTCAACGGTGAATCAAATTTATATTTCGACGGAACCTTTATCGGTAAAAGTTATGTGAATGTCAATTCGGCGAAAGACACGCTTAGTTTCTCTTTAGGGAAAGATAAAAAACTGGTGGTTGAGCGCAAACGCAGCGAAGAAAAAAGCAAAACACGCGCCATTGGCAGCCGAACAAAGTATGAGGTACAATGGGATTTCACAGTGCGTAATAACGGCGGGGCCAGCATTCCGTTTATCATGAAAGATCATTTCCCGCTCTCGGTAAATGACGATATCAAAGTGAAACAAGGCGAGTACTCAAATGCCCTTTTGGATGAAAAAACAGGAATTCTGACCTGGAAGATGAACATCAACAAAGGCGAGAGTAAGCTCTTTTTCTTCAATTACACGGTGGATTACTCCAACGGACAACCCATTTATTTAGAGTAATCATTCGCTAAAACACGAAACTATGTTCAAGTTCATTCTTATAACACTTGCGTTGCTGCCGCTTACAGCCGTTGCGCAAAACGACAAAAAAATCAACGCTCCCATCAGCCAGGTAACAGTATTTACTTCCGGGGCTCAGATCAAACACACCAAATCGGTTGATTTGTCGGGTGGAAAACAAGTGGTGGTTTTCGAAAAACTCACCGATTATGTCGACCCGAATTCGATTCAGTTAAAATCATCTTCCAACGCGACCATTCTGAGTGTTCGCACACGGAAGGATTTTGATGAAGTGGCCATCGCCAAACAAGATGTCGACGCGATGAACACCAAACGGAAAACCTATGAAACGGAAGAACGCAAGCTGCGCGATGAGTACTCTGTTTTATTGTACGACGAACAATTGTTGTTGAAGAACAACGATTTGGGAAGTCAGCAGGTAGCCGTGAAAATCACCGAATTGAAAGAAGCATCAACGTTTTTTCACTCCAAACTCACCGAGATTCAACTGCGTAAATCGCAACTGGAAGATGAGATTGAAGTGATAATCCGCGCCATCAATCAACTGGAACAGGAAATCAATACGCGCAGAAGTTTACCGGTGAAAAATTACACCGAAATTCAGGTGGAACTCGACGTATCGGCAGGTGGAAAAATCGATTTCGAATTTTCATACATCACTCCGAATGCTTCCTGGAAACCGTATTACGATATGCGAAGTAACGGCGTTGGCGCTCCTGTTTTATTGGAAGCCAAAGGATTGGTTACTCAAAACACCGGCGAAAACTGGGATCAGGTGCAATTGATCCTTTCAACCAACGATCCATACGACAATACGCAGGAAGCGACAATCGATCCGTGGTACCTGAATTATTACACACCTGCTCCCAGCCGACCAATCATCCCGCGTCCGGCAATGACGTACAATTATTCGGGTGAAACCGTTTACGGTGAAGTAATTGACGCCGTTTCGGGCGAACCATTGGCGTTTGCTAAAATTCAGATGAACAGCGACCCAAACACCAGTGTTTCAACTGATGCCAGCGGACGTTTCTCGTTTGTGGTTCCGCGCGGAGAAACCATGTATGTGGTGAATTATCTTGGTTACAATGGCGAAACGGTTTACATCGATCGTCCGTTCCGGAAAATCATGCTGTATCCGCAATCAGTTGCAATGGAAGGAATCGGTGGTCCCGGCGGTGGAAAGGGATACGGAAAAGGAGAAGGTGTAGATCAGAATGGATACAATTATGTCGGTGGTAATGCACAGGAAGAGCTCGTTTTCAGTTCAAATCGTCAGACAGTTACCAGAGAAGACACTAAACGAATGCCTATGAAAAAGGCGGAGCAAGAAAAATATTACTATGCCAATGGCGTCGAAAATGCAGCTTTAGACGACGAACAATCCATTGCTACTGCGGTTCAGAAAGATCTCCGCATGGAATTCCAGATCAACACACCGTTTAGCATTCCTTCCGACAATGCGGATCATCGTGTAGCGATTTCAACTTACGAAATGCCCGCCGTTTACGAATACCATGCTGTTCCGAAACTGGATCCATCGGTGTATTTGGTAGCGCAGATTTCCGGCTGGGAAAAATTAAATTTACTGAACGGCGAATCGAATTTGTACTTCGACGGTACGTTTATCGGTAAAAGCTACGTAGATGTCAATTCGACCAGAGATACCCTGAGTTTTTCACTGGGGAAAGATCGTAAACTGGTGGTTGAACGCAAACAAAGTGAAGAAAATACCAAAACACGCGTTGCCGGAAACCGCACCAAATATGAGGTTCAATGGGATTTCACAATTCGTAACAACGGCGCAGCGAGTATTCCGTTCATTATGAAAGACCACTTCCCTATTTCGGTGAATGATGACATCAAGGTGAAACAAGGAAGTTATACCGGTGCGGTTTTGAATGAAAAAACAGGAATTCTGACCTGGAGAAACACCATTAATAAAGGCGAAACCAAACAGTTTTCGTTTAATTATTCGATTGATTATTCGAAAGGACAGGTATTGTATTTGGAGTAAACGCGAGATTGTGTTGTATTTCGTAGGCGCGGGATGCGTCCCGCGCTTACAAAACAACACAATTAGTTACCCATATAAATCCGCGCATTTTCTTCAATGCGCGAACCGTAGATAACGGCATTTTCAATATACAGATACGGCAATTGCCAGGCGCGTTCCCAAACTTCTTTGTTGAATTGATTATCGGGGTGTTGGAATCGGGTTTTATCACCTCGGGAAAGTTCCACACAAACACCGATCAAACCGGCTTTGGAGCGTACATAATTTTCCAAACCGCATCCGTAATCGGCTGGATTCTTTGAAATAGACGATACCCGAAAACCGGAAACCGCAGCGGCTTTTTGAACGATTTCGGTATCCACGTTCTTGAAAAGCGGATGTGTTTTGGCATCGGCCCAGAAGAAAATATTTCCTTTTGTGTGAAACGAAGCCGTAATCAACGGACGTTTTGCCAGTACGAAATTTTGCAATGCCTGTGTTTCTTTCGCCTGGGCGGCGCGTGCTCCTTTATAACCTTCCGAAGCCGGTTTGGTATGCACAACACCGCCTTTTTTAATTTCAAAATTACCGTCGTCAAATGTGTCGTTGAGATCGATCCCGATTCCGTTTGCTTTCCACTCGTTGTAACTATCTTCCAAAAAGATCGAATCTCTCACCAGCGCAAATGCACTTTCAATTCCAAACAGATCATTGTGCGCAATTTTTAATCCGTCAGGATTGGCAACCGGAGTAATGTAAATATCGATCGAATCCAATAATAGTTTCGCATTGGGGTACAACGGGCTTTTACCGTCGATAGCAAGCAAATAGACATTCAGGAATTTCATCAACAATTTAGAACTGTAATCTTCCCGCGCATGAATGTTCCCGACCAAAAACACAGAGCGTTTGTTCGGTGCGGGCCTTCCGATCCGAACAGTTCTCAGTTCCAACCCAAATTCCGATTTTCCCAGCGGTTGATCGTGTACCAGATCAGGATAGGTTTTGAGGAAATAATCCAAATCGGAACAGATCATTCCGAAGGTATATTTTGCGGTGTCTTCTACCACATAATAAGAAATCAACGAGTCGTTTGAAAGAAAAGGATAAAGCGGTGGCGGAATGGAATCGGTTTTGAGTGAATCAAGCGGTTGCAGAACAGGATTCTGAGCACGCGCCAGAAAAGCTGTCAACTGACAACTCACCATTAGCAGGATGATTAACCACTTATTCATTTCACCAACTCTCCAAAAGTTCTGCCAAAAACCAACCACGAACAGAACTCATGCTAAAAATGGAAAAAAATGCGATTGTTACAGATATTTTAACTAAAAATTCACGCAAATGCGGTACGAAGGTTTACCAATGATAACGTTTCTCCCCAAGAATTCACGAATTTTTGGGAGAGAAAATATCAGCCTAGACTGACACAAATAATATCTTCGTGGGGAATGCTAAACCAACGTTTCGAGATCGCGCCAAAAGTCAGGGTAACTTTTAGCAACCGATTCTGCGCCATGAATTTCAACCGGATCGGTAGCAAGTGTGGCCGCAATCGCCAGGCACATCGCAATACGGTGATCGTTGTGTGAATCAACGATTCCTCCGGAGATAATTCCCGTACCATGAATGAGCATATCGTCTTCCACGAGGTCGATTTTTACGCCCAATTTACCGAATTCGGATTGTAAGGTGAGTCCACGATGGCTTTCTTTGTACGTCAAACGCGAAGCTCCCGAAATGACCGATGTTCCTACACAGGAAGCTGCCAATGTTACAAGAGCCGGAAACAAATCCGGACAATCAGTGGCGTCTACCTGGAATGCTTTGCGGGCAGATCCGTCTACGCCAATCGTGTCTTCCTTGAAAAGGACCTGACAATTGGCAGCCTGCAGGAAACTCATCAATGCTTTATCTGCCTGAAAACTATCCAGGCGCAATCCGCGTAATGTAACGGGATGTCCAATCGCAGCCGCAACCAACCAATAACTCGCAGAACTCCAATCGGCATCAATCTGATAATGCGTGGCATGATACATCTGTTCGCCTGGAATGATATAGGTTGACGGAGATTTTGTGCGCACCACAATACCAAACGCTTCCAGGGTTTGTAAGGTCATATCGATGTAGGGCTTGCTGATCATTTGCTGTACCTGCAACTCACTATTTCCTTCCACCAACGGCAAGGCCATTAATAATCCGGAAATGAATTGCGAACTCAGTGAACCGTCTACTTTAGCGGTAGCGCCGTGCATCGGGCCCTGAATCAGGAGTGGTACTTTTCCGTTGGTTGTATGACAGGAAGCTCCGAAAAGCGGTAAATGTGTTTCGACAAAAGCCATGGGCCGTTCGGCAAGTGAACCTTCACCGGTAACTGAAAAGTGGCCTTTGTTTGCCGCGCAAATCATGGAAAGCAAACGGATTCCCAAACCGGATTCTCCGGCAGAAATTGCCGCCGTTTCCGGGAAACGATCAATTCCTTCGATGATCAATTCGTCGTCTTCCATTGAAATGGTAGCTCCCAGTAATGTAATTGCCGTGAGCATTGCGTGTTCGTCATTGCTGCTTCCCCAACCCGTTATGGTCGATTTCCCTTGGGCCAAAGCTGCCGCCAAATAAGCGCGCTGTGCATCGCTTTTTGAAGCCGGAATGGCAATGATGCCACTTCTCAATCCTGAGCTAACTTGTTTAATCATTCGCGCGGTGTACGTTCGGATTCATAATGCGTGTCTGGTGGCGAATCGATTCCTGGTGAAGCGCATTCATGACCAGACTCACGAAGCGCTCGGCCAAACCATATTCGGCTGCTTTTTCCAACCGGCCGGCAATCATTTTTCGCCAGTGTTCTTCCTGAAGGATCGTAATATTGTGTTGTTGCTTAAAAGCTCCTACATCTTCACTCAATCGCATACGGGCGGTCAGGATTTCAAACAAACGATCATCGAGCACGCCTATTTTTTCCCGCAATTCTTCCAGTTCTTCAAGCGCATTGTCGCTTACTTCACGTGATCGGAGAACGAGTTCATTGATCAGAATATTGAGGTTGGCAGGTGTCAGTTGCTGAGCGGCATCCGACCATGCTTCATCGGGATTTCGATGTGATTCGATCATCAAACCATCGAAATTCAAATCCATTGCTTTTTGTGAAACTTCCAGCAATAACGAGCGTTTTCCGGAAATATGACTCGGGTCACAAATGAGCGGAATGTGAGGTAGACGATCTCGTAGTGCCAATGGCAATTCCCAGCTTGGTACGTTACGGTATTTGGGGTGTTTATACACCGAAAAACCGCGGTGAATGGCCGTAAGATCGGTGATTCCTGCTTTTTCCAGTCGTTCGAAAGCGCCAATCCACAATTCCAGATCGGGATTTACAGGATTTTTCACCAGCACCGGAATGTTTGTTCCTTCCAGTACATCGGCAATTTCCTGCACCGCAAACGGATTCACAGTGGTACGCGCACCAATCCAAAGTGCATCGACTCCGGCTTTTAGTGCCAGTTCGGCATGACGAGCATTGGCAATTTCCGTTGTGGTAGGTACACCAATCATTTTTCCGGCGTTTACCAACCATTCCAGGCCCACTTCTCCTACTCCTTCAAATGAATCGGGACGAGTTCTGGGCTTCCAAATACCGGCACGCAACAGATCAATGGAACAATATTGCTGCAATTGCGCCACTGTTTCCATTACTTGTTCTTCGGTTTCGGCGCTGCACGGACCCGCTATTAAATAAGGCCGTTTTCCACTTTTCTGAATCAAGCTGCTCATACTACAAGGTTACTCTTTTTTCACCCAAAACAGGGTGGTCAAACTGTTAACAAATAAAAACAAAAAAATCCCGCTCGGTCAACGAAACGGGAATATACTCAAATGCCGACTGTTTCGCTATCGTTTGAAAGCGATCCACCACGAATTAATTCCGTGTTGTATGGATAAAAACAGTGTCATTTGCCGACAAATATACTGTTATAATATCAACAAATTATTCGATTTAATAAAAATATTTCACTTTTTGTTTGTGAATTCAAAAGTTGCGTTCTACATTTGCGCCATGATTCGCATGAACAATACACAATGCTGGTGGCAGTCTTCTTTTTCAGATGACTGGCGTTGACGCATTGGTATTTCTCCATAATTAAGCGCGGCTTGTCATCACTGACAGGCCGTTTTTTTGTTCCCAACTTTTTTAAAATCATGCACATTTTCTCTCACATACATCCGTTCAATGCCGATCTCCATACACCGGTCGGCATGTACTTAAACCTCCGGAATCACTACCGAAAACCGGTTTTACTGGAAAGTAACGACTACCATTCGCGGGTCGACAGTCATTCGTTTATCGGGTTAAATCCGTTGATGGAAATTATTGTCAGCGATAGTTTCATTACGCTTCAAACTGCTTTGGAAACCCGTTTGATTCCGTTTGAATCCGCACAATCGGTAACGCAACAACTGGTTGAAATCATTTCCTCCATCGGTTTTGAATCGCCTGAAATTCCGCACAACGGATTCTTTTCGTATTTCGGATTTGAGTTTGCGCATTTTGAAGAAACCGGAATTGATCGTTTGGCCGGAGAAGGTGATTTACCATTGGCGCATCTGATACTTTACGAATACCTCATCGTGCTTGACCATTTTCACGATTCGGGACACGTCGTCACCAATTCCTTTTCGGATGAACAACCTTCATTGGACCAACTGGAATTGCAATTGCGGAAAAATGCTCCGGAAAGCTTACCCTTTTCGGTGACTGATGAAGCGACTTCTCCAACCTCCAATGAAACTTTTCTATCGATGGTTGATCATGCCAAACAACACATTCTTCGTGGAGATGTGTTTCAACTGGTGGTTTCCCGTCCGTTTTCACAGCCATTTTTCGGTGATGATTTTGAAGTCTATCGTCAGCTACGCCGTCTGAATCCGTCTCCGTATTTGTTTTATGCCGACATGGAATCGTATCGTTTGATGGGCTCATCACCTGAAACGCAGATTCAATTAAAAAAAGGCATTGCTTCCATTCACCCAATTGCCGGAACAGTGCGAAAAACCGGAGATGACGCGCAGGATTTGGAAGCCATTTACCAGTTGGTTCATGACGAAAAAGAAAACGCCGAACACACCATGCTTGTTGATTTAGCGAGAAATGATTTGAGTAAGTATTGTAATGAAGTAAACGTTTCTGCCTACAAAGAAGTCCAGCAATTCAGTCATGTGATTCACCTGGTTTCAAAAGTGATCGGCACGTTGGGTGAGCATCATCCGTTACAGCTTTTTTCGGGAACTTTTCCTGCGGGAACACTTTCCGGAACCCCCAAACCAAAAGCCTTGGAATTGCTCCAACAACTGGAAGGTGACAACCGCGAATACTATGGCGGAGCGATTGGTTTTTTGGGAATCGACGGATCGGTAAATCTGGCAATTGTCATTCGAAGTATGCTGAGTCGCAACAACGTGCTCCATTTCAGGGCCGGTGCCGGAATTGTATTGGATTCAGTTCCGGAGAATGAATTACAGGAAGTCAACAACAAACTGGCTGCCGTGCGTAGAGCTATTTCTGCCGCACATTCACCTCAATTTGAGAACGCATGAAAATAGCTGTGATTGACAATTTTGACTCGTTTGTCTACAACCTGGTGCGCTACGTGCGTGAATGCGAGGATGTGGACGTATTCGTGCAACGTAACAACGCGATCGATTATGATTTACTGGACCAATGCGACGCCATTTTATTGTCGCCCGGACCGGGAATTCCCGACGAAGCAGGCGAATTAAAACCAATTATCCGACGCTATTCGGGAACGAAAGGAATGCTTGGTGTTTGCCTCGGACATCAAGCTATTGCGGAAGTTTTCGGAGCGAAACTGGAACCTTGTCCTGTTCCCATCCATGGAAAAGCAAGCGCCGTTTTCATTGATAAAGAAGAGCCGCTTTTTGCCGGTTTGCCCGAAACAATTGATGTGGGTCGTTATCACAGCTGGCAGGTCGGTCAGGAAGAGAATGCTGAATTGAAAATCACAGCCAGAACGGCCGACCAAACCATCATGGCGTTCCGGCATGTTTCGCATCCAACGATTGGGATTCAATTTCACCCGGAATCCATTCTCACACCAACAGGAAGAACCATGATTACAAACTGGATTAATTCACTGCGATGAAAAAAACACTGACAACAATACTTTCCGGCGCATATCTGTCGGAAGAATCGGCTTATGAAACGATGCTGAAACTCAATCACCGGGAAACAACCGATGAGCAAATTGTGGCGCTAATCACCGCTCTTCAATACCGTGGTTTGCAATTGAATGAGCTGCTCGGATTTCGAAAAGCATTGCTCGAACTGGCACTTCCAATAAAGCTGGAAGCAGAAAACACCATCGATGTTTGCGGAACCGGTGGCGATGGAAAAAACACGTTTAACGTTTCCACCACAAGCGCGTTTGTGCTTGCCAGTCTCGGTTACAAAGTGGTGAAACACGGCAATTACGGCGTAAGTTCGCTTTGTGGTTCTTCCACGGTGCTGGAAGCTTTGGGTTATCAATTCACCGCAGATGAACAACAATTGCAGCAACAACTCGACAAACACAACATTTGTTTTCTGCATGCTCCGTTGTTTCATCCAACTTTAAAACGCGTTGCACCTTTGCGGAAAGCATTGGGAATCCCCACCTTTTTTAATGGAATCGGGCCGTTGGTGAATCCGGCAAATCCGACGCATCAGCTCACGGGAACCTATTCGCTGGAACTGGCGAAACATTACCAACACGTGTTGCACAGAACACGAAAATCGTATACGGTCATTCACGGCATGGACGGATTTGACGAACTCACATTCATCGGTTCTACCCGTATTTTGAGCGGCAATCGCGATGAACTAATGCACAAAAGTCCAATCGGAAAGTCTGTTTCTCTGACAACAATTCAGGGAGGAAATTCTGCCCTGGAATCTGCAAAAATAGTGGTGGCCATTCTCCAGGGAAAAGGTACCGAAGCACAAAACACTGTTGTTGCCGGAAATGTCGCTTTGGCGATTCAAACTTTCGATGCTTCACTTTCTTACAACGACGCTTTTTTCACAGCACTGGAACAACTGAAATCCGGAATGGCGGTCAATCACCTTCAACCAAACAATTGATTTATGAAAACAATACTCGATCACATCATCGCCAATAAACAAGAAGAAATACAGCTTTTGCGACAAAGTAATTCCATCGCTTCGTTTATTCAACAGCCGTTATTTTCGCAAGCTACACGTTCATTAAAACAACAATTATCGGATCATGAATTCGGTATTATCGCAGAAATCAAGCGAAAATCGCCGAGTGGTGGCGTTATTTCTCCCGATCTTAATCCTGCTGAATTGGCATTGGAATACGAAAAAAACGGAGCTATCGCCATTAGCGTTCTCACCGATCATACGTATTTCGGGGGAAGTATCAATGATTTACTTCAGGTTCGATCAGCAAGCAATCTGCCAATTCTACGCAAGGAATTCATCATCGACGAATTACAATTATTTGAATCGAAAGCCGCAGGTGCCGACGCCATTTTACTCATTGCGGCCGTTTTAGAAAAACAGCAGGCGCATCACCTGACCATTGTGGCCAAAAGTCTCGGATTGGAAGTTGTATTTGAAGTTCACACGTTTCACGAATTGGAGAAACTCAACGACGAAGTGGACATCATTGCGGTAAACAATCGTGATCTGGCAGCGCAGCAAACTTCATTGGAACACAGTTTCGTGCTGGCACCTTACTTACCCAATTTTGTTCCTGCCATTACGGCATCCGGTATCAAAACAATTGTCGAGCTGGATGCCTTAAAAGCGGCAGGCTACAAAGGTGCTTTGATCGGCGAAAGCATTTTACGTGAACAGCATTTAGCCCAATTAACACTTGCAGTATGAAACAGATCAAAGTTTGTGGATTAACCAACAACATCGAAAGCACAAAAATTGCTGCGATTCCGGAAGTGGATTTCATCGGATTCATCTTTGCAGAACAATCGCCTCGCTTTACACAGGAATCGATTCCTTCATTCGGGAAACAACGAGTGGGCGTGTTTGTAAATGCTTCGCTGGAAACGATTGAAACGGCTATTCTGCAACATCAACTCACGGCAGTGCAATTACACGGCGACGAAACACCGGATTTTTGTACCCAATTGCCCAATGACATTCTGGTGATCAAAGCTTTCGGCATTGCCACAAAAGCAGATTTGGAAGCAACCGATGAGTATCATAATGTGGTGGATTACTTTTTGTTTGATACCAAAAGTTCAAAGCGTGGTGGTTCGGGAACTTCATTCGATTGGGAAATTCTGGAAGGTTATCAAGGTCCGCGTTCCTTCTTCCTCAGCGGCGGAATCGGATTGGACACATTGGTTTCCTTACGTCATTTCGACCATCCGTTGTGCATCGGTTATGATCTCAACAGTCGGTTTGAAACCACTCCAAAAGTCAAAAATGTACAACTCATTGAAATATTCATTCAACAACTGCAACATGAAAACAGCATCGTATCTTGAAACCGACGAATTGGGTTTTTACGGCGATTTCGGTGGAACTTATATTCCAGAGTTGCTGCGCGAAAACGTAGAACAGCTTGATAGTGCATTTCGTTCGTATTGCTTCACAGAAGCGTTTGAACGGGAATTCAGTTCATTGCTCAATGATTACGTTGGCCGGCCTACTCCATTGTATTTTGCGACGCGTTTTTCCGAAAAATTCGGTTGTGCGGTTTATTTCAAGCGCGAAGATTTGTGTCATACCGGCGCGCATAAAATCAACAACACGATTGGTCAGATTTTATTGGCCAAACACATGGGAAAGACCGATATTGTTGCTGAAACCGGAGCCGGACAGCATGGTGTGGCAACCGCAACAGTTTGTGCGCTGATGGGCCTGAACTGCATTGTGTACATGGGCGAAAAAGACATTGAACGCCAGTCGCCAAACGTACAACGCATGAAAATGCTCGGCGCGAAAGTCGTTCCGGCCACTTCGGGAAGTAAAACCCTGAAAGACGCGACCAATGAAGCCATTCGTCACTGGATCAATCATCCGGACGCTTATTATCTGATCGGAAGTGTTGTCGGGCCGCATCCTTATCCGGAAATGGTGGCGTATTTTCAATCGGTCATTTCGAAAGAAACCAGCGAACAATTGCTGGCAAAAACAGGAAATCGCAATCCGACCAAAGTGATTGCTTGCGTAGGTGGAGGAAGCAATGCGGCCGGAGCGTTTTACCATTATTACGATCAACCTGATGTGGAATTGATAGCCGTTGAAGCAGCTGGGTTGGGTATTCATTCGGGGAAATCGGCGGCTACTTCTGTACTGGGAAGTCCGGGCGTGTTGCATGGGAGTTTTACGTTATTGATGCAGGACGCTGGCGGACAAGTGATCGAACCGCATTCCATTTCCGCCGGTCTGGATTACCCGGGAATCGGCCCTTTACACGCACATACAATCGCCACCGGGCGCACAAAATCACTTGCCATTACCGACAGTGAAGCGCTGGAAGCTGCGTTGGAATGTTCGCGATTAGAAGGAATTATTCCGGCGTTGGAAAGCGCTCATGCGTTGGCGGCACTTCATCAAATTTCGTTAACATCGGATGATTGTGTGGTGATCAATCTTTCCGGCCGCGGCGACAAAGACATGAATACTTATCAGACCGAAATTCAACTTTAAACACGCCATGAATCCATTTCAAAAAGCACACAAACAAGTAAGTATTTTTACAACAGCGGGTTATCCGAATAGCGAAAGTCTTCCCGAAGAATTAATCCGATTACAGAAACACGGAGTCGATTTCATTGAAATCGGAATTCCATTTTCTGATCCGATGGCTGATGGCCCAGTGATTCAACATACCAGTTCGATCGCGCTTGAAAACGGCATGACACTCGATTTACTTTTCCGGCAATTGATAGGTATTCGCGAGCAAATAACTATTCCGTTGGTGTTGATGGGTTATTTGAATCCGGTGTTGCAATACGGCTTGGGGAATTTTCTAGCGAAATGCCAGGAACTGAAAATTGCCTCGCTGATTCTGCCCGATTTGTCGTACGAATTGTACAGCACACGCTATGCGAAGATTTTCCAGGCGTATGATGTTCCGGTGACTTTTCTGATTACGCCCGCAACGGATAACGAACGTGTACAGACAATTGCTTTGGCTTGCAAGGAAAGTTTTGTTTATTTGGTCGGCCAGACAAGCATCACGGGCAACGGTTATCTCATCGACGATGCCAAACAACAACGATACCGCGAATTGAAAACGTTGTGTGGTGAAACGCCTTTGTTTCTTGGATTTGGAATTGATTCACCCGAAAAGCGCGATCAGGGTTTTGAAGAATGCGACGGTGTTATTATCGGTTCGGCTTATTTAAAAAGTTTGTCTGAAGGTACTTCTGAAACTTTTTTGGAGAACATGATTGTTATTGATGCCGACACATTATTTCCGCCACGAATGAACGAATAACGTGCTTTGTGCAATTTAAAGCGAATGTATAAACGTTGTTTATACCACAAATCATGCATTAGTGAAACCGCCAAAGGCGATTATTCGTTACTCATTAAAAGTAGCTTATCATTCGTTCATTCGTGGCTAAAAAACACCATCTCCACCTCTTCAAAGTAGTCTGTAAGAATTTAACGAAATAATCGGTTACGAAACGACAAATACCTGTAAATTTGCGCCATGAATTCCGCTGAGACGCTTCAGAAAAAGGACGCTTACACCACCGTGTTTCCGATTCTTTTTGCTGTTTGCTTCGGACACTTCCTCAATGATCTGATTCAATCGGTGTTGCCTTCAGTGTATCCGATGCTCAAAGCCGATTACCAGCTTTCATTTACGCAAATCGGATTCATTACGTTTGCTTTTCAGGTTACTGCGTCTATTTTGCAACCCTTTGTGGGCAATTTTACCGACAAATATCCCAAGCCGTATGCGTTTGTAGGCGGTATGTTATTTTCCTTAACCGGTGTTGTATTATTGGCATTTGCCGGCGGTTTCACGACTATTTTACTGGCAGCCTGTTTCATCGGGATCGGTTCTTCGGTTTTTCACCCGGAAGCATCGCGGGTTGCATATTACGCTTCAGGCGGTAAACGCGGATTGGCACAAGCTATTTTTCAATTGGGCGGAAATGCCGGCGCCACATTGGGTCCGTTATTGGTCGCTTTTATTGTGGTTCCCAACGGACAGCAACACATTGTATGGTTTGTTGCATCGGCGCTGATTGCGTTGATGGTGCTGACTTACGTTGGTCGCTGGTACAAGGAATACCTCACCAATCGCGCGTTTAAACGCAATGCGTACAACGATTTACCCATCGACGTTTCCAAACGCCGGATTGCGATTTCGATCGGTATTTTGCTGTTGCTCATTTTTTCGAAGTTTTTCTATACAGCCAGTATCAGTAACTACTTTACGTTTTACCTCATCGACCGGTTCCAGTTGTCGGTGCAGCAATCGCAATTGTACCTCTTTGCGTTTATGGGTTCAGTTACGCTGGGAACGCTCATTGGCGGGCCATTGGGCGATAAATACGGACGAAAAATCATCATTTGGTTTTCCATCGTTGGTGCGGCACCGTTCACCTTACTGATGCCTTATTGCGATCTGACAATGACCTGTGTATTCAGTTGTATAGCAGGCGCGATTTTGGCTTCGGCGTTTTCTTCGATTTTGGTGTACGCGCAGGAATTACTTCCCGGAAAAATTGGGATGGTATCGGGATTGTTTTATGGATTCGCCTTCGGAATGGGCGGTTTGGGTTCGGCACTTCTGGGTTATTTTGTTGACAAAACGAGTATTTCGTTTGTCTACCAGATCTGTTCGTTTTTACCGCTGATTGGGATCGTGACGATTTTTTTGCCGAATTTGCATAAGCGGAAAAGAGCTAGAATCAAGTCGGAATAACGTTCGTAATATTGCAAATTGGCATATCAACTAAATGCATGTGATTTCGCAATATTACGTAGAGTGAAAATCTCATTCAATGTGCTGTAAATACTGCTCTTCACAATAATCAAAAAGCAGAAATTACTCCACCTGTTTCTTCACCGTTCCCACAAACTCTTTCAGGTACAACGGCTCAAAATAAGCGACATCTTCAAATTCCTTTTGGTTGAATTTTTCAAACGCCATTGCTGTTTGTCCGGATGCAGAGCAACGCAGTTCAGCATCAAAAATCGCGTTTTTGGCTTTCCAAAGATCAGCCATTTTAGGCGCGCCATCACCGAAAAACACAAAGGGTTCAAAAGCGGTATAACTGGTTTCATCCAACACATCGGCACTCATAGACTTCACAACAGTACCATCTGTCGCAAAAATGGTGGAATAGACTTCCATTCTTCTGGCATCAATCATTGGACAAAGTGTTTGCCCGGAATATTTTTCACGCGCCAGAGCTGCCATCGCACTCAGCGAATCGATTGCAATCAACGGAATTCCCAGTGCATAACACAAACCTTTCGCGGTGGAAACACCGATCCGCAAACCGGTATACGATCCTGGTCCGGAAGAAACGCTCACCGCAGCCAGATCACGCGGAGCAATTGCCGCACTTTTTAATGCTTTTTCAATGAGTAATGTGAGTTGTTCACCATGCGCATACTGGTCATCGGCAATTTCTTCCAACTGACGTAATTCGCCATTCAGGGAAAGGGCTACCGAACAGACTTTCGTTGCTGTTTCAAGGTGTAAGATCCAACTCATAGTAAGACAAAGATAGTTTTTTGAAAGGAGCCAGGTATTGAGCGAAACGAAGTGGAGTCGAAATGCCTTTATTAATTCACTTCGAGCTTAAAGCCGATTCCGTGAATGTTGGCAATGGAAATGGCATCATCATGGCTGAGATACTTACGTAATTTAGTGATGAACACATCCATGCTTCGTCCGGCGAAATAATCGTCTTGTCCCCAAACAGCTGTCAGGATGGTCTCGCGCGGCAATACCTGATTTTTAAACTGGCACAATAGCTTTAATACCATCGCCTCTTTTTTGGTCAGTGTTTTTTCAAACTCAGGATGCTTCAGCGTGAAATTTTCGGTATCGAATACATAAGTTCCCAATTGGATCACTTTGTCTTCGGTGTCTTCGTGAATGTTGACACGCTTGAGCAATGCTTTTACACGCACTGAGAGTTCGTCAAACGAAAACGGTTTGGTAAGGTAATCGTCGCCACCGGCATTAAAACCTGCCACTTTATCTTCGGTCATTGATTTGGCCGTGAGAAACAGGATCGGCGTTTCAGTATTGATCTTGCGAATTTCGCGCGCCAGCGTAAACCCGTCTTTCTTCGGCATCATTACATCAAAAATGCACAAATGGTAGGTGTCTTCGGTAAACCGGATGTGGCCTTCCTGGCCGTTGGAACAAAGAACTACCTGATAGCCTTCGGATTTCAATTGATCTGCAATTACAAATCCTAAATTGGTATCGTCTTCAACGAGAAGAATTTTTGCTTTTGACGCCATAATCTTGCCTATAGTGGTGGCAAGTTACAAAGAAAAATGATTTGAAAAAGTAAGCCGGTTACGGAACAGAAACTCCTTAAAATAGATAAGAGTTTAGGACGGGCGTCCTAAACTCTTATCACACTAATCAACCTAACCTACTACTACTAGAGACAAAGGTAAGTGAAAGATTCTTTTCTACAATAGTTTTTTCTAGTCTTAACATTCCTTCACATTATCAGGATTGGAAGAATTGACTGTTTGAAAACGTTTGTTAAATACGGATAAATAACAATTTAACACAGAATATTAACGATACAACCTATTTGAAACGGTTTTCGACCGTTCTTCCAATTCAAGAATGATCTAAAAAGAGTCTTTTAAGATTCCAAGATAATCGGTATTTTCGTATCAATAATTCCCCATAAAAAAGAGAATATAGCGCCCATGGACAAAATAGTAATCATAGATGACGAGGAAGATATCCGTGATATTCTCAGTTACAATTTGATAAAAGAAGGTTTTACGGTCTTTTGTGCTCCCAATGGCGCGGAAGGAATTCAGATTTGCAAAGACGAATTGCCGTCGTTGGTGATCTTGGATGTGATGATGCCTGGAATGGACGGAGTGGAAGTCTGTGAAGCGCTGCGCAAAACTCCCGGATTGGAGCAGGTATTGATCTGTTTTCTCACCGCACGCAGCGAAGACTACAGTCAGATTGCCGGTTTGGATGCCGGTGCTGATGATTATATTTCAAAGCCAATCAAACCACGTGTGCTCGTGAGCCGTATCAACGCGCTGATGCGACGGAAAGAAACTGCTGCCACGAAACCGGCCATTGGTAACGAATTGATTATCGACCGCGAAAAATACCTGATCTATAAAGAAGGAAATGCGATTCACCTCCCTAAAAAGGAATTTGAGTTGTTGGCGTTACTAGCCTCCCGACCAGATGTGGTGTTTGAGCGCGATTACATCCTCGAAAAAGTGTGGGGAACCGATATTGTAGTGGGCGACCGCACGATTGATGTTCACGTGCGTAAATTGCGCGAGAAAATCGGCGACAATCACATTCAAACCGTGAAAGGAATCGGTTATAAGTTTAAACAACAGGATTAACCGAAAACATACTGAAACAAAAAAACCGGGAACGAATCCCGGTTTTTTTATATCTCAAAAGTTAAATTTAAATCAGATTCCCAGTTCCACCTGAAAAATCACGCCATATTTACCGGCATCTGTTCTGTTCTGTAAATCTTCAGTCAATTGGTATAACAAGTTGCCCTGAACTTTCACCCGGTGTCCGTATAAATACTTCGTTACACCGAGCTGAATATTTTGTTGTTTCTTTTCGTTGACTGCTGCAAAATCAGCATTTGAATAAATGGACGTAAACGGAAGCACCTGAGCAAAACGTGCCGCAACCTCCCAGTTCGATTTAAACAAATACGAAACCTGGCTCAATATTCCGTAACCAACATAAATGGTTGACAATTTCGACGTATCGCTATTAAACGTCACCGGACTTTTGGCATCACGCTGCATGAACTCGTTATAAAACGCGAATCCTTTGTATTTAAATACCATATCCAATGAAATGGTAGTCATGTCTGTTTTTGTATATAGGTCTTTCCCCAATTGCCCGCCAACACGAACGGCATCATCGTTGAAATTATACGAAGCACCAATTGACAGTTTTGGTTTTTGCTCGCGCTCCAAGTCGCCTTCTACATAATCGTTTTTTCCGGTGAACCGACCAAAAGGCAACACCTCTACTCTACCTGTATAAGATAATCCGCTGTTTGACTGAGTGGTATTTCTTCCTTCGCCGGAAGTCAACGCGCCCATGACAGCGAAATACTTCTGTGTATAGGTAGCGAAAAATCCAAAATCACGGTCGATGGTAAATATGGCATTTACAATGGAGCGGTCGGCAAACTGCTGATCACCCGATGAAACGACACGTTGTCTGTTTCCGGGTAATTTGGTCTGGCCAAATCCGAATTTCAGTGATTCGATCGGTTCGTAATAAATCACCGCATCGCGCACAACATTGGGACTGGTATTCACCGCAGAAGCCTGCGACATATCCCAATCCATATCACCACGTGAAAAAGCAAGCTGTAGTTTGTAGGTCAATTTCGGATTGTAAACAAAACCTTCCATTTTTAATCGCAATCTTCTTACTCTGAATTCCCACGATTCAGCCGACAAATCTTCGTCGCTTCTGGTAAGCATGGCAGCTCTGTTTTGCATTCTGAACTGAAAGCGCAGTGAAAAGAGCGAATCTTTTCCGATGATTTCGATTCCCTTCTGTGGTTTTGTAAAGGTCAGAATACCTGAATGCTGCGCCGTCAATTGAAACGACATCATGATTAATCCTGCTACTAATAGTGTTGACTTCATTTGGAAAAGTTTATTTATAACTACTAAATCGATATTGAATTCGGGGCGAAAATAAATACTTTAACAATGGCTTAATACACGGTAAATGCTTTCATAATGTTTTATTAATTTTCTTAATACTGAGGTAACATTTGACAGAGAAAATCGCTTTTTGAGTCCCGGATTTCACTTTTTAGTCATCACTTTCCAGACAGACAACTTGTTCTTTTTACCATTTCTTAACATTACGGTAATATTGAAAAATGCTGAAGTGCTGCATACCAAGGATTTTGCTCCAAATCAACCATTCGGCCGACTTCACAATAAGCGAACTTTACCTTTTCGTTAACAATGAAATGAAGTGTCATGTGGTACTATGTAAGAGATACCTTTGCTGCAAATATTATACGATTATGGCATCAGGATTATTGAAGTTCTTTTTACCGAAAGACAGAATTTTTTACTCATTGTTTGAACAAGCCAGCCAGAACCTGGAGGCTATTGCCGGAAAATTGGTTTCATGTGTAAACGAATCGGATTACAACAAACGTGCAGTTATCATTAAAGAAATGGAAGATCTGGAGCATCAGAATGATGATCTGACACATGAGATCTTTACTGAATTGGGTAAAAACTTCATTACGCCATTCGATCGTGAAGACATTCACGCTTTGGCCACTTCGTTAGATGATATCGCTGACCATATTTACGCTACTGCGAAAAAAATCAACTTCTATAAAGTTGATCCGAACGATTCGGGAATTTTGAAAATGGCCGATGCTATCCTTGAAGCGGTTTTAGCTGTAAATGCTGCCGTAAAGGAATTACGTAATCTGAAAAACACGCAAAAAATCATTGAATGCGTGATCAAGATCAATTCGATTGAAAACCAAGCCGATGATATTTTCGATTTAAGTATCGAGAAATTATTCGATTCGGATATCGATGCCAAAGAACTGATCAAAAAACGCGAGATCTACCAGATCATGGAGGTCGCTACCGACAAATGCGAAGATGTGGGTAACGTAGTCGAATCAATCGTAGTTAAATACGCATAATTCACGCTAATAACCGAGATAATATGTTTACGTTATTAATCGTCATCATTATCATTGCCTTGTTGTTTGACCTGGTAAATGGTTTCCATGATGCGGCAAACTCTATCGCCACCGTTGTTTCAACAAAAGTATTAACCCCGTTTCAGGCGGTAGTTTGGGCAGCAGTGTTCAACGTCGCCGCTTTCTGGGTATTTGATATGAGTGTGGGAAATACCGTGGCAAAAACGGTAGACAACTCTGTGATTGACCTTTGGGTGATTCTGGCAGGATTGATCGCTGCAACCGCATGGAACTTATTCACGTGGTATTTGGGGTTACCTTCTTCTTCTTCACACACACTTATCGGTGGATTTGCAGGTGCAGCAGTTGCTCATGCAGGTTTTGACGTGTTGAAAATGGAGGAAATCATCAAGCCTTTGTTGTTTATCTTCTTAGCACCGCTCATTGGTGGTTTCATTGCCTTTATAATTGCAATGGTAACCATACAGCGGGTGTTTATTAAGAAAATGATCTGGGCCACAGGACTTTCGGCCTTAACCGTTTGGGCTTCCTGGTATTACAAAGATTTCATCGATTTGAAACCGGTTATGATCTGGATCATTGCAGGAACGTTGGGTGTATTCTTGCTGACTTATACCGGTTATCAGTTAATTCACGGTAAGCGCCAGTCGGCCATGAAAGAATCGACCATGTACAAGCGTTTGCAATTGTTATCATCCGCAGCGTTTTCATTGGGTCACGGTGGTGCCGATTCACAAAAAGTAATGGGTATTATCTGCGCCGCATTGATCGTGTATGCCAATGCTATCCGAAACGGTGAAGTGAATGAAACATTACCTTCTTACCTAACGGTAGCTGAGGTGGTGCAAATCAAGTACAAGGACGATTCGGGCAAGATCAAAAAATTCTCGCCGAAGAAAACCGAAGTCAAAGGACACATTATCTATCAGGACGGAAAAGATATCATTGACTTAACGGCGGACGAAACCTTGTTTGAAGACGAGAAACTGAACCCGAAAGCAGATCCTAAAAATCCGTTTTTACTTTCGTTGAAAGAAGACAAAGCCGATTTTAAAACTGCAAGTAAAGAATTGAAACCTCTTTTGGTCTATACCAAAGGAAAAGAGGTACACGATTATACCACCGAGGAACTGATTTTCACCAAAAAAGAAGTCAATCGCGAGTATAAAAACGCCGGTTTCTTTGCCGATTACGTAGACGAAAATTCGGGTGAATTGCTCGATGGGTACAAAATGGAAACCAAGGTCAACAGTGACACCATGCCAGGCTGGATTGCCTTCATGTGTTATTTAATGATCGGTTTGGGAACGTTGATGGGTGGTTGGAAAATTGTAAAAACAATGGGAACCAAAATCACCAAGGTAACGCCACTAGAAGGTGTTTGTGCCGAAACAGCCGGTGCATTGACCTTGTTTACCGTATCGCAATTCGGTATTCCGGTTTCTACCACGCATACCATTACCGGTTCCATTATCGGGGTTGGGGCAACCAAACGTTTGAGCGCGGTTCGCTGGGGTGTAACGATCAACCTGCTTTGGGCATGGATCCTTACTATTCCAGTATCTGCGTTATTGGCTGCGGGTGTGTACTACATTTGTTTGTTCTTTAAATCATAGAGATTAATAATTGTTGCGAGTAGGCTCGGGATGCGTCCCGAGCTTACATCACAACAGCACTGATTTCCCTTGTTCGTGAAAACGGATGAGGGATTTTTTTTTATCATGTAGACTAGATATATGTTGCGTGTAGGCTCGGAATGCGTCCCGAGCTTACATTACAACATCCAAAAATCAAGCATCCAAAATCAAACATCATTTTCTACCTTTGTCAAAACAACAACACATGACACTTCAGGAAACCATTCAAGCCGTAGAAGCATTTCACAATGCATTCAATATCTCCAATAATTACCAACCAACTGCTCAGTTAACCGAGGCCGATGTAGCGCTGCGTTTCAACCTGATGAAGGAAGAAAACGAAGAATACCTTGAGGCAGCTCAGCGTGGTGATTTGGTTGAAATTGCTGATGCCCTGGGTGATCAGTTGTACATTTTGTGTGGTACTATTTTAAAGCACGGGTTGCAACACAAAATTGCTGAAGTATTTCAGGAAATTCAGCGGTCGAATATGAGTAAACTGGACGCCAATGGCCAACCGATTTACCGCGAAGACGGGAAAGTACTGAAGTCGGAATTGTACTTCAAGCCCAATATCACGGCAATTCTGGAGCAGTAATTTCAGCATGCCAACCAAACGATTCAACCTGCGGGTTTACGGTTTATTGATCAACGAACATAATGAAGTATTGCTTGCCGACGAACGCCGCAACGGTTATGCATTCACCAAATTTCCAGGCGGTGGTTTGGAATGGGGCGAAGGAATCATTGACGGGCTCAAACGCGAATTTCAGGAGGAATTGGGAATCGAAATTGAGGTTGGTGAGTTGTTTTACCTCACTGATTTTTTTCAGCAGTCGGCTTTCTCTGAAAACGATCAGTTAATTTCGGTTTATTACCATGTTCATGTCCCTGATTTGTCGTTAATCAAGTGTGCCTCAAAACCAGAAACAGGTGACTGTGAAGTTTTCAGATGGGTGAAATCCGAAGATCTTTCCGTAGATGAACTGACGTTTCCTGTGGATAAAATTGTGGCTGGGAAATTGGCTGAAAAACGGTAAAATTCAGTAATCCCGCAATATTACGGAAATCGATCTAAAACACTAAAAATCAATAGTTTTATTTCAGCTTCTCATTATTCTGGTGCCGCTCCCCATCCCGGTTCGTTTTCTTTTCCAGATTCCGTTTCAGCGCTTCTTCCAAATCGACTCCAGTTTGATTAGCCAGACAAATCAGCACGAATAACACATCCGCCATTTCATCGCCCAGATCTTTATTCTTATCGCTTTCCTTTTCGCTTTGTTCACCATACCTGCGTGCAATAATCCGTGCAACTTCCCCCACTTCTTCGGTGAGCATGGCCATATTGGTGAGTTCGTTGAAATAGCGTACTCCGATCGTAGTAATCCATTGATCAACCTGATTTTGCGCAGCTTTGAGAGTCAGATCGTTTTCCATTTAGTTTCGTTCTTTTGAATCAATGATAATTGTCACCGGTCCGTCGTTGATCAAGGCGACTTTCATATCAGCGCCAAAAATTCCTGTTTCTACCTTATTGATCCCGGCAAGTTTACATCCGGCAACAAACGATTCGTATAAAGGAATTGCCGTTTCAGGCCTTGCCGCCTGAATAAAACTCGGGCGATTTCCTTTTTTGGTCGATGCGTGCAAGGTAAACTGGCTGATCACCAACAATTCGCCAGCGATATCAATCAGGGACAAATTCATCTTTCCTTCATCATCCGAAAAAATACGCATGTTGACGGTTTTTTGAACCAACCAATCAACGTCTTCCTGCTTGTCGGCATTTTCAACACCAATCAGCACCAGAAATCCTTTTCCGATAGCTCCGTGAACAGTTCCGTCAATGGTTACCGACGCTTCAGATACCCGTTGAATGACCAGTCTCATACGTGTTTATTTCTTCGGTGAACATCCTGATCATCGCCGGTCATAAGCTGCATATAGGTCCAGTAGCGCGACTCGTAAATAGCGCCGCTTTCTACACCTGCTTTTACGGCACATCCCGGTTCGTTGATATGCTGGCAATTGTGAAACTTGCATTCGCCGATCAGTGCGCGCATTTCAGGGAAATAATGCGAAATTACTTCCTTGTCCAAATCCACAATTCCAAAGGCGCGAATACCTGGCGTGTCTATGATAAATCCGCCCGACTCCAAGGGATGCATTTCGGCAAATGTAGTCGTATGTTGTCCCTGGTGATGGGCATTGGAAATTTCCCCGATTCGCAAATCAAGATTCGGATCCAGTGCATTCACCAGTGTACTTTTTCCCGTTCCGGAATGCCCGGCAATCATGACCTGATTTCCTGAAATTTCTTCCCGCAAAAAAACAACATTCTGCTGGTTGGTGGCCGAAATAGCCTCGCAACGGTAGCCGATCACGCGGTACATATCCATGATCGCTTCCAGATCATAACGCTCATCTTCGTTCAGTAAATCAATCTTATTGAACAAAAGTGTGGTCTCGATACGGAACGATTCTGCAGCCACCAAAAAACGGTCGATGAACACGGTGTGTGTTTCCGGATGCTTCAGCGTGACCAATAAATAAGCGCGGTCAACATTAGCCGCTAAAATGTGCGATTGTTTGCTCAGATTCGTGCTTTTTCGCACAATGTAATTGCGTCGATGCTCATAATCTTCAATCACACCTTTGCCTTCTTCGTCGAACTTTTCACTTATCAACACCACATCACCTACCGAAATCGGATTGGTCGTACGCAATCCTTCCAGGCGCAAACGCCCGCGAATCCGGCAATCAATCTGATTCCCGTCTTCCAGCATTACCTGATACCACTTTCCGGTAGATTTTAAAACTTTCCCTTTTAATTGAGACATGAAACAAAGATAATTAAAAGAGGGAACTAGGGAATTGGGGAGTTAGGGAGCTGGGCATCCTGGTTCCCCAGTTCCCTTTAATCCTAGTTCTCTTTAAAGTCAAATCCATCTCCACCCAACCACATTCAAATTCGAATCGTTATCTTCGTGGCTCAAAGCACAACACATGTCCATTGAAGTAAAAAATCTTACCAAGTATTACGGTGCGCAAGCAGCGGTCAACGATATCTCTTTCAGCGTCGGAAAAGGTGAAATTGTCGGGTTTTTAGGTCCGAACGGAGCCGGAAAATCTACCACCATGAAGATCATTACGGGTTTTATTCCGGCAACGGAAGGTCTTGTAAACGTGTGTGGAATGAGCGTTGAAGAACAATCGTTGGAAACGCGCAAACGCATTGGCTATCTTCCTGAGAACAATCCACTTTACCTGGACATGTACGTGAAAGAATACCTGGAATTTGTAGCGAAAATCTACAAAATGGACAAGGTAAGAGATCGTGTGAAAGACATGATCAACTTGGTTGGATTGGACGTTGAGCAGAACAAAAAAATCGGGATGCTTTCCAAAGGATATCGTCAGCGTGTCGGTTTGGCACAGGCCATTATTCACAACCCCGATGTACTGATTTTGGATGAGCCGACTTCCGGTTTGGATCCCAATCAATTGGTAGACATCCGTCAACTGATCAAAACGATCGGAAAAGAAAAAACGGTGATGCTTTCCACGCACATTATGCAGGAAGTTGAAGCGATTTGCGATCGTGTGATCATCATCAAAAAAGGAAAAATCGTAGCCGACAACAGCGCCAGCGAATTGCAGCATGAAGTTGGTCAGCAAGTCGTTTACGCCGAATTCGACGGAGCCATTTCCAAAAGCACATTACAGAAAATACCGGGTATCTCGAAAGTGCAAAAAGTTACGGACACTACCTTCCTCATCGAAAGTCAGGGAACGGAAGACTTGCGTAAACTGGTGGCAGTGTATGCACAGCAAAATAACCTGTTGTTGATTACGCTTCGCATCGAGGAAAAATCGTTGGAGGAAGTATTTAAAGAACTGACTCGCTAACACGAATTTTTGATGATTGATTTTTGATGTTGGATGAAAGTTCAGGTGAATTGTCAACTTCGTTTCCTGAAAACAAAGTGCTTAATAAAGCGAAGAACGACAGACTCTGAGGAAGAGACCCCCAATCAAAAATCCAACATCAAGCATCAAACATCCTCCCCATCAAGCATCAGCTTTCGGCTTCTCCCCCAGTAACGATTTTGCAGCATAATGCATTACATACACCAACGGCGTTAATCCGACAGCGATCACCAGTTTTGTGAGATAACCTGTGATTCCAAAAATCAATACCTGATCAATTGTAAATACTCCCGGAATCCAAAATCCGATAAGAAGTACGGTATACGAATCGACCAGCTGAGAAATAACGGTTGAACCCGTACTGCGCAGCCAGATCATTTTTCCGTTGGTGAGTTTGCTGAAGAAACTGAACAGGTACACATCAATCAATTGTGAAAGCATAAATGCCGC
The DNA here is from genome assembly GCA_040387295.1 of Bacteroidota bacterium. GTDB lineage: Bacteria > Bacteroidota > Bacteroidia > Flavobacteriales_D > Crocinitomicaceae > Fluviicola. Next base: position 59,410 of record JAZKEB010000006.1, on the reverse strand, counting down.
GATGCTTCCTATCATAATGGGTAGCGAACCACCAAAAACTTTCCTGAATTCAGCATCGGACATGTATGACCCTTCCGCTGTGGGTAATTCAACGGCCAAAAAAACGATCAGAAAGCAAAATGCAATCAATCCGCAAGTGATCCAGCTTAGTCGGCGCACGGCTTGTTTTCCGAAGTATTCGTTCATCACATCGGTAAGCAAAAACACCACCGGCCACGGCGCAATTCCGGCAATAACCGGGTAAAGTCCAAAGTCAACGGTTTTGCAGGATATCAATTCGGCAACGATCGCACTGGTAATAAAAATACCGGCCATGGTCACAAAAACAATCTCTTTTCGGGTTTGAAGCATGCGTTCTTCAGTTGGGATTACGACCTAAATATACAGCGAATGGTGTCAGAGATTGTTTATCCATGTCAGAAATAACTTGAAAGCGCTATTTTTGCACACAAATTCAATAACATGCAACATAACGTCATCGAGGAACTGCGCTGGAGAGGAATGATTCAGGATATCATGCCCGGCCTGGAAGAACAACTGCTCAAAGAAATGACGGCCGGTTACGTGGGCTTCGATCCTACTTCCGATTCGTTGCACGTTGGTAATTTATTACCGATCATGTTGTTGAAACACTTCCAGATTGGCGGTCACAAACCGTTTGCTCTTGTGGGTGGCGCTACCGGAATGGTGGGCGATCCCTCAGGAAAATCAGCTGAACGGAATCTTCTGGACGAAGCAACTTTGCAACACAACGTGGCTTCGGTTGAAAAACAATTGAAACGCTTTCTGGATTTTGAAAACGGTGAAAACAAAGCCGAATTGGTGAACAACTACGACTGGATGAAGGATTTCTCATTCCTGGAATTCATTCGCGACGTTGGGAAATACATCACCGTCAATTACATGATGGCCAAAGATTCGGTGAAAAAACGCATCGAAACCGGAATTTCATTTACCGAGTTTTCGTACCAATTATTACAGGGCTACGATTTCCTGCATTTGTACCAAACCAATAACGTAAAAGTGCAGTTCGGCGGTTCCGATCAGTGGGGAAATATCACCACAGGAACAGAATTGGTGCGTAAAAAAGCCGGTGGCGAAGCGTATGCGTTTACCTGCCCGTTATTGACAAAAGCCGATGGCGGGAAATTCGGGAAAACCGAATCAGGAACAGTTTGGCTGGATGCTGAAAAAACATCTCCATACGAATTTTACCAGTTTTGGTTAAAAACAACCGATGCCGATATCCCGAAACTGATGCGTTTTTACTCGCTGAAATCGAAAGCGGAAATTGAGGCCATCGAAGCGGTGCACAATGAAGCGACTCATTTACGCACCATGCAACGCGCACTTGCTGAAGAAGTCACAGAGCGTGTACACGGAAAAGAAGCATTGGAAGCGGCTATTGCCGCCAGTAATATTTTGTTCGGAAAATCAACAACAGATGATCTGAAAAAGTTGAACGAACGCGATTTTCTTTCGGTATTTGAAGGCGTAAAACAAGCCACGGTAACCAAAGCTGATTTGTCGGCAGGAATCTCAATCGTTGAATTATTGGGTTCCCGCACCGGATTTTTGAGCTCCAACGGCGAAGCCAAACGCGAACTGAAAGGAAACGCGATTTCGGTAAACAAGGAAAAGGTTCAGGAAGGATTGATGGTAGATACGTCATACCTCATCAACGATAAATACATTTTGATCGGGAAAGGAAAATCCACGAATTTTATTGTTGTTGCACTGTAGGCGCGGGATGCGTCCCGCGCATACCCAACATCAAAAATCAAGCATCCAACATCAGTAAACAACGTTCCACAAAAACAACCCGTGCGCATCCACCGAATGTCGCGCCTCACGGCGGTCTTTTGCCTCCAGGATCGTCAGAATGGTTTCCGGTTCCAGTTTCCCGATTCCCACATCCAATAATGTTCCAACGGTTGCCCGAACCATATTGCGCAAAAACCGGTCGGCGGTAATTTCAAAATACCATTGGTTTCCCTCCTGTTTCCAAACGGCTTCGGAAACGGTACAGATATTTGTTTTCACATCGGTATGCAGTTTCGATAAAGACGTAAAATCCTGTTTCCCCAGAAAATACTTTGCGGCTTCGTTCATCCGGTCGAAGTTGAGCGCGCGTGGAAAAAACAAACTGTTTTTCAGGAACACATTCTTTTCCTGATGCAGGTAATAACGATACGTGCGCGAACTCGCCTGAAAACGCGCGTGCATGTCCGTCGAAACAGGATAAATCCGGAAAACACCAATGTCGTTCGGCAACATCTTGTTGAGTTTGTGCTTCAATTCCGTCAGATCGGTTGTTTCCGGCAAATGAACGTGTGCTACAAAAAAATGCGCATGAACTCCGGCATCGGTGCGACCGCAACCTGTTACCGGAACCTCGGTGCCACTGTATAATTTCGACAATTGTTGCTCGAGTGTTTCCTGCACGGATCTCGCATTGGGCTGACGTTGCCAACCGGCATAAGCAGTGCCGTCATAAGCCAGTTCCACAAAAAATCGATGTTCAGACATAGGATGCAAAAATACAAAATGCGGAACGATCACATTCTATTAACGTTTCTGCCTGATTTTCCGCCCGATTTGAACGAACTGTTAAGCAACAGTACTCCAATGTTATCTCAATATTAATTCAGGATTAGTAGCACATGAAAAATGGTACTAAATCGAGTTTCATATTAACAATCTGATAAAGTCATGTTAACCTCCTTCTAATGATTCAGGGGGAACTTTGCATCGTTAAATTAAAGTACATGAAATTCTCAGTTATTCTTCTCGCAATCGGTTCGTTGTTCGCTTTCAAAACAATTGGGCAAACGCACAAAATTCATGGTGTGGTCACCGAAAAGACAGGTGGTACTACCGTTCCTTTTGCAGATGTTTTCCTGTTGGAAACAAAACAGGCCACTCAAACTGACTTCGACGGAAATTATTCTTTCGACGATCTCAGCAACGGAACCTATAGTTTGGTTTTCAGAATGCAAGGCTACAGCACTGATACCATTACCGGAATTGAAGTATTGAATAGCTCGGTGAATGTTTCGTATGCCATGAGTGAACCGAAAGCAGATACGCTTGAAGAATTTGAAATCGTTTTCGTAGTTGACAAAAGTGGTGACATCGGACTGAACAAGGAAATGAAAGAAGACGCCAGCGTGAAAGACGGAATCACAGCCGAAGGAATGGCGAAAAGCGGCGATTCGAAAGTGAATGATGTACTAAAACGCGTAAGCGGGGCCAGTGTACAAGATAACCGATTTGTGGTAATTCGCGGACTGAGCGATCGTTACAACATGGCTTATATTAACGGAGCTCCGCTGCCAAGTTCGGAAAGTGACCGTAAAGCATTTGCCTTTGACATCTTTCCGTCAAATATGCTTGATAATCTGACCATTACAAAAACAGCAACTCCTGAAATGCCGGGCGAATTTGCCGGAGGCGTGATCACGATCAATACAAAAGCACCAACTGATAAGAATTTCCAAAGCATACAAATTGGTACATCATTCAATGCATTGACTACGTTTAAAAATTTCCAGACATACGAAGGAAGTTCAATGGACTGGGCTGGGATCGACAACGGAGCACGTCAGCTCCCTGACGGTTTACCCGATTCAAAAACCTACAATACGCTTTCAGCAACTGAAAAAGCAGATTATGCGAAACTAATGACACCAAGTTGGGGAATCACCAATCGTAAAGCATTACCGGCATTGAATTTACAGTACGGGATCGGACGCAATTTCCAGCTAGGAAAACGCAACCTGGGTGTTGTATTCGCTTATACGTACCAAAACAACTTCTCTACGAACCAGAATATCCGTCGCGAGTTTGAGGAACAAGCGGCTGGAGTGGTTCAAAAAATGGAATTGGTAGATACTGTTTATTCACAACGCTTCCTGAACAGTGGAATGATGAACTTCCTGTATGAGCTCAATGGCCGCAACACAATTGCTTTCAATAACTTGTACAGTATCAACTCCGAAGACCGCGTAAACATTCGTAACGGCGTACGTGAAATGGACAGCGATCCGCACCAGTACGAGAAGTCATCGAACCGTTGGTTTACACAAAACAACCTGTACACAGGTCAGTTGGAAGGAAACCACGAGTTCAAAAAAGAAGGAATGAAATTCAGCTGGGTTGGTGGTTACAGCAATGTAGAGCGCTCTGTTCCGAACATGCGTCGTGTGGTGTACCAAAAATCGGCATTGACTGAAGATGATACCAACTCTGCTTATTATGCTGTGGTTCAAAACAACGGAACAATTCCTACCGCTGCCGGAAACATGTTCTGGTCGAATACCAAAGAAAAGATCTACAGTTTCAAATACGATTTGGCGATTCCGTGGAATATGGACAAAGTAGAAACGATCTTCAAAGTCGGTGGTTTCCAGCAATACCGTGATCGCGATTTTAGCGCACGCAACTTTGGTTTCTCCAAATACAAAACGTCTTCGGTAGCGTTTGATAACAGCTTGTTGTCGTTGCCGGAAGATCAGATTTTTGATGCGTCGCACCTTGGTTTACAGGAAAACGGTTTGGGTGGTTTCAAACTGGAAGAAGCAACCAAAGTGAGTGATAGTTACATTGCTTCGTCGATGTTGCACGCCGGATATGTAATGTTTGATACCAAAATTTTGGAGAAATTCAGAATGGTTGGTGGTGTTCGTGCTGAATCATACAGCCAGCACTTTAAGTACACCGAAGCCGGTTCGAATGTTGATCGTAACATCGATACGACAGTGATCGACTTATTGCCGTCATTGAACCTGATTTATTCACTGAACAAAAAAATGCAGGTGCGTTTGAGTTACTACAGAACAGTTTCTCGTCCTGAATTCCGTGAGCTGGCACCGTTTGCCTTCTACAACTTTGCTTTGGACAACATTCTTTCAGGAAATCCGAACCTGCAACGTGCCGTGATCGACAACCTCGATGCGCGTTATGAATACTTCATCGGTAACGGACAATTGTTCACCGTTTCAGCTTTCTACAAAAACTTCACCAACCCGATTGAGCTGGTAAGCAGAACAGGTGTTTCCGGAGCAGCAGAGTTATATTACACCAACGTTCCGAATGTAACCAACTACGGTATCGAAACAGAATACCGCATCAAGCTGGATGTGTTCTCGAAAAACAAAGAGAGCAAATTCCTTTCACAAACGACGTTGTATACCAACTTGTCGCTTATTCGTTCTCAGGTTGATGTAAGCCAGATCAACGGTTCAAACGGTACAACACGTCCGCTTCAGGGACAATCACCGTACATCGTCAACGCGGGTTTGCAATATGAACACCCAACGAAAGACTGGAACATCAATGCTTCGTACAACGTGATCGGCCGTCGTATTTTCATCGTTGGAAATATCCAGGAGCCGGATGTTTGGGAAAACTCCCGTAACGTAATTGACTTACAGTTCTCGAAAACATTCCGTGAAAAATTGACATTGAAAGTAAGTCTTCGTGATGTACTTGCTCAGGATTTGATTTTCTACCAGGATCTGAATGCCAACAAGAAATACGACGAAGGCACCGACAACAGATGGCAGGAAACCAATTTCGGACAAACACTTTCAGTGAGTTTGAATTACAAATTTTAACCAATAAAGAATAACAAAACAGGTGTTACCGAATTGTATTGATTGAATAATATTCCGGTAACACAAACATAAGGCAACTGTAATCTGATCATCATATAGTAAATACAGTGTCACAATAATTTTGTGTTAAACAAACATTAAACGAAAACAATGAAACAATTCTATTTAGCAATCGCAGCCGTTTTGGTTGGAACAACATTGCAGGCACAAGCATTCTTTAATGTTACTACTTACAAAGGTGCATTTCCGGTAACTGATAACGCGCCGGCAACTGACTGGACAGCAGGATGGTCAAATTTCGATCCTGAAAACACGGTTTACCCTGCTACACTTACAACTGTTTCTACGGACATCACTTCCGATGTTACCTGGACAGGGGTTGTCTTGTTACAGAACAAAGTGTATGTAAAAAACAACGCTACATTGACCATTGCACCGGGAACCATCATTCGTGGTGACGGAGCTACACAAGGTTCATTGATCATTACCAAAGGAGCAAAAATCATGGCGGAAGGAACTGCCGTGAGTCCGATCGTTTTCACATCCAACGAATCAGTTGGAAATCGTGCTGAAGGTGACTGGGGTGGTTTGGTGCTTTTAGGAAAAGGTATCAACAACCAACCGGGCGGAATCGCGAACATCGAAGGGATCGCACCAACCGCTGATACAGAATTTGGCGGATCAGACGACAACGACAATTCAGGTTCATTGAAATACGTACGTATCGAGTTTGCAGGAATCGCGTTACAACCGAATAAGGAAATCAACGGATTGACGTTTGGTTCTGTCGGAAAACAAACAAGTGTTGATTATGTACAGGTATCGTTCTCAGGTGATGATTCATTTGAATGGTTCGGTGGAACGGTTGATTGCAAGCACTTGATCGCTTACCGCGGTTTAGACGACGATTTCGACACCGATTTCGGTTTCAGAGGTCGCATCCAGTTTGGATTGGTGGTTCGTGACCCGAACTTATCCGATGCGATTGGTGACTCTAACTCATTTGAATCGGACAACGACGCAAACGGTTCTGGAGCAATGCCACAAACAGCGGCTATTTTCTCAAACATTACCACTGTTGGTCCGTTGGGCGACGGAAGTGCTGTTTTACCTGGTGATGAAAAATTCGAAAAAGCATTCCGTATTCGTCGTAACTCAGGAATTTCTGTATTCAACTCATTGGTTACAGGATGGCAGAAAGGTCTTTCGGTTGAAGGTGCTTCTACCGAAGACAATTTCACCACCAACGATTCGGCTGTATTCGCTAATAACACTTTAGCAGAACTTCCATCAAACGCAGTAACGGCTGCCAGTTCATTCTACAGCACATTCTGGACAGCTAACAGTTGTGATTCTACAACAAGTGTAGCTCAAGTGGCTTGGGTTGATATTTTCAACGCATTGGGAACTGCTCCTGATGCTCGTTTGTCAGGTGCTTCATCTGCCGCAACAGGTGCCGATTTTACAGACGCTAAATTCAACGGTCAATTGATCGGTTTGGAAGAAAATGCAACGATCAGCGGTTCGGTTAGTCTTTACCCAAATCCGATCACTGATCAGGCAACATTCGTTGTAAACCTTGATAGAAATGCTCCGGTTACAATCGAATTGATCGACATGACAGGTAAAATCGTTATGACGGTATTCGACGGTACAATGGAAGCAGGTTCAACGGCCGTTAATTGCTCTTCTTCTACATTGAATGCAGGGTTGTATACAGCAGTTGTTCGCGCAAACGGATTCATGAAAACAATTAAATGCGTGGTTACCAAATAATCCCGCTACATTCCTTGAAACCGTTGGTCTTTGGCCAGCGGTTTTTTTGGCTTCAGACCTTAATGATTTGATAATATCTTCTTGATTTAATTAATTATTTAATAACCTAACTGTAAAGTTACTGCTACGTTTCAAAAATACCTTTGTGGGGTAGAATTCCTCTAAGAACATGCAACAAAATAAAGCAAATACAATCCTTTTGGTAGACGACGAACAAGACATCTTGGAATTTCTTCAATACAATCTTGAACGCGAAGGTTACAAAGTCTTAACCGCGTCAAACGGACTCGAAGGAGTCGAAATGGCACAGAAACATTCACCCGATTTAATTCTGATGGATGTGATGATGCCCCGCATGGATGGGATTGAAGCCTGCCACATGATTCGCAAAGAATTACAGCTGGCACAGCCCCTGATTGCATTCCTCACTTCCCGCTCCGAAGATTATTCTCAGGTAGCAGGATTTGAAGCCGGAGCCGATGATTACATTACCAAGCCCATTCGTCCGCGTTTACTGATCAGCAAAGTGGAAGCATTGCTCAGAAGAGCCAATCGCAAACATTCTGAAACCATTGAAACATCCAAAATCACCGTGAACCGCGAGCGTTTCCTGGTGCTATTGGAAGGTCAGGAAGTTCAGCTCCCGAAAAAAGAATTTGAATTGATCGAACTGCTCGCTTCACGTCCGGGCAAGGTCTTTACCCGCGAACAGATTTTAGGAACCGTTTGGGGCGATGAAACCATCGTAGGTGAACGCACCATCGACGTTCACATCAGAAAACTACGCGAAAAATTAGGAGAATCGTATATTCGTACTATCAAAGGTGTCGGTTATACATTCTCGGAATAGTGAAAAGCAGCAATCCCATTTTTATCGTACTAGGCGGCAGTTTCTTATTGGGACTGCTAACCTTGTTAGTGGTATTACTCGTTCACTTGCTGCATCCGTTGCCGGGATGGGCATTTTTTGCATTTCCCTTCGGAGTCAGCATCAGCGCCTTTTTGGTGTTTTACCTGTTGGTAAAGCGGTTTATCCACGAACGTCTGAAAATCCTGTACCGTTCTATCCGAAAAGGAAAAATGACCGGTGGCGACAGTTTCACCATGACCATGACCGATGACGTTATCGGACAGGCCGAACTGGACACAAAAGAATGGGCCGAAGAAAAACAAACCGAGATCGTTCAGCTGAAAGAACAGGATAAATTCCGTAGAGAGTTTCTCGGAAACCTGGCCCACGAGCTAAAAACACCCGTTTTTTCTATTCAGGGTTATGTGTTAACACTACTGGAAGGCGGTTTGGAAGACGACAAAGTCAACCGTATCTTTCTGGAACGCGCCGCCAAAGCAATCGATCGCATGACTCACATTCTGGAAGATCTGGATGAATTGACCAAACTGGAAGTCAACGAACTGAAGCTGGAAATTCGACCGTTCGATATTCGTGATCTGGCCCGCGAAGTGATTGAAAGCTTCGAAATGAAAGCGCAGGAAAAAGGAATTTCGGTACGCTTTTCCAAAGAATACAACAATGCACTGATGGTAAAAGCTGATCGCGGGAAAATCGCGCAGGTATTTACCAATCTCATCGGAAATTCAATTACCTACGGAAACGATGGTGGCGAGACGCTTGTGCGTTTTTACGAAGTAGATGACATCGTAACGGTTGAAATCTCTGATAACGGCCCGGGAATCGATCTAAAGCATATTCCACGGTTGTTCGAACGTTTTTACCGCGTAGAAAAAAGCCGAAATCGCAACGAAGGCGGTTCAGGTTTGGGATTGGCTATTGTGAAACACATCCTGGATTCACACAATCAAACCATTTCCGTTCGTAGTACCGTCGGCATCGGCAGTACATTCACATTCTCATTGGACCGTTACAAAGGTGGCGCCAATACGTTAGTATCGTCGCGGGGAATTCAAATCAAATAGTTCCACAACGGATTATCATTTATTTTTTCCAAATACACTTGTTCCAATTGTCCGAGTGTCGGAATCAATACAGCAGGTTTGTTCAATGCTTTCAAATCCATCAGGGTCGAATAACCATTTCGTGAAATGATCAAAGCTGCTTTCCTAATCGCTTCATCAGACATTTTCCAGTCATTGCAGATCAAACAGACATTTGCAGGTAAATCAGTCGTATATTGTTTCGGACATACAATTGTCCATGCACGATCATCTTTATCGGCACGCTGAATCAGCTGTTGAAATAATTGATGCGCATAAGGTTCCGGACCGCTGATTACCGCAACTACACTATTTTCTGTGGCTGAAATTTCAGAACCTGAAAACCGGGAATAATGTCCGATATACTGAAACTCGCCGGTTCTTTTTTTGGGAAGTTGGCTTAGCTTTCCAGCCATCGGCTGTTGTTCGTCGTCCATGATCCAGCAAATAGGAAAACGGTTCATCCACTTACGGTGAATCCGTCGTGCGAAAAATCCTGATCCGGGTGGCAATTGTACCTGGTGTATCACAAAAACAGAAGGAATAGTTGGATCAACTAAACCATAACGATGATCTGAAACAATCAAGTCAATTTGGTGTTTTGAAACCAATTGCTGCGTTTCGCTGCGTTCTGCGTTTACTGCTTTCCGAAACCGGAACGCATTGCGCAACATTTCAAGTGCGAAATTGCCATCACCTTTAAACCGGAAGGAAAATGAACCGGCAGGAATGTATTCGGCAGAAATACCATACGTTTCAAAAATCTGCTGCTGTTCTTTCGTGCATCGCACCACCAACCTGTTTCCCTGACGCAACAATTGCTGCATCAACGGTATGGAGCGCGCAACATGGCCGCTTCCCCAGTCGAGACAACCGTACAACACCGTTTTTCCTGTGATGTGTTCGGGCCTCATGAATCGGTTAATTGATGCGCTTCAATTCAAGCGGAGCAGCTTTCGATAGAACATAAGGGAATTTCTCTTCCACAAACGAACTCGGGTCGAGGCCAAACTCATTTTTCTCCGTCAAACTCAAACCTTTGATGAAGAAATACAGGTTCATAATGATCTTCTGGAACCAAGGTAATTCATTGTCATTCGACAAGAATTTACGGATCACAACGAAGCGGAAATCGCCGATATGATCACCGTGATGGTATTCACAGGCATAGCGGCTTTTGATCTCAATTTCCTTCGCGTGAACCATTTCGTCGACCACTTGCTTGAACATCGTGTCAAGCTTTGGCTGAATACGGAATCCGAGTTTGAAGTCAATGCGAATCAAATCATTCTCATCGTGCTTGGTCACCTTGTATTCCATTGTATACGGTTCATCGGTCGTTTGCACGTGTACAAACCAGTATCGTTCGGCCCGTTTCGGCTGTTGCTCCAAAATAGAATAAAACACCTTCGATTCCACTTCATCCACTTTGTCGGCGCTGGTCAGATATACCAGATGCGTTGCGTAAGTCGGAATCTGATCATCTACAGATAGCTTTTGGAGCAATGGCAGGTAATGCTTGATTTTCACAAACTCGAGATAGCTGGTGCGAATGATTTTGCTCTTGAAAATGGTAAACATCAATCCAATCAGCAATGCTGCAATACTCAAAGTAACATAACCACCATCGGGGAATTTCTCAATTTGCGCAACAGCAAAACCACCTTCAATAATAAAGAATACGGCTATCATACTGAAACGTAAAATCGGATTCCAATGCTTGCGAGCCATATAGAAGATCAATAGAATAGACGTGCTAATCATTGCCAGTACGATCGACAAACCATAAGCAGCCTCCATATTTTCCGATTCCCTGAAAAGCCAGACCACGCTCAAACAACCGATGAGCAAAAACCAATTGACGGAAGGAATGTACAATTGGCCTTTGATATCCGACGGGAAATTGACTTTCACACGTGGCCATAAATTCAGGCGAATTGCCTCATTGATCAACGTAAACGAACCGGAAATCAACGCTTGCGATGCCACAATTGCAGCCGCCGTTGCGATGATAATGGCTGGAACCTTAAACCAATCAGGCACCATCATATAAAACGGATTTTCTTCGTTAATATAGCCGTTGTTGTGATTAGCTAATAGGAAAGCTCCTTGTCCAAAATAGTTGATCACCAACATTACCTTGACAAAAATCCAGCTTACCCGAATGTTTTCCCTACCGCAATGACCCAAATCGGAGTACAAAGCTTCCGCTCCGGTCGTACACAGGAAAACAGCTCCCAATAACCAAAATCCTTGCGGATAATGTGTCAAAATATCGTAGGCATAATAAGGATTCAGCGCTTTGAAAACCCCAAGATTGGATGACAATCCGTAAACACCAAGAATTCCCAACATCAAAAACCAAACCACCATCACCGGCCCAAAAGCCTTACCAATAAACTTAGTCCCAAACTGCTGAATAACAAAAATAAAGATCAGTACCCCAACAACCAATGGCAGAATGGGAATACTATTATTTACACCTGCCAATCCTTCAATAGCCGAAGAAACGGAAATCGGAGGTGTAATAATTCCATCGGCCAATAGGGCTGCTCCACCAATCATTGCTGGTATTACCAACCATTTTTTACGGCGACGAACCAATGTATACAAGGAAAATATCCCACCCTCACCTTTATTATCGGCACGAAGCGTTACAATGACATATTTGATGGTGGTCTGTAAGGTTAATGTCCAAAAAATACACGACAATGCACCTAAAATCAACTGTTCGGTAATTTGTTTACCACGTTCTATGGTGTGACCGTTTAAATAAACCAAATGACCATGAGCATCTCTCAAAGGTTCAGAATTCGTAATCGCTTTTAATACATAAAGCGGCGAAGTGCCTATATCTCCGAAAATGATACCGACTGTGATAATCAACCCCGCGAATGATAACGCGTGATGATGCTGTTTGGACATAACGTTTTTAATTTAGAAGGGTAAAATTAATCAATGCGTTGTTCATCAACTAATATTTCCACAGAAATCGGACGAAATGTTTATGAACACGAAACAGCCGCTTTTTTCTATTTTTGTCGATAAGATTATGGCAAAGAATAAACTCAGGAAATTCGCTGAAATGAAGGCGTGGGACAATGTCTTCGAACCTACGCTCGACCCCGAAACGCGGAACAATTTTCCGTTGAAAGGAAAATGGCGAAGCGATTACTTTAAAAATGACAATCCGATTGTACTGGAACTTGGATGTGGAAAAGGTGAATACACCACCGGATTGGCGCGTCATTATCCCGGTCGCAATTTCATTGGTATTGACATAAAAGGCGCACGCATCTTTGTTGGTGCAAAAGAAGCGTTGGACGAAGAGTTGAACAATGTTGCCTTCCTGCGTGCGAAAATCGATTTCATTGAAACGTATTTTGATGCCGGAGAAGTGGATGAAATCTGGTTAACGTTCTCTGATCCGCAACCGGCCAAACCGCGAAAACGCTTAACGTCGGAACAATTTATCAATCGTTATAAAACGATTCTAAAAAAAGGCGGATTAGTGCACCTGAAAACCGACAGCGATGTGTTGTTTGAATCGACAGAAGCAGAAATCAAGGAACACGGTTACGATTTACTCGAACTGACCTGGGATTTGTACAAATCGCTTCCTCAAGATCTTGATCCGACCATTCGCGAGATTCTGCACATCAAGACACATTACGAACAGTTGTTTACAGCCAAAGGTTCGGTGATCAAATATTGTTCATTCCGCATTCATTGATATGAAAAAAGCCTGGTCGAAACTCTGCACTATTTACGGTCTCGTACTCGGTTTTTTTCTGATCCGTTTGATTGGCATTACCCTTCCGCCGCTTGAAACCTGGCACAGCTGGCGACAAACGCTCACCAATATGATGGCGCGCAACATGTCGGAAGGTTCGTTTTCGTACCTCTATCCGGTTGTGGACATGGGTGGTGAACGTACCGGAATCATCGGTTCTGAATTTCCGTTTTTTCAATCGCTGATTGCGGGCTGCACGATGCTTTTCGGCGAAGCGCATTGGTACGGCAGGTTGATCAATCTTGTGATCAGTTCACTGGCCGCTATTGCTTTTTTTCACTTGTGTAAACGCTGGTGGAACGAACGAACGGCATGGTGTGCGACCGTCATTTTTCTCACGTCACTTTGGCTGGCTTTCTCGCGTAAATGCATGCCCGACACCTTCGCGGTTTCGCTGGTGATTATGGGAATTTATTGGTTCCAGCGATACATGGATCAGGGGAATTGGTGGAAACTGCTACTCGCATTCTGCTTGATCACGTTGGGCGGATTGTGTAAAATTCCGACGGTATTTCTCTTCGGATTGATTGTTCCGCTTTGGATGAGCAAATCGATTAGGATACAGTTGAAAGTCGCTGTTACAATAGCCGTAGGAATCGGCAGTTTGATCATTGGCTGGTGGTATTTTGTCTGGGTTCCGCATTTGGTAGATACCTATCATTTCGCCCTCTTTTTCCCGAAAGGAATCAGCGAAGGATTAGTGGAAATAGCACCACTTTGGGGTGATTTTGCCGCACAGGTTTATTTTGGAGCGATGCGTTCGTATGTAGTATTGTTGCCCATTTTAATCGGGATTATTTGGTTGGGTTATCGTAAGAATCGCCTGGCGCTGGCCGGAATTGGTGTAGTTGCAGTGATCTTTTTTGTATTCGCGATTAAAACAGGAACTGTTTTCCCGACCCACAATTATTACGTACTGCCGTTTGTGCCGGTAATGGCTGTTGTGGCCGCTTTGGGATTACAGCGAATGGACAAACGATTGGCTGTTGCACTTCTGATCCTGATTGCAGCAGAAGGAATCGGGAATCAATTCACTGATTTCCGTGTGAAAGACGAAGTGCGCTACAAACTTACACTCGAACAGCAAGTCAATCAACTGGTGCCGGAAGGCGAAAAAATCATTATTCATTCGGGACCTAATCCGGAATGGATGTACTGGTATCACCGCAAAGGCTGGTCGCTTGAGCCAACCGAAATCACCAATGCCAAAAAAATGCAGGAAGTTCGTTCTTTCGGTGGCCAATATATTGTGATTGACAAACGCGTTTGGACGATTGATTTGCCTTTCAAAAAAATGGGTGAAACACACGATGTTGCCGTTTGGAAAATGCCGTGAGTCAGGGCTTTCTGGCCAGTAGCATAACCATTCCTTTTAAATCCGTATCAAGGATCAATTCGAAACCACTATTCTGTAAGATTGATTCTATTTCTGCTTTTCGCAGGCGAACTTTGTAATAGGAACTCCTCGATTCTTGCCAGACGTCTCCTATTCTTTCTCCAAGGATATCCGTTACCCGAATCATTTCTTCGTCAAATTCAAGATGGCAGGTCAACTTACGATTTTCATCCGCTTTCACTAAAAACGATTGCTGAGATCCGGATTTTGCGGAAGATTGATCCCGAAAAGAAAGCAACAATTTCCCACCATGAGATAACAGTTTGTATGAGTCCTGAAGTAATTTCCTTACCTGGTTTTTATCATCAAGATGCGAAAGCGTATCACCTGCACAAACAATCAACTCCGGATCAAGACGCTGCCATTGCTCCAATACCCGAATATCCGAATTTATTACATCAATTGGTAGTCCACTTACATTAGAACGGAGCTCTTCGAGTAACTGCTCATTAAAATCGACAGCCGTAACCGAATAACCTCTTTTTACAAGCGAAACAGATTGGATACCGTGGCCGGCTCCTAAATCCAATGCATTTCTACTTTGAACCGGCGCAATTGCGTACGAAACAAGAAACGCCTCAAATTCAAGTTGATTACGCTGAAAATCACCTGTCATCCACGAATAGAAATTCCCCAAATGTGAATCATAATGCTCTTTTACCGACATTTATTATCACGATTAATTAGTTGCGAAGTTACGTTACCACCATCACTTTTTCAACTCAACGAGTTGGAAACCATTGAAAACGGTGATTCAATTTTTTAACAAAACACTTTTAGATTGAACGTTTTGTTCTGATTTTCTGACGCTTCACTACGCATATTGTCCTGTTTGAGCACTATCCTGTTTCGAATAATCTGTATTCGTCTTTGTTTTGCACTGAAGGATAAGTCAAATATCTATGAAGTTTAAACGATCCGCATCTGTTCAACATTACTTCCTGAAACGATTGAAGCATTATTTTGAGATCGGGGACTTTAATGCGATTATCCTTTTACTTGATTATGAGATGATTCGTGTAGTAGGAACAGACGTATGGTATTATTTATTGCTGATGCTCCGGGCAAATTCAAGAGAATTGACCCTGCAGCCCGTTGCCCGGTATTCGTCTGACATCCGGTTCTTTATTTGCCTTTCGTCTGAAAAGGTTTTGGTGAAACTTAACCTTAACCAAAAACAATCGGTTTATTCTATCACGATTTTTGTGAACGAACCACAAATGCATTATATCAATCAGAAATTGATCGGAAATCAATTAATCGAATCCGGAATTCTTTACATGCCACCAGCCATCATTCAGCTTAAACCAACCAAATCCAACTTATTGAAACGAAGCGGATAACCAACGACCCCGATAAACCATTTCTCATCGTTTTTGTTTAGCAGTAGATTTCGATGAGAAACGAAGCCCGTTGAGAGGAATGCACCAATTATGTTACAAAATAGTGTAGTAGTAAAACAAAAGTAGTATGATCAATTGCAAACTTTTCAATGGGCTTTATTGGTAGGGGATTGCCACAGATTTATTTAAAAAGATTCCCACGAATTCACGAATTTTTTGCGTGCCTAACGGACACGCTTTATGTTGATTAACATTAGATATCATACGTTATGGTTGCTGGCGAGTGCGTTAGCCGAGCTGTAATTCGTGAATTCGTGGGAAACCCTTTTTAGCCATTCCTCATCCGCCTGTGGCGGATGAATTTGCAGAAAACTTACTAACCTAATACCGGAATCTTCACCGTAAAACAATCGTTTTCAGACAACACTTCAATATCGCCATTTGCCAGGAGTTTGTACTTTGAAACAATATTGGCAAGCCCTGTTTTGGTCGATTCCATCAGATTGGTCTTTTTGCGGATGTTATTTCGCACCACAATGCAATCATCTTCGAGCATGATGCGAATAATGATCGGCCGTTTTTTGGAGACAACGTTGTGTTTGGCAGCATTTTCAATCAAAATCTGAAGTGTCAGCGGCGCGATAAAGATCGTTTCGTCGTCTTCAGGCAAATCGGTTTCCAGCTGAATGCCGTCCTGAAAACGCGTTTTCAACAAGTGGAAATAGGCGTGAACGAATTTCAGTTCTTCTTTGAGCGTGACCTTATTCTGCTCATTACTTTTGAGAAGATACCGGTACACATACGCCATTTCATCCACAAAAGAAGTAGCCAATTCCGGATTCTTTTTAATCAATCCCGCTAACGAATTGAGGCTGTTAAACAAAAAGTGCGGACTCACCTGCCCTTTCAACGTGTCGTATTGACCTTGTAGGTTCCGGCGTTTGAGTTCCAGATTTTCCAACGCTATTCGCTGCGATACTTTTTTAGAGAACAGCATTTCGAAGGTCGGTAAAACAATGATGCTGATCAAAATCGAACCGATGAAATTGGCGATGAAAGCCGGAATATTGATGAAATAATGATCGCCGAAAATGAAAACAGCTCCCAGAAAATCGAAGCCCATAATAATGATATAGGAAGAGATCAACATCAGCGGATACGAAAACAACACTCTTCTGCCAAGTTGGTCAAGCGACGGGTATTTGGTTTGGGAAAAATCGATGATCTTATAATCGAGCCACGCCAGAAATCCCCACTGAGCCGCGACTAAACAACTCCATGCAATTGATTGCCACTGAGCACGGGCATAATAATAATCTGGGTGTCCGGTCAGCGTTGTAACGCTCAGAAATAAGGTGAAAAAGGCAATAACATGTATTGGTTTTAGCATGATTTTCGAATGGTGTTTTCTGTTGATGCTTTAATCGGTCACTTTAATAACGGTATTTTGACGGTGAAATAGCCTGGCTGTTCAATCACTTCAATTTCGGGCGCTTCCAGTAATTTATACTTCGCGGCAATATTCGCCAATCCGGTTTTGGTGGTGTCGATCGAATAGATCTTTTTCCGCACGTTGTTTTCAATCACAAAGCTGTCTTTGTTCACTGTTACCCGAATCACAATCGGAACATCAGTGGAAATGACATTGTGTTTCACCACATTCTCGATCAAAATCTGCAGCGTCAGCGGCGCGATGTAGGTATCGTGTTCGGTTTCGGGTACTTCCACATTCAGCACAATATTTTCACCGAAACGTGTTTTTAAAAGGTGAAAATACGCCTCGGCAAAAGCCAGTTCTTCCTGAATGGGAACTTTGTCGTATTCATTGCTTTTCAGCAAATAACGGTACACAAAAGCCATTTCGTAGACAAATTCAACCGCCATGTCTGAATCCTTGAGAATCAGACTATTCAATGAATTGAGGCTGTTGAACAAAAAGTGTGGATTCACCTGTCCTTTCAGCGTATCGTACTGTCCCTGCAGGTTTCGGCGAATCAATTCCTCGTTTTCAAGGATCATACGCTGCGAGACCTTTCCGGAAAAAATCATTTCAAAAAGCGGCAAAATGATGATGGTAATCAAAAACGAACCGATCAGGTTACTGATAGCCCCTACTTCACCCCAACTCAGTTCTGTTCGCGAAAAAATAATGAACTCGCCCGCGTAATCGGTGATCAAAATGATCAAATAGGTGCTGATAATCATCGCCGGCGTTGCGAAGAGCGTACGCTTCTTCATTTGATCCAAACGTGGGTAGCGCATCTGCAAAAAGTGGACAATTTTGCTGTCGCACCACAAAACACCGAGCCATTGGATGATCAACACGATTATCCAGCCGATGGTGACGGAAGTGGAACCCGAAAAATAGTAATCACTATTCGACGCATTGATGTAAAGCAACACCAGCGCGAACAAGTAGATTATATGTTTTATTTTCAGCATTTTACAACATTAGGTAATTCTTCAGGGTTTATTCGTCCAATAAAGGAATTTTAACAGTAAAATCCGTTGCTTCTTCCAGCACCTCCACCTCCGATGCGCCCAATAGTTTATACTTCGAAACGATATTGGCGAGTCCGGTTTTGGTGGTACTGATCAAACTGTTTTTTTTACGCACATTGTTTTTCACCACGATGTAATTTCCTTCCACTGTAACACGGATCACAACCGGATTGCTTTTCGAAACGATGTTGTGCTTGGCCGCATTTTCAATCAAAATCTGAAGTGTCAGCGGTGCAATGTAGCTTGCCTGGTTATGTTCAGGCAAATCGATTTCCAGCTGAATACCGTCTTCAAAGCGTGTTCGCAGCAAATGAAAATAAGCCTGTGCAAATTTCAGTTCTTCTTTCAGCGTTACTTTATTGTGTTCATTGCTCTTCAGAAGATAACGGTATACATAAGCCATTTCATCGACGAAATACGTAGCCAGTTGCGGTTTTTTCTTGATCAATCCGGCGAGTGAATTGAGGCTGTTAAACAAAAAGTGCGGATTCACCTGACCTTTCAACGTATCGTATTGGCCTTGCAGATTCCGGCGTTTCAGTTCCAGATTTTCCAAAAGAATGCGTTGCGACACTTTTTCCGAAAACAACATTTCAAACGTGGGCAGGATGATTAAACTGATCAGCACCGAACCGATCAGGTACAACGTCAACGTCGATTGATTGAACACACTGAGGTCATGAAAAATCCACAATCCTTTGATCAATTCATGAACCAGGATCAGGGAATAAGTCATGAAAACCATGCTCGGGATCGAAAAAAAAGCCCGTTTCCGCAATTGGTTCAGCGCCGGATATTTTGTTTGAAAAAAATCGATGATCTTATGGTCGAGCCACAAAATGAGTACCCAACGAAACAGCGTAACCAAGATCCAGACAATGGCCAGTAGCAGTGAACCCGAAAAATAAAACCCCCAATTCGACAGCAATGAGATCAATGTCAACATCAAACTGAAAAAACAGATAATATGAAAGGGTTTTATCATCTACATCAACAACTTGTTTAGCGATGGGAATTTACAAAAGAAATCGTTGTCTATTTTCCTATCCAAATTTTAAAGTTCATGGCGTTTTCACGACTCACAATTACCTCCTTTTCCGAATGCGGTTTGAGTATTAGCTTGAGTTTTCCGTTGAAATGGCTGTGAATTTCTGAAATCGATTTAATGTGGATAATGAATCCACGATTGACCCTGTTGAATTCGATCGGATCGAGCATCGCTTCTATTTCTTCCAGGTTATAATCCACAATATAACGCTGATTGTTCCATGTTTTGAAGAACACCACGCGCTCATCGGAATAGAAATAAGCAATTTCGATCACGTCAATACTCACCAGTTTCTGACCTTGTTTCACCAGGAAACGATTGCGGAATGTTTTGGTATCCGGTCGCAGTTGTTCGAGAAGTTTATCAATGGAAAATTCGGCTCCGCTAAATCGGTCTTTTAGCGATTGGTATTTGTCAAATGCGCTCATCAATTCGGTTTTTCGAATCGGTTTTAATAAATAATCTATGCTGTTTACCTTAAATGCCTGTAGTGCAAATTCATCGTAAGACGTGGTGAAAATAACCGCCGAAGTGACTTTTACCTGTTTGAAGATCTCAAAGCATTGTCCGTCGGAAAGTTCGATGTCCATCAGGATCAAATCCGGTGTATTTTCCTTCAGCCATTCAACCGAAGACTGCACCGAATCGGCATCACCGACAATATCGATCTCATGATCAATCGAAAGCAATTGTTCTTTCAGTCGTTCCAAACCAAGTGGTTCATCCTCAATAATAAAAACCGTCATCTCAGCAAATGGATTTTACGAAAAACACTTCTTTCTTAACTTGTTTTGAATGATTAATGCGTTTCATTGGCACTAATATTAAGAACAATTTGACGATCAGTCAAAATGAACGCACGTTTCATAGCATTTTTGGTTTAAACAAATGTCAGTAAAATGCAGGTACATTTCCGGTATTGAATGTCTCAACTTGATTTTTAGAGGAATGAAACAGCATTTTTTCAACGTGAAAACCAAGTCGTAAAAAAACCGTTCTCAAAAAGTGAGCTCAGCATTTAGCCTGAATCCGACTTAAGGAATTCTGAATAAACTATTGCCTTGTCGGCTACTAAACCAGTGAATAAAAAAAGAGCCGACATTACTGACGGCTCTCCTCATGTAATTGCGTTGATTTAATCTAGCAAACACTCAACCGTCAATACCTCATTACCACAAAGAGTAACTCTGGCAATCGGTGCCAATTTCACGTAAGGACCAATGTGAGCATTTACCTTCGGCAAAATATACACTTCCGACCAAACGCTTGTTTCAGCGGGACCAGAAGCACATCCACCAAGTGTATTCACTTGGTATTCATACGCTCCGTTTTCCATGCAACCGGCATCGATAGCAGCTTGTTTTGCAACAGTTTCAAGATTTTGTCCGAAAGAATAGCTCATTCCGAACGCGCAAATAGCAGTTAAAATTATTTTTTTCATGAATAGAATTTTGGCAAAAATATGTATTAACAACTTAGTTTCAAAGAAAGTTCACAACTTAAACATCTGGTTATTAATTCAATACAACTATTTAAGAAACATTGAATTCGTTAGCAATTTAACACTTAAACCTGTTCTTTGCGCGCAATCAGGATCAAATCGGTCACCGGTTTTTCGCCAGAGGAATAGCATAAGCGATCCTCGTAAATGATCGTAAATCCGGCTGATTCGAGCGCTTCAATCAAATAACCGGCTTCGTGGTAATTCATGAATATCTTGTCACCGGTACTTCCCGCTTCCCAATCCGATTTGGAATTGTCGTTTTCCATCGTGCTGATGTACAGAATTCCACCTGATAAAAGCTGTGATGCAGCATCACCAATGAATTGAATCGCTTCCGCTTTGGAAAGGTACGGGAACGCAAATCCGCACATGATGGCATCAAACTGCTGATCAAGCGTGGAAATGTTCCGGCAATCCAGTAAACTAAACACCGCTTCTGGATTATTTTGTCGGGCCAGTTCGAGCATCGCAGGCGCTAAATCAGTACCATGAATCTTGAAATCAGGACGGATATCCAGCAAAAATCGCGTATTGTTTCCTGGGCCACAAGCCACTTCTAATACCACAGCATCGGGTTGTGAAACGGCATTGCAGAACGTGTGGAACGAATCAGCATACAAGCTCACATCCATGAACCGTTCCTGGTAAAGATTGGCCAGTTTATCAAAAATGCCAACTGCGATGGTGGTTTTATCCGGTTCCATATCAGCGATTCGATTTCATGACCAGTTGCGGTGCTTTGATTCCCATTTTGATGCAGGTTGCCACGCGTAAAGCACGTTCAATACGTTTATCGGTCGATTTCACCTGTGTTACCAAATAGATCAAACCGCGCTGATTGCCGGGTGTCAGACTGCGGAAAATTTCATCGGCTTCCGCATCGCTGCGCAACACTTCGTCCAATTCTTCAGGCATTTCAAATTGGTTCGGTGAGTCGTCAATTACAACCCGCGCACGAATTTCAGCACCTTCCTGCAATTTCAATTCTTTGCCCAAAGCTCCGCGAATGTAAACGCAATAACCAACTCCTTTTTTGTTGGTCAACGCCGCATGAAACGAATCCGAATCATTGAGCGTGCAAACAATGCGTTTATTTCCATTGGCGGTCAGCAATTCTCCCAACTTGTTATCAAGTACGATAAAGAACCGGCTTCCTTCTTCTTTTTCTACAGTGTATGCGCTATTTTCCAATCTACTGTTTTTTTAGGGAACTGGAGAGCTAGGAGAATTCTAATTTCCTGATTTGTCTCACATGATGTTCCAAATGATCCACATAATCGGTCATTAAAAACCGGAGATCGGCTTTCGTTCCATTGCTTAATTCAATTGCATAGGCCAATGTGGTTGCGGTTTGCGTCTCCATCAAATCGCCGATTCGTTCGTTGAGCGCCAACCAAAGTCTTAAGAGCGATTCTGTGTCGGCATGCTGATAATTATTGGCTTTTACCAAACCTTCCTGATCGTATGTTTTGATTTTAAACGGTTTAGGTTGAAATTGAATTTCGGTAAATCGCTGTAAATTATTCACCGCAGAGTCAATCAAATGTCCAAGGATTTCGCGTTTCGACCATTTGAGCGAAGACGATTTGTACTCCATTTCTTCATCGCTTGCCAGTTTAATAAACCGGCTTGTTTCATTCAGCAAATGATCTAATCGTAAACGTAATTCTTTCATGATTTCCTGATTGCGTATACCAATTCGTCTTCGAATTCACCGTTTTTAATAATCGTTTTTTCAAACTTTCCTTCCAGTTTAAATCCGGCTTTTTCGAGCACGCGCTGTGATGCCGTATTGGAACCGAAGGGTTTAGCGAAGATACGATCAATCTCAAAGGTTTCAAAAGCATAAGCGACCATTTCTGTGATGGCTTTCGTAATGATCTTATTTCCCCAGAAAGGTTCTGCCAGCCAATAACCGAGTTCGGCATTTTTCCGGTAAATATCGCTCTGCGGATGAATACCAATACCACCAACTGCTTCGTCGTTTACAGCAATCGCGAAAATGTGCGTCGGCTTGTGAGAGGTTGCCATTGCAATAAAAGCTTTTCCGTTTTCTTCGGTATACGGAAAGGGAAAACCGTCGGTCATGAACCGGGCAATATTCTGATTATTGGCATATCTGGTAAGACTTTGCAAGTCATCGATCGACCAGGGCCTGAGTTGAAAATCCATCTTTTTCAATTGTCGGATGAATTTAGTGATTTTCAGACTTGGTCAGCCATTCAAGATTGTTTTTTGAAGACAAAAAAATCGCCCTTTTCCAATTTCAAGTCACCTTTTGGAGTGAGTTGATACCGTAAAAAAGTTGGTGCTAAATCAACAAACAACGTTTCTCCGTAAAACACAGCCTTATACGATTGTGTTTCTTCCGGTTCGTTTTTAATCTTTTTCGTTTCTTGAATAATGTAGGAAGTCTTATCCGCATTTTTAGTGATGTTCAGCTCAATACGATCTCCTTGATAAGACAGCACCCAAGTTCCTTCAAACGCTGATTTTTCAGCTTCGGTCAATGGATGTTGCTGTTGTTCTTTCTCCATTAAGTGTATCAAGCTTTGCTGATTCTTTGAGTTCATTTCATCAATATTCTTCACATGTACCGCATCTTTCGGAAGATCAAATGTTGTTGGTTCATTTACATCTAAATCAATTGAAGTGACTTTGGTATGTATAATTAAAGCCAGTTTTTCACCGCTGAAAGCTCTATCCATTTCCAAAATCAATCCGGGAATAGAATCAAACTGCAACACTGCTCCGGTAGGATCATTGATTGTCAATTCGGTTGTATACCAAACCGTATAGATGTAATGTTCTTCTTCTATCGTGGCTTTTTTGCATCGATAACCCAAGATTGTTTTTTCACCCTTCAAAAAAGTCACTATTGACATGGTCTTTTCTTCGTTCACAGGTCTTGATTCCTGCAATTCTGTCCAACCCGAAAAATGCGGCTGTGATTCTGCATATTGAAATGTATCACTATTTCCTTTTTTTCGCAGTTTCAATTGCTTGAGTCGAATTCCAAAAACATCCGTTATTTCTTGTTCAGATGACTGTTCACCGTCAAAATAAACAGCTCGTTCCATCGGCAAATCCAGTTGCGCCAACTTGAGATAGAGTGGACTAATGTCAACTCCCTTCTGTTGTTGCGCATATTCAACAGAATACGTAATCTTTCCGGTTTTCATAGGAGTGTCTGTTTCTTTTGATGGCTGTGATTGACATGCCGAAATCGCCGAAAAAGCAATCACTAAAATGCTAAAAAATGAAATTCGTTTCATGCGTACTTTTCTATCGTTTAACCAATTCTTTGGAAATATATCCTCGCAGTAGATTCGCAGCATCGATTGATTTTTTGCCCAGCGTATTAACCACCAACCCTTTTTGCGTTGGATCCAAATGCACCTTCAGCCAACCGCTTTTATCATTGATCACGGTTAATTTTATTCCATTCGGAAGATCGGCCAGCGTAGCACTTTCTTTCGATTTCCCCTGACGTAGTGTTGCCATGTAAGTAGTCTTAACAGTCCCTTTCCATGGGATCGGGAGATCAATTGTTTTTGCACCGTCACCAATATCTACTAAATCCCTCACCTTGACAATCCCCAAACTTTTACCTTTACTGTCACTAACTTCAGAATAAGTATCTCCACTATCGATGAATGTGTTTCCCAGTTTCACAATGGTATCCTTTTTAATCGTAGTTCCCTTTATAAGTTTGAAAGTCACATCGTACACTTTTGTCGGATCTCCCGTTGTTTTAAGGGTACCAATCACCTTTGTATCGTTCCACTTTTTTGCTGCATCTCTAAAACCGGAAGTAGGCATATCACCTTTTGATAGAAGTGCTACAGGAAGTCTCTTAAAAACACCTTTTCCATTCATTTCCCACCCCCATTTCACAGAGCCGTAATACATATCTTTTTGTGTACCACTTAATGCTAGAGCAGCTGTTTCAAATTTTTGGTGCGAATTATTCCCATGCCCCGGCAATGTCGGATGATCATACAAATAGGCCGGCTTATCAATCCACTTACCCGATGAATCTTTCTTGCGAAAACCCAGTTTGTAGTTTCCATATTTATTCGGAGTACTACTCAAGCCCTGATTGCTTTTTAATGGTTTACTTCCATAAACTGGATTATTTTTATCGTCTACTCGATCAATTCTTGTTCCGGAAGCAGTTTGTCGATTCGCTCTAGTAGGAGAAATGAGCATGTTTTTTCCGTCGAGTTGACTATTCACAGTCTGAATCAAACCAATTTTGGTAGCATCCACTTTTTTATTCGGGTGAAATTCCAAGCCCATTTCCACTCCATCAGTTGAATCATCGATGTAGGTCTTTGTTTTAAATTCTCCGTAATCGGTATACGGTTTCATTTGAACAACTCCTTTAGAAGATGCCGCAGTCCCGGATGGTGATCTTCGCATTGCAAATCCAGAGGAAGCCGTTTCTGAAGTCGCCGCTTTCTTACCCAACTGGTCAGCCTCTGCTTCAAGCGAACGATCATTGTTCAGTGAAAGTCCTTTTGCCTGGATTCCGGGCTGAACGCGGCCCTGACGTTGTTGTTTCACATGTGTCAATTCATGTCCGATCAACTCTTGTCCGGCTGTAGTAGTAGGATCGTACATACCCGGAGCAAAATGTACGTTTTCACCATTCGTGTAGGCCATTGCCCCCATTTCTAAAGCATCAGACGATTGCGAATGGATTTTTACCGAAGAAAAATCTTCACCCAAACCACCCTCCATTTTCGTTTGCAGGGCTTCCGGCAACGAATTTTCTCCGGCCAATGCTCTCGCCTGGGGACGTAAAAAACCATTTTCATTGCCTTCCTTTGAATGCAGAAACGGTTCACGTTTCTTTTGTAACGTGCCACTTCCTCCTTTTGTTTTTCGGGATTTTCTGAATTTCATATCAGTGAATATTAGCTTCGATTACCGAAAAATACAACTATTTCACGATTAACCCAATCGTTTCAGGAACGAGTTATCAACGCAAACTTCTATTGGTGAATACATTACCCAACTAGCTGATTTCCTTAAACAATTGTTCTCTGTAAAGCGTATAGCCTCTGTTGCGGAAATAAGCCGCCGCAACCGTGTTCGCTGTCCAATGATCCAGTTCCACCCTGTTAATATCCAATCCCTTTGCCAATCGTTCAGCATGTTCCATCATTAAACTCCCGACCCCGGTTTTCTGGTACCCATTCAACACTCCAATTTGATCAATGTAAAGCGTTTCGCGTGCAAACGTAAATGCACTTTCGGGGTATTCTTTTACAAGCAACACCATGTATCCGATCGGCGTTCCATCCTGCAATGCAACAAAAGCATAACAGTTCACGCTAACTATCATTTTTTTCAATGCAGCTTCTACACGTGCTTCATCATAGTGTTTAAATATCTGAGGATGTAAACTCGCATGCAATTCCTGCACTTCTTCGTTTAGCGAGGCGATCAGCCGGTAATCTTCTGTAGGTTGTAGTGTTATCATGTTGCGTTTATGATTTATAAAAGTAAAGATCAAAAAAAATCCCCTTCCGGATCATATGGAAGGGGATTCATTGAATATTATTTTGTCTCTGTCAGGCTACCTTCAATCGCGCTAACTTCGATTTCGAGAACTGTGCTTTGGCATAGGCCAGTTCCACCCGGAATTCTTTTTCTTTTTTCGATGGTAATTCATACATCGCTTCAGTGAGAATTGCTTCGCAAATAGAACGCAATCCGCGGGCTCCCAGTTTAAAGTCGATGGCTTTTTCCACAATGAAATCAAGCACATCACCATCAAAGGTCAGGCGAATATTGTCGATATCGAACAAACGGGTGTATTGTTTGATCAATGCGTTTTTCGGTTCTGTAAGAATGCGTTTCAAACTCTTCGCTTCCAATGGTTCCAGGTAAGTCAATACCGGGAAACGACCAATGAGTTCCGGAATCAACCCAAACGCTTTTACGTCGGTAGGATTGATGTATTTCAGGAAATTATCACCGTCAATTTCTTCCGTTGGCGACTGACCAAATCCGATCGTATTGGTGTTGATTCTGCGGGCAATGATTTTCTCAATACCGTCGAATGCTCCACCGCAAACAAACAGGATGTTTTTCGTGTCGATCTGGATCATTTTCTGTTCCGGGTGTTTACGTCCGCCCTGAGGTGGAACATTCACAACCGAACCTTCCAGCAGTTTCAGCAAAGCCTGCTGCACACCTTCACCGGAAACATCGCGGGTAATCGACGGATTGTCACTTTTACGTGCAATTTTATCGATCTCATCCACAAATACGATTCCGTGCTGGGCCGCCTGAACATTGTAATCAGCTGCCTGCAACAAACGCGACAAAATACTTTCAACATCTTCGCCCACATAACCTGCTTCCGTTAAAACGGTTGCATCAGCTATACAAAACGGAACATTGAGCATTTTTGCGATGGTCTTGGCAAGCAAGGTTTTTCCGGTCCCTGTTCGTCCCACCAAAATCACGTTCGATTTTTCAATCTCAACATCGTCTGCTTTTACGTGATTCAAACGTTTGTAATGATTGTAAACCGCCACGGAAAGCACTTTTTTAGCGTCTTCCTGACCGATCACATATTCATCCAGCTTTCCTTTAATATCCGCTGGTTTCAGCAGGTTTACAGGAGCAGCATCTTTGGGAGCAGAAACCAGCTCTTCATCAACGATGGAGCGGGCTTGCACGATACAATGATCACAAATATGACCTGACAATCCGGCGATCAACAAACCAACCTGGTTACGTGGCCGACCGCAAAAAGAACAGGATGCTTCTTTTTTTGACATAGTTTTTAAGGACAAAAAAGTCACCTGCCCGACAAATCCGGACAGATGACCTTGTAAATCAATTACAAATGTAGGTTATTTCGGGTTGCGAAGCAAAACTTCGTCTACCATTCCGTAAGCCTTCGCTTCTTCAGCGGTCATCCAGTAATCACGATCCGAATCTTCCCATACTTTTTCATAGGTTTGTTTCGAGTGATTCGCGATAATGGTGTACAATTCTTTTTTCAGTTTCTGGATCTCACGAGCGGTGATTTCGATATCCGAAGCCTGACCCTGAGCGCCACCCAACGGTTGGTGAATCATCACACGCGAGTGTTTCAATGCCGAACGTTTTCCTTCCGCACCTGCACACATCAACACAGCTCCCATTGAAGCGGCCATCCCTGTACAAATCGTAGCAACATCCGGTTTGATGTACTGCATGGTGTCATAAATTCCCAATCCGGCGTAAACCGAACCACCCGGTGAATTCAGGTAAATTTGAATGTCTTTCTTTGCGTCTACTGACTCCAAAAACAACAATTGTGCGTTGATAATATTCGCAACCTGGTCGTTGATTCCGGTTCCTAAGAACAAAATGCGGTCCATCATCAAACGAGAGAACACGTCCATTTGAGTCATATTCAGATGACGTTCTTCGATGATATAAGGAGTTAATGAAGACTCGATGTAACTTTCTAAATGCATACTGGAAATGCCCGCATGCTTTGTCGCGTATTTGTGAAATTCGTTTTTGTCAAACATTTTAAGTCGTTTTTCTAATTATGGCTAAAATTAGCAGGATTTGTTTCACAATAATCGTGCGAAATCGAAAATTTAGGTATTTGCCCCTTTTTCACGTGACGAAGTGTCAGCCGCCTGCCATTTTGATGTTCTTATTCAACGGCCGAAAAACTGATTTCGTATCCGGTATGCTTGCGCATGTTGATCACCGACTGATCTTCAAACAATAAATATTGTCCTTTGATGCCGACCAATTTGCCCGAAACGACAGGCATTTTATCGAAACCAACGCTTTTCACTTTGGTTGGAAATTGCAGGACCGGATAATTGAACGTAACAATGTCGTCTTCGCCGGAAACAAAATCGCGCAGGTCAAATGGCAATGCGTCTTCTGCCATGCCTTTTTCTTCGATCAGATCAATGTCATAATTGATCTCGTTTTTGAGCATGCGTTGCCAGTTGGTTTTGTCGGTCATCACCGATTTCAGCGCAACTTCTATCGTTCCTGCCGTAAACCGGTTTGGCGTTTCTGCCAGTACAATGGCTGCATGCGCCCCCTGGTCCATCCAACGTGTCATGCGCT
The DNA here is from genome assembly GCA_040387295.1 of Bacteroidota bacterium. Taxonomy (GTDB): domain Bacteria; phylum Bacteroidota; class Bacteroidia; order Flavobacteriales_D; family Crocinitomicaceae; genus Fluviicola. The sequence continues at coordinate 30,371 of JAZKEB010000006.1, read as the reverse complement.
GTTCGGCACGTGTCACGCCTACTTTCACACTGTCCGACACCGCCAAATAAACCACATGCGGCTGATCATGGTGCTTTTGCTCCCATTCCACATCGCGGCCTTCGCCCAAATGCGCGCGGCACAATTCCGGAGAAATAATACATGGTGCAGCTTGCGGAGCAGACATAAAACATGGATAACAGAATCCCTGTCCGAACGAGTTTTTGGTGGTTTTACCACAATTGGTACAAACGATCTTTCCTGCCCATTCCATGCGAATGTGCTGGCCGATGTAATCATTCATGTGGACCGGCGTTTCCAATTCCAATGTATATCGAATGGGCGAACCGTGTTCCACCCTCATTTTATTGATAATTCCGCTTGTCATATTACGGGTATGGTTTCAAGATTTTCACTGGCTTCCATCCAGGCTTCTGTGCTTTGGTCGAGGTTCGATTTAGCAAGTTCGAAGGCTTTCAATACCGGAGCAGTTGCTTCCACGTCAGCAAAATCCATCGTGCTCATTTTGTCGTTTAATTGCTGAACTTCCTTCTCAAAACGACTGATTTGTTCTTCCAGTTGCTTGATTTTGTTGGTCAATTGCGTACGCTGACGTTTGAGTTCCTTACGATCATCATTCGAAATTGCAGGTTCGGGCTGAACTGCTTCAACCACAACTTTCGCTGCCGGTTTCGGGGCAATACTCGCAGGTGTTTTTCCCGATTGCTGTTCCATTTTACGCACCAAGTATTCCTGCACGCTAAAATGGTGAATCTTCAAAGTCTGGTTTTCAATATCCCAGATTCGATTGGTCAAGCCATCCAAAAATTCACGGTCGTGCGACACAATCAAAAACGTTCCTTCGTATTTCTGCAACGCCGTTTTCAATACCTGCTTGCTTTGAATATCCAAGTGATTGGTCGGCTCATCCAGGATCAATACATTCGACGGGCTCAACAACAACTGACACAAAGCCAAACGCGTACGCTCACCTCCGGAAAGAACCGCTACTTTTTTGTCCACGTCTTCACCCGAAAACAGGAAAGCGCCCAAAATAGAACGCAAGTCTTTTCGGACATCACCAACAGCTACATCATCAACAGTTTCGTAAACCGTTTTGTTTTTATCCAATCGTTCGGCCTGATCCTGAGCAAAATACGTGATTTTCACATTGTGTCCCAGTTCTACTTTTCCGTCGTGGTCAATCTCCTTCATCAAACATTTGAACAAGGTAGATTTTCCCACACCGTTCGGCCCTAGCAAGGCGATTTTTTCACCGCGACCAACTGTCAGGGAAATATCGCGAAACAAACGCTTCTGTTCGTACGCTTTCCCCAAACTGTCCATTTCGATCACCCATTTTCCGGGCTGAACATTGAGCGGAAAGAAAATATTCATACGGGCCACCATATCGTTGTCGATCTCAATGCGTTCGGTACGCTCCAGTTTTTTGATCAACGATTGGGCAAAAGCCGCTTTATTCTTTTTCGCACGGAATTTATCGATCAGTTCCTGCGTGTGTTTAATGTCTTTGTCCTGTTGCTTTTTGGCGTCGGTCAAACGCTCCATATCTTCGGCGCGCTGTTCCTTGTAGCGGGAATAAGCAAACGGGAAATCGAGGATTTTTCCCTGAGAAATTTCCCACGTTCTATTGGTAACGTTATCCAAAAACAACCGGTCGTGAGAAATCACAATCACTGCTCCTTCAAAGCGCGAAAGGTAATTCTCCAACCATTGGATCGACAAGATGTCCAAGTGATTCGTCGGCTCATCCAGCAACAATAAGTTCGGCTGATTTACCAGTATTTTAGCCAATTCGGCACGCATTTTCCATCCTCCGGAAAACGATTCCAACGGCTTTTCAAAATCATCCAAACCAAAACCGAGTCCGCTCAGTGTCGCCGCGATTTTTTCTTCCCACTGATAACCTTCCAGCAATCCGAAACGGTCATTGGCAGCGTTCAGTTCATCCAATAAATTCAGGTAACTTTCTTCTTCGTAATCGGTTCTGATCACCAAATCGTGGTTAATCGAATCGATGCTTGAACGCAAACGGTTTAATTCTTCATTGGAATAATAGAGGTAATTAAAAACAGTTGAGCTGGTATCGATTTCGATGTCTTGTGTCAGGAACCCTACTTCCAACCCGCGCTGGCGGTGAATTTGTCCGTTGGTCGGCACTTCCCATTGAGCGATCAGTCGCATCAACGTTGACTTTCCCGCACCGTTTTTTCCTACCAAACCAACACGATCTCCCGTATTGACCTGCGCCGAACAATCGTTAAACAAATACCCTTGTGGGAAGTGAATTCCCAGTTTTTCCATTACAAGCATGCGCAAAGGTACGGAGTTAACTAGTTAATTGAAAATGTAAAATTGAAAAGAAGGCTGTCCTTTTCAATTTTACATTATACATTTTCAATTTACCAAATCAGCGTACTTTGATGGTGCTACCGATAAATCCGGTGTTTGGCCCCTTAAATTTGGCCGTGATCGAGATATTATCGTTCGGGTGTGCTTGCTTCAGCAAATCCAAAGCTGCCTGCGTTAACACTTTTCCTGTTCCCTGTGCCTTTCTGGGTGAATTACCAACCTGTATTTCCCAGGAAGCGACTTCATAATTGGCCTTGATCACAATTCCATCAGGGTAACGAATGTTCAGTAGTCTCGCTGCTTTCACGTCAGGAACACCTGCAGTAGCACCATTTTCAATTGATCCGAGGTACAGCGACGGTTTCGGTAAATTCATCACGCGGTAGGTAAATGTTCCGAGTGATTCGGTTTTTCCGGTCGCGTTGTTTTTCCCTGAGATCTTAATCGTTGCCGTTCTGCCGGTTGTATTCACCCGTCCGATATATTGATTCCCCGATTTGACCAGATTCACGCCTTCTCCATTCAAAATGGTTTGATCGTAGCCGGAAGCAACGCCTTGCACCATATTGTCATAAGTCCGGTACAATACATTCATATCAGGTAGTGAAACAGTTCCCTGCGGTTTCATTATTTTGATGTTTTTCTCCCAAGGCAATGTTCTTGGAATCCCGGATTTGTTGGTAATCGTGATGGTTCCCGACAAATGCATTTCGCTTCCCGATCCACGAGCTGTAATGTAGCCCTTTCCTTCTCTGGTTTCGCGTAATGAACCGCCGTTTACGGTAATGGTTGGTTTTCTATCCGAATCATAAGCTGCCATGAGCACCTGAATCTCTACTTCTTCGCCTGCGTTTGCGATTTCAGGGCCATATGCCAGCGGAATGATTCTGGTGAACGAGTATTCGCCTCCACCTACACGCTGACGAATCAGGGAAACAGCATCGGCCCGAGCTGTCAGAATTTCTTTCTGCAACGAAGACAACGATGCCAAAACAGCTACCGAAGGCGCGTGATCAAAGGTCTTTCCGATCCAGTGCACATTTTTGACATCCTGCATTTCAACACGTTCGGGTTTCGTGAGCCCGGCATAGATTTTTTTGAGCGCTTCCTGATCATCCGGGTGTACATTCGATGCTTTGATGGCTTTTGTGATTTGAGTCGACAAATCCTTTTGATCTTTAAAGCTGTTGATTTTAGGCGCTTTGAAAAAGTACTTACCACCATCTGCAGGATTGGAACCCGCTACTATTTCGGTCAATTGACTGCGGTATTTGTTGTAGTTATTCCACAACGTCATTCCTTTTCCGGTTGGGCGTGTGATATCTTCACCAATCAGAATACGCATCGGTTCGTCGTAAGCTTCTTTGTTTTGAACCTGTTCCAGTCTCATGCGAATAGGCTTCAATGGATTCTCAGGACTTTTCGTTGCCAGAATACTTTCTTTGGAACCGAAAGATTTGGTGTCTTCATCACACGCATTCAGAATTTCAATTTTCAACGCATCTATTTCGCGAATACGAGCAGCTGTCATGCGATCAATTTGTTCAATTGTTTTGAGCAATTTCTTTGCTTTCGCTTGTGTTTCGGGAACAGTTGCATCCTGCGCACTTTCCTTTAGTTCAGATAATTTTTCATCACCGCGCTGCCATTCATTTTCGTTGGCAATTTGAATGTTTTCTTCGATGGCAACAAAAGCATCCAAAATGGTTTTGGACACGTTCAATGCCAATAGGGCGGTTAATACAAGATACATCATTCCGATCATCTTTTGTCTGGGTGTTTCTTTTCCTCCTGCCATGATTGTTGATTTATTGGGTTTATAGCAGCAGAATGCCAACAACATGAAAAAGTAACTGGACTCAAATTATGTAAACAAAAAATCCCTCTCAGCCTGAGCCGAAAGGGATTCTTGAAACGCTGGAATAAAGTATCTAAAAATTCCAGACATCACTTTCAAATGTTCGCATTTCTTCGGTGATTTTCTCTGATTCCATCAAGGCATCCACACCGGTGCGGTACGATTCTATATTCCGGTCGAAGACATTACTTTCTTTGTAAACGATGCTGTTGAATTTGCGTTTCCAAAACAGATCATCGAAACTCATCCATTGGGCATCATTGCGTTCGTTGTAAACGAAATAGTTATTCAATACATATCTGCAATGCGGGAAATAAAGCCAGAAAACTTCCCGCAAACCCAAAATTTGATTGTTCTCATCCGTTTGGTAAATTACCGGTGCAATACCCAGAATACGCACATCCATGACCGAACGTTCCTTATCGAAAAACCAATCTTCCTTGATGCGGTATTGCACAATGTCTTTCGACATAATCCAGGTTGTATCGCGGGGAGGATAAACAAATTCAGGAATTCCATTGACTATAATCGTGGAATCATCACCATTCACATCCGCGTACGCAATAATTGGTTGAGGACCTAATTTTCCTAAATACTGAAAAGCCGTTTGCCGAAAGGCCGAATCGGTATAATAATTCTTTCCTTCTTCGGGAACGATCGGATACTTAAACTGATCACCATCCAGCATTGAATAATCGTATGGATTATCCGGTGAGAACATATCCAGACTTCCGTGCAGGACATTGTATTTCAGGATTGTCCAAAGTGACCATCGGGTACAATTGCTGATCCAGTTATTCTGTGGATCATAATAATCAAACGGTAAATACAACGAATGATTGATCTTTTCGCGCATGTCGATCACACGCCAGACCCGTTTACTCCACACTACGTCGGCTTCCCGAACATATTCGTAGGGAATCAATCGTTTAGTTGGAATGTTTTCAGGTAGATAAACTCCGTCTATTACTCCGGCCCGGGGGACATTTACCGGCCCCACATTAATGGTGCATTGTGCAACAGCTATCCCCGATAAGGACACTGCAACGATGGTTAGTGCTTTTTTCATTTCTCCGAGGGTTTTAAATTGTTGTTTAGGTATCAATATAAACGCCAGGAAATAAAATCGTTACAAGCCCAAGACCAAAGTTTCGAACACAAAAAAGCCCTTCTACATTGTAGAAGGGCTTCCAGTCTTTTCCGTCAGATTAGAAGTTCCAAACGTCGTGTTCAAACAACCTGATTTCCTCGGTGATTTTCTCCGATTCCATCAATGCATCAACACCTGTACGGTACGACTCAATCTCACGATCAAAAACGTTACTTTCCTTGTAGATTGTACTACTAAATTGCCGTTTCCAGAACATGTCATCAAAACTCATCCATTGAGCATCGTTTTGCTCATTGTAAACGAAGTAGTTATTGAAGATATAACGACAGTGTGGGAAGTATAACCAAAACGTTTCACGTAATCCCAAAATCTGGTTGTTATCGTCTTTCAGGTAAGTTACCGGAGCAATTCCCAAAATACGTGTATCCAACACAGAACGTTCCTTATCGAAAAACCAATCTTCCTTGATACGGTACTGAACGATGTCTTTCGACAAAATCCAGGTAGTATCACGTGGAGGATATACGTATTCCGTAGTTCCGTCCGGCAAATAGATCACTGAATCCTCACCATATTCGTTTGCGATAGGTGTAGTAGACTGCGGACCTAATTTACCAAGGTATTGGAAAGCTGTTCCACGGAAAACTGAATCCGTGTAATAGCTTTTACCTTCTTCAGGAACGATCGGGTATTTGAACTGATCGCCATCGCGCATGGTATAATCGTAGGGATTATCCGGCGAGAACATGTCCAAATCTCCGTTAAGGATGTGGTGTTTCATGATCGTCCAAAGTGACCAACGTGAAGAGTTACGCACCCAATTGTTTTGCGGATCGTAGTAATCGAACGGCAAATAGATCGGATGATTGATTTTCTCACGCATGTCGATTACACGCCACACACGCTTACTCCAAGTTACATCCGCTTCGCGAACAAACTCATAAGGAATCATGCGCTTCGTAGGAATATGCTCAGTAATGTAGACCCCGTCAACGACCCCATCGTAGGGAACATTCACAGGACCACCATTGATCTCCGGTTGTGCCAAGGCTACTCCAGATAGTGCAACCATTGCGCAGATTAGTAAACGTTTCATCTTTCTTAGTTTTAAATTCTCTTATTGTACCTTGATCACACAAGCTGCAAATCCGGAGTTTGGCCCCTTAAATTTACCAGAGATACTAACTGTATTTCCTGGTTTTGCCTGTTTGATCAAATTAAGTGCTTCAGGAGATAATGATTTACCTGAACCTTGAACTGTTCTTGGAGCCCCTGATACAGAAACTTCCCAAGTACCTACTTCAAATGTAGCTTTCAACGGAATCTCCGGCGGATACTTCATGAACAATGCACTCATCGCTTTCACAGCTGACGAACCTGCAGTAGAACCACTTGCCAATGTACCTAAGTACAATGATGGTGGAGGCAAGTTAGACACACGGAATTTGAATACTCCGAGTTGCTGCGTTTTCTTGGTTACATTGTTTCTTCCTGAAATAGAGATTGAAGCCTCACGACCAGTTCCTGAAACTCTACCGATGTATTGTGATCCTGTTTTTGACAAGGTAACACCACTACCGCTAAGAACTGTTTCATCGTAACCAGAAGCAACACCTTCGATGATGTTGTTATAACCACGGTATAACATGTTCATTTCAGGAAGTGAAACTGTACCCTGAGGTTTCATAACTTTGATAGTGTGCGTCCAGTTCTCTGTTTTAGCAACACCAGCTTTGTTTTTAATTGAAACCGTACCAGTCAAGGTCATATCACTTGATCCTGCTTTTGTTTTAATGATGTAGTGACCATCAGTACCCTGGAATGAACTACCACCGTATGTAACAGTAGGTTGGTTATCCGAGTCAAAAGCCGCCATCATTACTTTCACTTCAACTTCTTCGTTAGCAGTTGCGATCGCAGGACCGTAAGCCAAACCAACAATTTTGTTGAACGAGTATTCACCTGTAGAAACTTTGGATTTCAAGTGAGCAAGTGCCATTGCACGAGCAGACAAGATATCCTGTTGCATAGATGACAACGAAGCTACTGCTGCTACAAGCGGCGAGTGGTCAAACGTTGCACCAATCCAGTGAACACCTTCCAAATCGTGTTGTTTCACACGCTCAGGCTTAGTCAAGTTGATGTAGATATCTTTCAATACCTGACCATCTTCACCTAATTCAACTTTTCCGTCTTCAGTTCGTTTAAGATTAGCCTTAGAAGCAAGAATCATCTTTTCTACTTGCAACCCAAGCTCCTTATTATCTTTAAAGGTATTAATTGCTTTGGGCTTAATCGAGAAAGTTTTTTCACCATCTCTGTAAGAACCAACTACTTCAACCAATTTAGCACGATAATCATTGTAATCTTTCCACAACTTCATACCAGATCCGGTAGGGTTTTTGATGTCCTCTCCAACGATAATATGCATTGGAACATCAAACTGATCCTTAGCTTGGACAGCCATTAGGTGCATACGAGTAGGTTTACAACCCTCACCCTTAACCCACATGATGGTTTCTTCATCATTGTCTTTCATCTTGGTAACATCCTCACCAGATTCCTTTAAGATTTCAACTTTAATCTTATCGATATCCTGAATCATTGTAGCCGTAATCTTGTCGACCTCTTCCATCTGCTTCAAGATTTTTTTCAACTTCTCAAGTTTAGCAGTATTCTCTGGACCTTTTGTAGTAGCGATTTCAGATGAAACATCACCTTTAAAACCATTACCACGATCTAACTGAGCAATATTCGACTTTTGTGTATTTTCTTCAATTGCGACAAAAGCATCGAGGATAGACTTGGATACGTTCAACGCCAAAAGCGCCGTTAATACCAAGTACATCATACCGATCATCTTCTGTCTTGGGGTTTCTTTTCCTCCTGCCATGATCTATTAATTTTATTCGTTTACATTCTTAATGTTCAACAACTAATCAAAAACGAGTCTTATCTCGTAATTGTCATAGCTTTAAGCATGTTACCATAAACGGAGTTAAGATCAGTCAAGTTTTTAGACAACATTGCCATGTTCTCTTTGTACAGACGTGTATCTTCAGCAGAATCAGACAAGTTTTTCATCATTTCAGTTACCTGACCCTGGAATTTCTCAGTAGCCTCTAAGTGAGCTGATGAACCTTTCAATTGCAATTCGTAAACGTTGTTTAATGCAGCAAGGTTTTTAGAAACTTTTTGCATTTGCTCACCGAACGATTCACCTTCTTGTGTATTTGAAGTCATACCAGAGATTGACACAGATGCTCTCTCATAAGCTTCAGACAATGATGATACTTTATCAGATGCAGCTTGCAAAGAAGATACATATGAATCTGTTGCAGCTGCAGCAGAAGTAACACCTTTCAATTGAGCAGCATTTTCACCCAAGGCACGCATACCGTCGCCAAGACGCTCTAACAACTCACCATCAATTTTTGCTTCTTCAAGCATTTTGTCTAAGTGGTCGGTAATTCCGTTACCACCGCGACCTCCTCCGCGAGTTGCAGGAAGTGCATCGTGATCTAAATCATCACTGTGTCCTAAAGCAAGTTCAGGATAAACAAGCTCCCAATTCGGATCTTCGTGAATCGGCTCAAATGCCGAGAAGATAAAGATCAAGGCTTCTGTACCAAGACCAACAATCAACATCTCACTCGCAAGCGGCCAGTGTTGAATTTTAAACAAAGCTCCAACGATAACGACTGCCGCACCGAAACCATAGAGTTTCGCCATAAACTTTTTCCATCCTTTACTTCCTGGTTTCATAGTTTTCTTGTTTTTTTAGGTTTAAACTAAAGATTTTTGTTTGTAATTGTTTGTTGTTTATTCTTAGCGAAGTTGGATATCGCTACGAATTTCTTCGCCACCTTCTTTGGAGAATTCACGTCCACCACGTCCTAAGTGAGTCATCACATTTCGGAACCCGACGTACGATTTGGCTGTATCCTGATACTCGTATGTACGAGTTGATGTCTGTAAGTAATAACCGATGTCTTTCCAAGAACCACCACGCAATACCTTACGTTTCATTGAAGGTGGATCCCAGTCCATTGCGTCATAACGGTATTCTGTGTTCAAGTCATGAGAGAACTCATACATTGACTCATCGTAAGCAGTTTCACACCACTCGGAAACGTTTCCTGCCATGCAGTAAAGCCCCCAACCGTTCGGGTTATAAGAATAGGCTTTTACGGTATGGAAACCACCATCCTCAAAGTATCGACCTCTCATCGGTTTAAAGTTACCAAGGAAACATCCTGATTCATTACGAATGTAAGGACCTCCCCAAGGGTAAGGTGAGTTGTTCAAATCTCCGCGAGCTGCTCTCTCCCACTCTGCCTCTGTAGGCAAACGGAAATCATTCACGAATAAATCCCCCATTGCAACCAACCACGTATTGAGCAATTGTGTTCTCCAAACGCTAAACGCTTTTGCCTGAACCCATGTGATACCAACAACCGGATAGTTGTCGTAAGCAGGGTGCCAGAAATACATATTGGTCATCGGGTCGTGGAATGAATAGGTAAAATCACGTACCCAACACAATGTATCCGGGAATACCTGAATTGCCTCATCAATGATGAAACGCTGACGATCGGCATGACCACGAATGGCATTGTTCTGACCTTTTTTGTTGAAGTAACCAAAATCGGCATCCTGACCTTGCGGCTCTTCCGTAAACGGATGAGGAGGCGTATTCAATTCACGGTGCTCCTGAGCAACCTTATTCCCCTGATTATCGTAACCATTCGGCACGATTTCGATACGGCCACGACGAGCAGCTTCTCTGAAATCAATCCAATAGTACTTAAAGATCAACTTACGCGTATCGATATCACGACGTTTGTAAAAACGCTCCGCTTGCGGATAGTACATATCGGCCAGCAACGGAAGGTATTCTTCGTCTTCGTAAGAGAACTTACGATCCCAATTGAGTGAGAACTGAGCACGGTTTTCATCTCTGTTGGCAGGGTCAAACTCTACCATCTCTACTCCGTCGAAATAATCGTCGGCATAGTTAATGAAATCCGCGGCATCATCATCTTCTTCCACACCTGAATAAATCAATTCACGTGCAATAGAATCTTTGACCCACTCAACGAATTGACGATACTCGTTGTTGGTGATTTCCGTCTGGTCCATATAGAAAGCCTGAACAGATACCGTCTTTGCACGTGTTTGGTGCAAAAAAGGAACATCCTGATCGTTCTCTCCCATATTGTAAGAACCTGATGGAATATATACCATACCGAGAGGAATCTCTGGTTGATATACGCGTCGACCTAGTACTCCTGTCAAGTGTCCGCTACGCGAACTACAAGCAGCCAAGAAGGCCCCAATTAAACCGATTAACAACAGTTTTTTCATTCTAGTTCAAATTTACAACTCCGGATCTATCACTAACAATCTACAGGATCAATATTTTCGATATAACGGAATCGTTCAAAAAATGGTTACAAAGATTTTTAATTTTTTTTTGATTTTACAACCATCTCGGGTGATTTGATACCGTACGCGGTGGCGGTGGAAGGTAGTAACAGTACTTCACAACCACTTCATGCGTACCTCTCGATACATTTGATAATTTATTCACAGTGAGGTCATAAGAGTAGCTAATTGCTGCTCCAGGCCATGGAATAAACCCTGCCATAACAGACACAGCATCCGATGAACGGTAACCTAAACCTCCGTAAAATTGATTATTAACAATGTATCGCGCATTCAAATTAAATGATGTTTTCACCAAATCTGACTGAACCAATGCCTGAATATCCAGATTACCCGGACCTAATTCTTCGAATACATACCCTCCCATGAAGTAGTAGTGACGTGCTGTATTGTAATTTACAGCAGGACTAGCCAACAAGCTGGAAGTTTGAGCCAAAACAGGAGCAGAAAGGTGAGTCGATGAAATACCAATGTAATATGGCTGCGTTGTTCCTTTCCAGAAAAGTCCGGCATTCAGGTCAAACGCTGTTGCAGAACTACTGGCAGGTAACGTAGGGTCAAAACTTGTTGTTGGCGGAACCCACGTAGGATTCAAACCGAAGTTCATGAAACCCAATCCAACACCGATACCCAGTGTCCCTACACTAGTTGCAACGTGCTGCGAGTAATTTAACGCAAAGTTGTTTTGACGGTTAAAACCGATTGCATCGTGAGCAAACGTAATACCGACACCTGCAGGAAACCAACGTTCAATATTCGCCTCAGCATTAAACGTCGCTGAATTTGGAGCCCCATTTACCTTATCCCATTGGTTACGGTAAAGCAACGATCCACAAATCCCTTCGTCAATTCCGGTAGCACCTGGATTATACAACATTTTGTTGTAGAAAAAGTGCGTTAAGGCCATATCTTGTTGACCAAATACTCCTACTGATGCGAACATCAACGTTGATAGAGCGAGTAATCTTTTCTTCATAAACAGTGTACTTAGTACGGTATTTACTATTCTGACTTTAACAAATTTTAGCCAATTGGCGACTAAAATAAGTATTTTTCGGAACAATAAAAACTTTTTATTAATTACTTGATCAGTTTTCCACAATCATTTGTTGAAGATAACTGAATATTAACATGCTGTGCTTATATGTCGGAATTAAAAAAAGGTTACCCTAATTTTTGATAAGTTTTCCACCAAAGGTTCGGAATGTCGTTTTCCAGTGCCAAATCATAGTCGCTTTTATTGCAAGGAACCAGATGATGACGCTCGTATTTATGCCCTTCTTTGGGCGGATACGGCACTTCCATCCACCAGCGATCCGACTTATTACTCTTGAAGAAAACCAGGTCGTGTTTTATTTCTTCCATAAAGACCGTAAACCGGATATAATCTTTTTTGGAACCGATCGGAAAATCACCCATTCGTTGGGAAACGCCATCCATAAAGTACCAGATAATCTGTGCGACTTCCTGATGCGACTGTTCACTCAGGTTTCCGGGAAGCAGGTTGAAAATTCCCAGTGAAGTTAATTTATCACTGATTCCGGCATAACGCGCCAGCTGACAGAGTTCATGGTTGTAAAATCCGTTGGGGTTTTGGTAATGGTCACCTGAAAAATCAGCCGCTCTGACAGCCTGCAAATCAATCGATAATAAGTCGGAATTACGTAAAAGTGGTTCGGCGATGCGCGGGTCCGAAACAAATTCCCCTAACCGAACTGCATCGAAATAAAGTTTCTCGAACAAATCGACTTCGGATTGTCGTACAAAAGGTGCCTGATACCCCAGAATCGAGTAATTGAACAGGAAACACGGCCGGTGCATGAGTAATTTGTTGACGAAAGCATCTTTGCTGACAGGTTGATCCGGATCGCCTAAATCAAGTTTATAATCAATGCTCATGACGTTGATGAGCTGTTCCAATTCCTCGTAACCCTGATACATGGCATAAGTCAAATCCTGAGTACCGCCTATTATAACAGGGATGATTTTTTTCTTCACTAATTCGGCAACTACTTGTCTCAAAGCAAAATAAGTGTCTTCTACCCGTTCGCCCGGAAGCAGTGTTCCAAGGTCATAAATTGTCTGATTCCAGTGCGTTCCCGGAAAATAATTGTAAAAGGCTTCACGGAAACGATCATCGGTTTCCCTGTGTAATTCAGGTTGTCCGTTTCTAAATTCAGGCACGTAAATGATTGCCAACCCGTTTTGTTGAACTTCAGGAAAACCGTGTTGATTGTGGGCCAATATGATTGATCCGATGGTCTCAGCAGGATATTCATTCTCCTGCACCAAAGGGCTGAAATATATCGAAAGGTCTTTCATTACGTGTATTTGAAGCAAAGATAACAGTGATGTTGCGCCAAAAAACGAACGATAAAATTAAGAATGAAGAAGGGATGGTGAATAACTCCTCCGAAGTAGACTTCCTACTGCAGCAGACTTCCTCCGTCAGTCGCTGCGTAATCAGTCACATCGGAGCAGGGAACAAAAAAAGTGCAACTACAGTTAACTGCAATTGCACTTGGAATATTCTTTAATCTGACGATTTATTTCTTTTTCGCGACCGGTTTTTTGGCAACGGCTTTTTTAGCGGCTGGTTTTTTAGCAGGTGCTTTACGCGCTCCGGGTTTCTTTTTCGGAGCATTGGCCGGATCTGCTGCAATCGCCAGACATTGTTCCAACGTTAACGTAGCGGCCTCGGTACCTTTCGGTAATTTGAAGTTGTCTTTTCCGATTTTCAAGTAAGCTCCGTAACGACCGTTGAGCAGTTGTACTTCCTTGTTCTCAGGAAAATCCTTGATCAATCGGTTGGCTTCTACTTCACGTTTTTCAACAATGAGTTCCAACGCGCGATCCAATTGAATCTGCATCGGGTCGTCTTCTTTTTTCAGGGAAACAAACAATTTCCCCAATTGGATATACGGTCCGAAACGACCCACGTTTACTTTTACGGTTTCACCTTCCAGTTCGCCCAGTACACGTGGCAATTTGAATAGCTCAAGCGCATCCTCCAATGTGATGGTATGAATGGATTGTGAGGCATGCAAAGAGGCAAACTGAGGCTTCTCGCCGTCTTCTTTTTCATCTCCGACCTGGATCATTGGTCCAAAGCGACCGATACGCGCCAGAACCTTTTTATTGGAAACCGGATGCGCTCCTAAAATACGTTCTCCAGTGGCGCGTTCCGAATTTTCCAAGGTATCTTCCACACTTTTGTGGAACGGACTGTAAAACGAACTGATCATCTCTGTCCATTCAATTTTACCGTGTGCAATTTCATCGAATTGACCTTCCACTTCTGCGGTGAAATGGTAATCCATGATGTGTTCGAAATGCTCTTTAAGGAAATCGGTCACCACCATACCGATATCGGTTGGGAAGAGTTTGTTTTTATCGCGGCCCGTGATTTCCGTTTTGGTTTCACGTACAATTTCGGTTCCTTTCAAATCAAGTACCAGGTAAGCGCGTTCTTCACCTTCACGTTCTTTTTTCTCGACATATCCACGTTTCTGAATAGTCGAGATCGTTGGTGCGTAGGTCGAAGGACGACCGATTCCCAATTCCTCCAGTTTCTTTACCAATGCTGCTTCCACATAACGCGAAGGAGCTCTGGAGAAACGTTGCGTAGCACGAATGAATTGTACATCCAGTTTTTCACCAACGGTTACGGCAGGTAACAATCCTGACAATTCGCCGTCTTCGTCATCTTCAAGTGATGTTTCAAGGTATACTTTCAGGAATCCGTCAAATTTGATGACTTCACCTTTGGCTGCAAAAATTTCCGGTAGTTTTTCATTCCCGATGGAAATAGTGGTACGCTCCAGTTGCGCATGACTCATTTGAGAAGCAATGGCACGCTTCCAGATCAGGTCATACAAACGCACTTCATCCGAATCACCGGCGGTCATGCTGTGCAACCCGAAATCAGTCGGGCGGATGGCTTCGTGGGCCTCCTGTGCATTGGCACTTTTGGTGGCGTATTTCGTTGGGTTGCTGTATTGATTTCCGTAAGCTGATTTGATTTCCGTTTCGGCACCCAACATCGCGGTTTCCGATAAATTCACACTATCGGTACGCATGTAAGTGATGCGCCCTGCTTCGTACAAGCGTTGTGCTACCTGCATGGTTCGTGAAACCGAATAGCCGAGTTTCAAACTGGCTTCCTGCTGCAGGGTTGATGTTGTAAACGGTGCTGCAGGTGTTTTCTTTGCCGGTTTGGTTTGTACATCCAACACCGAGAATGTCGTGTTTCCGCATGCGGTCAAGAATCCTTCCACTTCAGTATCACTTCCGAAATGTTTGCTCACTTCAGCTTTGATGCCTTCTTTTCCTTTGAGGAACGAACCTGCAACGCGGAAATAACTCTCAGACAAAAAGTGCATGATTTCCTTTTCGCGTTCAACGATTAAGCGCACAGCTACCGATTGCACACGTCCTGCAGACAAGCTCGGACGTACTTTTTTCCACAATACCGGTGACAATTCAAAACCCACCAAACGGTCTAATACGCGGCGGGCCTGTTGAGCATCAACGAGTGGTTTATTGATTTCACGCGGTTTTTCAATTGCTTTTAAAATCGCTGTTTTGGTAATTTCATTGAAGGTTATACGTTTGGTTACCTTTTTCGACAAACCAAGCGTTTCGTATAAGTGCCAGGAAATGGCTTCTCCCTCGCGGTCCTCATCCGTTGCGAGCCATACGACTTCGGCCTCTTTGGTTAGTTTTTTCAATTCGGCCACAATGGCTTTTTTGTCGGAACTAACTTCGTAATCGGGCTGGAAATTATTTTCAATATCGATCGCCAGGCCTTTTGATGCCAGATCTCTTACGTGACCAAAACTCGACTTCACAATGAAATCTTTTCCGAGGTATCCTTCGATTGTCTTTGCTTTCGCAGGTGACTCCACTATTACTAAGTTCTTGCTCATGTAGGTATAACATTAAACGGCTTCAAACGATAAAGCGGTGCAAAATAAGAAGTTTTCATTTCAAAAAACAAACAGCAAGTTGCGATTGATTGTTCAGGGCTCCTTTAAACGATAGTTTATTTTGTCGGATAAATCTACTTGTTTCTGAAATAAAAATTGAAATAATCCATAAATCGAATTAAATCCGCCTTTTACACCTTATTATATAGCGCTGAATTTCAGTTTGAAAAATATCTTCCAAAAAACCGTTAAAACTTACGACTGACATTTTGACATGATCTCGAAAAAACGCTATTTTTGCACGCAATCTAAACGCAGACAGAATGGTTGACGATCACGGCAACAACAAAGTAATTGACGAAGGAAAACAAGGAGAAGCATTGGTGCTGGATGGAAATCCGGCGGGTGCTAAAAAACTCTACGTTGAGAGTTATGGTTGTGCCATGAATTTTTCGGATAGCGAGGTCGTGGCTTCCATTCTGGCGAAAGAAGGTTATTCGACTACCCGTAATTCGGAGGAAGCCGATGTGATTTTGATCAACACCTGTTCCATTCGCGATAACGCGGAAATGCGCGTGCGCAAGCGTTTGACCGAGTTCCGGAAACAAAAAAAGGCACAACCCAAACTGGTTGTAGGTGTGTTGGGCTGTATGGCCGAGCGGTTGAAACAATCATTGCTGGAAGAAGAAAAACTGGTTGATTTGGTGGCTGGCCCCGACGCCTACCGCGAATTACCGGGAATGATAGAGGAAGTAAACGGCGGTCAGAAAGCGGTAAATGTGTTGCTTTCGCGAGAAGAAACGTACGGCGATATTTCTCCGATCCGATTGGATGAGGGTGGTATTTCAGGCTTTGTTTCAATCACCCGCGGATGCGACAATATGTGTTCGTTTTGCGTGGTTCCGTTTACGCGGGGAAGAGAACGTTCGCGTGATCCGCATACGATTGTGCAGGAATGTACTGATATTTTTAATCGTGGTTACCGCGAAGTGACGCTTTTGGGACAAAACGTAGATAGTTACCGCTGGAACATGAGCAGCAAAGGCGTTGTGAAAGATGAAAACGAACCAACCACCGATTTTGCGGAGTTGATGGAAATGGTTGCTCAGATTCACCCGGATCTGCGCATTCGCTTTTCGACTTCGCACCCCAAAGATTTGACCGACAAGGTACTGGAAGTGATGGCGAAATACGACAATATCTGTCCGTATATTCACCTGCCGGTGCAATCAGGAAATTCAGATGTGCTGCAACGCATGAATCGCGGTTACAGTCGTGAATGGTATTTAGACCGTATTGCTGCGATCCGGCGCATTTTACCGAATTGCGGCATTTCGACAGATATAATTGTAGGATTTTGTGGCGAAACGGAAGAAGAACACCAGGCAACACTTTCGTTGCAAAACGAGGTGCAATTCGATTTCGCTTACATGTATAAATATTCGGAACGCCCGAAAACACTGGCCGAACGCAAGTTTGAAGACGATGTAACGGAGGAGCTGAAAAGTCGCCGTTTGGATGAAATCATTGCGAATCAATTACGTCATTCACTGGCGAATAACCTTCGTCAGATCGGCGAAGTTCATAAAGTATTGATTGAAGGCGTTTCCAAAAAATCGGAAGACGATCTGATGGGCCGCGACGAGCGCAATACCAAAGTGGTTTTCCCGAAAGGAACCGCCAAAAAAGGCGATTATGTTTGGGTAAAAATAAAGGAATGCACATCAGCAACACTGATTGGCGAACAAGTGGAAGAACCTGCTAAATTAGTGGTGTCATGAGCATGAATGTACAACAGATCAAACAACGATTCGGGATTATCGGAAATGCTCCGCTACTCAATCGTGCGCTGGAAGTCGCCATACAGGTTGCTCCAACGGATATTTCGGTTTTGGTGACCGGGGAAAGCGGAACCGGGAAGGAAATCATTCCGCAGGTCATTCACCAGCTGAGTTCTCGCAAGCATGCCGAATACATTGCGGTCAACTGCGGTGCGATTCCGGAAGGAACCATTGACTCGGAGTTATTCGGACACGAAAAAGGCTCATTTACAGGAGCTACCGGCAGTCGTCAGGGTTATTTCGAAGTAGCCGACGGCGGCACCATTTTCCTGGATGAAGTCGCAGAGTTGCCGATGCAAACGCAGGTTCGCTTGTTGCGTGTACTGGAAACCGGAGAATTTATCCGCGTAGGTTCATCGAAAGTGATCAAAACGAATGTACGTGTTGTCGCGGCGACCAATGAGAATATGCAACGCGCCATTTCTTCGGGGAAATTCCGGGAAGATTTGCTATACCGCTTGAGTACTGTTCCGATTGCTTTGCCCCCGCTTCGCAGCAGAAATGAAGATATTTATTTGTTGTTCCGTAAGTTTGCCAGCGATTTTGCCGACAAATACCGCATGCCAACGATTAAACTCAGTGCCGACGCAGTAGAATTATTGAATTCGTACCATTGGCCGGGGAATATTCGTCAGTTGAAAAACCTGGTGGAGCAAATTTCGGTGATCGAACAAACACGGGATATCGATTTATTGCGTTTACAACAGTACCTGCCCGATCCGGAAGAACAATTTCCTTCGGTGGTTGGTGCGCACGAGACAAAATTCGACGAGCGCGAGCTGATGTACAAGTTCTTGTTCGACATGAAAAACGACCTGAACGATTTGAAAAAACTGGTGGTTGAATTGCTCAATCAACAGGGAGATTTTAGTTTATCGAATGATCAGGCGGCGATGGTAAATCGGATGTATACCGATGTTGGAATTGCTGAACCGCGTTTGTTACCAAGCGCTCCGGCAAAAGTAGAACCGGCACCGACATACCGGGTGGAAGAGCAAACGGAAGATTTTGAGATTCACGAAGAAGTGCAGGAATCATTGTCGCTGGAAGACCGCGAAAAGGAGTTGATCCAAAAAGCATTGGATAAACACCGCGGGCGCAGAAAACATGCAGCGGAAGAATTGGGAATTTCGGAACGAACATTGTACCGGAAGATCAAGGAGTATGATATTAATGGCTAAAAGAATTATTAATTGAAAATGTAAAATTGAAAAGGTTAGAAGAACTCTCTTTTTCAATTTTACATTTTACATTTTCAATTACATAATATATGATAAAATACTTAATGATAGTACTTGTTTTGGGGTCGCTGTGCAGTTGCTGGCCAACGCGCGTTGGTTTTGTGGACGATAGTATGCCGGAAGAGTGGAAGAATTTTTACGTTACTCCGCTTGAATTGAACGCGGCTACTGCTCCGGCCAATTACAATGCTACGCTTACCGAATCATTACGGAGTGGTATTCAGAACAATACGCGCCTGAAAATGCTGACCCAAATCGACGATGCTGATGTGCAGATTACGGGGACAGTCAACAGCTACAACACCACTCCGCAAGCCGTTACCAACGGTGATAACGCTCAGAAAAACAGGCTCACCGTTTCGGTGAATTTTACGATTATCACACCTACTAAAGGACTGGAAAAAATGCAAATGACCAGCACGCGATTTGCCGATTACGATGCTTCGCAGCAGTTGTCGGATGTTGAAAATCAGTTACTGGAATTGATCAATCAGCAGATTGTGCAGGATGTCATTAATAAATTACGCTCTAACTGGTAAGTTATGAATCTGGAACAGGTTTCACATTACATTTCAAATCCGGCGGCACTGACACTGGCTGATGCTCCTGCCTTAAAGGCATTGAGCGAAAAACATCCGTACGCGGCGGTTTTTTCATTGCTTTATCTGACTGCATTATCCAACGGAAAATCGATTGACCTGGATACGGCTTTACAGCAGCATGCTTACCGGTTGAATGATCGTGCACAGTTGTACCAGCTGATCAATTCTTCGGGAGAAGTTTCGGCTGATGCGATTATTGAGCTACCGGAAACGATTGCTCCGACGGCAGAAATCGAACCTGCAATTACCTTTCAGGAACCTGTAGCGGAAGTCATTCCGGAAGCAAAAGAAGAACCGGTTAAGGAAGCTATTCCTGAAACGGAAGAATCACCGGAACCAGTTGTTGAACCAACAGTTCCATCCGATTTCGAGACCATCACCGAAGCATTTACACTGGAACAGCATTTCGACATTTCGGAAACGGAAGCTCCGGTTATTGAGTTGAAGAAAGAAGAGCCGGTTGAAGAAGTTGTTCCTACCGAACCTGAAACGGAACCAATTTCCGAAACCGATTCGACTGAACAGCACGAACCGGGAGAAAAACGTTCGTTTACTTCGTGGCTCAAAAGCAGTGGCGAGAAAACCAGCGAACCGGCCGCTAAAACTCCGGAAAAACGCAAAGTTGACGAGATCATCGAGCATTTCATCAAAGAAGAACCGACGATCAGCCGTGGAAAAACCGAATTCTTTTCTCCACCTAAAAAAGCGAAGGAAAGTTTAGACGAGGAAACCATTCCTGTTTCGGAGACATTGGCCAAAATTTACGCTGCTCAGGGCAATTATCCGAAAGCAATTCATGTTTATCATCAATTGATGTTGGCTTTTCCGGAAAAAAAGCTTTTATTTGCAGTCCGAATTGAAGAATTAAAGAAAAAAATAACATCATAACAATGGCAGGTCTCATTTCAATTATCATCATTTTAGCGAGTATTTTACTCGTAGTTGTCGTATTTGTTCAGAATCCAAAAGGTGGAGGTTTATCTTCCGATTTCGGTGCAGCTCAGCAATTGGGTGGTGTTCAACGTACAAACGATTTCATCGAGAAATCAACCTGGTCACTCGCCGCAGCTATCATGGTCTTGAGTATTGCACTTACAATAATGATGACTCCGGAAAAAACAGAACGTCCGGGTGGAGGTGAAAACGGAACTGAACAAGGACAAGGTGGCCAACAACAAGGTCAAGGCGGACAGCAACAACAGGGCGGTCAACAGCAAGGTGGCCAACGACAAGGTCAATAGAAAGCTGAAACCTTAGAATACAACGATATTTGAATGTCAGTATGTCACGCATACTGACATTTTTTTGTGCATTTGGTTCCAAAACTGAAAAAATGACTGCCAAAGCGTGCTTGGCACAATCTTCGACAGTTGCGAAGCAACAAACTTAAATTTCTAAATATTTCGAATATGTCTACAACATTTAAACCTTTAGCAGACAGGGTTCTGATTGAACCGGCGCCGGCAGAGCAAGTTACCGCAAGTGGTATCATCATTCCGGATACAGCAAAGGAGAAACCTTTACGTGGAAAAGTTATTGCTGCCGGGAATGGCAAAAAAGACGAACCGATGACTGTAAAAGTTGGCGATACCGTTATGTACGGACAATATGCAGGAACGGAAATCAAATTAGACGGCACGACTTACATAATCATGAAAGAGTCTGACGTTTACGGAATCATCGGATAATTAAACAGACAAACTAAAACACAAGATGGCAAAGCAAATATATTTTGATGTAGAAGCTCGTGAGAAGCTAAAAAAAGGCGTTGATGCATTGGCCAATGCAGTAAAAGTAACCTTAGGCCCAAAAGGAAGAAACGTTGTTATCGGTAAAAAATTCGGCGCTCCGCAAGTCACCAAAGATGGTGTTACGGTTGCCAAAGAAATCGAATTGAAAGATCCGATTGAAAATATGGGTGCTCAAATGGTGAAAGAAGTTGCTTCCAAAACGGCTGATATAGCAGGTGACGGAACAACAACAGCAACTGTACTGGCACAAGCGATCATCACTGCAGGATTGAAAAACGTTGCTGCCGGAGCAAATCCAATGGATTTGAAACGCGGAATCGACAAAGCTGTTGCAGAAGTGGTAAGAAACCTGAAAGCACTTTCGAAAGAAGTAGGTTCAGACAATGACAAGATCAAGCAAATTGCGACCATTTCAGCCAACAACGACGAAACAATTGGTGCGTTGATTGCCCAGGCAATGAAAGTAGTTGGTAACGATGGTGTAATCACCGTTGAAGAAGCAAAAGGAACGGAAACGGAAGTGAAAACGGTTGACGGTATGCAGTTTGACCGCGGTTACCTTTCTCCGTATTTTGTGACCAACACTGATAAAATGATTGCTGATATGGAACATCCGTTGATTTTGATCTACGACAAGAAAATCAGCAACATGAAGGAATTGCTTCCTATTTTGGAGCCGGTGGTTCAAAACGGAAAATCATTGTTGATCATTGCCGAAGATGTAGACGGCGAAGCGTTGGCTACATTGGTGGTAAACCGTTTGCGCGGATCGTTGAAAGTTGTAGCAGTGAAAGCTCCGGGATTCGGTGATCGTCGTAAGGCAATGTTGGAGGATTTGGCGATCTTAACAGGTGGACAAGTGATCTCGGAAGAGCGCGGATACACCTTGGAGAATGCAACGATGGACATGTTGGGAACTGCTGAAAAAGTAGAGATTGACAAAGACAACACCACGATCATCAATGGTGCGGGTGAGAAAGAAGCAATC
The DNA here is from genome assembly GCA_040387295.1 of Bacteroidota bacterium. Taxonomy (GTDB): domain Bacteria; phylum Bacteroidota; class Bacteroidia; order Flavobacteriales_D; family Crocinitomicaceae; genus Fluviicola. The sequence continues at coordinate 8,251 of JAZKEB010000006.1, read as the reverse complement.
AAGGCGCGTGTGAATCAAATCAAAGCGCAAATGGAATCGACTACTTCTGATTACGACCGCGAGAAATTGCAGGAGCGTTTGGCGAAGTTGGCAGGTGGCGTTGCGGTATTGTATATCGGAGCACCGACTGAGGTTGAAATGAAAGAGAAAAAAGACCGTGTCGACGATGCATTGGCTGCTACACGTGCCGCTGTGGAAGAAGGAATTGTTCCTGGTGGAGGTGTTGCGTTGATCCGTTCGATTGCCAACCTTGAGAAAATGAAAGGTGACAACGAAGACGAAACAACCGGTATTGCTATTGTAACCCGTTCGGTTGAAGAACCATTGCGTCAGATCGTTGCCAATGCCGGTGGCGAAGGAGCAGTAATCGTTCAGAAAGTTCGCGAAGGAAAAGACGATTTCGGTTACAACGCACGTACGGAACAATATCAGAATTTGTACGAAGCAGGTGTCATCGACCCTACGAAAGTAACACGTATTGCGATTGAAAATGCAGCTTCTATTGCATCGATGTTGTTGACTACCGAATGCGTTATTGCTGACGAACCGGAAGAAAACAATCCGGCAATGGGTATGCCAGGTGGAATGCCAGGGATGATGTAATTTTAGGATTTATACTCAATACGCTTTGGCGTGTTGGGTTTCTCGGGCCTTCTTCCCTTCCGCTTAGGTGGTTGGATAGAACGGAACGGCAATATATAGGAAAGCTGTCTGAAAAGGCAGCTTTTCGTTTTTTACTGTATTTAGCAAAACTGCCCGAAGGAGAATCAGTTTCCCTCCTTGAGGAGGGAAGAGCAAGTGTAGCTTGTGAAGGGAGGTGACTAAGCGACACCATAATTACAGACTTGAATTCCAAAAAAAATGTCCTCCCCCTCAATCCCCCTCCAAAGGGGGAGGTAGGTTAACACTCTGATTTTCAGAATTTAAATTCATTCACATTTGGGAGAAATAAACACCTTTTTTGTCTTCACCCCTTATTTCCCTACCTTTACGACTTCAAAAACACATCAATATGAAAAAAATCTACGCTATCTTATTGGCAATGACCGTTTTGCTGTTTGCTTCAAAAAGCTTTGCTGCGGGTGGACCTGACGCTTACGGTTATACATGGATTACTTCACTGGATGCCGGTGGGCCAGCCTTTAACTGGGTTGACATTACCACAAAAGCAGGAGTACAAACCGCCACCGGATTGGCCGATGACAACTCTGCCGCGGGGATGATCAATGTAGGATTTAACTTCCATTATTACTGGAACGATTATTCCCAGTTGAAAATCGGTTCCAATGGTTGGATGAGTTTTGATAATGTATCGAATGTAGCTTCGTGCTTTCCAACAATTCCAACGGCAGGAAGCGGAGAAAACCTCCTTGCTCCATTTATGAGTGACCTGAATTTTACAGGAGCCGGAAACCTCGGGCAGGTAAAATACTGGACCAACAACATCGATTCGTGTGTGATTTCTTACATCAATGTTCCGTTCTGGTCAGTGAACGCACCGGGCTGGTCGGGCGGAAACACCTTTCAGGTGATTCTGTGCGCAGCCGACAGTTCGATTACTTATCAATACGGCACAATCGGCAGTGGACTTGTAAACAACGCAGCCTGTGTGGACATGACGGTGGGAATTGAAAATAGTAACGGCACAATCGGACTTCAGGTACACAGCGATGTCATTGTACCTTCCAATTATGTGATCCGTTTCGACTATCCTTCAGTTGTACTGCTGAGTATCCAGGACGTGCTTCCAAACTGGAATACGAACACCGAAAACAAGGCGGTCTTCATACCGTCATCGGCTCCGTATACGCTGGTTAGTGATTATAAAAATGCTGGTAACACAGCAATTACTACGACGATCAATCTTCAGGCATCCATACTCAACCTGGCTCCAATGACGGTGCACAGTTCATCCGGAATACTGCCTTCTTTGGCTGCAGGAGCCGATAGCATTTATGCCTTTCCGGCTGACTGGACACCTTCGGCCACAGGACAATATATATTCAGGTCAACGACCACCAATTCACAGGATATCAACACCGGAAACAATACCAACGACACTGAACTGGAGGTCGTAAACGTCTGTAATCCGTCCATGACATTGAGCTATGTTACAGGAAACACACCTGACGGTTCACAAAATTGGAACGGTGGTGCCAATGACGACGGTATGGCCGTTTATTACGCTCCGCCTGTTTATCCATACGACATTACTACATTACAATACTACATCAGTTCCAATGTGGGCAATGGTTTTATTGCACAGGTTTATGACGATGACGGCGCAAACGGAGGGCCGGGCACATTGCTTTTTACACAAACAATATCTTCCGCATCTATTATTTCAGCTGCATGGAATACTGTATCGCTGGGAACTCCGGTTACATTGAACGATGGCGGATTTTATGTGGTTTGGCTTCAGGGTGGAACAACTATTTTCCTTGGAACGGAAACTGCCGGACCACACTCTCGCAGAAATTACGAAATCCTCGATGGCGGATGGTCGGAGTTTCGTGACAATGCCACAAAAGATGCCCTGATACGTGTTTCAATCAATGGGTTTTCAGGACTTCCTGTAGCTCTTTTCTCCGAAACGTCGGATCATTTGGATGCTGCTTTTACGAGCAGTTCAACCGGTCCGGGCCAATCATGGTCGTGGGATTTCGGCGACGGAAACTCGAGTACGGAAGAAAATCCGGAGCATACGTACCTTGCACCGGGAACCTACACGGTTTGTCTTACCACAACTACACCTTGCGGAAGCGATGACAGCTGCCTTACCGTTACTATCTGTGACAACGCGATTGCTGCATACACATCAGCAGACAACGACCTGACGGTTGATTTCACCGATCAATCTACCGGAACAACCGATTCATGGATGTGGGATTTCGGTGACGGGAATACTTCCACACAACAACATCCATCTCACACTTATACAACGTCAGGTACTTACAACGTTTGCCTGATTGCGGAAAACAGCTGCGGATACAACGATACTATTTGTCAAACAGTTACCGTTTGTGGAACACCAACTGCCAGCTACAGTTCAACTCCTGATCAGCTTTCAGTCGATTTCACAGACCAGAGCAGCGGAAATCCATTCACATGGGTGTGGGACTTCGGTGACGGAAATACTTCCACCCAACAAAATACGCAGCATGTTTACGGAGCACCTGGGACTTATACCGCTTGCCTGATTGCTTCCAATAGTTGCGGAAACAGCGATACTATTTGTCAATCGGTAACGGTATGTCTAATTCCGGTTGCGGCATACTCAACATTATCCAACGGACTTTCCATTGATTTCACAGACGGGTCGGGTGCCAATGCGGATACATGGGCCTGGGACTTTGGTGATGGGAATACTTCCACCCAACAAAATCCGACACATCTGTATGCATCGATCGGTACTTATACCGTTTGCCTGATTGCTTCCAATAGTTGCGGTTACAGCGATACGATTTGTCAAACAGTTACCGTTTGCGGAACACTCATTGCCGATTTCAGTGTTACAGCTGTTGATCTGACATTGCAAACAACAGAACAATCATCAGGCAATCCTGATTCTTACTTCTGGGATTTCGGTGACGGAAACACCAGCACACAGCAAAATCCAACGCATGTATACGCAGCAGAAGGCACGTACACCGTTTGCCTGGTTGTTACGAACTCCTGCGGGGAATCTGATACAACCTGTGAGCAGGTGATTATTGATGTGAACGGCATCGCTGAAACAGGGCAACTTGTACTGAACGCTTATCCGAATCCGACGGCAGATGTCTTACACATTGCTTTTTCTACGGAATTGCAGCACGCAACAATCGAAGTGACCGATTTGACCGGAAAAATTGTTTGGTCGAACAAGGGTATTTCGGGTTCAACAACACAGGTCAATGTGGCTGAATGGTCGGCAGGATTCTACAAAATTCGGGTGACACATGCAGGCGGAACCGGTGTTTTAACTTTTGTGAAACAGTAATTCAGACCTTATAAAATGAATGGCCTTCTGTCGGTTGATGGAAGGCTTTTTCTTTTGTTTCGGATCTATCATAATATAAATACAGCACGAAAATTCGCCCTGCCACAGCTGCTACCAGTGAAAAATAGTATCTTCATGCCCATCAAAAAACAAGCATGGTTTTCAGCAGCAGCTACTTCATGGTCTACTTCTTACCGATATTCCTTCTGGTGTATTTTACGGTTGGGAAAAAGCTGAAGAATCCGGTAATCCTGCTTGCCAGTATTTTCTTTTTCAGCTGGGGAGCACCTCGTTTTATTTTCCTGCTTTTAGCTACCACCGCCATCGATTTTTACCTGGTAAAGTGGATGAGTCAGCAGAGCGATGCCCGGAAAAAGAAACGAATCCTGATTGCCTCACTTGCATTGAACCTTGGATTATTGGCGGTTTTCAAATACGCCAATTTCTTTGTGGAAGGATTCAATGAACTCCTGTCACAATGTGGCATTCAGAGTATCGGATGGACAGAAATTGCGCTGCCAATCGGGATTTCGTTTTTCGTCTTTGAGTCCATCACTTATGCCCTGGATGTTTACCGTGGCGACCAGAAACCGCTCGATAATTTTTTCAATTATCTGCTTTACATTCTGCTGTTTCCCAAGCTTATTGTGGGGCCTATTATCCCCTACCGGACGATTGCGCATCAGATTACAGACCGGTCGGCTTTTGAAACGACGGATCATCGCCTCAACGGCTTTTACCGTTTCTGCATCGGGTTGGCGAAAAAGGTTTTGATTGCTAATCAGATTGGCCTTTATACGAAAATCATTTTCGAAATGGATTACCTGCAGCTGGATGCCTTTACGGCCTGGTTCGGGTTGTTCGCCTTTGCATTTCAGTTGTATTTCGACTTTTCGGGTTATTCCGATATGGCCATCGGGCTGGCGAAGATGCTCGGATTCACGATTCCGGAAAACTTCAATAGTCCCTTCATTTCCACTTCCATTACCGAGTTTTGGAAGCGCTGGCATATTTCTCTGGGTAAATGGATGAAAGATTACCTGTACATTCCGCTGGGAGGTAATCGCGTTGATTCTAAAAAACGCCTGTATTTCAACCTGGTGCTGGTCTTTTTGCTGTCGGGGTTGTGGCACGGGGCTTCGTGGAATTTTGTGTTTTGGGGTGCTTACCACGGATTGTTCCTGATCCTGGAACGTTTGTTTTTACTGAAATTGTATGAGCGATTTGGCAGAATTTTACGTATCGCGATTACCTTTTTGATTGTGGTAACCGGTTTGGTGTTTTTCCACACGAAAGGGCTCGACGCGGCCTTTACGTATTTTGGGCAGCTCTTGCCAAACGATGTTGTTACTCCGGTGATCTTTGATTCCAAATTTTACTTTTTCTTCATACTGGCGGCAGTGCTTTCGTTTGCGGGAATCTGGAAAATCGGGCGCAATTTGGACACAGCCTTGTATGCTGATAAACAAACCGATTCCGGTCATCTGATTTACACAGTTGGCAGTTTGGGACTTCTGATTCTTTCGGCCAGTTTTTTGGTTTCCGGCGACTTTAATCCGTTCATTTATTTCCAGTTCTGATGAAAAAGCGTTCCGACATACTTCGAAAAAGCTTACTGGTGGTGATCATGATCGTGCTGTTTCTGCCTTTGGTGCAAACCCTGTTTCCGGTGTTTGAGGTAAAACCTTTGAACGGTTACATCCAGGAATTGCCCGAAACAGAGTTGACTATTAAGAATTGGTTGAATAAAAGTTACCAGGAAAACGAAGAGCGCTACCTGATGAACCACGTCGGTTTCAGAGAACCGCTGATTCGTCTGCATCACCAAATTGATTATTCGTGTTTCGATATCATTCATGCCGGGGCTGTTTTCATGGGGCAGGACGGTTATTTATACGACGTGAAACACCTGGATGCTTATCTTGGGCGGGATTATATCGGCGATGCATTCATCAAAGACAAGGTAAATAAACTGCGATTCATTCAGGATCAGCTGGCTCCGTATCGCAAATCGGTGATTGTGGTATTTGCACCGGGAAAAGCGTCGTTCTTTCCGGAACATTTACCAAAAGGCACGCCATTACCGGGTTTCAACACAAATATCAGGGGTTATCTGAATGAACTGAAATCACAGGGAATTCATTACATTGATTTGTTCCATTATCTGAAAAAAGAAAAAAAGACGTCCTATTATCCATTGATGGCGAAGTACGGAATTCACTGGAGCCATTACGGAGCTGCACTTGCTACCGATTCCATTACGAAATACATGGAGCAGCTGTATGGTATTGATTTGGTGGACCGTAGCTGGAGCAGTGCATCCAGTCAGCCGGCGCATGATACCGATGTTGATTTGTTGACGTTGTTGAACCTGATGAATGAACCGCCGCTTCCTCAGATGGGTTACCCGGAAATAAAAGTTATCGCTCCCAAAGAGAAATCAAAATTGCCGGTGCTGGCTATTGCGGATAGTTATTTCTGGGGAATTGACCGGTTTTATTATCAGTATTTTACCGATTATCATTTCTGGTCGTACAACCGCGAAGTATACCCTGAAAGCTCGTACTCACCGGTATTTGCCTACCAACTGGACCTGAAAGAGCAACTGGCCAAACACGATGTGATCATTATTCTGGCGACGGAATCCCATCTTCCAAACTTAGGCTGGGGCTTCATTGAGCAAACCGAACAATTATTGCGTGATCCGAACACGATCCGTTACCTGACTGACGATTACAACCGCAAACTGGAATTTTTCAAGCAAGGCATGCGCGGCGACGCAAACTGGATGGGAAATATTGCCCGGAAGGCCGCTGAAAAAAACATTTCGGTTGAAGAGATGCTGACATTGGATGCGCAATGGGTATTGCATCAGTATGAGCTTCAGAAATAGATTTACTTCCGTCAGTTACTGAGTAATCAATCACTTTGTAACGGTAGCATTTCAAGAATTTAAGGTCGCCTTTGGGGATTTCGGGATATAGGTTATATATGGGTTAAGTATGGGTTATCTATAGGTCATCTATGGGATTGATACGGAGTCCTTCTGTACCCCTTTATTCATAAGGCTTCCAGAGGTATTCAACCTGACTAAACGTCGTTTTGGCTTTTCTCCTATTGCCGTTGGGATTTCAAGCAACAATTTGGGTCTTTCTCTTGTTAGCTCAACCGCACTAATTCCTTACTTTTGCAAAAAACAAAAGTCATGGCAGACATTACCGTTACCATTATCGACCGTGAGGGTGAAGCACACGAATTGCTTGCACCAACGGATATGAACATGAACATCATGGAAGTGTGCAAATCGTATGAATTGCCGGTGAAAGGTGAATGTGGAGGAATGGCGATGTGTGCAACCTGTCAGTGTTATTTGGAATCGGACCACCAGCTGGATGAGCAAAGTGATGCGGAACTGGACATGCTGGACCAAGCCTTTTTTGTGAAACCGAACAGTCGTTTGGGATGTCAGATCCCAATCAGCGAAGAAATCGACGGTATTGTATTGCGTTTGGCTCCTGAGGCCGAGTAACTGATACCGACATTATAAAAAAACAAAACCCGAAAGAACATACTTTCGGGTTTTGCTGTTTTTAGCAAATGCTATGGCCTACTACTACCAATACATTCCTAAAATATTCCAACTTGTACCATCACTGATCAATTGTACCCAACTGATGTTCGATAATGTAGTTGCAGAGAGGTCAGTTGTTCCTGAAGGTGTTGTATAGAACCCGAAGAACAAATCGCTACCATCTGTCAACACATTGATCGATTGCGGTGAAGAAGTTGATGTTGATGTAATATAAATCATTTTACCTACACCGGCTGCGCTGGCACTTGGCAATGTGAACGTAACAACCGAGTTACTGCTGTTTTTCATAATGATGTTGTTTGTTGCATCACCAGCCGTAATTGTATAGTCGGATGTTTTAGACATAAAGCTGAATGTCAATGTTGCAGGAGAACCTGCAGGACCTTGTGGACCAGCAACTCCAGCAGGACCTTGTGGACCCATTGGACCTGTAGCTCCGTCTAAACCATCATTACCAGCAGGACCTTGTGGACCCATTGGACCTGTTGCTCCGTCTAAACCATCATTACCAGCAGGACCTTGAGGACCCATTGGACCTGTAGCTCCATCTAAACCATCGTTACCGTCAGCACCATTCAATCCAGCAGGACCCTGAGGACCCATTGGACCTGTTGCTCCGTCTAAACCATCGTTACCGTCAGCACCATTCAATCCAGCAGGACCTTGAGGACCCATAG
>JAZKEB010000005.1:0-108721 GCA_040387295.1 Bacteroidota bacterium | reverse complement strand
CCACCTAACTCCCTGAGTAACCGGTAAATCATAAACGAAAGTTTTTTTGAAATTATCGGATCATCGGTTAGATTGAGTAGAATTTCAGTAGTGTTTGCTGAAGTTGGTCGCCTGTTTCACTTGTAGAATCAAGTTGTTTTAATTGAATTAATTTATCCTTTAACTCCGATTCACTCACAAATAATACCGGTTGTTCACCCTGAAATTGGATTTCAGCGGTAGTTTCTTCTTTAAAAACGACGACTTTCCCCAGAGCACTCTTATAAGGTTGCTCATATATCGTTACCGCAAGCAACATTGCAAAGGCCAGGCATTCGTCTTTACCAGCATCTTTCCGGTCGAACCGATCAAATGAAATCTCTGCTAAAAGAAGCCCGGCCTTTTCTTCAAGTGCATTTCGGTCTTTTGCAGGAAGTGATTTATACAGCGGGAAGTATTCGTTCAGAAAGTACCGTTCATTGATCGTGAATTTCACTTTCGAACCTTTCGTTCGGAGTTTATTGGCATTGTGCAGCCAGAACCTGATAGCAACTGTTGTTAGAATCACCATAATGATTCCTGCAATTTTAGCAAAAGCGACTACTTCCAGCATCAATAATACAGGAACTCCTATTAATAGGATGGTAATCGGAAGAAGCCAGGGAATGAATCGTTTCATTTAACAGGATGTTACACTTGATCAATAATTGACTGATCTGAATTATCCAGAGTCTTAGAATCATCTGCCGCAGACGTTTTATCTGCATATACTTTATTCTGTTCTCTGAAAACTTTCAATAACCAGGGAAGCAGAAGTACCAAAATCAGGGTTGCTCCCATCATCAGGTAAAAGTTCAGCATAAAGAAAGACGCTTTATCGTCGTACTGATCCCAAAGCGAAGCGATGACACCGCTCAATTTATTTCCGATGGATGTTGAAATAAACCACGCTCCCATTAACAAAGCGGTCAAACGAACAGGCGCCAGTTTGGAAACCATAGACAGTCCAATCGGCGACAAGCACAATTCGCCAACAGTTATGACTCCATAAGCAGCAAAGAACCACCAGTAACTTGTTTTCATCGATCCATTCATGGCATCATTGGCCGCAGCGACCATAACCAGGCAGGATAATCCGGTGATGAATAAGCCGATCACAAATTTGATGGGAATAGACGGTTCCATTTTTCGGTAACGCAGGAATCGGAAGAAGCCGACAATCAATGGCGTGAGTACAATCACCCAAAACGGATTCACCGATTGAAAAATGTTGGTATTGAACACCACCGCCTCATGTCCCGGGGCTAACGCCGCTGCATTTGTATAATTGTTATAGTAACTTGGATACTGCTTCGCTTCTTTATCACCTACTTTGCGGAAATGACGATCCAATACAGGTGTAGCTTCTTTACCTTTTATATACTCAATAGTATCTGCCAGGTACATCGCTTTTAATCCGTCTTTCATGGAAGCAGGAACTTCACGATCTGTATAGTTATTCGCCCACGTATTTAATACAGTTCCGTTTTGCTTAAAGATGGCCCAGAAAGGCATTACCGCCAGACATACAACCAATATAGCTCCAACTACACGTTTTTCAGACTTTGGAGCGCTGAACAATACATACCCGAAAAAGAAAATCACGGGGATGCACGCAAACAGGAATGCATCCGTCACATCGTCTTTCACCAAAAAGGAGTGGGTATTTGTTTCGGAAGGAACGCCATTGATGAAATAGCCGATGAATGCAAACAACACGGCCGGAATCACAACGATTCCCAAATCGATCCACCATGGTTTTTCGCCCGGAGCAGCTTTCTTGCGAACATCTCCTTCTACGTAGTGCTTATTCCCCATTAGGAATACGCCCACACCAATGAACATTCCGACGCCTGCGCCGATAAACGCCACCGAGTAACCGTATTTATTAATCAGGAAAGCCGAAACAATGTTGCAGACAAACGCGCCGATGTTGATTCCCATGTAGAAAATATTGTAGCCTTCGTCTTTTTGGGCGGAAAACTGTGGGTTGTTGTAGAGATTCCCCAGCAAGGTAGAGATGTTCGGTTTGAACAAACCATTCCCGAGAATCACGAGCACCATTCCTGTGTAGAGCATCGTGTAGGTATGGATTCCCATGAGGCAATACCCGACTCCCATGACTACGCCGCCGAAAATGATCGGTGGCCGGTATCCAAACACACGATCGGCAAGTAAACCACCAATGAACGGTGTGAAAAACACCAGCGCAATAAAGGTCCCGTACAAACTGGCCGATTCAGCCTCTGTCATTTCAAATCCCTGTTTGGGATCTTTCAGGTAAATCGTGAAGATTCCGATCATCAGGTAATAACCAAATCGTTCCCACATTTCGGAAAGAAACAAATACGGTAATCCTTTGGGGTGCTTGCGTTCTTTTTTCATGCTACTAAAATAAGAAATCCTGCTTCCATGATGGAAACAGGATTTAAATTATATATCCTTCTGTTAATCTATTTTATTCCATGCATCATTTTCATGAGCCTGCTTGATAAGATAAACAAGACGACTGAAGCCGCGCCTGCCATAAAAACAAACAGCATGAAAAAGGAATACAAACTGTCAATTTTATAACCCAGGAAGTTCTTTTCTTTAATAATAGAACCTTCAAAAACGTCCTTTATTACCGAAGCTTTCAATTCTTTATCTTTTATTTCTCCTGTTGCAACGATATCAATAGAGATGTATTCTTTATTATCAATCTTTTCAGCGGTTTCATACGTTGTTACCAACTTCGTATTTGACTTTACCTCAATTTCCTTGACATTCTCGACCAAAACCATTGTTGCAGGATAATAGGCACTCAACGTTCCTGCAAATTTATTCGCGCAAGCCGTAGACAAAAACCAAACTCCCATTAATAAGGATGCAAACTTCAAAGGCGCCAACTTATTTACCATTGATAAACCAATCGGAGAAAGGCAAAGCTCACCAAAAGTATGAATTGTGTATAAGCTTATAAGCCACATCATGCTAACCTTGGTTGAAGGATCAACACCCTTAACACCTAAAGCGATTACCAAATATCCTAAAGCCAGCAAGAACAACCCTATTGATTGTTTATAAGGTGACGAAGGTTCAATGTTTCTCTTACCTAAGAAAGTCCAAAGCACTGAAAACAATGGAGCAAATAACACAATCGCAATTGCATTAACCGATTGAAACCAAGCTGCCGGTGCTTCATCAATAAACAATCCGTTAGACGTAAATGCCGCATAAACGAAATAGCCTAACGCACCTAACAACAATATTAAAATTAATTCTTTAACTCCTTTTTGCTCCTGCTTCATTCTTGAGAATACACGGTAGGCAAAATAAGCAACGATGCTAGCCAGAATAAGATTGATAACAGTGTAAACCGTTTTTGACAAACTCAGATTAACAACACGATCAGTCTGTTCTTCAGCAAAGAAGGTTAATGAAGCTCCCGCTTGTTCAAATGCCGCCCAGAAAAATATAACAAAGAAGGCAATGATGTAGATAACCCAGATTCTGCTTCGTTCAACCTTACTTAAGGTTCTGTCCGAAATAATAAATCCAGGAGCAGCTATGCAAAGTGAAAAAATAAAACCACCAATAACTCCCTGGTCAAGAACGAACCAAAACAAGAAAAACAGAACGACCTCTATAATTAGCCATGTAATGACCATTTTAGTCGAGAAACCTTTTTGAACTTCAGCAACGTCTGAGGCAGAATCAAGCAGTCCATCCACTTCGACTCTTTTATTGGTCGCTTTTTCAGGAGGCATACCTATAGCTTTCCCTTCAGGTGTAACTATATAATGATTTTTAAGCCAAACAAATAAAGCAGTACTTATTGTCATACCAACGCAAGCTGCTAAAAATCCCCACTTAAAATCTGCCGGATTACCTGTATCACCAAGAATTCCACAAACCAAAGGTGCCAAAAATGCACCCAAGTTAATTCCCATGTAGAAAATAGTGAATGCAGAATCTACACGCTTATCTCCCGGAACATAAAGCTGCCCAACCATTGTTGAAATGTTTGGTTTAAAAAAGCCATTTCCAAAAATCAAAAAGCCAAGCCCCACAAACATTAGTGTTGTTGCAAATCCTGTTTGGTCGTAAAAGCTTCCCGACAAGAACATGAAAAACTGACCAATGGCCATCATGAGGCCTCCAATTACAATCGATTTTCTATTACCCCAGTATCGATCAGCCATATAACCACCAATAAGTGGTGTTAAGTAAACTAAACCAGTATAAGATCCATATATTCCATCTGAGGCGCTTTCTTTATCAAAAAGCAAAGCCTTTGTACAAAATAAAACAAGTAAGGCACGCATTCCGTAATACGAAAAACGCTCCCACATTTCAGTTATGAATAAAACATACAGTCCTTTCGGGTGTCCTTTTTGGGGTGTAGCTTCCATTTTTATTTAAGTATTGATGGGCCACAAATATGCTTAAATAAACTCAATAAACAAACGGAGATGTTAAGTTTGTATAAAATGAACAAAATTGCAAAAAGACCAATGAAACTATCACTTCCGGTTAATATTCATACACATCGCCTCAATTCTAACAACTCGATGGAGGTATTGTCAGTTGATTATCAGAATTTTGATTCATTTTCTCCAGCTTCACTTAGCGAAAATCAATACTACTCACTGGCTTTCCATCCGCTGGAATGGCCCCAAAATGGTTCGGTGGATTTTTTGAAAGTACGCGAACGATTAGCCGGCAAAAAATGTGTCGCTATTGGCGAAGCGGGATTGGACAAAGCATCCTCCCTTTCAACCGAAAATCAACTCAATCTCTTCCGGGTATTGATGCCAATTTCCGAAGAAACCAGGTTGCCCATCGTGATTCATTGCGTGGGACGCTGGAACGAATTGGAGCTCTTATTAAAGGAACGCGATTTTCGCGCACCCGAATGGATCATCCACGGATTCCGGAAAACAAAACTTGCTGATAAATTCATCGATTTGGGCGCCAATCTCAGTTTCGGCAAAGCGTTATTGGTAGATGAATCGTTACAAAAATGCGTAGCTCAATTGCCCGTTCACCGCATTTTTCTGGAAACGGACGACGCCGATGTGGATTTAATCGCGCTTTACGAAAAGCTGGCCGAACTCAAATCATTACCTTTGCCCGCAATTATCGAACAGTTATTTCAAAATTTTAAGCGCGTATTTCGCTATGGCTAGTTGGCTTGAACGTACCGAGTTAATCCTCGGAAAAACAGAAATGGATCGTCTGAAATCGGCACACGTGCTGATCGTAGGCTTGGGTGGAATCGGATCATTTGCCGGTGAATTTATTGCCCGGTCGGGAATTGGGACCATTACCTTAATTGATGGTGATGTCTTTGACCCGAGTAACAAAAACAGGCAGCTCACCGCGTTGGATTCGACCATCGGACGCAACAAAGCGGTGGTTTTGGCGGAACGCATTCGCGAGATCAATCCCGACGTGACCTTAAACGTGGTGGAAGAATTTGTTGTTCCTGCCCGCGTTTGGGAATTGCTGAAAGAATACCAGCCTGATTATGTCATGGATTGTATCGACAGCCTGGCGCCGAAACTGGAATGGATCATTGCTGCCAAGCGTTTGCGAATTAAAATCATTTCACATTTGGGAGCCGGAGGAAAAACGGATCCGAGCCGCGTACAAGTAACCAATCTTCCAAATAGCCACAATTGTCAGTTGGCGCATCACGTGAAAAAACGATTGAAGAAAAAAAACGTGGAGTTTAAAAACGTGCGTTGTGTTTTCTCTTCCGAATTGCAGCAAAAAGACTCGTTGAAGATGACCGACGGCAGTAATTTTAAGCGTTCTTTTTATGGAACAGTGAGTTATATGCCCGCGCTTTTCGGATTAATGGGAGCGGCTGATGTGATCAGATATCTGAGCAAAAAAGACCGAAAGAAGCTTTCTGACAATCCGCAATCGTAAAGAAAACCCTATCTTAGCACACTTAAGTAGAACCGACTAATGAACAAATTTTCACTTATAGCGGTCATTTCGACCATATCTCTTTTCTTCTTTGCTTCGTGCGATTCGGCAACTGACAGCAAGGTAGTAGACGACCAGGCGGACGTTACCGGAAATGTATCGATTGAAGACGCGCATTCATTTTCCAATACCAACGAAATTCGCACCAAGCACATTGATCTGGAACTGGATGTGAACTTCGATAACAAAACCATTTATGGTGTAGCCCGCCATACGATGGAACAATTAAAGAATACCGACACGGCTATTTTTGACATCAACGGGCCTGAAATTCAGAAAGTAACACTTGGTAAAAAAGGCAACGAAAAAGAAACCGATTTTATCATCGGTACCAAAAAGGAGTTTATCGGTCAGCCATTGAGCGTTAAGATCAATCGCGATACGAAGTATATCAACATTTATTACAAAACTACCGAAGATGCCGGTGCACTGGATTGGTTGGATCCTTCATTGACCGCCGGAAAAAAACATCCTTATTTATATACGCAAGGTCAGGCGATTTTAACGCGCACATGGATTCCCGTACAGGGAACGCCCGCGAATCGGATCACTTATACGGCCGATGTAACTGTTCCATCAGACTTAATGGCACTTATGAGTGCTTCCAATCCAAAGGAACGCTCCGAAGACGGCAAATACCATTTCGAAATGAAACAACCTATTCCGGTTTACCTGATTGCTTTGGCGGTTGGAAACCTGGAATACCGTTCACTTGGTAAAAATTGTGGTGTGTATTCCGAACCGGAAATGGTAGGCAAAGCTGCCTGGGAATTCACCGATTTAAGCAAAATGATCACCGCTGCAGAAAACTTGTACGGACCTTATAAATGGGATCAGTATGACGTAATCGTGCTTCCTTATTCATTCCCGTTTGGTGGAATGGAAAATCCGCGTCTGACATTTGCCAGTCCTACGTTATTAGCGGGCGACCGAAGTGCTGTTTCGGTAATTGCGCATGAATTGGCGCACTCGTGGTCAGGGAATCTGGTAACCAACGCTACCTGGGATGATTTCTGGCTCAACGAAGGGTTTACCGTTTATTTCGAGAACCGCATCATGGAAGAATTGTATGGCAAAGAAACCGCCGACATGTTAGCCCTGATCGAATTCCAGGAACTGGAAGTGGAAATCGACAAGTTCATGAAGAACGGCCAGGAGAAAGACACGCATCTGAAACTAAGTCTCAACGGTAGAAATCCCGACGACGGAATGACGGATATTGCTTACGTAAAAGGCGCTTTTTTCCTAAAAACGCTGGAACGTGATTTTGGCAGAAGACGTTTCGACGAATTCCTGAAAGGTTATTTCAAAGATCATCAGTTCCAGACACTCACTACCGAGCAGTTCAAAAAATACCTCACAGAGAAGTTGCTGAAACCAAACAACATTAAGTTCAACGTTGACGCATGGTTGTATGAACCGGGCTTACCGAAAAATTGTATTTCCATTACGTCACCGCGCTTTGAAAAAGTACAGTTGTTGGCAGATCAGTTTGCGGCAGGACAAGACATTTTCAAGAAACCGAAGAAAAAGAAAGGTAAGAAACAAGAACCGGCTTTGGCCAGAGATCAATACACACCACAGGAATGGCAAGTGTTTATCCGTCAGTTACCGAAGAAAATGGATCCGGCGCGTTTGGCGTTGATTGATGAAAAACTCGATTTCAAGAACTGGGGAAATGCTGAAGTCGCTACAGAATGGTTCTGCCTGAGCATTCGATCGGGGTATACAGAACCACGTCCGCAAATCAAAAAAATGCTCATGAAAACCGGTCGACGCAAATTCATCTGGCCGATATACGAAGAATATTACGCTGCCAAAGGCGAAGATTTGCAATGGGCGTTGAGTGTTTACAAAGACGCGCGTAAGAATTACCATCCGGTTGCCGTAGGTTCCATGGATGAGACATTGCATTACAAACCCTGATATAACTTATTGAAAATAGAAAGAGGCTGATTCCAATAGATTCAGCCTCTTTTTTTACATTGATGATTTGTATCGGCTAGCCGATACATTTTCATTAGTGGACTGCAAACCGTAACAGACTGCCTTTTTTCAGTTATGCAGGTACAATTCGCTCATTCCTGTATCTTTGAAGTAAACCGTTACAACATGCGTCTCTCCTTTTTCCTGCTGTTTTGGTGTTTCACTGCTTTCTCGCAGCGCGACACGATTGTGAAGATCTATTTTAATCACGGATCGTATGTTCCTAAGTCGAAAGTGAATCCGTTTTTGAAAATCGATACCACCCGCTGGAACCCGTTTGCGACGCTTACCGCCAAAACCGATACCACCGGAGATGCTTCATTTAACCACGATCTGGCCGATTTCCGGCTCAAAGCGGTGAAAGATCTCATCGGAAAACAACGCTATTTCAAAACCGGAAAAACGTCTATTCTCGGTGAAACAAAAGCCGACCTTGCCAATTATCAATCGGAAAAAGAGCGTTGTGTGGAAGTGAAACTCATGGCGAAACGCGGCACGGCAAAGCCCAATCCCACGGCAACGATTTCAGGAACCCCCAACTCCGACGAACCCGCCAAGGTTGTAGAGATCATTCCGCGCAATTTCCATCCGGATAGTGCCATGACAAAAGGAGAAGTGCTTGTATTGAACAACATTCTGTTTGAGATCAACGAAACCATTCTCATGACCGATTCTTACAAAGAGCTCGACCAATTGCTTTCGGTGATGCAGAAAAATCCGAACATGCGCATTCACATTAAAGGTCATGTCTGTTGCGCTCCTGCAATGGATTTATCAGTAAAACGCGCGCAAAAGATTTACAGCTACCTGGTGCGAAATGGCATTTCGGATACGCGAATGACGTTTAAAGGCTATAGCAATAAAAGTCCGCACCCGAAGTACAACAAGGATTTGTTTGATCCGCGGCATCGGAGAGTGGAGATAGAGATTTTGGAGAAGTGAGTTCTTTTACAAAGAACCCGATGGCTACGCTCCATTCCGTTTTGTTCTCTTACGCGAATGACGCAAGGCCGAAAAGAGTTCCACCCAAAAGTTAATTTTTCCAGTTAAAATCCATTTTACTACACTTTATTCCATCGTTTCCACACTTAGGGTTTTTGTAGCTGTTTCTCTTACAACTTTCGGCAATTAATGGCGTTATTGGTAATACGAAGGCGAAGTTGCCTCCTACTAATCAAAACGCCATGGATACGCAAGCAGCAACAAAACTGGACATGTACAAAGCGGTAGAAACCGTTTGTATGCAGCATCACGGGGAATGGAATACTTTGCCCGAGTTTGGAAGTGCCTTTTCGCGCTTTGCGGTAAAAGTGGCGCAATTGGATTTACTCACCGACGAAACCGATGCTGATCCTTTGGCTGGCAAAATCGGGAAGAACCAAAACAAAGCACTGATCGGCGAGCATATACGGAAACTCTTGTTTGAGATTGATGCCTTGCTGCGAACGAGTATTGACAGCTTTGTGAAATTCCTGCGCGAAGAACACCGCGATTTTTATTCTATGTATGTTTCGGCACGAACCAGTTGCTGACGAAAAAATATAAATTGATCCGTTACGAAAAACGCCCCCGCAATTAATTGCGGGGGCGTTTTTTATTTATCGTATGTGTTGCATATGGCGTGGGATGCGTCCCGCGCTTACACAACCACATAAATCAATTCAATCCTGCCAGTTTTTCTTCCAAAACGGCAATCTTCTGCAAGGCGTCAGCTTCTTTTTTGCGTTCGCTGGCCAAAACCTGTTCCGGCGCGCCGGCTACGAATTTTTCGTTTTGCAATTTCTTCTGAACGCTGTTCAGGAAACCTTTTACGTAAGTCAATTCTTCTTCCGCTTTGCTTTTCTCAGCTTCTACATCGACCAATTCGCCAAACGGCACAAAAAATTCGTTGGAATTTACCAGAAACGAATTCGCGTTACCGATTTTCTCGGTGGTGTATTCCATTTGGGATAGATTTCCCATTTTCACAATCACCGGATCGAAAGCCGTATCAAGGTCCGCATTTTTCTTCACGAACAAATCAATGCGTACTTTATTGGCAATGTTGTTTTTCTTGCGAACGTTGCGAATATTGATAATCACTTCTTCGGCTACCGTAAAGTGTTTCAATACGGCTTGATCTACAGTTTTCACTTTCGGCCATGGCGCAATGATGATATCTTCACCGTCTTTTCGTTCACGCAGCAAATGCCAGATTTCTTCGGCAACAAACGGCGTAAACGGCTGCATCAACGACAATAATTGTTCGAAGAACACAATCGTTTGGTTCAACGTTGCCTGATCGATTGGCTGCTCGTAACCCGGTTTGATCATTTCAAGGTACCAGGCGCAGAAATCATCCCAAACCAATTTGTAAATCGCCATCAACGCTTCGCTGATCTTGAATTTATCCATCAGTTCGTTGATATTGGCCAATTCCTGATTGAAACGCGCTTCGAACCACTCAATGGCTTTTTGCGACGATTTCGGTTGCTCGATCGGACGAACTTCCCAACCGGTTACCAAACGGAACGCGTTCCACACTTTGTTGGTGAAATTACGTCCCTGCTCGCACTGACTGCTATCGAACGGTAAATCGTTTCCAGCAGGCGAAGAAATCAAAATCCCCATACGTACGCCATCGGCTCCGTATTTCTCGATCAAATCAATCGGATCGGGAGAATTCCCCAGCGATTTCGACATTTTTCGCCCCAGTTTATCCCGAACGATTCCGGTATAGTATACATTTTTGAACGGCAATTCGCCCATGTATTCATATCCGGCGATGATCATACGTGCAACCCAGAAGAACATAATCTCAGGGGCCGTCACCAAATCATTGGTCGGATAGTAGTACTTGATTTCCGCGTTACCGGGTTCTGTCAATCCTTTGAAAACCGAAATCGGCCACAACCATGAAGAGAACCATGTATCCAATACATCTTCGTCCTGCTTCAAGTCGGCGGCTGTCAAAGCACTGTTTCCTGATTTCGCTTTCGCGGCGATCAATGCTTCGTCGGCTGTTTTGGCAACAACAAATTCATCGGCTCCGCTTCCGTAGAAAAATGCAGGAATACGATGTCCCCACCACAACTGACGCGAAACGCACCAATCTTTTACATTTTCCATCCAGTGACGGTACGTATTCTTGTACTTGTCCGGGTGAAATTTGATGTTTCCGTTCATGACGTTTTCCAACGCCGGAGCAGCCAGTTCTTTCATGGAAACAAACCACTGCAATGACAAACGCGGTTCGATTACAGAATCGGTGCGCTCGGAGAAACCAACTTTGTTGATGTGGTCTTCCACTTTCACCAAATAGCCTTTATCGTCGAGTTCTTGTGCAATTTCCTTGCGTACTTCAAAACGATCTTTTCCAGCGTAATGCAAACCGTTTTCGTTGACAATTCCATTATCGTGGAAAATATCGATCGTCTCCAAATCGTGCTTTTTGCCCAATTCGTAATCGTTTACATCATGCGCAGGTGTTACTTTCAAACAACCGGTTCCGAATTCCATTTCAACGTATTCGTCGGTAATGATCGGAACGGTACGATTGGCAATCGGCACAATGGCAAACTTTCCGTGCAGGTGTTTGTAGCGCGGATCGTCGGGATGTACACAAATGGCGGAATCGCCCAAAATGGTTTCAGGTCGCGTAGTCGCAATGGTGAGCCATTGGTCGTCGGAACCTGCAATTTTATAGCGTACGTGGAAGAGTTTCGAATTGACTTCCTTGTAAATTACTTCCTCATCGGAAAGAGCGGTGCGCGCTTCGGGATCCCAATTGATCATGCGAACGCCACGGTAAATTTTTCCTTTATTGTATAAATCGATGAACACATTGATGACCGAATCGGAATAATCCGGATCCATGGTAAACGCCGTGCGCTCCCAATCGCAGGAAGCACCGAGTTTTTTCAATTGCTGTAAAATAACGCCACCGTACTTTTCTTTCCAGTCGAAAGCGTGTTTCAGGAACTCATCGCGCGAAAGGTCTGACTTTTTAATACCTTCCTGACGCAGTTTCTGCACCACTTTTGCTTCAGTAGCGATGGATGCGTGATCCGTTCCGGGAACCCAGCAGGCGTTTTTGCCTTCCATGCGGGCCTTGCGAACCAGTACATCCTGGATGGTATTGTTCAACATGTGTCCCATGTGTAAGACTCCCGTGACGTTTGGCGGCGGAATGACGACGGTAAACGGCTCACGATCATCTGGTTCGGAATGAAAGTAACCCTTAGTCATCCAGTGACTATACCAACGTTCTTCTGCTGAACGGGGATCATACGTTTTTGGAATTTCCATGTTGTTAATGCTTGTTTTTATTTAAGTAAGCGACAAAGGTAATGAAACTAGGGGAACTGGAAAATTAGGGAGCTAGAGAATCACACGCCGAAGTCAATATTTGTTAAACGCGTCGAGCGCTGCGGAAAAATGTGTTTTTTAGTCGCCTAAGATTTGAAAGATGAAATTTGCATTGACGTTTCTGCTGAGCCTGTCCACTCTATTTTCCGGCGCGATAACTGCTGTGAACTACCGGGTGAATTATTCCAAAAACATGGTGAAGTCCGGGTTAACAATTACGGTCACAACCACACTCAGCAAGCAAGCAGATTCTACGTATTTCCATTATTCGAATACCGTTTGGGGTGAAGATCACTTGTTTCAATGCTTGACTGATCTCAAAGGCGCAGGCAAAGGTTACCGTTTCAAAATGGTTCCTGATAGTAATCGCATTGTGGTGTATCATCCGAAAACAACAACTGTTTCATTCAGTTATACCGTACGGCAGGATTATCAGGGTGATTCGCCGAATATTTTTGCCCGGCCTCGACTGCAACCGACATTCTTTCATGTATTGGGACAAAGTTTGTTTGCGATGCCTGAAACTGTTTTTGAAAGCGGTGAAGAAGATCCGGAAATGGAAGCAACAATCGATTGGATTGGTTTCCCGAAAGAGTTTGTCATTCACAACATGCTCGGATCGCAGGAAATGCATCAATCATTCAAAGGAAAACTCTGGACCGAATTCTACAACACATTGTTTGTAGGTGGCGATTACCGCATTCGTTCGTTTGAACATCACACTAAAAAAGTGTATTTCGCCATTCGTGGAAGCTGGACAACTTACAAAGACGACCAACTGCTTGCGCTTTTCCAGCGCACATTGATCACGCAGCGCGATTTTTGGAACGATCAGGATTTCGATTATTACACGGTGATCATGACCCCAACACTTTCATCGACTGATTCCTCAAGTTATCCCGGACAAAGTGTCAATGGCTCGCGCATTCACAACGGATTCATGATTCAGTCGACCAACAACCCGTTCAACGATCCCGGCACAATTAAGTACATTTTCAACCATGAAATGATGCACGACTGGATCGGTGGAAAAATCACCATGGCCCACGAAGAACTCAATTATTGGTTCAGCGAAGGATTTACCGATTATTACGCTTACAAAAATCAATTGCGAAACGGGGCGATGACGGCAACCGAATGGATCTCAAAATTCAACGAAGATGTGTTGAAAGCGCATTACGAAAATCCGGAGAGGAATCAACCGAATTACCGGATCAAAGACGATTTCTGGGCCAATTACAATATTGAAAAACTGCCTTACAGAAGAGGTGCGCTATTCGCTTTTTGGCTTGACCAACAATTGCTCGTTTCGTCAAACGGAAAAACGTCACTGGATGATTTTATGCGTACGCTATTGGTTCACTGTGCAGAAAATGAAGCGCTCTTTACCGACGAATTGTTTCTCCACCTCTTGAAAGAACAAACCGGTGAAGATTGGAGTTACTTTTTTCAGAAGCACCTGATTTCGGGGATTGATTTTGATTGGAGTAAATTGACGGTTGTAAACGGTATTGTGATTCGTGAAACGGATTCGATTCCTCAGTTGGAGTTTACGGGAGCGGAAGATAGTTTTAAGGACGCTTATTTAAACGTGCAGGAATGAAATGGATTGTTGTTTTAATCATCGGTTTGACGATTGCTTCATGCTGCATTGAACGTCCGAAAGTACTTTGCTATTATGCCGACGGAACACTCATTACCGATTCTACACATTTGAATCTCATCTACCGGAAGCTCCCAAATTTATTAAGTCAGGAACGCATCGATTCGGCAGACATCAAAATCTACACATCGCTGGAATCAGGTTTAACAGACGTGTTAACTAAAGAAATTACACGATTGCAGGATACCATTTACCCGCATGTCAAATGGGAACATCGTGAAACAAAAACATTGATGGATTCGTTGAAAGCAATCAATCAATTTCTGAATGTAAGTGTAGTCGCGATCGATAATAAAACAGGTCAGGTAGTGGTTCATTATTCCAACAGAAGCAAATCTTCGGCAGATTTTGTGACCAATCGCGGACCAATAGGAGGCATGAATAAGACATTACTTTATACACTTGCCATGCAGAAGGAATTCACACCTTATGACCGTTATCCTCAAATGAGACGAGACTTCAATAGTGATTTTTACAATATGGTTCCCGATTCAACTATCAACCGAAGTTTCCTTAGAGCATTCAGTATTTCGTTCGGAGGAGACCCGTCAAGAGGTTTGGCTGAACAATATTCGGATAAACAGGCGTACGCCTTTTTGTTGATGTTATTGAGAGAAGGGCATATAGAAAATTACTCCAGTTTACTTTTTTTATTTGATGCGCAATTATCGCTGCTTGATTTAACAAAAACCTGGTCGGCTTTTTACAACAAAGGAATTCGGAACGAACCAACGGTTATCAATCGTATTGTTAATTTTAAAGGCAAGGAATTGTATCGACGCAAAGCACATTCAACAAGGATATTGGATGAACAAACGGCCGAAGAAATGCTACACCTGCTGGATTATTATTCACATTTGGGTCGTGGAACGGTTGTTCACCGGAAATTTCCCAATTCACCTGATTTCATCGGAAATTTTGGAGGACTCGGATCAGGAAACAGTGGTGGCTATTTCATTGCCATTACGGGTGATTTCACCATCGGTATTCGTTGCATTACCAACGATTGGAGAATTCGCCTTAGAGGAGGAGATTACAATCAGGAAAAAATCCCATTAACAGTCCCATTTTGGTTAAAATGCATTGAAAACCTGAGGAAAAGCAGACCAAATAAGAGTGACGAATTAAAACCACTTTATAAATACCGAACCTTTATCCAAGAGGAAAAAGTTCCTGAAATTGAGATTTAGATTCAAGCTATTCCACCGCCCAATAACTCACGGCTGCAAATCAATTCCTTTTTCTATTTTAGCTTCTATGAAAACCATCAAAAAAGCTGCACGACTAATTGGGCGAACCGTACTCATTTTTCTTGAATGCTTCTTCGGCTTGCTGATCGCATTCTGGTGCTGTGCCATAATTTTATCGCGAATTGGAGTTGCTCCTGAAGGAAGTCACCATTCCATAGGAGAACGAACAACCGTTTACATTACATCGAGTGGAATTCATACGGATATCGTTGTTCCGCTGAAAAACAAGTACATCAACTGGCCGCACGAATTAGGACTCAACGATAGTTTACTCACTGATTCGGTCTACACACATCTGGCGATCGGTTGGGGCGATAAGGGCTTTTTCCTTGAAACAGAAGATTGGGCTGATCTGAAACTGAGTGTGGCGTTGAAAGCCACGTTTCATTTGGGAAGTTCGGCCATGCATTTGGTTCAGCGCCAGGAACCCAATACTTCTGAAAAACAAACCGTTCGTTTGTCACTTTCTCCCAAGCAATACAAAGCGTTCATTGCTTTCGTCAAAGGCAGTTTTTCTAAACATAACGGTGAGTATGAACCGATTCCGAAACACACGTATGGCAGTCGTCATTATTTTTTCGAAGCCAACCGTTCATACGGACTCACATATACGTGCAATTCCTGGGCGAATAGCGCCTTGAAGTCGTGTGGACAACGCGCTTGTGTGTGGACGGCGTTTAAGGATGGGATTTATTTGCAATACGAAAAGTAGTGCTTTTCATCTCTACGAACTTCTGTTAATTAAAAAAGGCCGGTAAAACACCGACCTTTTTTTATACTAAAAGAGAAATATTTCAGCTTTTCTTGCTTTTTCCTTTTCCCTTGCTTTTACCGTTTGATTTGTTTTTGCAATTGCCTTTCAGCTTGTGAAATTCGGCCGAACCGGGTTTAATTCCCATTTCTTTGGCAATTACTCCCCAACCTTTTCCTTTGTTTTTTTCGTAGCAGGCAACTACATCGTCAACTGGTCTTAATACGATTGCCGACACCTCATGCGCCATAATAATATCTGCTGCTTGCATACCCAGTTTTATCAACGCTTCAATTTTATCGATCGTTGTGCTGTACTTCTTTGAAACATCTGTTTTAAACTGCTCCAAATCTTTTTTGGCTTCGGTATTGATCGTTTTGAGTTGTGTATCCAACTCCTTGTCGCCGCTGTCGTAGGTTTGACCATAAGCTGCAACCGATCCCATCATTAGCAGCATCAAAGCAATTATCCGTGTTTTCATAGTTGTTTTTTTGTTTTTAGTTCATAAGCAGTAATCGTACCACAATATAAGAATGTATCTTTTGAATTAGGCCTTCCGCTTAAAGATCAATACATCGTTTTTCTGTTTCAGGGTCAATTGATCAACAGAAATGGTGTACGTGTATGTGAGTTTGTCTTTGTTTTTTTCGTTAATGGTTAGTCTCTTTTTCTTTTGGTTTATGATATACGGAGAAACAACATCCTTTAATTTGTCATCACTAGACAAAACACTCACAGTACCATTTTCATAGAAAACAAATATCATGTTCGACAACATTAGCGATTGATCGTCCATGTTTTTTGAAAGCAATGCTTTATCCATCCCTATTTCTTGCATCACAACACTGTCTTTCGCCCACGCATCGTTGATGATTTTTTGTTGTTTTATAGGATCCATCGACATCACCGGTGCTCCGTCAGTAACTATTTCATAGATGTGCCATGTCCCCAACAGTTTGGTTTTATCACGTGGCTCAGTTTGTCCAACAACGGTTGCAGCAACAAATAGCAGCAAAAGTGTGAGTAACCGGTTTTTCATAGAAACGTTCTTTATCGTACCGAAAATAACAAAAAAAAGCCCGAATTAACGGGCTTCAAATTCGTTTTTCAACGTTTTTGTCTGATCTATTAAGACTTACGTTTAAAGATCAATTCGTCTTTTTTCTGTTTCAAGATCAATTGCTCGTCAGAGATTGTGTACGTGTACGTCAATTTATCTTTGTTTTCTTCTTCGATTGTAATTTCTTTTTTCTCTTCGTTCATTGTGTAAGGAGAGAAAACATCTTTTGATTTACCATCGTTAGCAGAAACTTTTACTTTACCGTTTTCACCGAATACAAAAGTCACTTTCGCAAGGTTTTTAGACTGCTCTTCCATGCTTTTTGCAAGCGCTGCTTTGTCCATACCCATTTGCTCCATCATAGCGCCGTCTTTCGCCCACGCTTTGTCAATGATTTTTTGTTGTTCTTTCGGGTCAAGTGACATAGCCACTTCGCCGTCTTTTTTCATTTCCTGAATTCCCCAAGTACCTGATAACAATTCTTTATCGCTCTTAGAACAACTCGCTAATACTGTCAACGCAGCAACTACAATTAAGATATAACGCATGATTTTCATTTAAATATTGGCGAATATACTGTTTTCCCCGTTAAAAGGACAGCATTTTGACCGCTTGTTTCAAAAAGATTCATCACAAATGATGGCTCCTTTTATTTTCGCCTGAAGGATAACTCAATTTTATCACTGCCAGATTCATCCGAAAGTTTGAGCAACTCATCTTTCAATTCGTAGGTAAATTGCTCATCGGCATCACCTTTCATTCTGATTTCTTTTTTGGTTTCATCAAGCGTGATCCGTCCGGTTGTTTCAACCTGACTACTTCCGTCATAACGAATGGAAACGAAGGTTTCGTCTTCTTTGAACTCGAGCGTGGTTTTGGCGCTGGTGGCCATCTGGCGACCAAATAATTTACGCATCATAACTTCCTGATCCTGCGCTTCGGGTGGCAATTGCGCCATTTGTTCAGCAATTACACGGTCGATTATTTTTTGCTGCGCTGTCTTATCCGTAGAAAACATTTGTTCGCCGTTGACATTGATTTCGCTGATCAACCATGTACCGTTTAGCTGTTCCCGATCTGTTTTTTGGCAGGCGGTCAGGACTAAAAACATGAATGGTAGTAAGATTAAATAACGCATTTAGTTCGTTTTAGCGTGATAAAGTTAACACTTTTCGGTAACGACCGACATCTAATTGACTCATTTTAAACACGTAGGCGCGGGATACGTCCCGCACCTACGTCAATACGTTAAATTAATCTGTCACCTCGTATTGTTGTTGGATCTGAGCCACACCGTTTTTATAAATCACAATTTCAACATCGCGCAGGCGTTCCAATTCGGCTATGTGGAAATCGAGCAAGGGATCATCAGGGTTGAGGCAAATTTCACCGATGTATTTTTTATCGCCGAGATCGCCTTTGAGCCAGCGTCCTTCTTTTTTGCCGTTGAGGTATTTCCCAATTCGGGTGAGTTTGCCGTCGGGAGTGTAAAACATCCAAACGCCATCGGGCATACCGTTCTTCAAGGTTCCTTCGCTCATGAGCATTCCATTGTCGAAGTAATACTTCATCGGGCCGTCGGTTCGCTCATATTCGTCTTCCCTGTCTTCAATAATAATAAACTGGCGAATGGCATAATAATCGGAATGCGCGCAATCGTATTTTTCCAGTTCTTCGATCAAAAATCCGCGGCATAGGTCATTTCCAAGGCTGTCGTATTCCACGTAAGTGCCTTTTATTTCCGATTCGGGATATGTAATTCCATGCATCACAACTGTTTGCGTTCCGTAATCGATGGAATACAAACGCCGGCCATCATAGTTATAAAAATCCCAGTCTCCATAATTTGTGTCAGCGAAGCGATAACCACGGCGGGCAATCTTTCCGTTCGGATAAAGTTTGGTGAAACGGCCTTGTTTGTACATTTCGAGCAACGAATAATCATCACGGGAATAGGACCTGTAAGGTCTAAGTCTCCCGGTATTTCCATATTCATCCATAAGTCCTTCTGAAAATTTTTCCTCCAGTCTCGAACCGTAAAAGAACCGTGTTTTAATACCTAAACTGGTAGAATCGGAAAACTGGTACGGAAGGATTCGCTCACTTTCTATGTAATCATAATAGTAAGAAACCAATCCGTTCTCAAAAAACGTGAGGGTATTTACCATGCCTTTGTCGAGCGACACGGTAAATTCGGGTTCACCTGATTCTTTTTGTTGCACATAATCGCCCTGCAGGAGTCCTTGCTGAAATTGACAATGTACTTTTTTTAGCTCCGAAGCATAGCCGCTATGCGATACCTGGATCCGTTCTTCATTTCCGTAATTTTCACGATCGTAATCATAAAATTCCAGGTAGCATTCACCCTGTAAAAGGCCATTTTCATAATGTGCGAAGTTCAAGGTATCCATCACCACCTCTTTCCTGTCGTTGTATCCCAATACGCCTTCCAGCACCAAACCATGGAGCTTGCCGTTTTGGTAGTGCTCCAGAGAAATGTTGTCATTTGAGCGTTGCCAGTTTTTTCCATGGTGTTCCCCCAACTTGTATTCTTCAAGCTCCAGTGTATCGCCCATGGCCGTGTAGGTTACTTTAGGTCCGTCTAACTTACCATCCGTAAAGTGAAAGGTTTCCTTGCGGTAATTTTTCGGCGCATCTTCTGAAAACAGGAAATCATAATACGGTTCGTCCTTGTGGTATTTCCGATCGTAGCGATTAGGTCCATCGTAACTTTCAAAAACAATGGCATCGCCATTTGGTTGGCCATTTACGAAATTGAGGGTGAAGATCAATTCACCTTTTTTATCGTAATAATTCCAGTTACCTGAAGGTTGTCCGTTTTGAAATTCACCTTCCATACGATCAATCAGGTACAAACCGAATTGCTTTTGAAACAGTTTGTCCATTAAATGCGAGAACGGATTTCCGAATTTTTTATCTCTCACGTAATATGAATCATGCATAAACGACGAATAGTAATCATCTTTTGCATAACGCTCAACGAATTGTTTATGCAGGCTCCGGGAAGATTCATCCCAGGGAACGGTCCATTCCAGACCATCGATCGGTTCATCATCCAGTTTTAATTTGTTGTCTGAAAACTGAATGGTCATTTTTCCCGAATAAAGTTGATCGGCAACCGCCAAAATAACAGGCGAATCCGTATCATATTCGTTTTCCTGCACCAATTTTATCCCTTTATACGGAACAATGTTGCGTCTACCATAAATCGCTTTGTGATATGCTCCCGACGAATCGATTGCTTTCAAATACGATACCTGCTCCATCGCCACGTCTCCTTTTCGGTTGTAGACCACATAATGCTCTGAAGAATCACGCAAATCTTCGTATGTTTCCGTACGGCGTTTTTTGGATCTGGCTGTCCAGGTAATTTTAGTGTACGCTTTTCCGTTAATGACCAGATAACTATCCCATTGGCGAATTTTTTTACCGAAATTATAGGTGAGTACCGTTTCAAAACCTTCAATCATGACCGGTTTTTCATAGTGAACTTTCTTCTCTTTTCGTTTGAAATAATCGATCTGCTGCACCTGTTCGCCCGCAGTATTATAGGTGGTTGTTCGAAAGAGTTTTCCGTTGGCATCGTATATGTTGTGTACAAATAACTTACTTTGGGCTTCGTAACCAAGTGTATCGAACACACCTCCGTTTTTATAGAATCGGGTGAAAACGATCGTTCCCAAATCGGGCACGTAGGTATATCTTTCAACAAGACGGGTTCCTTCGAAGATTTGTTTGGTACCGTGAAAATTGACATGTCCGGTATTTCTCTGATAACCTGTACGATTATCATCCGCCAATTTTAGATTTACCAAACCGGTACGCATCGGCTTTTCAAACAAATCATTAAAGTCCATTACCGGTAAAGCCGGCACACCTTGCTCATACCTGTCTTCCTGACAGTTCTGATACGGAATGCTATTGTATGAATCTCTTCTCTCCTTAAAATCGAACCCTTCGTATTTTTTATAAATCCTTGTTGAGGGCTCCATTATCAACGAGAGCGTTTGCTTGTAATTACTGTCCAAGACCGAGTTGTAATCAATTACTTCGTTGGTGCGCCACGCGTAATAAGGTTCTATTCTCCAGATACTATCGGCGTAACCGTTCTTGAAGTAACCAACCGGTTTATATGACCCGCCAATCCGCTCGTAAAACGGTCCTTCGAGGATTCCTTTTTTCAATTCGACGCGGATGGAAGAACCGTAATCATACAATGTTCTATCTTCGTTCAATCCGTGAATACCTGAATGAAACTGTACACCTCTGTTGCTTAGCGTCCATTCTCGTTCTTTCAGTCCGTCGGTGAAAAAGCCGTGCCGAATGGTATCGCCTTTGTAGTTAAAGCGGGTGAATTCATTTTCGGGCAGGTTGTTTTTCAGCTCGAACATGGCTGCAATCCTTGTAGGAAGCTCCGAGCTTTTTTTCCGGTTGTGGTAGCTCAGCATCGGTTCGAAATACTGAATGTATTTGCCGTTGGGTAAATTCTGCACCGTCGGAACAAGATCCTGATTTTGATTGAGATCCCGATCAAGCATTAATTCAGGGTACTTTCTGTACCAGTGTTTTTTCCGCATCAGGAGTATCGGCCAACTCAGTTTCGGTGCTTGGGTTGCATCGTTCCACTCGTACTTGTTTTGCTCTTTTGGCACCGTGATTTTGGTGCGAATCAATTCGCGGTTGAGGGAATCGGTCATGGTGCGTTTGAATAATTTCAGGCGCGTATCGTTGGTCAGTTTCCATTCTTTGAATAGCTTAAACTGCGCCTCTGAAAGATCCAACTGATCCAGAATTGCTTCGTTAGGAACAACCTTTTCCTGTAAGGGATAGACAAAATACCATTGCCCGTTTACCTGTACCGAATCGGGGCGCTGAGCAACAACCGTTATTGCAATGAAATGAAATAAGAGGAGTAAACTTCGTTGTTTCATATCGTTCTAGTTGGATGATTGATAGGTTTGTTTCGATACAGCTTTTCCGTTCCGGTAAATGCTTACTTCGATTTTCTTTCCGCGTTCGAGCTGACTGATGATCACATCCAGATCGGGATTCGATTCATCGAGGCAAATATCACCGAGATACGCTTTGGTGGTAAGATCACCTTCGAGCCAGCGACCAATTTTTTTACCGTTTTTGTAGATGCCGGTTCGGGTGAGACCACCTTGCTGGTTGTAAAACTGCCACAAACCGTCAGGCAAACCGTTGGTCAATTTCCCTTTGCTCATCAACGCTCCGTTGTCGTAATAATTGAGCACATCCTGAATGGGACTAGTCGGTTCCGTCACCAGGTATTCGCGAATGGAATAGTACTCATCGCTGGTGCATTTGTAGAAGTCTTTTTCTTCAAGTACCAGTTGTTTTTGCAACTCTTTTCCATCTTCACTCAATGTGGTTTGAACACCGACAATGGAAAAGGTATCCTTATCGCGAACGTAAATAGAATCGTTGTAATCGATGGCATAAAGCATGCTTCTGTCATCATTTGCGTACACCCATCGCCCCACTTTCTTTTCACGGATCAATTGACCGGTTCGTGCAATCGTTCCGTTCGGATAAAATTTGGTGAATACCGACTCTTTCGGTGTTTCATCGCGTTTGATGTATTCATCTGAAAAACCTCTGGATTCCCAATCATACGTATAGTCTTCGTCAGTCGTTTCTGTAGCTTCATAGAGATAACCAATATCCAGTTTCAATGAATCGATCGGTGAAATTTCGTATTCATACGAAAGCGTATTTTCCTTGAAATGCTGCATCTGTCGTACATATCCAAACGCAAAGGTGAAACGCTGAACGGTTTCCGATTGAGCGTTTTTGACGATCAATTCATTATCCGGTAAATCGTTGGAAAATGTCAGGTCATACGAAATCGTTTTATAGGGGTACCTTCCTCTACCTTCTCTTTTTCCGTTGACAAAATCAACCACGGCCAGTGTATCCACTACCAGTTTACCGCCGCCTTCGGCTGTTAGATATTCTTTTTTGACCAAGACCTGTTTTCCAATCGGTTTTCCTTCATCAAACTTACCAATGAGGTATTTATCTATATTTTCGAAGTAATAATCGCGGGGAAACAGATAACGTTGATCACCATGTAATTCTCCTTGTTTGTAATGGGCCAACCCAATGGTATCTCCCTTGTGATTAAAGGTAACGGCAGTACCGTCTTCGCGGCTGTTGGCAATGGCTGTTTTCTTATATATATAAGAAGTTCCTTTCTTACAAGCCGGATCATAACGCTCTTTTAGCGGGTCATTAAGGTATTCCCGTTTTTCTTCTTTCGTGTTTGCCGCTTTTATTCTATAATCAAACAAAAACCCGCTGGAAGTTTCACCCGAATAGGTGACTTTGCCCGCTGCTTGTTTGTCGCTGTTGAGAAATGTCCAATCTCCAGTAGGAACACCGTTTACGAAGTTACCTGAACTGAATTCGTACGGAAAACTATTTTCTGTCAGCTGGTTGAATTCACCCCTTTCATGAATTTTCACCTGAAATAATAGCGG
Organism: Bacteroidota bacterium; assembly: GCA_040387295.1. Classification (GTDB taxonomy): domain Bacteria; phylum Bacteroidota; class Bacteroidia; order Flavobacteriales_D; family Crocinitomicaceae; genus Fluviicola. The sequence goes on along the minus strand of JAZKEB010000005.1, from coordinate 85,143 downwards.
AAGTTCTTCCAGAATTGCAGCTGAAAGCACATTTGGTATTCTCGATCGTATCCATCGCGGTCTTCTTACAGTATGTTTGCTACCGAAAGGGTATGATTGGTACAACTCGATGACCAGTTTTTTTCGCTTCACTTTATACCGATCGGATCCATCACTATAGGTTTTCACTTCCACAACACCGGTATAGGGTTTTTCGTTTGCGAAAAGTGTGACCTTCCGCTGTCCATGGTCGTATTCTTCCACTATGGTGAGATCACCCCAAACGGCTCGTTTCTGATACAAACCAACCTTTGCCATGTGCCTGTATGAACGCAGAAAATAGGCCCTTGAAGAAATTCTGTTACCTGCTGCATACGTTGAATCAATTCGTGCTAATTCTTCATGTGAACAAGGGACGGTTATGGTAAGCAGCGTTTTGCCTGTTTTGTTGTCGTATGATTTCTCAATAAATTGCCCGAGGTCTTTATCGTAATAATTTTCGAAGTTCAGTTTATGTTGCTCTGTCCACTTCAATTCAAAGATTCTACGGTTAGCCACGATTGTATCACCTTGCCAGGAAAATCCTCTCGAATAAGGATTTGTCGTCACCACATAACCATCAATGATCATTTTTTTCTGCGGATGCGTAAAAACCGTACTCAAAATCCGCCCGTTTGCACTCAGAAGAGACGTGCGGTAGAGTTTCCCGGTATTGTCAAATTGTTTGTAAACCAATTGTCCCTGCTCATCAAAGCCGCAGGTATCAAACAATACTCCATTGTTGAAATAGCGCGAACCCACAACGATTTTCAATTCGTGATTGCGGTAAAAGCGTGCCACACAGCTACTGGTTGGTTCTTTGTTCCAAATCTCACACCGGTTATTGAACGGAGAATAGGAAAACTCTGTTTTGACGGGGAATTGTAACTGCATGAGCTCTGAAAAAGGATAATTACTTATTTTAGAAATGCTCTCCATTCCAGAATTATCAACGCATTTTGCTGCTTTTAATGACCACAAATCACTGTAGTCATAGTCGGTGTATCCTGAAAAACTGTAAATCGAATCAGAAAGTGGTTTTTCCAGGTCAACCCACCGATGTTCATACACCTTATTGGTAGAATCGCGGGTTGCTTTTACATCACCTCTGAAGGTGTATCCTCTGAATTTATCATGGTCCCATTTTCCACTTGGGAATCCGGCTGTAAATTCACCGGTCCATTCTTTTTCATACGGCCTGTATCCGGAATGCGAAAAATAACTGCTTTCGCCTTGTAAGAGGTCATAGTTAAACTGCAGCAGCAGGCTGTCTCTTGAGGTTGTGCCCGACCTGTATTTCCGGTTAAAACACCAGCCTTCCTTGTAATCAATCCCCGAATCGATGTGTTTTTTGATGAGCCATTTTCCTTCACGCAACCCGTTTTCGTAGGTTCCAGATACCATTTGGACACCTTCGTATGTATAAACGTTGTATTCTCCGTGCAACAAATTGTTTTGAAGTGAGAATGTTATTGCTGTGTGGACCGGATTCAGCTTCCATTCCTGCCAGTCATCCACCGAAAAGAAATCATCAAAATACATAATGTAGTTGCCATCCGGTAAGTTTTTTTCGCTTGGCGGAAGTGAGTAATACGAATAAAACAGTGCCCCGTGCTGACTCTGTGGTGATTTGAGCAATGCCTGGCGCAGGTCTTTCTGATTGACCGGACGCTCCACACTAAATGACCGGGTATTTTGATAACCATGATAGCCCCTGACGGCGTTGCGTAGTTTGCGGCGAATGCTATGTCGTTTCGTTGTTCGAATAAAACAGCGATGACGGTGAATCTGTTCTTCCGAATACTCCTCGCGCAGTGCATCGTATTCCGCAACTGTTAAAATCTTGTCGTCGATGATCGATTTGCGCAAAGCATTGATCAGGGAATCTTTTTCCAGGTTCAATCGCGGATCGCCGGCCTGTGTCCAATCACGGTATTGCTCGAATTCGGTCTCTGTTAAACCGACCACACGCAAATAATCATCGGTTGGTTCCAGTTTTAGCCGCATGGGATATATAAAACACCATTTCCCGTTTACCTGCACCGAATCGGGGCGTTGTGAAAAAACCGAAGAGGTGGCAAAAAGCCAGCAATAGATGAAAAAGACTATGCGCATAGGTTGAATGTTTTAACAAGCAACCAAGGTAACGCAAAAATTGCAAAATGATTACACTAAACGTTTCAATCCAACGCGTTTTCTGGGAACGTCGATCTCAATTACCTGCACATCTACATGCTCGTGCAAGGCAATGAATTGCGACGGATCTTCCACATAGACATCGGCCAGGTTTGATTTGTGAATGAGTCCGTTTTCTTTGATTCCGATATTGACAAACGCCCCGAAATTGGTCACATTGGTGACAATTCCCGTCAGACTCATACCCACGCGTAAATCGTCCATAGTGCGAATGCGACTGTCAAATTCCAATACTTTGGCTTGCTTGCGCGGATCGCGTCCGGGTTTCTTTAACTCGCGCAGAATATCGTCGAAGGTATAGCTGTCGATTTCCGGAAATTCGGTTTTGTTGACCGTTTTCAAAGTCGTTTCATTGCCGATTAGTTCGGTGAGTTTCAATCCTGCTTTTTTGGCGATGGAATTGACTACTTTGTAACTTTCAGGGTGAACAGCCGAATTATCCAATGGATTTTCACCATCGCGCACACGCAAAAATCCGGCAGCTTGTTCGTACGCTTTATCGCCCAGGCGTTTCACCTTTTTCAATTCTTCGCGTGAACGGAAACCGCCATTTTCACTGCGGTAAGCCACAATGTTTTCAGCCAACGCGGGCCCGAGTCCCGAAACATAACTCAACAAATAAGGCGAAGCCGTATTGAGATCAACGCCCACCGCATTTACACAGGAAACGATCACGTCATCGAGCGCGTCTTTGAGCTGATTTTGGTTTACTTCGTGCTGGTACTGCCCTACTCCAACCGATTTCGGGTCGATTTTCACCAATTCAGCCAACGGGTCCATCAAGCGACGACCGATAGAAACCGATCCACGAACCGTGACATCGTAATCCGGAAATTCCTTTCGCGCGATCGGGCTTGCTGAATAAATCGAAGCGCCGTCTTCGCGCACAACATATACGTCCAAATCACGGTCGAAACGCACCCTTTTGATAAACGACTCTGTTTCTCGTCCGGCCGTTCCGTCGCCAATGGCAATTGCTTCTATTTTATAGGCTTGTACCAATTGCGAAATTTTCGCCATGGCTTTGTCAGTCTCGTTTTGCGGCGCATGTGGATAAATGGTTGCGTTGGTGAGCAAGGAACCTGATTCGTCCAGACACACCACTTTACAACCCGTTCTAAATCCGGGGTCGATGGCCAGAATGCGTTTGGAACCAACCGGCGGAGCCAGCAACAATTGTCGCAGGTTCGTTGAAAACACCTTGATCGCTTCTTTATCGGCCTTTTCTTTGGCTTCGTTCAATACTTCATTTTCCAGCGACGGGCACATCAATCGCGTATAGGCATCTTTACAGGTATCGGCCACCAAATCTGCGCAGGCATCATCGCCTTTCACAAAAAAGCGTTCCAGCTGTTCAATCGCCGCTTCTTTTTCGGGTTGTGCTTTCAGGGAAAGAATTCCTTCGCGTTCGGCGCGATACAAGGCTAAAAACCGGTGAGAAGCCGTGCGGTAAAGCGGTTCCGAAAAATCGAAATAATCGCGGTACTTGGCGCCTTCTTCCTCTTTTCCTTTTACCAGTTTCGATTGCAACATCGATTTGCGTTGAAAGGTTGTTCGCATCCGCGCACGCGCCACGGCGTTTTCGTTGATCCATTCGGCGATGATATCACAAGCCCCCTGAATGGCGGTTTGTTCATCATATACTTCGCCTTTGAGAAAACGCTCGGCCATTTGTTCGGGATCGCCACCGCGCTGCGACATAATCATACGCGCCAATGGTTCCAATCCCAATTTGCGGGCTTTTTCGCCTTTAGTCAAACGCTTTTGTTTATAAGGCAGGTATAAATCCTCCAGTACATTTGATTCAAAACAGTCTTCGATTTTGGACTTCAACTCGGGTGTCAGTTTCCCTTGCTCTTCAATCGCCGACAAAATTGTTTGCTGACGACTGATCAGTTCATCGTGTTTCTTCGCCAAATCGCGGATCAACGCAATCTCCACCTCATCCAAACCGCCGGTTTGTTCTTTCCGGTAACGGGCAATGAACGGCACCGTTGCTCCCGATTCCAGTAATTGAATTGTTTGTATAATTGCTTTTGGCTGAAGCCCTGAATTGGATTGTACGAAGTCATTTTTTTGCATAACCGCAAATATAAAACAGATGTTGAATTTTTGATGTTGGATTTTTGATTCGATTTAGGTAATTACCCAGACTTTCCAACCATGATGAATACTGAATCTAACAACTATGAATTTACCATTAGCATCCATCCAACATCAAAAATCCAACATTAAAAATCATTCTTCGGGCAACCTTTCCGAAACAACCATAGTAACTGAAAAAAATAACGATTATGAAGATACTTTCTACTTTCTTACTTTTTGCGGCGTTGATCGCAGGTAATTCAGCTTTTGCGCAGGCAAATGCGTATACCGTTTATGACTATCCTGATTCCATTACGGGATGTATGGAGCAACTTTATGTGCAGGTAAGTACCGGTGTGAGTGCCGAAACAGATGGAATCATTACTGTTACCTGGGGCGACGGTTCTTCTGAGACAGAGAACTTTACATCAACTGCAGGACAAAGCCTTGGCTTTTCATATCAGCACGGTTATTCCGTTGCCGGAAATTACATTGCTTCGGTAGAACTTTACAGTACCACTTCGGGTTCGAATGTAGGTGTGCCACAAACGGTAACGCTAGCTGCAAATGATCCTTCGAATTGCGGGTATATTTACATCAATACTTTCCAGAATTCACCTTCGATGTCGTATGCAAATGCGATGTATGACTTTACAGATGTCAATGGTGTTACCACAACTGTCTCACAAAGCGCCAACCCGAATGCATTTTGGGGGTATAGCGGATTGAACGTTGCAAACGCACCTTATACAGTAAGTTTGAATGACGCATGGCTTACCAATAATGGACTGGTTCAGGTTTCTGCTGACATTACGATCACCGGATTTACAGCTGGTGGCATGGCTACTCCTGGCCAGGTAAGTATGGAAGTAGATTGCGCTGTTGCAGCAGCAGATCCTGATGCAGCTGTAAGTTATTCATACGCATGGGCATTTGTGGCTCCTTTACAAACAGGTTATGTCCACACGAATATCTGTAATTACGCATGTAACAATACAACCGATGTGGTGGTTTCATTAACATTCCCCGCTGGTTTCACACCAAACACAGCAGGATTGACCAATGCGGTTGTTAACGGAAACGTATTGACGTTTGATGTATTGGGTTTAACTGATTGTGTCTATCAACTGATTCCATTTAGCTTCCCGGGCAATGTACTCGCAGGAACTGAATTGGAATTCTATTTGAGTATTTCTGCGCCAAACGATACAGAACTATCCAATAACCAGGATACATTGTATACGGTTGTTCTTAACTCGTATGACCCGAACAACAAAATCGTGAACAAAGCGACCAATATCAACGCTAACGAAGACGAAACATTGCAGTATGTGATCAACTTCCAGAACGAAGGAAACATGGCTGCATTGGATGTAGTGATCCGTGATACAATCTCGGCTAACCTTGATTTGTCAACGTTTAATGTATTGGGTTCTAAACACGGAATCGCAACGTCGGTTGATGTAGCTACACGTATCGTAACATTCTCGTTCAACCAAATCAACCTTGTTCCTGCTTCACAAAACGAAGAAGACAGCAAAGGTTATGTGGTATACAGCATCCGTGAGAACACCGGTTTAACAGTTGGTACAGAGATTGAAAACACTGCTTACATTTATTTCGATTTCAATCCGGCAATTATTACCAACACCACCTACAACATCAATGCGTTATTGGCGACAAGCGACTTGACAACTGAAACCATTTCCATATATCCGAATCCGGCGACTTCTGACATCCGTTTCAACGGAGCAACAGTAGTAGCTGCACGTATTTTCGACATGGCAGGGAAATTAGTAGTTGATGCTCCGTCAGTAATCAATAACGAACTTTCCGTAGCGTCTTTAGACAACGGAATGTATCATGTAGTGATTGAAACCGCACAAGGAGTTCAGACACAAAAATTGGTAGTTCGCAAGTAATTATCGATTGTTTAACACAAAGCCTCTCAGCTGATTTGTTCGGTTGAGAGGCTTTTTTTATTCCCTAAAACGCCTAATCAGGATCAAACTATTGTACTTTCAACTTCCCTGGATTTTAGTAATTGGCCCCACAATCGCCCATCCGCTGAAATGAAACCGGTCATTTGAAGAGAACCAGTGACACCAAACCCTTTTCCATTCTTGCATTCCTTTAATTTTGCCAACTATCACTGATGTGTTGTACCAACTTCAATTTTTACATTCTTTGTAAAAAACCATCCATGAAAACAGTTTCCGCCATTCTAATAAGCACTTTCATCACGTCGTTTGTTTCAGCTCAAAGTTTTGACATCACACACGGTTTGGACCCTGCCGATGTTTCGGGCACAACCATTTATTATTCGAATCTTTCGCCTGACACCAATTTAACAACTTATTTTTCGCTGATCAATCATTCTGGCGATACACAAGTCGTAACGGTAAAACGCCTAAAACTGGATGTTCCGGCTACCTGGCAGGATGCCATTGGCTGGCAGCCGTTTCCCGATCCTGATTTTCAGGGAATCCATTATCCGCCAAATGCAGCGAATCCGTGGACAACTCTTGGAAGTGTGACCTTGCCTGACAATGGAACTGCAATGCTTACCGTTGACTATTTCCTGACGCAGGAAATCGGTGACGGTGTGTACCGCTATTACTTTATGAACGATCAAACCCCGTTGGATAGTGTTGATGTGTACCTTTCAATGGTACTTTCAACCAATGAATTGCCAACCGAAAGTATTTTGTTATATCCCAATCCGGCTAAAACGACTGTTCAGTTTAGCAAAGCACCAATTACCGCAGCCCGCATTTTTGACCTCAATGGGAAATGCATCATCAATGATCCGGAAATTAACAACAACCAACTTTCAATTGCGCAGTTAAGCGATGGAATCTACCAGATTGTGCTGGAAACCGAACACGGAATTCAATCGCAAAAACTGGTGGTACGTCACTAATTACCGCACTCATTTTGAAAGCCTTTCAGTTGATTTCCTCATCGATTGAGAGGCTTTTTTTGTAACTTCTATTTTGTTAACGAATTGTAAATGAACCCGAAGAACTTTTTTTTGGGTGTATATTCGCCCCCTCAACAAAAAGTTATGAAAACTATTTTTTTGATTTTCACGATAGCAGCACTTCTCAGCTTTACAGTTGCAGAACAGTTTTCGCAGATGAAAACAACGGCTGACAAAACAGAACACTCTTCGTTTTTCGCGAATGCAGAACAGCAATTAAAAACGGTCACTTTTCGTCCTACAGATTCGGTAACAGTGGTTCCCAACGGTTATACCAAAACCGGAAATGTGAGTTATTACGCCAACAAATTTCACGGCAGAAGAACTTCTTCGGGTGCTATTTATCACAAAGACAGCTTGACTGCAGCGCATAAAACACTCAAATTCGGAACATTGTTACGCGTTACCAATCTGGCCAATGATTCGGTGGTGATTGTAAAAGTAACAGACCGTATGGGAAAATCGCCGCATATTCTCGATTTGAGTTTAGCCGGTGCCAAACAATTGAATTTTGTCCGAAATGGCGTTGCCAAAGTAACGATTGAAGAAGTGACCCTATGAAACTCTTCTAATCAAAAATCATTTGATTTCAATAGAAAGCTAAAAAACTGATCAACTCAGGAATTTTCAAACTGCATCAACTCACAAGCATTTAGTACATTTGAAACATGTTTGAATCGCTGAAGGTAATTGAGTTGGCAACTGTTTTGGCTGGTCCGGCAGTCGGTATGTTTTTTGCCGAACTGGGCGCTGAAGTCATTAAGATCGAACATCCGTCATTACCCGATGTAACCCGTTCGTGGAAATTACCTTCCGAAAGCAGTGATGATCCTGTTTCAGCTTATTTTTCATCCGTCAACTACCGCAAGCAGTATCAAAAGATCGATTTAACTTCTCCTGAAGGAGTTGCAGAAATTCGCACATTGATCGAAACAGCAGATATTTTATTACTGAACTTCAAAAAAGGCGATGATCTCAAATTCGGATTGACAAGCACCGAAGTATTCGCTATTAATCCCCGCATTCTGATTGGGAAAATAACCGGCTTCGGTGACGAAAGCGATCGCGTGGCGTATGATCTGATCCTGCAAGCCGAATCGGGATTGATGTCGATGAATGGAACGCCCGAATCGGGTCCTGTAAAAATGCCGGTCGCTTTTATTGATGTACTGGCCGCTCACCAGCTGAAAGAAGGTTTATTGGTCGCGTTGATCGAACGCCAGATTTCCGGAAAAGGTCAGGAAGTTTCCGTTTCGCTGTACGATGCCGCGGTTTCTTCCTTGGTAAATCAGGCATCCAATTATCTGATGGAAGGCCATGTGCCACAACGAATCGGGAGTTTACACCCAAACATTGCTCCGTATGGGGAATTGTTTCCAACAGCCGATCAGAAACAGGTTACATTCGCAATCGGCAGTAATCGCCATTTTGAAGGGTTGTGTACGTATTTGGGATTACCCGAACTGATAACAGACGAACGGTTTTCCGTGAATGGACAACGTGTTAAAAACAGAACCGCCTTGTTCCAAGTACTGCAACCGATTATCTTACAACATACTTCCGAAAAGTTGAATCTCGCCATGCTGGCGCAGCACATTCCTTTCGGGATCATTCGTTCGTTGGACGAAGTGTTTACCGATCCGGTAGCTCAATCGTTGGTGCGAACTGAAATCATCGCCGGAAAAACCACGAAACGCGTTACCTCAATTGCTTTTAAACGCCATGGAAATTAGAACACCACAAACCGAAACCGAATGGGAAGCGTATTACGACTTGCGTTACCGGGTTTTGCGTGAACCATTAGGAAAAGAACGTGGCTCGGAGCGCAATGACGGCGATGAAGCAGGTATTCACTTCGCGTTGTTCGACGGTGAAGCTATTCTGGCCGTTGCCCGCCTTGACAAAGTAAGTGAACACATTTGTCAGGTACGTTTTGTGGCGGTTGAAACAGCTATTCAAGGCAAAGGATTGGGTAAAAAAATCATGGACGCGGTTGAAGAACGTGGTGCCGAAAACGGTTATACCAAGCTGATTCTCCATGCCCGCGATTATGCATTGCCGTTTTACGAAAAGCTTGGATATACGCTATTGGGGCCATCGTATAAGTTGTTTGACCTGCTGCAGCATTATGAAATGGAGAAGAGTTTGTGAGTGAGGAAGTTTGTGAGTTTTATAAGTTAAACTAACTAAACTCAAAAACTCACAAAACTGAAAAACTTAAGCACTCAAAAAACTTAAAAACTCAATTTTCCCTATCTTCGACCAATGAATATCCGGAATGCCGCAGCACTTATGATTGTCATTGCCCTGACAGTGGTCGCACTGATTCTGGGGCAGCAGCTCATCATTCCATTTGTTTTTGCATTACTGATCTGGTTACTGGTGCGAAAAATCAAATCGAAACTCAACCAGATTCCCTTTATTCGTCGCTGGTTTCCGGGATGGGTTACCAATCTCGTTATGTCAGGATTAATCTTTGCAGCATTCACTTTTATCGGACGTTTACTGGCGGTAAATATCGAAACGCTTGCCAAATCGTATGAAACCTACGGAGCCAATGTGACGATTGTCACCAATGATCTCAACAAACTCTTCGACATTGATGTTATGAAATTGCTTCAGGAATATGCCGGTAATTTCAATTTCGGAACGCTGTTCTCGTCGATTTTTTCATCGCTCAGAGGAATGGTACAAAATACCATTGTGGTATTGCTGTATGTGGTCTTTATTTTCCTGGAAGACAGCAATTTCCCCACCAAATTGCATGGAATGTTCCCGCGGACCCAACAATACCTTCGTATGTTGGTGCTGATCCAGAAAATCGAAAAATCGGTAGCCAATTACATCGGTTTGAAAACACTGGTGAATCTTATTTCGGCGGTTATCAGCTATATCGTTTTGCTGATCATTGGAGTGGACACGCCTATTTTCTGGGCTTTCCTGGTGTTTTTCCTCAATTTCATTCCGCTCATCGGACTTTTTATCAGTGTTTTGTTACCTGCCGCGTTTTGTCTGGTACAATTCGGATCGTTTAGCCCATGTATTGCTACGTTGATTTCGCTGGGAACGGTGCAGTTTATTGTAGGTAATATCCTGGAACCTCGAATCATGGGGAATTCACTCAATATCAGTCCGCTGGTTGCCATTATTGCGCTGGCACTTTGGGGAACAATCTGGGGAATAACAGGTATGTTTCTGAGCGTCCCGATCACAGTTATTATGATCATTGTGTTCTCGCAATTTTCAAAAACCCGACCTATTGCTATTCTGCTTTCCGAGAAAGGAAAGATCTGATCAATCCGTTATCCGCTTTGGAGCGCCGTTAATTTCCGGTGACACCTCTTTTCGTTTCACAGTCGTATAACCGTCAATTTCGATGTAAGTAGCATATCTCGGTTTAAAATCAACGTTTTCAATCAACGCTTTATCACCGTTTTCCAATTCGATTACCACGGTTGTTTTGATATCGCTGTACAAATCGAAGGCGTAAACCCCATTGATGGCCACCATTCGCTGTTCACCAAAGTAAGAATAGGTCATCTTAGCGTTGTTCAGAATGTTTCCTTCTTCATCGGTCACGTAAACTGTTGCTGCTTTTTTGCGCGACTTGACCTGCTTTCTCAAGCCCGGAATTTTACTCACTTTGGCACGCGACATCGGACTGGTGCGCCATGACCCGACATAAGCGCGTTTTTGCTCGACTGTTGGAACCAATTCCCGCATCAGTGAATCTTCCTCAATAGAAGCAAAACCCGCGTTATCTTCCGTACCTGATGACAATTCAAGATTGGAAGGCATCATATCTCCCGCATACACACTGTAAAATGGTGGCATATAATCAACGGTATGTCGGTTGAAAAAGTGAATGGAAACAGGATTAAGTTCGGGTTGAAATACAACCGTGTTCTCGCCTGAAATAGAATCGGAAGGAAGTTCTTTTTGCTGATCAGCAGGTGATTGTTCTGTTGCATTAGCTGCCAGTTTTGATTTTTGTTCCGCTTCCGGGTTGATCAAAAAGAAATAACCTACAACTCCAACCACAATCGCCCCACCTGCTCCGAGTAGCAATTTACTCATTAAGCTCATTCCACCGGCGGCATATGAACCGGCTACAGCGCCAATTTCACTGCGCAAAGCCCGGCGTTCCACCACGCGCACCATGTCTTTCTGGAAAGCAACCTGTTCCTGTAGAAACGGGTCGTTGCTCATTTCCAGCTCAAACAAGCTGCGTTGTGAGTCTGTCAGTTTTCCCGAAACGTAATCGGAAACGCGTTCAAATTGTTCTAACGATGATCTCATGGCATTAATGATTCGGGGTGAGAAACATGTTTTTGGGCCAATTGATACGCTTGCTCAATACACTTGTATTTTTGCGTTTTTGCCGAGTTGACGCTTGAATAATTCAAGGTCTTGGAAATATGTTCCATGGATTGTTTTCGGAAATAAAATAATTCAAATATCTGACGGCATTTTTCGGAAACCTGGGTAAGGATCTTATCCAGTTGACTCAAACGCTCTTCTTTTTCAACATCGTAACCCAAATCGGCATCTGAAATAATGAGCGTATCACTCCACTCCAGTTCGTAAGCAGTTTTGTTTTGCCGGCGCATTTCGTTTTTCACCATAAAGCGGTTTATACCATACAAATAGGTCGTCAGCTTCGAGGTTAATTCAAATTTCGGGTCTTGTAATTTTTCAATCAAGAGTAACAAACTGTCATTGAACACTTCTTTTGCTACCACTTCATTCAGTCCGCTTTTGAGGATCAATGCTTTGATTTTAGGAAACTCCTGATACAAAAACCGAATCGCCTGTTCGCGCTCGCCTTTGCGTATGGATGATATGATTTCCTGATCAGTCATTCGAATTGTTTTCTCTTTAATGTAATCGTCTACGAAAGGTAACCATTTTTACCGATGAAAACTTCCGCAAATCTGCGCATCTGTGGGATGACAAAACACCATTCCTTTAGAAATCGGTATCTTGGTCACGGAAACATTCGAAGAAAAAACATGATCAATTACAAAACCTACAATCCGGTACGTGCCATTTCGCTGAAAGGTAAGTTGCTCACACGTCTGGTTCGTTTCGGTTTTCGGATTCGTTCTATCTTCGGGAAAAAGTATGTGTATCCGCTCAAAGACCACCACGAAGATCCGCTGAAAATGACCACCAACGAGCGCCTGTATCTCGGTTACAAATACTATTACAAAGCCATCGTTGAGGCAGAAGAAAACTCAGGAATAGCCCAACAATTCAAGGTGCCATTGAAACCAACCATTCCCGAAAATTTTGTGCCCGAAACGACCATCACGTTGAGCGCAGGAGGCGATTTGATGCCTTATACCTACATCAACAAACAAACCTGCGAGCACTTGTGGGACATCGTAGGCGAGTTTTTCTTTTCGTCGGACCTCGTATTTGCGAACCTGGAAACACCCATCGATACAAACAAAAAACCATCAGCAGTTCCCGAAGTCATGCTCAGCAACATGTATTTCAACGGAGATTCCGAACTCTTTGATGTGTTTTCGGCTTTCGGGAAATACGGTAAGTATGATATTTTGTCGGTTGCCAATAATCATTCACTCGATCAGCAACCCGACGGATTGTTAAACACTCTCGATTTTCTCACTGAAAAAAAGATTGCTTACACCGGAGCGGCAAAAACAGCCAGTGAAGTCAACGATTTCCCTATTTTGAAACGAAATGGAATCAAGATTGCCTTTTTGGCCTATACTTTTTCGCTCAACATGGAAACCGTTCCGACCGAAACGCCATGGCTGTGCAATCACATCTGTTTGAACGAACCGAATCCGGATATCTCAGCCATTGTACAACAAGCAAAACTCGCGCGCGAACGGGGCGCCGATCTGGTAGCCGCTTCATTGCACATGGGTTGCGCTTATCAACCTTATCCCGATCAGCAGATCATTGATACCATGCAGCGGATTTGTCGTGAAGCGGGTATTGATCTGGTTTTGGGCGGACATCCACACAATCCGCAACCCCTTTCGTTTTACAATTTTCAGGATCCGGTAACCGGAGAAGAACGTCAAAGCCTGATCATCTATTCACTTGGCGATTTTGTGGCTTACGATATTTTCAAGTGGTGTCATGCGCCGCTTATTGCCAAATTGCAGATCACCAAAGGAACCATCAACGGAGAAAAACACACACGCATTACAGGAGTTCAGCTAAAGACCATTTACCTGGATGCGACAGTGAAAAAAGGAAAAGTAACCCAACTGCTTTTCCGGGATGTAAAACGCCTTCGGCATCCGGTCGAACGCTCAATACTCAGCCCCGATTCACGAAAAGAAGTAGCCGAAATCATCGATTTTCTGGATGAATTTGTGCTGCCGATTAACTATGATGAAATTGTGGTATAAGTAAATGAAAACAGCCCATCATTTCCAATTTTATGTATTTTGGTAACGCTTAATACATAAGAACATGTTCAACAAAAGCTCTGCTGCTCTTTTTTTATCCATCACTGCATGGTTATCCTGTTTATTGATCGTTGGTCATCATTTGGTCTTCAGAGCAGAATACGGAAGTTCGCAAATGTCGCTGATGTCGTGGATGAATTTATTGACCATTCTCACTACCTATGTAACACTTGGCTTACTTGGGTTATTCCTCTATAACGGCAACGAAAACGCCCGGAAAAATACAGCCCTCATTTTGACCATCGCTTCCGGAATCTGGTTAGGAATTGATCTTTACAACTTGTTTGAAGACAAGGATTGGTTTAACCGTTTATCCGGTTTGAATGCGTGGATGGACCTGTTTCGTTACAGATTACTTTTATTTATCACTCCGCTGGCACTATTACTGACCGGAATTGCCTTTTACGGAACAAATAACGATCGAAGAAAAAAAGCATTTGTTTGGTTACTCATTGGCGGATTGACATTTTTGTTTGCAGATTTAGCCAATGTATTCATGGATTTTTATGTTCAAAACATGGAATACAGGACATCCAATTCTATCGGTGATGAGCTCTATAGTTCTATCCGACGAATCCTGAACATCATGTCGGTTCCATTTTCTGCCGCACTGATTACGTTTGCCATTAGCAGCTATAATAAACTGGATAAAAAAGCACCCGAAAGTCAGGAAGTAGAACGCGAAGATACACTTGACAAATGGGAGAAAATCCGTCCTCTTACTGTATTATCACCGATGCAATGGCTGGGCAATTTCTTACTGGCATCCATTCCAATAGCGGGTTTTATTTTACTGATTATCTGGGGAAGTGATCACCAAAACAAGATTCGGAGAAACTGGGCGATCATGCAGTTTTGGGCTGGTACCGTTGGAATGGGATTAAACTTATTACTCCTAGGAAGTGTGCTTGAACTGGCCGAAAATTTATCCGGTATGTTTACCATTCTGATGGTGTTTTTCCTCGCTATGATTGTGATTTCAAGTATTCTCACCTACAACTATTTTCAGCAGTTATCCGATTTCGAAGACGATCAGAATCCTAATTTGGGAACGTGGCTTGGCAATTTTATTATCATCGCCATTCCGATTATCGGAATAATCATGCTGATTGTCTGGGCAACCGATTCCACCAAAGAATTGATTCAAAAATGGGCCATTGCGAAATTGATTTGGTTAGGTATTTCATTGATTATGTGGGTGTATATCTACAGCGTTTACGAACAAATCCAACACATCCTTCCTTTTCAGTATTTCGAGTTTTAGGAACTCAGGAAAAGTAGAAACTCAAAACTGGATTACCACTCTCCGGTAATCTCGCGCCAGCTTTTTGGTCGTAGCAGCGGACTCCAGGTAAATCCTTGTAAGAATTGCTCCTGCGGATCGAGTTGATCCATCGGGTAGAAAATGCCTTCGGGTTGACGAATAAAGGTAATGCCGGTTACTTCTCCGCTGTCGAGATACACGTTGAGATCAGCAGCATAAATGCGGTTCATTCCTTTGCGGTCGATGACAACGGAGGTATCGGTTTTCACTGTGTCGGTGGGAAAATAAACCGTGCGTGCATTGGCCAGTACCTGCGCTTTTACCAATTCGTTTTCCTTGAAAAAAGCCCAGATTTCTTTGCCAGCCAGTTGATTGTAATAATTACCAGAATCGACTTCATTGGCGGCAAATGCATTGTAACGCAGGTGTACTTTTTCAATAATCGAATCGTTTTTCACATACACGCGAATGCTATCGCCGCTCAGCTCAGAATTGTTGCTCCAAAAATGCGGACTTCCCCACATATCCATGAATCCGGCGGTTTTGTCGTAATACAAACTATCGGCCGTTCCCTGAATTTTATCCTGAAAAATCTTCACGTTGCATTTCCCGGAAACACTGAGCGTTTTGTTGAGCGTATCACGTAGGTGAATCAGCGTATCGGCCCGGAAATAGACCGTGTCTTTCGATTTCATCAACCGCACCCATGGTTGGTCGGAGAGTACATCTTTGCCCAACAGTTCGTTGGAATAAAAATGTCCGCCTCTGAACTCAACTTTCTGCGCAGTATCCAATACCGAAATGTGTCCGCTTCCAATAGCGATTTTTTGTTTGGGATTGTAGTACAAACTATCGCCGTGAATGAGCCGTGGTTTCTGATCGATGAAGGCATTTCCCTGCAAAACTCCTTCTTCGGTTTGCACATCGTACCAACCTTTTTCGCAGTACAATTTGGTTTCTTTCTGAGTAACATTCGTCGGTCCGAAAAAGTTAACCCGGTGCTTGAGATAATTGTACTGCAAGGTATCCGTGGTCATTTTCAGCTCAGGCGATTTGTACACCACATTTCCCCGAAAGAAACTTTCTTCGGTATTGGGGTTAAAATAACCAACGCGACTGGTGAGCACTTCGTTTGTCGTAATATTCTCGATGCGGCCGCCATAACGGTAAATCGCCCGTGATTTCTTCGCGTCGTATTCGAGTGTATCGGTGGTGAGCTTGTATTCGCGGTCGCGCACGCGCACATTTCCCCATAATTTTGCCATGCGGGTTTTTCCGTTGTAATACAGCGAATCGCAGAACAGATTGAGGGTATCTCGTTTATTCAAATGCACTTTTCCATAAGCCCATACTTCCTGCGTTTTGGCTTTGTAATGCGCCGAATCACAGTACATGACATTGCCCTGATAAGTGAAATTGACCATTCCTGTAAGGCGCTGAATGCCTGACTTTTCATCGTAGGAAAGCTGGTTGGCACCCGGCAATAACTCCAACCAATCCGTCTGTGCCCAGGCGGAGAGTCGACACAAAAAAATTGCGCTCAAAATAAGCGCAACTTTAAAGGTATGTTGGAGTGTTTTCACCAATTCTTATCGAGTTACCAATGTTTGTTTGCGATCCGGACCAACTGAAACGGTCGTGATCGGCACTTCCAAATGTCGTTCCAAATACGTCACATAATCCTTTAATGCCTGCGGAGCAGCCCCAAAAGATGTTAATTTGGTCAAATCCTCTCCCCAGCCCGGGATATCTTCCCAGATCGGTTCGATGGTCACACCATCAATATCGTATGGCAAATAATCGATTTCTTCGCCGTTGATACGGTATTTCGTACATGCGCGAATCGTATCGAATTTGTCGAGTACATCTGATTTCATCATCGCAAGTTCAGTAACTCCGTTGATCATGATCGCATATTTCATAGCCGGAAGATCAATCCATCCGCAACGACGCGGGCGACCGGTTGTAGAACCGAATTCACGGCCTTCCTGACGAATTTGTTCACCTACCTCATCCAACAATTCGGTTGGGAAAGGTCCGCTACCAACGCGGGTGCAATAGGCCTTAAAAATTCCGATTACATCTCCGATTTTCGACGGAGCGATGCCCAATCCGGTGCAAGTTCCTGCTGTAACGGTGTTAGATGATGTCACATACGGATACGTTCCGAAATCGATATCGAGCATGGTTCCCTGTGCACCTTCGGCCAAAATTTTCTTTCCGGAACGCAATGCCTGATCCAGGTAATGCTCACTGTCAACTGCTTTCAAATTGCGCAGGATCTCAATTCCTTCCATCCACGGACCTTCCAGTTCTGCCAGGTTGTATTCAAACCCTTCGTAATGCTTGAGCATCCCGATGTGTTTCTCTACCAATGCATCGTATTTCTGTTTGAATGTCGGTAAGAAAATATCACCTACACGCAAACCGTTACGACCTGTTTTGTCCATATATGTTGGTCCGATACCTTTCAGTGTGGAACCAATCTTGTTTTTTCCTTTAGCTGTTTCAGAAGCCGCGTCCAATAAACGGTGAGACGGCAAAATCAAATGCGCTTTTTTCGAAAGCACCAATCGCTCTTTGATGTTGATGTTGAACGGTGCCAGTTTTTCCAGTTCTTTTTGGAAAACCACCGGATCAATTACCACTCCGTTACCGATCAGGTTGATCACATTTGCATGAAAAATGCCCGACGGGATGGTATGCAATACATGTTTTACACCTTCAAACTCCAATGTGTGACCGGCATTCGGCCCACCCTGAAAACGTGCAATAATGTCATAGTTTGGTGTAAGGACGTCAACAATCTTTCCTTTTCCTTCGTCACCCCATTGTAATCCTAAAAGAACATCTACTTTCATGAAATTGTGTTATATCGCTCCATTGCTTCTTCAATGGAAGCGTAGCTGGTAAAAATTTCGTTTAATTTGGACAGTTCGAACAATTTCTGAACGCCCGGCTGCAGGTTTACCAATGCACAATCGCCGCCTGCACTGCGCGATTTGGTTAATATCCGTACAAAGAGGTTTAATCCCGTACTGTTGCAATAGGTCAATTCACTCACATCGCACAGCCAGTTTTTCGAGCCGGCAGCAATGGTTTTCTCTACTTGTGAAAGAATTTCTGCAAGTCCTTCATCAGAGAGTATGCGGCCACCCAGCTTTAAAACAGCATGAGCAGGCATCACAGTTATGTTGGATGTTAATTGCACTATTTATCGTTTTCAGAAGTTGGTTGATTGCGTACACCATAGAAATACAGCGAATGGTGCTGAATTTTCACATTGAAAATTTCTTCGATGGTTGCTTTGATGCTTTGCACACGCGGATCACAAAATTCGATCACTTCGCCGGTATCCGTCACAATGACGTGGTCGTGTTGTTTGGAACCGTGCGATTTTTCAAACTGAGCGATGTTTTTCCCGAACTGGTGTTTGCGCACAAGATTACAGGCCAGAAGTAATTCGATGGTATTGTACAACGTTGCTCTCGAAACACGGTAATTCTGATTCTTCATCTTGATGTACAGTGATTCGATATCGAAATGTCCTTCGTAGCTGTAGATTTCTGCCAGAATGGCAAAACGTTCGGGTGTTTTACGGTGACCATTTTGCTCGAGATAAGCCGAGAAAATGTTACGAACCGTGTCCTGAAGATCCTGCTGTTGCATGCGACCGAATTGAAAGGGCAAAAGTAATGATTATTCCCCGAAGTACGGATGCAGGTTATTCACAAACTGTTAACAATAACTATTTATTCAGAATGCCTGTTACCGAAAGGGATAATTGCGCTCGCCAATCACCAAAAGGACTGAAAACTGAGCATACAATCGCTGATGCATGATTTCGGCCCGATCCGCAGCAGGGCGCTCGATGGAAAACAGTTTTTTATCGGGATCACCGTTATAATCGTACTCTTCTTCGTTGAAATGATATTTCCAGTTTTCCAGTTCATCTTTCATGATGAGTTTTCCAGGAGTTTGAATGCGGTAACCGACCGAAAATTTCACACCCAAAAGATGATGTATGTATTGAACACCCAAACTTAGGTCAGCAGCCAAAACAGCCGTTCCGCTTCTTGATTTCAACAATACTCTATTACAGTTGCAGGTATCATTTTCATCTTTATACTGGATTTTTGCAACTGCCGAATACCGATTGAAACCGATATCAACACGTGAAAAAACGCGGAACCTGTCATTGTAGGAGGAATACAATCGCCGTTCGGCATAAACGGTATTGCCATACGTTCGGCCCAATTTACTGTAAACGGTTGCTAACGGATAATATGCCACCGCATCGGCGCCGGGTTCGTAGTTGAATCGTTCTCTTGACAGACCAAGTCGCTGGTTGGTGAGCGTGAGTCCAAGTGTCCAGTTTTCGCGGAAACCTAGCATAAGTCCCACATCGATGATCTGGGTTGGATTCTTTGCCAGCCAGCTGTCATCTGTGTACAATGTATTGGCTGTTGTCTGAAAAGTTGAACTTGTTACAATGGGCACCTGAATCCCGTAACCGAACCGCAATCGTTTGTCGATGAGCTTCGTGTGTTTTTGTTTGGGAACTTCGAAATCAAAGGGATCGGATTCTTCCTGAGAAAAACCCGGACAAACAAATCCGATAAGAAACAATAAGGGCAGTAGTCGATCCATTGTCATTTGATTGCGTCGACATCAGCAAATTCCGTGCCTGATTAACAACTTTTTAACAACCTAAAAACCAAGCTTACTCTTCTCCTGTATCCCAGCGCTCCACACGTTTTACGCCGTCTACGAGTTCGAACTTGCGCATCAGTTGCTCCAAATGTTCGGTATCGTACACCAGCAATTTGATTTTCCCTTCAAACAATCCGTCGACGGTTTCGAAGGAAATGGACTTCATATTCACGTTGTGTTCCTTGGAAATAACCTCGGTGATCTTGTTCACGATTCCCACATCATCAATTCCGATCAAGCGAATCGCAGCCACACGTTCAATCAGATCCTGACTTCTCCAACGCGCTTTCACACAACGGTAAGCCATTTTCGATTGCAAATGCTCGGCGTTCGGACAATTATTGCGATGCACCTTAATTCCTTCCGAAATGGTGATGAACCCGAACACTTTATCGCCCGGAATAGGGTTACAGCAACGCGCCATCTGGTATTGGATATTCATGAAATCCTCACCGATGATGATGGTATCATCTTTCTTGTTGATTTTCGGATAAACATCCAGTTCGTGCTTGTCTTTCTGAACAGCAGGCGCTTTCTTTTCGAGCTGGAGCATTCCGTGCACGTTCTCAATTTCGCGCAGTTTGGAAAGGTCTATTTTGCCTTTGGCGATGCGGAAATACAGTTCCGTTGCCGAATGGAAACCGTAAAACTTCTCTAAAACGGTAATGTTCTCAGAAGCAAAACGGATGTTGTGTTGTTTGAATTTACGTTCCAGGATCTCGCGCCCGTCCTGGGCAATCATCTTACGCTGTTCGTTAAGCGCCGATTTGATCTTGTTTCGCGCACGGGCAGAACCAACAATGCGCAGCCATTCTTCGTGTGGTTTTTGTTTCGACGAAGTGATGATCTCGACCTGATCGCCATTCTGCAATTGGTAACTCAACGGAACCAGACGATTATTCACTTTGGCGCCGATACATTTGTTGCCGATGTCGCTGTGGATATCGTAGGCAAAATCGAGAATGGTAGAACCGGTAGGCAATACCCGCAATTCTCCTTTCGGCGTAAAGACATAAATTTCTTCGTGAAAGAGGTTCATTTTGAACTCGTCCACAAAATCCATGGCATTCACATCCGGATTTTCCATCAGTTCTCTGATCTCTGAAACCCAGCGGTCAAATTTGGAATCGTCTTTCGAATTTTCTTTATAACGGTAATGAGCTGCCAGTCCTTTTTCGGCAATTTCGTCCATGCGTTTGGTGCGAATCTGCACTTCCACCCATTTTCCCTGCGGGGACATAACGGTTGTATGCAATGACTCATATCCATTGGCACGCGGTGTCGAAATCCAATCGCGCAAACGATCGGGGCTTGGCTGGTAAAAATCGGTTACAATCGAGTAAACACGCCAGCAGTCGGCCTTTTCCATGTCCATTGGCACATCCAGAATAATTCGAATGGCGAACAGGTCAAACACTTCTTCAAACGGTAAATCTTTCGATTGCATTTTGCGCCAGATAGACGAAATGGATTTTGTACGTGCCTTGATATCGAAGTTATATCCTTCTTTCGTCAGTGCCTCACGCACCGGATTCACAAACCGGCGAATGAACCGATTTCGTACATCTTTGGTCGATTTCAGGTTGGTCTGGATCATGTTGTACACTTCCGATTCGGTGTACATCATCGCCAAATCTTCCAGTTCCGTTTTGATGGAATACAAACCAAGGCGGTGGGCCAGCGGTGCGTAGAGGAATTTGGTTTCGGAAGCAATTTTCAACTGCTGATCGGGACGCATGCTTTGCAGCGTGCGCATATTGTGCAGTCGATCGGCCAGTTTGATGAGCACCACTCGTAAATCGTCGGAAATGGTGAGCAACATCTTTCTGAAATTCTCGGCCTGAATCGATGCGTTTTCGTCGAATACTTCGGGGATTTTGGTCAGTCCGTCGATGATTCGCCGAGCCTTGGCACCAAACAAATCTTCTACATCTTCTAAGGTAATGTGTGTGTCTTCAACCGTATCGTGGAGCAATGCACAAGCAATGGCAGTAGCACCCAATCCCATTTCTTCAGCACAAATCCGCGCCACGGCAATGGGATGATAAATGTAAGGTTCTCCGGATTTCCGGCGCATTTCCTTGTGGGCTTCCACCGCAACGTCGAATGCCTTTCTGATGAGATTGGTATCCTGACGAGTACGATTTTTGGTTGCGCGCAACAATCCCCGAAAAGCCGAAAGGATTTCTTTGCGTTCCTGCTCCAGATCGATTTGCATTTCCATAGATTCTGTAAGAACTTTATTTAATCACAACAAAGATAAAGTGAAAGTCTTGTTGCTGAAAAAAAGTTTCAGTAAGTGTTAACAATGAGTGGTTAGGAGTCTACAAAGAATCTAATTCAACACTGTGTCCGCCTTTGGCGGGATCAAAAATTAAGCATTCAACATTTGCCAGAGGCAATTTTAGTCAATAGCTGGCAAAATCTTCCCCGCTACTTCTCCAAAACCAACTCTTACACCATCTTTGGAAGAAAATCCTCTCATGATTACTGTATCTCCATCCTGGATAAATCTTCGTTCGGATCCATCATTCATCGGAACCGGTTTTGTGCCTTTCCAGGCCAGTTCGAGCATTGATCCGTAAGAATCGGGAGTCGGACCGGAAATGGTTCCCGATCCCATCAAATCACCGCAACGAATGTTGCAACCGTTTACTGTATGGTGTGCCAGTTGTTGAGCCATGTTCCAGTACATGTATTTGAAATTGGAAGTACAGATTTTTGTTTCATCAGCATTTTCTGGCTGAATGTACACTTCCAGTTGAATATCGTATGATTTCTGGTCTTTGTATTCCAAGTAAGACAATACTTCAGGCGATTGCTCCGGGCCGTCTGTTTTGAAAGCCTGTAACGCATCCAAGGTCACAATCCACGGTGAAATGGAAGAAGCAAAGTTCTTGGCCAGGAACGGTCCGAGTGGAACATATTCCCAGGTTTGCATATCGCGCGCCGACCAGTCGTTGAACAAACACATTCCGAAAATAAAGTCTTCGGCTTCATCGGTAGAAATGCGCTCACCCAATGGTTTTCCGTCGAAAGTAATGAATGCCATTTCCAATTCGAAATCGAGGTTGCGACAGGCTGCATAGATCGGCGGTTCTTCCGGATTGGGTTTAATTTGTCCTTTCGGGCGACGAACCGGTTCACCGGAAATGATAATGGAGCTTGAACGCCCGTGGTAACCAACGGGCAACCACAACCAGTTTGGCAACAATGCATTGGCCGGATCACGGAACATGGTTCCCACATTCGTCGCATGCTCACGACTGGAATAAAAATCGGTGTAATCGCCAATTTCAACCGGCATACACATTGTAATCTGGTCGATTGGAATCAATACTTGCTCTACATGAACCTGATTTTTCTGAAGATCTGCGTAATTTGTATCGAACAATTTCGACAAGCGGTTGCGCAACTCGCGCGTTGCTTTTTTGCCGCGTTTCATAAGTGTGTTAAGCGAAGTGCAATCAAAATCGCTGTGCTCAAACGGCAAATTTTCTAAGTAACCGAGTACATACAAACTTTTCAGATCGATCGCAAAATCACCGATACGTGAAGCAACACGTGGTGTAAGTTGCCCGGTTTTCACAATACCAAAGGGTAAATTCTGAATCGGGAAATCGGAATTCTGAGGAACTTCTACCCATGAAGTATGGGCCGGATCGTTTGCTGCAATGGTGCTCATTTGTTTGTATTTCGGATTGAAACACAAAGATAGGATTTCAGCAGGAAAGACAGTAACTATCGATTGGATTTAGCTGAGTATCCGTCTGTGAGTGTTTTTAAAAATGTCGTAATTGCCTTTACCTCATCTTTCGTAAGGTTCAGATTGCCCAATTCATCGTGGTTTACATTTTCAGCAATCTCAGGTTTACCAAACGTTCCTTTATCCCGACTATTGTAGAATTCTACGACATCTTCCAACTGCTCAAAACTTCCGTTGTGGAAATAAGGTGCCGTAAGGGCCACATTTCTTAGGGTCGGTACTTTGAATTTACCGTTTTCGGAAGGTTCCTTAACGATGGCTCCCAATCCTAAATCAGCCTTAAAACCAGCCGTTTTGGAAGTGTTTTCAGAACCCGGAACTCCCAGATTATCGTAAGTATAATCGGTGAATAACACGCGTTTTGTTGCCGGATCGGGTGTAGACGGGTGGCAAGCAGCGCAATTCCCTTTCTTGGGATCATTGAACAATTTAAGGCCTTGTTGCTCTTCTTTTGTCAATGTAATTTCACCTTTCAGGTAAGCATCAAATTTCGATGAAAACGGGTTGATTTCGATTGATTGTTCGTATGCTTCTATTGCTTTCGCAAGGTATTCAAAGGCCAAATCGGCATCGGAAAATGCTTTTTCACCGTACACTTTCAGGAACAAGTCTTTGTTTTTTCCACGTTTTACAGCAGCAATGACCATTTTTTTATCGCGGTTATTCATTTCCGCATGGTTCAGTAACGGATTTTTGGCCTGTTCACACAAATCGGCGGCACGGCCATCCCAAAACTGGCCACCGATGTAGGTCTCTTCTTTTTTATCGTAGAAAAACGTTGGCGAATAAGCTGCATATGAAACGGAAGGCGCATTTCTATTTCCTGACAACGACAAAACACCTTCTGAGAATGAAGTGCCACCCGGGTCGGAAAATGCCTGATCGGGCGCGTGGCAACTTGCACACGATTGCCCGGCAGGATTGGACAAACTTTCATCAAAAAAAAGTCCTTTTCCCAAGGCCACCAAATCATTCTTGGTTGTCTTTTCAGGGTTGTCGCTGATGTTGATCAGTACCGATGATCGTTTGCAGGAAAAAGCAATGGCGACCAAGCCCAAACTTATTATCATTAACCATTTTGTCAGCATAGCTCTGGTTTTAGCGGTTTACTCAACAATGATTTTAGTGGTTGGTAATTGTTCACGAAGTCGTTTCAGTTCTTCTTTACCTATTGGGTTTCCAATCAGGATCAACGTTTTTAATTCGGTCAAACGACCAATATTTTCCGGAAGTTCCGTGAGCTGGTTGTTTGAAAGTCCCAATGTTTCCAATCGGGTCAGATTGCAAATGCTCTCCGGTATTTTGGTTAAGTTATTATTGGAAATCAACAGCACTTTCAAGGAGCTTTTTCGGTGAAAATCATCGGGTAACGAAGTGAGTTGATTGTTGTCCATAATCAATTCTTCCACCTGTTTATTGGCAAGTAAACCCGCAGGAATTTCAGTCAATTGATTAAAGGAAACATCCAATGATTGCAGGTGTTTTAAGCGTTGAAATCCTTCGGGCAACTGATTGATCTTATTGTGCGAAAAATCGGCGTGCATGAGGTTTTTCACTTGTGTCATACTCGCCGGAATGTAAGCCAACTGATTGGTCGTTAAACTGAGCTGACACAACGATTTCAACTGATTCCACGGATAATCGATTGTGTCAAAGCTGTTTTTTCCCAGATCGAGTTCGCCCAGGTTTTTCAACTCGAAAAAAGCCAACGGAAGCACTTCGATTTTATTCTGGCGCAGGTTGGCGATTCTCAAGTTTCCCAACTCGCCTATTTGCGGATCAATGATCGAAATGGAGTTTTTCATCGCATTGATGAATTCCAACTTATACAAATCACCAATCGAAGCCGGAAGTTCTTTATATCCCTGTTGTCTTAGATTCAAGCCGATCACCGTATCAGGATTTGAAACCGCAAATGCCAGGTCATAACAGATGTAGCTATCACGCAATGTTGCATCCGAAAATGATTCTTCCTGGGCGTTGCCCGAAAAAGAGACGATTCCGAAGCCGGCAAGAGTTAAAACAAATTGTATGGAACGTTTCATATGGAAAAAGAAAGAGTCGGCCTACCTGATGGGTAGGCCGACTTTGATTTATGAATTAGCGAAATATTACTTTATACGTTGACACATCAGAACCGACGCTCACTTTCAGCCAATAACTTCCTGAAGCTAAATTCAACGCTGAACGTTTGATGGAAATGGAGTGAACACCTGCACTCATTTCCTGTGCAGATTGAATCATGATCGTTCTTCCGGCTTCATCGAACAATTCTGCTCCGACCAAATAAGCGGAAGAAAGCGACACTTTCAACGTCAGTAATTCATCTACCGGATTCGGGAATACTTCGTAGCTGTTTCCGTTGGATAGTTCAACCAACCCAACCGAAGAAGTCACATTTACAGTAGTGGTTGCACTGTTTTCACAGCCCGTCACCGGATCTACGTATGTATACGTTATCGTGTAAGGACCACCAACTCCTGCTTGTTGCGGATTGAATTGATCTCCATCAACTCCTGTTCCTGAGAAGGATCCTCCGGCCGGAGTTCCCACCATCGTAACCGCAGGATAAGCATCACCGTAACTAACCGCCAATCCTGAAAGACTCACTACCGGTAAAGGATGAATCGTTACAGTAATTGATCCCGCAGGACTTGTACAACCCAAAACTGTTTGTGTAGCATAGAATACGGTTGTTTGGTTCACAGCAGGCGTGAATGAACTTCCAGTCTCAATTGGGTTGGAAAGCGTCATTTCATCATACCAGTTAATGGCACTTCCGGTAGCAGTTAATGACTCGAGAGATTCATCCGCGCAATACGTATTCTGGCCCGAAATAACCGGTGCCACCGGAATTGGATTGATGGTTAACGAAACCTGTAATGCATTACTCATACAACCATTGGCATCTGTTTGAGTCACAAAATAATTGTAGGTTCCAACAGCAGTTTGTCCGGAAGTGTAGGTATTACCTGTAGCAATCTGCGTGTTTAACGAGGCATCAGAATACCATTCAATCGATGATCCTGTAGCCGTAAAATCGGGAATGGTATTGCCTTCACATTCTGCAACCGAAGAAGCAAGCGGAGTTGCAGGCAGTGCGTGGATCGTCAACACAGCTATTCCGGCAGGACCAGCACAACCGTTCGCAGCTGTTTGCGTGGCATAATAGGCATATGTTCCCGGAGCAGTTTGTCCGGTGGTTAATGTGTTTCCTGATCCGACAGTATTGCTCAAAGCCGCATCGTCGTACCAAAGGATTGTTGTTCCGGTAGCCGAAAGCGCCGGCGTCGGAAGGTCTTCACAGATTGTTTGATTAGCCGTAAGCGGAGCAAGAGGTAATTGCTGAATCTCCAATACTGCTGTTGCTTCCTGACTTACACATCCGTTTGCATCTGTTTGAGTCGCATAATAGTTGTAAACTCCCGCAGCTGTTTCAGCGGATGTGAATGTATTACCGGCAGCAATCTGATTGGTCAAAGCCGCATCATCGTACCACAAAACGGTTGTTCCTGCTGCATTCAAAGAAGGAATTGTAACGCCTTCGCAAATGGTAGCGTTTGAAGTAACCGGAGCTAACGGAAGCGAATTGATAACCACTGTGGTTGAAGCGGCTAAACTCACACATCCGTTGGCATCTGTTTGGGTTGCAAAATAATCATGCGTTCCCGAAAGTGTTTCACCCGAAGCAAAGGTATTGCCTGTTGCTACCTGAGTGTTCAACGTAACATCTTCATACCATTCAATTGATGTTCCAACAGCCGTTAAGTCAGGAAGTGATATTCCAAAACACTCGGTCACTGAAGAAACAGTTGGTGCTGCAGGAAGTGTGTGAATGGTCAAAACCGTTGTTGCAGCCGGACCTGTACAACAGTTCGCCGCTGTTTGGGTCGCGTAATAGGTATATGTTCCCGGAGCAGTTTGTCCGGTGGTTAATGTGTTTCCTGATCCGACAGAATTGCTCAATGCCGCATCGTCGTACCAAAGGATCGTTGTTCCTGTAGCCGAAAGAGCCGGTGTAGGAAGGTCTTCACAAATAGTTTGATTAGCCGTAAGTGGAGCAAGAGGTAGTTGTTGGATTTCCAATACCGCTGTTGCTTCCGTACTCACACATCCATTTACATCTGTTTGAGTCGCATAATAGTTGTAAATTCCTGCAGCTGTTTCAGCGGATGTAAATGTATTTCCTGTTGCAATCTGATTTGTTAAAGCCGCATCATCGTACCACAAAACCGTTGTTCCTGCTGCATTCAACGAAGGAATTACAACACCTTCACAAATGGTAGCAGTTGAAGTAACCGGTGCTAATGGAAGCGAGTTAATAGTGACTGTTGTCGAATCCGCGCGACTAACGCATCCGTTTACAGATTGCGTTGCATAATACGTTGTTTCACCAACGGCAGTTTGTCCGCTTGCGAAATTGATTCCGCTATGTACCTGTGTTGTTAAAGCCGCATCATTGTACCACGACACATTTGTCCCAGTTGCCTGAAGATCAGCCAAAGCAGTTCCGAAACAAGCAACGGTGTTCGTTAAAGCAGGAGCCTGAGGTGTTGGCGTGATTGTTACAAAAACGCTATCAATATAGGTACGTCCGTTATTGGCATGTGCCGTTGCTTTGTACCAGCCTGTTTGGGTTATCACCAGTGAATCCAATGTTGAATTATCCTGCCACACATTGACTACATCGTTTGTTCTGTTTGCAAATAACACGGTGCTATCACAAGCCATAATCGTATTTCCCAGTTCAAAACGCGGTTCAACTGCCTGTGAACCCAAAAATTCTTTACGGGCAAAAACCACCGTTGAAGCACCGTTGAAAATAACATTCTGGTTCTTCGCATCTACTACTGTTGCCGTACCGGAAGGATGTTGGAATGAAAAGAATCCGTATCTGCCATCAGGTGTGAAGGTCAATCCCGTTGATTCGGAACCAGCCGGAGTTACACAAAACAAATCGACTTTCGGAGTAGCTGGTGTATGCTCAGGACGAATCACCCAAAGATGTCCGCGGCCACCGTCTTGCTGTGCCCAAAGATTTCCTTCGTTGTCAAACGCCAGGTTATCGATACCCGTTCCGAAACCTTCGGCAGCAATACCGTCAGTGTGCGTAATATTGTAACTGGTGTTGGTCACCCATGCCTCGATACCACTAACAGTGGTGCCGTTATCATTAAAGCGCCAGATGGTTCCTGTTCCTTTTGATGTAAAGTACATTTTTCCGTCAGGACCAAACTCTACATCTTCCGGGCCGTTCCAGTTGGTTCCTCCAAGTGATGTGATAACGGTAGAAACCGTATTTCGTTCAGCCTGCGTGGTATTCGGTACCTGAATCCATGTTCCTGTAGTTGAAGAAGCGCCATCACGTTTTAGCACATACAAGGCCCCATCGTTTAACTTTCCTTTCACGGTCATGACGTATTTGTATACACCTGATGTACCGCCGTCTTCTGCCTGATATGCAACCGTACTATCGGCGCTTACACAAATGTTTTCGTGATTCATGCGTCCCATGGCCCACAATTTATCCGGAGTACCGTTGTTATCCTGGTCCATAATCGCACCTGTTGCAGGATCAATTTCAACCTGCCATCCGCGGTCGTGATAACCATCGCTGTTGACATCTCCTGTAGTATAGGTTTCTTCGGAAGTAACCACTGTTCCCCATGGTGTTACACCTCCGGAACAGTTTCGTGTGGTTCTCACCAATGGTGCAAAATCGACCAGACGGGCCGAATCTACCGCCCATAATTTGGTGGAATCAATAAAATGCACGGAAACCAAAGAAACATCACCCGGATCGTTTTCGTGATTCACCGAAACAACTCCGAGGCGGCTGTTACCATTGTCAGGAATGTAACCGGTAAAGTCGTTATTACTCGGAACAGTTCGGGTAGAATTTGTATAGTAGTTGGCAGTTCCCTGCTTCATAATCAGTTGGAATGTATGTGTCGACGGAATCACCAATCCCGGTGTTTGTGCCGATGGAACCACAGAAGTAAAACAACCGATCTCGGTATTCGTACTCGGATTACAGGTTACATTTTGCGTTGCATTGGATGGTGTTTGCGATTGTGCCTGCAAGTCCATCATAAGCGCAAAACGCAAATCTGTTTCGATGGCATTGTATTTATGCACTTCAACTGCAATCACATTTACACCGATCTGTAGCACCGAAACCGGCACATTGATAGTGATCCATTGATTTTCCTCGGTTCCTTCAACAGGCATTAACGCTGTAGAGCCAAAGTTAAGCGTGCCCGGCTCCAGATTCGAGCGGTACACATCTACCCCATTGATAAAAATGCGGGCAGCGTCGTCTCTTTTCAATTGTAAACGAATATTACTGTAACCAACCAACGAAACAATATCGAAGTGTTTTCTGAAATAAGTCGTAATGTGTTTATTCGCTTCGCTTGCGCCATAACTTATGGTTGTAGCTTCGTCGCCGTTTCCATATCCAAGTGGCGCAGCACCGGTAGCCCAGGTCGCATCATTGTATGCTGTTGTATTCCAATCGGATGTTAATGCAATTCCAAGATCATTGTATTTCCAGTTATTTCCTGCTGCAATTACCTGCACATCGCTTACAACCGGAGCTGCAGACAAGTTGAAGAAAATATCGGAACTTCCGGCGGTTACCTGGTGAATTTCAACCGCGAAATAATTGTCTCCGACAACAAACGCCGTTTTCGGAATGGTTACCGTAAATATTGAAGGTGTGCTTGCTACCGTTACATTGGCCAGCGTTGAATACGTCACAGCTGATGCAGGCAGGTTTTTACGCATAATTTCGGTTCCGTTGAGGTATACAATTGCGCCGTCGTCTATACTAAGGGTAATTTTCACCGAATCACATCCATTCAGGTCAGTTGCTCCTAAAGCCACTTTCTTACGGAAATAAGTTGTCGGGTATTTCGCAGCCGAACTAGGCCCGAAACTTACTGTGGTCACTACACCTGTCATGGTATATCCTAATGGCGAAATACCTGTTGGCCAGGAAGCATCATTGAATGTCCCGTCCGTCCAGGTTGTTCCGAGATTTGTTCCGGTATCCGAGTATTTCCATCCGGTACCTGCTCCAACCACCAATTGGTCGGTTACATTTTCCAATGACAAATCAAATAATAAGTCAGAGCTCGTAACTGCTGTTTGGTGCATCGAAACTGCGATCACATTTGTTCCTTGTACAAAAGCAGAAACAGGCAATGTATAGGTAACCGTTACATTTTCATTGGCAGGAGCCAGTGTTTGATACGTGATTGGTCCGGCAGGCATATTGGAACGAATCATTTCTACGCCGTTCACATAGATCACTGCTCCGTCATCCCGCTTCAATGTGAGCTTGATATATTGAAGTGCACTTATATCAGAAATGGTGAATGTTTTCCGGAAATAAGCGGTAATGTACTTGTTATTGGCATCGCTTCCGTAGCCCAACAACGTACTGATACCGGCTCCTGCAGGATATCCCAATCCGGCATTTCCATCCGGCCAGGCTGAGTCGTCAAAACCAACATCTTTCCATGCCGTTCCCTGATTGGAACCATCGTCTTTATAATGCCAGTTACTCCCAAATCCAATGATCTGAGCCGACAAAACCATTGAAAAGCAGCTCATTAAAGCCACCATTGTCCATTTTGAAAAATTTACCTGTATCCCCATTTTTACCTTTTTGAGTTTGAATCGTATTCTTAAAATCCGAGACAAACTTACCTGTGCAATGTGATGCTTTGGTAAAGGATAAATGGTTACTAAATCATTTTTGTATTTGATAAACCGAATCGCATTATTAACGCTTTGTGTGCTAAATTAAATCCAAGGGAAAGGTATGTTACTATTAAATAAAGAATCGCATTTCGGTTGAGCGGGAAACCATTTGGAAAGGTTATCCCCTGCAAGAAATAATGTTAACACATTTCGATCGACGCTCTTTTAATTTAATCGTGGATGAAAAAATTAACGATGAAATCTCATTACCAACTAATTGCAGAATAAGTTAAAAACAACACTTCAGTTCCTAGAATTTCCCCTTCAACTCAGCGACCAGCAAATCAACCCACTTTTGATACATCGTTCCTGAAGGATGTAAACCGTCGCCGGCCACCAGATCGGGACTTGCCAATCCTTGTCGGGAAATTTCGGTAATGGAAACATACCCCACCTTCATCGATTCGGCAATTTGTTTGTTGATCTGGTTGAATCGGTCAATTCGCCGGGAAATACTTGTTTGTCGACCTGAACCAAAAGGTGTGTAGCCATAATCCGGAATGGAAATCACCACTACTCTATCCGTTTTTCCATCCGCAAAAGCGATTGCCTGCG
The DNA here is from genome assembly GCA_040387295.1 of Bacteroidota bacterium. Classification (GTDB taxonomy): domain Bacteria; phylum Bacteroidota; class Bacteroidia; order Flavobacteriales_D; family Crocinitomicaceae; genus Fluviicola. The sequence goes on along the minus strand of JAZKEB010000005.1, from coordinate 53,341 downwards.
CGAGCAGTTCTTTGAATTCGGAAGTGTATTCTGCTTCGCTGCGTTGCTGAAACTCATTATTAACACCTATGAGCAGCGTTACCAGATCGAATTTTCGATTCCCCAGTTTTGCTTCGCGAATGGCATCTTTCAGGTCGGCGGTTGTCCAGCCAGTTTGCGCAATGATTTCGGCGTTGAATGTTGATCCGTGTTCATCCGATAAAGCTTTCGCCAGTTGATTGGGATACCGTTCGTGTTCTTCCACACTTTCGCCAATGGTATACGAATCGCCCAGCGCGAGGTAATTGAATTGTGCCTGAGTTGTATCAATTTGAGAATTCCCGGATGATTGACAGCTTGCACCAATACCTATGGGCAATAGGATTAAAAAAGTCAGCAGCGTTTTCATACTTTATATACGCATGAAAACGAGACACAGATTTCGACTGGTTGCGAGAATCTATTAACCATGCATTTTCAGGAAAGATTTTAAAATCGGGGTAAGTTTGGGATATCCCGAACTTGCTCAAAATTATTCAACATTTCACTGCAGGGGAATTCTCAGAGAAACCACTACCAACAAAAAAAGGAGGTATAAACCTCCTTTCCCAATTTGTTCAATTATCTCTCACCATTTAAACAGCGGTCGGCCGTTCATCATGGCATTTACTTCTTTTTTCACCGCCTCAATCGTTGCTTCGTCGCTGATGTTCATCAACACACGGTCGATCAATCCAACAATCACCGGAATTTCAGCTTCGGAAACGCCACGCGAGGTAATCGCCGATGTTCCAACACGGATTCCTGAGGTAATAAACGGCGATTCGGTATCAAAGGGCACCATGTTTTTATTTACGGTAATGTCTGCTCTCACGAGCGTATTCTCAGCATCTTTACCGGTTACGCCTTTCGAACGTAAATCGATCAGCATGCTGTGATTTTCTGTTCCGCCGGAAATAATCGTATAACCAAGCTTGGTGAATTCTGCCGCCATAACAGCCGCATTTTTCTTCACTTGCGCCATGTAGGTTTTGTAATTGTCAGACAACGCTTCACCGAATGCAACTGCTTTTGCTGCAATTACGTGCTCTAACGGTCCACCTTGAATTCCCGGGAAAACCGCAGCATCCAACAAGGCTGCCATCGATTTCGGGTTTCCGTTGTTCCATTTCAATCCAAACGGATTATCGAAGTTGTTACGCATCATGATCACACCACCACGCGGTCCGCGCAAGGTTTTGTGCGTTGTTGTGGTAACGATGTGACAATGGTCCAGCGGGTCGTTCAACAAACCGGCAGCAATTAAACCTGCAGGATGCGAAATATCAGCTAAAATTAACGCGCCAACCTGATCGGCTACTTTGCGGATACGTGCATAATCCCAATCACGGGAATAAGCCGAAGCACCACAAATGATCATTTTCGGACGTTCGCGCAGCGCCACTTCTTCCAACATATCGTAATCCACCAAACCGGTTTCTTTGTTGACACCATAGAAATGTGGCTGGTACAATTTCCCGGAGAAATTCACCGACGAACCATGCGTTAAATGTCCGCCATGTGACAGGTCAAAACCAAGGATTTTATCTCCGGGCTGTAAACATGCCAGGAAAACCGCTGCATTGGCTTGAGCTCCAGAATGTGGCTGTACGTTGGCCCATGTAGCGCCAAACAATTTGCACAAACGATCAATGGCCAATTGTTCTACCTTATCAACTACCTCGCAACCGCCGTAATAACGTTTTCCGGGAAGTCCCTCAGCATACTTGTTTGTCAATACGGATCCCATTGCTTCCATCACTTCGTCACTAACGAAATTTTCCGAAGCAATAAGTTCGATTCCGTGTAATTGTCGCTGTTTTTCGTCAGCGATTAAATCAAAAATTTCCTGATCGCGTTTCATATTGTGTTATTGCGGATCGCGCGAACGCTTTCCTCTTTATTGGTTTGCTATTCGGGTGCAATCCCTTACGCAGGGTAATTGATCGCGTAAATTTTCTTTAATCCTTCTACCAAAGTTGTATCGGGCTTGTAACCGGTCATTTCCAGTAGTTTATGAGAACTTCCCACACGACGTTCCACCTCATAATCGTAGCGTTTTTTCGGTGCTTCGATGAATTGGATAGCCGATTTGGAACCGGTAATTTCTTTTATTTGTCCTGCCAAATCGTCGATGCACCATTCAGCTTCGTTGGCGATGTTTACAATGTGTGATCCTTTGGCGTCCATCAATCGGATACAAGCTTCTACCGTATCGTCGATATACGTAAAATCGCGGGTTTGTTTTCCCGAACCGAATACAGTCAACGGTTCGTTGGCAACAGCTTGTTCAAAGAAACGCGGCACCACCATTCGGTTGTCCTGATTGTATCCGTATACATTGAAAAAGCGCAGCGAAACCACATTGATTCCTTTTTCTTCATGATGTGAAGCCAGGTAAATTTCGTTGTAGCGTTTCGCCATTGCGTAAGATGTGCGCGGATCCACCAAAATTTCTTCGGTCAATACGTTCTCGAAAGCCGAGTGTCCGTAAATTCCGCTGGTAGAAGCGTACATGATTTTTTTGATGTTGTTGGCCAAAGCCGCCATTACCACGTTTCGTGTACCGATCACTTCTACATCCATGGTTTCTACCGGATTGTCGGCAACGATATCAACTCCCAACACAGCTGCAAAGTGGAAAATCACATCACAACCGACGGTTTTTTGCATGATCAAATCGGCGTCGCGCACATCACCCTGGATGAATGTAATTCGGTCAAAAATATCTTTAGAGAGCTTGTTTCCGCGCAAGAGGTTGTCGATAACGATGACATCATGACCGTCTTCTACCAAACGTTTAGTAAGGTTACTGCCAATAAATCCCGCTCCACCTGTAATTAGTATCCGCATTCGTAGTTTTTTTCACAGCAAATATAGTTTTTCACAAGCGTTTGATGGCATAAAAATGATGAGAAAGTTCATTATCCGTCCGGCGGACAATCCCGCTCTTAGTGAAATCATCCCTTCGCACCCAGCCACTTGCGTGAATCACGGTCGATTCATCCAATAACAAACCCACATGATGTACTCTTCCTTCCTTGTTTTGAAAGAAAACCAGGTCGCCGGCCGCATGTTCACCGTAAGGAATGTCCATTCCGAGCGAAACCTGCTGACTTGCATCGCGTGGTAAATTAATGCCAAAACGACGATGAACCGATTGCATCAATCCCGAACAGTCGATCCCAAACGGCGTTTTCCCTCCCCATAAATAAGCGGTATTTTCATAACTCAGTGCCAGTTCAGAAATACTTTCAGGTATAAACGACGGTTCACCCAACAAACGAAATTCATCCCGACCGATGTTGAATTCACCCGTCTGTTCCAGCGGAACGAATGCGCCACGTGTAATGATCTGTTTTCCCCAGGGAGTTTCTAATTCCCGTGTTAAGGACGATTCGATGGTGTTGCTATCTAGCCAACGAGTTACTTCTTTCTGGCTGAGCGATCGCACTTGTTTACCGTCGATCCAGCCTTCGTAATTATCAAGGTAAGTGCGAATTTGTAACCATTGCTGGTCATGTCCCAATACTTCCAATACTTCGCCAAACAACAATTGCGTCACAATTTCTGCACGGTCGGAAGCGCTTGCTCTTACCGGAGAAACGGCTACTTTGCAATAGGCCAGCCCTTCCATTATCGTTTCGGGAATTGAGGTGATTTCAATAAATTCAATGCTTGTTGAACGTGTCGTTCGTTGTGATAGGCCACAAACAACAATCCGTCGCCCAAACGCAGGCGGATAATCTTTGAGATTGAAATCGGAACTTTTACTTTTCGGATATTCACCGAGGCCGCTTGTTCAAGGATCTGGAGTAATTCGCGCTGGCTTTTGATCAGGTTTTCCAAACCATCGGCTTTAACCAATTCGGGAACTATCGTCGGGTTGTACGATTTGGGCGAATTGAACTTTCGTTTCACGTTTTTGGCATTCCCGAGCTTCATCGACATCCAGGCAGAACGGCCCAATGGAGAAGACACAAAATTCTCGCGCGGTTCGCGGAAACGTGTTTTTTCTATTCTTCGCTGAAACGCTTCGTGGTAAAATCGTGCATATTCATTGAGGTGTGCCGTGATTTCCAAAACACTCCATGTATACTCATTGGGTTTCCAATTCAGTTGTTTTTCGCTTAATCCGCCAAGCCGTTGTTTGAGCGCCTGAATATTGCGCTCGGTAATCGATCTGACTTCACTCAATACCCATTGGGTTGTCATACACCTTTTGTTTTGGTAATCAAAGATAGTTCAGTGAGTGGTTTTTCCAAAATTTATGCCGAACTCGGTTCAAATAACATGAGTTCGACGCAACCTTTTTAAACAAATAACTATCTTTCCATTATGAAAGCTTGGTTTATAGCATGTTTACTGCTCTTTCCTCTGATCGGTATTTCTCAGGAAATCGATCATGCGCATTCGTTGTTTCATGGAATGACGGAAAACAAGGGTCAATGGGACGATCAGGTTTTGTTTCAATCGCGTTCACAAAAACACACTATTTGGGTACAGCAGCACGGTTTTATCTTCGATATCCGCGATTATTCCAAGTTGCAAAAAGCACATACCAATCCCGATAATGGCCTCGAAAACACCGATTATACGCAAACAATTGTAGCCGCTCACTTTGTGGGATCACAAGCCGTTACTTCCGTTGAAAAACACAAACCGGGTACACATTATTACAATTACTTTCTCGGAAACAATGAACACAAATGGGCCACAGCTGCCTATAGTTACAACGAAGCTGTTCTGAAAGATTTTTATGCAGGCGTTGACCTGAAAGTCTTCGACGATGAAACCAAATTCAAGTATGAATTATGGTGCCAGCCGAATAGTAACATAAACAGTATCGCCATCGATTACAAGGGCGCCAAACAATTGAAGCTGGACGAAAAAGGAAACCTCATCGTTTCAACACCATTGGGTGATTTGATCGAGCAGGCACCAATCGCTTACCAGATTTACAACGGAAAAATCAGTCCGGTAAAATGTGCGTTTAAACTAATCGGAAACCGTGTTTCATTTGATTTGGGCAGTTACAACAAATCGGCTGTTCTGGTCATTGACCCAACACTGGTTTTTGCTACGTATTGTGGTTCAGTAACCGATAATTTCGGGATGACGGCAACGTATGGTTACGACGGAACGGCTTATTCGGCCGGAACGGTTTACGGAAATTCCTATCCAACACCGGATAACAGTGCTTACGATGTGACGTCCAATTTCACGGTAGTCAATGTCGCCAACAGTGTTACAACCGATGCATTCTTATCGAAATATTCGCCTGACGGCACCACGATGATCTGGACCACTTTTATCGGTGGTGGTGACAATACTCAAGGAACGGAAACGGCCCACAGTCTCATTTGCGATAAACTGAACAATGTATACATGTACGGCGTTACGTCGAGCATTGACTTCCCGATTGTGAACGGCTACCAGCCTAATCACGGAGGCGGAACACCCTTATCTGTCAATTTCAACGGTTCCAATTTCGGAACGGCAGGAACGGATATTTACGTCGCCAAATTCAGTGCCAACGGGCAAAACCTGATGGGATCCACTTATATGGGTGGTTCGCTGAACGACGGTGTAAATTTTAAAGTAAGTTCCGGAAATTACAGCAGTGTAGCAGCTTACGATTCATTGACAACGAATTACGGTGATCAGTTTCGTGGTGAAATCATGATCGATTCGGTGGGTGATTGCATGATTGCGTCTTGTTCCCGATCGGCTAATTTCCCCATTGCGAATGCCTTTCAACCGGTAATCGGTGGACAGCAGGACGGTGTGATCTTTAAACTCAGTTCCGATCTTTCAACCTTGCAATGGTCCAGTTTTTTCGGAGGAAGCAACAACGACGCTTGTTATTCGGTGAAAATCGATTCGTCGTACAACATCGTATTTGCGGGCGGAACCAGCAGCAGTAATCTTCCCGGAACGGCCGGAGCGGTAAATCCCAATTACATGGGTGGAAAAACGGATGGTTTTGTAGGAAAACTGACAGCCAACGGACAAACATTGACACGCGCTTCTTACATCGGAACATCTCAATACGATCAAGCGTTTTTCGTTGAAATAGATCGATTAGACAATGTATTCCTACTAGGGCAATCGGTTGGCGGAACTTATCCGATCATCAATGCAACCGGCTACGCCAACAGCAGTCAGTTCGTTGCAAAACTGACTCCCGATCTTACGGCAGTACAAAATTCCACTGTTTTCGGAAACGGAAACGGAGCGATCAACATCTCACCTTCGGCATTTTTGGTTGATATTTGCGGAAATATGTACATTTCGGGCTGGGGAGCCAATATTTTACAAGCGACCCCACTAAGCGGAATGCCAATCTCGGCCAATGCATTTCAATCCACGGCTCCAAACGGTTTTGATTTTTATTTAGCGGTGCTTGACCGCGATTTCGATGGATTACTCTACGGTTCCTATTTGGGTGGAAATACAGCTGATGAGCATGTAGACGGCGGAACTTCACGTTTTGACAAGAACGGCGTTGTTTATCAATCAGTATGTGGTGGTTGCGGTGGAAACAGTGATTTCCCTACCACTACAAATGCCTGGTCGAACACGAACCTGAGCACCAATTGTAACAACCTCGTTTTTAAATTTGATTTTGAATTGATTCCTGAAGCGGAATTTTTTACCGACGATTTATTGGGATGCGCTTCCTACCAGGTGACGCTTCAAAATACCAGTCCGCCTTCGGATAGTTATGTCTGGGATTTCGGTAACGGAGATACGACTTCGATTATTTACAATCCTACGATCACCTATGATCAACCGGGAATTTATGTGGTGACATTGACCGTTACGGATAGTGTTTGTTTATTGACCGATACAGCGGAAATCACCATTACCGTAACACCGGCGTTGCAATTGCAGGTTTCCAACGACACGATTCTATGTTCACCGATTCCATTGACGTTTACTGCGAATTCATTCGGAACGGCCAGTACCTTTATCTGGTCAAGTGACAATCAGTTTTCAGATACACTGAATGTGTCCACAAGCGATTCTACATTGACCATCACACCTGGTCAGTCGACTACTTATTATGTCCAGATCTCCAATCTCGGCTGCAGCAGGATAGACAGCGTCACCGTCTTCTTTGTCTCGGGCGGACTGAGTATTACGGGTGATTCTACGATCTGTATCGGTGAAACGAGTACCCTGACGGCCGATATTTCCATCCCGGGTGTTACGTTCGATTATGTGTGGTCACCTATGAATATTCTTACAACAACGGCACAGGACAATGTGGTCACCGCAGCTCCGACTGTCGATTCATGGGTTTATGTGACTGCCAACGGTTCAAACGGTTGTTTCGCCGAAGACTCGATCTTTATACAGGTCGGTAATTTAGGCGGTCCGGTAACAGCCACTGCGCTTCCGTCGGTTGTTTTACCCGGTGAAACATCTACATTAACTGCCTTGCCTCCCGGATTCAGCTACAGCTGGTCACCAACCACAGGTTTGAGCAATCCGAATGCACAAATCACGCAGGCAACGGTTGATCAGACAACGGAATACACGGTAACGGTAACCGATGGTATTTGTACGCAAAGCAGTTCCGTGATAGTAAAAACGCTGGAAGTATTGTGCGACGGACGTTTCGTATACGTACCAAATGCTTTTTCACCTGACGGCAACGGAGAAAATGATGTGTTGTATGTGCGCAGCGCCATCACGACCGAAATTTTGTTCCGTGTGTTTGACCGCTGGGGCGAAATGATCTTTGAAAGCAAATCATTGGCCAATGGCTGGGACGGCACATTCCGCGGAAAACTGGTTGATCCTGACACCTACGATTATTACTTAGAAGCTATCTGTACCGGTGGCGAACAATCCATTATCAAAGGAAACATTACCCTAATTCGTTAACATGAGTAAAAAGATCATTACTAAAAAGTCAGAACAATTTCTTGCCACTTACCTCAACAACGCCTCGCCAACCGGATTCGAATCATCAGGGCAAAAGCTTTGGATGGAATACATCAAACCTTACGTAGATAAATTTGAAACGGATGCTTATGGCACTGCAGTTGGGATTATCAATCCGGACGCACCTTTCAGGGTAGTAATCGAAGCGCATGCCGATGAAATTTCATGGTTTGTACATTACATTACCAAAGACGGTTTTGTGTATGTGCGCCGCAACGGTGGTTCCGATCACCAGATCGCGCCTTCCAAACGCGTGAATATTCACACCAAAAAAGGAATCGTAAAAGCAGTCTTTGGCTGGCCGGCTATTCATACACGCAATGAAAAAGAAGAAGCCCCAACGATGAAAAATATTTGTCTGGATTTGGGTTGTTCCACCGCCGAAGAAGTCGCCGGATTGGGCGTTCACGTTGGTTGTGTGATTACCTACGAAGATGAATTCATGGTATTGAACAAGACCCGTTTTGTGGGTCGTGCACTTGACAATCGCATGGGCGGATTTATGATTGCCGAAGTAGCCCGTTTGCTCAAGGAAAATGACGTGAAATTACCTTACGCATTGTACATCGTAAATGCCGTACAGGAAGAAGTAGGATTACGAGGGGCCGAGATGATTGCCAACCGCATTAAACCGAATGTAGCCATTGTAACGGATGTGTGTCATGACACCCAAACGCCGATGATCAATAAAATAGAACAAGGCGATCTTACAGGAGGAAAAGGACCTGTATTGACTTATGGCCCGGCGGTTCACAACAAACTACTGGATCATATCATTTCGGCTGCCGAAAAAGAAAAAATTGCCTTTCAGCGTGCTGCAGCTTCACGTGCTACAGGCACCGACACAGACGCATTTGCCTACTCCAACGATGGTGTTCCTTCTGCCCTGATTTCATTGCCGTTACGCTACATGCACACCACGGTGGAAATGTGCCACAAAGACGACGTTGAAGGAACGATCGCACTCATTTACGCTTCTCTAAAACGCTTAAAACCAACACAATCTTTCAGTTATTTCGATTGATAAGATTACAAGAATGTGCGTTAACTCTTTTTGTTCGGCTATCCGAACCCGTTGTCTGTTTTCGTATATTTAACCACTTACAAAGCTAGAACTTATGAAGAAAACGTTACTTATCGCGAGTTTGGCCTTTACCACATTGGGAATGGCGCAAACTTATTCAGACAATTTTGATTCTTACACGGCGGGGCAATACATGGCTTCGCAAAGTGCCGGATTCTGGACAACCTGGGGCAATGCACCCGGTGGACCGGAAGATGTGCTTGTATCCAACGCTAACTCGGCGAGCCCTTCAAACTCAGTTTATTTTTCTACTGCTGCACAAGCGGGCGGACCTACGGATTTAGTGCGCAATTTCGGTGTATTGAATACCGGACAATTCTCCATGGAATTCAACATCTTTGTTGAAACAGGTAAAGCTGGTTACTTTAACTTTCAGCGAAATGCAACCATTGGCCAGGTTTGGGCAATGGACTGTTTCTTCAACGACAACGGTACATTAACCATCAATAACCAGTCAGGATTGAACTTTTCAGGTGCTTACACGCAAAATACCTGGTTCAATTTCCGTATCGACATTAACTTCAATACCAATCACTGGGAAGTATTCATCGATGATGTTTCAATCGGAAGTTTTTCAAACTCTGAAAATCAAATCGCTTCGATCGATATTTTCCCAACGGATCAAACGGCTCCTTACAGCTGTGGTTATTTCATCGACGATTTCTCTTACACAATCACACCGTACACACTTCCTAACTTAAACGCAGCCGTAACATTGGTGAGTTTTGACCAGGGAGAAATTGCAGGTGCTGAAGTAACACCAAAAGTGAGAGTGCGCAACCTGGGTACAACTACCATCAATTCATTTGACCTGGATGTTGTATACAATGGTATTACCATTTCTCAGCCTGTTACAGGTTTAAATCTGGCTTCATTGGCAGAAACAACCATCACCATGACAGGAACTCAACTTCTGATTGCAGGCCAGAACGACATGGTAGCAACCGTGAGCAATGTTAATGGAAATGTAACCGATGGCGATGCAGGAGATGATGAAGGATCTATTTCGATTGACCCGATTGTGCCGGCAACAGGTAAAATGGTTGTGGGTGAAGAAGCAACTGGAACTTGGTGTCAATGGTGTCCGCGTGGCGCTGTTTTCATGGACATGATGGAAACCAAATATCCTAGCCACTGGGCTGGAATTGCGGTTCACAACGCCGACCCGATGGTGGTTACAGATTACGATGCTGCTATCGGTCCATTGATCGCCGGTTACCCAAGTTCATTGGTTGACCGTGGTGCAGATGCAGATCCATCGGTGATGGAAAACGAATTTTTGACACGCATTTTGGTGGCACCAACAGCCTTCATTATCAACGGTGCTATCTGGGATGCCCCAACGCGTGCATTACACGTTTCTGTATCAGCTAACTTCCAGGCTGCAGCAACCAATGGCTACAAACTGGCAATTGTCTTGACTGAAGACGATGTTACCGGAACTGGCTCAGGCTGGTCACAAAGCAATGCTTATGCAGGTGGAGGAAGCGGTGTAATGGGTGGATATGAATCATTGGGCAATCCGGTTCCGGCTGCTCAAATGGTATACGATCACGTTGCCCGTGCTATCGAACCGTCTTTTGGAGGTTACGCCAACAGCTTCCCGGCCACGGTGAATGCAGGTGAAACGCATACAATTAACGGATCGTTCTCTATTCCTTCAACATGGGACGAAAACGAAATTCATATCATTGGTTTGTTGATCGCTCCTAACGGACGTATTGACAATGCCGGTAAAGCTAGCATCACCGAAGCTGTTGACAACGGTTTTGTAAGCGGTCCTGACTTCACTGTTTCTATTGACGAAAACAATCAGTTGGATGCAACACTACAAGTTTACCCGAACCCTGCTCATGAAATGGCAACGGTTACTGTAAACCTGAACAAAGAATCAATTGTAAATCTGCGTGTTTTAGACCTTTCAGGGAAAGAAATGGCAGCAAGAAACTACGGTTCTATGAACGGTGCAGCTACCATCAACATGAACACATCACAATTCGTTGCGGGTGTTTATATTGTTGAATTGACATTAGATAACGAAGTATTCCAACGTCGATTGATCGTAGAATAATTCACTTTAACACAATACTGAAAGCAGCTGGTTCTTCATTGAGCCGGCTGTTTTTTTATGCCATAGAATTGCGTTTTCCATGAAAGCCAAACCGAATTTCCCTGCTATATTTGCAGTATGAAATGGATTGGTAACCGCATCAGTTATGTAGATCAGGAGCACAAAACAACATTTGTGATCATTCCTGAAAACCCCGGAATTGTGAAATCACTCATCGGCGCGTGGTTCTGCATGTGGGTAGTCATTGGCGGAACACTCATCTGGGCATGGACGTATTACCCGATGAAACGTGAACTTCACCTGGTCATGATCGTTTTTATGGTGTTTTGGTTTTACTATTTCCTGCGGGTTGGCCGTTCGTTTTTCTGGCTGATGTTCGGCAAGGAAATGCTCCGAATCGATAAGATTTCACTGACCATCAAAAATTCGATCAAAGGTTACGGAAAAGCAAAAGAGTTTTACATCGAGAACATCAGCAAAGTGCGCGTTTGTATTCCGAAATCAAATTCATTGCAGGCAGCATGGGAAAATTCACCGTGGATAAGAGGCGGTGAACGTCTTGAATTTGATTACATGGGGAAGACCATCCGTTTTGGCCGTAAACTCGATGAGAAGGAAAGCAAACTGCTATTTCAGGTCATTACCAAACGGTTGGATGATCATTTGAAGAAGAAAAAGAATTGATGTCTTTAGGCTTGGGACACATCCCAAGCTTGTCTATTTATTGGTTATATCATATGCTCGGGATGCGTCCCGAGCCTACTATATAACCGCTTCCAGAACGCTTTCGCGCGTCATTCCTTTGCGCAGGTGCTCAATAATAATTGGAAACTTTTCATCGATTCGTGCCGGAGTAAAGCCCAAGGCAACTCCCAACTGTTTTACCATTCGCTCTTCTTCAAGGTCTGAAACACCATCGGCAACCAATATCTGGATCATCTGAATAAAACGTTCATATCGTTCTTCACGCGTCACCGGTGGAATCATCGGATAGTCCTGCGGATTATCAATAATTTCCTGCACCTGCTCTTCTGTAAGCGACAAGCGTTGCGCCACGCGTTTCAACAATTGGTTTTCCTGATACGAAATAGTCCCGTCAACGCGGGCAAGCATCACTAAATTTAAAAAATGGCCTTTCTGACGTGCTTGTTCTCCCGATTCGAAAAGATGTGCAATGGAACTCATAGTATGTATTGGTTGTTTAAATTAACGAAGAGATGCTTCAATGTGGCCGATCAACGAGTGAATGACCTTGATGTGAATTTCCTGCGCGCGATCGGCATATTCACTGTGCGGAGCGCGAATTTCCACATCGCACAGACCTGCCATTTTCCCACCGTCTTTTCCGGTAAGCCCCACCACTTTCATCCCTTTTTTACGAGCTGCTTCAATGGCATTGATCACGTTTTTTGAGTTTCCGGAAGTTGAAATCCCGAGCAACACATCACCGGGTTGTCCTACGGATTCAATGAATCGTGAAAAAACAAAATCATAACCGTAATCATTTGCCACGCACGAAAGATGAGATGGATCAGAAATGCTCAACGCTGCGATTCCCGGCCGGTCATTTCTGTAACGCCCGGTCAATTCCTCGGCAAAATGCATGGCATCACACATTGAGCCACCGTTTCCGCAAGAGATAATTTTACCGTTATTGGCAATTGAAGCAACCATCAGATTACCAGCACTTTCGATCAGTTTGTAATTTGCTTCGTTGTTAAATTTTTGCAAAATACCCAGTGCTTGTTCAAATTGGTCTGCTATTTGTTTCATGCCAGGAGTGTTGGTGAATTGCCCAAAAATAAATAATTATTGCGACAGTCATCAATTTACTTAAACTTGTTATATTTGAAAACTGGGGGTAACTCCATAACACAACAACAACTATGAAAAAAAGTATACTTGCGTTGGTAGCGCTGATATGGAGTTTCGGTTCTTTTGCTCAGGATGATTGTTTCAAAAAGCTCGAGGACGCCTTTACCAAAAGAGGATCTTACACCATCGCCGATGAAATGCACAGAAACGTAATTATTAGTTTCTTTACTCCTGAAGGAACCGAGTGCGTTTCCGGAAAAGTACGTGTGGAAAACGGAACAATTGTTTCGATCTTTCTTCAGTACGATGACAACACCTATGAGTTGTTCGACAAAAAATTCTACAACGCCAAGAAAACGGCCCCGCAAATCACCAACGGTATTACGGAAATGATTTTCTCAGCTGATGGCGAAAAATTCCGGATCGTATTCATTGACAAATTAAAACCGAAACAAAAGTCGTATAAAGCGGTTGAAGTGCCGACTGACTTATAAGTTCCAGTTTCAAAAACCTTGCTAAAGCGGTTCCCAAAAGGATCGCTTTTTTTTGTGCCAATTATTTTTCTTTTACAACCATTTGGCAATTCATACATCACTTTGAAAACAACTTAATGAAAAGCCTGATCGTTTTTATTACTCTTGTCATTTCTGTTCAACTTCAGGCACAATGGGGTAAAAATACCCTCAGTGAGTACGCCAACGAGGCACTTGATATCGAGATTGATGCGAACGGCAATAACTACGTTACGGGTTATATTACAGGCGAAACCGCTTTTAGTACCAACGTCTCACAAACATCGGCTGCCGGCAACGGTGATATTTACGTCGCCAAATATGCTCCCAACGGACAGCTTGTTTGGATCAAACAATTCGGCGGCAATTTTTCTGACCGCGGTTATGACCTTACAATCGATCACAATCAGGATATCGTTGTAACGGGCCAGTTTTTCGGGCAGGTTGATTTTGGTGTTAATTCACTCACCTCAAGTAGCAATTCCAAAGATATTTTCCTCCTCAAGCTTGATCCCACAGGAACGGTTGTATGGGCTCGGAAAGAAGGTGGAACAATGGCTGAAAATGCTTACGGAGTAACTATTGACCAACAAAACAATGTATTGCTCACCGGTCAGTTTCAAGGTACAGCAACCATCGCCGGACAAACGGTTACCAGTTTGATTGATCCTGTGACATTCCTTCCAAGTTTTGATTTGTTTCTTTCCAAATACGACGCCAATGGAAATCCGTTGTGGTTAAAAACCGGATTGGCCGATTATGAAGATCGTGGATTGGCTGTAGCCACCGATGCGAATAACAATGTGTTCGTTACCGGGCAGTTTTCAGATACGCTTGTCCTTGCCGGACAAACATTCAACAACGATGCATACAATGTGGGATTTCTGGCGAAATTCAATCCGGCCGGGCAATTGCAATGGATGAACACGCTTCGCGCCGGCATGGTGATTCCTTACGATCTGGAAGTCAATTCGGTTGATGAAGTGGTTCTGACCGGCGATTTTCTTGGCAACATGGTTTACTTCGACGCCGGTGGTTTACATAACATTACTAATCCTTACGACCGGCAAATTTTTGTGCTAAAAACAACCAACAACGGAAACTACATCTGGGATGAATCGTTCGGGTCTGATTCGGATGTTTCGGCGCGGTCGGTTTCCATTGATTCTCAAAAAGACATTTTTGTCACCGGTTATTTCAAATGCGATTTCACGCAGTTTCAGGAAACTGATGATGCCATTTTCAATTCGGTGGGCTATAAAGATCCTTACCTCATCAAGTTCAGTAATTCCGGTAGTTTGGTTTACGCAAAACAGCTGGGCGGAAAAATGGACGATGAAGGTCATGGAGTAGCAGTTTACACAACTAACGAACCGATCATTTGCGGAAGTTATTCCAAAGATTTGATGTTCATGCGCGATCAAACTCAAACCTACACTGAAGATATTGACCAATTCGGGTTGTTGAGTTACTGGACAGAACCGTCACATCTTTACCTTCAGGGAGACAGCACACGCAATTCGTTTCTCCTCAAAACCATTGATCAGCAAACGCCCGATCTCAATCATTACTTTTTGCCTTCAACAGACAGCTTGCTTGGACAAATCAACGGTGGGATTGATACAGCACATTTTTGTGTTGATGGTACGCTTTACTCCGATCCGTTAACTTATAATCACCTCGGACCATCCTACCATTATTTGTGGAATACAGGAAGTACAGATCAGGGCATCGGCGTGAATACCAGCGGAACCTATAACGTATTCGCTGAACGCGATGATGTTTGTACTTCGGGAACAGATACCATTGAAGTGGTCATTCATCAACCACCACATTTACCATTGATGTCAGACGATGTTGTGATCCTGACCGAATCACCAACTTATTATGATTATCATTTCTGCCATCCGGACAGCGTGCAAATCTGGTTCACCCAGGTTGATCAGTCGGCTACATTCGGAATCTATGATCAGAATGGATTACTTTACTCCGATTCACTTGCCCATTTTTACAATACCGGAGGAACTTATGCCGTTGTAGTAACAACCGCTTATTGCCAGGTAGATCAGGATTTTCACATCCAATTTGATTACACGATTCCCTACGATACACTTGATTTATATTTAAAGCTGTATGATCCGGTTGACAATAACGATACGATTGAGCTCTGCCTCGATGATTACATCAATGTGTATGCCCTGGACTTTTTCACCAATCCTGCAGGGAATTTTATTCTTCCAACAGAACCCGTTGTGTTGGAAGGATGGTCGGTAACGCCTTCCATACCGGGAGGATCTGAGCAAGATTTTCTGGGGCGCTTTTTCCCGCAAACGACCGGTTGGCATACCTTTCAATATGATGTAGCCATTGGTTACGACAATCTTTGCGGTTTGGATACCGTGATTTATCACGCAACCGATTCCTTTTATTTCATCGTGCATCCGAATCCGGTGATTGCGACCAATATTTTCGGGAATCCATTGATTTGTCCGGGAGATTCTGCTTACCTCTATACCACTCTTCCCAACTCCAATCTGAATTGGTCGGGACCGGGTATTAATTGGTTGAGCAATGATGAGGATAGCATTCAGGTTATTTTACCGGGAGAATACAGCTATTCTGGAGTAGTGGTTGATCCGGTAACAGGATGCAGTGGAAACACGACCGCAACATTTTATATCACTCCAAAAACACTTCCCAATATCATGACTTCTCCTTCGGATGCCATTATTTGCCCGTACGATTCGGTATTGCTTTCCTTGCCCAACACTTACGTATCCTACGACTGGATTGGTCCTACAGGCGCCAGTTTATCGCTTACAAACACTGTTTACGGTCACGACGCCGGTTTTTATTACTGTCATGTCACCGACAACGAAGGATGCTCGCTAACAACACCGCCATTTGAATTGAAAGAATTCACCACGCCTTATCTTTTTGTGGAACCGGGTAATGTGATTTGCAGTAACGAAATCATTACCATTTCGGCTGTTCATTTCGGAAATGCATCTATTCTGTGGACAAGTCCCATCAGTTCGTCGGCCGATCAGATTACGGTGACACAGCCTGGAGTTTATTATTGCCAGATTCAGCAATGCGGGCTCACGTTCTACGACAGTGTTGAGATCATTGATGGTTCTTTCAGTATTTCACTATCGGCAAACGACACGCTTCTTTGCGCGAATGAAACCAGCATCCTTACCACCACTCCCGGTTTGGGAAGTTATGAATGGAGTGACGGAACTTACGGACCGTCTTCCATCTCAGTAACGGAAGAAGGAAATTATTGGGTAACTGTCATGAACAGCTATGGCTGCGAAGCGCAATCAAATACCGTTCATATTTCGGAATCTGCAGCTGCTGTTCCGCCATCAGTCACCGATTTGACAGTTTGTCCCGGAGCTGATGCCACATTGTTGGAGAACAGTAATTTCACCACACTTTGGTTTACAACTTCGGATACACTTTTTCTTCAAAGCGGATCTGTATTTTCGGTAAACGATATCTATTCCGATACATCATTTTTGGTTGCTTACCAAAATGCAGAATGTCCACCGGTGTACGATTTGGTTTGGATTCACATTGTTGACAGCCTGCCGGTTGCTCAAATTATAGGAGATTCATTGCTTTGCCCGAACGAAAACACAACCTTCACCATCTCTCCAAATGGTTTTCAAACAAGCTGGTACAACAACAGCATCTTACTTGGAAACAACGGAAGTATTTCAATAAACCAAACGGCTTTTGTCAATGATTCGCTGCTAACGGTAATCATCAGCAATGGTTGTTTTTCCGACACGATTTCCGAACCGGTATTCATGGCGGTTCCTGCAGTTATTTCCATTTCTTCTGATTCCCTGATACTTTGCGCATATTCCGAAACCACCTTATCACTCGCCGGCGATGTAACCACCATCCAATGGTCCGGCAATTTCGGAACGGTAGAAGATCCAACCATTACCATCGGCTCGTCTGTTGGAAGTGGTTGGATCACTGCCACAGCAATTGACAACAACGGCTGTTTGACCAATACCGACAGCACATTCATTACCGTTTTCGACCTTACTTATTCCTTGGTACAGCAATTAGGAAACAGCTGTATGGGCGATTCCGTATCGTTTGGAGTTGTGACAACGGCAGACAGTTTGCTTTGGACAACGCCAAACGGCACATTCGACACAACAGCGTTTTCGTTATTGGTTTCCGATGCAAATTCCGGCTGGTATTACCTGAACCAATGGGATGAAGTGGGTTGCGTTTACGAAGATTCGCTTTATATCGCTGCGAATCCGTTACCGGTATTTGATCTGGGAACCGATACATTGTTGTGTATCAACGACATTTACACGTACTATTTCCCGAACGACAGCAACAGCTATTCGTGGGTTGGATTGGGTGAATTGGAATCGTTTCCGGTTGTTGGTAGTCAATGGGTAGTTCTTACCGCGACTTCGCCACAAGGCTGCCTTTTCTCAGACACACTTTACATCGAAACCGTTGATTGTGAAAATGGGTTACCCAATGTCATTACGCCGAATAACGATGGTGTGAACGACTATTTTGTGATCGATGAAGCACCGATGTTCCCAAGAAATGAGTTGGTGATTATCAACCGTTGGGGAAATGTGGTATTGAATGTCACCGGTTACCGAAACGATTGGAACGGGCTCGAACTAAGCGAAGGAACGTACTTCTATGTCTTCCGAAGAGATCCTGCAAACGAACCCGAAGTAAAAAAAGAAGGCTTTCTGGAAATCATTCGCTAGTTGATTTTCGTTTCTTTGTACCCAAATGAACAACATGAAACAGGTTGCGTGGGTTACGGGAGCTTCATCGGGAATCGGTGAGGAATTGTGCAAACAACTTGCGGCAAACGGATTGCGCGTAATTCTTTCGGCACGAAATGAAGCGAAACTGCACGAGCTGAAAGCAACGTTGACAAATAGCAACGAGCACCTTGTTATTCCGCTCGATCTGGAGCATTCTGAAAACTTTAAGGAGCATGCAAAAACCGTAATTACTGAAGCAGGACGCATCGATTTTCTCTACAACTGCGGCGGTTTGAGTCAGCGTGGGGAAGCATCGGAAACATCACTGGCCGTTGATCGCCGGATCATGGAGATCAATTATTTCGGAACTATAGCTTTGACAAAAGCCGTTTTACCTTTCATGCAGCAACAGAAAAGCGGACATATTATTGCGATCTCGAGCATCGCTGGGAAGTTCGGGTTTTACCTGCGATCGGCTTACAGCGCTTCGAAACATGCGTTACATGGTTTTTTTGAAAGTTTGTTGCTCGAAGAAGCCAAACACAACATTCATGTAACGATTGCCTGTCCGGGAAAAATCAATACACCCATTTCCATGAGCGCACTCAATAAAGAAGGGAAAGCGCATGGTGAAATGGACCACAATCAGTCTACCGGAATGCCCGTTGACGAATGTGTGCGGATTTTGCTGAAAGCAGTTGAAAAACGCAAAAAGGAAATCCTGATTGGCAATAGAGAAATCAAAGCGGTAACACTAAAGCGTTTTTTTCCAAAGATGTTCTGGCGAATTATTGCGAAACAATCAGCGACTTGATCGTTCAAAAATTAGTACTAACAAGGTTTCTAACGATTTGGAGGAAAATTCAAAACTAGATTCGATAATTCGAGTGTTCGTAATATTGCGAACACTCGAATTATCGAATTTCATATTCAAAAAGTCAAAATTTTCTAAAAAAACGGGCCTCGACCTGTATTAAATGTATCCTTTCTCCATCAGGAAACGCGCCACATTCGACTCAATGCGTTTGGTAATATTCGACGTATCCGCTTTCTCGAACGGCTTGCCGGTAATGCGCTCAAACAATTCGATGTAACGATCGGTCACCACATCTACAAATGAATCCGGCATCTCAGGCATTGTTTGTCCTTCAAGCCCCTGAAAACCGTTTTCGATCAACCACTGGCGTACAAATTCTTTCGATAATTGTTTCTGCTGTTCGTCTTTCGCCTGGCGATCTTCGTATCCTTCGGCGTAGAAATAACGCGACGAATCGGGCGTATGAATTTCATCGATCAGAATCACTTCACCGTTCAGCATTCCGAATTCATATTTGGTATCTACCAAAATCAATCCACGCTCGGCAGCCATTTCGGTTCCACGCTGAAACAATGCACGCGTATAACCTTCCATTTTTTCGTAGATGTCTTGTGGAACGATTCCTTTCGACAAAATATCTTCGCGGGAAATATCTTCGTCGTGGCCTTCTTCCGCTTTTGTAGCCGGAGTAATGATTGGCTCAGGGAAGCGGTCATTTTCTTTCATTCCTTCCGGAAGAACAACACCGCACAACTCGCGTTTTCCTAAAGAATATTCACGTGCTGCGTGACCGGCCATGTAACCTCTGATCACCATTTCCACACGGATTGGTTCACACGCATGACCAACAGCCACACACGGATCGGGTGTTCCCAACAACCAATTCGGAACAATATCGCGGGTTGCATCCAAAAACATTGTCGCTACCTGGTTCAACACTTGTCCCTTGAACGGAATTCCTTTCGGCAAAATATGATCAAACGCCGAAATACGGTCGCTCGCAACCATGACCACTAATCCGTTGTTCAAGGTATACACCTCGCGCACTTTACCGCGGTAAACGTCTTGCTGTCCCGGAAACTTAAAATTGGTACTTGTGATTGTCTGGTTCATTTTGCTTCGTTATCTTTTTTAAACTTTTCTTCTTTCTCTTTTGCTTCTGCAATTTCGAACGCATCGATAATACGTTTCACGAGGTTGTGACGAATCACATCACTTTGTGTCAGGCGAATGATCTCCAATCCTTCCACGTCTTTCAAAATATCCAATGCATAAGCCAATCCCGAACGCTGACGGTGCGGTAAATCGACCTGCGACATATCTCCTGTGATCACAAACTGTGCTGTTTGTCCCATACGTGTGAGGAACATTTTCATTTGCATCACAGTCGCATTCTGCGCTTCATCCAGAATTACAAACGCTTTGTCGAGCGTACGACCACGCATAAACGCCAGCGGCGCAATTTCAATGATGCCGAACTCGATCATATCTCCCAGCTTTTCCGGTGGGATCATATCACGCAGGGCATCATATAACGGCATCAGGTACGGATCGAGTTTTTCTTTCAAATCGCCCGGTAAAAACCCGAGATTTTCGCCTGCTTCAACAGCCGGACGGGTAAGTATGATCCGTTTTACTTCTTTCGCTTTCAGGGCACGAACAGCCAATGCAACGGCTGTGTACGTTTTTCCTGTTCCAGCCGGACCAACGGCAAAAACCATATCGCTTTTATTCACCGCTTGCACCAGTTTTCGCTGATTCACGGTTTTCGCTTTGATTTTCACGCCACCGTTTCCGTGTACCAGTGTTTCGGAACCATCGCCCGAAAGCATGGTTGAGCCGTCTTCGAGCATCAGGTTTTCGATGTTGTTTTCGGTAAGCATATTGGTTTCCCGGAAATGCGAAAGGATCAATTCAAACTTGCGTTCAAACTGCTCCATTACCTCCGGATCGCCCACCACAGTAAGCTCGTTCCCGCGTGCGTTGATCTGCAATTTCGGAAAAAAGGTACGGATGTATTTCAGGTTGGCGTTGTTTACACCAAATAATTCAGCGATGTTAACACCGTCGATTTCAATTTTCTTCTCTGTCAATGTGGATAAATCTTTCGTTTTACCTCGGGCTTTGCAAATTATAACCCTTATTTTTGGATCAAAATTAATCAATTTTTGTTGCTGAAAAGCGAAAAAACGAGGATGCATATAATCACGTTGACAACCGATATGGGATTGAGCGATCACTATGTGGCCGCGCTGAAAGGAAGTATTTACCAATTGGATGCTTCTGCCGTAATTGTTGACGTTTCACACGCCATTCGTGCATTCGATATTGCCCAGGCCAGTTTTTGTGTTTCGAACGTATACGCTGACTTCCCGAAAGGAACCGTTCACATAATAGGCGTTGACAGCGAACCGGTGATCAATTCCCGCGATGGAAGTTATCCGGCGATGATGCTGTACAACGGTCATTACTTTGTGGCCAATGACAACGGATTGTTTGCCCTGATCCTGAAAGAAAATCAACCCGAAGGCTTTTGGCTGATCGACGATGTGCTTTCCAATCCGGCGGGATTTAAGTTCCCAACCAAGAATATTTTTGTTCCGGCGGCAGTAAAACTTGCGCAGGGAATTGCGCCTGAAACCTTTGCTTCAGCGCATGATGAATGGAAACGCGCTTTTACACAAAATCCGGTATTGGAAGAAAACCTCATCAAAGGAACTATCGTCCACATCGACCATTATGGAAACGCTGTTACTAATATTTCACGCGAGTTGTTTGCCCGTTTCGAAGAAGCGCCGTTCACGATTTTATTCCGCAAACGCGATTATTACATCGATACGATTTCAGGTTCATACAACGAAGTGCAACCGGGCGAACGTGTCGCTATTTTCAATAATAATGACTTGCTGGAAATCGCCATCAACAAAGGTGCGCGTGGCGTAAATGGCGGCGCCGACAGTTTATTCGGTCTGCATACCGGCGATGTAGTACGGGTGGAATTCACTCCGCGCGGTTCCGCCAAAACAATCGATTCACTTTTTTGATCCATGATTACCCGTATTGTAAAACTGACGTTCCAGGAAGACAAAATCGATTCCTTTCTGGCATTTTTCGACACCATCAACACGCGTGTAAGTCGCTTTGAAGGCTGTAACGGCATGCGTTTGCTACGCGATATCAATCATCCGAATATCATTTTCACTTACAGCTATTGGAACAGCGAAGAAGCGCTCAACAATTACCGCGATTCGGAATTGTTTGGCGGCGTTTGGAGTACAATCAAACCGTGGTTTGGCGGTAAACCCGAGGCGTGGTCGGTGGATACTTACTTCGAGGACGGGCAATTTTCGCTGGGCGAAAAGAATTGAAAATGTAAAATGTAAAATTGAAAAGAGGACGATATTTCCCGAAAACCGCCTTTTCAATTTTACATTTTCAATTAATAATTACATCATTCCAACGGAATGTGTACCATCTTTCGTTAATGAATGTAACAATCGGTTGACGAAGTCTTATCTAAGTCGTACTTTTGACCCACTTTAATAAGTATGAGAGCATTATATTGGAAAGAAATACGGAGCTTCTTGGGTTCCACCATCGGATACATTTTTATCCTGATTTTCTTGATCACATCCGGTGTAATTCACTGGTATATTTCAGGCGATGCCAACCTGCTGGAAGGCGCTGAAGCGGATTTGATTCCGTTTTTTAACGCTTCGCCGTGGATTTTCCTCGTATTGATTCCGGCAATTACCATGCGTTCCATTGCGGAAGAACGACGAAACGGCACCATTGAGTTGTTGTTTACCCGACCGATTACCGACCTGAAAATCATTCTTGCTAAATACTTCGCCGGCGTTACCTTATTGGTTATTTCCCTCTTGCCTACGTTGGTTTATTATTATTCCATGAGTCAATTGGGAATTAATCCGGTAGCTGAAGACGGAACGGAAACTACCGTAATCGACGAAGGCGCCATGCTTACCTCCTATTTCGGGCTTGTTTTGCTGGGATCGGCATTCGTTGCCATTGGAATTTTCGCCTCTTCTATTACCAGTTCGCAGATCGTTGCCTTTATTTTGGGGATGTTCATTTGCCTCTTCATGTTTTACGGACTGGAACTGATCGGATCGTTTAACCTCATGGGTGAATACGATGTGATTTTCCGCTACGTTGGCATTACTTCTCATTACGAATCGATTATGCGCGGCGTGATCGATACCGAAGACATGTTGTATTTCTTCGGGCTGATAGCCGTTTTCATTACCGCAGCGTTGACAGTTGTTAAATCCCTTAAACGATAATCCATGGCCGAAACATCAAAATCGATCAAGAAAATCTACAATTGGGTACTCCTGTTGGTTGTTGTATTGCTGGTAGTAATCGTCAATATCATCGGTTCGTTCCTGTATTCGCGCATCGATATGACCGAAGACAGTCGTTATTCGCTTTCGGAGGGAACGATTTCATTTATCGAAAACAAGGAGCATTTCAAAAACCGCGTACTGATCAAAATCTACCTGGAAGGTAATCTTCCGGCAGAGGTAAAACGTTTCCGCAACGCCGTTGAAGACAAACTGAAAGAGTTTAAATTGTACGCCGGTGATCGCATCGAGTACGAATTCATCGATCCGAACCAGGGCAACCAGGCCGATCAGGATTACCTGCACGAAATCTTGTACAACAAAGCCAAGGGAATCATTCCGATGAACCTGGTTTACACAAAAGACGGAACACAAAATCAGTTATTGTTGTGGCCGGGAGCTGTGATCGAATATGGTGGTGTGACGAAAGACTACGTGCAGCTTTTGCCGGGAACTTCGGCGAAAAACTTCTTCACCCTCGACGCTAATTTCAACAACCAAATCCAAAACTCGATCAACAATCTCGAGTATATGTTGATTTCGTCGATTCGTCGCGCTACGCTGGAAGAAAAACCGCGTATTGCCTTTTTACAGGGCCATGGTGAATTGAGTTATGCCGAAACACGACGTGTACGCGATTTGATTGATCCTTACTACACCGTTGAAGATATTACGTTGAATGATTCACTGGCTGCGCTTGATGGCGTAAAAGGATTGATCATTGCCCGTCCGCGTGGACCGCTTTCCGACAAAGACAAATACATCATTGACCAATTTGTGATGGATGGTGGCCGACTCATGTGTTTCATTGACAAACTCACCTTTCCAGCCGACTCACTCGCACTGAATGGAATGGTGCATACCACCCGAACCAACCTGGGCGGATTGGAACGCATGCTGTTTGATTACGGAATAAAAGTCAACGACAACTACCTCATCGATGTGCGCTGTGCACCGAAAATGGTACCGATGGCCAAACAAAGTCTTATTCCGTGGTTCTTTCATATTGCTGCTACGCAAACCGATCACCCGATTTCGAGAAATATCGATCCGGTAATGTTGCGTTACGCGTCAGAATTACAATTTGTAGGTGAATCACCCGATCGAAGAGCAACCCCGGTGCTGACAACATCACCGAACTCAGCTGCAACAGGAATGGCACCTTTGATCAGCTTGCTGATGCCAATGAATTACGGGAAGAATCCGGTTTTGACACCTGATCCTGAGAATGAAGCCAACAAGAAATGTATGGCTGGTTTGATAGAAGGGAAGTTCGATTCGCATTTCAAAAACCGTATTGTAGAATCGTTTGCCAAAAATCCGGATTCGCACTACAAACCAAAAAGTACGCAGGAAGGAAAAGTAATGGTAGTTGCCAACGGTGATTTCATTCGCAACTATTACGATTCGATGCCATCCCCACGAAATCCGAATGTGATGCAATACCGACCTATTCAGTTCAACAATCTGCGTTACGACGAAACTATGGCACAAGCCGGTATGCAACCGATCATCTACGGAAACCAGGAGTTTTTCCAGAACATGGTAGATTACATGATGGGCGATAATTCGGTATTGGACATTCGCAGTAAACACATCGACATTCACCCGATTGATCCGGAAAAAGTAAAAACTGACGCCGGTTACTACAAGGTAATCAACCTGTTAATCCCATCGGGTACAATTATTTTACTTGCATTGGCACTTTTTTACTTACGTAAACGACGATACGCACGTTCTTAAGGATAAATAAAACTTATGATCTTACTTTCTATCTTATTTCCCGCACTATCTTTCTTTCTTCGCGGCAAAATTGGTCAAGGGTTACTTTGCATCTTATTACAAGCCTCTATTATAGGTTGGTTTCCAGCTGTACTTTGGGCTGTGTTTTCTTTAAATGAAGAAAGACAGCAACAACATCTTTCAACCCTCGTTGAAAACACTAATCGAGATATCGCAAGTGAGAGCAGTATATTACGACTCAAAAATCGTAATAAATTAAAACGATTTATTTTCACGTACTCTAGTATTGCAATAATTGCTATTCTGAGTTACTATGCTTATAATCTGATGTCAAAATCCGGTAAATCAGACGAGCAGGTAGCTTCCCTGGATTTTGAAATTAAAGATACGACCGCTGTTGATCGCATCATCATTACCGAACCAAACGGATTGGAAATGGAACTGGTTCGTTCGGGAAAAACATGGACCGATAAATCGGGCGGATGCATTCAGCAGGTTCCCGTTAGTAATATGCTCGAAGCAGCGTTCAACGTGCGTTTCAAAGGTTACGTGCCCGACAATTCGGTAAAAACGGTCTTGAGTCGTTTGACAACATTGAGTACTAAAGTGCAGTTTTTCAAAAACGGCGAATGGTCAAAAACCTGGTACATCGGCTCATCCACACAAGATCACTACGGTACCTATATGTTGGTTGAATCGGAAGAAAAAGGAAAAAGCGCCCTTCCTATCATTGCAGAAATCAAAGGAATGCAGGGAATGATTGGCCCACGATTCTTCGCCGATAAAGGGCGTTGGATGTGTACGGAGATTTTCGCTTACCAAACACATGAAATCGCTAGTATCGATGTGCGTTATACAGCCGAGCCGAAAGATAATTTCACCGTAAAACGACAAGGGAAAAACTTCTCTGTCACTACTAACGGAAAAGCATTCCCGGCAATTGATACATCTATGGTTTACCGCTATTTGCAAAACTATAAGATGATTCACTTTGAGTCGCCGAACTACGACCTTTCTGCAAAACAGGTAGACAGTGTAAAACACAGCAAACCGTTTTGTGTGCTGACCGTAAAAAGCGCAAAAGGAACTTCATCCGCGTTAAAACTTTACCGCAAAAAATCGACATTAGGTGATGTGCGCATTGACGACACCGGAAAAGAGGCGGATCATGACATCAACCACTTTTGGTGCTTGCTCCCGAACAACGAATTGGTACAATGCCAGTACTTCGTGTTCAACCCGCTGATTATGGGGCATGTTTACTTCAATTACGCACAGGAAAAACCGACGCCTTAAGTAGATTTCCCTGGGACAGAAGTGTTTTTTGAGGAAAAATAATCATTCGCAAAAATGATGTTCGCAAATTTCAGTGTTCGCAATATTGCGAACATCCGAATTCGCGAAATTTATCTCGAAAAATACGCTGAAATTCATTTTCCAGCTATTAGCACATCCCGTGTTTCTAAGAACTATTCCGCGATCCCTAAAACGACCGTTGAAAATTGGTTGAAAAGTCCTTAAAACTTGTGGACAAGCGCCGAATCTAAGGATGGAAATTTGAGTATATTTGTGCGTTCACATTCAAAAACTGACATGAATTTTATTGTATCCAGCACCAATTTATTGAGACATTTGCAGAGTATCAGCGGCGTTTTAAGCACCAGTAATACTCTTCCGATTCTGGATAATTTTCTATTTGACATCGTAGAAGGGCAACTCACCATTTCTGCTTCCGATTTGGAAACAACCATGCGTACAACCATGACTGTTGAAGCTTCGGAGACGGGTAAAATTGCCATGCCTGCCAAAATGTTGCTGGATGTATTGAAGAACCTTCCGGACCAGCCGTGTACATTCTTAATCGACAATACCAATTTCGGAGTGGAGATCGCTTACGACAACGGTAAGTCGAAAATGGTCGGATTCAACGGTGATGATTTCCCGAAAACGCCTTCCATCGAAAACAGTTCAAGCATTAAAATCTCCGGAGAAATTGTAAGCCGTGCGATCAACAAAACATTGTTTGCTACTGGTAACGATGATTTACGTCCGGTGATGAGTGGTGTTTACTGCCAGTTCAGTCCTTCGGATATTACATTCGTTGCGACAGATGCACACAAACTGGTACGTTACCGCAGAACTGACAGTCAATCAACAGGTGGCGGATCGGCGTTTATTTTGCCGAAAAAACCGTTGAACTTACTCAAATCAAACCTTCGCGGTGACGAAGAAGTGTTGGTTGAATATTCCGATTCAAACGCGATTTTCACATTCAATGATATCGTGTTGATGTGTCGTTTGATTGATGGCAAATACCCGAACTACGAAGCGGTGATCCCTAAAGAAAATCCGAACGTACTGATTGTAGATCGCCTGCAGTTTTTGGGCGCCATCAAACGTGTTTCCATCTTTGCGAACAAAACCACCCATCAGGTGAAATTGCGCATCGCAGGAAGTGAATTGAACATTTCAGCTGAAGATCTTGACTTCTCGAACGAAGCCAACGAACGCCTGACTTGTCATTACGACGGAACCGATTTGGAAATTGCCTTCAATTCGCGTTTCCTGATGGAAATGCTCAATAACATCGACGCTACGGAAGTCAAAATCGCGATGAGCGAACCAAGCAGAGCCGGTTTGTTGATGCCAAACTCAACCGATAATGAAAACGAAGATATTCTGATGCTGGTAATGCCAGTGATGTTGAATCGATAAATATATTATCCAAATAATTTGAAATCCCCGTCAATAATGTCGGGGATTTTTTTTGTTTTTATATTGTAATTGTCGTAGGCTCGGTACGCATCCCGAGCCCATACATGAATAAAATGAATGCGAATTCAATAGTCAGAAGCCATTGATTGTGTTGATAGAGATTTGTTATTTTTTTGTCAAAAAAAACGCATTATTCCATTTTGGCACGATCTCGGTATTGGCGATCATAACATAAAATTGATTGCCATGAAAAAGATTTACCTTCTCGCAGTAATTGCCCTAATGAGCCAGATGAGCTTCGGTGCTGAATTATTTGTTCGCGTTTTACGCCAGGGTACTCACGTTGCTACGGCGTACAATCAAACCCAATCAAACAGCACCAATATTTTTCGTTTTTTCGACATCCCTGCCGGAAATATCTATATCCAAATCAGTGACCAGCAATATGGAAGCAATGTTTATAACGGATCATTGAACATCGGCTGGAATCAGCGTGTGGTTGCCGAAATTGATCAGTTTGGTGTATTTAAGATCATTCAAACTGTGAATATCACCAGCTCTAACTGGTACACAAGCACTCCCGACATGGTTGTTTCCAATCCGCCGTATGGTGGCGGGAATGGTGCTGGTTATTACAACGACGGTTCCAATGAGCCTGCTTTTCTTCAATTAATCGGGATGCTTGAAGACGAAAGCTTCGATTCCAACAGAATGGACATGGCAAAAAGTTACGCTGATAAAACAAAATTATCTGCTCAGCAAATTGCGAACATCAACAAGACCTTTGATTATGATTCCAGCAAACTCGATTGGGCAAAATATGCCTATGACAAGTGTTACGATCCACAGAATTATTTCTTATTAAAGAGCACCTTCGATTTTTCTTCGAGCTATAGCGCACTCGAGGATCACATCGCGGGCCAATAACAACCCGTTCGAGACATCGGACAAACAAACCCTTTTTGAAAACGCCGGACATTTTTGTTCGGCGTTGGTTGTTTCAGATTTACCTAAAAACATTCCCACAGATTCACAGATAAGTCTCGCCTAACGGACTCGCTTTAAATATTGGATTAATAAAATAACTGGACAGCTATTATTCACTCATCAAATGCGCTGCCGTTAGGAGCGCGAAAAATCTGCGCATCTGTGGGAGAAAAGGCATTCACTAACCAATACCGGAGTCACCTTAATTTAGAAGCGTTCCACCCTTAAATCGCAAATAAGCCGTATATTTGTTATGCAATTTATCGGTAATGAAAGAGAGCAATTTAGAAGCCCTGCAAGCTGCGTTTCAGGCAAAAATCGACAAAGACATTCGCATCGAACCAAAAGATTGGATGCCGGAGGAATACCGTAAAACCCTGATTCGTCAAATTTCACAGCACGCTCACTCTGAGATAGTGGGAATGTTGCCGGAAGGAAACTGGATTACACGGGCTCCCAACCTGCGCAGAAAAGCGGTTTTGCTGGCGAAAGTACAGGATGAGGCCGGTCACGGTTTATACCTTTACAGTGCTGTTGAAACATTAGGTGCCGACCGCGAAGCTACCATCGATGATTTGCATTCAGGAAAAGCAAAATATTCTTCCATTTTCAATTATCCTACCTTGTCGTGGGCAGATATGGGAGCCATCGGCTGGTTGGTCGACGGAGCTGCGATTATGAATCAGGTTCCGCTTTGTCGCTGTTCTTACGGACCTTACGCCCGCGCTATGGTGCGTGTATGTAAGGAAGAATCGTTTCACCAACGTCAGGGATTTGAGATCATGAGCACGCTTGCAAACGGAACTCCGATCCAAAAAGCATTGGCACAAGATGCGTTGAACCGCTTTTGGTGGCCGGCGTTAATGATGTTCGGACCGAACGATTCTGATTCGCCGCATTCACAGCAATCAATGGATTGGAAAATCAAACGTTTCAGTAATGATGAATTGCGTCAGACGTTCGTGGATGTAACGGTTCCGCAAGCTGCAATGATTGGTTTAACGGTTCCTGATCCGGATATGAAATTCAACGAAGAAACAGGACACTATGAATTTGGTGCCATTAACTGGGACGAATTCTGGGAAGTGGTAAAAGGTAACGGTCCATGCAATGAAGACCGGGTTGCTGCCCGCAGAAATGCAAAAGAAAACGGAATGTGGGTGCGTGAAGCGGCCTTGGCGCATGAAGAAAAGCGCAAAGCCAAACAAGCATCTTAAAATATAAAATCAGAAAGTATGTCAACGAAAGAATGGCCTTTGTGGGAAGTTTTTATTCGAAGTAAACAAGGTTTGAACCACAAACACGTGGGAAGTTTAAGAGCTCCGGATGCACAATTGGCAATCGAAAACGCACGTGATGTATATACACGCAGAAACGAAGGGATTTCCATTTGGGTAATTCCGTCAAGTGAAATTGTTGCTTCTGACCCCGATGATTCGGATTCTTTATTCGAACCAGCAGCAAGTAAAGTGTACCGTCATCCAACGTTTTATGATGTTCCGGATGGTATTTCTCATATGTAGAAAGACTTTAGACTAATAGACTCAAGACTGTAGACCAGACATTTGTCTTAGGTCTTCTGTCTTCAAGTCTTAAGTCTCTGAGTCTTCTGTCTTAAACAACGAAAATGAATAACGACTTATATACATACACGCTTCGCATTGCTGACGATAGTCTGATCCTTGGGCAACGCCTTTCGGAATTGTGCGGACATGGGCCTATTTTGGAAGAAGATATCGCGCTAACGAATATTGCACTTGATTTGATTGGTCAGGCTACCAGCTTGTTCGAATATGCCGCAACCGTTCAAAACGAAGGTAAAACGGCCGATGATTTGGCTTTTTTGCGTTACGAACACGATTACAAAAATATATTGCTGGCGGAACAACCCAATGGTGATTTCGGTCAAACAATTGTTCGTCAATGGTTGTTTGATACGTTCAGAGTGTTGTTTTACGATGCGCTGCGCCATTCTTCCGATACGCAGTTAGCTGCGATTGCGGAAAAATCATTGAAAGAAACCAAGTATCACTGCAAACACTCATCCGAATGGGTGATCCGTTTGGGTGATGGCACCGAAGAATCTCATAAACGTACGCAAGCTGCGCTGGATTTATTGTGGCGTTATTCCGATGAATTGTTTTTCATGGATGAAACAGATCAGGCAATGATCGCAGCGAAAGTTGGTGTTGACCTAGCAGTTTTGCGTCCGCTTTGGATGGAACGCATTCAGGAAGTTGTAGAAGCAGCTACATTGACGATTCCAACCAATAACTGGAAACAACAAGGTGGTCGCTTAGGAAAACACACTGAACACCTCGGATTTTTATTGGCTGAATTACAATACATGCAACGGACCTATCCGGGAATGGAATGGTAACTGTCACTGATATTTGGCATTGGCTGGAAGAAGTTTCAGATCCGGAGGTTCCGGTTCTATCGGTTGTTGATTTGGGAGTAGTGAGGTCGGTAAATCTGACCGGAAATGCTGCCGAAATTGTGATTACACCAACCTATTCCGGTTGTCCGGCAATGCGGGTGATCGAAGAAGATATCCGCACGAAACTGGCCGAACATGGGATCAATGATCTTGTTGTGACAACCACTCTTTCTCCGGCCTGGACCACCGATTGGCTTTCTGAAAATGGTCGGCGAAAACTCAAAGAATACGGCATCGCTCCGCCCGAAAATGAAGTAGATAAAAGCGTGTTGTTCTCTGAACCAACGGTTGTTCCCTGCCCTTTATGCAATTCCAGAAACACCAAAATGGTGAGTCAGTTTGGAAGCACTGCATGCAAAGCGCATTATCAATGCAATGATTGTTTGGAGCCGTTTGATTATTTCAAATGTTTGAAGTAATCTCTCTTACTTTTTTCTTAATCCCGTAATGGTAAGTTTCGCATTCCGTCCTTCGTAGGCAGTAAATGAATCAAGCCCGATGGCTACATAATCAGCAGGACCGGTTTTAATTAATCCTAAATTAAGGTAGCATTCGTAGACCGTTCTTTGACCATTTTTACTCAGCGGCACCGCCATCCGAAAGCGCTTTTCTTTTACAACATTGTCTTTTCTGAAGCATTTGAGCGTCAGGTATCCAGTGTTGTGTCCGTTAACCGAATTGATGATAAACCGTACTTTGACCCACTGTTCCTGCTTAATTGGAAAAGTCGTCAATCCAAACTCCGCCCCCATTTTCGCACTGACTTTCGCATGTTCGATCCTCACTGTTCCGGTGATTGTAAATTTCGATTCGTCGTGGATAATTTCGTCTGTATCCAGCAAACTGTAATCGAGCGGTGTTGGATTCGCATCAAGGTAAATCGCTGCGTAATACGGCGCGTTCATGTGATCGTAATGCAAAACTCCGGCGTTGTATTGCAATAGTTGGAACAGGTTGACACCAATAAGGTAAAGTCCCAACGCTACGACCAGAATTCGTTTTCGATTCACGTAGGTGCGTTCGAGAAAAGCAGCAAGTGCCAATGCGAAAACCGGGTAACTTTGCACCAATGCACGTGTTGAATAGCTGGCTCCATAGCGCCAATCGGACCAGGAAATGATGATCCAGATATTCAACAGGCAAAAAACGAGTACTGATCTTCGGAACGGTTTTCCTTTCATGAGAAATAAACCAACGACCATGAAAATAGCAATCGGTGTGTAAATGAACCAGCCTTTTTCGAACCCGATGAGCACGCGCCACCACGGATTGAGGAAAAACCATTTGCTTCCTACGTCATAAATCCATGAACCGGTAGCGTGTTTCCAATACAGCAATTGCGGAAAAATTCCGATAATTCCACCCGCAGCTGCGCACAGAATATGATTGCGCTGTTGTTTCACCAAAGCCCATTTCGATTTTAGTTTACCCGAAGTTTCCAGGCTCCATAAAATCGGGATAAAGATGATGATCAGTTCTGTGGGGCGGGAAATAATTGCCAATCCTGCGACCAATCCAATGAAAAGAGCAGTTATTCGCTTCGGTTGTTCGTGCCAACGAATCGTGAGCCAAAGCATGGCAGCATACAGCGGAAAAATGAACGAATGGCTCATAGCGCCGTCTATACTGACGTATTGCAAGGCATTGCTCGCCAGACAAAGTAGCAAGATCGTGAGCGTGGCAATAGTTTCATTGTAAAAACGCAGCAGGACTTTTCGCAGGATCAAACAACCGACGAAAAACCAAAAAAGTGCACCAAACATGATCGAATACTGATAGGGCCATGAAAAACCGTCTTGTGGCGCATCTGCGAAATAGGCAACTGTGTGCCCGATGTAAAAGAACGGTAATTCCATGATGGCAACACCACCCAGGTATTTAAACGCATAACCACCTTTTTCGAGTGGTGTGGCCTGGTATAGCTGTCCGCCGGTTACGTGATAAGTGCTATCAATGGCTGGCAGCCACTTCAATTCTTTTACATCATCGTAAATCAGATAACCTGGTAAATACATGTAATAACCGAGCGCGTCCCAGGTTGTAGCGTTGTAGCCGTTTTTGCTTTCGTTGGTGAAATAATTGAAACGGTAAATCAAACTTACCACCAAAATAAGGCAGCAAGCCAAAAAGGAACGCGAGCGAATGATTGATTGCATGGGTTAAATATAAGGAAATCTGTAGTCGTGTGATTTTCGCAGAAATCAATTATTCCCTTATACCCAAGTAGTCAAATGCAACATGCATCTGCCAGTCTACATGAGAGAAATAATCATCATAAATTCTGAATTGCGTGGTATCCAGTACAAATTGCTCGTATTCCTGAACAAATGTATATCCCGGGCGCATTTCTAAATATTGATAGGATGGTGTACTTAATGACTTGTATTTTTTAGTAAGTTTTAACCACATAATCGTTGAGTCATAATAG
Organism: Bacteroidota bacterium; assembly: GCA_040387295.1. Classification (GTDB taxonomy): domain Bacteria; phylum Bacteroidota; class Bacteroidia; order Flavobacteriales_D; family Crocinitomicaceae; genus Fluviicola. The sequence goes on along the minus strand of JAZKEB010000005.1, from coordinate 19,622 downwards.
CTCCCCTTATTTAGAAATACATGTTCAACTGTGATTCGCAAAGAGTCGTTCCACAAGTTTGTTGCAGATGCTACCGAAAGTCCTTCTGCTTCACCATTATATGATCCTTCAAGGCTTTCGGCGTGGGCACACATCGTACAGCGAGGATTCGAATCCGCTTCATGATCAAATTTCCTGCAACTAACAATAAGCATTAAGAGTGATCCTATAATTATGGCGCTTCTCATTTGTCGAGTTTTTTAAATACGTTGGTGAAGTCCTTCATTGGAAAATCCCTCAATCTGATTTCACCGAATTCATTTGTTAACTTATGTGTTCCACTCTTTGCCGCAACAATCTTCAAACCATCATAAGATGCTGATTCCGAATCGAATTTTCCAGAATGTATATACTTCCCATTCTTAAAAAACAATACTTTACCCGAACGCTTGATTTTGAATCCATAACGATCACCTGATTGATTTAAATCGATAACAGAGTTATTATCGTCAGTGGAATAAACCCAATCATAGCTTCCAACCCATTCACTGTGGTTGGCCAGGTATTTATCTTTCAGGCAATTCGTACAAAGGGCTCCGATTAGGCAAATGCCGATTAGTTTATTCAACATAGTAAAAAAGTACTTTTATCACATTGATGCTTAAAAAGTCAATAGTTGGAAACTCCCGCAAACTACAGTTTTGCATCCAGTAATCCGGCATCTTTAAACGAACCGTAACGTTGATGTTTTATAGCCGAATTGGCATGTTTCATGTTCAAAATAAGCACCACCAAAAAACCTGTTCTGAATAGAAATATGATCATCAAAAGAATAGGTACGGGGCCTAAAAAACCGAGGAGTGAAAACGCGTAGAGCAGCACGAACAGAGAGAATCCCATATAATAGGCCCAGGGCTTTCCTTTTCTGACAAAAACAGCCGATAAGCAATAGGTCGTAATAATAGCAAAATTAATAAGTGTCACAATTACCTCTACAGAAAGTACCGTTGATAGATAAACACCCTCCATGAGCGATGCAATCACCGAAAAGGTAAAGATCATCCAGAAAAACACAGCCGTTTTCTTCAGTTCTTTCACCGGATGGCTGATATTTACCGGACTGTGATAACCATCAATGACTACATTGAGCATAATCGGTTTTTCGGAAAGCTTTAAGCCGATTGTTCCTAAAACAGTATTGATTTTGGTACCTGCTTTCAATTTCGCAGAACCCTGTACCGAACCGATCAATTCGTTTTTATAATACAGATCAACTGCTTTATAGCCGCGTGTCCATTGAACGGTTACAAAATCGCCGGGTTGTTGGGTGATGGGGTACTTTTTCTCAAAATCCATGGTTAACAGTTCGTTTGAAAGGTAAAGATAAGAATCGGATCAATCCAGCAACCCCTCGGATGCAGCGATCATTCTGCTGTACATAAAAAACGCCCTTCTTTAAGTAAGAAGAGCGTTTAAATATAGTTATTCCGAAATTACCCCAAAAACGGGTAGCGGTAATCTGTCGGTGGAACAAATGTTTCTTTGATGGTACGTGCCGAAACCCAACGTAATAAGTTCATCGCAGCACCTGCTTTGTCATTGGTACCCGAACCTCTGGCGCCGCCAAATGGTTGTTGTCCAACTACAGCTCCCGTAGGCTTGTCGTTGATGTAGAAGTTACCAGCAGCATTTTCCAACGCTTTGGTTGCGGTTTGAATCGCGTAACGATCGTTGGAAATGATGGAACCTGTCAATGCGTAGTCGGATGTTTCGTCCAGTAATTTCAACGTTGCTTCAAATTCATTTTCAGGGTACACGTAAAGTGTCAATACCGGTCCGAAAATCTCTTCACAAATGGTCCTGAATTTTGGATTGGTCGTAACCACAACCGTTGGTTCAATAAAGTACCCAACCGATTTGTCATAGTTTCCACCCACAATAATTTCTGCATCCGATTGTGATTTTACAAAATCGATGTATCCCGCAATTTTATCAAAAGCACGTTCGTCGATTACAGCGTTTACAAAATTGGAACTATCCCCGGGACTTCCCATTTTAAATGATTGTACCTGTTCTACCAAAATGCTTTTTACTTCCGGCCAGATATTGGAAGGAATATAACCGCGTGAAGCTGCAGAACATTTTTGCCCCTGGAATTCAAAAGCACCACGTGAAAGCGCTGTGGCAACTTCGGCTGGATTGGCCGTTTTATGGACCATCACGAAGTCTTTACCACCCGTTTCACCCACAATACGCGGATACGTTCTATAGTTTTCAATGTTGTTTCCGATTTCTTTCCACAGGTTTCTGAAAACGGCTGTAGATCCGGTGAAATGCAAACCGGCGAATGCTTTGTGTTTAAAGACTACGTCTCCGGCAACCGGTCCTTCAACCGCCACCATATTGATTACGCCATCCGGAACTCCGGCAGCTTTGAACAATTCCATGATTACCTGAGCCGAATACATTTGTGATTCTGCCGGTTTCCAAACCACCACATTCCCCATCATGGCTGGCGCAGCACACAGGTTGGCAGCAATTGAAGTGAAATTGAACGGCGTCACCGCGAATACAAATCCTTCCAGCGGACGATATTCCAAACGATTCCACATTCCCGGCAATGATTCCGGTTGTTCTTTGTAAACCTGGGTCATGTATTGCACATTGAATCGGAAAAAGTCGATTAATTCGCACGCCGCATCAATCTCGGCCTGCATTACATTTTTCGATTGTGCCAGCATGGTAGTGGCATTCATGCGATTTCTAAACGGCCCGGCCAACAGATCAGCTGCTTTCAGGAAAATGGCAGCACGCTGTTCCCAAGGTAAATTGGCCCATTGCTCGCGAGCAGCCAACGCCGCATCGATTGCTTGTTCCACATGCGTAGCATTTCCGTAATTGAAATGACCAATCACTTTTTGGTGTTCGTGCGGAGGCGACATTGGCTTTTTATCCTCAGTCGTTATTTCTTGTCCGTTGATATAAAGCGGAATTTCAATCGGTGTCTGATTATAGAGTTTATTATATTCGGCGATGAGATCAGCATGCTCTTTTGTACCCGGTGCGTATGGTTTTACCGGTTCATTTACAGCTACCGGCACTTGAAAAATAGCGTTTGACATAGTTCCTTTGTTTTTAGCAAAAGTAATCATAGTTTTGGCAGATTCCTCGTTCAAATTGCCAAAAGAAGGCTAACGCATCTATCCTTTTTTTGTACATTCGGATTCCAAAACAGACCATGTGAAAAAAACGCTTCTACTCTTCTTCGTCTTTATTTTCAGTTATTCTTTTGCTCAAAACATTCCTGCTTTGTTAGAGGATTTCCGAAACGGCACCGGAAAAGAGCGCGTATTTGCCTGTGAAAAACTAGCAGAGTATTACAATGGAGAATCACAGGATTCACTAAAACTATTAGGCGAAGACTTGTTCCTTTACGGCATTGACAATCATTATTATCCGGCCATTGAACGCGGAAAAATCACTCTTGCGCAGTATTTACTGATCATTGGTAAACATGCCGATGGTATTGCCATGACCAAGGCCTTGTTGTCGAATATGGAAGAACGCGGGGACGATCAAATGCTGGGAACGGCTTGCAGGTTGATTGCGTTGGGATATATCTATCAAAAAGATCAAAAATCGAGTTATTACTGGTCGTTGCGTGCGATCAGACATGATAAAAGGAGTGACAATCCGGTAACGAAGGTGAAGTCACTGCAAATGCTGGGCGAAACCTACATTTTAAAGCATGAATATCAAAAAGCCATTGAAACGTATCAACGTTATGTGACCGTTTTAAAAAAGCACAAAGAATTCCAAAAAGTAAGCATGGGTTATGCGCGATTGGGCGCGATTTATCAATTGCAGGAAAAATATGGTATTGCTACGCGCTTTTTCCGCTATTCGATGGATTATGCCAAACGATCCCGATATACCACCAATCCGTTATCTCACGCGTATAACAACCTGGCCATTGTTTACTTTGAGATCGGTGACACAGCTCAGGCCCGCGCTTATTTTGAAAAGGCGCTTGACCTGCGGTTGAAAGTCAAGAATTTCAAGGCTATTTCAGAGAGTTACTACAACCTTGGCGATTATTACTTTTATACTTCAGACAATGACAAAGCCATTTTCTGGTACACCAAGTCGTTGGATTTCTCGCGCAAAAACAACCTGAAAAACGAAACCAGCGATGCATTAACAGCCCTTGCAGAAGTTGCCAAGAGTGTAAATGACTTCAAGGGTTCGACCATTTACATGGAACAGGAGCACGCGATTCAAAACGAGATTCAATTGCAAAACAGTGAAGACGATGATGAATTATCGCGCTTAAAAGAACGGATCATTCGCCTTGAAATTGAGGCCGACGTAGAAAATGGCGGGCTTGATTCTCAGGAAAAGGGTGTTGCTAAACTAAAATGGGAATGGCTGGTAATCGGCGGTTTAAGTATTATCGTTGTGTTTATATTACTGCGCAGAAAAAAAACCGCTTAGTTCAGCCTTCCGGGAAACACCATGTCAAACGCAGGGATATTCACACGGAAAATCTCGTTTGTTTGTAGGTTAATAAAGGTATAAAAACCGTGCATCGAACCGATTTCGGAATGCAGTTCACAACCGCTTGTATAACTATATGTTTCTCCCGATTCCAGTTCTGGTTGCTGGCCGATCACTCCTTCACCGCTCACGTGTACTGGCGGATTCAGCGAATCGAAAATGAACCAGTCGCGGTGCAATAATTTAACGGAAAAGCTATTGCGGTTTTCAATACCGATACGGTAATTGAAGAAATAGGAGTTTTCGGTGGTGTGTGAGACATCAGCCCGGAATTGGGTACTTACGCTCACTTCTACTCCTTCGGTTATGGAAACGCTTTTACTCATGCTTGGTTGTTGTACCTGCAAGGTACGAATGTTGTTATGAGTAAAACAAATCTTTTTGAGAAATGTTGCTCACAATTTATCAAATTAACAAATTTTTAAGGGGTGAATCGCTTTGCGAACAGCAGCTATTTATTCTCCAGGAGTTCGGCAAAGAGTCCGATGACCAGGATGGTTTCGGTGATGGCAGGAAGAAAAGGTTCTAATTTTAATAATCATGTTACTGGCCAATAACAATTATTAAAGAGTGTTGGATATTGCCCTATCGATTCAGCATCGGTCTGATAAAAGGATATTATATAAATCTCGGTACCCAGTGATCAGTTTCAAATTGAACGGTGATATTGTCGGGAATCTCAACATCTAAATGAGTTATTGGATTAGCTATTAGCGATATATAACATGGTGAATTCAAGTTATTCAGGAACGTCGGATCAAATTCACTAATAGTATTGCCGTCCAATAATAAATATTCAAGCTTTTTCAAATTTTCCAGATTTTCGACTTTAGATATCTCGTTACCCAAAAGATTCAGCTTTTTCAAATTAATCAAAGAATCCAACCCTTCAATTTTTTTGATTTCTTGTCCAGACAAATCCAGTATTTCAAGATTGACCAAACTATTTAATTCTTCTATCTTATCTATCGAGTTATAACAGAGACTCAATCTATGAAGCTTCTTTAAATGATCCAATCCTTCAATTTTTGATATTTTATTTCCGGATAAAACCAGCTCTGTTAAATTCGGATATTTTTCAAGACTCGAAATTCTGGAGATACCACCTGCGTTAAAACTCATGGATTGAATATTCTCATGAACAGCAATCTTTTTAAGATCATCTATTTCAGAGAATTGCAGTTGAAGTTCCTCCAGAGATTTAAGTTTTTCTAATCCTTTAATTTCATTTAGTTCAGCATTAAAACTAAGATCTAGTCTCCTTAAATTTGTTAACTCACCCAGAGGAGAGGAATCTGTAATTTCAGTCAGGTTTAAATCCAATTCTACTAAATTCTGTAACTGAATCAGATTATCTATGGCAGACTGTTTAAATGAGTCTCCAACTAAAACAAGTTTCTTTAGATTAGAGAAAGTAAGTGGATTTTCAATACGATCAATTGAACAATTCCTAACTGAGAGGACTTCTAATTTGTCTGATATTGGTAATAGAACATCCAGATTTTGGATATTGGCATCATTCAAATAAAGCGCTGCAATATTACCCTCTTTATCAAGTGAATACGAATTCTCACCTTTTTCCGGTTCTTCTGAAAATGGAATTAGAATATTATACTTTTTACTCAATTTGCTAATAAAATTGTTCATTCCTTTTTCTTTGTTAATCCATTAAACCATGTCTCATATTGACCATCATCCTTAGGTGGAAGAGGTATACCTGACTTAAATACATTGTTTAATATATCAAGCGAAAATACTAAACAATCATTTACTGTAACTTTATAACCTTGTCCTTTGTATTGTTCAGCCTTTCCATTAACCTTTTTTCTCAACTCCTTAGTTAGTTCATCCGCTTTAACATCATTAGCTGGAACGGATACTGCCCCAACGGCTTTTATAGACTTGTAGTTTTTTGGTTTGATCTCAATAATCGGATCACCATGCGCATTTTTTTTGCTTTCGTCATATCCAAGATGCCACAAATCGCCAGTATGTAAATAAGCGACATAATGTGGTTCGCCTTTAATCTCTTGTCTTACTAAATAAGCTCTTCCTACTGGTGGAAGACTTACTGAATCACCTTCCAGTTTAACTTCAATTATCTCACCGTCATTCACTGGATTCACCTCTCCATGAACATGGACTTTATCCTCACCGTTCGGATTATTCTTATCGACAACAAGGTTTAGCTTTTTCAAATCGAACTTAGAAGAAATTTGCATTAACTTCTTGTCAATTGCCTTTTTGTCTTTGCCTTCAGCTGATTTTACATAAGTTGTACCTTCTTTTATACCCATTTTCAAATCAGCTTCCATTTCCTGCTTGGAGCGCTCTTCTTTTCCTTTTTTATCTTTCTTCTTCCCAATCCCCAACTTCCGCATCAGCTTCCGTCCTGCCTTTTTTGCTTTCTTGAATAAATCACGTACTACCTTATCCACACGTTTACGGATTTTCTTGAAGATCTTCTGCACGCGTTTGGCAAGGTCGCCCAGACCAATGAGTTTAGCAAAGAGTCCGATGACCAGAACAATCAGCTTGGAAAGTCCGAACTCAAAGGCTTTTGCAACACCGGCTACCGAACCTGATGCCAGGGCAAGAATTGCTTCTGTGACTGCCGGAATAAGCATAATGGCGGTTTCGACAAAGAATACGATGATATCTTTGATTGCCATGATGGCCTTGATGAAGCCTGCACCCGGAATCAATAACGAAAGTAACCACTTGATTCCTGCCTCGATCACTTTGGTGATCAGCATTTCTTTGATCGCGTCGATGATGGTTTCCTTGAGGTCGGAGAATTTCTCTTTGGCAAATTCCCACAAGCCCATGACACCGCCGCTCTTCATTGTTTTGAAGATCGAGAAACCAACGTCGGCACCCGTTTCAAGCGCGTTAACCGTTGGTTCGCCCATTGATTTGACGGCGTTCATACGTAGTAAATCCCAACCAAGCCCTAATACCTGCATCACCAGGCTGAAAATGCCGCTCAGGCTGAAAATATCGTCCGGTATGGTGATTCCCATTGGTCCCATGGCGCCCGTCAGCCATTCCAATAAACCACCCAGTAAGTGTTTTTGAATGTTGGCTTTGAACAAATCAATTCCCTGACCGATACCATCGAACAAGTTCCCCATGAAACCAATCGGATCGGCCATGATCACACTGATTGCGCTGGCAATGGCCGAAAGCAGCCCCATGATTGCTTCTTTCAGTTTTCGGATGGTTTCAATGACACCGTTGATGAAATCCATCGCCATGTCGATCAATCCGCGGTTGGCCGCTTTCATTTCCTCGATCCGTTCATTGACTTCATTGAGGCTGGCAACGTATTCTTCGGCAAGCATGTCTACCAATTCTTCTTCTTTGGCATTGACTTCTTCAGAAAGCTCGTCAAATTTCTCGCGGATAGCTTCTGCCGCGTCTTTCCCGAATTGTTTCAGGCTTTTCGGCAGCGACTCCACATAGTCGGTCACTTCTTGCTTACCGTCTTCAATGCGTTGCGTGGCCCGGTTCAATTCATCGGCAATGTGATGGGCAATCGTATCGATTTCTTTGTCCATGACCGCTTCAAACTCTGCCTTTCCTTCCTCGAAGTATACATTTACTTCGTCAGGTAAGCCGGCAAACAAATCGCGTGTCCACCAAATCGGACCGTCTAAACCGCCATATCTGTCAGCTTTGTAAATGGCGAACTTGAGTGCAACGTACGACTCGAATTTCTTTTTTGCTTTATCTGAAGCGGCAGCGAAGTCTTTTTCCACCTTGGCATCCAGATCATCCAGAATTTTGTTGACGTCGGTTTTGGTTTTGTCATAGATCTTATTGATCTCTCCAGACACCCGTTCACGTTCGGAAGTATCTTTGCTTCCCGTCGATTTTTGGTCACCGGTCACTTTCTTAACCGATTGATCATTCAGCAACTTCATTCCCTGAAGTTCTTCCTGGCCCATTTTCTGGGACTTCGACGCGTTTTTCTGTAGCACGGAAGCTTCCTGCTCACGTCCTGCTTTGACAATACTGCCCGACTCTTCTTTTGCTTTATTTTTCTCGCCGAGCGCCTGCTCAAATTTCGGTTCCTGCGAAATGGATAATTGTTGATCGGTTACTTCGTTTTCGGCCATTGTATTATCCAAACGCGCGGTGTCGTCGGCCAATGGTTGCTCAACTTCATTCGCTGAACGAACTTCCGGAACGGCATTGGCTGCCTTGACGTTCTTCGGTTTTTTACTTGGCGGAACTACCGGAAGCTGTTCTTCCTTACGTTTGTGTTCCGGCTTTACATTCGGATCTTTATTGGTGGATTGATCGATGGCACCACTAGTGGCTTCCGTTTCCGATTTTACATCCCCGGTAGCTTTCTTATTAACTTCTTCGATATTATTTTCCTTCTCGAATTTATCCGCATCCTCGTTATTGGCCGGCAATTGCATTTCAGCAATCCGGGCACTAAGCAGTGTCTTAAAGTTTTCAGCACTGAATTCTTTTGGCTCCTGTGCTTCCATTTCATCCACCTGATCAACCATGGCCAAACTTTCGGCTTCGTTGGATGGCGATTTAGCAGCTTTTGTTGCATCATCAGAAAGTTCATCCGGGTTTTCTTTCGATTCCTGATCTTCCGACTCGTTTGAAATTGCTTCCGTAACCGCGATAAAATTCGGATCATCCTGTGGATTAGGCTGTTTCTTTTCCTCTACGACCACCGCTTCACCTTCAACCGGTACTTTACCTTCTGCTGCAAGTGCTTCCGCAGTGAGTGGTGTACCTTCTATTGGTGCTACTTCACCTGCTTTTGGTGGAGTAACAGCTGGAGCACCTGAAGTTGTGGTCCCGGAAGTCGCTCCTGAAGTTTCAGCGGCCGGTTGATCAGCGGATTTATCAGGTGAAACGCCTGTTGTTGCCGGATCAGCGGATTTATCACCCGTTTGGGTTTTATCTCCCGACGCAGTGGTGGTTTGATCCTTGTCAGCCACAGACTGATCTTTCTTCTCGCCAGCAGCTCCTTGTTGTATGGTATGGGTTAATTCATGAGCCAGTAAGGTTTTTCCTTGTTGCGTGGCCGGATTGAATTTGCCTTGGTTGAAATAAATATCTCCTTTGTTGGTAAATGCCTGCGCGCCAATTTCTTTGCTCATTGAGGCTGCACGGTCGTCGGTGTGGATTTTTACGCCACTGAAATCAGCGCCGAATCCACTTTCCATTTCTTGTTTTACACCGCCAGAAAGACCTGATCCCGATCCTTTGGAGGAACTCAATTGATCATTGATTGACGGTTTGGCAGGTGTTGATGGCGCCGAAGGTTGTAGTTTTGTTTGTACTTCCTCGTCCTCTTTGGCTTGAAGTTCTTCCTCTTTAGACTGAACCTCTTCTTCCTGAGCCTGAGCCGGTTCCTCTTCCATCATCTGGGCAGGATCGTCCTCTTTAGCTTGTAACTCTTCTTCTTTCGCCTGAGCAGGTTCGTCTTCCACCATTTGGGCGGATTCATCCTCTTTGGCTTGTAATTCTTCTTCTTTGGCCTGAACTTCTTCTTCCTTCGCCTGAGCAGATTCTTCCTCCATCAGTTGGGCGGATTCATCTTCTTTGGCCTGAACAAATGGAGTAATACTTGCAGCTATTGGTTTTTCCTGAACAACGGGTTGCTCATCATCTTGTTTGAGTTGAACGGGAGAAGTAGAAGGTACAAAAGCCGGTGTGGGCGCCGATTGTTTCGAAACGACCTGTTCAGCAGCCTGATCGGCTTCTACTTCGTATTTATCACCGGGTTTGTTGACATTTAATTTGGCCTGAATACCCAAAAAGGAACTGTTCCCATCAGACTTGTGTGAATGGGGAGAAGACGAGTGTACCTTCTTAACAGCTTCCATAGTGATTGGTTATTACCGACCTAAAAATACATTTTTTTTCCTACGCTGCGCAACGCTGAAAGGCAATTTGCATTTTTGTTCAAAACTTAGTTATTGAACGGAAATCAGCGCAAAGCCAGCGGTAAGTAGACAACACCATTTTCCTCAACCAAATCTTTCGTATCTTGCACCCTTAAAATAACACTATGAAAACGTGCCTTCTTATCCTTACTATTTCCATCTGTTTCGTAGGCTGGAACCAACGCCAATCGCAGCAGAACCTGAGTGAATGGCAATTGCTCCAAACAGTATCAAAGCAGTATATACAATCGCATAAAATCGATGAAACGATGCTGCAGCGTTTTCCTATCAATAAAATTCACGGAACTTACTACGTTTCGCTGTTCGGGAAAACGCAACCCAATGTTTCGTGGTCGGCTTTCAAAAACGCAGGAGTTCTTTTCGGATCTGCCATCGGAGATATTGCAACCATCAAAGTTCCATTGGAATTGATGAATGAGCTGGATTTTTCAACCGTATACACCTATGTTGAAATTCCGCCGAAAGTGGCACCGAATCTCGATAAAGCGGTAAAAGACACACATGCAGACAGTGTTCAACAAGGCTGGAATTTGCCGGAGGCTTTCACCGGAAAAGACGTATTGATTGGCATTACCGATTGGGGATTTGACTATACGCAACCGATGTTTTACGATACGTTATTAACCGCAACACGCATTCACGCGGCCTGGGATCAATTCAAACAAACTGGTGATTTACCTGCCGGTTATTCCTACGGAGTAGAGTTCGACAATGTTTCTGAATTGATGGCTGCCGGAAGCGATACGGCTAATATTTACAGCTACAATACCCATGGCACGCACGTGGGCGGAATTGCAGGTGGGAGCGGTGCCGGATTGACGCAATACAGAGGATTTGCCTTTGAATCGGAATTCCTGTTTACCACCTTTTTGATCGATGCCGCTTCGGTAATCGATGCCTTTAACTGGATGAAAGCAAAAGCCGATGCTGCTGGAAAACGACTGGTGATCAACATGAGCTGGGGTTTGTATTACATGGGAACACTGGATGGCAATTCGATTCTTTCACAGGCTATTGCTCAATTGAGCGATGAAGGTGTTGTGTTTGTTTCTTCTGCCGGAAATAACGGAAACGTAAACTTCCACATCAAAAAAACATTCAACAACGATAGTTTTTCGAGCCGTGTCAATTTCTATGACTATGCTGCCAATCCGTTCATGTGGGGACAAAGTATCACCATGTGGGGCGAAGAGAACAACGATTTTGCCGCAGGGATCAGTTTGTATAATTCCGGAGATGTTTTGCTGGCAGCAAGTCCGCTTTACCCCGCGAGCATGAACGGTTACCTCGATTCAATTTTGGTAGTCGGGGCCGATACCATTTTCTTCAACGTAACAGCAGAATACAGCAATCCGCTCAACAACAGACCGAATATCCGCTTGCGGGCAAAATGTACGAATACCAATATCAGGGTCGTTTTGAAAAGTGCGGCCAGTGCAGGAACGGTTCATTACTGGAATGTGACTGAACTCACAACAGGTGTTGGGAACTGGGGAATGCCCTTGGTGACATTTGGTTTAACAGACGGCCTTTCTGGCGATTCTCAATACAGTATCGGTGAGCCGACTTGTTCTCCTGATGTGATCAGCGTAGGGGCCTATTCATCCGGCTATATCAACGGTCAGGGGAATCCTGCAGGTGGAGCCATTGCCAGTTTCACGAGTACCGGCCCCATTTACACCGAAGAAATGAAACCGGACATTTCAGCGCCGGGCGTTTCGGTAGCTTCGTCTATTTCTTCGTTTACCGATGCGGCTTACACTCAAATTGCAACAACCAATTTCAACGGAACGGATTACGATTTTGCACGTTTTTCAGGAACATCGATGGCTTCACCGTGCGTTACCGGAATTGTAGCGTTGATGTTGGATGCCAATCAGTTTTTGAGCGCTGCACAGGTGAAATCCATTATCAAAAGTACCGCGCGATTAGACCAGCACACGGGCGTCATTGCTGCTCCGGGACACACACGCTGGGGAATGGGAAAAATCAATGCGTACCAGGCGGTTGTTCTGGCATTGAATACCGTTTCACTGGAGGAATTAAAAACGGATAACTGGATGATCGCTTATCCGAATCCGGGTAACTCGACCGTGCAATTACTGGCACCGGAAAATGCTGCAATCAGCGAAATCAATGTGATTTCAACCGACGGAAAAATCAACCGTTTCATGCTTTCGAATAATACCTTCGACGTTTCAGAATTGGCTGCGGGAAGTTATTTTATCGAAGCCGTTACCGGTGGGAAATTGATCCGCACCCATTTTGTGAAATACTGATCTGAAAGTTGGCAAGGTAATTCGGCCTGTGGCACTCACTGACCCGATAGATTTGCTATTTTTGCATTCAAAATAACGAAAATGACGCCCAAGTTTCATGATCTGACTGTAATTGATGTTCGCCCGGAAACGGACGATACAATTTCGGTTGCATTTGCTATTCCTGAGGAACTATCTGCCGACTATAGCTATAAAGCAGGTCAGTACCTGACATTGCGCGCGATGGTCAATAACGAAGACATCCGTCGTTCGTATTCCATTTGCACGGCTCCCAATGAAAACGAATGGCGCGTGGCGATCAAACGCATTGAACAAGGTGCTTTTTCCAGCTGGGCAAAAGAATCACTTAAAGTAGGTGATCACTTGCAGGTGATGACGCCAACCGGACACTTTGCGTTTACACCCGATCCGACCGTTTCTCAAAGTTACCTGCTGGTTGCTGCCGGAAGCGGGATCACACCGATTCTTTCGATTGTGAAAACCATTCTGACCGAAGAACCGCTGAGCGATGTAACGCTGGTTTACGGAAATAAAGGATTTCACAGCATCATTTTCAGAGAAGAACTGGAAGCGCTTAAAAACAAGCACCTCGATCGTTTCAGACTGATTCATGTATTGAGTCGCGAAAGCCTGGGAAATGCGTTGCAAAAAGGGCGCATCGATTTGGACAAAGTAACAAAACTCAATAAAGCATTTTTTGCGAATCAGCCCATTCACGGTGTTTACGTTTGCGGGCCGGAAGAAATGATTCACGCCGTAAAAGACGGAATGTTAGAAGCCGGAATCAATGAGAAAAACATTCATTTTGAATTATTTGCTACATCTACACCTAAAACACAACCGGCTGAACGCGTATCCACTGGACCTACAGTTGATTCGATGGTAACGATCATTCTGGATGGTGATCAATTGGAAATTCCACTGAACTCTGATGGAACTTCGATTCTGGATGCCGCTCAGGCTGCCGGAGCAGATCTTCCATTTGCCTGCAAAGGCGGCGTTTGCTGTACGTGTAAAGCCCGCATTCTGGAAGGAACTGCCCGCATGGATGTCAACTACGCGCTTGAAAAAGCGGAAGTAGACGCCGGCTATATTCTGACTTGTCAATCACACCCTACTTCGGAAAAACTTATTGTATCATTTGACGACTAAATTATGGGATTGTTTTCACGCTCAAAAAAGAAAACCGAATCGGTAGTGCACAAACGCTCTGCCGAACTAATGGTTTCAAATCACGAACGTTTAACAGCGAAAGCTGCGCGCATTTCATTTGACGTTCCTGCCGAAGCAGCAGCTTCTTTTACCTTTATTCCTGGGCAATACCTGAATTTACATTGCGAGGTAAACGGAAGCATTTTAAACCGTTCTTACTCTATTTGCAGCGCTCCGGGCGAACCGTTGTCTGTTGCAGTGAAATCAGTAGAAGGCGGAGTTGCTTCCAACTGGCTCGTTGATCAGTTAAAAACAGGAGCTACTATCGAAGTTGATTTTCCACACGGAAATTTCCGTCTTCAAAAGGATGCAAAAAAACACGTTGCCTTTGCCGCAGGAAGCGGAATCACGCCTTTCTTATCGATGGCAAAATCGGTGGAAGGTACGGATCATGAAATTCAGTTGTTTTACGGAAACAGTTCACAAAGCGAAGCTTTTTTCGCCAATGAACTGGATGCGTTGACGAATACCAAAACGCGTTATTATTTCAGTCGTGAAGAAGTGGCCGGACATCAGAAAGGCCGTTTCGACAAACAAACCGTAAGCGAAATTATCAAGGCCGATTTATCCTTGTTGCGCGCTGAAGCATTTTACATTTGCGGTCCGGAAGCAATGATTATTGCCGTGAAGGAAGTCCTGGAAGTATTCGGGATCAAACCTGAGCAAATTCACTTTGAATTATTCACTACACCGGTATTGATGAAAGCGCCTGAAACAATTGTTACAGGAACTTTTTCGGGTGAAAGTATCGTTTCAGCCATTCTTGACGGCGAAGTGGTGACTGTAAAACTGAACACGAAAGGTAAAACCGTTTTGGAAGCGCTCGACGCAACCGGGATGGACGTTCCGTTCTCGTGCAAAGGCGGTGTTTGCTGTACTTGCAAAGCGAAAATCATTGAAGGTTCGGCGAGTATGAAAATCAATTACGCATTGACCGACGAAGAAGTAGCAGAAGGTTATTTGTTGACGTGTCAGGCGCATCCTACCAGTGAAATTTTGAAACTGGACTTCGATGTCTAAGACGATTTTGGTTGTTGGTGCCAGCAGAGGTATCGGGCTGGAAACGGTGAAACATTTTGCTAAAGATCCTGAAAACACGATTATTTGTTTTGCCCGAAGTTTCAGCGAA
This sequence comes from Bacteroidota bacterium, assembly GCA_040387295.1. Taxonomy (GTDB): domain Bacteria; phylum Bacteroidota; class Bacteroidia; order Flavobacteriales_D; family Crocinitomicaceae; genus Fluviicola. The sequence goes on along the minus strand of JAZKEB010000005.1, from coordinate 4,524 downwards.
AACCACGAGTTAGCGAGCTATTCCAACGTTCAGATTCATGCATTGGATTTGTCTTTGCCGAATGTCAGCGAACAACTTCAACCGATAATTGATCCGCTTGACCAAATTGATATTCTGATCAACAATGCCGGATATATTGTGGTAAAACCGTTTCAGGAATTATCGCACACCGAAATCATGACGGCTTATCAGGTGAATGTGATCGGTGTGATGCAAACAATCCAAACCTGTTTCCCGAAACTGAAAAGTGGTTCGCATATCGTGAACATTTCTTCCATGGGTGGTTTTCAGGGATCGATGAAATTTGCAGGACTTTCCGCTTATTCAACTTCCAAAGCAGCAGTGGTTTCACTCACCGAATTACTGGCTGAAGAACTCAAAGAAACGGGGATTAAGATCAATTGTTTGTGTCTGGGATCGGTTCAAACCGAAATGCTGGAAACGGCTTTCCCGGGTTACAAAGCACCTTTACAGCCCGAAGAAATGGCCGATTACATCTGCGATTTCGCGCTCAATGCATCGCGGTTTATGCACGGTCGGATTATTCCTGTATCGTTGACAACGCCGTAACGGCTGACTCCATGAAACCGCAATTATTACTCGCGCCGCTTCAGAGCTACACCGATCATCATTTCCGGAATGCGTTTCAGCAGGTATTTGATGGTGTAGACCAGTTTTATGCTCCGTATCTGAAACTGGCGCATGATGGTTCGATCAAATCCGGACCGAAAATCGATGTGTTACCTGAAAACAATCCGTACGAACCTGTCATTCCGCAGGTAATGGCAGCAACTGCCAGCGATTTCCTTCACATGGCCGGTTATCTAACTGATTTGGGATACACGGAAATCAACTGGAATATGGGTTGTCCGTACCCGATGGTTGCCAAACGCGATTTGGGTGCCGGAATTCTGGATAAACCGAAAAAAATCTGCGACATTATCGAAGAAATCCTTCCGAAAATGAATGCCAATTTGGGCATCAAAATGCGTATGGGTTATGAATCGACGGCAGACATTCTGGAATTGCTTCCACGCCTGAACGATTACCCGATCACTGAAATCATTGTACATGCGCGCTACGCGAAACAACTCTACAACGGCGGCTGTGATTTGGAACGATTCAAAGCTTGTATTCCGGTTACAAAGCACTCCTTGTGTTATAACGGTGACATTACTTCGGTTGCGGAATTTCGTGAACTAAAACAGCTTTTCCCGGAAATAAACCGCTGGATGATTGGTCGCGGTGCTGTGATCGATCCTTTTTTATTTGAAATGATCGCTGACGATACAACCGATTATCCGACTGATCGCTATGAAGTATTTCAGGAATTTACGGATCTTCTGCTCGAAAGTCATCTCAATCATTCCAATGACGGAAATGCGTTGAACAAGATGAAAAGCTACTGGGAATATTTCGCTGAAGCCTTTGAAGATGGGCATAAATTGTACAAGCGCATCAAAAAAGCCAAAACGCTCAGCGATTATTCAGCCGTTGTGAATGAATTCTTGACGTGTGAAATAGAATACGCTTTCGACGATTAATTAATCACCAGTTCATCCGGATCAATCAATTGGTTCTGGATAGCATAAATCACCAATCCGGCTGTATTTTTCACCGCCGTCTTCAGTAATAAATTTCCTTTGTGTCCTTCTACCGTTCTACGCGCGATGAATAATTTATCGGCTATTTCCTGCGAGGTATATTGCTGACAGATCAATTTCAGAATTTCCATTTCGCGTTCAGACAAAATTTCCTGCTGCGTCAATTTCGGTTTCGGAACTTTGGGCGCTATTTGTGTACGCATGACTTCTACATGTTCTTCCGAAAAATAATAACCATGTTGTTTCACCGAATGGATCACATTGGTCAAGAAATCGGGGGAAATTTCTTTCGGAATAAAGGCATTCACACCTGTTTTGAGCATATAACCCATGAACGAAGACATGTAGTGTGATGACATCACGATGATCTTAATTTCCGGATAATGTTCGCGCAAATAGGTCGTGGTTTCGATACCGTCCATTTCCTTCATGCGCAAATCCAACAGCACAATATCCGGATGTTGATCCGTTTGTTTTAACTGATCGATAAACTCCTTTCCGTTATAAGCCTTCATGACAACCTGCACTGAATCTACCTTTCTAAAGTAATCTTCCAGCAATTGCACGATCAATGTTTCATCGTCTACAATCGCAACTGTTATATTCTCCACTTCACTCATACATTTCTTTTAAATAGGCAAATAAATCAAATAGGCGGTACCGTTATCAATGCTTGATTTAACGCGATAGTTGCCTTTCAGCAATTGAAGGCGCATTTCTATATTTTTCTGTCCAAGTCCTTTGTGTTTTTCAGCAACATCAAAGCCTTTACCGTTATCAGCGATCAACAACCACAACATTCCTGCTGAAAGTCGCAGGTTAATATCAATGATGGTAGCATGGCTATGCTTAATTGTATTACTGATTATTTCCTGCACTACCCGCAGCAATTGCAATTTGGAATCATTGTCCAGCGATTCTTTCGTGTGTTCCGAAAGGTAATACCGGATCTGCATACTATTGCGCAATGGTGATACAAATTCCGAAATGAGATCGGCCAAACCGGTTTCACCCAATAAAGGAGGGCTTAAATCGTGGGAAATTCTTCGGGCTACGCCAATGCTTTCGCGTAATAATTCAGTCGATTTTTCAACTGTTTCGCTGGAGTGGATAGTGAGAAGCAGGATGTTTAGTTTAGCTATCAGTCCGTCGTGTAAGTCTGCAGCTATGCGATTCCGTTCACGTTCCTGCACACGAATACTATCTTTCAGTAGTTCTTTTTGGTGATCAAGCTTCAATCTGTTCTTTTCGCTTTGTTCAGAGAGAATTCGTTTAATGTAAACCCTGGTAAACAGAATCAGTACCAACACCAAAAAAAGCACCAACGTAACACCAATTGTGAGCCAAATTGCTAGTGTTTCCGGTTTTTGCCAATCTGCCATAACGTATATGCTAATGTTGTGTATAGTGTTGTTAGAAGTACGAATCTAAGTAACCAAAAGTAAATAACAAAATGTGTACCTGCGTTTATCAGGAAATTGGTTGTTAATGAGAACAACAGATCCAACGAAAAGAACACCAAGACAGCTGCATTCACCCGCATGATATCCTTTCGGATTTCTTCTTTTCCGTTGATCAGATCATACGAACTAAGCAATGCATAGAACACAATAAATCCATCACAAATTACTTTATCATACGCGTCAAACCCTGATGGTGTAAGCGCTACCTTATGATACATCATGTAAAACAGTAGCAGTAAGGTAGGTAACGACAGAAAGAGTAGCCATGCTCGCTGTCGGGAGAAAAAGAATCGAATATACAGCAAGGAAAAAAACAGGAAATCAACAATGCCGGATATGGACAAAAAAATCAGATTGTTTTTGGCTGAATTTACCTGTCCCCAATAACGTGACGCTATTTCGATCGCAAGTCCGGCAATAAAATACCCGAAAATCAGATGGCCGATCTTCGGGTTATTTCGTATGTTAATTGCTCCAATAATAACGCCTGTCAACAAAACAATTGGAGACAAGAGCGTCAATAATCTCATGAATGAGGCTATATCCATTCAATATTCGAACGGTTTATTCACCTGATTGTAATAACAGCTGAAAAGCGTTTATCCCTTCAGAACCAAACGGAGGAATAGCACATGACACATCTGCTACTGATTTCGGATCAAGGAAGCTTACAGTATCACTCCACAAAATCAAATCTGCAGCCCCATCCGTTTTCATCCCGATCAATACATAGATTTCATCACCTTCAGTTGAGCCAAATAATTCGGTTAAATCTTCAAAAGGAATGGTGAATCCTTGAAACATTCCGTCTCTTATTGTCATTGCGTGATACACCCAGCCAGTTTTGTTCATCAACCATCTGAAAACACGTTCCAGTGCATCCTGAATACTAATATTGTTTGGTGGTCCTTGAATATTTGCCAGAACAGTATCTGTTTTTCCGTAGGTATAATTGCATGTAAATACATTCTCGAAATCAATATCTTCATCTGCATCCGTAACGTTATCCGTTACCACAAATTTCATCACTTCACTGAAGATTGCCGGATAAGCATGTATTGCTGATACTCCTGTGATACTATTCCATGTCTCATATTGATCTCTGGTAATTACGAAACTATATCCTTGGTTTAGATTTGCCAATAGTTGAGCTGGGTTTGAAATAATATCAGTCCATGCGTTTATTGCATCTAATATGTCTTGATTTGTCTCCATGTCTTACTTCAGTTAAAGTGATATTCTTAATTAATTAGTGCGCAAGATAACTAAACTTAGGAAAATGGGATATCAGTTGATTCGATTTCTGGTGAATATTGGATTAATTTTTTAGTAGCATTCGTTATTTGGGAAAGAGGTTATCATAAATTAGATTCGTAGTTATGTGTTGGGGGATACAATATACAAACAAAAAAACCCTGATAGTAGTACTACCAGGGTTTCGTTTTAAAAGTGGCATC
>JAZKEB010000004.1:0-315859 GCA_040387295.1 Bacteroidota bacterium | reverse complement strand
TAGCACCACCATTATTGAAGGTATAAAGTGTACCGTCAACAGCTAAGTTTTCAGCACCACATACCGTGTCATTTGACAATGGCATCACTAATGTGATCGGACCAAAGTAAGAAGATGTATCGTTTGTACCTGCACAAGCAGCTTGTACATACACTTCGTACACACCACCAGCCAATAGACCAGCGTCAGGAATTGTATCAGCAAAGTTAATACCCGTAGCAGGCACTTCGATTCCATCGTAAGGACCACCATTTCCAGCCATCACATAACTAAGGTTGAAGCTTGTTACAGGATAAGTAGGGCTACTTTCCGTCCAGTTCCACGCTAATTCAAGAGAATCTACATCAGTAGCACCAGTAAGAGCAGAAGGAATAGAACAGTATGGCAATGTTGTGAAATTAACCAACAAACCTGGACTTGTTAAACTGTCAGCTGCACACTCAGAGTAGATGTATACATCATACTCAGTCAATTGTGTCAATGAACCACCGAATGAAGCATCCGAAGAGGTCATAAGCATCGTTGTACCACTTGTTTGCGGATCGAAACCAGCAGGACCGTAAATTACTGTCCAGTCAACTTCACCGTACAAACCTGCATCCCAATCAAGGATTGCGTCGTCAGCAAAGATCAATGACGTTAAGTTTGTTGGATTCGGGCACAACTCGTTGTACAAGTGTACACAAGAATTGTTTGTAAGGTAAGTCGCGTCGTTCATACTCACTACAACGTTTCCGTTAGGAGTGTTTGCAGCGATTTCAGCATCTTCACCATTATCCCAGAAAGTTTGTCCAAGAATTACATCCTGGTAAACGTAGTATACATCACCGCTTTCTTCCACGATCAACTCGAAAGTTGAACCATCTGTAACAGCAGGGAATGTATAGTGAGAAAGATCTTTCCACATAACAATCAACTGACGGTTTGGAGCAACTCCAACACTTTCCCAGAAGACACCACCAGTAGCCTCAGGTGTGTTCAAATCCTGAGCAAACGGGAAGAATCCTGTTCCGAAAGCACCGTATCCAACGTTACCGGCAAGAGTATTGAACAATACACCACCGTTGTTACCAATAGTAATTGTATTCACGGTAGTACCGTTTACATTCCATGCCCATGGCAAAGTAACACCAGCCTCATCGTCGTCAAATAAACCAAGATCAGTACCACTTGTGCTGATATCAACAAAAGCAGGACCACATTGGTTGTCATAAGTATAGAAACCAGGATCTGTTGCAAAAGCAAACGGACCAGCGCTATCCGGTTGAGGACCACAAGTAGCGAATACGTAGAATTCGTATTGAGTATCAGCCGTCAAATCACCGATGATTTGCAACGGGTTAGAAGTTGTAGGAACAACGATACCACCTGATGCAGGATCAAAACCAGCAGGGCCGTAAATCACTGTCCATGAAGTTTCGTCACCAGCTGTTGACCAACCAAGGTCAGCATTGTAATAAGTAACATTTGTTGCAGTCAATGCAGTTGGTACTCCCGGTTCAGTAATTGTTACTGTAATAGGAGCACTTGTTAAAGCACCGTCGTGGATATATACTGTATGTACACCTGCAGTTAAGTCGGTTGGGATAGCACCCGGGCCAACGCCATCTACCGTATAGGTAAATGAACCTGTTCCACACTGGATAGCACCCAAAGTAAATGAACCGTTGTCACCACCGTTACAAGTAACGTTTACAGGATCCAATACTGCCAATACATCAGTTACGTTTACAGTTACCAATGTACGTGTAGCGCTTACACACCCACCTAATGTTGTACCTGCATAGTAAGAGTATGATCCACCAACAGGAGTTGGCATAACTGTTGTTCCGATTGTTTCAATAGATGGACCACTTCCAAGGTTATTACCCGCAGACGGAGCATCAAACCATGATAAAGAAAACGCCGGTTGAGGAATAGAAGGTGCCGAGTAAGTTAAATTAACTGTTAAGTTCATATTAACAAAGTCACCGAATCCGTCAGCAGGATTATCTTCTGAAATGATAGATACGGATGTAAGCGGCAAGTATGGTGTCAAATCGAAACCTACTTGGTTACATTGTTGTGTTGCCACAGTAACACCATTTACAACGATAGAATAGTAGTACCATACAGTACATTGTGTACCGATAGTTGCGTTCAATGAGGCTGATACAACTGTACCTGATGCAGCACATGAGAAGTTATTTACAGTTGCAGTAACACCTGTGTTATCTGTTCCTGATGCAGCAGCATTATTCGAACAGTTAAAATTAGAGTAACTAACCGGTACCTGAGCCGTTACTGGCATTGTTACCGCAGATGTACAATAGTTGTAGAATGTAGGATTTGCCGGTGGAGCAACAGGGATTTGTGTATCCACTACTACCGGAATTCCAACGCCTGATGACCAGCATTGTGTTGCTGTTTCGAAAGCGGTTACATAATAAGTTCCTGAAGAAGTTGCATTGTAAGTAGAACTCGCGTTTAATGCTGTGCTTGATCCACTTGCATTTGTTCCCTGCCAGTAGTAAACATATCCAACAGGAGCAGGAGTTTCAGTTAAAATAGATCCGGCAGGTGCACATGATGGAGATACATCAACAGTAGGTGCCGGTGGAGCCGTGGCTACCGGGAAGTTAGAAACCGTAACCGAAGTAGCTACAGACCATGTACCAAGAGTCGTGCTGAATGTTCTTACATAGTAAGTACCATTTGCAAACACAGTGTAGGGACCTGCATAAGGAGTTGCAGTACTGGTACCAGTTGCAGATGTTTGCCAGTACCAGGTTTCGTTGGCACCCGGTGAACCTGCAAGTGTCAGGTTAGTACCTGTAGAACATACAGGAATACCCGGATCTTGAGTTGGTGTTGGAGGCGGAGGCGGAACCATTTGCGTCAACGTAACTGTTGTTGTGTGACAAGAACCGTCGGTACCACATCCTGCAGGACCGCTTGTGGTCCATTGCGTTTTGTAGTTACCAGCCACTGTTGGTGTAAATGCCAAAGGCGCATTACCCCAAGCTACGGCAACATTACTCGCATCGAATACGGTAATGTAAGGGGTAGCAAGCCCTTGAATGTTAATGCTGTACGTGTAATAGGCCTGAAACCCGGTTACAGAAGCAAATTCACCACCGAAACTACAAGTACTTACTTGTACTACCTGACCAAGCGTAGTTGGTGAGGCGACATTACCGGCGGGATACTGGCTGTTCAGAAAGGAACATTGCGCATAGGTCATCGATGGACTAAACAGGCCTGCTGTCAACCCAAAGAGCACCAATGCAAATGCACCAAGCGAACTTTTGAATAGATGTTTTTTCATAAAGCAATCATTAAATGTGTACCAAAGTTAGGTTATTTAATGTTTAAGCGGAGAAAAACCAATTTAAAAATAAACTAACACACTAATTTTTAACAAATCCGCGATTATATAACTATAGTTTAACCGTTATTCCAACTATTTTTTTCTTCAAACAAAAACCCCTTTAATCGATAGATTAATAGGGGCTTGTCAGATGTTTTCTTTATGCGATTAAAGAAATACTATTTGTCATACTTTTTTGATCAGATGATGGAAAGAGTGAAAAAACACACACAAGTCAATGTAAAAAAACAAACCCCGCTGATCATTGACCAGCGGGGTTTTTATTGAGTTATCCTTATGTGATTATTGAATCACAACACGGAATACTTTTTCAGCCTGATCATTGGAAAGTTTGATGAAATACACACCAGTTTCCATGTTGTTCAAGTTGATTTCAGTTGTTTGAGCTGCTTTTACTCCGTTGCTCACTTCTTTGATCAATCGACCGTTAGCATCTGTTACTACGTAATCAAATGATTGCGTTGCATCAGAAGCGATAAACACGGTTCCTTCAGAAGGATTCGGGAATAAAGACACACCATAGAACAATTCGTCAGCTACTTCCAAATAGTTACAAGTAGGAAGTACGTTCACTACTACGTTTGCAGTATCATCCGGACACACACCGTTTCCAGCAATGTAATCGTAGTTGAACTGTCCAGCAATGTTAGAAGTAACGATAGCTGAAGAAGCGATCGCGTTGTTGCTTGGGTCATACCATGTACCGTTCAAATCTGCAGTACCGGTCAAACCAGACAACAAATCAATTGGTTCGTTACGACAAGCAGTGATAGAACCGTCGTCACCTGCATCAGATGGAGGGAACACATGTACTTGTGTAATGATTGAATCGAAAGCACAACCATCTGTAACGCGGTACTGGAAGTCAAACACCTGGTAAGCCAAACCAACCGAAGTAAAGTCAGAACCATTGATGCTTGCATTCACAGAAGCGATATCAGAAGACCAAACACCACCAAGGTTATTACCACTTACGGTAGTAAACAAGTCGATGTCAGAACCAGTACAGATATCAGTAACAGGATCAGCTGTACCAGCTTCCAATACAATTGGAGTAATGGTAATGCTGTAGTTACCAGTAGCACCTGTAAATCCATCTTGCATCAGGTAGTAAGTATCACCTGGATTCAATCCACAAATAGTGAAGTTCGGAGCAAGACTCGGACCATCGATTTCATTATCGTTTGCAGCTACCAGCGAGAAAGTTGCAAAGTCAGCACAGTCTGTTACTTCGTACACTCCAATCTGACCGTTGTAGTTGATGGCATTACCATTCACACGCACCGACCCTGAAGCAGGAGCAACGAAAGTAAACCATGTAGTACCGTTCAAAGTTGAGTTTGTCCAACCGGTAGTTACCTGAGCACCGTCAGCAGGCGGAGCAATAGGAGCTTCATTCAAAGAAACTGTAGCACCACCATTATTGAAGGTATAAAGTGTACCGTCAACAGCTAAGTTTTCAGCGCCACATACCGTGTCATTCGACAATGGCATGATCAGCGTGATCGGACCAGCATATGAAGATGTATCGCTTGTACCTGCACAAGCAGCTTGTACATACACTTCATAAACACCACCTGCAAGCAAGTTTGTATTGAAGATTGTATCGGCAAAGTTAAGACCATTTGCAACTACTTCTGTACCTGAATACGCGTCACCGTTTCCAGCCATCACATAGCTGATGTTGAAGCTTGTTGCAGGATAAGTAGGGCTGCTCGCTGCCCAGTTCCACGCTAATTCAAGGGAATCTACATCAGTAGCACCTGTAAGAGCAGAAGGAATAGAACAGTATGGCAATGTTGTGAAGTTAATGAACAAGCCTGGGCTTGTTAAACTGTCAGCCATACACTCAGAGTAGATGTATACATCATACTCAGTCAATTGTGTCAATGAACCACCGAATGAAGCATCCGAAGAGGTCATAAGCATCGTTGTACCACTTGTTTGCGGATCGAAACCAGCAGGACCGTAAATTACTGTCCAGTCAACTTCACCGTACAAACCTGCATCCCAATCAAGGATTGCGTCGTCAGCAAAGATCAATGACGTTAAGTTTGTTGGATTCGGGCACAACTCGTTGTACAAGTGTACACAAGAATTGTTTGTAAGGTAAGTCGCGTCGTTCATACTCACTACAACGTTTCCGTTAGGAGTGTTTGCAGCGATTTCAGCATCTTCACCATTATCCCAGAAAGTTTGTCCAAGAATTACATCCTGGTAAACGTAGTATACATCACCGCTTTCTTCCACGATCAACTCGAAAGTTGAACCATCTGTAACAGCAGGGAATGTATAGTGAGAAAGATCTTTCCACATAACAATCAACTGACGGTTTGGAGCAACTCCAACACTTTCCCAGAAGACACCACCAGTAGCCTCAGGTGTGTTCAAATCCTGAGCAAACGGGAAGAATCCTGTTCCGAAAGCACCGTATCCAACGTTACCGGCAAGAGTATTGAACAATACACCACCGTTGTTACCAATAGTAATTGTATTCACGGTAGTACCGTTTACATTCCATGCCCATGGCAAAGTAACACCAGCCTCATCGTCGTCAAATAAACCAAGATCAGTACCACTTGTGCTGATATCAACAAAAGCAGGACCACATTGGTTGTCATAAGTATAGAAACCAGGATCTGTTGCAAAAGCAAACGGACCAGCGCTATCCGGTTGAGGACCACAAGTAGCGAATACGTAGAATTCGTATTGAGTATCAGCCGTCAAATCACCGATGATTTGCAACGGGTTAGAAGTTGTAGGAACAACGATACCACCTGATGCAGGATCAAAACCAGCAGGGCCGTAAATCACTGTCCATGAAGTTTCGTCACCAGCTGTTGACCAACCAAGGTCAGCATTGTAATAAGTAACGTTCGTAGCATTCAATGCGGTTGGTGCAGATGGCTGACCAACGATTACCTGGTAAGGAACGCTCAATGACATTGTTGCATCACGTACTACTACAGAGTAAGTACCTGCAGTCAAATTCGTAGGAATCGGACCGAAAGGACCGCCATTAACAGAGTAATCGAAATTGGCTGTACCACATAATACAGCAGTTTGTGTAAACGAACCGTTGTCACCACCGTTACAAGTAACATCAACCGGAGCTAAAGTCACGTCAACTGCAGTTACGGTTACTGAAACAGTGTCACGTACACTTGAAGGACAGCTTGGGAAATCTTCCTGAACATAGAAATCTGTATTAGAAACCAATGCACCAGATGTGAAGCTTGGTCCTGAACCGATTTGCGTACCTCCTGACGGGGAATCCCACCATGAAATAGTTGCCAATGGATTAGAAGTAGTTCCGTTTAATGTTACGGTATTACCAGAACAAACACCAGCGTCTAATGCAGTAACTCCTGCCAATGAAGGACATTGAATGTTGATTATGTGATCTTCTGTTTCACCCCAGTTGTAAGCCATACAAGGTTGTAGTTGTGGACCGGAATTGTTTTCCGCACAAATAATACGCATTGTTGTATTTCCTACTGCAGCACTCATTGGTACAGTGAAAGAGTTGTTTACTGTACGCGGACTGATTGATGTAGATGCTTCTACATAAACTTGCTCTCCCGGATCACTGTATGAACCGTTTTGATTGAAATCGATCCAAATGGCCATACCACTGCTATAGTAAGTAGCGCCATCACATTCGTTTTCTTCAATTGTAAAGTTAACCGTTTGTCCCGGAGCTACAGATGTAATTGCAGGAAGGGTTTTGAAGTTAGAGTAACGGTTTAGGATAGAACCCGGACCCGGAGCAGCAGTTGAACAACCGTTTGCATTGGCATAAAGCGGATTCGTAGAACCACCGTTTACAGTTACATTGTAAATTTCCTCATCGATTGTACCGGTTGGGATACTTGTACAGTAACAGTCAACAAAAGGAGTTGTAGCAACCATTACAGGAGTAGAAGTTGCACTTGCACCACCGTTTGAACACGTAACGATACACTGATAATAAGTGTTCGCTGATTGTGTTGTTGAATAAGTTGCAGTTGTTGCTCCACCAATGTTGGTATAAGAAACACCGTCCGGAGAATTTTGCCACTGGAATGTAAGACCAAGCTCAGCCACTAACGTAGGAAGGTTAAGGTTTACCGGTGTAGAAGGACAAACAGTCGCCGCACTTGCATTGGTTGCTCCCGGTGAAGGAGTTCCGGCACAAGCAGGAGGAAGTGTATAAGTGATCTCCAATTGCGGCTGATCAGCCGCTAAACCCGGGTATCCGTAGATATTATAGGTGTTTGTACTACCACGTACATAACCCAATGTAAGGTTAGCACCACAGTTGTTTTGGATAAGTGTTAACCCCGCTGCGTTTACAGCACCTGTGATCGGAGCGTTTGCTGCCCAGGTAGCAGAGTTGATTGTTGTTCCCGTACCAATTGTAGTATACAAGGTTGCGCCTGACATTAAAGAAGGATTCCCAACAAAACCTGTTATGGTATTGACAGCACCTGATAATGTTGAAGAGAACGTTGTATATTTCACGTTTGCAGCAGAAACAACAGCTCCGTAAGGAATTGAACTCAAATCATAATAAGCCCAACCCCGATTGGCACCCGAGTTGATGGTGACCATGTTTCCGTCATTGGTTACACCACCGGGAGTGACCGATCCCGTAAGCAGTGTACCACTGGAAGCAGTGATGATGACGGTAGTCTGCGCGATCCCGAATGAAGACAGGAATCCACACAAAACTACCACAAGTAGTTTTAATCTCATAAGCATTTATTTTTAGTTAAATTCAACTACAAAATTACACTAAAAAAAAGGGACAGACTAGTTCTTTTTTATATACTGGGTTTGGATGAGCAAAATATAGCTCTCAAATATCAAAAGTGATAAACGGTCGAAAAAGACGATGAAAAGCGTTTCTGCTGATTGGATGGCATCATGAAATCCGTATCTTCGCGGTGTGAATACGAATCTGACAAATAAAACGGCCCTTGTATGCGGGAGCACGCAGGGAATCGGCAAAGCAGTTGCCATGGAACTGGCAAGTCTCGGAGCGACTATAGTATTGGTTGCGCGAAATGAAGAAAAGTTGAAAAGTGTAGCAGCGGAACTTCCTTGCAACCACGATCAAAAGCACCATTACCTGGCAGCTGATTTCGGGGATACAAATGCACTAAAAAACATTCTTGCAACATATGTTGGCGCTGGCAATAGAGTAGATATTCTGGTGAACAATACCGGTGGACCTAAAGGCGGGCCAATCTTAGACGCAGCTATTTCTGAATTCATAGACACCTTTAATCAACACCTTGTTTGTAATCATTTGTTGGTACAGGCACTTGTTCCGGGCATGAAGGAGCTTGGTGGAGGAAGGATTATCAATATTATTTCAACAAGTGTGAAACAACCACTTCCGAATTTGGGCGTTTCCAATACCATCCGCGGAGCTGTAGGAAATTGGAGCAAAACACTGGCTACCGAGCTGGGGAAATTTAATATTACCGTTAATAATGTATTGCCGGGAGCTACCAATACCATTCGTTTGCAAAGTATTGCCGAAGCAAAATCAGGGAAAACAGGTGAGTCTGTAGCCGATATTTTTGATGAAATGGCGCATGAATCACCGATGAACCGGATTGCTCAGCCCGAAGAAGTTGCTGCCGCAGTTGCTTTCCTGGCTTCTCCCGCCGCAAGTTATATCAACGGAATCAATATTCCTGTTGACGGAGGAAGAACAAAATCATTGTAAAAAAGATTATCGGATCAGAATAACGTGACCGTAAATCGTTTCCTCAATATTGGAACGGGTTACGTAAGCTATCTTATAGGTATAAGTTCCATCCTGACAAGCGAGGCCTTTATAGGTTCCATCCCAGCTGAAATCAACAGCATCGGATGAATAAATGACTTCGCCCCAGCGATTGAAGATCCAGACTTCCAGTTTGGAGATATTAACGGTACTGGCGTCAAAAAAGTTGTTGAAACGATTTCCATCCGGAGTGAATGCATTCGGAACATAAATCCAGTATTCTTCCAAAATCGTGATCGGTTTCGAAATGGTATCGGTACAACCCAGTTCGTTGGTCGCAATGAGAGTTACCAGATAAGTTCCAGGATCTTCATACGTATTGTTCGGATGAACAACGGTTGATTGCTGCCCATCACCAAATTCCCATTGATAAGAAACACCACCTTGTGTTGTGTTTTGGAAGGTAATCGGCAAATCTTCAAACAGGGTGTGACTTGAGATATTAAAATCAGCAATCGGTTGCACAACCGTAACGGTGGTAGAACCACTTACGGTAAATGTCTGACATTCGTCTGAAACGATAACCGAATAGGTTGTGGTTGTATTCGGCGCAACGGTTACCGACGAAGTTGTTTCCCCCGAATGCGGCCATAAGTAATAATACTGACCGTATCCGCCTGCAGCTGTAACGCTTAATGTTACCGGCTCATAAGGACAAATGGTAACTCCCGGTGACATGGTGAGTGTCAACGGAGGACTTGTAATGGTATAATTAATGGTCACTGTTTCCGATTCACCACATTGATCCGTTACCAAAATGGTATAAGAGGTGGATGTGGAAGGAACGACTTCAGTGAGAGAATCGTTATCGAAAATAGCACCGGCTGCATCTGTCCATACATAGGTAAAATTTCCTGCTCCGCCCGAAGGTGTTGCAACCAATGTAGCGGGTACATAAGGACAGATTTCAACAATATCAGGAGTTGTTGCCAGAGTTAATGGCTGGTAAATAGGAACATCTACCGTTCCTGAACCGTTTGCTGTTTCACCCAAACAATTGTCGGTTACAGAAACAGTATAGGTTTGTGAACTTGATGGTGAAACAAAAATGGAACTGGTGGTTTCGCCTGTACTCCATAAATAGGTATACGGACCAACACCACCTGATGCATTGGCAATCAATTCTACCGGTTGGCCAGGACAAACAACATCAGAACTTTCAACTGTAACAGCAACCGGCTGCAGGTCATTGATCTTTAAATTTACTTCCAGTGGATTGGAGCCACCACACGGATCAGGCACATCAAAGATCATATCTAATGTTTCAATGCCTTCGGATAAAGCATCGGCGAAAGCATTCAATGTGAATTGAAGGGTTGTCTGACCGGCAGCAAACGTAACGCTGTTTGGTATATTGGTGTAATCCACGCCTTCTGTAGCCGAACCGGTTACGTTGATAGGAATGGTAAGCGGCGCAGCAGAATTGTTTGATCCGCGGGTAAGTGTAACAGTTGTGGTTACACATCCTTCGGCCATTGTTTCACCATCGTTAAAAGCATCGTATGACATGGCATAATCAACTGAAACCGGAACTTTTGACGTCAAACTGTTTGCTTCAAGGAAAATCCCTGAATCGAGAATACCGTCACCAGCATCGGCAATAGCAATTACCAGATGGTATGTTTGTCCGCATTGAACACGCGAAACCGCTTCCAGCACTCTGGTAAAACCATCGTACTGAATGTAGGTATTACTTCCGTTATAAGGACTGTCGTTACCATCACCGTTGTAAACGTAATACGCACAATTGGTACATGGCCCGGAGTTTCCTGACCCGTTATTGACATTATTAATGGCAACCGCAGCTCCGTTTGGTAGCCGGGCTATATTTTGCAATCCTGAAATACCCGGTCCTGAAATAAAGAAAGCAAAGACGTCATTAAATGTGGAACCAACATATTCCGGGTATTCTTCCGAACCGAAAACGTATCTGAAACGAACGGTGTCGGAATAAGGAACGAAATCGAATTCTAAAATGGCCGTATTGTAGGTTTGGGTTCCGCCGATGAGATTAGATAATTGACTGTAACCACCCATTCCATTGTCTACACCCGATCCGCTTGAATTATTTGGCCCCTGGGGACCATCTCCGTTATTGTAAATGGTACCGGTTGTCATTACAATTCCTTCTGTAATTCCCAGATTGGTACCTGCGGCATTGAAATGACCAATCGCATTGGACGTACCTGAGTAGTTAATGTTGGAAACCGTAACTCCAGGTCCTAACAATACATTCTGGACCAATTGACCCGGGCTCATAGAACTGGTTGTCAACTGCGACCAAACGCATGCAGGGAAAAAAAGGAATATGAAAAACCAACCTCTCATAGTTCTTAAACGTAAAAAAAAGTGTTTCGTTGTCGCACACTTACAAATAATGAACCAATTTCGTGTTTTACTGATTCAACGGTAAAAATTAGTAAATAATTGGTAGTAATTAGCTCTGTAAACGGAAATTAACACAAATTGTTTACATACAACTCAGGTTGCTACCTGAACCGGATTGCTTTCGCCGGAGAAATGCGGGTAATGACAATAGAAGGAATGAGCAACGCGAGCACGCAAATAACTAAGGTTAAGCCATTTAGAAAGAGTAATTTGAATGGATCAAGATGAATGGGAACTTGCGTAAGGTAATACACTTTTGCATCCAGTTTCAGTATTCCGAACTGGATTTGTAAAAGGCTCAAGCCAACGCCAATGAGATTCCCCCAAATCATTCCTTTTAAAATCAATCGCCCGCCCTGAACAACGAACAGTTTTTGAATGGTCCAATTGGTTGCGCCAATCGATTTCATGACGCCAATAAAATTGGTTCGCACCAAAATCAGCACCAGCAATGCTGAACCCATGTTTATGATACCGATAATGAGCATCAGAATGAGGATGATGGCCATGTTTAAATCCAGGAAACCAAGCCACACAAACAATTCGCTTTGGTGATCTTTAATGCTTTTCACTTCGAGCTGAGCTTGCGATCGATTGGTAAAATGAACGGTTTTGGACAATTTTCGTTTCATTTCGTCCAGGTTGTTCCAATCATCTACCATCAATTCATAACTGCCTATGTAATGATGCGAACTTCCTTTTCCCGGAACTGCATGAAACGTTAGGGTTTTACTTCCTGCATTCATGCTGAATTTATAGCCTTCATCATCCAGGTAAGTGCGTAGTAAAATACCGTCTTCCAATCGATAACTGCAAGGCGCATAACGATCGCCTGCTACTTTGATATGCAGGTAAGCCGTATCGGGAATAGTTGTTTCGCCCAACGGCGCATCTTCACTGCCGACCGGTTCATTCAATTGCGACCAGTAATCAGCTGCTATGAGTCGGATGGTTGTGTCTTTGACAGGACAAAAAGTAAAACCCTGGTATTGCTCGAAGCCTTTTCCCCAATCATAACGATGATTTCCGTTTCCGCCGGTGACATCTGCGCGGATAATAATTTCGCCACTTGCCAGCGTATCGTCAATTGAAATAGAAGCCTGAATTCCCCAATCGTTGAGTTTTTGAACCTGTCGCAGATTGCAGAAGATGATTTCTTTGTCAAAATCTTCCAATCCCGTTTCGTAGATACCCACGATTTTGAAATTGCGCAGAATGGGTTGTTGTTTCACGAAATAGGCTTTTGCCGTATCGCCTAATTTGTAATGCAAATCACTGCAAATCCGTTTGGAAATAAGAATTTCTTCCGAGTTGGGATTGCTGAAATCAGGAAGACGTCCCGATTTCAAATGAGCCTTCATAAATGTCCAGTCGTATTGCTGATTAACACCTTTTAACACAACGCCCAAAATTTCGCGCTGGTCCTGAGTTGACACCGATTGAAAGAGTGCGGGTTTGTAAGCGACAGGCTGCATATGCGTTACGCCTTTCACAGCGCTCACCATATCTGTAAAAGAGCTGTTTATGCGTAGCGGAGAGCTTTCATACAAAGAACCTTCACCCCGATTTTGAATGGAAATATGCGAGCCAAAACCTATAACTTTGTGGCGCACTTCTTGCTGGAAACCATCGACAACAGCTATTGTGATAATATTTACTATCATTGCAAGCGCAATACTGATAGTAGCTATACGCGTTATAGGCCGTGCAACTTTTTTACCCTTATCAGCCTGATCAACATGCTGTTTTTGAAGCTTACGAGCAATGAAAAATGTAAATTTCCACGAACCATTCATACGGGCACGAAAGTACGGAAAGCTTTTGTGCTTGAAAAGCCTTTTGGTGCTTTTCCTTGCGAGTTGTGGATCGCATAGGGTAACCGAGGAAAAAAGTGAGATTCCAATTCAGTTTGAAGAGCAGATTATTCACTCCGACGAGGAAGAAATTCGCGAGCAGGAAGTCAATCGTGCCAAAATGCCCGATCTTCAATTGGGGAATGAGCGCATGCCCTTGTACCTGGATTCGCTTCGCGGAAGAAGGGTTGCTATCGTTGCCAATCAATCGTCGTTGGTGGGAAATACTCATTTAGTGGATACCTTGCTTTCATTGGGAATTCAAATTCAAAAAGTATTTGCACCCGAACACGGATTCCGCGGAACGGCCGATGCCGGTGAAAAAATCTGGAGTCATACCGACCCGGTTACCGGCTTACCCATCGTTTCGCTTTACGGACACAATAAAAAACCACGTGCCGACCAGTTGTGGGATGTGGATGTGGTACTGTTTGATATTCAGGATGTTGGTGTTCGGTTCTATACCTATATTTCGACCTTGCATTACGTGATGGAAGCGTGCGCGGAAAATAAGAAACCGATGATCGTTCTGGATCGCCCCAACCCGAATGCGCATTATGTAGATGGGCCAATCCGCGAGCCTGAACACACTTCTTTTATCGGAATGCACCCGGTTCCAATTGTATACGGAATGACAATCGGCGAATATGCCCTGATGGTCAACGGTGAATTTTGGCTGCACGATGATGTGGTTTGTCAGCTTTACATTGTTCCGTGCAAAAATTACAAGCACAAAATGAAGTACGAGATTCCGATTGCACCTTCACCGAATCTCAAATCTGATCTGGCGATTACTTTGTACCCGAGTTTGTGCTTTTTTGAGGCAACAACCGTTAGTATAGGAAGAGGGACGGATCGGCCGTTTGAAATGTACGGACATCCGTTGTTTAAAAAGACGGATTATTCGTTTACGCCTGTTCCCACATCAGGTGCGAAACAACCACTTTGGGAAAACAGATTGTGCAATGGTTACGATTTGGCGGCTGTTCAGCGTAAGCGTGCTTATGAAATCAATCTTGCCTGGTTGTTGAATGCACGCGATCAGTTAGGTGATAGTCTTCGCTTTATTGACCAAAAGAATTTCTTTGATCGGTTGGCGGGAACCTCGCAGCTGCGAAAACAACTGGCCGATGGTTTGAATGCGCTAGACATCAAAGCTACATGGAAACCAGGGCTTGACCAATTCCTGCTAACTCGTAAGAAATATTTGATTTACGATTGAGACTCGATTTTTCGGGCACCTTCCAACACCGTTTCCTTCATCGATTCCATGTAATCACTCAATTTTTTCAGTAAAACAGGATCGGAAGTTCCAAGAATTTTGGCTGCCAGAATGCCTGCGTTTTTCGCACCGTTGATGGCCACAGTTGCCACCGGAATTCCGTTCGGCATTTGAACAATCGATAATAAACTGTCCCAACCGTCGATCGAATTACTTGATTTGATCGGTACTCCGATTACAGGAAGTGGCGTAAGCGAAGCGGTCATACCCGGTAAATGGGCAGCTCCGCCGGCTCCGGCGATAATCACTTTCAATCCACGGTCGGCTGCGGTGCGCGCGTACTCAAACATGCGTTCCGGTGTTCGGTGGGCCGAGACAATAGTCAGTTCGTAAGCAATCCCGAATTCCTTGAGCAAATTAGCTGCTTCCTGCATAATTGGCAGATCCGAAGTACTGCCCATAATGATTCCTACCATGAGTGATTCTTTTACGCAAAGGTAGTATTTTGTGTGAATCAGGATTCTGAAAGCAGATTGTGTTGAAAGTACGCGGATGATGACCGAAGGAAGCCGTTTTTCCATTATATCTTGTATTTTTGCGCCTCACAACAGCTTGCGTATGAAACTATTGTTTTCAGTATTGACTACTTTACTGTGTTTTTCAACCTTTATCCCCATCACGGTAAACGCTCAGTCTACCCTGTTTTCGGAAGATTTTGAAGGGTTTAACACCTGGCAAATTTCCGGACCTTCCACACCAAACAACTGGATTGTCAACACCTGCGCCGGAAATGGGATCGCTCAATCGGGAACTTCCGCCGCTTATATCAGTTCAGGAGGAGTAGTTGCAGGTTGCGGACCAACAGGCACGGAGCACTATGGATATGCAAATGCCAGCGCCGGATCACAATCGGTTGTATTGTACAAAACGGTTAATAACACCTGTTTTTCTTCGCTGGAAGTAACTACCGATATCATGATCGATGGAGTGGTGGCGCAGGATTTTCTGGAAGTGGTTTATAGCATCGACAATGGAGCAAGCTGGATTCCGGTTTCCACTCAAATTTCCGGAATATCAACCTGGCAAACACTGAATTATGCTCTTCCGGGAGCGCTGGATAACGCCAGTTTTTGGCTCGGATTCCGGTTTACATATGACGATGCAACGGTAACAGGTTTACCTGCAGCGATAGATAATATTGTACTGGAAGGAACTACTACCGATGTGACTAATCCGACGGCTGTTTGTCCGGCCAGTTTTAATATCTATGCCAATAGCTCTTGTGAGGCAATCGTCCCTGATTTACCACCATCCGTGACGAAAAGCGATAACTGCACGGCCGTTATGGATTTGATAGTGACGCAAAGTCCTGCTATCGGCAGTACATTAACGGCTGATGCCGTAGCAACGGTAACGGTAACCGATCAGGCCGGGAATTTTACGACATGTAATACCAACTTTATATTCCTTGATACGATTCAGCCGATCATTGTGTGTCCGGCAGATCAAGCCGTTCCTGCAAATGCGAGTTGTTTGTATACATTGCCTGATTTCTTGCCGAGTGCTTCGGCTACGGATAACTGTACAGCTTCCGGTTCGTTGATTTATGATCAGCTTCCGGTTGTGGGAACCGATCTGGCGTTGGGAGTTCATGCTATTGAGCTTTCTGCACGCGATGCTGCCGGCAATACAGGAACATGCACGTTTTCATTAACGGTGGCAGACTCCACTCCGCCAACGGTGACTTGCCCTACGTATTACAACGTTCCGGCAAATGCATTATGTATCGCGCATACAGGTGATTTGACAGCTGCGGCTACTGTTTCAGATAATTGTACCACAGTAAGCGCGTTGTTCTCCTTTAGTCAGGTACCTGCTGCAATCCAAACATTCTCTGATACCATGCAGGCAACTATTTATGTGACAGATGCTGCCGGGAATATCGGATCATGTGTTTTGAACCTTGTCGCTGCCGATACCATTGCACCGGTTGTCACCTGCCTGTCTGATACGACTGTTTTTACTACCAACCCGTGTAATTATTTCATTCCGAATTTAGCAGCAACCTACGATGCAACTGACGCTTGTACGCCTTCCAATGATTTAACCTTTTCACAGAGTCCGTTGCAAGGCAGCGCATCTTCGGGTTTGACCGTAGTCACAACAACAATCACCGATGCGTTTGGTAACTCGACTGTTTGCTTAACGAATGTGCATCCGGTGGATGTAAGTGCTCCGGCAATCACGTGTCCGGCCAACCAAAACGTCAACAACGGGATCAATTGCAATTTCATCTTACCCGATTACACCGGTCTGGCTCTCGTAACGGATAACTGTTCGGGTTATACGTTAGCGCAATCTCCGGCACCAACAACTGTTGTAAGTACGGGCGATAATACGGTAACACTTACAGTAACGGATGCTGGTGGAAATGAAACCACTTGTTCGTTTCAGGTAGCCATTTATGAATCGGTAATGCCTTCGATTGTTTGTCCAAACAACATTCAAAGTTGCGATGTGGTGGTAACTTATTTACAGCCCGATGGCACTGACAATTGTTTGTACCAGATTGTTCAGACCGATAATTCAGGATTGACATCCGGTGATATATTTCCGGAAGGAATCACCACTCAGAGTTATGAGATCGTTGACTCTTCGGGGAATACCGCAACCTGTACGTTTACGGTAGAAGTACTTGAAATTCCCGATCCTGCCGTAATCGCAATCGATACAATAGAATTGTGCAATCAATTTACAAGCCCTGTGAGCGCCGATCCTATTTCGAACGGAACCGGCGACTGGAGCGTTATCCAAGGAACAGGAACATTTGGAAATGCTTCTTCCAATACAACAACTGTAAGTGGACTGGCTATCGGAACCAATAAATTAATGTGGTCAGTAAGCAGTACTTCGTGCGGAACAAAACACGACACACTGGTTGTGATCGTTTGGCCGTTGCCTTCTGTTGCCAACGTGCAGGATACGTTATTGGCATGTTCGTCGGTAGGTTTATTTGTGAACGGAAACGTACCGCAATTCGGTACCGGAACCTGGACAAACAACTCGGGCATTATTTTCAATGATGTGAATGCACCTGTAACCGCCGTTTCTAATCTGAATGGTGGTAATCACACACTCGTTTGGACAATCAGCAGCGGAACTTGTCCTAGCAATTCCGATACGATGATACTGGTGAGTCCGAATATGGCCGACGCCAATTTCCCGGACACAACTTTGTGTATTGCCGACTTCCCGTTCACGTTAAACGGAAGCACGCCGGCCGCTGAGCAGGATCCAATCTGGAGCGTGATGTCCGGTGAAGCCGAGTTTTCAAATAATTATGCGAGCCAAACGAATTTACTTTCTGCTTCAGTAGGAACGGTTTCTATTCTCTACTGGCTCAACCACCCGATTTGTGGTTTTACGAAAGACACCGTTACCCTGGTTATTGTAGATTGCGATGATCTGATTACCAATATTCCAACCCTATTTACACCAAATACGGATGGTAAAAACGATGTGTTTGAGATTCCGAATCTTGGAGTAAATTATCCCGGTTGTGTGGTGACTATTTACAACCGTTGGGGCGGATTGATTTTTGAATCGGAGGGTTATCAGCTTCCGTGGGATGGAACGTACAAGGGAGAAGAAGTACCGATGGGAACTTATTTCTACCACATCGAACTCAACGATGAAGAAGCGAAAGAAGTAGAAGGTTCAATCAGTATTATCCGATAAAACAGCGAAGTATGAAAACAATCATCATAGTACTATCAGGATTGCTGTTTACGGGAATACTTTCCGCGCAGCAAGACATTCAATTTTCACAGGCATTGAGCAATCCTTATTTGTTCAATCCGGCAGCGGGCGGCATGGCCAATGTGGCAGAATTTAATATCGGGACCCGCGCTCAGTGGCTTTCGGTTGAAGGAAAACCAATGACTTATTACGCAAGTGGTCAGTCGCAAATCCGATCAGGGAAAACAAAAAAAACGGTGTTGGACGAGTTTAACCTCGAGCACAAATCGATCTACAATTCTCCGGAGCGAACCATCGGATTGAAACATGTCATCGGTGGAAAAGTGGTTTCAGATGTCATTGGGCCATTTGCACGTACCGGATTTATGGGAAGCTATGCCATTCACATGCCGTTTACCAAAAAAATCAATGTCGGATTGGGAATCGGGCTTGGAATGAACAGTTTTTCGATCAACGAAAGTAAAGTGACTTTAATGGACGCGAACGACGGTGCTTATTTAAGTTACGTGGGTGCTTCCAACCGTCAGAGTATGGTGGATGTGCAAAGCGGATTGGTTTTTTACAACAACAAGTTTTACTTCGGCCTGAGCGGAAGTCAGCTATTGAAAAACAAAGCACAATTCAAGGGAATAGAAACGGAAAGCCGTTTTGAGCGCCATTGGTATGCGGTGGCAAGTTACCGTTTTGATATCATGGAGAAGAAATTTGGCATCGAGCCGGTAGCGATCGTTAAAAAAACAGTGGCGTCGCCGTTGAGTTATGACGTCGGTGCGCGTTTTCATTATTACAACATGGGCTGGATCAGCTTAGGATACAGAGGAAATGCCGCATTGAGTGCCGGGTTCGGATTCAACGTACTGCGTCAGTTCCGATTGGCTTATGCGTTTGAAATGGGTGTTTCTAACTTACGTTCTTACGGTAACGGATCGCATGAAATCCAACTGGGATTTGTATTCGGGCGTAAGCGCAACATGGAAAAAGAATTCAAACAACAAGAGAAAGAACATCAACAGCAATTGGATGATGAATTGAAAATAGGAACGAATTAATTTACCATATTTACAGAATGCGTCCGTTTTACTTTTTATTGGCTATTTCGCTTCGGTACTCGTTTAAGTTATTCTATAAACGTCAGCTTAAGATCAATAATAAACACCCGTATTTCGGGAGTACAATCTACGTTTCCAATCATCCCAATTCGTTTATGGATCCATTACTGATTGGTTCCAACAACAAACCCATTGTGCATTTCATGGCGCGTGCCGATGTGTTTAAATGGTGGTTGAAACCGATTGTTTGGGCGGCGCATATGTTGCCGATTTACCGTCAGCACGATGGTGAGGATACTAAAAGCAAAAATCAGGGATCGTTTGATGAGGTAAACCGCAGTTTGGCCAAAGGACGTAATATCCTCATTTTTGGCGAAGGATTTACGGATGACATTCAGATCCGCGGATTAAAACCTGTTAAAAAAGGCCCTGCCCGTATGGGTTTCTCGGCTCTGGAAGCGATCAATTGGTCGAAGAATATTTACATCTGTGCGCTTGGTGTCAATTACACCGATCGCAATACGATTGGCAGCGAATCATTGCTGGTAAACGGTGAGCGGATCTGCTTAAACGATTACAAAGAAGCTTATCTGGCAAGCCCTGGTAAAGTGATCAATGAGGTTACGAAGCTCATCGAAAACAACATGCGGGAATGCATTACCTATGTTGCTGACAAGAATTGGTATTCGTTCCATGAAAATGTAATGCAACTTACCCGCAAGGGGATGAATCATGAAAATCACGATGACAGGATTCCACTCAAAGAACGATGGGATTATTCACGTCGTTTGGCTGGTTGGATGAATACTCAAAACCTGAACGAGAACGAAGAACTGATGAGCCTGAAAAAGGACATGGAAGGTTATTTTAACCTGCAGAAACGTATGAAAATGCAGGATCGGTTTGTGGTAGCGAAAGACCAGCCCCAATTGAAAAACCGAACCACCGAATTGTTAATCATATTGTTTGCATGGCCATTGGCGTTGATTGGAATGATCCACGGCTTTATTCCTTACATCGTAACGAAAAAGTTTACGGAGAAATCATTTAAACGCAAAGTATTTTGGGGCTCCGTAAAAATGATGCTGGGCAAACTGCTTGGAACCATTTATAATGTTCCGATCATTTGCGTGGTGACGCATTACTTTTTACCGTATTGGTGGCTGGGAATTGTCTATTTCTTTCTCATTCCGGCAACTTGCTGGGTAGCCTGGAGATATGCGGTTGCGATCAGTGAATTCCGTATTAAAGGTGCTATGGACAAGATCGACGTTTCGAAGTTTGCGGCTCGCAGAGCAGAGTTGATGCAACGGATCGGGGAGTTGATTCCGGTGGCGTAAAGGGAGACTTAAGACTGTAGACCAAAGACGACAATCGTCTTAAGTCCTTGGCCTCATGTCTATCGTCTTTCTAAACTTTCTTACCGACGTAAACAGCCACTATACAAAGCGCAACCGATACCACGATATTCAAACCGCCCATGAGGTAGTTTCCTTTTTCAAATAAATCGAGGTTTTCTTTGGCAAATGATGAAAATGTGCTGTAACCACCGCAAATTCCAATGACCATAAACGTGTACCAACCCTCGTTCGAATGAATTTTATCGCGTAATAAAGCAATCGTAACGCCAAGAATAAGGCATGCAACAACGTTTGAAATGAGCGTGGCCAATGGAAAAACATGTTGCCACCATTTTGTGACCAACGCCGATGTTCCGAAGCGCATTGTTGCTCCCAAACCACCACCCAGAAATACCAGTAACCAGTTCATTGTTACAAAGAAGCGAAGAAAAATTAGTTGTATGAGATTCTGCGGGTAATTTTCCAGATGAAAGACTATAGACATAAGACCAAAGACATGAGACGGTTCCGTCTTTCATCTTTGGTTTCTTAGTCTTCAGTCTTTATCAACCAGCGCTTTACCACAAAACGATAGCTTAGATAAGCCAATGTTCCGCCCCAAATTGTTCCAACGATGATATCGCTTAGGTAATGCACCCCAAGGTAAATACGTGAGAAGGCAATTAGGACACTGATTCCAACCAGAATCCAGATTAATTTCGGGTAACGCGGGCGTAAACTTAACCCGATCAGCACCGTCATCGCTGCAAAATTGGTAGCATGTGAGGAAACGAAACCGTACATACCGCCTTTGTAAAATTCGCCTTTTCCGAGGTGGTAAAAGTGAAGTTTGTGCGTCAGCAATGCGTGATGCGAAGGGCGATAGCGCTGAAAAACCTCCTTGAAAAAATACACCGAAGTCAAATCGACAATGACAATGGTAGCTACCGTAATTCCCACAAAAAGAAGAGTCTTACGCGTGCCGAAGTAGTTCCAGCTGAGAAAAAGCAGGATCAAATACAATGGAATCCAGGGCCAACGGGCTGAAATAAACCAGAAGATTTCATCTAAAACGGGAGTGTGCCAACTATTAACGGTTAGCACGATAGAACGATCGATGCTTTCAAGCCATTCAATCATGGTTGAGTTTCGACCAAATGAGGTCTTTGAGTTCTACCAGACCTTGTTCGGCCACCGATGAAATAAATAACCATGGAATCTTCGGCAAATCGGTGCTGATGGCTTCTTTGAGTTCGTCATCCAGCATATCCGATTTGGTGATTGCCAGCAAACGTTCTTTGTGCAACAATTCAGGATTGTATTGCTGCAGCTCGTTCAAAAGCACGTTGTATTCCTTGTGAATATCGTCTGAATCGGCAGGGATCATAAACAACAGCAACGAGTTGCGTTCGATATGACGTAAAAAGCGCAATCCCAATCCTTTTCCGGTGTGCGCACCTTCAATAATTCCGGGAATATCGGCCATAACAAACGAACGGTAATCGCGGTATTTCACGATTCCTAAATTCGGGCGCAACGTTGTAAACGGATAATCACCGATTTCGGGTTTTGCAGCTGAAATCACCGAAAGCAAGGTGCTTTTTCCGGCATTGGGGAAACCAACCAAACCTACGTCGGCCAGTACTTTCATTTCCAATGTCATCCAGCCTTCCTGACCTTTTTCACCCGGCTGGGCAAAACGTGGTGTTTGAAAAGTAGATGATTTGAAATTGTCATTTCCCATACCACCACGACCTCCGGGAACCAAAATGCGTTCCTCTCCTTCGTCGGTAATTTCGAATAAAAACTCACCCGTTTCCGAGTTTCGGGCAATGGTTCCGAGCGGAACATCAATGTATTTGTCTTCTCCCTGCGAACCCGTCTGAAGGTTTCCGGAACCGTGAGCTCCGTGTCCGGCTTTGATGTGTTTATTGAACTTGAGGTGAAGCAAAGTCCACAATTGCTTGTTTCCACGAAGGATAATGTGTCCGCCACGTCCGCCGTCACCGCCGTCTGGTCCGCCTTGCGGAATGTATTTTTCGCGTCGAAAATGCGCAGAACCACCACCTCCGTTTCCGGAATGGCAATGAATTTTTACATAATCAACGAAGTTATCTGAAGCCATGGCTTATTTTAAGTGCGGTTCGATAGCCGCGTATAATTTGTCTGAAATGGCATCGATTTCGCCCACTCCATTGATCGTTGTTACCTTACCTTGTTCAACATAGTAAGGCAAAACGTGAATTGTTTTTGTAAAATATTCATTGATGCGTTTCAGTAATTTCTCGGCGGCATCATCTGCACGACCACTGATTTTACTGCGCAATTCAATTCGTTCTTTGATAACGGTTTCAGGAACATCCAGCTGTAAAACAGTTTGGATCGGCTGACCTTTGTCTTTCAAATAAGCGTCGAGTGCTTCTGCCTGAACCACTGTTCTTGGAAATCCGTCGAAAATAAATCCTTTTGCGTTCGGATGTTTTCGCACTTCGTCTTCCAGCATATCGATTGTCACTGAATCAGGAACCAGAAACCCGTCAGCCATGATTTGCTTCACGTGTTTACCTAATTCGGTATCGTTTTCGATGTGCGCTCTGAACATATCACCTGTTGATAGGTGAACCAGTCCGTATTTTTCAATCAATCGTTCAGATTGAGTACCTTTCCCTGCTCCCGGAGGGCCAAATAATACAATATTCAACATTGCGTATTATCCTTTTAATTGATAGATATGTTCTGTATTTCTGCCGTGTTCGTTGTAATCGAGGCCGTAGCCAACCACAAATGAATTGGGAATAGAGAATCCCACAAAATCAGGTGTGTGTTTACCGATAAATGCCTCGGGCTTGTAGAGTAGCGTCGTAATTTTGATACTCGCCGGATGCTCCGTGGCTAACAGTGTCATTATTTTATTGATCGTAATTCCGGTGTCTACAATATCTTCCAGAATGATGACATGTTTGTTTTTAATTGACGTGTTGAGCCCGATTACTTCGTCAACACGACCGCTTGAATTCATGCCCTGATAGCTGCTCACTTTCACAAACGAAATTTCGCATGGAAGCGTAACACGTTTCATCAAATCGGCAGCAAACATAAAGGCTCCGTTGAGTATGGCAATGAATACCACCTCTTTACCTGCATATTCTTTATTCAGTGTTTCAGCAATCGAAGCAATCTCCGTTTGGATCTCTTCGTTGCGAATGAATATTTCGAAAGTTTTATCGTGAATTTGAAGCACTTCGTCGTGTAAAATTTGTCCAAAAGTACGGTTTTTTGAGCATTTATTCATGCGATTTTTTGTGTAGTAGGAAATGAAGACCTGAGAAACGAAGAAATCGTATTGCCCTGATTCGGGTTTTAAACAGATTCGTACTTTTGCACCATGAAACAATGGAACGGCAACAACTTCAGATTGGGAATGCTTGGCGGTGGCCAATTGGGCAGAATGTTCATCCAGGAAGCCCTGAACTACGATGTTCATGTGCACTGCATGGATCCCGACCCGAATGCGCCGTGTAAAACCATTGCCAGTAGTTTTATTGTAGGTTCGCTCACCGATTACGATCAGGTAATGGCGTTCGGTAAAGACAAGCAGGTGGTAACCGTTGAAATTGAAAACGTGAACGTAGAAGCCCTGCAGGAACTCGAAAATCAAGGCATCGCGGTTTTTCCACAGCCGCGTGTTCTGGCAATTGTTCAGGACAAAGGTTTGCAAAAACAGTTTTATGCGGATCAACACATTCCAACGGCTGATTTTTCATTGGTCGAATCACGCGAAGAATTGCTGAAGCTCGCTCCTGAAATGCCGTTTGTATTGAAACTCCGCAAAGGTGGTTACGACGGAAAAGGTGTTCAGATTATCCGAACGCAGGAAGATTTGAATGACGCATTTGATGGACCTTGTATCGTCGAAAAAATGGTGCCGTTTTCCAAGGAATTATCGGTGATCGTGGCACGCAATCAAGCCGGAGAAACAGCGGTTTACCCAACTGTGGAATGCGAATTCAGCCCGACAGCCAATCTGGTGGAATTCCTTTTTTCACCTGCCGATGTTTCTTTAGAAATTGAGCAGGAAGCTACGAAACTGGCATTAAAAGTGATCGATTCACTTGAAATGGTTGGTTTGCTGGCGGTAGAATTGTTCCTGACACCTGACGGAAAACTGCTGGTAAACGAAATTGCTCCGCGTCCGCACAATAGCGGTCATCATACAATCGAATGTGCGCTGACGTCGCAGTTTGAACAACACATGCGCAGTATCCTGAACGCTCCGCTTGGAAACACCGAATTGGTGTCGCCGGGTGTGATGATCAATTTACTCGGTGCTCCTGATTATGAAGGCGAAGCGGTTTACGACGGATTGCAGGAAATCATGCAGCTAAAAGGCGTGAAAGTGCATTTATACGGTAAACAAACCACCAAACCGTTCCGGAAAATGGGACATGTAACCATTTTCGGAGACACGTTGGAAATTGTAAAAGCAAAAGGCAGACAAGTAAGCGAAACGCTTCGTGTGATCGCCTGATTTTTGTTTTCCTCGGTACAAAACAGTTTATTTATTAACTTGCTTGTCTAAACTTCAACGTTTGAACCTGTGCGTACTACATTGACAGCTTGTTTTTGTGTCATTCAGTTTTTACTGGCAGCGCAACTGTACACGTTCCGGAATTACAATCACCGTGACGGACTGGTCATGGAATCGACACTCAGCGCGGCGCAGGACTCCAAAGGAAATTTATGGATCGGGACCGATGGAGCAGGACTCATGCGGTTTGACGGCTACCATTTCTTTGAAGTAAAATCGAAGCGAAACAACGGCCAGCATCACGTATCGTCGATTTATCCAGCCTCCAACGGAATCATTTATTTCACTTCTTCTTACAGCGGTTTATACAAATACGAAAAGAAAGATTATCGCCTGATTTACCAATCTGAAGGGTTAAGAGACGGAACGTCGCAAGCGGTATCGATGGTTGATTCTTCGTTGATACTGATCTGTCAGAATTCGATCACGTTGCTCACCGAATCGGGCAAAGTGATTCAAAGAATGTCGGTGAAATCAAGACTTGGATTGGTCATTCACCAGGTATTAAAGATTCCGCAAGGTGTTTTCATTTTTACCGATTCCGGCAATTTCCTGGTCCGTTCAGGCAAAATTATCCGCCTCAATAAGTGGTATTCGTCTTATGCGAATGAATCGTTCAAACCGGTTTTCGGGACCTTCCGTCAAAACAGGATTGTCATGTATTCCGGCGATCTCAAACAACAACTGAAATTGGAACTTTCTAATGACGGAAGCATTTTTTCAGGGAAGTTACGGTCGACCAATCTGGGTGATAAACTAGATGACGGCGATCAGGTATTGTCTGTCTGCGAGCGCCGAAATGTGGGTTATTTCTGCACAAAAGGACAAAAACTGTATCGTTTTGACAACGGAAAAATACAACGCGTGGTTCAGAATTATTCCGGGAAAATTTATTCATTCGATGGTATTTCCATTGACCAGAACAATGATCTCTGGATCAACAGTTCGTATGGATTGTTTAAAGTTTCGATAGAGCCGTTTACCCGTGTAGAACTGGATCCGATTTACGAAGATCACAGTATTTCAGTGATTCATCGCACCAAATCGGGCCAAATCATCGTTGGTACCAATGAAGAAATTCGAATAGGCACGCTTTATTCCGATGCTCCGTTTCGGTCCTACCATTATCGGGCATATCAGGTAGTTGAAACACCAAAAGGAATTTTCATTGCAACCGATGTCGGGATAATGGAGTTGAAGGAAAATTCCATTGTAGCCACTTCATTTCCATTCCAAAGCGGAAAATCCATTTCACTCATGCACTGGGACGGTGAGTCGTTTTGGTATTCGCCCCGCGGTGAAGGGATGGTCCGATACAACTTTACCACAAAAGCATCCAAACAGTTCCAATCCAAAGACG
The DNA here is from genome assembly GCA_040387295.1 of Bacteroidota bacterium. Taxonomy (GTDB): domain Bacteria; phylum Bacteroidota; class Bacteroidia; order Flavobacteriales_D; family Crocinitomicaceae; genus Fluviicola. The sequence continues at coordinate 289,151 of JAZKEB010000004.1, read as the reverse complement.
TCAATTTCGCCAGCCATTTCTACACGGCACAAAACAATTTTGATCAGTCGGTGGTTTACTTCGGTTCCAATGACGGAATTTACGCTTACGACAAAAAAACAGCTAAAATATCCTTCCTGAAAATCTTCAGAAACCTGGGTGCTTATTCAGGAGTGTCTACCCGCGACCGTTTTGGTACCTGCTGGTTTTCGCTCGATAAAGGGCTGGCAGGAATCACAAACAGGGGAGAATACGTGCGGATCGATGATCCGGCGAAATTACCGTCGACACTTTTTTACACATTGAGTTCCGACAATTTCGGAAACCTGTTGGTGGGAACCAATAAAGGAATCAATATCATCGAAGTAAATGCCAACGGGCAGGTAGTGTTGCAAAATAATTACACCTTCAAGGAAGGATTCGGTGGTTATGAAACGCACATGCGCTCTCAGTTTCAGTCGGGTAATTCCTGTTTTGTGGGAACCATTGAAGGGCTTTACCTGATCAATACCGAAGTGCTGCGTAGCTTTCCGCCACCACCCAAACCGGTTATTCTTTTCGGAACGGAAAACGAACGGGGCGAATTGGTGCAGTTTCGCGACAAATCTCTGTATACCTTCAAATGTTTGTTGCCCAAATCGGAGGCGATCCTGTTTTCTTACCGGATCAGGGGTCACCAGGATAAATGGTCCAATTTTTCATTTGATCATGAAATCGATTTGCCCGAATTGCCGAATGGCACCTATCAGCTGGAAGTCAGAGCTTCCTATGATGGCATCACCGTTTCAAAAATAGCGTCTTACCCAATCGTTATCGATATTCCGATCTGGCGCACCAAATGGTTTATTGTGGTTTTGGTAATCATTCTCGGGATCATCAATACGGCTTACCTTGAGTGGTCTAAATCATACGTTTCCACTAACCTGTTCGACACCAAAGAAGTAATGGTGGATATCAAAATGATTCCGCGGATTATCGCTTTTGGGTTCTTCCTCAACATGATTATGTTGTTCATTGTGAACCTGGTCGACAAAACATTTGTGGATACTGCCTGGCTGAATACCGTTTTTTCATCACTGATGTTTTTGCTGGTGGTGCTGAGTAATTATTATAAATCGGGTAAGGGAAGCCGCATTCGAATGACGCGTCTTTTCTATGCTGCATACTCGGTGTTCATGCTGGAGTATTTTTATCTTTCCTTTATCAGCAACCTGCATCCGTTTCCACTGATCGCCATCATTTTGGGAACCAGTATTGTGCCGTTTATTATTTCCAATATCCGGTTTGTGATTTTTGCGACCATGCTGCAACTCATTGCCGGAACCATTATGCTGTTGTGGCTGGAAGACACGGTTTACAACGAGATTCTGTTTGTGTCGGCCATTGCAATCTCGGGTGGAATCGGGGTTATGGCAACCTATTTACGCAACAATTCCCTCGAAAAACTCATTTTCGTCAGCGGCGTCATCAACAAAGGAAACGTATTGGCCATTTCGTTTGACCAGCGTGGTTTGATTACGTATTGCAGTGAAAACATCAATGCCTTTTTCGCTGTTGATTTCTCAGCTGTTGTGGGGAAACCTGTTTCTATCCTCAATCCGTTTGTGGCCGAAACCAAGATGCGCGAAATCAGTTTGAAGGATGAATTTGAGGACGGACGGATCTTCCTGATCCCGATGTACAACAAACACAATGAAGTGAGTTGGATCGAATGGTCGTGCAAGTATTTCAACGATTCGGTGAAGGTGATTATGGGACACGATGTGACGGATAAACTCACTATTTCGACCAATTACCAATCGTTGGTAGAAAATGCGCAGGACATGATTTACCACACGGATATCGAAGGCAATTTCATCTTCGCCAACGAGCGCTGTGTGCAATTGTTCGGTTACCGCAACGAAACCATTATCGGGAAAAACTCCATCGGACTCATTGCGCCGGATCACCGTGATCGCGTGAAGCAGTTTTACGAAGACCAGTTTTCCAATCGTTTACACCATACATACCTGGAATTCCCGATCAAATCGCGTGACGGCCGTATGTTTTGGGTCGGACAAAATGTGACCATGCTCTATGAACCGGGTTCGCGTAAACGCATTTCAGGATTCATTGCCCTGGCAAGAGATATTACAGAGAAACGTGCCAACGATTTGCTGATCGAACAGCAGAATAAAGATATTACTTCGAGTATCAACTCGGCCAAACGCATTCAGTTTAACCTGTTGCCCGATCCGCAGATTTTCAACCGGTATTTTGAACAATCGTTTACCTTGTTTAAGCCGAAAGACATCGTGAGTGGCGATTTTTACTGGGTAGAAGAAATCGACGACAAACTGATCGTGGTATTGGCCGATTGCACCGGACATGGTGTTCCAGGAGCCTTTATGACCATTCTCGGAATCAACCTGCTCAACCAGATCGTGCGTGAGCGCAAACAATGTGATCCGGATGTGATCCTGAATCAATTGAACCGCGAATTGGAGTGGATCTTGCAGAAAAACGAAGGGAGTGTGATGTTTGACAGTATGGAAACGCTGGTGTGCGTGTTCGAGCAGGGAGAAATGTGCTACGCCAGCAGTGGTGTGCCGTTTATTCACCAGCGAGGCGGAGAACTGAATGTTTACCGGACAACCAAAATAGCTTCCGAAACAGACGAATCGACGAACTTTGAAAAGGTCTGCGTAAAATTTGATCCGGCCGATAGCTTTTACTTGTTTACGGATGGTTACCAGAAACAATTCGGAAGTATCCGCAACAAGAAATTCGGATTCAAACGCATCGTTGAACTTCTGCAGCAAGTGCACATCGAATCAATGCCATTGCAAAAGAAATACTTCGAAAACGCCTGGCGCAACTGGTCGGAAGCCCATGAGCAAACGGATGATATCACGGTTGTGGGATTGAAAGAATTGCGAATCAGAAAAGAACCTAGCGGGAAGCCCGTTTCACCAGATAATACACCGGAAGAAAAGCCGTAATAGCGCTGAGCGTACTTACCAATACAATGATCAGTAAACCGTCCTGAACGGTGAATTCAATCGGGAAAGCTTCTCCGCCCGAGTTCGGCATTTCCAGCAGTTTTCCATATTGTTGGGCAAGGCAAACGCCAGTTCCAAGCACCAATCCGATCACAATCCCTTTTCCGGCAATGAGTAAACCTTCAAAGAAGAAAATGCGGAATATAAAACCATTGCCCGCGCCGAAGTAATTCATGGTTTGAATGTTGTCTTTCTTCTCGATAAACAACATGGTCAGTGAGGCAATCAGGTTAAAAGCGGCAAGGATAAAAACGAATACCAGGATGATAATCACGATGCGTTTTTCCGACTGACTTGTTTTGTAAATCAATTCATTCTTTTCAGCAGCGGTTTTCACCCTGAAATTGGGACCAACAAGTTTTTGTAAGCGTTCTTTTACTTCAAATGCGTCTGCTTTTGGTTGAATACCGAGGTAAAGCGCTGTAATTTCACCATCGTAATTCAACTGGTCCTGCGCAAAATCCAGCGGCATCAAAATGAACTGCGAATTGACTTCGCGATTGTAATTCATGCGACTTGAAATGGCCAATGTGGTTGTTTTGAATGGATTTTTTCGGCGCGAAATCGAAGCGTCTCTGAGCGGAGTATAGAGAATCAACTGCTCATAACCGTTTGCTTCGGAAATATAACCGTCGAGTTTATCGAGTAAACTGGCACCAATGATGGCAGTTGGTTTGCCGTTTTCTTCCAATGCGGGATAACCGTCGACCACGTGTTTTTCAATCTCACAAGTCTTCAGGTAATTGAGGTCGACACCCACCATTTGGGCATTCACCCATTTTTTCTGGTGTTTTAAGATCACGGTTTCTTCCACCGCTCTGCTCACTTCGGCAACGCCTTCAACTTTCTTGATTTTTGCAAGATCGATCGTGTTTTCTTTGAATGTTTTTCCTTTCTCGGAACGAATTGTTAAGGGTGCATCGTATGAACTGTAAAGCCGTTCCACCATTCCTTCGATACCATTAAATGCGGCAATTAGAATGACCAACGCGGCAGTTGTAATGGCGATGCCAATCACCGAAATGCGGGTGATGAGGTGTACCAGATTTCGTTGTTTTCTGGTATGACGCAGGTATCGTCGCGCTATGTAAAACGGAACGTTGATGGTTATTTCAATAAATTATTGATCGTCTCGGCGTAATCGAGTGAGTCGTCGATGAAGAAAATTAACTCCGGAATTCGGTGCATGTTTTTCAGGCGTTTGCCCACTTCACCTCTGATTTTTCGGGAATTTTCCTGAATGCTTTTTAATACGACCTCTTTTTCGGGACCGGCAAAAATACTTACATAAATACGCGCCAGTGAAAGATCGGACGTTACGCGCACCACGGTAACACTTACCATCGCGCCCAAACATATTTCACGGGCATTTCGTTGAAAAAAAGTTGCTAATTCCTCTTGAATAACACCTTCAATTCTGCTTTGTCTGATTGAACTCATGGTGCAAAGATAGGGTTTTTGGTGGTTTTAAATGGTGGCTTTGATGTAAGCACGGGACGCATCCCGCGCCTACGTAGTCCCTCGTCAAAAAAACCACCAAAAACCCTATCTTTGTGGCGCATGAAATCATTGATGGAAATTTACCGGTACACCTTTTCGTACCGCTGGCAGGCGATCCTTACGATCATCTTTAACCTACTGTTCGTTATTTTCAACCTGCTTTCCATTGTTTTGCTGATCCCGTTTCTTCAAATGATCTTTAAGACGGAAGAGGCGAAATATGTGGCTAAACCGGTTTATAAAGGAATTACGGATATCGTGGATTATGTAGCGGATTCTTATCAGTACATCATGCAGGAAATGGTGAAGGATGATCCGAAAAAAGCCTTGTTATTTGTATGTGTGACCGTTTTCATAGCGTTCTTTCTAAAAAGCCTGTTTCGTTACGGAGCTATCTGGCACCAGTCGCAATTGCGGATGGCTGTTGTTCGTGATATCAAAAACAAACTGTATGCAAAGGCGCTTCGGTTACCGATGTCTTATTATACCGAAGAGCGCAAAGGCGACTTGATGTCGCGCATGAACAGCGATGTGGGTGAAATAGAAATTGCGGTGGTGAGTATGCTTGAATTGGTATTCCGTGAACCATTTGCAGTATTGACGAGCATTGCCGGCTTGATATACATCAGCCCCAAACTGACATTGATTTCGTTTATTTTATTGCCCATTTCGGCATTCGTGATTTCGCGTATCGGTAAAAGTTTGAAGCGTACAGCCAAGGCCGGACAAGAACAAAACGGGATCGTTTATTCGGCCATTGATGAAACCCTGGGCGGAATAAAAGTGGTGAAAGCCTTTAATGCAATTCGCTACGTACAAGCCAATTTTGAAAAGATCAACCTGCGTCATCAGCAATTGATTACCAAAGCGTTCCGTAAACGTGATTTATCCCCACCATTGAATGAAGTACTTGGTTCTGCAGTAATGATTTGCCTTGTTTGGTTCGGTGGAATCATGATCCTCGACGGACAATCAGGTCTTACAGGGTCGAAATTTGTTGGCTTTATTATCATTTTCTCGCAGCTATTAAGACCTATCCAGGGAATTGCGACATCTGTGGGAAATTTGAATAAAGCACAGCCTTCTCAAGACCGGATCAACGAGATTCTGAATGCTGAAGAAACCATTGAGCAACAGGTGGGAGCTATTCCGCTTGCAAAGTTTGAAGATGGTATTGAAGTAGATCACGTGTGGTTTCGCTACAAAGACGAAATGGTATTGCAGGATGTAACGTTTTCACTGAAACGTGGAAAGACCATTGCCCTTGTTGGTGAATCGGGAAGTGGGAAGTCGACCATTGCTGATTTGCTCCCGCGTTTTTATGACGTTACTGAAGGCGTGATTCGCATTGACGGGCAAGACATTCGGACGTATCAGCTGGAAGACCTGCACCGTCACATCGGGATTGTTTCGCAGGAATCGATTTTGTTTAACGACACTGTTCGCAGCAACATTGCGTTTGGAATGGACGATGCACCGATGGAAAAAATCATTGAAGCTGCCAAAATTGCCCACGCGCACGAGTTCATCATCAACATGGAAAATGGGTATGATTCGGTGATAGGTGAGCGAGGTAACAAATTATCGGGCGGGCAAAAACAACGCCTCAGTATTGCGCGGGCCATTATGAAAAATCCGTCGATCCTTATTTTGGATGAAGCCACTTCGGCGCTTGACACCGAAAGCGAAAAAATCGTACAAGGTGCATTGGATGAATTAATGAAAGATCGTACGTCACTGATTATCGCTCACCGCTTGAGCACGGTCAAAAATGCTGATGAAATTTTGGTGCTTTCCAAAGGAAAAATCGCTGAGCGCGGAACACATCAGGAATTGTTGGACATGAAAGGTTTGTACCACAATTTGTGTTCGCTACAGGGGATACAAGGGTGATTGTGTGTTCTTTTTCCTTGATGAAAAAGAATCAAAAAATCAAGGCTGTAAGTCCCAATCTTGAGAACGACGGTTTATTAAGCTATTTCACCCCAACTCGCAAAACGTCATTAGCGGATTGTTTTGCAAACAACCCGATGACTGAGCTCAAACAGGGGTTCTATTACGCTTAACTCACCTTGTTCTCTGGCGATTGTTACTTAATGCCATTTTGGGATTACCTTGGTTAACTGAGCTTTTAATGGAATCAATTACTACTCATCCCCATAATCTCCATATTCATTCTCCTCTTCCACATACCATGGCTTGCTGATCAACGGTTCTTTTTCGTAGATCACCCGGTCTATGGCCATCAAGGTGCGTTCGCCTTTCGGTGAAATGCGGTAAAGCAACCGTTTGGTCAGGAGGTTCTGATCCGAATACACATTCACCAACTCCAGTTTTTCTACCTCAATTTCGGGTTTGACTGCTGTTTTGGGTTTGTTTTGTTTTTCAGGAGTTTGTTTAAAGGGAGATTGAGAATCTTCGCCCATGTCCGGTGCATAGGGCTCTTCTCCCCATTCACCCATATCGTACCGGTAGCTTCTGCCTTCGTAGTTGGTCACATTCCCGTAAGTATCGTAGGTTGCCATCATGGCGCTCAAGGTATCGCGCTTGTGGTTGAATTCGGCGTAATAAGTGACCAGATTTTTTTTGTCGGTTCTGTCTTTTTTAATATTCACACGGTATAAGGTGTCTTTGAGATAGGTATGAATGGTGGTGGTTTCTTCGTTTCCGGTTTGGGAATAAGCATAAGTAATGCGGTAGGCGTCTGAACTGTATTCCGCTATTTTTCCGGCTTCGTTGATGGTACGCCGGTAGGAGGTTTCGGGGCCGTCAGAATTTTTAAACGTTGCTTTAACCATTTTTCCGGCTTCCCACAGCATCTGTATTTCACTGGTATAGAGTGAATCGCTACCAGAGGTAAGGCGTGTTATATTCCCCGATTCGTTGTATTCACTTTGTTGACAAAAGACGCGTTTTTTGTAATTGTAACAATAGTTGCTTAACCAGTGTTGTTGGTTGTATTCGAAGCGCTGCTGTATTTTGTAGCTCAGCCCGTAAAAATCGTAGTCGACATTAAAATGAGGTGATTTTTCCATGTATGTCGGTTGCCCGAAGGTGTTGAACTCACTCATCATGAGCTTGGTAACTGGGTTGTATCCCGATTCGAGGATAAACTCGCGGATCAGCATCATGGATTGGAGCTGCTGCCGTGCAATGGCGACCGAATCGCAACGAACTTCAAATACTTGGTCATCATATTCAGACTGTGCGGAAGCAAGAAAAGGAAGTGTAAAAAGAAGGGTCAGGAATCGATTTTTCATCCGATTTAATGTTAAGGTGTGCCGCTAAAGGTAATGGTTTTTCACCGATGCTCCACAAAATACATGTCCACTTCGCCCTTGTTTTTGGCCGCAATCTTACCGCGATGTTCTGTCGCAAAATTACCTTTGATCAACTCATATGTGCTTCCGGAAACATTTACTTTGGCCACTTCACCGCTCGATTCCATGCGGGCAGCCAGATTCACGGCATCGCCCCAGATGTCGTAGGCAAATTTCTTGATGCCGATAACGCCAGCTACGATAGGGCCGGTATTAACGCCGATGCGGATGTTCCATTTCGGATCGTTGCGTGGAAGTTCACGGTTGTATTGTTCAATGTAATCGCGCATTTCGATAGCGGCTTCTACAATGCGCACAGCGTGATCATCCAGTGGCTCAGGAACGCCGGCAGCAAACATGTAGGCATCTCCGATGGTTTTGATACGCTGCAATCCGTGACGTTCGATAATGAGGTCGAAGGCGTAGAAAATTTCGTCGAGTTTTTCCACGAGCATTTCCGGCGTGAGTTTTTCGGAAATCATCGTAAAGCCCGAAAAATCGGTAAATCCAACGCTCACTTCGTCGTATAGTTTGGGCTTGGAAGTCCCGTTGAGTTTCAATTCTTCGGCAATGGCAAAGGGTAGGATATTGAGCAGCAAGCCTTCCGACTTTTCCTTTTCGTGTTCAATCACTTGTTTGCTTTGCGCAATAATCACATTTTGCCGCTCGATGTGTTTCTTGCGCTGACGCAGCTTTCGGTAAGCGTATAGAATACCAAGCAGGATCAGGAAAATAAACAGCAACGCTCCGAATACCAGACGCAGTTGGTAATTGAATTCGGCCTTTTCGATGATCCGTTTTTGCTTTTCCAGCTCACTTTTCTGTGCCAGATTTTGGATTTCCTTTTCGTTGGCACTGACCACTAACCGCTCTTTTTCAAGGGCTAGTTCCTTGAGCTGATTGTCGCGTTCGCTCAGTACCAATTGTTTTTCCTTGTTTTCCAGGTTGAGCCGTTCTTCGCGTAACATCAGGCGCTGTAGTTCTTCGCGTGCCCGGAGTTCCTTGTTTTGCAAGGAAGAAATCCGCAGCTGATCTTCTTTTTGTTTGGTATTGAAGCGTTCGCGTTCAGCTTCTTTTTCCGCTTTTTCACGGGCCAGATTGAGGATGTCCAATTCGTTTTTGGCCCAAACCAACCGCAATTGTTTTTCAATTTGTTCGATCTTGTATTGATCAAACAAGCGTTTGTTTTCCGACACGCGGTCTTCGGTGAGCAATGAGTCACGGATGGAAAGGAATTGCTTGTAGCTTTCCAGCGCCAGTTCAAATTCGTATAAATCCTGATGAATCAGCGATTTGATCTCGTAACTTCTCGAAAGTACATGCGCCAGATTGTGACTTTTAGCCGATTGAATGGCGAGGTTGACTTTTTTCTGAGAATTGAACGCGTCATTCTGCTGATAATACGTCATTGCCTGCATATTCAAACAACTGGTTGCCTGCTCAAAATCATTGATATTGGTGTAATGGATCCTCGCTTTTTCGAAGCATAGCAACGCCGAATCAAGATCGCGCTCGTTGTAAAGAATCAGTCCGAGGTTATGGAAAGAAGCGCCTAATAATTCATCATCGTTCTTGTTTCCGGTGCGTGCGGCTTGCAAGAAAGCACCTTTCGCCGCAGAATAATTGTTGAGGTATTTGTTGGTGTAACCGATGTTGTTCCAGATGGTCGGTTCCAGGTAAGCCTGCTGACCGTTTTTCACCAACGGCAAAATGGCTTCGTAACTTTCCAATTCCTGCGGAAAAGCTTTCAGATCGTGATAAATAGTCGCTTTTTCCTTGAGTAAGTCCACTTTTTGGGCGTTCGTTAGCCCGTTTTTGTATTCAAGAATGCGTGCGGAAACAATGGCGTCATCCAGTTCACGGGCCTGTTTCTGTGCCTTGATCAAACCGATTTGCGTTTCAAACGACGCTTTTTTCTGATCGCCTTCCAGTGAAATGGCTTTTTTGTATTGTTCCACCGATTTGGCGTACAAACGCTCATTGAAATAGAGTTTCCCTAGCTGATTATAAGCTTGTATTTTTTGATCGGTAGTGCCGTGTTTTTCGTAAATATTCACCAATAAGAGCGAATAACGCAGCTTGTCGTAGATTTCCTTATCCTGTTGATGAAACGCGATCAATCCTTTGCAGGCGGTTACTTCACCTTCCCAGTAACCGATTTCTTCGGCAATGAGCTGCGATTTTGTGAAGTAATATTCTACTGTGTCACGTTTCGGGTGATTGTCGGCCACCGAATTGTACCGATCCACATGTGCGCGATCGAGTTCCCATTGCTGAATACGCATTTCCTGAGCGTGATAAACTCCCGCAACCATGAACGAAATAAGTGCCAGATACCATTTCATATCAGTTGAGTTTAAAGCTTAAGCCCAGTTTAAACACGCGGCCGTATTGCGGATTGTAGGTCCAGGTATGCGAAAGATCCACATTGGGAATGCCGCTTTGCACTTTGTTGAAGATGTTGTAAACGCCTCCGAACAAGCTCAATTGACGGAACAATTGTTTGGAAATCAGCAGGTCGACATTGTAAAACGGAATGTCTGATTCGCTGTACTGAATATCATTGTTGATCCGGAAAATATCAGTGATAAATGTTCCGGTCATTGTTCCGCGTACCGAAGCCGTGAAATCGCGGTACGTCACATCAAAATTGGCCTTGCCCGCATGAACGGGAACGAATCGGTAACCCGTCGAAACAACATCGCCTCCGGGCGCGTCATCGGGCGCGTCAACATGTTCTCTTCCTTTGGAATATTCGTAACTCACCAGCAAATTCAACCCAACGTTCCCCACTTTGAATGAAAAGTTGTTTACCAGCATCACCGATTGTAAAAAGGAATAAGAAGAACCATTGAAATAACCGAAACCGATGCGATTCTGTGGATTTGCACTGTCCTGACTTGGAATAAAAACCTGACGCAAAATCCGGTTTTTGAGTGAATGCGCGTAATAGTTAAGACTCACTTTCCAGTAGTCGGTTACACGATAGTCGGCGCCCACTTCGATACCTTGCAGCTGCTCTGATTTAATATCTATGCTATGGCGTTTGAGTTTTTCTCCGTTCCCGAAATTTTGTGCCGTTTCACTGTAATTGTTAAAGATGTAATACGATTTGGGAGCGCGGTAACCTTTTCCGTAATAAGCACGCAACCTGAATTTGGACGATGGTCGGTAAACAACGCCTAATTTTGGGGAAGGAACAATCTCGCCAAAACTGTTGAAATCGACCCGAAGCCCGGCTTCACCCAGCCATTTCCCCGATTTGGATCTGAACGACGATTGCGCGAATGCCGAAACATCATATTTGCTAAAAGCAGCCATAAACTGAGCTGTATCCAACATGCTGATGCTTTGAATGTCAGGTGATTGCAAAACAGCCGTTTGTAAGGTGTCGTTTTGATCGTTCAAGGCAAAACTTACGGTTCGGTCTTTGTATGGTCGCAATAAAAAGTTGGTAAACGGATGAGAAGTGGAATAATCGCCCGAAACACCAAACATGACGTTGATGTATTTATTAGCGCGAACAATTCCCTGAAAATCACCGTTGATATCCAACGAACGCGCGTAGATAAAGTTGCGACCGTTTGACAGTAAATGTGTCACTCCGTAATAGCCCGCGTTGGTAATAGTGCGGTAGGTCAATGCCGAAATGGACGTGCGAATTTGCACACGTTTAGTAGCTGGACTGTTGTATCGTAAACCAAATGAATTGATGTTTTCGCCATACGTCAGTGAAGGATCAAAATAAGCTTGTTGCAAGGGCTGACTTCCGAAACCGCTGTTTTCCTCGCGGTACATGTTCATTAAACTCAGTTCAATGCCTTTGTAGGTAAGGTAAGTTCCTAACAACCGGCTTTCACGTTTGAGATCATCTATTTCGGGTAAACCGTCACCATCGCCCACAAACAATTGTTGTTGTGTCGGATTGAGCTGTCCCGGTTTTACGCGAATCGAATCATCGGGGATATACAGATTCACATTCGTCGAGCGGTAAGAGGAAGCAAAAATCTCGTAGTTCACAATGTTTTTTGCTTTTCCGGCTTTCCCGCCAAGTGTCAGGTTAAAATCAGTTGTATTGGGTGAAAGCAGGCTTACATCGGCCCAGGCAAATACCGGCCGGTCGATTTCCGGCAACACGATATTGATGACTCCGGCCATTGATTCCGAGCCATAAAGCGCCGAAGATGGTCCCAGGATAATTTCAATGCGCTCAGCATGACGAATGGGAAGTTGTCCGCCGATAGGCATTCCTTTTACGGCTTCGGGTTTGATGGGAACGCCGTTGATCAGGAATTTCACGTGGTCATTACCGTAGAGTCCGCGCATCAAAAATGTTTCACCTTCAATGGCATTTCCCGGCTGTGATGTACGAAATCCGGGAATGCTTTCCAGCACATCTACCAAGGTGGTATAACCGAACTTACGAATCGTAGCACCATCGATAATGATCACTTCCTGCGCCATTTCATCGGGTGTTTCAGCCAGTCGATTGGCAGAAACGATGGTCTTTGAAGCGCGATCGGCATCGGTGTTAAGGTCTTGATGGTTAAATAATTGCAAAGCGACCGAATCGTCTTCCTGTGCAAAGATTGGAGCTGAAAGTTGTAGAAGCAAAACCGCGACGAGGAGCGTCAAACGATCAACTGACGGAAATTGAAGTGTTTTGTTCATCGGACCAAAGAAAGTAAATTAATACTACATTTCAATTAGATGCTTTTGCTTAAATATCATGGTGATTCTACAACAGCATTCTTAGTTACTAACTGAAAATCAGATTTGATTATTGTTGGAAACTCCGAATTTCTGTATGAATAGTGATTTTGAATGAGCGATTGGAAAAAAACAGGGAATTTAACCACATAGGTCACATAGAAAATTACAAAGGATTTATCCCATAGATTAGTCAGCATTAGAAAATCTATGTATCCTATTGTGGCCTATGTGGTTAATTTATGCCATTTATCAGTAGGTATTTTACTTCCGGATCAGTTTTTGAACCACCTGAAGATCCTTGTTCGTCAACGTCACAAAATAAACACCATTCCGGTAAGCTGTCAGATCAACAATGGCCGCTTTTGCGCCTTTAGTAAGAACAGTCGTGTAGACGATTTTGCCTGATACATCTGTCAATTCCAATGTCTCGTAATCGTTTTGCCAGTTGATATTCACGATTCCGTGCGTCGGATTCGGATAAATGCTGATCAGCTCTTCGGTTTCTTCTTCAATCCCGGCCCCGGAGTTATAAGGTACTGCCAAAGCTGCGGTTGCCGCAATCGATAATCTCGACATTTTATGGTAATAGGGGATATTAAAATACTGCACTTCATCCGTCGCGTCATGGTAATGCGTGTTGGCATCATTGTCCCAATCTTCTATCAGAAGCACGGCGCCGTATGTATGATTCCAGAAAGAAGCATGATCACTGTATGTCGCTCCGGGATTATTCACCAACAAATCGATTCCGATAGCGTAATCGGTATTCACTGCAATTACGGTGTCGGCAATCATTTCTGAATTGGCAATAGGTCGCGTATGCACCCGGGCAACGGAATCATTATCGCTGTCCCACGCAATCGCATCCATATTGATCACGCCATAAATGCTGTCATTGGCAGTATCATACATCGTTGCAAAGGCATTACTGCCGGCCAATCCATATTCTTCGTCATCCCAAAGGGCAAAAATGACGGTATGCTCAAAATTATACGAAGCCATTACGCGGGCTGCTTCCAACACGGCCGACATTCCGCTGGCGTCATCATCAGCGGCAGGTGCTACCGGAAGATTCGGCATTCCATCGTAATGGGCGCAAATAATAACCGGTTCGTTGGGATATACATTTCCTGGTTTCACGGCCCAGATATTTTTACCACCGCTTACACCAAAGGCAAGTGAATCAACCTGGTATCCCCAGGAAATCAATTTATCGCGCAGGTATTTAAAACACAATTCATTGCCCGGCCGGTTCCTGTTTCGTGACTTAATGGTATCCGTTACTCCGTCGACCACAATGCCTACTTCGCCGGTTATCTCATCGGCATTTTGCATGAGGGTATCAATATTCACGGCATTGATAATAGCCTGAATGGTTGGGTTTTGAGCAGAAGCAAAAAACGGAAATGCAATCAGAACAAGGGAGTAGAGAAGTCTTTTCATAGAAACAAATTGATTCTCACGAAAATAAGAATTTTAACCGTTGTAGTCGAACTCGAAAAGTTAACCACATAGGCCACAATAGGATCACATAGCTTTTACCATAAATTTTCTTATGTTTTCTATGTGGTTATTTCCAGCCGTTTTTCCATTTTTGAGCAATACGCATGGCGGTTTCCAGCATGTAAGGCGACCATTCTTCGACTTTCCAATCTGAATTGGCTAAGCCGGAATTTGATAACAATGCTACTGCGTTTTCGTAATTCACCGCATTTTCCAGGATGTGTGACAATTCCTGTTGCTGCGAAGCGAGCTGTGTATCTTCAGCCACCGAAGTGCTTAAAGCAAACGGCAATTTGGGAAGAAAATCATTCACCGGGTTTGGTAAACCGAATGCTGAAACAATGCTTTTTAAGCGAGCAAAATCGGCTTGAAATTGCTGTTGTTGTTCGGTGGTGTCGAGTGCTATACCGAGTTGTTCCAGTACGACGAATTTTAAATTAGGACATCGTGGAATAACCAGTTTTAATAATTCAAAAACAGCTTCCGGGACTGAGTCGTCGTGGGTATCGCGGCGAATGGTGCGTTGTGGCTGTAAATCGGTTTGTTCCCAGCTGCCACCGGAAATATGGATTTCGCGTACGCGATCAAGCGGGTAAAGGCGAATGAGTTCTTCGGCATCGAGCGAAAAATTGTGCAGCTGACAATAGAAATTGTGCAGATCTAGAATGATGAAGCCGTTAACCGGTTCAATCAGTTCGTTGAGAAATTCTCCGTGTCGTTTCACTTCTTCAAGCGAATAGGAAAATGCCAGGTTTTCCAATCCGACCGGACATTGACATGTATCCTGAATGCGTTTCAGGCGATCAATTCCGATGGCAAGCGTTGTTGAATTGTAAGGAATACCAATTGGCGCGCCTTTGTGAAAATCTTCGCCGGTCATGAACCCGAAATGTTCGGTGATGTGGTCGAAGGTGAAATTACCCGATACTTTTTTCAGGTGATCGAGCCAGCGTTCCTGTTCCGGACTCCATTTGCCCGAGAAAAGTGAAAAGAACACGCCATGGCCTATCAAACGACCTTCTTTCCCGAAAGCGGTGAGCAATTCAACAAACCAATCGGGAATGTTCCGCACTTTGTAAAGCGCATCAAACGACCATTCGATGGCTTCAACCTGCTCGTCAATGAATAATGGAAGTGTAGCTTGTAACAGATGTTGATCTAAGTTACAAGCTACCGAAGCCAATATGTGTTGTTGTTTCGTCATCCCATGCCGCATGCCGGACAATCATGGTGCATCGACGGCGCTTCTTCCTGTTTTTTGTTTGCCTTTTCATACTTGGCTTTTTCTCCCGATTTTACTTCGTCGGGTTTACAAGAAGCGGTAAGCGCTGCAACGGAAGTGCCCAATGCAATGGCTTTTAAAAGTGAAGCTGAAAGTTTCATGACTCGTTTTGTTAGTGTGTCAACAGAAGCACGACACATTTCATGCCGTAATACTAACTGAAAACGTCAAGCTTTCCAATAGTAAAACCCTTTTTTACAAAAGAGCGCTGCTGTTTATCCCATTCCGCAAGCTGTACACTCAGACGGGCAATTGGTTCCCGGTTCGCAGTCACCGTTTTCATTGCGTTCCATTTGCGATTTCATGTCTTCTTTTTCGCATGATGCGCTCACGGTTGCTGTTCCTAACGTTACGCCAATCGCGATGGCTTGTAATAAAGATGTCGATAATTTCATTTTTCCTCCAAATTAAATGAATAAAGCTGTTTGTTGAATAGATGATGAAAGTGATTGTGAAAGAGTTGCATTGACTTTCAAATAAGTTGGAGGAGATATTTGCCACATCTGGCTCAGATGTTCACAGATCCCTGGCTATACGTCAGCGTAAGATTCACAATTTAGCACACAAATCTATCCGTGTAAATCTGAGTCATCTGTGGTCGAACTTAAATGCGATGTTTCCTATTTGCATCCGAGGTCAAACTCAATAAATACTACACTTCCGTATTTTACGTTATCAGACCCGAACCTTTTTTTTACTTTTGAACCTCATTGTTTTGTTCATGAAAATCTATTTCTGTTTATTGATTGCTTTTTCGTTACAAGTCACGGCCTGGTCGCAGCGAAAATTCGGTGATTCTATTATCGGTACTCCGTGGGTTGGCATTCAATATGGCGGTAACTGGAGCAACGCAGATTTGGGCGAGCGTTACGGCTTTTTTAACCACCTCGGAATGATGGCCGGCTACAAAACCAAGCGTAATTGGGTTTATGGTTTGGATGGTAACTTTATGTTCGGCAGCCAAATTCGCATGGAAGGATTGTTTGACGGACTCGCAGACAGCTACGGAAACATAACAGATGTAAACGGCGATATCGCCAATATTTTATTGTTCAGCCGTGGTTTCAACGTCAACCTCATGGTCGGAAAAGTGTTTCCGGTGTTGAGCATGAATGAAAATTCGGGGATTTACGTACATGGAGGTGTTGGTTATTTACAACATAAACTACGCATCGAAAGCAACGACCAGGTAATTCCGAGTCTGGAACTGGATTACAAAAAAGGCTACGACCGTTTTACATCAGGAATCAATTTTCATCAATTCGTTGGTTACGCCTTCCTTGCCAATCAGGGAATTGTGAATTTTTACGGTGGATTTTATGCCCAGCAAGGGTTGACGTATAATCGCCGCGAGGTCTTTTTCGACCGTCCGGATGAAGAAGTGCCGAAAGGTCAGCGTTTGGATGTTCAGATCGGATTCAAGCTCGGTTGGTTTATTCCGGTCTACCAACGCAAACCGAAAGACTATTACTTCGATTGATGCGCCTGCTTTACGCTGTTGGAATGGGAGGTTTGTACTGCTTGATGTGGTGCGCTTCATTGTTCAATGCCAAAGCCAAAAAGTGGATCACTGGCCGAAAAACTCCAATTACTGATTTTAAACTTCCAGAAAACAGGCAAACCGTTTGGTTTCATTGCGCCTCGCTGGGTGAATTCGACCAGGGCTTGCCAGTGATGTTTGCCTACAAGGAACGATTTCCCGATGCATTTTTAGTGGTCACGTTTTTCAGTCCGTCGGGAATGGAGTTTTACAACAAGCGCCACCATTGCGTAGATTTAGCGTGTTATCTTCCCTTGGATACAGCTTCCAACGCCCGGAAATTCATCGCACATTTCCAACCAAAAGACGTGTTTTTTGTGAAATACGAATTTTGGTACAATCACTTGTTGGCCGCCAAACGTTCAGGAGCAAAGGTTTATGGCGTTAGCAGTCTGTTCCGTCCCACACACCGTTTTTTCAAGTGGTACGGCGGATTTTTCCGGACGGCATTGCGTTTGTTCGATCATTTTTATGTGCAGGACCAGCGCTCGAAAGACTTACTGGCGGGTATCGGCATTCATCAAACAACGCTTTCAGGAGACACGCGCTACGACCGTATGATTGCTGTGCGGGATAAAGGTGATTCCAATGAAATTCTGGCCGATTTCACACACGAAAAACCAACGTTGATTCTTGGCAGTTCGTGGCCGGTTGATGAAGAAACTTTACTTGTCTCTCTGCTGAAATTGCGTGAACGAATGAAGATCATCATTGCGCCGCACGATGTTTCCGAGGCACATGTATCAGCAATTTCCGCGCTGTTTGATAACCAAGTGGTACGTTACACCAATTATTCCTCTTCGCCGGAAAATCAGGTGCTTATTTTAGATACAATCGGGCAATTGACCTCGGCGTATCGTTATGCGACGATAGCTTATGTAGGTGGCGGATTTACCGGGAAACTGCACAATATCCTCGAGCCCGGAGCTTTTGATATTCCGGTTATTTTCGGCCCAAAGCACGAACGTTTTCCGGAAGCGCAATTGTTCCTTGACCGAAAAGTCGCGCTGGAAATCACTGATTCGGGTGAACTGGAAGAATTGGTAAGTCAAATGCAAAAGCGAAAAACCGAAATTGCAGATGAGTTAAAACTGATTTTTGAGGAAAACAGTGGCGCTGCGAAGAAAGTGGTGGCTGGTTTAAAGGGCTAATTTTGAATGAAAATTTTTAGTTTTCTAAAACAGTGTTCGCAATATTGCGAACATGCAAATTCTCGAACATGCAAATTTGAAAATTTTATCCTGAAAAATTCATCTGATTATTTTCCGACCGGCAACTTCGCTATCCACTCAAATGCATTGCCAACCGCCTCATGCAAAATCGTCCCATGATCTTCTTTCGGTAAATACTCGTACACATAGCGAACATTTTTTTGTTTTTGAAGCGCTTTTCCTATGTTCTTAGCTCCGCTTACCATTTCTTTTCCTTCATCGCCAACAGAAATGTAAATGTTTGTTTGTGTTTCGGGAAGCTTTAACGGTTGTTTCAGCAGCGATCCGTTGTCCCACCAAAGGCTAGGACTCACGATGCAATAATTTTGGAATAACTCTGGTTTTTTGAACAACACTTCCGTGGCAAACAATCCTGCGAGCGATTGGCCGATCAATGTTTTGGTACCGTTGGTTTTATAATTCTTTTCTATAAACGGCTGCAGGTCTTTCTCAATGTAAGACATGAACTTTTCGGATCCGCCGCCAATTCCATAGATATTCGGATAACCTTTCAGCCAGGTTGGCCACGTAGCATCAGGAGCCGGTTTGAAAGTCATATCGTGCTTGCGATTGGTACTTACGATGCCCACCAATATAGAAGGTTGCAGGTAGTTGACCCACGAAAAACTGTTAAACTGCACCAGTCCGGCGATGTGAATGAAATCTTCGTCAATCGCGCCATCAAGCAGGTAAATTACTGGATACGTTGCAGCCGAATCAGGATGATAACCATCCGGCAAATAAATATTTACGGTCTGATTCTTTCCGAATACCGATGAGGGAATGCTGTCAGAAAAACCAAGTGTAATGGCCACTTTTTGCGCGGAAAGCGAAGTGATTCCCAAGAGAAGGAAAACAATAGACAAAGCCTGTTTCATACAAATGTTGTTTGAAAGAAATGTTCAATTCCCAAATGTAGCAAAATGAAGTGCGCGTAGTTTCTGCAACGATCAAATACAGTAATAATCCCCGCTGGCGAATCAAAAAAAAGTTGGTTATTTGATTCGGAATATGAAAACAGTATTTTTAGAAAGAACTATAACTTCTATTTACACACAACAGCATGACCAATTCAATTGTAAAAGTAGCCATCTATCCGGCCATAGGAATCGCGCGGGTGGGAAACGCCCCGGCAGAAAATGAGAACGATTATTTTTTCGGACCAGACGTCACAGGGCAGGTTCCCAATCCAACCGGCGGATTTAAAAACACCAAAGGACAAGTAAAAAAACAAGCGGCCCGTTTCCGGATTTATGGCTATGATTCCGACGGAAATGTGGTGAAGGAAATCACAGCTACCGATGCTTCCATTCAATGGCGGGTACATATTGCCAATCGCAAAGCAAGTTGGTATATGTTTAACAACGCCCTTGACCTGGTTGGTGCAGCCGTTCCTTCTTCGTTTCGCAATGCAGATATTACCGACCGATCACAACTCATCATCGATCCGGGAAAAAGAACCATCAGCGGCATCGCGCAACGTGGTGAACAATACCATTTTGACAGCGGTTCGTTCATGGGAATTCCCGTTCCGCTGGGCGAATTGCGCACCGATACTGAAGGCCGGTTGATTGTACTTGGCGGCGATGGACATTCGGCGTCGTATACCAATGAAACAGCCGTTACCTTTGCCAACAACGATACCTGGCACGATGATATTTCTGACGGGCCGGTTTGGGCTACCGTTACATTAAAAGACGGGACCGTGTTGGAAGCCGATCCGGCAATGGTTGCTGTTACGCCGCCCAATTTCGGACAAGGATTGTACGGCGCCGTGAGTATGTACGATGTGGTCTACAACATGAATGTAGAACAAGGTTGGGTTCCGAAACAGGAAATCCCCGATTTTTGGGAACACATCTATCCAATCTTCGACCGGATGACACAAACACAATGGGTCAATCATGGTTTCTTTATGGTATTTGGTCAGAATTCTCCGGCCGATTTCACCAAAGCCGACCTGGTGCGCCAATTGAGCAACAGTGGTGAAGCTTCGGCTTCGTTGCGTCAACGGGTTTTTGATTGGTTCAGAGATCCCGCCAGCAAAGATTATCGTCCGGCACAGGTGCCACCTTTCTACGGAGATGGTTTTGGCGAATACACCAATATTGCCATCGTTGATCTTCCGGTTACTGCCACACAATATGCGTGGCTGAAAAGCTGGGCAAAGGGCAATTTCACAACGAATAAACCACCTGTTTATCAGAATCTCAACGAAGTTCCGTTGCAGGAACAGCCACATATGCTTACCAAAACCAATCTCGATGATTGTTTGGGCGGGCCTTTCCATCCGGGAATAGAACTTACCTGGCCAATGCGCGTTCCGCAAATGTGGAAAGAAGCGTACCGCCTGAATGTGCTTCCCGAAGACGAATCTCCGAAAGACAATTGGGGACCGTTGTTGAGTACCAATATTGCACTTGAAACTGACGGTCCGCTGGCTGCAAGTGGCCCGGGCACATTAACGCGTTGGCTGGGCGTTCCGTGGCAAACAGATGAAGCGAGTTGTTTGTCGGGTTACGATCCGTCGACGTATTTGCCTCTACCTTCATTCTGGGCGGCGCGCGTTCCCAATCAGGTGTTGAGCATGGATAGTTTCAAACGATTATCGCACGATGATGTACCGACAGGTCAGCGCCTGAAGCATTTTGATTACCGCCAGGATTGGCTGCGTGATTTCGGAACAAATTATACCAAAAAAATCAATTCAATGATTGCCAAATGGCACTATTTGGGTATTGTCACGCAGCAGGAAGCTATCGGTTCAACAGCCGATGGTTTGTTGCCGGAAACGTATTGGGTGGAAACCGGACGTCGTGATTTTGAGACGGTCGATCCTAGTTTTGAACAAGTGGTATATGCCGAAAATCTGATGAACGACAAACCGCAAGCACCGGTGCGTCTCAAAGCAGCTACTACAGCAGACAAAGCACGCAAACGTCCACGTACTGTTATTCCACGTGACGAACGATAAACCATTTTCCGCTAAGGAGGTTTTTATTATTGGTGGCGGTCTCGGAGGGATCGCCACTGCTTTATCCCTGCAACAGCGCGGGATCATTGCAACGATTTTGGAGACAAGCCCGGGTGCAAAACGAAAAGTAGGCGAAACACTCCCGCCGTCTGTTGCTCCGATATTGCAGGCGTTAGGAATCCGTGAATTGCTTGATCGTCCCGAGCACCTTGCCTGCTATGGAAACACCTGGCAATGGGGAAACGAAACCTTGCAGGAAAAACACTTTATCCAAAGTACACTTGGTCACGGCTGGCATGTGCAACGCGAAATACTGGAAACCGATTTACAGGATTTCGCACACAAAAAGGGAATTCAAATCCTTACCGATCACAAATTGCTGCAACTCCATCAACAACCCGACGAATCATGGTTGATGACCGTTCTAACACCATCAGGTGAACAAACAATTCCAGCGGGGTTTATTGTCGATGCAACCGGCAGAAGCAGCAAAGTGGCGCGTTGTTTGGGAATTGAACGGCGTTTTTTGGATGAACTCACCGGAACAACTGCTTATTTTTCGCTCCCTAAAAACACGGAAATTGCGCAGTATACATACGTGGAATCGGTTGAAAACGGATGGTGGTATGCGGCGGTTTTGGGGTCGGGAGAACTTGTCACCGCATTCATGACGGATGCCCGATTACTGGAAAAATTGATGCAGGAACCGAAAGGATATTGGCAACAATTGCAGCAGACGAAACTCATTCGAACCGTATTTCCGGAGCACTACAGTCCCGATTTCACAATGAAATTGCACACGCAATCTGCCGGAACGAGTTGTTTGGAAACCTGTAGCGGAGCCAATTGGCTGGCTGTCGGTGATGCGGCATTTGCCTACGATCCTGTTTCCTCGTATGGAATGACATCCGCGCTGGGAAGCGGTTATTACGCGGGCCAGGCTATAGCCGATTGTCTTTCAGGCGAACAGGAAGCATTGGATGCTTACCGTTTTCTCACTGAAAAAACCTTTGCCGACTATGTACCCATGTGGCAACGACAATACAGTCTGGAACAACGATGGAAAGACTCCCCATTTTGGAAAGCCAGAAATCACTGACTAGAAATTCGGGGTCAGATCGTGTGTTTTGTAGAAATCTTCGATGTATTTCACCGCTTCATCAGCCGTATCAACCACTTTGAGGTAATTCATATCACTTTCGGAAACGTTGTTTTCTTTCTCCAGCATGACGCGTTTCACCCAGTCAACCAACCCGTCCCAATAATCGTGACTGATCAATACCACAGGGCGTTTATTGATTTTTTTGGTTTGGATCAGGGTAATGGCTTCAAACAATTCATCGAGCGTACCGAAACCGCCCGGCATGATCACAAAACCTTGTGAATATTTCACAAAAATCACTTTTCGAACGAAGAAATAATTGAATTCCAGGTTGTGTTCCGGGTCGATATACGGATTGTAGTTTTGTTCAAACGGCAGATCAATGTTCAATCCAACTGATCGTCCGCCGGCTTTTCTAGCACCTTTATTTCCGGCTTCCATGATTCCCGGGCCACCTCCGGTAATGACACCAAATCCTGCTTTTACCAGTTTTTCGCCGACTTCAACCGCTTGTTCGTAATATGGATTGTCTTCTTTCGTTCGGGCAGAGCCGAAGACAGACACGCACGGTCCTATTTTCGCCATACGTTCGTAGCCTTCTACAAACTCTGACATGATTTTAAAAATGGCCCAGCTATCGTTGGTTTTTATTTCGTTCCAATCCTTTTGAAATGCGTTCATGTACGTTGCGTTATTAAAACTGCTTTTTGAATAGGTTGATGAGCAGATGGACACCAAGCCCACTAAAATAGGTAGTCTAAACGTTTCTAACGGTTAGTAAACGGATAAATTGTAAACGTTCAGGGGTTTATAACTCCACTAAAAGGATTTTCTAAGTTTCACTTCCCGGGCATAAAAAAGCCCGTCCACTTGAGGCAGACGGGCTTTCAGTTTCGTAAAGATTAAATCTTTTTATTTCAATACTTCAATCCGGGTGTTGACGATTTGTGTATCGGTTTTGATACGCAATACATACATTCCGGCTTGTAAATCTGCCGGTATTCCGATTTGACAATTGCCACTTCCCGTGTAGCAGGCAACGCTTTTTCCGTTGACATCATACAATTGCATTTCAGCTGCTTTTGGCGTTTGAATACTCAAAACACCACCTGCTTTCACAGGATTGGGAAAGACAGAAACAGTAGTGATTTGCGAAGTTTCTACTGAAAGATCGCTCCCAATGTTGATGTTATCGATGTACATCGCGTTCCCGTAATAACCATGATTTCGGAAAACAATTTGCAGGTTACTTTCTCCGACATAAGCCGACAAATTCACGCTGTCCGTTCGCCATTGCGCCGCCGTTGGCACAAACATATCCTGGAAATCAGGTGAGGTCGATAAATCGGTTCCGCCTTTGTAATACAACTCAGTATACGTCAAGCCGCAATCGGTAGAAACCAGAATGGAAAGCGTGTCTGAATTGACAGATCCCCAACGTGCGTAGGCAACATCGAAGAATAGTTTTAATTCACTGATAGGTCCGCTGGCGTTGAGTGGAATGATCATGTCGTCGGTAGTGCCTTCGCCGTAAATATTGTAGTTGTCGAAAACAGCCGATTGATTGGAGTTTCCAAAACCACCCGCAGCTACTGAAAGCGACCATTGACCGCCGTTGTCTTCATTGTTCAGGCTCCAACCGTTTGGCAGGAAATTCCCCTGAAAATCTTCACTCAACGGAGCAAACGGAACAGCGTAGAAATCCAGGTTGACATAAATGCTGTCGGTGTCCGTGTTTCCGTTTCCGTCAGTGATTTGCAACACTGCCAAATGCGTTCCGGCTGTGGTGAACAATACGGCAGGATTGCGGTCCGAAGAACTTGCGGGACTTCCCGTAGGAAACGTCCATTGCCATGAAGCGTTAGTGTGATTCATGAACGAATAATCATCAAAATAGAATGAATCGACACTACAGACTGCGGTTTGTTGCAGTTTATCAACCGTAATGCGCGCAATCACCGATGTTGGAGCTTCGTTCAACCCACTTTCCCAGATTCCTTTTCCGTAAGTGGCGATGCGCATTTTTCCATCACGATAAAACGGTCGCAGAATATTTCCGGAAGTGTAGGTCGGCAATCCGGCATTGTCGATTTGCCAGTTGTTGACATTGTTCCGGTAGTAAACAGCTTTATTGGTAGCGGCATAAATACCACCGTCGGTTCCTGCTACATGTGATAAACTCTGAACGCTTTCGTTGTTGAGCGTTGTCGAAGTAATGTTGGACCACGAAGTGCCGCCGTTTACGGTTTTAAAGACTTTGTTTCCGTTCGATCCGCTCGGATAAGCGATCCAAAGGTTGTTTTCATCCGCCGGATTAATCGCCAGTAACATGCGCGAACTGTTTCCTGCAGGAATGGTTAAACTATTCCAGTTTTGTCCGCCATCCGTTGTTTTCCAAAGTGTTCCCGTAGAACCCGAAGATGGTTTCTGGTGTACGTAAATCACGTCAGGATTGCTCGAAGAAACTTCGATATATGTAATTCGATCATCAGGATCGGCACCAAATGCGTGAAGAAGGTTGAAAGATCCTCCGGCATCGGTTGTTTTCCAAAGAGAGTGCTCATTTCCGATGTAAGCGATGCTGTAACAATTCGGGTGAAACTCCATTTCGCTTGATTCGGCTGCCCAGTAACTTTCGTTAGGTGAAAGCCCGAAAGGTGCACTTCCGATAGGGTCGTTGAGATTGAGCGGGATAATTTGTCCGCTGATATCCGAGAAATAGGTTTTGCGGTTGTTGCCCGGATTTACATATCCGGTTGCAGCTTCACCACCGCCCAGTTCCAGGAAATTTCCGGCGTTGTAATTTTCGTGATAGGCCAGGTTTCCGTTGTGGTACAAACCGCCAACAAGTACATCTTCGTTCCAACCGCTGCCAAATCCCCAGTAATCGGATCCGTGTACACCGCTCATTGTAAAGACCGGTTGCGAATTGAAAAAGTCGGCAGAACGATAAATTCCGCCATCGGTTGAAATCCATGCTTCGGTTCCCAACATGCGGAAATCCTGGTTGTCTACGTGCATGCTGATTGGCCCGCCAATATAACCCGAAACACCTGCAAATGTTGCTCCGCCATCGGTTGAACGGTAAATATTCAAACCACCGACCAAAATCTCGTTAGCGTTTGTTGGTGAAGCCATCAATGCACAATTGTAAAAACCCTGGTGGTATTGCCAGCTTGGACTCCCGATTGCCAGATTCATGTGATTGGCGTCGTAAGGTCCGCCGGCAGGGCCATTTGGCAAGGTCCACGTAGTTCCGCCGTCGTTACTACTATACACGCCAATGTAACCGGTGTCATTTGTTTTCGATTCACCGATGAGGTAAGCATAAACACGGTTCGGATCAGCCGGAGTAACGGCCAATCGTGCGCCACCGTCATTTCGTCCGGGATCGGTGGAGTAGTGCCAGCCCGTAGATTGGATGGTCCAGGTTGCTCCCGAATCGGTAGAGCGGTAAAACTCGCACAAATCGTCATTCGGATTGTTGCGCACCAGATAAAGTGTTGCAGCGTTGGTGACGTTTGCTTTTACATCATAGCAAGCCACGTTCACCAATTGTGTCCAGTTGGTTCCGCCGTCTGTAGAGCGGTACAAACCTTTGTCCGTAGCCGCAATCACCAGTTGGTCATTGGCCGGATTGATTAAAATTTCGTTCACTCCGAAATTCGTTTGGGGAAGCACATTCGTCCAGTTATTCCCGCCGTCTGTTGAACGAAAAACACCGTAGTTTCCACCGGCAAAAATGATGGACGGATTCGAAAAATGCACTTCAACGGCTGTTACGCCACTTCCGAAATCGAGCGTTGAGGAAACACAGGTCCAGTTGACTCCGTTGTCGGAACTTTTATAGACTTCACCGGGTTCCGTACCGCAATACATAACTGCCGGAGTGCCTAGACATTGATCAAAAGAATAAACGTTGGTTTGTCCCGAACCGCCTGTTCCGCCTTCCTGATAATTGGTAATAGGACCAACCACCGACCAGTTCGAGTTTTTTTCGAGCGATTGTTTTGCCAGGTATTCCTGTTGAATGGCCTGAAGTTCGTCTGAAGTGGGGGTGATGACAAATCCGTTCGCATCCACACGATTGACGATAGATCTTTTCCAGCGTTTGTAATATTGGGTATGGTAATTTTTCACGAATGTTTGTTGCTGGTAATACGCTTTGTAAAGCGCATCCACCTCAAACACATTGGGATTTTCACCATACATTTTTTTGGCCCAGAGTGGCAATGATTGAATTTCAACCTGTGAAGGTTTTTGGAAGTTTTGTGCGTAGCTATTGACCAATAACAAGCACAGGAAAAGGGCGAGGAGATGTTTCATGAAGTTTAGTTTAGCATGCTAATATACCGATTTAGCATCCAAAAACAGGCTGTTCACAAAAGCTTAACTGACCATAATTTCGGACTTCTTGGAAAGCTAATACGCGTTGATTTTGACGGATAAAAAGCCAACCGCCGAAATAGTGCTAATTTTAACCGTTCATTTTAATGGAACTCAACGAATAGCAGCACACATGGTGATCACAACGCAATTGACACAACAGGATTACATCCGCATCAGTTTTTTCCTTCAGTTTCGGAAACTCACGGTGTTGTTTGTGATGGCTGCAATCCTGGTATGGCTGGTCGTTTATTTGGTCATGAACCTGCAATCGGCCGACGGAAAACTCTTTAACCTCATTCCGATTTCGATTGGTTTGCTGTTGATTCCGATGATGACCTATATGACGGCAAAGCGCAATTTTAAAGCCGTTTCCCGTATTGGCGAAACCATCGAATACCAGGTGAAAAAAGAGGGAATTACGCTTCAGGGAGAATCTTTTACCACCGACTACAAATGGAATGAATTGTACAGAGTGAGTAAAAACAAGCATTTTGTATTGATCTGGCAAACGCCACGGGTGGCCAATTTTATTCCAATGCGCGCTGTTTCGGATGATCAATTGGCGCAGCTTAAACGAATTTTAGATAAGAATCTGGTGGGGAATAAGTTGTAATTAATTCTTCCGAATCTTATCCATGTGTTCCACCTCCATTTTCAAATACTTGGCGGTATAACTCTTCTCCGTGTGTTTTTTGATCAACTCTTCCGGAGTTCCCGTACAAACAATATATCCGCCGTCGCGGCCACCTTCAGGGCCCACATCAATGATATGATCGGCTACTTTGATGATGTCCATGTTGTGTTCAATCACCAAAACGGTGTTGCCGTCGTTGACCAAACGCTGTAATACATCCGTTAGCATGCGAATATCTTCAAAATGCAAACCGGTACTCGGTTCGTCGAGAATGTAGATGGTGTTGCCGGTGCCGCGTTTGCTCAATTCACTGGCCAGTTTGATGCGCTGTGCTTCGCCGCCACTGAGTGTTGTAGATGGCTGACCAAGTTTCACATAACCCAATCCAACAGAATTTAGAGTAACTAAAACACGCGAGATTTTCGGAATGCTTTCAAAGAAAACCGCCGAATCTTCAATGGTCATTTCCAGCACATCGTTGATCGATTTTCCTTTGAACCGAACTTCCAGTGTTTCACGGTTGTAGCGCTTGCCGTTGCAGGTTTCGCATTCCACGTAAACATCGGGCAGGAAGTTCATTTCAATCACTTTTAAACCACCGCCACCGCAGGTTTCACAACGTCCGCCGGCTACGTTAAACGAGAATCGTCCGGCTTTGTAACCGCGAATCTGAGCTTCTGGCAAGGATGCAAACAAACTCCTGATTTCGGTAAAAACGTTTGTGTAAGTCGCAGGATTACTGCGCGGTGTACGGCCAATCGGACTTTGATCAATTTCAATCACTTTATCCAGATGATCCAATCCGTCGATGGATTTGTACGGCATCGGTTTTTTTACGCCGTTGAAAATATGAGCGTTCAAAATAGGGTAGAGCGTGTGGTTGATCAGGGTCGATTTCCCACTTCCCGAAACACCGGTTACGCAGGTCAATGTTCCCAATGGAATAGTCAGATCGACGTTTTTGAGGTTATTACCGGTCGCACCCTTTAGTTTCAGTTGTTTTCCATTGCCTTTCCGGCGCGTTTTCGGAAGGGAGATTTCCAGTTCGCCCAGCAAATACTTCGTGGTCATGGAATCAACAGATGTCAATTCTTCGAATGGCGCAGCGTTGACAATCTGTCCACCGTGAACTCCTGCTCCCGGACCAATATCCACCACAAAATCGGCGGCTTCCATCATCTCGCGATCGTGTTCCACCACAATCACCGAATTACCGGCATCGCGCAGGCGTTTTAGCGAGTTGATCAAGCGCGTATTATCACGCTGATGCAAACCAATGCTTGGTTCATCGAGAATGTACAATACGTTCATCAGTTCTGAACCGATTTGCGTTGCCAGGCGAATGCGTTGTGCCTCACCACCTGATAAGCTTTTGGCCGAACGGTGCAGAGTCAGATAATCCAACCCGACTTCGAGAATGAACCGCACGCGGGCACTGATTTCTTTTAAAATCTCGGTGCCAATCAGGCGTTGGTCATTGGTCAAATGATCGTCGATGGTTTCCAGCCATGTAGCCACTTCCTGCAAATCCATAGAAGCAACCTGGCCCAATGTTTTCTCTGCAATGCGGAAGTGTAAGGCTTCTTTTTTCAATCGCGCTCCGTGACACTCAGGACATGGAATACGGTTCATGAAACTTTGTGCCCAGCGCTGAATTCCGGCCGTGCTTTCTTCGGCATGACGCGCCATAAAGTTGGCCAATCCTTCAAAGCGGACAGATGTATCTTTTGCGCCCTGCTCCAATCCTTCATTTCCGTTGAGGATGATGTGGATGAGGTCGGGCGAAATATCCTGAATAGGTGTGTTGAGTGAAAAACCTTCCTGCTGCAAAAAGTTGTCAAGTTTTTCGAAAAACCAGTTTTTCTTGTATTCGCCGATTGGTGCCAAACCACCTTTTTTGATACTCAGTTTGGGGTCCGGAATTACTTTTTCCTGATCGATTTCAGAGATTTCTCCCAAACCGCTGCAGGTCGGACAAGCACCATAAGGCGAGTTAAACGAAAACAAACTCGGTTCCGGTTCCGGGTAACTGACTCCGGAAGTCGGACACATCAACAAACGCGAAAAATGACGCACGCCGCCTGTGTCGTAATGACCTACCATCATGCTTTTGTTCCCATGTTTCATGGCTGTCACGATGGAATCATACAAGCGTTTACGATCGGTTGACTGAATGTGCAAACGATCAATCACAATTTCGATGTCATGAATTTTGTAGCGATCCAGGCGCATACCGCGTTCAATTTCCTGAATTTCGCCGTCCACCCGAACACGCGTGTAACCCATTTTGGCAATTTGCTCAAAGAGTTCGCGGTAATGCCCTTTCCGGCCTTTGATTTTCGGGGCAAGGATCACAATTTTCTGGTCGTCGAATTGTTCCAAAATCAGGTCAGTGATTTGATCGTCGGAATACTTCACCATCGGTTCGTCGGTCACGTAAGAATAAGCAGTTCCGATTCGGGCATACAGCAATCGCAGGAAATCGTAGATCTCGGTAATCGTTCCAACAGTCGATCGCGGACTTCGCGAAACGGTTTTTTGCTCGATACTGATCACCGGGCTCAATCCGTCGATTTTTTCCACATCCGGGCGTTCCATTCCACCAAGGAACTGGCGGGCGTACGAAGAAAACGTTTCGATATAACGACGCTGGCCTTCGGCAAAAATGGTGTCAAACGCCAACGACGATTTTCCGCTTCCGCTCAAACCGGTAAACACCACTAATTTATTCCGGGGAATCGATAAGTGTACGTTTTTCAGATTGTGTTCACGTGCACCGTAAACGTCGATGCTTGGTGTTGAATCGATTTCGCTCATTAGAGGTATTCCTTGTACGGTTTTAGATTTTCACCTTCGGCAGGCAAAAGAATGGTGTATTGTTTGTTTTTCACTGTCAGCTTATTCGACTTCAGCCACGGATTCAATTTTTGAACGATCTTAAAATTAAAGCCTTGACCAATGGCCCACTCCGCGATATTCGGAATGCTTTCGGCAATGACAACCGATTTGGTTTTGATCGGCTCATAAAGTTGCATTTTATCCGGATAATAACCATAATCTTCCGGATGTTCGAAAATCAGTTTAATGGCCAGCAAGCGGAAAAAATAACGTCCGGTTTCATTGTTTTGGTCGGTATCGAAATAATGATCGGTTCCCTGCCACGCCATATCCTGACGAACGCCACCCACACCACGGTTATACGATGCGGTAGCCCAAACCCAGTCGTTGAGGCTGTCGTAGGAACTTTTGAGGTATTGACAAGCAGCGCGCGTGCTTTTCTCCACGTGCAAACGCTCGTCTACTTCGGTCGACATTTCCAAATCGTAATTCTTTGCCGTTCCGGGCATAAACTGCCAGAAACCTTGCGCTCCGACCGGAGAAATGGCTTGTACCAATCCACTTTCGATAACGGCTAAATACTTAAAATCTTCCGGAAGTCCTTCTTCTTTCAAAATCCGTTCGATAGTCGGAAACCAGCGATTGGCGCGTTTGAAATAACCCGTTGTGGCGCTGTTGTAATAAGCGTTCATCAACACTTCACGATCAAGGCGCTCAATGACGTCTTCATCCGTCAGCATGATTTCTTCGCCTGCAAACGTCATTTTTTCGGGCAAATGCGGAAAGACCAAAGCCGTTGGAGCCTGCGTTTTTTCAATCGTTTCTTTTTCAGTTGGTTGAGGTGAACTACATGCCAATAGAAGGAGTGCCGGAGCAAGGAATAAAAATCGATTCATGAGCTGAAAATTCGGAACACGAAGGTACAAATTTTATGGATGCTCCAAGGATGCTTGATGTTGAATTTTTGATTGGAGTTCAGGCTCCCAAAGATGCTTGATGTTGGATTATTGATGTTTGATTGGAGTTTCGGTAATATTAAAGCTATAGGAAACAACAATAAGCTTATGATTAGAAGGTCGGACTTTGATTGAGAAAGGAAAACCCTAATCAATCAAGCATCCAACATCAAAAATCAAGCATCACTTTTTATGCACAATCGTATTTCTATAAAGCCACCCAAAAACGACCACGAAAAACAACGCCAGAAATGCACCCATCCAGGGATTCCCCCATTTGGCGAAGGTAATAGCCAAAACAGTGATCAATGCAGAAAGCGAAGCGATTGTCAGGAACACATACCAAACCTGTTTGTCATTCAAGCCTGAATAAACCAGGTGATGCGTTGTGTGATCTTTTCCGCCGACCATTGGCGATTGGCCTTTTCGCAGGCGATTGATCACAACTGTAAGCGTATCTGCTGCTGCCGGTGTGAAGGCAATCAAGGTAACAAACATGCCCGTCCATGGTGTCAGATGCGTTGTTTCGCCCACACTCCATAAATGGTGAATGGCGAAGAATGCTGTGAACAATCCGATAAACTGACTGCCGGCATCGCCCATGAATAACTGTGAGGGATTGATATTAAAACGCAGGAAGCCCAGCAATGCACCGATTTGAACCAATAACGTCAACGACCAGATATTCATGTTCCAGTCAAACAAAATCACTTCACTGGCCAGGCAGGAAATCAGGATAAACAAAACGGTGGTTCCGGTGATGCCGTCCATATTGTCGAGCATATTCAGCGAGTTCATAATACCAACTACCCAAATAATCGTTAACGTGGCATTAATAATATGTGGTAAACTCCACCAATCGATGTTTGCTGCTTCGTAATCGACACCCATAACATTGATCGTGGTTTGGGTAAGGACAAAAATAACACCACACGAAATCTGCACCGCCAGTTTGATCCACGGCTTTGTGTTGTAGGCGTCATCCGACAATCCCATTACAAAGGCCATAATTCCGGCGGCCATCAATCCTACAAATTGTCGGTTGTGGAAGATGTTTTCATCCATAAACACAACTGCATAAGCCATAGTGCCGAATACAAACGCCACAAAGAAGCTCACGCCACCCAGCGAAGGTTTTGATTCGTTGCTCCAGCGAATGGTGACATCGTTTTTGTTGCGAATTCCCAGTGATTGCGAAAAGCGAAGCAACAGGGTATTACAAATGTAGCTGGCAATAAAGCCACTGACCAGAAAACCTACCAATGTAATGATGAGTGTGCTCACTTAAGTTGTTTAAAAGGGTGATGTAAAGGTATGGAAAAGAAGCGAATCCTGATCTTTGGCCGAAATGATTGGCGTTTCGATGCCCCAGTTTATCCCCAATTCAGGATCGTTCCATTGAATGGTACATTCGGTGTCGGGAGCGTAATAATTAGTGCATTTATAGCTAAAAATGGTTCCTTCTTCCTGACTTAAAAAGCCGTGTGCAAATCCCGCTGGAATCCACAATTGTTTTTTGTTTTCGGCTGATAATTGAACGGCAACATGTTTTCCGAACGTAGAACTGTTTTTTCTCAAATCTACCGCAACATCCAGTACAGCGCCTTTTACAACCCGTACCAATTTGCCCTGTGCCATCGGTGGTAACTGAAAATGCAGTCCGCGCAATACGTTTTGGTGCGAAACAGATTCGTTGTCTTGTACAAATTCAACGGGAAAACCAACGGCTGATTCAAAAGCACGGTGATTAAAACTTTCAAAAAAACTACCGCGATTGTCAGAAAAGACCTGCGGTGTAAACAGTAAAACACCT
Source organism: Bacteroidota bacterium (assembly GCA_040387295.1). Classification (GTDB taxonomy): domain Bacteria; phylum Bacteroidota; class Bacteroidia; order Flavobacteriales_D; family Crocinitomicaceae; genus Fluviicola. Next base: position 256,356 of record JAZKEB010000004.1, on the reverse strand, counting down.
TCCAACAAGGTTTGTTCAATCACCATTCGTTATTTCTTTTTGCCGGGTTTTTTCTTCGTTTCTTCTTCGTAGTAGCCATAACCGTAACCATAGCCGTATCCATAACCGTATCCACGGCCCGATGTTTTGGTTCCGTTTAAGATGATGTTGAGGTGTTCGATCTGTTTCATATCAAACAGTTCTTTTACGCGATTGGCAAAAATGCGTTTCGAGTAGTGCGATTTGAAAATATAGATCGGAACATCCGCATTTGCAAGAATTTTCACGCCATCGGTTACCAAGCCAACCGGTGGATTGTCAATAACAACAACGTCATAGAGTGACTTCAACTGATCCAGAATTTCCTGGAAACCTTCGCTGAGAATCAATTCCGAAGGATTGGGCGGAATAGGTCCTGCGGTGATAAAATCAAGATTTTCGATCGATGAATGTTGAATGCATTCTTCCAGCGTCACTTTTTTGATAATCAGGTTACTGATTCCTTTGCTGTTGGAAACGTTTAATCCCAAATGGACTTTCGGCTTGCGTAAATCAAGATCGACGACTACTGTGCGTTTGCCCGACAAAGCGATAATTCCCGCCAGGTTGAGCGCTACAAAGGTTTTTCCTTCTCCTGAAACAGAAGACGAAATGGCAATCACACGCGCATCGGCCTTTACAAAACTCAGGTTCGTACGAATGGTTCGTAGTGACTCGGCCAGCATCGATTTGGGCGCGTCTTGTACCATCAGCTGCGAAAATTCATTCGCGTCTTTGAGCAATGGAATACTGCCTAGCATGGTTGCCTTTTCGGGAAGAAGCTGCTTGAGATCTTCCATCGAATTGATTTCGTTGAAAGTCACATAACGGAACACCAATACACCAAAGCCTAAAATAGCGCCAATGAAAATGAATCCGGCATACACCATTTTACGGTTCGGACTCACGGGTGCAGAAGCCATCGTTGCCGCATTCAACACGCGGTTATTGGATGAATAACCTGCATTGGAGATCGAATACAATGCCAGTTTATCGGTGAGAATAGCGAAGTATTTCTCGTTGAGTTCCTGCAATGATTTCAGGCGGCTGTATTCCATTTTTTTACCCGGAAGCTGGCTGTATTCGCCTTGGTACTGGTTCACTTTCGTCTGGATAATTTTGATATTGTTGGAAATGCGTTCTTCAATGGCATCCACACTTCGGCGGATGGATTGAATTTTGCTTTTAATGCGAATGTCAATGCTTTTGATTTCGGCATGATCTTCGGTGACATCAAACAACAAATCTTCTTTTCGTTCCAGTAACGCATGCAAATCGGTGATTTGTCTGGTCAGCGATGTTTCAAAGCTTTTCCCCATCATTTCAGGGATCAGGCGATAGATTTCCAATCGATCCGGGTCTGCTCTTAATTTGGAAGAAACCAACATAAGGGTCGACATTTCTTCCTTCATCATAAACAACTGGTCCTCGAACTGGTCCATGTTTTGGGTCAGAGACATCCCGTCGGTTTCAGGATCGTTGAGTTGCGCGCTGCGCTGAAAAAGCGTTAAACTGTCTTTGGAAACCTGTAATTCTCCTGAAATTGAATCCAGCTGTAAGTTGATGAATTGCAGGATGTTTTCGGCGCTTTTTCGCTTGACTTCTTCATCGTACGTGAAAAACGCCTCGGCCACTGCATTGGTAATATCATGACACAATTCGGCATTGTAACCCTGGTAGCGTATCAAAATGGTTTTCGCTTCAATGTCGGCCGGTGTAATTTCCAGATTCGGCAACAAGCGGGAAACCAGTGTTTTTTTATTGTTGAAGGTGAAATACAATTCGTTTTGTTCGTCGTCCGATCGCAGACTTTCAATGTTGTCAACCTTAAATGCGATATCAAAATGCTGGTTGCTGAACCGTGAATTAATCGGCTTCAGCAGGGAATAATTCTTCCCGCCAAGTTGATAGGAAAGTTGCACTTTGTTTCCTTTGAGTTCAATCCAGATCGGAATATCACACAAGCTGCTGTCTTTGAGCTGAAAAGGCTGCACGTTAAAGGAACTTTGAAGGTATTTTTCTTCGGTGAGGATGCGTCCTTTCGAAAAAAGGCTCACATTCATGTGCAGGCGCTCGATGGCCATTCCAAACAATAATTCGGAACGGAGCAATTCTATTTCGGAAGCAATATTGTCTTTGGTATTGATATTTTCAATATCTACGATTTCCTTTCCCTGGTCTTTTTCGCCCAATTGGATCACCATTGAAGAATCGTAAATGGGTTTCGTATACCGCAGATATACAAAAGCAATGGCGGTAAAACAGGTGACAAATAAGAGCGTCCACCACCAGTACCGCTTCACAATGGTTGCAGCGATAAGCGGATTGTATTCCCGATTGATCAATAATGATGATTGCTGAGCTCCGTTCACGTAACTATTTTAGAGTAGAAAACACGGTAAATATAATCAACGCGCTTGACAAGAGCGAAACTACGGGAGCGGCACTTTGCACAGCTTCCCGTCCAACCTGCTCGTTTGGCTCTACATACACAAAGTCATTGGCCTGCACGATCATGTCAGCATATTTTAATCCGTCAATGGTCGAAAGATCAAGTACATATACAACTCTGGATGTGCCCAGGTTACGCATCAGTTTGATTTTATCGGCGCGGCCTCTGTCGGCAATACCACCTGCCAAAGCAATGGCCTCCATCAGGGTTGTATTGTTGTTTTGCAGCGGAATCACCTTCGCCTCACTGCCGTTTCCGGGGAAAACGATGACGCGTTGATTGGTGAGTTTCACCTGTACATAAGGTTCCTGGTATTCTACGGCGAATGCTTTCGCGAGTGTGTCTTCGCATTGCTGCACAGTCAATCCTGCAACCATCACTTCCCCGATAATGGGCAATTCTGCGGTTCCGTTAGGTCGCACAATGTATTCCGGAATCTGCGGATTTCCCTTCGCATCGTTCATACCGGCCATATTTTCCACAATGCGCTTTCCGCCGTTGGTATAAAGGGTGAATGAAAACTTATCATCGCGCGAAATGGTGTATTCCGTGGTTGGACGCAATGGAATACTGTCGCTTCTTTCAGGAACACCTTTCGGCGTTTTGAACATCAGGTTGCTGTTGATGCCACACGACGAGCCAACTCCCAATAAAAGGAGCAATAAACTGCCAAACAAACCAAGTTTCATCATTGTATTCCTTTTTTTGCCAGCAATTGACGGTAGTAATTTTCCATATTGCGGACCAATGTTGTATAGTGAAATTGTTCTTCTACGAACTTCCAGCCGTTTTGTGACATTTTTTCGCGAATTTCTTTCGAATTAATTAAAAGTGCCAGTTTTTCGGCCAGTGCGGAAACGTTTTTCTTCGGTACGATGAAGCCCGTTTCGCCGTCTTTTACGATATCGCGCACACCACCCACATCGGTTGAAATGACAGGAAGATTACACGCTTGTGCTTCGATCAGACTTACGGGTGTTCCCTCATTGTCGGATGTCAGGCAAATGACGTCCATTCCTGCGTTAAAAGTCGCGATATCGGTAATCCAGGAAGTGCAGGTAATGCATTCACCGTAAGTATTGTTCAAGATGTTTACCCGTTCTGCGATCATTGCCTTTTCACTTCCATCACCTACGATAAAAAAGCGGGCCCGGATTCCTTGTTTTAAGATAGTTTCAACCGCATCCAAAAACAGGGTGTGATTTTTAATTGGGGCCAATCTGCCTACAATGGCAACGGCCACTTCATCTTCGCCCAGCTGATATTTTGAACGGGTTTCAATGCGTTTTTCCGGTAGATTTTCCTGGAATTTATGTAAGTCGAATCCCAGTGGAATGACGGTTATTTTTTCGGGAGCGCAAATCTTGTGCTGGATCGACAATTCTTCTTTTTGTAACGGACTAATGGCAATAATTCCATCCGATTGTTTGGCCAGTCGCCGTTCGATGTATTTATACAAAGTCGTTTTCACTTTTCCGAAATAGGAGTGAAATACATGGCCGTGATACGTATGTACAATCACCGGAACTTTACACGCTTTCGCGGCTTTTCTACCCAATGCGCCTGCTTTCGCGGCATGTGTATGTACAATGTCGGGTTTGAATTCTTCAATGATTTGTTTCAGTTTCTTATAGGCAGCTCTGTCCGAAGCAAGGTTCGGCAAGCGTTTCATCTCTTCGATCAACACGGGTTCCACACCATAACTGCGCGGAATGTGCAGTGAATCACTTTCGTCAGCCTCCGGTAAACCACCCACCAAAAGGGTCTCGAAATCGTCGGATAAATAACGAGTGAGAAAAGTTGCGTTGTACGTCGGTCCGCCGATATTGAACCGGTTGATGATTCTTAAGACTTTTGGCATAGCGTTGTCATACGATCATACCAGTGCTGAAAAACGATGTACGCCCAGGCGCTGGTTGCCGTTGTTGATGATTTACTGTTCGTTAACTGACGGAATAGTTGTTGGATGGTTGCAGGGTGAAAGAGGTTTTGCTCTTCCAAATAATCTTCGTTGAGCCAATGAGGGTGTTTGGAAATCAAGTCTGCGGTTACCAGCCATTGATGTAACGGAACTTCAAAACCGTGTTTCGGACGTTTGAAAACTTCGTCGGGTAGGAGTTCGGCAAAGGCATCTTTCAATACCAATTTACTGGTTTTCCGGTCATTTTTCCAGCTTTCGGGTAAACGGTTGGCGAGTTTCACCACATCTTTGTCCATAAACGGTGTGCGCACTTCCAGCGAATGGCGCATGCTCATCACATCTACTTTTTTCAGCATATCGCCCGGAAGCACCATGAGTTGGTCGAGCAGCAGAAAATCGTTTAATGACGCCGTGGTAGCGGGCAATTCCAATTTATAAGGTTGCGGATGTTTGAGCAGTTTGTCGGGAACATCCAAACCGACCATCGCGGCTAAATACTGATATTGATCGGGCCAGTCGTAGCGCAGCAATTCACCCATTTTGCCGATTTTCCGCAGCTGGTTCGAAAACTTTCCTTCGCGATGTCCGCTCGAAAAGCGCATTACCGGACTCAAAGCTTTCCTCTGCCACGATGGAATGCGTTGAGCTTTTAAAAACGCCGTGTGTTTATTATAACCTCCGAATAATTCATCGGCGCCGTCGCCTGACAAACTTACTTTCAAATGCTGCGCTGTTTCCTGCGCCAGAAAATAGACGGCAATAGCCGACGCATCTGCAAAAGGTTCGTCAAAGGAAGAAAGTACATCTTCCAGTTCGCCAATCACTTTGGTTTCGTTAAGGCGAATTTCGTGGTGATTTGTGCCTAGGGCAGTCGCCACACGTTGTGCATACGGACCTTCATCCAGTAATTGATTGCCTTCAAACGCGATGGAAAACGTTTGCAGTTCTTCGAATTCCCTGCGGGCAATAGCCGTAACAATTGAACTATCCACGCCTCCGCTCAGGAAAGTTCCCAGCGGAACATCGGCTTCCAGTTGCGATAAAACAGCTTTTGTGACCGTTTCGTTGACTTCTTTGACAGCATCGGAATAGGTTGAAGGAGCAGCCAGTTCATCTTTCGGAAACCAATAGGGTTGCAGGTTGATTTCCTTTCCTGTAACTTCTACGTAGTGTCCGGGAAGCAAGCGTTGCACATCTTCAATCATCGTCATCCGGCTTGGCACATATGAATACGTGAAATATGCCGACAATGCGGCCTGACTTACCTGAAACGGAACGCCGGTTTTCAGCAAGATGGGCAATTCACTTGCAAAATAAACACCGTCCTTCTGCACCGAAAACAGCAATGGATTGATTCCCATCCGATCACGTGCAAGCAGCATATAATCTGTTTCGGAATCGTAAAAAGCAAATGCAAAACAACCGCGTAATTCTTCCAAAGCAGCTTTTCCTTTCTCCATGAGCATGTACAACAATACTTCCGTATCTGATTGTGTGCTAAATTGGTAACCGATTGCCGAAAGATCGTTCTTTAAGGCACGGAAGTTGTAAATCTCACCGTTGAATACCAACATGTAACGACCGGTTGGGTCGCAAAAAGGTTGGTGTGAACGTTCTTCGAGATCAATGATTGCCAATCGGTTGTGGCCGAATACCGCATGGGCTTTTTGGTGAATTTCCTGGTGGTCGGGACCGCGGTGCTGTTGCAGGTATAATGCCTTTTCAAAGCGTTCCACAAGAGATATTGCAGGCGCTGTGTTAAAAAGTTTTATCCCGGCTATTCCACACACGAAGCGAATTTACCCAATTTTAATCACAAATAATTAGTTTATGTTTTTCCCACTTCTTCGACACCTCATTTTGACCGGAATTTTACTGGTGGTTGGCAGTGGCTGGTCGCAAAATTCGGTTCAATCGGCAGTTGATGTCTTCGCCGGCGATCCTGTTTTCGCCAACGCCAGCGTGGGTTTTTTAGCAATCGACGTGGCTACAGGAGATGTCATTGCGTCCAAAAATCCGGCAACGTGTTTGTCGCCCGCGTCTACCGTGAAATTGTTCTCTACCGCAACTGCTTTTCAGGTGCTTGGAAGCGATTATGCACCCAAAACCCGCATTTACATCGATGGAACAATTGATTCCAAGGGAACCGTGAACGGAAATCTCTGGATTCGCGGTGGTGGTGATGTCACAATCGGAAGCCGTTATTACAACGCCGAAGGAATTGAAGATACACTACTCAAAATCTGGGCGGATACGCTTATGAAAATGGGAATCAAACAGATCAACGGAGCCATCATTGCTGATGCGTCGGAGTTTGGTTACCAGGGCGTTCCAGATGGTTGGAGTTGGAGCGATATGGGAAATTATTACGGTGCAGGTCCATCCGGTTTACCGATTTACGACAACATGTTGCGCTATGTTTTTCAAACCGGTGCCACGGGAAGTAAAACAACGCTGAAAGAGACGATTCCCACTATTCCCGGATTTAGTTTTCACAACTATATCAGTTCGGGAGGAAGCGGCGATAATTCCTATATCTACGGCGCACCTTATTCACTCGACCGTTTCGGAACGGGAACATTGGAAGCAAAAACCAGTCGAATAGTGGTGAAAGGAAGTTTACCCGATCCCGAATGGCAGTTTGCGCAGGAGTTTTCCCGCATTCTCAAAGGTCGGGGAGTTGTGATAAGAGATAGCGTCAACACCGCACGACAAATGGCTTGGGTTTCGCCCGCGGTGCGTTACGCGCCGATGAAAATGTTGTTCGAACACAAAGGTAAAACAGTTGGTTCGGTGGCTTGGTGGACGAATATGAAATCGGTGAATTTGTTTGCAGAAGAACTCTTGTGCTGGGTTGGCTATTCGGCCTACGGAACGGGTTCTACAGATAACGGCGTTACCAAATTGGAAAATTACTGGACGGGAAAAATTCCGGTTTCAGGTATGTTTATCAAGGACGGAAGCGGACTTTCGCGCGGTAACGCGATCTCGCCACAACATTTCTGTGATTTGCTGAAGTTTATGGCGACCAGTAAAAACTTCGACGTGTTTTATGGAACCTTGCCGGTTGCCGGAATTTCAGGAACACTTTCGTCGGTATGTAAAAACCAGGCAGCCGAAGGGAAAGTTCACGCCAAAAGCGGCACGATGAACCGGATCAAATCGTATTGCGGTTATGTGGAAACAAAAGGTGGAAAACGCCTTGCTTTTGCGTTTATAGCGAACAATTACAATTGCACGTCGAACGCGGTGGTAGATCGAATGGAGAAAGTGTTTAATGCGATGGCGCTTTATTGATTGGCCGGTACTTTCAGTGGTTTTCAAACACACGTAATATTGCGAATTGGCATATCAAATAAATGCACGTGAATTCGCAATATTACGTGGGATGTTTTCGGCAGAAATTTGATTCGGTTTTTTAAAGCGATTCCAAAAACCGCAGCACCTGCTCGCGTTCCTTTTTACTCAATTCCTTGAACTTGTTTTTGCTTCGTTCCCCTTCACCGCCGTGCCACAAAATAGCTTCTTCGATACTGCGGGCTCTTCCGTCGTGTAACAGGAACGTGTGTCCGTTTACGGTTTGAATCAATCCCAATCCCCAAAGCGGTGGCGTTCGCCATTCGTTACCGGTCGCTTTGAAATTCGGCAAACCATCGGCGAGTGCTCCGCCCATGTCATGCAATAACAAATCGGTAAACGCGTGAATACGAACATTTTTTAGCGCCTGAATATTTCCGCCCGAACCGGTAACATGTGTTGGTGTATGACAACCTGTACAATTCAGTTGTTTGAAAAGCTGTCTTCCTTTCATGACATCCGGATTGGTTTGATTTCGCTGAGCAGGAACCGCCAAAACACGGCTGTAAAGTACTACAGAAGCTAAATCGTCATCGACAATCTCAGGAATCCCACCATTCGGCAAACCGTTGCACGCAGCTTGGTTCGCGGTATGATTTTCATTCGGGAACATGCTCGAAGTGATACCAATATCGCCATTGAAAGCACCTGCAACCTGCTGGTAAAGAGTCGGAACATTTGCTTTCCATCCGAAACGACCGATGCTGATGCCTTGCGTCAATAAATCGGAAACATAGTTCACTCTTCCCGAAATACCATCCTGGTTTCCGTCAAACGGATCGGCTAGTGACACTAAACGCGCATCCGGAATTTGCTCCAGTAAACCCAATCCGATCATTTGCTGCCCAACGCGCGGGGAAATACGAATGGTTGAACTGAGTGCGCCGAATTGCTGATTCCCAATGCTGTATGTCGGTACACGGAGCGAATAATTGCTTCCATCCGGATAATAACCCGTGATTTCTGCATATTGAATCGTCATTTCACCTTCCAAAGGAACATCCTGAATAGCTTGATCCTGTAGTTGTCCGCCGAAAATAATGTCCATGATACTTCCCGAAAAACTGCTGTTGGGAGTTCCCAAACGAAACAGCAATCCTTCATTCGTAACCGGCAATCCTCTTCCGTCGCGGAAATGACAACCGGCGCAAGATTTGGCATTGAATAACGGACCTAAACCGTCACGCGCTTCTGTCGAAGATGGCGCTTCTACCCAATTTTGATTAAAAAACGAATTCCCCACATAAAATTGCAGGGATTCGCTGGATGATAAACCATTTATTTGGTATGAAAAGGCATAAGAAGTTTGATCGTAAACCGTACAGCTTCCCGCCGCAGGATCAGTACCAAGATCGTACTCTTCGATGACGGGGTCTTTTTTACAAGAACTTATCAGGAATATGACGCAAACTAAAAATAAGAAATGCCGCATTTTTAATGCTTAAAAAGTAATTCCGAAAACTCCTGCGATAGAAAGAATAACTGTTTGTTCGGTTTGCAAAGAAGTTACTACATCCAATACTTTCGGTCTTTCAGCAGGAAGAACAATTGCCTGATCAAACGGAGTGTACATCAATCCGATCAGATCTTCTGTCGTTTGAAAACGTGCCAAAAGTTCTGTGTTTTTAGTTGCATCAGCTTCAGCTACCAAATCTTCCAATGAATAGCCGGTTACAATGCTACCTCCAACACGGGTATACGTTCCTTTGTAAAGATTGGAAATAGCAAGTGCGTTCAGGTAGATATCGCGGTGTGTGTTGTCAGAGAAACAAGAATGTTCGTCTTCCTGATTTGAATTTTCGTAAGCAACAAAAATACGCTCACCTGCCAATTCGATACCACTCAAAACACGCATTGAATTGAACATTTTGCGCAAAGCGGTGTTGCTGTCCATTGCCAAAAATGTTTGACGGTAATTTCCAACACCACTTGGGTCCCATGCATCGCTCACTTGTTGCAAAGCAGCTACAAGAATATCACCCAACACTTTCAGGTATTCACCTCTGCGTGCCTGGTTGCTGTTTGTTCCGCCAACCGTTAAGTAATCTGTGTAAGCTCTTGCTCCGGAACCACTTGCGTCAAGATCTTGTCCCCAAAGCAAAAACTCAATGGCGTGGTAACCTGCAGAAATATTCTCTTCACTTCCGAATTCATTCGTAGAAATGATTGTTGTAGCGTTAATAGTAGGGTAAGTTGCTACATCGTTGATGATTCCGGCATTCGGTGAACCAACCACATAATCAACATACGCTTCGTCCATCGGCCATGCATTGATCAACCCTTCAGGTCCATCGGAAGGATTGTCGATAGGTCCGTCAACGAAACGGAAAATTTCAGTTTGACCGTATACTTCACGTGCATCCAACCATGCTTGTTTAGCAGTGTTATGTGTCGTTAAACTGGGGTTATCAACAAACGCGTACAACGCATCTTTCAAATCCTGAGACGTCAGCAAAGCATCATTGTAAACGGCAAACGCCTGATCGGCATACGTTGTTTTCAATTGTACCTTTTGCGTAGCGTAAGGATCCGGCGTAGTTGTATTGTCATCTTCTTTCTTCTTTTTACAAGAAACAACGACCAATGTTATAAGCGCAATGAATGTAAGCGTTCTTTTCATGGAGAAATTTTTAGCAAAGCTAGCGTTGCTTCATCAGCGCTGCAATACCTTGAAAAGGGTATTTGTAATCGTTCTAAATAAGTTGCAATTCGGCAAAACAATAAGCACTCAAACATTCCGTTCATTTCTTGGCAAAACACTGTTATTTGCTATCTTTACGCGCTCGAAAGGCACGAACTCTTTCTGTATACGGCTAATGGAAACACAGTTAAAAAAAATAGAGATGGTTGATTTGCGTTCGCAATATCAGCACATCAAACCCGAAATAGATCAGGCAATTCAAGGCGTGCTTGATAGCGCTCATTTCATTGGCGGGCCAGTTGTAAGTGAATTTCAACAGGCATTTGAAACGTATCTGGATGTGAAACACGTGATTCCTTGTGCAAACGGGACCGATGCGCTTCAAATTGCGATGATGGCTTTGGGTTTAAAACCAGGCGATGAGGTGATTACACCGTCGTTTACCTACATTGCTACCACAGAAGTGATTGCCCTTCTGGGATTGATTCCTGTTTTTGTGGATGTTGATCCGCGTACTTTCTGCATCGATCCGTCGAAAATTGAAGCCGTTATTACATCGAAAACCAAAGCAATTGTTCCGGTTCATTTGTACGGACAAGCTGCCGATATGGATGCCATTATGGAAATTGCCAATCGTCGAGGGCTGTTTGTGGTCGAAGACAATGCACAAGCCATCGGGTCAGATTACCATTCAACCTCCGGAAAAGTTTCCAAAGTTGGATGCCTTGGACACATTGGTTGTACGTCGTTTTTCCCGTCGAAGAACTTAGGCTGTTACGGCGACGGCGGAGCCATGTATACCAATGATGATGCACTTGCAACACAATTGCGTATGGTGGCCAATCACGGTCAGTCAAAAAAATACAAGCACGATATCGTGGGTTGTAATTCCCGCCTCGATGCCATGCAGGCTGCTATTTTGAATGTGAAACTGAAACGCCTGGACCAATACATCGACGCCCGCAGAGCAGTGGCCGATTATTACGACCGCGTTTTGGGCGCTTCCGAAAAAATCACGATTCCTTTCCGTGACCCGAAATCAAAACACGTATTTCACCAATATACCGTTCAACTCAACGGAGCGGATCGTGACGGATTACAAACGTATCTGGCTGAAAAAGGCATTCCATCGATGATCTATTACCCAAAACCGGCGCACAAGCAAGGTGTGTTTGATTCATTCAACCTGGGTGATCTGGATTTGCCGGTAACCGAAGAGTTGACCAAAAAAGTAATTTCATTCCCGATTCATACCGAAATGGACGAAACGCAACTGGCGTTTATCTGTGAACACATTCTGAACTACGTTAACCAAAACTAAATGAAAAAAATTGCAGTTGTAGGAACCGGTTATGTAGGTTTGGTCACGGGCACTTGTTTTGCCGAAACCGGTAACCAGGTGATCTGTGTGGATATCGACGCCAACAAGGTTGCCCGCATGAAAAATGGCGAAATGCCCATTTACGAACCACATTTGGATGTGTTGTTCGAACGCAATATCAAAGCAAACCGCTTGTCGTTTACTACGAATCTGGCTGAAGGAATCAAAGATGCTGAGATCATTTTCTTAGCATTGCCAACTCCTCCGGGAGAAGACGGTGCGGCCGATTTGCGCTACATTTTAGGCGTTGCCGACGAATTGGGGAACCTGATTCAGGATTACAAAGTGATCGTTGATAAAAGTACAGTTCCGGTTGGAACAGCTGAAAAAGTACATGCCCGCATCGCTAAAAACGCGAAAGTGGAATTTGATGTGGTTTCCAATCCCGAATTTTTGCGCGAAGGTTTTGCGGTAGACGATTTCATGAAACCGGATCGTGTGGTGATCGGAACTTCTTCCGAACGCGCCGAGAAGATCATGGAACAATTGTACAAACCGTTTGTGCGCCAGGGAAATCCGATCTTGTTCATGGATGAGAAATCGGCTGAATTGACGAAGTACGCTGCAAACTCGTTCCTCGCTACCAAGATTACGTTCATGAATGAAATCGCTAATTTCTGCGAATTGGTGGGTGCTGATGTAGATAAAGTACGCATCGGAATTGGTTCTGACGAACGCATTGGTAAACGTTTTCTGTTTCCGGGAATCGGTTACGGTGGATCATGTTTCCCGAAAGATGTGCAGGCGTTGGTGAATTCCGGTAACGAAAATAATTTCTCGTTTGAGATCCTGAAAGCGGTAATGACCGTGAACGAAGACCAAAAAACGGTTTTATTCCCGAAAATGAAAAACTTCTTCAGAGGTGATTTGAAAGGAAAGAAAATCGCGATCTGGGGCTTGGCTTTCAAACCCGATACTGATGATATTCGCGAAGCTCCGGCGTTGTACATGATTGATGCCTTGACAAACGAAGGCGCTACAATTACGGCTTACGATCCGGAAGCAATGACCAACGTAAAAGCATTACTAGATGATAAAATTGCTTTTGCCGATAACGAATACGATGCCCTGAAAGATGCCGACGCTTTGTTGATCTGCACCGAATGGGGTGTTTTCAGAAACCCTGATTTCGACAAAATGGCTACCTTACTCAACGATAAGGTGATCTTCGACGGACGTAACCTGTTTGAGGTAGACGACATGACCGATCGCGGATTTTACTACAGTTCTATTGGTCGCAAGACGCTTGAGAAATAAACATGGAAGAACGCAAACGCATTTTAATCACCGGAGCTGCCGGTTTCCTCGGTTCACACCTCTGTGATCGTTTTGTAAAAGACGGCTACAAGGTCATCGGTATGGACAACCTCATCACCGGGCGGTTAAAAAATATTGAACACCTGTTTGGAAACGAACAATTCGAATTTTACCACCAGGATGTGAGTAAATTCATTCACGTTCCCGGAAAGCTGGATTACATTCTGCACTTCGCTTCACCCGCAAGTCCGATCGATTACCTGAAAATCCCGATTCAAACCCTCAAAGTGGGTTCATTGGGCATTCACAATTGTTTGGGATTGGCGCGTGTAAAAAAAGCGCGTGTACTTATTGCCAGTACTTCTGAGGTTTATGGCGACCCAACGGTGCATCCGCAAACGGAAGATTATTGGGGAAATGTAAATCCTGTTGGTCCGCGTGGTGTTTATGACGAAGCCAAGCGTTTCCAGGAAGCAATGACCATGGCGTATCACACGTTTCATGGTTTGGAAACACGCATCGTTCGCATTTTTAATACCTATGGTCCGCGAATGCGTCTGAATGACGGACGTGTATTGCCGGCATTTATTGGGCAGGCATTGCGTGGAGAAGATCTGACTATTTTCGGTGACGGCTCCCAAACCCGGGCGTTTTGTTACGTCGATGATCTGGTAGAAGGAATTGTGCGTTTGCTGCACAGCGATTATCCTTATCCGGTGAACATCGGAAACCCGGATGAAATCACGATCAGCGAATTTGCCGAAGAGATTATCAAACTGACCGGCACTGACCAGAAAGTGGTCTACAAAGATTTACCGGTCGATGACCCGAAACAACGCCGTCCGGATATCACCAAAGCACAGGAATTGCTTGGCTGGAATCCGAAAGTTGGTCGCGCCGAAGGGTTGAAACTGACGTATGCGTATTTCAAAAGCCTTACCAGCGAAGAGCTGAACGAGAAAGAGCACATTGATTTTGAACATTATATTCATTAAACCATGGGGCATTTTGCACACGAAACTGCGGTAGTCGACGAAGGTTGTACGATCGGCGAAGGCACCAAAATCTGGCACTTTTCGCACATTATGCCCAATTGTACCATTGGCGAACGCTGTAATATCGGTCAAAACGTTGTGGTTTCACCGGAAGTGATTCTGGGCAACAACGTGAAGGTTCAGAACAACGTTTCCATTTACACCGGCGTGATTTGCGAAGACGATGTGTTCTTGGGCCCGTCGATGGTGTTTACCAACGTGATGAATCCGCGCAGCGCCGTGAATCGTCGCGATCAGTATTCTAAAACAATTGTAAAACAAGGCGCTTCTATCGGTGCCAATGCAACCATTGTTTGTGGAAACGATATCGGTGAATTTGCCTTTATCGGCGCCGGATCGGTGGTCACAAAAGAAGTTCCGGCTTATGCTTTGGTGGTGGGGAATCCTGCTCGCCAGATTGGTTGGATGAGCGCTTTCGGGCACCGCTTGACCTTCGATGAGCAAGGTTACGCCACGTGTCCTGAAAGCAATGAAAAGTATCATTTATCGGACGGAAAAGTCCAAAAAATAAACGCATGATTCCTGAAAATCAGAAAGTAAAATTTGCCATTGTCGGCTGCGGACATATCGGAAAGCGCCATGCTGAAATGGTGAGCCGCGATGCGGAATCGGAATTGGTTGCATTGGTTGATGTGCGCACGCGTGAAGCTTGCGGAGCAGATGCTTACGATGTACCGTTTTATCATACGATGGAAGAATTGCTGGCTTCAGGGCTTGAATTCGATATCGTGAATGTGTGTACGCCCAACGGTTTACATGCCGAACAAGCCTTGATCGCATTGGAAAACAAGAAGCACGTGGTGGTTGAAAAACCAATGGGCTTGTCGAAAGAACAATGCGAGAAAGTGATTTTTAAATCCCTGCAGCAATCCAAACAGGTGTTCTGCGTGATGCAAAACCGTTATTCACCGCCAAGCGAGTGGATCAAATCGGTGGTTGAAAGTGGTGTTTTGGGTGAAATCTTTATGGTGCAGCTCAATTGCTACTGGAACCGCGACGACCGTTATTACAAAGCCGGTGGCTGGAAAGGAACGAAGGATCTGGATGGCGGAACCTTGTTTACGCAGTTTTCGCATTTCATCGATATCATGTACTGGTTGTTTGGCGATATCGACAACATCCAGGGCAAATTTGCCGACTTTACCCACAAAAATTCCACCGACTTCGAAGACTCCGGTTTTGTGAGTTTCGATTTCATCAACGGCGGAATGGGAAGTTTGAATTATTCCACGGCGGTTGCCAACCAAAACCTTGAAAGTTCGATGACCATCATCGGAAGCAAAGGCAGCGTGAAAATCGGCGGACAATACATGAACGAAGTGGAAGTGTGCAACATTACCGATTACGAAATGCCGGAACTGGCACCAACCAATCCGGGCAATGATTACGGCGCTTACAAAGGTTCGGCAGCGAATCACCATTATGTGATCACCAACGTGATCGATACCATCAAAGGCCGCACCTCTGCTACTACAAATGCATTGGAAGGACTCAAAGTAGTAGAAATTATAGAACGCATTTATAAAGTACGCAATGAGCAACTCAATTTACAATAGACTGATTCGTAAAGAAGCCAAACTGGCGGTAATCGGTTTGGGATATGTCGGTTTACCGATTGCCCTGGAATTTGCCCGAAAAATCAAAGTGGTTGGTTTTGATATCAATCAGGCGCGTGTGGATTTGATGAAACAGAACATCGATCCGAGCAACGAACTGGAAGCTTCTGATTTTGACGGTTGCGACATTTTATTTACCGCGCAATTAGACGATTTGAAAGACGTAGAGTTTTTCATCGTAGCCGTTCCAACACCGATTGATGACGCCAATCTTCCTGATTTGAAACCCTTATTGGGCGCTTCGCGCACGGTAGCACAAGTGTTGAAAAAAGGCGACTACGTTGTTTATGAATCGACCGTTTATCCGGGTTGTACCGAAGAAGATTGTATTCCGGTATTGGAAGAATTGTCGGGCTTGAAATTCCACGAAGACTTTATGGTCGGATATTCACCTGAGCGTATCAATCCGGGAGACAAGGAACACACCTTGCAAAATGTGATAAAAGTGGTTTCGGGCTGCGATGCCGAATCGTTGGAAGAAATTGCGAAAACCTACGAATTGGTAGTTCATGTGGGAGTTCACCGCGCGGCATCCATCAAAGTAGCCGAAGCAGCAAAGATCATTGAAAATACGCAGCGTGATGTAAACATTGCGTTGATCAACGAATTATCGATCATCTTTAACCGATTGGGAATCAATACGTACGATGTGTTGGAAGCAGCCGGAACGAAGTGGAACTTTTTGAAGTTTTCTCCGGGACTGGTTGGCGGACACTGCATTGGTGTTGATCCGTATTACCTTACACACAAAGCGCAGCAAGCTGGTTATCACGCCAAGATCATCAACAGCGGTCGTTACGTGAATGATTCCATGGGCTTCTACATCGGGAAACAAACCGTGAAGAAAATCATTGCACAGGGGAAACACATTCAGGATGCAAAAGTGTTGGTGATGGGAGCAACGTTTAAAGAAGACGTTTCCGACATCCGCAATTCGAAAGTAATCGACGTGGTGAACGAGTTGAAATCATTCCAGGTGCACGTTGATTTGGTTGATCCGCATGCTTCTTCCGATGAAATGCAACACGAATATGGCGTTGGATTGGTGGAAATCGGCAAAAACTACGATGCGATCATTATTGCTGTAAATCACAAAGAATACCGTGGTTTGAACGAAGCTTATTTCCAAAGCATTCTGAAGGATGGAAAAGGCGTTTTCGTAGACCTGAAAGGAATTTACAAAGGAAAGATCAAAAATTTGGAATACTGGAGCTTATAAAGACAGAAGACTTTAGACCGCTTCGCTAAAAGACAAAAGACCGGGATTATTAAATTAACCCGGTCTTTTGTCTTAAGTCTATTAGTCTTTGGTCTTCTTAACGTTTAGTAATTTTTGATCTTACGGTTTCTCCGTTCATGGTCAATTCAATCACATAAATTCCGGCTTCACCTTTGATCGGCGTTTCGATTTTAGAAACATTGGAGTAAGTCGTGTTGCTCACAACTTGTCCGGCAGCGGAATAAACTTTCATTGTAACTTCTGACTGCTGGCTTGTAAAAGCAACCGTGAACTGATCTGTCGTCGGATTCGGGTAGATTGAAAACGGCGATACCGAAGAAGTTGCCAAACCTGCTGTAGACGTAAATGCCACACATGCAGAAGTGTCCGTGCAACCGGTTGTTACTTCAACTGCATAGTTTCCTGAAGCAGAAGGTGTAAATGTTGCGCTTGTTTCACCCGGGATCGGTGCGTTTGCGTTATCACAATCCAACCATTGGTAAGTTGCGCCTGCTTCGTTGGATGTAAGTGTTGTAGACGTTGCCGTAATCGTGTTATCAGGTGAAGCAAACACATGCAATGCCATTTTGATATCCTGAACTGCAGTTTGAACACCTACAAACGGAACCGTAACCCATGCAGTAATTGTAACGGTGACACTATCTGTAATGGCAGTTGCCGTAGTTGGTGTTCCATTGATTCCGATACATCCTTTTAATGGATTAGGCGGATTACCGATGATTTTGCAATCAGCGTTGTGACAATTGCTCGTCAATCCTGCCGGAACGGTTGAAACAACGTATTGTACGGAGTCAAAATTAAGGGTGAAACCAAACATTACAGTATCTGATGGAAAAACAAGCGTAGCCGTTTCTGAATAGTTACTTCCTACACAGGTAGAAGGAAAATTTTCAGGATAAAGTCCCGGAGAAGTTGGTACAGGATCAATGGTACACTGAGCTGTAGCAGTTAAGCCTAAGGTTAAAAAAAGCAAAGAAGTAAATAATTGTTTCATAGTTTTTGAGATGTTAATTAGTGTTTTTTGAGCAAATATAGAGTTTTAGGCTGAAGACTTGTAGACTTGAGACGAAAGACAAAAGACAGATTTTTCGAAAAGCTGTCTTTTGTCTTTTAGCGAAGCGGTCTCAGGTCTTTTGTCTTTTCAGTCTATCCTAAATCCTTATTCTTCAGTGGTAACGCTAACAATTGATGAAACGCCTCATCCGACAAATGCTTTTCCAGAATGTGCAAATGCTCTATACGGTGGCAATCCGTTCCGGCGATATCGACCAATCCTTCTTTGATCAGCAACAACCCTTGTTTTTTGACCTCAGGGCCGTAATGACCAGTAAGCGAGTTGATATTGAGCTGGATCCAAACACCGAGTTCACGCAAGCGATGTGCCATTTTCGTGGAACCGTGGTAATAGATATAGCGTTCGAAATGCGCAATAATCGGTTGATAATCAGAGGAAATCAGGTCAAACACCAAATCTTCCAGTTGCGAAGGTTCATTTCGGAACGAACATTCAAACAAAATACAGTTGGTGTGAAAGGTCAATAAATCACCTGATTTCACGCGCTCAAAAAGTGTTTCGTCGAAGTAATATTCAGCAGAAACTTCTATTTCAATGGACAATCCGATAGCTTTTGCCGCTTCCCGCAATTCATCACGTTTGGCTAAAATGCCGGCAGTGGTATTGTTGTACATGCCGTTCATGACATGGGGAGTCGTGATGACTTTTCGGTAACCCAATTCCTGAAATTTGCGCAACATACCCAATGAATGGTCCATGGTTTTGGCGCCATCATCGATTCCCGGAAGCAAATGACTGTGCAGATCGACTTGCAATGCAGACAAATCAGCCGGTTCCAGGTTGCGGTTTGATTTCAAAAAAGAGAAGATTCCCATATCGCTGTTGAAGATACAAAAGTAACCGTTATGAGTGATAACCTTGTTTCAGGAATATCAATTGTTAATCATAACGTAAGAATCGGTTCATCTGCTAAATCGATTGAGGGGCTACCACATCTAGGAAAAGGCTCGCTGACTGATACTTTTAACAGATACAAATTGTGGTTTATGAAAAGCTTCCTTATTTTGTCACTTGGTATTGTAGTCAGTTCATCATCGCTTGATGCGCAAACATTTAGCTGGAGTGGTTACACAACCGGTTCCATGTCTTATACGACAGGCATTATGAATGCTACTGTTACATCATCGAACCCGGGTTTTCAAAACAGCACTCCGCGGCATTATGCAGCAGCAACGGTTGGAAGTGGGCAGTGTGGTCAGGCTGGAGGTTTGGCACTGGAACACATGTTCGGAAATATAACCGCCGCGCATGCTACGCTTACACTTGATTTTACCCAAAGCAACGCCACTAACGGAACTTGTTCTGCTATTACGTTTCTAATCAAGGATATCAATGCTGATGAATCAGTACAAACCTTTGCCGACTGGGTAGAAATTTCTGCCGTTGACGGCAATAACAATGCGATTGCAGTGGCGAGTATTACGGCAACCGGAGGTTCCAACAAAGTAGTTACAACATCAGGAAATACGCGCATTATCAAAGGATATAACAGCAGTGCATACGCGTCAAGAAGTACCACAGCTTGTGACAATGTCAATATAAGCGTTACGCCCCCGGCAGGTGTAACCCTCAAACGAATTGTGATCAAGTATCATCCGGATTACACTGCAAGTCCTCAATGGTATTGGAACTTTTCAGGACCTACGCGTCCGGCTTACCAGTATATTTCCATCGGTTCTATTACGGCAACTGCAACCGGAGGAGGCTGTTTGGTATTACCGGTAGATTTGGTTTCGTTTACTGCCCGTCGTGAACAACGATCAACTGAATTGACTTGGGTGACGGCTTCCGAGGAAAACAATGCGCAATTTGTAGTGGAACGCACAACCGATGGCGAACATTATGAGATGGTAGCGGTTGTGGAAGGAAAAGGGACCACGCAAGCAACTTCTGTTTATACAATCACGGATGAACAAACTCCTGATCAGTTGACCTACTACCGTCTCAAACAAATCGATGCGGATGGTAACCCGACTTTTTACGATTTGATTTCGGTAGAGGAATTGGTTGGCAATGCATTGATTCAGGGCGTATATCCGAATCCGGCCAACAACGTGTTGGTGTATACTCTAAACGCGCTTGGGAATCAATCCTATTCCGTTCAGGTGACCGATCAGTTGGGACGAATCGTTTACCGTGAAACCAGCGAAGCTGATAACGGAATTTCAGAACATACGTTGGATGTGGATGCTTTTGAAAACGGAAGTTATTTGATGACGATCCAGTTGGAAAACGGACAAACGGAATGCACGCGGTTTGTGAAGTGTGATTAATTCTCCCCGTACATTTTCCGGTAATAATCGCGGTAATGACCCGATGTTACTTCTTTGACCCATTCCTGGTTATCGAGGTACCATTTTACGGTTTTGCGAAGGCCTTCTTCAAAAGTGATGCTTGGTTTCCAGCCCAATTCACTGTACAGTTTGGTGGCGTCGATCGCATAGCGGTGATCATGTCCGGCGCGGTCTTTTACAAACGTAATCAGTTGGGCGCTTTCACCTGGATTGCGATCCAGTAATTCATCCATAATAGAACACAATTCCTTCACCAACTCAATGTTTTGCCATTCGTTCCAGCCGCCGATGTTGTAGTTGCAGCCCACTTTCCCTTCGTGAAAAATGTGGTCGATAGCTTGCACATGATCTTCTACCCACAGCCAATCGCGCACATTCACACCTTCACCGTAAACGGGAAGCGGTTTTCTGTTTAAGATATTGTTGATCATCAACGGAATCAGCTTTTCCGGATGATGATGGCTGCCGTAATTGTTGGAGCAATTCGAACGCTTGATTTCTAAACCGTAAGTATGAAAATAAGCACTCACAAAGTGATCAGAAGCTGCTTTTGATGCTGAATACGGACTGCGTGGATCATAAGCCGTTTCTTCCGTGAAAAAGCCTTCCTTGCCCAGCGAGCCGAATACTTCATCGGTTGAAACATGGTAAAACGTATGCCCCGCAAGATCTTTCCAGTAATTTTTGGCTTCTTCCATCAGGTTTACCGTTCCCAGTACATTGGTGGTCACAAAAGGAATGGGGCCTTCAATTGACCGGTCAACGTGCGATTCGGCTGCTAAATGAATAATATCTGTGATTTCATAGTGTTTTAGCGCATCGCGTACATCATCCCGATTGACAATATCGCCTTTCACAAACACATGATTCGGTGTGTTTTTCAGATCTGCCAGATTGGCCAAATTACCGGCATACGTCAGCGCATCAAACGTGACAATGCGATAATTCGGGTACTTGTTGACGAGCAAACGAACAAGATGCGAACCGATAAATCCGGCACCACCGGTAACGAGAATATTCATAGCACTTTTTGTGTGTAACAAAGCTAAGCAGAAAATTAAGACAAAAGACTCGAGACCGCTTCGCTGAAAGACAAAAGACAGTTTCTCGAAAAATCTGTCTTTTGTCTTTCGTCTCAAGTCTTCCGTCTATTATTTTTCTGCTAGCACTTTCAATCCTTCATTCATCGCAATAAACCCGTTTTTCGTGTCCACATCGAGCATTTTAGTGAAGAAAGGAATCAAAATCCCCCCGAAACGCTCGCTTTGGATAAAGGTTGTGGTGCCGTCGCCATTGTCGATGAGCTGGAAACGGTGTGCGCCGTCAAACAATCCCGGAATACCCAAATGCCCGATCCAACGAAACTCTTTTTCGCGCTCAAAAACCACTACTTTCGGTTTCATCGTCATTCCTTTTCCGTTCTCAGGTTTCAGTGTCACCTTCAATTTTTGTCCGACTTCCGGGGTTCCAGAAATAGCCGTTATAAATGGATTCCAAATTCCATAATTACCGAAATCGGTGAGAATGCTCCACACTTTTTTGGGAGTTGCGTTGATGATGATCGATGTGCTGATTTCTTTTGCCATAGCCGTTGTGTTTAAATGAATGAGACAAAGTTCAGTTAAGCACGGCGCCTGGCTCTTGACAAATATCAAGAAATCATGGAGTTGACTTTAGGAAAGTTGTTTTTTGCGAATGCGGCTAAAGGTTTCGGGCGTCATTCCCAACATGGAGGCGATGTATTGCAAAGGAACCTGGTTGAACAATTCCTTGTTGTTTTCGAAAAAGAAGTTGTAGCGTTCTTCGGCGGTCATGGACAAATGGGTGAAAATACGGTCTTCCAAAATGATGAAACAACGAGTGATGAAAAGCTTTTCCAACTCGTGCCATTTTGGGATCAGATGGCCGAGTTTTATATAATCCGATCGGTTAATGGTAAACAATTCCACATCGGTGAGCGCCTGAATGTTCCAGCGGGCCGGTGTTTCAAATACGAAACCTGCCAGGTCGGTTACAAAATAACCCTTGGTCGAAATCCATTGCGTGACTTCTTTATCCTCGGTCTGTACATAAACACGCAGCATGCCCGATTGAATGAAACTGAGGCGATTACTGGCTTTTCCGGTTTCAAGAAAATAATCGCCCTTTTTGATCGTTTGCCGGTGAAAGAACTGACTGATCGCATCCAAATCGCCTGGTTGTGCAACACCGAAGTAGGAAGAGATATAGTGTTCTAGTTCTGTCATCATTCGATAATAATATCGTGTTGAACCAATAAACCGGCAACTCCGCGTAAGGAAAATTTCGCTTTTTTGATGCGATTCGACGACGGATTGATCACATAACGGACTGCAGTTCTCAAGTCAGCTTTTTCGAGGTTTGTTTGGTCGAAAACAGCTCCTGATAAATCACATTCGTCAAAAACGGCGGCGCTCAGATCGCATTCCGAAAAATCAGCTTCTTCGAGTTTACAGTTTGAAAACCGGGTGTTTTTGAGTTTCAGTTTGTAAAAAGAGGCATGATTCAAAACGCAGGTGTTAAACGCGACTTCCAATCCAAACGGATTGGCATGTTCGATTGGAAATCCCAACATTTTGCAATCTGTAAACGTGATTTCGTTCAGGGTGGTATTGCCCAATTTTATCAGGCTCAGGTTGCATTCTTCAAACGTGCATTGCACGAACCGGAATCCGGAAAGATTTACGCCCGAAAAATCACATTCCTCAAACACGCACGCTTCGTATTCACCTTTCTCCAATTCTTGTTTGGTGAAATCGGTTTTAGAAAATGTTTCTTCGAAAAATGTCTGGGCCATGATGTGATTTTACGGCTTAAAAGTACTGTTAATTCCCTTCTTTTTTTGGTCGTAAAATTTCATCCGTAAAATGTTCTTTGCGTTTTGGTTTCGAAAATTTTTCCGAATTGTACTCCTTTGAATTGCCTTTCGGGATGGAAAGTGAAACCCATTCATCATCACGAATCAATTTGGCAATAAAAACAATTTGTCCGATGTGATAAGGATAATGCGCCAGCTGACGATTAATGGCTTCCATCACCGTATGTCCCATGTTGCGGATGAAAATAATTCTGGTCAAATCCTCTTCCTGCAAGCCGTTGAGCACATTCAGGAAACAATCCCAACCTTCGTTCCATTTGTGAAGCAATTCGGCGCGTGAAGTGATTTCGTTTTCAAATTCCGCATCGCGGTTGCGCCATTCTTTTTCGCCGTCGGTCGTTAGAAAATCGGTCCAGCGACTCATCATGTTTCCCCATAAATGGTTCACAATAATGGCGATGCTGTTGCTGGCTTCGTTGGCTTGCCAAAGCAATTGTTCGTCGGTGAGTTGTTCAAACGATTTTTCACCCAGTAATTTGTAGTATTCAACTTGTTTAATGACGCTTTGTAGATAACCCGTTTCCATGGTGTTTGTTTTGTTGTGTTAAAAATGAACAGTGCCTTGAAGATACAAAAAAGGAACCTATTCGGAAAGTGCAATCACAAAAAAAAGAGAAAATAATTACCATGGTAATTATTTTCATTGTAAGTTTGTCAAAAATCACATTATGGAAACCCTGATTCCTTCGCTTATACTTCTTTTTGGTGTGTTCGCCATCGCTTTTGAAAGCCGCCCGCAATTGCAAAAAATTCCGTTGGCGCTGATCGCTATGAGCTTGATCGCCTGGACTTGCTCCGGTTTTGCCAAAACAGATAATTCCGCTTTATTGCTTGGGTTACTTTCGGGCATGGTGCTTGTCGGACTTCTCTTAGGCTTCCTCTTGAAAAAGTATGGTGAATGGATCGCACTTCTGGCTACGCTGCTCCTGGCGGTAATGAGCGGAAGCACAGCAACCTATTTTGGTTTTGAATTGAACATTTCAGGAATCATGATCGCACTTCCGTTACTGGGGGCAATTGGTCCGCTGGTGGTGAATCTCAAAGCACAACTGCTCCACAAATGGCTGAATCTTGACCTTGTACGTACAACAACCATCGCTTCGGCTTTTTATGCAGCTGTACTGGTGTTTTTCGCCGGATTTCAGGCGCAATACTTCGGAGTGATCCTGGTTGGTGCGGGTTGGATAACTGTTTCACTTGCCAGCAGAAAACTCGAAACGCTGGGCGCCGGAATCGGTTTGCTTTCTTTGGGTGTTGTTTTTTGGATGATGAAAACCCAAACAGGAATTGACGATTCATTCCTTCGCCCGAATTTCCTCATGGGACTGGTAGCCGGAGTTACCGCAATCGCCTGGGTGAAATTGACCAAAGATGTCACCAAATTGCGTTGGCCGTTAATGTATTTGTTGCCATTATTACTGATTATCGCGTTAGTCATGATGGGAATCGCGAACGAAAATTTCGGCGGATTGCCAACTTACATCGGAGCACTGATCGGAACTTCATTGGCGCTAATGGTGACGCGAAATCAAGCACAAGTCATTCCGTTTCAGGCGTTGTTACTGGGCGTTTCGGTACTCGTATTCAACCAATTTGAGGCGATTCAGCAACCCGAAAAACAATCGCGGTTGACCACAACTGAAACAACAACTACACCTGACGGAGAAGAGCCATCTGTATTGGATGTTCCCGCAATAGCTTTGAACGCTGATTTGAAAGGAAACTGGAAAAGCGAATTGGAAGCTTCTAAAGTGGAATTTCAATTAGGTCCGGAAGGTTCGGTTACCAAAGGCGGTTTGGAAGAATTTAAAATTGATTTACAGTTGAATGATGCCGGTGAACCGGAGAAACTCAACGTGGTCATTCCAACGATGAAAGTAACCACATTCAACCCAATGCGCGACGAATCGGTGCGTGGTGCCGGTTACCTGAATGCACCTGCTTTTCCGAAAATAACCTTCACCGCTACAAGCATTACCAAAGAAGGTGACCAATACGTTGCGAATGGTGACTTTGTGTTATTAGGAAAAAAAGCGCCCGTAAAAGCCAAACTGAAGTTTGCAGCTACCGGAGCCGATAAGGGCAAACAATTTCTGGTAATGGTAGGCGAAGCAACCTTCGACCGCACCAAACATGGCATGCGCAGCGACGCGAAAATCGGGAATGAAGTCACAGTGACATTCGAAGTGGAATTCAGAAAATAGTTTAATAAACTTTAAATTTTTCTAAGCTTAAGCAACGAAGTGTTAATTTAGGAATACTTTAGTGGGATATTCTACTAAACGAATTTTAAATTACACACTTATGAAACAACTGTTTACTTTTGTTTTGTTGAGCTTTTCAGCCTCAATAAGTTTTTCTCAAACAATTTCCCTGCAAACATTTGCAACCGGATTTTCTCGTCCGGTGGAAATTGCACACCCCGCTAATGACTCCCGATTGTTCGTGGTAGAACAAGCCGGTAAAATCAAAGTAGTGAACTCAGACGGATCGGTGAATCCGACTCTTTTTCTTGATCTCACTTCAGAAGTTGAATTTGTTAACTCTCCCGGAAGTGAACAGGGATTATTAGGTCTGACCTTTCATCCGGATTATGCCAATAATGGTTATTTCTACGTGAATTACACCCGTGATGGCGATGGTGCGACTATTGTTGCCCGTTACTCGGTTTCAGCCGACCCGAACGTAGCCAATACAGCAGAAACCATTTTGTTAAACATTGCGCAACCGTATTCCAATCACAATGGCGGAACGATCAAATTTGGTCCTGACGGTTATTTATACATCGGAATGGGCGATGGTGGTAGTGGCGGAGATCCGGGCGACAGAGCGCAAGACATTACCGAGAATTTAGGAAAGATGCTACGCATTGATGTAAATTCAGGATCACCTTATGGCATTCCACCAAACAACCCATTTGTGGGTGTTGCCGGGAACGACGAAATCTGGTCAACCGGGATGCGCAATCCATGGAAATTTTCATTTAACCGCTCCAACGGCGATTTTTGGATTGCAGACGTTGGTCAGTATGAAATTGAAGAAATCAATAAAATTCCAAGCCCGATTCCGAATAGCGGATTGAATTTCGGATGGCGTTGTTATGAAGGAGATGCCAACTTTGATCTGTCTTCGGGTAACTGTCCTGCTTATGCATCAACCGTGGCGCCGTTTACACAATACACGCACTCGGGAACAGGTGGTTGTTCTATCACAGGCG
Source organism: Bacteroidota bacterium (assembly GCA_040387295.1). GTDB lineage: Bacteria > Bacteroidota > Bacteroidia > Flavobacteriales_D > Crocinitomicaceae > Fluviicola. The sequence goes on along the minus strand of JAZKEB010000004.1, from coordinate 229,936 downwards.
GTTATTATTACACCGGAAGTTTGTATCCGTCATTCAACAACAAATACTTCTTTGCCGATTATTGTACCCGAAAAATAGGAACTGTGACTGACGGCGGAACCGTTGCCTGGACATCTGCTTTTGCCAATTCAATCACCACTTTCGGTGAAGACATGAACGGTGAATTGTATGTAACCGGTGGAACCATTGTGTTTAAGGTGGTTGACGAAACGGCGGAAATCAATCAGTTTTCATTGAATGGATTGAGCGTTTCTCCAAATCCTGCGAAAGAAGAATTCAAGATTACCAACCTGCAGCAATTGCAATTGACAAAAGCCACGTTGGTTGATATGTCGGGGAAAGAAGTGCTGACACGCAATCTTGAAAGCACACCTTCAAATACGATTTCCATTGCCAATCTGATCAACGGATTCTACATGCTCACTGTTGAAGATGTGAATGGTAACAGTTATCAGACGAAGCTGCTAAAGCAATAATAGAATTAGATAATAAATAAGAGAAGGCAGGTAAAGAACAATTACCTGCTTTTTTTTCGTCCGCCTTTTTTTGGGCCACCGGTGGTTTTACCTCTGCGATTGTCAGGATTGTTTCCCGTGGTTTTTCCGCCCGGTTTTCCGGATCTAAATCCACCTGGTTTGCTGCCTGCAGCACTTTTTGGCCGGTTGGAATTGGCTGAACTGCCTGGCTTCTGCGGTTTTTTCGGAGCTGTTTTGGGCGGAGCCGTTGATTCGGAAGTTTCCAAAAGCGTGTAAATGGTTTTCATTTCGGTTTCCGTCAAATCGCGCCAATCGCCCACAGCTATTCCTTTCAGAGAAATATTCATGATGCGCACGCGTTCCAGTTTCAGAACTTCATACCCGAAGTATTCGCACATACGCCGAATCTGACGGTTCAATCCCTGGATGAGCGTAATGCGAAAAATGGTCGGACTTTCCATCGTAACCTTACACTTTCGGGTCACAACGCCCAACATCGGAACACCGGTTGCCATGCGTTGGATCACACTTTCGGTAAGCGGCTTGTCAACCGTCACCACGTATTCTTTTTCATGGTTGTTTCCAGCACGCAGGATCTTGTTTACTAAATCACCGTTGTTGGTAAGGAAAATCAAGCCTTGCGAATCTTTGTCCAATCTTCCGATAGGGAAAATACGCTTGTAATGATGTACAAATTGCACGATATTGTCGCGAACACCCTCATCGGTAGTGGAAGTGACGCCAGGTGGTTTGTTCAGAGCGATGAAAATTACATCTTCGGCTTCCATCGGTTCGATTTCGTTGCCGTTTACCCGCACACGATCGCCCGGTTTTACCTGGTCACCAATCACCGCTTTCCGGCCGTTGATAAACACTGCTCCCTGTTCGATAAACTTATCGGCTTCGCGTCTGGAACACAAACCGCTTTCACTGATGAATTTATTCAGTCGTACTGATTCCATGCGCTTTTACCTTGTTATTTTTAGTGAGCCTAACGATTATTCGCTCCATTTTTTCATCACCACCGAAGCAATATGTCCGCCGAAACCGAAGGTATTACTCATCGCGTATGTCAGCTCTTTTTTCACGCCTTTTCCGAGCGGGAAATCAAACAAATCCGCAAATTCCGGTTCGATGTTTTCTGTATTGATAGTTGGTGGAACAATCCCGGTTTCCAGAGCTTTAATACAGGCGATAGCTTCGATTGCTCCGGCTGCACCCAATAAATGCCCGGTCATGGATTTGGTTCCTGAAATACTTAATGATTTTCGCTCACCAAACACGCGTTTTGCCGCGATCAACTCGCTCATATCACCTTGCGGGGTCGAAGTAGCGTGCATGTTGATGTAATCGATATCGCCAGCCGTAATTCCTGCTTCGCGCATGGCTTCTTCCATTCCCAATACGGCACCGTCTCCTTCAGGATGGGTTCCCGTCAGGTGATACGCATCTGCAGCGTGGCCACCACCTACGATTTCGCCGTAGATTTTCGCTCCGCGTGCCTGAGCATGCTCCAATTCTTCTAAAATCAATGCTCCGGCTCCTTCGCCCATTACAAAACCATCGCGGTTTGTGTCAAACGGACGGGAAGCTTTTTCCGGTTCTTCGTTGCGTTTTGAAAGTGCCTGTGCCGAAGAGAATCCGCCGATAGCCGATTGTGTAATTGCTGCTTCCGAACCACCGGTAATTACCATATTGGCTTTTCCCCACTTGATGTAGTTAAATGCTTCGATGATGGCGGTATTGGAAGTGGCGCAGGCCGAAACCGGACAAAAATTCACACCGCGCAAGCCGTACTTGATCGAGATAATTCCCGAAGCAATATCAACCAGAATTCTTGGGATAAAGAAAGGTGTAAAACGTGGAGTTCCGTCGCCTTCACAATATTCGATCATTTGGTCCTGGAAGGTTTGAATTCCACCATTTCCCGAACCCCAAATCACGCCAACGCGGTCTTTGTTGAGCTGTTCGAAATCGATGTTGCCGTCTTTTACGGCCTGATCTACCGCCACAAGGGCATATTGTGAAAACGGATCGTATTTGCGAATTTCCTTTACATCGAAATGCGCTTTCGGATCAAAACCTTTCAATTCGCAGGCGAAGGTCGTTTTAAACTTTGAAGTATCAAATTTGCTGATGGGAGCGGCGCCACTTTTTCCGGCAACCATGTTGCTCCAGAAGGTTTCAACATCGTTTCCGATAGGTGAAAGCGCTCCGATTCCTGTAACTACTACGCGACGAGTCATGAGTACTGTTTTATGGACTTCAAATTTACGAAGTCTTTTCCATTCCAAGGGTTATAAAACGCCAAGATCGCGCATTTCATCTACTGAAACTGTGGGAGGCATGATTCCTTTGTTGAGCTTCTCGATGACTTTTTCGGCTACTTTGGCTGCATCGGATCCCGATTTGAATCCCTGATTCCCTTGTACGGCCGGAATATGTGGTTGATGGATGCGTCGAACACTTCCTTCCAGAATGTCATATCCCCAGCCGATCGAATCACTGTAGATCGTTACATAAGTATAATTCGAAGCAGGTTGTTTTACTGACGGTTTCTCTGATAAATCAGGGTTTTCGATAGCTTTTCCGATTGTTGTTTCGCGTTTTGGGGTTTGTTTTTCCGAAACCGGATTGTCCGTTTGACTTTCGCAGGAAATCAAGACTACTGAAAAAAGGATCAACAGTTGTTTCATTGTTTCACGAAAGTAGTTTGAAATCGGAGTCCGGTAGCAGAAATTCCTGATAGAAAATAACTTCCCGATGGTAGTTCTGAAACGGGAATTGTGATCTGTCCGTTTGACTGACCGGAAGTGAATGTCCTGAAGACCTGTTTTCCGTTGGCATCCGTAATTTCTAACGTTGACCAATGTTCAGTGCTATTGATGGTTACCAGATCACTTGTCGGATTCGGATAAACGCTCACGTCAACCAATTGGTATTCATCTGTACCAAGCAGTTGTTCGTAACGGTAAAGATCATCCAGAAACACGCCGTTGAAACCTGTGCCTACGAATGCCACACCGTTTATGATAAATGCCATGGCGTGTTTGCGGGGTGGTCCGGGAAGGTTAGCTCGCTGTACCCACACGTTTCCAAAAAAGTTGTATTCCCACAAATCATTTTTAAAATTGCCGTTCGGATCTTCTCCCGAGCAAATAAATGCGGTAGGGAAATTACCCCAACCAACGGCGCCGGATCTTCCTGTTCCCGGCAGATTTGCACGTTGAATCCAGGTATCGGTAGCCGGTTGATATTGCCAGAAATCGTTGCGGAGTACACCATCATCACCTGTTCCCAAATAAGCATCGCCTCCCATCGTAAGTACCGTAGCACTTTTGCGTGCCGTCCCGCCAAAATCGTTGAGTTGCGACCACGAGTTGGCTAATGCGTCATAGGCGTAAAAATCACGGGTCAGACCCAGGGCATCTTGTCCTGTGCCCACATATCCGATGTCATCGATGGAAAAACCGACAGCACTTCTGCGTGCCGAACCCATAAAATCAGCTTTCTGGGTCCAGACTTCCATACTCGGATCATATTCCCAGAAATCGTTGTAAAAACCGGCAGAATTTCCTTGTCCGAGTCCCACATAGGCTTTGTTATAAGCTACAAAACTCACGGCCGAACCACGATTTTGTCCGCCACCCATATCACCACCCCAGGAAACTTCATCGTCCCAGTCGTCCTGCAACGGATTGTAAGAATACATTTTACGGGTAAAATCAACGTCGGTAAGACCGCCCACCACAAAGCCTTCATTGTACAAAACAAAGCTGGTGGTAACCGATTTGGGTTGTCCGTTCATACTATCGACCGGGTACCAAACGTTTTGTCCGAATGCACCTGCAACGCTTGTGAGAGAAAGCAAAAAAAGCAGTAACTGTTTCATTTAATCAACAAATTGGATGGTCTGTTGCGCTTTCACTGTCCCGTTTTCCGTTTGGAAAAGCAGCAGGTAAGTTCCAGCGGGTAAATTGTTTCGCTCACAAATCCAGCTATTCCCGAAAGGTACAGCGGTTTGAATACTCTTACCTTGTAAATCGTAGACAGAAACAGTCTTCACAGAAGCATCGGTGCAGGTTACGGTAACGGCTTCCACCGCAGGATTCGGAAAGCAGGAAGTACTTATGGCCGTGAGTTCATTGGTTTCGAGAGCAGCTAAGGGAATGTATTCGTAAATAGTTCCTTTTTTGCCCGAAACACCTGATCCGGTTCCTACAAATCCACTGCTTCCGATGGTAAAGGCAACGGCTTGTTTACGTTCGCTTCCACCATAGTAGGCTCTTGGCGACCAAGTTCCGGCATCGGGATCAAATTCCCATAAATCGTCTTTTAATCCACCATTTGTACCCAGGCAAACATAGCCTTTATCGCCAATGGTGAATGTGGTAGCGCCGCCGCGTTGTCCGCCGATAAATGTTGGAGCTGCTATCCATGTATTGGTCGCCGGACTATATTTCCACCAGTCGTTTCGGTAATTGTCCTGATCGGTTCCCAGGCCTACATAAGCTGAGCCGTTTACAGTAAGGCTGCTGAGGTTGTAGCGAATTCCACCTGCGAACGATTGCCGTTGTGTCCATTGGTCAAGCGAGGGTTTGTATTCCCATAATTCGCTGACGTAGGAACTCGCACCGATTTTTCCACCACACACATATCCTTTCGAATCTAAAACGAATGAGGTGGCGTAATACAATCCTGCGCCACCGGCACCCGGAAAATTTGCCTTTGCTGTCCACATATTGGTTGCCTGGTTGTATTCCCAGAAATCACTCAGCTTGTTACCAAGATTTGCCTCGTCACTGTTGATTCCCAATCCGATATAGCCTTTGTTTCCGATTCCAAAACCAATGGCATTTCTGCGACCTGATGCAGGAATGTTGGCTTTTTGTGTCCAGGTATCTGCTACCGGATCGAATTCCCAAAAGTCGTTCAATACCGTTTCGGAGGTGTCTATTCCCGTTCCGATGTAACCTTTGTCTCCAATGGAAAAACCGACAGCCTGTTCACGTTTATAACCACCGAAATTGATGCGCTGCACCCATGAATTGGCATTTTGCGCCCAGATCACCTGCACGCAGATCAAAAAGAAAAAGAGGGTGGTTGCTTTCATAATCCGGACAATTGAAATGCGTCAGAAAACATCACTTTTCCGGCTTGTTCAACCTGGAAATAATACGTTCCGTTGGAGATATTCCCACGTTCAAACTTGGCTTCTTTGCCGGTGTGTGCGGTTGTTTGAACTGTTTCTCCAAGCGTATTCACAATTGTGAGTGTCCAAGGATCATTACCAATGGCATCAGATAACCGGAAATGAACGGTTGAAACAGCCGGATTCGGATACGTAGTGCAAGATACCTGAAGCGGATCATTGTCGGTGATTTCCGTAAAATAGTCGAACGCCCAGAAATCATTGAAGTTGATTCCGTTGGTTCCCAAACCGAAATAGCCACGTTCGTCAATCGAAAATCCTACGGAAAACCGTCTTCCGGCACCTTCAAAATCGTCTTTTTGCAACCAGGTATTTGTGGCAGGATTATATTCCCAGACTTCTTTTGTCACAGCGGCCAGAAAACCAGCATAACCGGTAATGATATACCCCTTTCCATGTGAAGTAAAGGCGGATGAACCTGAGGTAGCAAGTCCAGGAAAAGCAGCTCGTACCAACCATTGATCCTGAGCAGCTTTGTATTCGTAGAGTGAATTTTGCGATTTGACATAAGCGCTTCCGTCGATGACAAATGCAGAAGCCCAGGCTGCAAATCCTGCAGGCAGGTTTTGTTTGTAAATCCAGCTGTTGGAGGTGGGATTGTATTCAATAAGTGCACTAGCTCCGAGTACATACCCTTTTTCATTGATGCTGAATGCAGTCTGGTCACTAAGGCTTTCAGGGCAGGACGCTATGGCTGTCCAGGTGTTCAACACCGGATCATAACAGAAAAATTCAGTTGACAGAAATACACCACCACCGATATACCCTTTTGTGGAAGTACTGAAAGCGATGGCTCCGTAATTGGGTGTTCCGCTGGCATAATCGGCTTTTTGGGTCCAGGAATTGGAAGCAGGATCGTATTGCCACCAGTCCTGATAAACAATATTTACACCCGATCCGTTCATGTGGCCTATTCCTACATATCCTTTATTGCCGATGCTAAATCCCGAACATCGATGCCTTCCGATACCGCCGAAATCGGCTTTCGGACACCAACTTTGGGCCGATACCGTTACACTTAAAAGTGCACAGATACATGCGTAAAGCCATTTCATTGTTTCACGAATTGAAGGGTTTTCGATAAACTGCCTTCCGTAATTCTGGCATAATAGATTCCGTTTTCCAGAAAGGAAAGATTCAGTGATTCACCTTGGTAATCTGTATAAATCGCCAGAATACTTCCGCGGACATCAATCAGTTCAATCGTTGCATTAGTTGTTCCCTGAATGGTGATTATATCTGTAGCCGGATTGGGTGAAAGGGTAAACAGGTTATCGGATAATTCTGTGACATCCAGGTATTCGGCATTGATTTCAAGATTGAAATTTCCGGATTCATTTCCCCAGCCTTCCACAATGATGAATGCCGTGTCGATGCCTTCGGTTGAAAAGGTGACTTCAGAAGAACTTCCGCAGCTCCCATCGTCATTGTAAGCGATTACTGTTCCATCCGGTTCGATGACACTTAAAAACGTATCAAAACCTGAACCGCACAGCGAAACGTGAAGCTCTGCGATATCAGCCGTAGGAATCACACGGTAGTATATATCCGGTGAGGAATACACGAAGTTTTGATTGAAATAGCAAAATGAATTGTCACCGGTTGTGGAATAGGGAATCGTAGTAACTGGTATAGCGTCGGCCATCACATCACCGTCATAACTGCTGCAATCAATTCCACCACCTATGGTAATGGAAAAATCCATCACAGAACCCCAGGTGAAATTGGCGCAAGGATCAAGAGGCAGAATACCAGCTTCTTGTTGGATGACCCGCATTCGGGTATTTCCGGTAAGCGCATTTAGAGGAACGGTAAAGTTGAAGTTTGAAACCGGAACCGGTGGAATACCCGACCAGGTACCGAGTGATTCTGAAGGATCGAAAACACCGTCGATGTTGTAATCGATCCACACTTCGCCGGCTCCCGAAAAATTTCCTCCACAGGTTGAAAATTGAACGGAAACGGTGTAATTGCCCCCGGCATTTAGATTAGCTGTTTGTGAAAATGTAAGGTCCTGGACTCCTACAACTCCCGGACATCCTACAAAGTTGATCGAAGTAGGCGATCCGTTCAGTACCACCGATCCTACGTTAGAATCTGCTGTGCTTGATGGTCCGCCCGAAACACAATATTGGCCGAAACCCAAATATGAATATCCAAAAGCACTCAGTAGAAGTAAGCTTTTTTTCATGAGTAGTACGTTACGCGTTTGAGTTCTAATCTAGCAATATTTTTGATTGAAGTTAACAATCAGTTAATATTTAATTAACATAAACGCAATAACATAGCCGCGGTTGCGTGCTGTTTTTGAGAATGTTGATCCTTAGCGGATTAAAGAAATCCGAGTTCCAGTTTTGCTTCTTCGCTCATCATGTCTTTGTCCCAGGGCGGATCAAAAACAATGTGAATTTCGGCACTTGTCACGCCTTCAACCGATTCCACTTTTTCGCGCACATCTTTCGGCAGCGATTCGGCCACCGGACAGTTAGGCGAGGTGAGTGTCATATCAATATCCACATGACCTTCCTTGTTGATCTGAACTTCGTAAATGAGCCCCAATTCGTAGATATCAACAGGAATTTCAGGGTCGTAAATGGTTTTGAGTATGGCAACTATTTTATCTTCTATTGCTTCCATAATGCTTACGCTAAGGCGGTTAACGCCAGTATTTTAATTTTTTTCACCATGCTTAACAATCCATTCGCCCGGGTAGGCGAGAGGTGTTCGGCCAAACCGATATCCTCAATGAAATGCAGGTTGGCTGTTGCTACATTCTCGGGGCTTTCACCGTCGAGTACGCGAACCAGCAACCCGATAATTCCTTTTGTAATGATGGCATCGGAATCGGCTGTTAGGCGCATTTTATCACCTTCAATCGAAGCGTCCAGCCATACTTTTGACTGACAGCCTTCGATCAGACGATCATCTGTTTTTTTAGCCGGATCGATCAACGGCAAATCTTTGCCCAGATCAATGATGTATTCGTATTTCTCCATCCAATCATCGAATAAAGAGAATTCCGATACAATTTCCTGCTGTTTTTCTTCTAAGGTCATTTCACTATTCTCATTAACGCAACATGCTGATGCTTTTTTCCACAGCAGTTATGAACGTGTCTATTTCTTCGCGGGTATTGTAAAAAGCAAACGAAGCGCGGATGGTTCCCGGAATCTTGAAAATATCCATCAACGGTTGCGTACAATGGTGTCCGGTTCGTACCGCGATTCCTTGTTTGTCGAGTAAAGTTCCGATATCAAACGGGTGAAGTCCGTCAACGTGAAAAGACACCACGCTTGTTTTGTCTTTCGCCGTACCGATGATTTTCACGCCTTCAAATGTCGAGATCAGGTCCTGTGCATAATCGGCCAGACTGCGTTCGTATTGCTCCACGTCCTCAATGTTGAATTGGTCGAGGTATTGCAATGCCGTTCCGAGGCAGATTCCACCGGCAATGTGCGGTGTTCCTGCTTCAAATTTGAACGGTAATTCATTGTAAGTTGTACGTTCAAACGTCACTTTTGCAATCATGTCACCACCACCCTGATACGGGGGCATTTTGTCCAGTAAATCTTCTTTTCCGTACAAAACGCCGATTCCGGTCGGTCCAAACACTTTGTGTCCGGAAAAAACAAAGAAATCGCAGTCGAGGTCCTGTACATCAATTTTGGTATGCTGAATACTCTGTGCGCCGTCTACCAATACTTTCGCTCCGGCCGCATGGGCTTTATCAATGATGGTTTTCAACGGATTGATGGTTCCCAACGTATTCGAAATATGGGTTACGGCTACCAGTTTTGTTTTTTCGGAAAGCAATTCATCATAGGCATCGAGTTTTAATTCGCCACGACTGTTTACCGGAATCACCTTTAAAATCAATCCTTTTCGTTCGCACAGCAATTGCCACGGAACGATATTGGAATGGTGTTCCATGGCCGAAATGAGAATTTCATCGCCGGCAGAAAGCAACGATCCGTAGGAATAAGCCACCAGATTAATTCCGTCGGTTGTTCCTTTGGTGAAAATGATTTCCTCCTGTTTTTCAGCGTTGATGAACGATTTGATATATTCCCGCGACGTTTCATATTCCGATGTAGCCTGTTGGCTCATAAAGTGCACGCCACGGTGAATATTCGCGTTGTTCTTGCTATAGTATTGATTGATCGCATCCAACACCAGTTGTGGCTTTTGCGAGGTAGCACCGTTATCGAAATAAATGAGGTTTTTACCGTATATCTGTTGACGCAACGCGGGAAAATCCTGTCTGATTTCGCGTACGCTGAATTTTCGTTTTTCTCCTAGACCCATGGCACAAAGATACGCATTTGCTTATTTTTATTCTTTCTAAATAGAATTAAATTACAACCTTTATCTTTGTTGTGTATCAATACTTAAAAATCTGATAATGCGATTACTGTTTTCTTTACTGCTACTGGTTGCTCTGGGCGCTTCTTCTTGTAAAAAACACAAGTTGAAACAGCCTGCTTATCTAAACTTTAAGTGGGAATTTTTCGAGCAGCAATCAGGAACGTTTCACCCGGTTGTTACCGGCGGGTATTTTTACCTCAACCAGTTTCGGGTAACCGGTACACGTGTTGAAGGTCCACCCGTTGATATCGTTCAGGCACTTCCGGCCGCACAAACTTCATTCAGCGCAGGTGGAAGCCTTGGTTTATCGATGGATATTCCGATTGGTGAATACAATGAATTCAAAGTTGAATTGGGCGTTGTAAATGATGTGCAGCCATGTATTGTATTGAATGGCGAGTACAACAACGGTGCGAGTGTCATTCCTTTTAGAATTGAATGGGGAACGGATGAAATACTTACGTTCCTTCCTTCAGCGGCTTTTGAGCTCAAAAAGAAGAAAAATTACGACGTGACCATTGGTGTTGATGTGGAGAAACTGTTTCAAAGTATTTCAATCAATGACTGGGCGGATGCTAATATTACTCCTGAGCCTACAAGTACGATTGTGATCAGCGAAAACTTCAACCATAAATTGTTTACTGAGATCAAGAAACAAATTGCTGGTGCTTTGATTTTAAAAGTAAGTGAGTAAATGGAAGACGACATCAAACATATCATTGATGGTTGTGTGAATTGGGAAAGACGGTCGCAGGAACAACTGTATCGTCGTTTTTCAAAAGATCTGTTCAAAGTGTGTAAGCTTTACGGGGCCGACACGCAAGACGCCGAAGATATGTTGCACGATGCGTTTATGCACATTTACAAAAATATTGGTTCCTATCATTTCTCAGGTGTATTTGAAGGCTGGTTGCGAAGAGTAACGGTAAACTGTTGTTTGCAGGCACTTCGAAAACGCAAAACCTTCCAACAACTGGCCGAAATTGCGGTAATTGATGAAGTGGAAGACGATATGGACAAACCGATTCCGTTTGTGGCCATTCTGGAAGAGATTAATCGCCTGCCTGCCAAAGCGGGATTGGTGTTGAAATTATATGCACTTGAAGGCTGGTCACATGCCGAAATTGCCGAAGAACTCGAAATTACGGTGGGAACTTCCAAATCACAGCTTAATTACGCACGTTCCGTATTGAAACAAAAACTGATGGCTTCATGAGTACCGATCCGAAACATAGATCAGACGATCAATGGCTCAATAGCTCCTTTGATAAATGGGAGGCTGGTGAACCGTCGGCTGCGCTGTGGGAACAGCTTGAAGAATCGATTGCTGTTGATGCGGTATGGGAACGGGTGACTGAAGCCTTGCAACAGGAAGAACACGCTCCGGATCATTGGATCGCCGCTGCGCATGAAAACTGGAATCCGGGTGAAGCGCACGATGGCTGGTCAAAGTTAAACGATGCCATTTCATTGGAACAGGTTTGGACAGGATTGGATCAATCATTGAACCAACCGGTTGCGACCCGCATGCCAATCTGGAAATTGGTAGCAGCTTCGGTTACGGCTATTTTCCTTACGGGGCATTTCAGTGATGCTCCGGCAATTCAACAGGAAGTTCAGTATTCAACGACATTGGCATTTGTTCAACCGGAAACAACCATTCCAAACGGAACTATTGTTTCCAATACAGGCTCGGTTGCTATTGATGATCAAGTAGTTGTAAATCAGTCTAATAATCAGCAAGAAGTGCCTGTGAATCAAGAACGTTTCCAGCAGGACAATCCTGAAAACGGAACGCAACTGGTTCAACAGCAACAACAGACACCTCCGGATCAGGAAGTTATTCCTTTGGTAATCACTCCTTTGGAAGAAGTGAACAAACAAGATATTCTTGCCGATTTGAGTGATCCGCAGTTGGATGCACGTCCGTCTGACTGGCAATTGAATCCGGAGCAATTAGGTCCGCGTCAATTCGAGATCAAGCCTCCGTTCCATCATTGGACGGTTCAGGTTGGAACACAGCTTTCTATTTTGGAAGAACGCAATCAGGCACTGTTGACCTCCACTTTCCCGAAATTTGGGTTGGCGGCCGATTTGAGTTACCGTCACCGATTGGGATCTGTTCAGTTTATTCATGCAATCGGAATGAGCCAGTATTCACAGGCAGCCGGGAAATACATTAACGGTCGCTACGCTACAACCAATCAGCGAATCAACGCACTTCAGTTTTCAAGTTCGATTGGTTACAATTACAAGCGATTTACCGTTTACGGTGGAGTACTTGTTTCGAAAGCACTGAATGGATTGGAGCATAATAACTCAGCCATTACACAGGTTTATAATTTTGATCAGGTTCAGGTTGGCTTTACGAGCGGAATTGATTTTAGAATCGCTTCATTCCCTCATAGCGGAAAACACATCTCGATTGGTTCACAATATCAATGGTTGCCGTCTTACAGCGGTTCAAAAGCATCATTTGAAAATATCCAGGGAATTCGCTTCCAAACAAAATTTTCATTTTGATTCCAACCTTTTAAACCTTTGTGCATCAATCTAAAAAGCAACGGAATTAACAACTAGAAAATAATAAGTTAGGGTTCAAATGTTAGGTACACTGTCACTCTCCAAAGGGTAAGATTTTTAGGAGTAAAAATTACTACAACAACTTCGACAGTGGGTTATTCAAAATTAGTGATAAGGTAGAACTGGCACTAAGGGTTAAAGAAGAGGGGGAGACTCCTCTTTTTTTGTGCGTTGATTTATCCTTTTTTGAGGAAGATCAAGAATTCCCGGTTGCCATCACCGCCAAAAATCGGAGATTCAATAATTTCCTGTGTGATCAGATGTGATTCGGCAGCAAATCGTTTTACATTTTCCAGCACTTGCGGGTAACTCAAACTGCTTCTAACGACCCCATGCTTATTCAATAATTTGCGTTCCAATTCAAACTGGGGTTTGATCAACGCGACTACGATGGCTCCTTCTTTCAGGAATAATTGAATAAAAGGAAAAACCTTCTCCAATGAAATGAACGAAACGTCAATTACAGCACCATCCTGCAATTCCGGAAAATGATGAGCAGTCAATTCCCGCACATGTGTTTTTTCAAAATTGGTAATTTTCGGATTTCCTACCAAGCGCTCGTGCAATTGTCCATGACCGACATCAATGCAAGTGACATGCGCAACTCCGCGTGAAATCAATACTTCTGTAAATCCGCCGGTAGAGGCACCGATATCCATAAAGGATAAACCTTCCGGGGAAATATTCCAATGGTCAAGCGCTTTGATTAATTTTAAAGCTCCGCGCGAAACCCAGGGAAGTTCTTCGTTGATCAAGCTAATTTGAGCATCAACAGCAATTTTTTTTCCAGGTTTGTCGATCGCTACACCGTTTACAAGCACATCGCCGTTTTTAATGAGTTCTTCACCGCGTGTGCGTGATGTTACCAACCCACGTTCCATCAAAACTTTATCCAATCGCTCTTCCATGCTGCAAAAGTAGTTTAATAAAGAGATATGGACGGATCAGTTTTTGAGAAAGCTTTGTAAATCTTCCAGATTCTCGTTGATGAGTCGAATAGTGTAGTGGTGAACAGCGTATTCCATTTCGATGAGGTTGGCTTGTTTCAACATTTGAAGGTGTTTGTGTATTGTTGAAGGGTGAAGATTTAATGAGATTGCGAAATCAACCGATCTCATTGTGGATGATTGTTTCAATTCATTAACAATGGATACTCTGGCAGGATGTGCTAGTGCACGGGCTGTAAGTGATAGATCTTTTAGATCTTGAGGGAAATGATCGGCTTTTGAAGCTCCCATAATGTTCTTTTCTTATTAAGTTAGTAGAAAAGATCGTTGAGACCAATTTTTTGGCAAATTTTTCGGAGAAATTTTGCAAAGTGGATAATTTCCAAATTTACCATATGGCAAATTTGGAAATTTGTAATTTTTCTCGTTTAAAAGTGGCTAAAAGATTTTTTTCTGTTGATTTACAGCGGTTTATCAATCAAAATTCCACTCAAATCGTTCCTGCAACAATTGATCGACCCTTAGCTTCACCGGTTCATTGGTCAATTTCGCGAAAACATCTCCCACAAATGCACCAACCATCAACTGGCGGGCGGCTTTTTCGCCGATACCACGTGCTCGGAGGTAAAAAACAGCTTCCTCATCGAGCTGACCGGTAGTAGAACCGTGTGAACATTTCACATCATCAGCATAAATTTCCAGTTCCGGTTTGGAGTTCACAGTTGCATCATCGCTGAGCAATACATTTCCGTTCGATTGAAACGCATTGATTTTCTGAGCGTCTTTTCGCACGAAAACTTTCCCGTTGAATACTGCTGTGGCTTTTTCGTCAATAACACCTTTGTACAATTCGTTGGAAACACAATGGGCGACTTTATGATCTACCACCGTATGATTGTCAACGTGTTGATTTCCTTTTAGAATATAAGCACCGTTCAGGTGTGTTTCACAGTTGTTGCCATTCACAGCAATATTTAAATTGTTGCGAACCAATCCGCCATTGAGCGTAATGGTATTGATCGTGAAATTGGAATCTGCTGCTTGTGTTACCTGTTCAGTTGCAACGGTGAAGCATGATTCGTCTTCGTATTGCAATTTATCGATGGTTAAAAATGCATTTTTGGCAACGGAAACCTCAGTAACAACATTTGTGAAGCAGGTAGCTGCATTTTCGGTGACATATTGTTGAATAACCTGTGCTTTGGAAAAAGCTTCGGCGATAAGGATATTCCGTACGTGTGCAATGGAAGAATTGCCAGTGGTGATATGCGTGATTTCAATAACAGGTTCGATGTGCATGTTGGCGGAAATGTGCAAATAAACACCGTCAGTAGCATAAGCCGTGTTAAACGCGTTGAACAATTCTCCGTCCAGCGGCAAGTCGGTTCCTAAAACAGCAAGTTCTGCCGGTTCCATTTGCGAAAGGGCCAATAATTTAATGCCCTCAGGGAATTCGGTAGAAGAAAGATTGGCTGCAAAATGACCGTTTACAAACACCATCGACACTGCGTTCGAATCAATCTGATGACGATTTGATGTCAATTGCGTTTGCTGAGCAACAAAATTTCCGTTACGGATTTTCGCCAGACGTGTGTATTTCCAAGCCTCCGTTCTTGTAGTGGGAAAAGCTGTGTTTTCCAAAACCGAAAGTGCCTTTTTCTGTAAATCTTTCGATAAAAGGTGGTTTCCTTCGAGCTTCCAATTGACACTGGCAGCCATTTCCGGGATAATCGTTTCTAAATTCATCGTGGAAGTTGCTTAGTGTTGAAATTCGGCTTTGATCCAGTCATATCCTTTTTCTTCAAGCTCCAATGCCAGTTCTTTCGGACCCGATTTTACAATTTTCCCATCATACAAAACGTGCACAAAATCAGGAACAATATAATCCAGCAATCGCTGATAATGGGTAATTACGATTGTTGCATTGTTGTCTGATTTTAGTGTATTCACGCCATTGGCTACAATTCGCAAAGCGTCAATATCAAGGCCTGAATCGGTTTCATCCAGAATAGCGAGCTTCGGATCAAGCATTGCCATTTGGAAAATTTCATTGCGTTTTTTCTCACCACCTGAAAAACCTTCGTTTACCGAGCGACTGGCCAATTTGGCGTCCAATTCTACAATAGCCGATTTTTCGCGCACCAAAGCCATGAAGTCTTTTGCTGAAATTTGTTCCTGGCCGTTGTATTCCCTGATTTCATTCAAGGCCGTACGTAGAAAGTTCACGTTCGATACCCCCGGAATTTCTACCGGATATTGAAAAGCGAGAAACAATCCTTCACGCGCACGGTCTTCGGTAGCCATTTCTAACAAGTCTTTTCCTTCAAAGTCAACTGTTCCAGCAGTGATTTCGTATTCTTCACGACCAGCCAATACAGATGCCAATGTGCTTTTTCCGGCACCGTTCGGTCCCATAATGGCATGAACTTCACCTGCTTTTACTTCAAGGGTTAATCCTTTTAATATCTCTTTCCCGTCAATCGACGCGTGTAAATTCTCGATTTTTAACATCTTCTTTTTTATAATTGAAGATTACAAATTGGCAGATTTCAGATTTCTACCTATTTATAATCTTACTTTTTATCCTTGTATGTACTTAAATAATTTATAAAACCTTTAAGTTGCTTACTTGTTGAAATGCACTGATCATTGATTCCTGAATAAATTGGCTCCTCAATGTAATTCAAATCCCTTGCTATTTTTAATTGTGTTCTCAATTCACCACATGAACCTTTCGCGATGACCAAAAAATACATGAACTGCCGTTTACTATCCCGTTCATAACCTTCTGATATGTTTGAGGGTACAGAAACAGCTGAGCGTCTTATCTGATCTTTCAGGCCGAAGTCTTTTGAGAACAATTCCGAATTGGTGATTTTATAGATATCAGCGCACAATTTCATACTTGTTTGCCAAACCTCTAAATCCTCAAATCGTTCAATCTTTGCCAAGCTATTCTAATTTTTAATCTATCTTTTTAATCTACCAATTTGCTAATCTGCAATCTGCAATCTGCAATCTGCAATCACTCGTTCTAACCAACTGAACCCTCCAAACTAATGGCGAGTAATTTTTGTGCTTCAACCGCAAATTCCATCGGCAACTGGTTCAATACTTCTTTACAGTAACCGTTTACAATCAAACTAATTGCTTTTTCTTCGCTGATTCCACGTTGTAGGCAATAGAAAATCTGATCCTCACCGATTTTCGAAGTCGTGGCCTCGTGTTCGATTTTAGCACTCGGATTTTTACACTCGATGTATGGAAACGTATGCGCACCGCATTCATCGGTCATCAACAGTGAATCACACTGAGAGAAATTGCGCGCGTTGTGTGCGTTTTTGTGAATCTGAACCAATCCACGGTAAGAATTCTGTGACTTTCCGGCCGAAATACCTTTCGAAATAATGGTGCTCTTGGTGTTTTTACCCAAGTGAATCATCTTGGTACCCGTATCTGCCTGCTGGTAATTGTTGGTAACTGCAACGGAATAAAACTCACCGATTGAATTGTCACCTTTCAGAATGCATGACGGATATTTCCAGGTTACTGCAGATCCTGTTTCAACCTGCGTCCATGAAATTTTCGCGTTGGTTTCACAAATACCGCGTTTGGTCACGAAGTTGAAAATACCGCCTTTTCCTTCTTTATCGCCCGGATACCAGTTTTGTACGGTTGAATACTTGATCTCGGCATCCTTCAATGCGACCAATTCAACCACTGCAGCATGTAGTTGATTTTCATCGCGTTGCGGAGCTGTGCAGCCTTCCAGGTAAGAAACATAAGAACCTTCATCTGCAACAACCAGCGTTCGTTCAAACTGGCCGGTATTGGCCTCGTTGATCCGGAAATAGGTTGAAAGTTCCATCGGACAGCGAACACCTTTCGGAATGTAGCAAAACGAACCATCGGTAAAAACGGCGCTGTTCAAGGCCGCGTAAAAGTTGTCGGTTACCGGAACTACAGAACCCATGTATTGTTTTATCAATTCAGGGTGATCTTTTACCGCTTCTGAAAACGAACAGAAAATAATGCCTAGTTCACCTAGTTTTGCTTTGAAAGAAGTGGCAACCGAAACGGAATCCATTACGAAATCGACCGCTACGCCTGTCAATCGCTGTTGTTCTTCCATTGAAATACCGAGTTTGGCCATGGTGGCTTTTAACTCAGGATCCACATCGTCCCAGCTTTCGTATTTCTTTGTTTGTTTTGGGGCAGCGTAATAAGAAATGGCCTGAAAATCGGGTTTTTCATAATGAACATGTGCCCAATTCGGCTCTTTCATCTCACTCCAAATGCGAAAGGCTTTCAACCGGTATTCCAATAACCATTCGGGTTCTTCCTTTTTTGCCGAAATAAAACGAATGATGGTTTCA
Organism: Bacteroidota bacterium; assembly: GCA_040387295.1. GTDB lineage: Bacteria > Bacteroidota > Bacteroidia > Flavobacteriales_D > Crocinitomicaceae > Fluviicola. The sequence continues at coordinate 211,977 of JAZKEB010000004.1, read as the reverse complement.
TTCAATCCATTGGGAGCTCTGTCAGACTCAATGTTTGTTGTAAAACCGAATTTGTATTCCGAGTTTTCTAAATCTTTCGCTAAATCATTCTCTGTGTAACCCATGGGTTGTAATCTTGTTGTATTGAATGATACCTAACTTTATACTGAAAATGATTCACCACATCCGCAGGTTCTTCCCGCGTTCGGATTTGAAAAAATAAATCCTTTTCCATTCAAACCGCCCGAAAAATCGAGTGTAGTGCCAATTAAATAGAGGAAACTTTTTTTGTCAACAACTACTTTAATACCGTTGTCGGTGAAAATTTTGTCGTCTGCGCGTTCTTCGTTGTCGAAAGTAAGCTGGTACATAAGTCCTGAACAACCTCCGCCCTGAACGCCAACACGGATAAAAGACCCGGGTTTACCTTCATCCTCCATCAGGCGAATGGCTTGTTTCTTAGCTTGTTCTGTTACTGTTATCATAATCGTCTGTGTAGCGTCTATTTAGATTAAATTTAAATAGACAACAATTTACGCCACAAAAATACCACTTTTATGGTATAGGTACAAGCGAAAAAGAAATTATCGGAAATCAGTTTCGTCGAAGAACAAAAGTGCGTTTTACACAAAGAATCGGCTTTTTGTATTAAATGGAACGCTGACGCATAGATGTGTTAAAATATATTACACAAGTTGTTAAATTACTAAATCGTTGTTGTAAAAATTGGCTGTTCCGTGCGTATCTTTGTGACGGATTGACTTTTAGCACAAAAACACCAAGCAACGTTGCGATGCTTAAAGCCGTCTGAAGAACACTAATTAAGAATAGAATCTACTATGAGAAAGTTACTACTACTGCTGGCATTTATGCCGGGCATTGGTTGTTGCGTGTATGCGCAGGAAACCGAAAAACCCACTACTATTCAACAAGAAACAACAGATTCCCTATCAGCCGTTTTCAAAGAAATTGATCAGTTATCAATCTTTGAATTGCAGCGAAACCGGGAGTCCTACATCTACAAATGCCGAAAAGAACCGAGCGAACACAACAGCGCGGTATTGGCATACATCGAAAAACGAATTAAAGAAACAAAATGAAAGCACTCCTACTACTAATGGGAATACTGGTGTCTTTCATCGGGTTCTCTCAACCTCCGTGCGGTGCTAATCCCGCAGCCGGAAATACATGTGCAACTGCAACTCCGATCTGCGAGTTGAATGGTTATTGCGGAAATACATCAACCAGTTATTCCGCAGATTATTGGGGTGCTGCCGGTGCTCCAATCGGATGCGGATTATTTGGGTTGCAGGCTTGTCCGGGAACCGGATTACTCGGAGCCTTTTGTGGTTCTATCGAAAACAATTCATTCCTGACCTTTGTTGCCGCGTCCGCAACTATTTCATTTGATGTCTGGGTATTCAATTCCCAATACGGTGACGGAATTCAAATCATGATTTTCGATGCGGTGAACTGCTCAGGGAACGTTAATTCTTACTATTGCAGCCAGTTAGTGCCATCTGCAGGTTCTCAAAACGTGAGCGCTAGTGGACTTGTTCCGGGAAACACCTATTACATTATGATTGATGGGTTTGCCGGAGATGTATGTGATTATGTGTTTGCAGCAAATGCCGGAGTTCAGATTCCGGTTGATGTAACCCCGGCAAACAGCAATATCTGTCCGGGTGGAACGGTTAATCTTACTGCATCGGGCGGAAACGGAACGTTTAACTGGAACGCTTCACCTGATTTGAACACAACTTCGGGAGCAAATGTAACGGTGACGCCACCTACAACTCCGGGAACGTATACTTACACGGTGAATTCTTCTACAGGAAACCCGCTTTGTCCGGCATCTACACTGGCGACCGCGACTATTGTGGTAGACAATTGCGGCTGTACGGTTACTGCAGGAAACAGTGGTAACATTTGTACCGGAGCTGGAACAGTAAATTTAACGGCAGCAAATGTGGCCGGCGCCACCTATTCCTGGACAGGTCCGAACGGATTTACGTCGACAGACCAAAATCCGATCAACGTTACACCACCAACAACTCCGGGCACTTACACCTATACTGTTACTGCTGATGATGGTGGAACTCCTTGCACAGCAACAACAACCGTGACTGTTTATGCGCTGCCAACTGTAAGCGCAGGAAGTTATTCTCCTATTTGTAATAGTCTTGTAAGTTTACCATTGGTTGGTTCGCCCCTTGGTGGCGTATTCAGTGGTGTAGGAGTTGCAGCAGGCATCTTTTCACCTTTGGCTGGTGATCAAACGGTTACTTATGATTATACAGATGCCAATGGTTGCACGAACTCGGCAACGGCATTCATTGATGTGAATCCTTCTCCTACGGTAAATGCTGGAACATATACTCCGGTTTGTACGGATGCAGCAGATGTTCCATTAGCTGGTTCTCCTGCGGGCGGAACATTTAGCGGAACAGGCGTATCGGGTAACAATTTCGATCCGTCGGTCGGTACGCAAACAATTACCTACAATTACACGAGCGGTTTGGGTTGTTCAGGTTCGGCAACAGCTGTAATTACCGTTAATCCGTTACCGGTTGTTTCAGCAGGTAATTACGGACCATATTGTTCCAATGGACCAAGTGTTGGTCTTGCAGGAACGCCAGTTGGCGGTGTCTTTTCGGGATCGGGAATTTCAGGGAATAATTTCAATCCTTCAGCCGGAACACAAACCATTACGTATACCTATACAAATGTCAATGGTTGTGTGAATTCTGCTACAACTAACATCACCGTAAATACAGCTCCGACCGTAAACGCGGGCGCTGATCAATCGGTTTGTGCCGGAAGTCCGGTTACCCTTTCAGGTTCCGGAGCCCTTAATTATACATGGAACAATAACGTGAACAATAACGTTGCTTTTGTTCCTGCTTCCACGCAAACGTATACCGTTACCGGAACCGATGCCAATGGTTGTCAGAATACCGATCAGGTAACGGTAACCGTCAATGCATTGCCAACGATTACTGCTGGTGCAGATCAGCAGATTTGTCTCGGAACTGCAGTTACCCTGAGCGGAAACGGTGGTGTAAGTTACAGCTGGACCAATAGCGTCACCAATGGAAACCCTTTTACACCGGGACTTGGGTCGGTTACTTATACGGTAACCGGAACCGATGCAAATGGCTGTCAGAGTACCGATCAGATCACCGTTACGGTTGTTCCTGTTCCGATAGCGGTTATTACCTCAACCGATCCTTTGATTGGAAATCCGGTAGTGACAGTTGAATTTGATAACTCTAGTTTATTTGCGACCGGTTATTCCTGGGATTTTGATGATGGGAATTTCGACAATACAACTGATGTCAATGAATCGGTTGAAAATTCGTTTGGTTCAGCCGGTATTTATGATGTTGTGCTGACAGCTTCCAATGGCATTTGCAGCACCACAGATACACTTCAGGTGATCGTGAATCCGTTTAATCCACCTTATATAAAGGTGCCGAACGTATTTACGCCAAACAACGACGGCGACAATGACTACTTCTTATTTGAGATGGAGAATATTGTTTCCATTGAATCGATACTGATCAACCGATGGGGAAATCAGATAATGGAAATGAACGAACTGGACGATAAGTGGGATGGGACTTTAAATGGCAATCAGGCCAGCGAGGGAACCTACTTTTATCAATACACCGCTACCGGAATTGATGGCAGTGTGATCAGCGGACAGGGCTTTTTCGAATTGCTGCGATAGTTATATTGGTTATAATCAGCTTAAAAGAGCGTTTTCTGAAAGGAGAGCGCTCTTTTAATTTCCTACATTCTATAAGGGATTGAAGGAGAAAAGAGCTGCTTAAATGTTAAAAAAAGCAACTTAATCGACAGAGTTCATTAATATTGTAAGCAACTTTTCAACGGGTTCTCTCGTTAGAGAGGAATACGATTTACCAAATTTACTGCTACCAGCATGAAAAAAACATGTTATCTACTAGTGTTCTTATGTTCTGCAACTATGTCTTTCGGTCAGAGTGCAACTGAGATCAAACAAACCAATACACAATCAAACGGCGTTATTGTGCACGAGAGTGCAGGGAATGAGGGCTTTTATAAAGCTCAACCGCAAGCTGTTGTTGTAAGAACTATTCAGGATTGGACGCTTCCCGAGTGTATTGATGCCCTAACAGTGATTCAGGAAAAGCTGATTATGCTGGAAGGCTCGGCGGAATATGAAGCCAAACGGGTTGCTATTCTTGAGCAACAAGCATTGATCGAAGCGCGTAAACAATCACTTTTATCCAACCAATAATCAGATGAAACAACTTCTTTTTTTAAGTGCTGCTTTATTGTTGGCTCTTGGAGTGAATGCACAATTAGTACCAAATGGTAACTCCGGTTCTTCCACTACCGCTTATACCAACGGTGCACCCAATGATCCTATTTATATTTGGTGCAGCGATATATTGTCTACCACACAAGGTAGTTTAACGGCAACCCCTACCAGCGGTGTGGGGCCGTTTACATTTGATTGGTATTACCATAATCAAAGTAATGCATCCTGGACACCGTATACAACTCAGGTTGGAGCAACATCAACCGTTACTGGCTTAGTGAGTGATGGTTATCGTGTAGAAATCCGTGATGCGGGAAATGCCATTGTAGGGTGCTATGTTGCCTGGGTATGGAACCTGAACACGGAGGTGACAGCTTCCAATTCACGTACTGGTTGTAATCAGGCAAACCTTTCATCAACAGTTAATACCACAGGTAGTTTCTCCTACTATAATCCACCACCGCCAGAGTCGTTGATTACGCCAAGTACACAAATTCAGGTGTGCTTTTCAGCTACTCATACATGGGTATCCGATTTGGCATTTTACCTGGTTGGCCCACCTTCGTGTGGAAGTCCTACAATTTTGTTGTCGCCTAATCCGGGTGCAATCGGACAAGGTTCCGTATGTAACTCCGGCGACAATGTAAATAACTTATGTTTTACCACGTCTCCGGCAGGAAACCTCAATGTTTGTTCACCAGCACCTGCGACACTTTCAGGAACTTATAGTACGTATGGTCCTTCAAGCACAGCCATCAACTGGACTCCATTGTATGGTTGTAACGCTGCATCCGGTGGCTGGAGTGTCCAAATTTATGATTGTATTGGTGCTGATGTTGGTGCACTTACCAATTCAGGTATTACGTTTTCTAACTTAACATCGGTATGCGGTTCTCCAACAAGTATTAGCTACAGTTCAGGTTCTATTAACTCTGCAATTAACGATAACTCCTGTTCTGCAGGAACGGCTTCTATTTTCCAGGTTCCGCCAGATAATACACTTACAACACCAATTACGATTACAGCAACTACAACATTGCAATGGACAGCTAATCCGGCAACGGCAATCAGTAACTCGACTTCGTTGAACGGTACTGCATTTGGTGTGCCTGCGGGTTCTACTGACTTTATTCAGACCGCCACTACAACCTTCGGGGCGACCAGCTGTTCAGCAGATGACACAACCGCATTCTCGTATGCTTTGCCGGTTGTGAATGCAGGATTGGACCAAACTGCTTGTAGCGGTGCGAGTGTAACACTTTCAGGTTCAGGCGCAACTTCATATGTTTGGGATAATGGTGTTACAAATGGTGTTTCTTTTAACCCGATTGCTACGCAAACCTATACTGTTACAGGTACAGATGCTGCCGGTTGTCAGGGAACTGATCAGGTAATTGTGAATGTTGGAACGAACCCTGTTGTTGATGCTGGTTTAAATCAGGCGATTTGTCCGGGTCAATCTGTAACCCTTAGCGGTTCCGGTGCAAATTCGTACACTTGGGACAATTCAGTAACAGACGGTGTTTCGTTCTCTCCTGCCGGAACACAAACTTACACAGTTACAGGAAGTGACGCAGCAGGCTGTCAGGGAACTGATCAGGTAACAGTAACTGTAAATACTTTACCGGTTGTTGGTGCAGGTCAGGATCAAACTACCTGTGGCGGATCGGTGATCTTATCAGGTTCAGGTGCTACTAGTTATACCTGGGATAATGGCGTAACCGATGGTGTGTCATTTACTCCAGCTTCAACGCAAACGTATACAGTTACCGGAACAGATGGTAATGGCTGTCAGAATACGGATCAGGTGACGGTAACAGTTGGGGCACTTTTAACGGTAGATGCCGGTCAAAACCAAAGTGTTTGTCAGGGACAATCGGTAACACTAACAGCTACAGGTGCTTCTGGTTATGTGTGGGATAATGGCGTAACGCAAGGCGTTTCATTCACACCGGCCTCAACGCAAACATACACAGTTACCGTTTCGGACGCAGTTGGATGTTCGGCCACCGATCAGGTGACAGTAACAGTAAACAGTATACCAAACGTAAATGCCGGTGCTAATCAGGCTATTTGTCCGGGTGGATCAGTGATTCTTTCAGGTTCAGGAGCTACAAGTTATGCATGGAACAACGGTGTCACAAACGGTGTTTCTTTTAACCCGGCGACTACACAAACCTATACCGTCACAGGAACCGATGCCAACGGCTGTACAAATACAGATCAGGTATTGGTTACAGTGAATGCATTACCGAATGTTAGTGCCGGACAAGACCAATCCGTATGTGCCGGAACAACCGTAACCCTCGCAGGAAGCGGAGCTACTTCATATGTATGGAATTTATCTGTTGTAAACAATGTTCCGTTCACTCCAGGTGCAACTCAGATCTATACAGTAGTTGGAACAGATGCCAACGGGTGTCAAAACGCTGATCAGGTAACCGTTACTGTTAATCCTCCGCCAACAATTGGTGCAGGTGCCGATCAAACAATTTGTGTAGGCACACTGGTAACACTTTCAGGTACAGGTGGTGTAGGTTATGTCTGGACAAACGGTGTTACAAATGGTAATTCATTTACACCGGGTGTTGGATCACAAACCTATACGGTAACAGGAACGGATGCTAACGGCTGTACAAATACCGATCAGGTAACAATTAACGTATTAACAGTACCTGTTGCAGATATTAACTCAACGGATCCGCTTACTGGATATCCTGGTTTGGTGGTGACATTTACCAATGGAAGTACGAATGCCACCGGTTTTGTGTGGGATTACAATAACGGCGATACGGATGTAACAAACAACGTCAATCAAAATGGCGGATCTACCTTCAATTCTCCGGGAATGTACACGGTAACGTTGACTGCTTCCAATGGAGTTTGTGATGATGTTGATCAGTTGATTGTGATTATTATACCGTTTGAACCGTTGGTGATTCACGTACCAAACGTATTTACACCTGATGCCGACGGATTGAACGATACCTTCCAGATTGATACTGAAAATGCAGAAAGCATGTCAGTGATCATTATCAACCGTTGGGGTGAATTCATCGAAGAATTGGATGAGATCACAGATGTGTGGGATGGAACTTCCAAAGGAAAAGAAATGAGCGAAGGGGTGTATTTCTTTAAATATAGCATTGGTGCGAAAGACGGCACAACAACTACCGGACAAGGTTTTGTTGAGTTGATCAGAGGCAAATAGATTTTTCATATAAGCGCAGAAAAGGTTGTTCATCAATTGGTGAACAGCCTTTTTTGTTCACAATAAAACCCAATTCAGGTTCTAATGTTTCTTTTGGTTGCGAAACGGTGATTACGAACTTTCCTTTAACTTTGCCGAATGCGCATTATTCGTGATCTTACTCCGGACGTTCAATTCAATCAGCCCATTGTGACATTGGGAACCTATGATGGTGTTCATCTTGGGCATCAAACCATTATCCGTGAAATGGTTGCGGAAGCCCGCGTGAAGGGAAAAGAATCTGTTTTGCTTACATTTCATCCGCATCCGAGAATGGTTTTGTACCCCGAAAGCCATTCGGTAAGGTTGATTGATACCATCGAAGAAAAACTCGAAAAGCTCGAGAAACTGGGACTCGATACCGTTATTCTGTTCCCGTTTACACTGAAATTTTCGCGACTTACGGCTGTTGAGTTTGTGCGTGATGTATTGGTGAATCAAATCGGTGTATCGCAAATGCTCGTGGGATATGACCACCATTTCGGAAAAAACAGGGAAGGGAATTTTCAGCAACTGGAAGAACTAGGCGTGCTTTACGACTTCGAGGTACGGGAAATAAAAGCTGTGGAAACAGATGGAATCGCTGTAAGTTCTACTAAAATCCGGAAGGCGCTTGCAGAAGGAGATATGAAAAAAGTGGAGCGGTTTTTGGGTGTTCCCTATCAATTATCTGGTGTAGTGATTCATGGCAATAAACTGGGCAGAACCATTGGTTTCCCAACCGCGAATCTCTACCTTGATCAAACGACAAAAATTTTGCCCGAAATAGGAGTGTATGCCGTTCAAATAATCGTTCAGGGAAATCGCTTGAACGGTGTGATGAATATCGGTAAAAAGCCCACCGTGCAACAAACAGACGCCATTTCCGTTGAAGTGTTTATCTTCGATTTCGATGCGGAAATTTACGATGAAACGGTGCGCGTTTATGTATATGACAGACTACGCGGCGAACAACGTTTCGGGTCGATAGATGAATTGAAATCTCAATTGAAAAAAGATGAAGAAAACGCCCGGTCTGTGCTTGCTGCTATGGTTTAGTTTCACAATGTGTTTCGGTACGCAATTAGTTGCGCAGGATTCACTTCGAATATTTACATGGGAAGAAGCCCTGCTTGCGCCGAAAGACTCGGTTTACAGGCTTGATGCATCCAAACAAAAGTGGGAAGAACTTCCTGCCGAATTATTCGCATTCACGCATTTGAAATCGTTGGATATCAGTAAAAACAAACTGACGTCATTGCCGGCTGAGATGAATGTGTTTACAGAACTGCGCACACTGGATGCCGGGAAAAATAAACTGCAGGAATTTCCTGTGGCGATTTGCCCGCTCACACAGCTCAAAAAAATAATGCTCAACCGCAATTACATCACCTCATTGCCGTCTTGCATCGGTTATTTTTCGCAATTAAAAGTGCTTGATTTGTGGGATAATCCTATCGAATCGCTTCCGGCCGAACTTTCGAAGGTAAGTTCTCTTGAGGTGGTTGATTTGCGTGGAATCCTTTTCAATCAAGCGTTTCAGGATAAATGGCGCGCAGAATTGCCGCAAACAAAATGGTATTTTGACCTCCCGTGCAAATGTTTGGATTAATTTTTCCAACCTTTTAAAAAAGCCTGCATCAATAGGTTGTTATTAAGGATAATCAGAGTTCTCTCTGATTGGTTTGGTAAATTGGGTTTTAGGTTTGGAAAAGGGTACTTCACAGAAGCACCCTTTTCTAGTTTAACGTAAGCTCGGGATAGGAATTCCAGTCAGAATTCAGAAAAGTGTTTGGATACGAGGCGAATTTATTAGTGATAGAAGGCTATCACTAATAAATTCAACGATGTAGACGAGTGCTTTTCTGGATAGCTACAGTTGTTTCATCTTGAAAACAGCGTTAAATAATCCGTTCTTCCGCCTCTATTCCCAGTCGAATCGTACTATTCTTAAGCGATCTGACAAAATTCTTATCCCGAACTTACGTTAGTATATGCCACTTTGTTTTGCCGAACAAAGCAACGGGAATAAACCGTTTTAGAGTTCTACTTCAAATATTTCTTTCCAAAAATCGTGAATGCTAATACCGTCTGCTGCCAACATTTGCGGAACGATACTGGCTGCCGAAAATCCCGGAGTGGTATTTACTTCAATCAGATACGGCACATTGTTTACGATCATAAAGTCAATGCGTGCAATCGATTTTAACTGCAACAATTGGTAGCATTGGCGTGCGACCTCCCAAACCTGGTCGCGTACCGAGTTGTCTATCCGGGCCGGAGTAATTTCCTGTGATTTCCCTAAATATTTGGCTTCGTAGTCGAAAAAATCATTTTCAGAAGCAATTTCGGTGAGTGGTAACGCGTGTAATCCTGAATGCCGGCGATAAATGCCGCAAGTGACTTCCGTTCCATCTAAAAATGCTTCCACGATCACCGTTCCGCCTTCGGCAAACGCCTTGTCGAGTGCGGCGCCCAACGCATCGGCTGTGTTTACGCGCGAAATGCCGTAACTGGAACCCGAATCGGATGGTTTCACAAAACAAGGTAAGCCCAGTTGAGCTATGATTGTTGCTTCGTCAACCGCTGTTCTACTGGTCATGAAAATTGATTCGGCAATGCGTACACCAAACTTGCTCAGGAATTGATTACAATACCATTTGTCGAATGAAAGCTCAGAAGCCAACGCTCCGGAATTTACATATGGCAGACCTTTCATATCCAGGTAAGCCTGAATTTTTCCGTTTTCGCCCGGATTTCCGTGAATGTAAATCAAACCGATGTCGATTTTGGTTTCGGTTCCTGCGTTTGAAAAGCTCAATGTTTCCATGTTAAACGGTACTTTTCCTTCAGGTAAATGCGCAAACCAGGCAGCTTTTGTCACCTCGATTTTTACAATGTTGTATGTTGAAGGGAAGTTGTCTACTATCGTTTGAGCGCTCTTCATCGAAATGTCAAATTCCGAAGAAAAACCACCGCAAAATAATCCTACCGTTTTCATGACCGATTCTTTTTTGCGAAAATAGAGATAGGTAGCACGTGTTTTTGAGTAAAGCCGCAAAAGTTTTAAGCATGAAATGTTGAAAGCTTGAATTCGAACGAAGCACATTCTTAGTATATTTGTTTCCTCATTCGTGAACGATGGAATTTCTGAAAAAACTGCGCAACTTTATTTGGAGTAAACACTTTCTGAAGCATACCGGATTAATTTTCCTGGCGTATGTAATAATTGTAGGTGGCACAATCTTTATTTTGGATAGCTACACCAATCACGGTCAGCAAATCAAAGTTCCCAACCTGATCGGGTTAAAATCAGATGTGGCACGCCAGCGGGTAGAAGAACTCGACTTGAAAATTGAAGTGCTCGATTCCGTTTACAATCCTGACATTCCTGCCGGAACAATCGTTTCACAAGATCCTGCGCCGACTTCCAAATCATCGGTGTATGTGAAAGAAGATCGCATCATCCGCATCCAGGTTTCCAAAAAAACACGTTTGGTAGAAATGCCTAGCTTGCTGGATAAATCACAACGTTTTGCCGAAAGTGTGTTGAAAAACCGCGGCTTGAAATACAGAATTGAATTCAAACAAACCAGTGAAGCCAATGGTGCTGTATTGAAACAAATCTACAAAGGCTCCGAAATCAAAGAAGGAAAACGCATCCCGATCGGTTCTACCATTACCATTATTGTGGGTAGAAACGAAGGCGGCGAACCGGTTCAGGTTCCAGATTTGGTGGGCTCTACAATATCTGAGGCCCGCGGACGTTTAAGTGGAACATCTTTGAGTTTGTTCATCGGTTCTTGTGAAGGTTGTACGAATGCCCAGGATTCCACTTCTGCTATCATTCAGGCGCAAAGCCCTGAGTATATGGATGGTGTGATGAGTCCGTCGGGTACTACCGTTACCATTCAGGCTATAAAGAACTAACTCATAGATGGCCTAAACAATAGACAATGAAAAAAAGTTTTTTGCTAGCGCTTTCCTGTTGGTTAGTTACAACTGCATTTGCACAACCGGAATCCGTTGGGCCTATTACGCGACAGTTCTTCGGAAAGGCCGGAATGCATCATACACGTGCTTCCAACCCAATCGACAGCACCTACGTTTACAACCTGGATACACTAACCCTGCCTTTCTTTGATGAATTTTCGAAGTCGCGCTTCCAGCAATACAATGCACAACCTTCCGATCCCAACGTAACCGAACAACTGTTCTATCAATTGTTGGATCCTGCTGATGTGCCTTTACCCGCTGATGACACGTACAGTTTTACGCAAACCTATCGCTACCAAACGCAGGCCGGACTTACCGATACAATCGAATTGGCGGGTGTTTCCATCAAAATAGGTGACTTTTCGGAATACCCGATCGTTTACGCGACCAACACGGTGTATCCGCCTTATGATTTATACGACACGCTCGATTTTGTAAATGATATCGATACCATCTGGCAAATTCCGCCGGATGTGGTGCAGGATTCGGCGCTTATTTTCAGCGTTCAGGTTTCCGATCCGAATGCACTTTGGGCCGATCATTATGCCTATCACAATTATACGTTCGCAGTAAATCCGTGGACATTGGGAGTAGTCACATTTGATGGCCTCGACGAAAACGGATATCCGTATAATTTCGGTTCCAGCGCTTCCGGAATAGCAGATTTTTTAACCTCAAAACCTTTGGATCTTTCAGCACTTCAGCCAAGTGATTCTATATACTTGAGCTTTTTGGTACAACCCGAAGGTTTTGGTGATGTTCCTGAAGCAACTGATTCCTTGAAACTGGAATTTTACGATGCAAACGCCGATCAGTGGAACCAGGTTTGGTCGATGGGCGGCTCTTCCACAACAGATTTTAAAGTGGGACATATTCGTCTTACACAAGCAATTTATTTCACTGACGGTTTCCGTTTCCGTTTCAAAAACCGTGGCGGACTTTCCGGTTCATTGGATCATTTTCACTTGGATTACGTAAATCTTCGAACCCTTTCCGGCATTCAGGATACCTTATTCAAAGATTTTGCTTTTGTTTATCCGGTTGGAAGTTTGATCGAAGAATATACTCAAGTTCCTTGGGATCACTGGAAAAACAGCGCGACCAATCATATGAATGACTCATTGGTTGTTACGGTGCGAAACGGTTCCAACCAGGCTGAAAACAACCAAAATGGAAGTGTTGCGGTAGAATTTGCTGGCGCAAATGAAGGAACGTTTACCCTTATTGACCAAATTCTATCCGACGGAATTAATTACGCAGCGCGAACAACTGTTGAATCCTACCACGATTGCAGTGCGGGATATCAGTTTGATCCTACAACTCCGGGCGATGCGGTAAGTTTTGATGTTATCGGTGCTGCTTCTGCCCAATTTCCCAACTTCGTACAAAACGACTCGTGTTTCACCACACAACAATTTGCAGATGTATATGCCTATGATGACGGCTCGGCTGAAAAAGTCTACGGCCCTACAGGTGTTCAGGCACGTTTGGCGTATAAATTCACCCCTTATGAAGCCGATTCATTGATCGGTGTGAAAATGCATTTTGTGCCTTCTGTAAATGATGTTTCGGATAAACTGTTCTTGTTGAGCGTTTGGAACGACAACAATGGTCAACCCGGATCGGTGATTTACGAAGATGAATTTTTCTTCCCGCGAACACCGGAATACGAAGACAGCATTGGTAAATTCACCACCTATTACCTGAAAGACACCATGAAATTGGCCATTACGGGAACATTTTATGTGGGTTGGAGACAAATCGACGCAGACCGTTTGAATATTGGGTTGGACATGAATAACGACAATTCCGATAAAATTTTCTATTCCATAAACGGAGGTGTTACCTGGTTCAATACCTCATTTGAAGGAAGTGTGATGATGCGACCGATCTTTTCCACAGCTCTCAATGCCGATTTAGCGGTAGGGGAACGTGAATTAGATCCTTCGTGGGAATTGTACCCGAATCCTACTTCAGGAATGGTGAGTGTTGACTGGAATGAAAACACGCCTTTCCCCGGTGCTGTATGCGTTGATGCGCAAGGCCGCGTGATCGGAACGATGGAAACGGATAGCCCGACAATTGATTTGAGTGCTAATCCGGCTGGAATCTATTTTATTCAACTCAATGGCTACAGCCACCTTGTGAAAAAAGTCATCCGTTATTGATGAGCGAAGAAATTCAGGAAGTTGAAAATGATGAGGAAGAACTGTTTGAGCATTACCGCTTCAAATCAGATCCCGGGCAGGAATTACTGCGCATTGACAAATTTCTCATGGACCGCTTGCCGGGAACTTCACGTAATAAAATTCAGATAGCGGCCAAAAACGGAAACATTCTCGTAAACGGAAATGTGGTAAAACCCAATTACCGCATCAAACCACGCGATGAAGTTTCTATCGTATTGCCATACCCAATCCGGGAAATTGAACTCATTCCGCAGGATATCCCCATTGACATTATTTACGAAGACGATTACCTCGTTCTAGTAAACAAACAAGCCAATATGGTGGTTCATCCGGGTTATGGAAATTATACCGGTACCATGGTCAACGCATTGGTGTATCATTTTGATCATTTGCCGCACCGTATTCAGGATTATTTCGGCCGGCCGGGATTGGTTCACCGTCTGGACAAGCACACCACAGGAATTATGGTGGTGGCAAAAACCGAACAAGCCCTCACGCATTTGGCTAAACAATTTTACGATCGTACCACCGAACGCCGCTATCATGCGCTTGTTTGGGGCGATGTAAAAGCTGATGTGACGATTGAGGGCCACATAGGGCGTTCTTTACAAAATAGAAAAGTAATGACCGTTTTCCCGGAAGGCGATCATGGAAAACATGCCATAACGCACGTGAAGGTCCTAAAAAGCTTCGGATTGGTAACGCTGGTGGAATGCAAGCTTGAAACAGGCAGAACGCACCAGATACGCACACACATGAAATCAATCGGTCATCCGTTGTTCAACGATTTGGAATACGGTGGCGATTCCATTCAACGGGGCACAACCAGCGGGCCGTACAAACAATTTATCCAGAATTGCTTTGAATTGATCCCGGGACAAGCGCTTCATGCTAAGACACTTGGCTTTATTCATCCACACACACATGAATGGATGCAATTTGATTCTGAACTTCCGGAAGGATTCAATGAAATCCTGCGCAAATGGGAAACCTACACTCAGGGTTACCTTTCGTAACAAATTACATATAGTTGCGTAAGATGTTTGATTCTTAAAGGCATTTGTTTGATCATTTAACACCAAGGGCAATAAACTTTTAGGAATCTAACACACAGACACAGAAAAGTATAATTTTAAATCAGTTTTAGCCGTAGTTCGTTTTTTTAAATTAATTTCGGCAATCGTGAAAAAGGTAAAAATTAGACAGGCTTATTTGCCCATGTCAGAATTATTTACTTCTTTCGGGATAATTTAACAAAAGTTTGCACCTTAGCTATGAACGTTAAAACACTTATCTTATTGACATTTATTGGTCTTTCGGGATCATTACTGGCGCAGTCAAAGTTTATCAAAGAAGCCAACTCAAAGTTTTATAACGAGAACTACTGTGAGGGCGCCGAAAAATGTGCTCAGGCCTATACCAAAATTTCCCGAAAAGGAAATGCAGCTTTAAAAGTAAAGGGTGATATGGCTTTTAAAACAGCAGAATGTCACCGCCTAACTGAAAACTTCAAAGAAGCAAGTGAATGGTATGAAAAAGCTATTTTGTTGAAATACCAGCAAATAGAGCCATTGGTATTGCTTCACAATGCGGAAGCATGGCGTACAATGGGTGATTTCAAAAAAGCAAAAGAGAACTATTCTGCTTATAAAGCGTTGGTTCCTGATGACTCACGTGCCGATATCGGTTTGAAATCATGCGAAATGCACGAAGATTTCAAAGAAAACAAAACCCGTCACCTTGTTACGAATATTGAGAAATTGAACCTTGATGGTTTTGAAATGGCTCCGATGTTTGTTGACAAAAAAGAAACGGTTGTTGCTTTCAGTTCTTCCAGAAGTACATCAACAGGATCAGACGAAGACCCGCGTACATGTGAAAAGTACATGGATATCTACGTTTCTGCATTGGATAAAAAAGGAAACTGGACAGAACCGAAATTAATCGAAGCTGAAGGTGTGAACACCGAAGACAACGAGGGTACGATCTGTATTGACTCACGTGGAAAAACGATGTTCTTTACACGTTGCCCGAATGTGAAAAAACAAAACTTAGGTTGTGATATCTGGTGGGCCGAAGCAAAAGGTAAAAGCTGGGACACTCCGGTGAAATTGAATTTGAAAACAGCCGATTCGGTTTCAGTTGGTCACCCGTGTGCAAGTGAAGATGGTAAATACCTGATTTTTGCTTCAGACATGGATGGCAACGGATCAATGGGTGGCCGCGATTTGTGGTACACTACTTACAACAAGAAAAACGAAGAATGGTCTGCTCCGGTTAACATGGGGCCTGAAATCAACACTGCTGGTGATGAGTTATTCCCATCATTTGGATTGAACGGTGAGTTGATCTATGCTTCTAACGGTTTACCTGGAATGGGTGGTTTGGATATCTTCAAAGCAGTGAAAGTTGGTGAAGAGTACAAATGGGAGAACCCGACTAACCTTGGTTCGCCAATCAACTCTGACTATAACGACTACGCATTGGTTGAAGCTACCGAGCGTAAAGGATACTTCACATCAGAGCGTAAAGGAAGTAAAGGTGAAAACTACAAACCGGATTTGTATCAGTACGAATTGCCTCCAAACATCTTCGACTTGAAAGTAAATGTATCTGACCTTACAAACAGAGACAAAAAACTGGAAGGTGTGAAAGTAACTGTTACCGGATCAACTGCCGGTGATAAATGGGAAGGTACAACAGCGAAAGACGGTTCTGTATTCTGGGATAAAAAACCAAATGGTGATCGTTTCGTAAACGAAAACTCTTCTTACTCAATCGTTTTGGCGAAAAAAGAAGGATACTACGAAGATAAAAATGGTTCCAAATTTACGACTGTTGGTTTGAACTACGATCAAAACTTCATCATTGATATGGCGTTGATCCCTGAGAAACCGATTCGTTTGCCAGAGGTCCGTTACCCGTTGTCTCAATGGACATTGTTGGTTGACTCTACGATCAATTCAAAAGATTCACTTCAGTTCGTATATGACCTCTTAACGGAATACCCTGGAATGGTATTGGAGTTGAGTTCACACACGGATGCTCGTGGTACGGACAACTCAAACCAGGTACTTTCTGAAAACCGTGCTAAAGCTTGCTACAAGTACCTGGTGGAAGAAAGAGGAATTGACCCGCGTCGTATCGTTCCTGTAGGAAAAGGTGAGCGTGAGCCGAAAACAGTTTACAAAAAAGGTGAAATGTATCAGGTGGGTGAACCGATTGATATGACAGGTTACGAAAAAGTGATCCTGACTGAGGCATACATCAATCAGTTCAAGAAAACCGATAAGCGTAAGTTTGAAATGTTGCACCAGTTGAACCGTCGTACGGAAGGGAAAATTCTTACGATGGATTTCGATCCTGCAACTGCTCCGGCTGCAAATGCTGATTACAAAGTATTTAAAGTAGTTCCTAAGAAATAAGGAACGAATCAAAAATCATAGAAAAGGTCTTCGTAACAACGGAGACCTTTTTTGTTTGCCATCTGCCTGAGGCGGACTCAGTTGAATTTAGTACCTTTGCCCTTTCAATTGCATCATGTCTGATACACGTTATAACTTACGCGGTGTTTCTGCCGGTAAAGAAGAAGTACACAACGCTATTAAATCGGTTGACAAAGGTCTTTACCCAAAGGCGTTTTGCAAAATCGTGCCTGATTATCTTACCGGAGACGATGATTACTGTATTGTAATGCACGCTGACGGCGCGGGTACGAAATCCGCATTGGCATACATGTATTGGAAAGAAACAGGCGATGTTTCCGTATGGAAAGGAATTGCTCAGGATGCGCTGATCATGAACATCGATGATTTGTTGTGCGTTGGTGCTACCGAAAACATTCTCCTTTCATCGACAATCGGCCGCAATAAGAATAAAATTACCGGCGAAGTAATCGCTGCGATCATCAACGGCACCGAAGAATTGTTGCAAACCTTGCGCGAACAGGGAATCGGGATTTATTCGACAGGTGGTGAAACAGCTGATGTTGGTGATTTGGTGCGTACGATTATCGTAGATTCTACCGTAGTTTGCCGCATGAAACGCTCGGAAGTTATTTCCAATCATACCATTCAGGATGGCGATGTGATTGTGGGAATGTCATCGTTTGGTCAGTCGACTTATGAGGACAGCTACAACGGTGGTATGGGTTCTAATGGTTTGACTTCTGCCCGCCATGACGTCTTCAACAAGGTGTTGGCAATGAAATATCCCGAAAGCTTCGATCCGTCGGTTCCGATGGATTTGGTGTATTCCGGTTCAAAAAACCTGACAGATACAGTTGAGGGAACGCCCGTAAATGCTGGTCAATTGGTGCTTTCACCTACACGAACTTACGCGCCGATTATCAAGAGCATTCTCGATAAACACCGTTCTCACATTCATGGAATGGTTCACTGTTCGGGTGGTGCGCAAACCAAGGTGCTGCATTTTGTAGACAATGTGCATGTGATCAAAGACAATTTGTTCCCTATTCCACCGCTTTTCCGAATGATCCAGGAAGAATCGGGTACCGAATGGCAGGAAATGTATAAAGTGTTTAACATGGGGCACCGAATGGAAGTGTATGTTTCACCTGAAATGGCACCTGAGATTATTGCGATTTCCAAATCGTTTGGCGTAGATGCACAAGTGGTCGGAAGAGTGGAAGCAATGGATGGAAAGCGTGTGACCGTGCGATCTGAAATGGGAGAATTCGTTTACGAATAAGCAATATGAACGATTTATTACAAAAATTGGAGGCAATTCACTTTCGTTTTGTGGAAGTGGGTAAAATGATTACCGATCCGGAAATTATTTCCGATATGGAACGGTATGTGAGACTCAATAAAGAATACCGCGATCTGGAAGAGGTAGATGCCGCTTACAAAACGTATAAAAATATTATCGATAACCTGCAAAGCGCACGCGAATTGCTGGAAACTGAGAAGGACCAGGAAATGCGCGAAATGGCGAAGATGGAAATCGATGAACTGGAGCAAAAGCGTCCGGTAATTGAAGAAGACATCAAAGTATTGCTGATTCCGAAAGATCCGGAAGACGATAAAAATGCCATTTTGGAATTGCGTGCCGGAACCGGTGGCGACGAAGCCTGTATTTTTGTGGAAGATGTATTCCGCATGTACACGATGTATTTCAAAGAAGTAGGCTGGAAATACGAAATCATTAACTCTTCCGAAGGAAGTGTAAAAGGCTACAAAGAGATTTCAATGAGTATTGAAGGTGCCGGAATCTACGGAATGCTGAAATTTGAATCGGGTGTTCACCGCGTGCAACGTGTTCCCGAAACCGAATCGCAGGGCCGGGTGCATACTTCCGCCATTACTGTTGCCGTGTTACCCGAAGCTGAAGAAGTTGATTTTGAACTCGATATGAACGATGTGCGCAAGGATACATTCCGTGCATCCGGAGCAGGTGGTCAGCACATTAATAAAACCGAATCGGCTATCCGATTGACGCACATTCCAACTGGAGTGGTAGTAGAATGTCAGGACGGACGTTCACAACACAAAAACTTAGAGCAGGCAATCTCGGTATTGCGCTCGCGCTTGTACCAAGCGGAATTAGATCGTTTGCACAACGAGCGTGCGGCTCAGCGCAAGACATTGGTTTCAACCGGTGACCGTTCGGCGAAGATCAGGACTTACAATTATCCGCAAGGAAGAATCACCGATCACCGCATCAACAAAACCATGTACAACCTCGGTGTGTTTATGAATGGCGATATCCAGGAAATGATCGATGCGCTGAAAATGGCAGAGAATGCTGAAAAAATGAAAGGCGAGTTGGTTTAGTTACCACTCACCGAATTGTGACGTACCGTTCACCCTTGTTTTCATTCATTTCACGCCCGCATTTGTCACTTCGAACATATTTAAAAGTTTATTCACATACTTTAACATTGTCAATTGGGAAATTCCCGTGAAATTCGCACAACTATTTGCGGACAAAACACGCGGTTTTTTCAATGGCTTATAGGGGTAAAGCACCCATTGGGTGTCTGTATAACTGAAATTTAATTAATGCAACGCATGATAAATCGATTGACCTTTCTAACACTTTTGCTGTTGTTTTGCGGTTCTGCATTCGGGCAGGAGAAAGCCACCCTGAGCGGAACCATTGAAGAAGGCTCGAAAGGAGAAGAACTCATTGGGGCCATCATCCAGATCAAAGGCCAGAGTATTGGCGCCCAAACCAACGAATATGGTTTTTATTCCATTACGCTGCCGGTAGGAACGTATACGTTTTCTATTTCTTCTTATGGATATGTAACGCTCGACACAACGATCAACCTCGCTACGAGTCAGCAATTGAATGTCCAATTGAAGGAAGAAGGCGGAACCGATCTGGAAGAGGTAGTAGTGACTTCCGAACGGCAGGATGCCAATGTGAAAGACCCGATTATGGGTGTTGAACGCCTTGATCCGAAAGAATTATCAAAAATCCCGGTACTGTTCGGCGAAAAAGATATCATCAAAACCATGCAATTATTGCCGGGCGTTAAAAGTGCCGGTGAAGGAAATGCTGGTTATTATGTACGCGGTGGAGCTGCCGATCAAAACCTGATTTTGTTGGATGAAGCTCCTGTTTACAATGCTTCGCATTTACTGGGTTTTTTCTCAACCTTCAACTCCGATGCCATCAAAGACGCAGTGTTGTACAAAGGAAATCAACCGGCCAATTTCGGTGGACGTTTGTCTTCGGTACTCGACATTAAAATGAACGAAGGAAATGCGAAACGCTACAACGTAAGTGGTGGTTTGGGATTGATTTCTTCCAAATTGAACGTGGAAGGCCCGATTGTGAAAGACAAAGCGTCGTTTTTGGTAACCGGCCGTCGCACCTATGCCGATTTGTTCTTGAAAGCCAGTGACCGCTTCAAAAACAATACATTGTATTTCTACGACTTGAATGCCAAAGTCAATTACCGGGTTGGTAAAAAAGACCGTTTGTTCTTGTCGGGTTATTTTGGACGTGATGTGTTGGGTGTAGGCCAAACCTTTGGGTTTAACTGGGGAAATGCTACTGCTACTTTGCGCTGGAACCACATTATCAATGATAAATTGTTTTCCAACACATCCGTGGTTTACAGTTCATACGACTACAAAATATCGATCAAAGGCGGCGATGTGAAATTTGATATTACGTCATTGATCCGCGATTGGAACCTGAAACAGGAATTTCAATACTTTGCCAATACCCGAAACAAAATCCGCTTTGGTTTCAATGTGATCAATCACGACATCACGCCCGGACAAGTAGATGCTGAAACTGCTGTTGGAATCAACGCCACGAAACTAAACCCTACACGTAGTCTGGAAAGCGCTGTTTTCATCACCAATGACTGGAATGCGACTGATAAATTGACAGTGAGTTATGGTGCGCGTTTGAGTGGTTTTTCGGTTCTTGGAAACGGCCAGGAAGTGTATACCTACGATGCCAAAGGCGATGTGGCGACTACTACGATTTATGAGAAAAACGACTTTTTGAAAACCTATTTCAACGTAGAACCTCGTATTTCTGCCAGTTATTCCTACAGCAAAGTAGCTTCGGTGAAAGCAGCTTATGCGCGTAATGCGCAGAACATTCACCTCGTTTCGAATGCAACTTCTTCATCACCAACCGATGTGTGGCTGGCGAGTTCACTCAATACCCGACCTGAATTGGCTGATCAGTTTTCAGTGGGATGGTTCAAGAATTTTAAAGAAAACATGTACGAAGTCAACGTTGAAACGTACTACAAATCAATGCTGAATCAAATTGATTACCGCAACGGCGCAAACACCCAGGCCAACGAATTGTTGGAGGGTGAATTGCTTTCGGGAATCGGACGTGCTTATGGTTTGGAAATGATCATCAAGAAAAAACGCGGACGTTTCACCGGTTGGGTAGGTTATACATTATCGCGCACCGAACGAAAAATCGACGGAATCAACGACAACAACTGGTATGCTGCCAAGCAAGACAGAACGCATGACATTTCGATTGTCACTATTTACGACATTACGCCAAAATTATCGGTTTCGGCCCTGTTTATCTATTACACCGGAAATGCCGTTACGTTTCCTTCCGGAAAGTACACCATCAACGGAGAAACGCAATTCCTTTACACCGAACGTAACGGTTACCGCATGCCGGCTTACCACCGTTTGGATTTGGGCGTAACCTGGATTCGTAAAAACACCGAGAAATTCGAGAGCAGCTGGAACTTCTCATTATACAATGCATATGGCCGCGAAAATGCGTACTCGATCAGCTTCCGCGAAAGCGAAACAAATCCGGGAACCACCGAAGCCGTACAAGTAACTTTATTCCGCTGGATTCCGGCAATTACCTACAATTTCAAATTCAAATAAGTATGAAAACTCTAAAATGGTTTGGCTTTTTCACGCTCCTGTTAGCGGGCACCTCCTTCATTTCGTGCGAGAAAGTAATCGATGTGGATTTGAATTCGGATGATCCGAAAGTGGTGATTGAAGGTACGTTTACTGCCGGAGAAACAACGCACAACGTAGTGATTACCCGCACCATGAATTTTGATGAATCGGGTGCATATCCTACAATCGACAATGCGGTGGTGAGTGTCACCGACAATCTTGGAAATGCCCAGGTGTTGACATTTGTTGGAAACGGAACGTACCAAACAACGGCTTATCCGGTGATTGAAGGAAGAACCTATACGCTGACTGTTGTTGCAGACGGGAAAACGTTTACGGCGCAGAGTACCGCTCCTGGTGCAGTTTCGATCGATGAGCTGGTTGTTTTGTCGTTTGAATTCGGAGCGGATACCATCAATTCATTGGTTCCTTTGCGTATGGATCCTGCGGGAGTGAAAAATTTCTACCAGTTCAATCTATTCAATAATGGAAATCGCGTTGAAGGTATTTACTTGCAAAACGATGCGTTTACTGATGGAATCCAGATTCAGGAACCGTTATTCGATAACGAAGGTGCGTATGAATCGGGTGACACCGCTTTTGTAGAAATGTTTGTGATGGATGAACCTGTGTTTGATTATTTCTATGCGCTGTTGCAAAATCAAACGGCAACTCCAGCCAACCCGACATCGAATTTTGCGGGTGGTTGTTTGGGTTATTTCTCAACTCGTGCAAAAGATACTGCAAGTGTGATTATTCCGTAGATTCAGTTGATTCTCAAAAGGTAAATAGTTGCTATCTTTACCGCTTTGTTATAATCTGAAGCACACATGACCCGTCAGGAATTAATCGCGCAAATACGCGCAAAGCAGTCGTTTCTCTGCGTTGGATTGGATACGGACCTTACGAAAATTCCTGCGCATTTATTGCAGGATGAAGATCCGGTATTTGCGTTCAACAAAGCCATTATCGATGCTACCAAAGACTTTTGTGTGGCCTACAAACCCAACATTGCGTTTTACGAGTGTTTGGGTCCGAAAGGCTGGGAATCGCTCAGAAAAACAATCGATTACATTCCCGACAACTGTTTCGTGATTGCTGATGCCAAACGCGGCGATATCGGTAACACTTCGTCTTATTACGCCAAAACATTTTTCGAATACCTGGATTGCGATGCTGTGACCGTAGCGCCTTATATGGGCGAAGATTCGGTAACAC
Source organism: Bacteroidota bacterium (assembly GCA_040387295.1). Classification (GTDB taxonomy): domain Bacteria; phylum Bacteroidota; class Bacteroidia; order Flavobacteriales_D; family Crocinitomicaceae; genus Fluviicola. Next base: position 188,679 of record JAZKEB010000004.1, on the reverse strand, counting down.
CGTTTCAGGAATACGCCAATAAATGGGTGATCCTGCTTGCATTGACATCCAACAAAGGTGCGCTCGATTTTCAGTTTATGACCGATATCAATGGCGAAGAACTCTACAAAAAGGTCTTGAAAAAATCAGCCAAATGGGGCGATGATTCCAACCTGATGTATGTAGTAGGCGCCACTCGTGCCGAAGGAATCGGAGAAGTGCGCAAGCTGGTTCCGAATCACTTTTTCTTAGTTCCGGGTGTTGGCGCTCAGGGTGGAAGCCTGGAAGATGTTGCCAATTATGGCTGGAACGCTGATTGTGGGTTGCTTGTAAATGCTTCACGTTCTATTTTGTATGCCTCCAACGGAACTGATTTTGCTGAGAAAGCCGGTGAAGAGGCACACCAGTTACAACAAGAAATGCAAGTGATTTTGCACCGAAAAGGATTCTGATGAAAATAGAACAAACCAAAATTGAGCTGGCGGAAACTATTCGCAACTGGCACCGCAAAGGCTGGTCACCGGCTACATCAACCAATTATTCATTTCGTTTTTCCGAAGAGCCGAATACGATTTACGTTTCACGATCAAGCGTTGATAAATCGCAATTTACAGCCGACGATTTTATGGAGGTAGATTTGAAAGGCAATGCCAAACCACATTTTGCCGATACACGACCTTCGGCTGAAACATTGATCCATTGTACATTGTATGAATTGTTTCCCGAAACACAGTGCATTGTTCACAGTCATTCGGTGTATTCCGTATTGCATTCTGTTGTTGAGCAGGATCAGGTAAGGATAGAAGGCTACGAAGTACTCAAAGGTTTTCAGGGAATTACAACACACAAAACTGCAGTTGATTGTCCTGTTTTCGACAACACCCAGGATATGACTGCATTTAGCGAAACCTTGCGTACAAATAAGGACCGCTTAAAGATTCCGGCTTTTATTCTACGTAAACACGGAACGTATGCCTGGGGCAAAAATCTTTTCGAGGCAAAACGTCATTTGGAAACCATTGAGTATTTGCTGGAATGTGAGTGGAAACTAAAGGGGAATTCATAATTTTACAATTCATCATTCAACAAAAAAATGGCTATTCTCTCTATTCCGGATCAGCAGGTTACCGAACACAATCCGTCGGTTATTCGCGCGTTTTTAAACAAACGCGGTGTTTTCTTCGATCAGTGGGAAGCAGCAGTGGTGTTTTCGGATACCGCTACGCCTGACGAGATTTTGGCAGCGTATGCAAAAGACCTCAATCCGTTTATGGAAGCCGGTGGTTACCAAACAGCAGATGTGTTGACAATCAATCATCTCACGGAAAATTACGAAGCCATTCGCGCGAAGTTTTTGTCGGAACATACGCATTCGGAAGACGAAATCCGCTTTTTTGTTGACGGTCAGGGCTTGTTTTGGTTTCACCTCGAAAATGGTGAAATCTTCAATGTGTTGTGCCAAAAAGGCGATTTGATTTCCGTTCCGGCCGGCACCAAACATTGGTTCGACGCAGGTGAAAAAAATCCCTTTGTAAAAGCGATCCGCATTTTCATCGATATGAGTGGCTGGGTGCCCGTTTACACGCAATCGGAAGTAGAACAGCGTTATTTGAATTTCACTGTTCCCCAATCGAATTAATGTTCAAGCAACTCTCCACGTATACATCCTTTGCCTTTACTGCCGGTTGGTCGGTTGTTTCGCTGATCGGTTATTTCCAGTTGGGTTGGAATCTCGGTCAGGCAATGGTTTTCATTAATCTTGGATTTTTCAGCCTCTTTTTGAATTATTACCTGCTCTTTGTTTGGTTGAATTTTAAGGAGCATATAGTGCTTGCTTATTCCGGAAAACGCCAGGAACGGGGGATGGCAATGCCGATACTTGTACTATTTGAAACCTTCTGGTTTATCGGGAACCTTTTCCTGATGACCTGTCTACTGGCAATCGTGAGCATGATTTCTGTGGTATTTGTATCGACTTATTTCATGAAGGTGCAGAAAATGAAGGAGTTCGAGTTTGAAAAGATCGATTGGGGAGGTTCTTTTTTGGTGCTGTTACTGGTTGGCGCGGTGTTGTTTGTGATTGAATTTATTCGCTTCAAACGGGTTTTTCTGGCTCACAAAACCTCCGAAAAAGTATTCGACTGGGACGCATTTAAACCGTTTCAACGCAACAATAAACTAAAATTGGTGACGTATTATTTTGGTTCTGTAATCATTATGATGATCGACGGCCTATTGAATGATTTTAACAGTGCCGGAATACTCTGTTTCTTTTGGCTTTTTGCACTGAATATCTTTTGGGCGTTTGTCGATCTTCGTTTTCCCGTTGGGGCAACACCTGTTGAGAGTGCGGTGACTGAAGTGGAATAATTAACTTTGCAGCATGAGCAAAACCCCGATACGTTTTATCCTTACCGATATTGAAGGCACCACAACTTCTATTTCTTTCGTGGCCGACGAATTGTTCCCGTATTTCCGCAATAATATCGGTTTATTGAAAACAATGACTGATCATCCGGTGGTGAAAGAAGCATTTTCCGAAACAGTTGAACTAGCGCTAAAGGAAGATGGAAAAACCATTTCGACCGTTGATGAAATCATAGAGACTTTGCATCGCTGGAGTTTGGAAGACCGGAAAATAACGCCGCTAAAAACCCTGCAGGGACTGTTGTGGAAAAAAGGTTACGAAGACGGTGATTTGAAAGGTCATGTGTATGATGACGTTCCCGATAAACTGAAAGAATGGCAACGTCAGGGAATTGGGCTGGGGGTTTTTTCCTCGGGCTCTGTGGCAGCTCAGCAACTGATTTTCGGTTACAGTATTGCAGGTGATTTGACTCCTTGTTTTTCGGCTTATTTTGACACAAAAACCGGCGGGAAGCGCGAAACGGAAACCTATAGAAAGATTGCCGGTGAATTAAATATTCCGGCTTCCGAGATTCTTTTTCTCAGTGATATTGTGGAAGAATTACAGGCGGCTGATGAAGCGGGTTATCAAACCATTCAACTACTTCGTCCGGGAACGGTAAAAGGGTGGGAGCAAACAGCTGTCGATTTTTCGGAGATTTCTGTGAAATAATTTCAGAAAATCACCTTCAAAAGCAAGTTCGGGATCTTACGAACCCAAACGGAAGTTTGGGATATTGCGAACGCGGACGGAAGTTCGGGATATTACGAACAACTCCCGTAAAACAGGAGTTTCAGCGGCTTTTTTGTTGAAATAAGCGCATGATAATTCCTAAATTAATCAAGCTCAACCACAAATAACTATCCTGCTTCTACTACAGTAAACACCTATTAAATACTAACTTTGCACCAAAATTCCCGTTATGAGTGCTTTTAGAACCATTTGGACAACCGAAGATCGTTTTGTTGAAGTCATTGATCAGCGCAAATTGCCCCACGAATGGGTGGTTGTGAAGCTCGTTACCTACAAAGATGCGGAAGTTGCCATCAAAGACATGACGGTTCGCGGCGCGCCATTGATCGGAGCAACTGCGGCTTATGGTATTTACCTGGCAGTGCGCGAAATGGTAGAACAGGAATTGGACGGTTCATTTCTCGATCAGGCATTTACCGATTTGCGAGCTTCCCGACCTACGGCGGTGAACTTGTTTTGGGCGTTGGACAAAATGCGCGCTGCGTTGGATAATGCGACTGATTTTCTACAAACAGCCTGGGAAGCAGCCGGTGCGATTGTGGAAGAAGATGTGGAAACCTGCCGCATGATTGGTGTACACGGCTTGCCGATCCTGGAAGCTATTTCGAAACGAAAAAACGGCGAAACAATCAATATCCTGACGCATTGCAATGCCGGAATGCTTGGCTGTATCGAGTGGGGAACCATTACATCACCGATTTATCAGGCGGTACAAAAAGGATTGAACGTGCATGTCTGGGTGGATGAAACCCGTCCACGTAATCAAGGCGCCAACCTGACATGTTATGAACTCACACGTCACAATGTGCCGCATACACTGATCGTTGACAATACAGGCGGCCATTTGATGCAGCATGGAATGGTTGATATGGTGATTGTGGGAACCGACCGTACGACGCGACAAGGCGATGTAGCCAATAAAATCGGGACATACCTCAAAGCTTTGGCGGCCAACGACAACAAGATTCCGTTTTATGTAGCGCTCCCTTCTACAACGTTGGATTGGACGATCAACGACGGATTGAAAGAAATTCCCATCGAAGAACGCAACCAGGACGAAGTAAAATACGTGATAGGCAAAAGCAAAACTACCGGAAAACTGGACGAAGTATTGATTTGTCCGGAAACGACCAAAGCAGCCAATTATGGTTTTGATGTGACACCTGCCCGATTGGTAACCGGATTGATCACCGAACGTGGTGTGTGTGAGGCTAGTGAAGCAGGATTGTTGGGATTGTTTCCTGAACAACGATAACCTGACTGCATTTTCATGAAACTGGTTATTTTATCGATATTGATTTTTTGTTGTTCGACAGGTCGGTGTCAAATTCCGGATTATATCTTAAAGTGGAAAAATGACACAACCAATTGCCTGAGAAGAGAATTGTCGGATTCCGTTGTAGCATATTTGGAAAGAACGCGACCTTCTAAAAGATGGATCAAGAAGCATCTTGGCGATAAGTTTGAAAAAGATATTATGGACATTGGTAAGAATGATGGCGGCTTTACGTATTTGTATCCTGCATGTTCGGATGGCGTGCAGTACGATTTTCAACTGTTCTTCATTTACGTTAAAAATCGTAAATATTCGGGATCGGCAGTTACAATAATCGGTTAGTAGATATTTTAAATTCTGGACCTCATTTTCTCAGGATTTTAACAAATCACCTATTGTTCCAAATGAACTTATTCGCTAAATTCAAGAGAATAAGCTCAAAAAATGAATGAACAATACCTGCATTTGCTCTGGCGAACCAAGCGTTTGCCCATGCATTTACTACGCACCATCGACAACCTGCCGGTGAAAATTTTGCACATCGGATTTTACAACACAGCTTCGGGACCTGACTTTTTCAACGGCCGGATCGAACTCGACGGCATACAGCATAGCGGGAACATCGAAATGCATGTAAAATCGTCTGACTGGTACGCGCACGGCCATCAAACCGACGAAGCCTACAATAATGTGATCCTGCATGTGGTCTATGAACACGATCGCATGGTGTTTATTGAAGGCATTCCCATCCCGACGGTGGAACTGAAACCCTACATCGATCTGGAACACTTTCGCCGAACGCTCGATTTTACGATTCAAACTTCTTCCATTCCCTGTCGGGCGCAGTTGGCCGATTGCCCGCCACCAATAATCTGGAACCAGGTGGAAGGAATGATGCTGGCGCGATTGGAACGAAAAAAGTTGCTGGTTGATCAATTGGCGCTGCAACTAGGTTCCGATCCGCGGAAAGTACTGTTCCATCTCATTGCGCAGGCATTCGGAATGAAAACAAACGCGTTACCGTTTCAGGAACTCGCGCACCGTATTCCGTTTGAACGGATTATCAAAGCGGGGAAAAAACAAGTGGAATCGATTGTTTTCGGGGCGAGTGGTTTGATTCATGAACCAATTCCTGTAGATGACTACCAGCAGGAATTGCAGCGCGAATGGCAATTCCAGGCGCATCGGTTGCAAATTCATCCGTCCAACGCACACAGCTGGCATTTCAAAGGCTGTCGGCCAGCCGGTTTTCCAACCTTGCGACTGGCACAATTTGCTGCGTTTATCGAGCGCATGAACTGGTCGGAATCCTTTTGGGAATTGCCCGTTGCAAAGATTAAATTGCACCTCGAAGAAGCATTGACCACCGCGCCTTCTGACTATTGGACAGATCATTATCATTTCGGTAAAAAGCGTCAAACACGTTCGTCATCCGCAATGAGTCTGGCATCGGCTCATGTGGTGATCATCAACAGTGTTGTTCCTTTTTTGTGGTGGCTGGCAGATGTGTTGGCTGTACCTGTTTTTCGCGAGAAAGCACAAACGCTATTGGAGTTGCTTCCCGCTGAAAAAAATGCGCTTCTCTCGGAATGGAAAGAAAATGGAATTGGTGCGAAATCCGCTGCCGAAAGTCAAGGACTTATCGAATTAAAAAACGAACTTTGTAACAGGAAGCTTTGCCTTCAGTGTAAAATAGGTATGCAACTCTTAAAGCGATGAAACGAACCATTCAGAAAATAGCTTTTTTCTTCGAAATGCGCTCATTCGGAGTATGTGCCTGGTGGGCCAAAAAGCTCGGCATTCACACCAATAAAGTACGTTTGGGATTCCTGTATGCGACCTGTATTGGCTTGGGTTCGCCACTGATTCCATACCTGATCATGGCGTGGATCCTGGAACACAAGCACTATTTTCAATTCAAACGAAAAAAACGCTCGTCTATTTGGGAGTTGTGACTTCTGATTCTAACTTTAGTGCATGAAATTACTCATTACCGGTTCCAACGGACTTCTTGGACAAAAAATCGTAAAGCGTTGTTTGCGCCACAATATTCCGTTTTTGGCTACTTCCAAAGGTGCAAACCGCAATCCCGATTGTCCCGATGAGCATTATCAACAGTTGGATATTAGTGTACCGCTCGAAGTAGGTGATGTGTTTTTCCGCTACCGGCCTACTGCGATTATTCATACGGCAGCGCTCACCAATGTCGATTTCTGCGAAGAACATCCCGAGGAATGTTTTCTGGTAAATGCCCACGCAACCATGATTTTGTGGGAAGCGGCAAAAATTATCGGGGCGCATTTTCAGTTGGTTTCCACCGATTTTGTGTTCGACGGTTCAACAGGCAACTATGCTGAAACAGACCGGGTGAATCCATTGAGTGTTTACGCACATTCGAAAGTAGCCGCTGAAAACTGCCTGCGAGATGACGATAACCGCAACTGGTCCATTGCCCGCACCATTATCGTTTATGGAACCGGGAATAATCTTTCGCGCTCCAATCTCATTTTATGGGCGCTGGAAGCACTTCCGAAAGGCGAACCGATGAAATTGGTCAACGATCAATTCCGCGCACCTACCTGGGCCGATGATCTGGCTTATGGTTGTGTAGAGATTGTCAAACGCCAGGAAATTGGGATCTTTCACCTTTCCGGTCCTGAAACAGCATCTGTTGATCAGTTGGTAAAACGTGTTTCTGCTTATTTGGAAATAGAAAATCCGCCAATAGAAACCATTTCCTCCAGCACGTTGAATCAAGCGGCAAAGCGCCCGCCCAAAACAGGGTTCGATCTTTCAAAAGCCCGTCAATTATTGGGTTACGATCCTAAAACACTCGAAGAATCATTGGCGTGTCTAACCGGTGAATTGAAATAATTCCAAACGATTTTATCAGCACTAACACGTTCTAGTTCAATTAAAAAACAATAAATATTAGTTGGAATATTCAACTTTTATTTTAGTTGTGGCTAATTTCAAAGTTGTACTTTGGTCGGCATAATTTTTGTCGATGCAAACAAAACCAACCCTATCAAAGTCCACACTACGTGGCACGCTGCTATTCGTATTAGTACTCATTGTGATCTTCGTACTCCCGGATCTGATCGCGCATTTCAGCCCCAAAGAAAAGTACCACATCCGCTACAGCGATACGGCTGTTCAGGAAGCAGTGCAAACCGTTAAACGGAACAAAAAACACCGTTATCAACCACGAAACAAAAAAGAACGGTACTCTGCGCCCGATCGGGCATTCGATCCGAATACATATACTGTTGAGCAATGGATGGCGCTCGGACTCAGCGAAAAACAAGCCGCCGTAGTGCTCAAGTTTACCAAATACGGCATTTATTCCAACGACGATCTGAAAAAGATCTTTGTGATCTCCGACGAATTATTCCAACTGATCAAAGACTCAACCGTTTATCCCGAAAGAAGCAAACCCAACTACGAAAACCGCTATCAGTCTCATACGTTTGCTGAAAAGCCAAAGGTGAATATCAATACTGCTACCATAGCCGAATTGGATTCGGTTTGGGGAATCAGTGCTTTCTATGCGGCTCAGTTTATTAAGCGTCGTGATTTATTAGGTGGTTATTACGATGAAAGTCAGCTAATGGAAATCTGGAAAATGGACCAGGAAAAAGTTTCTGAACTGGCGCCAAAGCTTTTCTTTGATCAATCGAAACTCAAACACATCAACATCAATACCGCTTCAACCGAAGAATTGAAAGCACATCCTTATATTTCTTGGAACTTAGCTAATTCTATCGTAAAATTGCGCTCTCAAATCGGTCGTTACAACCGGATTGAAGATGTAAAGAAATCTGTTTTGATGACAGATGAACTTTACGAAAAACTAAAGCGTTATTTAACTGTTGACTAAACAGACTCTGATGATAGAAGAAAAAATTAAAGCGGTTATTCGCGACGTTCCCGATTTCCCCAAAGAAGGAATTGTATTCAAAGACATTACGCCCATCATGTTGGATGCGGCTTTGTCGAATGAAATTGTTGACCACCTTGTTGACTTATATAAAGATCAGCAGATCGATAAAATTGCCGGTATTGAAAGTCGCGGCTTTTTATTCGGTTATCCGCTGGCAATGCGTTTGGGAATTCCTTTCGTGTTGATTCGCAAAGCAGGAAAATTGCCTTACCACAAAATCAGCCATTCTTACGATTTGGAATACGGAAGTGCAGTGATCGAAATGCACGTGGATGCTGTTCAAACCGGAGATCGTGTACTGGTGCATGATGATTTACTGGCTACCGGTGGTTCGGCCCAGGCAGCTGCAGAACTCATTCGCAAATGCGGTGGCGAAATTGCAGGGTTTAACTTTTTGGTAGGATTGAGTTTTTTAAACGGTCAAAATAAATTAACCGAGTACAGTAAGAATATTACTAATTTAGTCGCCTATTAAATTTATTAATCGAAAAAACAAGCTGTTAACTGTTGCACCCCAAAACTGTTAAACATGAACTTTGAAAAGAACGAGAATCAATTAATGATTGCGCAAATGGTGCGCGATTTCGCAGAGCGAGAAATTCGACCAAACATGAATAAATGGGATGCTGAAGAGCATTTTCCTGTAGATGTCATGAAGAAAATGGGCGAATTGGGATTGCTCGGCATTTTTGTCCCTGAAAATTATGGTGGTAGCGGATTCAGCTACTTTGAATATGCAACTGCGTTGATGGAGTTGGGCCGTGTTTGCGGTGGTATTGGATTGAGTGTTGCAGCTCACAATTCCCTGTGCACAGGTCATATTTATTACCACGGAAACGAAGAACAAAAACAAAAATACCTTCCGAAACTGGCTACTGGCGAATTCATCGGAGCATGGGGATTAACAGAGCCAAATACCGGTTCGGATGCCATGCGTATGAAATGTACTGCTGTCCGTGATGGCGACGAGTGGGTGATCAACGGTGCGAAAAACTGGATCACACACGGACTTTCAGGTGATGTGGCAGTTGTGTTGATCCGTACAGGTGAATTATTGGATTCAAACGGAATCACAGCATTTATCATTGAAAAAGGAACTCCGGGATTTTCTGCAGTTAAAATCAAGGATAAATTCGGTGTACGCGCTTCAGAAACGGCTGAATTGATTTTCGATAACGTGCGTATCCCGCATGCGAATGTAATCGGTGAAGTAGGGCAAGGTTTCAAACAAGCCATGCACATATTGGATGGAGGACGTATTTCTATCGCTGCGCTTTCATGTGGAGTGGCTCGTGGTGCTTTTGAAGCGTCAGTGAAGTATTCCAAAGAGCGCGAGCAATTCGGTCAGCCGATCTCTAAATTCCAGGCAATCGCCTTCAAATTGGCTGATATGGCCACAGAAGTCGAAGCCGCTGAATTGTTGACGTACCAGGCAGCTTACCGCAAGAACAATAAATTACACATGACTCAGGAAGGAGCATTCGCGAAGTATTTTGCTTCTGAAGTAGCGGTGAAATGCGGAAACGAAGCCATGCAGATTATGGCCGGTTACGGGTATACGAAAGAATACCCGGCCGAGAAATATTTGCGTGATGCACGACTCATGACAATCGGTGAAGGAACCTCTGAAATTCAGAAAGTGGTGATCTCACGCGAACTGTTGAAATAGATTAAATAAGGGCGTAATTATCGATTTTGAACTTTTTTTTATAAACAACAATTATTTAAAAAAAAGATTTATATCTTTGCCGCCTGTCTGCCGATAGGGAGAACCAATAAACAAGCATTAAACAGAATTATAGATATGTTAATTATTCCAGTAAAAGAAGGCGAAAACATCGAAAGAGCCCTTAAGAAGTACAAGAAAAAATTCGACAAAACAGGTGTCATGAGAGAATTGCGTACCCGTAAAGAATACGTTAAATTTTCAGTGACGAACCGTCAGGCTAAAATTCGTGCTGCTTACGCTCAACGCATGAAGTCGCAAGAAATCTAGGAATAACTGCGAAACAGTATTAAGGGAATCCGTTTGGGTTCCCTTTTTTGTTGATTTAACTTTTGTTGTTTGTCCATTATCTGAAACTTTTCTCACCATTCCCCGTTAATCGATGTATGACATCGCTTGGCGCCATAGAACAATTTGAAGTTTACCTCGCAACCGAGAAACGGTATTCCGAACACACGCTGATTGCCTATAAAAATGATCTGCAGCAATTCGTGGATTATGCTGAAATTACTAAGGATCGTCAATTGGCCGAGGTGAACCATCAGCTTGTTCGTGGCTGGATGGTCGAGTTGCTGGAGCAATCAATTGTTCCGCGGTCTGTAAGTCGAAAATTGTCGTGTCTGAGATCCTTTTTCAACTGGCTAAAAAAAGAAGGGCTGGTAACAGAAAATCCGATGTTGAAAGTGCGCGGACCGAAAGTTGAAAAAAGACTTCCGCAGTTTGTCAAGCAATCGGAATTTACGCAGGAGCGCATTGATCCCATTTTCGCAAACAATTTTGACGGCATACGTGACCGGTTGATGGTAGAGTTGTTTTACCAAACCGGTGTTCGTTTGAGCGAGCTGATCACCTTAAAGGAACAGGATGTGGTTTCCACCCATATAAAAGTGCTTGGAAAGCGGAACAAAGAGCGCATCATTCCCATCGGAAAAGAACTGTTTGAACTCATCAGTGAGTACCGTTTAAACAAACCGGATGGGCCGGATAGTATTAATTTGTTATTCGTGAAAATCAACGGTGTTAAATTATCCTCAAAGTTTGTTTATAGGAAAATTAATACCTACCTTGGGATGGTAACGAACACGCAGAAAAAAAGCCCGCATATACTAAGGCATACGTTTGCAACACACATGCTGAACAATGGGGCCGGGCTTGAGACGCTGAAAGAATTATTGGGTCATGCCAACCTTTCCGCAACCCAGGTCTACACGCACAATTCGTTTGCACAGATAAATAACATTTACTCACAAGCTCACCCACGTGGGCGTAAAAATTGAATTGTCATGGACATCAAAGTACATTCCGTTCATTTTAAGGCGGATCAGAAATTGCTTGACTTCGTAAATGAGAAAGTGACCAAGTTGCAGTTATTCTTCGATAATATTATTGCCGGAGAAGTGTTTCTGCGTTTGGATAAAAGTTCGGAAAAAGAGAATAAAGTAGCTGAAGTTAAAATATTGATGCCAGGTAGGGAATTGTTTGCCAAGAAACAATGTAAGAGTTTTGAGGAAGCAGCAGATTCTGCTGTGGAAGCATTGCGTAAGCAAGTGAAAAAACATAAAGAGAAAATCGCTAGTTAACAGTGATAATGAATAATTTAGGAAAGGTGATCGAAAGGTTGCCTTTTTCTTTTTGAAAAAAAAGTAGAAAAAAATCACGGCGCCCCTTGTACGTAAGGATAAGTTTGCTACATTTGCAAACCCAAACGGGAAAACACTTAAGAAAAGCGTTCTTTAAAATCATATTTAATAAAAATTTTAGTGCCGGTGTAGCTCAGTTGGCTAGAGCAGCTGATTTGTAATCAGCAGGTCGGGGGTTCGAGTCCCTCCACCGGCTCCAAGATTTTTGGGGGTGTCGCATAGTGGCTATTGCAGCAGACTGTAAATCTGTCACCGTAAGGTATCGTTGGTTCGAGTCCATCCACCCCCACAAGTTGAAATAAAATTTTTAAGCGGGAGTAGCTCAGTTGGTAGAGCGTCAGCCTTCCAAGCTGAGGGTCGCGAGTTCGAGTCTCGTCTCCCGCTCAATAATTTTATGATTTTAAAGTGCACGCCGGTGTAGCTCAGGGGTAGAGCGCTTCCTTGGTAAGGAAGAGGTCACGAGTTCAATTCTCGTCATTGGCTCATAAGGGAATTCACTCATGAGTATGGGTGAAATTTTGTATTAGTAAGAATAAGGTTTATTAACTACGTAACAAATAAAAACAAATGGCTAAGGAAAATTTTAATCGTTCTAAACCACACGTTAACATTGGTACAATTGGTCACGTTGACCACGGTAAAACAACTTTGACGGCTGCTATTTCTAGCGTTTTAGCGTCAAAAGGTTTAGCTGCGGTTCGCGATTTCTCGTCAATTGATAACGCTCCTGAAGAAAAAGAGCGTGGTATTACCATTAACACGTCACACATTGAGTATGAAACTTTAAACCGTCACTACGCGCACGTTGACTGTCCAGGTCACGCGGATTACGTGAAGAACATGGTTACAGGTGCTGCTCAGATGGATGGTGCTATCTTGGTAGTTGCTGCAACTGACGGTCCAATGCCACAAACTCGTGAGCACATCCTTCTTGGAAAACAAGTTGGTGTTCCTCGTTTGGTTGTATTCATGAACAAAGTGGATATGGTTGACGATGCTGAACTACTTGAACTAGTAGAAATGGAAGTTCGTGAATTGTTGTCTTTCTACGACTATGATGGTGACAATGCTCCGGTTATTCAAGGTTCTGCACTTGGTGCATTGAACGGAGAACCTGAGTGGGTTGCTAAAATTGACGAATTGATGGATGCTGTTGATACTTATATCGAATTGCCTCCACGTGATGTTGATAAGCCGTTCTTGATGCCGGTTGAAGACGTATTTACGATCACTGGTCGTGGTACTGTTGCAACAGGTCGTATCGAAACAGGTGTAATCAACTCTGGTGAGCCGGTTGAAATCTTAGGTATGGGTGATGAGAAATTGACATCAACTGTAACTGGGGTAGAGATGTTCCGTAAGATCTTGGATCGCGGAGAAGCTGGTGATAACGTAGGTCTACTTTTGCGTGGTATTGAGAAATCTCAAATCAAACGTGGAATGGTAATCTGCAAACCAGGTTCTGTTAAACCTCACGCTGATTTCAAAGCTGAAATCTATGTATTGAAAAAAGAAGAAGGTGGTCGTCACACACCATTCCATAACAAATACCGTCCTCAGTTCTACTTCCGTACGACTGACGTAACTGGAGAGATTTTCTTGACAGACGGACGTGAAATGGTTATGCCTGGTGACAACGTAACAATCAACGTTAAGTTGATCGTTCCGGTAGCAATGGACAAAGGTTTACGTTTCGCTATCCGTGAGGGTGGTCGTACCGTAGGTGCTGGTCAGGTTACTGAGATCATCGCGTAATTCAGAACAAAATAAAATGTCGAAAGGGGAGCTTTGCCTCCCCTTTTTACGCGGGTGTAGCTCAGCTGGTAGAGTAGTGGTCTCCAAAACCATTGGTCGTGAGTTCGAATCTTACCGCCCGCGCAACTAAAGGAAAATAGCCGTGTCAAAGTTTAAAAACTATTTTAGCGAAACCATTACTGAGATGACTCAGAATGTTTCGTGGCCAACATGGAAGGAATTGCAAAGTAACGCACTGATCGTGGTAGTTGCTTCTGTCATTTTTGCACTATTGGTATTTGTGATGGATACCGTATTCGGGATCACAAACGGTGAGACTTGGAAAGGTGCTCTAGGCTTTATTTACTCAATGTTTTAGTCGTAGATTATCATGGGTGATATTAAAAAACGTTGGTATGTAGTGCGTGCAGTGAGCGGGAAAGAGAAAAAGGTGAAAGAATACCTTGATCTTGAAATTTCTCGTTTGAAACTGGACGATTACGTATCGCAAGTGTTGATTCCTACTGAAAAAGTATTCCAGATTCGAAACGGAAAGAAAATCAGTAAGGAAAAAGCGTATTTACCAGGTTACGTATTGATTGAAGCATCTCTTGTTGGAGAGGTTCCTCACGTAATTAAAGGTATTCCAAATGTGATTGGATTCTTAGGTGCTGAAAAAGGCGGTGATCCGCAACCGATGCGCCTTTCTGAAGTCAATCGTATATTAGGTAAAGTTGACGAGCTTTCCGAAACCGAAGAGGAAATGAAAATTCCATTCGTTATTGGTGAAGCCGTTAAGGTTATTGATGGACCTTTCAATAATTTCTCAGGTGTGATTGATGAAATCAACGAAGACAAGAAAAAATTGAAAGTAATGGTTAAAATCTTCGGTCGTAAAAACCTCTTGGAGCTCAGCTACATGCAGGTAGAGAAAGAAGGCTAAACATGTATTAACCCGCAGAAGTGAGATTACTGATTAAAGCTTCCCTTTAACGCTCACGCTTGACTGCATAATATAAATAACAATGGCTAAAGAAGTAGCAGCATTGATCAAATTACAGATCAAAGGTGGCCAAGCCAATCCAGCTCCTCCAGTTGGTCCCGCACTTGGTGCGAAAGGGGTCAACATCATGGAATTCTGCAAGCAGTATAATGCTCGTACGCAGGATAAACCTGGAAAGGTATTACCATGTGTGATTACTGTATACAGTGACAAGTCGTTCGACTTCGTTATTAAAACTCCACCGGCGGCGGTACAGATCATCGACAGCGTGAAATTGAAAAAAGGTTCATCTGAACCTAACAAAACGAAAGTAGGCTCCATGTCATGGGATCAGATTCGTTTGATCGCTGAAGATAAAATGCCAGACATGAACTGTTTTACAGTTGATGCGGCAATGACAATGATCGCCGGAACGGCTCGTAGTATGGGTGTAACTGTTAAAGGTGGTGAAGCACCCGCAACTAAATAATCGTTAACATCATGGGAAGAATTTCTAAAAAAAGAAAAGAGGTTTTAGCTAAGTATGACTTGACTAAGATCTACACCTTGGTTGAAGCGTGTGATTTAGTGAAAAACGTTACAACTACCAAGTTTGATGCTTCGGTAGACATCAGCGTTCGTTTAGGAGTAGATCCACGTAAAGCGAACCAAATGGTTCGTGGAACCGTTGCTTTGCCTCACGGAACCGGGAAAGATGTACGAGTACTTGTACTTTGTACACCTGACAAGGAAGCCGAAGCAAAAGCAGCAGGTGCCGAATTCGTTGGATTGGACGATTTCATCGAAAAGATCAAAGGTGGTTGGACAGATATCGACGTGATTATCACCATGCCGTCTGTAATGGGTAAAGTGGGGGCACTGGGACGTGTTCTCGGACCACGAGGCTTAATGCCGAACCCTAAGACAGGTACAGTGACGATGGAAGTTGGTAAAGCCGTTGAAGAAGTGAAGGCAGGTAAGATTGACTTCAAAGTTGACAAGTATGGTAATATCCATACGTCTATCGGAAAATCAAGCTTCGAAGGAGGTAAGATTAAAGATAATGCGTTTGAATTGATCCAGCAATTGCTCAAATTGAAACCGTCTGCTGCAAAAGGAACATACATCAAAAGTATTTTCATCAGTTCTACAATGTCGCCAAGTATCCAAATCGACGCGAAATCTGTAGTAGCTTAAAATCTTGAAGAATGAATAAAGATCAAAAATCACAGTACATTGACGATCTTGCTCAAGATTTATCTCAAGCAAACGTCTTCTATCTTGCAGACACAGCAGGCCTTACAGTTGAAACAATCAACCAGTTACGTCGTCGTTGCTTCCAGCAAGGCATTACTTTACGTGTTGTAAAGAATACCTTACTAGCAAAAGCGATGGAGCGTGTTGAAGGTAGAGATTACGGACAATTACCTGAAGTATTGGGTGGTCCGACATCTATCATGTTTTCAGAAATAGGTAATGCTCCTGCAAAATTGATTAAAGAATTCCGCAAAAAGAGTGAAAAACCACTTCTTAAAGGTGCTTACATTGAAGATGCAATCTTTGTTGGTGACAACCAATTGGATATGCTGGTAGCAATTAAGTCACGTGAAGAGTTGATCGGTGATATCATCGGATTGCTACAAAGCCCTGCGAAAAATGTTATCTCAGGTCTTACAGGTGGTGGATCTAAAATTGCCGGAATCCTTAAAACGCTCGGAGAACGAGCATAAGTAATTAACAATATTAAGAACCTTTTTAAATTAAATAAAAATGGCTGATTTAAAACAAATCGCAGAAACGCTAGTAAATCTTACAGTAAAAGAAGTTAACGAACTAGCTACAATTTTGAAAGACGAGTACGGTATCGAACCTGCTGCTGCTGCACCTGTAATGGTTGCTGGTGGAGGTGGTGGTGGCGCTGAAGCTGCTGCTGAGCAAACCGAATTCAATGTAATCTTGAAAGCAAGTGGTGCTAACAAACTTGCAGTAGTTAAGTTGGTGAAAGAATTGACAGGTCAAGGTTTGAAAGAATCTAAAGATCTAGTTGACGGAGCTCCTACAACATTGAAAGAAGGTGTTTCAAAAGACGAAGCTAACGCTTTGAAGACTCAGCTTGAAGAAGCTGGTGCAGAAGTTGAAGTTAAGTAATTCATTACTTTATTAACAGGCAAAGGTGTCCGTCAATTGGCGGACGCCCTTTCCTGTTTTTCAGCATACAAGAAGAATAAAGTCCTTTCTCAATTAAATATTTTTAACCTTGGCAACAACAAGCAACACATTAACGAGAATTAATTTTGCGTCAAGCAAAAATCAGTTCGCTTATCCGGATTTTCTGGATATTCAGCTTAAATCCTTCCAAGAGTTTTTCCAGTTGGAAACAACCCCTGAAAATCGTGAAAGTGAAGGATTGTACAAGGTATTTGCGGAGAACTTCCCAATTACTGATACACGAAATCAATTCGTGTTGGAGTTCCTCGATTACTTCATCGACCCGCCTCGTTATACTATTGAAGAGTGTATCGAACGTGGTTTGACTTACAGCGTTCCGCTGAAAGCAAAACTGAAATTGTATTGTACCGATCCTGAACACGAAGATTTCGAAACCATCGTGCAGGACGTATACCTGGGTACGATTCCGTACATGACACCTAAAGGATCATTCGTGATCAACGGTGCCGAGCGTGTAATCGTTTCTCAGTTGCACCGTTCACCGGGAGTATTCTTCGGACAAAGTCGTCACGCCAATGGTACTAAATTGTACTCCGCGCGTGTGATTCCATTCAAAGGATCCTGGATCGAATTTGCAACAGATATCAACAGTGTAATGTACGCTTACATCGACCGTAAGAAGAAATTGCCTGTGACCACATTGTTCCGTGCAATTGGTTATGAAACTGATAAAGACATTCTGGAAATATTTGGCCTTGCCGACGAGGTAAAGGTGAATAAAGCTAACCTGAAGAAATGCGTTGGTCGTCGTTTGGCAGCACGTGTTTTGAAATCATGGATCGAAGATTTCGGTGATGAGGATACAGGTGAAGTAGTTTCTATTGAACGTAATGAAGTGATCCTTGATCGTGAAACAATGTTGGAAGAATTCCACATTGACACGATCCTTGACGCTGGTGTGAAAACGTTGATCTTCCACAAAGAAGATGCAAATACAGCTGATTACACCATCATCTACAACACACTTCAGAAAGATACGTCCAATTCGGAAAAAGAAGCGGTAGAGCATATTTACCGTCAATTGCGTAACGCTGAACCACCTGATTATGAAACGGCAAAAGGTGTATTCGAGAAATTATTCTTCTCCGATGCACGTTATGACCTTGGTGAGGTAGGTCGTTACCGAATGAACAAAAAATTAAACATCGACAGCTCGGAAGAGTCGCGCGTGTTGACGAAAAACGATATCCTTTGCATCATCAAGTATTTGATTGAATTGATCAACTCGAAAGCAGATGTGGATGATATCGATCACTTGTCGAATCGTCGTGTAAGAACTGTTGGTGAACAATTATATGCACAATTCGGTGTAGGTTTGGCACGTATGGCCCGTACAATTCGTGAGCGTATGAACGTTCGTGATAACGAGGTATTTACACCAATTGACTTGATCAACGCGAAGACACTTTCTTCGGTGATTAATTCCTTCTTCGGAACCAACCAGTTGTCGCAATTCATGGACCAGACCAACCCGCTTTCTGAGGTAACTCACAAGCGTCGTTTGTCTGCACTAGGGCCAGGTGGACTTTCGCGTGAGCGTGCAGGTTTCGAGGTACGTGACGTTCACTATACGCACTACGGTCGTTTGTGTACTATTGAAACACCGGAAGGACCGAACATTGGTTTGATTTCTTCTTTGTGTGTATTCGCCAAGGTAAACAAACTAGGGTTCATTGAAACTCCTTACCGTTCGGTTTCCGCAGGTAAAGTTGATACGACTTCCGAGCCTATCTACTTGTCTGCCGAAGAGGAAGATGAACAAATGATTGCTCAGGCAAATGCATTAGTCGATGATAAAGGAAATTTCCTTTCTGACTTGGTTAAAGCGCGTTACGAGGGTGATTTCCCGGTGGTAGCACCGAAAGATTTGAGTTTGATGGACGTAGGCGCCAACCAGATTGCATCGATTGCAGCATCTTCTATTCCGTTCCTGGAGCATGATGATGCCAACCGTGCATTGATGGGATCAAACATGCAGCGTCAGGCTGTTCCGTTGTTGAAACCGCAGTCTCCAATCGTGGGAACAGGTATCGAACAATTGGTAGCGCGTGACTCCCGTGTATTGATCAACGCTGAAGGTCCGGGATCTGTTGAATACGTTGACGCGAATGAAATCGTGATCCGTTACGACTGGTCAAACGAAGATAAACTGGTAAGCTTTGATAGCGAAGTAACGCGTTACGGCTTAACGAAATTCCAGAAAACAAACCAAAGCACAACGATCAACCTCAAGCCGATCGTTCGTAAGGGTGACCGTATTGAGAAAGGACAGGTACTTTGCGAAGGATATGCAACACAAGGTGGTGAATTGGCGCTTGGACAAAACCTGAAAGTGGCATTCATGCCGTGGAAAGGGTACAATTTCGAGGATGCGATCGTGATTTCTGAGCGTGTAGTGCGCGACGATATCTTTACGTCTATCCACATCGATGAGTACGCATTGGAAGTTCGTGATACGAAACGTGGTATGGAGGAATTAACTTCCGACATTCCAAACGTTAGTGAAGAAGCTACAAAAGATTTGGACGAAAACGGTTTGATCCGTATCGGTGCCGAAATCAAAGAAGGTGATATCCTGATTGGTAAGATTACACCGAAAGGTGAAACTGATCCGTCGCCGGAAGAAAAACTATTGCGTGCCATCTTTGGTGACAAAGCGGGCGACGTAAAAGATGCTTCCCTGAAAGCAGGTCCGTCGTTGCGTGGTGTGGTGATCGAGAAAAAATTGTTCTCACGGGCAATTAAAGATCGTAAATCAAAAGCGCAGGACAAACCGGTATTGGAAGTATTGGATACAGAATACGACAAAGATTACGCTGTATTGAAAGACCGTTTGGTTGAGAAATTGATGTCAGTTCTTGGTGAGCACAAATCTGCAGGAGTTTTCAATAACTTCAAGGAAGAGATCATCAAAAAAGGAACGAAATTCGCTCAGAAAAACCTGGTTGCAATCGATTACACGATTGTTAATCCTACGGCCTGGACAAGCGACCAACATGTAAATACCCTGGTAAGTCGTGTATTGCACAACTTTACCATTAAGGCGAATGACTTGTTGGGTATCTACAAACGCAAGAAATTCCACATTTCTGTTGGAGATGAATTGCCTGCGGGTATCGTGAAAATGGCCAAAGTTTATGTTGCTCAGAAACGTAAGTTGAAAGTGGGTGATAAAATGGCGGGTCGTCACGGTAACAAAGGTATTGTTGCCAACATCGTTCGTGCGGAAGACATGCCGTTCCTGGAAGATGGAACACCGGTAGATATCGTATTGAATCCGTTGGGTGTACCTTCCCGGATGAACTTGGGTCAGATTTATGAAACAGTTCTTGGTTGGGCAGGTGAAAAACTGGGTGTGAAATTCGCTACACCGATTTTCGATGGTGCAAAACCATATGAAATCGATGAGTGGACAGCGAAAGCGGGCGTTCCGAAATCAGGTAAGACTTATCTGTATGACGGAGGAACCGGAGAGCGTTTCCACCAGACGGCAACAGTTGGTGTGATTTACATGCTGAAACTATCGCACATGGTAGATGACAAAATGCACGCACGTTCAATCGGACCATACTCATTGATTACACAACAACCATTGGGTGGTAAAGCCCAGTTTGGTGGTCAGCGTTTTGGTGAGATGGAGGTTTGGGCACTCGAAGCATTTGGTGCTGCGAATATCCTTCAGGAAATCCTGACTGTGAAGTCGGATGATGTGATGGGCCGTGCGAAAGCTTACGAATCCATCGTAAAAGGAGACAACATTCCTGAACCGGGAATCCCTGAATCATTCAACGTATTGTTGCATGAGTTGAGAGGTCTTGGTTTAAGTATCTCCATGGATTAATTCCCGTCCCGATAGCTATCGGAACCGGGGGAAATTTGTCGAATTGATTTAAAGAAAACAATAGAATGGCTTACAGAAAAGAAACACCAAAAAAACAGAGCGCCTTTAACAAGATTACGATCTCGTTGGCTTCTCCGGAGTTAATTCTTGAGCAATCAAGTGGTGAGGTACTCAAGCCTGAAACGATTAACTATCGTACTTACAAACCGGAACGCGACGGATTATTCTGCGAGCGTATCTTCGGGCCTGTAAAAGATTACGAGTGCCATTGCGGTAAATACAAGCGTATCCGATACAAAGGAATCGTTTGTGACCGTTGCGGGGTTGAAGTGACAGAGAAAAAAGTACGTCGCGAGCGCATGGGCCACATTTCATTGGTGGTACCTGTAGCACATATCTGGTATTTCCGTTCATTGCCGAATAAAATCGGTTACATGTTGGGTTTACCTACAAAAAAACTGGATCAGATTATCTATTACGAGCGTTACGTGGTTATTCAAACCGGTATCGCTACCAATTTAGATGGTTCTTCATTGACCGAAAAAGAATTCTTAACTGAAGAAGAGTACCTGGATATCCTGGATACACTTCCACGTGAGAACCAGTATTTGGAAGATACAGATCCAAACAAATTCATCGCCAAAATGGGTGCGGAAGCATTGTACGATTTGTTGCGTAAAATGAATTTGGACCAGTTGTCGTATGACTTGCGTCACCAGGCAAGCAATGAAACTTCAGTACAACGTAAACACGAAGCATTGAAGCGTTTGCAAGTGGTTGAAGCCATGCGCGAATCACAAACACGTATCGAAAACCGTCCTGAATGGATGATCGTGAAAGTAGTTCCGGTAATTCCACCTGAATTGCGTCCGCTCGTTCCGTTGGATGGTGGCCGTTTTGCAACTTCGGATTTGAACGACCTTTACCGTCGTGTAATTATCCGTAACAACCGTTTGAAACGATTGATCGAGATCAAAGCGCCGGAGGTGATCTTGCGTAATGAGAAACGTATGTTGCAGGAAGCTGTCGATTCATTGTTCGATAACTCACGTAAAGCATCTGCTGTTAAGACAGAATCAAACCGTCCGTTGAAATCCCTTTCCGATTCATTGAAAGGTAAACAAGGTCGTTTCCGTCAAAACTTGTTGGGTAAACGTGTGGATTATTCAGCACGTTCGGTAATTGTTGTTGGACCGGATTTGAAACTGCATGAGTGTGGTTTGCCGAAAGACATGGCTGCCGAGCTTTACAAACCGTTTATCATTCGTAAGATGATTGAGCGTGGTATTGTAAAAACCGTAAAATCTGCTAAGAAAATCGTTGACCGTAAAGAGCCGGTAGTTTGGGATATCCTTGAAAACGTATTGAAAGGACACCCTGTACTATTGAATCGTGCTCCTACGCTTCACCGTTTGGGTATTCAGGCGTTCCAGCCGAAATTGATTGAAGGAAAAGCAATTCGTTTGCACCCGTTGGTAACAACAGCCTTCAACGCCGATTTCGATGGTGACCAGATGGCGGTTCACTTACCATTGGGTAATGCCGCAATTTTGGAAGCGCAGTTGTTGATGCTTGCATCACACAATATTTTGAATCCTGCCAATGGTGCACCGATTGCCGTACCTTCTCAGGATATGGTCTTGGGTCTTTACTATATTACTAAAGGCCGCACAAGTACACCGGAGCACAAAGTAAAAGGTGAAGGCGGATTGTTCTACTCTCCTTCTGAAGTGATCATTGCTCACAACGAAGGACAATTGGATATGCACGCACCGATCAAGGTGAAGTCGTATGATTTGAACGAAGCAGGTGTTCCTACTTTGATGATGATCGATACTACTTGTGGTCGTGTGTTGTTTAATGAAGTAGTGCCGCGCGAAGTTGGTTTCATCAATGATGTATTGACCAAAAAAGCGTTGCGTGACATCATCGGACACGTATTGAAAGTTTGTGGAACGGCTAAAACAGCGAAATTCCTGGATGATATCAAAGAATTGGGTTACCAAATGGCCTTCCGAGGTGGTTTGTCGTTCAACCTGGAAGATATTATCATCCCGAAAGAAAAAGAAGTATTAGTTGCCAAAGCCGAGGGGGAAGTGAAAGACGTAATGATGAATTACAACATGGGTCTTATCACCAACAACGAGCGTTACAACCAAATCATTGATATCTGGACGCACACCAACTCGCGCTTGACGCACACGTTGATGGAGCAATTGAAGAATGACAACCAGGGATTCAACTCCATCTACATGATGTTTGACTCCGGGGCACGTGGTTCCAAAGAGCAAATCCGTCAGCTGTCAGGTATGCGTGGATTGATGGCGAAACCGCAAAAATCCGGTGCTTCTGCACAAGAGATTATTGAGAACCCGATCCTTTCCAACTTTAAGGAAGGTCTTTCGATTCTTGAGTACTTTATCTCTACTCACGGTGCACGTAAAGGTTTGGCCGATACGGCATTGAAAACGGCCGATGCAGGTTACCTGACGCGTCGTTTGGTGGATGTTGCACAAGATGTTGTTATTAATGTAGACGATTGCGGTACATTGCGTGGACTCATTGCTTCGGCATTGAAGAAAAACGATGACGTGGTTGAACCATTGTATGACCGTATCGTTGGTCGTACTTCGGTACACGATATTTACCATCCTGATACGGAAGAATTAATCGTGAACGCAGGTGAATTGATTACTGAAATAGTTGGTGAAACCATCGACAAAGCAGGAATCGAGGAAGTTGAGATCCGTTCTGTATTGACATGTGAAATGCGTCGCGGTGTATGTTCGAAATGTTACGGACGTAACCTTGCTACACACCGTCCTGCACAGGAAGGTGATGCAGTGGGGGTTATTGCTGCACAATCGATCGGTGAGCCGGGTACACAGTTGACACTTCGTACATTCCACGTGGGGGGTACGGCATCGAATATCGCCGATGAATCTGACTTGAAAGCAAAATCTTCAGGTCGTTTGGAAATCGACGAATTGCGTACCATCGAGCGTAAAGCAGAAGACGGAACAATCAAAACCATTGTGGTTGGACGTTCTGCCGAGCTGAAAATTACCGATTCGAAAACAGGTGTATTGTTGATGACATCAAACGTACCTTACGGTGCCGAGATGATGTTGACAGCTCCTTTGACCGTGAAAAAAGGTGATGTAATTTGTAAGTGGGACCCGTACAATGCGGTAATCATTTCAGAGGTTTCTGGTAAAGTAGTGTTCGAAAACATTATTGACGGTGTTACTTACCGTGAAGAAGTGGATGAGCAAACAGGATTTACCGAGAAAGTAATCATCGAATCTCGTGATAAGAAGAAAAACCCTGCGATTCACATCGTTGATCCTAAAACAAAAGAAGTACTTCGCGAATACAACATTCCGGTTGACTCACACATTTCGGTAAGCGAAGGTGACAAAGCGGAAGAAGGGGTAATCTTGGTGAAAATTCCACGTGTAGCCGGTAAAACCGGGGATATCACGGGTGGTCTTCCACGTGTAACGGAGTTATTCGAAGCACGTAACCCATCAAACCCTGCTGTGGTTTCTGAAATCGACGGTATCGTTGAATTCGGTAAAATCAAGCGTGGTAACCGTGAGATTCAGGTGACATCGAAAAATGCCGATGTACGTAAATACTTGGTTCCGCTTTCGAAACACATCCTTGTACAGGAAAATGACTTCGTTCGTGCAGGTCAGCCGTTATCCGACGGTGCGATTACGCCAAACGATATCCTGAACATTCAGGGTCCTACCAAAGTACAGGAGTACATTGTAAACGAAATCCAGGAGGTTTACCGTTTGCAAGGGGTGAAAATCAATGACAAACACTTCGAAGTAATTGTTCGTCAGATGATGTTGAAAACGGAGATCGTTGATGCGGGTGATACACGATTCCTTGAAGGACAATCGGTTCACAAAGCAGACGTGATGGAAGAAAATGACTCAATCTACGGAATGAAAGTTGTTGTAGATTCAGGAGAGTCTCCGGAATTGCGTGCAGGTATGATCGTTACAGCTCGTAGATTGCGTGATGAAAACTCACAATTGAAACGTGCCGACAAACAATTGGTTGAATCGCGTGATGCAGTTCCTGCTACGTCGACTCCATTGTTGCAAGGTATCACACGTGCGTCATTGCAAACTCAGTCGTTCATCTCAGCTGCTTCCTTCCAGGAAACAACGAAAGTATTGAACGAAGCTGCGATCTCAGGAAAAGAAGATCATTTGTTAGGCTTGAAAGAAAATGTGATCGTTGGTCACTTGATCCCGGCCGGTACAGGTGTTCGCAAATTCCAGAAAGTGATCGTTGCGAATCAGGAAGAATTAGACGCTATTCAGGCGTAATTCAGGATAATTTAAAAAGAAGGAACCCTTCTCCGCTTCGGCTGGGAAGGGTTTTTTATTGAATCCAATTCCAACCTTTGTAATTCTTTTAGAATCATATCCGAAACTGTTCCTTATGAAATATTGCTATCTGACTTTAGTTTTGTTGTTTTTTTCCAGACTTAATGCCCAACAAATCACTTATCAACCTTATCATGAAGGAACTACAATGTGGCTGCACAATAGAATGGTTGCTGATGGATTAGGTGGTGTTATTTCAACAGACTTTAGAACCATATGGTCGGGTGATACGGTAATAAATGCGGAACACTATACACGCATTTACCGTTCTGCAGGAACTGACCCCAGCAATCCGATGACTTATCTTGGTGGAATCAGACAAGACATTCCTAACCAAAAGGTATATTTTGTAAATACAGCCGAACAAGAGTTTGATATTTCAATCAGTCATTTTTTAGAAGTTGGTGATTCAATTCCGGTCACCCCCGAATTAAATTATGCACTATTTGTGAATAGCAATTTCGAAATCTACAATGCTGACTGGCTTGTTGTTTATGCAAAAGATTCCGTACAAATAAATCCATCTGAATACAGAGTGCTTTATGAATTTTACGAAGCTCCATTTGCTCCGATTCCTGGGATCTATTATACAGGTGGAAGAGGGTTTGACAGCTATTCCGGATTTGAACATGGCTGGAGTACGCTTTGCTACAAGGAAGAAGATTCGGTGATTTATGGTGCTAGTCAGGCGCCATGGTACTACAGTTGCGTTGCATCAGTGCAAGAAGAAGAAGAAATCAATGTTACGATTTCACCAAACCCATCTTCAGGAAAATATCACCTGGCTATTGATAACAATGAATCCTTCAATTATGAAGTGGTAGATATTTATGGCAAAAGAATCGTTTCCTTAACCTATAATCCTGAGCTTGATTTGACTGCCTTTCCCTCCGGAATTTATTTTGTTTGCGTATTCAATTTGGCTGGAACCGAAAGAATTTATAGAGTAGTCAAGGAGTAAGAGTAGAGTTTGGTAGAATCCAAACCTCAACGTGATTTAAGATACCAATGGAAAACCCTTCTCCGCTTCGGCTGGGAAGGGTTTTTCGCTTTAAAAGCAAGTTCGGGATATTGGGAACGCGTTCGTAATATCCCGAACTTGGATTCGGGTTCGTAATATTGGGAACTTACGTTCGGAGATTAAGGAAACGCAGAAATTTTCACGTCGAATCAAATGCGATACACGATAAGTTAAAAGAGAACCTTCCTCCGCTTCGACAGAAGCGATTTTTGTTGTTGGGTGAAGAATTATGATTTCATGTGAGGGACGCCTTTTCTTCGCAGGAAGTAGCGGTTCACCAGAAAATCTAACGAAATGGCGAGCAAAACAGAAGCAGAAACCGGGATAGCCAGTTTGGTATAAGTAAAGAACTTCTGTTGATTGACTTGCTCGAAAATGAGCTGATACGCGAATACAACCAGGGGTGTCAGTACCAAAAGCATTGCTGTTGTAAGCATTAAACGTGTAAAAAGCCGGTCAAAGGAAACAGGATACAATTTGAAAATCCACTTCAACAAAAGGAACAACGGAAGTGTTATTAGAAACAGGATAGGATAAATTGTCAGTGTGCCTATAACGAGTTCCCAAAGTGTACGTTCTGTTGAAAAACACAAGAAAAAGAGCAGAAAAATCAAATAAGGACCAAAAACACATCCGATTAAAATGGAATAGAATCTCCGTTGGAGGTGATTGCTTTTTCTGCTCATGGCATATAGATTTTACAATAGACGACTAATGTGATGAAATAAACCGAATATTGCACCCTTTGTTTAGAACCATTAACTTTGATTATGAAAAAACTCGGATTCATTCTTCTCATAGTGCTTGTGGCTTCGGGCTGTAGTTCGCTGAAACTGGTCAAACTCTTAAAACAAGGCGATGTAGAACAACCTTCGTTCACTTCCGAAATTCCGTTTGAAATGCGGATGGGATTGGTGGTCGTAAAAGTCAACATCAACGGCAAAGACTACGATTTTTTGGTCGACACCGGCGCGCCGAATCTCGTAAGTAAAGAACTGGCTGCGGAGTTGAAACTGGAACCGAAAGTAAAACAGAAGGCTGGTGATTCGCAAGGCAGGAAAGAAGTGCTTGAATTCGCTGAAATGCCTGAAATGTTGATTGGTGGCGTGCATTTCATCGAAATGGGAGCTGCGATTGCCGACCTCAAGCGTTCCAACGAAATTGCCTGCCTTGATGCTGATGGTTTTGTTGGCGCTAATCTCATGAAAGAAGCTGTTTGGCAATTTGATTACGAGCGAAAAGTTATTACCGTTTCGGATAGTATTTCGGCTTTTGATATTCCAGCTGATGCCTACCGCATTCCGTTTAAGCCAGCCGCTTCTTCAACACCGCTGATCGATATTACCTATGACGGTGTAACCGACAACAGAGTCACGTTCGATACCGGTTCCAATGGCTATTTCACGGGTTCACCTTCAACGCGCAAAACCTTGCAGGGAAAAGGAAAACTGACCAATTCGGTAGTCGGTTACGGTGCCAATTCATCCGGACTGTACGGCATGGGCGACGGCGATTCACTGTATACTTCAATGGTTTCGGAAACCAAGTTGGGAAATCTGACCATTCCGGAACAGCTCGTTTCTTTCAGTCCGGGAGCGCGAACGCTCGGCACTAAATTTTTACAACATTACCGCGTTATCATCGATTGGTCGACCAGCGAAATCATTCTCATTCCCACTGATACGTTTGTCAACAACACGCTTGAGCACTTCGGAATCAGTCCGTTTTACAAGGAAGACCGGCTCGAAGTACGTATGGTCATGCTCGGTTCCGAAGCAGATCAACTGGGCATAAAACTCGGAGATCGTATCCTGGAAGTCAACGGCAACGATACGCGCGTGTTTACCAAAGACATGTGGTGCGATGTCATCAACAATGGCTTGGTTCCCGAAGGAGAAAACACACTGACCCTATTGATCGAGCATGAGGGAGAAGACCTGAAAGTACAGCTAAAGAAAAAGGATTTGATGAAACCGTAATGCTCTGTGCATCTGTTTTTTAACTAACTTTCTGCAACTAATTGAAAATCGTACTATTATGAAGAAAACAATGAAAAGCTTGCTGGGAATAGGATTCATACTTGGTGTATGTGTTATCGTAATGAGTATGACCTACAGCGGTGGCGGAAGAATCAAAGTGTATTTGCAAAACAAATGCTCTTCCGATGTTTCCATCCGCATTGAATCACCGGGAAGCGCCACCAACTATACCGTAGAAGATGGTTATACAAAACCGGACACATTCCTTGAAGGAACCAAAATCTATGATAGCAAAGGTCGTTTGGCACACACTGTGGCAACAGGCTCAGAAGGAAAAACAATTGTGGTGTGTGATTAATGCACCGCTTTGAAATAGATTGAAAAGGACTTCGGAAGAGGTCCTTTTTTTTGCCTCCCCCTTTGGAGGGGGATTGAGGGGGAGGACAGCTTTTTAAGAAAAATTACACTTATCATTTTGCGTTAAACCGCTGTGAAAATACAGTATTTATACGGTTGATGGTTTGGGGTGGAATAGTTAGGTTTAGCGCGATAAAGAATGAACTTCGCATTTAATTTATTGTTAGTAGTGAATCTGGTAATGGTTGGTTGTTAACATATTATTAGATTGGGAAAGTATAAAGAATAGCTTTGAACCTTAATAAATAACCGAAAAATAATTAAAGTAAGAGAGATGATTAAACACGATCCTTCGGAATACATAAGAGGAATTCAACAAATACTGATCTCTGATAAAAAAAGAATTGGTTTTTTATTTGGTGCGGGAAGTTCTCTAGCTTGGAAAAATCCTAGTTCTTTAACTGTACCTGCAATTGGACAGATGACATCTGAAATTATTCAAAAACTTTGCGACAAAGACCCTAGATATAAAGCTGTTTTTGAAGAAACAGAAGAAGAAATAGGTAAATACAAATTCAATGTAGAAACTATTCTGTCTAATCTCGAATTGAAACATTCAATAATTGGCAAATCGGTTCTAAATACTTTAACTAAAGATGAATTCGGAGTCTTAATTTCAGAATTAAAACAATTAGTTAGAAAAAAAGTTAGTGTTCATAATGTTCTTCTTTGTGATATTTCATCAAAGAAAGAATTTCATCAAATTGTTTCAAAAGATATTGTAGAGCAATTAGTGCAAACAGATTTTGCAAACTGGATTGGACAAGCAGAACGAAATTATCCAATAGAAATATTTACTACAAATTATGACTTCCTTTTTGAGCTTGGTTTAGAACAAAAAGAAATTCCATATTATGATGGTTTTTGCGGAAGTCTTAGACCATTTTTCAATCCTGAATCTGTTGAAAACTTTGAGTATTTATCGAAGCAAACGAAATTATGGAAAATACACGGCTCATTGGGTTGGCATTTTGATAATGATACCGAGAAAATTTTAAGAGTGGATCCTGATGTTGATGACATTTTGATTTATCCGTCCTCGTTAAAATACAAAGACTCCAAAAAACAACCATATGAAAGTTTACTTGATAGATTATCAAACTTTTTAAAAAAAAATGATACTATTCTTATCACTTGTGGCTATTCTTGGGGTGATGAACATATAAACTCAAGACTTATTTCAGCTTTAAAAACTAGTACAACATCTCACGTTATAGGTCTATTATATGATAAATCAGATCCAATAACAGAAATTAGTAAGACAGTGAAATTAGCGCTTGAAAACTCTAAAATTTCTTTGTATGGTTCAAGAAGTGCAGTAATTGGTAGAAATTTTGGCAATTGGAAGTTAAAATCTGAACCAACAAAAGACGATACAATTAGTCTTAATTTATATTTTGATGAAGATGGACCTATTGATTCAGAAGAATTAAATGAAGAATTTCTTGGAGCGGAAAAATGGACAGGAAGTGGAGAATTCATTCTGCCAGATTTTGGCAAACTAGTGAAGTTTTTAAATGCTATGATTAGCGATAACGAGATCAAAAATTTTGGTGCAAATGTCAAAAAGTAAGATTACAGAAATTGGCGAAATTGATAGCATTAGTGGAAATAGTATTTCAATTAAACTCTTTGATAGTATAAAGTCGAATATGCCTGTTATTGATGGTGTTGTTTATCGTATAGGTCAAATTGGTTCATTCGTTAGAATTCCTTTGGGTTTTGCAAATCTTTATGGTATTGTAACTCAAATTGGTTCTGCTGCAATTCCTGAAGGATTAAAGGAAATGTATTACAAAGATTATGATTCTTTTAAAAATACACGTTGGATTAATATTGTACTTGCAGGAGAACAAATTGGAAAGAAATTTGAAAGAGGTGTAACTCAATATCCGACAACTGGCGACAAAGTTCATTTAGTAACAATAAATGATTTAGATATTATTTATGGTGGTTATGAAGAAGCCAATTCAATAACGGTTGGAAACATCAGTGTTTCTGAAAGTCTTGATGCAAAAATTGATTTGGATAAACTTATTTCAAGACACTGTGCAATTGTGGGCTCGACAGGTAGTGGAAAATCCAATTCAGTTTCCGTTTTATTAGAGGCAATCGCAAAAAGAGATTTCCCTAGTTCAAGAATATTAGTCATTGACCCGCATGGTGAATATAATGATGCTCTTTCAAAATTTTCCCGAGTTATTGAAACGAGTCCAAAGGATGATAAGAATAAACTTTATATTCCTTTTTGGGCATTGCCGTTTAATGAGTTAATGAAAATATTTTCAGGAAATTTAACGGATGCTAATCATGAATATATAAGGGAAAAAGTCGTTGAAGCAAAAATAGTAAGTGCAAATGAAAATAAAATTGAGATAGCCAAGGAATCTATTACGGCAGATTCTCCTATTCCGTTTAGCATAAAAAGACTTTGGTTTGAGTTAGATGATTTTGAAAGAAAAACATTTCAAGCTGATAGGATTAGTGTTTCCGAAAAATTAAAAGAGGGTGATGTCGAAACGCTAAAATCCAATGAATATCCGCTTGCAGGATTAGGAAGCAGCCCACCGTTTTTAAATCAAAAAGCAAAGGGGTTACTTGGATTTCTTGATAGTATGAGGAATAAATTGAATGATAGCAGTTACAGTTTTTTATTTACTCCAAGTGATTTAACCCCTGATGTACAAGGAAAAATCACTAAAGATATTGATAGTTTACTTTATGATTGGTTAGGAAACACATTACCAATTACCATTTTAGATTTATCTGGTATTCCAAGCGAAATAATGTCTTCCATTTCAGGAACACTTCTAAAAATTATCTATGATGGTTTGTTTTGGGGGGTGAACACCAAAGTTGGTGGTAAAAACCAACCTCTATTAATTGTTCTTGAAGAGGCACATAGTTACTTGAAGGCTGGAGAACATTCAATATCATCAAGAACTGTTCAAACGATAGCAAAAGAAGGAAGAAAATATGGTGTAGGTTTGTTACTAGTGACTCAAAGACCGTCTGAATTAGATGAGACTGTTTTAAGTCAGTGTGGAACAATGATAGCTTTAAGGATGAACAATTCAAAAGATAGAGGTCATATAAAGTCTGCCATCCAAGA
Organism: Bacteroidota bacterium; assembly: GCA_040387295.1. GTDB lineage: Bacteria > Bacteroidota > Bacteroidia > Flavobacteriales_D > Crocinitomicaceae > Fluviicola. Next base: position 157,231 of record JAZKEB010000004.1, on the reverse strand, counting down.
TGAATTACAAAGTATGGTCGATTTACTTCCAAGTTTAAGAACTGGAGAAGCATTAATTTCGGGTGAAGCCGTAAAAATACCTTCAAGAGTGAAATTCTTTAAAATATCTAATGCTCCGAAAAGTTCAGACCCAAAAGCATCAGAAAAATGGCTCCAAACAATTGAAAACATTGAAAATGAATACAAAAATCTTTTAAAATCTTGGCGTAATAAAAATTATAAATTATGAGTTTACCAGAAATGATTCCAGTTAGTTCATCTAATATTGAAAGTATTGGTTATGATGAACAAAATGAACAAGTTTATGTAAGATTCCTAAATGGAAGTCTTTATATTTATAAAGGAGTTCCCAAACACGAATTTGAGAATTTACGAGATGCTCCTTCATTAGGTTCATATCTCCATAGAAACTATAAGAATATTTATCCCTATGAAAGAATCGGGTAAAGGCTAGACAGAATAAATCAAACATATGAACGAAATTATTTGCCCAAATTGTAAAAAAGCATTTAAAGTTGATGAAGCAGGCTTTGCTGACATTGTCAAACAAGTTCGCGACCACCAATTTGAAGAAGAATTGCAAAATCGACTAAATCTTGCAGACAAAGAAAAAGAAAGTGCTGTAAAATTAGCCGAAGCAAATATTAGAAATTCGTTGCAAGAACAACTTACTAAAAAAGATAAAGAACTCTTAGAACTCAAAGCACAAAGCGAATTGGCACTATCTGAGAACCTGAATTTAAAAGAAGCTGAAATAACAAATCTAAAAGCAAAAATTGACAATGTTGAAGTTGAAAAAAAACTTGCAGTAAATGAGGCTGTTCAAAAAGTTGAGAAAGAACGGGACAATTTGGCAAGTGATTTAAAGATTATAGAATTAGAAAAACAAAATCTGGAAAGTTCTTTAACTCAAAAATTCTCAACCGAATTGCAAAATAAAGATGCAATAATCAAGTATAAGGATGATGAAATTGCTCGCGTTAAAGACATGAAACTGAAACTTTCAACCAAAATGCTGGGTGAAACTCTTGAACAACATTGTGAGACTGAATTTAACAAACTTCGTGCGACAGCTTTTCAAACAGCCTATTTTGAAAAAGACAACGATTCAAAATCCGGTAGTAAAGGAGATTTCATTTATAGAGAGACCGATGAAGCAGGAAATGAAATCATTTCAATAATGTTTGAAATGAAGAATGAGGGAGACGAAACAGCTACAAAAAAGAAGAATGAAGATTTTTTAAAGGAACTTGACAAAGACCGCATCGAAAAAAAATGTGAATACGCGGTTCTTGTTTCATTATTAGAAGCAGAAAGTGAGTTTTACAATACTGGTATTGTTGATGTATCGCACAAATACAGTAAAATGTATGTTGTTCGCCCCCAGTTTTTCATCTCTATAATTACATTACTGCGCAATGCGGCTATGAGTTCTATGCAATATAAATCAGAACTTGCATTGATAAGAAGTCAGAATATTGACATTACCAATTTTGAAGAGAAAATAAACAAGTTTAAAGAGGGGTTTGCAAGAAATTATGATTTGGCAAGTCGTAAATTTAAAGATGCAATAGACGGAATTGATAAAACCATTAAAGAATTGCAAAAAACCAAAGACGCCTTGTTATCGTCCGAAAACAATCTTCGACTTGCAAATGAAAAAACTGAGGACCTAACGATTAAGAAGCTAACTCACGGTAATCCGACAATGAAAGCTAAGTTTGATGAGCTTGAATAGACTATACTAGTAGATATAATGTAGGCTTGATAACACAATCTCAAACCCTCACCTTCCTATTAATCATATACACCGCCCCAATTCCGATCACTCCACCCACAATCGTGTGGATTTCGATCTTCTCGCCCAAAATCAGCCAGGCGGAAAGGGCTGCAGTAAACGGCACGGTGAAAATAAAACTACTCGCTTTCTCGGCACCGATTTTAGCCGTAGCGAAGAAATACATGGTGGTTGCCAGAGTTGTCACGATAATGCTTCCAAAGAGCAGGTTGCCCCAGAAGTTGAAGTCTTTGATCTGTACCAGACGCACCACTTCCGAAACGTCCATAAACGGAAGCAGGAACAGCAATGTTGCCACGTACATCCACCACGAAAAGGCGAACGACGAACCGTATTTGCCCGCTTTGGAGGTAAACTTGCTCATTACCGACCACAAGAAAGCGCTCAGCAGAAACAATCCGTTCCATGGATTGGCCAAAATGTTCACATTCGACCAGATCTCGAGCATCGTTAATCCGGCAATAATTCCGAGCGAAATCCCGATTGTTTCATTGACGTTCGGGCGTTTCCAGTCGATAAACATACCCAGGATATACGCCATGATCGGATTCATCGTGGTCACCAGAATTCCACCCGCGCCGGCGTTTCCGGTTTGTAAACCTTTGAGAAAGGTGTAATTATAGACAGCCATCAACGCAGCTGAGATCAACACAAACGGAATGCCTTTGCGCGAAATTTTAATCGGAATTTTCAGGATGATCAGCAACAACAGCAAACTCAGGATCACCAGGATGTAACGAAAAATGCCAAGTTCAATCGGCGTTCCAAACGCTGTAAGTACTCCGCTGGATGGCCAGCTTACTCCCCAAAGTACCATACTTACAATCATGGCGATGGTAAGGTTCTTCGATGTTTTTTCGGGAGTTTCGCTCATGCTGTGTACTTGTGGTGCAAAAATACGCAAAGCCCTACAGGTAGGGGACGAAGATTCGTCGGATTTTCCTAAACAATCGTTAAAATTCCTCGATCACTTCCATTGCCACCCGAAATCCACGGAATGTGTTTGTCTCAGTTGCTGCATCATACGTTTCTTCGGTGGTGTTTTGCAGGTAATAACCGGTATCGTTCCAGCTTCCTCCTTTGGTAATACCATATTCGGCGACCATTTCTTCGATGTTTCCGGCCATATTGTACAATCCGCTGAGTCCGGGGAAATAACTAAAAACCGGTGCAGTGATATCACTGTTATCGTTCAGGTTGTCCGGCATCCCCATGTAATTAGAGCCTGACGAACCGATGTAAAAATTATTCCGGATGGTATCGCCTTTATAGATCAGTTTGGCATCTTTAACATACTGCACCGAAGATTGATCTATCGGCTTGAAATTGGCCATCCAGCTACCGGTTTTGTCTTGCATCGAATTTGGAAGTCCTCTGATTACTTCTCCCCATGGAAAAATTGAATTGTAAGCTCTGTAAACGATAGCAGTGGTTTTCCCTTTTTCAGGTTCCCGGTATTCGGCGCCCGAAAGTGCGGCATAGAGCCATTCGTTTTTTGTAGGCAGGCGAAAGCGGACTTTCTTGTGCTTACGATCAGGATTTTCATTATAGCGATCCGTCAACCATGCGCAGTAATCAATGGCTTGTTGATGTGTAACGCCAACCAACGGATAATAGCGGTAAGCCGGGTGACGAAAATAGTATTCCACATATGGTTCATTGTACATCGGCCTTCTGCTCCAAACAGCAGTGTCGGGCAATGCTGCCGCATAATGCTCATAATCGTTGCGATTTTTCCAATACAAGTATTCAATATAATCAAAATTGCAAACCTCATAAGCGCAGATGTAAAAAGGACGCACCTTAAACATGGTTGGTTCCGGTGAGGGATAAAAAGGCACATCTACATCTCCGCTATGATCCTTCAGGTAAACCGTTCCGCTATCCATAAACACCATCCGGGAATCCAATATGGCTTTTCGGTATTTTTTTTCGGCATCCTTTTGGGCATTCACAATGGAAGAAGTAAGGAAAGAGAGAAATAGCAGTAATCGCAGCATAAAAACGTTTTTCAGAGAACGAAAATAACAGGAAGTGGTTACAAAGAGTAGTAGAACATGTTTTTGAAGGCGGATCCCTAATGGCATTAAGTAACAATCGCCAGAGAACAAGGTGAGTTAAGCGTAATCGAGGCCCTGTTTGAGCTCAGCCATCGGGTTGTTTGTAAAACAATCCGGTAATGGCGTTTTGCGAGTTGGGTTGAGGTAGCTTAACAAGCCGTAGTTCTCAAGATTGGAACTTACAGCCTTGATTTTTTGCCTACTTTTTTATCAAGAAAAAAGTAGGAAGTAATTTATTGAAATCGAAACTCAAACCCCAACCCATCCCGGCGAAGCCATAAAAGCTTTGCATCCAACTGTTCGGCCAACGTCGCGATCAGCTGTAACCCCAAACTGCTGTTTTTGTTTACATCATAATCTTCCGGTAATCCGATGCCATTGTCCTTTACCAGCAATACATAAAAGTCATCAATCATCCTGAAAGAGATTTCGATGACTCCTTCCCGATTCGGAAAAGCATACTTGTAACTATTGCTGATAGCCTCGTTCAGGATCAATCCAATGGGAATCATGCGATCGGCTTCCAGTATAATCCCATGATCAATGTCGAGCTGAAAATCGACTTTCACATTGCTCATGCAAAAGGAGCTTTCAAGTCCGAGGATCAGATGATGAATATAAGCTGTAGAATTAATCCTGCTCAGGTCTTTGCTTTGGTAGAGCATTTCGTGAATGATCGACATCGAATCGATCCGGTTCTTGCATTCGCGAATGAGTTCCAGGAAAACGGGATCGGTTGAATTGGCGGCCTGCAGGTTCATCAAACTGGCAATGATCTGCAGGTTGTTTTTGACGCGGTGATGCACTTCTTTCAGCAGCGATTCTTTTTCTTTGATGGTCACCACCGAATTTTCGAGTTCTTCGCCCAGCATGTTTACGCCGGCCGCGATGGAATCAAAGACATCATTGTTCGCACTGACTTCGGTTTGAACATTAAATTCCAACCGCGCATACGACATGATCACATCCAGGATGGAGTTGGTGCGCTCTTGTATGTACTGATCGTCTTTCTTCTTTACCATTCTACAGATTTCTCAGCCATTGAAGCGCATCTTTTTCATTCAAAAACAACTTTGTTGGAACAGCGGGTTTGTTAATTCCAAGGAAAAAATTGCCAACCACTCTACTCACTGCAGAATCGATTAAGATTGCAAAAGCAATCGTGTTGGTATCTCTTCCGTTGGCTGTAAAAAAAGCACGGGCTTCTCTCGAAATCGATTGAATCCCTCTTGAATCGATCATCAGCGGAAACTTTTCGTCAACAAAAAAACTGTTGACCAATGCCGAGTTCTCCCGGGCATCTTCCAGTGTTACCACCGCATTCTTTTTCACCTTCGTGCGGCCAATCCCATCAACACCCATCCAGGTATGATAACACTTCAGTTCATGTGCAGTAGCAGGGATTTTCATGATTCCAAAAATAAGGAAAAACCAGTGCAAAAGCAGGTGAGAACCACGGAATCTGAAAAAATGTCTGAACACGTTTAACCCACTGATATCGGGAAACTAAATACTTGGTCGGGAAACAAAACAGGGCCCGTTCACCCATTCAGGAAGTCTGCTAAACAGGGAATTCCAGGCGAAAAACCGTTCCTTCATCGCGCGACTCGAGTACAAAATGACCTTCCAGTTGAAACGTAAGCGCCTCCACAATTTCCAAACCAAGCGAGTTGCCTTTTTCGGTACTTGTAGAGTCAAGTCCCAATCCGTTGTCAATGACTTCAAGCACAAATTGCCGGTGATCGTTGGTTGTTCGTACAATCAACTGCGGTTGTTCGATCGAAGTAAAAGCATGTTTGAATGCGTTGTTGATCACTTCCGAAGCAATCAAACCCAACGGAACTGAGCGGTCGATATCCAATTCGGAAGGAATCACTTTGAAGATGCAATTCACTCTTTTTTCGGGTGAACTGAACGCTTTTTGCTGCAATTCCAGAATGTCTCTCAGGTACGATTGAATATTCACCTTGCCCAGATCGGCGTCTTGCTGATACAGGTTTTGGTGCATCAACGCAATGGATTGAATACGCGATTTGCTTTCCTGCAACGCTTTAATCGCATTGGGATCGGTGAGTTGTAATTCCTGCAGGTTCAGCAAGCTGGAAATGATCTGCAAGCTGTTTTTTACCCGATGATGTACTTCTTTCAGCAACACTTCGCGCTCCTGCAATGCCTTGTCGATCTGAGTGTTTTTAAGCCTGATCTTGTGATTGGTAATAGCCAGTCGTCTGTTGAGCGTTCGAATTCTGCGGTTGTACAGAAAAAACAAAATGAGCAACACCACCAACACGCCCATGGCAATGAATGCGGCATAAGTCTGGCGGGTTTGTGCATCCAGTTTGCGCGATTGATTGGCAATGGTGCGTTGATCGATTTTTTTCTGGTATTCTACTTCCAGTCGTGCGATGTACTCGTCATTTTCACTGGTAATGATCGAATCTTCGTAGGCATGGGAGAGTTCTGAAAAATGAAGCGCTTTTTTGTAATCGCCCATTTTCTGATGGGTTTCCTTGAGTCCGCTGTAGGTTGTCTGAATGTTGGCAAAACTCCCGCTTTTCAGGCTCAGATCCAAACACAGATCCAGATAATACAACGACGAATCGTATTGTTTTTCCTTGCGTAAAACTTCCGCCAGATTGTAATAAATATACAATTCGGAGATCTCGTCTTTTTGTTCGATATAGGTTCTTAGCGCTTCCCTGTAAGCCTTTTTTGCTTTCGGATAGAGTTGTTGATCGCTGTAAATATTGGCGATGTTATTGTCGAGATCGGCGACATTTAAATAAGCTTTCAGCTGAATGAAATAGGTTTTGGATTGCCGGTAATACTTCAACGCCGTTTCGAAATCGGCTTTGTCGTAAGCATCGTTTCCTAAACCGTTATACGCTTCGGCGATTGTTTTTTTTGCGTTGATCTTTCTGGCTAAATGAAGCGCCTGCACATAATCGGCATGCGATTTTTTATAGTTCTTCAACGCCGAATAATCATGCCCCATGAGCAAAAACGATGCTGCCAAACCTTCCGTGTGATTGTGCGCATGAAAGAGTTTTCGCGCCCGTAGTGCATATTTCAGTGACGATTTGTACGATCCGCGGTAGTTCTCAATACGTCCTTTTTTCAGTAAAACATTCGCACGAAGCGTGTCGTTTTTACTGGTTTCGCATAAATGGAGTGCCGAATCGATAATGGTGGTAGCTACGGTCAAATCAGTTGCGCTTACCTTATCAGCCTTACGGATCAGTGCATTTATCCTTACCTCCTGGCAGATACCGTTAAAACACCATAAAAAGATTACGAACAGGAAACAAGCGCGCATGTTAAAAAGCTGAAAATGTAGTAGTTGTCGCGATAAATGTACTTCTTTTTACCTTAGTATGATTTTTATAGTTGAAAACTTTTGTGATGCTTGATTTTGAATGTTTGATGTTGGATTGAGTTTTTCGTAAATGGTTGGAATTACCATAAACTTATCAAAACCTAGGTGGAATAAAAAAGTTGATTTTGAGGAAGAACCAAGCCAACATCAAAAATCAAGCATCAAAAATCGAACATCAAAAACATTTGGTTACCTTCGTCCTATTAGTATAGATCACATGGAAAAGAACGACAATCAGTTAAATATTGAGCTATCCGAAGAGTTGGCCGAAGGAATTTATTCAAACCTGGCAATTATCACACATTCGCAAGCCGAGTTTGTAACCGATTTTATTCAAATGATGCCGGGTATGCCCAAAGCAAAAGTCCGTTCCCGCGTGATCATGTCGCCCCAAAACGCGAAACGTTTGATGCGCGCACTTTCTGAGAATATCCAGAAGTACGAACAGGCAAATGGCGTGATTGTTGATACCGAAAGCACACCGTTTCCTCCGATGAATTTCGGCGGACCTGCGACACAAGCATAATAAAATAGCATGACTTTGCTCAGAAAAATAGGAGTTGTATTGGTGGTAGCCGGAATTTTTTCCACTACCGGAATCGCCCATTTTGCTGAGAATCTTTCTGGAATGATTGCCCATTACGAGGATCATAACGCAGAACACAAGGCCGTTGGTTTTCTTGATTTTCTGACCGATCATTTCAATAATCAGGATCGTCACGAACACCAACATCCGGGACACAATGACTTCCCGTTTCATCACGATCATTCGTCGACCTGTTGTGCGCCAATGCTCACGTTTATTCCCGCAAGTAATCTGACCTACGAGATCCGGTTTCCTCATTTTGAGGTTCCCGAATCAGCTAAAATCAGCAATTACCAGCAATTCAGTCCTTCTGAATTCGCCTCCGCTATCTGGCAACCGCCACAAGTTTAGTTAATCCGCTTCCGGTTTTTCCGGAATGAATGGGCCATGTTCCTTTTCAGGGAACAGGCTCATGTTGTGTATTAACTAATTTCAGCAGAATGTTAGATAAAATCATCGCATTTTCGATTCGAAATAAGCTCGTGATCGGCATCATGATTGTCGCGCTTATTGGATGGGGAACTTACTCCATCAACCAATTACCCATCGATGCTGTGCCCGATATCACCAACAATCAGGTACAGATCATCACATCTTCACCCGGAAACGGCGCCGAAGACATTGAACGATTCGTCACTTTTCCGGTTGAACAAACCATGGCCACCATTCCCGAAATCGAGGAAGTGCGGTCGTTTAGCCGATTCGGACTGTCGGTAGTGACCGTTGTTTTCAAAGAAGATGTCGACGTGTACTGGGCGCGTCAGCAGGTCGGCGAACGGCTCAATGAAGCTACACGGACCATTCCGACCGGTATGGGAATTCCCGAAATGGCGCCGGTTACCACAGGATTGGGAGAAATTTACCAGTACGTCATTCATACCAAAAAGGGCTATGAACAGAAATACGATGCTACTGAATTACGAACGATCCAGGATTGGATTATTCGCCGGCAGTTATTGGGAGTAGAAGGCATTGCTGACGTCAGTAGCTTTGGCGGATACCTCAAACAATACGAAATCTCACTGAATCCCGATATGCTGAAAAGCATGGATGTGGGTATTGCGGATGTGTTTACCGCGCTTGAGAAAAACAATCAGAATACCGGCGGAGCGTACATCGACAAAAAACCGAACGCTTATTTTATCCGCAGCGAAGGCCTCATTCAATCGATTGATGACATTGAAAACATCGTCGTGAAAGTCAACGAAAACGGCATTCCTGTTCTGATCAGAAATGTAGCAGAAGTGAAATTCGGTGCCGCTACCCGTTACGGTGCCATGACGCGTAATAACGATGGTGAAGTAGTCGGCGCGATTGTGATGATGCTCAAAGGAGCCAATTCCTCGAAAGTGATCGCTAATGTGAAGGAACGCATGAAGCAGATCGAAAAAACACTTCCCGAAGGCATTGTGGTCGAACCGTTTCTGGATCGCACCAAACTGGTCAACAACGCCATTGGAACTGTCGCTACAAACTTGGCAGAAGGAGCGTTGATTGTGATTTTTGTACTTGTGTTGCTGTTGGGGAATTTCCGCGCCGGACTCATCGTTGCTTCTGTGATTCCATTGGCGATGTTGTTTGCCATTTCACTGATGAACCTCTTTGGTGTCAGCGGAAACCTGATGAGCCTTGGTGCCATTGATTTTGGGTTGATTGTGGATGGCGCGGTCATTATTGTGGAAGCGACTCTGCATCATCTGAACAAGCGCCAGAAACGAGCGGAATTATCCCAATCCGAAATGGACACCGAAGTCTACAATTCGGCATCGAAGATTCGAAACAGTGCTGCATTCGGTGAAATCATTATCCTGATTGTTTATCTGCCGATTCTGGCATTGGTCGGCGTGGAAGGAAAAATGTTTAAACCGATGGCGCAAACCGTTGTCTTTGCCATTTTGGGAGCGTTCATTCTGTCATTGACCTACGTGCCGATGATGAGCGCCTTGTTTCTGAGCAAAAAAATCTCCGTGAAACGAACCATTTCCGACCGTATTATTGAAGCATGTCAACGTGCTTACCAACCGATGCTGCGTTTTGCATTGCGTTCAAAAGCTGTGGTTGCCGTAACAGCGGTTGTGTTGTTTATTTTGAGTTTGTTCTTGTTCCGCTCCATGGGCTCCGAATTCATTCCAACCCTGGAAGAAGGCGATTTTGCGGTTGAAACACGTGTGCTTACCGGAAGTAGTTTGTCACAAACCATCGAAGCTGCTTTACGTGCGGGAAAAGTATTGAAAGAACATTTTCCGGAAGTGAAAGAAGTGGTCGGTAAAATCGGTTCCAGTGAAATACCAACCGATCCTATGCCGGTTGAAGCCTGTGATTTGATGGTGATCCTGAAAGATAAATCCGAATGGACAAGCGCCTCTACACGCGAGGAATTGGCAGAGAAAATGCAGGCGAAACTCGAGTTGTACATTCCCGGAGTAAGCTTCGGATTTCAGCAACCGATCCAAATGCGTTTCAACGAATTGATGACCGGTGCCCGACAAGATGTGGTGATCAAAATCTACGGCGAGAATTTGGATAAACTGGGCAAGTATGCCCGGCAGATCGGCACCATTGCCCGTGAAATTGAGGGTGCGCAGGATATTTATGTGGAACAGGTTTCAGGTTTGCCACAGGTAGTGATCAAATTTAAACGGGACAAAATAGCCCAGTTCGGCATGAATATCGAAGACATCAATACTGCCATTCGCACCGCATTTGCAGGTGAAGTAGCCGGTTTGGTGTTTGAGGGTGAGAAACGTTTTGAACTGGTGGTGCGTCTCGATAAAACCAATCGCCAACACCTCGATGACGTGCGTAATCTCTTCATTGAATCACCCACCGGCGCGCAAATTCCGCTGGAACAACTCGCCGAAGTTGACTTTAAAGAAGGCCCGAACCAGATTCAGCGCGATGATGCCAAACGCCGGATCATTGTGGGTTTCAATGTTCGCGGAAGAGATGTGGAAAGCATTGTGGAGGAAATTCAGGAAAAAATTGACGAAGAAGTGAAATTCGAAGCAGGTTATTATCCTACTTACGGTGGTACGTTTGAAAACCTGAATGCTGCAAAAGACCGTTTGTTGATTGCCGTTCCGGTGGCATTATTGCTGATTTTCTTCCTGTTGTACTTGACCTTTAAATCGTCCAAACAAGCTTTACTGATCTTCACGGCGATTCCGCTTTCGGCCATCGGTGGTGTATTGGCTTTGTGGATGCGCGGAATGCCATTCAGTATTTCGGCAGGTGTCGGCTTTATCGCCTTGTTTGGAGTGGCGGTACTCAACGGAATTGTACTCATCGCCGAATTTAACCGGCTTAGAAAAGAAGGTATGGAAGATACGATGGAAATTATCAAAACCGGTACCGCCGTGCGTTTACGTCCGGTGATCATGACGGCTTTAGTAGCCTCGCTTGGATTTTTACCAATGGCGCTTTCCAACGGAAGTGGGGCGGAAGTTCAGAAACCATTGGCAACAGTGGTGATCGGCGGTTTGCTTACGGCAACCTTACTGACCTTATTGGTCTTACCGATCCTGTATTACTGGTCCGAGAAAATCAAACCGAAAGCCAAGGTGTTGCCGAAAGCGGTTTCCGTTATTGCGATCCTGTTTTTAGCAAACTTCGGCTTTTCGCAAGGAAGAACCGTAACGCTGCAACAAGCCATTGACGAAGGATTGATGAATAACAAGAACATCATCGCCGCCAATCTGCAAACCGATTTTGAGTCGATGCACAAACAAACACTGTTTGACATTCCCAAAACAGATGTGAGTTTCATGATGGGACAATACAACAGCATCAACCGGAATGATAACAATTTGAGCGTGTCGCAAACCATTCCGTTCCCCACCGTTTTTTCGGCCAACGCGGCATTGGGCAATGCGTTCATCGAAGAAAGTAAACTGCAAACGGCCATTACCAAAAACGAACTGACGCATCAAATCCGGCAAACGTATCTTTACCTGCAATACCTGCACGCTCAGGAAGCGGTATTGAAACGACAAGACAGCATTTTTACCGATTTCGTGCGGGTTGCTTCGCTTCGTGTCAAAACAGGGGAAGGTTCAGCACTGGAACAAACTACCGCCGAAACACAAGTCAGCGAAATCAGGAACCAACTGACGCAAAATAAGGCTAATCAGTTGCGTTATTTGAGTTTCCTTCAAACACTTCTCGGAAGTAATGAGCCCATTACGATTTCAGAAACCACATTGGCGGAACAAGTGTTTATTCCGCTTACCGATTCTGTTGCCATTCAGGCAAACCCGGAACTGGCATTGATTCAGCAGCAAATTGACATTGCCGAAAAGCAGCGCAAAGTGGAAATTGCCAAAGGCCTGCCCGATATTACGGTTGGGTATTTCAATCAAACCTTGATCGGTGTGCAGACGATCGACAATCAGGAAGTGTATTTTGATGCGTCAAAACGTTTTCAGGGTTTCCAGGTCGGCTTGGCCATTCCGTTGTTTTTCAATGGTTACAATGCCAAAGTGAAATCGACAGCTTTTTCGGCTAAAGTCGCGCAGGGAAAAGAAGAAGCGTATCGGACCAACCTCGAAAACAGTTACCGGCAAGCCGTTCAGGAATACGTGAACAATCGAAACAACCTGGCTTTTTATAATCAATCGGCCCTTCCGAATGCGCAGTTGATACTTGACAATAGCAGTAAAGCCTACACGTTTGGCGAAATCGGTTATCCGGAATATTTGTTGAGTCTCCAAACAGCGAACGGGATCATGGAAAAGCAGTTGCTGGCGTTGCTTCAAACCAACCTGAGCGTGGCCAATATTCAATTCCTGATCGGACAATAATAAGTTACAACGCATTAAATAGAAGATATGAAATCAATCATTCAATTTGGAATCATAGGCATTGCGCTCTTCGTTGCAAGCTGTGGTTCCGCTGAAAAACCGGCGGCTCATGAAGAACACCATGAAGACGAAAACAGCGTCGAGCTAACAGCCGAACAATACAAAACCGTCGATATTCAATTGGGAAATGTGGAAATGAAATCGCTGAGCGGAACCATTCGTGTGAACGGAATGCTCGATGTACCACCTCAAAACCTGGTTTCGATTTCGTCGCCTTTCGGCGGAACGTTAAAAAACACCGAGTTGCTGCAGGGAATGAAAGTGCGCAAAGGCCAGGTCGTTGCCATGATCCAAAATCCGGATTTTATCGATGTGCAGCAGGATTACCTGGATTTTAAAAGTCAGCTCGAATACCTGAAACTGGAATACGAGCGCCAGGAAGAACTCGCTGCGGGTAATGCCAACGCTAAGAAAACGGTTCAAAAAGCCAAAAGCGAATACGAAAGCATGCGTGCGCGTGTCAGTGGTTTGAAAGCCCGTTTACAGCTCATGAATATCTCGGTTTCTTCCCTCGAAAAAGGACATATTCAGCATTCGGCACCGCTGCATTCACCGATCAACGGTTACGTAACGCAGGTGAATACCAATATCGGCGCGTATGTTTCACCATCGGATGTGCTTTTTAAAATTGCCGACACAGATCACTTACACGCTGAACTCACGATCTTTGAAAAGGACGTTCCGAAAGTAAAAGTGGGCCAAAAAGTGCGCTTTACGTTGGCCAATGAAGACAAGGAGCGTATCGCTACCGTTTACCTGATCGGCCGTGAAATCAGCAGCGATCGCACCGTGAATGTTCACTGCCACTTGGATAAAGAAGATCGCGAATTGCTTCCGGGAATGTACCTGAAAGCGTTGGTCGAAGGCGGAAGTTCGCAGGTAACTGCGTTGCCAAATAGCGCCATTGTTGAGTTTGAGAGTGTCAATTATATTTTCATCGAAGGCAAAGCCGATCATGCCGGTGAATACTTGTTTGAAATGGTGGAAGTAACTACCGGCGTTAGTGAATTAGATTATACAGAAGTGATCTTGCCGGAAAACCGCAATTGGAAAACCGCAAAGATTGTCGTAAACGGGGCGTATGATATCCTGAGCAAACTCAAAAACGGAGAGGAAGAAGGTGGGCACGCCCATTAATTCACCCGAAAAAAGTAAATTTGGTTAACTGTTTTTAGAAATAACACAACAATCGATATGAAATTATTCTTAGCAATTACAGCACTTTTGTTCACGTTTATGGCAACAGCGCAAAGCAAACAAACGGTAGTGATTAAAACACCGAATACCTGCAACCATTGCAAAATCTGTGAAACATGCGGTGGCAAGCTTGAAACGGATTTGTACTTCGTACGTGGTATCAAACTGGTGACTTACAATGAAGCCGATCAAACTACGACCGTTGTGTACAAAACCAAACTGATCACACCTGATAAAATTCGCCAGGAAATTGCCAAACTTGGTTTCGCTGCCGATGGCGTTCCCGCCGATCCGAAAGGCTACGAGCAACGTGATGGTTGTTGTAAAAACTAATTTTTGTCAGCAGCTTTTTCTCCCACAGATGCACAGATTTTAGCTCGGCTAACGCCCTCGCAAATTGAAATTGATGATAAAGGTATCCCGATGACTATCGGGAGTTATTCGTAGATATTCTATCTGGCTCTTTATTCGTTTATTCGTGGCTAAAAGAATGTGTTAATTACAATTTACAAAAGCGCTGCCGTTAGGAGCGCAAAAAATCGGTGCATCTGTGGGAGTCATTTGTTTTTATGGTTGGTAGTAATTATTTTTAGACAAGCCTAACTTTATTATTTATTTCTCTGAAATATATTTATATTTGTATCGAAAAATCGGTGCAATGAAAATAAATACCTTCCTGTTTCTTGTCTTTTCCGCGTTAGTGATCTTCGTCTCCTGCAAAAAGCTCATGCCTGGCGCTGCGCCCGAAAGTGAAGTGTTGGATGGTCCGGTTGACGGATTAACGACCGAAGAAACAGCCCGGTTTTTAAAAGGCGATGCAGCTTTCAGCGAAGTTTTTACTTCCGGTAAAGGATTGGGTTCTACTTTCGTTGCGTCAAGCTGTGTTAGCTGTCATGCAGGCGATGGAAAAGGACATCCGTCAACAACGCTGACCCGTTTCGGACAGCCTGATGAATTCGGGAATCTTTTCCTGGAATTCGGCGGGCCTCAATTGCAAAACAAAGCGCTTCCGGGTTATTTGCCTGAGCAAATTCCTGCCGGAGCTACTTTTTCAAAATTCACACCGCCGGCCAATACCGGGTTGGGATTTCTGGATTACGTAACCGATACTGACATCATGGCCATGGCCGATCCGAATGACCAGGACGGCGATGGCATTTCAGGCGTTCCCAATTGGATTACGGTTCCGGATTATGTGACGCTTCGTCCCAATGCAATTGAACAAAACGGAAAACACATCTGTCGCTTTGGAAAAAAAGCTGCGGCTTATGATCTGCTTCACCAAACGGTAAACGCCTATAATCAGGATATGGGAATTGCATCTGCGTACAACCCGGTTGACGTTTACACGCACCAGGCCATTGATCCCGAAATCAGCAACCAAGCGGTGCAGGATGTGGTTTTTTACCTGCGTACGCTCAAAGCGCCCATTCCAAGAAATCAGGATGACGCAGAGGTAATGCAAGGCAAAGCGATTTTCAATCAACTCAATTGTGGTGGTTGTCACAAGCCCACTTTAACAACCGGTTATTCGCCCATAAAAGCGTTGTCGAATAAAGAATTTCATCCTTTCACGGATTTGCTGTTGCACGATATGGGCGCAGGATTGAACGATGGTTACACCGAAGGAAGCGCTAAAACAGCCGAATGGCGCACACCACCGCTTTGGGGATTGGGATTATCTGCCCTTTCTCAGGGTGGCGCATTTTTCCTGATGCACGACGGTCGTGCTCACAGCATTGAAGAAGCGATTCTCCTACATGGTGGCGAAGCTGCTACCAGCAGAGGATTGTACCAAAACCTGAATGAATCGGATAAAAGTTCTCTCATCACTTATTTAATGTCGCTGTAATGGACAGACGGGATTTTATGCGATCGTGTGGATATGCCTGCCTCAGCGGAATTGCCATTACGACGATTGTGCAGAGCTGTGTCACCGGTAAAATTGTATCAGGAACCATCGATCAATCAGAACTGGTCGTTGATTTGGCCGATTTTGAGCAAGTGAAAAAAAAGGAACAAAGCTTTCGAAAATACATCATTGTTCGCAACGACGCCTTGCAATTTCCACTGGGAATTTACCGGTTCAGTGAAACGGAATACACGGCGCTTTACCTCAAATGTACACACCAGGGAGCTGAATTACAGGTATTCGGCGACAAAATCCAATGTCCGGCACATGGCAGCGAATTCAGTAACCGCGGAGCAGTTGAAAGTGGTCCTGCATCCGAAAAACTACGCGAATTCCCGGTTCGGATAGATAATAAACAATTAAAAATATCTCTCAAATGAGCTCTGTTAAACAGGATGTTAGATGTTGGATGTTTGATTTTGGATGGAGATCCTCATCAAACATCAAAAATCAAGCATCAAAAATCACATTAATTTTATTTTCTGTTATTGGATTCGCTCAATTAGCCACCGCTCAGGTCGATAGTTCCTTGTTTGTCCGCATTCCAAAAGACACCAGCAAGCCAATGCTGAACATGGATGCTATCTACAATCGTCCTTTTTTGACGCTCGGGAAATCGCCTGTTGCCATTGGCGGTTACCTCGAAGCAAACTGGCAGTATCTCGTAACCGACGGCGTTACCGAAGGACATCAGTTCCAGGCGCGTCGAATGACATTATTTGTTTCATCTGCCGTTACCCGACGCATTAAATTTCTGAGTGAAATTGAGTTTGAGGAAGGTGGAAAAGAAATTTCCCTTGAATTTGCGTCACTTGATGTGGAATTTTACCCGCTGATCAATTTCAGAGGCGGTATTATCATGAATCCGATCGGGGCATTTAATCAAAATCACGATGGCCCGAAATGGGAATTTGTAGATCGTCCGATTTCGGCTACGCAAATGCTGCCTGCTACCTGGAGCAATTCAGGATTCGGGATTTACGGGAAAAATTATAAAGGAAACTGGATGTTTGGTTACGAAGCCTATTTATCGGGCAATTTCGACAATTCCATCATTGACAACGAAGAAAACAAGACTTTTCTGCCTGCTGCGAAAGCCAATCCCGAACGATTCGAGGAAATCAATAGTGGTTTGCCTTTGGTGACGGGAAAAGTGGCCATTCGAAACCGAAAAATCGGTGAATTGGGACTTTCCTACATGGGCGGAGTCTACAACAAGTTTCAGGACGACGGTTTACAGCTCGACAAAAAACGACGTGTTGATGTACTGGCCGCCGATTTCAATACAACCATTCCAAAAATCAAAACAACTATAATTGCCGAATGGGCGTGGGTGTTTGTAGATGTTCCGGGAACCTATACCCAACAATTTGGCAACCAGCAATACGGTGGCTTCATCGATGTCGTTCAGCCGGTCTTGACCCGAACGATCTTCGGCTGGAAAAATGCCACACTCAACCTGGCTTGTCGTTTCGAATACACTGATTGGAATGTTGGCCGCTTCAACGAAACAGGGGGTAATATTTCCGAAGATGTGTGGAGTATCGTTCCGGCAATCAGTTTCCGGCCAAGTCCACAGACCGTATTCCGTTTCAACTACCGCTACCTGTCTCAACAGGATATTTTAGGTAATTTGCCTTCACTCACAGGCGGCTTCCAACTTGGATTTGCGACTTATTTCTAGAAACAGTCGCTGTTTTTCATGTTACCGTTCATCAGCTAATTTTGCGGAAATGGAACTTCTGCTTTATTTTTACGTATAGCGATTCGGGACGTTTTGTAAAATAATAACGTCTTGTTTGATACTACTAATAAATCAATAAAAATGAGACAGTTGATGATAATAGTTGTTTTGTTGGTGGCCATTTCAGGTTGCACCAAATATACAACTCCGCGAAAAGTAGAAAAACGATTAGGGGTGGGCACATGGCGAATCACATCGTTTACTTCGGGCGAAGAGAACCTCGTTTTAAATTATGCCTTTTACACCTTCGTGTTTGATAGTGACGGTCAGGTTGAAGTGCGCGAAGGAACTACAGTAGACGGTACATGGGAAGTTGGAAATGATAAAAATCCGGCGTTGTTGTACCTCAGTTTTCCGGCTGTAGATGGCCTGGAATACCTTTCCGATGACTGGCAGGTATTGGAAATGAAGAAAAACCTGATGAAGCTAAAACGGAATACAAGCAGTAGTACAACTACCTTGGTGACCTTTGCAAAGCAGTAGTAATCTTCTTATTCAACGGCAGCTGTGAACAACTTCGCACAAAAGTGTTGCGAATACGGTTTAAGCTGTTAATTTTGTAGAAATGCTGAACGGATGACCGAAGAATTCAGAACATACATTGAACAAATCCGCAATAAATCGCGCGAACTGCACCAACAGTTGGTTGTAGAGCGTGAACGTTGCAGTTCATTGTCAACTGAAGTAACACGTCTGGAGGAATTGTTGCAAGAACATACTACGACTATTGAAGGGCTTCGCGCTCAGTCGCTTGAATTGCAGGAATTGCTGAACGAACAGCGTGAACAAGTCCTACAACCGCAGGAAGATCCTTCAAAAGATCTGGCGATTGATGGTTTGGTGAAAGAAATTGATTTCTGCATACAACAATTAAAAATAGTGAATGAGTAAAGTGTCCTTGAAAGTGGTTGTGGCTGGTCGTACTTACCCGCTTACGGTGCAAGCATCGGAAGTAGAGAAAGTGCAACGGGCTGCCGACGATATCAATAAGGCCATTAAACAACTTCAGGAAAATTTTGCTGTTAGAGATATGCAAGATTTATTGGCAATGACAGCGTTGCAGCTGGCTACCAAAAGTGGTAAGCCTGCTCCCGCTGCAAACAATACCTCAGCTCCGGATTATACCGAAGTGACCGAAGAACTGAAGCGTTTAGCTGAAGATCTCGACGTATTGTCATAAGCCGATTGTCATTCTTTTCCCACTTGTTTGCGTGAATCATCCCGTAAGCTGTGGGATTTTTATTTTATAAAAACAAGATGGAATTAATTATAGGAGGGTCAATCGGACTGGCGGCGGGAACAGTAGTCGCTTATCTGATTCAGATTACCATGCTCAAGAAACGAAATGAGCAAGTTGTGAAAACAGCCGAACTGGAAGGCGAGGCATTGAAAAAAGAAAAAATCCTTCAGGCGAAGGAGAAGTTTCTGAAACTCAAAGAAGATCACGAAGAAACAATGAAAGACCGCGAGCGTCGCATGCAATCTTTGGAAGATAAAGCGCGCAGCAAAGAAAAAGCGGTGAATCAGAAGTTGGAGGAAATGGCCCGTAAGGAAAAAGACACCGACAAAATTCAAACAGAACTCAATTCAAAACTACAGGCCAACGATTTGCGTCAGCAGGAATTGGAGAAATTGCACCACAAGCGTGTTGCAGAATTGACCAAAATCACCGGTATGTCTACCGAAGATGCGAAAAACATGTTGATGGAATCGTTGAAAGACGAAGCCAGAACAGCGGCAATGGTCCACATCAAGGAAATCACCGAAGAAGCGAAACTAAACGCCAATCGCGAAGCAAAACGTATCGTGATCCAAACCATTCAACGTGTGGCTTCCGAGCAGGCAGTTGAAAATGCGGTTTCGGTATTCAACATCGATTCCGATGAGGTGAAAGGACGAATCATTGGTCGTGAAGGTCGAAACATTCGTGCGCTGGAAGCAGCAACCGGAGTAGAGATTATCGTAGATGATACACCGGAAGCAATTATCCTTTCGTGCTTCGACCCGGTTCGCCGTGAGTTGGCCCGTTTGGCATTGCACCAGTTGGTTTCCGACGGACGTATTCACCCGGCGCGTATCGAAGAAGTCGTGGCCAAAACCAAAAAACAACTCGAAGAAGAAATTGCCGAAACCGGCCGTCGTACCTGTATCGATTTGGGTATCCATGGATTGCATCCCGAATTGACACGAATGGTAGGTCGTATGAAATACCGTTCCAGTTACGGACAAAATCTCTTGCAGCACAGCCGTGAGGTAGCGAATCTGTGTGCCATCATGGCAGCAGAGTTGGGCTTGAACGTGAAGATTGCCAAACGAGCAGGATTACTCCATGATATCGGTAAAGTTCCTGACGAAGAGCCGGAATTGCCGCATGCGATCTTAGGGATGAAAATCGCTGAGAAATACGGTGAGAAACAAGATGTGTTGAACGCCATTGGTGCTCACCACGACGAGATCGAAATGACTACGCTTATTTCGCCAATCGTTCAGGTATGTGATGCGATTTCTGGAGCACGTCCGGGAGCACGTCGCGAGGTGGTTGAATCGTACATCAAACGTATCAAGGAACTGGAAAGTTTGGCCTTGTCTTACGAGGGTGTGAATAGCGCCTTTGCGATTCAGGCTGGACGTGAATTGCGCGTGATGGTAGAAAGCGAAAAAGTGACTGACCTGCGTGCAGATGAGTTGTCATTCGCTATTTCTCAGAAAATACAAACTGAAATGACCTATCCTGGTCAGGTGAAAGTAACCGTGATCCGTGAACGCAGATCGGTTAATTACGCTAAATAATTATTGATGAAACGGTTCCCCGCCAGTGTTGAAGCGTTAAAAGGAAAACACGTCCTGGTTACAGGCGGTGCAGGGTTCATCGGTTCCAATTTAGTAGAAGCGTTGCTTGGCTTAGAGGCTCGTGTAACGGTTCTCGACAATCTGGCAACCGGTTTTGAAGAAAATCTCGAAGAGTTCGCAGGTAATGCGGACTTTTCGTTTGTAAAGGGTGACATCCGCGATGCGGAAACCTGTAAAGAAGTATTGAAAGGAATTGATGCAATCAGTCACCAGGCAGCGCTTGGTTCTGTACCACGCTCTATTGAGTTTCCACTCACTACGCACGATGTGAACGCCACCGGATTCCTGACCATTTTACAAGCGGCCAAAGAAGCCGGTATTCAACGCTTTGTGTATGCGAGCTCTTCATCGGTTTACGGTGACAGTCTGGCTTCGCCCAAAGCAGAAGGAATGGAAGGGAATGCTTTGTCGCCTTACGCGGTTAGCAAGCAACTTAATGAACAATATGCAGGCGTGTATTACCGTTTACACCACATGCAAACAATCGGCCTTCGTTATTTTAATGTATTCGGTCCACGCCAAAACCCGGATGGTGTTTACGCGGCGGCCATTCCCAAGTTCTTGGATAAGATGAAACACGGTGGCGAAATTGTCGTGAACGGCGACGGTAATCAAACCCGCGATTTCACCTTTGTACAAAATGCCGTTTTGGCCAACTTGCTTTCCTTGTCTTCGACCAACGAGCAGGCTTACGGGCGCGTTTACAATGTAGCTTGCGGACGCAGCCTTACACTTAACGACGTCATCGGCAGTTTGGAAGATGGTTTAAAAACTTCCGGAATTACACCGGTTCATTCATTGGTTTACGGTCCGAAGCGCGTTGGCGATATTCAGGATTCACTAGCAGATATTTCCGCCATTCACCAGGCAATCGGGTACGAACCGATTTTCACTTTCGAAGAAGGCATCAGCCGGTACCTCGCATTTAACGGATAATGTTACAGAAATTACGTCAATCCGAATTCCTGAAATCGGTTCTCGTATTGATGACCGCTTCAGTTGTTTCTTTGGCGATCAATGTGCTCATCAGTCCGATTCTTACACGTATTTATTCGGCTGAAGAGATCGGTGATGTCAATCTGTACACGCGCATTGTGGTCTTCATCAGTACAATTGCCACGGTTCGTTACGAATTGTCACTCCCCATTGCCAAACAGCAGTTACATGCTTTTCACCTCTATCGGTTAACCTATCGCATCGCGTTGGTCATCCTGACTGCAATTGGTATTGTCGGGCTGTTGTATGCTTTGATTAAGCCTGTAGACACTTATTCGATGTGGTTCATGTTGCTGGTGATCGTAGGTGCTTATTTGTCGGTGTGGATCAACATCGGCACCAATTGGTCCATTCGTACCAAAGGATTCAAGCGCATTTCGCAGCAGCGTATTACCGCTTCGGTGGTATCAAACGGGTCCAAATGGTTATTCGGTGTTATGGGCTGGAAAACCTATGGATTGCTGGTGAGTTTACCTCTCGGCTACCTGGCTTCGTCGATTCTGTTTATGCTCGATTTTGTGAAGCAGAAAAAAGCCTATCGGTCGTATAAAGCCAATAAGCGCATGCGGGTGTTGAGCAAAGAATACCGCCAGTTTCCGATCATGAGTTTGCCGCATGTGATGATCGATTTGGGAGTCGATTTATCCATGGCCTCGCTCATCATTGCCTTTTACAGCAAAGCAGATTTTGGGTTGTTTAGCCACGCTTACGGTTTATTGAAAATGCCGATCAGTATTGTGGGCCAATCTATCGGACAGGTATTTACCAATCGTTTTTCGGAACTGATGCACAATCGTCAATCGGTGGTTCCGCTCTTTTTGAAAACAACACGCACTTTATTCCTGCTTTCCATTGTACCGTTTGCGGTGCTGTTTTTCTTCGGCGAACCCATTTTTGCATTTGTTTTCGGGAAAGAGTGGGCGACTTCGGGTGCATATGCTTCCATCATGATTCCATGGTTGATGCTCAACTTCCTGCTTTCACCAATTTCTAGTTTGCCGATGATCCTTGGCCGGCAAAAAGAAGCGCTGTTCATTGGCATTATCAGTGGAGCGGGACAGCTGTTTATTTTCGGAGCATTGCCGCAATTAAGCACCCATTTCAACCAGTCATTTGAAAACGTTTTGTGGGCAGCTTCCGGTTTTCAATCAATCCTGCTGATAGCTGTTTTTTATGTGTATTACCGGTTTGCGCAAGTGGCGGATAAGAGGTGAGTCAGCACGTAAATTTCGGCAGAAAGTCTTTGTGGTGAAAACCATTACACGCTCGTTGGATTCCATTTTGTATCTTTGCTTACTCTAAAAATCGAACGAATACATGCTTGTTACATTAACGCGTTTTTTGAAAAGCAACAGCCTGTTTTGCATCAACATCCTGGTATTGTTATTATTGTTGTTCGGTTTGTTGCAAACCTACGGAACTACCTATTTGCCGCAGATCGGTATTTATGCGGTGGCGTTTGTGGGGTGTTACTTTTTATTCAGAAAACGGCTTTCCAACTGGAACTGGAGTTTGAGAGAAAATCGCCTCGACCGGAAATGGTTGCTGCGTTCCATTGACGCGCTGATTGTTTTCACCATCATCTTTCAGGTGATTCATTATTATGTGATTGGAAACGTTCCCGTGGTAAAAGCCATGTTGTCGACCGATTATTATCACATCACGCAAATCCGACAGGATATAAAAGCTGTCGACAGTTCGCTTATCAACTATACGTCTTCGTTTTTGCTGAAAGCCATCGTACCCTTTTTGTTGTTTCTATTGCATTCTATTGATAAAAAACGCTTTTGGCTATATTTCCTGATCTCCGCATTTTATGCCCTGGCGCTGATGCAAAAAGCATTGATCGTAACGATTCTAATGCCGCTGATCATTCATCTGCTCCTCAATCGTAAATGGTGGCGAGCCTCCTTTTTTGCAGGCAGTTTCATGGCCGGAATTGTGTTATTAGTACTAGTGACCAATCCCACGCTGCGTCCGGCGCCATTTGATTGCGGAACCTGTGAAAATTCAGCGCCCAAGAAAGATCTCAACGATAACCGCGTCGCTTCAACGAAAGTAGCCGACGGTATCTACGAGCGCGTATTTGTAACCACAGGTGAAATTGTCGGCGACTGGTTTCACTATATTCCTGATTCTATTCCTTACGGCTATGGAAACGGGTATCGCCTTGGAGCCAAATTTTCCGGTAACGAATACATGGATTACGCAAGTCTCGTCTATAAAAAAATTCGCCCGATGGAAGCCGAAATGGGCTTTGATGGAACCGCTACAGCCGCTTATTTTATGTACGACTATGCCAACTTCGGAAGTTGGGGATTGGCACTGGCGGGAATTTACCTGGCTATTTTCCTGTTATTTGTAAGCAGACTGTTTAAGGATGATCCCAATAACCTGTTGTCGCTAAACGTATTGTTCCTGTTGTGGCTGAGTTCTGCGCGGTTTACGTCTACGCTCCTTTCGGGCGGATGGTTGCTGACACTGCTGCTCTATTGGTTCTATAAACCACTCATTGCCGAATTCAATCAAAAAAAACTTGCTGAAAAAACTGCTTAATCTGTTCAAAACCGGGAATAGCGATGTGCTTATTCTGATGCTGGGAACGGTGATTTCGCAAGCTGTTCCGATTTTGGCGTCGTTTGTTTTGGCACGGATTTATACTCCGAATGATTTCGGTTTGTTCCAGGTTTATTTTAGCATTTCGATGGTAGGAACAGTGTTTATGACCATGCGTTATGAAATGGCAATCATGCTGCCCGAGAATAAGGAAGACGCACGTCACGTGTTTGTACTGTCGTGCCTGATTTCATTGGCTTGGTCGGTGGTTATTCTCTTGCTCGTGCTCTTATTCCGGCATCCGTTTGCAGCCTTGCTGAAACAACCTTCGCTGGCCAATAGTTTGTTCGTTCTGCCCTTCACTTTGCTGGTGATTGGTGTCTATCAAAGTTTGAATTACTGGAGCAACCGTCACAAACAATACAAACGCTTGTCGTTTAGCCGCGTGGCCCGTGCGCTGAACAGCTCGGTGTTGAGCATCGTATTCGGGTTTGTCTCATTTATGAAATCCACCGGACTCATCATTGGTGATAGTTTGGGCCAAGCTTCATCCGCTTTGTTTTTGGGCGCGCGCGTGATGCGTGACGAACCGGGTTTGTTTCGCAATGTAAGCAAAGCCAAACTGAAAGAAATGGCTGGTCGTTACCGCCAATTTCCGTTGTTCAATGTGCCTTCTGGGTTGCTGGAAAAGTTGTCTGGAAATTTACCGGCCTTGATTCTCACTCCTTTTTTCGGTGTGGCAATGGTTGGTTTATTCGGGATGTCGCAGCGTATGATCAGCGTGCCGGGAAGCGTCGTAGCACGTGCGTTTGGTGATGTTTTCCGTCAGTCGGCTACGGAACAATATATACGCAATAAAGAATGCAAGCACTTGTTTTTGCAAACCTTCCGAAGGTTGGCCATTCTATCCGTTCCGGCGTTTGTGGTGTTGTTTTTTGTGGTGGAGCCGTTGTTTGTGTTTGCTTTCGGCGAAGAATGGCGCGAAGCGGGAACGTATGCACAGATTCTCATGCCGATGTTTTTACTACAGTTTATCGTGAGTCCGCTCAGCAACATGTTCCTGGTAGCCGAACAACAAAAAAAGGATTTTTTCCTCCAAATTTGTCTATTTTTGGGCATATTATCGGCGCTCTACGGCGGCTATTATGTGTTCAACTCACCCAAAGCAACACTGGCTTTGTACAGCGGAGTTTACAGCTTAAAGTACATCGTAGAATTGATTTTATCATACAGTTTCAGCAAAGGAAAACAACATGCAGGATAACGAAACCAGGCCTTATCAGCAATGTACACGGTGTATCATGGATACCACCGATCCGGAAATTTCATTCGATGAAAAAGGACAGTGTAATCACTGTACCGAATATTTCAGGTTGGCACCGCTTTACATTTATGGTGGTGAAGAAACAGATCGTGCACGTGAAGCGTTGATTGCCAAAATCAAGGAAGCCGGTAAAAACAGTGACTACGATTGCATGGTGGGTGTGAGTGGCGGTGTCGATAGTACCTATGTGGCATACATGGCGAAGAAATTCGGCCTGCGCATCCTGGCATTTCACTTTGATAATGGGTGGAACTCTGAACTGGCGGTGAAAAACGTTGAAAACATCGTTAAGAAACTCGACATCGATTACCAGACATGGGTGGTTGACTGGGAAGAGTTCCGCGATTTGCAGATTTCGTTCCTCAAAGCATCAGTTGCCAATGCCGAAATTCCTTCCGATCACGCATTCCTCGCGGCGACGTATCATTTGTGTTCCAAATACAATATCAAGTATTTCCTGAGCGGAAGTAATTTTGCCACCGAAGGTATTTTGCCAAAAAGCTGGGGCTACAATGCCAAGGACGTAAAACACCTCAAAGGAATTCACAAACTTTTCGGGAAGACAAAATTCAAAACGTACCCGTTGTTGGGCTTCAACCGCGAGTTTTATTATACCTACGTCAAGAAAATCAAAATGGTGCGCCTGCTCAATTACATCCCGTATGTGAAAGAAGACGCGATGAAAGTGATTCAGGACGAACTAGGCTGGGTGTATTACGGCGGAAAGCACTACGAATCGGTATTTACCCGCTTTTTCCAAGCCTATTACCTGCCGCATAAATTCGGTTACGACAAGCGTCTGGCGCATTTATCCACCTTGATTTGTTCAGGTCAAATGACCCGCGAACAAGCGTTGGAAGAAATGAAAAAAGATACGTATCCGCCCGAATTGTTGGCAGAAGACAAAGAATACGTGATCAAGAAACTGGGAATGAATGCCGAAGAATTTGAAGCAATTCTCAACGCACCGCCCAAGAGCTACAAGGAATATCCGAACGATGAAAAGCGCTTGAAATTCATCTACAAAGTATACAACAAACTCAGAGGAAGATAATGATTGCCATCATTGATTACGGATTGGGGAACCTGGGTTCGATCAAAAACATGCTGAAGAAAATCGGTACGGAAGCCGTCATTACCTCCGATCTGGAAGTGATTGCCAACGCACCGAAACTCATTTTACCCGGCGTTGGAGCATTTGACAATGGTATGTCGAACCTGCACGAGCGCGGATTGGTGGAATTGCTGAACCGAAAAGTGGTTCAGGCGAAAACCCCGATTTTAGGCATTTGCCTCGGCATGCAATTATTCACCAACAAAAGCGAAGAAGGTGCGCTTCCCGGCCTTGGCTGGATCGATGCAGAAACCGTTAAGTTTGGCACCAACGACCGTAAATTTCCGGTTCCGCACATGGGTTGGGAATATGTGACACTTCAAAAAGAAAGCAAGTTGTGGGATGGTATGTACGAGAAGAATAAATTCTACTTCGTGCATTCGTATTTTGTAAAATGCAATCAGCCGTCGGATGTGTTGCTGACAACTAATTACGCTCATGATTACGATTCCGGGTTTGAAAAAGACAACATCGTTGGTGTGCAGTTTCACCCCGAAAAAAGCCACAAATACGGCATGCAATTATTCAGAAATTTCGTCAATCACTACTAATGGCCATCCCCAGAGTTATTCCCGTATTGTTGCTCAAAAACAACGGATTGGTAAAAACAACCCAGTTCAAGGACCCGAAATACGTGGGGGATCCGCTCAATGCGGTGAAAATCTTCAACGAAAAAGAGGTCGATGAATTGATCTTCCTAGATATACTGGCAACACCCGAAAACAAAAAACCACCCTTGGAATTTTTGAAACAAGTGGCCGAAGAATGTTTTATGCCGCTTTCTTACGGTGGCGGAATTCGTTCGGTAGATGAAATCCGGGATATTCTGAAAGTAGGAGTAGAGAAAGTAATCATCAATACGCATGCGGTTGAAAATCCTGATTTTGTGAAACAAGCCGTTGAACGTTATGGAAGTTCTACCATTTGCATTTCCATCGACGTGAAGAAAAACTTTTGGGGGAAATACGAGATCCACACCAAAGGCGGAAAACACAATACGAAAATCGATCCGGTGAAATTTGCGCAGGACATGGATGCAGCCGGCGCCGGAGAAATCATGATCAATTCCATCGACCGCGACGGTACCATGAAAGGGTACGACGCTGAACTGATTAAGAAAATCACAGCTGTGGTCGGAATGCCGGTCATTGCTTGTGGCGGTGCGGCTTCTGTCGATGATCTTTCCATTGCTATCAACGAGTGCGGAGCAGCTGCGGTAGCCGCAGGAAGTATGTTCGTTTTCCACGGAAAACACCGCGCTGTGCTGATCAGTTATCCCGAACAAAACGATTTAGACCGTATTTTTAATCAGGCATAATCATGGAACGATCCGCCGTTAAAGTTTGTCATTTTACTTCTGCCCATCCGGCCGACGATGTGCGCATTTTCCACAAGGAATGTGTTTCACTGGCCGAAGCCGGTTTTCAGGTGTTCCTGGTAGCTGCCAATGCCGAAGAAAAAACAATCAACGGTGTGCAGATTGTCAGTGCAAATGTTCCGAAAGCAGGTCGTTTTTCACGCATGTTGAAAACGTCACGGGCAGTTTACAAAAAGGCCCTGAGTTTAGACGCCGATATTTACCATTTCCACGATCCGGAATTGCTTCCTTACGGCTACATGCTGAAACGGAAAGGCAAAAAAGTGATCTATGATGCACACGAAGATGTACCGAAACAAATCCTTGGGAAGTTTTGGATCAACAAACACCTGCGTACAACAGTAGCTGTTTCGTTTCGCACGTTTGAAAATATCATCGCCCGCAGGCTTGATTATATTTTTACGGCGACGCCTTTTATTCGTGATCGCTTTGCGGAAATCAATCCCAAAAGCACCGACATCAATAACTTTCCGTTGCTAAGCGAATTATTGGATGAAACCGATTGGGCGACCAAAGCAAATGAAATCTGTTACATCGGTGGCATTTCACAAATTCGGGGCTTGGAGCAACTCATTGATGCGCTTCCTTCTTTACCCGAAGTACGTTTAAACCTTGCCGGAAAAGCCTCACCTGCTTCGTTTGAAACGCTCCTGAAATCAAAACCGGGGTGGAAACAGGTGAACGAATACGGTTTTGTGAGTCGCAAGGAAACGGCTGAGATCATGGCAAAATCGCGTGTTGGAATCGTGACATTCTTACCGTTGCCCAATCACGTGGATGCTCAGCCGAATAAGATGTTTGAATACATGAGCGCTGGGATTCCCGTAATCGGCTCCGATTTCCCGTTGTGGAACGATATCCTCGTAAAAAACGATTGCGGTGTATGCGTTGATCCTGAAAACCCGGAAGTCATTGCTGCAGCCGTAAAAGCACTCTTCGCCGATTCGGAAAAAGCAAAAGCGATGGGTCAAAACGGTCGCAAAGCTGTGATGGAACACTACAACTGGAGCGCACAAGCCGCCAAAATGGTTACCATATACGATGAACTGACCCAGTCTCAGGCGTCCCGGTTCCCGATTTCCTAGTTCCCTAATTCCCCAATTCGACTATCTTTGCTTCACTTCGTAGAAAACTACAGCAAACGGTGAATCGTCATTTCGAAAAAATACTTATTGCATGGTTGGGGCTCATAGCGCTCATCATTTGCCTGTGGCCGAAAGGCATCGTATTGGGCATTGCCGGGTTGGCTGTTTTGGTGATTTACGGTTATGTGATCAAAAAAATTGCATTTCAGTGGAGTTTACCTGCATTGACCTTTATCGCCTTGTACGCCGCATATTTCATCGGAACGTTTTTCACCCATCACCAAAGTCTGGCCAATCATTACATCGAAAGTAAATTGTCGTTTGTAGTGTTTCCGTTGCTTTTGTCGTTTCGGTTTAAACAACAGGTCGACTGGCGTCCGGTCGTATTGGGATTAACCGCCGGAATTATCGGTGTTTCAATCATCGGTTTTGTAAATGCGACGCAGACCTACGGAAAAACCGGTGATTTAATGGCGAGTTTTACCACGAGTAATTTTTCCAACATTCACCACCCGAGTTACCTCTGTGTGTTTATTCTCACTGCCGCTGCTTTGTTGTGGCACGGGTGCTGCCAGGAATGGAAAGGCTTTTCCCTCAAATGGATTATTCCGGTTTATATATACTTCTTTCTGATTTACGGATTGTGTTTGTCGCTTGCGGGCATTTTGCTCGTGTTTGTATTGACCGGAATTTTAGTAGCTCGTTGGATTTACCGCCGCTTTGGAAAGAAGGTGTTTTTCGGAGCTGTGATTTTGCTCCCAACCCTTTGTATTCCGTTGTTTTTACTCATTCCGCAGATGAAACAACAGTTTGGTGATGCATCAAAGTATTTCCTTGAATTTGCCGAAAGCCCTTCCGGATTTGTGAAAGCCAAACAAGGCTACAAAGAAGGAAACGAGGTGCGTTTGATCATGTGGACAGTCGCTAGCGAAGAATTTGCGCAGCACCCGTTTGGAGTAGGAACGGGCAATGTCGACGATCATTTGAGTTACCGTCTGATGCTTTACGGTCAAACCGAAATGGCTAAAAAAGACGGCGAAAACGGCATTCAGTACAATCCGCATAACCAGTTTTTGCAAACAGCACTCGAAATTGGCATCATCGGATTATTGATCCTTGTCACGCTATTTGGTTCAACCCTGCGTTTCGCATGGAAACACCGAAATTATGCCTTGTTGATCATGGTTTCCTGCCTGCTTTTCAACGCGTTGTTCGAATCGATGTTCCAGCGTCAAAGCGGCATTGTCTTCTTCAGTTTCTGGATTTGTCTTCTCATTGTTTATTCCAATTCACAGCAAAAAGATGTCGCTTAAATTAACCGTAGTCATTCCCTGTCGCAATGAACTGAAGTACATTCGGTCGTGCGTGGAAGCAATCTACGCCTGTGATTTGCCGGTAGAATGCGAGATGCGAGTGTTTGTGGTAGATGGCAAAAGCGATGACGGAACGGTAGCGGAAATCAAGCAGTTGGCAACCGAATTTCCCGGATTGGAATTGGTGGTCAACGAACGCCAGCTCACACCTTATGCCTTCAACCTGGGCATCTACGCCGGTGGAAAAGCCGATTATGTACAGATCGTTGGTGCGCGTCATATGCTCAGCAAAAATTACTTTGCCGAATGTTTGAAGGTATTGGAAAACTATCCTGCTGTTTGGTGTGTTGGCGGGCGAATCATCAACCAGTTTGAAAACGAGCAGGGACGTATTATTTCCAAAGCCATGTCGACCAGCTTCGGAATGGGACTCGGGAATTTTCGGGCCTTAAAAGCTTCCGGTTATACGGATACGGTCACTAGTCCGATGTACCCGTACCACGTGTTTGAAACCATCGGTTTTTTCGACGAAGATTTGGTACGCAATCAGGACGATGATTTTAACTTTCGCGTCACCGAAGCCGGTGGAAAAATCTATTATTGCCACGAGATCAGCCTGGAATATTACGTACGCGGCAATATGCGCAATCTCTGGCGTCAGTTTCACCAATACGGCTACTGGAAAGTATTTGTGAACCGGAAACACAAGGCTGTGACGACGATGCGTCAGTTGGTTCCTCCCGCTTTTGTGTTGTTTTTACTCACTCTTCCATTGACCTTTCTCGTTCATCGTTATTTGGGGTGTGCAGCTTTAGCCGGTGTGACGCTCTACATTGTGTTGGGAATGGTGGTTGCACTAAAAGCAGCCGACAAACCCAAAGAGCTATTTGCATTATGGAGTGTATTTCCGGTACTGCACCTCAGTTACGGTTTGGGTTACCTGAAAGGAATGATCGACTTTTTAGTTTTGCGGAAAAATCCTTCCGACCAGGCGAAGCGGTTATCGCGGTGAATTTCGGCTCCATTTTTTGAGCAAGTTCGGGATATTGGGAACCCGAAGGTAAGTTCGGGATATTACGAACAACTCCCGGAAATAAAGAGTTTCCGGAGTGTTCATCAGAGGTTGATTCGCATCTCCTATATTTATTTTCAGCTTTTCGCTGTAAATTTTACAACTATTCCGTGGTTAAGTTATCTTCGTTTTATCTGACAATGAATAAGGAATGAATCAACGCACTGTTTTAGGAATTATACTCGTATTTGTACTAACCATATTCACGCAATGCACTGTTCAAAAACGCCTCTACCGCAAAGGGTATTACATTTCGTTTCACAAAACGCCCAAACGCATTACCGAAACGCAGGAAGAGAAGCAATTGGCGGCTTTTCAGTTGATGGATAGTACAAATTCCGATAGCTCGCTTGAGCCGGAAGAATCTCAGTTGGCAGCGGTTGAAAGTCCGGAATTGAAGGAGTTGTCTTCCGATCCTGCGATTGATGAAACAACGACTTCATTTAGTCTCAAATCGGTTGTAAATCGTGCGAAAGCCACCACAAATGTACTGAAGCAAGTGATTTCAATTGGTAAAAAAGCATCCGAACCAACCACCAAAGCGAAGCCCAGACATGCCCGAACGGCTATTGTAGTGACGATGATCTTGTTAATCGCAGCAGGAATAGGGCTCATCTTTTTAGGACTAAACACCTTGAGTCCGTATCCGGTACTTCTCGGAATTTTGGTTGCAATCGGTGCCGTCATCGGATTGTTTGTAGGATTGGTTGTTGAAGACACCATTACCAACAAAGAGAGGGAGGAAGAGGAAAGAAAGGTTCGGAAAGAAAAAGAACAAAAATTATCGGAAGAAGAGTGGATGGAGCTCAAGCAAAAACAATATCAAAAAGCAGTTCGCACCACGATTTTGCTGATCGTACTTTTCTTCGGTATTTCACTTTTTGCAATTGCTGTGGGCGAACCGATGCCATTGATTGCCATTACCGGAGCTATGTTCCTGATATTTTTAGCTTTCGTATGGGGAACGTATAAAACAAAACGAAAAGATGATCCGGTAATAAGTACGGAGAGTTAGCAGATAGAAATCAGCTTTCATCGGAATGCACCGGAGTCTTGGTAAAATGGTTAATTTTGATCAAAATTATTCCGCATGATTCCGTTTTCACCTCCTCGTATTGATCAACGTGTTATCGACGCAGTAACTGCTGCTTTAAAAAGCGGCTGGATTACCACCGGTCCGCGTACCAAACAATTCGAAAAGGAAATCACCGCCTATTGTGGTAACAAAACAACCGTGGCTGTCAATTCATGGACTGCCGGTATGGAAGTGTTGCTCAACTGGTGGGGAATTGGCGAAGGTGATGAGGTGATTTTACCCGCTTATACCTATTGTGCCAGTGCCAATGTGATCATTCATTCGGGAGCGAAACCAGTGATGGTTGATTTGAACCCCGAAGATTTCAATATGAGTGTTGAAGCCGTTCGCAAAGCAATCACGCCACGTACCAAAGCGATTATGCCTGTTGATATTGCAGGTTTTCCATGCGATTACGATGCGCTGAATGCGCTGGTGGAAAGTGTGAAAGATCAGTTTCAACCCGGAAATGAATTGCAAAAGCAATTGGGACGTATTCTCATTCTTGCCGATGCGGCGCATAGTTTCGGAGCAACTGTCAACGGAAAACGTTCGGGTAGTTTAGCTGATATCACGTGCTTTTCGTTTCACGCAGTAAAAAATCTTTCAACGGCCGAAGGCGGCGCTATGCTGATCAACCTTCCTGATTCATTCGATCACGAGGAAATTTATAAAGAGTTGTGCATTAAAATCCTTCACGGACAATCGAAAGATGCGCTGGCGAAAGCCCAGAAAGGCAACTGGCGTTACGATGTGATGGAACCGGGTTTCAAATGCAATATGACTGATATTCAGGCGGCACTTGGGTTGGTTGAATTGGACCGTTACCAGGAAAATATGGACCGCCGGAAAGAGATTTTCCGTCAGTATGATGCCGGTTTTGCCGATCAGTCGTGGGCAATCAAACCGCTTTACAAAACCGCCGACAGAGAAACGTGTTACCACTTGTATCTCCTGCGTATTGCCGGAATTACAGAACCGCAGCGTGATGCGATCATGCAGGCCATTTTCGATCAGGATGTTTCGGTGAATGTGCATTTTCAACCTTTGCCGATTTTGACTGCTTATAAATCGCGTGGTTACAACATGGCTGATTATCCGGAAGCATGGAACAAATATGCCAACGAGATCACACTTCCGGTTTACTTCGATTTGACCGATGAACAGGTATCACTCGTGATCAAAGCCGTGAAGCAAGCCGTGCAACAAGTAATGGGATGAAACGGCTGTTCGATTGCGTTGTTTCGTTCCTGATCCTGAGCTGTTTTTTACCGTTCGGAATCTTGATTTCCCTGGCAATAGCCCTGGAAAGCAGAGGTGGCGTTTTCTATCGGCAGGAACGTATCGGACAATTCGGAAAGCCTTTTCGTTTGTGGAAATTCCGCACCATGCGCAAGAACGCCGATCAGTTTGGGAAACTCACCGTAGGCATGCGCGATCCGCGAATTACTCGTGTGGGATTGTTTATCAGAAAAGTGAAACTGGACGAATTTCCGCAATTTTTAAACGTTTTAAGCGGAGAAATGAGCATTGTGGGTCCGCGCCCTGAAGTACAGGAATACGTTGCGGAGTACACTGCAGAGCAGCGCCAGGTATTGGAAGTGAAACCCGGAATTACTGATTACGCTTCGCTGGAATACTACAATGAAAACGAACTGTTAGGTAAATCGGATGACCCACGCAAAACCTACATTGAAGAAGTGATGCCGGCCAAAATTGAATTGAATAAAAAATACATCGCCAATCCGACCATCGGGCATGATTTGAAGATTATGTGGATGACGTTCCTTAAAATTATAAATTGAAAATGGGGGTTGATCGCGTCAATCTTTTCAATTTTACATTTTCAATTATTTCTTAAACACCAAATACACCGCTACCACGATCAAACAAAAGGCAGCAATGTGATTCCACTTAAACGATTCACCTTTGAAAACAATCACTGTAAACACCATGAATACCAACAGCGAAATCACTTCCTGGATGACTTTGAGCTGAATGAGTGAAAACGGTCCGTCATTACCTTTGTAACCGATGCGATTGGCAGGAACCTGCAGACAGTATTCGAAAAACGCAATTCCCCAGCTTACCAAAATCGCTGCTGAAAGCACCCAAAACGTCATTTTCTTTGAGTTTTCCGATTTCAGATGGCCATACCAGGCAACGGTCATAAACACATTCGAAAGCACCAAAAGCGCAATACTGTAGAATCCTTTCATGGGTTTTTGCCCGAAAAATACGAAGTGGAATTGTTAATTGAAAATGTAAAATTGAAAAGGGGGCGTTCCTTTTCAATTTTCAATTTTACATTTTAAATTATTGTTTATAGACATTTTTCTTCTCAATAAACCCATCTACACTTTCCACTAGCAAAAACACCCATCCCGAAGGCAAATCGCTGAGTGAATAACATTCGTTGGGCATGCCGGTTGGTTTGATTTCACGGCCATTGATGTCGAAAAAATCGATGCTCTTGATTTCTTTCGATGATTTTATGATGAGCAGATCGCTTGTAGGATTTGGAAAGCAACGCAAATCCCATTGATTCAATGTGTCCACTTTTCCAAGAGTCGGTTCGGTAATTTCCTGTGCGGAGAGTTGACAAGCAAATGTCAGCATTCCAATTGCGAGTAAGCGTTTCATCTTTCTATTTTTCTCTATAATTCGGTGGTGATTTAATGGTTACACTAATTATTTTCCTACTTTTTCTTGCCAAAAAGTAGGCAAAAGGCAGTCGCTGCAAACCGCGTGTTCCATTAGCAGGTCATTCGCTGATTTTTCAAAACTCCTCGTTCCTCGTCAAACAGTTGAAAAATCGACGCTCATTCCAGCATGGAACCTCACGCTCTTTTGCAAAGCGACGGAGGTCTCGCTTCGATTTCTAAGATTCCGGAAATTTGTTTTAGAACTCTCATCCCTATATGGCATTAAGTCCCGATCGAAAGAGAACAAGGTGAGTTGGGGTGAGATAGTTTAACAAGTCGTAGTTCTCAAGATCGGGACTTATGGCCTTGATTTTTTGCTTACTTTTTTATCAAGAAAAAAGTAAGAGTTGTGTATCTTTCCAACGTGAAACCGATCAAGCTTTCAGAAGAAAACGCCGACTTTTTCGAGCGTGTTTACGAAGTGGTCAAACTCATTCCGGAAGGAAGGGTGACTTCATATGGGGCGATAGCTAATTATTTAGGAGCAAAACGATCCAGCAGAATGGTAGGCTGGGCCATGAATGCGGCACATCAGCATCCTGAAATACCGGCGCATCGCGTGGTAAACCGACAGGGATTACTTACGGGTAAAATGCATTTTTCCGATCCGAATGAAATGGAACAACGGCTGGCATTGGAAGGAATAAAAGTAGCGGATGATCAGGTGCAGGATTTTAAAACGGTCTATTGGAATCCGATGGAGGAGTTGACGTTGTGATCAGGGAAATTTTGAAATAAGGATTTCTTGCCCCACATTGCTATCCAACAATAGCTGTGATTTATAACCGTTCAGTTCATTCAAAAAAACTTCCTTGTTACCGGATAAATGTGCGTGAAAATCAATGGTTTCTTCCAACTCATTGAGCGTTTGTTCAAAATACTTGGTATTGTCGCCGGCATACCTGATCGAAGCTTTGATTTCCAATTCTTCTTCAACTAAATTTTTGGCCTGATTTAGTTGTTTGTCGTATTCCGACTCGCATGAACAAAATAGCGTTCCCGAGAGAACAACTAATAGTAGTAGCATTATTTTCATAGTTCAAAGATACGCCAAGGATGCGTAGTGAACAAAAAATCTGTTTCACCATACCGTTAAAATATTCATCTGTTTCAGTCAAATATTCAACACAAATTAAAATTAATGTAAAAATGATGTTGTAAACGAAGACATGCTTAACTTCGTGACATGATTTTGGTAACGGGATCCACAGGACTTCTTGGCTCACATGTAGTGTGTGAAATGGTCGCTCACGGGCATCAGGTGCGGGCAATGTACCGCTCCGAAAACCGTAAGTCGGTGGTAGAACGCCTGATGCAGTTTTATTATCCCGATCGCGCCGATGAATTGCTGAAACAAATAGAATGGGTTTCGGGTGATGTGCTTGATTTGATTGATTTGGCCGATGCTATTCGTGGCTGCGAAAAAGTGATCCACTGCGCGGCATTGGTTTCGTTTCACCGCCGTGATTTTTGGAGATTGTTTGAAACCAACAGAAAAGGCACAGCCAATGTGGTAAATGTAGCATTGGAACTGGGTGTTCAGCAACTGGTATACATTTCGTCGACCGCCGCAGTGGGCAGCGATACCACGTATACCGATCATATCAGAAGAGAAAGCAATCACTGGAACGCCAACGAAAAAGTAAGCGGTTATTCGCTGTCGAAATACAGTGCCGAAAAGGAAGTGTGGCGTGGAATCGAAGAAGGTCTTCCGGCTGCAATTGTGAATCCGAGTATCATGCTCGGTCCGGGAAGCTGGGACGAAAGTTCGCTGAAAATCATGCGCACGCTTCAAAACGGATTGAGTTATTATACTCCCGGAGGCAATGCATTTGTAGATGTGCGTGATGTGACGTTGATCATTCGTAAACTGGTTGAAACAAACGCTTCGGGAGAACGCTATTTAGTCACAGGAGCCAGTTTGTCTTTCAAAGAATTGTTTGATAAAATTTGTGCTCAGTTACAAATGAAAGCGCCTTCCAAACTTGCCGGTAAATTCCTGGTGGGACTTGCCTGGCGTTTAGCCGGACTTGGCGCACGATTTACCGGAAAACGACCGACCATGACTAAAGAATCAGCTGAAAGTTCACAGAAAACACGTGTTTATTCCAACGAAAAAGTACTGGCTGCGTTCCCTGATTTTGCTTTCACACCACTGGAAGAAACCATCGCGATGACCATCAAAGGAAGAATGGATTATTAGAGCGGTTTATCCGTGAAAATCTGTGCCATCTGTGGCAAACAATTAATCTCCGAACTGCTCGGTTTGTTTCAAATCCATGTTGATCTGTCCAATGTAATTCAGCAATTTTTCACGTCCGAATTTCGACTCGGCAGAAGTGGTAAATACCGGCGGCATTTCGGCCCATTGTTTCAGCATTTCCTTTTTGTAAGAGGCCAGATTTTTCTGCAATGCCGAACTGGAAAGTTTATCGATTTTGGTAAACACCATTGAGAACGGCAATTGTTCTTCGGCGCACCAGGTCATGAATTCAAGGTCAATTTTCTGCGGTTCCAAACGCGAATCGAGCAGCACGAAAATATTGATCAACGTTCCCCGTTGCGTCAGGTATTCGGAAATGAACTGCTCCCACTTGGATCGATTGCTTTTGGATGTCCGGGCATAACCGTAACCGGGTAAATCGACCAGGTACCAGTCGTCATTGATCACAAAATGATTAATCAATTGCGTCTTTCCCGGAGTTCCTGAAGTTTTTGCGAGGTTCTTACGGTCGGTAAGCATATTGATCAGCGACGATTTACCCACATTCGAGCGGCCGATAAAGGCATATTCCGGTTTACCGTCTTCAGGACATTTGGTAATATCGGTGTTACTGACAACGAATTTGGCGTCTTTGATAATCATTTGTTGGGATTTGCTGCAAAGTTACTAAAGAAATACTCACCACAAAGGCACAAAGTAAAAGGATGAGTTTGATGTGTTAAAAGAACACAAAGGTGGTTTAGGTAGCAGACCTTTGTGTTCTTAACAAGTCTGTCCTTCAAAAAAACTTTGTGTCTTTGTGGTTCCTTTCATTAACATTGCATGTGGAAATTCCGGTTTTATTCGAAGACGACGTCTGCTTTGTGGTGAACAAACCCAACAACATGTTGGTGCATCATTCGCATTTTGCGCGGAACATCGAAACACCTTCTCTGGTGGAACTGGTTCGTGCCATGGGCTATGAAACAGCCGTTCCCGTACATCGCTTAGACCACAAAACATCCGGAGCGCTGATCTTTGTGAAATCGAATGAACACGCTTCAAATTTTCAGCAGCTGTTTGATTTAAAAGCCATTACCAAAACCTACGTTGCGTTGCTTCGCGGGTATATTTCCGAATCCGGAACCATCGATTCACCCGTGAAAAACGAACGCGGGAATTACAAGGAAGCACTAACGCATTACCGCTGTTTGCAGCAGTTTGAGTTGAATATGGCGGTTGAACCGTATAACACTGCCCGTTATAGTTTGGTGGAATTGACTCCGGAAACCGGCCGTACGCATCAATTGCGGATTCACGCCAATAAGATCAGTCACCCGATTATCGGTGATCCGAAGCATGGAAACCGGCACCACAATCATGCGTTTCAGCAACAACTTCAATTGCCGGATTTGTTTTTGCATGCCGAACGGTTGGAGTTTGTTCATCCGTTTACGAAGGAATTGGTGTTGGTTCAGGCAGAGTTTCCGGTATTTTGGGAGCGGTTTTTTGAGGTTGCGAAAATGTTGGGAAACCACTGAAATGAGCATTCGGAAAACTGATTTAACCCGTCGTAATAGTGCGAATTTATGTCCGTTTATTTGATATGCCAATTTGCACTATTACGAACGTTATTTTTGACGGAAGAATTCTTTAAAACCCCAATTTTCAGTACCTTTGATCCATGCAACCCCGCATTCTCCATATCAGTTTGTTTACAGCATTAATTGCCTTTGCCCTTATAGCGTGTATTTCTGAAAAGGGTGGGACAACCTCGGAATTACCGGCACATTTCCCTGCAATGACCTATCCCGAGAACAATCAGTTCAATCAGGACAGGGTTGATCTGGGGCGAAAATTGTTCTACGACCCCATTCTCTCACGTAACAATGATATTTCGTGCGCAACGTGCCACAAACAGTCGCTGGCATTTGCCGATACTGCGGCGATTAGTTCCGGAACAGAAGGCCGTAAGGGAAATCGTAATGCGCCAACGCTTGCCAATGTGGGGTACAACCCGACAGTATTGTTCGATGGTTTTTTGGAAACCCTGGAAAAACAAATTCTCGTACCTATTCAGGAACATGCCGAAATGGACTTCAATATTGTAGATGTTTCCAAACGCATGAAGGCCGACCCGATGTATGTGGCGATGAGTAAAAAAGCCTATGACCGCGAACCGGATGCGTTTGTGATTACCCGCGCTATTTCTGCGTTTGAGCGAACCCTCATCAGTAGTCATTCAAAATACGATGCGGTACTGCAGGGAAAGAAAAAACTTACGGCGGCCGAAACCCGGGGCAAAAACCTGTTTTTTGATCGCTTACATTGCGCTCAGTGTCATGGCGGATTCAACTTCACCGATTTCAGTGTTCGCAACAACGGACTCTTTCCTATTTATGCCGATTCAGGCAGAATGCGGGTGACACAGCTGGAAGTTGACCGTGATATGGTGAAGGTTCCAACGTTGCGCAATATTTCCCTCACAGCACCTTATATGCACGACGGTCGTTTCAAAACCCTGAGGGAAGTGCTACATCACTACGAAAGTGGAGGGGAAGCTCATCCGAACAAAAGTGCCATTATACAGCCGTTCACGTTGACGGAAGCCGAAGAAAATGACCTCATTTCGTTCTTGAAAACACTCACCGACAAGCAGTTTATTACCGATAAACGGTATAGTGCACCTAAATAAACCACAGTAATTTTTTTAACCACATAGGTCACATAAGTGTTGTATGTGCTATTGTAGTCGCTTCACTTTGCCAACTTTGCGCCTCTATGTTGAATATTCAAATAGTGAAAGCCTATATTGTCTATGTGGTTGATTTTTGCGAGGTAATTAAGGATTCAAAATGGTTTAGAAAGGCGAACCAAACGCCGGATTCTTGATAAATTGATAATCCGTCAGTGTTTTCAGGAAATTCACCAAATCCATTTTATCCTGAGCGTTTAACATCAAGCCGGTAGGCATCGTATAAGCCAGTTGAGGTTCCAGAGTTGTTGAAGCATGAATGCCCGAATTGTAATGTTCCACTACTTCTTCCAAGGTGCGTAAGCGGCCATCGTGCATGTACGGATACGTCAACGCGATATTACGCAGGGAAGGCACTTTAAATTTCCCTTTATCACTCGCGGAATTCGTTACGACTTGTCTTCCAAGATCTGAAATTTGCGCTTCATCGTCCAAACCATTGTTCATGTACTGATCGTTCTCGAAATTACTTCCACTGTGACAGTGTGCGCAATCGGCTCCGGAAAGTTCAGGGAAGAATGGATTGTATTCGTCAAAAAACAAGGCCCTTCCGCGTTCTTCGCTTGCACTTAAAGTGGCATTTCCGGTTAAGTAGCGGTCGTATTTCGATTGATTGGAAACCAACGTAAACATAAATGCTTCCAATGCTAGTGAAATGCGTTCCGAAGTAATAGAATCGTTGCCGAATGCCTTGGAGAATTGGACACGGTAGCGACCTTTGGCTTCTAGTTTGGCAATGGCGTTAGGCAGGGTTTCGTGCATTTCCAACGGATCCTGAATAGGTTTCAATGCCTGATCGCGCAGTAAATGCGCTCTTCCGTCCCAGAAAAATTCATTGTCGTTCCAGGCCATGTTGAAAATAGCCATCGCTTGGCGCGCTCCCTGTAAACCGTCAATTCCCGTAGAAAACTGCGCTGTATCCGAAAAGGCGTTTTTCTGGTTGTGACAGGAAGAACAAGACATGGTGCCATCGCCTGAAAGCAGATTTTCGTAAAAGAGCATTCGCCCCAGTTCCACTTTTTCCAGCGTTAACGGATTATCACCCGGAAGATTCGGGTCGGCCAGTGTGTTGTATTCTATCGTATAAGGCGTGGTATCCAACGAAATAGTTCCTGTGGGATCGGTCAATGCTTTTTTACAGGAAAAAAACACCACACCGAGCAACAGTGCCAGCAAAATAAGATTCCATTTTTTCATAAGAGAGAATCCTGTAGTTTAGTTATTTGATGACCAATTGTTGTGTAGTTGTTCCCTGAGCCGTATGAAGGGTTATAAAATAGACTCCTTCTTCTTGCAAGGTCAAAGATTTTGCAGTTGTCCC
Source organism: Bacteroidota bacterium (assembly GCA_040387295.1). GTDB lineage: Bacteria > Bacteroidota > Bacteroidia > Flavobacteriales_D > Crocinitomicaceae > Fluviicola. Next base: position 115,952 of record JAZKEB010000004.1, on the reverse strand, counting down.
GAAAAGAATTGCTTCGGTATGAACGATTTTTCCGCTCACATCATTGATTACCAGTTTACCTTCAACTCCGGTAAAAGCAACGGTAAACGATCCGTGAGAAGGATTCGGGTAAATAGACATTCCACCTTCGGTAGTTGTTTCACCCAATCCGGCACCGATTGTAGCCGTATAAACATGGTCCCGGAAATTAGCGATCATCGTAGCTGCTTCGGCCAATTCACCATGAACAACCAAACCGCCGCTTACGTTGATATCCTGCAATGCTTTTTCATAATCGGCATCAATGTGAATGGATTCGCCCCCGTTTTCGGTCACACTTTGCGCAAGAACGGCTGTTTCAAAGTAATTCGCATCACCCAGACCGTGCAATTCCAACCCTTGATTAAGGCTGGCTCCTGCCATTCCTTCCAGCAATACAAAGCGGTAGCCCGAAGCCCATCCCCAATGCATGGAAGGTGATTGCGGAGCAAGCGGGTGATTGCCTGGGAGCAACGAAGGATCTTCGTGATTGACAGGTGTATGAACCCCGATATGGAAACGGATTCCTTCGATATTGGTCACACTGAACGAACCTAAATCAATCGTAGTTGAAGCGCCATCAACGGTTACAAGTGCTACCACATCGTCAGGAACAGTCATCAACTGACCGCCATTGTGCACGATGGTAAATTTGGTGACATAGTATTTTAATACCGAAACGTTAAATGCATTCCCCAGATTGTTGGAAGCGGCCGTAGCCAATGCAAAATCATTGGTTCCCAAATGGTGATGCATCACCAGACGAACCGGTGTTTGTGCAGATACCGAAGTCATCAGGAGATGGAAGAACAAAAGCGAAAGAAGTGTTTTCATAACGAGTAAAATCTGTCGAAAGATAAGAAGAAATGAGGTGTTTCCGTCTCCCGAAAACCCATTCATTGTTGAAATGCTAGTAGACCCGGGACGCATTCCGAGCCTTGATATCCTGTTCCTACGCTTACGGGAAACATTTCATCATTTTTTATTGCATAAAACGGCATAATGATTAGATTCGTACTGCTATTGAAAACCGCAACGCATGAAAAAGGCCCTACACTATTTACTGATCCACAGTACTTCATTTATTTTTTCTACGCTCCATTCACAGGAACTAGTCTATGAACAAGACCACGGTGTTTCGTTTAACAAGGGAACGATTGACTCCGATGCGTTGGTTGCCATTATTCAGAAAAAGCAGGAAGAACTCAACAAGTTTGTATTGGGTCGACTGATCACCGAATCATGGTTTTCGCTTACGCCTGGCGATTCGAGTCGGTTGGACAATTTCACAACGAAATACCTGATTTATGAAACACTGAACGAGCTCACAATTTCAGCCGATAAAAGTGAATTTGGGAAGAATACGCTGGAACTGATGAAAGAAGCATCCATGATCTTCGGTATGGCAGTTGCGGTGAATCAGCAGTTTGATGGAAGTCCCACGTTTAATAGGGCAATAGGTGAAAAATCAAAATTTAAACTCGATTCACTGAAAGATTATATACGGTTTAATCAGTCATTGGATATGGTACTGAATATCTGCATCGAGAATCCTGACTTGCGTGTTTATTTTCCGATATATAGTGAGCTCGCCAATCAAGAGAATCCGGACCGGATTTGGTACGAAAAAGATAGTCGGTATTGGCAGGAAAAAGACTCGTTGAGCAAGGATTATGAAGCGGCCAAAGTGACGATTGGTTCATTGATGTCGATTATTCAGGAACTAAAAGCCATTCAGGAAGGCGTCGAACAATTGAAGGATGGCACCATCGATTCGGTGCTGACCGTTTCCAACCAGGTATGGTACGAGCTCAAAAACGGCGAAAAAATTGATACGGCTTTGGTGAATGTATTGACCGCAAAAGTGATTGAAATCAAAAACATCCTTCCGGAATCATTTTTGGAACGTATTCCGGGATTGGAGAAAATCAACCTTAAGATTGATTCATTGCTTGCTGACACGACTGTGAATCGAAAAATTGCACACATAAACGAAATCATTTCGGTGGTACAAAAACTGAAGGCAGATTATGAATTGGTCAAATCAGGAGATTACACACCCTTATTGAAGGTGATTTCGAAAAACGTAACTACGAAGCTGATTGCCAATAGAAAAGCCGAGTATTTTTCAAGAATGAAAAGTAATCTTGCTTTGGTAGAAGATCAGCCGGGTCTGGGTGCTCTTGTGAAGAAAGATTTAAAGCAATTGCTTGAGAATGTAGAACAATTGCGTTTTGATAGGGATTTTGTTGACAAAGTAGAAAATTTACAAGCATATTATACTGATTGGAAACAAAGACAGAGGACAGGAGTCTATACGAAGCCCAGGGTAGATACATTGATTGCGGTGTTGAAAGAAAAAGGTGACGCAGTTGGCGCGGCTTCTAAACCATATGAGAAATTTAAATCCGCATTACTGAAACATTCAGAGGAGGAGATGAACGAGAATCGAGGAGTGACTAAGCTTTATATTGTTGGTTTAATGGATGAGTTAGGAAAAGATAGTTTGTGGAATGGTGTTTTACACACAAAACATTTTTCTCCTTATTTCTCCCAGCGACAACCATTGGCCGATCGATTAATAGACGAATTGACATCCATTTCCGAACGTGTTAAAATGATTCAGGAGCTGCTTGAAATGTTGTCAAACGCAAAAAATCCGGAAGGAATTAAAGGATTTTCGTTTAACGAAGAGCAAGTGGAGTCGTCAAAAGAATTGATGAACCGTTTGATTGATTACATCGACAAAAGCGGACAATTCAATGCTTCGGCCGTTTATCTGAGAAGCGTTGTCAATAACGTGACCTACAAAGCAGCTGATTCAGTGAAACAAGAACCGGCTACAATAAGCTTAAGTTTTGAATCGGTGGTGTTTAGTTTGAACGACCAATTGGTGAAACCATCCCAACTGTACCGTTTCCGCTATATTCAGCCATATATCAACATCGGGGTGAATTATTCGTCGTTTGTGAATCCAAACAACCTGCAGGTAAACGATGACGGAACTACAAGTCGCATGAATAGTCTGGCTTTCGCAAGTGAAAAAATCGGGATAAAATTCAAAATCTGGAACTACAAATACACCCGCTCTTTTCAGCCTGGTATTAACTTCAGGTACTATAACCGCAAGGGTACTTGGCGTAGTTGGAACAGGCCGCAGCCAAAACCAATTTTAGATGATTTCTTTGTCGATATCCACACAGGAGGATTGTTGTACAATGTAGTGAATCTGAAAACGGATCAGAACTTTGATTTTCCGTTTGTCGGAATCGGATTAGGCTGTCGCACATTTAACGGGATTACTTTTTCAGGATCTGTGAATCAACCGTATACAGACGATTCGTTCAATACGGATAACCTGTTTTTCATGTTTTCCATCGACATCCCGATCATCGAATACATTACCGCATTGCGGTCCAAATAATTGTGGTATGAAAACAGGCTCGGGACATTCCCGAGCCTATCAAAAAATATCATTGCTGTATAATCAATCGTTGTGTGTGCAATTCTTTATTGTTAGAGATCAGTGAAACAAGGTACATTCCCGGCTCCAGCGTTCCTTTGGCAAGCTCCAGTTTTTCTAACTCACGCGTAGTCAACTCAATGGTTTTGATCAATTTTCCATTCATATCGAAGATCATAATAGCCGATTGTGCTGTTGGGTCGATTCCTGTGAATCCGATGATCACTGTTGTGTTGCTCGGGTTCGGATGAATTGTCATGGTACTGGAAATACTAAGCGGATCAAGATTTCCTGACTGAATATCTTTTATTCGAGCCAATTCATCCTGCAGGCTCGCAATGGTTGTTTGTTGTTCTTTGATCGCTTCAACAACTACCGGAATCAAGGCAGTGTAGTTCACCGCTTTGTAACCATTTTCTAAGGTGTAAACCATTTCCGGCAATACTTTTTCAACTTCCTGAGCAATGAACCCGAGTTGTTTCTCATCACCGAATCCCATTTCAGGATTTCGAGCCTTGTCCCAGTTATAGGCTACTCCACGCATTTTCAGTAGTTTATCAAGTGAGCCTTCCAAAGCGGTCACGTCTTTTTTGTAACGGGCGTCGGATGTGATGAGGTAGCCGTCGCTCATGGTAATACCGTTTACTTTGAGTTTTAAAATACCGCTGGTAACTGAAGACCATGGACCCGGCTGAACGTTATTTGTTAATGTAACGGTGAATGGGAATGCTCCTGTGGTTCCAATCCCCACCGAATTCCCATCGTCGTAAATTTGGGAACAAACATACATTCCGCTGTTGTATTTGGGTACAAAATCAGTAGAATAACAATTGTTAATCGCCACCGTTCCCATGGCAATTTTGCTGTCGTAAACATATCCTGTCGCGTCAATCACCAACAGATTTCCTTTGCCGTTTTGGAGGTTTTCAAAACGCACATTGGAAAAGGTTCCCGGATCGAGCGGTTTAAAGGCAGCATCAACGTGTAAGGTGGCCGTTGGTGCTGCGGTATGCAAACCAAAATTACCGGTTGCTACCATGGTCCCGATTTCAAGACTTTGCGAGGGAATCCACGAATCGAATTGGAAAATAAGGCGATTGATATCCGGTTGCATATCCACATTGTCACCAAAAGCGATCATCGCATTGGCTTCATTCCAGTTATCATAACGCAATCCGAAAAAAGCTCTGTCAGATGACCAGTTTGAGGTAAAACCGTAATAATTACAATTAGCAGGAGGGAAACTGGCCACGTCGCAAAGACCAATGTTGGCCCATTGTGACCAGGGATCGCCGTAAGTTCCTCCTTGAAGTTGTCCAAGGCGATTATCAGCGCCATTGGTTCCGTCGATCACCCAGTCATTGCCCTGTGTACACAGGTTGCCAGTAGTGAAATTAACTAATTGTGCGTGAACGCTGCTGCTAACGAGCAAAGCAGTGGCCATGAGTGCCGCAGCTCTCATTTTGTGAATAGAAGTTCTCATAAGAAATAGTGTTTAAATGTCGGTATAAGTTACGGGGAAAGAATTGATTCCCACAAGTTTTTTATGTTAAAAGATAGAGTTTAATTATTGATAACTAGATAGTTAGTGTTTTGTTCCGGTGATATTTAAAGGCGATTTAAAGCAAGTGGTTTTAGTTAACAGAGGCACAAAATTTATTGCACCTCTGTTGAAAAACCAATCATTTTTCCATTTTTACGATTTCCCGCCCATAACGATGTTCGGGTTTGCGTTTGGTACGCATGGGATCATAAAAAGGTCTGTTTGTAGAGGTGTTTATCCTAAAATCTCCCGCAAAATCTTGGCGATGTTGTTCGCATCATCTACACCGCGGTGATGGGTGCCTTCCAATGAAATTTTCAAAAATTTCAATGCGCCATCCATTCCGACTTCGTGTCCCAGTTTATTCTTCAATGCAAAAAGTGTTTTTACATTGATGTGTGAAGGACCGAAAGGATAACCGATACCTAAATCGCCACACTGACGCTGAAACTGTTTCTGGTCGTAAGCACCGAAGCTGGCCCATGATCTGCTTTGCGTTTGGTAATCTTTCCGCAAAATTGCGCAAGCTTCTTTGTACGAAATACCTTCCTGCTCCACAAATTCGGGAGTCAGGGTGGTGAGTTCCGTACAGAAATCGCTCACTGTCGAACGTTCCGGTTTCACAATAATGCCCCGGTTGTCGGAGATTTCGCCTGTTCGGACATCCAGTAAACAGATACCGATTTCAATAATATCGCTCACCATTCCTTCGGGAGCGTTGCCATTCCAGCAGGTAGCCTCAATGTCTACTACTGCTATTTTATCTAATAATTTTGCCATTTTTTCTAATGTTTAAAATGTTATAATTGTTTCTGCTATGGCCACTTTTGACCACACCAAAACACAGTAATTCATGGACACAACAAGTTCATGATGGACTGAATCCAGAGTATCAACACGAAAAAAGCAATCAATGCTTCCCGGTGTGATTTTAAAATGTGCGCTTTCGAAGGATTTTCGGGAGAATATAATCGGGACGATCGATCATAGGTGGTGCTCTTCCCGGAGGAGCGCTTGTATTGAAATCACAAAGCCGATGACGGTGGCGGCAGTAGGGTTTCGTAACGAATTACCCGGCAAAGATACCAACACATTTTAAAGCGACAAGCGGAAAGCCTTGTAAATGAAGGAACACAGCGTTTGGTTGATCGAATGGTATAAATCATTGACCATTGTGGGGCGCGATTATCGCGCCCCCACGGACATCTTTATATTTGCTACGACTCCGTCGTCTTCACACCCGCATACATCGTACTACTGATTCCCATCAAGGCGAGCATCGTTTCATCGAACTGTGGCATAAGAAGCATTCCCACTACCTGCATCACAAAATAACAGCTCAGGAATACCGTGAAAATAAGCAACTGTAGGCGGTGTAAACTAATACTTTTTCCATCGTTGAGCATATCATAGAACAGCCCTTTGGAATGCTCTCCCTCCGTTTCAAATTTTGTTACTGCTTCGGTCGCTGTCATTGTGCTGCCACCTGCCGGTTTGTCGATGATTTTACCTAAATAGAACGTACCACCACTAATTCCCAGCAACAACAACGTGCTTCCGCTGGGCGAAGTGAGAACATCGGTGATGATCCAGATGTGCAGGATCCCGAAGAAAATAACGATCAGCCACAGCAGGAATTGAAAACGCGCCAAACTGTATGGAATCTCACGGATATTGATAATTCCCTTTTCAGCATCTGTTACTTCTATTGTTTTATAACCGATTTTCACTCCGCTGGACGCATAAAATGACGTGTCTTTGAGAAATGCGCGCCCGTACTTGATAATGAGTACAACCAGTATAATGAACAAGGTATAAAACACCCAAGGAATCCACCAAATGGAAGTGTAGAGGATGATTTGATGCTTTTTGTCAGGATTATGATATTCTGTAGTGAGCGTTCCCAGATTCATATTCACGCGGTGATGAAACCGCCAGTAATTCGGGTTGCTGTACATGATTTGCCATGGAGACGTTTCCGCAGTATCACGTTCGAACTGAAAAATCAAAGCCGGTTCCGAATCATTGATAAAATGCGGACTCATATTCGGGAAACAAATTCCGTCAATCCAAAGGCGGTAACGACTCATGTTGCGGCGAACGCTGTCCAAATCCCTGCGATCGATTTTCACCATGATATAATCGCCCGGATATACGTTGATTCCTGAACTATTGGGCTCAAATTCAAAGTCTTCGCGGTATTTTTTGATGCAAATAACACGGATGCTTGTATGTTTGGTAGAATCTACCGTCACCGAATCGGGTATCACTTTAGGTGTAACAGGAGGTGTTTTTGCCAAAAGCGAAAAGCTTGCAAAAAGCGCAAACAGGAAGAAGAAGCGGTGGAATATGTGGACGTGTTTCATAGTAGTAGTGTTGTGAATAGCTCGTTTTTTTTGAATTCAACGATTAAATATAGGATTTAATTGAAAAGTAGCAAATTGAAAATGTAAAATTGAAAAGGGTGGAGATCGCACTATTTTTCAATTTTACATTTTACATTTTCAATTCAAATAGCCTACTTTTAAACCATGAAAGGATTGCTGTTCATCTTATTTCTGTCTGTGGCTTACTGTGGTAGTGCACAAACACCGTTGATCGACAGTTTGAAGAAGGCGCTCACATTACCGGTGAAAAACGATACTATGCGTGTGGTCCAGTACAACGAACTGGCATGGAATTACCTGGATTATTCCATTGAAAAATCGTCTTATTATCAAAACAAAGGATATACGTTCGCACGTAAAATCCATTACCTCGACGGCGAACTGGATGCGCTCAATACCAAAGGAATTATTCTGCGCTACACCAATAAAAGCGACGAAGCCATTGCGCTTTATTACCGCATCATTGCCGAACGCAGGAAACAAGGTAAGCACGATAAACTGATAGGCGCTTATTCTAACCTTGGGTCGGTGTATTACGAAACCGGCAACACGGCCTACGCGCTGAGGTATTACCAGAAAGCATTCGATTTGTCGGTGCAATACAAGCAGGAGGAAAATCAACTGACCCTGCTCACCAATCTGGGAGTAGCCTATAAGAACGCCGGCTTGTACGAACAGGCATTGAACACCTTTCAAAAGGGTTTGCAACTCAATCGGAAATTCAACGATGTATTCGAAGAAGCGCAGTTATACCTGAACATCGCGACGGTTTACGATGAACGCAAACTGTTCAAAGAAGCGATACGGTACAACGAACATGCGTTGAAAATTTACCGCAAACTAAACAATCCGCGGTCGATGGGAATTGTATTGTTTAACCTGGCAACCGAATACCGTGCTATAGGAAAGTTGGATCGTGTGGACGACGTGATTCGGGAAATGGAAGCGATTAGCCGTCAGCTTAATGAGGATGAATTTGATTGTTCGCTCGCACAGGTGAAAGCCAACTATTTTCATGAAACGAACCGCGAAACGAAAGCATTATCGGAGATTGAAAAGGCGCTGCAACTCGTAGACAGCATTTCAGATGCTTATCTTTATTCGGAATTGTTGCTCACCAAAGCCGACATTTTACTGGCACTGAAACAAGCCGACAAAGCATTGACGATTGCCCGTGAAGGCGTAGCGATCCTGCAACTGAATGACGACCCGATGCGTCTGGCGAAGGCCTATTTGACCATGGCTGATATTGAGAAAGGAATCGGTAATTTTAAAGAAGCCTTGCGATTGGTGGAAAAAGCCAATGAATTGAGCCGGAAATCAACCCTGGCGGCGCTCGATGAACAAATAGCCACCTTGAATGTGTTGAATGAACTCGACCGGAAAGAACAGGATTTACAACTGGCCAATCACAAAAACAAAGCCGCCATCGCGAAAAACGAAAAACAAGCCAACCTGATCTGGGCCGGCGGATTGATCGGATTATTGGTGTTGGTACTGCTCTTATTCAGCGTTCGTTCCAACCAGCATAAACGCAAAACCAATGGCTTGCTGAAGGAACAAAAAACCGAGATCGAAGCCCAAAAACAAACCGTTGACGAAAAACAACGCGAGATCCTCGATTCGATCCATTACGCCAAACGCATTCAGCAAACCTTATTGGCACAAGAAGAGCACATTCGCACATTTACCAAAGATGTCTGCATTTATTTCAAACCCAAAGACATTGTTTCGGGCGATTTTTACTGGTCGGCAGATCAGGGTGACTATTTCTTCCTGGCGGTGTGCGACAGTACCGGTCATGGTGTTCCGGGAGCGTTTATGAGTTTGCTCAACATCTCGTTCCTTAGTGAAGCGATCAATGAACTGCGACTCACCGATCCGGGATTGATTCTCGATCACGTGCGCAATCGCCTCATCGCCTATATCTCGCACAGCGGCGCGCAGGATGGCATGGATGGCGTGTTATTTGCCCACCGGAAACACGATGGTCAGTTGACTTACAGCGCGGCCTACAACGCTCCTGTGGTGATCCGCAATGGCGAATGTCTCCACTTCGAAGCTGATAAAATGCCAATCGGGAAAGGTGAAAAACTACAGGCATTTACCACGCATGAATTGGAGTTGCAGCCCGGTGATGTGGTCTATGCCTACACCGACGGTTATCCCGATCAGTTTGGCGGTGAAAAAGGCAAAAAGTTTAAGTCAAGACAACTCACCGAATTGCTCACCACTATTTCCGGTGAATCGTTCCAAAACCAACACGACCGTTTGAACACGATCTTTGAAAACTGGCGCGGAAACCACGAACAGGTGGATGATGTGACGGTGATCGGGGTGAGGTTTTAATGTTCTTACTTTTTGTGTCAGGCAAAAAGAAAAAGTATTGGCTTTAATTGGCTTACCCCCACGCTATTATCCCCTACCTTTAGTAGATGAATTTGATCAGGATTTCTGCATTGTTGGTGCTTTTGTGCCAATCCGCTGAAGTTGGGGAAAGACAACGATCACCTGATGCCGATTTGAACAGTGCCAAGCGCAATTTTGCGCCTTATCCCATGTTGAAATTTGCGATTGACGTGCCGCCGTCTCCTGTTTTACAGCCGGCAACAAAGGCTGTTCCTTACGACGACCCGGATTCATTTTTCAAAGCACTCGCTCACAAAACATTCAACGATACCAGAGTCATAGAACTGCATCCGGGCGACCTCAATGCCGACGGTTTGCAGGATATGCTGATCCTCACCAGCCGTGATCCGGGTGAATCTGAAAAGCCCACAAGCAGGGCAGAACCCATACAATACCGACGAGTAGTCTTATTCCTGCAAGTAGAAAATGGAGATTACCGTTTTGCGACCTACAACAACACCATTGTCGGAAGCTCCGTTTCGGATACAACAGTGCCAAAAAGACGTGCCGATCCTTACCACCGTATTCAGGTTTTGAACGGAAAGATAATCTTTGAATGTATTTACGGATCACACAAGCGGACGATTGTTACGAAGACCTATGTCTACCGTCCTGCTTACCGGTATTGGTACCTGGAAAATGTTTTGAATGAAACCTACAGCTGCAACATGCGCGATAACCCACCCGGAACGATAGCCGTTCAATCTACCCTGACAACCGTCAAGGGTTTTAGAAAAACACGATTTTGATGTAGGCGCGGGACGCATCCCGCGCCCATAAAACACATGAGGTGTGTTTTATGAGTAATCATTTCCGTTTCCGCAAATAATCCCGTTTATCTTTCAACACCTGCCGTTTGTATTTTGCCTGGTATTTCAGGTTGTTGTTAATCACATGCGCCGCACGCCTTTTTGTGAGCGAAATTTCCTTTGCAAAAGCCTTGTGGCGCAACAATTCCGCTTTGTTATCGCTTTTAATAGCTTTGTACAATTCATAATGGCTGTCTCTGAAAAATTCATAACCGATAGTGAAATCCAGAATGGGTAACCGGTGCTTGAAAAAATAGCAGTAATCTTTTTTCGTGCGTTCCAGAAAACGGCTGCGTGCCGCTTCCAGACTGTCTCTTCCAATGACGTTTCCGGTGTACAGTCGTGCGTAGAGCTTTAGCGTTTTCAACTGCTGTCCGTCGCGTCGTTTGATGAGTTTGTTCAATTCGAGGAAATAGCCATACAACGTATCAGACGGAAACAACACCTGATCTTTCACCGACCGGACCAGCGAATCCTCATAATGTTGGATCGAATCCCGGAATTCGACGATCGGTTTGTCGCGATTGTCCAGTAAATCGTACACACGTCCGGAAGCACTCCGGTAGAAGTAATTGTTTTGCGGACGCAGCAGTTTTTCCTGTCCCCACACGTTATCGGTGAGTTGATTCAGGCGAATGAGGAAATCCGATTCCAGGAATTCAATGCGCTCATTCAGGGAATCCATCTTGCTTTCACCGAGGTCGATTCGTTTCTCGATGCCTTCGGCGGTTTCGTCTCGTAGTCGCTTCGCTGTAGGGTTTTTCGGTGTGAAACGTTGCTGTGCCCGGTGATTGCGTTTACTCACCCGCTGACCGGATTTGATCTTCGGAGTGATCGACTTGATTTTATTCGCCCGCTTCCGCAGGTTCGAAACGTTGGTGATATTGACCGCCGTGTGTTTTTGATTTGCTGTTCGAAGCTGTTTGACTTTTTCACTGTCTTTCTTCGTGTGGAATTTGAAATACGCCTTGTTTTGCGGATGGCTTCTTTTCAGCTCCTTTTTCGCTAAATCGAGGTAAAACACCGTGGAATCGTAGCCCGATACTTTCTCCAGTGAATCCACCGAAAAAAAAGCTTCCTTGTAGAAAATGTTGGCGATGTGGAAATAATTCGCAGCCGGTTCTATACCGTTCCGTGGATTATTGGCAAGACTTTGAGTGACTTTTTCCTTGAATTGTCCGAGTGAATCCAGCGCGAAAAAATCGTCACATTCAAGACACATCGTGCCTTCTCTTTCCTGGATGAGGTACTGGTCCTTGTTGTGGTCGTAATAGCTTTTGTCGGCCGAAAATTCGCGAACATTGCTAATTTCCGGGGTCAACGACCAATACGGCGAATTCGGGAAATGCGTAATGGCAAACAATCGGGGTTCGGTGAGGAAGAAGGACTTGTCTTTCACTTTCCCATGATCGATCACGATCCGCAACGGAATCCAGCTCAGCACACGGTCGATCACCCGCCAGAAAAGAGGAAGTTTTTCCACCAGCCTCACTTTTTTCTCCTTGTGTTTCGGGATCTCACAGAAGATATTCTTCTCATGACGCACCACCAGTGTTGTTTTTCGGAGTTTCGTCCGATTCATATGAATGTTGGTTCGCCAGTTATACACCCGCTGACTGAATTTCCCCAACCGGTATTCGTAGCCTCCCGCCGACCAGGTGACATCGTACACATACCACCTGTCGTCGAGTTTCACAGCATTCCAGGCGTGGTTGTCGAAAAAGATCGTGTCGTTGATATCAAAGAGCATGTCTTTGGCGTAGCCCGTAACGGTCACATTGTGAATGTCAGCAAGAGCGCACAAGTAGTCCATCAAAGCAGAATACTGAAAGCAGATCGCCTCTTTTTGACGCAACACTTTACGGACATCCGTCTCGGAATTGTATCCCCGTCCCGAATAATAACTGCGGTAATCGTACTGAACATTCGACGCCACCCAGGCAAAAATCGCCTCAAACTTTTCAAGATCGCCCGTTTTTCCTTTAGTCAGGGCCTCTACCAGTAATTTCGGGTCCCGCTCGGTTTTCCGGTCCAGTCGCGGTGCGCGAATCACAGAGCTGCTATCGGGTTGCGCCAGCAACACCTGCGTCAACAACAGCATCGGAATCAGGTAAATCTTAGTCAGACAATTGATAAGGTGTTGCTTCATTTCAGGGCGTTGAGTCGACAAACAGGTTCGCAAAATACACAATAATCCATTACGGGAAAGGAGCGGGTTTATTGTGTATGTCGGGAGATGGGTGGAGGTAACCGGTGATTTGTAAAGATCAGAGTGTTTCTGGATTTTACAGCTCAATTCAGAATTATTACCAAATTCACCTTACTTTTCCACATTCCCACTTTTCCCCACCATTTCATTTTTATCCATTATTCCAATAAAATCAGTACCTTTACACACATAGTTGTAACCTTTACACGTGTTCATACGTACGAAGTTTTCAACAAAGTGTAACTTGGTGGTAAAAAGTGGGTTATTTCCCCTAATTTTACCCATTATTTAAGCTATGGCTGGACTTGTAGGAGAATTTGAAGTGAAACTTGACGGTAAGGGGCGATTCCTCTTCCCGGCTGGGTTGCGCAAACAACTTTCTCCCGAGGCTCAGGAACAATTCATGTTGAACAAAGGCTTTGAGGATTGTCTCACGCTGTATCCGATGAACGAATGGGATAAGCTCGCAGATAAACTCAGCAAACTCAACCTGTTTAAACCCAAAAACCGAATGTTCTACCGTTTGTTCCATCAGGGAGCAAAGCAGGTGGCGCTCGATTCTGCCGGACGTGTACTCGTTCCGGTGATGCACATGGAGCGTGTTGGGTTAGACAAGGAGGTGATGCTCATTGCCTACAACGATCGAATTGAGATCTGGGACAAGTCCAAATACTTCCAACTGTTGGATGGTAACATGGCTGATTTCGCTGATTTGGCGGATGAAGTAATGGGTGATTTGGGGAACGATGACGAATAACGACACATACCATATTCCGGTAATGCTCAAAGAATGTTTAGACGGATTGTCTATTCATCCTGATGGCACTTACGTTGATGTTACCTTCGGTGGCGGTGGTCATTCGCGTGCCATTTTCGAGCAGCTTTCTCCCAAAGGACAATTAATCGTATTTGATCAGGATCCTGACGCGCGTGCCAATGCATGGTCTGCGCCCAATTTCCATTTTGTTCCCGCCAATTTTTCCTTCCTCAAAAACCATTTGAAGGTAATGGGAATCAATCAGGTCGACGGTATTCTGGCTGACCTCGGGGTTTCTTCGCATCAGTTCGATGATACCAAACGCGGGTTCTCCATTCGTGGTGATGAAGCTCTGGATATGCGCATGAATCAAAGTGGTGAAATCACCGCGGCGAGCATCCTGGCAACCTACGACGAAGAGCAACTGGCGAAAATTTTCCGGGCTTACGGCGAAGTTCAGGGTGCTTACAAAGCAGCGTTGGAACTGGTAAAACAACGCAAACGCAAGCCGATCAAAACAACAGGTCAGCTAATGGAAATCCTCTTTCCACTGGCGCCGAAGTTTAAGGATCATAAATATTTCGCGCAGATCTTCCAGGCCCTGCGTATCGAAGTGAATCAGGAAATGGAGGCATTGGAAAAATTCCTCCTGCAAATTCCGGATGTATTGAAAACAGACGGTCGTTTGGTGATCATGTCCTACCATTCGCTGGAAGATCGTTTGGTGAAAAACATCATGAAACGCGGCAATATCGACGGGTCGATCGAGAAGGATTTCTTCGGCAATGTGCTGAAGCCATTCGAGGAAATTACCCGCAAGCCTGTTAGCCCGACAGAAGAAGAAATTGCGGCCAATTCGCGGGCCCGCAGTGCCAAGTTACGAATCGCAAAACGTGTGTCCGATGGAAAATGAATACCACGAACGCAAACCCGATTTGGGTGATGTAGGCGCGGATCGCAATCCGCGCTCGGGCAATAAAAAAGAATCCAACATTGGTCGTGAGGCATTGGAAAACCTGCAGGGCAATGTTTACCGTGAAAAACCTGTTGATAAGGGTGGTAATGTAGGCGCGGATCGCAATCCGCGCTCAAAGGACCAACCGAAAACGGACGACGGTGTAAAGGTCGATCGTGATCGATCTGAGGCGCGTGCCAAAAAAACCGCGCCAAAACGCCCCAACATCATCGTGCAGGTACTTAACGGCGATATCCTCACCCGTGATTTTGTATTAAACAACCTCACGTACATTTTCTTTTTCCTCTTCCTGCTCTTGCTGGTGGTGGGAAAAGGTTATTACGGCAAGCAGTTGACCAAAGACATTGATGCGCTGCAAACAGAAGTGAATGCCAATACGGCGGAATATATTGAGAATAAAGCAAAACTGGAAGAATTGACATCGCGTTACCGCCTGGTGGAAATGCTGGAGCGACGCGGTTTAAAAGAATCGTTGAAACCTGCGAAAGTGATTCGCATTAAACGACCCGAAAAATGAGTGATAAAAAGGATCTGATCTGGAGAGCCTACCTCGTTTATTTAGGCTTTTTTGTTGCGTTGATTGTTGTCATCGTGAAGATCGTCATGATCCAGACCGAAGGAAAGGCGACCCTTTTTACGGATAAGGAAGAAAAGATCCCGAAGCGGGCAATGCCACGTTATCCGCGAAGAGGTGAAATCCTCGATCGCAATTATGTTCCCTTGTTGACATCGGTGTCGTTTTACGATATCCACATGGATCCGGGAGTGGTGAATCAGGAAGTGTTCGATCGTGATATTTCTGATTTGGCGCGTGGTTTGTCGGGAATTTTCCCGTCGACTTCAGCGCGTGATTACGAGAATATGATTCGTCGGGCGCGGGTCAACGATAAGCATTACGTCACCATCAAGCTCAAAGCGACCAACGAGCAGCGTCGTCGGGTGCGTGAGTTGCCGATCTTCAAACTGGGACGCAACAAAGGCGGGTTGATCGATACAGACGAGACGGTTTCACGTAAACGTCCGCAGGGTGAAATGTTGAAAAGAACCCTTGGTTATTACCAGAAAAATAAGGGTGAGAAAGAACTGCGCGTAGGAATTGAAGGAGCATACATCGAATACCTTGCCGGTGAACCGGGATTGGAAATCGAACAGGAAATCTCTTCGGGTTGGAAGAAAACCGGACAAATGCTCCGTGAGCCGGTAGAAGGTGCTGATTTGATCACGACGATCGATCTGAACATTCAGGAAGTGGCGCATTCGGAGCTGTACCAGCAGTTGAAAAATCAGGGCGCACGAAGCGGATCAGTGATTGTGATGGATGTGAAAACCGGCTACGTTCGGGCAATTGTGAACCTACAGTTGGCGAGTGATGGTGAATATTACGAATTGTACAACCACGCAATCGGTACCAAAGAAGTTCCGGGATCGACCTTCAAACTGGCATCGCTGATGGCGGCATTGGAAGATGAAAAAATCTCGCTGAATGATACCGTTAATGCTGACGGTGAATACAATTTCTACGGAAAGAAACTGAAAGATTCCAATCCATATGGCTACGGACGCATCACCATCCGCCGGGCATTTGAGTTGTCGTCGAATGTGATCTCGAAAGTGATTTACAACGCTTATCGCACCGAACCTGAGGCATTTACTGCTCGTTTGAAAGAATTCGGTATCACCGAACCATTGGGCATTGAGTTGAAAGGTGAGCCTGTTCCAACGGTTTATCAACCGGGCTCGCCGAATTGGTGGGGTGGTTCACTGGCGTGGATGTCAATCGGTTACGAAGTGCAGCAAACACCATTGCAAACACTGGCTTTTTACAATGCGGTGGCGAATGAAGGAACACTCGTTCGCCCGCAGTTTGTGCAGGAAATTCGCCGAGGTTCAGAAGTGGTGAAACACAACAAACCGATTGTACTTCGTCAGAAAATCTGTTCCGACCGCACCTTGCACCAGTTGCAGGAATGCTTGTCGGGAGTTGTAAAGCGTGGTACAGGTAGCGCCTTGAAATCGTCGCTGTTCGATATCGCAGGTAAAACCGGAACGGCCCGAATCCTGAACGACGATTTGCGTTACGGCGAAAAAGGCGAGGAACGTTACCAGGCTTCGTTTGTGGGCTATTTCCCGGCAAAAGAACCGCTCTATTCGTGTATCGTGGTAGTATCGGCACCAAGCAAAGACATCTATGGAGCTACGGTTTCGGGAACGGTGTTTTCAGCCATTGCCAACAAGGTGTATTCGAATACGCTGAAGTACCACAAAGCGATCAACGAATCGCGCAAGAAAGTGAAAGAAGTGCCGCTTTCCATGGACGGTAATCGTGCCGACATTTTAGAAGTGCTGGGCCATTTGGGGATTCATTATTCCATTGTGCAGCAGTCAGATTGGTTCAGCACGAAAGCCGAAGGAAATAATGTGGAAATGAGTCGCCGCAAGGTGAATAAAAATACGGTTCCCAACGTGGTTGGTTTGTCTGCCCGCGATGCGGTTTACCTCATAGAGCGTCTCGGAATGCATGTGTATTTACGCGGATCAGGACAAGTGGTATCCCAGACCGTTCCCGCAGGAACACCGGCCTACAAAGGCGGATTGATAGAATTAGTATTGAAATGATAAAGTTAAACGACATAGCATCAGCAACAACAGTTAACTCGTGGATCGGTCCGCGCGATGCTGCTGTGTCGGCTATTGTGTTTGATTCACGCAAAGCCGTTGCGGGAACGTTGTTCGTGGCGATGAAAGGAACGAAAGCTGACGGGCACGATTTCTTGTCACAGGTAATCGCTCAGGGCTGCACGGCAATTGTGACCGAACAAGCAATGGAAACCTCGGCAGATGTAACACAACTGGTGGTTCCCAATACAGGAAAAGCATTGGGCGAATTAGCGCATGCGTTTTACGGTTCACCGTCGGATGAATTGATTCTGATCGGGATCACGGGAACGAACGGAAAAACGACCTGTACGACGTTGCTTCATCGTTTGTATACAAATCTTGGTTACAAAGTCGGTTTGTTGTCTACGGTAGTGAATCTCATCGGTGACGAAGCGGTTCCAGCGACACATACCACACCCGATCCTGTGGCTTTGAATGCTTTGCTGGCCGATATGGTCGCGCAGGGTTGTTCGCACTGCTTCATGGAAGTGAGTTCGCACGCTGTGTCGCAAAACCGCATTGCCGGGTTGAACTTCAAAGGCGCTGCGTTTACCAACATCACGCACGATCATTTGGATTATCACGGTACGTTCAAAGCCTACATCGAGGCGAAAAAAGGATTCTTCGACAACCTTGCGAAAGGAACATTTGCTCTCACGAATGTGGATGACAAAAACGGAATGGTGATGGTGCAAAACACCAAAGCAACCGTTTCGACCTACGCCATGAAAAGTCATGCCGACTACATGGTGAAAGTGCTTGAAAATAGCTTTGCTGGATTGGTGTTGACGATCAACGGAACCGAAGTGTGGACACGCTTGATCGGCGATTTTAATGCCTACAACCTCACAACGGTTTTCGGTATTACGCAATTGCTGGGCGAAGACGCAACGGAGGTGCTCACCGTTTTGAGTCGTTTGGAATCGGTTGACGGCCGCTTTCAGTTTACCCAAAGCACAGGTGCTGTTACCGCTATTGTGGATTACGCACACACACCGGATGCTTTGTTAAACGTGCTGAAAACCATTGAGAACATACGCACGCGCAACGAGCAGGTGATCACAGTTGTGGGTTGTGGTGGCGACAGAGACGCGCTGAAGCGACCTGAAATGGCGCGTATTGCCTGTGAGTTGAGCGACAAAGTGATCCTGACGTCCGACAACCCGCGCTCGGAAGATCCGCAAGTCATTTTGGATGAAATGGAAAAAGGAGTGGAGCCGCAGCACTTTATGAAAGTGTTGACGATTCAGGATCGCGAACAGGCCATCAAAACAGCGGTTGCTCTGGCGCAGCCCAAAGACATTATCCTCGTTGCGGGGAAAGGACATGAAAAATACCAGGAAATCAAAGGCGTGAAGCATCCGTTCGACGATTTCCAACTTGTAGAAACATACTTTACTAAACTGAATAAATAATGTTAACGTACCTCTTTGATTATCTCGAACAACTGGATTTTCCCGGAGCAGGATTGTTTCAATACATTTCCTTCCGTGCGGCAATGGCCTTGATTACTTCACTCATCGTTTCGATCATTTTCGGAAAGCGTCTCATCAACCTGTTGCGTCGTCAGCAGATCGGCGAAACCGTGCGTGATTTGGGATTGGCTGGACAAATTGAAAAATCAGGAACGCCAACTATGGGTGGAATCATCATCCTGAGCGCGATCCTCATTCCGACCTTGTTGTTCGCCAAACTGCACAATATTTATGTCGTCACCATGATCATTGCAACTGTTTGGCTCGGCGCAATTGGTTTCCTGGATGATTACATCAAAGTCTTCAAGAAAAACAAAGAAGGTCTTGCCGGTCGTTTTAAGATCATCGGACAAATAGGTGTGGGAATTATCGTGGGTTGCATCATGTATTTTCACCCGGATGTGCAGGTACACAAACGCGTTGATACCAATTACAAACTACAGGCGGGTGAAAGTTTTGTAACGCATCAGCACACGAGCGACGAAACCGACAGCATTCCTGCCAAGTGGATCGAAACGCGGGATATGACTACGACCATTCCGTTCATCAACAACAACGAATTCAACTACAATTGGTTGATCGGTGATTTTGATAAGTCGTACGGTTGGTTGCTGTTTATTCCATTGGTGATCGTGATCGTGATTGCAGTTTCCAACGGCGCCAATATGACCGACGGACTCGATGGACTCGCAACCGGAACCAGTGCCATTGCGGGGATTGCGTTGGCGATTTTGGCTTACGTGACCTCCAACATTCGCTTCGCGGATTACCTCGATGTGATGTACGTCCCCTACGCCGAGGAACTCGTAATATTTATCGCCGCCTTTGTGGGAGCGTGCATCGGATTTTTGTGGTACAACAGTTACCCGGCACAGGTATTCATGGGCGATACCGGAAGTTTAGCCTTGGGCGGAATCATCGCTGTATTTGCTATTTCGATTCGCAAGGAATTGCTGATCCCGGTATTGTGCGGAATCTTCCTTATCGAGAATCTGTCGGTGATCCTGCAGGTGGGTTATTTCAAATACAGCAAGAAACGAAGCGGTGTCGGGAAGCGGATTTTCCTCATGGCACCACTACATCACCATTACCAGAAAAAAGGCCTGCATGAAGCGAAAATTGTATCGCGCTTCTGGATTGTAGCCGTATTGCTCGCAGTAGTCACCATTGTAACTCTGAAACTCCGTTAATGGACTTGAACGCCAAAATAGTAGTGATTTTGGGCGCCGGCGAAAGTGGTGTCGGAGCAGCCATTTTAGCGCAAGCGAAAGGGGCGAAGGTCTTCGTGTCCGATTATGGGACCGTGAAACCGTCGTTTCAACAGGAATTGGGTGAATACGGTCTGGAGTGGGAACAGGGAACGCATTCCATGGATCGCATCCTCGAAGCTGATCTGATTGTGAAATCGCCGGGCATTCCGGAAAAAACGCCCGTGATGAAAGCCATTCGCGAAAAAAGAATCAAAGTGGTTTCTGAAATCGAACTGGCGGGTTATTTCACAACGGCAAAAAAAGTGTGCATCACCGGTAGTAACGGAAAAACAACCACGACCATGATGATTCATCACCTGCTCACCAAAGCCGGAATGAATGTAGGATTGGCTGGAAACGTTGGTTACAGTTTTGCCAAACAGGTGGCGTTGGAAAACAAGGAAATCTATGTATTGGAACTGAGTTCGTTTCAGCTCGACGACATGGAAGATTTCCGCGCTGATATCGCCATTCTGACCAACATAACACCCGATCATTTGGATCGGTATGAATACAACATGCAATTGTACGTGGATTCAAAATTCCGCATTCTGCAAAACCAGACTGCCGAAGATTTTTTCATCTACAATGCCGATGATTCGATCATCAACGCCGAACTGGAGAAACGCTCCATCGCGGCACAACTGCTTCCGTTTTCGTTGACCAAAACCTTCGAAAAAGGAGCTTACGTAGCAAACAAACAACTCATCATAAACTTTAACAATCAGTTCATTATGTCTATACATGATTTAGCACTAAAGGGTAAACACAACACCCAAAATTCACTAGCTTCAGGGTTAGCCGGTCGCTTGTTGGATATCCGCAAGGATGTTGTGCGCGAAAGTCTGTCAGACTTCGTCAATGTGGAACACCGTTTGGAGTTCGTAGCCAAAGTATGTGGCATCGAATTCATCAACGATTCCAAAGCTACCAATGTCAATTCAACCTGGTTTGCCCTCGAAAGTATGGACAACCCAACGGTTTGGATCGTAGGTGGTGTTGACAAAGGCAACGACTACAGCGAATTGACCGAATTGGTCAAAGAAAAAGTAAAAGCCATCATCTGTTTGGGGAAAGACAACCAGAAGATCATCGATGCTTTTTCAGGCGTGGTAGAAACCATCGTAGAAGCAGGTTCAGCAATGGAAGCTGTGGCTTACGGTTACCGCTTGGCCAAAAAAGAAGAAACGGTATTGTTGTCGCCGGCTTGCGCTAGTTTCGATTTGTTCGAAAACTACGAAGATCGTGGGAATCAGTTCAAGCAGGCAGTGCGTTCGCTTTAATCGGTTGTCATGAATACAAAGCAGCAAACAGGTCAGGCTCAATCCCTGCTCGATGCCCGTCAGGAAGCGCTCAAAGCTGCCGAAAGACAGTCGTTGCGTCCGTTGGGGAAACTCTGGGGAATGGATGTATTTACGTGGTACAATCCGTCGGTGTATGAACTGTCGGCTACCATTTCGACCTTCCCGTTTCCGGTATTCTGGTTGGGCAATGCCAAGTTGGTAAAAGAACTGGCGCAGGTTGATCCGAAAAGCATGCGTTCACTGGCCTGGTGTGGTCAGTACGACAATGCACAAATTGATCTTCCGGCAGATGTGTTGGCTCCAATGCCCTTGCATACCGCTACCGAAAGCATCGAAGACGCGCTTGTTTTGCTCAGAAACGTAAAGCAAAACCGTCACATTCTCTTGTTTACCGTTGCGGGAAATGAGTGGAAGACCAAGCTGGCCGATTTTGAAAGCTTTGTACAGTTAAACAGTAACAGATGAATTTGACCGTTCGCATCCAACCTTTTCGTGACTCGCTTTTTGGCGGATCAGGAAGTCGTTTTCCGGCATTTTTCCGGGAAAGGATGCGCGTGTTTTCCATTACCCTGATGCCCCTATTGATGAGTTGCGGGCTGATTGTTGATCAAGGGTTCTGGGAAAGCAAAAGTTATCATGCACCAAAGACTTATGAATATCATTGGTTCGCGGTGTTTGTAGAAAACTACGGAATCGTACCCGTTGTGCTAATTGCACTGGCATTATTACTCGTGGTTTTCTTACTGATTCGCTTTTTGATCCGAATATATAAACGGAATGTCTCCGATAAAATGAACAGTACCAAATGATACAGCTGATTCGCACATACCTCAAAGGCGACCTGGTAATCTGGGTACTCACGCTGATCTTACTGGGATTTTCCCTGGTGAGCGTGTACAGTTTTGTGCCTATCCTGGTGAAAATGGATGGCGGAACACCGATCAAGTACTTGTTCAAACACTTCATTTACATCCTCATTGCCATTTTCGCGATGTACTGGATCCATCGGCGCGACCCGAAATACATTTCCAAATACTCCAAGATCATTTTCTATTTGGGAGTCAGTTTGCTGGTTTTTACCTTGTTTTTCGGGGAAAAGACCAATGAAGCCGGCCGTTGGATCAAGATCCCGTTTGTGGGATTGACCTTCCAGTCCTCCGACTTTGCCAAGCTGGCGTTGATTGTTTACCTCGCCCGTTTGCTCTCCAAGAAAAAGGAGGTGTTGAAATCATGGAAAGAAGGCTTTCTTCCGATCATGGCGCCCATTGTGATTGTCTGCGCATTGATTGTAAAAGACAACTTCTCCACGGCCGCCATTTTGTTCATGATCTGTTTCATGCTGCTCTTTCTTGGGCGCGTTCCCATCGGGAAAATGCTCACGACT
The DNA here is from genome assembly GCA_040387295.1 of Bacteroidota bacterium. Classification (GTDB taxonomy): domain Bacteria; phylum Bacteroidota; class Bacteroidia; order Flavobacteriales_D; family Crocinitomicaceae; genus Fluviicola. The sequence continues at coordinate 93,310 of JAZKEB010000004.1, read as the reverse complement.
GTAGTCGCCGGAGTCGGATTGTTTGCCTTGGTAGTGGGCGCACATTTGGCCTTGCCGGATATGAAGATCTTGCCACGCTGGCAAACCTGGGTGAATCGTGTGACCAATCAGTACAACAATTCGGAAGATGTCGATGTGGCCGGAACGCTGCAGGCCAGCAATTCCAAACTCGCGATTTACAACGGTGGACTCACGGGTCAGGGAGTAGGCGATGGCAAGCTCAAGGAATTCATTCCGGAAGCCTATGCCGACTTTTTCTTCGCCAGTTATGTGGAAGAATTCGGATTGATTTCAGCCATTTTCCTGGTGCTGGTCTACCTGATTATTCTCTACCGAATCATGCGCATCGCCCTCAAAGCCGACAATCTCTTTGAGACATACCTCTGTTTGGGAATCGGGATTTTACTCCTTTCCCAGGCAGCAGTTAATATGATGGTCTGTACGGGTATTTTCCCCGTAACCGGACAAAATATGCCTTTCCTCGCCATGGGAGGGTCAGCCATGATCATGGCGTGCATCAGCATTGGCATTGTGCAGGGTGTGGCGCAAAAACAGGAAAAAGGCAAAGAAGGTGAAACCGAAAATGTATTTGAATAAAACTTATTTGAATAGAAAATGTTGAAAAAGATTATCATATCGGGTGGTGGAACGGGCGGACATATATTTCCCGCCTTGGCCATTGCCAATGAAATCAGGTTGCGCTACCCGGAGGCCGACATTTTGTTTGTGGGTGCTATCGGTAAAATGGAAATGGAACGTGTTCCAGCGGCGGGTTACAAAATCGTTGGATTGCCCATCGTTGGTTTACAACGCAAGCTGACCTTGTCGAATTTCGCATTGCCGTTTAAACTCCTGAAAAGTCTCGCGAAAGCCAAACGCATTCTCAAAGAGTTTCAACCCGAAGTAGTGATTGGAGTAGGTGGCTACGCCAGCGGCCCGACACTCAAAATGGCAACTCGTTTGGGAATTCCGACGGTTGTACAGGAACAGAATTCCTTCCCCGGAAAAACCAATCGTTTGTTGTCGAAAAGTGTTTCGGCGATCTGCACGGCTTACGAAGGATTGGAAAGTGTGTTTCCGGCAGCGAAGATCAAATTGACCGGAAATCCGGTTCGTCAGGAATTGAAAGAACTGAACCTTTCGCGTGAAGAAGCATTTGCCTGTTTCCCGGCATTGGATCCTGCGAAAAAAACGGTATTGGTCATGGGTGGAAGTCTTGGCGCACGTACGCTGAATGAAAGTGTGCTTTTTGTTGCTGATCAGCTGGAACAGGAAAATGTACAGGTTTTGTGGCAATGCGGTAAATACTACTTCGAAGCCATGAAAACCGAAGTGGAAGGAAAGAAAAACATCCTTCTTACTGATTTCATTGCCCGCATGGATGCTGCGTACACGCTGGCAGATGTGGTGGTTTCCCGCGCTGGTGCTCTGTCGATCTCGGAATTGTGTTTGGTAGGTAAACCAACCATTCTGGTACCATCACCGAACGTGTCGGAAGATCACCAAACCAAAAACGCGATGGCGCTGGTGAAAAACAATGCCGCCATTTTGGTAAAAGATGTCGTAGCGAAAGAAGAAGTAATGAAAGCGGCCTTTGCCGTATTGAAAGATAAGGACCAATCCCAATCGTTGGGCAGTGCTATCAAAGCGATGGCAAAACCCAATGCGTCGGCAGATATTGTGGATGTGATTGAGGGGTTGGTGAAAGAATAAGGAATTGTCACCCTCCTCAATCCTCCCTCAAGGGAGGAGGTGGATTCGCTTCCCCCTTTGGAGGGGGATTGAGGGGGAGGACAGAAGAAAATTATAACAAAAATGAAACCGGAAACAACAAAGCGACTTTATTTTATCGGCATCGGAGGAATCGGAATGTCGGCACTGGCGCGTTATTTCCATGCCAAAGGGTTTACCGTTGCCGGCTACGACAAAACACCGTCGCCGTTGACAGATGAACTGATTGCCGAAGGAATGTCTGTTCATTTCGAGGATTTGGGAGCAAACGTTCCCGCCGAATTCAAAGAAGTGGAAGGGACATTGGTGGTTTACACTCCTGCGATTCCAAAAGCCATGGGCGAGTTGGTGTATTTCCAGCAACAGCACGAAGTACTGAAACGGTCGGAAGTATTGGGTTTGATTACCCAATCGAGTAAAGGATTGGGTGTTGCCGGAACACACGGAAAAACCACCACGAGTACCTTGTTGGCGCATGTACTGAATGAATCGCATGTGAAATGCTCTGCCTTTTTGGGTGGTATTTCCAGCAATTTCAATTCCAACGTAGTCATTGATCCAACCTCGGAATACGCAGTGATCGAAGCCGATGAGTTTGACCGCTCGTTTCTGCGGTTGTCGCCTTTCGCCAGTATCATTACGGCCATGGATCCCGACCATTTGGATATTTACGGTACCGAAGCCGAATTCCATGCCGGTTTTCAGGCGTATACAGATAAACATACCGCCGCAGGATTTGTGGTGCAGAAATGGGATCTTGATTTGAACCCTTCAGCTGCGCGAACGATTACATACGGTGTTAATGCTCCCAAAGCTGATTACAATGCGGTGAATCTACGATCGGTTGATGGTCATTTTTACTGCGACATTAAAGGTCCGGGAGTTGACTGGAAACAGGTCGAACTCGGTTTGCCAGGCATCCACAACTGCGAAAATGCGGTAGCTGTTTGCGCGATGTGCATCGAGTTGGGCGTCACCAAAGCCGAGATCATTCACGGTTTAAAATCGTTCATGGGTGTCAAGCGTCGATTCGATTACCACATTCGTACCGAGAAACTGACATACATCGACGACTACGCGCATCATCCTACCGAAATAGCCGCTTTGGTTGATTCGGTAAGAATGCTTTACCCAACACGTTTCATCACCGGGATTTTCCAGCCGCATTTGTTCTCGCGAACGCGTGACTTCATGCCCGGATTTATCGACCAGCTTTCGCGGTTGGACAAAGTAATTCTGATGCCCATTTATCCGGCGCGGGAAGAACCAATTGCCGGTGTTACAAGCGATGAGCTGATGAAAGCGATTTCAACAGACTGCTTGTTATTGAATCCGGTGGAAGTAATGGAATGGAGCAAAACGGTGAAAGAAGGAATTATTCTCACGATCGGCGCAGGTGATATCGACCGTTTGGTTCCGCAATTGACAAACCAGTTTAAAGCCAATCTCGCATGAAAAACTGGGGACGCATCATCGGTTGGTCGCTGTTTGCGGTGTTGGTCATTACCTTATTGGTAGTCGCGCGCCGTATGCAGGAAAAAACTGTTGTGGGCAAACCCAACATCGCCATTCGGATTGATGACGAAAACGCATTCCTCACCGAAAATGAGTTGCTTGTGCGTTTAAAACGCAAAGGATTGGTCTTCGACGGTCAACGTATGGAGGAACTGAATACCGCGGCCATCGAAGCATTTATTCGCGAAATGCACGAAGTAGAATCGGTGGAAGTATTCAAACGCATGGCCGGAAACTGGGATATTCGTTTGAAAGTGCGCCGACCGCTGGCCCGGATTTTTAATTCACAAGGCCAAAGTTTTTATGTTGATTCGAAAGGAGCGACCATGGATCCGTCGCCGAATTTTACAGCGCGTGTATTGGTGTTTTCCGGCAATATTTCCGACAAAAGCGATACGCTTACGGTTGATGAAATCCTGAAAAACGATTCTCTCGTTCAGGCGCGACAGTTGGATGACATCTACCGTCTTTCCAAATACATTTCCGAAAACAAATTCCTGCGAGCCCAGATTGCACAGGTTCACCGAACACTTGGTGGCGATTTTGTGCTCATTCCACAGGTCGGAAATCACAAAATCATTTTCGGTTCCGCCTATACCAATGCCGAAGTCAAAGAAAAACTCGATAAGCTGATCATCTTTTATGAAGAAGGACTTCCGTATGAAGGCTGGAGTAAATACGAGACCATCAATCTGAAGTTCAAAGATCAGATCGTTTGCAGGAAATACCCGGTTGTCGCTCCGCCAGTGGAACAGTAAAAGGAGGTGGTTCTATTTCCCCCTTTGGAGGGAAGAACAAGCATTGCTTGTGATAGCACACAAGCGTTAGCGCAGTGAATAAATAAGGGGGAGGACACTGGACAATTGCTATGTTACAGAATTACACAATGCACTCCGCCCTTGTTAGTTTGTTAACCAGCCGAATTGTAATCCATTGATAAACAGATTGCTAAATCGATTTAATATTTCCCTGAATCGAGGTGGTAGCCCCTCAGAAATGACCTGTTGTCCGCTCTACATTTGTAGGAGAATCAACAAGAAATGAATTTACGCTTTACTACTACTACGAAATCGTTGTCGCTGCTATTCTTTTTCATAAGTTTCACCGCTTATGTGAATAGTCAGCAACAACTGGTGCTGGAAGATCATCAGACCTATTACACCAACAACGCCTTTATTTACGATAATGGCGGAGCTGCAGGAAATATGCAAAATACGGCTTTCCAGTCCACTGTTCATGCTCCTTCAGGATACATTAACCTGCAGTTCAATTACTTCGATTTACCATCTGGAAGTCAACTTCGTATTTTTTACGGATTGGATACGACGCTGCTGGTTGGTGTTTACGACGGTACCTTCAAACCAATTGACCTGCACGGAAAAGCATTTACATTGGTTTATACACCTGGCGTTGATAACGAAACAAGAAGAGGATTTGAAGGTGTAGTCACAGCTTACATCGAAGAAGTGCACGAGAAAGTAACCATGCCCGAAAGTGATTGTATCAACGCGATTCCCTTGTGTGGTAATTCTACTGTAAATACAGCGGCCAATCAATATGAAAATACGGGCCAGGTAAACGACGACAACGGTTCGTGTTATTCAGGAACAGGAAGCGGTGGTTCGGTGTGGTATTCATTCACTCCCCAAACAACTGGTAATCTTGACTTTCTGATTTCGCCTACCGGTTCTACTGATTATGACTTTGTATTGTGGGATATCACTGCCGGTTGCGCCAACAAAACGCAGCTTTCCTGCAATTTCTCTGCTACAACCGGAAACACCGGGCTTACAGGAGCGGGTTCAACCGATTCACAGGATGCCTCCGGAACGCCCATCAATATGTTGGAAGCTGTGAATTCAGCAAATGTTTATGCTTTGTGCATCAACTATTATGGTGGAACCAATGCGGGTTTCAACCTGACATTTCACAATCTTGCTTCCACAGTAAACATCGTAGATAACATTCCGCCAACAATCGTGAATGCCTACAGTCCTAACTGTGCTTCGGCAACCACGTTTACCATCAACTTTTCAGAATACATTGATTGTAACACCTTGCAGGCATCCGATTTCAGTATGCCGGGACATACCGTGGCGCTTACAACAACCAACTGTTCGGGTGGAAAAACCAACAGTGTTGTCATCACGATCTCACCTGCATTGACTCCGGGTAATTATTCCCTCACGGTCAACAACATGAATGACCTTTGCGGAAATCCACTCAATCAGGTGTTCCCGATCAATACGTTAGCGAATCCTACACCGAATGCGGGCCCGGATCAGGTAGCTTGTTCCACTCCCGGTTTCTTCGGAACTACTAACTATGGAACAGTTACATTGACTGGTTCCGGCGGAACTTCTTATACATGGAACACGGGACAAACTTCGGCGGCGATTAGCGTTACGCCAAGTGCAACCACCACTTATACTTTAACAGCGATTACAGGAAGTTGCGCATTGACCGATCAGGTCACAGTAACTGTTTCTCCTTCGCCAACCCCGAATTTAGGCCCTGACCAAACGGTTTGTGCAGGTTTTCCGGTTACCTTAACTGCTTCGGGTGGCGTTTCGTACCAATGGCAATCCACCACCACGACATTTTTCGGTTCACCAACAGGCTGGACCAATATTCCCGGAGCGACTTCTGCTACCTATACTGCTTCTCCGGGCGCAACGATTTACTACCGTGTGTTGGTGACCAATGCAGCAGGCTGTACAGGGAATGATTTCATCAAAATCACCATCGGTTCCGGAACCTTCGGGATCACTGCTCCGCCATTTGTCTGCCAGGGAAATCCGGTAACATTGACATTGCCGGCAAGTATGACACTATACACCTGGAACGTGGCCGGAACTCCGGTCGGATCGGCCAATACAGCCTTGAATGTGACTCCCGCTGTAACAACTACCTATACGGCAGTAAGTACCACTCCGGGTTGTGCGGGAAGCGCCAGCGTGACCGTTCCGGTGCATCCTTCCATTTCGCTCACTACCAGCGCGAATCCTACAAATGCTTGTGCTGGTGTGCCTGTCAACCTAACCTCAAATGCTCCGGCCAATGCAGATAATTCATCTACAGAGAATTTTGAGGCAGCGAATAGTTATACACTTGTAAATGGTGCCAACAACAGATGGTACAGAGGTACGGCGGCATTTGCTGCAGGAAGTTATGGTTTGTACATCGGAACTGCAGCTACGGATAATAATTATTCGATCGGTACGGCTTTTTCACCGAAAGCAGCCACCAATTTTGCCTACAAAAATTATACGGTAAACAGTTTTTGCGATCCGTCACTGGCATTCAAATGGAAATGCAATGGTCAGTCAGCTCAGGCTGAATTAACGGTTTGGGCCGTACCAACTACATTTACGCCGGTTGCCGGAACACAAATTACAGCTAGCGCTACCAATATCCTGTTAGGCGGGCCTTATTTCGGTTCCACCGTTTATACACCGGTTACCATTAGCATGCTTCCGTTTGCGGGAACATCCGTTCGGATCGTTTATCAATGGCGAAATACAGGTGCTGCACTATTCCTGGGGCCAACAGTTGCCAATCCTGCGGCATCAATTGACGATATCGTTTTCACGGATGTAACGACTTACAACTACAACTGGACGTCGACTCCTGCGGGTTATTCGGCCATCACTCCCAATTCGGTAGCCAATCCGATAGCGGCGACTTCCTATTCACTTACGGTAACGCGTTGTGACGGTTGTCCGGTTGCTTCGTCAATTGCGGTGACTGATTGTGTGGTATTGCCGGTTGAATTAGAAGAATTCAACGGAACGAACAAGGGCACTTATAATGATCTGCGTTGGAAGGTAGCTTCCGAAATCAACAACGATTATTTCACGCTCGAACGCAGCGATGATGTTTCCGAATGGAAGCAAACAGCAATTGTGAATGGCGCTGGAACAACTACTCAGGAGCAATTCTACAGTTATTACGACTTTCAGTTTGGCAGGAATAAGATCAATTATTACCGCCTCACTCAAACAGACTTTAATGGTGAGCCACGTGTGATCAGTAATGTGGTGAGTATCGATAACAGGTTCAATTCGAAAACGATCGTGAAGCGCGTAAACGTTTTGGGCCAACTGGTCTCTGAACAGCAAAAAGGCTTGGTTATTCTTGTCTATGACGATGGCTCTATAGAAAAACGCTACCTGGAATAATTGTTTGTTTTTTTAAATGTTTAATTGGTTAAAAATGCCTTTCAGAAATGGAGGGCATTTTTTTTGTTAGTCGTCCCAAGGATGAAATAGTGCAAAAACAAACGCGCTGCAATCATCCTTTTTGTGTTGGATTTCAGCTCCTTCACCACTGCCGTTTTAACGTAAATTATTAACAATGCATCATTGAAAAGTATATTTTTTCGATGGAATAGCTGACGATTTTCCGATTATGTTTGTCACTATCCCGTCTTGCGGATTTTAAGGAGATTGCCTGATTAGGTAAATGATCCTGAAAGCCTCGCAGATAAAGGGAAAACTATAAAGAAGAAAACTAATACAGGATATGTCAGGGTCAAAAACAATAGTAGTTGGATTGGACATTGGAACAACCAAAATTGCTTGCTTAGTCGGCACGAAAAACGAACATGGGAAAATTGAAATTATTTCCATGGGCAAAAGTGAGTCGTTGGGTGTGTCGCGTGGTATCGTTTCAAACATCGAAAAAACGGTTCAGTCGATCAAGTCTGCTGTTGAGGAAGCCCAGGATCGTGTAGACGCCGATTTGATCATTCGCATTGTGAATGTGGGAATTGCCGGACAGCACATCAAGAGTTTGCAGCATCGTGGTATTTATACCCGTAGCTCAACCGAAAACGAGATCAGTCAGAAAGACATCGATGCCTTGATCGAAGACATGTACAAACTGGTAATGCAGCCGGGTGAAGAAATTATCCACGTATTGCCACAGGAATATATTGTAGACAACGAAACCGGAATCTTAGATCCGATCGGTATGTCTGGTCGTCGTTTGGAAGCGAATTTCCATATCATTACCGGACACATCAACGCTGCCATGAACATCAACAAATGTGTTCAGAAAGCCGGTTTGGAAGTGAAAGACATTATCCTGGAGCCAATCGCTTCGGCTGATGCGGTATTGAATTTCGAAGAAAAAGAAGCCGGAGTGGTATTGGTGGATATCGGTGGTGGTACTACCGATGTGGCTATTTTCCACGAAGGAGTAATTCGCCATACAGCCGTGATTCCTTTCGGAGGAAATGTGATCACCGATGATATCAAGGAAGGTTGCACCATTTTACGCCGACATGCGGAAGCATTGAAAGTGAAATTTGGTTCGGCACTGGCTTCCGAAAGTTTGGAAACCGAAGTGGTATGTATTCCGGGATTACGTGGTCGCGATGCGAAGGAAATTACCCTGCGTAACCTGGCGAGCATCATCCAGGCACGTATGGAAGAAATTATCGAACACGTTTACTACGAAATCCGCAACTCGGGTTACGAGAAAAAACTCATTGCAGGAATCGTGGTAACAGGTGGTGGTGCGCAATTGAAACACATTACGCAATTGTTTGAATTCATTACCGGAATGACCACACGAATCGGTTTACCGACCGAGCATTTGGCAAGCACCAATACCATCGACAGTATTGTGAGCCCGATGTACTCAACCGGTATCGGTTTGGTGATGAAAGGATTTGAAGGAGTGGAAACCAATCGTCCGGTAGAAACGACGGCTGGTCAGGTGAAAACCCATTCCAACAAATCGCGCGGTTCTTTCTTCGATACCATTATTACGAAAAGTAAGAACTGGTTCGCGGAAGACGACTATTAGAATGTAAAATGAAACATTGAAAAGAAGAGAAAGCAAAGCTTTCGATATAAACAAGCGTTAGCGCAGTTTCCTTTTCAATTTTACATTTTCAATTGACAATTAAAAATAAAGCCATCCAAAGCAGTTCAATAAACTGAACGCTTCGGAGTAAATAACAACAATAAAACAAAAGCATATGGAATTCGATTTGCCAAAAGGAAGCACATCTATCATTAAAGTGATCGGTGTTGGAGGTGGAGGAAGCAATGCTGTCAACCACATGTACGATCAGGGAATCAAAGGAGTAGATTTCATTGTTTGTAACACGGATCGACAAGCATTGGATATTTCTCCGGTTCCGTTGAAAATTCAGCTCGGACCAAGCCTTACAGAAGGACGTGGCGCAGGATCTATTCCCGAAATCGGGCGTAATGCTGCGGTTGAAAATATTGAAGAAATTCGCGCATTCCTGGGCGACGGCACCAAAATGGTGTTCGTTACTGCCGGAATGGGTGGTGGTACCGGAACCGGTGCAGCTCCTGTCATTGCGCAGATTGCCAAAGAATTGGGCATCCTCACAGTGGGTATTGTTACCGTTCCGTTCAGCTTTGAAGGCCGTAAGCGTCGTCAACAAGCCGAAGAAGGTTTGGAAGCAATGCGCAACAATGTGGATACGCTTTTGGTGATCAACAACGAACGTTTGCGCGAAATGGCCGGAAACCTGTCATTGGTAAATGCCTTCTCGAAAGCAGATAATGTATTGACAACGGCTGCCAAAGGAATCGCGGAAGTGATTTCGGTGACCGGAGCAATCAACGTAGATTTCAACGACGTCAACACAGTGATGAAAGACAGCGGTGTGGCGATCATGGGTTCTTCTCAGGCAGAAGGCGAAGATCGTGCATTGGTGGCTGTGAAAGAAGCATTGAACTCGCCGTTGTTGAACGATAACGATATCAGCGGTGCGAAATACGTATTGTTGAACATTACGTACGGTGATGTAGACGTGACGATGGATGAAATTTCCGAAATCACCGACTATATTCAGGACGAAGCAGGATCTACCGCAGATGTTATCTGGGGTCACGGTTACGATGCAACTCTTGGTGATAAATTGAGCGTTACATTGATCGCTACGGGCTTCGGTTCGTCACCGATCACGGGTTTTGAAAAGGCTCCTGAGCGTACGGTTCGTGCCTTGGAAGAAGAGCCTAAAAACGAAATCAAGACGCCATTGACTTCACCTACACAGGTAGTAGAATCAACACCTTCGGAAGAGCCGTTTTTGAAAGTAAAAGAAACGGAAGAGCCTGTTGCTGAAAAAACAGTAACACCAGCTCCAGCTGTTGAACCGCAAACAGGAATCAACTTCGACTGGGATCTTTCTTCGGAAACAACCAAGCCGTTGGAATCGCCTGTACAAACAGTTGTTGAGCAAAAAGAAGAAGAAGAAGAAGTAAAACGTTTTTTCTTAGAAGACGAAGCAGAGCAAAAGAATAGTTTGGAAAACGTTCAGACACGTGTAGCATTGTCTCCCGAGGAAATGCAGCGTCGTAACTCTGAGCGTATGGAGCGTATCCAGCAATACAACGTGAAGCTGAAAAAAGCCGAAGGTTTGAAAGAGCTGGAAGATGAGCCTGCTTACTTACGTCGCAACATCCATTTGGAAGATGTGAGCAAAAGCGCCGAGCAAAAAGTGAGTCGTTTCGGTTTAACAGACGACCAAAACGGTTCAGGCTTACGCACCAATAATTCATTTTTACACGATAACGTAGATTAAGAAGACTCAAGACTGATAGACTCAAGACATAAGACAGACCCGTCTTATGTCTTGAGTCTCATGTCTTTTAGTCTTCAGTCTTAAAAAATAAAAAATGTCACTCACAGAACGTATCAATCAGGATATCAAAACCGCCATGCTGGCCAAAGACAAAGATCGTTTGGCTGCTTTACGCGATGTAAAAAGTAAATTGATGTTAGAAGCAACTTCAGGTTCCGGAGAGGTAACGGAAGAAGCGGCTAACAAGATTGTATTGAAATTGTACAAACAACGCATGGATACTTACCAATTGTACGTTGAGCAAAACCGTGAGGATTTGGCCAGCGACGAATTGTTACAGGCGAAGGTGATTGAAGAGTACATGCCCAAAATGATGAGCGACGATGAAGTTCGCGCTGTCATTGCGGCCAAAATTGCCCAGGTTGGTGCAACAGGTCCGCAGGATATGGGTAAAGTGATGGGGCCTGTTTCAGGAGAATTGGCTGGAAAAGCCGACGGCAAACGCGTTGCCGAACTCGTGAAAGAAGCACTCGCAAAATAAATTTCCCCGATTGGCTTTATTCTGGACAAGTCTTTCCGATTTGTTTTTATTGTTGGTAAAATCCTCGTTGAAAGGCGGGGATTTTTTCTTTTCAACCAACTCCAACCTTATGTAAGAAACGGTATCATCTTTACGAAAACTGATCTTATGAAACGATATTACTGCATTTTTTTGCTTTTCCTTGGTTTTGTCTCTGTCACACAAGCCCAAAATTACCTGCAACCGGGTTCTCAATGGCGTATTAATGCAACCGGACTTTCGATGTCTGCACCGTGCTATTTCATTGAACAATATGTGTGTGAAATTACCGGTGACAGTCTTATTGCAGCGCAGACCTATCAAAAAATAATCTGCCATGGACTTAAAACCGAAGGTCCTACATCACCCAATCCGAACAGCAATTGCGAACCACCTACAACCTTTAGTCGTTTGTATGCATTGGTGCGTGAAGATGGATTAAAATTGTATATCTATGACGGTTCGGAGGAAAAATTGCTGTACGATTTTGATTTACAGGTAGGAGATACATTGCCGCTTTCGTATAACAATTACGACAATCAGATTACGATAGACAGTATCACCACCCTACAGATTGGCAATGAGGTGAGAAAAGTGTTCCATTTCACCCAGCAAAGTCAATCGTCTGAAATCAATAAGATTATTGAAGGAGTGGGGCATAATTGGGGTTTCACGGGAATCATGCAGCCGTTCGAGTTTTTTGAAACTTCTTTGGAATGTTACGCGATCAACGATACGGCCTATTATCCTTCATTGAATGCGCCTTGTGAATTAAATGTGGGATTGCAGGAAGAGTTGAAAGGCGTTGAGTTAAATTCATATCCCAATCCTACGAATGCCGGGATAGTTATCGAAACAGGCTCGCTTAACGGTATTCAGTCATGGAATATGTTCGATGTTTATGGAAATAACTGTTCGATTGAAAAAGTCGATATTCAGACCGGAACATTGAGCTTGGATTTAAGCTCTGTCATGGCTGGTGTGTATATCGTTTGCGTTGTTGATGAGAATGGTAAAGCAGGAGTTGTGAGGGTGGTAAAATTGTAAAATGAAACGCTTGCCGAATTGATTTGTTTCCATGGATTTTCGACTTCTTTTGGTGGAAAAACCGTTCGTAACAGTGCAAATTGGCATATCAAATAAACTTACGTGATTTCGCAATATTACGTCCGTTGTTTTTTGTTGATTCCTGGAAGATTCCTGAATAGAAAACACTCGAAAACAGAAAGCACTGATGTTACCGAATTGTAAATTTTTCGTAAATTGCATCTTATGAGCCGTTTCCGATATAGCTTTATCTGTACATTATTACTACTGCTTGTTGCCTGTAAGGATGAAATTCCGCAGGTTGACAATGAGCCTGTCTACAAGACTAAGAATGTTGTCGTAATTCTGATCGACGGACCACGTTATACCGAAACCTGGGGTTCATCCAGAAGAGAAAATATTCCCGTCAGGAATGGTTTGTTGCCGGAAGGATTATTGGTAGAGCAGTTTTTTAATGAGGGTGTAACCTTCACCAATCCTGGGCATTGTGCACTGTGTACAGGCGTATATGAGCCACTTGCCAATAACGGAACCGAATTGCCCCATTATCCGGGCATGTTCCAGTCGTTTATCCGCTATCAAAATCAACCACCTTACAAGGCCTACGTAATCAGCTCAAAAGAAAAACTACATGTGCTTGGAAATACCCAAAAACCCGGCTACAAAAACATCAATCGCCCTTACATTGATTGCGGAGTAAATCTCAACGGATCGGGCGGAAACCGCAGTGATAGTATCACATTGGAGCGTGCTCTCCACATTTTCAGTACCAAACAACCGCGCCTTGTGTTTATCAGTTTCAAAGATCCGGATAGTTATGGGCATGCCGCCGATTCGGTTGGATATATCAACGCTATTCGAAAAACGGATGAGTATGTAGGGATTATTTGGGATCGTCTGCAAAGTGATCCGTATTACAAGGATCAAACCACACTTTTCGTAACGAACGATCATGGCCGGCATCCCGATGGTCGTTTCGACGGTTATGTAAGTCACGGTGATGGCTGCAGCGGTTGCCGTCGCATTGAATTGTTTGCTATTTCACCTGATTTCAAGAAGAATGCTGTCATTACAACACCCTACGAGCAAATCGATGTGCCTTCTACCATTGCTGAATTGCTGCACTTCCCGCTGCCTTTTGGAAAAGGAAAGGTGATGTGGGATTTGTTTGAATAAAATATCCCAATTCTGAACCAATCCTTCCCCTTGTTGTATTCCTTATCACAATACAACAACATGAAAACAATCCTCATAACCTTCTTACTGGCTTGTGCCGGTACAGCCTTTTCGCAAACCAAACTGATTTTTCATAAAAGCCATAGCGGGTCGAGTACTTCATTTGTAAATACAACCAATGGAAACTCTTCCAATTTTGGGGTAGCACCAATACGGGAGGTTACAACGGCTGTACTTGATAGTGTTATTTACTTGACTGATACTTCGGCGATTATGATAACAAAGGAATGCACCTATCTTAACGGGTATTACCAAATGGAAAAGACCCCGACAGCGAGTAGTGATTGGCGTCCGGGTCGGGACACGGTATTTTACCACCCGCTTTTTTCCCGTAAACATGCCCTGGACAGTATTCGGATGGTTATAAAAACCGAGTATTATTTCCAAAACGATATCGATAGCACTCAATTTGTGGGGTATGACAATGCTGTTCCCAAGACACAAAAAATAGTGAAGCAATCAACAGAGAAAAATGGAAATGAAGTGTATTTATTGCTGGTATTTGTAATTGCGTTGTTGCTGTTTTCAATGGTTCCGGCCGCACGTTCATCACACGCCACTTGCTGATTGTTATTTCCTACTAAATTCCTGTACGTGAGATTAATTTTTAATTCACAAAGGTGTTCCTTATCTTTGCGGACTGAAAAAAGTAAAAGAGCAAACAATCATTACGTATGAATAACACAACAGAAAAATTGGCGTACAAAGTAAAAGACATTTCACTTGCTGAGTGGGGCCGTAAAGAAATCGTTTTGGCAGAGGCTGAAATGCCGGGTTTGATGTCACTACGAGCTGACTATGGCGCTACGAAACCATTGAAAGGTGCGCGCATCGCAGGATGTCTGCACATGACTATCCAAACTGCCGTTTTGATCGAAACATTGGTTGAGCTTGGTGCTCAGGTTTCATGGTCATCATGTAACATTTTTTCCACGCAAGATCACGCTGCTGCTGCTATTGCTGCTGCAGGAATTCCTGTTTATGCCTGGAAGGGAATGAACGAAGAGGAATTTGACTGGTGCATCGAACAAACCATTTTCGCATTTGATGGCAATGAGCCGTTGAACATGATTTTGGATGACGGTGGCGATTTGACCAATATGGTATTCGATCGTTTCCCTGAATTGACTGCAGGTATCAAAGGACTTTCCGAAGAAACAACTACAGGCGTTCACCGTTTGTACGAGCGTAAGAAAAACGGAACGTTGGTAATGCCGGCAATCAATGTAAACGACTCGGTAACGAAATCGAAATTTGATAACAAATACGGTTGTAAAGAATCATTGGTTGACTCGATTCGTCGTGCAACAGACGTGATGATGGCCGGAAAAGTAGCCGTAGTTTGTGGTTACGGAGACGTTGGTAAAGGTTCTGCTGCTTCATTGAAAGGTGCAGGTGCGCGTGTAATCGTTACTGAAATCGACCCGATTTGTGCATTGCAGGCTGCGATGGACGGATTTGAAGTGAAAAAATTGGATACCGTTGTTGGAATGGGTGATATCATCGTTACAACTACCGGAAACAAAGACATCGTTGTTGGTCGTCACTTCGAAAACATGAAAGACAAAGCAATCGTTTGTAACATCGGTCACTTCGACAACGAAATCGATATGGCCTGGTTGAACAAAAACCACGGTGCTACCAAAAACACGGTTAAACCACAAGTTGACGTATACAACGTAAACGGTCATGATGTGATCATTTTGGCTGAAGGACGTTTGGTAAACTTAGGTTGTGCAACCGGTCACCCGTCGTTTGTAATGTCAAACTCATTCACCAACCAAACATTGGCTCAATTGGAATTGTGGGAAAACAGTGCCAACTATGAGAACGATGTTTATGTATTGCCAAAACATTTGGATGAAAAAGTTGCCCGTTTACACCTAGCTAAAATCGGTGTGGAATTGGAAACACTTTCAGCTGATCAGGCAAATTACATCGGTGTAAAAGTTGAAGGTCCGTTCAAATCGGATGCTTACCGATACTAAGAAGAATACACTCCATCACTAATAAAGGCCATTCGTTTTACGGATGGCCTTTTTGTTTCTACCGTTTCGGAACTTACTCTATTCAAAAGTTCGGCTGGCTCGCCGAAATATTCATTCACGATACCAGTTCGAATATTCCGCCGGTTTATTCGCCGCATGTGCAGTAAATTTGGGGCAGTAAAGACATATTAATAAACAGTTTCGACTGAATGACCCAATTACCGATTATATACCTGGCATTTCTATTTCTGTCATTTTCATCAATGGCCCAGGAATACGTTTATGCCCCACTTGTTGATCTCGAAACAACACATCCCGAAAACTGGGAAAGTTACGTAACGACTTCTGATTTTACCATTGAGTACCGATTGGAAAATTGTGATTCGAATGCGCTTGCAAATCAGGCAATCGTGTTGTTTAGAATCGTCAATTTGACCGATCAATCGCAAACGATCCGTTGGAACAAACAACTCTGGCGTAACGGAGTGTGTGTCAATTGTCATGACCTCGATTCACCCGAAGGTGCGTTTAGCGTAAACTTATTACCACACGAATCCATCGAAGGGAATTGTTCCTCGAAAGAGACGAAAGCACTTTATATTTTCCGAAATTTTATTGAATTGACTCCGGGAATGTCCAAACAAACATTGACCGGTTTCCGGTTGATGAACGTGAAGGGTGAATTTCAGGAAACCGAATAACTACCGTAATCATGAGTAAAACCTTCATAACAATCCTTCAACGAACACTCGCACTTGCTGTGTTTTCAGTTGTTTCGGTCTGGTCGACGGCTCAATGTACGGTTGAAATCAGTCCGAATACCAATCCGCTTTACGTAGATTGTGGCGAATCGGTTGATCTTTCGGCACTCGGCCTCTCAACAACCCCGGCATTGATGACCAATTTCGATGGAAATTCCATCGGTGCGGGATGGAATACTTCGGCTACCTTATTGTATAACAATCCTTGCAGCCCGTCACTCGACGGAACACCTTCTGCCTGGTTTGGCGATGTGCCGCTTCCACGCAGATTGACCACCAACGGATTTGATCTTGCCTGTGGCGGACAAGTTTGCTTTGATCTTGATTTTTCCAACGATGAAGGTGGTGTTAACTGTGAAGATCCGGATGAAACAGACGAAGGAGTGTATTTCCGATACTCTGTTAACGGCGGTTTGACCTGGGTCGATCTGTTCTATTTTGAACCGACATCCAACGTATCAGGACCTTATTATAGTTGGGCCAATTATTGTTTTGTGTTACCTCCCGGGGCCTCAACTTCAAATACAATGTTTCAATGGGATCAACCCAACGCTACCGATACCGATTTCGATCACTGGGGCATCGATAACGTGAGTATCATTCCTTCCAACTGCAATTATTATTACGATTGGAATAATGTCGCTGGAATCAACAACCCTGCCGCTCAAACGGTTTATCCGTCAGGAGACACAACCTTTATTGTAACCTATACCAATGGTGTATTTGCGTGCTATGATACAATCGACGTCATTGTCAATCAATTGCAGGTAAATGCCACAGCTTCATTAACCACAGTAAATTGCCCGGATTGTACCGATTTGGAAGCTGAAGTGCAAGGTGGTTTCGGAGCACTGTCTGATGATTTTGATCCGGATATTGATCCCGCGGTTTGGGGTGATATTGAGGGAGCTGTTGCAGGAGGCGGATGTGGTGGAATGAACGGAAATGCGCTTTATTTTGATAATGCATCAGCCGCAAGACATGCTACTACAATTCCGATTAGTGCGGCCAATTGCTCAACGGTAGACTTCTGTCTGTTTGTTGGAAATAATGCCAGCGGAGCAGTTTGTGCGGCCGCTGAGGCGAATGAAGACATCATTTTTGAATATTCCATTAACGGCGGCGGAACGTGGCTCAATATCGCAACCTATGATGAATCATTATGGGATGCCAATAATGCCTGGCAATGTTTTTCTCCCACATTGCCTTTATTGGCGCAAAGCAATCCGTCGACCATTTTCAGATGGCGGCAAACCAATTTTGAGGCCGACGACAATTGGAGTCTGGACAATGTTTCCTTCAATTGCATTCCATCGACGGTTACGTATGCCTGGACAGGTGTCGGGTTAAGCGATCCGGCCGTTCAATCACCGCAGGGTTGTCCGCTTATTTCAACCGATTATGTGGTGACGGTTACCGAAACCATTTCCGGTTGTTCAGCCACCGATACAGTATCAGTCAATGTGATTTGCGGATGTCAGTTCTACGATTTCCAGGGAACTACCAGCAATTGCGAAAACGGAAACACCTTTACCTTGTCGGGCGATTTTAGCTATTATACCAATCCTGGAACCGGAACCATCGAAATTGAGGCGACCAATAGTTCAGGAACTTATACGCAAAGTATCAGCGGACCTTTTACTGACGGAGTCACATTCCCGTATTCTATTTCAGGAATTCCATCCGACGGTTCACCACTCGCCGTAACCATTTACTTTTCAGATGAACTGACCTGTTTGGCTACGTTCAATGCCGTTTCGCCAGTCTTACCGGAGGTAACAGCTATTTCCGGTGGTGCGTTTTATTGCCCGACTGACCCGATGAACGATATTTTGGTGACCGTGAGTGGAAATAGTCCGTATACCATCGATTACACAATTAACGGAGTTACGGAAACGGCGTCAAGCAACACAACAACGGTTAACCTGGGAAATAACGTAGGTGTTTACATCCTGACAAACGTATCCGACGCAGGTTGTACCAACACAGCATTGGGTTCCGACTCGATTGTACTGTCTCCTGTTCCTTCGGTAGTTTCCATCAGTGGTGGCGATACGTATTGCACGGACGATCCGGTAAATCCGATTGAAGTGGTAGTAGAAGGTACTGGTCCGTTTGAATTGACCTATACACTCAACAACGTTTCTTATACGGTCAACAGTGCAACAACAACCTTCAATTTGGGTACAAATGCAGGTACGTATGTGCTGACAGGTATTTCCGATGCTTACTGTTCCAATACTTCCGCATTGACGGATGCCATTGTATTACTGCCTTTACCGAATGTAAACGCGGGCGCGGACGTGATTGTCTGCGACGGAAATTCGACCATTTTAAATGGCTCGGGAGCGGTGAGTTACGAATGGAATAACGGGATTACCAATGCGGTGCCTTTTTATCCGAACGGGACGCAAGTTTATACTGTTACCGGAACCGACGCTAACGGCTGTATCAATACGGATGATGTAACCGTTACATTCGAGGCGCTTCCTGTAGTTTCCTTTACAGCGAATATTACCGAAGGTTGTGCTCCGTTAGTAGTCCAGTTTACCAACACTACTCCGGGCAATCTGGCTTCATGTTTTTGGCAGTTCCAATCGGCGGGTACACAAACCGATTGCGGAACCGTTTCCGCCACGTTTGAAAACTCAGGTTTATTTGACGTTTCGTTGACAGTTACTTCGATCAACGGATGTGTGAACGATGTCACGTATGATAATTTCATTTACATTGAAGCCGATCCTTTGGCATCATTCTCAGCCTCCGAAACGGTATTGACCAACCTCGCAACTGAAGTTTTTTTCCAGAACAGTTCCGTTGGATCGGTTACTTATCAATGGGATTTCGGCGACGGTTCACCGTTTGAGAATGGATTGAATGCCTTGCACGAATTTCCGTTGAATTCAACCAGTAACTATGGTGTGTATTTGGTGGCTTACTCCGAACTAGGCTGCACCGACACGGCAAAAATAGTGATCCAGGTTACAGAGGAATTGATCTTCTACGTTCCCAATTCGTTTACGCCCGACGGTGATGAGTACAACAATGTATTCCAGCCGGTGTTTACTTCCGGTTTTGATCCGCACGATTTCTCGGTATTGATCTTTAACCGATGGGGTGAAATAGTGTGGGAATCGTTTGACCCGAATGCAGGCTGGGATGGAACCTATCACAACGAACTGGTTCCACAGGGATCTTATACCTGGCAAATTGAATTTAAAACGGCCGACACGGATGAGCGAAAACAATACGCCGGGCATGTGACTATTTTGAAGTAAACCAGGGATTTTCTCCTACAAAAGGATAAAAAAATTCGTGAATTCGTGGGAAAGAAAACTTGTTCGTTGGCGCAGTCGACGAAACGTATAACAACTAATTTTCGCAGGAAACATAGATTTAATGCGAAATCAAAAGCGTACGCGCATTTTTGTGATAGTTTTGTACCGTTTGGTAATTAAGAAATAAAATCAATGATCGCTCGCCTTCGACAAATCGACTTTTCCTCTCTGAAAACAATCCTCTTTTTCGGATTAATAGCGAGGCTCGTAGCTGCCTTTTTTTCAGAAGGTTACGGCATGCACGATGACCATTATCTGGTAATCGAAGCAGCTGGTTCGTGGGTCGACGGACAGGATTACAACCACTGGTTACCCTGGACACCCGATAATACCGGAATGCCGGAAGGACATAGTTTTACCTACGTAGGCTTCAATTTCCTGTTACTGGGCTTTCTGAAAATGATCGGAATTGCCGACCCGAAAATGCTGATGCTCATCAATCGGTTGATTCACGCGTTGTTTTCGCTGCTGGTGATCAAATACGGTTACAAAATCACCGAAAAGCTTTCCGATAAAAAAACGGCCGTTTTAGCCGGCTGGATGCTCGCCATGTTGTGGGCAATGCCTTTCCTTTCTGTAAGAAATCTGGTAGAAGTGGTGAGTATGCCCTTCCTGATTTGGGCGGTTTGGCTTACGCTTCGCGATAATAAAAAAAGCACATTTTTCTTTGCTGGAATCCTCTTGGGAATAGCCATTTCACTGCGCTATCAAATTGCTATTTATGCTGTTGGAATGGGGATTTGGTTCCTGATCAAATGGGAATGGAAAAAACTCTTGCTATTCTCCGCCGGAACGCTTGTGATGTTTGTGCTTACGCAGGGATTGGTGGATTATTGCATCTGGGGTTATCCGTTTGCCGAGTTTACTGCCTACGTGATTTACAACATGAACGAAGGAGTCGGTTACATGACCAACACCAACTACTTCATGTATTTCTATGTATTGTTTGGAATTCTGCTGTTCCCACTCGGAATTCTGGCGCTCATCGGTTATTTCAAATCGGCCAGAAAATACATGATCATTTTCCTGCCAACCTTCTTGTTTTTATTGTTCCATTCCATTTTTCCCAACCGTCAGGAACGGTTCATTTTGACCATCCTGCCGTTGGTGATCGTATTGGCGTTTTTGGGAATTCGTGAATTGCGCCAACGGGTGTTCTGGAACAAGTTCTGGCGTGTTTCATGGATCGCTTTCTGGGTGCTGAATATTCCGATGATCATGATCGTTTCAACTACAACGTCCAAAAAATCGAGGTTAAATACCATGTACGCACTGTACGGACATTCGAAAGGAAATGAGCACATTCTCATTGAAGCTACCGGTGAAACGAACCCTGAAATGATGCCGTTTTTCTATGCGGGCGGCTGGAAATTTCAGTTTGCCGAGCGCAGAAAAGAAGACACCACTTCTTTGCAGACCTACCTCAATTATCCGCACGATTTTGTTTTCTTTTTCGGTCAGGAAAATCTGGATAAGCGCATCAATGAATTCAAGCGCATCTACCCAAAGATGACCAAGGAAAAGGAGATTGAACCGAGTTTGATTGACAGAACGCTGCATAAAATCAACCCGCGCAATTCCAATTCGTACGTAGAAATTTGGCGAACGCATCAATAATTGTTCAAATCGCTCGTTCTTCGTTTAAAGCTTGTTGATCTATGCGAAAAACGCTTGTTACCTTATTACTCATTTCAGGTTTTTCCTCCTTTGCGAAAGCGCAGGATTGTTTGTGGATTAGTCCGGGATTTGGCATTTCTACAGGTGGTCATTCGGTAATGGCGCATGTGGATATTTCGGCAACTTACCTGCGTTATAATCGCTGGGGATTTTCGGGTAATCTTCAAGCCAACGGACGGACATTTTCCAATACCAAAAACCATACGTTGAAATCGTATTCCGGGTTTGGAGTTCAGTTTGCGTACAATCTTTTACCGTATGACGAAGGGGGTAAAAAACTCATCGCGCGAGCCGGTTTAAGCAGGGGAAGCGGGACGTTTGTCAATGAGTATATTGGTTCAGACGAACCAATTGATTCAGCGAATCAGAATCAGGAACAATTTTATGATGTTACGAACTTCTACAGTTTCGGTGCCGAAGCGAGCATTGAGTTTTTGCTGAGTCACCGTTCCGGCAGAGCTTTCAGCGCTCAGTTGTATACGATTATCATGCGTCACCCGTTTGTCGGAATTTCATTGCGGTATAATCTTGGGAAGTTTGAGTGATTACCACTCGTAATAGACATTACTTTTTTAACCACATAGGACACAATAGAAACACATAGAATACACGTAGGTAGAAACTATGTTTCCTTATGTGTTCTATGTGGTTAATTTTTTGTCATTATCCACACAGTATGATGGTTGAATTAGTTGTAAATCCGAAGGAGATTACTCCCATTCCAGATCACCTGATACTGCCGCAATCCCCATTTCGAGCCTTTGATCGGTGAACCGTCATAAAGCGAAAATTGTGCGTTCGAGCACGGATCGTCGAGTTGCAGGAAATTGTCCGGATTCGGAATCAAACCACTGCTGCATGCATTGTCCGGATCTTCGGGCGACTGACGCTCAAAAGCCACAAACACATCATACGACTGGCGGTAAACAATAATTCCCTTAATGCCACCGTTTACATAAGCCCAGCCTCCTGCTCCATTGAGATCGGTGTAGGACGGAAGGGTAAGGTCAATGGTAATATCGAACGGAATACTCGCAATAGGATGATTCTTGTTCTTTTTGCACGAAGCCGAAACAAGAAAGAGTAACACAAAAAAGATTTGTAATTTCACCAAGCGCATATGCGAGTTTTAAGACTATGAAGATAAGAACGTTTTTTCATCTATTTCTATTGTGTGTGGTGTTAAATTCTGCTGCCTGCAGAAGTACTGGTCCGGAAGGCACGCCCGCTACCGTTGAGGAAGCCGAAAAGCAATTGGCCAAAAAACACAAAAAAGAAGCCAAAGTATCGAAACGGGAACTCAAAAAAGCGAAGAAAGCGTATTGGAAACGTCAAAGCAAAGCCACCCGGAAAAGCGTCAAACGCAACGAAAAACGTCAGAAAAAAATCATGCGCAAAAAGCGTAGACAAGGAGAATACAATTGGGAAGATCAGGAACGTTGGGAAACCCAATAGAAATTTTGAATGCTTAATTTTGAATGTTGAATTGAAAAAAGGGGTTTTTGGAATAGCAATAAAACCGATTTTCCATTTACTACGGAACCCAATTAAAAATCAAGCATTCAACATTAAAAATTACCTAAACAAAGAGTTTCTCCCGCCAATTCTCCGCTTCTTCCGCCTTCAACAATCCCAGTTTCAATAAGTACTGAATGGTTTTCTCAAATGCCAGCGGATATTCAATTCCTTTGTAGTTCCAGTCGGTTTGTTCCAGCCATTTGCCCACTTGGTCAGAACGTAGGTTGTAACGCCAGCTGATAATTTCAACCGTATCGTTACTCTCTTTGATTTCCTTTGCTTTTTCGTTCACAACCTTACACATCCGCTTTAAAATGGCTTTGTGCTGATCAGCGATTTCATTGCGCACCGCGATCACAAAACACGGCCAGGGCGTTACCACATCATCAATCCAACGGCATTTTTGCTGTTCCACAAACGGGAAAGTGGTGTATTTCTCCCACAAGAAAGCCTGTGCTTCGTTGTGTTTCAGGGCCCACAAGCCACCATATACGTCACCAACCACATTGAATTTCAGTTGATCGAGGTTCCAGCCTTCGTTATCAGCCATCACATAGGCCATCAGGTGTGAACCCGAGCCCTCGCGGGAAATGGCAAATGTTTGATTTTCCAGATCGGCATTTTGTTGAATGTTCGAATCGAACGGAACGTGAACGCCCCACGAAAGTGGTGAAATCACATAAACCTGCAAAATTTTCGCGTCCAGACCCTGCAAAACGGCTTTGGTAATGCCTTCCGTCAACAAAACAGCGATGTCGATAGAACCGGTTTCCAATCCACGGATCATTTGTCCGGTGCCGCCGCTCATGTCACTCCAATGCAGGTCAAGACCAATGTCGCGCATTTTGCCTTCCTCGATTGCCAACCGCCACGGAAGGTTAAAATGTTCTGGCACACCGCCTATTTTCAGACCTAAAAGTTGTTGGGTTGTCATGATCGTGCAAATTGCATGGTAAATAAACGCTTGTAATAACCGTCGAGTTGAAGAAGTTCGTCGTGTGATCCCATTTCTTTGATTTCACCTTTGTCGAGTACCACAATGGTGTCTGCTTGCTGAATGGTCGACAATCGGTGAGCGATCACAATAGAAGTTCTGCCTTGGGTCAATTTGGCGGTGGCTTCCTGGATCATTTCTTCTGATTCGTTGTCGACACTTGAAGTAGCTTCGTCAAGAATCAGAATATGCGGATTGTAAACATACGCCCGGATAAACGCCAGCAATTGTCGCTGACCAACCGACAGCACACCGCCGCGTTCGCCCACCTGATAATCGTATCCGCCCGGAAGCAGTTGAATAAAGTAGTCGGCGCCAACAGCTTTGGCCGCTTCAATGACCTGTTCGCGTGAAATCTCAGGATTTCCGAGCGTAATATTGTTGTGAACAGTATCCGAAAACAGGAAAATATCCTGCAACACAATCGCAATGTTTTTACGCAGGTAATCCATTTTGATGGAACGCAATTCGTGTTCGCCGATGTAAATTTCACCTTGCTGGTATTCGTAGAAACGCCCAAGGAGGTTTACGATCGATGTTTTTCCTGCTCCGGTCGCTCCTACAAAGGCCACAGTTTTTCCCGGTTGAATGGTGAGATTGATGTTTTTCAGCACTGGTTGATCTTCGGTATAGGCAAACGAAACATTCTGAAAACGCAACTCCTGCTGGAAATCACAATCGTCGACTGTTCCTGATTCCTGCACGTGTTCTTCGGTATCGATGATCTGAAATACGCGCTCGGCACGTACCACACCGCGTTGAAGAATATTGAACTTATCCGCCAGCTGACGAATAGGACGGTACATCATACTGATCCACATCGAAAAAGCGAAAATGTCCAGAAAGACATTTTTCTCCGGATCTACCGGACCGGTAAAGACATAAGCGCCCCACAAAATCAGGAAAGCAGTTGAAAACGAACTCAGGAATTCGACCACCGGAAAGAAAATCGAAAACGCCCAAACAGCATTGATATGTGCCTGACGGTGATCCTTATTGATTTCCTCAAATGCTTTGTATTCCACTTCTTCACGACCGTACAATTGCACGATATTCATTCCCGTAATACGCTCCTGAACAAAGGTGTTGAGGCGGTTTACCTGTGTGCTTTCCTGCTGAAACGATTTACGCATGGCTCGGGCAAAAACGCGGGTTGCGTAGATCAATACCAAGGCCGGAATGAGCGCCAGAGCCGTGAGTTGCCAGTTGATGACAAACATCACCACTATGATTACCACCAGCATCAATAAATCACTGATGATATCGATCAGTCCGGATGAAAAAACTTCCGAAATGGCCTCGATGTCTGAAACTACACGTGTTACGAGATTTCCTACCGGTGTTTTGTCGAAATAACGCATGCGGAACGTTGTGATATGCGAAAAGACCTTCACGCGGATGTCGCGAATGACCGATTGTGCCAGCAGGTTGCTGAAATACGTAGCCGAAAACTGTAAAAGGGCTTCCACGAACAACATCCCGAAAACAAGCAATAGCCACAGGGCAAATTGTGCGCCGTCCTGGGTTTCCAGTACATACTTGTTCACGACGTAAACGATCAGCAACGGACGCAAGGGAGAAAGCAAAGCCAGCGTGAGTGCACACAAAAAGGCGAAGATCAACTTACCGCGATACGGTTTGGTAAACTTCAATAACCGCGAAAAAATGCGGGTGTCCATTTTGGTTTGACTTGCCATGCTGCAAAATTACTGCTTCCGTTTGGTTTAGTCGGGGCATTCCGGCGATTATTTTGGTGATTTCCCGGATCAGATTACAGATTGGCAGATTACAGATTGGACGTAATCTGCCAATCTGTAATCTGCCAATCTGCAATCACATTGATCGAAACAACATTTTTTGGCTTTTGCAGTTAAGTGATTACTGTTTTTATTCCTTTTTTGAACTATCTTTAAACACCAAAACAACAGCACTTCATGGTTCACAATTTAAGTCTTACTCCGTCCATTTTTTCTACCTTTTTGGCAGAACTGAGAGATTGCAACATTCAGCAGGATCCGCTGCGTTTTCGTAGAAACCTTGAGCGCGTGGCTGAAGTGATGGCCTATGAGCTGTCGAAACACCTTGATTATGAAACTGTGGATGTGACCACACCTTTGGGAGAAGCCAGTGTGCCGTTATTGAAACAACAACCGGTACTGGCCACTATTTTGCGTGCGGGATTACCTATGCATCAGGGATTACTGAATATTTTTGACCGTGCCGAAAGCGCGTTTGTTTCGGCTTACCGCAAGCATACAACGGCAGAAGATTTTGATATTCATGTCGAATACCTTGCCTCGCCGGAGATTGACGGTAAAACCCTCATCATTTCCGACCCGATGCTCGCCACCGGTAGTTCGATGGTAATGGTTTACAAAGCCCTACTCAAACAAGGAAAACCGGCAAAAGTGCACATCGTGGCGGCTATTGCTGCTCCGGAAGCTCTCGAATATGTGAAAAAACACCTGCCCGATACCACAACCATTTGGGTAGGGGCGATCGACCGTGAGTTGACCGCGCAATCGTACATTGTACCAGGATTGGGCGATGCAGGTGATTTGGCTTATGGTGTAAAATGTTAAGCCTGAGAAAATGAATTGGGGATTATATTTAGGATTATTCGGGCTGTCAATGATCAAGTTTTTGTTTGCTCCGTTTGGAGGGCCAAAACTCGGGTTATCGTATTGGGAGACCTATCTCAGTTGCGTTTCAGGAGCTATTTGCTGCGCAATTATTTTTTACTTTTCGGCTGAATTTTTCATGATCCGCGCCCACAAAAAACGCAAAAGGCTGTATGCGGAAGCTTTGGAACAAGGTGTAGAGCCGAAGTACAAAAAGAAGTTTACCCGAATGAATAAGTTCATTGTAAAAATCAAACGCCGTTTCGGAATTTACGGCATTTCCATGTATGCACCGCTGATCTTATCCGTTCCGATCGGATCAATCATTTCGGCTAAATTTTATGGAAAAGACAAACGCACATTTCCACTTATTTTGGCTGGAATTATTCTGAACGGCGCTCTTACAACAGGTCTTGCCTATTTGATTTTCTATAGGTCGTAATGAAAATTCGCCAACTGTTTTTTGACCTTGATCGCACGTTGTGGGATTTTGAAGCCAATTCTAAAAACGCATTACAGCAGTTGTATGAAGAGTTGGAATTGGGCGCTCACATCGAACATTTCAACCATTTTCATCATACTTATATTCGCATCAATGCCGAGTTGTGGAATGCCTATGGCAAAGGAAAGATCAACAAAGAAGAATTGCGCAACAGCCGGTTTGAGAAAACGCTGGCCTACCACGGAATCAACGATAAAATCGTTTCCGGTAAAATGAGTGATGGTTATATTACACTTTCGCCAACCCAAACACAATTGTTTCCGGAAGCTTTGGAAGTCCTGAAATTCTTTCAGCAGGAAGGTTACCGCATGCACATCATTACCAACGGATTCAAAGAAGTGCAACATATCAAACTTTCGAATAGCGGTCTGGCAGAGTATTTTGAGAATGTTTTGTGCTCGGAAGAAATCGGATCGACGAAACCGCACCGTGCCATTTTCGAAGAGGCGATGCGCAGAACTGATTGTTTGCCGCAACACGCCATTATGATCGGTGACGATTTTAAAGCCGACATCATTGGGGCGCTTAACGCCGGCTGGACAGCCATTCACTTTGACCCGGAACACAAATACAAAAAAGAACGCAATGTGAAACGCATTCGCCATCTGAACGAATTACCCGATGTAGTGAGTATGTTACCGATTGTGGGAGCTTAAGGCAAGTTTATTGAGTTTTTAAGCTTAATCAGTTGTGAACTAACTAACTGATCCATTCATTAAACTTAAAAAACTTAATACCTTTATCGCAATTCCATAGTTTACTGGGTGTTGAAGAAAGCGTTAACGTATTTGAATTGCCTGCAATGGTTGAAGAACCTCCTGCTATTCGTACCAGCGTTTTTTGCCGGTTTGCAATGGAAACCCCAATTGGTGCTGGATTTACTGATTACCGCTTTGGCTTTCAGTTTGCTGGCTTCGGCGGTGTACCTGATCAATGACCTGCGCGATTTGCAGTGGGATAAATTACACCCGAAAAAACGTCACCGTTTGGTAGCTTCCGGCGCTTTTTCAAAACAATTTACCATCGTTACAATTGCTGTTTTGCTGACTGTTTCG
This sequence comes from Bacteroidota bacterium, assembly GCA_040387295.1. Lineage (GTDB taxonomy): Bacteria > Bacteroidota > Bacteroidia > Flavobacteriales_D > Crocinitomicaceae > Fluviicola. The sequence continues at coordinate 65,195 of JAZKEB010000004.1, read as the reverse complement.
TTTTCAACATTGGCGCTGATGCATTACAAAGCAGCCATTTTAGGAGCCATTTATTTGAGTTTGAACATACTTTACAGCATGTACCTGAAACGCGTTGCGTTGCTCGATATCATGATCCTGATTATGGGGTATTACATCCGTTTGCTGATTGGCGGACAGGTAGCCAATGTGGTGTTGAGTATGTGGTTGTTGTCACTGGTGACGCTCATCGCTATTTACCTGTTGTTGCTGAAACGTCGCAGCGATGTGCTTTATTTTCAGGAAGAAGGATTGGTGGTGCGCCCCACAGTTCATGTCTACGCACAATTTCCCATTCGTTTGATCAATCAACTGATCCTGTTGCTAATTGGCTCGGGATATGCGGCTTATTTACTGCATTTGATTCGCGATCAGCTACAGGATGATTATAGGATTTTGCTCACACTTCCGCTGGTAGTGTTTGCGTTGGTGCGTTTTGACCGGAAAACAGTTGCTTTTCCGCACAAAGAAGCATTCAGATTATTGCTTTGTGATCGCTGGCTGGTGCTGACGTGTGTGAGTTGGATCGTTATTTTTGCCTGGGTGCTCTATGGAAAATAGAAAATTGTCAGGCTGGAATAACAGGCCTTCGGTGAATGCGAAGGTGGAACCATTTACTGCGGAAAATGACCTGCGTGGCAAAGGGATTCGTGGTAACGGGCGAAGTTACGGCGATGCTTCTCTGAACGACCGCTTGATTTCCATGCTCGATTACCGCGAAACGTGTTCGGTAAAAAACGGCGAATTGATCGTGAGTAGCGGCTTTTTGCTGAAAGACGTGATTGAAACCTGCGTGCGCAACGGCTATTTCTTTCCGGTGATTCCCGGTACACAATTCATCACCGTTGGTGGAATGGTAGCCGCAGATGTGCACGGAAAAAATCACCCGACACATGGAACAATCGGCCGGTGGATCAACAGGTTGGTTATTCAATTGCCTTCCGGCGAAACAGTCAATTGTTCGCCACAGGAAAACACGTTATTGTTTCAGTCTACCATTGGTGGTATGGGACTCACGGGTATTATCCGTGAAGTTCGTTTTCGTTTGGAACCGCTGAAATCAACGCAATTGACTCAGCAAGCAATGGCATTTACCGGATTCAGGGAATTGGTACATGCGCTGGATCAGTCGAACAGTGAATTTGCCGTGGGCTGGCTCGATTTCCTGAACCGGGAATCATTTCTTTTGCTCGAAGCCGGTTTTGCTGCCGAAAAAACAACTCCTCAACCCAATTTTCAATTACCGAAACCGAAGATCAGCATCCCCAAAACGGGAATCAATTTTGTGTATCCGTTCGTGATGAAAGTCTACAACCGCAGGTACAAAAACAAGATACTGAAAAACAAAACGGCATCGGTTTCCGATTACTTTTTTCCGCTTGATAACATCGGAAACTGGAACCGGCTTTATGGACGAAAAGGGTTTGTGCAATACCAATTTGTATTACCGAAAACCAACGCCATAGCTCAATTTGAGCAGTTATTTCAGCGTATTCATTCACATTCCTGTAAACCGTTACTGGCTGTTTTGAAACGACACGGCGATTTGGTTTCACCGGGAATTATTTCCTTCCCGATAGAAGGTTATTCACTGGCATTGGATTTTCGTTTTCAACCGGAATTGACTGCGCTGATCGCCGAATTGGATGAATTGGTGACGCAGTTTGGTGGCCGTGTTTACCTTGCGAAAGATCACTTGCTAAAAGCCAATCATTTTGAACGCATGTACGCTTCTGCCGATCGGTTCAAGGCTGCGATTCATGAAATAAATCCTTCAGCACTCACTACCTTATTGGGAAAACGACTTAATTTAGTTCCTCACATGAAGCAACAAATCGTTATTATCGGCGCCAACTCTGAGGTTGGAATGCAATGCGCTCACCGCTATCGCGACCTTGGTTACGAAGTGGTATTGGTGGGCCATAAACCGGACGAACTTCCCAAAGAAGATTTTCAGATCATTCAACTCAATTTGCTGCAATTGGACCTGAACGTTTTAGCCGGTTTGAACCCGGAAATCGTATTGTTTACCGCCGGAAGATTGGGTGATAACGACCGTTCTGTTTCGGGAGAAGAACTCGATGAGGTGATTACCGTAAACTTTACCGCTCAGGCAAAAATCGCGGCCTTTTTCGCGCAACAATTCCGCAAAAGAGGTCACGGAACGTTGGTCGGCGTAAGTTCCGTAGCTGCCGTGCGTGGAAAAGCATCAACAGTAGGCTACAGTGCGGCCAAAGCCGGATTTGACACCTATTTATCGGGCTTGCGTAACTACCTGCATCCACATGGTGTGCGGGTATTGACAATTCGCCCCGGATACATTGCCAGCAAGATGACGGCTCACATGACTTTACCTGCAAAAATGACGGCATCACCCGAACAAGTAGCTGAAACCATCGTGCGTCACAGTTTAAACGGAAAGCGTTCCATCGTTTATGTAAAAGCCCTTTGGCGACCGATCATGTTCATCATTCGCCACATTCCCGAACCGCTGTTTAAAAAAATGAAGTGGTGAAAAAACTCGTGATCCTGGATTTCGACGGAACGATCTACAAAGGAGATTCGCTCCTGCATTTTGCCCGTTTTTTGAATCCGGCGAAATATTTCGGATCACTTTTTATCATTGCTTTTCCGTTTGTGTTTTCGAAACTGGGACTTCTTTCTGCCGATCGGGTGAAAGAGCTTTTTTTTAAACTACATCTGAAAGGATTTTCCCAATCCGAATTACAGGAACGGGGAAACGCATTTTTCCAAAAACACCAGTCGAATCTATTTCCAAAAGCAATTGACTATCTCCGAAAGGAACAAGAACAAGGGACGCGTTGTGTGGTGGTTTCCGCGTCAGCTGCAGAATGGTTGCAACCCTTCTGTGATTTCCTGCAAACGGAACTCATCTGCACACAGCTGGAATACGATTCGGATAATAATTGCACCGGCAAGATCCAAGGCGAGAATGTAAAAGGAATGGCAAAGATTACTGAACTAAAAAAGGTGATCGATCTTGCTGATTATGATTCCGTTATAGCTTTTGGTAATTCGACCGAAGACCGTATTTTAGCCACTATATCACAACACTATCACCATCGTTTTTTTGAATAATATGAACGGCAAACAGCGAAAAATCCTTCTGGTCGGAATCTTGTTCCTGATTACCATTGTGCGCTTTTTTCATTTTGAAAGTACTGTTGATTCGCCGCACAACTGGCGCCAATACGACACTAAACAATACATAGATGGGTATTATTACAACGATGCATCGTTTATGGAACCTACGGTTTGCTGGATGGGCGGACACAAAACGCTGATCCTCGAATTTCCGCTCCCTGAATACCTGGTGTCGAAATTATACAGTGTTTTCGGTCCGCATTTGTGGGTGGCGCGTACGTTCTTTTTACTCTTTTTCGTGCTGGCGGCCTATTACTTTTACAAAGTGCTCCGTGTCATTTTCACCGACAATTGGGTCCCTGAACTGGCCACCTGCATTTTTGGGTTCGCGCCGCTTTCGCTCTACTATTCGCGGGCTATTCACATCGATTTTTTCGCATTGGCGTTTGCGTTCGGAATGCTGTACTTCCTGCTGGTTGCTATTCGTGATAAAAGTTGGAAACACCTGCTTTGGGCGGTCGCTTTTTCCGTCATTGCCTTTCTGGAAAAAGCACCGTATACCTTTTACCTGTTGCTCCCGGCACTGATCTATATTCTGCAGCAGAAAGCGTTTAAATGGTTCCTCCCGCGGTCGTTGTTGTTTGTGTTGCCGGTAATCGCGTTGTATTGGTGGAACAGTTATTCGCGCACGACCAACGAGCAAATTCCCGACTGGTATTTCATTCCGAGTTTCAATAAATTCACCGACATGTGGTACTGGTATTTCGGGACCTGGGACCAGCGCACCAATCCAGCCAACTGGACCATCATTCTGGAACGGTTGCGTTTTGAAATACTGGGTCTTTCGGGCTTTGTATTGTTGATTATTGGATTGGTACTAGCGAAGAAAAATCGCGCTTATTGGTGGTCGCTGAGCTGGCTGCTTGGTACCGTTTTGTATGTGTGCATTTTCTTCAATCTGAATGTGCATCACAATTATTATCAGATGCCGTTGGTGGCTTCGCTGGCTATTTTCATGGCGATGGGCGCACAGCGGTTGATTGATTTTCTGCCGCAAAAAGCAATCAAAGTCTCATTGGTGGTGATTCTTCCCGCTGTGTTTGTTCTGGAAAGTGTCCGGTATGCCGAGGCGAATTATTACACAACTGATCCGGTATTTGACAAGATTGCGCATGAGATTAAAAAACACTCCAAACCCGATGATCTGGTGATCGTTTCGTTCGGCGGACTCACACCGCAATGCCCATTGATCCTGCAACCGGCGCATCGTTATGGCTGGTCTGTTCCTGGAATGTTCCTGAACGAATTTCTGATCCGGAACCTGGTAAAAGAAGGCAAAGCAACGCGACTGGCTGTTGTTTATGACGGTTACTTTACCGGCGAATTTCAGCTTTTTTTCGAGGGAATGGAAAACAAGGTCGGCGTACCGATTGACGATAAAGGAAAAGCCCTGTACATGTGTGATTTGAAATAGAACACACCTGCAACAATTCACTTATATTTGCTCACACATCACATACTATGGAAAATAACAAGTCGGCACTCCATTTTTTATTTCGCAACCGAATCCTGCTTTTCGCTTCGCTGATTACCGGTGGTCTAATGGGCTTCATCATTACGTTTTTCATCCCGAAAACCTATCTTTCAACAGCGATTGTTTATCCGTATAGTTCCTATACGAAAGACGATATCATTGCCAATCCGCAATTCGGGTTTGAATTGGAAACCGAACAACTGCTGCAATTGATGGAATCGAAATCGATGCGCGACCGCACCATTAAGCATTTCAAGCTTTACAAGTATTATCAGATTGATACCAATGATCTTAGCTGGGAATCGCAACTGACACTTCAGTATGTGAATGATGTTTCGTTTGAACGAAGCAAATACCTGTCGGTGGTGATCAATGTACAAACAAAGGATCCTCAATTATCGGCCGATATTGCCAATTTTCAGGTAGACGAGATCAATAAATACCGCACGCAAATTTTCGAAGAAAACAGGGTAAGAGACCTGAATAGCAATAAGCGTCAATTAGACGTTGCGACCGTCAATTTAAACAAACTCCGCGATTCGATCTACGCTATCAAAACGGACAAAAGCGAGTTGCTTTATACGTTTATGGAAAACCTCGACAATGAAAACTACGATGCGGCTGTTTTTGTAGACGATCCGCAGTTGGAAGCAATTGTGCAGCGCTTTGTGCCGGCCTACCGGATTCACAAGCATTTGGAGGAACAGTACCGAAACAGACAATTGCAATACGAACGACCATTGCCTTCCGTTTATGCCGTTGATCGTGCGCACCCGAGTTTTAAGAAAGCCTCGCCTTCGTTTTTGTTGAACGGAATTGTTGCGGCATTTACCTTGTTGTTTGTCAGTTTAACGTTTGCGACACTTCGCCGGAAATGGCTGGAGCTCAAATCTGAAACAAAAGGCTAATGTCGTGGATCGCCGCGAATAGACTTGTCTTACTCATTGTTGCAGCTGCAAGTGCGTTGTTTCTTGGCGTTTGGCTGTATATCGGCGATTTAAACCGCACGGCACTTTTGCTGACGCTTACCTGTGCTTGTCTGGCGGCTGTTGGTTTGCTGATGTACGCTTTCAAATGGTATTACCTCGTGCTGATCGGCCTTATCCCCATTTCGTTGGATCGTATTATTGCCGGTGGTGCCAAATTGAATTTACCGTCGGAAGGTTTGCTGCTACTGGCAATTCCGGTGCTGTTGTTTTTTAACAAAGGCTATTCCGCAGGTGTGCAGCAAGCAATGCGTCACCCGATTACTCGAATTATCGGACTGCTTTTTGTGATCGAATTTTTTTCCGGATTGCTGGGCTCTCATGTAGATGTATCGCTCAAACGATTGGCGATTCAACTGGTGTTTTTTTTCGGATTCTACCTGATTATTCAAACAACAAGCACCAAAAAACAATTGGTTGCGCCCTTTTTGGCATATGCCATTGGATTGATTCCCGTGATGGCTTTTACCCTTTTTAATCACGCGTCGCTTGATTTTCAGCCGCAGGTCGTTTTTAGTATCTGTCAGCCATATTACAACGACCACACGATTTATGGCGCCTGTCTGGCATTTATCATTCCGTTGCTGATCATTGTGGTGTTTCAAAACAAGATAATGCAATTGACCCGCCTACAGAAAATACTGCTTGGAGTTCTGCTGTTTGTGATCGTGGTTTCGGAAGTACTGGCGCTTTCGCGGGCGGCATTGCTGAGTTTGGTAGTGGCTGCTTTGTTTTATGTATTGCTGCGTTATAAAATCAGTTTTAACTGGCTGATGACCGGATTAACCGTCATGGTGATTGGCGTTTGGTCGTTTAGCGATGCCATTTATGCCCGTGTGGAAAAAAACGAATCGGTGAGCAACGACGGTCAATTGGTCAACCATTTTTCATCGGTGGTGAATATCAAAAACGATGCCTCCAACCTGGAACGCATCAACCGATGGATTTGCGCTTACCGCATGTTTGAAGACCGTCCATGGCTGGGATTCGGACCGGGAACATACCAATTCGAATACAACCGCTACCAAACTGTTGCCAACAAAACCTATATCTCTACCAATGCCGGAAATCGGGGCAATGCGCATTCTGAATACCTGTCTTTTCTGAGTGAAACCGGTATTTTGGGCTTTCTCGGATTCATGGCTTTAGTGCTTACTAGCTTGTATTATGGCATGCAAAACCACTACCGGGTTACCGATTTGCTATTGAAACGACTCAATCTTGGTGTTTTACTCGGCTTGATTACCTATTATTTCCACGCTGTTTTTAATTCGTTCCTCGATCAGAATAAAATGGCATTTTTGGTATACGCTTCACTTGGTGTGATCGTTTGGATCAATCTCACATTGCGCAATGGCTCAGAAAAAACGGTTCAGGAAAGTAACTAACTGGTTCCTCAAAGCGGGAATTATTGCCTTCATTACCTTGTGTTTGGTGGAGCTGGTTTACCGTTATCAATGGGTCGATTTTTACAAAACCGAATGGGAGTTTCAGAATAAAGTCCGCATACCCGATCAACAGAAAAAACGCGTTTTGGTATTGGGTGATTCCTTCAGTGCAGATACTTCAAGTTGGGTCAATCAATGGAAAAAAGACACCGATCTGCAGATTTTTAACGCCGCCATTCCCGGAGTAGGGCCCGAAACGTATCGCCTGATTGTTTCCAATCGCGTGGAAGAAGCAAAACCGCAGATTGTGATTGTGCAGCTTTATGAAGGAAACGACCTTTACGATTTGTACCGTCCGGTAAACTGGAGTGCTTTTTCGTGGGGCCGGAATATTTTCTGGAAATCCAGCAACACCTTTCGATCGCTCGGTTTTATCAATTACCGGCTTGGGCAATCAAATCAGGATTTAGCATCGCCTATCAACGCAAAAACCGCTGACACATTTGCATTGGGTTCCTATGACGCCCGCACGAAATTATACATTCAGGGAGATGTGACTTATCCAATGGCTATGGTACAGCTGAAAGGTGAATACGCCGATCAGTTCGGAACGATAATCGAAATGTTGGGCGAACTGAAAGCTGCCGCAGGTAAAAATGTTCGGTTTTATGTGCTGCCCATTCCTGCATGCGTTCAAACCAATCGCCGGTATGTGAAACAGTACAAACAATTGGGCGCGAAGCTGAGCCAAAGTTTGCTGAAAGGACATCCCTGGGCAGAGAAAATAAAAGCAGCCGGTTTTGATGTTATCGATCCGATAGACGTTTTACGTTCGAGCGAGAAAAACGGATTGCCGGTTTATTATGAAAACGATCCGCATCTCAACTCAGTGGGGCAGAAACTGGTAATGGATTGTGTTCAACAAACGCTGAAAAATGACCGTTAAGGGAATCAGTTTACGTCTGAAATGGGCGCTGCTTTCGGCGGTTGATTTGCTTGGTTTCCCGCTAAAATTAAACGGCAGGAAAGGAGAAGTACAAATCATTTGTTTTCACGGAATTTGTGCCGATTCGGATGCGTTTATCAACGGTCGGTTTTATCATATTACTGCATTTCGGAAACTCTTATCGGAAATCCAACAACACTTTCACATTATCAGTCTGGATGATTTTTCCGCCAATCGCCTGAATCCGGATAAACTGAATGTATTGATTACGTTCGACGATGGTTACGGCAATAATCTGACGCTGGCGCTACCAATTATTGAAGAATTGCAAATTCAGGTAACGGTGTTTGTGACTGGCAGGACTGATCTTCCATTGTGGGCAGATTTGCTCGACATTGCAACAGCTTACCCGTCGGAATCGGAAACAATCATAAATGAACTGTTGGCATTTACGCAAGTCAAAACCGCTAAAGAACTGAAAGCCTGGATTCCGTTGCAACCAAAGGAAATGGTAATGGAAATCAACCGGAAACTGAACGAATTGCCCGGAACATTGCTCGACAAAACCCGAGTCTTCTGGCAACTTCTTTCCGATGATGATTTGCGGATGTTACAAGCACAACCGTTGGTGAGTTTGGCCAATCATGGCGCCAATCATTTGAGCTTCGTGACACTAACCGATGCCGAAATGACCCGGGAAATTATGGAAGTTCAAACGCGTTTGACCAACATTGGTTCGAAATACGGTTCTGTTTTCGCGTATCCATACGGACAGCACAATCCGGCAACTGTAACACGATTGACTGATCTGGGAATTACCCAACAATACCTGACAGAATCCGGCACGATGGATAAACCGTATCTCTTTCAGCGCATGACAGTGAATCCGTTTATTTCGACCAACAATATGCTGCGAATCATTCAAAAAGGAACGTTTTACTGATGAGCAAAATTCTGGGCATATCGGCTTATTTTCATGATTCATCAGCTTGCCTGATCGTTGACGGAAGAGTGGTGGCTGCTATTTCCGAAGAACGTTTGTCGCGGGTGAAACACGATGCTTCTTTTCCGCAAAAATCAATTGTTTCCTGCCTGGAAATAGCTTCATTGACCATCGCCGATCTAGACGAAGTGATTTTCTTTGAGAAACCATTTACCAAATTTGATCGCATTCTGGATACCTTTCTCACCACAGCTCCCCGTGGATTTTTACCGTTTCGAAAAGCCATTCTGGGATGGTTTAAAGAAAAAATGTGGGTCGAAGATGTGTTCCGCAAGCGTTTCGGGTATAAAGGAACCTTTTCTTACTGCCAACATCACCTTTCACATGCTGCGCTGGCGTGTGCCGCGAGTGGTTTTGAAACGGCAGCTTACGTGATTATTGATGGTGTTGGCGAGCGGGCCTGCACTTCCTACGGAACATACGGAAACGGAAAATTTTCACCCATTGCCGAACAACAATTCCCGCATTCGATCGGTTTGCTTTATTCGGCATTTACGGCCTATTGCGGGTTTAAGGTCAATTCCGGCGAATACAAACTCATGGGACTAGCTCCCTACGGAAAACCGGTTTACAAGCAACTGATCCTGGATAATCTGGTGACGTTTAGTGATGAAGGAGTGGTGACACTCAACCTACGTTATGTTGGTTTCCTCGACGATTTACGCATGACCAATCGCCGTTTTGAGAAGTTGTTTGACCGACCGGCACGCACAGAAAATCAACCGATGGATGATTTTTATAAAGACGTCGCAGCTTCCATTCAATCGGTGTTGGAAGACGGATTGGCGATTTTGCTCAACTACATCCGGCAACAAACCGGAGCTACTAAACTGATTTACGGTGGTGGTGTGGCGTTGAATTGCGTTGCCAATGCAGAATTGATTACCCGAACCGGATTTGAAGAATTGTTCATTCATTCGGCTTCGGGTGACAGCGGTTGTGCAATGGGAGCAGCGTTTTGGGCAGCCATGCAACGTAACGAAATTCAGCTTGATTCCATGAGCCTGAACCAGGAATTTTTAGGACCGGAATATTCAACAGAAGAAATCAAAACAGCGCTTCGTGAAACAGGAATTACGGCCTTTTATGAGCTGGAGTGGGAGACGCTCACGCAAACCGTGGCAGGTGAATTGGCGCAGGATAAAGTAGTCTGTTGGTTTCAGGGGAAGATGGAATTTGGCCCACGCGCATTGGGAAACAGAAGTATTCTGGCCAAAGCGACACATCCGGATATGAAGTCGGTATTGAATCAAAAAATCAAGAAACGCGAAGGATTCCGGCCATTTGCTCCGGTTGTATTGGCCGATTATTTTCAGGATTATTTCGAAGATCAGGGAAACGACTATTCACGGATGTTGTACGTGACGCAGGGCACCGAAAAAGCACAGGAAATACCGGCTTGTATTCACAATGACGGTTCGGCACGTGCACAGCGTTTGGAACCCGGATTCAATGATTCTTTGCACTCGCTTTTGATAAAATACCATGATTTGACTGGAATTCCGGTGTTGATTAATACTTCGTTCAACGAACGGGGCGAGCCCATGGTTTGTTCACCGCAGGATGCCATTCGCTGCTTCCTGAATACAGAAATCGATGTGTTGGTGATGGGCAATTTGTTGGTGTACAAATCCGAAGTGACCGATGTTGAACATAAAACGATTGTATATGCACCGGATTGAAAAATACTGGGACAAGCAGTGTGATATGCTTTCGGCCCGGTCGTTGGGCATTTTCGGTGCGATTCTCATCGGGCTGTTATTGTATTTGGGTTGTTTTTCAAGCAAAACGATCCATGTTTTTTATTTGATTCCGATTGCGTTACCACTTGCCGGGATGGTTTATTTACCCGTTTTGAGAATCTGTTATGCGTTCCTGATGCTGGTGACTTTTCCGGTCGGTTATACGATGTCGTATGCGGTACTGGGAATTGTATTTCTGCTGGTTGTAACACCGATTGCTTTGATTCGCCGTAAGAAAATGCCAGCGGGTTGGACGGTTTCTCAAGCAGAGATTGATCCGTCGAAAATGCATGAATAACCTAAAAAGCGGGTTTCAAAAACGCACGTAATATTGCGAATTGGCATATCAAATAAACCCACGTGAATTCGCAATATTACGTGCGTTTTTGAAATCAGCCATTTTTCCACCTAGATTTAACTTCGTGCACAACACCACGATTTTTATACTTTTGTTCCATGAGCAAACTCAAAATAGTCGGTGCTTTTTTTGTGTTCATGCGCGTGAAGCGCAAGTATTGGCTCTATCCTGTGATTTTTGCCCTGATCATCGTGGGATTGCTCATCGTATTGGGTGAAGGTTCGTCTGTTGCACCGTTTATTTACTCGTTGTTTTAATCCGATTATGGACTACGAATTTCAACGCCTCAGTAAGGAAAACATCGGTGATGTTGCGCGCATTCACAAATCGGTATACAATCGTGAAATTCCATTGAGCGATTTGCGAAAAAAATACGACACGCGTTATTTGGGTATCGAATATTGCTGTTATTTGGCCTACTTCAAGGGCGATCCGGTGGCGTTTTACGGATTGATTCCTGTAGTTAGTCATTGGGGAACGATAACCGAAATTTCCGGGCATTTGCTGGACTTCATGACCGTAAATGCACATCGCGGCAGGGGACTTTTTGGTATGTTGGCTACCAAAAGCCACGAATTAGCAAGAGAACTGGGAATCACTTTTGTTTGGGGGTTTGGTACCGATGTTTCGGCACGGGCATTGATCGTGAAAATGAACTTCAACTGTGACGAACACGTACACGGATATCGCTTTTTTGCCCGAAAAAGGGGGTTGGATAAGCTGTTTGGTAAAACACCTTTTTTGCGCTCTCTTTCTGAAAACAGAACCCGGCGTATCCTGCAACAATATGTTACTGACAAACTGTTTCAGGGAAGTTTGTATACGTTACCCGATCCGGTAATTATGCGAAATGCGGATTACTTTCGGTACAAAAGTTTTAGTTCAGCCTTTTTCATTGAATTGGAAGAAGTCCTGTTTTGGATCAAGCTCCACCCGCACCACGGTATTATGATTGGGGATATCGAAGCGACATCCGAAGAGCAATTACGCAAAGGAATCTCAGCATTTAAAGAATTAGCAGATCGTCATGGCTTGGGAACATTGGTCTTTCAAACGGCACCTGAAACACCTGCCGAAAAAGTAATCGCCGAACTTGCCGACGAAACGTTCTTGTCCTGGAAATTGTGTTATCAATCGATCAGTTCCAAATTCCCATTAGAGAAATTAAAAGTAACCTGGGGTGATTTGGATACGTTTTAGAAGAGTTTAGCCTTGTTCTTTGGGAATTCTGTATGGCTGTAGTAGCTGGAAAAAAGTTTTATTTTTCGTTAAATAACGATGGAAGTAATTTCCCATTCTCGTCATAATACTTATTGGTTCCTGCTATTTTTTCACCATTCGCATACTCAACCGTCAATTTTATGGTTGTTCCATTCAAATTGTATACAGTGACAATACCATTCATCTTCCCATTTGTGTAGGGAGCCACACTTTTCAAAACACCCGGAGAATAATATTCGTAGCTTTTGCCGGCATTCCAAATCGGGGTGCTTTTGAGTCCTGTAGGTAACTGATTCACCATCGCTGCAACATATGTATCTTCCGATTGTCCGCTGGCTTTAATGGCAGGAGCAACGATCGTTTTAAAATAAAGCGTACGAAATTCTTTAACAGGCATGTAATACACATCGTTATTTAGCAAAGCTATCACTGTTTTTTCTTCAATAATCTGTTGTTTATAAAGCAAATCGGCTTTGAATATTTTTAGTGTTTTTGTTGAAGTGGATGATACAAGGATTTCATCGCCAATTGTGAGGTCCTTGATATAAGTGTTATAATCAAGATTATTTGCCAGAATGAATTCTGCTATTTTTTTCCCGTCCATTGCCCAGATTTCACTAATAGAAGATCGGCTACGGACTCCCAACACCAAAAACTTGTCAGGTAGTGGGAGTTTGCTTATTGTTGCGGAATCAGAGTTCTTAATGTGGTTCAGTATCCCGCTATAATATGTCAATTCATCCTCCTGCACGCCTAGCATAGAACCATGTTGACGGGCAAGAGATTCTTTCGTATAGTTGAAGAAATTAGTCGTAGTGAGTGCATCGTTTTTTTTTGCTGGCTTGTCTGCATCTTGTGACATGAGTGGAGTGGTGCATGTCAGGAAAAGGAAAGTGAAAAACAGTTGAGCGAAAACCGCGTTTAGTAGAGTTGTTTTTTTAGCAGGCATGTTAAGTTGTTTTAGTCGCAAGTAATTTGCTTATTGAGTTCAAATGTAATCTTTTAGCAGGATTAAACGGGAATGATTAAATATTACCGGAAAAGAATCACCCCACCGCCGAACAACACCTCGTGCACGCAGGCAATAATCCTCCATTTTTCGTTAACGCCTTCCGCAAACCGCCGATCTCTTTTGAGTTCCAGATTTGATTGAGTTCCTGTTCGTACACATTCCCAATGTTCAGGTTGTAGCAGCGTCCATGAGCGGGAATCACACTTCCGTCTGATTTGATCATGATATTGTTAAACGCATCCAGGCAGGTTCTGCCCACTTTTTGTTCGGGGTGTAAGTAGTATTGTTCCAAATCTGCTTTCGAAAAAACAGGCGGATGAACCGTCACCGGAAACGGATGTCTGGCTTGACTGATCGCAGCTAATTCTTGTTCTAAAAGGTCGAAATCATAAGCACTGAAATCAATGCCATCTATGTTGGAAGTCGTGGCTTTATAGTGTTCCCCGAAGAGCAGATTATGCGCATCGGCATTGTCTTGGGTGATGAAATTGGAGTGCATAAAACCCACTTGTTCCAGTGGAAAACGTTTGAGTTCTTGGAGAAAACGTTCCAAATGACCGATATTCCATTCCGTGATCACGCAAAAGATGCTGATGGGAATGTCTTTCTTGCTCAATAACGCTTCAATACCTTCCAGCGCGCGTTGGTGACTCGATTTGTGACCGCGAATTTCGTTGTGAATGTCTTCCGGTCCATCGAGTGAAATAAACAATTTGTCCAGGCCACCACTAACCAACATATCTGCTTTTTGACGCAGATTGAGGGCATTGGTCGTAACAGCGGTATACAATCCAAGTTGGTTCGCATACGCCAGTGATTCTTCCAAATATTTGTAAACCAACGGTTCGGTAAAGGCATAGCCCAGTTTGGCGGTCGGGTAATACTTTTTGGTTTGATCGGCAATACGCCGGAACAATTCCATCGGCATGTGGAGTGGGTGCGTTCCCACCAGGTTTACCGCAAAATTGGTGTCGAGTTGCTGGGTTCCCACATCACACATTTTACAATGCAGGTTGCAAATGTTGTTGACGCCCAATACCATCCACTGCGGACCATGAAACAGGTGCTGCGGATACAATTTGCGGTTGATGGTTGCCAGTTTATTCATTCCTGCTCAGTTGAAAAATGTAATTGCGCTCGCCCCATTTACTTGTTCTATAAACTTCTTCAAAATCAATGCATTGTGCCGCGGCCAGTTCGCGAATATGTGAAATTCGGCAATCTTCGGATAAAATCATAAAAACAACACACGATTTTTGCAATTGCTGAACGGAAAGTTGTTGGAACAAATCGGTGAAATACTCAAATGCCGGACCGCAATAAAAAGCTGCTTCCCGCATGTTTTGGACTTCTTGCGGATAATATGGAGGATTGATAATCACCAGATCAAATTCATTGATAATCAAATTATTAAATAGGCTTGTTTCAATTACCGCAATGGGAAGCTGGTTGTGTTCTGCGTTCAATTTCAGGCCGGCGATGGCTTGCGGATTGATATCTGTTGCGGTTACGAATGCTCCATTTTTCTGCGCATAAAAACTGATCAAACCACTTCCGGCACCAAGTTCCAGCAACCGTTTTCCGTGAAGTGATTGCTTGGCCAGAAAACGGATCAGGATATTGGTCGACAGAAATACTCCCGGATGAAACACATCGGGCATGATTGTCAATGAAATACCATATTTCGTGTAGCGCTGCACACCACTGGTTTTTTGCGTATACCAGCGTGCTAGCAAGGGAAATGTTATGCGTTTCAGGATTCGTCTCATTCCGAATAAAATCCTTGTTCTTCAGGTTGACGGTATTTCCAGATCTTCATCAAAAGCTTGATTTCATAAGGATAGGAATAGAATTTCAAGTGGTATCTCCAGAAAGAAGCTGACCGTAAAACAGCTTTTTTCCAGCCCGTGATCCGGAAGTCGCTTTTGGTAGGAAAATACCCGTTCAACACCGTTTCGAAATTCTTAATGCGGTTAATGTGTTTGGGTGTGAGCCACGGCGTGAGCGGGTTTTTTCGCTGGTCGAAACGTTCCCATGCTGGTGAAAGCCAGTCTTCTAATACTTGTGGAAACTGAAATCCCTGTGCCTGAATTTCGGCATACAAATCACTGCCCTCCGTTGGAACCGGACTGTACACGTAAATGATGATTTCCGTATCGGGATTCAGGCGTTTGATTTCCTGAATAAACCGCAAATCTTCTTTAATCTGTCGGGTGACTTGTTTGGCATCTTTGCCCGGCATTCCCAACACAAAACTGTATTCGGGAATGATATCGAACTTCCGCAAACGCGCTGCAAATTCTTTGATCTGCTGCCCGGTTTGTGTGCCACCCTTGTCCATTTGTTTTAAGACTTCATCGTTGCCGGTTTCAGCGCCCAGAAAGATCATTTTGAGGCCGGCCTGTTTCATCAGACGCAAATCGTCGTCGGTATATTTATTGATCGTATCGATCCGGCCTTCGCCCCACCAGGTAAGATTGAGGTGTTGAATGCTTTTCGCAAACTCGACCACCCGTGTACGCGAAGTGAAAAAATTATTGTCGTAAAATTCAACTGCGTCGATGTTGTATTGCTCTTTCAACCATTCCAAATCGTGGGTAATACGCGTTGGTTTTAATCCTTTCCAACGGGCATTGTAAATGGGAACTACCGCGCAAAACGAGCAGGTAAACGGGCAACCGAAACTGGAATGATAGGCTACAGTTCGCTGGCCCATGAATGTTTTGGCTACGTAATTTTTTAACGGGTAAGACGCATCGAGTTTCAAATAAGGAAATGCCGGTAAATTATCCATATCCGGAATGGCTTCCTTGCGCGTTTTCACAAACCGATCGCCTTCTTTGTAAATCAGGTTCGGAATGGCGTCGATAGCAATGGATGCCGGATCTTCCAAATGCTTCAGCAAGTTGGGGAATGCTTCGTCGCCTGGTCCGCTGATCACATAATCCACGTACCCCGAATTGAGCGCCACCTGGTATTGATTTGCCGCAAAATAACCGCCCCAAATCATGATGATATGTGGAAATCGTTCTTTGATTGCCTTTACGTAGGGAATGGCTTGTCGCAGTTGTGGACCCGGCATTACCGTCATTCCAACGTATCCGACCGGATGGTTTTCCACCAACTCAATGATGCGCTCCAGCGGATCTTCTTCCAGGTTTCCGTCTACAAAATAATAGTCACACAAGCCGTCGATGGATCCTCCAACCTGCAAAATAGAGTTCGGAATCCGGTGCTTTGAATCGGCACTGCGCGGGTTAAATAAGACAACGGACTTGTGAATCATGGACGGTTAAAATACAATCGGAACATAATGATCATCTATGTTCATCGGTTTTTGCCCGTTAAGGTAATGAATATTCACGCTTGCTTTCCCGTTTTTCACCGTCACATCAATCACATTGTCCCATTTTCCGCCGCCCATTCCTGAAGCGATAAAACGCAGGTTTTTGTATTTGTGAATGGTTAATTCGCTTCCTACAGGCATGGCACCCACATCGCCGGCAAACAGATATACGGGAGTTTCCGTTTGACTCAATGCCGTGATCGTATTCGGGTAAAATTCGCTCACAGGTGCTCTGCCTTCGGTATCATTCGGAATGATTTGCGGTGTGAAACCCGGATTTTGCCAAATAGCCTGGTGTACGAAAATGAACACATTGTCGTATTCTTTTTCAGAAGTCAGTTTCAAAAATTCATTTAGCTGCGCATCAGAGACATTCCAACCGTTTTGAATGACATCCCAAATGATAAACAGGCAATTCCCTTTTTCGAAATGTTGATTTCCGTTTCCATAGCGTTTCGCATACAAGGCGCCGTCACGTAAATCCTGATTTCCCGGAGC
Source organism: Bacteroidota bacterium (assembly GCA_040387295.1). Classification (GTDB taxonomy): domain Bacteria; phylum Bacteroidota; class Bacteroidia; order Flavobacteriales_D; family Crocinitomicaceae; genus Fluviicola. Next base: position 48,038 of record JAZKEB010000004.1, on the reverse strand, counting down.
AAAATAGACCTTGTACGGACTTTTTTTAATAGCCTGATCAATCAACGTCCACGACGGAGCGTCACATTTGTAAACAATATCACCTGCAAACACCCCAAAATCCATGGTTTTGTCTTTACATGTTTTGTCGAAGTAAGCCTGAAAAGGTTTGTACAAACCACCTGTCGTATCGGTTGGTCCGCCGCACACATGCCCGGCAACATAAAAATGCAGGTCTTCACGATCGGCTTCTTCCGAACAACCGATAAAAAACAAGGAACTCAAAGCCAATAAAGCGAGTACGTAAATTTTCATACAGTGAATTATTTGAATGTAAAAATACATTTATAACCCCATAGGATACAAGAGGAAGTATAGAATATTGATATGTAATAATAAAACAAGTCTATTCTTTGCGAACTCTGCGTCTTCGCGTTGAAACTAATTGGCCTGATATTTAAAATGGCGCTTTCCTATGTTATCTTATGTGGTCTATGTGGTTCATTTTGTGTTAAATACATTGTTAATAGTTGGTCGATGAAACCCATTTCTCCGTTGTTCCGTCAGCAAACAACTTAATGTACAAACAATCGGGTTTCGGATTTGCAACGCGATGCCCCAGCAGGTCATATAACACAAAGGATTGTTCTGCTTGGGCACTCAATTCCTCCAAGCCGATAAACGAACAAGGATTATTGATGTCGGTAACGTGTACGATTGTGGAACCAAGATGTCCGGTAGAACCCGGAACCCACAATTGATAATAACCGGTTTGTGTAATCGCAATTGAGGTTGTTGTTTCGCCGGTCGACCACAAGTATTCCGCAGCCGGATCCACCGCCGTCAATCGCCAGTCGTTACCGTCAAAATCACAAGTGATTTCAGGTCTGTTGATGGTTAAATCCGGCTCGATGTGGCAGCGATAACTTACCACCGAATCACCGAAGAAAAATTGCACCAGCGGAAGTTCACCCGCGTCAAACAAAGTAGCCGTCGGTTCCGGACGATAAACCAATCCGTAACAAATCATCGATTGACCATCTGAAGTTTGTTGGTAATTACCCATTGCACGTGCGAAAAACTCTTCCGGATGAACCACTTCATTGATCATCGTTGCTGTCCAGTTCACGGTATCGAGTTCGTATTCAACGCCTCTGGATACTTTCGGATTCTGCATCATATTCGCATTGTCGAATAGCGAATAATGGCCATTTGGTAACCGACGAATGTCATGCTGGCCGCTGAATCCGTCGTCATTCGGAAACGTAAAGTCAGAAGATTGTCCACCGAGCCGCCAGATAATGCCACCGCTCATCCGGTTGATTTTGTAAATGGCATTCAGGTGACGAAAAGAGAGTAGGATATTTCCATCGGCATCTTCTTCGACGGCGTTTCCATGACAGTAGTCAAACGGATTGGGTGAATAGCCGTAGAAATTGTAAAATTCTGTCGGATCGATGTGATCGTTGCTGTTCCATTCATAGACCAGATTCCCTCCCGGATCAATTTCCTGCCAGCCAAAACCCATCAATCGGGTAGTAGCGCTTCCCTGAACCGGTCCGAATGTATAAGCCGAAAGATCGACTGTGTCATAATATTCCATTGTCAACAGCCAATTGCCGTTGGCGGCGCGTTGCACATCATGAATGTCTGCTTCACCGTTGATTGCCCGCAAGGTATCCACAATCGCAAACTGGTTGTCCATGATCACCACCATGTTGGTATCGTTGTGTACAATGGAGTAGGAGTATTGTTGCTGTGTTGGGTAGTATTTAAAGTCAATGGTAGAAATGGTCGAACTTCCGTCGGCATACCAAACCAATGCGCCGTTCTGGTCCACAATAATTGGCCCGGTATCTCTGTAATCGGGTGAGGAAGGTGGTGTAGCCAACCTAAAAGGTGTCAGTAGAAAATAACGTTCGTCGGTGAGTCCGTTGTTCTCAAATTCGTAAGGATAAACCACTTGCGGCACCGGCGGAAAATAACTTTGACCGAAAGTGTTCGTGGCAATCAGCAATAGCGTGGTCAATCGAAATGAGTATTTCAGGAAGTGTAGCATTTTTTTGAATTGGTTCCCACAAAGTAATGTAAATTTGACTGACGAAGAAGTTTCCAAGCAATTAACGCTGAATTTTCACCATGCGCAATTCCGGTATTCAACTGCAAACTTTAGCTGACAAACGCGCTATGTGGCTGTGTTTGATCGTACCGGTGTTGCTGTTGTTTGTTGGAACGTTACTCATCGATTTTAATGGTTTATATGGTCAGGACAGCCACACGTATTTGTTGTTTGCCAAACAGGTGAAAGCCGAATGGTTAACAGGAAACAAAGCGGCTTCTTTTTTCTGGCCGAAAGGTTATTCGGTATCAGGCGCCGCGCTTAGTTTTACGGGATTGAGTGTGTTGTGGTCGTTGCGTATTGTGTCGCTCCTTGCATTGACCGGTAGTTTATTCGTAGCCCGTTCCATCATTCGTTTGTTGTGGAACAAAGAGGGCTCGTCGTTTCTCTTGTTGGGAGCCGCAACTCAGATTTATTTTGTGCGCGCCGGGTTTTTGGTGATGAGCGACATGTTGACCGCTTTTTTGATCCTGACAATGATTTACGCTTACCTGCGCTTTTTAAAAGACTCGTCCGCTCGTTGGCTGCTGGCGGTTTTTTTCTTTGCAACGCTTGCTTTTTTTACACGCTATGCTTGTGTTCCGTTGTTGTTGATTCCTGTTGGACACACGGTTATTTATTGGCTGAAAAAACAAACGGTTCTTGTTCGCATAAGTGCATTAGCCGTGATTCTGGCACTAGCAACAATATTCATTTACTGGAACAACAACCTGCTGATCGAATCGGCTTATCGTTTGGGGAACTGGTCGCTTGGGCATTTTTTCGCGATGGAATTTGTGAGCCGTGATGGCGCAGCTACGAATACAGTTCCGAATGCGCTGTACATTTTTGGAAACTTCCTGCACCTTGGTTTTTTGAGCATAGGCTTGCTGTTGCTTCCGTTTTACCGTTCACTTGATCGTAAAAGCTTGCATTTGTTGTTGATTGCAGGAATCTATCTGTTGTTTTTGGGTGGAATAGAAACCCAGAATTACCGCTTTTTGGTGGTGACTCACCTGATTGTATTGATTGCCTTGTTCCCTGCGTTTGACAGCTGTTTTACCTGGTTGAAAAAACGGAAACTATCGGTTCTTCTGGTAATCGGAGTATTGTTGTTTAATGGTGCTTTTGGTGTTTATTCCTTCCGGAAAACATTAGCCGCGCATCGATTGGAAAAAGAAGTAGTAATGGCAGTGAAGGCTGAAGCGAAGCACGAAACGATCTATAGCTTTTATGTCGACCAATCGTTTCCATCCTACGGCATCAACAACCGCGTACGCAACTTTTTCATGGCAGATTATGATACCTTTGAAAAAGGCGCTTTGGTGGTTTTTAATGAAACCCAATTCAGGGATCAATGGAAAAATCACCGCGTCATGCGCAACTGGAACAGTTTGAAAGAACAACATGATCTTGATACACTTCAACGTTTAACCGATAATTGGAACATCTATCGCATCCGATAAACACATAGCGATCATTACACCCGGTTTTGCGGCCGACGAGCAGGATACAATGTGCATCCCTGCCCTGTGGATTTTTGTCCGCGAATTGCACCGTCAGGGAATTGCCGTTACCGTTTTTGCATTGCATTATCCGTACAAGGAAGAGCCCTACTTATGGAACGGAATTCAGGCGATTCCGCTCAACGGGAGAAATCGGTTTTTTCAGCGAAAAGCACTGATTCCCTTAAAACTGAAGCGCTTATTTCAGCAACAGCATCAATCCAAACCGTTTACGCACATTCACACGTTTTGGCTCGGAGAAGCAACGTATCTGGGAATTCAATTGGCCCGGAAACACCAACTGCCTGTTATCGCTACGGCGATGGGACAAGATGTGCTCGAAGAAAATAAATACCTGAAACGGATGACTCCGCAGCAGTTGAAGGCGGTTGTTACACTTTCGGTGTTCCACCGCGATCAATTGACAAAAACCACCGGTTGGACATCGACCATTATTCCGTTCGGATTACCGGAAGTTGAACAAATACCAACTACCAAAACCATTGATGTAATCGGTATCGGCAACCTGATTCCGTTGAAAAACTACGTGTATTTTATCGAAATCTGTGGTCGGTTGGTAAAGCAGTTTCCGGATTTCCGCGCAGAAATTATAGGTGTGGGCTCTGAGCACGAAAGGCTCCAACAGCAAATCGAAACACTGGGTTTGTCAGCACATGTAAAGTTGATTGGTAATTGCTCGTACGAAGAAACACAGCGACGTTTGGCAGCAGCGAAACTCTTAGTGCATCCATCTTCTTTTGAAGGTTTCGGAATGATTTTCGCCGAAGCACTGGCTTTACAAACACATGTGGTCGCCAATCGGGTTGGGATTGCGTATGAACATGCTGACATACATGAACTGGCAGGTGATGCCGACGTGGATAGCGCGGTAATTGCGGAATTACTGATAACATCGCTTCCTGAGCCGGAAATGTATGCCATAGCGACAACGGTCGAACATTACACGGCTGTTTATGATGCCTGATTGACGGGCGTTTCGTGGTAAACACTACCTTTAACCCGAATTTAGATATCCTTCAACATGAATTTTGTAAAAAACGTACTTTCAGCACTTTTGCTCTTTTTAGTATTACCTATAACGAATGCATTCGGGCAAATTAGCACCGAAAAACGCATAGAATTCGAATTGCGTGAAGGATATGAAGCCTACGAATTGGCCCAGTTTCGTGAAAACGGGTTGCTGGTATATTGTCACGAGGAAAAATCGGTTGCCGGTAACCTGACATGGAAAGTCGATCATTATTCAACTGATCTGGAAGTTGTTGACAGCAAGGAATTCACCATTTCGGATGATTATTACCTGAACAAATCAAAAGAAGACGGTGTGTATTTGTATCTCTTTTTCGTGAACAGAAGAAAAGAATACCTCTTGATACGCGTGAATTCCGAAACGCTGGAAATAAAGCAGATTTATGGTGAAATGCCTAAAAAATCATATGCAGGTACCATTGCTGTAATAGACGACAACATTTTTGTGGATTGTATTTCGAAAACGATTAAGACGCTCAAAATCATTAATGTTGAGTCGGGAAATGATCGGGACGTAGAACTGACGATTGATGGTTACAAACCAACGGCCATTTCGGTTGAAAATTTTCAGGTCGACGAAGACAGCAAGGAATTGTATGTGTTCATGAATGCACGTCTCAAAAAAGACTATCAGTTGTACGTACTCCGTTTCGATGAAGAAGGTCAGTTGCAGGAACAATTTAACCTGACTGAGGATTCTCCGATGGCCTTTAGCTCTATTTCAGGGTCGTTTTTGGCAGAAGGCGAATACATGTTTACAGGGACCTATTCGGCAAAATCGGCCACTAGTTCCGAGGGGATTTTTATCTGTAAAACCACCAATGGAAAAAAGGATTTTTTGAAGTTTTATAAATTCCTGGAATTTGACGAGTTCTTAAACTATTTGCCTCAAAAACAACAGGATAAAATTGAAAAGAAAAAAGGTCGGAAGGAAGCCCGCGGAAAAGAATTTAAATTAAGCTACCTGATGGCTTCGCATAATGTGCGTTACATGGACGGAAAATACATCTACATAGGCGAAGCCTATTACCCGACCTACCGTACCGAAACGCGTACGACATTTGTGAATGGGGTGGCTACAACAACCACTGTTCAGGTATTCGACGGCTATTATTATACCCACGCTACCATTGCTGCATTTGACCTGGAAGGCGAAAAATTGTGGGACAAAACGTTTGAAATGCGCCCGGGTTATAAACCATTCTCACCAATCCGATTCATTCGGGTTACCGAAACCAATACAACAGAATTGGGTCTGATGTTTACGTCTTACGGAAGCCTGAAATCGAAAGCAATCAGTACGGAGGGTGAAGTGATCAGTGACAAAAGTGTCGACATGATCGAAACCGGAAGTGAAGAAGATAAAGTCAAAAGCGGATTTAGCAACCTCACATTTTGGTACGACAATTATTTCCTTGCTCATGGCTTTCAGGTGATCAAAAATCTGGAAGAGAAGGAAGAGCGAGGCAAACGAAAACGTCGCGTTTACTTTATCAATAAGATCTCGTATAGTTTTTAATAGGTTAGTAATGTCATCAAATTCTACCTGGTTACTTTAATCGCTTAAGATTTTGCCGATTATCCCAAAAAGCAACTAAGGTAATTTGTTTGTTGTTGGTGATTCGATAGAAAAGCGTACTATGAGGATGGATAACTGCCTTTCTTGTAGATCGAAATTTCCTGATTCTGGATATGGGAAAGAGTTTGGGATGTGTTCTGATAACGGCAAGAACCTCATAAGTTCCGATAACGAAATTATCAACTTCTTTTTCTGTAAACCATTTCCGAATATAGGCGATGATGTTTTCGAAGGTTTGCTCCGCTTCGTCTGTCCAGACAATCTCCATTACAAATTCAGGTGTGGGAATTGTTTACGATGTTTGGTTAAAATTTGTTCGTGAGGAGTAACTTTTCCTTCAGCTTCCTGTTGAAGACCGCGCAAAATGCTTTTCACTGCATCTTCTGAGAGATCACTTGCCCAATCACTTTTGGGAAGTTCTTTATTACCTGAAAGAAAGGCATAAATAGCACTTAAGGTCGTGTCATCCTCAATATTATCGATCATTTTGTGCAAATCCAATCTTAACTCTGTTTTACCCATAATACCAAAGATATAAAAATGAACCGACAGTTTATGAAATTAAAACGGGCATTTAATCACCTTTTTTTATCACCACCCACGGAAACGGAGAATCGGATTTGAATAGTCTGAACAAACGATTTCCCGGTCGATAACGAACAGTGTAACTTGCCGGAAGATCATCCCACGTAAGATGAAAATAATACCCCTGCGCCGCTGGTTCCTGTTGTTCGTTGAAATAATTGGCGGAACGTTCTCGGGCTCCGTTTTGATCGGTTGATTGGTAAATAGGGCTGTCGAGTAAGTGGATTTCTCCGCCCGGTTTTAACAAGCGGAACAGGCTCTTCCAAAATGCTTCAGACGGCTCAAAATACTGAATACTGGCGTTGAAGGTTATGCAATCGAATTGCGCCTCGGGTAGTAAAAGAAGATCGCTGCAACAGACAAATTTCACCGATTCATTCCCAAAACAGCGGGCAGCTTGTTCCAATTCTTCTTCCCCCACATCAACACCGGCTATGTCAGAAGCGTAAGGCGCTATTTTGGCCGTAAACCAGCCGTTTCCACAACCTATATCCAGTACTGTGGGTTTGTTTTTTGTTGCCAAAAATGCGCAAAACCGCTCCTGCGTTTTTCGACGCATGTTCCATTCACGCACATGCGGATGCGAATCCGGAACAGCCGGAAGTTGCCTTACAAATGCATCATCGTGAACACGTTGTTCTTTGGTGCGCAGGCGAATATACACTTCTTCGAAAGCTGTTTTCGGAGGTGTGAGGTAATGCACCCCGTTTTGCGGTTCGGGCAGGTAATCTATCATTTACTCCATTTCATGAGCGCCAATGCCGCTCTGCTTTTGAGGCGGTGTTTGAGCGATTGATCACGATGTGCCAGCCAGCCGTTGACCAGATAACGGATCGAATAATTGTAAAACTTATCGGAATACGGCAACGAAAACCGGATGTCGCGATCGGTACTTTTCTGCCAGTCTAAAACGGTTGTAATTTCATCTTCTATTTCGGCGTACAAACCGGTTCCTTTGATCGGATAAGCTTTGGTAATGGTGAGCAAATGCGGATTGCACGCTTTGATGTGTTCCATCGTTTGCTGAATATCTTCGAGTTCTTCGCCCGGATAACCAACCATGATAAACGTTCCGGCTTCCATACCCAATGCGCGGGTTTGCTGCATGGTGGCTTGCACGGTTTCCAGCGAAACGCGTCTGTCCATGCGATCGATTACGCGTTGCGAACCACTTTCAGCGCCAATCCAGATCCGGAAACAACCCATTTCTTTCAGTTGCTCCAGCACAGTTGCATTCAGCCGTTCGGCGCGGGTAATGCATTCAAAATCGATTGTGAGATTGTGCCGTTTAAATTCTGCATGCAAATCGGCAATCCATTTGTGACTCACCGTAAACACATCGTCAACAAACCACAAGGCTTCCACATCGAAGCGGGCTTTTAAATCCAGAATTTCAGCTACCACGCGTTCGGGATCGTTGCGTCGGTAACTTTGACCGTAAACCGCCGTGCTGCACCATTTGCAGGTATACGGACAACCGCGTTGCGTGCTGATGTTGAGCGTGCGTTTGCCGTGGTGTTTTTTCCAGACATCAAGGTATTTTTCAATCGGAATGGAACCGCGGTCGGGGAAAGGAAGTGTTTCCAATTCCTTGATTTTTGTGCGGGCTTCGTTGCGTGCAATTTCTCCGTCGGTCGTTTTGTAGGCAATTCCCTGAATTTCCGAAACCGGTAAGTTTTGCTCAATCGCATTGCTTAGTTCCAGCACCGTTTGTTCACCTTCGCCGGAAATAGTATAATCAAAACCGGCATTGAGATAATGCTCGATGTTATACGTAACATCTGGTCCGCCGACAACTGTAATGGTGGTTGGAAGTTCCGATTTGAGCCAGGTGTTGAGTTCCAATACGTTCAACTTGGTCATCAGGTTCGAATAAAAAGCGACCAGTCGAGGCTGGAGTTTCAGCAATTCTGCTTTCCAATCGGGCTTCGTTAAAAAAGTGCTGTCAACAATCGTCACGTCTTTTCCGGCGGCTTTGAGGTATGAACTGATGTACAACAATCCCAGCGTAGGATAGGGACGCATGATCTCCAATTCTTTCGAATCGTCGGCCAAAAAATACCCGTGTGTTAAAACCAGTTTCATGTGTCGCGTCAACGCTTTTTTAAACTTAAGAAATAATGGTCGGAACGGTTGGCTAAAAACGAAAAAGAAAACCGTTTGTCCAACCAAATCAGGAAACGAAGCGTGCGCGGTCTTTTGGTAAAAAACGGCGCCATGTAAGATGGTGGAATGAATAACCCGATCGGACGCAGCAATTCCACATCAAAATGAGAACCCGCCAGGCGAATGATTTCCTTTGGAGAATAATACCAGGTGGAAACCATTGTTCCGTTGACCATCACGTTGATCGCCTTACTTGTATTTCTGCGATTTCTGCTGCTAAACCGGCCTTTTAGTGTCAGATACCAACGATCCCAGGTTGTTTTTTTACCCATGATCACGCAAACCAATCGCTCATTGGTCGCCAGTAAATCACCCGCTTTTTGAAAAAACAGTTGCAGATCGGCTTCCGGTAAACAGTTCAATCCGCCGAAATTGGAGAAAATCGTTTGTGGTTCATTAGTGAGTTGATCCAATTCCAACAGGTTCATCACCCGAAAATCGATCTCAGGATGTTTGGATTGTGCTTCGGCAACCATCTTCGGTGACAGGTCGGATGCGATGATCTGAAACCCGTTTTCGTGCCAGTGTTTGGCGTCTTCTCCTGTTCCGCAATTCACTTCCAAAACAGCAGAACCTTCTTTGATCGGAAGTTGGTCTAGGTAAAACCAAACACGTTCGCGTTGCGCTTTCCCGACCGTTGTGTGGGTGAAAGTTTGATCGTAATCACTCGATGCCGCATCAAAACTGGCCTTCATCTAACGCAGTTTTAGTTTCAGCAAGGTGGCAAATGCAGCATTGTACGGAACCAGAAAAGCATAACGCCAGGAAGTAGCACGCGAAGGCGCTTTCCACTTATTGATTCCCTGCCGTGTTCGGAACGAATGGTGTACGTAACGTTGCAGTTTGCGGTAAAAATCAGCATGGAATGTTCCTGCAAACAGCATGTCGAGATCGTCTGAATCTTTCCAGTTCGATTTATCACCCATTTCCTGTTTCACCCGTTCGTAAAACTTCGTTCCCGGCAAGGGATAGGAAACCGAAATTCCAATATCGTCCGGGCGATTGTTGCGAACCATTTCAATGGTCGATTGAATGTCTTCTTTGGTTTCGCCCAGGTAACCGAATTGCAGAAAATACGCCACACGAGCACCTTTTTGCTGCAGCAGTTTGGTGCTGTTGGTAATCTGTTCGATGGTAATGCCTTTGTCCATGGCATCGAGGATTTTCTGCGAACCGCTTTCGGCACCCATCCACACTTCTTCCAGACCCGAAGAAACCAATTCTTCGATGGTTTTGTCGACCAGCAATAAATCGGCGCGACTTTGAATTTTATAGTGAATGTTCAGTTTTTTCTCCTGAATCAATTCGTTGAAGCGCGTTACCCACCCGGGTTTTAAACCGAAAATATCGTCGGTGATCCAAAAGTGTTTGGCACCGTAAGTTGTGTTTAGGAATTGCAATTCTTCCACCACTTTTTCGGGTGAACGCGAATTGTAGCGATTGCCATAAATGGGTTTGGCGCACCAGTTGCATTTGAACGGACAGCCGCGCGTGGTACTGATATTGAGCGTAAACGGAAATTTTCCGGTTGCCCAAATGGCTTTGTAAGCCGGGATATCGATGAGGTCCCAACGCGCCATCGGAAATACATCCAGGTCTTTTTCGTTGGCCCGTGACGGTGTTTTTACCAACGCTGTTTCATTCAGAAAACTGATTCCTTTTACATTCGCATACGATTCACCATCCACAATCCGGTCAACGCATTCGAGCAACGTTTCTTCACCTTCACCGTGGATGACGATATCGGCACCTTGTTCGTGATAGAGTAGAGCATGATCGGTAGAATCGGAGCTGGAAACCAACACGGTTGCGCCCAATTGTTTGGCTGCTTTAATGAGTTCAAAACAAGCCAGACGCATGTTGGTGAGGCACATTTTGGTGAGGTAATTGAATCCGTCGTCGTAAATGATCACAATCTGCGGATTCGCTGCTTTCATAGCTTCAATACACTTTCCGGGACCGGGATCAAGCGCCACATCGTAAAAACTCACCGGAACGTGTGTTTCTTCAAGGTTTGCCAACGCGGTAATGGTTGCCAACGGCGGGTAAGGCGTTTTGTTGCGCCACTGTTTCGGGTCGAGCTGATAGAAATAACTGTGCGTTAAAAATACCTTTGTCATAATTCGATTCCTTCGCTTTGCAATTGGTCTTTCATCCGTGTTTGATATTCCCGGATCAGTTCGTGATGCCTGCTCAGCACCTTGGTCTGAAAATCGCTCGGATGGTGTTTTGAAATGTACCTTCTGGTCTTTAAAGTTAATTCAAACTTTTCGGTTTGAAAATAACTGAATTTTTTCTTCCACCGACGAAAAGTGATGTTCATGCAGCGTTTATCGGCCCATTCGCCCAAACGACCTTTGAGCATGCCTGAAATAAGTGCGCTCAGCCATGGTTTGTTTTCTTCCGGGTGAATAACTGACGAAAATGTAGCCCCCGGATAGTAGGAACTCACCCATTGATTGGTGTGTTGAAATTCAGCAAGCACATCGCCTACAACGGGAATTAGGCTGTGTATTTCCGTGGCAGTGAAGAGGTTTTTTTCTTCAATTTCAAGGTTTTTGTCGTCGATGAAATAATTGACACAAAAAAACTTTTTGGAGTTAAATAAAAAGAGTTTTTTGTAAAGTATGAGCAATGTTCGTGCAATCCACAAACGATTGTGCTGAGTAATGATGAAAAAATCGAAATCACCGTCCTGGTGCAAAATGCCTTTCGACAACGAACCGGATATGCCTACGCCTTTCACAAATGGGAATCGTTGGATGAATCGGCCGGTTTTCAGCGCTTTCTGATACAATTGTTGCGCGCGGCCCATGCCTTTTTTGCGTCGGGCCACTTTGTTTTCAGGATCAAATACACCATAAAAATCCTCCTGTTGAAAGATCAATCCTGAAGCCACCAAAGCGGATAATAAGTCGTTTATTGTTGCTGATTCCAGATGGATGCTCGCGCCGATTTCCTGCGCCGTCAACGGATGCTGAAATACTTCACTGTAAAGGAGCCGCTCTAAAACCTGCTTTTTAAGAGAAGAATGAAACATCATATTGCCGTAATACTATATTGTTCAGTGACGTGACGGCTAAAGTAAGAGTTTTCCCGACAATCGAATAGTGGAATGTGGATAATGTAGCTATCAGGTTATGAAGTAGGGTTTTGGGTTAGTGAGTGAGAAATTCCATAGACGCTTCTTTCTTGGCATTACATCAGTCGCGTAAGAGAACAAAACGAAATGAAACGTGGTCGAACCCCTGTTTGAGCACAGCCATCGGATTCTTTCAAAGAGAGAATCCGTTAATGGCGTTTGCGAGTTGGGGTGTAGACAGTGGAATGCAGTGTAGTTCTCAAGCGAGGGATGTACAGCCTTGACTTTTTGGTTCTTTTTTGTCAAGAAAAAAGAACGATAAATTACGGAATATCAAGCATTCTTCAACTGTCGCAAACGCTCATACAAAATCATTCCTGTGGCAACACCAACATTCAATGAAGAAATATCACCTGCCATGGGTACGCTCAGGCGCACATCCGACATTTTGAGCAAATCGTGTGAAATTCCGTTTTCTTCCGAACCGAGCACAATAGCTGTAGGACCGAAAAACGAATAATTTTCCACACTTACTTTCGATTTCTCGGTACAGGAAACCAATTGAAATCCGCTTTGCTGCAGGTAAAACAAACTGTCTTTCAATAAATCGGTTTTACATACAGGAATGCTATGCAACGCTCCGGCCGATGTCTTCACGGCATCAGCAGTCACAGTCGCGCTTCCTTTCGAAGGAATCAAAATAGCGTCGACACCCATACAAGCTGCTGTTCGGGCGATTCCGCCGAAGTTACGCACGTCAGTGATGCGGTCCAGGACCAAAACACATGGTTCTTTTCCTTCTGATAGCCATTTATCAGTAAGTTCTTCGATGTTCTGGTAAACTACCGGAGATGTGTAGGCGATTACACCCTGGTGATTGGATGCCGTAATTTTATTCAGTTTTTCAATCGGCACAAACTGCAGCTGAAAATCTTTTCCTTTCAACGTGTCTTTCAACTCGGTAAACAACTCCTTGTCCATTCCTTTCTGAATCAGAATGCGGTTTAGTTCCACCTCGTTTTTGATCGCTTCGATCACGGCACGAATTCCGTAGATCAAATCTTCGGGATCTTGTTTTTCTCTTCCGTCGCGCGAACCGAATTTACGGTAACTACCTTCTTGTTTGAACTCGTCACGCGCTCCGCGATCGCTTTTGTTGTCGCGGTTATACCCGCGATTTTCTTTCTTATTCTCCATCTAACTGTATAGCTAATTCAATCTCAATTCCGGCTTCTACCGATTTGGCTACAGGACATGCTTTGGCAGCACGCACAACCTTTTCAGCCGTTTGGGCATCCCAGCCATTGCCGCGCAAATCCAGATTAATCACCAGTTTTCCGATTCTTCGAGGTGAAGATTCCATGATTTTGGTTACCGTTCCTTTTCCTTTGCTGTAATGGTGGCCGTGTTCGTTGCAGTAAATTCCGATAATCGAAAGCATGCACGAAACGTAAGCCGTAGCTACCAAATCGGTTGGCGAAAATTTCTCGCCTTTTCCGTGATTATCGGTTGGTGCGTCGGTGTAAATAACCGTTCCCGATTGCACGTGTTTGCATTCGGTGCGCAATTCTCCCAAATAGGTTACTTCTGCTGTTGCCATCGTTTTTCCGTTGCTTCTTTGTACTTTTGTACACGATTGAATAATGCGCCAAAGGTACTGTTTTTTAAGTCGCATCGGAGCTTATTCAGCGTTTACTTTTGTGTTGATCGGGAGATCCTTTCAGCAAAGGTTTTAGAAAGATTGGAATATGTCAGAAGAAGTCATAACAAGCGATAACAACATCCGCATCAAAAAACCGAAATGGCTGCGCGTAAAATTGCCTACCGGCGAGAATTACCGCAAAGTCCGCTCGTTGGTGGATGAACATAAATTACACACCATTTGCGAAAGTGGCAGCTGCCCGAACATGGGCGAATGCTGGGGCGAAGGAACGGCTACATTCATGATTCTGGGCAATATTTGTACGCGTTCGTGCGGATTTTGCGCCGTGCAAACCGGTCGTCCGGATGAGGTAGACACCTTTGAACCGGGACGTGTGGCCAACAGCGTGAAGATCATGGGCGTAAAACACGCAGTGATTACTTCGGTTGACCGCGACGATTTAAAAGACGGCGGTTCCGACATCTGGTCGCAAACCGTGCGTGCCATTCGTCATCAATCACCGGGAACCACGTTGGAAACCCTGATTCCTGATTTTGCCGGAAAGTGGGAAAACCTGCAGGCCATCATCGATGTAGCACCGGAAATCGTTTCACATAATCTGGAAACTGTTCGCCGCTTGACCAAACAAGTCCGTATTCAGGCGAAATACGACCGTAGTCTGGAAGTGTTGTTCCGCCTCAAAAAAGGAGGAATGCGCACCAAATCGGGAGTGATGCTTGGTTTGGGTGAAACCGACGAAGAAGTCATTGAAACCATGCACGATTTGCGTGCGGTTGGTGTGGATATTCTGACCCTTGGGCAATACCTGCAACCAACGCCGAAACACTTACCGATTGCCGAATTTGTGACGCCTGAACGTTTTGATAAATACCGCGAATTGGGCATCGAAATGGGATTCCGTTATGTGGAAAGCGGCCCGTTGGTAAGGTCGTCGTATCATGCCGAAAAGCATATTTTTGATCTATAAGAAGGTGAATTGAAAATGGAGAACTGCCTTTTCAATTTTCAATTTTACATTCTCAATTAATAGCTATTTTTACATTCCAAATTACAAGAAAATTATGAGCACATTCGATGTTACCATTATAGGTTCAGGCCCCGGCGGATACGTTGCTGCAATTCGTTGCGCACAGTTGGGAATGAAAACCGCTTTGATCGAAAAATACGCAACCTTAGGTGGTACTTGCTTAAATGTTGGTTGTATTCCTTCCAAAGCAATGCTTGATTCTTCCGAACACTTCTTCAATGCCACGCATACATTTGCCACGCACGGAATTAAAGTGGAGAAGGTAGAAGCCGATTTGGCACAAATGATTTCACGCAAAGACGATGTGGTTGCTCAAACCTGCAACGGTGTGAAATTCTTAATGGATAAAAATAACATTACGGTGTATCAGGGAGTAGGTTCGTTTGTAGATAAAACAACGATTGCTGTTGCCGATACCGAAGGAAATAATACTACGATCACCACCAAAAATGTGATCATCGCTACGGGTTCAAAACCGAATTTCTTCCCGGGAATGGAACCGGATAAAGATCGGATCATCACGTCAACCGAAGCATTGAAAATGAAAGAAATTCCGAAAAAACTCATCGTGATTGGCGGTGGTGTTATCGGATTGGAACTCGGTTCGGTTTACGCGCGTTTGGGGGCTGAAGTAGAAGTGGTAGAATTTGCCGATGCTATTTTCCCGACGATGGATCGTGGAATCGGAAAAGAATTCATCAAAATCCTCAAAAAAGAAGGGTTTAAATTCAACCTCGAAACCAGCGTTCAGAAAGTAGAGAATACCGGAAAAGGCGTGAAAGTAACGGCGGTGAACAAAAAACAGGAAACCATCGTGATCGAAGGTGATTATTGCCTTGTAGCCGTTGGACGTAAAGCTTATACGGATGGTTTGGCGCTCGAAAAAGCAGGTTTAACAGCCAACAACCGCGGTCAGATTGAAGTGAATGATCATTTGCAAACAGCAGTTCCGAATATCTACGCTATCGGCGATGTGGTTCGTGGAGCAATGCTGGCGCACAAAGCCGAAGAAGAAGGTGTCTATGTTGCCGAATCATTGGCCGGTCAGAAACCGCACATCAATTACAATCTGATTCCCGGAGTTGTTTACACGTGGCCGGAAATTGCCGCAGTTGGTAAAACCGAAGAAGAATTGAAAGCTGCGGGAGTAAATTACAAAGCCGGACAATTCCCGATGAAAGCCTTGGGGCGTTCGCGTGCAAGTATGGACATGGGCGGATTTATCAAGATTCTTGCTGATGCGGAAACAGATGAAATTCTTGGAGTTCACATGATTGCCGCCCGTGCTGCCGATTTGATCATGGAAGCCGTTGTCGCAATGGAATACCGTGCTTCTGCAGAAGATCTGGCGCGCATGTGTCACCCGCATCCAACCTATTCCGAAGCGATAAAAGAAGCTGCCATGGCTGCTACGGATAATCGGGCAATGCATATTTAAACGATAATTTATCAATAGGTTCGGGAATACTTGTCAGTCTCAGGCTGATCCCGACCTTGATTTGTATGGTAATTCCATGACACAAAAAAAAACAGGCGTATTACTCATTCAGTTGGGAACTCCGGATAGCCCGAATCGTGGTGATGTAGCCCGCTACCTGCGCGAATTTCTGACCGATCCACGTGTGATCGATATTCCTTTTGTAACACGCCAACTGCTGGTTAGAGGAATCATTGTTCCTTTTCGTGCACCTAAATCAGCTAAGATTTACAAAGAATTGTGGGCATTGGGCAATGGTGTTTCACCACTGATGACCTATTCTGAATCTGTAAAGAAGCTGGTTCAGGAACGATTTGATAATCAGGAAGATGTCACGGTTGAATTGGCCATGCGCTACCAGAATCCTTCGCTTGATAGCGTGTTGGAACGCATGCGAAAAGCCCATTACGATCAATTGATTATTATTCCATTGTTTCCGCAATATGCCAGCGCATCCACAGGATCAGCAATGGATAAAGCGATGGACATCATTCGCAAATGGTGGGTGATTCCGGAAGTGAAAATCGTGAGCCAGTTTTACGATCATGAAGGTTACATTGATTCGATTGTAGCGCGTGCCGCAGAATTCAAGTTGGATGACTACGATAAAATCATGTTCTCGTACCACGGTTTGCCCGAACGTCATGTAGATAAAGTATATGACGATAATTTGTGTGCGGACCATAATTGCGAACACGAAGTTGCCGAAGATGCTAAGTTTTGCTACAAAGCTACGTGTTATGCTACTACGCGATTGATTGCCGCCAAACTGGGCTTATCAGAAGATCAGTATGTGGTGAGTTTTCAATCGCGCCTCAATCAAAAATGGATTCAACCGTTTTCGGATGATATCATTCGCCAATGGGGGAAAGAAGGCGTGAAAAAAGTCTTGGCATTTAGTCCGGCATTTGTGGCTGATTGTTTGGAAACCTTGATTGAAATCGGTGACGAATACAACGAATTGCTTATCGAACATGGTGGCGAAAGTGTACAGTTGGTGCCCAGTTCAAACGATCATCCGCGTTTTGTAGATTGTTTAGAAGATTTGATTCGTCAACGGTTACCAATGTAAAAAGAGTTAGTTAAAATCGAGATCAAGTTACCAGGTAAAAACACAAGGTTTTCAGTAGTCAGGCACAGCATTAAGAGAGCATATAGTTGTTCCCTTTTCTATTTGCTTAATGATTTCTTTTTCAGCAGAGCCGAATTAACTCAATCATTCGGATAAAGAAATCTCGAATTTGTTGTTGATCGAAACCCAACACGAAAAAATCAAAGAATAGGTTAAAGCAGAAACTGACATTAGAAGTTCATGATAGATCAGCTACTTACATTAACCTCGTTTAATCCTCAAACTCAAATCAAACTTAGATATCTTTCAATAATTCTTTCAATTCGTCTTTAGCGAAAAGCATTTCTTTTTTAAGTGTTTTATAAAGCTTATCCTTATCCGTTACTCGTAGCATAAAAAGTTGAATAACTTGTAATTTATATTCATCAAAGCGCATTAGTTGCACGATCTTTTTTAATTGGGAACTACTTAGTTGTATTGATCCACCTTGAGCTTTTAAAAATTCTAACTGTTCATTAGGAAAAGCGATTAAAGCTGTTTGATTGTACAAGTCCGTAAAATTGGTTATACTGGTATTATTAGTAACGGTTGTTTGCGTATCATTAGTCGTTTTATTATCCGGGAATTGTGATTTTCCGCTCATTTCAGCAGATTTCAGCTTCATTTCTTCGATTAACGATTTATGTTCAGCAAACATGTCATCTATATTACTAGACTCAGTACTATAAGAGTTCTCTTGAAAACGACCTGCAAGAGAACCCTCATTGGTGTTGATGTTTATATTTAAAACATTTGGTGTGACATTACTAAACATATCAATGATAAGCTTATCCTGAGTTGCTTCTTTAAGCAGTGCTTCAAAATCAACAGAAACATTGATCTGATAAATCTCATTAAATTTTAACGGTAATTTTGTAGTAGAAAACAGACACAATCCATCTTGATTGCTTTGATGCTTTTCACCAATGATTACCAGCTTTTCAGAAATGATTTTTAGTGGAATATTTGCAAGCAATGAGTTGTTTCTATAAGTCAATAATTCAACATCACTGAATGGCTCTCCCGCTTTAGCTTTAGGTGTATTGTTTTTTAGTTTAACATTTAGCCCTTTGTAAATTGAAGAAAGTTGGTTGATGAGTTCATTGATTAAATAAATCGTGTTGCCATTTTTGTCCGCAATGGTAATTGATTCGGACAAAAATGGACTTAACGTGCTCAACGCTCTTGTATAGTTTAGTAAGGCAAGTTGCAGTTGATTATCTTTGTCATTAGTTAATCCCTTGTTGTAGAAATCCAGCGCCAATTCTGTAGCCTCATTTTTTTTTCGTTCATAGTTTTGCTGGTAGTCTACTTTGTTTACTTTGTAATAGATACAGTATTCTTTTTTGTTTTCCCACACAGCATTAATTTCCAGGTCTTCGATATTATTTCTTGTTGCTGTATTGATGACCTCACTAAAGTCTTCAATGAATTGTTTGTTCTTCTCTTCTTGAGAAAAAACAGTGGTCACTGATACATTTACTGAAATAGCATTAGACAATTCACTTAGAGCATTTTGTTTGGCAACCTCTATGTAATTGGGCGTTTTTTTACTTGTCTTGGAAATTCCTATATAATAATCGGGTTCAGACGGGTAGTTCTTTACCCATTCAGGTTTGCCGTTTTTTTGAGAAAATCCAGACGTATAAAAAAACATCAATGATAAACAACATACATGGAAGAACGATGTTCGAAACATACAATAGATTGGTTTATTGACAGACTAAACGGACATCAAACAATTTATTTTTTTTCTTCTTTCAGTTTTTCCATTTCTTTATCAAAGGTCTCTTTGAATGTTTCGTAATTGTAATCAGCTTTAATTTGATCATCTTCACTTAATTTTGCATTGTATTTGGCTAAGATATCCGATCCGGAAAGCTCAAGTGCCATATAGCATTTGTAATTCCCTCCTGCGGTTGTTGTATATTTCTCGCAAATTTTTACTGCTCCGACTAATTCCTGATCAACAATTGTTCGTGACATCTCCTGAAATGTTTCAGTTAATTCCTCTTTATTATTGACTTCCGAAGATTTAACATAATTGTCACCAACAATTTGCATGAGGCTTTTAATTGTTTTTGCCAGTTCACTTTGGGCATTGGAACGTGCTTTTTTGTTGGCAGTCATTTGATCCATGCTTTCACCTATACCCGTAGCACGAAAATAATCTTTGTTGCTAAGGTGTTCATCATTACTACAATATGTTTCCAATAATGTTTCACCAGCTGGTTTTGGTGTTGCATTTTTACCCATCCCACAAGAGAATAAGAATAAGGAGCTAAAGGAAATGTAAATCAATGTTCTTTTCATAGTCTTCTATTTTTGAATTAAGTGTCAATTACTGTGCCACAACATAATTTATGTTTTGATACATTTTGTGTTTCAAATATAGTATAGATTTGGGTTCTTAAACCACAGCCAGATACATTTTTTACACATTATACAATGCAATTGTAATTAGTCATTCCTCATTAGGTTTTAAAATTTTGATCGTACTAATGTGATTCATTAATTGGTAACATTTCTGTCTGTTAAATTGCCAAAAAGTGGCAATATGCATGATGATTTTTTTAGCCATAGATGTCTCAGATTTTCTCAGATGAAATCTGCGTATGAGTCATAAATCAAACATTGGCATTTGATTCAAAATTTGTGCACATCTGTGTAATCTGTGGCAAAATTTCAATCATTTTAAGCACATATTCCGTGGCAACAATCCCATTGCGCAAAACACGTGATTATCATAAAAGGGTATTTCTCCCCGAAAACAGTTGAATTAAAAGACAGACATTCGTAATCAAGAAATTGGTTTACACACCAACCTTTTGTAAAAAGGGCTTTCTTGATTTTCAGTGGTTAGGTTTAGTGACGGGAGCTTGTAGAGGCTCCCTTTCTATTATTCTTCGCTCTCATTCTCGCTCTGCATCAATCGTATCACAACAAAAACAATCCGATTTCTCCGAAATCACCTTCTCTTTTCATCCAAAAAAAGACAAGTTTTATTAGCTTTGTTAGATGAACCAATTCGTCTGTATTCTATTCCTCATCTGCAGCACGTTTGCCTTCTCTCAATCGCGTTTTGCCGTTTCCGATTCACTGTTTAACGCCTTTGTATTAACGGATAGCCTTAAAGCAAAAAAGGAACTTGAGTTTCAGCAAACACATATCAAAACAACGCAGCACAAGCAGAAATACTTATTAAATAAAGCCTGGTATGCCTATTTCAGGAGCCGGTTTGATGAGTCTGAAAAATACCTGAAAGCCGGATTAAATGTAAAAGTTACTACTCCTGTGGTTGAAGCTGACTGCGTGAAACTGCAATCTCTGATCGCTACCAGGAGAAATCAATTTGCTGAATCCAACAAGATCATAGATGATTTTCTCAATAAGGGTTCCGTTTCACAAGCTGTTCGGGCCGATTTTAATTTAACTGCCTGCCACAACTACATTTCGCTCGGTGAATATGAAAAGGCTAAACACAGAGCGTTGGCTAGTTATGCCATTCTGAAAAAGAAGCAAACGTACCTGAAGGATAACGTCAAAATCAAGATTTATTCGACACTCTACAATGTCTATTTTTACCAGGCGAAATACGATTCGGCTTTATACTACCTCTACCGTTCGGAACCGCTTTTAAAAAATGGTTCGGAAACAAAAGCTTCGTTTTATGATCAGATAGCCATTGTATATACCATCACCGAGAAACATGAAAGTGCGATTCACTACTATAAGAAAGGTATTGCAATCCATGAAAAAACGCACGCTTTAATTACGCTTTGTCATTCCTATTATAACCTGGCAGAGAGTTACAAAGAAGTGAACCTCGATTCGGCTATTGTCTATTATGATAAGGCGATCAAAACAGCCAGGGAAGCAAAGTATGATCAGATTACCGGCTTTGCGTTGCAGGATCTGGGAGATCTTTACATTTCACGGAAGAATTACAAGCGGGCTAAAGAACTGAACGAAGAAGCGCTGGCCGTTTTTCAAAATATGAACTTGGAACGTGGAATTCTGCATACCAAATTGACGTTGGGTAGACTGAACCTGGAAACAAAACAATACGACCAATCGCTCAAGGTGCTCCACGAAGCACTTGTTCTTGCGAAAAGAAGTGAAGACAAGGTTGACCTGGTATACTGCTACGAGTATTTGTATAAAACCTATGAAGGAAAGGGCGACTACAAATCTGCCTTCAAGTATTACCGATTGTATTCGAAAAAACAACGGGAAATGATGCACCTGAAACTTCAAAGCAATATTGAGAACCTGAACCTGACTTATCAGGTTAAAACAAAGGATGCAAAAAACAAGGCACTGAAAAAGGAAGTGAATCTAAAGAACAAGAAAATCAAGGCGGAACAGACCACGAAATGGGTAGTTGTGTGCCTGTTGATTGTTTCGGTGTTTGCCATTGTGTTCCTTCGAAGATTTTTGATGCAGCGTACTAAACTGAAAGAACTGGAACTGACGCTGACACAATCAGAATTAAAGTTGATGGAAATCGAAAAGGAACAAACATTGAACGACCTTGAACTCTTAAAACAACAGCTGATTTCCAAAAATTCATTGATCACAGAATTGAATAACCTGGTGGTGGAAAACGAGCAAAACCTGATTTCAAAAGAACAATTGAGCAGTCTCACCACCAATGATCAGGATTGGGTACAGTTCCTGGCAAAACTACAGGTCTTGTTTCCGTCGTTTGCAGATACGTTGAAAAGTCGGCACCCGAATTTGTCAAACAACGAATTCAGATTGGCTGTGTTGATCAAACTGAACCTCTCGGATAAAGAAATTTCCGAATTGCTGTTCATCGAAATCTCAAGCGTCAAAAAAGCGAAGAACCGGTTGAAGCAAAAACTGCAACTCGAGGCTTCCGAAAAGCTGGATGCGTATATTGGTTCGTTGTAATATTGCGTGATTACTGAACAGGCGTCATTGCTGGAAACAACAGATGGTTTTGACTCAAGGATAACCCAAGGTTAGAAATCAATCAGATCTTCCTTAACTGATTGTACACCCCAAATTCACGATTATAAAAAACGGGAACCGTTTCCGATTCCCGTTTCGTTATTTCCGTCTGGCGGTTTTAACGGTTAATAATCAACTTTCCGAAATAGGTCGAATGTCCGTTACTGAGCATGACTTTATAACTGCCGTTTGCCAACGTATGTACATCTACCTGTTCGTGATTGGTTTGGACGTCTTGTTCCATTACTTTTCTGCCTGCAACATCATAAAGTGTTAGCTTCATTCCCTCAATTTGAGGAATGTCGAGTACAAAGTAATCAGTCGCCGGATTCGGATAAAGTACAATACCATTCGTAGCTAAATCCTCCAATGCGTTCCAGTCTACAAATTCGCATCCCGATTCTTCCGTACAGGAACCAATCGTAATCTCTACACCGTAGAGTCCGGTTTCAGTGACCGTATACGACTGCTGATTTGCTCCCGGAATCGGTAACATTGTTGTACAATCAAACCATTGATAAGTGGCTCCTGACTGATTCGCCGTGATCGTTCCACCCGAAACGGAAGTTGTAGCATCAATGATAACTATATCCGCCGTGATCGCGTTGCTGGTGACTTGGTTGGAAGTAGCACATGGCGCATTGCTCGTAAGAACGCAGGTAAACACATCACCATCCGACCAAAGAGATGTCGAGTAAGTCGGTGAATTCAAACCGTAGTTCTGGCCGTTTTTCTTCCACTGGTAAGACGGGTTTGAACCGCCGTTGGTAATCACTGCCGTAAACGTTACCGATTGGTGATCACACACAGGCATCGCCGGATTACTTGTAATGGTAATCGTTGGCGTCACCGATTGATTCACCGTCATAGTAATGCTGTTGCTGGTAACGTTAGTCACCGAAATACAAGGCGCATTGCTGGTAAGCTGACAGGTCACGATATCACCCGTGATAAGCGTGGAATTACTGTATGTATTCTGGTTACTTCCCACGTTTGACCCGTTCAGCATCCATTGGTAAACCGGATTGGCTCCGCCATTGGAAATCGATGCTGTAAACGTCACCGACGTTCCCGAACAAATGGTTGCAGCAGGATTACTACTGATGGTAATTGTCGGAGTCGCAGACGAGTTCACCGTCATTGTAATCGCATTACTCGATACAGTTGCCGGCGTGGCACAAACAGTCGAAGAAGTCAATTCGCAGGTCACCACACTGCCGTTTGTAAGCGAGCTTGTGGTATATGTCGGAGAGTTCGTTCCCACATTGATTCCATTGACTTGCCACTGATACGTCGGTGTTCCTCCGTTGACAGGTGTCGCTGTAAATGTTACCGAAGTTCCCGAGCAGATCGTTGAACCGGCATTACTGGTGATCGAAACATCAGGTACAACCACCGGATTTACTGTAAACGTCAAACTATTGCTCACGGCTGAAGTAACCGAAACACATGGAGCGTTGCTGGTTAATTCGCAAGTCACCACATCGCCGTTTACAAGCGTGGAATTGCTGTAGGTAGATGTGTTGCTTCCGACGTTTGTCCCGTTCAGTTTCCATTGGTAAACCGGATTGGCTCCTCCATTGGTAATGGAAGCGGTAAAGTTTACTGTTGTTCCTTCACAGATGCTTGTTCCCTGGGCAGGCGCAATCGAAACGGTTGGCGCTGCTGTGGAATTCACTGTCATGGTAATGCTGTTACTTACCGCAATTGCCGGACTCGGACAAGCCATACTGCTGTTCATTTCACAGGTTACCACATCGCCATTTACAAGCGAACTTGTAGTGTAAGTCGCCGCGTTTGTTCCAACATTGATTCCGTTGATTTTCCATTGGTAAACCGGAGTTCCTCCATTGACAGGAGTCGCGGTAAATGTTACTGATATTCCATCACAGATCACAGATCCGCTTCCGCTGGAAATAGAAACACTTGTGGCAACAGTCGGGTTCACCGTCATGCTGATGCTGTTACTGGTAGCCGAAGTCGCAGTGACACATGTCAGCGAAGTAGTCATTTCACAAGTTACCACATCGCCATTGGCTAGCGAACTAGTAGCATACGTAGCTGAGTTCGTTCCAACATTCGATCCGTTGACTTTCCATTGATAAGATGGTGTTCCACCGTTGGTCGGAGTCGCTGTAAACGTAACGGAAGTTCCCGCACAAATCGTCGATCCCACACTGCTGGTGATGCTTACCGTAGGAATAACCGGAGTTGTCACCGTAAACGAAATGCTGTTGCTTGTAGCGGTTGATCCCGTTACGCAAGGAGCATTGCTGATCAGTTCACACGTCACCACATCGCCATTGGCAAGTGACGAATTGCTATAAGTGCTGATATTGCTTCCAACGTTCAGACCGTTCAGTTTCCATTGATAAGTTGGTGAAGGTCCACCATTCGTTACAGAAGAAGTGAAGTTTACCGCTGTTCCTGCACAAATGGTTGTTCCCTGAACAGAAGCAATTGAAATGGTAGGAGCCGCTGTCGAATTAACGGTCATCACAATACTATTACTGATCGCAATAACCGGACTCGGGCAGGCTAAACTACTGCTCATTTCACAAGTCACTACATCTCCGTTCGACAATGAACTTGTTACATAAGTAGGGGAGTTCGATCCAACAGTGAATCCATTGACTTTCCACTGGTAAACTGGTGTTCCACCATTGACAGGAGTTGCTGTAAACGTTACCGATGTTCCGGCGCAGATCACCGAACCACTTCCGCTTGCAATAGAAACGCTCGTAGAAATGGCCGGATTCACCGTCATGACGATACTGTTACTTGTGGCCGAAGTTGCGGTTACACACGTCAATGAAGTGGTCATTTCACAGGTTACAACATCACCATTAGCAAGTGAACTTGTACTGTATGTCGACGAGTTTGTGCCAACATTCGATCCGTTGACTTTCCATAGGTAAAACGGTGTTCCGCCATTGGTTGGAGTTGCCGTAAATGTCACGGATGTTCCCGCGCAAATCGTCGATCCAACATTGCTGGTGATGCTCACCGCCGGGACAACCGGAGTGGTTACCGTAAACGAAATGCTGTTACTTGTTGCGGTCGATCCGCTTACACAAGGTGCATTACTGGTGATTTGACACGTTACAACATCACCATTGACCAATGAAGAATTGCTGTAGGTATTCTGATTACTTCCAACGTTCGAACCGTTCAGTTTCCATTGGTACGTTGGTGAAGAACCGATATTCGTACCCGAAGCCGTAAAGTTCACATTCGTGCCCGCACAGATTGTACTTCCTTGTGCTGAGACTATAGAAGCAGTAGGTGAAGCTGTTGAATTTACGGTCATCACAATGCTGTTACTGGTCGCAATGGCAGGACTTGAACATGGTAAACTACTCGTCATTTCGCATGTTACCACATCGCCGTTTGTCAATGTGCTGGTTGTGTAAGTAGACGAGTTTATACCAACGCTGAATCCGTTGATTTTCCACTGATAGCCCGGTGAACCACCATTGACAGGCGTCGCAGTAAATGTTACCGATGTTCCTTGGCAAATCACCGATCCGCTTCCACTTGAGATGGAAACACTGGTGGTAACCGTTGGATTCACAGTCATGGAAATACCATTGCTCGTTGCCGTACTGCTGGTCACACAAGCCAGTGAGGAAGTCAGCACACATGTTACCATATCACCGTTGGCCAGAGAACTTGTACTATAAGTAGTTGAGTTCGTTCCAACGTTTGAACCGTTGACTTTCCATTGATAACCCGGTGTTCCGCCATTGGTAGGCGTTGCCGTAAAAGTCACAGATGTTCCTGCACAAATCACTGTATTCGGCGAAACCGAAATCAAAACGGATGGTGTAACCACCGGCTGTACAGTCATTGTGATTCCCGCACTTGTTAGCTGAGAAGGAATGGCACAGGTTGCATTGCTGGTAAAAACGCAGGTTACGATGTCACCGTTTAATAAAGTAGCCGAAGCGAATGTTGCGCTATTCGTGCCCACATCTAATCCGTTGACTTTCCATTGGTAAACAGGACTTCCTCCACCATTGGTTGTAGTGGCAGTGAATGTTACATTCGTTCCTGTACAAACCGTTGTTCCCGGAGAAGCATTAACACTCAGCGTCGGTGTAACAGTTGGCGTAAGCGTAATGTTGATCGAATTACTCGTAGCTGTTAACGGACTGGCACAGCCTGAATTACTTGTCAGTTCACAGGTTACTACATCACCGTTTACAAGCGTTGAAGTATTGAAAAACGGCGAGTTACTTCCTGCCGGAATTCCATTGACACGCCATAAATAGGTTGGTGTAGGCCCGCCATTGACGGCCGTAGCTGTAAATTGTACGGTGGTTCCCTGACAAGCTCCGTTTCCGGTAACCGCAATGCTCACAGAAGGAGCCGTGGGAGCCGAACATTCGATATAGATTGTTTGTTTGAAGACACTACTCCAACCACCATCAAGACCCTTTACCCGAACACTGAAATTATGCCCCCCGAGCGATAATGCCGAAACATCGATCCCCGTTTGAAGCAGGTTTTCTAATGCAGTATTGTACAATCCGTCGGTTGCCAAAAGTGGCGATCCGTTTCCTTGTCCCGGATCGGCATCCCAAAAGTATTCTCCCTGAGTCACCCGAATGTTGCGCGTGAGCAATGTGAGCGGACCTTCCAGGTAGATGGTCTGCTTAAAAACGCTGCTCCAGGTAGAGGTTTGTCCTTTGATCCGTACATTGAACGAATGCGCTCCCAGCGATAATGCCGATACATCAATTCCATTGCGGAATAAATCTTCCAATGCTTCGTCGAAGTTCCCATCGGTTACAAAAAGCGGAGTTCCGTTGCCGGTTCCCGGATCAGCATCCCAGAAATACTCGCCCTGCGTTACATTGGTAGTGCGGGTGATGACCGTAAGTGGACCTTCCAGATAGATTGTTTGTTTAAAAACAGGGCTCCAGTTGGCATCTTGTCCTTTGATCCGAACGTTAAATGAATGCGCTCCGAGCGATAGCGCCGAAACATCAATTCCGTTGCGGAACAAATCTTCCAATGCTTCATCAAATGTACCGTCGGTAGCTAAAAGCGGTGTTCCGTTTCCTGTTCCCGGATCGGTATCCCAAAAATATTCACCTTGTGTTACATTGATGGTGCGTGTAATGACCGTCAATGGACCTTCCAGGTAGATTGTTTGCTTGAACACAGCGCTCCAGTTGGCATCCTGTCCTTTTATGCGGACATTAAACGAATGTGCACCCAATGACAATGCCGAAACATCAATTCCGTTGCGGAACAAATCTTCTAACGCTTCGTCAAATGCACCATCGGTGGCAAAAAGCGGTGTTCCGTTTCCTGTTCCCGGATCGGTATCCCAAAAGTATTCACCTTGCGTTACATTGATGGTGCGGGTAATGGTTGTAAGCGGCCCTTCGAGGTAGATTGTTTGTTTAAAAACGCTACTCCAGTTGGAGTCTTGTCCTTTGATACGCACGTTAAACGAGTGCGCACCAAGCGAGAGTGCGGAGACATTAATTCCGTTCTGGAAGAGATCTTCCAAAGCTTCGTCAAATGCTCCGTCGGTAGCAAGAAGGGGCGTTCCGTTTCCGCTACCGGGGTCAGTGTCCCAGAAATATTCACCCTGTGTCACATTGATGACACGTGTGATGATGGAAAGCGGACCGTTGACAACAATGGTTTGTTTAAACACGTTGCTCCATGTTCCGTTCTGCCCTTTGATCCGCACATTGAAGGAGTGCGGCCCAACTGAAAGCGCCGAAACATCAATACCGTTGGCAAATAAATCTTCGAGTGTTTCATCGAAACTGCCGTCGGTAGCTGCAAGAGCAATACCATTTCCTTGTCCGGGATCCGTATCCCAAAAATATTCACCCTGGGTCACAGTCTTTTGCCCCCAAACCGTTAAGGTAAGGGTACAGAAAACAATGAGATATGCAAGTCGTTGCATCATCGAACCAATAGTATATAGGAATAGATTATTTATCGTATCCGATCACCTGAACACTTACCGTTCCGCCCTGGTTCACAACACGGGGCGTATTCATGAAGTTCACACGTGAACTTTCCACGTTGCTCATGTAAGGTAAAAAGTTGGCTAATGAATAAGAACCACCCATCATACCAACGTCGTTTCGGGAAAGGTCCAGGTCAAGGCATGCATTGGTAGGATTTCCGGCATCGATATGACCTGTGCCTGACAAGAATGTACCGTCGGTATTAAAGTTGGTGTAACTTGTATGTGCAGAGTTAAGATTGTTCAATGAACCACTTGCATTATAACCCCATGGAAATTGATTGAAATATATGTTGTAGGTAAAAGTGGTAAGTGCTTGCGCTTGCAATGATGCATAAAGACCGCTTGAACCAAAGCTGCTGTTAACAAAAGCAGCACCCAATGCACAGTTCTCTACAGTTAAAGTTCCCGATGGTTGTGAAAGGAATAACCCTGCAAAGTTATTTCCTTGGCTGGCGGTT
Source organism: Bacteroidota bacterium (assembly GCA_040387295.1). Lineage (GTDB taxonomy): Bacteria > Bacteroidota > Bacteroidia > Flavobacteriales_D > Crocinitomicaceae > Fluviicola. Next base: position 19,280 of record JAZKEB010000004.1, on the reverse strand, counting down.
GATGCACAAACCAAGGCACAGTTTACAATGCGGTTCGTTATAGCTCCCGATTTTAATGCTGATACGATCATGGCACTTTGGTTGGCCGTCCGGACATAATTATTGCTGCAAAACAGGTATTGTGTGGTTGATAGATAAGAGAACGCAAACGAGTTGGCTGCATTTACAGCACCTATACGATTGCCAATTATCTGGTTGATGTCTTCCGTTGCAACGGCGTCAGCGTTGAAGACTAATGAACGGATATCGTTTCCATAAAGTTTACCAAACGAGCAGCTAACATCCCGTGCTTTGGAAGATCCAAGGTAAAAGTTGATCCCCGCCGAACCCATGTTGATATCACTTGTGATATCAGAATACAGTATGTTCACAACAGTACGATTCACGGGAGTTGTACCTGTTTTTGTAAAGGTACCGCTGGCCGCAGTATTGCGGCAACCAATTATTGTAACGGCTCGGCCCTCAGCCATGATGACATTAACAGTGCCTTCCATCCACCACTGAACATTGTCAACTGCCGAAACAAACGTCAATGATTTATTAATCGATAAGGCTTCAATCCATGGAAGGCCGTCGGTGCGGTTATTGATAATGACCACATCACCATCAACCGCAGCTGTTATAGCTGCCGAAATAGAAGCGTAGGTTCCAACCGGTCCGCCTTGCTGTACCACACGGTCAGTTGCAAAAACGAGGTTCGAAAAAAGAAAAGTTAAAAGTAGAATTGATAAAGAATTAAGTGCTTTCATGTTAAATAAATTTGAGCACTAAACTACAACATGCTATTTAGTTATTAAAACGAAAGTTGAGGACAAAAGGATGACAATTCCATAAAATTGTCTATTCAGCTATTTTACAGATGGTTGGATTTTGTATTCCCTCTTATAAATGAATGCAATGATTCATCATCCGTGAAAATCTGTGGCTAAAACTTTGTGGCTCAAATAATACAAAAACTCAACCCAACCCCAAGCAGGATCGCCGTCAGTTTTGCCAGATTGAACTTGTGGTTTTCGCTCGTTTCAAAGATGATGGTGGTGGAAATATGCAGGAACATTCCCACAACAATCGCCAGCAACACGTCCATGTAAGCAAAATCGCCGTTGCTTTCCATAATCCAGCCAAGGAACATACCCATCGGTGTCATGAGCCCGAAAACTGCCAGCAGGAACCAGCTTTTTTTCAAACTCAGGTTCGATTGACGCAACAAGGTCATCAACGCAATGGCTACCGGAAGCTGATGTAATAAAATTCCAAGCAGCAACGATTCATGGTGATGGTGGTCGTGGCTCGATTCGTGCCCGAAACCGGCCAATGGAATTCCTTCTATAAAGGAATGCACCGAAAGCGAGATCAATAATGCATAGGGAATTTTGCGCTGGCCGTGTACGTGAATATGTCCGTGCTCGATTCCGCCCGAAAAATATTCCAAAAACAACTGCACCAAAAATCCCATCAAAATCCACACACCGATCGAAACAGAGTTGTCGGCATACAGTTCAGGTAAAAAGTGGGTAAAAGCAATGGCCAGCAAAAAACCACCGCTGAATGCCAGCGATAATTTGATCAATTGCTGTTGGTTCTTGCGTTCCAGGAACAACACGATCAATCCGCCGGAAACGACCGATAGAATTAGGAACAACGTATTGAGAAGCAATTCACTCATCGTTTTTTACAAATCAAAATTAAGCGGTCAGAAACCAATGGATTGTATTGTTCAAGCGCATAATTACCGCGGGTTTCCGTGATCTCAAAACCGGCATTTCCGAGCAATTGCTGAAAATCGATGAGGTCGAGTGCCTGTACTTTCTCCTGGAAAAAATGCGATTGTCCTTCGGCTTCAAAAGCAATGGTTTTCACAATTTTTCCGTTGCAAACTTCGCGTTTCACATGAAAAGTAATGCCTTCACGCACAATTTCCTGGCGCATTTTCAATTCGCGAATCACCTTTTCGGCATTCATGAAATCGATGATCAGCAACCCGTTTTCAGTTAGCGCGTTGAATACACTGCTAAGCACTCTCGCGTTGTCTTGCACATTATCAAAATACCCGAAACTGGTAAACAGGTTCAGGATTACGTCGTAATTTCCCGGAAGCGGATTGCGCATATCGTGCACAAAAAAATCCATGCCTTCCGTAGCCTTTTCCTGTGCTTCGCGAATACTGTTGGGCGAAAGATCACAACCCGTAACGCGATATCCAAGGCAATGCAATACGCGTGAATGCCTTCCGGCGCCACAAGCCAAATCAAGCAAATGAGCTGTTTTGGGTAACTGAAGATGTGCCGTAAGGAGCGTTAAAAAATCTGCAGCCTCATTTTCGTCCCTATTCTTGTAAAGAAGATGATAGTACGGGGAGTCAAACCACGAAGCGAACCATTCGTTTGTATTCTGTGTCTGCATTGCAGCGCAAAAGTACGGTTTTCTATAGGGAATTATAAATTCTGAATGATTAATTATAAAGGCAATCCTGTTTCCGAAATCGCTCAAGGATTAAAAATAGGTATTTATACCCTCCTGCTTGTCAAATCCGGAAGCTAGTTTTGCGCCACAACGTTTACCATAAAACCACTTTTTAGAATGAACTACTCCGTTATTATCCCGCTTTACAACAAAGCACCTTATGTACAAGATTCTCTGCAATCGATTGTCAATCAAACCAAATGGCCACATGAAATCATCATCGTGGATGACAAAAGTACCGACGGCAGTGCCGAAGCTGTGGAAGCTTTTTTCGCCAGCGCTCCTGAAGCGTTCCTGAAACACACCCGAACGGAATTGGTCCGTTTACCGGAAAACGGCGGAATCAGTGTGGCGCGCAATGCCGGTTTTGATCGTTCTACCGGCGATGTGGTCACTTTTTTTGATGCTGATGATCTGTACTCCCCCGATTTTTTCGAACGGATTTCCGATTTGTTTGAGAATCACCAGGCTGATCTGGTTGCCATGCGGGTGCAGCTTTTTCCAAGCGGTATTGGTTACCCGAATTTCGGAGCGTTGAAACACTATTTCGAACCAATAGGAAAAGATGCCTGGCACATGCTCGACCCGATGCGCGTGATAACATCCCATCAATATGTGATCGGAGTAGGAAGCAATGTGGTAATCCGCAGAAAATGGATGGAAAACGAACGCTTTTTGGAAACAGTCCGTTTTTACGAAGGAATTGATTGCTGGTACCGCCATTTCAGGCAACTGGCCGCCATTCCCGGGACGCGCATTATGCAATTGCAAGGCAATTACCTGAATGTCAGAGAAGTTCCGGGCAGTGCTTCACGCACCAAATTTCCCCATTGGAAAGACGCGCCTTTTCCGCCATTGCTCAATCGTTTTCTCGTTAACGGTTCCAAATACGACCACCGAATGCGGGGATTGCAGCGCGGTCAATGGATCATACATTCGCTTTCAAACATGACCGAATTCCGGCAGAAACTATTGTTCGTGATGCATTTCAGGAAACAATTTTTGCGGCAGGCAGCTTACGGATTCACGTTACTGAGCAAGAAACCGGAGTCTTTAAACCGGTATTTGATGAAAAGAAAACAAGCAGGTAAAGTTCCTGAATTTTCACCCGAAGCAACGGTTGTTTCAACGCAGACTGAGCTCCTTAGCCATTGAACGCGTGTTTTCTACCATCGCCCGCTTTTTTTCTACTAATGCAATAATAAGTTCGACAGGATTATTATATTTGTCACACTTCGAACGAAGCGACTGATGATAAAAAACGACATCTACGATTTGTACCAAACCATGGAACGCGAAAATATTTTGCTTTCCTTTAAGGGTGTTGTGACATCGGACCTACTTACTTCGGTACTTTCCATCATGGAATCCAAAATGGATTACATGGATGAATCGCCCAAAACAAAGAAGAAGGTTTTTAATGTATTGGTAGAATGTTTACAGAACCTTTACCACCACATTGATGACGGTGCCGAATCGGTTGAACGGAACATCGAACGCATCGAAGCCAAATCGGCCCTGTTTATGATTGCCAAAAAAGAAGATCAGTTTGTGATCAGTACAGGCAATTATATCGATCGCGAAAGCGGCCTTGAATTGGAAAAGCGACTCAATGCCATCAATGGAATGGACAAGGATGAGCTCAAACAATATTACCAGGAAGTACTCAACAACGGAAGCGTTTCCGACAAAGGTACCGCCGGTTTGGGAATGATAGACATTGCAAGAAAATCAGGAAATAAGTTAGAGTATCAGTTTTTACCTGTAAATGATGCCAGCAGCTTTTTCTGTTTGAATATTAAAATCGATTAACAGTTATGGAAAACTTACACCTTGAAGGATCTGCGAAAACCCCTTCTATCAACTTTGATGCAGCAGCCGGAAAACTCGAATTGAAAGGTCGTTCTATTCCTGAAAATTCCGTTGAGTTCTACAAACCGCTAAACGATTGGATCGACGCATATGGAAAATCTCCTGTTGCCGAAACAGCCGTTGATGTGAAATTGGAGTACTTCAACACCTCTTCTTCCAAATGTATTTTGGACCTTTTCAAAAAACTCGAATCCATTTCGGGTGAGCGTACCAGCGTGATTATCAACTGGTATTTTGAAGAAGACGACGAGGATATGGAAGAAGCCGGACAAGACTATCAGGCTATTATCGGGCTGAAGTTCAATATAATAGAAGTCGAAGAGATTTAATCCAACAATCCCGTACACGACAAGTCTACGGGATTTTTTTTGCCATGATCGCTCCGTTAAAAGTGGGTATTACCGGTGGAATAGGCTCCGGAAAATCAACCGTATGTGCCGTTTTAGTGGCCATGGGCTATCCTGTTTACAATTCCGATGAACGCGCCAAAACAATTATGGAAACCTCGCCCGGAGTGCGCGAACAATTGATCACAGCCTTCGGCGAACCAACCTTTGAAAACAACCAGCTCAACCGTACTTACCTGGCGCAAGCCATTTTTAACAATCCCTCAAAACGCGAGCAAATCAATGCCATTGTGCATCCTGCTGTTCGTGCTGATTTTCAGCAGTGGGTAATCGCGCAAACATCTCCAATCGTATTCCAGGAATCGGCCCTGCTGATCGAAACAGGCGGCTACCGCTTACTCGATTATACCGTATTGGTAACAGCTCCCGAGGAATTACGCATTCAACGCGTGGTGAAAAGAGATGCGGCAGATGAAACGGCAATTCGTTCGCGCATCAACAGCCAGTTATCTGATGAAGAAAAACGCAAATCTGCCGATTTCGTAATCACAAATGATGAGCAATCACTGCTGTTACCGCAGGTTAATGAGTTGTTGAGCTTACTTTTTGTCCGAAGCAACAAATAGAGAGAAAGCGTAGCTTTTGAAGAAAAATGCTTTTGCGTCATTCCAAGCCACTCGTCAAAAATGGCACTTTGTCCGCAAGATCAACTTTCGATGAAATTTCAACTATCAGTTACGAAAGAAAATAAATTTCAGAACCGATACTCCCAACGGCATTAAGTAACGATCGTTAGAAAACAAGGTGAAGTTAAACGCAATGGTCCGCCTCAGGCGAATGACGTTTGCGAGTTGGGGTGAGATAGTTTAACAAGCCGTAGTTTTCAAGATCGGGACTTACGGCCTTGATTTTTTGTTTACTTTTTTATCAAGAAAAAAGTAAGATCACTTCACCTCTTCATAATCATCAAAATGATATGGATTATCATCCGAACCATTGTTGTTGTTATCGTCTTTCGATTTGTTAAACGCCCTTCCTGAAAGCAACATCGTAAATGCAGCAAACATTTTTAGCAGCATATTGATTGTAAAGAAAAACCCGACAACCTTAAAAATGAACCCGAAAATGGGTGTTTTTTCAATATCGGTAATGGTGGTATAAAACCAGGTCGAAACAGGATTCACGGCAAATTCCTGCTTAATGGCCAGGAAAATAAAAAGCGCCATGCTCAGTGCAATTACCCCAAACTCGAGGTTCATGTTCGGCTTGTGTACATCGTTAAGCCCACGGGTTTGAATGCTGATAAACTGTAGTTTGGTTTTCATGTTTTGCACTTTCCCGATGAAATACATCAGCAAAATGAGTCCCGAAAGCACCAGATCTAGTTGCAATGACTCTGATTTTGTTTCGCAGAAAAGAATGGTAATGTCTGCAATAATGAAATACTGAATCATTTTCAACGACAGGTTCACCGGGTATGAAAGTGGCGTGCCTCCTCGTAAAATGGTGAGTCCGAGGCGCAGCAGCCCCCAGATAAAACTGAAGATAGCCAACACTACTCCCAACCGAAATACCAAGCTTATAAAATCCATCGATACAAAAGTCGTAAAAAGGTTCAACGTAGACAACCCTTGTATGGGGTGTCTTTGGTATATTTGGGACAAATTCGATTTCATGAAAAAATACCTGATTCTTTTTCTTCTTGTGGTTTCTTCCGTTGCACGCGCAGAGGAAGGAATGCTTATTCCATCATTGATTCAAGCGTTTGAATCGGATATGAAAGCAATGGGAATGCGCCTTTCGGCCTCCGACATCTACAATGTCAATCAATCGTCGATCAAAGATGCAATCATGCATTTTGGCGGTGGCTGCACGGCTGAAGTTGTTTCCAAAGAAGGATTGTTGCTCACCAACCACCACTGTGGTTACAGTCAGGTACAGTCGCATTCCTCACTCGAAAAAGATTACCTGAAATACGGATTCTGGGCCAAAACACATGAAGAAGAGTTACCCAATCCGGGATTGACAGCTACGCGAATTGTGCGTATTGATGACGTAACACAATCAATGTTATTCGGTACAGAAGGAATTACAGATGCTTCACGCCTGAATGAAATCATGGCCGGAAACATGAAAACGCTCATCGAAGATGCAAAACGCGGTACGCATTACCAAGCCGATGTACAGGCGTTTGACTACGGAAACAGCTATTACCTGATGGTGAAAGAAGTATTTCTGGATGTGCGGTTGGTAGGAACGCCTCCCAATTCGATCGGAAAGTTTGGTGGTGATACCGACAACTGGGTTTGGCCGCGCCACACAGGCGATTTCTCGGTATTCCGCATCTACGCAGGAAAAGATAACAAACCGGCAGCTTATAGCGCAGAGAATGTGCCGTACACACCGCTTCACCATTTACCGATTGCGTTTAAAAACAGAAAAGAAGGTGAATTCACGATGGTTTATGGTTTTCCGGGACTTACCGAACAACATTTGTCTTCAGGCAACCTGAAATACATTGTTGACAAACAACGCCCAATGGAAATTTCCATGCGCACCAAATCGCTTTCGGTAATCGATGCAGCGATGCGTTCTTCCGACCAGACACGGATTCAATATTCGGCCAAGCAAGCCCGTATTGCCAATGCATGGAAGAAGAATATCGGTCAGATCGACGGATTAAAGCAACTGGATGCCGTTGGCAAAAAGATCGAATTTGAAACCGAATATGTAAATCGCGCCAATTCAAAAGAAGAATGGAAGAAATATGCCGGATTGATTGATAAAATGAACAAACTGGTAGATGAAAAAAGCACCTACGAGTTCCATTTCACATTGTACGTGGAATACCTTCTGGTAGGTCCTGAAATGTTTAAAATTGCCCGTGTACTTGAGGATTTGGAAACCAATTACGATAAATACAAGGCTAGCGGTGAATTGCAGAAAAAGATTGACAACTTCATCAAAGGAGCAGATGCTTTTTTCAAGGACTACGATCCCAAAGTGGATCAGGACATCTTTAACCTGCTCACGGCTGAGTTTAATAAATACGCCGAGGGATCTTATGCGATTGAAGGAACCAAAAAAGCAGGATTGTCAGAGGCGATTTACACCAAATCCATTCTCGTAAACAAAGAGAAATATGTAGCATTCCTGAAAAAACTATCGGAAGGAAACGCCTTTAAAAAATTGAAGAAAGACGCAGGCTATAACCTGTTCAAAGAATGCTGGTCGGTTTTCCAGAAAAGCCTGCGACCCAATGCTGCAACGTATTCTGACGAAATGGACGCCTTGCTGAAAGTATTCGTAGAAGGCAAGCGCGTGATGTTCCCTGACATGAAACAATGGTCGGATGCCAATTCAACATTGCGCATCACCTACGGAAAACTGGAAGGTTCTGCACCAACCGACGGAATGATGTATACGTCGCATACCACACTTGCGGGAATCATCGCCAAAAACCAGATTGCCAATCCTGATTTTGAATTATTGCCGCGCATGACCGAATTGTTTCAGCAGAAAGATTACGGTGATTACGCGCAGGATGGCGAATTGTGGGTGTGTTTTACAGGATCGAATCACACAACAGGTGGCAACTCCGGTTCGCCGGTATTGAATGCCGATGGTCATTTGATGGGATTGAATTTTGACCGTTCATGGGAAAGCACCATGAGTGATTATTTGTTTGATCCGAGCCGTTGTCGCAACATTGTAGTAGACATTCGTTACGTGTTATGGGTCATGGATAAATATGCCGGAGCAAAACATTTGGTCGACGAAATGACCCTTGTGAAATAAACCCGATTCAACTTAATGAACGAGCTATGAGTAAATTATTATTGGGTTTTTGGGCAGTTTGCCTGATCACGTTTGCCACATCGGCACAGACAAATTCAGCTGAAGCACAGCTGCTGAATTACACGGATTTTACGCAGGTAAAGCAATTTAATAAATTGGAAGTGGGCGTAAAATTACCCAATCATGTACTCGTTCGCGTGAACAACTTCCTCACACATGCAAACGTAGCACAGTCTGAGAAGATCAATCCGTTTTTGCAATGGGAACTGGAAGTGGAAGCCACGATGACGCATCCCGAAACCGGAACGGTGAAAGTAATTCCCGGGTTTTATTACCGCGAATACGAACGTGATACAAAAACCAATTCATGGAAAGATGTGGGGACTCAATTCCCGATGCGTATTCGTTTTTCACCGCCATTGACCGGTTACTGGACGTGCGAAATTAAACTGAAAGTGAAAGAGGCCGTCATGCAGGAACTTCCTGATATTCGGTTTGCCGTAGTGGCTAGTGACAACAAAGGATTTGTTTCCGTTCATCCCAACAACCGCAACCTGCAACTGGATGGGAAGATGATTTTTCCTGTTGGAGTCAATTTTCCGTCACCAACCAAAAACGTCAACAATTACCATACTGCAGCTGAAGGTCAGCCGGATAATTTTTCACCGAAAGAAACGCACAAAGTAACCAAACTGAGTGAGTGGATGACCTATCACCAGGACATTGAAGCATACAGCGATCAGGGTGGCAAGTTTATTCGCGTATTGCAATCGGGATGGTCGTCTTTGCTCGAATTTGAGGAGAAAGGAAATTACTTCGACCGTCAGCCTTATGCATGGGAACAAGATCGTTTATTGGAATACTGCGAGCAAAACGGGGTGTATATCCATTTCAACCTCATGCAGCAGGAACCGGTGATGAATTATGGTAATTATGATATGTTCGACTGGGACTGGTCGCATTACAACAGCAACAAATCGTATTTTGAGCAGGATATTTTCCCGGCTTATTGTTATGCTGACGGCAAAAACAAAGAGCCACACGAGAGTTTGACGAATGAAGAAGATTTGAAATACCACGAGCAGCGTACCCGTTATTACATTGCGCGTTACGGTTATTCAACCAGTGTGTATTTGTTTGAAATGCTCAGCGAGCCGTGGCACGTGGATGAATTCAGCGGACATGAAGAACCATTTGTGGTAGATGATGAATTGGGTCGAACGATTCGAAAAGCTGTGCAGGAGTACCATGAGCGCATTGCTACTTATATCAAGCAAACATTGGGACATACCAATCAGCTGGTAGGAGTGGACATCTACACAGCCAAATTTTATGAAGGCGAAACGTTCATCGACCAAAGCATTTATCATCCGCTGATCGATGTGGTGAGTTTTAACCCGTACGCTGCTTCTCCGGATAAAATGGTGATTGCCAAAAGCGAAGACAACAATATGTTCCTCACGAATGAAAATTCGATGGCGAGAATGATCTCGTCGCTGGCGGCAAAATCGGGCAAACCGATCATAATTGCCGAAGGCGGTGCTGGCGATGGAGTGGATGATTGTTGTAATTTCTCGCAGCAATACCTCGATATGATGTCGTTTGGTTTTACAGGATTAGCAGGATATAACTCCTGGATCGGATGGCACAAAGGACATGAAGTCACCTGGCCCACCATGATCGCCTGTCAGCAATTTATGAACAGCGAACAAACCCTCGGAACACTGAGTAATACCAACGGATATTGGGTGCAGGGCCGACAGGCAGAACGCCATTCGAACCGCGACAGCAAGAAAGGTAAAGAAACCCAGTATTACGTTTCGCAGGATGAAACCCGTGCGGTTGGTTACGTAAAGAACCGTTCGTATAATTACTTTACCAAACGCACTTCGGATGCCTGTGGAAAAGTAACGTTTGAAACGCCGTTCAACGAATTGCGCGATATGAAATGGGACGATGGCAACAAACCACTATACGTGGAAGGATTGGAAAAAGGGAAAAACTACAAAGTTGTTTGGTACGATTACAAAACCGGAAAAGAAATGGAGACCCAGTGCGCCAAATTAAAACGAGGCAAATTGCGCCTGCGCTTTCCGGAGCTTTCCGTCACAGAAGGCAAAGCAGAACGACCAGAGCTTTGGTTCTCGGTGATTCAGTCAGATTGTGAATTGTAATTCCCCACAGATGCACAGATTAAAGCGCTCCTAACGGCAGCGCTATAGTATAATTATGTTCGTTGGCACCTATGATCTATCAAAAGCGAGGGCGTTAGCCGAGCAAAAATCCGTGCATCTGTGGGAGGAAAAGTTTGAAAGGGAAAAAGTTATTCAGGCAAAATTTCCATCTTCTCAGCAAAATGGTAGCAATAATCCCTTAAGTCTTCGGTAATTCGGGTTTCTCCGGTGGCTTTTTCAAACGTATCGGCCATGGTCAATAAAGTCTGGTGGAAAAACTGTTTCATTTCCTCAATCGACATTTCATTGGTCCACAAATCGATTTTCATTGTGTTTTTTTCATCTGGATTCCATAATGACAGGAAGAACGCACGGGCAGGTGCTTTGTCAATGTCGCCGTCGCTTGCCGACCAGCGCATGTCTAACGGAAGGTTGTTGGCATTGAGTCCAACTTCAATTTCGATACTCGATTTTTTTACGATTTTTTCGTCCATTTGTCTGTGTGTTTTTTCGGTATTGTTCTCTGTTATTCGGTGATTTCATACTCCTGCAGGAGCTCTGTATACGGTTTCGCCATTAACTCCGGCAAAGTTACATCATATTGTTCCATATAGCTCTGCATGATGCGCCAGCCAAGGAATTGTCCGAGGCGGTCCGGTCCTTTTTCCGGCAATCCGGTAGTAAAAGGTCCGTCGTTGAGCAAGTTAGCCTGAGTACGTTCGCTGGTTTCAAACAAGAGTTTCTGATCTACAAGGTAATCCCAGAAAGCGCGTTCGTTTTCAATGGCCCAGTCGTACTCGCTTTCTTTGTAACGCATGATCCAGTGTTTCGGCATATCCGGAAAAGCAGCTTCGGTGAGGTAAATGATTTTCCCCCAGCGAATCATAGCCTCTATGTTATTGGCACCTTCTTTTTCATCCACCATGTGCGTCATAATCCAGGCTGTTACCGCATCGCGTTCCAGGTATTGCGGATCCATTTTTTCTTTGATCCACGGGAAAAAATCCTGCGTCGGAAGTTCGGCAATCACATCTGTTTTGGCTCCGAGGTAACGTTCCAGTCCGATCGCAATTTCGTTCTCGGTACAAAAAGCACTGCTTTGGAAACTGGAGTTCATGTAAACGATTTCGTGCGGAAAGTCCTCCTTGGGGAAATGCGCTTTCAGTTGCACAAAAGCATCTGCTATTTTCTGGGTTCGTTTGTTGAGATTCGGGAATTTCTCACCGATTCGTTTCTCCAATCGTTTGATATAGCTGTTGTTTCGGTAGGTTTCAATGTCGCGAACCACCATTGGGTCCATTACGCCACCCACGCCGAAACAATATCCCAATTGATAATCAATGATATCCGGTGTCCGAACACGTTGTTCCATCAATACCGCCAATAAGTGGGCGCTGTCAGCATTGCAGATCAGCGAGTCGAGATTGGTGTGTTTTAGCGGAACCGAAACACCTTCAGTGCTCACGTCAAACGGATCATGCGAGCAAGCCGTCGCAAACAGCAAAATACTCGATACAAGCAACCAACTGAAAACCTTCATGAACGATTTATTAACTGCCTCAAAAATAATCATTCTGATTTCATAGAAACAGTTTATATTTGTCGCATCATTACTATCGATATATGAAAAAAATACTATTATCACTTGTTTGTGCGGGTTTTGCCTTGTCACTTAATGCTCAGGATGAAGTGGCTACGAAGAAAGTTCAAATGGGACTTGCTTACCAGGTCGGCATGAACTTCAACAAACCGGGTACGAAGAATATTGAACGTTTGGGTGCAGGAGCGCAGAATTCCATCGGGATGAATGTGAACTTCAGCTTTACACCAAATATCGGACTTTCTACAGGTTTGGAGTTTGATTTCGAATCGTTCAAATACGACATCGTAGCAACCGACAAAGTTTACTACCACTACGTTGATAGTAAAATCCTTAAAAAAGAAGATCTTTCTTCCAATCCGGATGCAAAATTATACAACCTGCAGGAGCGCAAGCAAAAAGCAATTTACGGTACAATCCCAACAATGTTGTTGTTCCGCACCAATATGATCGGTGATTTCCGTTACTACGGTAAATTCGGAGCACGTACTAGTTTTGTGTTGTCAAGTACAATCAATGACAAAGGGTTCAATTTGACCGGAGATTCATTGATGGGTACGCCAGTTGCTGCTGAAAACTCGAATATGAAAGCAAAAGGAGACATGTTCTTCCTGCGTTCTACAATCGGTTTGGCTGCGGGTGCAGAGTGGAACTTTACAGGTAACACTTCATTGTTTGCCGAACTAGGTTTCTACTATGGTTTAACGCCTGTTCACTTCGGTGAAGCGATCGGCGGTGACGACAAAGAGCGTGACATGACGATGTTCCAACGCGTGAATGGTGTAGACGATTACCTGACTTTCGCTGCGAAACAAAAACAAATCGTATTGAAAATCGGTATCTTGTTCTAAGTAACAATTCCAACTACATTGAACCCGTTGTCCGCCTTATGTGGATAACGGGTTTTTGTTTGATAGATTTTGTTGCACGAGGAGAATCCACTTCCCTCCTTGAGGAGGGATTGAGGGAGGTGACCTTCTTATTCATACCAAAATCGACGCCCTCAATCAAGATTTTTTTCGTAGTTTCGGCAGTCTCATCGGAAAGCATAATGAAACAAACTCAGGAAATAGTTGAACACATATCAGATTGGTTGCGAACCTACAGCAATCAGGCAGCTGCAGACGGTTTTATTATTGGCATTTCCGGTGGAATCGATTCAGCTGTAACGTCCACATTGTGCGCGCTTACCGGCAAAAAAGTAATGGTGGTAACCATGCCGATTCGCCAGACAAAAGCAGAGCATGATCGCGCCACCGAACACATCGACTGGCTCCTTCAACAATTCCCTAACGTTACCTCCCAAACAGTAGAATTGACCGATGTGTTTTCCCAATTGGAAGAAAATCTCGGGGAAGAAACAAAGCAACATCATTTGGCCATGGCCAATACGCGTTCCAGGTTGCGAATGACCACTCTTTATGCGCTTGGACAGGTAAATAGGTTACTTGTTGCCGGAACCGGTAATAAAGTAGAAGATTTCGGTGTCGGGTTTTTTACCAAATACGGTGATGGCGGTGTGGATGTGAGTCCGATTGCCGATTTGATGAAAACCGAAGTATTTGCATTGGGCCGGCATTTGGGGGTCGTTCATTCGATTCAATTGGCCAGACCTACTGATGGTTTGTGGGAAGACGGCCGTTCGGATGAAGATCAGATCGGAGCTACCTATCCTGAACTGGAATGGGCGATGGAATACAGCGGCAACGAGACGGAACTGAGTGAACGTCAGCAGGAAGTGCTTGCAATTTATCGGCGATTAAACCGTTTAAACAAACATAAAATGGAACCGATTCCTGTGTGCATCATTCCGAAAGAATTAAAATGAAAAAACAGAACCTCCTTTCTTCTTTATCGGCTGTTTGTTTGCTGCTGCTTTCCTTTGCGGGAATGGCCCAGGTAAACTTCAACGATTACCACCCGCTGCAATCCAAAGGAAATGTACCCGAAGATTTCTCGATTGAAACCAGTCAGAAAATCAAACAGGCACAGGAGGAACGACGCGACGGCTTGACCTCCAAACAGCAAAAAGTGTTTGTAGAACAGGTCAATTATACCATCGATGATTTGCTGAAATCGGGGTTGGTTACCTACGGCGACGAAGTCACTACCTACATTCAGCGTATCGGCGACCGGTTGACAGAATCGGATTCTGATTTAGCCGGAAAGCTGCGATTCTATACCCTCAACACCAACGAAGCCAATGCCTTTTCAACCGATCAGGGAATGGTTTTCGTCACCACCGGCCTTATTGCCCAAATGACCAACGAAGCACAATTGGCGTTTGTTCTGGCCCATGAAATTGTTCACTACCAGGAAGAACATGTACTCGATCTGTACGATTATGTCACCGACAACAAATCATTGTCCTATGGTGAAAAAGTACGTTTCTTCAGTAAATATTCGCGTGATAACGAGTTTGAAGCAGATAAACTAGGCGTGAAATTGTACCATGCCGCCGGTTACAGTTCTTCCGAAATCACCAAAACCTTCGACATTCTCATTTATTCCTATTTACCTTTCGAGGAATTGTCATTCGACAAGGAATACTTCAATACGCCCGATTTGTTTGTGCCTGAAAAGCTGTTCAAAGTGCGCAGGAATGAAATTACAGCCAAGCAGCGTTACGATGATCAATTGCATTCGCACCCCAATGTAGCCAAACGCATTGAAGCCCTTGAAAAAGAAATTGCCAATTATGCCGATTGGGGAACCACGCTCAATTATCCGGAACAGTCGTTTGATGAAGTACGCTCTATTTGCCGGTTTGAATACATCCTGAACGAGGTCTACGAAAACAAAACCATCGATGCGCTCTACAGCATTTTTGTAATGGAGCAGGATTATCCCGAATCGCGTTTCCTCAATCGCTGTAAAGCCCAGATTTGGCTCGAAGTGATGAAGGAAGAAACCTATGATAATTACCGGTTCAATCCGTTTGTCAATTTCGATAATCCGTATGAACGCCAGTTTTACGAAGGTGAAATTTCGGTGTTGAACGCCTTTTTCAAAGAAATTCCCGATGAAGGAAAAGTCGCATTGGGCCTGCGTATCATAAACGATTTGTACACCAGCGATACCACAGACGTGTTGATGGGCCGTATGTGGCAAAAAGGAATAGAGGTTGCGGCAGCCAATACGATGTTCGAACTGGAAACGTTCTCAAAATATACGTTCAATCAGGCCGTTGCGAAAATAGAGGCCGAACGATTGGTACAGCAAACAAGCGATTCGCTTGGTGAAACCCACAAACGATGGGATAAGTATGAAACCATCAAGAATCAACGCTCGGGTCTGACAGTAGATGCCGGGATCGATTCGGCTAAATTTTACTTGTATGGGATCGCCGATCTGATCAATGATTCCACTTTCAATAAACAGTTTGAATCCTATCATCAAAAGGTGAAAGAAGAGGAATTGGAAGAAGAAGAGTTTTTCACCATGACAGATGAAGAACAAATGGCCGTTGAAACCGAGGAATACGAAGATCAGTTGCACCTTGATTTGGATACTGTTTTATTGGTCAATCCGTTTGTGGTGGAATTTAGTGGACGCAATGAGCTCGATTTTCAGAAATCAGACGAACTGGAAGAACGTTTACTGACCGTTGTTCAGGAAGTTGGAAATGAACTTGGGATAGTGGTAAACCGGTTAGACCGTTCGCAGCTGCAAAGCATGACCACCCAGCAATACAACGATATGGCGCTCATTATGCGTACCATTGAGAAAGGTGTTCAAACCACAGATCCCGATGTTTTTATGATCGATCTGGAACGATTAGACAGTTTGAAACTGGTCTATGGATCATCAAAAGTGATGCTGTTGTCACTGGAACACAACTACAATGATCACATCAACGCAGCAAGCGGAGTGGTGTTTAGTATTCTTTTCCCGATAGGAATGATTTACTTTCCGATAGCGTTGCTTACAGCACATACAACCCAGATGAACGTGTACGTCATGGATCTGGAAAAGGGAGAACTGGTGGTAGAGAAATCGTATTATTCCAAAGATCAGGTATCGAAGAAAATGCTCGCCTCCAGATGTCACGCGTTGTTCAGCCAACTTAAAGAAACAGGTAATGAAAATTAAGATACTTCTAACGGCTTGTTTCGGTTGTTTATTCGGTGTTGTGCAGGCGCAGGAAGCCGGGTATTTCGGTAAGAAAACATTTGTGGACCTGAGTGTTCAGGGGCAATTGCCGGTGATTTATTCGCTGGTAAACCGCGACAAAGGCTACGTGATGAAAAGCGGTGAACTGCAGAAATCCTACAACATCAAAGATTTCGGTTTCCGGGGTAGTTTAGGTTATATGTTTTCTGAAAACGCGGGTCTTGCGTTTGAATACAACCATCATTTGTACCAGGTCAATCCACTGAGAGGCGGCGAACTCAATCGTCAGTATGTCGATTCCACAACCGGTGTATTCACTACCGAATACATCCAGCCACAAGTTGCTTTTTTAGATATTCAGGAACGCACATTTATGCTGAAAAGCGTTTTCTCGTCATTCAACGGGCGCATTCCGGCGGGTCTGACCCATGAGTGGGGCTTAGGGTATTGCATGATCGGAATCGATAACCGCGAAGCTGCTGCGAGCAATGGAGCAGATTCGGTACTTACGGGTGAGATGATCAGCAAAAACCTCATTGATCAGGAAGTTGACGAATACAAGGGAATGGTCTTTATGTATGGCTTACGGATGAATTATCCACTCAACAAAAGCATGTTATTCCACATAGGAGTCCGTTACAGCTATTCCTGGTTGTTTGACAAGAAAGATTTCCGGAAAACAGAACAAACAGAGGCCTGGCTTTCAGGCAGAGAATTGTGGTCACGCATTAACCAGCGAAGACAGTTGGGAATCATTAACCTCGGAGCAGGATTGACCATTTGTTTTTAGGCTTCCATCAATTGATTTACCCAGGAAACGACTGTTCTTAATTCCATAAATGTGGTAAACCGCAATTGAAAAGCAGCCATTAATCTGCAAATCACCAAATTATTTCTTGGGGTTCAATAGTGAGCTCAGACCTTTTCCTTACTGCCTTACAGAAGAAAAATCAGATTCGGAGATCGGTTATTTTTGAAGATTTTGTCATTTTTCTTATTTAAATATTCGATGAAATGTGATGAATAAACATTAGTTTAGCCCGAATATTCATTTCAAGGAGTATTGTTGAGTTTTCACGATACTTTTTGCTTTACCAATTAACACACTATTTTATGTATCTTAAAACATTACCACTATTGTTTTTGAGCGGTACCACGATCGCCCAAAGCAGCCCGGTTGCCACCGGAGGGGATGTTTCCGGAGCAGGTGGGTCAATGAGTTACTCAATCGGACTAATCGATTACGTACAACTTGATCAAGCCACCGGAACAGTCTACGAAGGCGTCCAGCAACCCTATGAATTATTTTCTGTTGGTTTGGAAGAATGGGACTCGAATGTATCCATTTCAGCTTACCCGAATCCGATGACATCGCAACTTACCATTGCGTTCCCGGATGAAGTGCTGGAAAACATGCGTTTTACCATGACCGATGAATCTGGACGAGTAATTCAAACCGGAACTTTGGAAACAAAGGAAACCGTAGTCGACGTACTGGGACTCGCCAGAGCCAACTACTTTTTAACAGTTTACAAGAAAGATCAGTCTGTAAGAGTTTACAAACTGGTTAAAAATTAAATTGATTTCCCAAAGACTTACTGGTTGTAATACAACGCTTTCTGTTTAGTGTAAACTAATCCCGCAATTACCACTGCAGGAGAAAGGGCGTAGAGCAACAAAACCGGTTGTTGAAAGACGGATCACGCCAGGTACAAACGATTGATTATCACAACGCTGTTGTTCCTGAATCCGACTGACTCATACTGAAAAGTAAATCCGAGGGGGTCTTCACACACTAAAAAAAACTAACACAAATGAAAAGATTAAGCCTTCTCGCAGGGGCACTTCTTGTTGCGCAGATTTCCCTCGCACAAGCCCCTCAAAAAATGTCTTATCAGGCCGTTGCACGTGATGCATCGAATGCGCTGATTACAAACTCCACTATCGGAATGCGAATTTCGATTCTTCAGGGTTCCGCTTCAGGAACCGTTGTTTACGAAGAAACACAAACACCCGTTACAAATACCAATGGTTTGGCTAGTATTGAAATTGGCTCAGGAACTGTTGTAAGCGGTAACTTTTCTGCAATCGATTGGTCAAGCGGACCTTACTTTGTTAAAACAGAAACCGATCCCACCGGTGGAACGAATTACACGATTGTTGGTGTCAACCAATTCTTAAGTGTTCCTTATGCCCTTTATGCAGCCAGTTCTGGTAGTTCAACTCCCGGCCCGGCCGGTCCTCAGGGTCCAGCGGGCCCAGCGGGTGCTACTGGTCCAGCGGGCCCGCAAGGTCCTATTGGCCCTCAGGGCATTAATGGTACTCCGGGAGCACAAGGCCCGGCTGGTCCTCAGGGTCCTGCCGGAGCAAACGGTGCCAATGGCGCAAATGGAGCGAATGGTGTTGACGGTGCTCCTGGTGCAACCGGAGCGCAAGGTCCACAAGGTCCGGCCGGCCCTCAGGGTCCGATTGGATTAACCGGAGCTACGGGTGCAACTGGCCCTCAGGGTCCACAAGGTCCTGCAGGTGCTAATGGTGCCAATGGTGCAAACGGAATTAATGGTGCCGATGGAGCAGATGGTATTGATGGTGCAACCGGTCCTCAGGGTCCACAAGGTCCAACAGGATTAACAGGAGCAACTGGCCCTCAAGGTCCGGCTGGAACAAACGGTGCTGATGGAAACGATGGTGTTGATGGCGCAACTGGTCCTCAGGGCCCACAAGGTCCAACAGGTTTAACAGGAGCTACCGGTCCACAAGGTCCAACAGGATTAACAGGAGCAACTGGCCCTCAAGGTCCGGCTGGAACAAATGGTGCTGATGGAAACGATGGTGTTGATGGTGCAACTGGTCCTCAGGGTCCACAAGGTCCAACAGGATTAACAGGAGCAACTGGCCCTCAGGGTCCGGCTG
>JAZKEB010000003.1:410476-566011 GCA_040387295.1 Bacteroidota bacterium | reverse complement strand
CTTCTTCAGGAAATTACGATGTAACGGTTAACGACGGTTTGTGTTCAGCAGGTTCCGCTTCAATTTCAATAACTGTAAATCCAATTCCTTCGATTCCAAGCATCACTGCCAGCGGAGCAACAACATTCTGTTCAGGCGGTTCTGTTGTTTTGACTTCGTCTTCTGCCACGGATAATTTGTGGTCAACTGGAGAAACAACACAATCCATTACAGTTTCCACTTCGGGAAGTTATTCAGTCGAAGTAATCGAGAACGGTTGTTCTTCCGGAAATTCAATTGCTGAAACGGTAACAGTAAATCCGACCCCGGCAACACCAACTATTTCGGCTAGCGGATCAACGACATTCTGTGCAGGTGATTCGGTCATTTTGACTTCGTCATCTTCGACTGACAACTTCTGGTCAACGGGTGAAACAACGCAATCAATCACTGTAACTTCTTCAGGAAATTACGATGTAACGGTTAACGACGGTTTGTGTTCGGCAGGTTCAGCTTCAATTGCTGTAACTGTAAATCCAATTCCCGCTCTACCAAGCATCACTGCCAGCGGAGCAACAACATTCTGTTCAGGCGGTTCAGTTGTTTTGACATCGTCTTCTGCCACCGATAATTTGTGGTCGACAGGCGAAACAACGCAATCCATTACTGTTTCCACTTCGGGAACATTCACCGTTGAAGTAATCGAGAATGGTTGTACTTCAGGAAACTCAGTTGCTGAAACAGTGACGGTCAATCCAACTCCTGCAACGCCAACTATTTCAGCTAGCGGAGCAACGACATTCTGTGCAGGTGATTCGGTCATTTTGACTTCGTCATCTTCAACTGACAACTTCTGGTCAACGGGTGAAACAACGCAATCAATCACTGTAACTTCTTCAGGAAATTACGATGTAACGGTTAACGACGGTTTGTGTTCGGCAGGTTCAGCTTCAATTGCTGTAACTGTAAATCCAATTCCCGCTCTACCAAGCATCACTGCCAGCGGAGCAACAACATTCTGTTCAGGCGGTTCAGTTGTTTTGACATCGTCTTCTGCCACCGATAATTTGTGGTCGACAGGCGAAACAACGCAATCCATTACTGTTTCCACTTCGGGAACATTCACGATTGAAGTAATCGAGAATGGTTGTACTTCAGGAAATTCCATCGCTGAAACGGTAACCGTCAATCCAACTCCTGCAACGCCGACTATTTCGGCTAGCGGAGCAACGACGTTTTGTGCAGGTGATTCGGTCATTTTGACTTCATCATCATCGACTGACAACTTCTGGTCAACGGGTGAAACAACGCAATCAATCACTGTAACTTCTTCAGGAAATTACGATGTAACGGTTAACGACGGTTTGTGTTCGGCAGGTTCAGCTTCAATTGCTGTAACTGTAAATCCAATTCCTGCTCTTCCAACAATTACTGCAAGTGGAGCAACAACGTTCTGTTCAGGCGATTCGGTTGTTTTGACTTCGTCATCATCAACTGACAACTTCTGGTCGACAGGTGAAACAACACAATCCATCACAGTTTCCACTTCGGGAAGTTATTCAGTTGAAGTAATCGAGAATGGTTGTACTTCAGGAAATTCCATCGCTGAAACGGTAACCGTCAATCCAACTCCTGCAACGCCGACTATTTCGGCTAGCGGAGCAACAACATTTTGTGCAGGTGATTCGGTCATTTTGACTTCGTCATCATCAACGGAGAACTTCTGGTCGACAGGCGAAACAACGCAATCAATCACTGTTTTCGCTTCTGGAAATTACGATGTAACTGTTAACGACGGTTTATGTTCGGCAGGTTCAGCTTCAATTGCAATAACTGTAAATCCAATTCCTGCTCTTCCAACAATCACTGCAAGTGGCGCAACAACATTCTGTTCTGGTGGTTCTGTTGTTTTGACTTCGTCTTCCGCAATGGATAATTTGTGGTCGACTGGTGAAACGACGCAATCCATTACTGTTTCCACTTCGGGACAATACACTGTTGAGGTCATTCAAAATGGTTGTTCTTCAGGTTCATCAATAGGTGAAATTATTACAGTCAATCCAATGCCAGCAATCCCAACCGTTTCTGCAAGCGGGCCAACTACATTCTGTGCCGGAGGATCAGTTGTATTAACATCTTCATCTGCAATAGATAATTTATGGTCTACGGGGCAAACGACACAATCAATTACAGTTTCCGCTACGGGGAATTACTCGGTGACAGTCGGAACGGGACTTTGCCTGGCCACTTCGGATAATACAAGCGTTATAGTGAACACTTTACCTTCGGTGCCAGAAATCACCGCAGGCGGACCAACAACATTCTGTGCAGGAGGTTCAGTGGTATTAACGTCTTCTTCTGCTACAGATAACTTATGGTCGAACGGAGCAACCACGCAGTCGATTACCGTTTCAACTTCGGGAATTTATACGGTTGCTATGGTAACCAACGGTTGCTCTTCGGGACCATCAGTTGGTCAACCCGTCACCGTAAATGCCTTACCTCCTACTCCGACAATGCTTACCGGAAATACCGGAACATTCTGCGCTGGTGGAAGCACTGTGATTACGGCCTCTGTTTCAAGCGGATATTTGTGGTCAACAGGCGCTGTAACGCAATCAATCACCGTATCGGCACCGGGAACTTATTTTGTACAGGCAGTGAATGCAAACGGGTGTAATTCCGCTTCTTCGGCAAGTGCTACGATTAGCGTGATTGCTTTACCTTCCACGCCAACGATTACTCCAAATGGACCAACAACTTTCTGCGCTGGAGGAAGCGTCCTACTGACATCATCGTCTCCGATCAACAACGTATGGTCGAACGGTGCAACGACTCAATCGATCACTGTTTCAGCTTCGGGTAACTATTCGGTTTCGTACGCCAATGCCAATGGTTGTTTCTCATTGAGTTCTCAGCCGGTTTCAGTTACTGTAGAAGCTTTGCCGGTTGCACCAACTATCTCGGCAAGCGGGACTACTTCGTTCTGTGCGGGAAGCAGCGTCGTGTTGACTTCATCGGTTCCAACCGGAAATACCTGGTCAACAGGCGCAACAACACAATCAATTACTGTTTCAACGGCCGGAAATTATACAGTTTCCTATGTCGGAGTAAATGGATGTACATCATTTGTATCCGCTCCTACAGTTGTGGTTGTCAATGCCAATCCAAGTGCTCCGGTGATTACTGCAAACGGTCCAACTACGTTCTGTAATGGCAGTAATGTCACACTCACCTCTTCTGCTTCATCAGGGAATAACTGGTCAAATGGCGGGCTTGCTGTTTCAACAACAGTCTCCTCTTCCGGTAACTATACCGTGACCTATACGAACGTTAATGGTTGTTCAGCGACCAGCGCTCCAATTACGGTAACGGTTACAACTCCGGTCACGCCAACAATTACATCATCCGGTGCAACCACTTTCTGCGCAGGTGAATCTGTTGTATTGACGTCTTCTATTGCTTCCGGAAATGTTTGGTCTACAGGAGCAACAACACAATCGATCACAGCCAACACTGCAGGAAACTATACGGTTGTTGCAACGCAATTGGGTTGTCCGTCAAGTGCTTCGGCAGCAACTGTGATTACAGTGAATCCATTGCCTACAACTCCAACAATCACAGCCAGTGGACCAACTACTTTCTGTGACGGAGAATCGGTATTCCTGTTTTCATCAAGTGCCACCGACAACACATGGTCGAACGGAGAAACGGACCAGATTATCTCGGCGGAAGAAAGTGGTTCGTATACCGTAAGCACAGAAAATGCATTCGGTTGTTCGAATACTTCAGCAGCAGTTGAAGTTATTGTTCATGACTTACCTGTAGTGGAATTAGATCCGTTCGAACCGGTTTGTGACTATACTGAAGCGTTTACACTGACAAACGGAAGTCCAATAGATGGTATTTATTCAGGAACAGGTGTTTCGGGTGGTGTTTTCGATCCTGCGATTGCCGGAATTGGTGGTACGATCATTACATATGCTTATACTGACACGAACGGCTGCGTCAACAGCGATCAGGAAGTGTTGATTGTAGATAATTGTGCAAAACTGGATGAATTATCAGCGAATGGTTTTGATCTGTATCCGAATCCTTCGGCCGGTCAGTTTACGCTTTCTTCCGAATCGGCAATCATTCATGCAATAATGATTTACGATGCAGCCGGAAGACTGGTTTTTGAGGAAACATACAATGATCCGTATTCGATTGAACTTGATCTGACGAATTTCGCCAACGGAGTCTACCAGGCAACGATTTTGTCTGAGGGAACGCTTTATGTAAGAAAGCAATTGGTGGTGAATCGGTAATTGATGCTTGATTCTTGATTTACTAAAAAATCAAAGTTGTTTGTTCTGCATCAGATTTTATCCCAGGTACTATGTATGTCTGGTATTGAGTCAAAAAAAACATTGATGGAAGTAGTTATGTTTAAAAACCTGGCTGTTTCGGGAAGGAATGGGCTTCAGTGCTGAAGTCTGCGTGCTTTTTCCAAGGAAAGGAATTTCACAAAAAACGAGCTGCCATAATCGATTCCTTTTCAGTCGTCCAAACAATCTCTTGTTTCATGAATCATAATAATAGCAAGGCCATAAGTGTTTCTAATCACGCCTGAGGCGGACACGCGGTTAGAAACGGTTACAGAAAAGGGGGAAATCCGAGTCCGGAGGCAGATCAATTAAAGGTATGTCATACCAGCCTCATTAATAGCACTAAGATTTCATCAGTGAAAAATTCACTTTACACCATTAAAACCAATCAAAAACACAGCATTTACAGGGTCATAAACGTTTCTAACGGTTAAGAAACGGCTACAGAAAATGGTAAAATTAGAGTCGGGCAACAAATCAATTAAACGAGGATCAAATCAACCGTTAAAATCCGTAAAGCTCAGTATTTATTAGGTCACAAAGGTTTCTAATCGCACCTGAGGCGGACACGCGGTTAAGAAACCGATAATCCTCCATCTAAAAGAGCGCATCTTCACTTCAGACTGCCTTTCATCCAAAACATTATCAGCTTATCCTCCTATAAATCAACAGCACAAAAAAAAAGTGGCTACCGAAACGATAACCACTTTTTTCAATATCTATTTTTCTTTCTTATTTCAGGAGATTCACATGTCCTTCATATTTGAAGCGTTTTTGATCCGGACCGCCTTTCAGACCAATCGTCCAGGTGTAAACACCTTCTTTGGCAACGTAACCGTGATAGGTACCATCCCAACCGATTGAGTAGTCTTTCGATTCGAAAATGATTTCCCCCCATCTGTTGTAAATCATAAACGAATAATCTTCGATGATCAACCCATCAGGGAATACTGGTCCGAAAGTTTGGTTAAACTCATCGTCATCCGGTGTAAATGAATTCGGAACATACACCAAAAATTCTTCGATGAACGGAATCGGTTTACAGATTTCATTCACACATCCTATCTCGGAAGTCACTTCCAAACAAACAATTTGTTCTCCCGGATCCAATTCACCGAAACTAAATACCGGATTTTCCAGTGATGAGTTTCCGACTCCACCAAAATCCCAGTTGTAAGAAACTGCATTGATCGATTGGTCAAAGAAGGTAATTGTTGAATTAACGGTTGTAGGCGTGCCCGGTGAGAAGGTGAAATCAGCTATCGGATCAGGTGCCACACAAACTACATTCTGCAATGTGGTATCTGCCGAACAACCGTCGGTAGTTGTGATCTGAAGTGTTACGTCATAACAACCTACATTCACGTACTGATGCGCAATGGTTGGATTACCATTTCCTGTACTTCCATCACCGAAGGTCCATGTTGCCGAAGCTACGACAGACGGATCCATTTCGTTCGTGAAGGTCACATCAAGCGGTGAACAACCGATTGCCGGATCTACCGTGAAATTCGGTGCAGGAATGTTAAACAACTGAATATCTACTTCCAATGTATCGTAAAGGAAACAAGCGTCATTAGCTACCAATAGAATGGTTTCTGAAGTTGTTGGTGTGTAGCTGTATGAACTTCCTGTTCCCAATGTATCCAATCCTGTTGAAAGCCATTGGTAGTTGTAATTCAATAAACCGTCTACACCCGAACCAGTAGCTGTAGCCAGCTGCCCCGGACAAATCGTAATCGGTGTGGTAACAGATGCTACAAATGGAGGACGAATCAATACATCAGCCGATTCCACATTAGACACACATCCGTTTTGGTCATAAACCGTAAGCGTAAATGTTTCCGGAAGTGTTAAGTTCACATTTAAGAATTGTGTCGTGTCTCCGTTGCTCCATACATAATAGTAAGGTTCCACACCTCCAACGGCATTTCCGGAAAGTGTTCCGTAACCATCGTAGCAAATCGTCATTCCATCTTCCGGAATCACATCAAGATACAATGGTGCCGGTTCGAAAATTTCGGTAGTGGCTGTTTGTGTACAACCAACTGCATTTCGTACCATAAGATCATAAACCCCTACACAAAGTCCTGTAAATGTATTGGAAGCCTGGAACGTAATCCCACCGTCTACGCTAAACTCAGTAGCTAGCGGAGAATTGATGGTAATTGTTCCGTCGCAAGCCGAATTACACAATACATCGGTTGTGGTATAACTCACAATCGTAAGGATGGCTGGTTCTGTAATGGAGAAGGTGGCAGATGTTTGACAACCATTGTCATCTTCAATTACCACATCGTATGAACCGGCACAAAGTCCGGTAGCTGTATTGGTGCCAACCACTCCATTTGCCCAGGTATAATCATACGTTCCTGTTCCACCGGCTGCAGTTACAGTAGCATCGCCGTCGCAAGATCCGTAACACACCGCATTGTTGGAAGATTGACTTTGCACAACCAATTCTGTCGGTTCGGTAATAATTACCTGCAGCGGCACTACGCAATCATTTTGATCTTTCAAGACCAAATCATAAGTGCCTGCAGCCATAAACTCGCTTGTACTTTGATTGGAGAATGTTACTCCGTTATCCGTACTGTAGAAATAAGCAGCTGTACCACCGGAAGCATTGAATGCAATCTCGCCTGTGTTGTCTTCAAAGCATAAGAGGTTGGTAATTGTTGCAGTCAAGGCAAGTGGCGCAGGTTCCGTGATAGTAAACGTTTCGGTATCCGTACATCCGTTTTGGTCGGTAACAGTGACCGTATAGTTCCCTGCACAAATTCCGGAAATGAGCGTACCTGCCTGTGATGCACCGCCGATATCATAACCCAGGGCTCCTGTTCCTCCAACAGCCGTTACATCAATTGTTCCGTCGCATGCTGCGTTACAGGTTACGTCGGTAATATAAGTTCCTGTAATAACCGGTGAAGCTTCATTCAAGAGTACTTCCTG
The DNA here is from genome assembly GCA_040387295.1 of Bacteroidota bacterium. Taxonomy (GTDB): domain Bacteria; phylum Bacteroidota; class Bacteroidia; order Flavobacteriales_D; family Crocinitomicaceae; genus Fluviicola. The sequence goes on along the minus strand of JAZKEB010000003.1, from coordinate 558,710 downwards.
AGAAGTAACCTGACAGTTGTTGCCATCTGTTACTACGATATCATACGTTCCGGCTAAAAGCCCGGTAAAGTTGTTTGTCGCAACATTGGTGGTTCCCCCGTCAATACTATAATCAAATCCGGAAACACCTCCGCTGGCATTTAAGAGTAATTCGCCATTGGCCAATGCACATGTGGAAGAAGTCGGAACGACATTCAACACTATCGCCGCAGGTTCCGTAATTGTTTGAGTCGACGCAATGACACAATCATTGTCATCTTTTACGATTATCTGATACGTGCCCGCACATAAGTTCATCAATGTAGATGAAGTAGTGAATGAAGAACCGTTATCCGAACTGTAGAAATAAGGTGCTGTTCCGCCACCGGCTGTTATTGCTAGTTCTCCGTCGCAAGCTGCGTTGCAAAGTGTTGGTGTTGTTGCATACGTGGCCGTCAATAAAGGTGGTTCTGTCACTACTACCGTGCCTGTAATCTGACATAATGCGTTATCCTGGATCAATACCGGATAACTACCAGCGGCCAATCCGAAGAAATTATCTACGGCACTTAATGTAGCTCCATTATCGATACTGAATTGGTAACCACCACTACCACCGGTAGCTGCCAATTGAATGAATCCAGAGTTATTGCCGAAGCAAGTCAAATCAAATACACTGGAAGTGAAAGCAAGCGGCGGTGCCTGAATAATAGTAGCAGTTCCATAAACGATACAGTTATTCGCATCGCTTACTGCTAAATTATACGTTCCTGCTGCCAATCCGCTAAAATTAGGAGTGGCTGAAAACGTTGCTCCGTTATCAATACTGTACTGATAAGCTCCTGTTCCACCGGCTACTCCTGTAAATGTGATCTGACCGGTATTTCCACCACTACACAGCACATTCACTACCGTACTGTTAAATGTGATCTCATCCGGTTCGTTAGCAATAAAAGGGAGTGTAAACACACAGTTTCCACCATCGTAGATTGTTACTACGTGGCTTCCTTCCGGCACATTCGGGAAAAGCCCGCTTGCCTGCGTGATACCACTATTGTCTAACTCAAACGTAATCGGAGCCGCACCACTTACATTGGTTACTTCGATACTTCCGTCGCTTCCACCATAACAAAGCGGATCGACCTGAACCAAAACAACACCGTCCATTTCCACGTCATTGATTCCAAGGAATACCTGTGCGGTACATCCTAACTGGTCAATTGCCGTGAAACTGTAAGCACCACCAAATAAATTAGTGAACGCTCCACTTACCTGATAAGGTCCGCCATCCATTGAATATTGGAAAGGTCCGTTTAAACCGTTGGCAGCAATAGTGATGGAACCGTTGTTAAATCCACAGTTGGATTCAACCATCGTTACCGGATCAATGCTGTAAGCCGGTGGATCAATGAGTGTCTGATTGCCGGTAAACTGACAACCGTTTGCATCCTGTACCAAAATGGTATTCGCTCCGCCACAAAGACCGGTTATTGTTGTGCCTGCCTGAAGTGCTCCGCCATTGGCTGCGTATTGATATGCTGAAGTACCACCCGATGGCGTAACTGTTACGGTACCGTTGCATACTCCGTTACAAATAGGATTCACTCCCACAAATGTGGCTGATAAAGGCGCCGGCTGCGTAATATTGACACTTGAATTGGCCAAACAACCGTTGGCATCCTGCACAACTATACTTACCAAACCGGCACAAAGACCAGTGATTGGATTTGTAGTAGAGAACGTTGCTCCGTTGTTACTTGAAAATTGATACGGGAACGTTCCTCCGGCAGGATTTACCTGTATTTGTCCGTTGCATGCCCCGTTACACAATACAGGAGTCGCAAGTGTTGTAAATGTCAACTGTGGTGGTGCAGTAATCGTGAAATTGATCGTTGCCGTACAGTTATTGACATCTCTTACCGTTGCCGTATAATTTCCGGCGGCTAGTGAACCAAAACTATTGGATGCCTGGAAAGGTCCTCCGTTTAAGGAATACTGAATCGGAGCAACACCGGTTGCACCAATCAATACCGAACCGTTTCCTCCACCAAAACAACTAACATTTTGTTGGCTTAAAATGGAAATGGTAGGCACATTGGCAGCAGTAATTGTTACCGGAACAGTTCTTGTACAACCATTCGCATCGGTCATGGTAACGGTATATGAACCGGCTGCCAATCCCGTAAACGTAGGACTTGCCTGATTTGCCCCGCCGATATTGTAAACATAATTCACAGTACCTCCGCTTCCTGAAACGGTTACTGCACCGTTATTCAATCCGCAGGTAGCTGGTGTTGTAGAACTGACATTTAAGACCAATGCTGCAGGTTGAGAAATTGTTCTGCTGACAACAACCGTACAGTTATTGGCATCTCGTATTGTAATGTTATATACGCCGGAACAGAGTCCGTTGAAAACGTTGCTTGCCTGATAAGGTCCCCCGTTCAAGCTGTATTGATACGGTGATACTCCACCTGCAGCAGTTACAGTGATTGTTCCGTTGCACAAGCCATTACAAGTAACATCGGTAAAAGCAGTTGTTCCACTGAGCACAGGTGGGGCTGTAATATTGACGTTTGCAGTAGCCACACAACCTGAATTGTCGGTCATGGTAACCGTATAAGCTCCCGGTGCAAGATTGGTCGCTGTTTGACTTGTCTGACCACCGGTCCACGAGTACGTAAACGATGCCTGCCCGACAGGATTTGCTGTTGCAGTGCCAGAGTTCGTTCCATTACAAAGAAGATTGGTTGAAGAAGCTGTGACGCTGCAACAAACAGGCCCGGCACCAATGGTGAAATTCCCCGAATAGGTACAGCCATTAGCTCCGGTGACGGTATAGGTATAATTTCCATCGGGGAGATTGGTGAAATTGGCTACTCCGACGGCAGTGTTGGGTTCTACGACAGACCCACTGGCAGGGCCGCTTATGTCGACCGTATAAGGCCCCGCTCCTACAGGATTGTTAATCGTGACGGATCCGTTATTGTAATTGGCGCAGGTTTCACTCACCGGTGTTACTGTAGGTGCTGTAAGGGTTGTAAAGCTCACGGCTACCTGATCATTATCAGTTACAGTAGTTCCGTTACACATAGTATAAGTGACCTGGGCGGTATAAGTGGTTGCGCCTCCCGGACACACATTTATCGTATTTCCAGTACCGATCTGCGTTGCACCATCAAACCAGGCAACAGTATAATTTGGCGTACCATTTGGTGTAAAACGCCATGCTTCTGGTGTATTAACCGTCCAGGGGCCGGTGTTTCTTCCCGGAGCAGCAATTCCCGCAGTACCATTCGGTCGTTGAATACCGATCACAGCATTTCCGCTGTTCCAGGTGGTACACGTTTGTTTTTGCTGTACGTACACATCAATCACATTGGTCGTTTCATACAAAACGATCATACTTGTAGTAAACTTATTGGTGTTACAGGCAGATGAGAAATGCGGAAGGTTATTGTATGATACCACGAAAATACGACAGGGTGCCGTTCCTAATAAGTACCATTTGATCGTTCCCCCAAAAGCAGGATCGGTATCATGGTATACACCAAATACGTCACCGGCTGCCGTCAAAGCAGTAGAAGGACATGAAGCCGTAAACGACCATGGGTGAAAACCACCACCGGCTGCCGGACCGAATTGAATTGCTCCGTTTGAACCAATATTTACTGTATTGTAGTTAACTCCATAGAAACAGAAGTTGAACGGAAGGTTCACAATCGGACTCCAAACGTCATCGGTATTTACCGAAACCGCTGTACCGCCGGCGGCATTATAAGCAACTGGCGGAGCATGAGGAATACTTCCTACGGCATACGTTGTTGTCGCGCCCGTATGAAAGGGTGTTGCAGTAAGGTTTGTACATGTTGTCGAACAGGGTAATACCTGATCTGCTCCTGCAGTGATATCCGGACACCCCGGAAACTGAGCCAGTGCTGAATGCGTTAAGAGCAACAGCAAGCCAGTGAGCATTTTTCTGAGAAAAGCCATTTTCATAATTAGAGAGCATTAATTTTCACGTAGTAAACTTTATCAAACCAATAGCGACAAACAACGTTTATCCTTTCAACTATTGATTTCTTACCTAACCCAATCGCAGCGCAAAAAGCGATGTACTAAAATATCTAATAAAATTCAGTGTATCACTGAACAAAACCGTGCAATAAGTAAAACGTTTTAGTAAATCAATTAAAATCCGTTATGTACTTATAAAAAATGTTGTTATCTATACTTTGTTGTTTATATTAAACAAAATGTTATAAAATCAACTATCAAGATGGTAATTCAATATCCACGCATCCTTTTTAGTTGTCCGCTTGTATTTTTTAAACACTTTGGCCGCTTCTTCCTGATCCAGTGAATACAAAATCACCACATAGTAAAAGCCATTCTTCTTATTTATAACCAAATAGGAACTTTCATAATCCTGAAGACTTTTGGAAAGCGCCACATCTGCATTTTTTCTACTGGAGAACACACCTGTAATGACATAGAATCCGTCAGGAGAATCAGCCAGATCCAAATCGATGAAACGATATCCTTTCGCGTAAGGTATTTTTTCAACCGGTGTCACGACTGGATCTTTTTGTGGCACAACTGCATTCGAATCTGCCGGATTGTTTGGCTGTTTATCCGGTTGATTGGCCAGTGCTTCTTTTTCCAGCTGCAATTCTTTGTTTTGCTGGATCAGCTCATTTTGTTGTTCTTTGATGATTTCCTTTTCAGCGAGTGTTTTCATCAGCAATTCCTCCAGTTCGCGGTTGCGCTGAATCAATTGTTCTTTTACCGTATCTCTTTCCGTTACTGCGAGAGGTGCAGGAATTGTTTCCTGCTGTTTGATACCAAATCTGAATCCAAGCATCAATTCATGGTGAGCGCCTGACGAATAGTTTTTGATTCCACCTACCAGGTATTCGTAGCTGTATCCGACTTTGAACTGCTTCAACAAGTGAAAGCCAATATTCATCTGCACAGAATAACCGGACTTGTATCCAGCCGAAAACCATCCGATCTTGTGATGATCCACCTGAACGAGTGCATCGTATTGAATAGGTGCTCCGGGAACAAAACGAAGGAACCCGACAGGTTTCAACGACCATACACCTGATTTTGTTAATGGAATATCATACGAAGCCGAGAACATGATGTGTCGCGACAAACGGTAATATCCACGCGAATTTTCTTTATCAAAAGCTACTTTGTTTCCGATCAGTTGCGGAACAGCCAATCCCAGTTTGAGACTTTTCCAACTGTAAGCAACTCCGGCATTCATGTCAAACGATGTAACAGCAGGACGCAATGAAATCAAATAAGGATCATCAACTTGTTCAACGTTGATCGATTTCACATCTATTCGGTTATCCAGAATTCCGGCGTTTAGTCCGAAACGTAATTCCTGGGTCTCATTCAATTTAATGCGGTAAGCATAACTCAACGAGGCCGCAAACTGTTGTTGAATTCCGGCGGTTTGATTGGAAACCTGTACACCGAAACCTGCTTTTTGCTTGGCAAAAGCGCCGTCAATCGTCAGATAATTGTTGACTGATGCCGTTGAAAACGAAGCGTAGCGCTGATTTCTCACCAAAAACGCATTGACATCACCCGAAGCGCCAGCCATTGCCGGATTGTACACAAACGGATTGATCACTACATGATTGTAGAACGGAACCTGCTGTGCCTGCACCTTCAAGCCTAAAAAGGCACAAACGAGTATGAGGATGCCTTTATTCATCGCCCAAAATAGTTAAGGTTCCTTTTAGCTTGTCTTCAGTTCCACCTGGAATGACCGTATAATAGTAAGTACCATTTGGCAATCGCTTGTCGTTATAAGTACCTTTCCAATCGTTCTGATAATCGTTGTTTTTGTAGACTTCTTCACCGTAAATGTTGAAGACGATCACAAAAGTAGACGGGAAATATTGAATTCCGGAAATGATCCAGGTGTCATTGTAAGTGTCATTATTAGCCGTGATCACATTTCGGATGATCAATTCATTTGGCGGATAAACCGTTACTTCAACTGTATCATTATCGATACAACCGTTGGCATCAATTACCGTATACGTATAGGTTGTGCTTGTATCCGGAAAAGCAATCGGATTTGTTAGCAATGAATCATTTAGGTATGCTCCCGGAGTCCACACTCCCAAAACGCCACCACTCCCAAGCAATTGAACTGAATCGCCCAAAAACAAAGATGTATCAATTCCGGCATTGGCAATGACTGGTGCAAAAACAGTAATTGTTACTGTAGCTGAAGTATCAAAACCGCAAATACCGTTTTGAACGATTACCCTGAACAATGAATCGGATAAGATTCCTGTTACCAAATGTGTGGGTAAACCCGTATTTGGTGTCGGCGTCCAGGTGATTCCGTCTACTGAACTTTCCCAGGAATAGCTGCTTGCTACCTGACCGGTGAGTGACAGATTGTAATTTCCTCCCGGACATACACTACCGCTGCTTTGGAGAGTTCCTGCATCGGATGGTGCTTCTACATACAACATAGCAGTATCCGAATAAACGCTTGCACAAAATTCGCCGTTCGTAAATACGCGGTAAAGTGTTGTGGTGGTAACACCATTATAATTAAATGTAGTTGTTGTAGTTGGATCTGTTGTCCAGGTTGTACCGCCATCGGTAGAATATTCCCAATGGTCAACTGTTCCCGTGCCTCCTGTTAAAGTCATTACACCATTTCCTGAAACACCACAAACCGAATCGGAGCCGGAAAGTACACCCGGAATCACCAGCGGTTCTACATAAACAATGGCCGTGTCGGAGAAATAGCTCGGACAAAACCCACCATCGGTATAAACCTGGTACCAGGTTGTTTGCGTCAAATTCGTAAATGTGAGCGTGCCGGCCGTCAGTGGAATCGAATCCCAGGTTGCGCCGCCATCCACAGAAGATTGCCAATAAGTTATCGTTCCTACATTGCCGGTGACGTTGATTGCACCCGAAGCACTTGAAATACACAAGGAATCACTTCCAGTCAGCACGCCCGGATCGGTGATTTGCTCCACATAAATTTCTGCCGTGTCGGAATAATAATCCAGGCAAAAACCACCGTCTAACAGTACTCTGTAAAGTGTTGTTTGCGTCAATGAATTGTAATTCAACGAGTTTGTATTGTTCCCGATAGGTGACCACGTTACCCCATTATCGGAAGAACTTTCCCAATCCGTGATTGCTGTAGAAGCACCAACTAAGTTCAATATGCCACTGGCACTTGTAATACAGAGTGAATCGGAACCAGAAATGGCTGGTTTTGCCGGAACCGGTTGCACAAAAATCTCGACCGTATCGGAGAAATAGCTCGGACAAAAACCACCGTCGGTATACACACGAAACAGTGTTGTTGCAGTTAATGAAGCGTAATTTAAAGTCGTTGTCTGATTGCTGATTGTTGACCAGCTGGAGCCGTTATCCGTAGAAGATTCCCAATAGCTTACGCTGCCGATATTACCGCCAACAGTAATTGTACCCGAGGCATTGGTAATACACAATGAATCGGTTCCGGTCAAATCGCCCGGATCAGTCAATTGTTCTACATAAATAATTGCAGTGTCGGAATACTCATCCGGACAGAAACTGCCTTCGACCAATGCTCTGAACCAAGTGGTGGTAGTCAATCCAACATAATTATGGCTCGTGGTAGTATTACTGATGACATTCCACGAAGCACCGGCATCGTCAGATGATTCCCAATTGACAACACTACTCGTATTTCCTGAAAGGTTCAATATTCCCGAAGCCGAGGTGATGCACAACGAATCAGAACCCGAAATCGTTCCCGGAATAATCGGTTGCTGTATCAGTACATCTACAAATCCGGCTGTATCGTCAGGGCACAGTCCACCATCGATTACCACCTGATAACGCGTATCCTGCGTCAATGAACTGTAGTTGTATGTAGTACTTGTAACTCCGGTTGGAGCCCAGGTAGCACCGCTATTGGTGGATGTTTGCCAATCTGTAATGGTTCCATAACTCCAACCACCTAGGATTAATGAGCCTGAATTTCCTGAAGAACAAACGGTTGTGCCACCGGATATGGTTCCGGGCACAATCGGACAATCATTTTGAACAGTCCAAACCACGGTATCATTGAGCTGATTTGCATCGCCGGCACGTGCTACCCACACTTTCATTACATGTGGCCCGCAGGCTGACAGATCAGCATTCACGGTGAAAGTGAAATTCCAGGAAGCGCCCGGGAAAAGATTTGAATTCAGTAATTGTTGGGTCAAAGATCCACCATCGATGGTATAACTCACATTGATGGTATTGGAGCCCATAATGGAACCTGAGTTATTGTTGATCAACACATTAACCTGTTCATTATTCGATAAGCTGCAACCGGAAACAGGTGACGAGTGATTTTGAAGCCATACATCCTGACTGAAACTTGTAACAGGGAAACAGATAGATACGAGCAAGATTGTAAACAATTGCAGTAGTAGTACCTGTTGAAACTTCCTCTTGTCGCGTGTCATTGGAGAATCACTCATTAAAATTGTCACCTTTCTTTCGAAAAGTTTATAACCTACACAAACTTAACATTTAAGTTTTGTATTTGAACAAACAAAGCTTAATTTATTCAAGAATCGCATTCGTAAGTTCCACTAATTTTTTGAAGCTAACTAACTCTTTCAGAAGGATAAAACCTTTACCACCAGTTTCCCGATCAAATGAAGTTAATTATTTCTTAATTAGTTGAAACGACTCCTGAACCGTCTTTAGCTGTGTTAACTAAAACGGATAAAACGGACATTTGGTTGCCTTTTTTCACAAATTAAGGTCAAACAAGCAGCAAATACAACGCATTTTGTGTCCATCAAAATTCGGCAACTCAAAAATTCATCACGAAAGCAAGTTTCGGGTTGTAGGCCCTTTCACAATCCGTAATTTTGATTTATGAAACAGCATGATTTTGACCGTATCGCAAACGCCATTTCCTATATTCAGGAGCATTTTCGTGAACAACCAGATTTAGACGAAGTCGCTGCTCATGTAAATTTGAGCTCGTTCCATTTTCAGCGATTATTCAGCAATTGGGCAGGTGTAAGTCCGAAGAAATTTCTTCAGTATACTAGTATCGAGTACGCAAAACGTTTATTAGGTGAACAGCAGGCAACGTTGTTCGATACGGCCCTTGAAACCGGCTTATCTGGAACCGGACGTTTGCACGATTTGTTTGTGAACCTGGAAGGAATGACGCCCGGCGAATACAAAAACGGAGGTGAATTGCTGACAATCACGTATCAATTTGCTGAAACACTATTTGGAACCGTACTTATTGCCGCTACACAAAAAGGCCTTTGTCATTTAATGTTCGTCACGAACGAAGACGAAGCATTGACCGAACTCAAAACCCGGTTTCCGAAAGCTGTATTTCAGGAAGGTGAGCATGCTTTGCACGAACCTGCTATTCAGCTGCTCAATGGATTGGAAATAAATCCCGAATCGCCTATTCGACTGCATTTGAAAGGAACCGCCTTCCAGTTGAAAGTGTGGGAAGCATTGCTTCAAATTCCCAGTGGTAAATTGTCTTCTTACGGAAAACTGGCAGCAAACATCGATCAACCAACGGCTTCGAGAGCAGTTGGAACGGCCATTGGAGACAATCCGATTGCTTACCTCATCCCCTGTCATCGTGTGCTGCAAACGTCAGGAAAACTAGGCGGTTACCGCTGGGGAACACCGCGTAAATCACTCATGATAGGTTGGGAAGCGGTGCAGAAAAACGGAGTGGAATAAGGTTGCATTAATTTGATTATACTGCATTTGGCGTATTGTAAGGCCTGATTATTTTAGCGATATTTGCGCGTACAACTACATGGAAACGATGCATCTAGCTAAAAAATTACTACTTCTTACCACAATTACCTTTTCTGTAGTGCAGGCCAATGCACAATGTACGGCAGATGCCGGACCAGATACGACCGTTTGCATCGGTGCGGGCGTTCAAATCGGCGCGCTTCCCAATGCAGGATCCGGCGCTCCGGCACTTACCTACAGCTGGAGTCCGGCCACGGGGCTTTCCTGTACCAACTGCGAGCATCCCGTTGCATCACCCGTTACTACCCAAACCTATACACTGACCGTTACCGACGGTTCTGGCTGCACCATCACAGACGATGTTACTGTTACCGCTTTGAGCGTTCCTACTGCCGGATTTACCTTTGCCCCGAACAACGGGTGCGCCAACGTTCCGGTAGTGTTTACCAATACGTCAACCGGCAGCGGATTGACTTACCAATGGAATTTCGGTGATCCGGGTTCGGGAGGTGCCAATACGTCAACGCAACAAAATCCGACACACTTGTTTAACGCCGTTGGAACGGGTTCTCAAAACTTTACCGTTACACTGGTTGTGACAAATGCCAACGGTTGTTCGGCCAGTATCAATCAAACAATCACCATTCTGCGAACTCCCGGTCCGGGCTTATTGGACCCGCTTTCGGATATGAAAAACTGCGACGGAACCAACTTCGCCATGACGGTTTTTAATACCACTACGAGTGGTTCCAATTCCAATTATACCATTCAATGGGGTGACGGAACGCCTGATTTTTCAAGCGGAACTTTCCCTGGCGGCGGACTAGGACACACCTACACGACCGCTGATATCTTTGATTTATTGTTCATTGTCACCGGCACCAACGGCTGCGTTGACACCGCTCTTTATAACATCGCCAACATCACCAATCCGGCAATCGGGGCGGCGAATCCCGGAGGTACAACAGGTTGCGGACCAATTACCCTTTGTTTTCCGCTCAATAACTTTGCCTCCAATCACCCGACAACCTATTACGTGGTCAATTTCGGCGACGGTTCTCCATTGGATACCTTGCCGCATCCACCACCTGCAACGGTTTGTCATACGTACACCACTTCATCCTGCGGACAAGCAGGAAATGCGTTTGTCTTCCGAATGAAAGCCATCAACCGTTGCGACAGCAGTGAGGCGTCTATTTCACCGATTCGTGTGTATTCGGGGCCGCAAGCCAATTTTACCGTTTCACAACCCAATGTATGCGTTGGTTCTCCGGTAACGATGATCAATACCAGTATCGCAGGTTTCAACAGCGCCTGTAACTCTTCGACCATTTTTAACTGGGATTTCGGCGACGGTCAAACACTAACAACAGTTGTGCTGACAAGTCCGGCACATACATACGCCGCTCCGGGAACCTATACTGTGACACTCACAACGACCAACGGTTGTGGCTCCAATACCATTACCAGGACCGTTTGCGTGGAAATTCCGCCTGTTCCCAATTTTACAATCACTCCCAATACAGGCTGTATGCCGTTGGTGACGCAAACCACCAACCTGTCTACATTGACCAATACTTGTAATGTCACGCGAACGTGGAGCGTTATTTTTAACGGAAGTACTTGTTTGCCTTCCACCGGACAATACCAGTTTACCAATTCGACCAATGCAGGTTCATTAAATCCGCAAATCACTTTTTTACAACCGGGAACTTATACGGTGCGACTGACACTGGTCAATTCCTGCGGAACATTTTTATACGATCAGCCAGTAACGGTTCAGGCACCGCCACAATTGACCGTCAATCCGCTTCCGTCTATTTGTGCAGGAACAGCCGTTAATCCTAGTGCGGTAATCAACAATTGTTATGAAGGCGTTGATGCTTATGCGTGGAGTTTTCCGGGAGGAAGCCCAACATCTGCTTCGACCCTTGTTCCGGGATCGGTTACTTATGCAACAAACGGTTCGTATACCATTTCATTAACGGCCACCAATCTTTGCGGATCGCAAACTGCTTCTACTCCATTGATTGTTAACCCCATTCCTCCTGCGCTGAATCCTGCTGTCAATTCGCCACTCTGTGTAGGACAAACAGCCAATTTCACTTCAGATTTGGTTCCGGGAGTCACGTATAGCTGGACAGGCCCAGGACCATTTTCATCATCCGCACAAAATTTCTCGATTCCCAATGTTACGGCCGCAAACGCCGGAACGTACCAGTTAATCGGATCAATCGGCGGTTGTCCGGGACCGGCAAGTACCGTTAATTTAGTCGTGAATCCGTTGCCTGTAGTAAGTGTAACACCTCCAAGTCCTACTATTTGTAATGGAAGCTCGGTTGTTTTAACCGCCAATGGCGCCACCAGTTATGTCTGGAATGCCAGTCCGAGTCTCAATACAACAATCGGAAGTCCGGTAACGGCTTCACCCACAACCACTACAACCTATACAGTTACCGGAACCACCTTGGGATGTTCTGCCAGTGCGAATGTCACCGTTACGGTAAATCCGCTTCCTGTAGTCAATGCAGGAACCGATCAAACGATGTGTGACCAACCGATTCCGGTACAACTGAACGGTTTACCGGCAGGTGGAACCTGGTCGGGACCGAACGTGACACCAACGGGACTTTTCACACCCAACGGAGCAGGCGTCAATTCACTTACTTATTCATTTACGGATGCCAACAGTTGTACCAATACTGATGTAGTGGACATTACCGTTGTAGCACCAATTCTAGCCGATGCAGGACCTGACTTTGCGAGTTGCGTGAATGCTGCTCCAATTGTATTAAACGGAACTCCAGCAGGCGGAACATGGACGGGGCCATCTGTGACAGCAGGCGGTACGTTCACCCCGAATACGGTTGGAACCTTTACCTTGGTTTACTCATTCGGAGCGAGTACCTGTCTGAATACCGATACGGTAATTGCTACGGTGAATCCACTTCCTATTGTAGATGCCGGAGCCAATTTCACGTTGTGTATCGACGCGCCGATGGTGACACTTTCAGGAACACCAGCAGGCGGAATATGGTCAGGAACCGGAATTACAAATCCTTCCGGAGAATTTACGCCCGCAACCGCCTTAGCCGGAAATCATACTTTAACTTACGCTTATACAGATCCTGTGACAGGCTGCAGCGCTACAGACGTGCTTACAGCAACGGTCAATCCGCTCCCGGTAGTGAATGCAGGAATCGATACCACTTTATGCGACCAACCCGTTCCTGTACAATTTACCGCTACACCAGCCGGTGGTTCATGGAGCGGTGCAAACACAACTGCTGCGGGCATTTTCACACCCAACGGCCCGGGATCATTTGTGTTGACATATACTTACACAAATGCCAACGGTTGTACCAATTCAGATACGCGCACTGTTACGGTAACAGCACCGACACCTGCCGATGCGGGAACTGACCTTGTTTTATGTATTGATGCACCGAATACTGTAATTGCAGGTACTCCTGTCGGAGGAACCTGGACAGGAAGCGGCATCACTTCAGGAGGTATTTTCGACCCGACAGTTGCCGGAACATTTACAATGGTTTATACATATGGAGCAGGAAGTTGTTTAACGACCGATACGATGTTGGTAACCGTAAATCCCTTACCTGTCGCCAATGCAGGAAGTGATTTTTCGCGTTGTATCGATGCTGTACCTTTTGACCTGAATGGTTTACCTTCGGGTGGAACCTGGTCAGGAACCGGTATCACCAATGCGGCTTTGGGAACTTTCAATCCTGCTACAGCAGGTGCCGGAATTCATACACTTACCTATTCCTATACCGATCCTGTTACGGGTTGTATTGGGACAGACCAATTAACAGCGACCGTTTTTGCTTTGCCGATCGTCAATGCCGGAATCGATACGTCCCTGTGTGATCAGCCATTCCCGATTCAATTGAACGGAACACCTGCGGGCGGAACATGGACCGGGGCCAACATCACTGCGGGTGGTCAGTTTACTCCGGCCGGAGTCGCTTCTACCGTGGTAACTTACACATTTACAAATGCCAACGGCTGTACCAACTCCGATACCCGAACAGTAAACGTGGTTGCCCCTGTTCCATCTGATGCAGGACCAGATTTGGAAGCTTGTATTGATGCCGCGAATGTGGTATTGAACGGAAGTCCCGCCTCCGGAATCTGGACAGGTCCGGGTGTAACCTCAGGTGGTGTTTTCGACCCGACAATAGTCGGAACGTTTGAATTGATACTTTCCAACGGAGCAGGAAACTGCCTTGTGCGCGATACGATGCTCTTTACCGTAAATCCATTACCGATTGTAAACGCCGGCGGAGATTTCTCCAATTGCGTGAGCGATCCGGGCTTTAACCTCAGTGGAACGCCTATTGGTGGAACCTGGTCGGGAACCGGAATTACCAACGCAGCTACGGGAACTTTTAATCCAACCACAGCGGGCACCGGAATTCATACACTTACGTATACCTACACCGATCCGGTAACAGGATGTGTGAACAGCGATCAACTTTCTGCTACCATTTTCGCCTTGCCTGTTGTCAATGCAGGTATCGATACTACAGCCTGTAATCAACCATTCCCGATTCAATTCAGTGGTTCACCTGCGGGCGGAACATGGTCGGGAGCTAATATCACGGCGGGCGGTGTCTTCACTCCTTCTGGAATCGGTTCTACGGTTGTTACCTATACCTTTACAAACGCAAACGGTTGTACCAATTCGGATACCCGAACGATAACCATCATCGCTCCTACTCCATCAAATGCCGGCCCTGATCTGGATGCCTGTATCGATGCCGCTAACGTGGTCTTGGGCGGAAGTCCTGCCGCTGGAACGTGGACAGGTCCGGGAGTAACTTCAGGTGGTATTTTCGATCCGACGATAGCCGGAACATTTCAGTTAATCATTTCCAACGGAGCAGGAAACTGCCTTGTGCGCGACACGATGATCTTTACCGTGAATCCGTTACCAATTGTAAACGCCGGCGGAGATTTCTCCAATTGTGTGAACGATCCCGGATTTAATCTTGGTGGAACGCCTGTCGGGGGAACATGGTCGGGAACCGGAATCACCAACGCTACTTTGGGGACATTTAGCCCGAATACAGCCGGTGCCGGAATTCATGCACTTACCTATACCTACACCGATCCTGTAACGGGCTGTGTGGGAAGCGACCAACTCACCGCCACGATTTTTGCATTGCCGGTTGTAAATGCCGGAATTGATACCACATTGTGCGATCAGCCTTTCCCGATCCAGCTCAACGGATCACCAGCGGGCGGAACATGGTCAGGGGCAAACATCACTGCAGGTGGCATATTTACGCCATCCGGAGTTGGTTCTACCATTGTTAGTTACACGTTTACGAATGCTAATGGCTGCGTCAACTCCGATGCACGAACAATCACCGTGGTTGCACCGGTTGCATCAAACGCCGGACCTGATCTGGATGCCTGTATCGACGCCGCAAATGTGGTATTGAACGGAACACCAGCTTCGGGAACATGGACAGGCTCAGGTGTTACATCAGGCGGTATTTTCGACCCAACCGTAGCCGGAGCCTTTCAACTGATTCTTTCCAACGGAGCCGGAAATTGCCTCATCCGTGACACCATGCTATTCGTCGTGTACCCCTTACCAGTTGTCAATGCAGGGCCTGATATGGATTTTTGTCCAAGCGATGCAGCTATCAACATCGGTGGAACACCTGCAGGTGGAAACTGGTCAGGAACAGGAATCACCAATGCAGCTGCGGGAACATTTGATCCTGTAACGGCCGGAGTCGGTTCGCATACCATTACATACACTTACACTGATCCGGTTACGGGTTGTGTGAACAGCGATAACATGCTGGCCATCGTGCATCCGAATCCTGCTGTGAGTTTTACCTTCGATCCGATCACCTGTTTGGGAACGTCTGAATTGTTTACCAATACCAGTACACTTGGTGTGACCTATGACTGGGATTTCGGTGACGGCGTTACTTCCGTGAATCAAAACCCTTCGCATACGTACAGCGCAATCGGTTTCTTCGACATTGAACTCATTGTGACTTCTGCTTTTGGTTGTATGGATTCGCTGACGCAGCAAATAGAAGTGCGGGAACCACCTGTGGCTGATTTTGCTTTTGCACCTGATTCGGCTTGCGGGCCGGTAACGGTTAATTTTGTAAATAATTCTACCGGACCGTCAGTGACCTATAACTGGGACTTCGGCAACGGACAACAATCCAATCTGGCAACGCCGCCTGCGATTACGTTTGCTGCGGGAATCATTGCCGATTCGACTTATACGATCGTACTTTCCGCTACCAATTTCTGCGGTACGGATACGCACAGCGAACAAGTGATTGCCATGCCAAGTCCGCAAGCGATTTTCGGAACCAACACCAATGTAGGTTGCTCGCCATTGATCTTAGACATTACCAACAACAGTATCGGTTTGCCTGATAGTTATTCCTGGGATTTTGGTGACGGAACCACAGGAACCAACGGAATCGGGCAATTCCAGCACATCTTTACGACTGGAGCTAACGACACAACATATACCATTATGCTGGCTGTGGCCAACGAATGTGGTGTGGATACAGCTTACCATACCATTACTGTTTTACCGAATCAGGTCAATGCGTTCTTCAACGTGGATGCGCCTTCTGGTTGTGTGCCGCACACCGTCAACTTTACGCAATTCTCGAGCGGAGCTACGTTCTCGAACTGGGATTTCGGTGACGGAAACGTTTCGGGAGTTTACAGTCCAACGCATACCTTTACACAAGCAGGAACCTATACTGTTTCACTGTTTGCCAACGATGGTTGCGGGTTTGATACCACAACAGCGGTGATTACGGTTTTCCCTTCGCCGAATGTGGCGTTCAGTTCCGAACCTGATTCTGTGTGTATCGATCAGCTGTTTACGTTTACCAATCTTTCATCCGGTTTGGCAAGCGTGACCTGGGATTTTGGTGACGGAAACACGTCATTGCTTTACGACCCAACGCATACCTATTCCGCCAGCGGCACGTATCAGGTCACATTAACGGGAATCAGTCAAACCAACGGATGTGCGGCTTCGGTAACACAACCTGTGGTGGTGAGCACCAATCCTGTTGCGGCCTTTACGCCAAATCCGATCGCCGGTTGTATGCCGTTGGAAGTGAATTTCACGAATACCAGTACCAACACCAGTTTCCAGTCGTGGGATTTCGGTGACGGAAACACTTCCGGACAGGTTAGCCCAACGCATACCTTTGCAGCTGCAGGAAATTACACCGTGAAATTATACGTTGAAAATGCCAATGGCTGCGCTGATTCCACGGCACAGGTCATTACCGTTTATCCGCTTCCGGTAGCCGCGTTTACGATTGCCAATACCAATTCGTGTTATCCACCGGTGACGGCAACGTTTACCAATACCAGCTCGGGAGCAATTGATTATGCCTGGGATTTAGGAAACGGAAATACTTCTACACTCAACTCTCCAACCGGTATTTACCCTACTCCGGGCACGTATACCATTCAATTGATTGCCACCAATATTTATGGCTGCGCCGATACCACATCGCAGGATTTCAATGTGTACCAGGTACCAACTGCCGACTTTACACTTCCGGAAGATACCGTTTGTGTGGGCGAACCGGTCGTGTTTAACTCGATCAGCAGCTTTGCCGATTCAGTGGTTTGGGATTTCGGCGACGGAAACACCTACAACGGAACCAGCGTCAATTATTCATTCCCCAACTCGGGCATTTACCCGATCACCATTATTGCTTACGGAGCAGGTGGTTGCACCGATACAGTCACGGTTAATACGCCAATTGTGGTTCACCCTACTCCAACTGCCGGGTTTGATTTTGTGAACATCCAAAATCCCGATCCGTTGAGCGGAACCGTGGAATTCACCAATACATCGGTTGGAGCCACAACCTGGCTCTGGGACTTCGGAAACGGCGATACATCGACGGTTGAAAATCCGATAGAACGCTACAATTCGTTCGGTGATTTTGAGGTGACGCTGATTGCCATCAACCAATTCGGCTGTGCTGATACCACCAATCAAACGGTTGGCGTCGATTTCTTCTACGGCTTGTTTATTCCGAATGCGTTGAGTCCTGGAAGTGGCAATTTTGAGGTATCGAATTTCATTCCGAAAGGTGTCGGTTTAAAATCGTTTGAATTGCTGATTTACGACGATTGGGGCAACCTGATCTGGCAAACAACGGCGTTGGATGAAGACGGACGGCCAACTGAATACTGGGACGGAACCTTCAACGGTGAGCCGGTTCAGCAGGATGCCTATGTGTGGAAAGCCACTGCTACGTTCCTCAATGAACGGGTGTGGGAAGGCAAGGAATACCCGAATGGGAAAAAGAAACGTTCAGGAACTGTAACCGTAATTCGTTAAGCCATGAAGAAATTAATCCTTTTGATGATCGGTTGCTGTGCGCTTAGCCTTACGGGATGGTCGCAAGATCCGAACTACTCGCAGTTTTACAACAACCCGATTTACTACAATCCGGCCATGACGGCCATCAACAACGGACTCACCTTCCGCGTCAATGCGCGTAATCTGTGGGGGCCTATTCCCGGTCGATTCAATACGTTTTCGGGTTCGTTTGAAGCACAATCCATTTTCAAAATGGGAATTGGTGGCAATATCTACAGCGATGTGGCCGGAGAAGCCATGTTGCGCACGACCGGTGGCTATTTAACGTATTCGTACCGTCCGGTTGATACCAAAAACCTCATCATCCAGGCCGGTGTCGGCGGCGGATATGTTTCCAAACGCATCGATTGGTCAAAACTCACGTTTTCAGATCAACTGGATGAAACACTTGGTGATGTGAATCCAACGGCGTTTAACCGACCTGATTATTTCCGGGTTTCTTATGCCGATTTTAACACCGGAATTGTGGGCCGTTTCAACGGAAGAACCCGTAAATCGAGCGGTGCATTCAAGCAATATTCCATGACAATTGGCGCCAGTTTACACCATTTATCGCAACCACGGGATGCCTTTTTGGGTGATGATCAGCTCTTGCCTACCCGCACGGTGATTCACGCCAACGCCAACTTGCTCTTTAATGACCTCATCTACTCGCCCGGCTTCATCTTTGAATCACAGCGAGAGTTCCAGACGTTTACCGTGGGAATGAACCTTGTAAATCGTCCGTTTACCTTCGGTGTCTGGTTCCGTAACCGCAATGCGGCGCTGAGCGTGAAAAGTTACGATTCCTTCATTTTCACCGTTGGGTTGAACCTGCCGTCTCAAACGGCCAATAGCTGGCGCGTGATGTATGGTTTCGACATGACGATCTCGCGTTTAAAGACATCATCTTACGGAACACATGAGCTGAGTTTGGTAATCGATTTCGGAGATAAGATTCTGTTTGGCCGATACCTGAAAAACCGTTCTACCCGAAGGATGTACCAATGCCCGAGTGATTTTAAAGGATACCAATAATTTCATGTATTGTAACAGAATTTAAATGATTCCACGAATGCACGAATTTGGCTCGCCTAACGGACTCGCTCACATTTATACAATGCATCCCACAACATACACTTAGCGCGTCCGTTAGGCGCGCAAAAAATTCGTGTATTCGTGGGAAACAAAAACGTCTCGGTTAGCCGAGACGCATCAGTACACCAACAACCGCCTGCACACCCAATCATCACCGGTATCAATTCGTAACAGCAACATCCCGGCAGGAAGCTCACCCAACCATGTCGCAGTTTCGTTCGGGATCACCTCGCGCAGCAAACGACCATCAACCGTGAGCAGCTGAATTCGTTTCAGCTCATCGCCTTTCACCACAGCTTCACCCGTTGAAGGATTGGGATAAATGGAAATATCCGTATCGACCATTGTCGGGGTATTGTAGCGAAATACGCTCGAAACGCGTACAAAATCCTGGCGTAATCCGGTGAGGAAATACGGTTGATCATTGAGCGCAAAAGCGCTCATACCGCGCATTCCGATATCGGGTAACGGATCTATCATAGACCACGAAACCGTTTTGGGGTCGAAGACAAAACAGTCGTTGTAAAAATTGTCCAGAGCATCTTGTCCAGTTGCAACAAACCCCTGATGGGAATTGGCTACGGCCACGGAGTAAGATCGCGGATCTCCCATAAAGTCAGGCAAGGCAGTCCAGGCGTTCGTGAGGTCATTCCATTGGTAAAAAGCGTCTGTAAGATTAGTCCCGTCAACTGAGTGAAACCCAAGACCGACATAACCGCTTTCTGCAATGGAAAATGACACCGTTTCGCGCACAGTGCCACCGGGAAAGGCATTTTGCTCCGTCCATGTATCGGCAGCCGGGTCGTAACGCCAGCAATCGCTCAGCAACGCACCGGGCATTGCCCCTGTTCCTACATACCCATACAGCAAAGTCGAAAAGGAGAACATCGACCAGCGCGCCTGCCCGGGAAAGTCAGCCAATTGGATCCATGTATCTGTTTCAGCGGTATATTTCCAGCAATCATTGAGCGGCGTGCCATCTTCGGCAATGCCCATAATCACGTACCCTTCATCGTTCATCACAAACGAGCCTGCATATTGCCGTGGTGTTCCCGGAAAGGCTGTTTTCTCGGTCCAGGAATCCGCATCGGCATCGTAACACCACAGCCGGTTACTTTGTGTAAAACCGCCTTGGTTCCCCGTTACGACATACCCTTTCCCAAGCAGTGAAAACCCGCAGGCATCATCCCTACCCCAGGCCGGCACCGCAGTTTTGGTTTCCCAGCTTTGTGCGTGTAGCGTCAAAAATCCGCACAGGAAAAACAGGAAAAGGGGGTGTTTTGTCATGGGATGTTTAACGGAGGATTTGGGGAAATGTTTTGTTAAACTTTGGTATAGGATAATCCTACGCTTACAAGATGCATGAGCATATTATTTACTTACAGACGCACACCCGGAGAATACATAAAACATCAAAAAAATCAGTAATAATCGGTGATTCACGGTTTCACAACCGAGGTTATAAAAGCTGAGGAAATACACCCGGAAAAATCCCGGGCATATCTCAACATAGTTCACATTTGGCGGTTAATCGGCTCGGGATATCCCTTACCTGTGTTATATCTTAAATTAAGACTGGCTGCATTCGGAGCGGTCAGCCTAAGGCTGACGCACCTACACCCATTTCTTTTCCAATGCCATACGCACCGCCTCTACTTTTGAATTGACATGCAGTTTTTCGTAGATATTGGTCATGTGCTTGCGCACCGTATGCGGACTAATAAACAATTTTTCGGCAATAATCATGTAACTTTTTCCTTCGGCTAAACCAGCCAGGATATCCATTTCCCGTGAACTCAGCGGCGATTGATTGGTGATGGAAGCACTTGCCGCCGCGGCCTGCATGCGTTGTATGTATTGAAATGCCTTGCGGGCAATGGAAGGTGACATGGGAGCGCCACCGTAATTCATGACATCATCTACGGCTTTGTGCAGGCCCGAGATCGATTCGTCTTTGAGTAAATAACCGCTCGCTCCAGCCTGAACCGCTTGAAAAACGCGTTCTTCATCGTCAAACACGGTAATCATCAGGAAATGGATCTCAGGATGAGCGCTTTTTGCACGCTGAACCGTTTCAATGCCATTCAGATCGGGCATATCGATGTCCATAAATACGACGTCCGGAGGATGTGTCATGGTTTTGAGTGCTTCCAAAAATGCCAGACCGCCGTAAGTGGTACTTACGATCTCGTAGTCGGGTTTTGAGCCCAATTTTTCGGCTAAAATCTGCACGTTGTAAGGCTTATCGTCTACCAGGGCAATTCTACACTTTTCCATGTACCAAATGTCGACCAAAAACGGATACAAAACAATTACGCATTTGGATTATTTTTAACCACGAATAACAAGTTTGATTGCAAACCCGTTCTCGGCTAGCCGAGACGTTTCTTTTCCCACGAATGCACGGATTTTTTGCTCGGCTAACGCACTTGCCGACAATTATAACACAGATCACACTATACGTTCTCAAAAAATAAAGCGCGTCCGTTAGGCGCGCCATAATTAGTGAATTCGTGGGAAACAAATACGTGTAACGCTTAAAAACTGCTTAGTGGGAAACACTCTTCGACCACGTCAGCACTACCTCCGTACCACCTTCTGCTTTCGATTGAATCGTCAACGTTCCGTTGATCTTGGCCGCGCGCTCCTTCATGCTTTGCAAACCATAATGAAACGGTTTCTGCGGATCATCACTTATTCCGATTCCGTTATCGGCAACCCTTATGCTGATTTCATCTGCTGTTTCCTGCACGCTTACTTTCAACACACTGGCCTGTGCGTGTTTGTACACATTGTGAATGGATTCCTGAAAAACACGCATAATGTGCATGGTATAATGCTGTGGAATCACCAATTCAGCCGGAACATCGGATGCAAACTCCAACGTTATTTCGGTGGTGTTTTCCAGCATCTTTTTCGCCAGGTTTTCCATGCGTTCCGTGAGCGCCCCCATCGTCAATTCTTCCGAATGCAAGGCCCAAACAGTGTCCCGCAACGAGTTCATCGCTGCCTGACTCATGGTAAACGTGCGTTTCACCCGTTCATTGTCGCTATCCGAATGCTGGATCAGTTCCAGGTTATTCACCACGTAACTCAACTGCGAACCTACGTGATCGTGCAAATCATACGAAATGCGTTTCCGCTCTTCGATTGTCGCTTCAAATACCGAGCGCTGGTTCACGAGCTCTAATTGCAGATTACGTTTTCGGATCACAAAAAAGGTCAAAGCTCCTGCAAAAACCAATACAACCAAAATAGATGTCCAAATCACATTGTCAAGAAAACGGCCTTGCTCATACTGTTTCAGCTTCAGCGCCGATTTCTCGCGTAATAAGCGACTGCGCTCACGTTCTGCGCGTACTTCAAATTTCTGTTCTGCTTCTACCAGGTTGCGGTTAACCACCTCTTTGAAATACAGCACATGGTCTTTTTCAAACTGGAGCATCGCACGTTCAGCATCATTAACGAAGCCTAGGCGGTAATTACATTTTGCCAACGCCAGATTCACCTTGTAACTCATTTCGTTTGATTTCAGCGTCAACATTTTAGGATAAATCTTGTCCAGTGCTGCCTTTTCTTCCTCGTACATTTTGAGCCTGAAATAGGTATTGGAAAGATTGAAACCCGAACTCACATACGAATAATCATGTCCTATCTCTTCGGCAAGTGCCATTGATTCCTCGAAAAATGGAATGGCATCACTGATATTTCCATGATCGTTGATCAGGTTTCCATAATTGCACAACGACATTCCGAGGCCATATTTATTGCCCGTTTTCCGATATCCTTCAATGGCCTTTTGGGTATAGAAGCTCGAAGAATCTTTCTTTTTTTCGGTCAGAAAGGCGTTCCCCATATTGCTGTAAATATCATACAACATATTTTCCTCTCCGGCATTTTTTGCATGCTGAGCTGCTTTCCGATGCCACTGAAGCGATTTTTCACCGCGTAGCATTTCTTCGTAAATGAGGCCGATATTGTTGGCCGCAGATGCACGGTTGTACTCATCGTCGATTTCCCCGAACATGGTGTATGCCCGATTGAGGTAATTGAGCGCTTTGGTAAGGTCGTTTCGTTTCCAGTAAATCAGTCCCAGGTTATTGAGGTTGGAAGCAACGGCTTTTTGGTCATTTGTCTGTTTGGCCAGCTTCAATGAAAGCTCATACATTTCAATGGCTTCATCGCCTTTCGACTGCACATCATATACAATTCCCTTGCGTATCAATGCCCGTACTTCACCTCTGGAAAAAGAAAGCTTTTGAGAGAGTTTTAACGCCTTTTCGGCCAGTTCCATAGCCCGTTTCGGTTCCGAATAAGCCAAATCAAGTGCTTCCTGATTCCATTTATTCACCGTGTTAGTATCGGCCTGCGAAAGACCTTGCAACGCAAAAATGCAGCAATAAAGTAGTGTTTGAACCGTGCGTAGTTTCATGGTGCACGAAAGTAATGAAGATTAGAGAATTAGCAATTGATTTTTCTTTTTGTCAAGACAAAAAGAAAAGTAATTCAATGCGAAACGAAGTGTAGCAGTTTCCAGTACTGACAGAAATAGGTTATCCTATTTCCCATTCACCACCTCACATTTTTTCCGCTCTCTGCGCAAACTCCAGCGCCAGGTGAGGCCAACAAAAAAGGCCAGTAAAACACCGATAAACCACCACAGATATGGGCGATTGTGCCATTCATATAAGACCGTAAACCCTTTACGTTGTATTGGGCTTTTGGTTTGAGAAACCGGATCGTACAAGTAAAATTCAACCGTATAATTACCCGGATTCAAATGCGATAAGTTGAGTTGCTCGGCACTTGCAGGCAAGGCATTCCAGTAACCGCGTTCGCTTTTGGTATGAATCGCATACCGGATGATAAACTGCCGGTTTCCGGATAAATCAACACATTCAAACGGAATCACGATCAGTTTTTCATCAAACGGAAACTGAATGCGGTCGTCTTTGTAGTTGTAATGATCATATTTTCGTCCGGTAATTTCACTCAGTACCAATGAATAATTCATCGTTTCAGATAGTTTCCAGGTTAAGAGCAATACGCCCCGCTGGGTCACAATGAACAACTGATCTTTCACCACGGCAAAATCACGCATTACCAAACCATCCAATCCGGTAAGTTCTTTTAACCCTTCAATGTTTTTGTCCAGATCATTGAAACGGTACATTCCTTTTTCTGTCAATAGGTATACATATTCTTCGGTGGCGATCATTTTCAACACAAACAACTCACCCGAATTCAGCGACAAATCTTTACGTTTTGTTACTCTGCCGTTATGCACCAACAACAGTTCGTGCTGCGCTGTGGCAATGATCAGGTCGTTTTTAAACCATGTAATTGCCTGCGCGTCGATTGATTTTCCGTTCAGGGTAATTTCCTGATACGGTTCGTTGCCCGTTTTTCTGAAAACACCTTTTACGGTGCTGAACGCCACTTCCTGACTGCTTTCGTTTAAGGCGATGCCTTTTGCTGGTTCCGATCGCAATAGCTGCAATTTGGTAGAATCGGTGAGTCCGAAAAGCGGTGTTTTTTTAGTCGGTTTCGGAATGAAAACCACACCCGTTGATTTTGCCAGATACACCGAGCCATCGGCCAAACGCGCCACACCTTTCAGCGCTTCATTGGTTTTATTGATGGCTTTCGGATTTCCTGCTGCAAACAACCCGATATTGGAAAACAATTGATTGGAATACAGGTCGTAAGCCATAAATACTGCTTCCTGGTTGTTGATGCGACTTGCGTATGTATTTAATTCACGACCACGACGATCAAATTGCACGATCGATCCATCAAGCGTTCCACCGAAAAAAGATCCGTGAGGTCCGGGCACAATGCTCAGCAAGGTTCCGTCGTAAATAATTTCATGTCGACCTGAAGGGATAAACAACAAGCCTTTTCCTTTTGTGGCAATCCACATATTGCCGCTTTTATCTTTGAAAATATCGGTTGTGGCAATGCCCTGGAACCAATGCGCCGGCTTTTTTGAGATCTTATTCGAATACACAAAAACGCCGTTTTCAGAAAGCACAAATAACTGATTACCGACCACTTTGGCATTATTTACCCGCAGGTTTCCTTTGTTCAGCAACGTTCCCCAACTGCGAAACAATCCATCTCCGTAGGTATAAACCGGATCTTCGGCCACAAATGACGGCACGATCACCAGTTGTTTCCCGAATGTCACCAGCATTTTTCCGGTAGCGTTGGGAATATTGCGCGATTCACCTTTGTCAATATTCACCAATTCGCCCGAATTGAGTACCGCCATGCGCGATTTCCCGTAACGCAATACGTGATTGGCCACTGTTGCCTCGGGTTCGGTATACGGAATGATTTCCTGATTCACCCATTTAAAATCGGGTAATGAAAAAACGGTGATATACTTGGAACCGGTAATAATAAGCTCTTTATTGACAATCGCCAGTTGACGAATATCGCCACGAAACCCGGAAAGGTTGATCACTTTCAGCTTATCGTCTTTCAGCAATAACAACTGTCCGGAACCGTTGGTAGCCAGAAAGCTGTCTTCGTAAGCGAGCAATTGCGTAATTTCCTTGGATGAGTTCCCTGAAGCAATCAGGTGCTTCGATTTGAATCCGTTGTAACGGTACAATCCTTCATCGGTACCGATCAGCAACCGGCCGTAACTGTCTTGCGCCAGGCAATAAATCAACTGGGCCGAGAGCTCCGCGCGAATGGTATAGTGATAAGGTGTAACCTGAGCGTTCAATCGGATGACGCCAAGTATACACAACAGGAACAGTCCAAATATTCTCATATTACGAAGGTATTATTTTCAGCCGATCCGACCACAAATCTCCAGCGATTTCTGCACTTTTAAGCAGCTTTCACAACCATTCTGCGCTAAATCCCAACACGTAATTTTACTTGGGTAATTCTACCCGATCGAATAAATCAGGTATAAATGATCTAACGCTGCGCTTGGTTGCCGCCTACTTTTGACTACAAGTAAAACCACTTCACTTTAAACTATTCCAAGGAGTGATTTGCGTAGTATTCATTTTTATAAACAATTAAAAATTTACATTATGGCAAGTACCAAATTTCTAGTGACTTCTGTCGAGTCAGGTAAGACGGCAACCGTTGATTTCGGTTCCACAATTCTCAATGCATCCGTTGCCGTACAAGGGTACAGCGTTTCTTTCGGAGCAAATGTTGATCACCACGTAAAAGCATTAAAGGTGAACACTGCTATTTCAAGTTTCAGCGGTAGTGTAGTAACCGTAAGTGCAACCTGTACGATGGAAGACAATTCCAGCCACAAAGCCAACGGTACGGTAAACGTATTGGTAGTAGCCGTTTGCGATTAAGCACACGCTCTAACGACATCTAATCAGAATGGAAGCCATTCCATTTTTATTCACAATTAAAACACAAAAGTATGTCTATTACAAAACTCGAATCAAGAACGGTAAAGTCGGAACAATATGAGACGATCAACTTTGGATCAACGGTGATCAATGCATCAACGGCACTTCAGGGTTTCAGCGTATCTTTCGGAGCCTCAGTGGACCATCACGTAAAAGGAATGAACATGCAGTCCAGCATTACCAACATCAGTGGTGCTACGGTAGGAATTTCAGCGGTGGCAACGATGGAAGACGATTCCAACCACGTAGCCAATGGCGAATGCACCATGTTGGTGATGGCCGAATGCAATACATAATACACGCATTTCAACAGCATTACAGTCGACAGATCGTTGGCTGTAATGCTCTTTTTTGACTGAACTACAGTCACCCATTCTTATCGGAATCATCAGCCTTCCCCACCCCCATCTAAACACCACTATTGTACTAAATAAAAGAAAACGGATCATGAGTAATCGTAACAATAACGCGCAAATTCCGGCTATTCGACCTACCCAGTTCGGCGGTGGTTCAGCGGATTTATTCAAAGACAGTGTCAACTTATTCAGAGGCGATGTCAACCTGTCGCTCGACCTTGTTTCCCTCACGGGCAGAAACGGCCTGGATATCAAGGTTAACGCTTCCTACAACAGCAATATCAAAAACGACATCGATCAGTCGAACGTCTCCAATCCTACGGGAATTCTGGGGCTGGGCTGGAATATCGGTTTTGAGCGCATTGAGGTAGATCAGCGCGATAGCGGTACGATGAACGACAACCGTTATTTTCTGTACGCCAACAATACTTCCAACGAACTGGTGCGCAACAACCGTTCCTGGCAACGAGCGTCTTTGGTTCAGGCCTCAGCTGCAACACTTAACCGTAAAACGGTAGACCAAAACCTCATTACTTCATTGCAAAAACACGGGATTCAACTAGGTGCACAAACCAGTGTTGAAGTCATCGAACAAGATAAAAAGTGGAACCTGACCGACCACACCAATCAAACACTTTACACCGTTGAAAAAAACGGCAGCGAACTGGCTGTAATGGCCGGTGGCGAAAGCTACGAATGTTACCAGTACGATTTCAGCCAGATCAGGTATTACCCCGAGTTTGAGCGCTGGGAACTGATCAAAGACGACGGAACGATCAATTATTTCGGTGGCTTGACAACAGAAGAAAAAGCCGCCAATACCATTCAATGGAAAGTAAAATGGGGTAACTGGACCGGACAAACCGACCGCACAGCAGGACAATCCCGTTTCCCGGTTGCGTGGAACCTTGCAACAGTGAAAAACATCTGGGACGATACCATTTCATTTGCTTACGAGGTGGTAGAACAACAAGTGGGAACCAACGGTGAAACGTTTACCAAAGCCTGTTATTTGTCGAAAATAACCGACATGTTCAAGCGTACCATTGCGTTTAACTACGACGAAAAAGACTATGTATTGAATTCACCTTCAGGTGCGCGTGAATACATGGCAATCAACTGGAACAATCCGTATACCGAACGCCCCAACAACAATCCAAGTCCTTACCAGGATCGTTACGAAACCAAATTTTTGAAAAACCTTACGGTAAAAAACGAGCAAAATCAGTTGCTTTATACCGTTGAACTCGATTACGATAAAACATCGAATTTCACCGGTTATTCGAACACGGATAATCTCTATGGAGATACGGTGAAACGTACGCTTACCGGAATCAGACGCATTTTCAAAGACAATTGCGCGCAACCCGGTTTGGTGTTTTCTTACTGGCCAAAAGGCAGCGTGAATGCGGGGGCGTTGAACAGCGCCATCACTCCCGAAGGTGCCGTGATCGATTACCATTACAAACAACAGGAGATTCCGTTGTGTGACCGCCAGATGCAGATTCAAAATCCATGGCCGGGCGTTGCCAAACCGCGTGTATGGTTCGGAGGTGACTACGTTTTTACTGCCTGGATGAACGAATCTACCGGTCAGATAAAAATGAATCTCTATACCTGGATCGGCCGCTGGCAGGAATGGTCGCCGGCTACTCCGGTAATCACCACACCTTTCGACATCAGTACCGCTAATGCAGTGGCTTCGGGTGATTTCGTTACGTTCTCTTTCAAAGACATCCATGACCAGAAGTCGGTGATCTATGCCTTTCACAAGAACAACCTCGTTTTTGGTGAATGGCTTGAAACAAGTCCGATCCGCATGGGAGCCACCAAAATAAGCGTGGAAGCGGGTGATAACTTTTTCCTTGCGTGCGATCAAACCAACCGCAAATTGTTCCGCTATACCTGGAATGAGTTCTCAAGGGAATGGATTTTTTCGGATCAGACTTCTGCTTTGAGTACCAACCCGAATGCTGTTCCTTACATTACGGCTACCAATAAACATTACGCTATCCTTGATTACATGCCGCTTGTAAGTGGTGAACGTCCCAATAAACTCACGCTTTATTACCAGGACGGCAATTACGAATGGAACAAAGGCGGTGAAAAAATCCTGCCGTTTACCATCGGCGGTTCCAAACCGGATACGTCGTTTGGTTTTACAACAAGTTCATCGTTCATTGCGCTTACCTATATCACGCAGGAAGTATCGCTGAGTTTCAACTACACGGTAAAAGTGGTGAGTTGGGATCAACTATACAACAACATAACCGCTGTCGATTTTGGGTACCAACTCCCGAAAAGCAATCCGTCAAAAACCATTACCATTCCGTTTATTGCCGGTTTTGTAAGCAATAGTATGATAGGTTCGGGCCCTTATTTGATGCGTTACAACGGTGAACAATGGTTGCAAAACAAAAACCTTTGGTTCCGCAATGCGCTTACCGATGCCGACATCAGCTGGTTTGCTTATGGTACCAATTATGCGATTTTCACCAGCAACCGCGAAAGTGCCTGCGATTCGAAATTATTGAGTTTCGATGCAAGTATCAACAGTAGTGTATGGAACAACCAACCGGTCAATTTGTTCAGTACAAGCAACCCGACACCGAATCGCAAAACCCATTATTTCCCGACGGCCGGAACGGATATTGCAACGATGGGGAACCGCGTTTACAGCCGGAAATCACAAACCAACTGGGACACTGCCGTTGGTACCTATGCCCCGTTGTCTGAAGACATCAACAGTACCACCATGATCAACCAGGGACCACGTTTCCTTTCCTTCCTCAATATGAACGGCGACACACCGGTCAACAGTACAATTTTGCCATTGCTGAATCAGCAATTAACCAGCGAAGAACTCATTCCGCAGCGTTATTTTACAACGATCGACAAAAACGGAATACCCAAACAATTTACCAACGGCCAATATCCGGCCGGACCTTCTTCGTTGGTGACTTCATTGCCGTTGAATCAGGATTTCGATCAGGCAACGTCAATCACACTTCACCGCTATCTTGAGGGAGCCATGGAAGGTAAACTGGTGGATTACTGTGTGGATTACACCGTTTTCAATGGCGGTTACGAACTCAACAAAACCAAGTACGAATTCGATATTGCATCAGCGACCTGTGACCCAAGCGGATCGGTATTCAAATACTACAAAAGCCGTTTTTATCCGGGAACCGACAATGCAGCTGTAAAACCGTTTGGTTACACCGAAAACAGCTATTTCAATGGTTTGAGCAGCGCCAACGGACAACAAAACAAAAAAGCCAGCGCCCTGCTTGATGGACAGCTGATCGAACGGAAAATTTACAACAGCGCAGGCGCATTATTGGTAAGCGAAACCATGGAGATGGAAAGTTTCACTTCCGTTACCATCGGCGGAACAACCTATAATCTGTTCGGTGGATACACGCGTTGCCTCAAAAACAGCAAAGTGGAAGATGGTTTGCAGAAAGCGACCAATTATGTCTATGAAGCTGCATTCGGTAAATTGCAATTGGAATCGTTTGACAATGTGACGGCAACCGGAGAAACGGAAACCATCAACAAATCCTATACCTATGCGTTTGAGGCCTATCCGTGGTTCCTCAGCAACAATGTAATTGATGTGCCGCTTACCGACATGAATTATATCACCATCAAAGCGCAAAGCAACAAACAATTGTGTACCGGAGCCAGTTTCCAGGCCTACAACGAATGGATTTCGCCAACGGGCGTATCGGTTTGGTGTACCAATAAGTCGTATGTATTGCAACAGGAAATTCCGGTAAACAGCCTGAATATCCAGCAACTCACGCAAAATACTCCCGGACCGGAATGGCGTTTGATCAATACGGTCTTAAAACGAACCAATAAAGGTGCGATTGACCAGCAGGAAGACAATACCGGAAAAGTAGAAACGGTGATCTGGGACAAAAGCGATAGTTTGCCGGTTGCTTATTTTGGTAATAAAGGAGCTGATGAAGCTTATTTCGCAGGATTCGAATCGTATGAAAAATACGCTTCGGAATGGACAACTCCCAATCCGATTGAAAGCTACATCGTAAACGGCGATGCACACGCGGGTAACAGCAGTTTTAAACTCACCGCCGGAACCTTGCTCCAAAAAACAGCACCGTTACAGCAATCACAAACCGCTATTGTATCGGCCTGGATCAAAGCCGAAAAAGGTTTCTTAGCAGATTCCGGAGTCACTTCGTTTATCGTGAAATCAGGTAACACAGCTGTTTCAACACTGGCAATGCGTCCTCAAGCGGAAGAAGTTTGGGAATACTGGCAAGGTGTGGTCGAATTTTCAGGCACTGCCGGACGCGCGATTTCGCTTTCGGTTAAAAGTGATAAATCAAGCAAGTATTTACTCATCAACAATATCTGTTTTTCACCACTTGTAGGCGAATTGACCGCCAAATTTTACGATATCACGTACAAAGACGAAACGGTTCAATTGGGTAAAAACGGCGATACACTTCGTTATGCTTACGATCCGTTCCGTCAGAAAAGTGTGGAAGCCGGTCCGAATGAAGACACAAAAAAAGGTGCCTTTTCATTCGCTACACGTGCCTGGCAGCCAGTTACCGGTTTCACTTTCCCGAAAGACACACCAAACAGTTCAACGGAGATTTTGGCCGGAAAAGGTGGGTTGTTTGAAACCTTCACCAAAGGAGAACAAATCTGGAAAACCTGGCAAACAGCCGCTCCGGCCAACTGGACAACCGTCAACGGTTCACTTCAACACACCGGAACAAGCAACGACCAGATCAATTGGGTTGAAACGGCAAATTCCGCGAATTACGGTTGCAGTTTCTCGGTTACATCACCGCAAATCTCCGGAATCACCTTCGGTTTCAGCATTGGCAGCAAACTCGCGGT
Organism: Bacteroidota bacterium; assembly: GCA_040387295.1. Lineage (GTDB taxonomy): Bacteria > Bacteroidota > Bacteroidia > Flavobacteriales_D > Crocinitomicaceae > Fluviicola. Next base: position 526,806 of record JAZKEB010000003.1, on the reverse strand, counting down.
AACGTGGCATCCGGAAAACGGATGGAGCATGACGCTTGACGGAACAACCTATCAGAACGCAAACGTTAACAGTAAAGTGCCGGTAAATATCGCGCTCGTACCTATTTCAGACGCTGTGCTTTTATATGCCGACGGAAGACAGGTGCTTTCGCAAAAAACCACCGCAGTTCTCGATGGAAAATTATCTTTAACAGCGGCAGGAACAATTGCCTTTACCAACGTTGCAACCTACAATTCACCGCAGGTATCCATGCAGTTTACCAACGGCAGTGGTGTAACGATGCAATCTCAGGTATTGGACGAAACCCGTTGCCTGGTCAGAGCTTCGCTTTACAACGCGCTGGGACAAACCATTGTAGACACTAAAATTGCGGCTTATGACGGCGAATTGTTCAGTTATCGTTCCGGTTTCATCACCAGCTTCAATCAACAAACGGGCGCTTTGGCCGGTTATGTCAACGATTATTACCCGGCCGATCAGGGCTATCCGTATTCAGGTACGCTCTATGAGCAATCATCATTGGGCAGAATGATCAAAAAAGGACTTCCGGGTAAGGAATTTGCGATCACAGATACCAACGCGCACGTTACCAAACAGCAATACGGCGTGGAAACACAAACAAGTGTAGCAGGTATTCCGTTTATCAAAGGTTCTTTTACCGTCATGGCAACAACTGATGCCAACGGTTGCAGTGTTTACAGCATGTATGACCGGGCCGGAAATGCATTGGGTAAACAAACCAATTCAAACGATGGATCGAATACCGTATTGCAGGCAGCACAACAGGTATACGATTATGCGGGGAACGTCTCTGAAATCCGAACACCGAATTACTTTGGTAAAACCGGTGTCAATCCGGCATTCGTTACCAAACAAACGTTCAACTTCCTGCATGAAATGAGTTTGCAGCAGACAACCGATTCGGGTGAGCAACAATTCATTTATGACCTTGCGGGACGCATTCGTTTTTGCCAGAATCAGTTGAGTAAACACAGCGGTTCTATTCTTTACAAAAAGTACGATACACTAGGCAGAATAACCGAAGAAGGAATGTTTGCCGGAGAATGGGGCGACGGAAAAGCACTGCAGGCCATCGCAGATACCGACCCGAATTATCCACAAAGCCAGTCTTGGGATGTTCAAAACACCTATGATGGCGATGGAACGGATGTAGCATTGCTTGGCCGAATCTGGAAAGCCAAAAAATCCAATCCTGCCGGTGGAATCATCGAAAACAACTATGGTTACGATGCATCCGGAAATACCAATAAATGCTCACTGCTTGTTTCGGATAAACCGCTTCAGGAAACGCATTACCTGTATGACAATTTGGGTAATATCACTGAAATCACCTATCCGAATGCGTCAAAAGTAGTGTACAGCTACAATTTGTTGGGACAGAATTCAGCCATCGGAACACCGGAAGATCCTGCCAAATATGCTCTGTATACTTACAATGCCGGCGGAAGTCTCGCAAACGAACAAATCAATCATTCGGGAGCGAAAGCGATTAAACGCGCCATGACCTACACTTCCCCGGGCTGGATCGATACCATTCACAATGAATTTGCCGGTGGTGAATCCATCCTGCGTCAAACCTTTGGTTATACTTCCGGAGGATATGAAAATGCCGGTTATTTCAACGGAAACATCGCTAAAATCACTACCGAAAACGGCATCGACGCCGGTAAATCGTTTGATTACAAATACAAGTACGATCAACGCGGACAATTGGTGGTTGCGCAGCACAGTAAAGACAATCGTTATAGCCTCGGAATTACAGCACCAACAAGCTTCGATCCGAATGGTAATATCGAAACCATTTCGCAGGGAGCTGCCGTGAAAACCTATGGTTACCTGCAAAACACCAATAAAGTAACCAGAGTTTCAGTAACGGATGCCGCAACGCAGAATTACGGTTACGATGCCGGAGGAAACATTCAATCGTCCAGTTTCCGGGGAATCAACAGCATCAATTACAGTGCATTGAACAATCTTCCGGTAAACCTGAGCCTTTCCGGCAATACAATCGATTACAGCTACAATGCGCAAAATCAACGTGTGATCAAACAACAATCGGCCGGCGGATCGAAAGTATATGTTCATGGTCTGAACGAATACCCGTTGCTTGAAATCACCGACACAACCGTACAATACATCTACGGAATCGGTGGATTATTAGCGATGATCAAAGACGGGGAAATATACTTTATCCTGAAAGATCAGCAAGGATCGACCAGAGCGGTGATTGCAGATAATGGAACCGTTGAGTCCATGCTCGATTACATGCCTTTCGGTCAGTTGATTGAAACCGGAATCGGAAATTCTGACTTCATCGATTACAAATTCACCGGTCAGGAATTGGATACAGAAACCGGGCTTTACAATTACAGGGCACGTTTCTACGATCCGGAATTGGGCCGCTTCTACTCCATCGATCCTAAGTTCCAATACGGAAGTCCGTTTGTGTATTGTGCCAACAATCCGCTCAACCTAATGGATGCCAACGGAGAAGACTTTGGAATCAGCTTCCTGATTGTCTTACTCATCGGAGCAGCGATCGGAGCAGCTGTAGGTGGTGGTGTTGCAGCTTACACAGGTTACCAGGCAGGTTTGAGAGGTGGTGCTTTGGCAGGCTACATCTTTGCAGGTGCCGGAATCGGCGCTGTTGCCGGAGCATTATCCGCAGCAGGTGGCGTGGGTGCATTTGCAGCAGGCACGGCCGCAGCGGCAGGTGCTACAACCACAGCCGGAGGAATAGCCGCCGGAGTGGCAGCAGGTGCAGCCGTAGGAGCTGTAGTAGGAGCCGGTGTTGGTGCAGCACAAGGTGTGAGTCAGCATTTCGTCAACGACGCATTTGGTGTGGCAAACGCCGGAAGCTGGCAAAATTCCATGCTGAAAGGTTCCATTACCGGGGCTATAGGCGGAGCAATTGCAGGTGGTGTCGCCGGAGCCGGAGGAGCAATCGCTGTGCAACAGGCAGCACGCTTCCAGCAAGCCACCGGAGCATCGGGCTGGTACCAGAATGCCGCCGGAAATGCAACCAGAGCTACGCAAATCATCGAAGCTTACAGTTCCTTCAAATCGATGGCTGTGATTCCACTTCCTTCGTTCCTGGGTAGAATTCCGTCGGTTGGTGTTCAGAGTTTCATTTATTCGAAATTCAGTTTACCAACGCTCACAGCAGGAATTTCTGCTGGCGTGAAAGCCGGTGTCGGAAAAGGAATTGATGCAGGATTTTCATCCTCATCTTCTTCCTCTACAACGAGCAGCAGCCAAAACAATATGCCGCAAAACACCTTCAATCCGTCTACCAGTAACACGGTAGCTTTACAAACGGCAATGATTATTAATCCTTCTTACTGGAAAAATATGAATGCCGAATAATCAGGTAATTCAATGATTGAAAAGAGGCTGCCTAAAATCAGGCAGCCTCTTTGTTTTGTTCGTTAACGTAAGTTCAGGATAAGAATCACCCGTGACAGCCATGATGCGCCATGGAACAACCGTGCATTAAATGATAAGCAACGGCATGCGCTATGGTCATAACAATTAGAACATACACGGCAATCAGCAGGAACTTACTTGCATGTTGAAATCGTTTGTCCAACTCATGTCGCTGAACATGAGCTTTGAAGAAAAAAGCGCCTATTAAGACGATAAATTGCAGGGTTAGCAACCCAATGATGTGAAAAGGAAACATGTACATATAATTTAAAATTCAAGCGAATATGCTTCTATTTTAAATGTACCTGCAGAGATAAACCAATGAAACGGACAATCTGAAAGCTCAACCAACCAGTTGATCATCAGGCATCTTTCAGCCACTTTAAAAACAACGGGGATTTTGTTTTGCTGACCGTTAATTTCAGGTCGGTATTGAAGTCAGGATGAAGATTAACGAGCAATTTCCTGTTCAGTTGTTTATTCGCGTTCTGAACCAGTTTTCTATTGACAATTGCCATGCGGTTCACACGGAAAAACCGGTCATCCAGAATTTGCGCCAATTCTTCCAGCGTCTTGTTCAGCAGGTATTTTTTGTTTCCGAACGTTTGAACGTAGACGATTTGATTGGAAATGTAAATCATTCCAATGTCAGCAAAATTCACCGGAACAATGGTATCACGAAAGTGTACAAGCAGGTTTTGCCGGCTGTGCATATGAAGTTGTGCAAGATCCAATTGGTTCTTAAAAGTCAGTTTCAGCCGCTCGTATTTATTCAATGCCAAACGAACATCCTGCGTGCTAAACGGTTTTAATATGTATTCGATACCGTTGAGTTTAAATGCCTGTAACGTATGCTCATCATAAGCCGTGCAAAAAATAATCGGGGCATCGATACGCACTTTGTTCAATAAATCAAAAATAGATCCGTCGCCAAGCTGAATATCACAAAACAAGAGCTCGGGCACACTGTTATTCCTGAAATATTCTTCTGCATCCTGCACCGAATGAAGTATGGCTTCAATCACACTTTCAGGTGCCACTGTTAAAATGGAATCCTGCAAATCTTCTGCAGTCAACGTTTCGTCTTCAATGATTACGATTCTCATTTGAAATCAGCTTAATTTTCACACTGAACCAATCTTCACTTTCCTCGATTATCACTTCATCATCCGAAAGAATCTGGTAGCGCCTTTTCAGGTTGTTTAATCCCGAATTCAAACCTTGTTCAACCGATTTCCTCAGTTGTTTTCGATTCACCACTTCAATGTATTCATTGTTGGAACGAACGGAAATTTCTAACGGTTTTTGCACAGTCAGTGCATTGTGCTTGATGGCATTTTCTAACAGGGGAAGGATAGAGAAAAAGGGAACATACCACTTGTTTGCTTCCACTGAAGGTAGTTCAATACTGAAATTCAAGGTGTCACCAAAGCGCATCTTTTGCATCTCGAGGTATTGCCTGCATATCTCAAGTTCTTCTTCAAGAGGAACTAGGTCCGGTTTGGTCCGATCCATTGAAGAACGCAGAAAGCCTGATAATTTTATCAGGTATTCTTCCGCAATTTTGGGATTCCGCTGAATAAGCGATTTAAGGGTGCTAAGGCTATTAAATAAAAAATGCGGGTGAATCTGCTGTTTTAATTGTTCGTAGGTGGCTTCCAGATTTTTGAGTTTCAACTCCGTATTTTCCAGTTCCACTTTATTTTTCAAATCCTTAATCAAAAGGAGATTGTGAATGAGTAAAACGATGGAATTGATCGCGAAAATCAAAATAAAAAAGGCATAAATCCTCCAATTTTCTTCTGCTAAATGCTTTTGTCTGACGAACCGCAACATGCCCTGTTCGTGTTGAAAGTGGTCTGAAAGGAAATAACCCGCTCCGGCAACCACCGAAACACCAACAAAACTTAACGTATAACGCCAAAAAGTAACTATTGGCTTTTGGCTGCTTTTTTCAAGCACTACCAAAACCAGGATATTGATAAAGGAAATCACCAAAAACAATCCGGCAATCAAACTCCCGATTTGAATCAACCAAAGCAACGATTTTGGATTCATGAATGCATGCGTTGCAATCGCCAAAAGTCCGATCAAACAGGAGGTAATAAACGCATTGAGCGTCAGTTTTTTGTATGGATTTTTTCCGGACATGAAACACAAAGTAACAAATACCCTGATATTCCGGTTAAGTTAATTGGTCAATTGGACAAAACAGATCTTCAACCGGCCTAAGAAAGCTGTTTCTCAAACCATTGCCACAACGGTTCCGCAGGAACAGGAGCTACAATTGTGACTTCTTCTTCGCGGGTCGGGTGTTTGAAACGCAAAGATCGTGCATGCAAGTGAATAGAGCCATCCGGATTGGAACGCTTGGCGCCGTACTTCAAATCGCCTTTGATCACACAACCAATGGTAGCCAATTGTGCTCTGATTTGGTGATGACGTCCGGTTTCCAGTGCTATCTCCAACAAGGTATAGCGATCAGATTGCAATAGTTGTTTGTAGGAAAGTCGCGCTTCTTTACTGCCGGTTTTGGCAACATCCGAAGCGTATGATTTGTTTTGTTTTTCGTTGCGTGTAAGGTAATGCTTCAATGCTCCAGATGGTTGCTTCGGGGCTTTTTCCACAACCGCCCAATAGGTTTTATCCGGATGTTGTTCGGCGAACAATTTGTTCATGCGCTCCAGCGATTTACTGGTTCGTGCAAACACCAACACACCACTTGTGGGACGATCCAAACGATGGACCAACCCGCAAAACACATTGCCCGGCTTGTCGTATTTTTTCCGAATGTATTCGCGTACTTTTTCCACCAGCGGTTCATCACCGGTTTTGTCGCCTTGTACAATCTCTGACGCGCGTTTATTGATGACAACCAGATGGTTATCTTCGTACAACACTTCCAACTCGTTGAAATCTGACACTTAGTATTGTTCGCTTTGATTGGGGAAATCGCCCGAGCGCACATCGGAAATATATTGCTGGAAAGCCTCCATCATCTGGTCATACAGGTTGGCATACTTCCGCAAAAATCGCGGGCTGAATTCGTTGTTGATTCCCAGCATATCGTGTACCACCAAAACCTGTCCGTCTACCCCGTTTCCGGCACCGATCCCGATAATCGGAATGGTTACTGCAGCAGCTACCTGTCGTGCTAATTCGGCCGGAATTTTCTCCAGCACAATCGCAAAACAACCCGCTTCCTGCAACGCAATAGCATCTTCCATCAGTCGCTGCGCTTCGTCTTCTTCCTTGGCGCGCACAACGTACGTTCCGAATTTATAGATCGATTGCGGTGTCAATCCAAGATGTCCCATTACCGGAATTCCGGCAGTGAGAATGCGTTTGATCGATTCGATGATTTCAATTCCACCTTCCAGTTTCACGGCATGTCCACCCGATTCTTTCATGATCCGAATGGCATTGGAAAGCGCTTCTTTGGAATTTCCCTGATACGAACCAAAAGGCATATCCACCACTACCAATGCGCGTTCTACTGCACGTACCACCGATGAAGCGTGATAAATCATCTGATCGAGCGTGATCGGCAATGTGGTTTCATGACCCGCCATTACATTCGAGGCAGAATCACCCACCAAAATCACATCTATTCCCGCAGAATCAATGATGCGTGCCATGGAAAAATCGTAGCCCGTAAGCATCGAAATCTTCTGGCCCGAGTTTTTCATCTCCTGCAATACGTGCGTGGTAACGCGTTTTACATTTTTGTGAACAGACATGTTTTACAAATTTTGGACTGCGAAGGTACGAATTGTGTATGGATACCGACAACGCAGTTTACAAAGGTATGAAACAAATAAAACCGTTGATTTCGATTGGTGGTTTTAACACCCCACAGATGAATGTTTTTTTAGCCACGAATAAACGAATGACCATTAAAGTAGAATTCATTACGAATAACCGCTTCGCGATTTCACTTATACTGCATTGGCAATGTAAACAAGGTTTACATCATTAGCTTCGCTGAACTTACGTTTCGCTTTAAATTGTATGCAGCACTTTATTCGTTCATTCGTGGCGGAAAAAACCGGTGATTACAATTGAAGAGTAATAAGGTCAAACACACGGCATAATCGCTTATTTCTTACCTTTGCTCCATGAAAAAACGCGGTACGGCAATCCGAAAAATCTACCATGCTTTTATTGGAAATGAGAAGTCGGCCGGTATCACACTCATCCTCTGCACACTTGTTTCGCTGTACTTAGCCAATTCCGTCATAGGCGAATCATACACTCACTTCTGGCACGGCAATGTAGCCGGAAAACCACTCGAATTCTGGATCAACGATGGTTTTATGACCATTTTTTTCCTGCTGGTTGGTCTCGAAATAAAACAGGAAATCTACATCGGTGAGTTGTCTGATCCAAAAAAATCGATGCTTCCGATCGTTGCGGCACTTGGCGGAATGCTGGTTCCGGCAGGAATTCATTTCTTTTTCAACCATGGAACCCCAACGCAATCGGGTATCGGCATTCCCATGGCAACAGATATTGCTTTTTCACTTGGAATTTTATCCTTGCTGGGAAAAAAAGTTCCCGTTTCGCTAAAAGTATTCCTTACAGCGCTCGCCATCATTGATGATTTGGGAGCTATTGTTGTGATTGCTGTTTTCTATTCGAAAGGATTCTTCGTAATACCTTTCCTGCTGGCAATACTGACGTTTTTGATCTTGCTGATCCTCAACAATCTGAAAATAAAAATGCTTTTTCCGTATTTGGTTTTAGGCGGCGTAATGTGGTATTTCCTCTTGCAATCGGGCATTCACGCTACTATTTCGGGAGTTTTGCTGGCGTTCACCATTCCGTTTGTAGGTGGTGGTGAACAAAGTCCGTCGGTGAAACTGATGCATTGGCTGCATTTGCCGGTTTCGTTTCTCATTTTACCCTTATTCGCACTGGCCAATACCGGAATTGTGATTGAAAACGATTGGATGCTGCAATTGGGCTCCATCAACAGTATGGGAATCGCCACAGGGCTTGTGATCGGAAAACCCATTGGAATTGTCGGATTTTCACTTCTCGGGAGTTTGCTGGGCATTTGTAAACTTCCGCAGGGAAACCGCTTGCTGAGTTTTATCGGAATCGGAATACTGGCCGGAATCGGGTTCACGATGTCTATTTTCATTTCACTTCTGGCTTTCGACGATCAGCAAGTGATTACCGGTTCAAAAATGGCCATTCTATTGGCTTCCGCAGCTTCGGCGTTGTTGGGATTTGTGGTGTTGTCGGTTTCGTTGCGACCGCGAAAGGCAAATGTGGAAGAAGAGGAGTTCTTTGAAGAAGAATAGGTTATTGCAAGTCTAATCCTATATGTTTCTTATGTGTTCTATTGTGGTTAAATAAGAAAGTACCATATTCATCATGGTTTAACCAAACCACACATCCTCAATAATCCGGAAGCCGGCTTGTTGGTTCACACGTTCAATGATAATCTGTTTTCCGTGCAGCAATTCATCGCGCATGACAGAAGAATTCAGCTCGATGATCAGCACCTTGTTTTTAATCGACAGCTTGGTGGTGCGAAAAGCCACAGCCTTGCCCATCATTTCTTCCCATTTGTTCAGTACATCCAGTTCGGTCATTTTTCCTTTCAGCTGATAAGCCCGCATAAGCTTATCCACTACATCTTTCATCGGCTGAAACTCGCCCGAACGTTTGTTTTCATTCCATTCACTCATACCAGTTCCTCCTCTCCAAAAATGACCATATTGGGCGTTACGCCTATTGCCTGAAAAATACCCGAAACGCGAATCTCATCGGTATCGGTGACCAATACCTGGCCAAAAATATGCTGTGATACCAGCGACATCAATTGTGCCACGCGGTGATTGTCCAGTTTATCGAAAATATCGTCGAGCAACAGCACCGGAACCAGATCAAGGCGTTCTTTTAACCACTCAAATTGCGCCAGTCGCATGGCAATCAGGTAGCTTTTTTGCTGGCCTTGTGAACCGAAACGTTTGATTGGATGCTGCTCGATCTTAAAAAGCACATCGTCTTTGTGAATTCCGACAGTTGTGTATTGCACCCGACTGTCTTTGGGCTGCGCCTGCTGCAATAATTCTTCAAATGAACCGGAATGAAGTGCCGATTGGTATTCCATGGAAACCGATTCTTCGCCACCCGAAATCCATTGGTAATAGCGTTGAAACAAGGGAATAAACGCTTCAATGAAACTCACCCGTTTTTCGTAAATGGCATTGCCGTACCGGATCAGCTGCACATCCCAGATTTCCATCGATTCGCGGTCAAAAAATCCGTTTTCGTATTGCTGCTTCAACAGCGCATTACGTTGTTCAAGCACTTTGTTGTATTTCTGCAGATCATCGAGGTAAGCACGGTCAAACTGACTGATAATTCCATCGATCCACTTGCGGCGCACTTCACTTCCTTCCGAAATCAAATCGGCGTCGTAGGGCGAAATCATCACCACCGGAAACAACCCGATGTGATCGGCCAGTTTATCGTATTCTTTTTTGTTCTTTTTGAAGACTTTTTTGGCACCGGCTTTTACGCCACAGTACAGGGAATGCGTTACTTCCTGTTTTACCCATTCGCCCTGGATCACAAAAAACTGCTGATCGAACCGAATGTTTTGACGGTCGATCGGATTGAGGTACGAACGGCACATACTCAGGTAATGCACTGCATCCAGCACATTGGTTTTACCCGCGCCGTTTCTGCCCACAATACAATTCACACCGTCGACCAACTGAAAATCGGCTTCTTCGTGATTTTTGAAATTGATTAATGACAGCGACTGAATGTACATGATGCAAAGGTAGCCAATTCACGACCACGGTTTTATCGAAAAACCACAAAGGCACAAAGTTTTTTTTGACGGGTAGACGCATTAAGAACACAAAGGTGATTTACCAGCTTCGCCTTTGTGTTCTTTATAACACGTCAAGTTCATTTTAATCTTTGTGACTTTGTGGTGAAATAATTTCTGGCAGAATAATTGTAATTTCAACCCTAAATGAACTTCGTTCCAACTAACAGATCAATATCATGCGCACATTTTTCCTTTCATTTATCGTCATGGCCATTGCAACAGGTTGTCATACCGCCAAAGAAGCAACAACCGGCAACTCGGTCATTTCGATTGTACACGGAACCAGTTTCGGACATTGCAGAGGCTATTGCATTAAAGAAATTCACTATACCGGTTCTTCGCTTGTTTACAAGGAATCGAGTCGTGATACGGTTAATTTTCCGTTGAAAGAAATCATGGAGGAATTCACGCAAAAGCAACTGGATGAACTGGTAGCGCAACTCGATTCGAAAAAATGGGAAGCATTGGATAGTGTGATCGGTTGCCCGGATTGTTCCGATCGTGGATCAGAATACCTCATCATTACTACCGGAAAAGGAACCAGAAAAGTGATCTACGATGCGCATTCCACTCCCGAAGGATTGGAAAATATCTTAAAAACCATTCGTGAAAAACGCCGGATATTCGAACGTCAGGAACAAAACAAAGGTGAATAACCAACCGGATTATTTCACAATAACAACCGTTCCCGTTTTCACTTCGGTTTCCATCACAACGCGGTAATTGTAAACGCCTGCAGGTACTTGTTCGGCACGAATCTGAACTGTTTTCAGTTTCACGCTTGCCTCCAATCCTTGTGAATAAACCCGTTTACCATACACATCGTAAAACTCCAGTACAGCATCTGTTGCGCTTTTATACTGCAAGTTCATCATACCGGTAGATGGATTCGGATATACCGAAAACAACTCCTGCTGGAAATCGCAATCGGCCGAAATGGTCGAAGAAATCAGCATTTCGCCATCATTCAACATCTGTTTCACGCGGTAATACTCCAATACATTAGGGTTAGTAGGATCAATAATTGAAAAATGAATTCTTCCTTCGGAGATCTCACCGTTGTAAGTAGATCCTATTGTTTCCCACTCTGAACCATTACGGCTTTTCTCAACAATAAATTGTGCTTCGGTATTTTGGACCGGTGAAGACCATTGGATCACGCGGTGATCTTCCATACATTCCACAGAAAGTCCTTCCATAGAAAAGCCAAGTGGTGTACAACTTACACCAGCATTTCCTGCATCAGTTAAGAACTGCAATGGAACAGTTGTAGCCGCATCACTGTAATTGGAAAAACAAATGATAAATCGCTGTCCGGCTGTTACTGCCAGCGGCGGTTCAAAATTCCCGGCACTACCACCCGGAGGCACTACATCCGAAACACCTGTTCCACCATAATCAGTAAGATTCCAGTTGCAGCGAATCGGCGCCAGTGTATTTGCCTGAATAGCAGCACAGGTTGCCGGGCCGGAATACGGATACATGATCCAGTCGTAATAACCGGTTTGTGCACCCAAACCACCAAAAACAAATTCAAGATTACCTGATGACGATACATTTATAACCATCCAGGTACTATTGTATTCTCCAATCTGCAGGCATCCCATGTTTGCGCTGGCAGGATTTGTCCATGGATTTCCAAACGAACCCGAGGCAGGAATTTCATTAATAGCTCCGAAACCGTTCGGGTCAATGGAAAAACTCAAATCCGTACATACATTTACTGCAACACCGCAGTCAGAGGCACTTGCACTTCCACCACCGCTTCCTGAGACAGCACAAATGGTTCCGTTCATGGTTGTATTGGAGGCATAATTCTGGATCCGGATACGGTAACGTGTTCCGGGAACAGTGGACATTGTAATCGTTTCAGCCACTGTACCGATATTATCCGAACAAGCAATATTGGAACTCATTGTAGGTGAGCAAGGTCCATCGAAAATAGTCAGGATCGGGTCACCATTCGAGGGTGTATACGTAATTGTAGTTGTAGTTCCGGTAGCATCAAACCACATCCAGTAATCATCCACATCCGTTTCATTACAAAAGCCCCAAGTCACGGCGCTGTTCCAGTAATCAGTATTCTGGTTGGAGTTGAAAGCAACTGGTGTACAGCTGGTTCCTATAGCGAGTTGAGACCCGGCTAAATCATCGCAGTTCTGTGATTGTGCCGACAACGAGTTTGTAACCGCAACCGCAAACAAACTCAGAAAAAGAGAAGTAATAGTTCCTTTCATAGCGCTGCTTTTTAACGATTTTGTTCGATCGATTCTACTTCAGTTGAATAACATTCCCGTGGAAAGTTTTTTATGGGCTCACCGTTCATCGCACCTGAAACAATGCATTTGGCGTCAAACCCAAGCGAGGTGATCCAATTGGCAAAATCCTGCTCCGTCACACCTGCATTCAGGTCGTATTGGGCAAAAAAAGTATCATTATTGCGATCGGTGCGCGTCATGATTACGCCGTTTTTAGGGCGAATAAGATCGTCAACAGAAGTAACCTGTTCCCAGGTAGTTAAATCATTCAGCAAAATACGAACATAACCGATTTCCTGTTGTGGCTCATTTCCTTGTGAAAATGCAGCGGTAGAGCTAACAAGAAAAAGAAGTAGTAGTCTAATTTTAGTCATAGTAGAGGGACTTAATAATTAACGCAACAATAATAACACCTTAATATACAGCGGAAAAGCCGAATGAACGTTTGTTTATTTCTATCGAATAGAACGTTGTTTACATCGAATATTTTCCAACCGGGAATGACTTTTATTAACTTTATGTTAAAATACAAACATGCGTTTTATAATAAATAAGTTGATTTTGAACCTTTTTAAACCTTGGTTGTAAGACACTTAAAACCCATCGTTATGAAAATAGTAATTTCACTTTTAGCATGTTGCATCGGCGCTTTGGGCCATGCACAAGTTCAGCCACCTGCCGTGATTAATCCGGGAGTTGTTGCACCACCACCCACAACCGCAAAAAAGATACAGATTGCCATTCTGTTCGATACTTCGGGAAGTATGGACGGATTGATCGAGCAAGCCAAAACCACCATTTGGCAGATTGTGAATGCCGCTTCTCAATTACGTGTTGACGGTGCCATTCCCAAACTTGAAATTGCGCTTTACGATTACGGAAATACCACCATTGCCAATCCGCGTTATGTGCGTAAACACGTCGATCTGATCAGCGATTTGGATTCGATTTCGGGTAAATTGTTTGGATTGTTTACCAACGGTGGCGACGAATATTGCGGTGCCGTTATTGAAGACGCCATGAACGAACTCAGCTGGAGCACCGATCCGCAGGATTTGAAAATCATTTACATTGCCGGAAACGAACCGTTTAATCAGGGTCCGGCAGATTACAAAGTGATCCTTAAAAATGCAGCCACCAAAGGTATTATCGTCAATACGATTTACTGCGGACCTTACGATCAGGGAGTGAGAGAATTCTGGTACGATGGCGCATTGATCAGCCAGGGAAATTATTTCAACATCGATTCAGATCGCGAAGCAATCCATATCGAAACGCCTTACGATAAGGAAATCAACACCTACAACGATTCATTGAACACAACTTACATGGGCTACGGGTCGTCCGGTAAATACCGTATGGACAAACAAGCGGCAGAAGACAATAATGCCGGCTCAAAAGGAGAATCGAATATGTCGGAACGTGCCGTTTCAAAATCAAGTGCTAATTACGACAACGGAAGCTGGGATTTGATTGATGCTCAAAAACGAAAAGATTTCAAGCTTGACGATCTGAAAGAAGAAGAACTTCCGGAAGAATTAAAGGGGAAATCGCGCGCAGAACAGGAAAAGATTCTTGCTGAAAAGACAGCCAATCGTTCCAAATACCAGGACAACATCAACGAACTGGCCAAAAAACGCAGTGAGTTCATCCAGGTGGAAAAAGAAAAACGCGCATTGGAAAGTGGTCAGGAAGATTTGGGAACATCTATCATTAAATCGATGAAAACATCAGCAGAAAAACAAGGCTATAAATCCGAATAACATAAACGCATATCCGTTCAGAAGAGCTCGTTAGTCCACACATTAAAAGGATTAACGGGCTTTTTTGTAGTTTTGAATAATGGAACAGCCGCTCGTTACATACATAACTCCAGTTGTAAAATTGCATTACCTCAATTATGTCGTGGTCGAGGTACCGCCTGTGATTCTGGACCAGCTTCCCGGAAAATTTGAAAAAGGAGATTACAATCAGCGCCTGATCATTCGCCTGGATAACACCATTGAATGGCAATGCGGTTTGCTGGCCATGGGCGAAGGAAGCGCTTGTGTTACCGTTCAAAGCAAACGCTTGAAAGAACTAAAAAAAGCCATTGGCGATGATGTGGAAGTGCAGTTCTTCAAAGACGAATCAACGTATGGTGTTGAAGTAGCCGAAGAAATAGCCGAGTACTGGGCACAGGACCCGGAAGCTTTCCGGCGGTTTAGTCAGCTTACGCCGAGCATGCAGCGCTACATTCTCAATTTCATCACCACGGTAAAAAATCCGGATAAACGCATGGAACGCACGCTGATGCTGATGCGGAACCTGCTTCGTTCTGTTGAGGGGAAAGAAACCTTCAGGGAATTGCTCGGAAAGTAGCTTTTCAAGGATGATTTTGAGTTTGAGAAACAAGAAGCAAACAAAATTCTAACTTTGCGAAAAAAAAAGTGATGCGGGTTTACCTTGACAATGCAGCAACAACTCCAATAGCACCTGAAGTTGCTCAGGCGATGATTCCTTATATTTTGAATGAATTCGGGAATCCGTCTTCCACTCACTTTTACGGCAGACAGGCAAAAGGCGTGATTGAAACATCAAGACGCACGGTTGCCAAGCTTTTGCATTGCTCACCTTCCGAAATTATTTTCACTTCCGGCGGTACCGAAGCCGATAACATGGCATTGACAACCGCGATTCTTTCGTTGGGAGCCAAACGCATTATTTCCAGTTCAATCGAACATCATGCAGTCGGACATACCATTGAAGCACTTGTACGCGATCATGGTGTGGAAACCGTGTGGCTGGATGTAGACAGTAACGGCAGCATCAACTTGCAACAATTGGAAACATACCTCAAAGAACCGATTCCTACGCTGGTATCGTTGATGCATGCCAACAATGAAATCGGAACGTTGCTTCCTATTAAAGAAGTAAGCGCGCTGTGTCGCCAATACGGCGCATGGTTCCACTCGGATACGGTACAAACCATGGCGCATTATGCGTTCGACTTGCAGGAACTGGATATTGACTTTATCACCTGCGCAGCTCATAAATTCCACGGACCAAAAGGTGTCGGTTTTCTCTACGTGAACAAAAACGTAAAAGCCGAAGCATTTATCCATGGCGGCGCCCAGGAACGCGGATTGCGCGGCGGAACCGAAAATCTCTACGGAATTGTAGGCCTTGCCAAAGCATTGGAATTGGCCAATACCGATATCGAAGAACATCAGCATCAGGTACAGGAATTGAAATCATACATGATGGCACAATTGGAAAAACAACTTCCGGGAGTGTCATTTCATGGTGAAACAGATCCAGCGAAAAGCTTGTATACAGTACTTAACGCCTGTTTACCGGCCACTGAAAAATCAGGAATGCTGTTGTTTACACTCGATTTAAAAGGTGTGGCTTGCAGTGGCGGAAGTGCTTGTTCTTCAGGATCGAATAAAGGTTCTCATGTGTTGGAAGGAATCGGAGCTGACAACAGCCGACCGAATGCGCGTTTCTCTTTTTCGCGTTATACCACCAAAGAAGAAATTGATTTTGCATTGGAACAACTCGTTTCTATCTACAATAAATAATCCCCTCTTTTACCACAGATGCGCAGATTTTTGCGCTCCTAACGGCAGCGCTTATTCTATTATTCAATATTCAGCGAGGGCGTTAGCCGAGCTCTATCCATTCATCTGTGGGAGAGGAAATGTTCATTTTGATTTTACTAAATTTATCGTAACTTCATGACGAAACAGATTTATTGTCCATGAAACACTTGTTATTTCTGGTTATAGTTGCGTGTAGTTTTCAACCTGTCAAAGCGCAATTATACTATCCGCCATTGGTTGGCTCTACCTGGGAGACAACCGATCCTGCTACATTGGGCTGGTGCCAGGATTCAATCAATTCCTTGTACGATTACCTCGAGCAAACCAACTCCAAAGCGTTTATTGTACTGAAAAACGGCAAAATCGTGTTGGAAAAATACTTTGGCACTTTTACGGTCGACAGCTTACATCTTTGGAATTCGGCCGGAAAAACACTCACCGGTTTTGCCGTAGGCATCGCGCAGGAAGAAGGTTATCTTTCTATTGGCGACACTACTTCCGATTATCTGGGAACCGGCTGGACAAACATGAGTGCTGCCCAGGAAGAGAAAATCACCATTCGGCATCAGCTAACCATGACAAGCGGATTGGCCGATACAGGTGATATTTTTTGTACCGATCCGGCTTGTCTGAATTACATGGCCGATCCCGGAACGCGCTGGGCGTATCACAATGGTCCTTACACATTGCTCGATGGCGTTATTGAAAATGCAACGGGTTCAACCCTCAATCAATGGATCACGCAAAAAGTCAAAACGCCTACCGGAATGACCGGTTTGTATATTTCCATTGGCTACAACAATATTTTTATTTCAACCGCCCGCAGCATGGCCCGATTCGGGTTACTGATGCACAGCGAGGGAATCTGGAACGGTACGCCGGTATTAGACGATCCGGCCTATTTTCAGGAAATGACCACTTCGTCGCAAGCCATTAATCCTTCTTATGGCTACCTGACATGGCTCAACGGACAAAGTTCATTTATGCTGCCGCAATCACAGTTTTCGTTTCCGGGAAGTCCGCTTTCAGAGGCACCGGCCGACACCTATTCTGCCCTTGGAAAAAACGGACAGATCATCAATATTTCACCTTCCGAAGGCTTGGTGGTAGTGCGTATGGGCGAAGCTGATGGTGTTTCATTGGTTCCCGTTCAATACAACGACAGCATTTGGGCGCGGATCAACCGGCTCTCCTGTCCGGCAACTGTGGCAGAATCCTCGCTTTCGTTCATCACTGTTTCTCCCAATCCTGTTTCGGGGACTTTTGTTCAGATAGAAGGCCTCACAGAAGATGACGAGGTGACACTCAACACATTAAATGGGAAGCGCCTGGCGACAGCTATTTCAAACAACCTACTGGAATTGCCACAACTTGCCCCGGGCGTTTATTTAATAACTATTAACAGATTCGGAGAACAAAAAACAATCCGGTTGCTGGTGAATTAATGTAACTTCGTTCCCCAAAAACAAACCCAATGTTTCCAACTCAGCGCAAGCATATTTTACTCATGAGTTCCTGGTTTCCGAACCGGTTGGATGCTTTTGTGGGGAATTTTGTGCAGCGTTTCGCTCAGTTGTTAACTTCAGAATACCAGGTTTCAGTTATTCATACACACGGCGACCCGGCATGTTCGCGCATCGAGAAGGAAATTGATGAATCGGATGGTGTTTTTACCGTTCGCATTTACCATCCGGTGAGTAAAAACAAACTCATTCATTGGTACTGGCAGCGAAAAGCACTCAGTACCGCTTTTGACGAAGTGGAAGAAGTTGATTTGTTGTTCGCACACGTGATCCTCAACAGAGGTCTGCAATTCATTCGTGCCAAACGCTTTTACCATTGTCCGCTGATTGTGATGGAACACGCTTCTTATTACCGCAAGGAAATTCGCGAGAAATTCGGCCGGATGCAGCGCAGAATCATCAAACGCACGAGTCTGCATATCAATGAATTATTGGCTTGCTCTGCTTTTTTGCAGGAAGATATGAAAGCCATTTTTCCGACTACGAAAAGCACAGTACTTCCCAATTTTGTTGACACCGAGCTGTTTTACCCAAGCGAAACACCATCAACGGGCTACAACCGATTTATTCATGTTTCTACATTGGATGAATCAGTAAAAGATCCGGAAACACTGCTTAGCGGTTTTGCCTTGGCTGTAAAAGCCGGGAATCCTGACTTTCAATTAACCGTGATCTCGGATCAACCATATGAAAAATGGACGGAAATGGCCGCTTTGCTGGGAATTGGCAACAACGTGACATTTGCCGGGCCTATGAACTGGAATGAAATAGCGGAACAAATGCGTCAGCACCATGCTTTTTTGCTCACGTCTTCGTATGAAACGTTCAGTATTGTATTGGCAGAAGCCTGGTTGACAGGTTTACCAACTATTACAACACCGGTTGGCATTGGAAAAGATCTGGATCCGTCACTTGGGTTGCAAATTCCGATCGGTGACCCGCAGGCACTTGCCGACGCATTGCAACAACTCACAGACAATACCGTTCAGTTTGATGCTTCCGTTATTCGCGAAAAGGGCTTGGAATACAGTGAAGATAAAGTCATCGCACAGCTAAAAACGATCTTCGAACACCACCTGATCGACCATGATTAAACAGGTACTTCTTGCTGAAGCCCGCGCCTTGCTGGTGAACAAACAACAGGATTTTCAGGCCATGGTTGCCGATTTACAGGAAGGCCTTGCCAATGAAACCAAAAGTTCGGCCGGCGATAAGTACGAAACTTCCCGTGCCATGAGTCAGCAGGAATTGGATAAAATCAACATGCAATTGCAGGAAATTTCGAGACAGTTAGCGCTCATTCCGCATTTGGAAACAATTTCCGGTTCAGAAGTTATTCAAAACGGTTCCATCGTAGAAACGAGTAAAGGCTTCTTTTTTATTGGATTGCCTCTAGGAACGGTTCAAACAACCGAAGGAACTGTATTCTGCATCGGCGCAACCGCCCCACTCGCTCAGCAACTGATCGGGAAAAAGAAGGGCGAGCAGGTAACGCTCAACGGAAATCAGTTTGATGTATTACAGATTCATTCTTAATGAATCCACGTTAATTATCCTCCACCAGAGTCGGACTTACAGCATAATTTCCAAAGGTGAAATTGGGACCTAAAACCCCATTCGCATTATCTCCCCAGGCATATACGGAACCGTCGGTGGCAATAGCAAAGCTAAAATCGGCTCCGGCAGCCACCTGGCGAATATCTTTGGATAAATTGGCAAGCACAGTCGGCGAAGAACTGTAGCTCGTTGAACCAATTCCGGTCTGACCATAAAGGTTTGCTCCCCAACTGATAATTTTGCCATCATTTCTTACAACCAATGAATAAGCTTCGCCGGCTGCAATGGAAGTAACGGTTCCCATCTGCGATTGCAGTAATGGTATTTCGGAATGCGTTCCTGCGAAAAAACCGAGGGCGTCATGGTCATCAGAGCCCCATGTATACAGTTCACCCGATTGCGTGACTGCCATGCTGTGTAAACTTCCTCCGGCAATGAGTTTGATATTGGATAATCCTGCTACCTGCATTGGTGTTACTAAAATAGAGATCGGAGGAGCTTGTCCGGCCATGCCATAAGCATTACTGCCCCAGCACCAAACGGTTCCGTCGTACTTCAACGCCAGATTATGCAAGTGTCCCGCCGACAAATCAGCTACATTCGAAAGCCCTTGTACCTGAACTGGCTCCGAAAAAAAATCGACGGCTGTATCACCAACTTGCCCCAAGTGATTATTCCCCCAGGCCCAAACAGTTCCATCAGAACGTAACGCCAGGCAATGTGACAATCCTGCAGAAATCTCGACAACGTTGGTCAGATCATGAACCTGAATAAGTGCAAACGAATTCGTGGTGGTCGAATCACCCAGCTGACCATGCGTATTTGATCCGGCAGCCACTACTGTTCCATCGTGTTTTAATCCGTAAACACTTGCTCCGCCGGCCACAATCTGCTTGAATTCGGTTGAGTTATCAAACAAACCGCCCAAAACGCCAAATCCTTTTCCTCTTCCATCCGGACGCAGCATAACACTGGCTGTATAACCACAAGCAACAGTATCTGCAATCAGTACTGTATATCCGGGATCTTCTTCATCGTCAGGATTGGTTGGTTTCTTTTTACAGCTTACAGCCGTTAGCAGCATCATCCCGATCAGAGGGACGAACAAAAAGAGGCGTTGGTTTTTCATCAGTAGTGTAGAATTTGAGTCTGAAAATAAGTGATTTAAGTAAGTTAGCGAAATAAAAAAGTAAATTTATCCTGTGTTTTCGGTACCAAAGCCGTTTCTAACGGTTAGCAACGGATAAAAACAGTTCGGTTAACAGATCGAAATCACGATTTTGTTCACATTGAATTAATAGTAAAACAATCCTGATTTTACATTCTTCATTCAACCGTAATAATAGTCTCACAATCCATTAGTTTTAGACTAAGGATAAAGTAACCTGTCGGTAGTTCCTTTGTGCAAAATTTGATACATGAAGGCAATCATCACCTTATTCCTTATTAGTTTATCCATTCCGGCGTTTGCGCAAGACAAGAATTCGGGGGCAATTCAGGGAAAAATCACCGATGGAAAAACCGGTGAAACCATCCCGTTTGCAGACATAGAATTAATTCAAAACGGTTCAAAAGTGCAATCCGATCTTGAAGGAATTTACAAATTCGGAAAACTGCCACAAGGAAAATACAGCGTGAAGGTGATTTACACAGAATATCCAAGCATTACCATTACGGATATTGATGTGGTCAACAATACGGTAGCTGTGATTGATGTTGTACTCAACGATACGGTTGCATCTGCTATTGATGGTGAAGTGGTGGTGACTGCACGCAGAAATCGCGAATCGGTGAACGATTTGTACCTGAAACAAAAAACAGCCCCTAACTTTTCCGATGGAATTCCGGCAGAAGTTATTCGTCGCTCACCGGATAAAACTGCCGGAGATGCTTTAAAACGAATTAGCGGCGCCAGTATTCAGGACAATAAATTTGCGATTATCCGTGGATTGAATGACCGTTACAATGCAGCTTATCTGAACGGCGGACCGTTACCAAGTTCCGAATCGGACAGAAAAGCGTTTTCGTTTGATATCTTCCCGGCGAATATGCTGGACAATATCGTGATTTCAAAAACAGCGACGCCTGACCAGCCGGCCGAATTTGCCGGAGGAATCATTTCCATCAATACCAAAAGTATTCCGGAGAAAAAATTCTATTCACTCAGCATGGGAACAGGTTACAATACCATCACCACGTTTAAAGCACAACAAACATACAAGGGCGGAAAAATGGACTGGCTCGGTTTGGACGACGGAGCACGTAAATTATCGTCCGAAGTGCCTTCCGCTGCCGATTTCCCGTTAACCATTTCAGAACAGGCCGCGCTTGCACAGCGTTTCTCAACCAATTGGGCGTTGGTCGACAAAAAATTCTCACCTAACTACAACCTACAGTTTGCCATGGGTTTTAACCCAAAAATAAAAGGAAGAGAGTTGGGAATTATTTCGTCGCTTACCTATAACAGAACGTTTAACTACAATGAAACAACACGTCGTGGTTATGCCAATTCCATTACTCCGGGCGTTCCTTCTCAAATGGAAACCGATTACCTTGACAAGAACAATTCAGAACAGACATTGGCCGGTTTACTGGTGAATTTCTCCTACAAACTCAATGAAAACAACAGCATCGGATTCAAAAACATTTACAGTATCAATTCCGACGACCGTTTGATTAACCGGACAGGAGAAATTGGTCCGTTGGAAAATGATCCTGTTTTATTGCGTTCAAACGCGCGCTGGTTTACTTCCAACAATATTTACTCAGGACAGCTGAATGGTGAGCATTTGTTGAAATCTTCCAAATTGCGCATCGACTGGTTGGTTTCTTACAGTAATGTAAAACGAACAATCCCAAGTTTGAACCGATCGATCTATACGCGTTACAAATACCTGACAGATCCGAGCAATCCGAATCCAACCGATACGGTTTGGACAGCCAACATCGCTTCTTCGAACGTAGGTCCGAGTTATGGAGGTGGTATGTTCTTTTCGCAGAACAACGAAAATTCTGTGAGCGCGCGTTTGGATTTCACGTACCCGACTTTGCTTTTCAAAAAATTGAAGACCGATTTTAAAGTCGGTGGAATGGGACAAATCAGAAACCGCGAATTTGCTGCGCGTCAGTTAGGCTATACCAAATATGGTGTTGTGGGCGGAAACATTGATTTCAAACAAGAATTACTGTACTTACCGGAAGATCAAATCTTCGCTCCTGAAAATATGGGCTTGCTTCAGGCGCCGAGCGGCGGATCAAATGGTGTAGGTGGATTTAAATTGTACGACGGTACGAAGAATTCCGATTCTTATAAAGCAAACTCCGATTTGTATGCCGGTTACCTGATGATCGACAATCGTTTTAAAAACGACATGCGTTTGGTTTGGGGAGTTCGCACCGAATTCTTTAACCAGGAATTGACAGCATTGCGCGACGATAAATCGGAATTGAAATTGAACACCAAAAAACTAGATGTGCTTCCTTCATTGAATTACATTTACTCCATTACCAAAAAGCAGAACCTGCGTTTCAGCTACGCACAAACGCTTAATCGTCCTGAATACCGTGAGTTGGCACCATTTGCTTTCTTCGATTTCAATACCAATTTTGTGGTTTCAGGAAACGATTCATTGCTGCGTGCCAGCATCCAAAACCTTGATTTACGTTATGAGTTTTTCCCGGGACGTGGTCAGATTTTATCCGGTACTGTTTTCTACAAACACTTTACCAACCCGATCGAGCAAATTTCACGACCTGACGTTACCAGCGAGGTTTCGTACAAAAACGTACCTACAGCTCAGAATTACGGTTTGGAGATCGAAGCCCGTTCGTTGGTTTCTGCACTCATCAACGCCGATACAAGTTCGTTCTTTGAACAATTGACCGTTTATACCAACCTTTCGATTATCCGCTCAACGGTTGACGTTTCGAATGTATTGGGTTCGGCAGGAAGTTCACGACCGCTTCAGGGACAATCGCCGTATGTATTTAACGCAGGAATCTACTACAACAATGTTCGTCACAACTGGAGCATGACGCTGAGCTTGAACAAAGTTGGTCCGCGGATCGCAATCGTAGGAAACGTAAACGAACCGGATTTGTGGGAGAACAGCCGAACATTTGTTGATTTCCAGGTAAGCAAAACGTTCTGGAAAAACAAAGCGGAGTTCAAGCTCAATGCTGCTAACCTGCTTGCGCAAAAACAGGAGTTTTACCAAAACACCGTTGGTGAGGAATCGAGAAACGGAGTGAGCGGTTTGTTCAACACCATTTTTGTGGGTGACAAAAACAACCGCACAGGACTTGACACCGAAACCGACGACATCGTGTGGTCAACTGTTTTCGGAAGAACATTCTCTGCTTCGTTGAGTATTCGTTTTTAGGCTTTATCCAAACCAAATAACAGAGTTAGGTTAGTAGTGCAATTTGCTAACTTCTCAGAAAACCATCCTTCGGGGTGGTTTTCGTCTTTTAACACTACAAGGTTATACTTAGCTTCTCCCACGAATGCACGAATTTCAGCTCGCCTAACGGACTCGCTTTTTAATATTGCAGCTTATAATGCTGCTTACCTTTCTGCCACGAATAAACGAATGACATATTACATTTGATTAAAGACGAATGGGAAACCTTGTTTCCATCGAATGAATGACCTGTTTTGATTAGTGATCCAGACGAAGTCTGATTCGTTTTAAATTTCATACAGTTCTTCATTCGTTTATTCGTGGTTAAAAATACACAGTACTTCAAATTCTAAAAAAGTTGTTCGATTAAATGATCAATCGCTCCTTCGGGGATATACATCATAACCAATCTTTAACAATCGACCTAACATCAGACCGTTTACTTAACAAACAATACTATCTGTGTTTCATAATGTTACCTCACAATAAACTAAATCGTTTTTCTTCACACAGGCTTCATACAGATTTCTTTCAACTTTAATTTTAATCTAATTTCAAAGCAAGGTTGCGAACTGACCTTTGTGTCACTTAAAAACAAGTTCGAAAATGAAAAAAATTTACACATCGGCGTTATTTGCACTATTGAGTACAGTAGCCTTAAGTCAATCATTCTTTGTCCAAACGGACTACCGCGGGGCATTTGCACCTGCGCCTGCTGCAATGTGGACTGATTCCTGGACTAACTGGGATCCGCAAAACACTCCTTACGGTTCTTCGACTGTTACAGTAGCTGCAAGTATTACTAATAATACTACCTGGACAGCCGGAAACGTTTACCTGTTACAAGGCCAGATTTATGTAAAAAACGGTGCTACCCTCACTATTCAACCGGGTACCATTATTATGGGTGACAAAGCAACCCCAGGGTCAGGTTTGTTCATCACACAAGGTTCAAAATTGATGGCTGAAGGAACAGCTGCTCAACCAATTATCTTTACTTCCAATCAAGCTCCCGGAGGACGTGCCGCCGGTGACTGGGGTGGAATTATCCTTATGGGTCGTGCTGCTAACAACCAGCCTGGTGGAATTGCAAACATCGAAGGTATTGCACCGGTTGCAGATACACAATTCGGTGGTGGTGTGAATCCTGACGATACAGACAATTCAGGTATTTTGAGTTATGTACGTATCGAATTCCCTGGTTTTGTATACCAAACAGATAAAGAAATCAACGGTTTGACGTTGGGTTCTGTTGGTAGTGAAACTCAATTGGATCACATTCAGGTTTCGTTCAGTAATGACGATGCTTTTGAGTGGTTCGGTGGTACGGTGAATGCTCACCATTTGGTATCTTACCGTAACCTTGATGACGATTTTGATACGGATTTCGGTTACAGCGGTAAAGTACAATTCGGTTTGATCGTTCGTGACCCAAACATCGCTGATAACCCTGCCGTTTCTACATCAGAAGGTTTTGAATCGGATAACAACGCAACAGGATCAGCTGCTGTTCCGCTTACCAATGCTATTTTCTCGAACATTACCGCTATCGGTCCGTTCCGTGGAAACATTGCTGCTACGGTTGCTACAGGTTACCGTCGTGCCTTGCGTATTCGTCGTAATTCATCGATCAGTGTTTACAACAGTATCTTCATGGATTTCAAAAACGGTTTGTTCCTTGATAACGCAAATCCTGGTGCGGAAGCAAACGCTACCAGCGGTGCATTGCGTTTCAGAAGCAACATCATTGCTGGTAACACTCCAGGAAAAGTAACGGAGAAAATTGCTGCAAGTGTATTCCCGTTGACAACGTTCTTCGCAACCAATAACAATGACTCTATTGCTGCAACAACAGGTATTTTGGTAACACCTTACGATTACCTTGCTCCTGATTACCGTCCTGCAGGTGCTTCACCGGCATTATCAAACATCGATTTTGCAGATGCACACATCTTACCATACGTATTAACAGCTCCTGCTGTTGGTGCTGCCACACAATCTTACTGCCAGGATGAAGTTGCTACACAATTGACTGCAACGGCTACAAACGGTAACACATTGAACTGGTACACTGTTGCTCAAGGCGGTATTCCTACTCAAACTGCTCCGACACCTACAACTACCACAGCCGGAACATTCAACTTCTACGTAGCTCAAATGAACGAAGAAGGAAATGAAAGTCCGCGTACATTGATCACGATTACCGTGAATGCTACGCCAGCTACACCAACTATTTCAGCGAGTGGTTCTACAACTTTCTGTACAGGTGGAAGTGTTGATTTGACAGCTTCAACGGCAACGGCTTATGACTGGTCAACAAACGAAACAACAGCTACAATCACTGTTTCAACTTCAGGAAACTACACAGTAACCATCGAAGATGCAAACGGATGTGAGGCTACTTCTTCATCTGTAACGGTAAACGTTTCAAACGCTCCGGTTCCAACTGTAGCTATCACGGGTTCAACAACTTTGTGTGAAGGCGAAACAGTAACATTGACTGCTTCTACAGCTGATTCTTACACATGGTCGAATGCTGAAACAACACAATCAATCGTTGTGAGCGCATCAGGTACTTACCACGTTACAACTGCCAACACAGATGCTTGTGACGGTGTAGGACAATCTGCCAACGTAGTTATTACAGTAAATCCACAACCATTTGCTGACGGTGCTGTAAATACAATCAACGGTTTCGTGGTGAACTTTACCAACACTTCTACAGATGCTACTTCTTACTCATGGGATTTCGGTGATTTCACATCATCTTCTGCTGCACAGCCAACACATGCGTTTGCTGCAAGTGGTCCTTACACAGTAACATTGACAGCTATCAACGGTGATTGTGAAGACGACACAACGTTTACGGTAAACATCGTAGTTGGATTGGATGAATTGACAACATTGAACAGCGCCATTATTTACCCGAACCCTGCTTCTGACAACGCAACACTTGCGATTGAATTGACAGAGCAAACTACATTGGATGTAGTGGTAATGAACGCCAGTGGTCAAATCGTACAAACGGTTGCTACAGGTGATTTTGAAGCTGGTAAACACACATTGACAATCGATGCAGGTAATTTTGCTCAAGGATTGTATTACACAGTAATTCGTTCAAACGAAGCAACACAAACAATCAAATTGAGTGTTGTAAAATAAGCTCAAACACTTTCTTGTTAGGTTTAACTCCGAAGTAGATGCACTGACGTACATCACTTCGGAGTTTTTTTTATTTATACCTACTTAGTCGATTAAAGAAACAGAATGGTATTTCACAAAAGGTGGAGTATCCACGGGATATATACCTGATATCTATAGCGCATAGTGGGCGCATCTATTGATATGCGAGTTAATTTAACCTATTTGAAGGAATAGCACCGATGTGTTACCGGCTACCCGAAATGAAACACTTATTTTTGTGGGAACAAAACACACAGCTATTATGAACATCATCGCATTTGCAGCCAGTACCAGCAAGGCTTCCATCAACAAACAACTGGTAGCACACACATTAACCCATTTTTCGGAAAACACCACCACCCTACTCGATTTAAACGATTACGACATGCCGCTTTTTTCGGTAGACCGTGAAAAAGAAGGATATCCGGAAGCGGCACATCGTTTTATAGCCGATTTGGCCAAAGCCGATTTAATCATTGCTTCCATGTCGGAACACAACGGAAATTTCACCGCAGCTTTCAAGAATATTTTCGACTGGACATCGCGCATCGAAGAAAAGATTTTTAACGACAAGAAGCTTTTCCTTCTGAGTACTTCTCCGGGTGGTTATGGTGGAAAAAATTCCTTAAATGCGGCTATTGCGCGTTTCCCGAAGCACGGGGCCGAAATACTGGAAACATTTTCATTGCCTTCTTTCGGAACCAATTTTGACGCCGCTACCGGAATCAAAGACGAAACGCTTCGCAACGAACTGATAGAGAAAATCGCAACGGTAAAATCAAAATTTAATCCGCAGTGATTGACAAAGGAAATCTACTGCGGATCAATTTTAAATTTTACATTCTCAATTAAACACTATGCAATCAAAAGCCGCAACCGTAACAGAATACATGGATTCTCTGCCCGAAGAGCGAAAAGCAGTGATGCTGCAACTTCGGGATACGATCAATGCTAACATTCCGGCAGGATTTAAAGAAACGATAGGATACGGAATGATTGGCTGGGTGATTCCGCACAGCGATTATCCGGCCGGTTACCATTGCAACCCGAAATTGCCATTACCCTTCCTGAATTTAGCTTCCCAGAAGAACTTTATTGCGTTGTACCACATGGGTATTTACAGTAATCCTGAATTACTGACCTGGTTTACCAACGAATACCCGAAGCATTGCAAAACCAAACTCGATATGGGGAAAAGCTGTATCCGTTTCAAGAAAATGAATGATATTCCATTGGAATTGATTGGTGAGCTGGTTTCAAAAGTGACGCCCGAGCTTTGGATCGAATGGTATGAAAAGGTCTTGAACAGACAATAACGTCCCAGATTATTCTTTTGAATCGTCGGTGATCATCAGGCGCTCAACCGGCTGCATATCCCCTAGTTGAAGGAAATAAAGCCCTTCGGAAAGATGCTCCGTATCAAAATACTGTACATCACTGGTTATCAGGACTTCATCAACCAATTGTCCCAGATGATTGTACACGCGTAATTTCGAGTCGATGTAATTTTCCGTAACAAGTACCACGGCTCCATTGGTCGGATTCGGGTAAAACGAAAACGACGACACGATTGTGGTGCGCTTTTTAATGTACTTGTTCCGAACAAAGTACTCCTTTACTTCCCGCACAGAATCAATCTCATTCCTGATTTCCAGTTCGTAATAATCGGTATGTGCTATAAAGGGAATGTCGACGGCAATCCTGTAATAACCATTGGGTAAATTGCCCAGTGTATACTTACCTTCCACATCTGTATAGGTAATCGCTGCAGGCTGGTCTGTTTCCAGATTCCAGGCATAAACCACAGCACCTTCATAAGGCGACACATTGGTTTGATTCTCCAATGAATCACGCACCACGATACCACTGATCGATCCGGGTGCATCGGTCACCGGAATGTGTTCGGAAAACAACTTGAGTGAATCGAACAAGCAATCATACGTCAATAAATCGCCATTCTCCCAAAGATGCTTGTTTCCCAAATACATGGGATAATAGTCCGTCGAACCAACCTCCGGAACATAACGAACCCGGTACTTTCCGGAAATCAAACTATCGATTGAGAATTCACCGTTGGCATCAACCGAAACGCGGTAATCGGGTTGTTGGATAGAAGGCAATGATTTTTTCCGGTACAATTCTACATAACCTGCAGGTACAACATCGTTTGTGGCTACGGTTTTTACATCGCCCGGAATACCGCCAGCTTCTATGATTTCTTCCAGGTAAATGGCAGAATCCACTACTTCATCTACCACATCAGCTACCACGATTTTAATCCGATAATGATTTCCTGCCTGCGCGTAAAATTTGGCTACCATCGGAACGGTATAACCATTATAGGGGAAAAGTGTATAATTCGGAGCCTGATTGTTGTTGTTGGCAACATAATAAGCGCAGTTGGAGCAAGGGCCGCTATTACTCAAACCATTGTTTACGTTGTTGATCGAAACATCCTGATTATTTGGCAGCTTGGCAATATTTACATAGGGTCCATTGTTGGTGGAAACCAAGAACAAAAAACGATCATTGAACTGTGACCCCACATAATCCGGATATTCTTCGGAGGCAAACACATAACGCATACGCATGGTATCCGAAACAGTGGGATTTAATTCAAACTGAATCCCATTCGCATCAAATGTCGCCTGATCGGGATTAAATGAGGCAGAAATATCCAAATCACCCTCTTTACCAAGGTTACTCGAATAAAGCTCCGGTGCAGCAGATGAGGGAGCAAATCCGGTAGTAAAAACCATCCCTCCTTTCAAACCGATTTCTTCACTATTGTAAAATGATCTGACACCGCTTTGGGAACCAATCAACGAAACATTTGACACATCTTCGCAATATTTCCCTAAAATCCCTTTGACACGCTGTTCAAGTGTTCCGTCGTCTGACAACAGTACGTAATTGAGTTGTGCACCCGCAGGAACAGCAAAAAGCAGCAAGAAGCTGATAATCAGGTGGTATTTCATTAAAAACTATAGTAGGTGAAACAAATCGTCAACCCCGGGAGTGCGTTCCACACAAAAACCTTCAGCATATTGTGCGCCGATTGCTCTTCCCATGCCCGACATACGGCCTTTCAAAAAGTCGAAAAATTCTTCACCTGAAATAGGTGTTTGCGGTTCGGTTGAATTCGGGTCCCAAAACTGGGTTTTATACGCTTTAATGGCTTCAAATTTCTGCTCTGCGTAAGCCGTTATATCTACCACAAAATCAGGTTCGATGTGTCTGTCCTGGATGTAATGATACACCACCGGCGGACGGTAATGTTCCTGCGGATGGGCTTCCCAGAAGGTTTTTACTTTCGCTAAACCAGCCAGAAAACAAGCCTCAGACACCAATTTACTTCCTTTTCCATGATCGGGATGCCGGTCTAAAAACGCATTCATGAGTACAATTTTTGGTCTGAAACGACGAATTTGCTCGATCACCAATCGCAGGTTTTCTTCCGAATGGGTAAAAAAACCGTCGGGCATTTTGAGGTTTACACGCGTTGTCAGACCCAGTATTTCGGCAGATGCAGCCGCTTCTTCATAACGGGTATGAATATCACCACGCGAACCTAATTCGCCTTGTGTCAAGTCAACAATTCCAATAGAATAACCGGCAGCTTTGTGTTTCAACAACGTCCCCGCAGCGGATAATTCCACATCATCGGGATGAGCGCCAAAGGCTAATATGTCAATTGTTTGTGTTTCCATCGTTCAACCAATTTACGATTTCAGGATCAGTTGGCAAAACGGAAGGCGCAATTGATTTCACGACGTTTCCGTTTTCATCGATGAGAAACTTCTGAAAGTTCCAAGTCACCTGCTCGCCGGTGGTTTCTGTCAACCATTGATACAACGGATGCATGTGTTCACCAACGGTATGTACTTTCTCGGTCAACGGAAAAGTAACGCCATACGTTCGGGAACAAAATGTTTGAATTTCTTCGGCCGAACCGGGTTCCTGACCACCAAAATCATTGCACGGAACGCCAACAATCGCAACGTTTTTATCGGCGTATTCTTCCGAAAGATGCTCCAATTCTGTGTACTGAGGCGTTAATCCGCATTCGGAAGCCACGTTCACCACAATCACTTTCTTTCCGCTAAACTGCGCCAAATCAAAGGTTTCACCGTTTAATCGCGCGATGGTAAAATCATAGAGTTTCATGGGAGTTCAATTCGTTGTTGTTTCTTAAACTGATGGTTTCGGATTCCTGCAATTACCGTAAATAAGATAAAACCTACAATGGTATAGATTACCCAACCCGGAAGGCTAACTGAACCGTCGCCTTGTGCATACGAGTGCAAACCTACCAGGATAAAGTTCACTCCGAAGAAGGTAAACATAATGGCGGAATAGCCCCACAAACTCACGACGTTGAAGAGGAATTTACCACGGAATGCCGGAATGTAACGCAAGTGCAGAATTACGGCGTAAACCAATACCGATACAAGCGCCCATGTTTCTTTCGGGTCCCAGCCCCAGTAACGTCCCCACGATTCGTTGGCCCAAACACCACCCAGGAATGTACCAATAGTGAGCATAAACAACCCGAAGGTCATGGTCAACTCAGTGACGTACGTGATATCGTTGATATTTCGGGTAATAACCGCTGCATTGTGTTTGTTGCGAATCGTAAACAATATCAGGTTCATCAATCCGAGAATAGCCGCCAATCCTAAAAAGGCGTAGCTTGATGTAATCACCGATACGTGGATCTGGAGCCAGTAGCTTTTCAAAACCGGCTGTAATGGTGTAATTTCAGGATCAAGCAGGTTCATCTCCGAAACAAAGATGATGAAGAACGCCAGCAAAGCAGCCGCTCCTAAAATAACCGGACTAAATCGCGAGAATGCAAATCCTACCAGAATCAGTACCCAGGCAATGAATACAATGGCTTCGTAACCGTTACCCCACGGAACGTGTCCGCTGATGTACCAACGCATTCCCAATCCTGCACCATGATACAGGAAAATAACCACCAACAGGAACACGAAAACAGCGCGTAGGATTTTGAAGAATAGCCCTTTCTTTTTCTCCGGATTTCTGAAGATCTGAACAAAATAAAAGATCAATAATACCAATCCGATCAGGAGGTACGAATACATGGTATTCTTGAAAATCCCCATTTTATTGTAGGAAATTTCCATTTTCACGTGGGTTTCGCTTGGAACGATGTGCGCCGGGGCCGTTTCACGTTGGAATGCTTTAATATCGCCCAACAGTTTTATCGCTTCACGGTAATTTCCATCGCGACTTCCTCTATCTACCTGCGTCAGGTAATTCAGTACAATTCGGGATGTTACGGAATCCTTCATCATCAATTCCTGGCTTAGCGGAACATACCACATATTGCCCGGATCGTTTTTCACCGGAATCACTTTGATGTAATTCCATTGAAGAATACTGAGGAAAACCTGGTGTTTTTCTACCAGTTTGATCAGTTTCTTTTCCGTTTCGTCGCGTTCAGCCTCCCGGTGATGCATTGCATCGTTGTAATCGTCGATCCATTTAAACTGAAGGCTTCCATCCGGAAATCTATCCGACAACTCGATGAACGATGCATACGCTTCCAGGTTGTATTTGTCTCTTACGGCGGTAGGAACCTGAATCACCTTTTGTTCCATCCAGTGATCCGGATACATGTGCATACTCATCACCGCCTGAACGGCATTGTGCTTTTCGTATTTGTTGTTGCGGTACAATTTGCGCAATAACTGATCGCAAACAGTATGCATCGGCACGATGCGGCCATCAAAATCCTGCACCAGTAAACTCGCCAGTTCCTCGCTGTGTTCTTTCGACATAACGCGGAAAACCGGTTTACTTGGAGGAGCTTGTGCTACAGGTTGCTGTGCATGGTTGTGTTGATCATGATTGTGATCGTGATTATGCATGGTATCCTGTGCAAACACCGCCGTTCCGGCAAATGTAAAAAGCGCCAGTAATACGGCCGTTCCATTATTCCGGATCAGTTTATTGATCAGTTCACGGAAACGTCCTGCCGGAGCGATCAAGCTCAGCAACATACCAATTGCCATGAGCAAATAGCCCAAATAGGTAATATTTGTTCCCCAATAATCGTGGTTCACACTCAGGCGCGTTCCTTTTTCATCTTCGTCATAACCTGACTGGAAAAAGCGGAAACCGTTGTAATCCATCACGTGATTCATGAAAACGCGTTTCTTTTTGTAATACTTATTGGCATCATCGATGATTTCCAAATCGCTGGCGTAGGAAGAAGCCACGTCTGATCCGGGATAGCGTTCCATCATAAAATCATTGCATTTGATACTAAACGGCAATTTGATTTTTTTGGAACCGTATTCCATCTGGTAGCGCAATCCGCCAAGGATAAAGAATTCAGAAGTTGGGATCATTCCCAAACCGCCTTCGAGGGTCACAATTTTTGATTCGTTGCCATCGGAAACCTTTACGATCAGGTAATCGGAACCAACATCTTTTCGTCCGCTCGGCAATTTCATTTTTTTAGCGTGCTTGATTTCACCTTTGTAAACGAACTGGTCGCCACCAATGGTGTAAAGTGTGGTTGTCATCAACGGCACTTCTTCGCCCGGAGCCACTTTTACAATCGCCGAATCAGGGACTTCGCCTCCGGTTTCACGCACCTGCTGCATCATCGCCATCGGGAGGTACTGCATTTCAAGGGTCGGACGCATCATCAGCACACCGTTCTTTTTGAAAACGTTGACTCCATTTACTTTCTCCGAACCGTAAGCGACTTGTGTAGCACCAAGTACCAACACATCGTTTTCTGGAACGTAATTTGATTTTTTACCATTGGTAACGATTTCCAATGCCGTTCCTTTGAAGGACTTGTTTATCACTAATGAGTCAACATGTTTGGATAAAAAATCGACATATTCAATAGTGATTTCGTTCTTGTGACCCGGAAAATCATAATCAAGTGAGAAATCATTCCAGTTGGCGTCAGCTAAAAAAAGCTGTTTATCATCAGTAAGCTGTATTGTTCCATTGTCGATTTTCAACCACAAATACGGATCGGCCGAATAAATGGTATTCACCGTTGCTCCTTCGCGGATCAGCATCAATCCTTCGTAACCAAACATGCGCGTAACACCGGCACCGATAATGATCACGATAAATGAAAGGTGAAATGTCAGCACAGCGATCTTCTCACGGCGCCACATTTTGTAACGCACAATATTCGCAATGAGGTTGATACACAAAAAGCCTAACAAAATTGTAAACCAGTTGGCATTGTACACCCAGAACTTTGCGGCTTGTACACCATCGGAAGATTCTATAAATGTGGCACGCGCAATTGCTACGAAAAACACAACCATTGCCACCGCCATGGCGCGCATTGAAAACAAGGCATTGAGAAATTTTTCCATTGAAAATGGGTTCAAAAATTTGAACACAAAAATACGCAATTGCAGGCGTCTGAACGCAGGAAATAAAATAAAAAAGGCCCGGAATAAATCCCGGGCCCACGAATGATTTTTTATAATCGGGTTTTACACCAATTCTTCTACCGTTGCAGGCACAAGGATACGTCCACAGTGCTCACAAACGATTACTTTTTTCTTGGAATCGATATCTAACTGGCGTTGCGGTGGAATTTTGTTGAAACAACCACCACATGAATCACGGTCAACCGATACAACAGCCAATCCGTTTTTCGCATTGGTACGCAAACGATCGTAAGCTGCGATCAAACGCTCATCAATCGCGTCTTTCGCTTTCCCTGATGCATCGATCAATGCTTGTTCTTCTTTTTGCGTTTCACCAACGATTTCGTTCAATTCGCCTTGTTTTACTTTCAAGTCTTCACGACGCATTTCCAAACGCTCTTTTGCTTCGTCCAATACTTCTTTCTTGGAAGTAATTTTGATCTTCGCTTCTTTGATACGCTTGTCATGCAATTTGATTTCCAATTCCTGGTATTCAATTTCTTTTGCCAACGATTCAAATTCACGGTTGTTACGCACGTTATTTTGTTGTTCCTTGAACTTTTGAATCGCGATTTCAGCATCTTTCATAGCGCCTTTGCGGTCAGAAACTTCCAGATCCAACTCTTTCGCTTCTTCCTGCATTTTCTTGATACGCGTGTCAAGACCTTCAATTTCGTCCTCCAAATCTTGTACCTCCAAAGGCAATTCACCGCGTACGGTTCTGATTTTATCGATTTGAGAATCAATTTTTTGCAACGCATACAATGCGTCCAACTTTTCAGCTACTGTTGTTTCTTTTGTACTTGCTTTTGCAGCCATACTATTAGAGATAATTTATCGGATTCGTATTCACGTTCGCTAAACGAACCGCGAAGGTAGTAAATTTTTTCATGAGTAATAACACTAACCATTCAGAAGTGTATTGTTCGCTTTCGAAATGACCGATGTCTGCGATCACAATTTTACCGTCGGCATCAAAAAATTCGTGGTACTTGTAATCGGCTGTAATGAACACATCGGCTTTTGCTCCAATGGCATCCGGTAATAGAAATCCGCCGGAACCGCCACAAACCGCAACCCGCTGCACTGTTTCGGAAACCTGATCGGTATAACGAACCACTCCGCATTGGAAGGTTTCTTTCACCAATTTCAGGAAATCCATGGTTTTCATCGGTTCGGCCAAATCGCCCACCATTCCGCTACCGATGTATTGGTTTGTATTCAGCATAGCCACTACATCGTAGGCCACTTCTTCGTATGGATGCGCTTTTTTCATGGCTTGCTCCACCGCTTTCAGCGCATGCTGGTTTACCACAACTTCAATGCGCGTTTCAGCAACAGCTTCCAGTTGACCGGTAGTTCCGATATACGGATCGGCATCACCATTCGGACGAAAACGACCTGTTCCTTCCACCGAAAAGCTACACTGATCGTAATCACCGATCTGCCCTGCTCCCGCTTCGGCCATGGCAGTGCGAACCGCTACTTCAGAATCGTTTGGGACAAACACACTCAGTTTAAACAAGGTAGCAGCTTTGGGAGCCAGAATGCGTTGATTGGTCAAATTCAATTTCGATGAAATGATGTGATTCACACCAAAATAAACATTGTCGAGATTCGTATGAATTGCTATTAATGCAATATTATTTTGGATCGCCTTGATCACTGTTCGTTCCACGTAATTGGCACCTGTGAGTCGCTTCAATCCTTTAAACACAATCGGATGATGTGTCAACACCACATTCGCTCCGGCAGCAATGGCTTCATCGATTACAGCTTCAGTGCAATCGAGCGCTACAATCACGCCGGTCACTTCACGCGAAGCGTCACCAACCAATAATCCAGAATTGTCGTAGGATTCCTGGTAATTAAAAGGAGCAACCTGGTGGAGGTAATTGAGAATGTGTGCGATTGTTGTCATGACGGGTGAACTGAAATGTGGATTCAAAGATAGTTTTTTACAGGGAGCTGGGGAAATAGGAAATTGGGGAACTAGGAGGTGTTAGAATCATGAAGGATTCCCTATATTGAAAAGGAAGATTAATTCTTCCGAAAAAACGCTCAAACCGACCTTTCAGTAAACGCCTCCGCTTCCATCATTTTTCCACCATCAGTTTACTTAACTTAGTATTATGAAATGGTTCGTACTACCCGCCTTTTGTTTGATCTGTCTGCAGTTTTGCGCACAGACGTTTACTACGTGGGGTACTGATTTCTGGTTGCCGAATATTGGTGGTTATATTTCGGTTGAAACACGTCAGGCAGCTGTAATCACCATTAACGATCCTTCTCCGGGACCTGATATCACCGTCAATTGCGCGGCCAATTCCATTGAAAATATCGATCTCACCAGTCAAAGTCAATATACGGTCATTGATGGTTATTTCAATCAGAACGTACAGGAGGCGATTCACATTACGTCGGATGTGCCGGTTAATATTCGTTATGCTTATGGCAACTGGAGTGTCGATGGCGGTTTGTCAACGCTATTACCTACTGCCATCTCAGGTACTTCTTATACACTTTCAACGCATCACATCGAGGATTTTTACGCCACTTATTTTTCACACAACACGCCGATTATC
The DNA here is from genome assembly GCA_040387295.1 of Bacteroidota bacterium. Classification (GTDB taxonomy): domain Bacteria; phylum Bacteroidota; class Bacteroidia; order Flavobacteriales_D; family Crocinitomicaceae; genus Fluviicola. The sequence goes on along the minus strand of JAZKEB010000003.1, from coordinate 489,970 downwards.
CTCATTACAGCAACAGAAGACAATACAGTAATTGATCTGAATTTAACCCATGTTACAGAAAACGGTTTTCCGATCAACACACCCTTTAGTATTACACTTAATCAGGGCGAAGTAATTCCCATCCGGTCGCCATTTTGCAATCTCGACAATATGCAGGGAAATCCGGCAACAAGTTGTTTAACACCGGCAGGAGATGCTGTTACCAATGACTTTTCAGGAAGCACCGTTTCGGTACGCGGTTCGTGTAAGCCCATTTCCGTGCACCTCTACACCGGCGGGTACATATCTTTCGGCTACACTCCCGGCGGTTGCTGCTCGGATAGATTACTGCTGAATTATTTACCAGACAATTATTGGGGAACAGAGTTTTATGTAGTCCCAGAACAACATGTGGCGCATGGGAATTTGGTGAAGATTTTCTCGAAATTCGACAACAATACTGTTTCGATCAACGGTATGCAGGTAGCCATGCTCGATGCAAATGAAACACTGGATACGCTGCTGTTCAATGCCGTCTATGTCAATACTGCCAAACAATCATTTGTCACAAAGTACCTGCTTTCCGCACAAAGTAACCCGGCATTGCTGCAAAATCAGATCACTGATCCGGAAATAACCTGCATACTTCCCATAAATTACCAGACGCAAAAAGGTCGTTTTGACTTCTATAGCATGGCTTATGACCCCGGAAGCCTGTTCTGGTTGAATGTCATTGCGAAAACGGAAGATATTCCGTTCATTTATTTTGACGGTCAACCGTTATCGCCAGCCAATTTTACACCGTTTCAATCGTACGAAGATTACAGCTGGGCTTATTTTCCGATAGCGGAAGCTGCGCATGAGCTGGAAGGTGACGGCGTGAGTTTCCAGGCAATCACTTACGGAAATATCCTTGCAGGTTCTCGGGTTTCGTACCTTGGAATTGATACGATTGTGTCAAACGATGATCCTTGTGGATTGAACGCACAGTCGTTGGTCAATGGTACGCTTACATTACATGCGTCTGATTCAAATGAGGCGCTTTTATGGTCGACCGGAGCAACAACCGCCAGCATCACAGTGACCGAAAATGGCGTGTATGAAGTTCACGGAACAGACAGCTGCGGCAAAGAAACATTCCGTCAGTATTTTTTCGTGAGCGATGAAACATGCGAAGTCAACGAGTTACCACAGGACTTTTCGGCTGCGGCCTGTCTTGAACAGATCACTTTCCCGAATGTCTTTACACCTGACGGCAACCAGATTAACGAAATGCTGACACTTACCGTTCCCGGTTGCTTTCAATCGTTTGAATGGACGATCGTCAACCGCTGGGGCGAACAAGTGTTTTCAACCAACGATGTCAACTTCGGCTGGGACGGCACAATCCATGGTGAACCGGCCACCGAAGGTGTGTATTTCTGGAAGTTTGAAGGAGAATTCACGGAGGGAAAAGCGATTCAGCGAGCAGGATTTTTGACGGTTATTCGAAAATAGGGAACTAGTTTTTAGAGAACTGGGGAATTAGGAAGTCCCAGCTCACTATTTCCCCACCACCTTAGTTCCCTCTAAATAGTTATTTTTACCCTCATGCAGCGCATGCGACTTCTTTTGTGGCCCTTTTCAGTAGTTTACGGATTCATCGTAAGTATCCGGAATTGGTTGTTTGACAAAGGATTTCTAAAGACCTACATCATTCCCAATAAATCGATTTGTGTAGGAAACATTACCGTCGGTGGTACCGGGAAATCACCCATGACCATTTACATTGTGGAATTACTGCGCGATTTTAAACCCGCCATTCTCAGTCGTGGTTATGGTCGTGCTACAAAAGGGCCAATCTTCGCCGGCGATCACGAAACAGCTTCCACCATTGGTGACGAGCCTTACATGTACCGTTTGCGTTTCGGAAAAGAAGTACCGATTGTGGTGGCCGAAGAACGTAAACTGGGCGTCGAACTCTTGAATCAACAAGCTCCCGGTTCCACCATCGTACTCGACGACGCTTTTCAGCACCGGAAAGTCAAGGCTGGTTTGCAGTTGGTGCTTACAACTTTTGACCGACCGATTTTCAACGATCATCCCTTTCCTGCGGGCAATCTACGCGAAACCAGAGGCGGACTGAAACGCGCAGATGTGGTTGTGGTGACGAAATGTCCTGAGCAGGTCGACGAAGCAACAAAAACACTTTACGCACAAAAACTGCGCTTTCCGGCTGAAAATGTATTCTTTACTAAGGTCGTTTATGGCGATTTAAACCCGGTTTTTTCTGCTGTTTGGCAAGAACCTGAAACTGTTTTGCTGGTCACCGGAATTGCCAATCCATTGCCATTAAAAGAACACCTCGAAAAGCACTATACAGTAGAATTGATGGACTTTCCGGACCATCACGCTTTTACACCAAAAGACCTGCAAAGTATTCGCCAAAAAGTTGCTACTTTTGCAAGCCGGCGATTTGCCATTGTGACAACGGAAAAAGATGCGGTACGACTGCTTGGTTTAGCTGAAACAGAAGACCTGCAGTCGCTTCCGTGGTTTTACCAACGCATGTCGCTGGAAGTCGATCGAAAAGAAGCATTTAATAATTTATTACTGAAATATGTTACTGGAACAAATGAAAGAAGCCGCTGACTTTATCAGCGCAAACACAAACGTAAAACCAACGGTAGGAATCATTCTTGGAACCGGATTGGGCGGATTGGTAAAGGAAATTGAGATCATCAATGAAATTCCTTACGAGCAAATTCCTCATTTTCCTGTTTCAACGGTTGAAAGCCATTCGGGAAAATTGATTTTCGGAAACCTTGGTGGAAAACAGGTGGTTGCCATGCAAGGGCGTTTTCATTTTTACGAAGGTTACAACATGCAGCAGGTGACTTTCCCGGTGCGTGTAATGAAATTATTGGGCATTCAGCAATTGTTTGTAAGCAACGCTTCAGGTGGTGTGAATCCTGACTTTGTGGTGGGTGAAATCATGATCCTTGACGATCATATCAACTTGTTCCCTGCGCATCCGCTGATCGGTAAAAACATCGATGAGTTAGGTCCGCGTTTCCCGGATATGAGCGAACCATACGATCACAAAATGATTGCTTTGGCAAAAGATATCGCTGCGAAAAACAACATCCGTGTTGCGGTTGGAACGTATGCCGCATTGACCGGACCAACATTGGAAACTCCGGCAGAATACGGTTACGTAAGAGCGATCGGCGCCGATGCAGTTGGAATGTCAACCATTCCGGAAGTAATCGTTGCGCGTCACATGGAAATTCCGTGCTTCGCCATTTCGATCATTACCGATTTGGGCGTTCCCGGCAAAATCCAGAAAGTGAGTTTGCAGGACGTAATCGACGTAGCCAGCCGTCAGGAACCGAAAATGACTTTAATCATGCGTGAACTTATTTCCAGCATCTAATTAATAGAATGGACAAAACGTTATTCGATAAATACGAGGTAGTGATTGGGCTGGAAGTCCATGCACAACTATTGACCAAAACGAAGGCTTATTCTTCCGACATCAACGAGTACGGTGCGCACCCCAACACCAATGTAAGCGTTGTGACACTCGGGCATCCGGGCACGTTGCCGGTGATGAACAAAAAAACCATCGAATTTGCCGTAAAACTGGGATTGGCCTGCGGAGCAACCATTGCTAAAGAACAGCATTTTGCCCGCAAGAATTACTTCTATCCCGATCTTCCGAAAGGATACCAGATTACACAAGACACCACTCCTATTTGCACCGGTGGTCAGCTTTTCATCAAAGATGAGAACGGCGTTGAAAAACGCATCGGTCTCACGCGTATCCACATGGAAGAAGATGCCGGAAAGTCCATTCACGATGTGGATGTTTACGACACGCTGGTTGATTTGAACCGTGCGGGAACACCGTTGTTGGAGATCGTTTCGGAACCCGATTTACGTTCCAGTACCGAAGCTTACAATTACGTGACCGAAGTGCGTCGTTTGGTGCGCTACCTGGATATTTGCGACGGAAACATGGAAGAAGGTTCCCTTCGTTGCGATGCCAACGTTTCTGTTCGCTTGAAAGGCGCTTTTGAATTCGGGACGAAAGTGGAGGTGAAAAACATGAACTCCATGCGTAATGTACAACGCGCCATCGATTTTGAAGTAGAACGTCAGATTGGCGTACTTGAAAACGGCGGAACACTTTCTCAGGAAACGAGAAGTTTCGACGCATTGAAGAACATCACCATTTCCATGCGTTCGAAAGAAGCAGCCAACGATTACCGTTATTTCCCTGAACCGGATTTGCAACCGATCATGGTCGATGAAGTGTATGTTGCGCAGCAAAAAGCATTGATGCCCGCACTTCCGAGAGAATTATTTGAAAAATATACCCGACAACTTCATTTGTCAGAATACGATGCCGGAATTTTGACCGATTCGAAAGCCATTGCCTTGTATTTTGAGGAAGTCATTAAATCTACCTCCAATTACAAATCGGCGGCCAACTGGGTCATGGGCGATGTAAAATCGTACCTGAACCAAAACGGACTGGAAATGGAACAATTTCCGATTCAGGCACAGCAAATCGGTGCGTTGGTAACGTTGATCGACAGCGGAAAAGTATCGCATTCGGCGGCTTCGCAGAAATTATTTCCTGCGTTGATCGAACAACCGGAAGCCGATGTTTCCAAATTGGCCGAATCGTTGAACTTGATCCAGGAATCAGATTCAGACAGCCTGAAACAGTTTATTTTGACCGTTTTCGAGCAACATCCTGATGAAGTTGCACGTTTTAAAGGTGGTGAAAATCAATTAACCGGATTTTTTATGGGACAGTTGATGCGCGTTTCGGGCGGAAAAGCCGATCCGAAAGTAGCGAACCAATTGTTGCGTCAATTAATACAAGAAATCTAAAATGGTAAAGTACTGCGCTTTTTTGTTGCTATTGTTGGGCTTAACCGCCTGCGGATCTTCGGATGAAGAAGAGAGACCTGAAAACAATTTTCACCTCGAAGGAACCATCACCGGAGCTTCTTTACAAAAAGTGAAGATAGAAGCTTCGTCACCCAACGGAACGATCGCAGTAGCTGAAACCATGACCAATTCCGATGGAGAATATGTGCTTGACGGCAATATTCCCGGATTAGGCGTTTATTCTATGACCATTGGAAACGATCCGGCAAATGCCATTGTATTGCCGTTGGACATCAACGACAGAGCAGTTATTAGCGGTTCGCTGAAAGATTTTGCTGTTGCTCCGAAAATGAGCGGCGCCCGATGGGCAAAACCATTGACGCAATACATGAAATTGTTCAAAGCATTTTCGGAAGCGCAAATGGAGGAACTCCCAAAAATTACTGAAGATGAAGCACGCATTGCCAAGTACCTGGAACTGCGTAAACCGTTGGATGCTTTCCTAAGAAAACAAGTCAGTGCAGATCCGGGCAATTCGGTGAACCTGATTTTGGCCAGTTTGCTGGTACCAACACAGGAATTGGGAATCCAGCATTGGGACCCGAAGAATCTGGACGTGTTGAAAAAAATGGAAACCGCTTACCTCAAAGAGCACAGCGAGTCGCCGTTTACAGCAACGTTGAGTCAGCAATTGGCCCAGATTGAAGTTCAGTATAACAACTACGCTCAATTCAATTCGGGAACATTGGCAGCACCGGAAATCGCGATGAAAAATCCAGCCGGTACTGAATTGCGTTTATCTTCTTTAAAAGGAAAAGTAGTATTGATCGATTTTTGGGCATCGTGGTGCGGACCTTGCAGAAAGGAAAATCCGAATGTGGTGAAACTTTACAAAAAGTACAAATCCAAAGGGTTTGAGGTCTTTTCCGTATCACTCGATAAAGATCCTGTTGCCTGGAAAAAAGCAATTGCCGCCGACGGTTTGATCTGGCCCAATCACGTAAGTGATTTGCTGGAATGGCAAACGCCAATGACACAACTGTATGGTTTCAATGCCATTCCGTACACCGTTTTGGTGAACAAAGAAGGAAATATTGTAGGTGTGAACCTGCGCGGTGCAGAATTGGAACAAAAATTGGAAGAAGTTCTCAACTAAAACAACTTGTATGAAATTGACAGCATTTGTAGTGACGCTTTTTACCTGCTGGGGAATTGTAGCACAAAAACCCATTACAGTTGAAATATCGGGCAATGTATTCAATACCGATAAAGCAGATTCTGTTTTCATCGGCCAATCGCTCACACAAGGCGGTTACAAGAACTTTTTCGGAACAAAAATCGACCGCAAAGGCAATTACGTACTGAAAGGAACATTGCCTTCAAAAGATTATTACGTGTTCCGCGTAGGTAATCAACACATCAACATCATTCTGCGCGATAGCTTAAAACTTCGGATCAATGCCGATGGTAAAAACCTGGGCGCTTTCAACAACATTGTGGGTTCGGATGAATCTGTTGCCTTGAATGAATTTGTGAATCAAATGGTGATTTATAATGCCAAACGCGATTCTTCTGCGGCTTACCTGAAACGTTATCCTGATCAGCAGGTATCGATCAATCAATCGTTGCAGCAGGAATACATGCAGTTTAGCTCATTCCGCCAGCGATTCATTGCGCAAAACCCCAACTCACCGGCATTATTGCCTGTTTTGAGCACATTCGACCTCGATAAAGAATTCAGCACATACGAATCGGTTGTGAAACAATTGAATCAATCATTCAAAGGTTGTCCGACCATCGACGCAACGTATGCACAATACCTGCAACTGAAAAAACAAAACGACGCCAGGAACATTCTTGCTTCCGGAAAACCGGCTCCCAATTTCACCCAGAATGACGTAAACGGGAAACCGGTTTCGTTGTCTGATTTGAAAGGAAAAGTGGTATTGATCGATTTTTGGGCATCGTGGTGCGGTCCTTGCAGAAAGGAAAACCCGAACGTGGTGAAACTCTACAACAAATACAAAGATGCCGGTTTTACGGTGTTGAGTGTTTCATTGGACGACAATAAAGACAATTGGCTAGCCGCCATTGCAAAAGACAAACTTGTGTGGCCGTATCATGTTTCCGATTTGAAAAAATGGGCAAATGAAGCGGCACGTGCTTACCAGGTGAGTGGCATTCCGTTTACCGTGCTGGTAGACAAAGAAGGTAACATCATCGACACGAAACTGCGCGGATTGGAACTTGAGCAAGCCTTGAAAACAATCTTCGGATTCTAAGCCTTACTTGATGACGCTTCCAGCAGGAAAAAAAATCTATTTCGCATCCGATTTTCATTTGGGTGTTCCCAACGCCGAAAGCAGTTTGGAACGCGAACGAAAAGTAGTTCGCTGGCTTACCTCTATTGAAGACGACGCGCATGAAATTTTCCTTGTAGGTGATCTTTTTGACTTCTGGTTCGAGTACAAACACGCCATTCCGAAAGGCTTTGTGCGTTTGCAGGGGAAAATTGCCCAATTGACCGATCGCGGGATTCCTGTTCATTTTTTCACCGGTAATCACGACATGTGGATGTTTGATTATTTTCCCAAAGAATTGGGTGTTACGGTGAATCGTTCCAATATTGAACGGGAATGGAATGGTAAAACGTTCTTTATCGGTCACGGCGACGGTTTAGGCCCGGGCGACAAGTGGTACAAATTCATGAAACGCTGTTTTGAGGCCCGCTGGACACGCTGGTGCTTTGCGCGCCTCCACCCCAATTTCGGTATCGGAATGGCCAACTTCTGGTCGCGAAAAAGCCGTGCTGCAACCGGAGACACCGATAGCAAATTTCTGGGTGAAGAAAACGAATGGCTGGTGATTTATTCCAAAGAACAATTGCAGAAAAAACACCGCGATTACTTCGTGTTTGGCCACCGTCATTTGCCTATGGATATTCGTTTAAGCGACACTTCCCGTTACATTAACCTCGGCGAATGGCTTCAGTATGACACCTATGGTGTGTTTGATGGCGAGGAATTGGTGCTGGAGAAGTTTGAAGGGTAATCACCGACGATTTGCCTGATAACGAAACAAATCATAATCGCTGATCTGCTGAAAATACTTTAGTCTTAACAAAAAAAGTATATTTGTCCCCTAATTTTTATTTAAACGACTCCTTGCTATGAATCCTAATAAATCCATCTACTTCTATTTTAGTTTATTCTTCTTTTTTCTGGTTCTATTCTGCATACCCACGGTCTCATATGCGCAGGAAAATTCTGAAAGTGTAATTACTTATGATCTTGTTTACCTTAAAAATGGTAAAATACTAAAAGGTGAGATTTTAGTTTTTGAAGAAAAGGATGGCGACATTACTTTCAAAGATTCCTCCGGAAGAAAATACTCCATCACACGTGAGGAATACGATTATTTTGTCGAAGATAAAAGATACTTTGTCAACAAAAAAGACACGCTGTCTATTAAGCCCCGAAAAACTACCGAATTTGAGATCAGCCTTGGCTTTAACGGAACAGCGGCAACGATTAAAGAATCAGTAAAAGAAGACGATGCCTTTCTTGAGAAAAATTTAAGTTCAGGATTCACCTATATTCCGATTTGTTTTCAGTTTGGTGTAGGCAAATTTATTAATCGTCAAAACTTTGTTGGAGTAAGTGGTGATTTCGGGGTTCTTGGAGGTCCAAAAAACTACCTTAATTTTGGATTGCGTTATATGTATCAGTATGATGCTTATAAGAGAAATGTTTCATTTTATGTTCCTGTAGAATTACAATTCAGTAGTATCCGTTTTGATAATCAGTATACGCAAAAAGACTCTGTTACTTTTGATGGTGGCCTGACTTATTACCCTACCTCAAATGACGTGCTAACAGATGTTTCCATTAACTCTATCAGTTTTAGTGCCGGTCAGGGATTTTCGTTTATGCTCAATAATAAGAAATCCATCTCTTTGGAATTGAAACTATTTAAAAGTTTTATTCTTTCACACAAATTTATTGATTTAGAAGCTGATAAACCTAAATCGGACTTTAAGCTCAATGGATTTAAATTGGCATTGTTCTATAACATATAGCTTCAATACTAAGCAATTACCCCAACTAGCAACCTGCTGGGGTAAACAGATTGACACACGTATTCCGTGTTCGACGGTCACGAGCTTGTGCCTGAGAAATTTGAATGGCAATGAAGGTTTTTAGTGCTTTTCTGCGATAGGTTAATTAAACCAAATTTCGTTCATTTATTCGATATTTTTTGGGAACTTAACAAGTAGAAACACACAAATTACCACGCTATGGAAAGTTACAACACATTGACAGAAGCCATGAGCGCTTTGCGCGAACAAGGTTATACCGAAGATTTTAATCTCAGTACCGAATGTATTCGCTATGGCGAGAATAAACTGGAACTTTGCCCGGATGATTTTCAAGTCGATAAGTTCTTTCGGTTTGAAGGACAGTCAAATCCGGATGATTCGGCTATTTTGTACGCCATAGCTTCAACCGACCGCCAAATAAAAGGTGTTTTGGTGAATAGTTACGGGATTTACAGCGATCCTGTAGCCGACGAGTTAATGAAAAAACTTGACATGCATTTGTAACAATTATGGAAATACTTCACCAGGAACAATTGCCAAAAGGCAGATTTTATATTGAACAAGACGGTAAACGCGTTGCGTTGATGACCTATGTCTGGAACGGAAATGACCGCATTATTATTGACCATACGGAGGTGAATCCCGTTTTACGCGGAAAGAGCGCCGGAAAACAACTGGTCGCAAAAGCTGTGGAGTTTGCACGGGAACGAGGCATCAAAATCGTTCCGCTTTGTCCGTTTGCTAAAAGTGTTTTTGAGAAGGTTCCTGAGTATCAGGATGTGTTGTAGCCTGTTTAGTGATTGGTTATTAGTAAAACCAAAAAGCGCAAACCCATTGGATTCGCGCTTTTCTAAATTCCGGTTGTTTGCGTTTAGTCCGCGTTCACTTGTTTCAGGTAATCTTCATTCTGAGGTTCGCCCCAATAAGGAATCATTACTGAACGCTCAGTCATCAACGCGTATTTTTCTTTGGCTTTTTCAAAGTAAGGTTTTGCTTTTTTAGCACCACCACCAAACATTTTCGGCGTGTAGAACACAGAAACGGCTTTCAGGTAATAGATGTGCGGATTGTTTTCGTTGAGTTCCTTCGCCTTTTTCAGGTTTTCCTCAAAAATAGGCCCATATTCCTGCCAACGGTGTTCGCCGTCAACCGCCATCCGTGCATTTGCAACCAAGGCTTTTAACACGAATACATGATCGTTTTCTGTTCCAAGCGCCACGATTTTATCCAAATACGCATCAGCTTCGTCAACGTACAGGTCTTTCTTGGCAATATCCGGCTCAAAATAAGAGATAATAGCCTTGGTATAAGCACTGTAATACTGCGCTACCCATTGATCCTGGTACTTGTTGGCAATCAGGTCAAATTTAGCCGCCGCCGTCATCAACGAAGGCATTCCTTTAGCGGTATCCATGATCGCGTAAGCCTCTTTGAGGTTGTCTTCCATGGTAGGCTCTTGTGCACGCGCCGTGGTAACGGTAAGCACGAGCAAAGCGAATGATGTAATAATTGTTTTCATCGGTTTTCTGTCTATTGGTTAAAATTATAATTCATCTTTATTAAATTCTGTCAGCGAGAAGTTTACGCCTAAGAAAATGGAACGGTACATTGGTGGAATGATCTCAAAACGTTGTGTTCCATCGGCGCTGTAGCGGTAACCCAACACATTTTTCTGATTGGTTACATTGTCTAAACTCAGGTAAAAGACAGTAAACATTTTACGAATCGTCGTCAGATAACTGATAGTGACGGAAAAATTGTGGAAATCAGGCGATTTTTCAGACAAGAACTCCGTCGAATTTGGATTGTAGTACGGACGACCGCTTGCGTAGCTATACGTAGCCGAAATATTGGTTTGCCATTTCATGATAAAGTACTTGGCAATCACATTCAGGTTGTGATCTGAAACATAATCGGGGGTTACTTTGTCGAGGTAGTTTTGGTACAAACGCTTGGTATCAACGTAGCTGTATGAAATCCAGTAGTCGAAGTTTTTGATCGACTTGCGGTCGCGCCAGAAAAAATCGATTCCCTGTGCATAACCCGATCCCGAATTATCAACCATTCCCAAATCGAAACGGTACTGATTCGGCGTGTAAGCAGTTCCGTTTTCACGCACCAGTTGATCGTAGCTTTTGTAGTACCCTTCCACCCGCAGTGTACGGTCTTTCTTCATCCATTGGTAATTGAGCATGTAATGGATCGACTGCTGAAAACCGGGGCGATATCCCTGCATCAGGTAGTTGATGGGCGCTGTTTGGTAAAACATTCCGGTTGCGGCCGAAATCTGACTCGCTTCACCCGTTCTGAATGCAAATGCAGCCCGCGGAACAATATTTCCTTTCCCCAACAATTGCGAATATTCACCTCTGACTCCCGGTTTGATTGCAAACCACAAGATCGGTTTCCACTCGGCTTCCACATAACCGGCGCTCAATAATTCGTCGAACTGCCCGATCAACGTATCAAAGCGCTGCGTGTAATCAAATCGCTGAACATCCGAACCCACAAGAAGATTCAACTTCCGCTCTTTGGTTTCAAACCACAATTCCACCCTACCCTGTAAACGGCCATCGTTTCGGTAAACAGGTGCCGTTCCCCATGAAATTTCATCGGTATTGTTGCTGAACGAAAAAGCTGAAAACAGCTTTACGTGCTCATTGATAAAATATTTGTAAGATGTGGTGAGCAAGGTGTTTTCGTTTTTAATCCCGAAATTGAAGGTTGCACCCGCCGCAGAAGGATCCGGAATGGTAATTCCCGACTTATTGAAACTGTGGGTGAGATTCATTTTAAAAATCCCGTTATTCTCGGTTCTTGAAACAAAACGCGTAGAAATACCACCACCTTGCGGCACTTCGTAGAAATCCACATTAGTATTGGCAATAGCCAGATACGGAGCGATATTGGTATAATTGGCAGCGTATTCCACAGCATTTTTCCCCATCAATTTTGAACCGGAGATGTAGGCGCCTGCAAAATGTGCGCCAATGTTCATGTTGTTCTTTTCGGGTAAGTCTGTGGTTTGCAAATCGAGTATCGCAGAAAGTGCTTGTCCGTAACGAACCGTGTAACCACCGCTGCTAAAGGCAGTTCCTTTAAACGCAAATGGGTTCAGGCGACTTCGTTGTGCTACTCCCGGTACAGTACTATTGAATGCATTCTGGGTAACTGTACCATCAACGATCACACTACTTTCGTTCACATCACCACCACGCACCATGAGCCCGGTTTGATCACCACCATTGCGCTGCACACCAGGCAAAGTCTGGATCGCACCGATAACATCTGCCTGCGCACCTGCAGTTGTCACGATATCCAATGGCTTTAATACAGCAACTGACCGGTCATTGTTCGCTTCGATTGTTCCGGCGGTAATCGTCACTTCTTCGAGCTGTTTAGCCGATTGCTGCAATTGAACAGAAAGGGTATAAACAGAATCCGTTAAGTTAATTGCCTGCGTTGTTTTGTTGTATCCGATCAAATTCACCACCAGCGTTTGCGGGCCTTTCAGGTTGGTTGTAAAACTGAATTTACCATCTACACCTGTCGTAGTGCCATCTACCGTATTTTGAATGGAAACACTAGCAAAACCGACCGGTTCGCCTTTTTGATTTTTCACTTCGCCTTTAATGGTGCTTTGCGCAACTATTGTGAGCGGAACTGATACGAAGAACAGTAATGAAAAAATAGAAAATAGGGTTTTGGTAAACTGTGTTGTCATCGGTTTGTGTTTTTACGATACAAATGTAGATGTAAGATTCCAATTCGGGATAACAAAAATCGGCGAATGGTACATCATGCACGGATGTGGGACGAATGGTTAAGTTAAAAACACGATCATTTGCTTCATCAGACTCGTCTGTTTTGATCGGTGAATGGTGGCGAAATAGAGGGTCAATGGATGAATTAAACTATACTTGTAGTATCATTCTAACAACACATGCAAGATTTGCCTCTATATAAATCAGACGACCAGCGATTCTATACTACGCTTACAGAACGGGTGAATGCTTATTTTTCGGACAATAATATTTCAAAATACGCGACGGTTTCGTGGTATGTTCGGGCAATCATTATGGTGAGTTTATTTTGTGCCAGTGTAATTGCCATTTACATGCAATGGTTCAACAACTACATCAACATGGGTTTGTGTTTTCTGGCAGGATTACTCATGGCGGGAATCGGGTTGGCGATCAGTCACCAGGCTTCTCACAATACCGTTTCAGAAAAAGCATGGGTGAACCGTTTGTGGAGCCTTTCGTTTAACCTGGTTGGTGTAAGTGATTACATTTGGCACATTAAACACGATGTTTTTCACCACGCATATACCAATATTTACGAGTATGACGAAGCGCTGAAAGAAGGCGATGTGTTGCGTTTTTCAACCGACGCCCCACTCAAAAAGATGCACCGTTTTCAACATATTTATGCGGCTTTGGTTTACGGCTTGTTTACCATTTTCTGGATTTTCATCCTCGATTTTGAAAAGCTGTTTCGCTACCGCAGAAACGGGATTGGTGAAAAAAGGCAGCATTCTCTGACAGAGCATCTCATTTTCTGGATCACCAAAATCTATTACATCGCCGTGTTTATTTACCTGCCGCTGGTAATTGGTTTTGCGTGGTGGCAGGTGTTGATCAGTCAATTGATCATGCATGCTGTAGCGGGAACGATCGTGACACATGCACTACAAGTAGAACACCTGAACGAAAAAACAGTGATGATTCCTTACCAATCGGGTGAAAAACAGGAAATGAGTTGGGCAGAGAATCAGTTGGTCGGAACGGCTAACTTTGCGATTAAGAACAGATTGCTGAATTGGTACATCGCTGGTGTGAACCTGCAGATCGAACATCATTTGTTTCAGTACATCAATGCGGCGCATTATGAAAAGCTGGCTCCGATTGTACGTCAAACGGCAAAAGAATTCAATTATCCGTATGTGGAATTTTCATCGATTAATGAGGCGGTGAGATCTCATTACAGGTTTCTAAAGCACCTCGGGCGGAATTAAACCACGCTAACTGACTTTATTAGTCCACATAGGACACATCCTCCAGAGGCGGACACGGTAGAGAACAATAGGAAGAACTGCGTAATAGTTCACGCAAAGAAAGTAACTAACAACAGACATTTAACACACACATTCTATGTTTTCTTATGTGCTCTATGTGGTTAAAAGTTGAGTAAACGTCAATCTTCCTTAGGCGGTTCAGTCGCCTCTGGTTTAGGTTCTTCTCCTTTTTTCGGTTTCTTCGGTTTTTTGACTTTCGGTTTTTTCTCTTTTTTCTTTTTCCCTGCAGTTGGAACGGCGTCGTCTTCGGCACCTGCACCGCCTTCGTTACCACCCATTGATTTCACCAAACGGCCTGATTCATCCCAAACGTATTCTTCGATGAGCACATCTTTTTTGTACAAGGCACGTCTTTTTTTCTTTTGGTCGGGGAAATATTCTTCGAACCAACCTTCTTTTACCTCTTTCTGAGGAATGGAAACGACCTGATGTACCTGAACAACGTAGTGTTTTTTGTCTTTTTCGTAGGGCTTGTTGATGCCACGAACCAGTTTTTCGCCTTTAATCACCGGCGTGTTTGTCGGATCGACTGCCTGGCTTTTGGTAACATTCAACCCGTCACCTACCTGCTCGCGGATCTTTTCCTCTTTCATGCGCTTGCCAAGCATTTCATAGACTATTTCGGCTTGTTGCTTGGTCGGAACTTCATAAACATCGATATCCATGCGTTCCTCTGGCTTTCCTGAGGACTTTTTATAGTTTTCCAGGGTTTGAATCGTTCCATTGTAATAAAACGTCTTAAACTCGCCGTTTTTCGTGTCCATCGACCAGCTTTCGGTACGCAACAAGACTCCATCGTCATAATAATACTTGCTTATGCCGTCGCGTTTTCCTTCTTTGTAGTTGATTTCCTCGATGATTTTCCCTTCGGCATTGTATACCAGAAAAGCGCCTTCCAGCAAACCGTTAACATAATTACTCTGTTTGGTACGCTTCCCTTTGTTATAGGTCACTTTGGGGCCTTGTAGCACACCATTGATGTAGTTTTCATACTTGGTGGTATCGCCCGACGAAGCTTTAGGTTTACGGGAATAGAAAATCTGTGGTCCGTGTTTTTGTCCAACGGAATAGTTCATTTCCCAGGCTACGGTTCCCAAGGAATCATGGAAATAGGTCCAATGCCCATTTTCAACGCCTTGCACGTGCGTGCGAATTACCATCGGGCAACCCGACGCATAATAGGTGGTATCGGTACCGTTGGTCTTTCCATTGACAAATGTCACACGACGTTCCAGAATTCCGTTCATGTGGCAGGTTTCGCATTGACCTGAAAATGGTTTTTTCGCTGAAGCGGTAATCACCGTATTGGAAGCTTCGTCCAGCTCCAGTTTTTCGTTGCAATCAACCACTCCGGCCAATTTACCGCAATCCCATTCGGTAAACCGTTTTCCTTTGCGCGCATCGGCAATTTTGTAGCAACTGTCTTTCTTGATCACCGGAATTCCGCCCGGCTGAGCAAAAGCTTTTACTGCAACAAAAAGCAACAAGAGTGTACACCATTTCATAAACGTCTTTTTTTAATTGTAAGCAATTATTGTTCCAGCAACAGCGGAATGCGATTAAGCCCTTCGCGCATTTTTACCGGAATCGGAATGGAACGCATCACACTGCTGTCAAAGCAAACCAGCACGGATGTTCCGGTTGTTCGCAAATCCTGATTCACCCTCACTTCATACGTTAAGGTAAAGCTCTTTTCACCCAGATGCTTCAAAAACACCGTAATCTCTACCGGATCGTGCAGAAAAACAGGTTTCAGGTACTCCAATTCGTTTTTACGCAATAAAATTCCTTCGCGTTTCCAATCCCAATCAGTGGCAAGCAGCTGACGGAAATAATGGATGCGCGCTTCTTCAAAATAGTTGAGATAAACGGCATTGTTGACATGCTGCATCATATCGCAGTCGGAAAAACGCACTTTGAGTCTTAACGGTTCTATCATGTTGGATCGTTGTTATCGAGTACTGAAAATTCGGAATTATTGGAGATGAATTCAGGGACAATGTGTTTCATCGCCTGCACTACTTCCATGTTTGGTGTTGCTGAAACGGCTTGAATCAGCGTTTCAATCTGTGTTATTTGGTCCGTATCGCTTTCACGGATCTTGGCTTTTAAAATCTTCGGATGATGCGTGGGAAGTGCATTCTCCGCAGCATTCAGCAATTCTTCGTAGAGTTTTTCGCCCGGTCGAAGTCCTGTGAATTGAATTTCGATGTCTTTGCCCAACTCCAAACCACTCAAACGGATCATGTTCTTCGCCAAGTCAATTATTTTCACCGATTCGCCCATATCAAACACAAAAATTTCGCCACCATTTCCCATTACTCCCGCTTCCAGTACCAGCTGACAGGCTTCCGGAATGGTCATAAAGAAACGCGTGACACGCTCATCGGTTACAGTTATCGGTCCGCCCTGCTCTATCTGGCGCTTAAACAGCGGAATCACAGAACCGTTGGAGCCGAGTACATTTCCGAAACGGGTGGTAATGAATTGTGTTTTGCCGTGTTGATTGGAATCTTGAGCGATGATTTCTGCGATGCGTTTGGATGCGCCCATTACGTTTGTCGGATTAACTGCTTTATCAGTTGAAATCATAACAAACTTAAACACTTCGTATTGCTGAGCTAAATCGACTAAATGTTTCGTTCCTTTTACGTTTGTGAGTACAGCTTCCGACGGATTGTCTTCCATCATCGGCACGTGTTTGTAAGCAGCAGCGTGAAATACCCAGGAAGGTCTGAAAGCCTCAAACAATTTCGCCATCCGTTCCTTGTTACGAATGTCACCAATCACTACTTCGATCGGGCAGTCTGGAAACAACTGACGCATTTCGAACTGTAATTCGTACAACGGTGATTCTGCCTGGTCTAAAAGAACTAATAGCTTAGGTTTGTATTCAGCAATCTGAAGCACCAACCCACCACCGATAGAACCTGCAGCGCCTGTAACCAGCACTACTTTACCCGTCAATTCGGCAGCCAGTTTCTGTTGATTGAGCACAATCGGTTTTCTGCCCAGCAAATCTTCGATGCGAACTTTACTGATTTGTTTGGTCGAGAACTCACCATTGATCCAGCTTTTGACACTTGGAACCTTGCGAATTTCAACGCCTGCTTCCAAACAAGCTCTTACTACATTCCCACGATTTTCTTCCTCCGGATCCTGAATAGCGATGATCACCTGGGTAATTTTCTCTTCTTTCAGTAGTTTTTCCAGCGAAGAAGTGTGGTAAACGGGAATCCCTTCCAAACGCGTTCCAACTATCTTTTTATTATCGTCGATAAAGCCGATGATTTTGTAATTCAGGCGGATATCACGTTCAATGGTTCGTTTAGCTATTAAACCAGAAATACCTGCACCATAGAGCAATATGCGTACATGTTCTTCTTTGTTCTTAACCGATTCCAAATACCAGAGTTTCACAGCAAAACGCGCTACGGTCATCAGGAAAAAGCAAATCAGGTATTCCATGATCAATACCGATGATGGAAAGAGGAAATAGCCGTCGTAGAAGTAATACCGGAAAATCCCTAAAACTAAAAAGATAGATGAACTAATTGAAACGGCTATGAAAAGCCTTCTAAAATCGACTGTTGAGGTATGTCGGACAATTCCTTTGTGAATTTTCAAAAAGTAAAATGTGGCAAAACGTACCACAAAAAACACCAGGATTGATTTTGATAGAATTTCCCATTCGCTGACCCAGAGTTGTTTGTCTGCTTTCAGGTCGAAGCGGATAACGTAGGCAATAAACAGCGAAACAGCCGACAAACCGAGGTCGAGCAATATGATAATCCAACGCGGTGTATTGGTTTTCGGGAACATCTTACAAAAATAACGGAAAGTCTCAGCTATGCAAGCCTCCGTTGAGTGAAATCGTTTGTCCGGTCACATAATCAGAAGCCGGTAATAAGAGCCAGTCGATCGTTGTTAAAATGGTATCAACGGACCCCAATCGCTGCTTCGGAATTTGCAGACGAATTTGTTCCTGCAATTCAGGTGAAACTTCGGTGATCATTCCGGTATCAAAATAACCCAGGGCCAGTGCATTTGCGGTAATTCCGCTTGCGGCGGTTTCTTTGGCAACGGTTTTGGTCAATCCCAATAGCCCTGCTTTACTGGCTGCATAAGCAGCGGTTCCTGCAACTCCGGTTTGTGCAACCACAGAAGAAATGGAGATAATTCGTCCGAATTGCTGCGCTCGCATGACTGGCAATACCGCTTTTGTGAGTAGAAAAGGAGCTGTAAGGTTGATGGCCAATACGTCGTTCCAATCTTCATCGGCGAGTTTCCAGGACAAACCGTTTCGGGAAATTCCGGCATTGTTGATCAGTACATCAATTCTCCCGAAGCGTTTCAGCACATCATTTACCAATTGCGGAATGGCTTGCTGATCGCGTAAATCGGCCTGAAACCATTCGTGTTCGCATGCTACTGCATACGTTTCATGCTGGTAAGCGTGCAATGCCAAACGCACATTTTTTGTTTCGAAATGTTTCACCATTGCCGAACCCAAACCGCCTGTAGCTCCGGTTATGAAAATGACTTGCTGTTCCATTTATCGCGAAGAGATTTTACTGTTTTCCACCACAAAGGTGCATTATTCCATTGAAGATGTTGATAGGATCGGTCTGTTGCGCCCCAATTGAGGTTAAAGCGGCGAACTCCTTCGGCATTGGAACCACCAAAATCGAACAATTTATCCGTTGAAAAAGCTTGTTGAATGGCGTATTCCATTAATCGGTACATGCCACCTGAACCTTTTGCTTCTGCTGTTACTGTTCCTTTGAGGTATAACATCCGGTCTTCAAAAACGAGCAACCACAATCCGCCCTGCCATTGATCTTCTTTCCAAAGATTGACCTGGACCATTCCTATGTGTTCGAAATCGGTTACCAAACGTTGTAGTTTGGAAAGAGAGTGTCCATCGATTCCTGCAATTCGGGGTGCCAATTCTGTTTCCAGTAATTGCATGAGTTGTTCAGGAAGCCATTCTTCCGACACGCGAAAAACAGTCGCTTTTTTGAGCATCCGCTTTGCCTGCTGATTGGTATTGTAATGATCCTGAATCAATTCCTGATGTACTTTTTCAGAGCCGCTGCTGATCATTCGGCAATTGATATCGGCTACGGGAAATAACTCCTGCAGTTTTTCCAGCAATGCTTCATCCGAAGGTCGGTTTGTTCCTATCCATTCGGTATAGCGGTGAAAAAAGGGTGCATACAAGACTTTTATGCCAGCTTTCGTGGCAAATGGACAAACTATTCCGCCAGAACGATCGTCGTTGAACAGAACAGCCCAATTGTCGGCCGTTGCATCCAAATAGGTCGAAAGCGAAAAAACAGTACCACCACTTGATCGAACAAGTTCGTCCCATTCTGCTTTGTTTACCGTATCAGCTTCAATCAATTTCATGGCAGATCGGAAAACGTAGGAAATGCATACTTATTTCGTGCGGCTTTCAGGAAACGTTCCAGTTGTTCCAACGCGTAAACGGTTAGTCCTTTCGGATGGCCAATGACCACAAAATGTTCCACACCACGCTGCTGATAAGCTAACGCTTGTTTTTCAAGCATTCCGGCGTAATAACCGTCGGCACTCACATGGTTCCAAGTGAAATTGGTCAACACCGACTTTTTTCGTCCGGGTTGTGCTAAAAAGCTACCATCGCCGATCATTTTATGTCGACCTCGTTGTAATCGACCCAAGATGTATAGTTTCCAGTAAAACACCGGCGAGTAATTCCAAGACGCAATGGGATATTCGGTGAAAGTTCCGTTTGGTTCTGGAACACACACATCCGTTTCAAAGCGATATGCAGGTGAATATGTAGGAACGGCCGTAAAGTCAAAATCGTAATGCGGTGATTGGAATTTTCCACCAGGAAAAACACTGCTATCGATCTTCAAATTCAGTTCTTTAAATACTTTATGCAAGCGTGAAAATGGTTGAATACACCATCCACCGGCCCTGAACGAGTGAACAGGTTGATTGGTCAGTTTGGAAAGATATAGATAGTAATGCTTTACGATCTGTTCAATTTCAGCATCCGAAAAATCATCTAATTTGTAGCAATGATCGGTTACAATTTGCCATTTCTGTCCGTCATAGGTCGATTTTTCCCAATGCGGATGAATGTGCAATTGTACAGAGCAGCCCAAACTCATCATTTCAGCGATCTGCGCTTTGACTTTTGCCAGATCTGCCTGTAATTGTGGATGATTCGTGGCATACTCTTCGAGTTTCAGCAAATAACCGACATCCACGAAGAAGGTCATTCCGACATTGTAGGTTTTACTGAGTTGCAGCAAAGCATCTGTCGGTTCGATCATGCATTTTTCAACAGAACCCGTATTGGCGCCGAAAAACAATTCATAATCGAAGGTAAACAGTATTTGCATCACACAAATATAATGGATTTGTCTGTGTGGGGGCGCGATTAATCGCGTCCCTGTGTTGCATTGGCTCGGGATGCGTCCCGAGCTTACAACACAACAATTCCATTATATTTGCCCTATGCAGGAAATCGAACGCAAATTTCTGGTGAATGATCAGATTCATGAGGTGCTCAAAAACCACCAACCGCTTGCTATTTGCCAAGGCTACATTTATGATGGTGCAGATGGTAAAACCATTCGTGTCCGTACAAAAGGAACAAAAGGTTATCTGACAATCAAAGGAAAAAGCACCGGTATTTCGCGCACGGAATTCGAATACGAAATCCCCTATTCCGAAGCAGTGGTATTACTGGAACAATTCTGCGAGAAAACGTTGATTAAAGACCGCTATATTATTGAGTTTAGCGGCATGGCATGGGATGTCGATCAATTCCACGGCAAGCTCGAAGGATTGATTGTTGCAGAGATTGAACTGGAGCACGAAGAACAATCATTTGATCGTCCGGAATGGTTATCAACAGAAGTAAGTGATGACCAGCGCTATTACAACGTAAATCTCATTAATGGCTCACTAAGCCGCTGAATCACTCTTTAGTCCGCGATCAGATCTGATTTCTGGGTATCGAAAACGGTTCCGCCAATGCGCACTGTAAACCACGCCAGAAAAAGTTCCATTGACGGTTTTGGCCAATGTGCTTCATCATCAGTAACAGCAGCACATTCATTGTGCATGATTTTCTTGAAATGTTGTTCGATAACGGGTTCGATTTCAAAAAAATCTTCGTCGATCAAGTAAACCGTTCCTTCGATGTCATCGTCTTCGTTAAAATCGAAATCTGCGTCGTGTTCTTTTGCCCAGTCGCAAAACGGTTGAAGCGGTTCAACCAAAATATATCCTCTGTTAACTGTTTTCATCTGTTTTTACGATTGGTTTTTCCACACCTTTATCGATGCGTTTCCATATTGTTTTTCCCGATTTGGGAATGTTTACTATATAAAGCCAGTTTTCCTTTTTAGGATCTTTGCTCAGAATTTCGCGAACTATTTTTTCATCAATGGCTTTATTCCCTTCAATAATCACCAGTTCCTTATTCCCAACCAACCACAAGGCTGTGCGTTTCGGAATGCGGATATTGGCACCAACGCTGTACGATTTACACTTAGGGCCAAAACAATCGATCCAGTTAAAAAAGGCATTTTTGGTGCGCAAACTGTCTTTGAACTGATAACGCAGCAATACCAAACTGTCTTTCGTGCCGATAGTCATCCATTTTTCCTGTGCATTGGGACCAAAACGATCCGGAAACAGCAATGTATCCCATTTTACCCAGCGCGATTCGAGCATCATCGTATCTACAATGGCAAGGAATAAACTACTTTCAGGACGTTCATTCACGATGGAAGAATCGATCGGTTGGTCCGATTGTTTGTCGTTGTATTTTCCGGAACCGGGAGCCAGTTCGTCATAACCAACCGTTTCAGCAGATTGATCGGTGCAGGCAACGGCGATGAGTACTAAACAGCATACAAGGTATTTCAACATGATTCAAAGGTACAAAAACTAGTTTTCGGCAGACAGGTTTCGAATCGATTTGATGGTAAAACCGATTCCCAGTTGTATTTTCAGCGCATTACCTGGCACTTTGTACAGGTAATTGATTGGTGCATACCCCACTTTCAGTCGTAATTTCCAGAATAATTGCGCCACATTGCTTTGAAAGTGATGACGAAAGCGCCATTCGGTAATGATTCCCGCTTCCCAATTGTAAGACGCCCGTCCTTTTGCGTACAGCGAACCCTCAGGTTCATCTCGATTGATGATACGAAAGATACTCAGTCCTGCATAAGGCGTCACTGTCCATTTATACTTTCTGAAAGATTGAATCCCTAGTGTCCAGCTGGTTTGATTCAGTTGTAAACGGTTGCTATCCGTGAATTTGAAGTCGCCGATCACAAACCCTGAATCTGCTTTTGCAAAACTGTGCAATGCGTAATAATCAAACTGAACGCGTTTCAAACTTACACTTGCGCCATAACCCAAAGCGGGCAATACCTGAAAATAATCGGACAAATTTCCGTTGATGATGGCTCCTCCACCCCCGGCGTCAAACCCAAATTCCCAGTTGCCCGGTTCAAAATTCGGGAGGAACGACCTCGGTGTTATCATCAATGCGCTATCCATCCACTCGCGCCAATAATTCACTTCCGTCGTATCAAATCCGTTATTGGTAATTTCTCGCAGCACATCAACCTGGTCATTCACCCGTTTGTTGGATGCAGGAATTTCAGCATCCGGAAAACCTTCAGGGGAATTTAATCGTTCCTGCAACTTTCGCGCTTCCAATTCATAACAATCGAAAAATAGCTGTGCCAACGGTTTATAGCGTGATTTCACCGAATCGGCCAGAAAACTTTCATTGCGCAGCCATTGTGCATCAACCGAATAATAGACGCGCCGGGTTTTATCAACCAGCTCTTTCTTCAATTTTACATTCAGGTAAGCGATAAATTGTGCTGATCGTGGAATTTCGCCCGGATTGGGCCATTCGTAATTGAGTGTAGCATTTTCTGACCATTTCACCGTATCGGGTTGCTGCGCCAGTGTAGATGTGCATTTAAAGGCGACTAATAGCAGCAACCATCGCATGATCACATTTTTTTGATGGTCGTCAAAACATAGTCAATCTGGTCGGAATCAATATCCAAGTGTGTCACCATTCGGATCATTCCCGGACCAAAGGATACCGTTAGAATCTGCTGATCGGCTAATTGTTGAATCAACTGATCGCGTAATTCAGGTTGTTCCAACACAATCACCACAATATTTGTTTCAACCGGCATGACGGTTTTCACCCAATTACATTCAGACAGTGCTTTTTCAAGCAAACTTGCGTGCTCATGATCTGTTTTCAGGCGTTCGGTATGGTGTTTCAGCGCGTGTAATCCGGCTGCAGCCAAAAAACCTGCCTGACGCATTCCTCCGCCATATACTTTTCTTACGCGACGAGCACGGTGAATAAATTCGGTTTTCCCCAATAACAACGAGCCTATCGGAGCTCCCAACCCTTTCGACAAACAAATGGAAATGGAATCGAATGCCGACGCATAACGTTTTGGATCAATATTATTTACGGCCAGCGCATTGAACAAACGCGCGCCATCCAGGTGTAAAGGCAGGTTCAGTTTTTTCGACAGTGCCGAAATGCGTTCGATTTCTGCGAAATCATAAACGGAACCACCGCCCCGGTTGAAGGTATCTTCCAACGAGATCAATTGCGTTACCGGAAAATGTACATCATCCGGCATAATCCATTGTTCGATGTCGCTTGCGGTGATACGGCCTCTGTTTCCGGTCAATAAACGCACAGAAGCACCAGAATTCTTAGCAATTCCCCCACCTTCGTATTTGTAAATATGGCTGTCTTCGTGGCAAATGACTTCTCCGCCCGGACGCACGTGCACGTTGATTGCAATTTGATTGGTCTGCGTACCCGAAGCACAAAACAACGCAGCTTCTTTCCCGAAATAATCGGCCGCGAATTGCTGTAATTCATTTACGGTTGGATCTTCCTGAAACACATCGTCGCCCAGCGGAGCATTAAACATCGCATCGCGCATGGCGGCTGTGGGTTGCGTAACGGTGTCTGAGCGAAGATCAACAGGGAGTTTCATGGATGAATTGTTTTGAACAAACTTACTAAAAAGTCAATTCAGAATTATGAATGTTGAATTATGAATTAAAAAGGTCCAAAACAAAAAAACCACCTTCCCGGAGAAAGATGGTCTATATCTTGAAGAAAGAACTTCTTACGAATTAACGCTTGTGGTTCGGTTCGTCAGAAACTGTCAATCTCTTACGACCTTTACGGCGACGTGCAGCCAATACCTTACGACCGTTCTTCGTTGCCATGCGGCTACGGAATCCGTGTTTGTTTTTTCTCTTTCTTACGGACGGTTGAAACGTTCTTTTCATGATTCTATATCTTTATAACGAATTTCTATTTTCTCAATTGCGGAGTGCAAAGATAGCTACTTTTTCCAAATATTCAAGAACCGAAGTAAAATATTCTAAAAAAATGCACTAAAAGCATCCGCGACGATTACTTTTGTACCACAAATTTACAAATATATGTTGCGTCCAAAAAAGGCCAAAAAAGAAAAAGTACAACTTACCCGCGACAGTTACAAAAAGGCACGACGCATTTTCTCTTATCTTAAACCTTACAGAACCAGTTTTATCATCGGTTGGATTTTCCTGATCCTCTCTACTTCTGCCGGATTGATTTTCCCTGTTTTATTAGGCCAATTATTAGGAACCGGAAGCGGTGTAAAAACATCGATGTCGGAAGCTGTTAAAGCGATCGATTTATCCAACGTCAATACCGTTGCACTGGCCCTTTTCATTCTTTTCGGAGCGCAATCTATCTTTAGTTACTTCCGGGTGGTACTATTTACAAACGTCACCGAAAATGCATTACGCGACCTGCGTACAGATGTTTTCAATCGCCTGTTGCATTTGCCGATGGATTTTTACAACCGTAATACCGTAGGTGAATTGACCAGTCGTTTATCAGCCGATATTACACAGATTCAGGAAACATTGCGCACTACCATTGCTGAGTTTTTCAGACAAATCGTGATGATTGTGGGCGGAATTCTTATCCTTGGATTCATTTCGTGGAAACTGGCGCTGATTATGCTTGCAACTGTGCCGGTAATCGCATTGGTTGCTGTATTTTTCGGTCGATTTATCAAACGTTTGTCAAAAGAAGCTCAGGACCAAACTGCACATTCCAATGCTATTGCCGAAGAAGCCATGATGGGAATCGGCAATATCAAAGCGTTTACCAATGAAGCATTTCTGATCGGACGTTTTAGAACGGCTATCAATGAAATTCGTCGCCTGAATATCAAAAGTGGCTTGTGGCGCGGGTTGTTTATTTCGTTTATTGTTTTTTGCATGTTCGGCGCCATTGTATTTATTGTGTGGCAAGGTTTGCTGATGACACAAGGACCGAATCCAACTTTGGTGCAGGGTGATTTGTATTCGTTTTTAATGATGACAATGATCATTGCAGCCAGTATTGGTTCGTTGCCTGATTTTTATTCCAGTATTCAGAAATCGGTGGGTGCCACTGAAAAACTGATGGATCTCATCAATGAAACCAGCGAACAGCAATTGTTTACAGGAACAACCAAACCGGTGATTGACGGTGCTATTTCCTTTAAAAATGTGTCGTTTCATTATCCACAACGAGCTGACATTACGGTACTCAAAAACATTTCGTTCGACATCGCTTCCAACCAAACGCTTGCGCTGGTGGGCACATCGGGTGGTGGAAAATCGACCATCGCTTCACTGGTATTGAATTATTACCAGTTGGCAGAAGGAAGTATTGAATTTAACGGTAATAGCAACTCAGAAATTGACCTCAAGCACCTGCGCGAACACATTGCCGTTGTACCACAGGATGTGATTCTTTTCGCAGGAACGGTAAGCGAAAACATTGTCTTCGGTCGACCTGAAGCTACCAAAGAAGAAATCATCGAAGCGGCTAAACAAGCCAATGCACACGAATTCATTACCGGATTTCCTGAAGGATATGAAACGCAAGTTGGTGACCGCGGTATTCAGCTCAGTGGCGGACAAAAACAACGGATCGCTATTGCCCGTGCTATTCTTAAAAATCCGACAATTCTAATTCTCGATGAAGCCACTTCGGCCCTCGATTCGGAATCGGAAAAAGTGGTTCAGGATGCGCTTGATAAATTGATGCAAGGACGAACCTCAATTGTGATTGCTCACCGTTTGAGTACCATTCGAAATGCCGATAAAATTCTGGTGATCCAAAACGGAGAAGTGGTAGAACAGGGAACGCATCAGGAGCTCATTGAAAAAGCAAGCGGTTCTTATGCTACGCTGGTAGAGCTTCAGGGGAATTTGGGGTAAATCCACTTCTTTCAACCCCGATTTCGCCGTTTTTCGTAACCGTTTTTAAACATGCCTAAGGCAGTCTGGCCTTTTTAGAAACACTTATGACCCTATGAATAAAGGGAAGTGACCAATTCAGCGCACCAAATTCCTTATTGTTCTACCATACTACATAGTTCATTTCCCCGAACAATAATCTAATCTTAACATTTCAATCTCGCATTGTTAAAAGTAGTTCGCGTATCTTTGCGCCAACAATTGGAATTGACATCCTTGACGCCGGTTTAACTGTAGAAAACCGTAGCCGAAACCAGTTCAGATTGAAGGTTCGTTATTACAACTCGTCATGTGGAAATCCCGCATCGTTTTAAGCATCGTTTCACTGCTTTGCTTTTCATCTCAGGCACAACAACTCATCATCAACGAAGTATCCCAAGGCGCTAACGCCAAGGAGTATGTTGAATTTGTGGTGATCGGAAATCCTACCTGCCAGACACCCGTGCCGTGCATCGATTTGCGAGGCGTCATCATTGACGACAACAACGGCTTTTTCGCTCCGGGTGGCGGAACCGGAATTGCCAGCGGCGCCATTCGTTTTGCGAACATCAGCTTCTGGAGTTGTGTACCGCAGGGAACATACATAGTTGTTTACAACGAAAATGATGTAAATCCCGCTCTTCCACCTGACGACAGTAACCCCAACGACGGAAATTGCCGTCTGATCATTCCCGCCAATTCCAACTTATTGGAAGGCACCAGTACGAGCCCAAATACAAGTGTTTCTACCTACCCTGTCGGTGGCTGGACATTGGGTGGAGGATCATGGAATCAGGTAGCGATGAGCAATACCAACGATTCTTTTCAAATTCCAAACCTTGGTGTAAACGGAACACCGCTTCACTCAGTGAGCTGGGGGAATAATACAAACGGAGCCATTATTTATTTCGCGGGAGCCGCTTCCGGCAAAGTATTCTCTTTCACCAACAATGTTTCGAACGATTGGAACCTTCAAGCCAACTGGACCAGCGGAAATGTGGGGTCTAATGAAACTCCCGGAGATCCGAACAGTGCTGCCAATGATGCCTGGATTGCCTCTATGAATCCGCAATGCGGGATCGCCGCAGGTTTACAGGCAACTGTTGCGGTTACCAACGTTACTTGTGGCGGAAATTGCAACGGAACAGCAACTGTTTCTGCTACAGGTGGAACCACTCCCTACTCGTATTTGTGGTCGAATGGTCAAACAACAGCCACCATTTCAGCGCTTTGTGCAGGAACATATACTGTCACGGTTACAGATGCCGGCGGATGTACGTTTACCACTCAGGGAACGGTTCAAACAGGAGCAAACAACCTTCAGGTTAACTTTACCAACGTCAATGAAAGCTGCGCCGGAGTGTGTAACGGTTCATCAACTGCCAGCGCCAGCGGCGGATCTGCTCCTTATCAATACGCCTGGTCAAACGGACCATTCACGGCAGCAAACCCGAATTTGTGTCCGGGAACTTATACTGTGGGTGTAATCGACCAAAATGGCTGTACAGCTACCGGATCGGCAACCATTGCGGCAGGTGCAGCTCCGGGCGATGCTACTATTCAGGTAGCAGGACCATTTACAACAACCGATCCTGCGTTTCAACTGCAGGCTGCAACCGCAGGCGGAACCTGGTTAACAGCTGACTGTGCGGGTTGTCTTAGCACAAACGGATTGTTTAATCCGGCTGTATCAGGTGCAGGCACTTTCCAAATCTGTTATACTGTTGGAAGTGGTAATTGCCTCGCGAATGATTGTATAAGCATTACGGTAACCGAAGGCTGTACACCACAGACAACACAGGAAACTATTTCGTTCTGTGCGGAAGATTCAGTGCTCGTTTTCGGAAATTGGGAAAACACACCTGATACCTATTCGCAAACTTTCATCGATGTAAACGGTTGCGATAGCACGCACACATTGGTTCTGCTGACCATTCCAATTCCCAACACTGAAATCACCAGTGGTTTGTGTTATGGCGATTCGGTATTCGTTTTTGGTCAATGGATAACCGAAGCCGGAGATTATACACAGGAACTGCAAACTCCGGAAGGCTGTCACTACACATTACACCACGTTGTCTACGATGAAATCCCAACGTTTTGTGAGAATGAAGAATTTTCACTCTTCGTCCCCAATGCCTTTACCCCTGACGGTGATTTTACCAATGATACGTTTAAAGTCGAACTACTGGGTGCAACGCTCAACGAAGGTTACATCTACAACCGTTGGGGTAATGAAATCAAACGATTCGATAATGAAAACCGTGAATGGGATGGTAAAACCACTAACGGTGAACCGGTTCAGGACGGTGTTTACACGTATGTGTTGTTTTATACGCCAACAGATAAAATACGGGAAAGCGTTCATGGATTTGTGACAGTTGTTAGGTAAGTCTATTTCCATTCCTTGAATTGTTTTCACCAGTAATCAACACCTGCTCTCCGGCATCGAAATTGTGCTTATTTTGGTCTCAAAAATCGACAGACCATGAATAAGCGTTTGAGCCTGCTTTACTTTACCGTTTTACTAATTGCCGGAATCATTGTTGCCTGTTCAGGCGAAGAAACCGCCGCAAAACCCGAAACCGCAGATGTGGTTGCCGAGCCGGGCGAAGATACCACTTCACGTGAACTGGGTTTCTTCGAATTGAGCGACAAACACCCGTTCAGCAATCAAATCCTGAACGGTTACAAACTGGGCAAGAAGAAAAACAAACGCGTTCCCTATTTTGCGAATACCTACAGAGGTACTTTTTTCCTGACACAAAATAAGCAAGACGTTTACGCCGGTGAAAACAAGATTTCGACCAAACTGCGCTTCGGGTTGCTTGATTCAAAAGGAAACCAATTGTTGGCGCAAGACTACGAACGCATCGGAAATCCGGGATTTATCGTGGACGATTACATGGAATTAAAGCAAAACGGTAAATACGGTTTGTACAATTACGAAAAAAAGAAAATCATTACACCGGAATACGATGCCATTTACCCGAGCAAGATCATGGAATACATTGCCATTGGGCAAAAAGGTTCTACTTTCTATAAAATCTACGCCGACGGAACATCAAAAGCATTTGCTGCCGATCAGCCGGCTCCAAATTATGCACGCTTACTGAAAACCTATCGTTACAACCTGGAAAGCGAGCAATTCGGTATGTGGATTTCCACCGAACCGTTTGATTATTTCAATGAAGAATATTTCCTTTCCTATGCCTACGCCATGGTTGTAGCTCCTTCTTATCTGCAACGCCTGAAGTTCATTCCGGATATTTCGTTCACAGGCGGGTTAAAATGGTCGGAATTCGGAAAAGATTCGGTGAACGTAGCTGTAGTTGACAGTCGAAAAAGAAGTGAAAACACTTACTCGATGGTCACTTCTTTCTACAGATATGTGGCAGAAGCGCGTGGTTCGGAAACACATCGTCGTTTCTTAACTACGTTCGATACCAAAAATACCATTAAGGCTTCCAAAGAGCTCTTTAACTACGACAATTACATGTTGATGAACACTTGTGATAACGATTTGTCGACCCCGAAAGTGAAATTCCTCAACGATAGTGTCGTAGAAGTGCGCAACTACGTTGAAAATGAAATCGGCGGTGTTCCTTATCATTGGTATACCAAGTACGAATATTACAGCATTGCAGCCGATGGAAACGTTACTTCACTTGGAAATGGATTATTTCCAATGACAGCGGCCATTATCCTCACCAAGGAGCATTTCAAAGGCTGTTTTTCCCGCGGAATGGATGACGAAGAAGCCATCACTTCCGAGATTTACGACGAAGATATGGGTAGTGTTCCAATCAACATC
Source organism: Bacteroidota bacterium (assembly GCA_040387295.1). Classification (GTDB taxonomy): domain Bacteria; phylum Bacteroidota; class Bacteroidia; order Flavobacteriales_D; family Crocinitomicaceae; genus Fluviicola. The sequence goes on along the minus strand of JAZKEB010000003.1, from coordinate 459,754 downwards.
TACACCGATCATGTTTCGTTGACCGATTTGGCTTACATGCGCAACGAAATCTATGCACGACACGGCATGAAATTTACCGATGAGTCGTTAACTGCCGTTTTCAAATCCTTCAAATGGTACAAACCGAAACGCACCAGTGTAAACGGTTTGCTCACACCGATTGAAAAGAAAAACCTGCAACTGATTCAACAATTGGAAAAAGAATTGAAGTCGAACCCCGAAGCATACATACATGAAGAACAGCGCTACATGGTTATTGCCGGTTAAGCTGCTGTTTTTCCTATTCCTCAATTCCTTCAATGTGTTCATCGCATTGGCGGGCGCTTCCTACCTGCATCCTGATTTTTCTGGGGGTTATTTACAGGGAAAGGAAGCCTTATTCGATTCGTACTGGTTTCCTGCAGGACTGGCTGTTCATGCTGCTTCAGCTCCGATAGCATTGCTGCTCGTGAGTTTTCTCGTGATTTTCAGGGTAGAACAAAAACCGAAGATTCATCGGCTATTGGGGAAAACCACGTTGATTGTATTACTTGTACTTGTGGTTCCTTCCGGTTGGATCCTGAGTTATTTCGCCATGGGCGGTGTTTTGGGAAAACTCATCTTCTTTTTACTGGCCGGTTACACCGCATTTGCGGCATTGCAAGGTTATTTCGCGATCCGGAAACAAGATGTAACAGCACACAAACACTGGATGCGTGAAGTATTGCTATTATTGGTTTCAGCCATTCTTTTGCGATTGTTGCTCATCTTGTTTTACGAATTCGATTTTATGGGCGATACGGCTTACAATACTGCTGCCATCTTAAGCTGGATTCCTTCCATACTGATTTTAAAACTAATACGAAAAACAACACTCCTTAAATAAAAAAAACACCCCACGCAACCATTACCTGTTAAAAAACGTATTTTAGTTGCACGAAAGCCAAAATAGTATCATGAAAAACTGCTTTAAACTTTTCCTTTTCGCCCTAACCACATTTATGTTCTCTTTGAGTGCCAAGGCTACGCACATTGTTGGTGGAGAAATCTACTACGATTCGTTGGGAAATAATCAATACAAAATTACATTTGAAATTTACCGTGATTGCGGTCCGGGAAACTCTGATTTCGACAATCCGTTGCAATACCGTATTTTTTATGGAAACGGAAGCTTATGGTCTGATTTTTCAGTAGACATTTCAACCCGGAATATTTTGCCGGTCATCTATGATGATCCATGTGTAACACCTCCGGATGATATTTGTATCGAGCGTGCTATTTACATTGATACGGTGACTTTACCGTTTGATGTAGGAGGTTATTTTATTACGTATCAGCGTTGTTGCTGGGCCAATAACATCGATAATATTACCAATCCGGGAGATAACGGGATTACGCTGACTACTTTCGTACCCGGAAGTGCTTTAACCGATGTTCACAATCAGGGCGCGCGCTTTATCAACTACCCACCGCTTGTTTTGTGTAACAATAACACCCTGACGTTTGACCACTCGGCTTTCGATCCTGATGGCGATTCACTCGCCTATGAAGTCATTGCACCTTATTCAGGCGGTAGCTCATTAGATGCCAATCCGATAGAAACCCCGCCGCCTTATTCGGATGTGGTCTGGGAAGCGACTTATTCGGCACTCGTACCTTTTGGCCCGGGATCCAATATTACCATTGATCCCATGACCGGAATAATGACATTCTCACCGAATCTCATCGGAACATACGTTGCCGGAGTGGCGGTAAAAGAATACAAAAACGGCGTGTTGATCAATACAAAAACCAGAACATTCGGTTATCGTGTTGTAGCTTGTGAAGTCGAAATTCCGGTAGAAGTTGACGTTACCGGAACAACCAACCTAATAGAAGATTGTGGTTTTGCCGGATTTATCGTTTCGAGAACCGATACAAGCACAACGCTTGATGTTCAGATTGTATTGACCGGAACTGCGATCAACGGAACAGATTACACGTATATTCCTGATACATTGACTATTCCTACCGGAGTATTTTCGGATACGATCGGAATCTCTGCTTTCCTTGATAGCATTACAGAAGGCACTGAAACAGTTGAATTCAACATCATTATCGAACACCCATGCGACGGGACATTCGACACGACTTCCATTTCATTAGAAATCATTGATTACATCAATATGGAAGTCACCTACCTCGATTCGACGAATTTCTGTGCCGATCAGGGTGAAACTGCTCAACTATGGTGTAACGTACAGAATGGTTATCCTCCATATACGTATATCTGGGGACCTGGCTTGTTCCCGAATAATGATACCGTCACGATTTATCCGAACATGGTGGGGCCGAATCTCAATCAGTTCAACATTATTATTGCTGACGCCTGTGGTAAATCGGTCGATATTTCACCAATCAATGTGTACAATCAATGTCCGCTGATCGTGCCAAACGTAATGACCGCCAACGGTGATGGCACCAATGATGCGCTGATCATTACCAATTGGGAAGATTACGACAAGGTTTCACTTACTATTTTCAATCGTTGGGGACACATCATTTACGAAAACGATGATTACAAAAATGATTGGACAGGTTTTGACGATGGCGGAAAACAATTGACCGAAGGTGTTTACTTCTATCTTGTAACACCTACCAGCGAGAAATATGAATACGACGACGTGAAAGACAATTTATATACAGCACACGGATTCTTCCACCTGTATACCAAATAACCCGTCGGTTTGTATCAAGCAACTGTAACAGCTTATTTCGCGCAATTGGATCACCCGTTGAAAGACGCGGCTGAACGATTGCGCGATCTTCTTCTTTCAGCCAATCCTTTGATCGGTGAACAGATTAAATGGAATTCTCCTGCATTTTATTTTACCGGCGAATTGAAAAATGCCGATCCGAAAGCCTACAAAGGTGATTTGGTAGTATTTCACCTCCGCAGAAAAGATGAAGTGTTGCTTATTTTTCCTAATGGTGCGCAAATCACCGATCCGACTGGCTTATTGGGCGGGAAGTTTACGGATACCCGGAAATCGATCTCCTTTACGAATCTTGAACAAGTCGCAGCCAATGCCGAAGCACTTTCAACAGTGATGAATCTTTTGGTGAAATGGGTAGCAGAAGATAATTAACAGTACAAAACCCGAACAACCCTTCCCTACTTACGCAGGTTCATAAACGGCACTTCAATCAGCCTGTAAATGAGGTAAGATAACGCAATGGTTATTCCCCAAAATACGGCATAATCCAACTGCCAGTGAGCAGTTACCGTCCACGGTCCTTGAAACTGCTGGTAAATGCCGTTTTTCATGATCATAATAAGCACTACTTTCCAGTTTACCAAGTACATGGAATACGAAATAAGGCTGATGAACGTGATAAAACGCGTGATCCAGTTGGGACGAAAAACGAGCGTCGACAAAAACGGCAACATGATCAATACCGCCGCTGCTTTCAACACGTGTGACCAAACAGCATCGTACAACACAAAGTCAACTGCATTGTCGCGCTTTACCGCGTAGAGAATGAACCAGCCGGCTACAAATAACAGGAACCGAACCGGTAATTTCCACAAGCGCCAGATCGCCGGGAAATAGTACATTAGATACGCTCCCATAACACCAAACATCAATGCATCCAAACGCGGCAGAATACGGTACGTAATCAAACCATCGCCAAGCTTTTTCAATTCCTTGAACGAAGAAATGCTTTCATCGTGAATAAGCTGCCCGAACAGTAAATAACGATAAGTAATCGCTGCAGCCGTAACAACAAGAATCACCGTTAGCACCATGCGTTTAGGATTCGTTCTGAAGAGCGCTATTCCCCCGAAAATAAGTGAAGGCACAATTAAGTAAAACCATTCCTCTACACTCAAACTCCATGATTCTCCGTAAAATTCAGGACGCGGATGCCACAGGTTCTGGCAGAATATGTAAAACTCGTACCATTGCGCGGGGAAACGGTCGGGCATCACAATCAAGGTATACACCAAAATAGCAGTCAGCACGAAAAAATAAGCGGGAATGGTCCTGAGCCAGCGACGTTTCCAAAAATGTACCAAATCTGACCACGCACTTTTTCCTTTTTCCAATTGACGAATGAGAATACCACCGATCAGAAAACCACTGAGTACAAAGAAAATGGAAACACCATCGAGCATGTAACGCTGAATAGCCGGCTTGAATTCCGGAGGCATTACTACTGTGCTATGCCCTAGAATAACCATTGTAATGGCCACAAACCGCAAAAAATCCAAACCAAAAATCCGGTTCGACGCGTTGTGATCCATTTTAAAGAGTTCCCTAAGGCTGTTTTTAAACATGATCACAAAAGTAGTGATAAGTCACCGAGTAAAGCAGAATGAATGGTTATTTCAATCGAATCCCGATGACATTGGGTAATTTCCAGAAATGGTCGTTGGCATCATTTTCATAGGTTTGCGAAACATAGCTCCCCACTTTTTCGATTACCGTGTTGCCTACATTTACATACAAACTGGTTTCCGGACCGCCTTCCATGTAAATAGCATTGGTCAGTTTCATTGGGAACAGCTGCAAAATACGGATCATATCGTTGTGCAAATAGGGCGAGCGGGTAAAGACAAGAAACAGATTCCCTTCATTGTCTTTGGCGGCTACCAGCATACTGCACGATTGCTTGCGCTTTTTCCAGTTCATCGGGTTTCCATCACAATCCAGCATACGTAAGCCTTGTGCGTAGGTTTGATATGTTGATTTTACCGTTTCCCAAGGCTTGCATTCCAGATCGATGATATCGTAAGCTTTTCCTTTCACGCTATCCACGGGGTGAAAAGCCAGCATGGAATTAAACGTCGGATGAATAGCGCCCTGATTAATATGTTTACCGCTTTTCAGATAACCGCGACTCACCAGTTTGTTGGCCAAATCGTACATTCCGGCATTGAAAACGATATCCAGGTCAAAAGTATCGGCCCATTCTTTTACGGTACGCGCTTTTTTGTCAAGGCCGGTTGAGCAGTACAATTCAAACTTCACTTTTGCCGGATTGATACGCAAAATGGTGAGTTTGGAGTCGTTGATAATGGATTGGAACGGTGCGTCGGTTTCACAGAAATCAATGCCTTCTCCGAGTGATTTCCAGTTGATGACAACCGTTGTGCTATCTCTCGGTGGAATGGAATCAGGAGTTGCCGGAGTCGGTTGCGCACACGAAGTCATACTTACAAACGCCAGCATTCCACCAATGATCCATTTACTACACTTCTTCATCCCAATCGAATTTACGCTTTTCAAACGGAAAGAGGTCATACAATTCGCCGGAATAATAGAACTGGAACGCAATGGCACCGAAGGAATACGGTTTTTCGTAAATCTTGATCGTTGAACCACCTACTTTCGGATTTTTCTTGGGAACCGATTGCGGATAACCAACATTAAACAACGTGGCTAATATTTCCGGACGTCCATCGATTGGATACCCTGCTTTTTCCCATTGTACTTTCACTTGTTTCAGGAAAATAGCAGCGTAGAGGTATGAATAATAGTGATTTCGGAAACTGGTGAGTCGTTCGATGCGTTCAACAGCGATGGTTGCAGTATCAGTTGCTACAAAATCGAGTAAATGCTCGTATTCAGAACCCATGTAGTAAATACTGTTCGGGTTCTTCAAATGGCCTTCGATGTTTTTGGCCGTATGTTCCTTGATTCCGGTAACGCCAAACGAAAACTGCGATTCAACTGAAAGTACTTTCAACGGTCCGATCCATTTTTTGTAGGCTTCGCGATTGGAATTGAACAAGCGAATTTGTTCGCCCACCAAACAGGCAACGATCAAACGGGCTTCCACTCCGGTTTCACGTGCAGCCGAATCGATGAGTGCTTTGTCTTTGGCAACGGCAATTTTAAAATCCTGCCATTCGGAAATGTTCATCCAATCAAAAACGCTGAGTCCGCTCACTTTTTGTTTGTGCGACTTTTGTTTCGATTTGAGTTCGGCAACGGCATTCTGGTAAGGGATATTTTCCTTCAGCTGCATATCAACCGCATCGAGCATTCGTAACACCTCGCGTTCATCGCCTTTTTGCTCCAACACACCTAAGATGTACTGCGCATTTTTAGGGTGGAAATCATTCAGAACAATGATCCGGTTGAGCGCCTCGTAACGGTAAGCTACCATTTTTACACTATCTACTTCAAAACCCTGGTTGTATTTATCATGGATTTCCTGAAAATACCGACTATTAGCATCGATGGCGCCCGATTCATTGGTCCATCCCAACTTGATTGCAATGAATGATCCGGTAAGGAAAAAACCTATTAATGCAAATAGGATTGTAAAGGTGTACATCGGGATTTTAAACCATTTACTGCGGAAAAATCGTCTCACGAAACTGTTATTTTAGGTACTTGAATGGGCAAAATTACATCAATTCCCGACATAATGAATTATTCAATGCAAAATTGAAAATTGAAAAGAAGTGCCCCCTTTTCAATTTTACATTTTCAATTTTCAATTAAATAACTATAAAGTGTTATTTCAGCCGAACGAAGTAGCAGTATTCCGGCATATCAAACGGTTGAATGCCATAACCGTCGGTGCTTGGGAAGGACGAATAGAGATACAGTACCTTGTGTTCCAGATCAATGTGTTCCACAATTCCGCAATGTCCCCAGGAGCGGTAGTACCAAAATTGAACAAAATCACCTGGTTTTACAGCAGTCAGATCCGTGATCGCTGTACCTTTTCCATTGTTGGTTAAGGCATGAACAACACCTTTGGGGTACGGAGATCCGTTTTCCATTTGAGCGTAGACATCTTCAATGCTTTTTCGCGGTTGGTTGATATTGATGTTCACGAGATCTTCTTTGCTGAGTGTGATGAAATGTTTCAACACGCCTATTACGAATTCGGTGCAAACGGCTTCCTGGTAAGTGGGCGAAATCGCTTTCCCATAAAGAAGAACCGTGTCGATGATTTGCTTGTTTTTCGGCGGAATACTATCAGTTGTTTGCGCCTGAAGCAGCGAAATACAGCTTAGAAACAGAAATAGGATGGTACATTTCATACCTTAAAAATAACAACTTCGTTTGAAAAAGTCAACTCTTCATAAATCCAAGCGAAAGAGCCAATAACTCATTCCAAACCGGTCGGGTAATTTTTCTATTGGTTTAAATCCGATGCTTTTGTAGATATGCTGTGCTCCGAGCATTAATTCGGAAGTGTGTAACGCAATCGTTTTTTCACCTGATTCCCGCGCTTTTTCAACGCACCAGGTTGTTAGTTTTGTCCCGATTCCCTGTCCTTCGTAATCTGGATGCACACCAACATAACGAATATAACTCCAGTCGGCCGGATAAACCTGCCACGGATTGCCGCTGAGAAACAGAAATGCCATTCCGGCAATGCGATCACCATCGGCGGCCACAAAAGGAATGGATTTGGCCAGCATCCAGTACCAATTGGCTTCATTCGTCAATCCCTGATGCATTTCTTCCCAATTTTCAGGCGAAAGCCGGTCTTTGAACTGACCATAAGCCAAAATGCCCAATTCGATTAATTGTGGTTTATCAGCAGAAGTTGCCGTTCTGTAAATGAGATTCGTTTTCATTTCATCGTTTACTTCTTCCGAATATAAATGTGTTTTACATGACTTTTACTCGTCGTCCTTTCGTCGATTTCGAATGTATTCATGCTTTTGATAAGTGGCAACATTTTTGAGAAACCGTAATTCCGTGGGTCGAAATCGGATTTCTTTTTTAGCACCATATTACCAAGTTCGCCCAAAAACGCCCAACCGTCTTCATCCGCCAAATCGACAATGCTATCAGTGAACAATTTGATGATTTCTGTATCGATTTTACTGAGTGGTTCACGTGCAGGAGCAGGTGTATTGATCGCTACTTTCTTCGGATCGTTTTCGACAGGAATGGCTACCTGAGGTTTTAGAATTTCCAGGTAAATAAACTTGTCGCATGCCGTAATAAAGGGATTCAGGGTCTTCTTCTCTCCTATTCCGATGACTTTCATCCCGGCTTCACGCAAACGCGTTGCCAATCGGGTAAAGTCGCTATCGCTAGATACGATGCAGAATCCATCGACTTTTCCGGTGTACAAAATATCCATGGCATCGATAATGAGTGCGCTGTCGGAAGCATTTTTACCGGTGCTGTAGCTGTATTGTTGTATGGGCGTGATCGCATTTTCGAGCAGCACTTTCTTCCAGCCCGAAACGGTCGGTTTGGTCCAGTCGGCATAAATACGCTTAAAAGTCGGGGTTCCGTACTTGGTAATTTCTTCAAACATTTCCTTTACGTTGGCGTAAGGAACATTATCTGCATCGATGAGTACGGCTAATTTTAATTCTTTTGTTGATTCCATGTTACCCAAAGGTACGGTTTTAAATTGAGGTGGTAAACGGGGAAACGGATCGTGTGATTTTGGGTGATTCTCACCTGAAACCCAGTATTTACAATGCCATAAGTGTTTCTAACGGTTAAAAACGGTTACGGAAAAGAACGGAAATCTGGGTAGAAAAAGGAACCAATCTGAATAATCGGAAAAGTCGGACTGGCTTTTTTGTTTAAACCGCTTTTTGTTCTGTTTTAAATTGCTGAATGAGTCTGAGCAAACCGATCAATAACAGTGCAATGAAGATGTATTCAACAAACCGGATGAGGATTACCCATAACAGACTGACTTGCTTTATGGCTTCTCCCCGCTCATTATAGCAGGTAAAATCTTGTGTGTAGATTGTTTTACCTGCGTACGGATGTCCGACATTTGTTTTTCGGTCGAGTGATGTTCCTGATGCGCAATTGCACCATTCTATGGGTTTGTTGTAGGCGAAATTACCTACCTGATCGATGACACCGCCCATCAATGCATAAAAGACCACGGCAGCTCCTAAAAATGATTTCCCTGGATTGGCTTTCACCTTGCGTTTCAACGGGTACACAATAAACAACAATACTCCCAAAGTAAGGAAAATGAGACTTGCCACTCCTTCGAAAGTCGAAATACTGGCAATCAGCAAAACGATGAACCCGATAAAAGCCAGTACGGTTACGATGGCAAGAATTGCCGAAAGCCACGACGGCATACCGCCAAAAAACGATTTTTTCGAAGTCATAATTTCATTTTCGTTGGTACGAAGAAAAGAAAAAAAGCCGTCGGAATACCTATTTAATTGCTTCGATGAAATTTCTCAAAAAGGTTCAATTGCCTTCATTCGGCGAACTTCATTACATTTACCATTACTTCTAAAATACGCGCTAAAGAGTACTTATGACTGTCGAACTATTACTGATCTTCATTTCCCTTCTACCAGCAGGTGTACTCGCATTTACCAATCCGTCTTTTTTCCGCGAACTTTGGTTCGACCTGCGTCTGGGGCGTATTTTCCATTACTTCATGTTGTTTGTGTTCGGATTTGTTTTGTTCCATGACACGCTTTTTTCGCTGGAACAAATTTCTCCTGAAGTCTGGCTCAAATTCCCGCTCTATTTTATCGTTTTGGCTTATGCTGCCGTTTTTGCCATTGCTACCAACAATAAAGAAGATCTGGAAATCGATAAAATCACCAATGTCAATCGTCCGTTGGTGCGCAATGCCGTCAATCCACGAAAATACTTGGTAGTCGCTTCAATTAGCTTAATCGTTTCATTGATCATTGCCTTTCTGACCGATCCTGTATTTTTTGCTGCCGTTTTCGGGATTTCATTGGTCTATTATATTTATTCCTGTAAACCATTTAAAATCAAACGATTTGTGTTTTTAGCAAAGCTTTTGATCGGTGTAAACTCTCTGATTTCAGCACTTTGCGGTTATCTTCTGGCCGGTGGCAAATTGACGGAATTCCCCCTATTTTGGCTGATTTTCATCCTTGTTCCCGTTTCATTGATGGCCAATTTCATTGATTTGAAAGACACCGCCGGAGATCGTTTGGCGGGTATAAAAACACTTCCTGTGATTTGGGGAGAACCAACCGCTAAATTGCTCATTGCGTTGTTTACCTTTTCGGCTTACGTGTATGTGTTTTTCTATTTCAATTCCCTGCTCATCGGTTTGGTATTACTGCTCACGGTTTCAACCCACATCTATTTGATTTTCCGGAAACCATATCAGGAAAAACCGCTATTTTTATTGCATAACAGTCTGTTTTTAGGACTGATACTGTTGTTGTTAATTCGACCATACATACATTACTAAAGCTTTGAAAAAACAGACCGTCTTTCTTTTCCTGTTACTAATGAATCTTTCGCTGACGGTTCATGGACAATCTACGATTACGAAGGGAGAACTCATTACGGCAACGGATCGGGCAACTATATTTCTGAAACAAGCACAAACAGAATCGGGAGCGATCAATGATTCTACCAACACACTTTTTAGTATTTGGGAAACCATTTTAGTGGCTGATGCTTTATTAGCCTCAGACAATATTTCCGCTTCCGACACTACCGTTCAACGCGCCGTAAAGTGGTTACAATCATCGGAGAATGCCCAACAATTAATTTGCCACAATGCTGAATGCGCGCAGAGTTATTGCATCGAAACTTCGTCACTGTATGTGCAATTACTGGCCAACATGTCTTCTTCGGACGAACAGCAATCTCGGTTAACAACCATCAATGATTTGCAGGAAAAAAACGGTTCCTGGGAAGTTGGAAATCCGGATGTATACTTCAAAACGGGTTTTCCTTCCGTTACCGGCTTTGTTCTCAATCTGTTTGATGAACTACATTTCAAAAGCTCAGGAATCGATTCTGCCTACCGGTTTTTGATCATCAGTCAGTTGGAAAACGGTTCCTGGGGACAAGGATGGGAATACTACGGTTGTCCCGGATATGCGCTCTGGCAATGTCTTCCAGCGATAAAAAGATGTTCGTACGGAAAACAAACATTTGAAAAAGGAAAAGCCTATATTCTTTCAACGCAATTGCCAAACGGAAGCTGGTATGCTCCCGAATACGAAGGTTCCAATCATGTTTCTGCCGAATTACAAACTGCTTTTATGCTCAGTTGTCTGCAAGAAGAAACCGACGAACGCTCGCAAATTGCATTCCACAAGGGCATTTCCTTTTTGTTGGAGAAACAACTCCCGAACGGTGCCTGGGAAGGTGGTTTGTTCCCTATTCCGAGCGATCGTTATAAGAAACGGGAATACCTCATTACAACTGCTCTTACGTATAAACTGCTGATTGCAACACTAAACGACTTCAATGAATAAATCGGTTTGGTATTGCTTGCTTGCTTTTGCCCTTTTCAGTTGCGGAACCGGTAAACTGAAACCTCAGGAAGTGTTTCTGTCGCCCGATTCAGCGGATGATAAAATTTATATTCTTTCCGTTTTTCCACAACAGGCTGATAGTTCCGGGCTTTTCCTGAGCGCACTTTTGGTAAAACATACCGATGAAAGCAACCGGCAACTCACCACTTTTGTGACTACTTACGATCGTTCCACGCACCAGGTAACAACTATTCCGTTTTTCACCGATTCGCTCATGCAATTGGATGGCACTCGTTTTCCAGTGCTTCTGAAGTCAGCTTCCAATGATTCGGTTCGACCTTCATTTACGTTTTCGCTGGACCGTAATTCCATTGAATTAACTGTTGACGATCTCAATGGAAACAACACTGAACATGTACTTGAGTTTCCAAAACAACAGCCGTTCAAATCAAGAATTATCGGCACCAGATTTAAGTTATCGGAAATTAAAGCACTGCCGGCAACACTTACCAAATGGAACAATGAATTGGTGAATCAATCGGATGATCTGATGATCCATACGCTCGATAACGGTGGGTCGCTTTTTGAATCGCGATCAAGCGGTAACTATTGCTGGCTCGACTGCAACATTAACGGAAATAATTACAGCCTTTTCTTTCAATGCGATTCATTAGGAAAAATCAAACCCGTTTATTCTACATTTCCGGAAGGCGCACCCAAATCCATTGAACCTTATTCAATTTTCGAAACGATAAAACAACCCGAAGACCGGGCCTCAAGTACATTTACAATGAAGTTCGTAACCGAAGGCGGATTTGATAATATTACCATTCAATTAGCTCCTCAAGAGCAAAAACAGATTTTAACAAAAAACACTTTTTCTGTAAGAGCGGTTGACATTCTAATCAACAACCAATTGACGGGAACCGGAATTCTGTATATCTTGTGACCATTCATGCAAAAACTTCAATCGTTTTTTAAGCAAACTGTAGCTAAAATAGAGGACTATCCGCTTCCGCTGAAACGGTATTTACTTTTGTTTATTGCTATTTTAAGTTTGCGCCTTTGCCTGGAGTTTTATGCCAATCACCGGTTGTTTCAGGCAGATGACGTGATGCATATCGGACTTTGGTTCTTGTTTATCGTGCAGGCTTTCATGTTGCAATTGCACTTGTTTTCGAAGGTAAATGTGGAACAAATCGTGAAACTGGTTGTCTGTTGCTTCTCGATTGCCCTTACTGCTCCCATTATTGATTTGATTATTTCGCAAGGCAAATTTTCGAAGATGAATTACCTTTCTGTGAATTCGTTTTCAGACATCGCCTGGTCGTACGTTACCATTGGCGGTGCGAGTTTGAGCCGAGGTGCTACATTGGGAATCCGGATAGAAATTGTATTGCTTGTGATTGCAAGTTTTAACTATGTATATCTCAAAACGGGCAATCTCTGGCGTTCACTGGCGGGAACTTTTTCGATTTACACAGTCCTGTTTCTTTCAGGAGCTATTCCCTATTTTTTAGGCAAAATCAATACGGCATTCAACCTTACTTATGGTCCAAACGATCAGTCTTCCAGTTACCTGCTTTTTACCTTAGACATTGGTTTATTCCTGTTTTTGGCCTATCGCTACAACCGTAAAATGATCCCGTTTAAGGTTGATTTCGCTATCATTTTCAGAATAATCAGTTCAATCGGTCTCGTTGTCTTAGGAGCTTACCTGGCGCGAAAAGCCTACCCCGTCAACTGGACACTTGATCCTACAACGATCTATTATTTCCCTTTACTAGCAGTAATATTGCTCTTGTTTTACGCTACTGAAAATTATGGGAGACATAACCTGACAAGAGAAACAAGCAATTTTACAGTTCAGAATGGTTTATTACTAGTACTTGTTTGTACAAGCGCTTGTATTTCTTTTCATACCTTGTTTGCAGTGTTATTCACCTGGGGAATGCTCTTTTTCCTCTACGAAAAACCGCTTCGCTTCATCAAAGTCGCCTATTTATCTCCTTTATTACAAGCCGGTTTGATGTTCGGTTATTTACTGATTGGCTTTATGGCCTTTGGCGCTCCAATGATCGGAATGGAAGCAAGTGTTATATTTCTCACACTAATTATTTCATTTTCAATCTATTTGGCTATATTTTATATTAATCTATATATTTACAAAAAGTAACTTACTACGAAACTTATGAAAAAATCTTTTCTATTAGGAGGTTCGCTATTCACACTGTTTTTATTTTTCACCGCAGCCAATTCGTTTGGTCAAACCATTATTTGGTCTGATAATTTCAACAATGGTTGTGCGAGCAATTGTATTGCTTCTACCTGGAATGGCTGGACCATCCTTGACAACGACGGTGGGACAACAGGTGGGGCGCCAAACGACTGGTTTGTAAGTTGCGCTGAAGAAGGCATCGTACCTCCGGGATGCGGCTCTAGCTGTATTGGAGATGCTTCGTTGCACATTGGTGCAAATCCTGGAGCCGGTGGCGATATGGGAGCCAGTTACAATGAAACCGGGGCAAACAATGCTACGTTCAGAACGGCGGTTTCTCCAACAGTCAGCACGGTTACTTATTTAGGAGTGATCACCCTTTCATTTGATTTCATCGCTTTTGGTAGTGCCGCTTGCTCGGATGACCGTCTTCAGTTGCGTTTGAGTTCAGACAACGGCGCTACCTGGCCAGCAGGTTATCAATATTGCCTGAACAGTCCTTGCTGCGGAGCGTGTAACGGTTACAGTCAGGGACAGTGGACAACCTACAACCTGGCGCTTCCGGCAGCTTTCAGTAATAATCCGAATGTGCGTGTCGCTTTTAACTGGATGAACAATGGTAACGGATCCGGAACAGATCCATCAGGAGCTGTAGATGATGTTCGGTTTACAACACCGATTGCCCTTTCGGTTGACCTGCTTAATTTTTCAGCTGAAAAAAGTACATCAGGAACAAACGTCTCCTGGAATGTTGAAAACGAACGAAGCTTTTCGCGCTACGAATTGGAACGTTCGTATGAAGGTGACGAGTTTTCGTTTATCAAAATTCATACAGTAAACGGAAACTGCTCAGGGAATGATCCATGTACCTACTCTTACAAAGACATCAGTCACAACAAAACGGTTTATTATCGACTGAAAATGATTGACGAAAACGGTGACTTCTCCTATTCTTCGATCATTAGCCTGGATGAATCGGCTGAAAACTCTAACACGTTTACACTCATTTCAGATTACGTGGAGAATGACCTTTTGCAGGTGAAATTGAGCTCGAAGAAAAAATCATCGGCTAAGTTTGTCTTGTACAACATTGCAGGAAAAGCGGTTATTACGGAGAATGATGTACCGATCAAGTCGGGATTCAATCAGAAAAACCTGGATATCAATAAGCTTTCAAACGGGGTTTACATTCTGAAAATCTACTTTGAAAACGAAGATAAGGTGTTGAGTGCGAAGGTGATTAAGTCTTAATAGTGGTTAGTTAACTTTATTCTTAGCTAAATCACTATAAATGTTTTTTTGAAAGCTCAAGTTGTAGCTCCTCTTTCTCATTGAAATAATAAGGCAAAGTAACAACTCCTCTTAAATTGCTTAGTTTATCCGGTTTCAGACTCGATTCTGCATCCACCATTTCCAAATAGTTTTCTATAACAGCCGAAAGGCTTTTACCCATTCTTTTGGCAATTATTTCAGCTTTCTCAATCGTAGATTTTTTAATAGCTAATGTGAGTCTTACTTTCATAAATCAAATTTAATTAATTTAAGAATAACTGGAATTAATTTCTAAATCGTCCTGCTCATTATTTTTAGAACAAAAAAAATCGGCCCGCATTTCTACGAGCCGATTTCATCTATTCTTTATTGTTAATTCTTATTCTGCATTTGCCTCAGGCGCAGTTTCCTTACGCTCTGGTTTCGGCAACAAAATACGACGTGACAATTTCCATTTTTTAGTCTTAGGATCTTTCCCGACTACCTTGAATTTCAATACATCACCTTCTTTACAAACGTCTTCCATTTTCGCAACTTTCTCCCATGAGAATTCCGAAATATGGATCAAACCATCTGTTCCAGGAAGGATTTCAACGAAACAACCGAAATCTTTCACCGCTTTCACTTTTCCTTCGTACTCTCCGCCCTCATCCACTTGTGGTGGGAAAGCAATCATACGAATGCGTTGTGTTGCAGCTTTCATATCGTCTCCGTTGTTCGACATCACCTGTACGCGGCCTTCTCCTGTTTCCAATTCCTCGATCGTAATCGTTGTATTGGTATCTTTCTGAATGCCTTGGATGATTTTACCTCCAGGTCCGATAATCGCTCCGATCATATCATTCGGCACATTGAATGCTTCGATACGTGGTGCTTGCGGTTTGAAATCAGGGTTTGGTTTCGCAATCGTTTCAATGATCTTGTTCAGGATGTGTAAACGACCTGCTCTTGCCTGCTCCAATGCCTGGATCAATACTTCGTATGGCAAACCATCAACTTTGATATCCATCTGACAAGCAGTGATTCCTTTTGCAGTTCCGGTTACTTTGAAGTCCATGTCACCCAAGTGATCTTCATCACCAAGGATATCCGACAATACAGCAAATTTACCTTCATCTGCAACCAATCCCATGGCGATACCAGAAACCGGTGCTTTGATTTGCACACCACCGTCCATCAATGCCAATGTACCTGCACAAACAGTTGCCATTGAAGATGAACCGTTTGATTCCAAAATCTCGGAAACCAAACGAATAGTGTAAGCATTGTCTTCAGGAAGTACCGGTTTCAACGCACGAAGCGCTAAGTTTCCGTGACCAATCTCACGACGGGAAGTTCCACGAATAGGTTTCGCTTCACCGGTAGAGAATGGTGGGAAGTTGTAGTGCAACATGAATTTCTCTGTTCCACGGAACGTTGCATTGTCGATCAATTGCTCATCGAGTTTACCACCCAACGTTAAGGTCATCAACGCTTGTGTTTCACCACGTGTAAATACGGCAGAACCGTGAACCATCGGTAAGTAATCGATTTCTGCCCAGATCGGACGGATTTCATCAAACTTACGACCATCCAAACGTTTTCCTTCGTGTAACATCACGTAACGAACCGCTTTTTTCTTCACTTCCGAGAAATAAACAGAGATAAATCCGCCGATTTCTTTTAGTTCTTCGTCAGTATATTGTGCTTTGAATTCAGACTTGATTGCATCAAACAATTCCGTACGTTTTGCTTTATTCGCCAATCCCTGACGTGCAACTTCTTTACATTTATCCAATGCAAATTCGTATACTTTCGCTTTGATGTCTTCGTTGTGCGTTTCGTGCGAATAGGTACGTTTCGGTGAAGCAGTTGCAATTTCAGCAGCCAAATCCAATTGGAACTGACATTGTAATTTGATGGATTCGTGCGCCAATTTAATGACTTCTACCATTTCCAATTCAGAAATTTCCTGCATTTCACCTTCCAGCATCACGATGTCTTTCGCAGTACCGGCAATCATAATATCAAGATCCGATTCTTTCATTTGTGAAATAGTCGGGTTGATCACGTACTCACCGTTGATACGACCTACGCGTACTTCAGACATTGGTCCGTTGAACGGGATATCCGAAACCGCGATAGCAGCCGAAGCAGCCAAACCGCACAATGCATCCGGGTTGTTTTCACCATCGTAAGCCAATAATTGGATCATCAACTGTACTTCTGCGTGGTAATCATCCGGGAAAAGCGGACGCAATGCGCGATCCACCAAACGCATGATTAAAATTTCGCTTTCGGAAGGACGAGCCTCACGACGGAAAAACCCGCCCGGGATACGACCTGCTGACGCAAATTTCTCTTTGTAGTCAACTGTTAACGGAAGAAAATCAACTCCTTCCTTTGCCTCCGGCGCTGCAACTACTGTTGCCAATAACACCGTGTTGCCCATTTGTAACACTACTGACCCGTCGGCTTGTTTTGCCAATTTTCCGGTCTCGATGGAAATTTCTTTCCCTCCAGTAACGATGGACTTTTTGATTCCTATGTTCATATTTATATTTTACTTTTTAATGAAGACTTAAGACTGGTAGACCTGAGACACAAGACGGATTCGTCTTGTGTCTTTGAGTCTTGAGCCTTTGGTCTCTTATGCAAAAAGGGGACAATGCGGAATAATCCGAATAAGCCCCCTCTTTTTAGTATGTGTATCGTTTGTAATTAACGACGTAAACCTAATTCTTTTACCAAAGCACGGTATTTCTCAATATCCTTACGCTTTAAGTAATCCAATAAACTACGACGCTTACCAACCAACAATTGCAATGCTCGTTGTGTTCCGTAGTCTTTACGGTTCTTTTTCAAGTGCTCTGTTAAGTGAGCAATACGGTAAGTAAACAATGCTACCTGACCTTCTGTTGAACCTGTATTCGTGTCAGCACCACCGTGCTTCGCGAAAATCTCTTTTTTCTTTTCTGTATTTAAGTACATGCCAATATTACTTGAATGATTATTATGTAGCCATCCCGAACTTTTCGGATATGACGGTGCAAAGATAATAAAATAACGTGAGTTCGATATCAACCACGTTAAATTATGTTGAATTCTAAAAGTGATCGAGAATATTTTGCAATTTAAAGTAATTCAAACACACATGGTATGCAATCTCCAATTCATTTTAAAAGTCTTGTTCTGCTTTTAGTAATCTGTTTCAGTAGTCATTTTACCGAAGCCCAATCGCGTTATCGAAAAGCGACGATCATTCGCAATTGCACCGGAACTTACCTCCAGTTCGGTAAAAAGAGCTACATGGTATGCAATAGCGAAAAACTTGCCTCCTTCGAATCCAACCAGCGATTAAAGGTGAAAACCCATAAAGTTACATTGTGTCCGGCACCGGAAGGTGAAATCTGCATGTTGTATTATGAATACAAAGGAGCTGTGGAAATAACAGGTATTAAGCCAAAGGGGGCTCCCAAATTCACGTTCGAAGATGCGTAATAAAAGAAGCTCAAGTCAGTATTGAAAGATCAGTGGTATTACAACACACCGTCAGATTCGTAGATCCCGTTTTTGTAGAGACGTACTTTTAGTAATACGCCGTCATGGTCGTATACGAACACTTTACCGGTATACAATTGTCCATTCATGAAATGGCCATCCATCCAGATTTCAGCGTTTTCGGTGTATACTTTATTCAATCCGTTCGGCATGAAGACCATTCCTTTGGAAACACGCGGATCTTTCAACACCGGCGGGTGGTAATAGGCCAATCCTTTGGTATTCAGATTCTGTTTTTTATCCTTCACCGGTGACACAGAAGTTGCCAATGGCTCCAAACGCATTTTCTTTGGTGTGCGAATAGCCGTATAGGTCATCAGTACTTTGGTGTAATTGGCATTCAACCAGGAATAATCAACCAGTTTTGTTTCCGATTTCACCTGCTCCAACGATTCGCCTACCCAGAATTGGAATGACAAATCCTTTTTAAACAAACGGTGTGTAAAGAATACCTGCCCGGCAATCATTTCGCGCTGATTAAACATCATTTTACACGAATAAACCGAGTTGCTGCTTTGAACGGATTGTTTGATGGAAATGCGTTTCGGAACAGAACTTGCCTGAACGAGTTCCCCTTTTTTGTCAAATCGGAAAT
The DNA here is from genome assembly GCA_040387295.1 of Bacteroidota bacterium. Taxonomy (GTDB): domain Bacteria; phylum Bacteroidota; class Bacteroidia; order Flavobacteriales_D; family Crocinitomicaceae; genus Fluviicola. Next base: position 440,941 of record JAZKEB010000003.1, on the reverse strand, counting down.
AGGTTCCTGCAGGACGGTTGTCGGCATACTCACCGATCAATCGCGGTGTAACACCATCTTCGTAATACGTAATCCAAACACCTTCTTTGCGGCCGTTTTTATAAGATCCTTCTTTATACTTCACCGCCTGGTCATTCAGAATCGGATCATTGTCTTTTGTAACCACCCAAAAACCTTCACGTTCACCTGATGCATTCACATGATTACGCGAAGTTTTCGTTTTCAGATCACTTGCCTGAGCAAATCCAACTGACAATAACAACAGGGTAAGAAGTAAGAGTTTAGTCATGGGTAAAATGTTAAAGTGAAAATACTACTTCTACCCAGAATGTAGTTGAATTAAAAATAAATAGTGCCGAAAAATGAATATTTAAGCGTTTTTGACGAACAAAGACAAATTAGTTAGCTATTTCCTTCCGGATTATCGAGGTGAAGCAGGATAAGAATGATCGTTGTATTAACCGTAGCGTGAATTATGGTTACGCCATTCGGTTCAACTACATAGAATTCTTCTGCTGCGCAGGGTCCAAAAGGTGTAAGTAACTCACCTTCAACTACCCAAATAAAACAGCGATCTTCTTTTAACGTTAGTTTATGTTCCTCATTTTGATCGTAACTGATCATTTCAGCCGAAGCACGGTATTCCGGTTTGAAAATGATATTGAAGTCTGTCACTTTACCAAAACCTGTTATTTTCAATGATCCAGGAAATGAAGCTTGTTCCAGCGGCAGTAATTCAAACGACGAATCAGCGCCTGAATCGGTTTTGAATTTCATCGTAAGTTCACCATCCAACACACACAGAATCCGGTTGTAATCCGGTAAATGAGTGAATTCTGAACGATCTGTTTCTACTGTGGCTGTACTGATTCGATAATCGAAATCGCGGGATGCATAGCTGGAGTTTTCAGGATAAATGAACAACTCGGTGGTTGTTCCTCCACTCCATTTGTTGACAGCCAATTCTTTTTTCCGGATAATCATAACGAAAAAAGGATGCCTGTGAGACATCCTTTCTGGTTTTAGTTTCTAAAAAATTTCAGCGATAAGCCTACTTTCTGTTTCAGCTCACGGCGATCGACGATGTAATCGAGGAATCCGTGTTCCAATACAAACTCGGATGTCTGGAAACCGTCGGGCAAATCTCGGCCAATGGTTTCTTTCACCACACGTGGACCGGCGAAACCGATCAATGCTTCCGGTTCTGCAATATTAAGATCGCCCAGCATCGCAAAAGATGCCGTGACACCTCCTGTTGTAGGATCTGTCAAAAAGGAAATGTAAGGCAATTGTTTTTCTGACAGTAAGCTCAGTTTACCCGATACTTTCGCCATTTGCATTAAAGAGAATCCGGCTTCCATCATACGCGCGCCTCCTGATTTGGAGATGATCATAAACGGTGCGTTCAATTCCAGTGCTTTGTCAATGGCTCTCGCAATTTTTTCGCCCATTACCGAACCCATTGAACCACCTACAAACGAAAAGTCCATCGCAGCTACCACAAACGGGTGTCCGTCAAGCATTCCGTGAGCGGTACGAATAGCATCCGTTAAACCGGTTGCTTTTTGGGTTGCCTTGATACGATCGGTGTATTTTTTGGTGTCCACAAATTCCAGCGGATCACCGGAGGAAAGCTTCACATCCAATTCCGTGTATTTTCCTTCATCGAAAAAGATGTGCAAATATTGCTCAGACCCTACACGTTCGTGATTGGAACAGCGGTCGCACACCCAAAAGTTCTTTGCCAGATCTTCGGCAGTGAACAATGTTTTGCAACGGGAACATTTATTCCAAAGTCCCTCAGGGGTTTCTTTTTTATCTTTTGTGGAAGTGGTAATTCCTTCCTTAGCGCGTTTAAACCAACTCATGCTTTAATTCGTTAATGCAGTTTTATAATGTGTCGATATTATTCAAATCGGCGAAAGCCTGCTCCAATCGTTTGATGAACGTCAGCTCGCCTTCGCGAATCCACTTGCGCGGATCATAGTGTTTTTTATTCGGTGAATCAGCGCCATCCGGGCTACCGATCTGCGTGCGTAAGTATTCGATTTTCGTTTCTACGTAGTCGCGAATTCCTTCGGTGAAGGCAAATTGCAAATCGGTATCGATGTTCATTTTAATAACGCCGTAACCAATGGCTTCACGAATTTCTTCCAGGGTTGAACCTGAACCTCCGTGAAATACAAAATCAACCGGATTGTGTTCTGTTCCGAATTTCTCCTGAACGAAGTCCTGCGAATTTTTCAAAATCTTAGGTGTAAGCTTCACATTCCCCGGTTTGTAGACACCGTGAACGTTTCCAAAAGCAGCTGCAATCGTAAAACGCGGACTGATTTTCATCAATTCCTCGTAAGCGTAAGCCACTTCTTCCGGCTGCGTGTACAATTTAGAACTATCTACATCAGAATTATCAACGCCATCTTCTTCGCCACCGGTAATTCCCAATTCAATTTCGAGGGTCATTCCGATTTTGCTCATTCGGGCCAAATATTCTTTACAGATCTCGATATTTTCTTCTATCGGTTCTTCTGACAAATCGAGCATGTGTGAACTATAGAGCGGTTTTCCGGTTTGAGCGAAATGTTCTTCACCGGCTGTGAGCAAACCATCTATCCAGGGCAATAAATTCTTGGCGCAGTGGTCGGTATGCAAAATAACCGTTGCTCCGTAAGCTTCGGCTAGTGTATGAATGTGTTTTGCACCGGAAACACCGCCTAAAATAGCAGCCTGCTGTGCATCATTTGACAAACCTTTTCCGGCAAAAAAATGAGCACCACCATTCGAAAACTGGATAATTACAGGGGCATTTACTTTAGCGGCTGTTTCCATTACGGCGTTTACCGTGTTGGAACCTGTAACGTTTACGGCCGGAAGAGCGAAACCTTTTTCTTTCGCGTATTGAAAGATTGCCTGAACTTCGTCACCGGTTGCTACTCCTGCTTTGATATTGTGTGCCATGTTTCTTTTTTTCTGTTTCGGGCTGTAAATGTAGTGAAATCTGTTCAGAAAACGGGGACAAACGAAGTCATTTTCGCCAGTTGTTTCACTAGAAAGGAAATCCGATTCCGATATTAAACCTCGGGCTGAACGGAGCGCTGATTTTCTTGCGCTGTTCTTCTGTGAGAGTATTTATGCCATCCAGATAAGGCTGTCGCGACTGGAAAATCCATCGGGCACCTTCGGGCAATGCCGGATTGGTGAACGGAACACCGATGTCGCAACGCAGGATGAAGAATTCGAAATCGAACCGCAAACCATAACCGAGCGCCATTCCCAGTTCTTTGTACCACGAGTTGGAGAATTTACTTCCCGGACGGTTCACGTCTTCATTCATCGTCCAAATATTTCCGACATCCATGAATAAGGCACTTTTCAGGAAGCCCGAACCGAGACGCAATTCGAGCGAAGCGCCCAAACGAATGTCTCCGATTTGGGTTGCCGTGCGGTTCGTATCCATGTAATACTGATAAGAACCAGGACCCAATGCACGTGCTACGAATCCGCGATTATCATTGGCACCACCGGCGAAAAACGAATAATCATACGGCAATGAAGTCGGTGTATTTCCATAAGGAATTCCGACACCGGCCATTGCTCTCAGGGCTAAAATTCGTTGACGGGAAAAATTGTAGTAGGTAATCAATTTACCATCAAACAAGAAAAACTGCGAATAAACAACTCCAAATGCCATTTTGCGACCAGTGGTGTCTGTCGGCTGTGAACTTTTCCCCATAGCGAGGGTCATTCCGGCACTGTTAAAGGTAAGGTTACCCGTCACACGTAGTTTCTCTGTTTTCTTATCTTCCTTATCCCGGTTATCATAATCAAACACCGCTTTGAAATCTTCCCAGATCAGCTGATCGCTGTAGGCATTGCGCAGGAATAAGTCATTGAGTTTCGTAATACGTTCTTCAAAGGCGGGCGATTTGTCCAACCCAACGTATTTGATTACGGATACGAACGGAACTCCCGCCGAAATAATTTGCGTTTTACCCACGTACAATTTCCACAGGAAGTTCATCTGGAACACACTTCTGGTGAAATCGGGCCGACTTTGGTAATTATAAGCTGTTGAAAGTACCGTTCTGGGACGGGCACGCTTGGGTAATTTCGTAATGTTGATCGGGAAAAAACCGGGTAAGTCAAACTTGAGTGTCGGTCCTATTTCAAAGGTATTAAAGCTTCGTCCGGATTTTTCTACTTTTTGTCCGTCAATGGTTTCATCGAACACGGGAGGCTGTGATTCAAAACCACCGCTCAAACTCACGATTGTGAGCCATCCTGCCCTGAAGAGGTTTTTATTGGTGTAATTTATTTCAGCCGAAACCCCTAAGAATCCGTTGGAATTGGTGGCACGTGGTTGGAAACTATAGCTTTGTTTTTTGGCCGGAACCAGGTAATAATGCACTTCTATTTCACCGCTTCCGGGCACTTCTTCAATAATTTCAGGCTTGATCACAGAGAACAATCCGAGTTGCAACAATCGGTTATAGGTTCGGTCGAAGTAATAATCTTTGTATGGATTAGTGTACTCGAGGTAATTCTGTGCCTCCAGCAATCCGGGTTTTACAAATAGTTCACCGTTGAAATGAAAGGTCGCCATTCGCAGCGGATTCAATTCAAGGGAATCTTTCGGTTTTCCAAAGAGATTTTTCTCAACCGCACTTTTGTAAAACGTCGCTTCCTTGTCGTTTCCGTCGTTGCGGTTTTCCACCGGCCGGTAAAGCACTGCGTAATGAAACGTATCAACCGTGGGCAGGAATCCGTTTTTGGTGTCGAGTACTTCACCAAACTTGTTTTCGTAAAACGCTTTGAAATTGCTTTCAAACAACGTGGTATCGCAGATGTGGAAAAACACGTTCGACACTACCGTAGACTTGTGTTTTACCTGGATAAGGCTGTCTTTGTAGAAGGGTGATTTCACCGTTCGGTCCGTGAAAATAATCTTGAGTGTAATGCTCATGGTAGCGCGTACGGTATCAGCCCTGTAGCGAATGTGCTGCGCACTGAAACCATAAAACGCATCGTCTTTCATGGCTTTGGCCACAATGTTCCTGTAGGCATCCAGCTGATCTTCATCAAACGGGATTCGAAACGGTTTCCCTTTCTCTAAAAAGGCATAGAAGTGCTCGTTGAACCCGAATTTATCGTTGGTTTTTCTCAGGAAACGTTTGCTATAGGATGTTTTCACCAATGAATTATCCGAAACCACTACCAGTGAATCGATAAAATAACGTTCGCCGGTTGTGATAAAATAACGTGCGTTGATCTTTTGTTTTCTGCCGCTGCCAAGTGTATCCAGAACAGCTGTTACGCTATTGTAGTAATATCCTTTTTTGTTGAGGTAAATCTTCAGTTGTTCCTTTGATTTCCCGAACAAAAATGAGTCAACAATAACCGGCGCTTCACCGAATTTATACTTGATCCGCTCACGAATGGTCAATCGTGGTGTTACGGTATCCTTTAACGGAATGGTGCGTTTGTAATAGGTGCTATCGCCTTTTGCGGTTGCCCGGGCAATCTTGCGTGTGTTGACGCGATTTTCCCTGATTTTACGTTTGGCATTTTTCTCGTGGATGTTCTTCAACCTTCTCAACCGTGACTTTTCTGCTTTTTCAGGACGGACCATGTTGTAGGCTATCAACCTGAACTTTATGTTGGCCGTGCTTAGATTGGGTTGTTGCCGGATGATCTCTTTTGCAGCGTCTTCATCGATTTCGTCACCCGAAACCTTTAACTTATTGTCTTTGAGCAGGAATTTACCCTCAGGCACATATTTGGTAACCTTACACTGTACCAACAGCAACGCTAAGATCAATAGCATGATGTGTGGTAAAAGTCGCGCCAACAATTTATATGATCGGGTATATGAACTCATCGGAACAAAAATAACAAAAGCAAGGCAGTGTTTGAAAAGTAAGCGTTAAAAACAGTTATCATGCCAGGAATAAAAAAGCGGGAGAATAAATGCAAACATTGTACTTGAACCGATTTTGGCGCTGTTTTGACTATTCTGCTATCCGTTCGTAACCGTTAGAAACACTTATTAGCCTATGAACACTGGATTCCAGGAAAAACCAACTCAAAACACGCCACAAAATCCAACGATTCTTCTCACCACCAACTAACCAAAAAACAGTAAGTTTGAACCTCTTAACAGGAACATGGAAAAAATCTCAAAAGCCAAGATTAAGTGGATTCGGAGTCTTCAACAAAAAAAGGTACGGGAACAGGAGGCTGTTTTTGTGGTTGAGGGTGAAAAAATGGTACTTGAAGGTTTAGCGAGCGAACATCATGAGCTTGTTGCCTTGGTTGCTCACAAAGAGGAACATTCCATCATTCCTGAGCAATTGAGAGAAGTTGCTTTAAGTGCTGATACCACCGAGATGGAACAGCTTTCAGGGTTAAAAACACCGAACAAACTTCTGGCAGTTTTCAAACGTCCGTCACTTTTAACAAGCCAAAGTGGTTTTGAATTGGCATTGGACAGTGTGCAGGATCCCGGTAATATGGGAACGATTTTAAGACTGGCCGATTGGTTCGGGATTGAACGCATTGTGTGCTCGCGCGAAACCGTTGATTGCTACAACCCGAAAGTGGTACAAGCATCCATGGGAGCTATTTTCAGAATTCAGGTGATTTACACCGATCTTTTTAGTTATTTATCCGATTCCAAACGCCCGGTTTATGGTGCTTTGCTCAATGGCGAAAATTATCATTCTGTTTCCTATAAACCAGATGGCATTTTGCTGATGGGAAATGAAGGAAACGGCATTTCAGACAAACTCATTCCGCTGATTACACAAGCAGTGACCATCCCGAGATTCGGAGCTGCGGAATCACTCAACGTAGCAACGGCAACCGCTATTTTACTGGCTGAAGTGCGCAAAAACAATTGATCTTACGCTTCTTTAGAGCTTAGCTTTTGGGCAATGGCATCCATGCATTTCATGCCGTCGATGGCGGCTGAAACAATTCCACCGGCATAACCTGCTCCTTCTGCACATGGGTACAAGCCGGCAATTTCAATGTGCGCACAAGTTTCATTGTCTCTGGGGATAGAAACCGGTGACGATGTGCGTGATTCGGGTGCATGTAAAACGGCATCGCTGGTGAGATAACCGCGCATTTTGCGGTCGAAATCAACAAATGCTTTGCGCAATCTCCGTGCGATAAAATCAGGTAAAACGGTATTGAGATCAACGCTTACAATACCCGGTTGGTATGAAGTTCGTGGAAAATCTTTTGACTTTTTACGGTCGATAAAATCGGTCAATCGCTGCGCAGGAACACGCTGCGTTTTTCCGGCGGCTTCCCAGCATGTTTGTTCAACCTGTTGCTGAAATTCCAGACAAACAAAGGGATTACCGGGCGTGTAATTGGGTAATTCTTCCGGTTCCACACTGACTACAATTCCCGAATTGGAAGTAATGTTATTGCGTTTGGATGGCGACCAGCCATTGGTCACTACTTCGCCTTCGGAAGTGGAACAAGGCGCGATAATACCACCCGGACACATGCAAAACGAATAAACGCCTTTGTCTTCAACCTGCGTCACCAAGGCGTACGAAGCCGGCGGTAGAAATTCGTCATTCAACCGACCATGGTACTGGATTGTATCGATTAGTTCCTGCGTGTGCTCGATCCTGACGCCCAAAGCGAATGGTTTCGCGAGCAATTTCACACCGCGATCGTGCAAGAGGTAAAAGATATCCCGGGCGCTATGACCGGTTGCCAAAATCACGTTGGAACAATCAATGCGCTGTTTTCCGTTGATTTCAATACCAACCACTTGTTTTTGTTCAATGAACAAATCGGTGAGCTTCGCTTCAAAACGCACTTCGCCGCCATATTCGATAATACAATCACGCATGGCCACAATCAACTGCGGCAATTTATTCGTCCCGATATGCGGATGCGCATCGACCAGAATATCTTGCGGTGCGCCGAAATGGACGAGCCATTCGAGTGTTTTCAATACATCGCCCCGTTTTTTGGAGCGGGTATAGAGTTTTCCGTCGGAATAAGTTCCTGCGCCGCCTTCACCGAAACAATAGTTCGATTCGGGATTAACGAGCTGTTCTTTGTTCAGTTTCGCCAAATCTCTTCGTCGGGCGCGCACGTCTTTTCCGCGTTCGATCACAATGGGTTTTAAACCCAGTTCCAATGCTCTGAGCGCAGCGTATAAACCGGCAGGACCGGCACCAATAATGTATACAGGTGTTGCTTCGGAGACGTTTTTCGGATGAAATGCAGATGGTTTAACCGGAACTTCTCCTTTCGGGTAAATCAGCAGTGTTGCGTTGATCTTGATATCACGTTTACGCGCATCGATGGAACGCTTGTGCCACACAAAATCAAATGAATCGGGCGATTGATTCAGTTCACGGGCAACGTGCAAATGGAGTTTTTCCGAATCTGCGGCGAGCTCAGGAGATACCTGAAGTTGGAGTTGTTTGGATTCCTGCATTGAGGCTTCAAAGATACTTGATTTTTGGAATTAGTTCTGGCACTTTTATTGTTGAGTAACTGCATTCACAAATAAGTCTCTATGAAAATACATGTTACTCTTTTCTTTTTATGCACACTTTTCATAGTCCGTGCTCAGGAACACGGCAATGGCAGAGGGTTGGTATTAACGCTTTACGATCAGCAGGATCGGATGTACGGTGCCAGTTGGGATCAGAAAGAGCGAACCATTTACTATTATCCTTACCTGATTGACAGGCCGTTCGAAGATTCGATGTCAAACCGCTATGCCAGCCAGGATGTGATTGACCTCTATCACCGGGATCCTCCCCGTATCATCCGTCGCGAGATCGATCCCTCAGAAATGGTACCTGTGACAACGAAAGAAATCCGGAACCAGTTTTGTTTTTTCGTCGACCTGCGTAACATGACGCAAGCAGAACAGGACAGCTGTCAGGCTTTTCTGAACCATTTCTTCGAGCACCAGCTTCAGGACGAAGCCGTACAGGTTACGTATGTCGATAAAGACAATGCCTTTTATTATTCATACGTCCATAACCGGATACCTGTTCTGGGCAATGATCCGGCTTGGATTCCCCGAAAATTTGCCGGGGAGATTCAGCGTGTCGATGTTGCCAGACATATATGGAAAACAGTGGATCGGAGCGACGCTAACTACACCTATCCTGTTTTTTCCACTTCGAACGTTGGTCAGGTTGTTTACATTTATCTTGGGAAAACTGCCGACTTTAACTCTCCACGACAAGAGATGGTCAATCTGAACACCGCTTACCGGACCAAGCATAACTACATGCATTACATCGATCTGAGCGAAAAAGACACTCTTTCACCGTTTCGGCAAACGGCTAAGCTGGCCGGAGGTTTAGGGATGAAATTCAGCTGGGGAAAAGAAGTGCTGACGCAAATGATCATAAACGATCTGGTGGTTCATTACATTTGGAAAGAAGAAGAAGAAGAAGCGGACGACACTTACAAGGCAGCTCAGGAAGCAACCGTTCCCGCTCCGCAAAAGCCAAAACCGTCTATACCAAGGCCTGTGATTCTGAGCGAACCGACTAAAAAACCGCAGCCTCCGAAACGGGAGTGATCAGATTTCACACTTTATTTCTTTGTAGTGCTATCCCTCAAAGATCAACGAGAACCACCAAACTTTGTTGAACAACTGATCAATGGGTTTGGAAGAAGGTGTTCCGTCCTGGATGAACGAATTGGAGAATCCCTGTGAGTATTTGATTTCGAAACCGAATTTAAAATAAGGTGCAAAAAACTCGAGGCCTGCTCCTACCTGTCCCTGAAAATCGTTGGCCCTGATCTTGATAAACGGATCAATGAACGATTGCGACGCCTTTTCCTGCGATTGTAAGTCGAATGAATACTGACCGCCAACCAATACATAACTCGCGAAGTTATTGAGTCGCAGTGTTCTGAATTGCAACATCATTGGGAAATCAAGGTTGGTGGAATTGACACGCTCTTCGGCGTAAATGTCTTTTTTCGCCAGCGGATCGGGATCCTGGTAATAATACTGGATCACGCGTTCCTGAAACGATAGTGTGGGAATGAATCGCAGACGTACTACGGGATGGAATAACTTGAGTGTACTCACAATTCCTACTTGTCCACCAGGCTGGCTTTTGTTTTCCAGCGATTTGATACCATATTTTTCATACGCATCGGGAACGGGAACAAGGTTGAAATTGGCCGTGTTCGCACCGAGCATAAAACCAAAATGCAAGAGCTTCTCATCAAAACGACGGTAATTCTTCGTTTTTTCGGGTTGTGCAAACGCGCCGATTGTTAAGAGACAAAACAGTATGGAAATCGGGAACTTCATATTCAACACCATAACGCTACTACTCGGAAGTTATTTTATACCGGAATAAATGGTTGCAATGCCACCGCCTACCATACGCGACTTCACATTGCGGTAGCCGACTTTGGTGAGAATGTCTTCGAAATCTTTTCCTTCGGGGAATGCCGCTACCGATTCGGGTAAATAGGCATAAGCTCGTTCGTCGTTGGAAATGCGTTTTCCAAAAAACGGAATGATGTATTTGGAATGGAACGCATAGTATTGTTTCACCGGAAATTTCTTCGGTTTCGAGAATTCCAAAACGATTCCCATGCCTTCAGGGCGCAAAACGCGCAGCATTTCAGACAATCCTTTTTCGAGATTCTGGTAGTTGCGAACGCCAAAACCAACGGTGAATGCATCAAAATGACCGTCTTCAAACGGCAATGCTTCCGAATCGCCCAGGTGCATAGAAATGATGTGGTCGACTTTGCGTTTGACCATTTTCTTGCGGCCTACTTCGAGCATTCCTTCCGAAATATCGATCCCGATGATTTCATCCGGATTCAGTTTCAGGCTTTCGATGGCAAAATCGCCGGTGCCGGTAGCTAGGTCCAGAATGCGTTTCGGATTGATTTCCTGAAGCATTTTCACTGCTTTCTTGCGCCACAGTTTATCTATTCCAACCGATAAAAAATGATTGAGAAAGTCGTATTTACCGGAAATATTATTGAACATTTCGGCTACTTCTTCTTTCTTCGACTGATCTTCCCTGCCGTAAGGTTTTACTTCTTTTTTCATCTTGCGTATGCTCGTTTTCCCTTTCGGGAACTACTTTCTACTCTATCGACCTGTGAATTTCACTTCCAGGCCCTGTTCTGAACACTCTTCGATCAGTTCACCGGGCTGAATGGAAACCACTCCGCTTTTCTCGCACACCAATCCGCCGGCGAGATTCGACAATTCGGCAATTGTTTCAATGGAACAACCTGCTGCCAAACAGAGTGTTGCCACGCTAATCACGGTATCGCCTGCTCCGCTTACATCCAAGATGCTGCGGATATGTGCGGGAACATGCTTTTCGCTTGTTGCTTTTTTAATATAAACGCCGTTTTCCGAAAGTGTCACAAACGTAATGTCGTTCTGCAATTCCTGTTCCAAAATAGCGATGGCGCGGTCAAACTCGGGTCTGTTCAAAAAAGTGCAGGAAACGCCCACTCCTTCTTTCAATTCCTTCAGGTTCGGTTTGAACAATGTGACACCTTTATAGGTCAAAAAGTTGGTCTTCTTCGGATCAACCGTTGTTGGAATGCCATGTGCTTTTGCTTCGGCGATCAATGATTCAATCACATTGGCCGATAACACGCCTTTGTTGTAATCTTCAAAAATGATGGCGTCGATTTGTTCGGTTTGCAACAATTGTTTCACCGTTGCAATGAATGCAGATTCTTCCTGAGCCGTCAACGTATGCGTGTCTTCCGCGTCGATGCGCAGTAAATGCTGGTTGTTGCCAATCACACGTGTTTTAACAGTGGTAACGCGATCATTGCTTTTTACGATTCCGGAAACCGACATTTGCTGTTCGGTCATCAATTCGCACAAGCGTTTTCCGTAGCTATCGTTTCCGATCACGGAACACAATAACGCTTTCGCTCCCAAAGCCTGCAGGTTCAGTGCCACATTTGCAGCTCCGCCCAGACGTTCTTCCTGTTTTTCCAAACTTACGATCGGAACAGGTGCTTCAGGACTCACACGGTTTACTTTCCCCAATGTATAGGCGTCGATCATCACGTCGCCTACCACAAGGATGCGCTTTGAAGCAAAATTGGCTAACAGTTCGTGAATGCTCATTTACGCAAGATTTTTCAATGCTTCCGCCACACGACGCATAGCTTCGGTAAGTGTTTCTTCGGAGGCTGCGTAAGAAATCCGTAAACAATTCGGATCACCGAATGCATCGCCGGTAACCAATGCTACCAAACCGACGTTGAGCAAGTACATGCACAAATCGCTGGCGTTTTCAATGGTTTTGCCATCGTATTTTTTGCCGAAGAACGACGAAATATCGGGGAATACGTAAAACGCACCACCGGGTTTATTGGATTTCACTCCGGGCATTTGTGCCAATGCATTCAACACCAGTTCGCGGCGTTGGGCAAAGGCAGCAATCATATCTTTCAATACGGCAGGATCGGCATTTACAGCAGCGATTGTAGCACGTTGCGCGATGGAACAGGTAGCAGATGTAAACTGTCCCTGCACTTTTTCGCAGGCATCGGCGATCACTTTCGGAGCGCCCATGTATCCTACCCGCCAGCCTGTCATGGCCCACGCTTTGGAAACGCCGTTGACCGTAATTACCTGATTGTAAACATCATCAAACTGCGCCATGGAAGCGTGTGTTCCAACGAAGTTGATGTGTTCGTAGATTTCGTCGGAAAGCACCACCAAATCGGGGTGTTTTACTAATACATCGGCCAAACCTCGGAGTTCTTCTTTCGAATAAACCGTTCCTGTTGGGTTACATGGCGATGAAAAGATCATCAGTTTGGATTTACCAGTGATGGATTCTTCGAATTGTTTCGGGGTAAATTTAAAATCGCTTTCGATGGTGGTTGGTACAATGACCGGAATACCGCCTACTACTTTCACGATTTCAGCATACGACACCCAATAAGGCGCAGGAATGATTACCTCATCGCCTTCGTTGATCAAACTCATCACCACATTGGCAATGGTTTGTTTGGCACCGGTTGACACCACGATCTGGTCTTTGGTGTACGAAATACCGTTGTCGCGCTGGAATTTATTGGCAATTGCCTGGCGCAGATCTTCGTATCCGGGCACGGGCGTGTACATGGTAAAGTTTTGGTTCATCCCTTCTATCGCCGCGTCTTTGATGAATTGCGGTGTAAAAAAATCGGGTTCGCCCAAACTCAGAGAGATCACATCTTTTCCTTGTGCCTTGAGTTCGCGGCTTTTTTTGGACATCGCCAGAGTTGCGGATTCTTCCATCGCTTCTACGCGATCAGACAATTGAATCATACGTCGGTTTCTTTTAGAGACAGCACAAATTTAGTATTTAAAACCTGAGTTTAGTCTACTTTTTGTATTCGGAATTCAATAAAAAGAGGCATCTGAAAGCTGATTTTATGAAATTTTAGCGGACGATGAACGAGTGTTTTCAGAGAAGGTGTTTATTTCGTATTCTTGTGACACAAATCAGGTCTCGTAGTTCAACGGATAGAATAGAAGTTTCCTAAACTTTAGATGGGGGTTCGATTCCCTTCGGGATCACAAAAGAAATAACACAAAAACCATTCGCAAAATGGAAGTGAACATACAAGAACAAATCAACGCGTATATCGCAAGTCAGCCGGAAGTAAAGCGCAGCGACATGCAAGAATTACACCGCATCATTCAGGAAATAAAACCCGGATGTAAATTGTGGTTTCTGGAAGGGAAAGACGACAACGATAAAGTTGTTTACAATACGAATATCGGGTATGGACTGTACACCATCCATTACGCCAATGGAAAAACCCGCGAGTTTTATCAGGTTGGCCAGAGTGCCAACACAACCGGTATTTCCGTTTATATCATGGGTCTCGAGGATAAAAAGCACTTGGTCAATACCTATGGAAAAACATTGGGCAAGGCGAGCGTGACCGGGTACTGCATTAAGTTCAAAACGCTGAAGGATATTAATATTGACGTATTGAAAGCGGCTATACGAGATGGGTTTAAGGCTTAAAGTCAGCGTGAGAACCCCAATCGGAAATAAATAACTAATTTACAAACACTTATTTGACAATGATCGGATAAATGTGATTGTTGTTTCGGCAATTGTGCCGTTAGCGTTCATTGAGTTTACAGGCGAAACCAGCTTAGCCTTTTTGACGGAGCAGGACAATTTGAAACAACTAAAAATGAAAAAGGAAAGTTTAATTTTAATTGTCACAGTCATTGCGACGATGACACTCACTGCCTGGGTAGGAAATGATAACACAACCAAAGTGCCCGGTACTTTGACTGAAGTAAAAATTGGTGAGCAAACCTGGATGGCAGCAAATCTGAATGTGGAGAGTTTCCGTAACGGTGATCCAATTCCGGAAGTTAAATCGGCAGAAGAATGGGAGAAAACCGGAAAACGAAAAAAACCAGCCTGGTGCTATTATGATTACGCTTCTGCCAATGGAACCAAATATGGTAAGTTGTATAACTGGTATGCGGTAACCGACCCGCGTGGCTTAGCACCTGATGGCTGGCACGTTCCTGATAGTTTGGAATGGACACAATTGAGTAACTTTTTAGGTGGATTGAAAGGTTCATGCACCAAATTAAAAAGCAGCAGCGGTTGGAAAGAAAACGGAAACGGCACCAATGAAAGCGGCTTTAACGGTCAACCTGCCGGTTACAATCCTTATAATGGCAATTGCTCAGAATCCGGTGAGACTTCACGCATCTGGATGTCTAAGGAACATAGTAAAAGCAACGCCTGGTTCTGCCAACTGGAAGGTAACAAGAGCGACGTCTTTTATTACCAGTATTATAAGGTGCAAGGACTATCTGTTCGTTGTGTAAAGGATTGATTGATTATTTACCTGTTGTACTGTTGATAGCGCGCGAGTATCCTGCACTTACAGGACTACACTTCGTTTAGCATAATTACTTTCTTTTTCCTTGATGAAAAAGAAAAGCCCCGCCATTTCTGACAGAGCCCTTTTCCCTATACTGAAACCAAGATTTTACTTCTCCACAGCTGCTGCATCGCGCAGTGCTTTGATCTTGTCGTGACCGGCTTTGATCTTTGAATGCTGCTCTTTTACCAGCGGCACGAATTGGCTTCCGTTGAGTGCGTAAGCGTCCAATTCGGTTTCGTAAGTCTTTTTTGCAACGTCTTCACCGAATTCGCAGGAATTCAGGATTGCTTTGCGGTCCTTGCTTGTGAGGGCTGCTTTCACATCCATCCAGGCGCGGTAGATCTTACCCGAAACGGTTGTGCCTTCGATGGGCGTTCCGCCGAGTTTGACCACTTGATCTACCAACTCGCGGCGACACTCCTGACTGGTTTGCATCATGTCAGAGAACAGGCTTTTTAAGTCTGATTCGTTGGTTTCTTTGGCCGCAGTGAGGTATCCCTGAATGCGGTCGTTATTGATTTGAATCAAGTTGTTCAAGCTGTCAATAACTTCTTTATTGTTCGTTTCCATGTTGTTTGTTTTAATTGGTCATTAACGATACACTATCCACTCCCGCAGATGCATCAACCGGAGCTGACGCATCTACAGGAGGAATAGCTGTAATTTACTTTATTGTAAAACCCGCTTATTTTATTTCATTGCCTTGCATTTCTCCTCGCACATACGTGAGTGGTCGAGGTGCACGCGCAGTGACGGAAGCATTGACGAAGCCCAATTTCGGATGTCGGGATCATCGGCATCGGAAGATGCTTTTTCAAACTTGTCGATCGCGTCTTTGTGACCTTTGATCATCATGTCACAGTACTTTTCGTTGAAATCCTTGCCTGATTTTTCGTTCAGTTTATCGTAGGCCTCCTGTCCGTCTTCGGTTAATGATCCCGGCAGGGAAATGGCTTTTTGTGCTGCCAGTTCTTTCAACTCATCCAAGGCGGCAGTATGTTCATCCACCATCATTTTACCGAGGTCTTTCACTTCTTTAAGCGTTCCTTTTTCCTGTGCCAATTCACCCAGTTTGATTTCTTCGAGGTTAATCGCGGCAGCTTCTACCAGAAACGCAGCATCTTTTTCAGATTTCCGGTCTTCAAAACGCTCTTCGTTTTGGTCTTCGGCTACTTCTTTCGAATCTTCCGGTTGGCCATTGTCGCACGCAGCAACAAGGAATGCACTCATACTTAAGCTCAGGAACGCTAAGCCTGCAAAGCGCTGCGCAGTTGTTTTCACACTTTTCATGTTTGTTGTTTTTCGTTATGAATTTGTTACACCATCACATCTGATGACTGTGACTGGAGTAAAATTGCAGCGATTTGACAAAAAACGTATTACACTTTGTTTTCGAAAAATTGTAGTATTCCTAGGTTTAGGGGGCTTACTCGCGCGGGATTTCATATACCTGTGAAAAGGTTTCCCACAGATGCACAGATAGGGCTCGCCTAACGGACTCGCTCTGTTATTGTGCGTAATAGAACTCACAAATTTTGATAATTCTAAGAATTATGCAAATCGGGGTGAAAATTGTGTAAGCCATCGCCTTTTCTACTGCCTTATTTTTGATTCTCACACCAATGTGCCTGTTTCTAAGGATTTAACAGCACTGAGAAGATGATAAAACTGACCAATATGAAGAGTATGGAAATTAAGAAGATCCAGGTAATGCGTGGGCCGAACTATTGGTCGAATTACCGAAAAAAGCTGATCGTAATGAAATTAGATATCGGTGAGTACGAAGAGCTTCCCACCAACAAGATTCCCAAGTTTTATGATCGGATCATGCGCGCGATACCTTCTTTAAACGAACACCGATGCTCTGTGGGACAAAAAGGCGGATTGTGCAAACGCATGCAGGAAGGAACTTGGCTCGGGCATGTTGTAGAGCATGTCGCCCTCGAAATGCAGGTGCTGGCCGGAATGGATTGCGGGTACGGAAGAACGCGCACCACCGGTGAATATGGTGTTTACAAAGTGGTCTTTTCTTATTGGTCGGAAGAAGCAGGTATTTATGCTGCAACGGCAGCTGTTGAATTTGTGGAAGCGATGGCTGAGAAAAGAGCGTTCAACCTTAAAAAAACCATCAATCATTTGCACAAGATCTGGACGAATGAAGCCACAGGACCAAGTACACAGGTCATTCTTGACGAAGCTGTGCGGAGGAATATTCCGGTGACCCGTATGGATGATCATTCGCTCTACATGCTGGGCTACGGAAGGAATCAGCAACTCTTCCGTGCAACTGTAATGGGCACGACAACCAACCTGGGTGTGGAATCGGCCGGCTGTAAATGGTTTACCAAAAATGCGCTTGAAAAAGCCGGAATTTCGGTTCCAAAAGGCATCGTGATTTATGAAAAATCAGAACTGGAGGAAGCCATGGAAACCATTCCGTTTCCGCTTGTCATCAAACCTTCTGACGGAAATCACGGACGCGGAATCACGACCAACATCTGTGATCGCGAAACTGTTTTTAAAGCAGCCAAGCAAGCATGGAAGATCTCCGATAAAATCATTGCAGAGCAATATGTACAAGGCGATGATTACCGTTTCCTGGTGATCAATTACAAACTAGTCGCCGTTGCCAAACGCACACCGGCTTCGGTAACCGGAAACGGCATCTGTACGATCCGTGAACTGATCACGATCACCAATAACAATCCCGACCGCGGATCGGGGCATGAGAAAATCCTCACAACCATTAAAATAGATTCCCACACCAAAAACCTGCTGCGGGAACAAGTGTTGAATCTTGATGAGATTTTACCGGCAGGAAAGGAAATACTGCTCAAACGAACGGCGAATCTTTCAACCGGTGGCACTTCGACCGATGTGACCGACAGCGTTCACCCATACAATGTGTTCCTGGCCGAACGGATCGCCCGGATTTTTCAGCTGGATGTTTGCGGGATTGATATTATGGCCAAAGATGTAGCCCAACCGCTGCACCCCGAAAACGGCGCTGTGCTGGAAGTCAACGCCGGTCCCGGTTTTCGCATGCACACCCATCCTTCAAAAGGAACACCACGCGATGTGGCCAAACCGGTGATGGACATGCTCTTCCCAGAACATTCTGACGGAAGAATACCCTTGGTTGCCGTAACCGGTACCAACGGAAAAACCACCACTACCCGACTCATTGCGCACATGGCAATTACCGCCGGAAAAAACACCGGATTTACCACCACAGAAGGAATTTACATCAACCGGCACCTGATAGCCGAAGGCGATTGCAGCGGTCCGAATAGTGCCCGGGTCATTCTTTCAGACCCTACGGTCGAATACGCCGTACTGGAATGTGCACGCGGGGGAATTCTCCGCTCGGGGTTGGCGTTTGACGAATGTCTGATCGGCATTGTGACCAATGTGACCGAAGACCATTTGGGAATCGACGATATTCACACACTAGAAGATTATGCGCAGGTGAAGGAAGTGGTAGCGAGGAGCACTGCCGAAAACGGTTACGCCATTTTAAATGCGGACGATGATTTGGTTTACAACATGCGCGAAAACGTGCCGGGTAAAGTGATTTTATTCAGCACCGCGAAAACCAATCAACGCGTCACCGAACATTGCCGCAAAGGCGGAATGGCTGTTTTACTGGAAGATGATTTTTTTGTGGTAAAAAACGGCGAACTCATTACCCGCATTTTGCCTGTTAGCCGGGTTCCGGCTACTTATAGAGGAAAGGCGGAATTTATGATAGCGAACGTATTGCCTGCTATTGCCGCCGGCATTGTTTCCGGATTTACGCTGGAGCAAATCAGAACGGCTCTCACTTCTTTTATTCCGTCACCTGAAATGACACCGGGAAGAATGAACCTGTTTGAATTTGGCCATTGCAGACTGATGCTCGATTACGCGCACAATGCTTCGGGTTTTAGCGCGATTCAGCAATACATGTCAACGGTAGAATCGCCAGCCAAAATCTGTATTATAGCAGCTACAGGTGATCGCCGCGATGATGACATCCGCAATCTGGGGCGTTATTCCGCTGAAATATTTGATCAGGTGATAATCCGGCACGATAAAAACAACCGGGGAAGGCCTTACGAAGAAACAACCCAACTGCTGATGGAAGGTATTGGTTCCGTTGATCCCAACACCCGCACAGATGTCATTCCAGATGAAGCATTGGCGATTGAAGCGGCTATTACCAACGCGCCGGAAGGAGCATTTGTATTTGTGTGCGCCGATCACGTGAAACATTCTATTGAGCTTGTGAAAAAACTCCAGGAGAAACTGGTATACCCTGTTTCCAGGGTTTCCTGATAAAACGATCGCTATGTTACCAAAAGGCAGACTTTTACTCATTGGCGGCGCCGAAGATAAAGGTGAAAACAAGGTTCCCATCACGACACACCATTCACAGTTTGTGCATTTGGAAATCCTGAAAAAGCTGGTTTCTTCAAAATCGATGGATGGTCGCATCGAAGTGATCACCACCGCGAGCAGTTACCCGGTAGAAGTGCGTGCCATTTATGAAAAAGCATTCAGCAAGGTTGGTTATACCAATGTCGGTTTCATGGATATTCACAGCATCCCCGATTCGAAAAACGAAAGCTACATCGAACGTGTGGAAAAGGCAGATACGGTCTTGTTTTCGGGCGGAGATCAATTCAAAATCACGACCATCATCGGTGGATCGCCTATCATTGAAGCTATCACCAAAAAATACAAAAACAATATTGAATTTACAGTCGCAGGAACAAGTGCCGGCGCTATGGTGATGTCGAAGATTATGATCCAGAGCGGTGGTAAACAGGAAGCGCTGATCGATGCCGATCTGAAGATAAGTACCGGACTCGGCCTGATCAAAGATTGTATCATCGACACCCATTTTATCCGCCGGGGTCGTTTCGGAAGGTTAGCCTATGCGGTGGTTTCCAACTCCGGTTATCTCGGCATCGGATTGGGTGAAGACACGGCTCTGCTTATCCGCAGAGGTAACAGGGCCCAGTGTTTGGGTTCGGGAATGGTGGTCATTATCGACGGCCGGTATATCGAACAAACCAACATGAGCCTTGTAGGAAAAGGCACTCCGATCTATGTAGACAACCTTCGGGTGCACCTGTTGGTACGAAATTGCGAGTTCAACATCGATACCTGCGAATTAAGTTATCCAAATACCGAAACTCCAACAAAACATGAATAAAATTGCAATTGCCATTCACGGCGGTGCCGGGCCCAACAGTACGTTTATTGAAACGCACCATGACGCTTATCTTGAAGGGTTGAAAATCGCCGTAGAATACGGACACCAATTACTCGTAAACGGCGCCACGGCTGTTGATGTGGTGGAAGCTACGGTGCGGATTCTGGAAGATAACCCCTTGTTCAATGCCGGTAAGGGATCTGCATTGAACGCTGAGGTGGAGGTTGAAATGGACGCAGCGATCATGGATGGTCACCTGCTTTCGGCCGGAGCTGTGTCGATGGTGCGGAAAGTAAAGAATCCGATCACGCTTGCCCGAAAAGTAATGACCACAACCAAGCATGTACATATGGGCGGTACCGGAGCGCTCAAGCTTGCCGAACAACTTGGACTCGAATTAATGCCCGACGATTATTTCATTGTGGAACGGCAGTTAAACGATTTGCGCGAAGAAAAAAGCGAAAGCCATGGAACGGTTGGTTGCGTAGCATTGGATGTGCATGGAAACATGGCTGCCGCGACTTCTACGGGTGGAATCAGCAACAAACTGCCCGGACGCGTTGGCGACAGTTGTATGATCGGCGCCGGTTGTTATGCCAATCTCCACTGCGCTTCGTCGTGCACTGGTGACGGTGAAGTGATCATTACCCATCTGATTGCACACAAAGTAGCATTGTTGATGGAACTGAAAGGAATGACGCTTCAGTCGGCATGCGATTATATCGTCGATAATGCCGATTATCCCCTGCCGGGTGACGTGGGAATTGTGAGCGTCAATCAGGCCGGAGAAGTTGCTTTTTCCTTTAACTGCGACCGTATGCACCGAGCCAGCATCGACCAATCGGGAAAATTGATGGTGAATATTTATGATTAGCCAGCATGATTTTAAATGAGACGGGCTGAGCCCAGACCGGAATTCTATTATGCTTAACGCACCTTGTTCTCTTGCGACCGTTACTTAATCCCAGCTGGTTGATTCTTCAAAAAGATGATTATGTTTACAATTCTGTAATCAAATCATCAACAACAATGACCGGAAGACTCCTGATAATCGCCCTGATTTTACTCATCTATTCTTGTGAAAGTTCAACCGCAGATTTAGATACCATAAAAGACCTTCAACACAATCACGATGATTTTGAAAAGGCGGATTATTCGTTTGGTACCGGAGATCAGTATTTTCGACTGGAGCATTTTGACCTTGATGCACTTACAGATACATTGGAACGTTGTCACGAGCGAATTTTCACCGATAAAACGATCCTGAAAGCACTGAATAAAGATATCGCCGCGTGGTTGCGTGATTCTGTTTTTATCGGGAAATCACATACTATGAAAGGGACATTTGTTCTGGACACAACCAATCTATTGCTGTTGAAAGATCCTTTCAAGTATTATATGGAGGAAAAGATTCATGGAAGTCAACCAGTAGTGGGGAAACTGTTTCATACACGGAATTCAATGCATACAGCTTGGGTAAACGGAAAAGCGATTTACTACGATATTGTTCCTGCCAATGCAAAATGGAAGAAAGAGATCGGTGAATACAGAATTGAAACCACAGGCGACTACATGCCAGCTCACGTGAATTCGGTCACGCCGCCAACAACATCGAATTTACGGTACTTTTGCGATCAGATGATGGTTGATTGGTATATCACCATTAGTTCCGATGATTTTTTTGACGGTCAGTTAGCACTAAAAATTTCAGATGTAACTTATCATTACACAGACGATTTTTTGAGACAAAAAGAGAAATAATCCTGTGTAATGCAGTGAAGCAGCGATCTCCCAAACAAATTTCAATTCATGGCATCATTTATGAAAGAAATTTGGAGTAACATTGTCTAACAAAATCAGAAATGAAACAATCAACGCTTACTACGTTATTTGCAATGCTGCAACTCCTGTTTGCCTGTCACAGTTTTGCATCAGCCGGGCAGCATACACCTGTCAATCATCATTCACTTCTCTATATTCACGTATCATGAAACAGCTAATCTACGGCCTTGTACTGCTTTTTAGCAGTGCGGCTTTCGGACAAGGACTCATTCCGCTTCCGGATGATCAATATGAAAAACTTCCTGCACCGCCAATGCTTGCAGGCGCCTCCGAACGCAGCAGTTTACCGGCATCGTATGTGATTCCTGAGACTTACTTCCCCACTCCTGGAAATCAGGGAAGTCAACCGTCGTGTACAGCCTGGGCTACCGGATATGCATTAATGTCTTTTTATCAGGCTCGTGTGAACGGATGGAAACTCACGGAAGCCAACACCACGTTTAGTCCCTCGTACGTTTACCAGAATATTCGCCAGGGAGATTGTACCAACGGTACTTACATTACCAGTGCGCTCGATTTCATGAAAACTTCCGGGAACGTTCCGCTGAGTTATTTCGGCTACGATGCCAACAGTTGCGCCAAACCATCTGCCGATCTAAAACCCTATGCGGCGACGTACACCATCAAAAACTGGTTCCGGGTCGAAGACATCAACAACCTGACAGAGGTAAAAACCTACCTGTCACAAGGCATTCCAATCGTTATTGCTTCTTATACCGACAAGGCTTTCCAGAATTACAAGAACAAGTCGAACAGCGACGTGTTTACGTGGAACAGCGGAAACTACAAAGGTGGTTACCACGCCATGCTGGCTGTTGGTTACGACGATTTGAAAGGTGCCGTAAAAGTGATGAACTCCTGGGGATCGAGCTGGGGAACCGGTGGATTTGTGTGGATCGATTATGCATCTTTCCGCACCATGGTTAACGAAGGATATGTGGTGGAGAAAAATTACTCAATGGAAGATGAGCCGGTTGTGGATCCTGTTATTGATCCTGATCCTATCGATGATAACAGTATTTCAGATATTTCGGAAGACAATTTCGGGATGTACGGTTACAGTGAAGAAGTGCGCGAAGGCCGTAATTATTACTCGTTTGGTTTTGTGATCAACGATGAGGTATTGCCTCTGGTGACCAAAGTGGTGTATTTCTACAATCACTCTTCGTTTAAAAACAAGTACGTAACCATTTCCGAAGGTCCTTATTTCCAAACTTCGTATGAAGGTTATGGCTGTATTCAGGACATGGAAGCCGAGGTTTATTTCGAAGACGGTTCATCGCTGACATTTGCCTTTGACGGGTGCGATATTATTGCGCAAACGCTGGAATACGAGGATGAATACGAGTATGATATTTCGGAAGTTGAAATTGAGCCGGTTGTGACCGCTTACTCAACCGACAAGGCCGACAAGTATAAATTCCGCATTGAGTTGCGTGGTATTGATCAAATCAGCGACCGGATCACGAAGGTGGTGTATGACCGGAATCACGACAGCTTTAAACAGCCTTATCTTACGTCAACCGACGCAGCAAATGACTTTCGGGCAGAATACACAGGTTGGGGTTGTTTGCAGAATGTGATTGTGACCATTTATTATGATGACGGGACCGAGCAGTCGTTTGAACTGGATATGTGTGCGTATCTAGGCTGGTAGTTTCCAAATATGAGGCTTGCACTTTTTGTAGGATCGATCATCGTTTCAGCTGCACTTTTCTGCTATTCTATTCTTGCGGGTATCGGAACAGCTGTAAGTTATAAATTTGAGGTTGATGATCCGACTGTAGAAATGGGGATTCACCAATTACCCTATTCTGAACAAGCAAGAGCCTGGAAGGCGTTGGAATTGAGAAAAACAGAACTGGAGTGGCAATCAGTACTTTTTACCGTTTTGGCAATCACTTCAGTTTTGATCATTCTGTTATTGATCGTTTATCGAAAAAAACTACTCGGAAAGCAGCTAAAATATTGAATTGTTGCCCATACTAAAGTAAATACGCTTTAAGCATAAACGCCATTACTTCTTCGTTCACGTCATCGGTTTCCAGCATTCGGAAATGGTGGTTGAACTGATTGCTTCCCGGAACCTGTGCAATTTTCTGAAAGCACAGATTGTCTTCATGAGGCTGATCGAACGGAAATACAACATGAATGAAGTTTTTCCCGAGCTGCGTTACCCAGGCAATGCGCTTGTGATCGTTGGAAATCCCGATCATGGTTTTGGTGGGTTCAACTTTCAATTCACCGATTTCGGTAAACCGTTCCATGAAATGATCGAAAAGCCCGAGCGTATGCCCTGATTTGCCTGTCAGGAAATGTTGGATATCGGGAGAATGCTTCATGAATCATTTTGTCAAAACTATTATAAAAATACAACAGGTGAATCTATCCAGCTATCAAAACACAAAAAGGATGCCTTTCGACATCCTTTCTGCTCTTACTATTCAATACTAATTTCTAATTCTGTACAATGAGCTTTTTACTCAATTCAAGCTGTTGGCCTGCTGAGCTAATCACCACTGTGTAGTAACCGGTTGCTACTTCCAAATCAATGGTCAGCAACATTTCCTGAGTAGTTGTTTCCATTACCAGTTTTCCGGAAAGGTCAAACAATCGAACTGTTTTCTCACCGGCCAAATCACCAAATTGAATGGAAAGGTTATTCGTTGCCGGATTCGGGTAGCACACAATTCCGTGTTCGTCGGCCTCTGCCAGCGAAGCATCAGAAATGGTAATTTCAACAGCCATTCCAGTACATCCGTTTCCATCGGTTACTACTACGTAATAATCACCATTCTCGGTATACGTCCAGGTCTGGTTTGTTGCTCCCGGAATCGGACTGTTATTGACATACCATTGATAGGTCGCATAATTTCCGGTTTGCAAAACACCTGCATTGTTGGTAATCACAGGTGTAGGAGCCGGATTTACTTCAATAAAGATCTGGTCGGTATTCACACATCCGTTTACATCCGTTCCCGTAACTGTGTATGTTACCGATGAGGCTGGTGTTACCTGAATCGGAGAACCTGATCCAGCTCCGTTGTTCCAGTCATAGTTCACTCCACCGGTAGCAGTCAGTGAAACGCTTTCGCCTTCACACACCGGTGATGTTCCGCTTGCGATAATCGTTGGAAGTTCATTGACGGTAACCGTAACCTGTGCTGTAGCCGAACAAGATCCGTCGGTTCCTGTTACCGTATAAATGGTGGTTGCAACCGGAGAAACCGTCACTGAAGTTCCTGAACCAGCTCCGTTATTCCAGTTCAACGTAGTTGCTCCGGAAGCTGTAATAGCAATTGATCCACCTTCACAAATGGCTTCGTCTCCGCCGGTTAAAATAGTCGGTGCAGAAACCACGCTTACCGCAAACAAATCGGTGCCTGTACATCCGTTGATATCGGTTCCTGTAACAGTATAAACCGTAGTGGTTGAAGGAGAAACCGTTATCGTTGTTCCGTTTCCGGCACCGTTGTTCCAGCTATAAATCAAACCGCCGGAAGCTGTAACAGAAGCCGAAGCTCCTTCACAGATCGTAGCTGTGCCAGTTGTTTCGATGACAGGAAGTGCGTTTACATTCACCGTTACCTGATCTGTATTGGTACATCCGTTAGCGTCTGTTCCTGTGACAGTATACGTGGCAGTTGAAGCGGGTACAAACGAAATTCCGTTCAATACACCGTTGTTCCAGCTATAGTTATTCGCTCCCGAACCGGTAAGGGTCACATTTTCACCCGAACAAAGATCCGTATCATTCGCATTGGCAATCACATTTGGTAAGGCATTCACCGAAACTGTAATCTGATCGGTATCTATACAACCATTCGCATTCGTACCTGTTAACGTATACGTTTGCGTTCCTGAAGGTATAAATGCGGTGTTATTCGTAACACCATTGTTCCAGCTGTACGAAGTTGCCCCGTTTCCGTTCAGGATAACCGGTGTGCCGATACAAACAGCTGCTGACGTTGCGGTTGCACTTACTGTTGGAGCTGCGTTGACAGTTACTACCACCGTATCTTTATCCGTACAACCGTTTCCATCTGTTCCGGTAACAATGTAGGTTGTGGTATTCATCGCAGTAAATGCCGTATTATTGGTAATTCCGTTGTCCCAGGCGTAAGAATTAGCCCCCGATCCTGAAAGTGTAACCGGTGTTCCTGCACAAACCGTTTGATCGTTTCCGGCCTGAACCACAGGTGCGTTTGAGACATTCACGGTAACCTGTGCCGTATTTGTACAACCACTGGCATTGGTACCTGTAACGGTATAAGTCGTAGTAGTAACCGGAGTAATCGCTACTCCATCTAAAACGCCATTATTCCAGGTATAATTTGTAGCTCCCGAGCCGGTAAGTGTAACTGCCGATTCCGGACAGATATTCACTGAACTTGCATTTGCTGCCACATTTGGTAATGTATTCACGGTAACTGTAATCTGATCGGTATCCGTACAGCCGTTTCCATCTGTACCTGTTACCGTATACGTTTGTGTTCCTGAAGGTGTAAAGGCAGTATTGTTGGTTACACCATTGTTCCAGGTATAAGAAGCGGCGCCGTTTCCGTTTAAGGTAACCGGTATGCCGATACAAACCACAGAAGCTGATGTGGATGCCGTTACTGTTGGTGCTGTATTGATGTTCACGACCACTGTATCTTTATCCGTACAACCGTTTCCGTCAGTTCCTGTAACAATATAGGTTGTCGTATTCATGGCTGTAAATGGAACGTTGTTCGAGATCCCGTTGTCCCAAGTGTAAGAATTGGCGCCTGACCCGGCAAGCGTGGCAGAAGTTCCCTGACAAACCGTTTGGTCGTTTCCGGCCTGAACCACGGGTGCGCTAAATACATTCACCATAACCTGTGCCGTATTGGAACAGCCATTGGTATCCGTTCCGGTAACCGTATAATTAGTGGTAGTTGCCGGAGCGATTGCCACGCCGTTTAATGCACCATTATTCCAGGCATAGGAACCAGCCCCTGAACCTGTGAGTGTTACAGATGAGCCCGGGCATAAATTGGTTGAAGTAGCATTCGCAACAACTGTTGGTAACGCATTCACTGAAATGGTAATCTGATCGGTATCCGTACAACCGTTTCCATCGGTTCCGGTTACTGTATACGTTTGCGTCGCAGAAGGAGAAAATGCACTGCTGTTAGTAACGCCGTTGTTCCAGCTGTAGGACGTTGCACCGTTTCCGTTTAACGTCACCGGTGTTCCGATACAAATAGCAGATGCTGTTGAACCGGCTGTCACCGTTGGAGTTGCATTTACATTTACTACCAATGTATCTTTATCCGTACAGCCATTTCCATCGGTTCCGGTTACAATATATGTTGCAGTCCCCATTGTGATAAATGGTGTATTATTCGTGATACCGTTATCCCACGTGTAGGAAGCTGCACCAGAACCAGCAAGTGTAACAGCTGTTCCCTGGCAAACAGTTTGGTCGTTTCCGGCCTGAACAAGCGGAGAATTGTTAACGGTTACTGTGACCACAGCCGAATTGGTACATCCGGCGGCATTTGTTCCCGTTACGTTATAGGTTGTTGTTGCAGTAGGTATAAACGAAGCATTGTTTGTTACACCATTGTTCCACACATAACTTGTTGCACCACTTCCCGAAAGCGTAACAGGATTTCCTGAACAAACGGCCGATGCAGTAGTATTCGCCGTTACATTCGGTAACGCGTTTACGGTAACTGTGATCTGATCATTGTCTGTGCAACCGTTGATATCGATTCCGGTTACCGTATAAGTTGTTGTTACCAGCGGATTAACTACCGCACCATTAGTGACGCCATTATCCCAGTTATACGAACTGGCCCCTGTACCTGTAAGCGTAAGTGGCTGTCCTGCACACAAAGAAGCTACAGAAGCGTTTGCATTCACTGTAGGTAGTGAATTCACTATTATTCCCAATGTTTGAAGCGAGCTACTGCCACAAGTATTCGACGCTGAAACGGCAACGAATCCTCCTGAAGAAGAAGCAATGCAATTGATTGAATTGGTAGTGCTTGTTCCACTCCACCCTGAAGGCAATATCCAATCGTAAGTTACAGCCCCTGCAACCGGAGCAACGGAATACGAAATACCCGTTCCTTCACAAACCGAAGCGCTACCTGAAATAGCCAACGGTTGTGCCGGAATAGTTCCGACCGTCATGGTAATACCGCTACTGGTAACCGGTCCGCCGATTGCACAAAGCGAATTGGAAGTCATGGTAACCGTTACTACGTCAGCGTTACTTAATGCCGTTGACGAATAAATTGCTGAATTCGTTCCTACATTCGAACCGTTTAGATGCCATTGGTATGAGGGATTACTACCTCCATTTACCGGTATTGCCGTAAAGGTTACATTCGTTCCGGAACAAATACTTGTGGCCGATGCGTTGACAGAAACCGATGGGGTAGCACTTGATTCCACATCCATCACAATTGTATTCGACGATGCAGGATTGCCAGTCACACATGCCTGATTGGAAGTCAATACAACCTGGATCTGGTCATTATCTGATAGTGCTGCGTTTACATACGTATTGTTGTTCATTCCTGCAGGTAACCCATTCAGCATCCATTGATACGACGGCGTGCTACCTTCATTCACCGGAGTTGCTGTAAATGTGACACTTGTTCCGTTACAAATGGTTGAAACTGGAGAAGCGGCAATTGTCACACTCACGGGCACAACTCCCGAAGAATTGGTAGTGATCGTGACAGAATCCTCTAGGATACAAGATCCGTTGACAGATTGCACCACATAGGTTGTAGTCACCAGAGGTGTTGCAACCGGATTAGCAATCAGCGGGTCATTCAATCCCACCACCGGACTCCAGCTATAACTAGATGCTCCGGTAGCGTTCAACTGTACCGGTGTTCCGCCACAAACCGTCACATCGTTTGTAGTGACGACAAGATTACCAGTAGAAATACTTAAAAGTGCATCGCTTAGGTCTTCGATAGCCGTTCCTGTTGCTTTCACTCTTATCAGCACCGAAGGCGCGTTGATATTCGGAACAACCCACTGATAAGACATACTTCCTGTTGCATAATTTAATACAATCGGAATCCATGTGCTACCACTATTGGTGGAATAATGCAGATCGTATGTTCCATGCGGAGACAATTCGGCCCAGGTAATCAGCTGCGTATTACAGCCGCTGAGATTTTCGCCACCGTTTGGTGAAAGCACTGTAAGTGCCGGTGCTACATTACTGATCGTAAATGGAACGTTGCTGGTATCCTCCTTACAGGAATTGATATTATCACGCACACGGATCAGGCAGTTGGTCGACGCTGCATTCGGAACAGTCCACGGATAAGTATTCGTAGATGTATTGTAGCCCATAACAACCGTAGACCATGTGGAACCACCGTTATCTGAGAAGAAAATATCGTAAAGATTGGAAATACCGTCTGAAATCCAGCTGATGTTGTAGGTCGATCCTACTTGCATGATTCCACCGAAATTAGGCTGCACGATAATCACCGGCTTGTTGATCGTAATCGGTGCATCACTGACATCGGCATAACTAACGTTCAGTGCAGGTTCTACTTTTACAAGTACCTGAGAAGAAGACGTATTCGGTATGTTCCAGTTGTAAGTAGCCGGATTTGCAGTTTGCGACCAGTTATTGATCACCGTAACCCAAGTAGCACCACCATTCAGGGAATATTTAATATTCCAGGTACTGTAGGCCGGTGTATGATCGAAGGTAATCGACGTAACCGTACAACCGCCCCATTCAGTGATCCCGTCATTTCCGTTTGGTGTAATGATCCGAACAGCAGGTTTGATCTGGAATACCGCATTGCTGACATCATTTACCATCAGGTTTGCCGTATTGCTTACTTTCACCAAACATTGCGTAGAAGCTACATTCGGAACAGTCCAGCTATATGATCCGCTATTGGATGTGCTGGCAATCACCGCATTCCATGAAAATCCGTTATCGGTAGAATAATCGATGCGCACCGTTGAATAATAGGTAGCGCTATTCCAGGTGATATTGTAATTGGTTGCTGCATAAATCGATTCACCACCGTTTGGTGTAAGTACAATAGGTGTGGCAGGCGTAATGGTAAATGTTGCATTCGACTGGTCGAGTTTACAGGTGTTTACCGCATCAATTACACGCACCAGGCAGGTTGTAGCAGGAACATTCGGAACGGTCCAGTTATATGCATTACCAGAAACATTCGATACTACTGTTACCCAGGAACTTCCGTTGAAATACTGGATGTTATACAAACCAGAAGCAGACGGAAGGTTGGTCCAGGTAATCATTTGAGTACTCAATCCCTGGAAAGTTTCTCCACCATTCGGCGATGTCACTACGATATCGTTACTCGGTGCAATGGTAAAATTAGTATTGCTCACGTCCAATACCGCAGCGTTGGCAAAATCAGAAACGCGAATCAGTGCCTGCGAACTGTTGATACCATTCGGAACGGTCCATGCATAACTTTGTGTACCACCCGTAAAGGTTGGGTTCG
>JAZKEB010000003.1:0-410376 GCA_040387295.1 Bacteroidota bacterium | reverse complement strand
AACAACCGTAAAGGGTTTCACCACCATTCGGCGTCAGCACCTGGATCGGATTCACAACAGAGAATGTTGCGTTGCTCAGATCATACGTCAACAAGTCGGTGATGTTGGCAATTTTGATCAGGTAGTTGGAACCGTAGTTATGCGGCACCAGCCAGTCATACGATCCGCCGTTGGAATAACTTGCAATCAGGTTGTTCCACGTAGTTCCGCCATCTGAAGAATAATCGATGCGAACATTGGTATAAAAACGAGCCGGATCCCAGGTGATTTGCCTATAACAACCCGCCTTTACGCTTTCGCCACCATTTGGTGAAAGTAACAGCGGCGTTGCCGCCACGATGGTAAACACAGCATTCGACTGATCAACTTTGCAGGTATTCACCGCATCGATCACACGAACCAAACAGGTTGTTACCGGAACATTCGGTACGCTCCAATTGTAAGAGTTTCCTGAAATATTATTGGCAATCGTCACCCACGAACCACCATTAAAATAATGGATATTGTACAATCCTGATGCCGAAGGAAGATTGGTCCAGGTAATGGTTGTATTTGTAAGCGCATTCAGTATTTCACCACCATTGGGCGAAGTAACCGTGATGTCATTGCTTGGTGCGATGGTGAAATTGGCATTGCTGACGTCCAATACGGCAGCGTTGGCAAAATCAGAAACACGAATCAACGCTTGTGAACTGTTGATGCCATTCGGAATGGTCCATGCATAACTTTGTGTACCGCCTGTAAAGGTCGGGGTCGCGATGGTATTCCAGTTAGCACCATTATCAATGGAATAATGCAAACGGAATTGCGACTGACAACCGCTGGTCCACGTAATGTTGTAAGAAGAACAACCGTAAAGGGTTTCACCACCATTCGGCGTCAGCACCTGGATCGGATTCACAACAGAGAATGTTGTGTTGCTCAAATCGTAGGTTAACAAATCGGTGATATTGGCAATTTTGATCAGGTAGTTCGATGTGTAGTTATGCGGCACCAACCAATCAAATTGCCCGCCATTAGAATAACTGGTGGTGATATTGGTCCACGTGGTTCCTCCATCGGAAGAATAATCGATACGAACATTGGTGTAGAATCGGGCAGGATCCCAGTTAATCTGCGTATAACAACCGGCCTTAATATTTTCACCGCCATTGGGAGAAAGCAATAAAGGTGTTGCTGCCGCTATAGTAAAGGTTGCGTTTGACTGATCAAGTTTACAGGTGTTTACGGCATCAATCACACGAACCAAACAGTTTGCTGCCGGAAGATTCGGCACACTCCAGTTATATGCGTTTCCAGTAATTCCATTGACAACTGTTACCCATGAACTACCATTAAAATATTGGATATTGTACAATCCTGAAGCTGAAGGAAGGTTGGTCCAGGTAATGGTTGTTGTGCTCAATCCATTCAGTATTTCACCACCATTCGGTGCAGTAACCGTAATATCATTGCTTGGCGCCATGGTGAAATTGGCATTGCTGACATCCAATACTGCTGCGTTGGCAAAATCGGCTACGCGAATCAATGCCTGTGACGTACTAATTCCATTGGGAACAGTCCAGGCATACGTCTGCGAGTTCCCTCCACTGTTCAGAGGATTGGCAATCGAAACCCAGTTTGTGCCATTATCGATTGAATAATACAGGCGAAATTGTGCAATACAACTTCCGGGCTTCGTCCATGTAATGTTGTAAGTAGCGCATCCGTAAAGTGTTTCGCCTCCATTAGGCGCTGTTACCTGAATAGGTTCCGGAATAGCGAACGTGGCATCGCTCACATCGTTTACAGCCGTATTGGCCGTATTGCTTATCCGCACCAGGCAGGTTGACGAAACCGGAAACGGAACCAGCCAGGTATGTGAACCATCATTGGATGAATTTGTAACAATGGTGGTCCATGAAGCTCCGTTGTTAGTACTATATTCGAGATTCACATTGGAATAAAGTGTCGCTGTATTCCAGGTAATATTATACTGGCACCCCGGATACCAGTTTTCAGCTCCGTTAGGAGTTAACAAAACCGGATCATCCGGCGTAATGGTGAAAACAGCATTGCTTTCATCGACCATACACGCAGTGACGGCATCTCTTACACGAACGAGACAAGTGGTTGAGGGAATATTCGGAACGGTCCAGTTGTAAGTTCCCGACATCGTGGCGTAATTGGTCACAATGGTGGTCCAGGAAGCACCGTTGTTGGTAGAATAGTAAAGATTATAACTATTGGAGGTCCCTACTCCATTCCATGTAATGGTCTGAACGTTTCCACCCTGAAGCACTTCACCACCGTTTGGCGCCAGCAATGTGACAGGAATATTGATGGTAAAAAAAGCATTGCTTTGGTCGAGGATAGCGCCGTTCTGAGCGTCCTTGATTCTGATCAGACATGTATTGGATTGCACCGGAGGAACGGTCCATGAAAACTGACCATTGGTACTCAGGTAATTAGAAGTGACTGAGGCCCAGATTGTTCCTCCATCCAATGAATAATCTATGGTGTAATAATTGGAGAGTGATCCTGTGGTATTCCAGGTAACGGTGTGATTTTGACACGAATAGAGAATTTCACCACCATTGGGGCTGGTAACCGTAATTGTTTGGGCCGAACCGGAGAAAAAAGTGAAACAAACTAAAATGATTGTCAGCAGTAAATTTGGTGTTTTCATACGTTAGTTTAATCTTGCGCGCCAAATTTAGTGAAAATGGGCCGATTCAGCAATCGAATTATTGTCCTGTCCCCTGTAAAATCAGGTTATTCAGATCCTTCAACCGGTCTCTTACCACCTTTCAATCGCTGTCAGTGTCGGATTTCCCACCCTCTGAAGAATATTGCTGCTTATTCCCTGAATAGGTCAAGTGTTTATCTTTCAACAACAAATAGTAGTTGTGTATGAGAAATTGACACGCTCAATCTCTTGATACCCTTCTGTTTGAAGTATGGTTTCTGCGTTTGTTCGGGAAATCTCTCCTGCTTAATCAAGCTACCGGATACGTATTTTTTCAACAAGGCCGATCGCTGTTACTGTGATCACTAAAAATTATTACATTTACCTCACCACAGGTAGTCCTACCAAAAGCTGAATAAGATGAATTCATACGCCGAAAAAACAACTGAACAACTGCCGAAAGCCGTTGCCGACAATGCATCACGGGCTTCGCTGGTAAACAATCGCCCGGAAGCGCAGGCAATGCAAAACCTGCAACATTCGGCAGGTAACAGCCCGCAGGTGCAGCAGTTGAAAGCTTACCAGACCATGGCCGATGAAGCGACCGTTCAGCGACAGGCAAATACCACCGGCATGCCCGACAATCTGAAATCGGGAATTGAAAACCTTTCGGGTTATTCGATGAACGATGTGAAAGTGCATTACAATTCTGATAAACCGGCGCAATTAAACGCCCATGCTTACGCGCAGGGAACACAAATTCATCTGGCGGCCGGACAGGAAAAACACCTTCCGCATGAAGCCTGGCACGTGGTGCAGCAAAAACAGGGACGTGTAAAACCAACCATGCAGCTGAAAGGCAAAGTTGCCATCAACGACGATGTTGCTTTAGAAAAAGAAGCAGATGTAATGGGCGAGAAAGCTTTGCAGCTAAAAACAAATGAATACAGCATTCCTACGGATTCATCAAATAGTCAAACGATTGACAATCCAATTCAATGCACACTAATTGGTAATTCGCAAAAAATGCATGCTGCTCCTCAGTATTCCCAACGCTTTTTTAAGGAATATACCAGCAGTGAAATCAAAGAATACAATTTAGAAGGATCACGACTGGATGCATTTGTTGCTTTTCTTGATTGTGTTAGAGCATATTGGAATTTAGATATAGTAGACATTAACTTTGTTTATGATATGTTTACGATACATTTGGATTTGGGTATTCAAACAAAAGAAGGATTCGAAGAGATTTTTGCTGAAGCCGGTCAGGATGATCATGGATACAACGTATCAGAAGAGCCAGGCGAATTTGATGGTAGTGGTGCAGTCATCCAACAAGCTCGTAAACCCGGTCTTTCAGGGCCTAAAAACTACGGTGCTTTTACCAACATGCTTTTCCAAAAAACAACTCCTGATGCAACAATTGATTTTAATGCTGGACTTGCATCTTCAAGTTCTAAAACAAACAACAAAGCCGGTTCACTCATCGATTTAAAAACCGCGTTAACCGGAGGAGGTAAAGTCGTAGCAACCATTTGGGATCCACACAGAGGAAAAGCAGTAAGAATGAATCGAGCAGGAGATGCATTTGACAAAGCAGATCGCGACCAGCATTTTGCAATAGCAGACATGCTTTATTATATCGCTCATGGAAGTAAACCCGGACGAGTTGGTACATGGACATGGCATCATTTAGCAACGAAATATGAAATGGTCTTGGTAAATATGGAAGTACACGCCAAACATGGTCATAATGGAGGTGTTCATATTTGGTAATTGTGTGAAATTTCACCCAAAGATTTATCCGTTTCTAACCGTTAAAACACTTATGCTCCTATAAACACTGGCCTACGCGTTTTTACGTTAACATTTATCAACGATCAAACACCTGCACCCTTCCCTATTTCCGACGGAAAACTATCTTTGTATCCAAAATTGAATTACAGATGAAAAACGTAGCAGTAATTGGTGCCGGAACTATGGGAAACGGCATCGCTCATACCTTTGCTCAATTCGGATATACCGTTTCGTTGATTGATATTTCGCAAGCTTCTTTGGATAAAGGAATCGCGACAATCACCAAAAACCTGGACCGCCAAGTGGCAAAAGAAGCCATCACAGAGGCTGATAAAGCAGCTACGCTGGCCAATCTGACCACTTTTACTTCGATCGAAGAAGGTGTGAAAAACGCTGAATTGGTGGTAGAAGCTGCTACTGAAAATGTGGACCTGAAACTCAATATTTTCAAACAATTGGATGCTGCTACCGGTCCGGAAGTGATTCTGGCCAGTAACACCTCTTCTATTTCAATCACGAAAATTGCTGCAGTGACTACTCGTCCTGACAAAGTAATCGGAATGCACTTCATGAATCCTGTACCGGTGATGAAGTTGGTGGAAATTATTCGTGGGTATTCCACTTCCGATGAAGTGACGAACCTGATCATGGAAACATCGCGCAAACTCAATAAAGTGCCGGTTGAAGTAAACGATTACCCGGGATTTGTTGCCAACCGCATCCTGATGCCGATGATCAACGAAGCTATTTATACCTTGTTTGAAGGTGTTGCCGGCGTTGAAGAAATTGATACGGTAATGAAACTGGGAATGGCGCATCCGATGGGACCGTTGCAATTGGCAGATTTCATTGGTTTGGACGTTTGCCTTGCGATTCTGGAAGTATTGCACGACGGTTTCGGAAATCCGAAATACGCTCCTTGTCCGCTATTGGTAAACATGGTAATGGCTGGTAAAAAAGGCGTAAAATCAGGCGAAGGATTCTATTCGTGGACACACGGAACAAAGGACTTGGTAGTTGCTCCCAACTTCAAAAAATAATCATACGACTCCCTGAATTTTCGGGGAGTTTGTTTTTTCAATCATGGCAAAACGTCGCAAAAAAACACATACATCCAAATCGCGTAAAAAGAAATCCAACGGCTATAAGCTGGTGATTTGGGGCTTGATTCCAGTTGGGATCATCGCCTTTGTGTTTTTCTGGTACGTCGCTGAAACAGAGGAAGAAACACCACAACATTTTCGCACGCTCATTCCTGCCGGCTACAACAGCGTTGGGATTGATGTTTCGCATCACCAGGGAACCATCGATTGGGAAAAATTGTTTGTGGAAAAAGGTTTTGATACGCTGATCGACTTTGTGTATTGCAAAGCAACCGAAGGTGCCGATCACCTGGACACACAATGGGAACGCAACCGCGAAGTGCTCAATGAAATGGGAATTCTTAACGGCGCTTATCATTATTTTTCCACCAAAAATCCACCACGACCACAAGCGGAACATTTTCTGAAGTACTGGGACGAGCGTGAAATTGACCTGCCACCGGCACTGGATGTGGAAGAAGAAGGTTTTTCAGACGAAGACCTGATTGCTAAAATGAAAATCTGGCTCACCGAAGTGGAACACGTTTCGGGCAGAAGGCCCATCATCTACACATCGCTCAGTTTCTACGAAACCAAGTTCCGAAACAAATTTCCGGGCTACAAATTCTGGATTGCCGCTTACAGCCGCGAACCGCAATATATGAGTGATGAGGATGTCATTCACTGGCAGTTTTCCGAAAGCGGAAGGTTACCGGGAATTGACAACAAAGTGGATTTGAATGTGAGTGAAGTTGAGTTTTAGAAGTTTCCGAGTTCGTTAGTTTCTAAGTTCATGAGTTTT
Organism: Bacteroidota bacterium; assembly: GCA_040387295.1. Taxonomy (GTDB): domain Bacteria; phylum Bacteroidota; class Bacteroidia; order Flavobacteriales_D; family Crocinitomicaceae; genus Fluviicola. Next base: position 404,027 of record JAZKEB010000003.1, on the reverse strand, counting down.
TTAGTTCATCAACAACCTAGTTCCCTAGTTCTCCAGTTCCCTCAAAACAAAAACTATCTCTGTCGTTTCAGCGTAATCCGCCACATCAGCCAATTGTCGGCCGAACCAGGGTTAAATTTATTGCTCGGATAGAAAAACGTAGAATCAACGCCGTAAGCCGACCAGATTTGCTTGTTCTTTTTCGATTTATCGACCGTCCAGATTACATTGCAGTAATTGCCCGAATCGCACAACGCGTTTTCAAATACCAGACGACGCTTTTTCTCATCGGTTGATAAAATTCCTTTGATATGCATCGTATCGTTCCCGAAACCATTGTAATCAAACGTAAACAGGTTCGTTTCGCCTGATTCATCTTCCGAATTCTCCGAAATGACCACTTCGCCAGCGCCAGAGATATCATCGTAAATATCTTCGGAACCGTCAGAATAGATGATTGCGCGTTCCGATTGTTCGATGGTCCAGTTTCCCACCAAACCTTTCATTTTACGTTTTTCCTTATTACACGCCAGCAGTGCTACAACGCATAATCCAAGTATTGCCAGTTTACTTTTCATGTTCTTACTACTTAGCTTTTCCAATTAAATACAACAACCCGAATCCGAAAGAAAGTCCTTTAAAATCAGACGATTTCAATTGACCGTTCTCGCTCACATACGCCGAAGGATTATTGAGGTAATAATCGTAATTCGATGGGAAATCGGTTGGATCTTCGTGTCCGTTTTGTTTATCCACGAAATTACGTTCCTCTTTATTGGGGCCTAACACAATGATCGGATACATAGCACGTGTGTAAAACACATACTTTTTGCGTTTGTAACTCATCTGAATACCCAACTCGGTGGTTTTGATCGTTCCTTTGTACAATCCGTTGAGTTTGTATTCGGAACCATAACTTTCGTTGCCGTTCGGGTAAATGGTCGTGTATTGGATCAATACTCTCGCCAGATTCGTACTCAGATAACCTTCCAGCCACACTTTGCTTTCTTTTAAGGCAACGCCAAATGTGGTATTGATCTGGTTCTTGCTGCAGCGAACTTCCATGAGTTGCTCAACACCATTGTTGAACTCAGCGGTGTTTTTGTCTTTTCCGAAACCGAACGCGTAATCGGTACTTGCGGTCCATTTAAAATCTTCACGTTTACCAAAGATGACCCGAAATCCGCTGGTGGTGAATGTCAGACCGAGCTCTCCGCCTTTGTACTGGGCAAATCCTTCTTTCAAATCACCGCGCCATGTTTCGTTGAAACCAACCACAAAGCGATTAAGTCCCGATGGATCATAACGTGAAAAAGCATAATGAGAACCGGTGTAGGTTTTCTTGAGTTCAAAAAACTGCGCCTGTACGGTAATTTGCAGCAAGGTGGAGCAAGTTAGCAGTAGTAGTATTTTCATGCCGGCTAAAATAATTGGCATTTTCTAAATAACAAATATGAGCGCATAAGATCTACTAAAAGTGCGGTCAACCGGCAACCGCACTTACTTAGCTATCTTTATAGTTGAAATGAAACCGGAAGGATCATTTCAGACTTCACTTTTTTTCCTCCTTTTTCAGCAGGAATCCAATCTGGCATAGCTTCCACAACGCGTTTTGCTTCGGCATCCATATCGGCATTTACGCCTCTCATGATTTTAACATCGGTCACTTTTCCCGTTTCGGTAATGACAAAAGAAGTCATTACTTTTCCCGAAATTTTGTTTTTTGCGGCCGATTCAGGATACTTCATATTGGTTGACATGTAGGTCACCAATGCATCCATTCCACCTTTAAATTCGGCAGGTTTCTCTACTTCGTCCATTACAGGAACCGATGCGTTTCTGGTTTTCCGGGGGCCTTCTTCTTGTTGGGAAGTCCACGAAACAAGGGTAAGAGCGCCTGCAAACAATGGCAATGCGAGCACAAGTACCCATCTTTTTTTAGCTGTGTGTTTCATAATGTTGATACGTTTAATCAGTGTGAGCTTTGTCAGGAACTGATTGGTTAATAGATATGATGATGAACTAGTTCCGAGGGAATACGACAACAAAAACTGCATGTAATGCACGTTGTATTTGTTGTACATGAGCTGATCCACTTCAAATTCGTGCACGTGAATCAGGTCTTTTTTGATGAAAGGAAGGAATGGATTGAACCAGCAAAAACAATGCACCAATTCCAGGTAAAGCACATCCAGTGTATGTCCTTTTCGCGCGTGGATTAATTCATGCTGCAGAACAATTTCGCGATCCTCGGCGGATAAACCGGAGCGAATCTGGATCCAGCGAAAAAAGGAGAATGAATCTTTATTCGGAATTTCCATCCAGGAAAAACCGTTGGCGGAATGACGTTGATTGCTTAAAAACAGTGAAATCGTCCGGACAATCCGCAGGATCATCCAGCAGGCGAAAAGTGAAGCAATGATCCAGTAAATTGACTCCAATGACCAGAATTGATCTTGCAGACTCGTTGCTGCGTTTCCTGATTTCACGATGATCGGATCGAGTTCTACCACCGGAAAAACAACATTCAAGCTTCCGCCCGACAAACCGGTTTTCATGAGCAAAGTCGCCACCGAAAGTACCGGAATCGCTAACAAGCTCAAGCGTTGCTGACCAAACGAAAGTTGATTTCGTACCATCCGGAATACGATCCAAAGCAGTACCATGGTCATATTCACTTCCAACAAATTCCACCAGAAACTAGTCATGTTGCTCTTTTTTAATGATTTCTAAAATCTCATTCAGATCGGCCAGATTCAGGTTGTTTTCCTTCATGAAAAACGACAGCAATTTGGTATTCGAATTCTCGAAGTAATTTTCTTTCAACGACTGAAAACGCTGGGCCGAATACGCTTCTTTTGTGATGGTGGGCGCATATTCGTTTGATTTACCGTAGGTTTTGAATTCGACAAATCCTTTTTGTACCAATACACGGATTACTGTAAGAACCGTATTGTAGGCCGGCCGCGGTTCTTCCAACTGTTCGTGAATGTCTTTGGCAAATCCTTTTCCTACCGACCAAATGGCTTGCATGATCTGCTCTTCTGCTCGTGTCAATTCCTTTCTCATGCAACAAACATATAATTAGTTTTCTAATCATACAACTATATTTATAAATATATAGTTATTTTTATAGTTACATGTGCTTTTCATTGATTATTCGGTTTGATTTGAACCAATTCAAAAGACTGTTGTACAGCAACAAAACAGATAAATAACCGGTTATGAAAGCATCTTTGATTCTCTTAGCAGCTGCACTTAGTACAAGTGTTTTTGGGCAAATAGAAACCTTTACACGTTCTGAATTGGTCAGTTTTAACGATTACAAAACGTTGGCGCAGGAAGTGAAAACGGCCAGAGAAGGTCGTTTGGTTAATTTAGGTACGTTCAATCAATTTGCTGCGGAGCCCAATACCGTGATTCTTGATACCCGGTCTGATTCGATGTACAATGCAAAACACGTTAAAGGAGCCATTCACCTCAATTTGTCTGATTTCAACGAAACCAATCTGCGACGACTCATTCCGGATCGTTCCACCAGAATCCTCATTTACTGCAACAACAATTTTATGCAGGATATTCAACTTTCAATAGAGGATATGAACTTCCCAAGCAAAATGTCAAGTCCGATGCCAATAACTCCTCCTGTGTTCATTTACGAGAATACCCCGCGCAGTCGCAGTGGATACAGAGAAGAGGTAGTTGTTGAGGATGTGAGAACCACTTCTGAGGTCCGTCAATACACGTTGGCGCTCAACATTCCTACATTCATCAATCTATACGGATATGGTTACACCAATGTGTATGAACTCGGTACCTTAGTGAATACGACTGATCCGAACCTCTTATTTGAAGGAACTGCCGTACCGGAAGGTGAAAACGAGATGAAACAATTAACTGCTCTCAATGCTTCTGCTATAACAACACAACCTCTTATTCCTTCTGTATTGGTCAATTTTGACGACTACCGTGATTTAATGACGGAAGTGGAACCTTATCGCGAGGCGCATTTGGTGAGCCTTGACCGTTTCAATGAGTTGAGTAAAGAAGAAAACACGATCATTCTTGATTTCCGTTCCAAAGAGCAGTACAATGCCAAACATGTAAAAGGAGCCATCAATCTAGACTTCACTGAATTCACGCAAGATCGTCTGAATGAACTTATTCCAGATAAGAATACACGTATTTTGATTTACTGTAATAATAATTTTGTCACCAACTTTGAAAAACTCACAATCGATCCTCCTTTTCAAAGTAAAGCGATGACATACTACGAAAGAAATCCGCTCACATTCAAGAAACTGACTCTGGCACTCAATATTCCTGCTTACATCAATCTTTATGGTTACGGATTCAAAAATGTGTACGAATTAGGTGAATTGGTTCTGGTTGCCGATGAGCGAATTGAGTTTGAGGGAACAGCCGTTGCGAAGTAATTGTGAATTGAAAATGTAAAATGTAGGGGCGGACTCGCGAGTCGCCCCTACATTTTACATTTTCAATTATTACCTTCGTTGCATGAAAAATTCTTCCATTCAAGCTTCGACATTTACCTTTCTGACCGATTTAAAAGACAACAATAACCGAGAGTGGTTTGCGGTGAATAAATCGCGGTACGAGCAGTCGCATCAGAACATGATTCAGTTTGCCGATGGTTTGCTGGAAAGAATGATCGTTCACGACAATATTTCTACCGCTTCGGGAAAAGCCAGTTTGTTTCGTATTTATGCTGACACGCGTTTTTCGAAAGATAAAACTCCGTATAAAACCCATTGGGGATTGCGTTTTGGTCGCGCGACCGATTTTCTCAGAGGTGGTATTTACGTTCATATCGAACCGGGACACAGCTTTGTAGGCGGCGGGTTTTTCAGTCCGAATGCCGATGATCTATTGCGAATCCGACAAGATATCGAGCTCAATCACGAGGACTGGAACAAATTGTTTGCCGATCCAAAGATCAAAAACACCTTCGGGAATTTAAGAGGCGAGCAGGTGAAAACTGCACCGAAAGGCTTTGCGAAAGATCATCCGGGAATTGATTTCCTGCGACACAAACAATTCATTCTTTCGCATTCATTTACGGACAAAGAAGTCCTCTCTCCTGATTTTGCTTCCAAACTCGATGAAACCATTCAGCAATTCCGACCTTTCTTTGATTATATGAGCGAGGTGCTGACGACGAATACGAATGGAGAACCAACCGTTTAATTGAAAATTGAAAATGTAAAATTGAAAAGAAGGAAGCTCCACTTTTCAATTTTACATTCTATTTTTCACATATTTCTCCAACCACTGATCCTGTTCCCACAACAAATGTAAGATCGATTCAAGGGCTGAATAGCCGTGACTTTCCTTTGGAAGAACTACCAATCGCACTGGTGCACCAAATCCTTTCAACGCGGCAAAATAACGCTCACTTTGGATCGGGAATGTTCCCGGATTGTTGTCGTTTTCACCGTGAACAATCAACATTGGCGTTTTCATTTTATCAGCGTAGTTGAATGGCGACATTTCGTTGTAAGTTTCCTGCGCATCCCAGTAATTGCGCTCTTCACCCTGGAATCCGAACGGCGTCAATGAACGGTTGTAAGCTCCACTGCGGGCAATTCCCGCGGCAAACAAATCAGAATGCGTGAGAAGATTTGCTGTCATGAACGCACCATACGAATGTCCGCCCACAGCGACTTTCCGGCGATCGATGTAACCCAAACTATCTACCGCATCAATGGCAGCTTTTGCATTTGATACCAATTGCTCGATAAACGAGTCATTCGGTTCGGCCGTTCCTTCACCAACGATCGGGAAAGCAGCATTGTCGAGTACCGCATAACCACGCGTAACCCAATAAATCGGTGATCCGTAGTACGGAAAAATAAATTCGTTTGGATTGGTGGTGTTTTGCGAAGCGCTGTTTTTGTCTTTAAATTCCTGCGGATACGCCCACATCACCATTGGCAATTTCTCTTTTTTCTTCATATCGTAGCCAACAGGAAGATAAAGCGTTGCTGTTAATTCCAAACCGTCGGCGCGTTTGTAAGTGATCACTTCTTTGTGAACGCCTGCAATTTTACTGAACGGATTTGCGAAACTTGTAATGGCAACAGGAGCCGCTTTTCCTGACATTTTTCGCAGGTAATAATTCGGGTATTCACTCGGCGACTGAATACTCACCAGCAATTCTCCTTTTTTGAGATCGATGATATCGATAATCGTTTCCATTTTATTGGTGAGCGTACTTCGGTACAAGGTCTTTGTAGCCTTGGTTTTCAAATCGAGTTGGTTCACAAACGGGAATTGTCCTTTTTCGGTAAATCCGTCTCCGATAAGATAAGCCGCCGATCCGTCAAGCTTTAACACATAACGTCCGTAACTGTTCCGGTCGGTTTGAAAATTCCCCGGATTGGCATATTCATCCTGTGAATTGCGATCAAACAAGACCGTCAATCCTTTCGCCGGATCTGCCGGATTAAACAAATACGTTTTCTCGTTCCGGGTATTGTACCAACTATCGTAAACGACGGCCACATCTGCCCTTCCCCAGGAAATACCACCGTAACGCTGCGGTGTTTTCAACAACGATTTCCAGCCTTTATCAGCAAATGGTGCTTCCCAGGTAAATACTTCATCACGTTCTTTTACTTCAACAACAGGATCGCCGCCATCCAACGCTTCCACCCAATACAAGGTTGCAGGATGATCGTCTCTCCAGGTAATCTGACGTTTTCCTTTTTGCACAGCCATGAATCCTTTCGGCAGGTTATCGATTAATGGTTTTTCGTCGATTACACGCACCAGCTTTCCGGTTTGGTCGTAAATACTGGTTGTTGTAGGGAAACTGGAATACGTCACCACATACGAGAACGGACGTTTGATGGTCGTAATCAATACATATTTTCCGTCGGGTGAAAAACTCTCACGTGAGTGCATATCGGTTGTTTTCCAAATAGATGAAGTACCGTCGAGTTTCACTTTGTGCAATTCGGAACCGGCAAGTAATTCAAAGTTCTCTTCATCGATTTTACTTTTCAGCAAATCCGCATACGTTCTGTTTTGTGCAATGGAACCATCACTTACCGAAACCGAAGGTCCGCTAGGAACTGTCACCAATGCATCGATAAATGGTTTTCTGTTGCCGGGAAGCATGCGCACCAGTAGCGATTGGCTGTCGGCGAACCATTTGAATGGTGAACCAAGGTTTCCATTCAGGTTGGCTCCGCTGATTTTGCGCGCCGATTGCGTTTTTACGTCAATCACCCACAATTCCAATCCGTTGGAAACGATATTCGTAGCAGCAATATACTGCTCATCGGGCGACCAGGAAATGTTGGTCAACTTGGGATTGGCAGGCAGGCCTTTCACAAAAACAGGTTCGCCGGTACGTGAAAGCTGGATGCTCAATTTGGTATAGTAACGTGCTCCGCTTACATTATTCGTTTTCGGATTAATGCGCAATCCGGCCAGTTTCAGTTCCTGTTCAGAAACTTCTTCGATGGTTTTGTACATATTGCTGTACAGAAAAACGAGTACTTGTTTTTTACTGTCCATGATCACCGAAGGAGCGCGGTCTACCTTCACCAGTTCCAAAATTTCCTGTGGCGGAACCTGGTAGTTAAGACCTTCCTGAGCGGTTACATTCGATGCGAATATTCCGGTGAACGCGGCAATAGCGGTCATTTGTCTGAGCACTGTCATAATTGTGATTTTTCAGCGATGAAGATAGCCTTTTTTCACACATTCGCCTTGTCATTTTTTGCGGCAGAATTGTAACTTCAAGCGAATAATGGTATTATTGAAATATGCTTTGCTTAAAACCCCGGATCGGACCCATACTCTTATTATTTCTAGCTTTTGCCGGGAATTTGTTTGCGACGATTGATGAAAAGCGGCAGTTTCAACTGGACAGCATCAGCACCAATATCCCGAAAGAGAGCAAACAGAATTTAGATGAAGTACATGCTTTTCTGCACAAAAACGGTCGCACCGACGAAGAGCGTGTTTGGCTGTTTTACGGGTATATCGCCACGCATTTCAAATACGACCAAAAGCGCAAAAGTGAAAAAGACGCACCTATCTTCAGTCCGGAATATACCGCACAACGACGTTCGGGTGTTTGCCGAGATTTCTCGAAAGTGTTTTTGGTGTTGTGTCAAAAAAGCGGAATTCCGTGTCTGGAAGTCACCGGAAGAACGCCGCTTCCGGTTTGGAAAATCGTCGGGAATTGGATCAAACGCGTAAGCAGTAAGGTTACCCATTCCTGGAATGTGGTAAAAATCAACGATACGTGGATGCTTATGGACCCGACGTGGACATCGGTGCTAACAACTCATAAAATCAAGCATTACGACGCCAAAAAGAAGGTGAATTTCACTGTTTTGGTTAAAATTCCGGCGCGGGTTTATTACAATCCGGATCCTGTTTTTATGATGAAAACCCATACTCCTATTCACCCGGCTTTTTTATTGCTTTCGGATAGTTTGCCGACGTTCAAAACTGCAAGGAAGAAAGAAACACGTCAAAAACCCTTCTGTTCAAGCTACCATTTCAGCGACACAATTGACCTTATTTACGCTGCTAAATTTCCACTATTTTCAAAAATATATTACAGCGGATGTATGGGCTATTCAAAAATAACGGCCATGGTCAACGACTACGAATATGAGCTTTCACTACCGGTTCAAAAAACAGGGAAGTTCAATCAACCTACGCTGGAGCAGTATGACAACACTCTGTTGCGGGCAAGAGAACTCACGACCTACATTTATTCGGAAACAGGCACCAATTACAACAGCAGACTCAAACTGTTTGAAGAAGAATTGGGTAAAAAACGTGCGAAACTGAAGAAAAAACTGGACGCGGAGGAAAAGGCGAGGAAGAAGAAAACGCCCAAAATAGCCTCAACCAAGTAAACGAATACACGCTTCGCGATCTTCCCACAATTCCTCAAATGTTTGCGTGATTTGCGGATTGCGTTTCATCCAACCTTTCAGGTATTCCTGGTGAATTTTGGGTTTCCATTCTACCACCTGATGTGGTTCTATGCGTTGTTCGCGTACAATCTTCGAAGCAATGCGTTCCATTGGGTTAGAAGTGTCGGTGTAATCGAAACGCTCACCTTTGTAGCGCAGGTAACAATGGCATTCAGGAATATTGACATAGTGCTTATCCGCAAAAAAGGAAGTTAGTTTGGGATGTGTTTCACCAGACATGAGGAAAATTCCGGCGATGAGTTCCACTTCCTGAAAGCTATTTTCTTCAGCCAAAGCAGCCAGCAATCCATGTTTCGATGAACAAGAGCCTTTTCCTTCGGAAAGTACTAATGAAAAATCAGAACGATCAGCATTCCGGCCATAGGGCAATGATTGAACATAGAGACAAGCTGCTTCGAAATCAGTGATTCCCAGTTCGCGGAACTGTTTTGAGTAAGGAGAATCGGATGAAAGAGGAGATTTTATCACTAGCGTGAATTTTTAATTTTGAATGCTTAATGTTGAATTGAAAAAAGAAGTTTCCCTCAATTCAACATTCAAAATTAAGCATTCAACATTTATTTACATTCCAGGCATTCCGCCACGCATGTTTTTCATCTGCTTCATCATGCCCATCATGTTTTTCGGATTGGACATCATTTTCATCATTTTCTTCGTGTCTTCAAACTGTTTCAACAGCTTGTTCACTTCCTGAATATTGGTTCCGCTTCCTTTGGCGATGCGGGTTTTACGTTGTCCGTTCATCAATCCCGGATTGGCACGTTCGGTTGGTGTCATCGAGAAAATAATGGCTTCAATGTGCTTGAATGCGTCGTCCTGAATATCTACATCCTTCACGGCTTTCCCCATCCCTGGAATCATTCCCATCAGGTCTTTCACATTCCCCATTTTCTTGATCTGCTGAATCTGGCCAAGGAAATCGTTGAAATCGAACTGATCTTTCTGGATGCGGCGTTGTAATTTCTTGGCTTCTTCCTCGTCGAATTGCTCTTGTGCACGTTCCACGAGTGAAACCACGTCACCCATTCCGAGAATACGGTCGGCCATACGTTTCGGGTAGAACACATCCAATGCGTCCATCTTCTCGCCTGTACCAACAAACTTGATCGGTTTGTCGACAATTGCCTTGATCGAAAGCGCTGCACCACCGCGTGTATCACCGTCTAATTTCGTCAACACAACACCATCGAAACTGATGCGGTCGTTGAACGCTTTGGCAGTATTTACAGCATCTTGTCCGGTCATGGAATCGACCACGAACAGGGTTTCAGAAGGATTCAATGCTTGCTTTACGCGGGCAATTTCATCCATCATCGCTTCATCTACCGCCAAACGGCCCGCAGTATCCACGATTACCACATTAAAACCATTGCTTCGTGCGTGAATCACCGCCGCCATTGCAATTTTAACCGGATCTTTTTCTTCTTTATTGGAGTAAACCTCAATGCCTAATTGTTCACCAAGCACGTGCAATTGGTCAATCGCCGCCGGACGGTAAACGTCGCAGGCGACCAACAACGGTTTTTTGTTCTTTTTCGTTTGGAGGTAGCTTGCCAGTTTTCCCGAGAAAGTTGTTTTCCCCGAACCCTGCAAACCGGACATCAATACAATTCCGGGATTTCCCTGAACATTGATCTCCACCTCATTTCCACCCATGAGTTCCACCAACTCTTCGTGGCAGATCTTCACCATTAATTGACTAGGAGAAATGGCTGTAAGCACATTTTGTCCCATCGCCTTGTCTTTCACCCGAACGGTGAAATCTTTGGCTGTTTTAAAGTTAACGTCGGCATCCAACAAAGCGCGGCGCACTTCTTTCAATGTTTCAGCTACGTTGATTTCAGTAATCTGTCCTTGTCCTTTGAGTACTTTAAACGCGCGCTCAAACTTATCGGTAAGATTTTCAAACATGGTGTTTCAATTTTGGATTGCGAAGATAGTGATTACGGCGGACATGTTGTGTTTGAAACAGGGATTTTCGGGATTTTTATGAGTTGGTTTTTTCGGGGTTGAAAAATAACCGTTTCCTAACCGTTAGAAACACTTATGGCACTGAAAACACTGGGGATTTCAGAATTTAAGCAGTTAATTTCCGGAAATTATCAACGGTTGATTCCGAAGGAAAACCAATCAATTTTCTGCAATTGTTATTCGCTCACTTTCAACCCGCATTCAGGGCCATCTCCGTAACCGTTTCTAACCGTTAGAAACACTTACAGCACCATAAACACTGGGACACAAAAAAACGTTCCAGTTTTGAACGCTTTTTCATCAATAAAAAGAATGTAATTCCAGATTGATAATATGCCTTATTCTACCGCAATCTTCGTACTAAATACTTCTCCGTTTGCTGTGTAATTCAATAAGTAAAAACCGGCAGGTAAATCCACGTTTACAACCACCATTCCCGGTTTTAATTCCGTTTGAAAAGCAACTTTCTTCCCGTTAAGATCAACCATTTGAATCTGTTCGATCGGATGCACTGTTTTCTGAACGATGGAGAAACTATTTTGTACCGGATTCGGGTAAATTAGTGCATAAGTATCTGTGATTCCTTCTTCGCTGATTCCGGCGATGGAAGTGGCGCACAAATCTGCTTCCCAGATACCACGACCAAATGTTCCTGCGCGTAATTTGTTGGCAGCAGGTGCAATTTTAAGATCGTTTACGAAGGTAATCGGTAAGTTTTCACCATAAGGTTCCCATGAGGTCATCACCGAATCACGGTAATAAACGCCGTAGTCATTTCCTACGTACACACGCCCGGGGCTGTTTGGTTCGGTGATGATCACATTGCACGGTACGTTTGGCAAACCGGTAGAATAATTGGTCCAGTTAGTACCACCGTTTTTACTCACATATACTTTCGTGTTGTTGGTATATCCGCCGCGACTCACATAAATATGATCGTGATTTGCGGGATCGAGTGCAATGCGCGTAATCGGAGCATTACCTGGTAAATTGTAGGTTGTCCACGAACCGCCGCCGTCCATTGTTTTGAGCAATTGATCAAGGTATGAAGCAAAAATCACATCCTGATCGGTGGCCGAAATTTCGATATCCACAACGCCTTCTGACGGGTTTACGGTATTGGTACCGATTTCAAACCAGGTATTTCCTTTGTTCGGTGATCTGAAAATACGATTGTAACCCGCAACCAATTCATCGCTGTTGTTGGGATCCAATTCGTAAGGTGTCACCCACTGCCCTACCTGATCGCCCGGCAGGTTATCCGAAATATTGGTGGTTGTGGAACCGCCATTAAGCGTACGTTCCAAACCTGTTCCGTTGATATAACACGTGTAATATTCCTGGATATTATCCGGACGCATGGCCACTTCCATTCCGTCACCACCATTGGCGTTGATCCAACTTCCGTTCGGAAGGCGTTTTCTTCCACCATTGTCCTGCGTACCGCCAATCATTACCAAAGGATGATTTCCGGCATTCGCAATGCGGTAAAACTGCCCGATTTTCAATCCGTTGGAAAGATCGGTCCATTGCTGCGTTGTTTCGTTGAGCCTGTAAACTCCACCATCATTACAGAAATACACATGTGAAGGATTATTGGAATAAGCGACATAATGGAAATCGGCATGAATTTCAGTGAACTGACCACTCCCCCACCAATCGGTAATTTGTGTCCAGCTACCGCCGCCGTTGGTAGAACGATAAGCTACCACATAGCCACAATAAAGTGTGTTTACATCATTCGGTGAGTAAGCGATAATAGAACTTTCGGGAGTATCGGCAAGTTGGTTGAATGTACCACCGCCATCGAGACTTTGAAACAACGGACGAATACCGCTGTAATCACAACTTACCAATAAACGATCTGCATCCAGCGGTGTTGTGGCGAGTTTAATGAAATTGTAATTCCAGGTAAAAGCAGTAATGACATTCCAGGTAGCACCAGCATCTGTGGATTTGAACACCTGGCTTACTCCCCAATAATCATTTAGCGCCGCGTAGATAACGTTTCCGTCGCCCGGTTTAAAGCTTACCGAACTGTAAGCACCTGCACGAATGTTGGTCCAGTTCACCCCACCATCAACCGTTCTGAATAATCCGTTGGTTGTTGCTGCGACAATCACATTCGGATTGGTGGGACTCATTTTCAATTCGTAAATAGCCGTTGCATCCAGGGTAAATACAAGGTCGGTCGGTAACCAGGTCGCACCGGCATCCGTTGATTTATAAACCCCCGTTGTGGTGGTCCACCAGCCGGAATTATCACCATTGGATACATACAACGTATTCGTATTACTTGGGTCAATCAGGAGATTACTTGCCGCGCCGTATGGTAATCCATCGTCAGCGGAAGCATAGGTTTGTCCGCCATCGGCTGTTTTCCAGATTCCGCCACCGGGTGAGCAGACATAAAACAATTGGTCGTTGGACGGATGAAAAGTCACGCAGGTCGTTCTGCCTATTCCCCAGTATCCGCCATCATTGTCCACCTGATCGATAAACGTCCAGTCGCACAAAGCGCTTTTAGCTACTTTTTGTTTGGCTTTTTCATTGGCGAAAGCTTCCAACACCACTTCCGGAGAAGGTAAATAGCCTTCTTCCGTGAGGCGAAACTGCATGAAGTATTTCCATTGCTGGTATTTATTGTATTCGGAACCTTCTTCTTCCTTTTCAGAAGCGTTTACGAGTTCAACAGAATCAGCCGATTCTTTAAAATACGTTTCGATTTGCGTACACAGTTCCTGAAAAGTGGCTGTTTTGTTCGCGTAAACCAATTGTTTCCAACCTTGCGATTGTGCCATGACAACCGGGGTAAACAATACCAATGCAATGAGATGTAGAGCTTTCATTTTCCAAAGATAGAAAACCCATGAAGACTCACCGCTCAAATTAATTCCACTGAATCAATGAAAAGACACGATGAGTCAATATTTTAACTAAAACGATTAAATCGCCTGATTCCGGCCTTATTTTGCGGCTTTTTATTCGGCTGAAATACTGTTTTTCGGATTCAGTTTACTGCGCTTTCTACTGTAAAGGAAATAGATCAACAAACCGGCTGCCAACCAAATAGCAAAGGCGATCCAGTTTTTCAGTTCTACCTGGCTCATCATATACAAACACGACAACAATCCCAGTAACGGAATCATGGAGAAATTCTTACGAACCGTCACGATCGTTATGAAGAAGGTAAACAGGATGAAAATCCAGGTCGGGATTTTATGCGCGAAGTGAATGAACCCTGAATTGTACAAGCGCTTTTTCGAAACTCCGATTTCTTTCAACGCATCTTCCAACGGAACTTTAGGTGCTTGTTCAAAATAAGCTGTCAGGTTCTTTTCATAGAGTTTAAAACCGTCTTCATCGTAATTAATCAGAAATGATTTCAAGCTATCCTGAATTTTAGCATCCAATTCTGAAAGCGGTTTTTTAGTGTCTTTCACCTCGATCGCTTTCAACGCGTCAGGCAAATCGATTTTTGATTTCTGCTCAAAATAAGCCACCATATCTGATCCCAATCGGTTTACCCCCGTGCTGTCAATCGCATAAATATTCGCCTTGAGCTGCTCAGCTTCTGAAGCCGATAAATCGGTGATCATATCGCTCTCTTCTTTGAGGGTTTCCTTATTGGTGAGGAAATCCATGGTCGGTTGTTTCAGGTCCGGAGCAGTGAAAAGCATCACAATGAGTCCCACCACCAATACCGGCATGATGTATTTTCCGTTCAAATAAGGCGTTTTGAATTTCCCACGTGGAATATCTGTTCGGTTCTGGAGCATTAATACACCACCACACACCAGTACAAAGGCAAACAACGTACCGATGCTACACAGATCGGTTACCATCGTTAGGTTCATGAATAATGCCGGAACAGCCACTACAAATCCAACCACAACCGTTGCAAACGAAGGTGTTTTAAAGCGCGGGTGCATTTTGGAGAAACGTTTTGGTAACAAACCGTCGCGGCTCATGCTCATCCAGATACGTGGTTGTCCCATTTGGAATACTAACAACACCGAGGCCATTGCAACTACAGCACTTACGGCAATAATTCCGGACATCCATTGCAAGCCTCGTTCACGGAACACAAACGCCAGCGGATCGCCAACAGCCAATGTTTTGTATGAAATCATTCCCGTGAGAATCAGGGAAATGATAATGTATAAAATGGTACAAATAATGATGGCCCACATCATACCACGCGGTAAATCGCGCTGCGGATTCTCGCATTCTTCGGCTGTTGTGGAAATGGCATCAAAACCAATGTAGGCAAAAAACACTGCGGAAACTCCCTTTAGAATTCCTGAAACACCATTCGGTGCAAAAGGTGACCAGTTACCCGAATCCACGTAGAAAATACCGACCGCAATCACCAATAAAATAATGGCCAGTTTCACCACCACCATCGCGTTGCTGGCGTTGCGCGATTCTTTCATTCCGCGGTAAACCAACCATGTAATAAGGATGATAATGAACAATGCCGGAATATCCAAAATGATGCGTAATCCAAACAATTGCGGCGCATTTGTCCAGGCAGTATGTGCATGTTGCAACGACTCACCAAGATTAGCAAAGTTTTTTCCGCCCTGCATCAAGCCCATTGCTTCCTCATAACCATTGGAAGCTGTGAGATAATCCGTTTGAATCCATTGCGGCATGTGCATTCCCAGCCCTTCGAGCATTCCGGTGAAATAATCACTCCACGAAATGGCGACGGTAATATTTCCGATGCCATACTCCATGATGAGCGCCCAGCCTATGATCCAGGCTATGATTTCACCAAAAGCAACATACGAATACGTATAGGCACTACCCGAAACCGGTACCATGGAAGCAAACTCAGCATAGGCAAATGCTGCAAAACCACAAGCAATTGCGGTAAACAAAAACAGGAAAATTACTGCCGGACCACCTTCTGCACTGGCTGTACCGATAGTACTGAAAATACCGGCGCCGATAATCGCGGCAATACCAAAAGCGGCTAAGTCGCGTACCCGAAGGTGTCGCCCCATTGCGCCATGTCCGTCACTTTCGCGTTGTTCTACCGCTTTGAGGATATCCTGAACCTTTTTTTTTCTGAATAAGGAGTTGTTTGCCATGGTTTTCGATCATTGTAGTGGAAACAAAAGTAAACTGAATTTTGAATTATGAATTATGAATGGTTGAATTATGAAGCGGCCCTTCACAAATGGTGGAGTATCCCCGGGTTATATACGGGATATGTATAGGTTTGATACGGCTGGTACACGGGAATGACTCGTCCTGATTCACTTAAACGATACTTAAGGGATAAATCTGCTTTTAAGATTCTGGTTGGGATAAGGATGTGTTATTTTCTGGTTTCGCAAAGCAGAATCAACTGGTAATCTGAATCAAAACCTTTTTTTCGAAGGGAATCTGTTAATAAATTAACAAATCAATGCCGGATCGAAACACATTTTTGAAGTTTTCCGGCTTGCTTTTTCCAACCTTTCCCACTTTCGCGCATTACTACAACAACAAACGTTAAACTGTACATTCACAAACAGGATTTACCGTACATCCAATAATTGAACAAGCGGTGACTGTTTTTTTTGTAAGTTTGGAAACACTTAAAAAACATGAAAAACATGAAGAAAAATCTACTTATTGCCTCACTTTTACTAAGCGGAGCGGCGTCTGCGCAATTTACACAGGCTAACGAACCTGCTGTTGGAGCAAACCAGGCCATGTATGAATTGGAAGAAACAGCTGATCCTTATGCAGGAATGACTGGTGCCGGACAAACATGGGATTACAGCAGCTATTTCGGTATCGATAACAGTCCGCGTACATTCAGCATCATTGACCCTGCAACTACACCTCATGCAGCTACTTTCAGTACTTCTACGAAAGCAATTTCCATTGAAGGATTCATCACCACATTTATCAGCTCTGACGCCAGCACGCGCATTTCTCAAGGATTTGCCTTTGTTGACGGAACAGACACCACGGTTGTTGATTTGAGCTCAAATACTGAATTATTGATGAACTACCCGATGGCATTGAGCAACTCGTTGGTTGACACCTACGGTGGTGATGTAAATACAACACTTGCACCTATTCCTTTTACATGTACAGGAAATGATGTAGCAACAGTTGACGGGTCAGGAACATTGATCCTGAATTCTTCTACTACGATCAACAACGTATTGCGCTACCATTTGGTTGATACTGCTAATGCAACTGTTCCAATCATTGGTGAAGTACAAATCATCCGCTCTCAGTATGAGTATTATGATTTGGGTAACAACAACAACATGCCTGTATTCATTTACTCAAGCCTTGGAATCAGCATCGGTGGAAATCCTCCAACTGAAACGTTTGCAATCCTTAGCAGTGTTGCACCTGACGGTTTCCTTGGTGTAAACACGGAAGAATTGGCTGGTTTGACAGTTTACCCGAATCCTGCTACTGAAACAATTTCAGTGGATGGTTTAACTGCTGATGCACAATTGACATTGGTTGATGCTCAAGGTAAAACAGTAGCGAGTAAAGCTGTTGAAGCAGGTTTCGCTTCAATGAATATCGAAGCTGTGACTGCAGGAGTTTATTTCTTGCATGTTACTTCGAATGATTTGACAACTGTTGAACGAGTGATTGTTAAATAATCATCGTCTTCAGATAAAATAATGCAAGCGCGGGAGTTTTTCCGCGCTTGTTTTGTTTCTAACCCGCCAGTTTACTATTGGAAAAGCGTTAATGAAGACTGTCGATGAACTTTCTTTGTACATTTATTCAGTTAGAGAGCGGATTAAAGAGCTTGAAAGAAAATCGGAATGAATAAGAACGCATGAAGACAATTTCCCTGATATTGTTATTGTTGCTTGTTCGAACGGGAATAGGGCAAAGTCGCCTTCCGGTCTCAAATACTGTTGAAACGGATACGATACAACCCGTCCGTCCACCTTTCTACAACAAGATTGATAGTACGAGGAGGCAGATAGCTGCGTCGGCATTTTTCGTTCCTCAATTTGGTGGACAATTTTATTCCGCCGGCTTAGAGATAAACCTTCCTGCTCGAAAGTATGGATGGTTCAATTCCTTTTCGGTTCAGTTCATAAACAATAGCAAAAGCATTAGACAGCTAGCACATCAAAGCAATTATTCTTCACTTATGGCTGGTAAAAAGTACGAATGGATAAATGTACGAACCTACTTTTCATTGGGATTGAGTGTTGGTGGTTTTTGGAACTATCGCAACATTACTACTTTCCGAACAAACATATATGGACTTGCATTTGTACCGCATCTTGAAGTCGGTTTGAATCTTCGAAGAGTCGTTATTGCTTTCGGTGGAAAGTTTGCTGTCAGTGGTGGTTATTTTGAGAGTAGATACTTCGGCAGTGATCCGCTAGGATTGAATTTCCGTTCACATGGAACAGAAGCGTTCATTGCTATTTCGCCTTACGTTAAAATTCTGTTGAAATGAAAGGGAAATCAATCAACAATCAATACCAATTAACCACCCTTTGATTGTTAACAAAACCTTTCTGTAACCAAACATCTATTCTGCATTTTTACTGATATTTGGATGGCATAAAACGACTGCATGAAATACTGTTACCTGATTCTTTTTATTTGTTGCTTTTCCTCCCGGCTTTCGGCTCAGGGTACTATTGAGTTAAACCCGGAGGAACGAGCCTATTTGTACCATATCGTGAAGAAAAGTCCGATTCTGGATCAGAATATCGGCCGTTATTTTGAGTACAAAGGGCCAATGGTGCGTTTTATGAACAAGGAAATCAATTTCGATTCCATTGAAACGATCATCATCAACAATCCCGAACAGTTGTTTATCCGTACGTCGGAAATAGGGAAATCACCGAAAGGAATTATTGCAGAAGCCGCCAATAAAATGGCTTTGTGGGAATTGAACAAGGTATTGCTGGCTTCGCGGCAATCCGACAAAGAGCTTGAACGTTTCGCCAATGAATATGCACGATTTGAAACCATTCTGACACCAAAATTACCTCCTGCAGCTTTTAAGGGAAGTGATCCTGGCGAAGAAAAAATCAACAAGAAACTGCTCAATGTTTTGAATCCGAGCTTGAGCTTTGAAGATAAATCGGCTATGCTGGCGTCGTTTAATTTTCTATCGACCGACGATCAATTGATGACCATTGAAGCGCTCAACGCAGCGGTCAACGGTTATGTGGAAGAACGAAGTTTTGAAATTTTTCAGGCACTTGGCGGCACTGCCGATCAGTTTCACAATGTATTGGTGGCAGCCGGCGATGGTTCGGAAACATCTGGGTTGCTCAACGAACGTGAGAAAGACGAAAACGGCCGCTGGAACAAAGGTTTACCAAAAGCAGTCGGTTTATTCCCGTATCAGGTAAAACTGATAATTCCAGAGAAACGCAAAAAAACCGCTTTGGAAACACTGCGCTTTTCGACCACCGATTTCACCACAGCCGGCGAAGGAAAACTGACACAATTGCATTTCGATGTTTGGGGCTACAACAGCGAAAAACAAACAACAGTGGTCGTTGAACGCAACGGACTTTCGTACCATTTATTCGGGTCGGATGAAACGCGGTTCCTGACTCCCGATTCTGCTTTCACCAAAGGAAAGACCTTCCAAACGGTGATCAATGATCTGGAATTCAATAAAATTGGTGATCTGAAAGAAAAAATTTACGGTAAAAAGGGATTTGATTACCAGATCGAAACCGCTAAAAAGAAGAAGGACGACACGGAGTTGAAAATCGAGAAGAACGAAAAGGAATATTCCGATATGACACGTTCACCGATTACAACCAGTTCGAAAGCGCCGAGATCTGTGCGGAAAGCGCGTAACAAAGCTATTAAAAACGGAACGGTAACAGATCAAAAGCACCAACCAAAAACCGATTCTGACAAACCGAAACGGGGCAAGGGACAATCTGAAATTGTGGATTTGTACAATGAGTTTGAGTTTTACGCCAAAAAGATAAAAGACCTCGAGCGTGAAAAACAAGAGGCCATTGATCTGATGGCTATTTATCAGCGTCGATTGGACCAGTACAAGGAAATGATGGGATTCCATTGGGCAACTTACACCGAAGAAGACGGATTGTATACGTTCCAGGATTCCACCACTTTCGATAGCTATACACAGGAATTTACGTTCCGCGCCGATACGTTGAAAACGCCTTTTGAAGTGCGTTTATTAGCCATTCCTTACGGTTCACTTTCCGACGAAGCAGATGAAGTGATGTTGCACGTCAACCTCATCGACGCCGAACCCGGATTTGACGCCCGTTTGCAACTGGATCTGCTGGATGCTTTCGCGCCGAATAGCTGGA
Source organism: Bacteroidota bacterium (assembly GCA_040387295.1). Classification (GTDB taxonomy): domain Bacteria; phylum Bacteroidota; class Bacteroidia; order Flavobacteriales_D; family Crocinitomicaceae; genus Fluviicola. The sequence goes on along the minus strand of JAZKEB010000003.1, from coordinate 383,782 downwards.
CATTGGGTCAACCGTTGTTTTCACAAAACGATAGTGTTGCAGTACGTCAGTTGTTTGAAGGTTTGCTCGATAAAAAAACGCCGATTACAGCTGTTTCACGTGGCCAGGGAGTTGGTTCATGGAATGGTTTGCAAACCGTTCGTTCTGTTGATCGTGGTGAAATGAGCGCTTACCCCGGAGCTACTGCCGAACAACAGCAGATCAATCGCATGACCCCCGAATGGGCACGTTTGCGTTGCTCCCAAGTAAATGTGACACTGAATCGCGGAATTTTCATTGAAATTAATACGTTTACCGATCCGGTGAAAACCAACCTGAAAGCAACCAATAGTTCCGTTGCCGATGGTATGAACCGTTATAAACTGACCGGAAACGATTACCTGAGCGCTATGCGAACAGCGACGATCATTCAAAAAATGAAAAGCGAGCTGAATCTGTTAGCGGGAACTTATTTGACACGTGAAGAAGCGAAAATCGTGATCGACCGGTTGAATAAATCGCTGGATGGATTACGGGTAAGTGTCGGGGCGACTTCTTGGAAATGGCAGGAGTTGCTTGAGCAATAAAACACGTAGTCTTATTTTTTAACCACATAGGCCACATAAGGGAACATAATTTGTGAGTTTCTAAGTTATTCAGCTTTATGTTCTCTTATGTGGCCTATGTGGTTAATTTTCATTCCCCAGTTATGGTTTCTTCAACCAAAGATTCATGCAAATTCACGAAATACAATTGCTCGGTGGCACGCGTAACAGCCGTGTAAAGCCAGCGTAAAAACGACTCGTCTAGCTGCGGTTCTTCGATGTAACCATGATCTACAAAAACAGCACTCCACTGCCCTCCCTGCGATTTGTGACAGGTCACCGCGTAAGCAAATTTGAGTTGCAATGCATTGAAATAAGGCGATTTCATGATCTGTTGATATCGCTTTTGTTTGTTGCGTTCGTGTTGAAAATCTTTTTCGATTTCAAAAAACAGGTCTTTCAGAAAAGCGCGACTCAGGCTGGGGGTTTCCACTGAAAGCGTTTCCATGAAAGCCACTGTTTCAAACCGGTCCATTTCCGGGTAGTCGATCAATGAAACTTCCAAATGCGCAAAACGCACATTGTAGAGCGTTTCAACGCGTTTCACCCGGTGCACGCGCAGGAGTTCGCCGTTGGCTATAAATCCTGCAGGACTCAGCGGATCGAGCCAGAAATAATTGTTCTTGACCGCCATCATCAAATCACCGCCCGACAATTCTTCTTCCATGTACAAAATGCGGTTTCGCACATGCTGATTGTACAGATTGGCGCGTTTATTCGAGCGGGTGACAATCATCACTTCTTCCGAACCGTAGCGATCATACGCTTCTTCGATAAGTTGCACCAATTCATCACCGGGAACAGGTTTCACATCTTTGTATTGCTTCAAATCAAGCTGTGGAAGCGTCTGTTCGCGCTGTGCGGTTCTGATTCGGGTGGCATTTTCGAGAATTCCCGATTCCTGTTCCTGGCGCACGACCTGCGTTAATCCGAAAATGGAAAAATGCACCGCTGAAAAGTAATTTGACAAATACTCGCTGCTTAGCGCCGGACTTTCTGTGGTTCCTACCGGCGGAAGCTGGCCTTCATCGCCCAAAAAGATGAGCTTGCAGTTTTCACCCGAAAAGACGTATTGAATGACATCTTCCAGTAAATTCCGGGAAACAGAACCATCGGCCTGCAACGAGAAATCGCCGATCATCGAAGCTTCGTCGACAATGAACACCACATTTTTGGCTTTATTCGGCGCCAAATCAACGCGTGTAGATCCGTCAACTCCGGCGTTGGTGAAATAAATGCGTTTGTGAATGGTGGTTGCCAATTCTCCTGAACGGAGCGCCAATACTTTCGCTGCTCTTCCGGTTGGTGCCATGAGCACCGTTCTTCGTTTGTTTTTCTTGAGCGCTTTGATGTAAGCTCCCAAAATGGACGTTTTCCCCGTTCCGGCGTAGCCTTTCAGAATAAAACAACCCGGATTTTCTTCCGCAAACGTAAAGCCGATCAGTTCATGAATCAACTCGTTTTGCTCGGAATTGGGGGTGTGCGGAAAAAACGCCAAACAATCGGTCAAACACTGTTGCTTTACTTCTTCCACGGTCATGGTTCAAAGATACGATTTGAATAGCGGATTGCGACGATTCACCAGATTCCCGTTTCGTTCACTCAACAAAAAGTACGGTTCAGACAATAAAACTGCGAATACTGATTCTTCAGGCAACATTCTTGCGACAATCTGCGTACTGATGATGATAAAAGCCAACATTAAACATGAACAGACAAACACTCCTTCTTACCATCTCTTTTGTATTTCTTCTATTTTTCACTTCCAAAGCATTCGGAAATATTATCATTTCCGGCGTTTATCAAGGTCAAAATCTCCGGATCAGCAATCCGATCAGTGATGACGAATTTGGGCTCTCAACGGTTAAAATTGTAGTCAACGGAAAGATCGTTCCACTGAAATTTGACTTTTCGGAAGCAGAAATCGATTTCACCCGACTCGGTTTGGAACCGGGAACCAAGATTGAAATCGTGATTTCTTATGAAAACAGTCATACACCGATTATTTTCAATCCGGATGCGATCAGTGGGTTATCGTTGATCAATACGTCGGAAATCCCGGTGAATATGATAGAGCCCGAAGAAACTCAGGAGTTGATTCCGAATGAACGAAACCGATCAAAATATTAATCAAATTCAGGTGTGAATATATAAGCAACGAAAAGGCATCAGTCCGTCTCTGGCGGATTGGTGCTTTTTTCGTTTTAAAAGACGGTGGATTTATCCGTTTCTTAAACATCCTGAGGCTGTCAGGCCTTTAGAAACGTTTATGACCTTATAAATAAAGGGAAACCAATTCCAACACCAGAAATCACAACCCTTTTCCTACCTTTGCCCGTCAAGCAATTTCCATGGATAAAAACCAACTTGCAATAGAGATCAATCCGCACCGAATGTCGGCTTTTGAGGTAAAAGACCAAACAGCGACACTTGTGGCGACGAGAGTTTGCGCCAATAAATCCGACAGCGGTTATAAACAAACCTTGCTGGAACTGATTGCAGATTGCGGAAACACAGACCGGTTCGAGAATTTCTCCTGCTCGTATTCCCAAGCGCAATCAACGTTGGTGCCGATGTCGTTGTTCGGAGAATCGACACCCGAAAACATCATCAATCTGACTTCGCATCAGGTTGTTTCAAAAGACGAAATCGATTACAACCGCCTGCCCGAGTGGAATATGGTGAATGTGTACCGGATGCCCATGTGGATTAAATCAGCACTGATCATCAAATTGCCCCGCATTGTGATTCAACACGAACTGTCGCATATTCTGCGTTTTTTGAACACCGGCTCTACCATTCCGCAGCGCTCACAATTGATTTTGCAGGAAGACCATTTTTGTTTGGTTGTGCGGAAAGACGGTCAGATCGTTCACGCCAGCTACCAGGTTTACCAGTCGGCAGAAGATGTATTGTATCACTTGCTTTATACCTATCAGCAGTTAGACATTTCTTCAAAAGGAGAATTATTTCTGCAAACAAGTACAGAAGCACTTCACCAGATTGCTGAAGAAGTATCGAAACTTGCCAAAAAGATTGCCCAATTTGAGGCGATTACCATTACAACGTCTATGAATGATCACCTAAAATTTCAATCGCTGTGCGTATAATTCGTGGATTGTATAGAGCCCGTAGATTCTCTCCGCCGAAAAGTTTTCCTTCTCGTCCCACAACCGACTATGCCAAAGAAGGTTTGTTTAATGTCCTGGAACACCGTATTGATATGGTGGATCTGGACATTCTGGACCTTTGCGGCGGAACAGGGAATATTTCCATTGAGTTCCTGTCGCGGGAAGCAGGTTGTGTGACTTCAGTTGACAAACACCCGGTGTGTATTCGCTACATGTACAAACTGAAGCAGGAACTCGATATTGTTGACGAATGGCAAATCGCTAAAAACGACGTGTTGCAATTTGTAGAAAAAACACCTTGTACCTACGATCTTATTTTTTCTGACCCGCCGTACGATGAGAAATTTCACGCCCAACTGGCACAATCGGTGTTTGACCGCAATATTCTGAACCCGAATGGCTGGATGATCATTGAACACGGAAGACAAACCGATCTTTCGGCTTTGCCCCACTTTTTGGATGTACGGCAATTCGGAAATGTGTATTTTAGTTTTTTCAAGTTGGAATCAAACGTATGAAAAAAGCTTGTTTTCCCGGTTCATTCGATCCTTTCACGAAAGGACACGAAGATATTGTGAAAAGAGGATTGACACTCTTTGACACCATTGTGATTGCTGTTGGACACAATAATTCCAAACAATCCTTTTTTTCGCTCGAAAGCAGACTGGCCCATATTCGTTCGTTGTTTTCAAATGAACCACGCGTAGAAGTAGCAACCTTTACCGGACTCACAATTGACTTCTGCAAAGAACACGATTGTACGCATCTGCTCCGTGGTTTGCGTGATAACAAAGACTTCAATTACGAACAACCGATTGCACTGATGAACCGTACCATGAGTGCGCTGGAAACCGTTTTTATCTTACCCGATCCTTCGCTGATGGAAATTAATGCAACCATCGTTCGCGAGATTTACAAAAATGGCGGGAAAATTGATGCGTTTGTAACAAATGCACAGCAACTCGTTAAATAAGGTATGAAGCAATTAGTGATTTTATTCGGATGCCTCGGTTTTTCACTGACGGCGCTGGCTGATGAAATAACAAAAATAACCGGTTTCGCTCCGACATACGTGGGCCAGCAAATCGATATTTATCAGGTGGTGGATTACCTTTCCATGAAACAGGAACGCATCGCATCGACGACAGTTCAGGAAGACAGTACGTTTACCTGCAGTTTCTACCTGAATGAAACCCGCAAGCTGGTCCTTTCATCCAATAACAACAGCGGATTTATTTATGCGCAACCGGGCGGAGTGTATGATTTGTATATGCCCGATCGCAATCCGTATGATCCTTACCGACCATTGGGAAACAAAATCGAAATGACGTTGTACGGTCTCGATTCAACGGATATCAATTACAAAATTCTGACGTTCAATCGTTGGACGGATGAAATTCTGGCGACCTATTACACCAAAAACAACGCAGAATCGTCTTATTTCTGTCAACGGGTTGATAAGTTCAAGACCGATGTGGAAGCCTACTACAAAGGCGATACAACCGATTTGTTTTTCCGCACGCACATCAAGTTTACGATGGGCCGGATTGACAACATGACGTTTATGGGGAACCGTAACAAATACGAAAAATTCGATTTCTACCTGCGCTCAACACCGGTGTACTATCAGAATGACACGTACATGGAATACGTGAAATTGTATTACGAAAAACTGCTGACCAGTATTGATCCTGCGATTAATAATAAATTCTATTTGTCGCTGCTGAAATCGAGCCCTTCGCTGATCATGCAATCATTGGCAGCGGAATATACGCTCAAAAACAACATTCGTTTGCGCGAATTGGTGATGATCAAAACGTTGTCGGAAGCTTTTTACGAAAAGGATTTTCCGCAAACCAATATCCTTACAGTACTGGATAGTGTTTCCAATCACGGATTGTTCAAAGAGAACCGTGTGATTGCGGCCAATATCATCACACGTTTGATGGAATTAACTCCGGGTTCCAAAGCGCCTGATTTTACGGTAACCGGCTCGGGAACTATTTACGACCTGAAAAAATACAGCGGAAAACACCTGTATGTGTTTTTTGTTTCGCCTTCCAACGTGGAATGTCAAAAACAAATGGAGTTATTAGTGCCTATTTACCAGCGCTATCAAAAAGAAGTGCAGTTTTTGATGGTGATCAAAGAAGACGGCAAAACGGATCAAACGACAGTTGACAATTTCCGGAAAAACCTTCCATGGGAAAGTGTGGTGGTTACTCCTGATAATTCGATTTTCAAGACCTATCAGGTGATCAATATTCCGTATTATGTAGTGATCGATCCGATCGGTTATGTGGTAGCTGCGCCGGCCATGGGACCTACTCCGAATGGTCAATACGAAACCATCGACAAGTTGTTTTTCTACATCAAAAAGGCAATTGACGACGGAACCGGTGACGGACGTTGACGTTCTTCCGAAAAATGCGGTATTTTTGTGCTGAAATAGCGTGAAATGCAGTACAATCTAAGTGAAATAACGGCGGTAATCCGCGACAGGCGAACGATCTTCCCGGAACAATTCAGCACACGCAAAGTGCACCGTGAACAACTGGAATTGTTGCTGAACAACGCTATTTGGGCACCAACCCATGGCATGACGCAACCCTGGAGATTTACTGTTTTCACAGAAACTGCATTGCTTGATCTGAGCGAACAGCTGGGTCGTATTTACCTGGACACCGTTCCATCCGAAAAACAAAACGACGCCAAACTGGCGAAATTGATCAACAGGCCCAAACTGGCTTCGGCGGTGATTGCCGTTTGCATGAAGCGCGATGAAACGCTACGTATTTCGGAACAGGACGAATTGCTTGCAGTGGCCTGTGCAGTCCAAAACATGCACCTGACGTGCACCGCTTACGGCTTGGGTGGATTCTGGTCAACTCCTGCAGTTATTCACACACCGGCCATGAATCATTTACTCGGCTTGACTGGTGATGATAAGTGTATCGGGCTGTTTTATGTTGGTTATCCGGCAGTTGAATGGCCCAAAGGTCAGCGCAAACCGATTGAATACGTCACTACCTGGAAACAATAATCCAACAAAATACCCGTTGATTCAACGATTATGCAACAAACTCCGTTCTATACTTTCAGACACAATTTCCAAACATCTCTTGGTAGTATGATGCAACGTTGGCTGATGCTTTCACTTTTGGTGATGCTGGTTTCGCAGACCGTTTTTTCGCAAGACACGAAAAAGAAAAAAGACCGTTTTCCGTCGTATTTCGGATTGACGGCTGCTCCTATTTTCGGAAGTAATTTTATCGGTTCCAAAAGCACTTCTTTCCAGGATACGGCGCTGTTAAGCACAACATCATTTACACAAAAAATGGGATTTACTTTCGGTGCTTCGGTTCGAATTGGCATCACAAAACTGATTAGTATCGAAACCGGATTGTATCAGGTACGCCGCAATTTCGAGGTTGATATGTCTTATCCTGATTCAAATGTTTATGGAAATAAACGGTTGAGTTTTGTGAATTACGATATTCCGATAAATGCACTTTTTTACGTACAACTTTCGGAACGCTGGTATATGAATGCCGCATTGGGCTTTTCGATTGTACATTATCCGAGCGATGTGCGCGATTCAATTCTTCCTGGTGGGAAATACCTCCTTCAAATGGAAGGACGTCGTGTAGAACGTACGCATTTCGCCTCAGGTGCCGGAATCGGTTTTGAGTTCCGTACCAAAAAAGCGGGAACGTTTTATTTTGGCGGATCGGCTAAAATTCCGTTTCGACCTATTTTCCTTGGTGTAGGTTTTGTGAAAAAGAGCGGTTCGAGCAACGATATCATTTCGGTCGGGCGGGTAAACGGCTCTTATTTTTCGATAGAAGCACGCTATTACCTGCCTACGTTTAAACAGAAAGGCGAACAGTTCAAACCCGGTCCGGTAGAGCAATGAGACATCCCGAAGCACAATTATTGATCGAAAACCTTGGTTTGTTGCCGCATCCGGAAGGTGGTTTTTACCGCGAAACCTATCGGTCGGAACAGCAACTGGAGCAACAGGATCGTTCACTCATGACCTCGATTTTCTTCTTGCTAACTGACACGAATATTTCGCGTTTCCACCGGATCACAGCCGATGAATGCTGGTATTTTCATACAGGAAATCCGATTGTGGTACATACGCTCGACGAAAACGGTCACCATGAATTTGTATTGGGAAATGATGTTTCAAAAGGACAGTTGCCGTTTTATCTGGTGAAAGGCGGAACTATTTTCGGTTCGTCGGTGCTTGGAGATGATGGTTACGGGTTGGTTTCATGTGCCGTAGCCCCGGGGGTTCGATTTCCGCGACTTCGAGTTGTTTGATACAGAAACATTGCTGAAACAATTTCCTGAGCAAGAAGCGATTATCCGGAAAATGACGTAATTCGTGAATTCGTGGGAATCCTTTTCCTATTATTCATCAGCCGGCTGATGAATGGGAATGTCTCAAGAAGGTAATTTACCCATCAACTGCCGCACATCCCTTCCACTTGGGTTTTCGAATAACTCCAGTTCAAAAGCTTCGACAGTGGCAAACAAATGGTCAAAAATGTCACCCATTACCCGTTCGTAGCCGTTCCATTCCTTGTCTTTGGTAAAACAATATACTTCCAGCGGAACACCATTGGGCGTTGGTGCCAATTGACGTGAAATCAAGGGCATTTCCTGATTTACTTGAGGATGGTTGGCCAGGTATTTTTCCACATACATTCTAAACAGTCCGATATTGGTTTGTCGTCGCGCATTGATCGATTCATCTTCTTCAAATCCGTTTTCCTTGTTATAGGCCTCAATTTGGTCTTGAGTCGTTTTGATGTATTCTTCCAGCACTTTGATCGAACTGAGTTTTTTCAGCAATTCATCCGAAGCAAAATGAATGGTATCAATCTGAATGAACATCGAGCGTTTGATTCGTCTTCCGGCCGATTCCTGCATTCCGCGCCAGTTGATAAACGAATCACTGATGAATGCATAAGTGGGAATGGTGGTAATTGTTTTATCGAAATTCTGCACTTTCACCGTTGCGAGGTTGATTTCCTGCACTGTTCCATCAGCTCCGTATTTATCCATGGTCACCCAATCGCCAATGCGAATCATATCATTCGCCGCCAGTTGAAGGCTTCCCACAAATCCCAGAATGGTGTCTTTGAATACCAACACCAGAATAGCAGTCATTGCTCCCAGTGAAGTAAGGAAAAACAACGGTGACTGATTGGTAACGCGCGCCAGGATCAGGATGACAAAAATACCCGTAATGATGATTTTGGTAATCTGAAAGTAGGATTGAATGGGTTTATCGCGATACGTTTCTTTTTCCTGTAAAATATCCCGCAGGGCATTCAACGTGCGGTTTACCGAAACCAGGATGACCAAAATAATGATCACATCCAACCCACGGTTTGCCACTACATTCCAGGTTGGGTATTGGTAAAAAACGATGGAGAAAAAGTGCTCCATGAAAGTCAACGGCAGCAAAAAGGCAATCGCGCGAAAAACTTTGTTGTTGATCAGGTGATCATCCCATGTTGTGGAAGAACGATCGGCAATCAGGCCTAAACCGCGCAGTAAAATCTGGCGTGCAAACCACCACATGATGAGTGAAATCAGAATTGTAGCCACAAAAAGGCCCAAAGCCCAAAACGGAGCCTGTTCTTTGAAAGTGGCTTTGTCTAAGTACCATTCTCCAAGGGAATTCCGATGAACGTAGAAATTCCGGATCCAATCAATGATAAATTCCTTCACGCTTTGTTATTTTTGTCAAAATTAATCAGAATTTGAGCAAGATACGTGTTTATCTTATGGGACTCATCACCTTACTGATGGTTCCCCTGGCCTGGTTACTACAAGGCATGCCTCCATGGCTCGAATTCTTTCGCTTCGATGAGTTGAATTCGGCGTGGACATTGATCGGAATCGAATTCGGATTGTTGTTCGGCGCGTTGATGTTACTTGCTACAAGCACCGAAAGTGCCAAAATCAGTTTTCGTCACCAGGTTTTATTGATCAAATCGTTTCGGCTTTCGGTGTTGGATTGCCTCTTTTTATCGTTGTGTGCCGGGATCGGCGAAGAATTTTTGTTTCGGATTGCGTTGCAGGAATGGATTCCACCGGTTTTGAATGCCGTTTTGTTTGTGGCAATTCACGGTTACATTCACCCAAAAGACTGGTCGGTGACGAAATACGGGTTACTGGTTTTGGGATTCATTATCGCGCTCAGTTTTGCTGTTTATGAACAGGGAATCTGGTTTTGCATCGCGGCACACGCGGCTTACGACTTTTTGTTATTCTTTCATTGGAGTCGTCATAAATCGGTTGACTGAATTACCAAACGATTGGTTTTGCGCGCGTAAATACAGGTGGGCAATACCACAGAAGGATCAATCACCAACCGTTCCAAAAACCGCAAGTCGCAAATAGATTCGGGCACCTGGATCAAAAATCCGGAACGATAAATCCGCAATTCGCGCAAGGCATGCAACTGATTTAGCGATGTATCCAGTTCTTTCAATTCGTTGTATCCCAGATCGAGTACCTGCAAGCTTTTGGCTTCGAACAATTGTTTTGGTAAAACCCGTAACACATTTCGCTTGAGATTCAGTTGTTCCAGTTTTTTCAATTTTCCGATCGAATCAGGCAAATGAACCAGTTGATTATTATTGAGATATAGCCATTCCAGGTGTTCGAGCTGACACAAACAATCGGGCAGGCTATCCAGGTTGTTGTAGGCCAGGCTTAAAATGCGAAGCGATTTCAGCTCACAAAGTTGTTCGGGAAATTCCTTAAACTCATTTTTCCCCAGATACAATACTTCCAGTTGTTGTAGTTGTGAAATTTCATTAGGAAGTGAACTTAATTTGTTACCAAACAGTGATAATGAGGTCAGAGACGTATCTGCTAGCACTTCCATCGGGAAATCGGTCATTCCTTTACGGTCAAAGTTCACTCCTTTCCGGCCTGTAGCTAGTCTGGAAGTATAAATTGTACATCCTGAAATGAGCAAAATAATTGCCCCAAACAGAGCGAAAATGCTACTTTTTACCATTACAGGTAAAAATACATAAAGAAATGACGCAACTATTCGCTAAATTAGCTGTCTTAAGATTAATCCTTTGGCATACTTGTTGCCAAAAACAGTGAACTAAAAAAAAGAACACCATGATGAAAATAGCAGTATTGGCAATCGCTTTAGTAATGGGAAGCATTGCTTTTGGACAAGAAACTCCTGAAGAAAGAGCGTATAATCTGACCAATAGAATGGTTACGGAATTGGCTTTGGATGGTGATCAGGCTACTCATATTTCGGATATCAACATGGGAATTGCACAAAAAAACGCAGCAATTCGTGTAGCTACCAATATGACTGAAGAGCAAAAACAAGAGATTTTGCTTTCAAACGATGCTGCTCGTCTTCAAATGTACAAAGGCTTTTTAACAGCCGCTCAGTACACACAAGCTGAAGCAATTGAAGCTGAATTATAAGATTATTTTTTACTGAAGAATAAAAAAGCCCTTATCCGCCTCAGGCGGATCGGGGCTTTTTATTTGATATATACTACTGAAAAACAATCGGTTATCGCGATTCAGGAACACACGTAATATTGCGAAATCACATGGGTTTATTTGATATGTCAATTCGCAATATTACGTGGACTTTTTCACCTACTTCAAGCGCGCTCCGAAAACCTGTTTAAACTTCTCCACCTTCGGTCGCACAACCGCCTGGCAATAAGCATTACCCGGATTGAGCTCATAATAATCACGGTGATAATCTTCGGCCGGGTAATAATTCATCAATGGTGAAATTTCCGTAACAATCGGCTTGTTCCAAACACCTTCTTCGGTTAAACGCTGTTTGTAACCTTCGGCAATTGCACGTTGTTCTTCATCGTGAAAGAAGATCACCGAACGGTATTGTGTACCGATGTCATTTCCCTGACGATTGAGTTGTGTGGGATCGTGAACAAACCAAAACACTTCGAGTAATTCGTCAAATGAAATCAGCGCATCGTCGTACACAACACACGCTACTTCTGCATGGCCGGTAGTACCTTCGCATACTTCCTTGTAAGTCGGATTATCCGTTTTCCCACCGGAATAGCCCGATTCCACGTGAATAACGCCGGTTAATTCTTTATAACACGCTTCGATGCACCAGAAACATCCTGCGCCTAATGTAGCTTCTTTTGTCATGGGTTGAAGTTAAGTAGTTTTTTAGTTTTTTGAGTTCCTAAGTTCGACAGTTATTGAGTTGGTGAGTTTTTTAAGTTTGGAAAACATTCACTTCAAACTTAAAAAACGCAGTAACTGTCAAACTCAATAAACTAAAAAACGTTTATTTGTAAAAAAAAGCCCTTGAAAACTCGAACGTTCGGATTATCGCTTTCAGCTTATGCAGTGATTATCGCCATGACTTTTATGGCTTCCATTCGCCTGAATAACATCAATATGAACGAAACATCGTGGGATGTACTGGGCTATTATCTTCCGCTTCCGGCTACGTTTATCTATGATGATCCGATGATGAATGACCGCGCTTGGATCGAAAAAGTCAACAACGAAAAACAACTTTCAGGGACTTTGTACCAGGTCACGAATAACGACGAAGGCGAACCTATGTATTTTTTCCTGTTCGGGATGTCGCTTTTTTACCTGCCGTTTTTTCTTTTAGGACATGGAATTGCAGGAATGACAGGCGTCCCGATGGATGGTTTTAGCCCACCGTATCAATACATGCTGGTCATCGGTGGAATTATTTACACCTTCATCGGCTTGCTATTACTGCGCAAAATACTCAATCATTACTTTAGTCAGCGAGTCACTGCCATTACGATATTGATCCTGGTTCTGGCAACCAATTATAGTCATCACCTCAGTTACAAAAACCTCGAAACGGTCAATATTCTATTCATGCTGATGTGCTGGCTCATTTGGTCAACCATTCGCTGGCACGAAGAATACCGCTTCAAACAGCTCTGGCAAATCGGCGCCGCTATAACATTGATGGCGCTTGTAAAACCGAGTGAAGTCATCGTAGTACTTATTCCGATATTCTGGTCGGTTTCCTCTTTCGCAACGCTAAAAGAAAAAATACGACTCTTGTGGTCAAAACGAAAACACCTGATTTACGCCTTCCTGATTTGTCTGGTAATCGCTTCACCACAGTACAGTTACTGGTATCTCAAGACAGGTCATTTCATCTATGATTCGTACAAAAATCCGGGTGTTGGATTGGATATTTTCAGTCCTCATATCCTGGACGTCGTATTCAGTTTCCGCAAAGGCTGGCTGATTTACACTCCGGTGATGATTTTAGGACTTATTGGTTTGGTGCTGCTTTTCCGAAAAAACAAGACGTTTGGCTGGAGTTTCGGCATCTACTTTTTCATCAGCTTTTACATCATTTGTAGCTGGACAGAATGGTGGTATGGCGGCGCTTATTCCTGTCGTCCGGTCATTACAGCTTATCCGATCCTGGCAATTGCCATCGCTACTGTATTGACACATTTGTCAAAAAAATGGATGAAAGCTTCCGTTGCAACGTTTGTAGTACTGTGCATCAGCATGAACCTCTTCCAATGGTGGCAGTTCATGGCGGGAATCTACGATCCGTACAGGACCTCCAAAGAATATTACTGGGCTATTTTCCTGAAAACGGAACCGCCCAAAAACGGGGAGTACCTGAAGCTGGTATTTCGTTCGTTTGAGGAAAATCAACCCTGGGAAGATCGCGGACGATACAAATTGACCCGTACGTTACACCTCGTAAAAGGCAAAGCCGAATGGACAACCGAAGAATTTACGCAACCGCAATTCCGCATTCCGTATGAAGAAATAACCGGTAAAGACCATGCGTGGATTGAGTTGGAAGTAACCTATGAAACAACTGATTCCGTTTTCACCGACGGACCTTTCCTTGTAGCAACAAGCCTTTATAAAGACGAAGCTTACGGTTATCGTGCACCTTCCCTCCCAACGGTTACCGATACCGTAAATGGAAAGCTGATCGCAACGTATCGTTTCCTCACGCCGGAATTCAGAACGATGAAAGACAATTTTAACTCTTATATCTGGAACCCGAAAAAGTACAACTTGTTGATTTCTTCTTATCGCGTGAAGTTCTACGAACGGAAGGATTGAAATGTGTACTTTTGACGCACTTTGTTTTCCTATAGCGTAAATTTCTGGCGATTGTGCTTGTCAATGTTCTTTTTCACGGCAAGTTTCAACTTAATTATTCCCGAACTCAATGAGTTCATCACTCAATTGGATGGTGCGCATCTAAAAGGACTCGTTATTGGCTTATTTACCATTTCTGCGGGCGTTTCCCGTCCTTTCTCCGGAAAACTAGCCGATCATATAGGACGCAAGAGAGTAATGCTTGTGGGAGGTATTGTGTGCATTCTGGTGAGTTTGCTCTACCCCATTTCGTTTTCCATTTGGTTTTTTCTGCTCCTGCGGTTCTTACATGGCTTCAGCGCCGGTTTCTTTCCAACGGGAGCTACAGCGCTCATTACCGACATTTTACCTGAAAAAGTACGTGGCTCAGGAATGGGACTTTGGGGAACATTCATTTCACTTGGAATCGGTTTCGGGCAAGCCCTGAGCAGTATGACAGCCAATCAATTCGGGATGAACGGGTTGTTTTTTGCTGCTTCTCTGCTCAGTGTTGTATCCTTATTGTTTTTGATCAAAGTAAAAGAAACACTGGTTCCTGTTCAACGTTTTCAGGCAAAACACTTGCTTATCAAGTCGGATGAGATCATCGAGCGACATGTGACTCCGGTAGCGATCATCATGTTCCTTTCGGCCATTTGTTCGGGTATCATTTTCGTGCTTTCACCCGAAATAGCAGATTTCCTGCATATTCCGGACAAAGGCTGGTTCTTTTTCTGGTACGTTCTGTCCACGATTGGAATTCGATTGTTTGCAGGACAAGTCTCAGACAAAATAGGACGAAGAGAAACTTTGCTGATCGGCATGGTTGTGTTGACAGTTAGCATGGTGGTGATTGGTTTTTCGCACAGTACGCTTTGGTTTACGCTTTCGGCGGTATTGTTTGGCGTAGCTACGGGAATCAGTTCACCCACCATTTTTGCCTGGACGGCCGACCTGTCTCCGGAACACCGTCGTGGAATTGGTGCCGGAACCATGTTTATTGCGCTTGAAGCGGGAATTTTCTTCGGATCGGTAATGACCAACGTGCTTTACACGAATAAGCTAAATTCGGTACTTCCTATATTTCTGTTTGGGGCTGCGATGGCTTTTCTATGCGTGGTGTACCTTATTTGGCACATGGCAACGCAGAAATCCAAGTACTGATTACTCACTCACACCGTAATCAAGGCGCTTGGCTTTGATAAATCGGGGAATGTAATATTTACTTGATTTGAAGTTGTCGATCACCACACCACGGGAAGTGGATGCGTGAATGAAACGAATAGCATCAGGTGTTACTTCAACTACCAGGGCAACATGTCCTACTTTGGTTGAACTGGCGTTTCGTCCCTTGAAGAACATCAAATCGCCCGGACGGATATCTGCCAGCTTCACCGTTTCACCGAATTCTGCCAATCCATAGCTCGAACGCGTTAGTTCCACGCCGAAATTACCCATTACATAATAGATGAAACCCGAGCAATCAAAACCTGATGGTGTAGAACCGGCGTAATGATAAGGTGTACCCAAAAAGCGTTTGGCAAAGTTTAGAATTTCGTCAACCTGCTCACTGTTTTTCGGGCGAACAGAATCAAACACAGGCATTAACAATTCGGCACCGGACAACGTTGCGGTATCCGAAACTTCAACCTCTAAGGAATCTTCTTCTACCTGTGCAAATGAAAATGCCGGTAAAACGATTACTGCAAGGAGTAAAAAGAACTGATATGCTTTTGTAATTGATTTCACGGATGCAAAATTATCATTATTTTCACAGAATCAAAGCCCTTCATTTTGAGCAAACTAGCAGACATTCAATTAACAAAGTTGTATTACTCCATTGGAGAAGTTGCCGCTATTTTCGATGTAAACGCCTCACTCATAAGGTTTTGGGAAAAAGAATTTACCATTATTCAACCCAAAAAAAACAAGAAGGGAAATCGTTTATTTACAGTGAAGGACATTGAACATTTTAACAAGATTTATCAACTTGTTAAAATGGAAGGCTATACCCTTGACGGAGCGAAGAAAGCACTGAAATCGAAGGATTCAGCCGATTTGACAAGCAATTTTTCCAACGATCAGATTATTCTTCGTTTGGAAGAAATCAAGGAAAAACTGCTTTCGTTGAAAAAAGAAGGAAAAAAATAACGCTTTTAATTCAGCGTGTACACAGAATCTACGTACAACAACGCTTCATACGCTTCTTTTTCGGTAATTGCCTGATTGTAAACACAATTTCCTATCCCGTCAAGCAGCACACACATTACGGTATCACGCTCATTTTTCTTGTCGTGTTTCATCAGTTCCAGCACATCGTTTTTGTCAGACTCATCTAAAGGAAGATGTGGGTAAATTTGCGTCAGGTAATTGGTGATTTCCAATAATTCGCGCTGGCTGATTCCTTCGCGTTTAAAGGAAATGTAGCTTTCAGCGATCATTCCAAGTGCTACGGCGTGTCCGTGAGCAATCGGTTCGGTTTGAAGGCAAAATCCTTCAATGGCATGACCGATCGTGTGCCCGAAATTGAGTATTTTACGCATTCCGGCTTCCTTCGGATCGGCATTTACAACCGTAGTTTTTATTTCCACCGATCGCACAATCAATTCTTCATAATGCTGGCTGTTGAGTAGTTTGATCGGGTCTAATTGGTGAACCAGCTTCCACTGTTCTTTGTCGGCGATTAGCGTGTGTTTGATCATTTCTGCATAGCCTGAAACCAGTTCTTCGACGGGCAGTGTTTGTAAAAAAATCGGATCTATATAAATGGCCACCGGATGTTCGAAAACACCCAATTGATTTTTATACGAGCCCAGATCGATTCCGTTTTTGCCACCAATAGCCGCATCCACCATTCCCAATAAGCTGGTTGGCACATTAATGAAGTCGAGTCCGCGCTTAAACACAGAAGCAATAAAACCGCCCATATCGGTCACTACTCCACCACCCAGATTGATCACCACGTCCGAACGAACCATTCCATACTCAGAAAGTGCTTCCCAGACCTGGAAACACACTTCCATTACTTTATTTTCCTCGCCAACCGGCAACAACATTACTTCAGCTTCCTCCAATACGGGAAAAGAAGTAATCAGGTATTCCAAACACTGATCATGGGTGTTTTCATCTACCAAAATGATCTTTCGCGAATGTGCGTATCGTTCGGTTAATAATTGTTCAAACGAAGAGGAAACGATACTTCCAATTTCGATCTTACAGGTTCCTATTTCTAATTGCTTCACGAGTTGTTGTTTCTAAATTGGATGCCTATGAATTGATGAAAAGTGAATTTAGACTCATTCAAAGCACAAAAATAGACGAAACAGGTTAATTTTACCGCATGATTTCGTTCAATAATACAGAGATTGCTTTTAAGCATAAGTCAAATGCCGATTTACGTCGCGCCAATTTCTTGTTTTCCGTAATGGCAAGTCCCGGTTTGGTAAAGGCCGGAAAAAGTACAACGAGCTTTTTCCTCAACATGGGCTTACCGATTCAGGGTATGATCAAGGCCACTATTTTCAAACAATTCTGTGGTGGTGAAACCATTGAAGAGTGCACGCCGACCATTAATTCCATGTGGAAAAACCACGTGGGAACTATTTTGGATTATTCGGTTGAAGGAAAAGAATCTCCGGAAGATTTTGAAGCAACCACCAACGAAATCATCGCTACCATTACCAAAGCAAAAAACAACGAAGGTATCCCGTTTGCTGTTTTTAAAATAACGGGAATTGCCGAGTTTGCGATTCTTGAAAAAGCAAATACCTCCGAATCAAACTTAAGCGCTGCTGAAAAAGCCACTTATGATTTGGTTGTTGAGCGCGTAAACCGCATTTGCAAAGCTGCCTACGATAGCAACGTTCCTGTATTTATTGATGCGGAAGAAACCTGGATTCAGGATACAATTGACCGCATTTGTCATCAGATGATGGAGCTGTACAATAAGGAGAAAGCCATTATTTTTAATACCGTGCAGATGTATCGTCACGATCGGTTGGCGTTTTTAAAGGAATCTGTTGCCTGGGCTACGACTCAACAATTGCATTACGGCGTGAAACTGGTTCGCGGCGCGTATATGGAAAAAGAACGCAAACGTGCAGCTGAAAAAGGATATCCTGATCCGATTCAACCCAACAAGGCGGCGTGTGATAACGATTACAATGATGCACTAACGTTTTTGGTGGAACACATTGATCACATTGCGTTGTGCGCCGGAACTCATAATGAAGATTCAAGCGCTTTTTTAGCCGATTTGCTGGAGAAGAAAGGAATTGACAAAACCGATAAACGCGTTTATTTTGCGCAACTGCTCGGAATGAGCGATCATATTTCCTACAACCTGGCACACGCCGGTTACAATGTAGCAAAATATGTTCCTTACGGTCCGGTAAAAGAAGTGATTCCTTACCTGTTTCGCCGAGCCGATGAAAACACTTCGGTAAAAGGACAAACCGGGCGTGAGTTAAGCCTGATTCGTCAGGAAAAGCAACGCCGGAGATTGTAAAATCCGCAATATTACGTGGATTTATCTCACTGAAAATCAACTCGATTCATCAGATTTCATTCTCACGTCATTTTTCGCTAAAAACAATCAAACAAAAAAGCCGGACTCTACGAAGAACCCGGCTTTTTTCACGAATCGATTTTCACCTATCTTATTACGCTAAAGTGTCCGTCAAAAGTATATTTCTTGTCGTTGTTCATATCCTTGGTTGAAATTGTCCAGGTATACGTTCCCTGAGGAACAATTCTGCCATGATACGTTCCATCCCAGGCCGCTTTATGATCGTGGCTTTCAAAAACGATTTCACCCCATCTGTTGTAAATCAACAGTTCGAAGTTACTCACATCAATACCATCAATGTAAACAAACCATGTTTGGTTAAACTCATCATCATCGGGTGTAAAGGCATTCGGTGCGTAGATAATCACCTCGCTCACTACCTGAACCACATGCATCACAGAATCTGTACAACCGTCTGCATTGGTCACGTATAAGTTTACTTCATAATTGCCCGGTACACCGTCTGGGAATTGTGCGCTTACGTTTTCTGTTGTCGCCGTTGATGGTATTCCGTCTTCAATTTGCCAATCCCATGAAACTACATCCTGTGAACTTCCGTTGTCGAGGAATGTAAACGGATTGAACATGGAAATCAGGTTTGGCTGAATGTTGAAATTCGCAATCGGTCGGTTGAAAACCGTAATCATATTCGTGAAAGTGGCCGTATAAATACATCCGATATCTGATGTCACGATAACGCTGACAGTATATACTCCCGGATTCTCATACACATGATTGGAACCATTCATTCCCATCAGATTTTCAGTGATTCCGTCTCCATAATCAATGATCATCGACGTCACGGTTCCGCCCGTACTCATATTGGTGAAATTCACCGGTACCGGGAAACAACCCGAAGTAACATCCGGCACAACCAAAGGTGTAATCGGAGTTGGAGTTGAAACAGTCATACAGGCTGTATCCGGAATTGACCCGCAAGCTTCCGTTAATACCACACAATAATCTGTCGTGTTGGCCGGTGTCACATTGAAAGGCGTTCCTGTTCCAAGCATTGTATTGCCATCAAACCAGGTAAATGTATAAGCCGAGCTTCCACCCGCACCTGTCGCAGTTAATGCTGTAGTAGCTCCCGGACAAATGGTGATATTCGGAGAAATGGTCGGTATGGAAAGCTGAACAGGTTGGGTAATTGTAAATGTTTCCTGATCGGCACAACCGTTATTGCCACTTACATCCAGTACATATGTTCCCGGAGCAAGATTGTTGATCGTAAATGTATTTCCTACGTACGCTTGTGATGCGCCGCCGTCCAAAACATATGAACTACCATTGGTGGTTGTCGCTAAAATGGAACCATTGTTTGCACCGAAACAAGATACGTTCGTTACAGCGACATTAACCGTTGTCACAATTTCCGTAACCGTAATAACAGCTTCCGAAACACATCCGTTCGAATCAATCCAATAAGTATAAGCTCCGGGATTCATCGTTACAGGATCATAAGGCATCGTCACAGCAGCACCATTTGGTCCTTCCCAGGCACCATTCGGAGAGGCTGTTGCTCCTAACAACGGGAATAAATCCTGCGCTGCTCCCTGTGAACAAATCGAAAGTACATTGTCGTTCCCCGGATCGGCCGAAGCCGACATGCTCACATTCAACTGATCGGTTGTTGCACACAATGGATGTCCATTCGGGTACGTAGTCAACGTCACAACACCCGGGCTGTTAAACGTTCCGATCGGTCCGGCAATATCCGGATCATCAAACGAACCGATAGCTGTAGTCCAGTTAAAGACATAACCATTGAAACAATCGGCGGTAAAGCCATAAGGATCGATTGTAGGCGGCGTGAAGTTTTCACCGTTCAGCAACAATTGATTCCCGTATGGATCTGTCAGGGTATACGAACAATCCCATGAATTAAAAGTCCCATCATCGAAGAACGTCACTGTAACTGTGGCGCCATTCGGTATCGAAATCGGGAATGTCTGATTGAACACATTCGGATTGAGGTTATAAACCGTAGGCACACCATTGATGGTAACCGTTACATTATTTCCACCCCAGCCATCTCCGAAGAAATCGTCCAGCATTAAATTATATGTACAAGGTGAGCTTCCAGCCAGTCCGTTGATTGAACCGTTCAATTGAACAGGTTCACCATCACAAACCACCACGTCAGGTCCTGCATTCGGAATGAGGTTACTGTTTACCGTAATCACCACAGAAGTATCATGTTCGCAACCGAAATCGTCAATTACATGATAAACATAAGTATATGTTCCCGGAGCTGTTGGAGTAATCGAAATCACATCTGCGTTGGCTGAAAGTGATGTTACGAAAGCACCACCTGCTTCCCAGTAAGAAGAATCTGCCCCCCAACCGATTTGTGGTTCAAATGTAGTTACCGGCGGAATCAACGATGGGTCAACATTTAAGGCAAAACTAAAAAGGGTTCCGTCATCAGCCGCCCAGTTATCAATAACTGTTAATGTCCAAACTCCATTAAGCGGACAACCCAACAAGTTTGTCAGAGGTTGCACCGGTTCGTAGGTTCCGGCAGGTAAAGTACCACCCCACCCATTGTTATCCACCCATTCCACCCATGTTTCCGTTGCAGTTGGTGAAAAGCAATAATTAAATGGTACACCTTGCGTTGCGGGATCAGTACAATCTACATTATCTGCCTGAACAGGAATTCCGATTTGTGTTCCACCACCGCCTTGCTGGTGCAATATGGCTGATTGCCCGTTAGGACATTCTATAATAATTACCAAATCCCCCATAAATGTATGCTCCAACTCAAGACAAACACTTTCCAAATCATTGATGTCTGATAGTGTAGCTCCGGGATTAAAGTTGGTTTGAAGAATGGTCACATCCTGTGATACTCCAAGGAGTGTGTCAGGTAAACAACCATCCTGAATCGAATTGGAATTCGGGAAACCATCCCATAATACTTCGTATGATTCCGGATCGGCCGTATAGGTAATACTTTCACCTATACAAAGTGTGGTATCGCCGGGAAATCCTGTAAAATCGGGAATTGTTGCCACAAATACCTGCAAATCGACCAGATTCGTATTTGAACAATCATTATCATCGGTCACAAACAATTGAACCAAATACTGACCTGGCTCGCTAAATGAATGAGTAACTGCCTGCCCTGAAGATTCACTTCCGTCCATGAAATTCCAGTTGTAATCCACCAGGTTAAACCCTGGTGCTGCAAATGATCCGTTGCTATTAAAACTTACGGGATCACCTACACAAACGCGGATACTATCAGCTGTAATTCCGGCAACAATTGCACCGGCGGCTGTTGGTGTGGCACATGGTGTTTCACAACTGGCACTGGCGCTGAACATTCCTGTTCCGGTAGAGTTGGAACGGAAACGGAATGTCAAACAACCACTGGTATTTAATGCTGTAGCGATAATAACCACTCCTTGTAATTCATTTCCGGAATAAGTTCCCAATGTTGGAGCACCAACAGAATTACCGTCGTAAACATCCATGTAATCCAGGTTGGTCACATTCGGAAGCGGATTGTCATCAACCGTGCTCAACGCAAATAAATTGAACACAACTGAAACGATATCTCCCGGAGTTCCCGGACAAATGGTGATGATACTTGTTTCGCCATTTGAATAACCGGAACCACCCTGTCCACCTGAATCGATGATAAAGCCGTTGCAGGTATTGAATGTTTGACCGCTAACGGCAGGGCCGAAAACAATATTGGTTTGCTGACCGAAGCTCGTGAAACCTAACGCTAAAAAAGCGATGATTGATAAAACTATTCTCATTATTTCTTGGTATTGAATTCACTGCTCGAGAACAGTTTTGAGAGCTCGGGAATTGTATGAAAAACAAGTACATGCTCTGCATCCAATGCGATGTAAAGACGTTGTTCTTTTGCTATACGGATTCCGTAATCATAGAAATTGAACGTTTCAGCGCTTGCTTCAGCGTATGTAAGTGACTGACCTTGTTCGTTTTTGAAATTTTCCGCCGTTTGCAGCAGGCTTTTCTCATTGTTATCCAATGCCGAAACAGTGGTCATCCAATGACCTTTATCCAATTCAAAAAGGTAATAATTGTAGCTGTTTTTGTTGTGTACAAAAGCTTCTTCGGCTTGTTTGCCGCGATTTTTAACCAAACGTTTATCGATGGTTTCCTGCGCGGAAACACTTGTAATTGTGAATAGCAAGATTGCCAAACAACAGGCCGTTTTTATCATCTTTATCCTAGTTCAGGGTTTAACATAACTAATACGTCCAAACTCCTGATAGGTTGTCTTCGATTTAAAAATTAATGTCCACAAAAAAGCCTCTTTCTTGGATTCCAAACAACTCCTTATCGCAAAACGTTCACGAGTCCCAGTACGAACTTACGTTCATCATTGGCGGTTGTTTTAAATTCAATTTTCCAGGTATAACTTCCTTCTTTCACAATCGCTCCGTGATAAGTTCCGTCCCAACCGATAGCAGCATCATTTGTTTCAAAAATAACTTCTCCCCATCTGTTATAGATAAGCATGTTAAAATCAAACGGATCAAAACCAGAGGTAAACACGGGCTGGAACGTTTGATTAAATTCATCGTCATCCGGTGTAAACGTATTCGGTACATAATAGATCAGCACCGGATTCATCACAATGACATGTGTAATGGTATCGATACAGCCGTGATCCGTAATCGCCGTCAAATGAATAAGATAATTCGTAATCGGATCGGTCGGGAATGTGTGTTCAGGATCTTCTTCGTTTGACTGTGAGCTTCCGTCACCGAAATTCCATATATAGGTTGAAGCACCTATTGAAGAATTACTCATAATAGAAACCGGATTCAATTCATCCAAAATTCCGGGTGTCGGTGTGAACGCAGCAACCGGATTCGGGAATACGCAGATATAATCGGCGACCGATGCCGTCCAGACACAACCTAAGGCGGTTGTAACGGTTAGTGTCACATCATAACAACCCGGATTCGGATATTGGTGATTCACTGTTCCACAGCTAACCGCATTCGTACCATCTCCAAATTCCCAGTAGCAAGAAGCACCAACGGTACCCGTAGATGTATTGGTCAAACTTACGTCCAGCGGTTCGCAACCTTCTCTTACAGGTGCGTTAAATGATGGATTCGTTGGCGGCTCAATAGCAATCTGCACCTGATCAGTTCCGGTGCAACCCGCTGCAGAAGTTCCAATGACTGTATATAAAGCTGTATTTGCCGGAGAAAACGTTTGGTTATTCACCACATTATTGTCCCATTGATACGTTGCAGCTCCCGAGCCTGACAAACTGGTAGTTGCACCCGGACAAATCAATTGATCAGGACCTGCACCAACAACCGGATTCGGGTTCACCAATAAATCGGCATCATCGGTATCCACACAACCATTGACATCAGTTCCGGTAACCGTAAATGTATATGATCCTACTGCCGGCACAAATGATTGACCGTCTATAACGCCACCATCCCATGTATAATTTGCAGCTCCTGCTCCCGAAAACGTAACAGATGTTCCTGTACAAACTTCCACATCAGGACCAGCATTTACCACCGGCTGAGCAAACAGGGACACCTGCATTTGATCAGTATTCACACATCCGTTTACATCAGTACCTGTAACCGTATAAGTAGTTGCTGCCGCCGGATTGAAGGCAACACCGTCTGTAACCGAATTATCCCATACATAAGAAGTTCCACCAGCCCCGTTTACAGTAACAGATGTACCCGGACAAATCTGAACATCAGGACCTGCATCAATTATCGGTAGGGCATAAATGGTTATCGGTTGTGACAAGCTATCCTGACATCCATTACTATTTTCCACCAATAACTCTACCGTATAAGCGCCCGCAGCGGTGTAGGTATGCGTAGGGTCTTCCACAGCAGAAAAAGCACTTCCATCGCCGAAATCCCAGGTAAAGATCAAAGGTGGTGCGTCGGGAGTTTGATTATCGAATGACACAACATCGTTGATACATTCATTCGTCAATGCAAACTGTACATTTGGAAGAACGTCCACATTAACGGTTTGTTCAATGGTATCTGAACAACCTTCGTCTGAGGAAACAATCAGCTGAACATTATATGATCCGGAAGCACTATAGGTATGGGCAGGATTTTGCAAAGTAGACGTTTGACCGTCACCGAAATCCCAATCCCAGCCACTGATTGTTCCGTTGTCAACCGTTGAGGTATCGGTAAATTGGAGCGGAGCATTGGCGCATGCGCTTCCAAAATCAAATCCGGCATGAACGGCTGTTGGAAAAACCTGTGCCCCTAGCGATACTGTACAGTTACCCTGATTACTAAACGTAGTCATTGTACAAGTATAGGTTGATCCGATAACCGGATTATTGATCGAAACCGATTGTGTTGTTTGTCCGCCTGGTGCCCAAGCATAACTTTGGAATCCCGGAGGTGCGGAAATTGTTACGGCATTCGAGCCTTCGCAATAAGCCACATCCAGAATCAATGGCATGCATTCCGCAGAAATATAAGCGTAACCGAAATGTCCTGATTGAGAACAATCTTTCGTACTGAATTCCACCTGAATGGTTTGCCCCATATATGCCGTGAGATCGACACCTACAATTGTCCAGGGAAGCCATGTAACACCACCACATGTCTGAAAGTTTTGTCCGGGCTGACCACCGTAAACTGTATAGATACCGCAAGAACCACCAATTTGTCCGCCAGCCTGATTCAGAATTCGCATACGGAATTCAGGTTGTTCGGCAGGAGTATGTCCCGGATCTTCGAGTACTACAGCATATTTATAAACAAACAAGGCGTTTGTAGCGTCAACTGTCATTTGATAACGCAATTGTTCACCCTGAGCACCGGTTCCGTTATTTCCCAATCTACAAGAACTTGTGGCTCCGGGAGGAATCATATTTAACCCACCGCACGAATACGGATCTACTCCCTGAGCATTGATAATGGTATGTCTGCCATTTACAATACCAGGAGTTTGTCCCGGGTTGTTGTAATTACCGGTGAAGCCAGACCATCCATTAAAGTTGTTTTGAGAGAAATTCGCATTGGGACAACCTTGTCCTAACAAAAATTGATAACATAGCACGAATAGTACCGCAGAGAGCAGTTGTTTGTAGTAATAAGTCATAACAGTAGGCTTTGTAGTGAAAAAGCTCTGTAAAGCTACAAAATACTATTTTAATAGACTATTCTAAAAGGCTGAAATTAAGTGAAATAACTAACACTCAAAATGAAATCAGTGACTTCTTTAAGAAAAAGTCACCGATCCAATTTGAGGTATTTTCAATGATTAACGAAGCACGTTGGTATGGCCAACGGCTATTTTCCGTTCATCGTTTTGAGAGGTTTTAAATTCGATTTTCCAGGTATAGGTTCCTTCCTGAACGTATTTTCCGTGGTAAGTTCCGTCCCACCCGATTTCTGCATTGTTTGTTTCAAAGATGACTTCTCCCCAACGGTCAAAAATTAACATATTGAAATCGTACGGATCAAAACCTGAACTAAAGATAGGATTGAAAGTCTGGTTAAACTCATCACCGTCCGGTGTAAAGGTATTCGGTACATAGAAAATCAATTCTTCTTCAACAATAACTGTTGCGTATGCAGTATCCGTGCACCCGAAAGGCGAAATAGCAATTAACTGGATGGTATAATTTGTAGGCGTTCCCGGATATGTGTGCGACGGATTGGTAGCAACAGAAGTTGTTCCATCACCAAAGTTCCATGCATACGCATTGGCATTCTGAGAACTATTCAGCATTTGAGTAGTTGGGTCAAGTTCAGACAAAACAGAAGGTACCGGACTGAAACTTGCTATCGGATCGGGACTCACACAAATGTAATTCGGCAATACCGTAGTGCCTGTGCATCCTGCGCCGAATGAAGTCGTCAATGTTACATCGTAACAGCCTACGTTCACATACGTTGTACTAACAGGGCCGCAACCAATTGCTGTTAAACCGTTACCGAAGTCCCACACACAATTCACACCTGCTCCAAGGTTGGTAAATGTCACATCCAATGGCGAACAACCTGCCGTTACATCAGCTGCAAATGAAGGTACCGGAGCGGCCTCAACCGTAACGGTAACCTGATCTGTGTTAATACAACCAAAAGCCGTAGTAGCTGTAACAGTGTATGTTTGTGTTGCCGCCGGCGTAAAAGGCACACCATTCGCTACACCATTGTTCCATGTATAAGTTGCCGGATCACCAGAACCGGATAATGTCACCTGAGTTCCTGCACACACCAATTGATCAGCACCCGCATTCACCAATGGCAATGGGTGAATCTCTAATGTAAAAGTGCTGGATGGCGGGCAAGTTGCCCCTGGGCCAGTATAAGTCACGTCGTACTGCCCGGCAGTTGATCCTGCAATATTGATGACTCCTGTTGCTGCGTTAATAGAAAGTCCTGCAGGAGTAGCAGAATACGTTCCTCCACCTGCACCAACAAGGTTCGGATTGGTATTTGGATCCGTTATACAGTAATCCGTTTGTGGATATGTCAAGGTTGCATTTCCTGATCCGTCCATCGTTCCTGAAACTGTCAAGCCACAGCCATTTGCGTCTTCCACCACAAAGGAGTAGTTATCACCCACATTCAGGTTGCCCAATACGATATCGCCACCTGCTCCGCAAGATGTATTTACAAAAACAGCCGAAGCAGGAGTCATTGAACCCGGAACCACTGTAAATTGTGAACCATCAATCTCAGGTAAACCTCCATTGAATGTTGCCGTAACTTCACCAGTGGCACAATCTTCTGTTTGCGTCATTGTCATTTCAGGCAGGTATTGAACCGCGTAAGGCGTCCCTAAATCATAACACCCGATAGTTGTATTCGTATAGCTATAATAGCCTTCTACCATACTATACACGGTAATAGGCACAAAATAAACGATGTTGTCTGTAAAAACTCCCGGATAGGCATCAATCCAGTATTGATCATTGATTTCAGCCAAATCACCGTAACCCCAAACGCCCAATAAACATGGATCATCGATTACATCTTCGTTGGCGCTTGGCACCAAACCGATAGTTGGAGGACATGAATATACCAACCAGCCGATTCCAGGATCATAAGCCGGACCCGGAGGATTGAATTGCTCATCCGGAGCTGTCCAGTCATTATTTGAGTTTACATCAAATCCATCGCCATAACACAATACATAGTCGACATTACTTTGACCTGTAACCGTTTCGGAGAATGTTCCAATGTTGGCAGGACAACTACAATCGGCTACAGCCGTATAGTTAATGGTTTGCGAACAAGCTGGATCATCCGAAAAAGACACTGTAATTGTTGAAGTAGCGCCATCGGCAGGAATGCCTGTGATATTGTAGTTATAAAGCTGTCCGTCTACGAAAGGCGGATTAAATGTTTGCGTGTAGGTATTCGTACCATTATCTACAACTACGGTAATCGTTCCTGTTCCGGGATTACCAACATGGCTGAACGTACCTGAAATACCGAATGTATTGTTCGGATCACAAGCACTGATATTCGCCGAGAAATAATCCATCAGGCAGTTATTCGGAACGACAATTGAGCAATCGGTTGTTCCTGAACTTGACCCAAGAGTAGAGGCATAAATATCTGTTGCTACACCAGAATAATTCGTGATTAGCATCATGTAATACTGGCCGCTTACCGCACCGGGAATATTCACTTCTTCTGATGAGGCAATATCAAAACTACAATCCACGATATTCCCGCAAGGGTAAGAACCGAAAAGGGTACAAAAATCAAATGCGCCACCTCCGGTGAGATTGGCGCATGCAGAAGAAAGTGTATTAAAAGGACCCCAGCAAATAAAGTCGATATCTTCGTTTTGAGAATTGGTTAAGGAAATGTCAATATCACCTGATTGGTCTATTTGCAAATAGTACCACGCCGGATTGGGTTGGTCTAACAAACAACCATAATCAGGACCGGCTTCAGAAATAGTACTGGTAGAAGCAGGAAACGCCGCACCGTTTTCCGTACAAAACGGATCAGCAGTAGCGCAGGAAGCACCTTGTCCGAAAGACAGGTGAGAAAAACACGTCAGAAGAGTGACTAAAAAAAGTATATGAGTAATTTTCATTGTAGTAGTTTTGGATTATTTGGTTGCATTGCGGGCAATCAATGCCTCTCTGCGCGCAACCGCTCTCTCGCGATGTCTTGCCATTTGATCAAACCAGCCATCGGCCAATGCTTTTTCGCGCATCGTTTGATCGCTATTCACATGCTCCACTTTATTGTCAATGGCCTGAATCCAAGCATCCAAATGCTCTAATGTTTCACCTTCGAGGGAATCTGCAGCCGGGGCAACCAATGGTTTAGCTCCTGTGGCTTCTGACTTCAGGGGCTTTAATTCTCTAGTTGGCTTATTTTCTGTTTGTTGTGCGAAAGCAGTAGTAGAGAGTCCTGCAATTGCCATAACCAAAAAGTAGTTTTTCATTAGTAGTTTCTATAAGAGTTAGCTTCTAAACGAGCGATGTTAAAATTGGTTGCCTAAAATATACAAATTTTAACAAGAAGAGAAGCAATTCTCGATGAGAGGTATAAAATGCTCATTGAACGGAAAAAGAAAGTCCGTTTTTTGTATTAAAAAGCAACAGTAATGTTAGTTTTCTGATAACCAGTTTTGAGGTTCGGAAAGTAGTTTCAGGGTCGATTCTTCCAGTGAACCTGCCTCCGGTGTAAAACCGTATTCCCAATTTGCTACAGCAGGCAAACTCATCAGGATGGATTCTGTTCTGCCACCACTCAATAAGCCGAATTTTGTACCACGATCGTTTACCAGGTTAAATTCAACATACCTTCCTCTGCGGAGGTTACGCCATTGGATTTCCTGTTCGGAAGTCGATTTATCTTTCCCTAAAGCGACCTGTTCGCCATAGATAGAAGGGAAATTCCGGCCTAATTCCAGGCAAAAAGCCAGCAATTGTTCTTTGGAAAGGCTCGGATGATTGTTCAGATGATCAAAAAACACCCCACCTATTCCGCGGCTTTCGTTGCGGTGTGGAATGTGAAAATAGTCATCCGCCCACGGTTTGAATTTGCTGTAAAATTCGGGATCGAATTGATCACAAATATCTTTTAGCCGTTGGTGAAACAATTGCGCCTGAGCCGGAACAATGTAATGCGGTGTAAGGTCGATTCCGCCGCCAAACCAGTAAACACCTGTGTTCAACTCGAAATAGCGTACATTCATGTGAATGATCGGAACATGCGGATTGTGCGGATGTAAAACAATGGAAACACCGGTTGCAAAAAACGAATCACCGTCGAGTTGTAACTGTTTGCGCATGATTTCGCTCACAGGGCCGTGAACCGCTGAAAAAGCCACACCGCCTTTTTCAAGAACATTTCCGTTTTTGATGATTCGGGTAAATCCACCACCGCCTTCGGTTCTTTCCCATGCGTCTTCTGTGAATGTTGCGCCACCATCTACCTGCTCTAATTCGGAACAGATAAACAACTGCAACTCGCGCATTTGTTCGGCAATCGTCTCTTTATTCATGAATCGTACCTACTCTTTCCAATTCAAATTCCACGTGCTTCAGGATGTAGGCCTGATTGTTTTCAAACCCGTTTCCTTCACCTACTTGCTGCAAATCAAAATTATTGATCACGCCAGGAGCATTTGCTTTCTCCATTAATAAGGTGGTTGTAAAATGGTACATCACATCAAAACCGTGCGCGCTGTATTTCGACATATCGCATTTGAACTTTCGGCGGAATTGACGCAGCAATTTCTTTGTTTCCGGAAGGTTGTAATTCAAATCATTGGCAGAAGCCCAGTGAAGGTTGAATTTATTCTTGCTAACACCTCTGATATCTTCAAAATTGGCCCAATCTTTTGTTCCGAAAACCGAAATGGAACCTGAACCAGCTTTGGAACCCGATTTTTGCAAGGCTCCCATGAATTTCATTGCAGCTCCTTTATCCCGTGTGGGAACCACAAAAACCGTGTTACCGTTTTTACGAATATAAGCCGCCAAATCATCGGTTTTGATTTCAATCAATTTGATATTTCCTTTTTCTTTGGAAAGTTCGATGAAACGTTCGCGGTAAGCATCGTATAAATCTTTGTCTTTGGCCACGCCCGTATTCACGAGTACAATTTGATCCTTCGCATGGTTTTCGACCGTATAACGCGCCAAAATGCGTTGAAGTGTAATATCAGTCGGCACAGCAGCATAAACATATGGATTGCTTTGAAGTATCGTACTGTTACTGGCCGAAGGACACACCATTCGGATTCCGTTGGTTTTGCACCAGGCAGCTACCTGATCGGCTCCCTGCGGAATCAACGGCCCGAAAATCAGATCCATTTGTTTCATTTCAGGCTTTTTCAAAAGGGCCATAATCGCAGCGCTGTCATTCTTCGCGTCGTAGACATACATTTTGGCTTTGAATCCCATTTTTTCCAGTGAATCAATTGCCAGCTCAACGCCCATGTAAAATTCGGTGGCCACGTCTTTAAATCCGGCTTCACCACCTTCCAGGTAGAAAGGAAGCATGAGGGCGATGTTGTATTCTTCTTTCTTTTTAAAGAGCAATTCTTCGTCAACTTGTTTCACCGGCTCAATGACTACCGGCGTTACTGCGCGAATTTCAATTTGTTTTACCTTTTCCTTTTTCAACGGAATATTCAAGACCTGCCCCGGTTTGATGTTGGTATTCTTCAGCTTGTTGAATTTTTGCAATTCTTCCACCGGAACCATGAATCGTTTTGAAATGGAGTACAAGGTTTCGTGATCGAGAACTGTGTGTGCAATGACCGTATCTGAAAAATCGACCGTCGTTTCTACCTCTTTTACCGGTTGTGTTTCAGTAATTGGTTTCACTTGTTCGGTCACCGATTTCAACGGAATGCGCAATACCTGACCTAATTTCAAGCCGGCTTCACTTCCGGGATTCAGTTTGGTGATTTCCTCAACGGTTGCACCTTCTTTCTTTGCCAGATTGAAGAGCGTTTCGCCTTTGACAACCGTGTGTTCCTTTATAATAGTACCATCAGCATATTTTGCTTCGGCAACACCAGCCGGAATGAGCAGTTTTTGTCCTTCAACAATGCCTTTTTCCACACCGGGATTGGCAGCAATGATATCTTTTGCCGGAACTTTGTAGGTTTCCTGAATTCGCCAGAGGGTATTTCCATTTTGCACAAAATGCACAATGTATTTCTTTCCCTTTTGGTATTCATAGACCACGTCTTCCGTTTGGGCATTCACCCAGCTTCCGAAAACAATTGTTGCTATTACTAACAGGTATTTCATCGCACTATTTTTAGCATTGTTTACAATTCGTATGCCATCCTATTCCCACTCAATGGTTGCGGGCGGTTTGGAGCTGATATCGTATGTCACGCGGTTGATTCCTTTCACGTGATTGATAATTTTATTGGAAATCAGGGCAAGAAATTCGTACGGTAAATGGCACCAATCGGCAGTCATTCCGTCTGTAGATGTTACTGCACGCAATGCAACCGCATTTTCATACGTACGTTCGTCGCCCATTACGCCAACCGATTGGATGGGGAGGAAAATAGCGCCGGCCTGCCACACTTCGTTGTACAAACCATGTTCTTTTAATCCGTTGATAAAGATCGCATCCACTTCCTGTAAAATACGCACTTTCTCGGCTGTTACTTCGCCCAGAATACGGATTCCCAATCCGGGACCCGGGAACGGATGACGATTTAAAATATTCTCAGGCAATTCCAACGAACGACCTACACGTCTTACTTCATCTTTGAACAACAAACGCAACGGTTCTACTACCTGCAATTTCATATAATCAGGCAAACCGCCAACGTTGTGGTGTGATTTTATGGTTTGTGAAGGTCCGCCGTTTACCGAAACCGATTCAATCACGTCCGGGTAAATCGTTCCCTGACCCAGCCATTTGGCATCGGTTACCAGTTTCGATTCTGCATCAAACACATCGATGAATACTTTACCGATTGCTTTGCGTTTTAATTCCGGATCGGTCACACCATTTAATGCAGCGTAAAATGCTTCGGTAGCGTCCACTCCTTTTACATTCAATCCCAATCCTTTATACGATTCCAACACCGATGAAAACTCATCTTTTCGAAGCAAACCGTTGTCTACGAAAATGCAACGCAAACGATCACCGATAGCACGATGTAATAACATAGCCGCTACCGAAGAATCCACTCCGCCCGAAAGGCCGAGAATCACTTTATCTTCACCGAGTTGTTTTTTCAACTGATCAACGGTTGTTTCTACAAACGAATCAGGTGTCCAATTCTGGATACAACCACAAATCTCTACGATGAAATTGCGCAGTAAAATCGCTCCTTCCAGCGTGTGGTAAACTTCCGGGTGAAATTGAATTCCGAAAGTTGTCTCGCCTTCAATTGTATATCCTGCCACTTCTACATCATGTGTACTGGCGATGATTTTATAGTTCTCAGGTATCGTTTTAATAGTATCTCCATGACTCATCCAAACCTGCGAACCATCAGTCATATTTTTCATCAACACATTCGATTGGTCAACAAAAGACAGGTTCGCACGACCATATTCACGGGTAGTCGACGGCAATACTTCACCACCAAACTGCTGTGCCATGTACTGTGCTCCAAAACAAACACCCAACAACGGAAAGTGTCCTCTGATTACCGATAAATCGGGTTTCGGAGCTTCAGGATCGCGCGTTGAAAACGGACTACCTGACAAAACAACACCTTTGATGTGGGGCCCAAGTTCGGGTATTTTGTTCCATGGGTGAATTTCACAGTACACATTCATTTCACGAACGCGACGAGCAATTAACTGGGTGTATTGCGAACCAAAATCGAGAATTAAGATCATTTCTTGCATGACCGCAAAGATAATAGCTTATGGGAAAATTCACCGCATCAATTTCGAATAGTTTTCACGAGTTTACTGACAACTCCTTGAATAAAAGTGTCAATTTGGCAGATTCGATTGTTTTGGAATAATTTATGACGAGCCGAACACACAAATTAACCCACAAGCACGGGAATTTCATTATTTTTGGGCTTCGCATTTTTAAGGACATTATGTTTGGAGGACTATTAAAAAAATTGTTAGGTGATAAATCCGCTACCGATCGCAAACAATATCAACCTGTTATCGACCAGGTGGCCGTATTCTACAATAATTTACGCAACGTTAGCGACGACGAATTAAGAAATCGTACAGCTGCTTTTCAGCAACAGGTAAAAGACGCAACAGCCGATTTGGAAGCAAAAGTTGCCGACTTAAAAGAGCAAGCCAACAATCCTGAACTTTCGATTCACGACAAAGAAGATTTGTACGAAGAAGTTGATCGTTTGGAAAAAGATATCAATCAGGAAATCGAAAAAGTCCTGGAGGTTATTCTTCCCGAGGCATTTGCTGTGGTGAAAGAAACGTCTCGTCGCTGGGCTGAAAATGGTCAGTTATCGGTAACAGCTACTGATCTTGACCGTGAATTGGCAACAAAGAAAGACGGAATTACCATCAACGGAGACACCGCTATCTGGCACAACAAATGGACAGCAGCCGGTGGCGATGTGGAATGGGTGATGGTTCACTACGATGTACAGTTGATGGGTGGAGCTGTGTTGCACCGCGGAAATATTGCCGAGATGCAAACGGGTGAAGGTAAAACATTGGTGGCAACACTTCCTGTTTATTTAAATGCACTTTCAGGAAAAGGTGTTCACCTGGTAACCGTGAATGATTACCTGGCAAAACGTGACTCCGAATGGATGGGACCATTGTACCAGTTTCACGGATTACGTGTGGATTGCATTGACAAACACCAGCCAAACTCACCAGCACGTAGAAAAGCTTACGAAGCAGATATTACATTCGGAACAAACAACGAATTCGGTTTCGATTACCTGCGTGATAACATGGCGAGTGCCGTGGAAGATTTGGTGCAACGCAGACACCATTTTGCCATTGTCGATGAGGTCGATTCCGTATTGATTGACGACGCCAGAACACCATTGATCATTTCAGGTCCGACTCCAAAAGGAGATCAGCACGAATTTTATGAGTTGAAACCACGTGTAGAAGTAGTGGTTGAAGCACAACGTAAATATGTCAATCAGGCATTGGCAGATGCGAAGCGTTTGCTGGCCGTGATCAACAACCCGGCAGATGGCGCGGTTGATATGAAAGCCATGGTGGAAGAAGGTTCCATCGCATTGTTGCGCGCTCACCGCGGTTTGCCGAAGAACAAAGCATTGATCAAGTTCTTATCTGAACCGGGCATCAAAGCGTTGCTTCAAAAAACGGAAAACCATTACATGGCCGAGCAAGGCAAACACATGAAGAAAATTGATGTGGAGCTTTTCTTTGTAATCGATGAAAAAAACAATACGGTTGAATTGACCGAAAAAGGAATTGACCTGATCTCCGGAAACGAAGATCGTCGCTTCTTTGTAATGCCGGATATCAGTACTGAAATTACGCAATTGCAAAAACAAGGCCTTGAGCCGGAAGCGTTTGCTGCACATAAAGATTCATTAATCCGCGATTACAGTGTAAAATCGGAACGTATTCACTCTGTGACACAACTTTTGAAAGCTTATACCCTTTTTGAAAAAGAAGTGGAATACGTGATCATGGATAGCAAGATCAAAATTGTAGATGAATCTACAGGCCGTATCATGGAAGGCCGTCGTTATTCTGACGGATTGCACCAGGCGATTGAAGCAAAAGAAAATGTACAGGTAGAAGCTGCTACACAAACGTACGCAACCATTACCCTTCAGAATTACTTCCGTATGTACCACAAATTGGCGGGTATGACCGGAACAGCCGAAACGGAAGCAAAAGAATTCTGGGACATCTATAAACTGGATGTGATCGTGATTCCGACCAACCGTGCTATTTCGCGTAAAGATTCACACGATTTAGTTTTTAAAACTGCCCGTGAGAAATACTCGGCTGTGATTGAAGAAACCGAAAGACTGGTAGAACAAGGCAGAGCTGTACTTGTAGGTACTACAACGGTTGAGATCTCTGAATTGCTGAGCCGTATGTTGAAAATGAAAAACATTCCTCACCAGGTATTGAACGCCAAGTACCACCAGCGCGAAGCGGAAATCGTTGCCGACGCGGGTAAACCGGGAGCAGTAACAATTGCTACCAACATGGCCGGTCGTGGAACGGATATCAAACTGGCACCAAGTGTAAAAGAAGCCGGCGGTTTGGCCATTGTAGGTACCGAACGTCACGATTCACGACGTGTCGACAGACAGTTGCGTGGTCGTTCTGGACGTCAGGGAGATCCGGGTTCATCGCAATTCTTTGTTTCTCTTGAGGATGATTTGATGCGTAAATTCGGTTCGGAACGTATTGCCAAACTGATGGACCGCCTTGGTTTGAAAGAAGGTGAAGTAATTCAGCACAGTATGGTCTCAAAATCCATCGAACGTGCACAGAAAAAAGTAGAAGAAAACAACTTCGGAATCCGTAAACGATTATTGGAATACGATGATGTGATGAATGCACAACGTAAAGCGATTTACAAAAAACGTCACAACGCTTTGTTCGGAGATCGTCTGGATTTGGACGTATCGAATATGTTCTATGATGTCATCGAATCATTGGTAGCCAATCACAAAGAAGGAAGCTACGCCGAATTTGATTTGGATATGATGCGAATCATGGGAATGCAGTCTCCGGTTTCGGAAGAAGATTTCAAGAAATTGCCGGCCAACGATTTGGTCTATGAACTTTATAATGGTGTTCAGGAACATTACAATCGTAAAAACGAGGCGATCGGTGCCCGTGCTTTCCCACAAATCAAGCACGTTCATGAAACCATGTCGAATCAGTACACGAATATCTTATTGCCATTGAGTGACGGTCGTAAGCACACACAAATCATCGTTGCTTTGGAAGAAGCTTACAATACCGGCGGGAAATCGATCAGCAAAGCATTGGAACGCAACATCGTTCTGGGAATGATCGACAACGAATGGAAAGAGCACCTGCGTGAAATGGATGATTTACGTACATCGGTTCAGCAAGCGGTTTACGAACAAAAAGATCCGTTGCTTATTTACAAACTCGAATCATTTGAGTTGTTCAAAGGCATGATGGCCCGATTGAGCGCAGAAACAATCGAATACCTCATCAAAGCAGATTTGATGCAGGAGCAGGAAGTAAAAAGCACCAATCGTGAAGTGGCTGAAAACCATTACGAGAAAGCTCAAATTTCTTCTTCCGACACAACATCGAGTACTCCGCAACCGCGTTTCCAGGGAAGTGAAGGTTACGATGAAGCCATTCGCAATTCGGCTCCGGTACGTGAAAAACAACAACCGGTAGTCGTTGAACCGAAAATCGGACGTAACGATCCTTGTCCTTGCGGCAGCGGAAAAAAATACAAGCAGTGTCACGGTAAATAATACTTTAAATACATTCCAGGCGAATGGGTCATCAGAAATGGTGGCCCATTTTTTTTATTACCCAAAACGCCCGAAATAAGTTCAACCAATTAAAAATCAACCGATTACATAAAATGTTTGTTTTATTAACAAAAAATCAATTTAGTGTGATATTCATTCGTGTTGATTGATTAATCGACCAAGACAGTTGCTTACTCATTCAGGCTGACGACATTGGAAAAAGTTTCGTCTCTTTAGTTAAAAGCAACAGAATATGAAATGCATCTACTTACTACTCTTTTGTGCGCTTAACGCTTCGGCCGTATGTGCACAAAATGATCAACAAGCCATTCAGCAGTGGCAAAGCGCTCACCCTACTACACTCTTCATTTCTGCGGAACGTTACCATGCGCTTTCATCACAAGAGCAGCAACTACTAGGATCAGATTTAATCATCTACCAGGATAAAATTTCACTTGCCGTGATTGAGCAGTATGAAACTGCGACGAAAAGCACCAACGATCAATTTAGCAAACCTTCAAAAACGGAAGACCTTGCGATCATCAAAAACTGGTCGGCAAACAATCCGGGGGTAAAAATTGTGCCACGATCAGTCTATGATGTCGCCGAACCGAATCGTCAGCAAATTTATGACGAGAACCCAAACTGTTTGGTTCTTACCGGAGAATGGCTTACTGTAAAAGATGTAGTGTTGTTTGAACAACGTTAATGCCGGTTTACAAGAGCTATTTATTACATTAAAAATCTATTGCTATGAAATTTATATTACTCAATACGGTAATTCTGCTCTTACTCGGAAACCAAGTTTTAGCACAATCAAATACGCCATGTACTGCGGGTTCTGTTACCGCACCGAATATTGCAGTTAATGCTTCCTGTACGTTTCAAGCAGGAACAACTGTCGGTGCAACCACCCAAACCAATGCAGCTAATGGTGGCACACCAAGCTGTGGTTTGATGGGAGAAGATGTTTGGTATTCATTTACAGCACCCGCCTCCGGAAGCATTGATATTCAAACAACCTCAGGAAGTATTGGTGATGGTGTAATGGCGCTTTATTCAGGTACTTGCGGAGCGTGGACGCAATTGGCCTGTTCAGATGATGCAGTCGGGTTAATGCCTCAAATAACAATGGGGGGGTTAACTCCGGGAAATACTTACATGATTCGCTTTTGGCAATATGGTGGCGGTACCGGTACATTTAATATTTGTGTCGCAGCAGTAGCAGCTCCAGCCGGGAATACTACCTGTACTGTTCCCAGCCCTATTTGCTCAGGTTCTCCAATTAACTTCGTTGCCAATGCAGGTGGTTCTTCGGCAGATGTAATCAATCCGGGAAACGATTACGATTGTTTATTTACATCCCCGAATCCAAGTTGGTATTATCTGGAAATTGCAACTGCAGGAAATCTTGTCATTGATATTACTGCCGGAGCCGATGTTGATTATGAAATTTGGGGACCATTTCCTAATCTGGCTAATGCTGTTTCCAACTGTAATGGTTACGGTGTGCCGGAAGATTGCAGTTACTCTCCCTCACCAATTGAACAGGCAGTTGTAAATGGCGTATCGGTAGGTGAAGTTTATGTATTACTCGTAACAAACTTTGCGAATGTCGTTCAAACCATTAATATAAATGAAGCCGCAGCTAATACTGCCAGTACCAATTGCGCCATCGTGCCACTACCGGTTGGTTATACCTATTGGAACGCTGCCTATAATGAAGGTGCTGTTGACCTGATTTGGGGAACCGAATTTGAAGAAAACAACCGCGATTTCGTCGTTCAGCGTTCGGCTGACGGATTGGTATGGGAAACGATCGGCGCCGTTACCGGACACAACACAACCAACGATGCGCAAAGCTATGAGTATACAGACCACGACCCGCTTTCGGGAATCAGCTACTACCGTTTGATGCAGGTAGATGCCGATGGTGGAATTGAATACAATACAGTTTTGTCTGTAAACTCAACGAACATTGAACCGTTTACGGTTTACCCGAATCCGGCAAACGGAAGTTTCAATATCTATACTAAAAGTAAAACAACCGAACGCATTATATTGACTGATATGGTCGGCAAAACATTTGATGTTGTTTACACCATTACACCAAGCGGATTGGAAATTGATTGCAGCAATTACGCAGCTGGTGTATACACACTTACGGTAGTTGCGAATGGAACAGCACAATCAGAACGATTGATTATCAAGAAATAAAACGAACCTCAAAATAACAGGAGCGGTGGTCTGAATGATCACCGTTTTTTTTGGTCCTTATTTTCGTTCAAAAAAAGTAATTTTACAGGATGCGTACCATTTCATCCATTTCTGTAGTTGGCACCGGTAATGTGGCCTTTCACCTGGCAACAGGACTATTGAAAGCAGGTATTCATATTCAATCCTGCTGGAGCAGAACACCAGAGAAAGCAGCAGAATTTGCAGCATTAGTTCAATGCAATGTCGCTTCGACAATAGAAGATTTGGCCGGAAGTGATCTGATTCTATGTGCCGTTTCAGACGATGCGCTTCCGTTACTTATTCCTCAGCTTTCAGCCATTGCTCCTGTTATTGCCACTTCAGGAACGGTTGATGTATTACCACTTTCAACCAATTTTCCGGCAGGTGTTTTTTATCCATTGCAAACATTTTCCGCAAGTCGGGCGGTTGATCTTGCCTCCGTTCCTATTTTTGTTGAAACCAGCTCCTCTGAATTCACACATGCACTGCTGGAATTGGGAAACAAAATAAGCCGGACTGTCACTGAATTACCGTGGGAAAAACGCGTACAACTGCATTTAGCTGCGGTTTTCGTCAATAATTTCACCAATCACCTCATCGATATTGCGCAACAGCAATTAACGCAGGCTGATTTGTCATTCGACTGGCTGAAACCGTTGTTGCTTGAAACAGTAGAGAAACTGAACGACCAGACCGCTTATACTGCCCAAACAGGTCCTGCCCGCAGAGCTGATTTAACAACCATCGAACGCCATATGGCCATGCTTCCTCCCGAACAGGCAGCTATTTACCAACTCCTTTCATCCAGTATTCAACAACGCTACAAACAACATGATTAGCTATAAAGAACGTCTTTCCCCGATTACAACTTTTGTATTTGATGTAGACGGCGTGCTCACCACCGGCGAAGTATTGCTGGTGAACGGAACTGTGATCCGAACCCTCAATTCAAAAGACGGTTACGCCATTCAATATGCGGTAAAGAAAGGATATCGGGTGTTGATGATTACCGGAGGGAATTCGCAAGACGTGAAAGACCGGCTGGAAGGATTGGGCGCTCATAAAGTGGTACTTCGTTCTTCGGATAAACTGGTGGTGTACGAACAACTCAAACAGGAATTTGATTTCACAGATGATCAAGTTTTATACATGGGTGACGATATTCCTGATATTCCGGTGATGCGTGTTGTGGGTGTGAGTACATGTCCGCAGGATGCTGCCGTTGAAGTGAAAGCACTCTGTCATTACCAATCGCCTTTAAATGGCGGCAAAGCCTGTGTACGCGATGTGATTGAACAGGTAATGCGACTCCATGGAAAATGGATGAATGAAGACGCTTACCATTGGTAAGCTTGAGTTTTTTTAGTTGGTGAGTTTCTAAGTTTTTTAAGTTATTGTTTCCTGTGAGACAACTTATAAAACTCAAAACCTGTCAAACTCATTTAACTAGTTTAACTACTACCGTTTCGCCAGATTCATGACTTACTCTCAGGAAATAAACACCCTGGGCTTGCTGTGAAAAATCAAGTTGCTGCGCCGACCAGGAATGCCCCGATAACAATTGTTTCCCTGACGCATCCATCAATGCGTAATCGAATTCCGTGTCTTCAATCGCAATGTTCAATTGATCGTTTACCGGATTGGGATATACTTTCAATGATTTGAGAGCAACCAGATCTTCCAGAAAAACAATATTGATAATGGTCGGATTGGAATTCGGTGCCGGGAAAGCGTAATCATTCCCCATTTTCACCACAAACACGCTGTTTCCACCCGGACCGTAAGTTGTATGAAAGCCTACCATTACGGCATAACCATCAGAAGTTGGTTTGATATCATTGGCCTGATCCTGCCCTACTCCATTGTAACCCACTCCGTAATTATCCCAGAACAAGCCTGAGTTAAAGCGCGATACAAACACATCTTCACCTTCTTCAAAAGTAGGAATGCCCGGATTGATGGTTTGTTCGGTCATGAAAAACTTATCCGTAGCTGCCGTGTAAGGCGTAAACACACCGTTTCTGGTATCAGGAGTTGAATAAAACTCTTCGGCGTAGGAGAGTGTTCCGTCTGACTGAATATGTGCAAAGAAACCGTCGTGATCTGTTTTCCCTGTTTTAATGCGTTCGCCAATTACTTTGATGTTCGCTCCCACCGTACAGATATCGTTTAACCAATAATCTCCCTGAATGCCGTATGTTTCTTCCCAAATAAGGCTTCCATCGACATGCATTTTGGTTACATATCCTTTGTTTTGAGCTGAATCTGCTACATAATACGTTCCGGCAATCAATACCGTTGTATCTGAAATACTCACAATAGCATTCCCGAAATCATCATGATCGGTTCCCCATTGTTGTTTCCAGATTAAGCCGCCCATTTTATCATAACGCGCAGCAAACAAATCTATATTTCCATTCACTGTAGAATCGGTTTCACCAATAATTACGATGGATGTATCAGCCATTAATACCGCATCGTGAACACGTTCCCAGGCTCCCTGATCTGTTCGGACATCCCATTGTTGGTTACCTGCTTCGTCGGTAAAAATCAGATATGCATCAAAGTTCGCCGAAGGACCGCTGGAGGAAGTTCCCGCCAGGTAATAACCGAATCCCGGAACCGGCATTACGCGCTTTCCTTCTTCAAATTCAATACCACCATAGGCTTTCGACCATTTAAACGCTCCTGTGCTGTCTAAACGCATTAAAAACACCTGAGAAGGTGCATCCTCGAAACTGGAAGAAGAACCTGTTACCAAAAAACCGGAATCAGGCAATTGCGCAATTCCTTCTCCCTTATCGTATCCGTTTCCGGAATAGACTTTGTAAAAGGCCGTTTGCCCGAAAGAGACAGTGGAAAGGAACAATCCAATCACCGTTACTGTGAACTGTTTTACGAATTGATTTTCCATATCAGTTTTGTTACGAGTGATTCACCATATCCTTTTTTGGAAACACTTCCAAATACATCTTCGGTTCCCAGCATCCAGTTAATTTGTTTCAAATTCAGGGTAAGAAAAAGTCCACCTCTGAAATTACCGAATCCGCCATAGGTAACAGATCCTGCCACATGAAACAATTCCGTCGGTTTCCAATAAGCCCCGGCAAACAATTGCGGAATGGAACTAAAAGTAGGATACATGCGGATTCCAAAGAAAGACTGTACTTTTTTAGCGGAAGTTACATCTACCAATTTAGCGACCTGCAGGTAGCCAGGCAATGGCACAAATCGTTTGACATCGCGTTTTTCAACCCCCAATGAATCAAGAATCGAGAAATCATCGCCAAAAGGATTGGAATCGCTGGTAAGGGTTTCAAAATCAAAACCGCTGTACGAATAACTGGAATCGACTGCGATTTTTTGCATACCGCCATAAATATAAGCCGCTCCCATATTTTGCACCAATACCTGGAAGGTTGTCGAAGATTTTCCCCATGGAACCAAAATGCGGTAATCAACATCAACTGAAAGGCCCAGTCCTTTATTAAAATTAGCGCCTTTCGTTGCCAGCATACTTCCCTGAATGTCCAGGTTTATCTGAGATCCGTCTTCGTTTTGTGTGAGTTCGCCTTTTCGGATGGTGCCGTCAACATAATTCTGAACATTGACCACATTTAGGGTAATTGATGATTTATTTTTCTTGTTCACGATCCCGAACCCAATTTTTTGGAATTGGGCAAAGTCCAGTCGTGTATTGCTGAAATCGGCTTTCGCATTCAGGTAAGACTCATTTCCGTAAAACAATAACCCAAAAGCGTCTTGTCCGTAAATCAGATTTCCCAATGCGAAATAACCACCTTTGATCATCCAGGCAATCGAATCGCGTTTCATGAAACCGCCACCACCGTTGATGTACCGGATTTCTGCATTTGCATTGATCCCGAAACGGTTTACCGCGCTGTGTTTTTCAAACGACCGGCCTTTCATGTCTTCATCGATAAAACCGCCAAACAAGAGTGTATTGGAGAATTCCCGTCGGATGGCGGAACCTTGTAAATCAAAAATACCATCCGTTTCAATCATGGCCTGATGAATCGCCGAATCACTATAGGAAGGACAAATCATTTGAGCCGAACTTATCGCACTGCTGAAGCAGGTCATTAGCACTAACAGTTTACCTGACTTCATCATACTTTTGCTTCAACTTTAAGTTTTGCTCCCACTTTAACGCCGAAAAACGCATCTGCAGGGATTGCCATTTGCTCACTAATGTTTGTGGCAGGATTTGGTGTATTCATGGTCACTTTCAATGACAATTGTTTCACTAAATCCAGCTGTTCCAATACGCTTTCGGAGATTGGGAATTCAACAAACGATTGTTTTTGCAGAATGCCGTTGACTACCGAACCGAAAACACTGGAACTAAATGTACTAGATCCGTTGATGGTGGTAATTGTATTTCCCGATGCATCCAGTAAGTAAAGTGTTACAACTCCCGAAAGTGGGAATGCATTGGTCGCTTTCACCCAAAGATTGCCGGATATAATGTGTGTTTTTGTGAAATCCTGTTTGAATGAAAAGTCGAAAGTATCCAGCAACACCACGTCTGTGAGCCCGATCGCGAGCGGCATATCCGCTTTTAAATTGACTTTCAGTGAACTTTGCGGGAAAATCTCATCCCATCCACCGGAAACATTGCCCCATGGATTGAGTTGCAATTCGAAACCGATATCATTTTTAGCTCCATGATTTTCAAGGTACTGTTCCACATTGCTGTTTGAACCATCGAAAAGCAACGTAGTTGTTGACGGTTGCAGCGAATTTTCGTTACCGGTAGCGCTGTTGATCGTGATCCACGAATCCAACGACGGGTGCGTCATGTTCACTGTATTTTGTTGCGCGTTAACGTTCTTCAATTCAGTGAGTTTGGCTTTCGCACTCATTTTAAGCCCGTTTACCAATTCCAGCTCTACACTCGAAGAAGGCAAATCAATGATTCCGCTTGAAATGTTGCTCAGGGCATCGATATTTTCTGAAATGGTATCGGTAATGAGTTGCGAACCGAAATAACCGCGTGCGTAATCAATCACCAAATCGTTCATTCCGAACACAAAACGCAAGGTATCGAGGTTTGAAACATACACTGACTGACCATCCGGATCTGATTTCACGATCATTTTGGATTGAATCCGGTTGAATGACCCCTGATTGGCCCCGCGAAGATCGAGTTCATACCCCGCCAA
This sequence comes from Bacteroidota bacterium, assembly GCA_040387295.1. GTDB lineage: Bacteria > Bacteroidota > Bacteroidia > Flavobacteriales_D > Crocinitomicaceae > Fluviicola. The sequence continues at coordinate 339,537 of JAZKEB010000003.1, read as the reverse complement.
ATCCACAAATCCGTTCACTACACTTAAATCATTGTCAGACCCCGGTGGAACTGTAAAATCCTGACTAAGCGTAACACCATTTTTGGTTACTCCCGGCAATTGAACGGTGAAAAGACAGGTTGTTTCAATCGGACTTTTCACGCTGATGGTTACACCACCCGATTTTACGCGAATGCGTTTGAGTTCAATATCTCCCATATCGATCACGTGTTCTTCCACGTTATTCACGAAAGAAGTCCCCGGCGTTACATTGAATCCAACGATTGGAATCGCGTAATCATTCTTGATTGTTGTATCCGGAATATCTACGATGTCTGACAATTTCAACTCATAAATCGTGCGATCGATGGACAACTCGTAATAGCCGCCGTTTACAGTGACGATCGAATCTTCGACCAGTTTATCAAGGTTCAGGGTATCATTGAGCAGCGGAACTTGCCAGTCTGATTCCCAAACTGCTTGTTCCCGCTTACACGAAACCGTGAGCAAGGCCACCAGCGGCAAAATAAGAAAGAGTTGTTTCATAGTATTCAGATGACGTTAAATCGTTCAATAGGTTGGAATTAGGAACGCTCAATTATTGCAGCATATCCTTGTCCAACACCGATACACATGGTTACAAGTGCATATTTTCCATTTGTTCGTTGCAATTCGTTGGCCGCTGCCAATAAAATGCGCGACCCTGACATTCCAAGCGGATGGCCCAACGCAATCGCCCCACCGTTGGGATTGATGCGCGGATCGTTGTCTGCTAATCCTAAATTTCGTGTGCAAGCCAGTACCTGAGCTGCAAATGCTTCGTTCAATTCGATCACATCCATATCCTTTAACGTAAGGCCGGCACGTTTTAGTGCTTTATTGGATGCTTCCACCGGGCCGATTCCCATAATGCGTGGTTCCACTCCTGCTACCGCTGCACTTACAATACGGGCAATCGGTTGCAAATTATGTTGTTTCAATCCGTTATCCGAAGCCAGTAGCAAAGCTGCCGCACCATCGTTCAAACCGGAAGCATTTCCGGCAGTGACCGAACCGTCTTTTTTGAAAGCTGCCCGCAGGCCTGCCAATCCTTCCATGGTTGTTTGCGGACGCATGAATTCGTCCTGGTCAAATACCAACGGATCTTGTTTTTTGCGAGGAATCATCACCGGAACTATTTCGTTTCCTAAAATACCAGCGGTTTGTGCTTTAGTTGCCTTCTGTTGTGACCAAAGCGCGAAGCGATCCTGATCTTCGCGGTTAATGGAATACATCTCAGCCAGATTTTCGGCTGTATTTCCCATGCTGTCGGTTCCGTAAAGTTCCTGCATTTTGGGATTGATGAACCGCCAACCGAACGATGAATCGAATAATTCCTGATCGCGCCCGAACGGTGTGGATGATTTGGAAAGCACCCATGGTCCGCGAGTCATGTTTTCAACACCGCCTGCAATGTACAAATCACCGGCGCCGTCTTTGATCGCACGTGCTGCATTCACGGCCGCCGACATACCCGATGCGCACAAACGGTTTACGGTTTCACCCGCTACCGAAACCGGCAATCCGGCCAATAATCCGGCCATTCGCGCAACGTTTCGGTTATCTTCACCTGCCTGATTGGCACAACCCAAAATCACCTCTTCAATCGTGTTCAAATCAAGCGAAGGAACTTTCTTCAACAATCCTTCAATAGCAATTGCTGCCAGATCATCGGTTCTTACCGGTGCTAATGTTCCTCCAAAATTCCCGATAGCGGTGCGAACTCCCGCTACCAAATATGCTTCCTTATTCATTTTTCAACAGTCCTTATAAATACTTTCCGATGCCTTGATTCGCTTGTCTAACGCAACAATACACGACAAAACACCGGCCGATAAAAATAGCTATTTCGGTTGATTTATAACTGCTTTTCCACATCGAAACACGCTTGTTAATAAATTTCCGAATCTGCTGGTACGAATATTGCTAAATTCAAACCGCTAAACCAATATTAGAACTAATAAAACAGTATGAAACGAACGACTATTGGGCTTCTTTTCGGTTTGATTTGTATTTCCCATAACGGAAATGCGCAGATCGAACAATTGACGCCACAAGAAACACGGTATCGGGATTCGATCACCAAATTGAATCAGCAAAACGCTACCGTAGCAGCCAGTCAGGAGGCTTACAATAAAGGAATTGAGCTATTCAATCAAAAAAACTTTACGGGCGCTATTGCTGAGTTTAAAAAATCGGTGGCATCCGACCCCAATTTCACGGCAGCTCATTACAACAAAGGTGTAGCTGAAAATGAAGCGGAACAATTTAAAGATGCGGTGGCAACATTTAGTTTACTTATCCAAAAAGATGTAACGTATTCAAAAGCGTATTTTCAGCGTGGAAGAGCTTATCAGGGATTGACAGATTACCTGAGTTCGGAAAAAGATTACGAGAAATCGATCCAATTGGACGCCAAGAACCCGAAAGCCTATTACAACTACGGAACGCTGAAATTTCTTCAGCAGGATTACAATACGGCGATCAAATACTTCTCGAAAACGATCGAGTTGGATGCCAATAATGCTTATGCCTACAACGACCGCGGAAGCTGCTACCGTATGCAGGCCAATTACCCGAAAGCACTGGCTGATTACGAAGAAGCGCAGCGTAAAAACCCGAATCTGGCTTTTGTACTCAACAACATCGGTACAACCAAGAAAAAAACAAAAGACTATGTGGGCGCATTGGCGGCATTTAACCGTGCCATTTCAATTGATGCCAATTACTACATGGCTTACAACAATCGCGGAGCAACGTTGATGGACAAAGGTTCAACGGACGAAGCGTTGAAAGATTTCGAAAAAGCATTGCAGCTGAATGCCAAATACGCTCCGGCGGCCTCTAACCTTTCTGCTGCTTATTTCAAGAAAAAAGATTACAAAAAAGCGGAAGAATGGGCTGCCAAAGCTCTTCAGATCGACCCGAACTATGCAGCTGCCTATGTGAATCGCGGTATGGCGAAAGAAATGCAGCGTGATATTGTTGGCGCCTGTGAAGACTGGCACAAAGCCAACGAACTCGGTTCTGCAGAAGGCAAAACCTATTATTCCGGAAATTGTAGCAACTAAACGCTTAAAAAGACATGAAACAGTTATTACTCGCAGTTGTCTTGGCCTTTAGTGCTCAAGCTTTTGCTCAAAATGTAGAATTTAAAGCCGCTAACTTTAAAAACGATAAAGAAGGTTTTAAGAAAATAGAAGCGGTTATTGAAAAAGGAGATGAGTTTTTCAAACTGGCCAACGAAGCCTTGTTTGAAGTACAACCTTTCGGACTTAATTTCAAAAAAGCGCTTGCACAATACGAACAAGCTCAGCAATACAATCCCAACAGTGCTTTGATGAATTTCAAAATCGGTGTTTGTCACGCTAACTCATCCGATGCATCGAAATGTATTCCTTATTTCAAAACAGCACAAAAACTCGATCCTGCATGTGATCCGTTTTTGAACTATTACCTGGGTTACGCATTTCAATTGGAAGGTAAATATGATGATGCTAACAGAGCTTATCTGGCATTCGAATCGGAATACAAAAAGGCGGATAACTTCACGAAATTCCTTGTACAGCGCAAGAAAGAATGTCAAACTGCCCGTGCATTGGAAGCCAAGCCAGTACGTGCGTGGGTTGACAATATGGAGCCGTTGAATTCAGGTCAGGACGAAATTGCGCCTTCCATTTCTGCCGATGGCGCTGATATGATTCTTTCTTCCAATCGTAAAAACGCTCACAGCACCGATGAAGTTGGTGGTTATGATTATGACATTTACTTCACTTCATTGTCTGACGGCGCCTGGGAGGCCCCGAAACAATTGATGGGAGCAATCAACGGTTCTACAGATGATGTGAGTAACTGTTTATCATATAATGGTACCAAAATGTTATTGCATCGTGAAAATGCAGGTCAAACCGATATCTACGAATCGAAACTGGTTGGTAACACCTGGTCAAATCCTGAACGTACATCACCGATGATTAGTTCCGACCGCGCCAATGACAAGTATGCTTCGTATGATCCTGACGGGTTCAAAATTTACTTTACACGTGACAACATCAATGGTTTGAATGGAACTGAAATCATGTTCTCTGCCGTTCAAAATAAAATGAAACAAGATTTCCAATTGCCTTCACAGGTGGTACAGGTCAACTCGAAATTCAACGACGGTCCTGTTTACATTCACATCAGTGGTGACATCATGTACATGGCTTCTCAGGGTCACGAAAGCATGGGCGGTTACGATATTTTCATTTCCGAAAAGAAACAAGGCCAGTGGTCAACGCCCGTAAACATGGGTTCACCGATCAACACGCCATATGATGATTTCTTCTTTGCGGCCAACGCCAATGGTAAGTTCGCTTATATTTCATCGAACAGAGCCGGTGGAAAAGGTGGTTTTGATATTTACCGTGTTACCTTTTTCGGCGACGAGAAAAAACCGGTTGTTGAGACCGAAGATTACCTTTTGGGATCAATCGCTCAACCGGTAAAAGATCACAACATTGAAAGTACGGTTGATGTGAAAAAGAAATCCCTGACTGTATTTAAAGGTGTTACGATCGATGCTATTTCCCGCAAACCGGTAGAAGCACAAATTGAAATCACGGACAACGCAACAGGTCAAATTATCGAAACGTTTACCACCAACAGTGCAACGGGTAAATTCATCATTACCTTGAACTCAGGTAAAAACTATGGTATTGCAGTGAAAGCAACGGGGTATTTGTTTCACTCAGAAAACTTCGATATTCCGATGGGATCGGCGGATAATTTGGTGAATAAAACCATCGAGCTGAAAAACATTGCGATCGGAAGCAAAATTGCCTTGCGTAATATTTTCTTCGATGTTGCCAAAGCGACACTGCGTCCTGAATCGAATGCCGAATTGGAGCGTTTGGTGAAACTGATGAAAGATGTTCCGAATTTGAAAATTGAAATTTCAGGCCACACCGACAACACAGGTTCAGCCACTGTCAATGAAACCTTGTCTCAGCAACGCGCCGAAGCAGTGGTATCATATTTGACAAGCAAAGGCGTTTCAGCCAGTCGTATGAAAGCAAAAGGTTACGGAGCCTCACTGCCGGTTGCCACGAATAATACGGATGATGGTCGTCAACAAAACCGACGTACGGAATTTGAGATTACGGGGAATTAATCTATTCTATTTTTTTGAGGAAACGCGGGATTTTGGTCCCGCGTTTTTTATTCTCCAAAAAGATCCTAATTCAACTCGAAATCTCAATAAAGATGACCGGAAAACCACTATTTTTGAATTATGGATAACAAACAGACGGCCGTTTCGGGTGAGCATCTTCTTTATTTTCAGCAATTGCTTGAAGATCGGGTAAGTTCAGGTGATGCAGTAGCTGCACATTATGCCTCTGATCATACGGAAGATTTTGTGTTTTATCCTGCAGTTGTTGTGAAACCCAAATCGACGAAAGAAGTTTCCGCCATTCTGCGCTATTGTTATGAAAATGACCTCATCGTTACGCCTTCGGGAGCGCGGACAGGATTGAGCGGTGGCGCACTGGCCAATCACGGCGGTGTGTTGCTGAGTCTGGAACGCATGAACAAAATTCTGGAAATCGATGAGCAAAATCACCAGGTAACTACAGAACCGGGCGTTATTACGGAAGTGTTACAACAAGCTGTTCGCGAAAAAGGATTGTTTTATCCACCTGATCCGGCCAGTAAAGGTTCCTGCTTTATCGGTGGAAATATTGCCGAAAACTCCGGTGGACCGAAAGCTGTGAAATACGGTGTAACGAAAGATTGGGTACTGAACCTGGAAATTGTACTTCCCACAGGTGAAGTGATGTGGACGGGCGCTAATGTGATCAAAAATGCCACCGGATATAATCTTACACAACTCATTATCGGGAGTGAAGGAACATTGGCTGTGGTGACCAAAATTGTGCTGCGACTCATTCCGCATCCTACACAAACGCTGTTGATGCTCGTCCCGTTCCGAAAAGGAGCACAAGCTTGCGAAGCTGTGAGTAAAATCTTTATGGCAGGTATTATTCCGAGCGGATTGGAATTCATGGACCGCGACGCGATTTTGTATACCATGTTTCATATGGATGATGCTCCGGATATTCTCAAAGAAGATCATGACGCGCATCTGCTCATCGAATTGGATGGCTTTAACCTCGATGTGATGATGCAGGATTGCGAAAAAATCATGGGATTGGTGGAACAATTCGATATCGATGAAATTTTGTTTGCCGAAAGCGAAGCACAGAAAGAAAGTTTATGGAAATTGCGTCGAAAAGTGGGCGAAGCCGTCAAAAGCCATTCCATTTACAAGGAAGAAGATACGGTGGTTCCCCGCTTTGAATTACCGCAATTGCTGGCTGCTGTGAAACGCATTGGCAAAGCCTACGGATTTCAAGCGGTTTGCTACGGACATGCCGGCGATGGAAACCTGCACGTAAATATTATCAAAGGCGCATTATCCGACGAAGACTGGGAAAATGAACTTCCGAAAGCCATTCGTGAATTGTTTACAGAGGTTGTCGCTTTAGGTGGAACTATTTCAGGAGAACACGGGATTGGTTTGGTGCAACGGCCGTTTATGGACATCGCATTTTCAGAAATTCAACTGGACTTGATGCGATCGATCAAACAGGTTTTTGACCCGAAAGGATTATTGAATCCGGGGAAAGTCTTTCCAGATAAAGCATTGTGAGATGAATCGTATTGATCGCTTATTTGGCATTCTTACCTTATTGCAATCGAAGAAATTCGTGACCGCAGAGCAACTTTCCGACCGTTTTGAAATCAGTGTTCGAACGGTATACCGCGATATCAAAGCGCTCGGAGAATCAGGAATTCCCATCAGTTTTGAACCCAACAAAGGTTATTTTGTGGTGCAGGGTTATTTTTTGTCGCCCATCGCATTTACAACGGAGGAAGCCAATGCCTTGATTTTGACCGAATCGTTGGTAAGTGGTTTTACCGATAAAAGTACACAAACCCATTTCGGGACGGCACTGACAAAGGTGAAAACTGTATTAAAAACCGTTCAAAAAGAACGTGCCGATCATCTGAGTTCTTCTATCCGGCTGCAGGTTCCCCAGCGTGTGTCGCCGGAATTTGATTTTTTACCGGTGATCCAGGAATCCATTACTACGTCCGTGCAACTCGAAATCGGATACCTGAATTTTAAAGACGAATCCAGCAAACGTACCATCGAACCCATTGGGTTGGTCTTTTATGCTTTTAGTTGGCACGTAATCGGTTGGTGTCACTTGCGCCAGGCATACCGTGACTTTAAACTTTCGCGAATCAATCAATTGCGATTAACAGGGAAATTGTTCGAAAAATCAGATCATATTCCGTTGGGAGAGTATCAGTTGCCGGTGAATTATTAACTCTTTCACTAGTCAATAGCGAAACACTTTTTTGCCACAGATGGCACAGATTTCATTTCCGAGGGAAGTATATTTTTACTTTTTTTTCATCCCAAAAAACACACTGCCATAGGGTTGTCAGTGACCACCCGTTTCTTTGTATCATATTCATTTAAACACATTGAAACATGACACACATTGAAACTTTTTTGAACGAATTGGACGAACAGGCACCAATCACCCGCGAATTTATGAAACGTGTCCGGATGGCTGATGCTGACTGGCAGCCACACGAAAAAAGCATGAAACTGATCGCATTGGCAACACATGTGGCGGAATTACCAAGCTGGATTTCTATGGTGGCGCATACTACGGAGTTGGATTTCGCCAGTGCACCCTATACACCCGAAAAAATCGAATCGACCGAAGATCTTGTGGCTTACGCAGAACGTTGCTACCAGGAAGGCAGAACGGCTTTGGAAGGAATGTCGGAAGAAGCATTAAAGGATAAATGGACGTTGCGCAGTGCGGATGTGATTCATTCAGTAAGTACCAAAGCAGAAGTAATTCGTATGGCTATGAATCAGGTAGTGCATCACCGTGCGCAACTGGGTGTTTATTTCCGTTTGTTGGGAATTCCGGTACCAAAGAGTTTCGGTCCTACAGCCGACGAAGCCACATTCTAATAACAATCCAACTCAATCTTCCTCTTCTCCTGTTCTACCGGGAAGAGGAAGATTCATTGCTATTCACACACGATGAAACTTCAATTTCTTTGGAAAATAACCCGATTGGTCGTCAAACACATCTATCGCGGATTTGTAATAACCCTGTCTGATTTAACAGATGATCGGTTGGTGGTTGGGAATAATTCTGAAAAACAGCTTTCTAGTTATTCCAATACTGTCCGTCACCGGTTTTCATCTGATGATAAGCACGAGAAAGATAAGCCAGCAAAATGCGCATAGCATCGAACGAATCTTCGGTTTCCTGACTGATTTCTTTTTTCTGAAGACGCAACAAAAGCTTCATGTACAAGGCATGCAGACAAATTTCCACATGATTGCGATCTTTCAGATTGGACTGCTGACGAAACGCTTCGATATGCTCCGTAGCCGATTCATAAAGCATTTTATACTTCTCGTCGTTGACGATATTCAATAATGAATTGTGTAAATACGACAGTTCCACCACAATCTCCTGCAAACGCATTAAATGTCCGGATTCGGTGATGCGCTCCGATTGCATTTCGGTGATCAGCTCAGTATACCATTGGCGGTATTGTTCCAAAAAGGATGCATCGGGCAATTGCGGGCGAATAAACTCGGTGACGATACGTTCCAAATCAAATTGATAGGCGCGTATCACGTCTTCTACCTGATACATATACAACAGGTATTCCGCTATGTTTTCTTCTTTCTTTTGACTTGAAATCAACATTGTTTTATCCTTCCGATCTGCTTACAGTTTTTTCTGCTCGGCATTTACAAATTCTATGAACGACTTGGTGACATCCATCTTCGGGTTGTAGTAAGAGAACTGACCGCCTTCACCATGCATGATCAACATATCAATCTTGTACTTTTCGCAGTATCTTTTTGAAAATTCGGAAACTTTGTTTTGCAATACTTTCTGCATTTCCATAGCTTCTTCCTGCAATTTGGTTCCTTCGTTTTGCTGAAACAACTGCAAGCTTTGCGATTGACGCTCGAATTCCATTTTTTTGCTTTGCAATTCGGCAGCGGTATAAATCATTTTTTGCTCACCTTCTACCAATCGATTGTAATTGGCTTCCAGGTTACGTTGTCTTGATTCGAGGTCTTTTTGAAATTTATCTTGTTTTTTCTTCAGAAGTGAATCCTGTGTTTTAAGGAATGTAAATCCTTCATTCAAACTATCCGACTCATAAAACGCGATTTTCAATCCTTGCGGATCAACTGTAGGAACGGAAGGCGCTTCTACTTCTTTTTCTTTTTTGGTGTCGTCGGAACAAGCGGTAACAACTGCTGCAAACGTCAGGCCGGCTAGGGCGATATAGATCAATTTCATCTGTAATTATTTTTGTTTAAAGGCTGATTCCCAATCTGTACGCATCGTAAGAAAGCGATCAAGTGCATTTTTTAATAAATCTTCGGTAACCATGCGTTTCACATCTTCCAATCCGTTTACATCGGCCTCGGAAATTTTATATACCTGTTCAAACTGGCCCAATTCAATTTTTACCATGTATTTGGCATTGTAAAGAAACACTTGAATCTTGTACCTTGGATGGGGAATATCTGCTACAATTCGCACTCGTATCGTTTACAGCAAAAATAGTCAAATCTCTGAAAGCATGGATTAGGAATATGAAATTTGATTCCACTGTTGAATCAGCTGGCTGATTCGGACGAACTATAAACAAGATACAGTGTTTTGTCTCCCACGAATGCACGAATTTTTTGCGTGCCTAACGGACACGTTCGGTTTACATTATGCCAGTGTTCATCATCCAATTATAAGCGAGTCCGTTATGCGAGCCACATTCGTGCATTTGTGGGAAATGAATCATTTTTGTCCACCTCAGACAACGTTCCCGTTTCGGAGGAATACTAATAATGTACAAACACTGATATTGGTTTAGTAAGTAGGAAGTACAAGTAGTTTTAGCCTGGTCGACGGGATATCATCTCCAATGGTATCCCCAACGATCCTGAAAATCGGGCACAAAAAAACCGATTCTCCTGAGGCGAACCGGTTTTTGAAATCTTATCTTGTTTAGAACAATTATGCTACAACGTAGTCTGTGTCTGAGTATTCTTTGAAATCAAACGGAACGCGCACCATGAATGCATAGTCCTGTCCTACTTCATACATATCTTCGTCTGATTTGCGGTAGTACCACTCAACCTGAGCTTTCAGGCCGTTATCAACCAACTCATTGAGTTTGTATAATAGAAAAAGAATACGCTTTGAAGAAGTGATGTTGAAATATTCCAAATCAATTTTCACAAGCGTAAGTGGTGTTGGCTGACGCATATATTCGTCAAACCAATTTAGAATTTCTCCCCAAAATGCTTCGGGATCATCCGGAATTGATCTCCCTCTGATCTCCATAACTCCGGTAATGTGATTTAAACTCACCATCGGAGTGTGTGCAGTCGCTTCAATACGTAACCCGTCCATTCTTCACTTTCTCTAGCGCAAGTTGTGAAATATTTCTGAAACAATTGTTCTTTTTTCTACGAATCCAATACATTTTTCGACCAACCCACTCTTTATCAGGTAAAAGAGCCATTTTCAGACCATAGGTTTTCAAGCATTTACAGATTCGGTTGCGTGAAAATGGATTAATCCATCCATCGGATTTTTGCAAACCGTGCCCAAAGTCATGAATCGTTCTTCAACCAATTGTTCCAATACTGCACGTTGCGAAAATCCGTAACTGCCTATTACCGATAATACGTTCGGGTACTTTTTTATAGACGGTAAGGATGTATCAAACCATTCAGTCAGATTGCAGTAATGATAAAAGGACAAATCGATTCCTTTAAATCTAGCTCCAAGTTCATTCAGCCAGGCCTGCGCATCGGCGCCAGCCAAACGTGCCAATACTTCGGCAGAAGACCCAATGACTTCCTGCAGCTGGTTGCGGACAAACGGACTCATGTTTGAAGAAGTTGTCAAATAATCTTTTACCACCAGGCGGGCAAAATAAAAGCCGCTTCCTTCATCACCGACCAAACTTCCAAAACCACCTACTCTGCCTGTAATTTGTTGTCCATCGTATTCAAGTAACACCGACCCGGTGCCCAATATGGCTACCACACCACTGTTTCTGCCACAGGTAGCTCTGCAGGCCCCCAACGTATCCGGATAAACGGCCGGTGATTTAAATCCCAATCGCTCTAGTCGTTCCACCATGATTGCCTGAACAGTTGGTTGCGAACAACCCGCTCCGTAGAAAAACAATTGGCCTTCCAGATCATCGCCCAATTTTTTTTTGAGTGATTGCCAGTCATTTTCCGTCCATGAATGCAGGAACTTTGGATGCATACTTCTTGTTTCCAATGATTTAACATCACCGTTATGGTCACAAAAAGCCCATGAAGTGTTGCTTCCACCAGAATCCGCAATAATGTATTTCCAACCTGCCATAACTCAAAAATACCTTTTTTCGGGTATTGCGGGCACAAGGCATTCAAACTACTTTCGCCATAATTTAAATTAAATCTAAATAATGAAAATTTCCGTTTACCTTTTTGCAATAACTGCGGTTGTTGCCACTACAGGTTGTAAGAAAGAAGGATGTACCGATCCTAACGCATTGAACTATTCTGAATCAGCTAAATCAGGAGGTCCGTGCAGCTATTCTACTGATTATGCTGTTCCTACAACGTACAGTTTTACCAATGGTGCAGGAAACTCGACTGTTAGTTACAGTGGACAAACCGATCGCATCCTGCAGTTAAAAGAACTAATGGTGTATGTAAAATCAGGTAAAGACGGTGCAATTATTGCTCAAAACATGGATGACATGTTTGCCAATACCGGCGGAAATGGTGCTGGAAACTTTTCGTTCACTTCATCAAGACAATTAAAAGACAAATGTTTTACATTGGATCAGCCACTGATTGAAAATTACTTCGATTCAGTAGCTCTTGCCAGTGTATCTTTTGCTGCTACAGCATCTAACGGTCAGGCCGGAACACTTACTTCAGGTGCGTCTAAATACCTTTTTTCTTCCAGCGGTGTAGAATATGCACAATTGATTGAAAAAATCGCCATGGGAGCCGTGTTCGAATACCAGGCATTGAATGTGTATTTCGGGGATGCTAAAATGGACGTGGACAATACAACTGCAGTTGATCCTGCTAATGGATTGTATTATACAACGATGCAACATCATTGGGATGAAGCTTTCGGTTATTTTGGTGTACCTACAGATTTCCCAGCCACGCCAGCTACTGACTTTTGGGGAAAATACTGCAACAGTCAAAACACAGCGCTTTCGAGCAATGCCTTTATGATGGATAATTTCCTGAAAGGACGTGCTGCTATCGATAACCTGAAAATTGAAGACCGTGACGTGGCTATTGCCAACATTCGTGAAATGTGGGAAAAAATTGCAGCGTATCAGGCAATGGCTTATCTGGATCAGGCAATTGCCAATTTCGGAACAGACAATGCCAAATTCCTGCATGTTACCTCAGAAGCATACGCGTTTATTTATTGCTTGCGTTACGCACCGGTTGAAACACGTAATATGACTACACAGGAAGTTGCAGATGTAATCGCAGCTTTCGGTGATAACTTCTGGGAACTGACTATTCAGGACCTGAATGCGATCAAAGCAAGTATCGACGCTAAGTATTAAACCCATGAAAAGAGCAAGTTATTGGTCGTTGGCGCTGTTACTAATTGTAGTAATCAGCAGCTGTAAAGACAAAAAAGAGGACGATACCAAGGAGGAATTCAAAAAAGAAGAAATCCTGTCGAATCTGGCGGATAATTACATTATTCCCGGATATGCCGATTTGCAAACGCGACTCAATACACTTTCCGATTCATGGAATAACTTTGTGAATTCACCTTCACAAACAACGCTTGATGCCGTAAGAGCTGACTGGCAAACTGCCAATGTGAGTTTTCACCGGGTAAAACTGGTGGAAATAGGTCCGGCGATGACAGTAGGCTTGAGTGGTTCTTTGGGGACATTCCCGGCAGATACCGCTCAAATTCAAGCCAATATCAATGCGGGTACGTACAATTTGTTAAGCGTTGAAAACACGGATGCCATCGGTTTCGAATCACTCGATTTTTTACTTTACGGTTTTGATTGTTTGAACAAACTGACTACTTCCGCACCGCGCAGAGCTTATGTAACGGATGTAATTGCTAAAATGCGTTCTGAAGTAAACCAGGTCGTAAGCGATTGGGCTACTTACAGAGCTATGTTTATTGCCGGAACAGGAACTTCTTCTACCAGTCCGTTTTCGTTACTTGTAAACTACCTGTGTAAAGATTTCGAACTGGCTAAATCGGCCAAACTCGGCATTCCAATTGGTACTCAGAGTTTGGGGATTCAACAACCAGCTTACCTGGAAGCACGTCGCTCAGGATTCGGAAGAGAATTGTTGCAAGTCAATATGGAGGCTGTTCATGCTGTTTTTCTGGGAGAGTCCCTGACAGGCAGTAACGGACAAGGATTTGACGATTACCTGACTGCATTGGATAGAGGAAATTTATCTTCTACAATTGACGCGCGGCTTGCATCGCTGGAAACGCAGCAGTCTGGCTGGAGCGGAACAATAGAAGACATGATGGCCAGTTCACCTTCGGCTTTAATGGATTATTACAATTATATGCAGGGAACGGTTGTCTATCTGAAAACGGATATGGCGGCTGCTTTTGGCGTGTTGATTACTTACCAGGATGGTGACGGAGATTAACCGTCGAGTACATAACTATTTCTTCAGAGGGGTTTCTATAGCCCCTCTTGTCGCGTTTAGAATAATTTTCGGCGCGCTGATGTTGTTTGGAACACTGCGTTTCATTGCCAAAGGCTGGGTGCAGGATTTGTACATTACACCACAATTTTATTTCCCGTACCTGGGCTTTGAATGGGTGAAACCGCTTCCCGGAGATTGGATGTACACGCCATTTTTACTGATGATTGTGGCAGCAATAGGTATTTTGTTGGGTTTTCGCTACCGCTTTTCGGCTGTGTTGTTTTTTGTTTGCTTTACCTACATTGAACTGATCGACAAAAGCAATTACCTCAATCATTATTATTTCGTAAGCCTGGTCGCGTTCCTGCTGTGCTGGGTTCCTGCAAATGCTTCTTTTTCCATTGATGCTCACTTGAAACCTTCTTTGCGAAAACAACTGGTTCCGGCCTGGACAATCCTTATCATTCAACTCCAATTGAGTGCGGTTTACTTTTTTGCGGGACTTGCCAAGTTGAACAGTGATTGGCTTTTCCATGCACAACCGCTCAAAACATGGCTTCAGGCGTATCGCGACATGCCTTACCTGGGTTCGCTATTTGCCAGTGCATGGCTTGCTTTTGCCTTTAGTTGGTTTGGTTGTATTTACGATCTCACAATTCCCTTTTTCCTGAGTTTTCGCAAAACAAGGCCCATTGCCTATGTATTTGTGATCGTTTTTCACATTGTAACATGGCTCTTGTTTCCGATCGGTGTTTTTCCATGGGTGATGATTTTCAGTACATTGATTTTTTTCTCACCGGCCTTTCACGAACGCTGGATCAATGGTTTGAAACGCCTCTTTGGAAAACAACAAAGCCAAACCATCGAAGACAACTATACCTTTCCAAAATCAAAACGAGTAATTACCTGGACACTGGGACTTTACCTGACCATTCAGGTTTCCGTTCCACTGCGGTTTGTGCTGTATCCTGAAAATCTTTTCTGGACCGAAGAAGGTTTCCGTTTTTCGTGGCGCGTTATGCTCATGCACAAGGAAGGTTACGCAACGTTTTATGTGGTTGATCCCAAGACCGGCAACAGTATTCAAATCGTCAATAGTCGCTATCTCACAACTACTCAGGAAGATCAAATGTGTACGCAACCCGATATGATTTTGCAATTTGCACACCATTTGGGCAAACAATTCAACGATACTGTCATTCATTACGGCACACAACAAGTACATTTGCAACACCCGAAAATAGAAGCTGAAGTATTTGTGTCGCTCAACGGCCGGCCACATCAGCTGTTTATCAGTCGTAAAACAAATCTGCTCAACGAAACCTACTCTTTGAAACACCGAACATGGATAGAAACATTTCACGATACGGAAAACTTTTAAGCGGCCTCGTTGCAGTGCTGCTGGCTGTTGACGGATGGTGTCAAACAGTTTCGGGAACGGTCGTCGGGAGCGACAAGCAGCCTGTATTCGGTCTGTCCGTTTCTTGCGGAAGTATTGTCGGGCAAACAGATGTTGACGGAAAATTCACGTTGCCGTGCACCAATTCAATACTCTCGTTCTTTTCAGCTGAATTGGATACGGTGTTTATGACGCTGGAAGCATTTCAGCAGCAAGGTTCAAAACTGCAATTAAAACAATCGGCAACAGAACTACAGGAAGTGGAAATCAAAAGCCGGTTATTGTTTTTCGACATCGGTTACCTGCCGCCTATCAAAGGTGTTCAGATTGCTACTGGAACCAGTTCCATCATTCAGACTGAGGGCCAAAGTGGCGCCAAATCGACCGGAAATCCGCGGGAATTGTTTGCAAAAGTACCCGGATTGAACATTTGGGAAAGCGATGGTGCCGGCATTCAAATGGGAGTCGGCGGACGCGGATTGAGCCCCAACCGTGCGGCTAATTTCAATATGCGCCAAAATGGCTACGATATCAGCGCCGATGCTTTGGGTTATCCGGAAAGTTATTATACACCGCCATTGGAAGCCTTGAGCGCAATCGAAATCATTCGTGGATCGGCCTCATTGCAATACGGAACCCAATTCGGTGGATTGATGAATTTTGTGATGAAAGAACCCAATGAGCATTCGGCACTGGAATTCACAACGCGAAATACCGTGGGAAGCTATGGTTATATCGGCACGTTTAATCGCATCAGCGGAACTGTAAACCGGTTTGAATACCAGGCTTATTACCAACTGAAAACCGGCGACGGTTATCGCATCAACAGCGATTTCACACAACACCAGGGATTTGCTCAGGTTGGTTATCACATCAACGAAAAGCAACACATTCGGTTAGAATACACGCGTATGTCTTACCTCGCTCAACAGGCCGGCGGACTTACTGATAAACAATTCGAAGAAGATCCGTTGCAAAGCGTTCGCGACCGCAATTGGTTCAAGGTCAATTGGAATGTTTTGGCATTGCATTACGATTGGGAAATCAGCAAAGCAACACGTTTTAATGTGCGCACTTTCGGAATGGTTTCGCAACGACTTTCACTTGGTTTTTTAGGGAAAATCAGTCAGGCCGATCCGGGTGGAAATCGTGAAATGATCCAGGGCGATTTTAAAAACGCAGGTGTCGAAGCGCGTTTATTACACCGATATTCCGTGTCAAAAAAAGCATCTATCGTTGGAGTAGCACTTTTCGGAGCACGTTATTACCAGGGACAAACAACCAGTATTCAGGGAACGGCTCCTGCCGGCCGGGGCGCTGATTTCGAACTCCTACACCCGGATGACGTTGAAAATTCCTCGTTTTCATTTCCGTCTCAAAATGTAGCCGCTTTTGTAGAAAATATCTGGTTTATCAAAAAACGCTGGACGGTAAATGCGGGTGCGCGTTTGGAATATATCACCAGTGCTTCAAGCGGATTTTACAAACAATATTCTATTCATCCTCTCAATTTTGATACGCTGGCCGTTTATACGATTGAGGATGAAAATAAGTTGATGCGAACTGTTCCGTTGGCAGGAATCGGCACTTCATTCAAAACCGGAAAACTCTCCAGTTTATACACCAATTTCTGCATGAATTACCGCGCGGTGAATTTCACCGACATTCGCATCAACAATCCCAACATCATTGTAGACACCTTGATTCGTGATGAATATGGTTCGACAACAGAATTGGGCTGGCGCGGATTTGTGGTTCCATACCTGTATGTTGATGCCGCTGCATTTTACCTTTTTTATGGTGATAAAATCGGGTTGGCACCACAAACAAACGGTGTAAAAAAAGTCCGAACCAATATCGGCGATGCGGTAAATATGGGCGTGGAATTGCTGGTTGAATTTGATTTCATCAAAGCGTTCCGGGACAGCGCCAACGTCAGTTCATCGGTGTTCGTCAACTTTTCGTACATCGACGCTAAATACCTGCGATCGAAGGAAAGCAATTACGTAGGCAAACAGGTGGAATATGTAAGTCCGGTTTTATTGAGAGCCGGTTTAAAAGTGCGTCATGACCGCTGGAGTGCTCAGTTGCAGGGCTCGTACAATTCAAGCCAGTTTGCAGATGCTTCCAATGCCGTTGAACCAAGCGGCGATGCGGTTATCGGTGAAATTCCGGCCTATTTTGTTCTCGATTTTTCAGCACGGTATGCTTTCAGAAGGTTTTTCCAACTTGAATTCGGTGTCAACAATATGCTCAACAATTCTTACTATACGCGTCGAGCCACGGCTTATCCGGGACCGGGAATTTTACCATCCGACGGGATTAATTTTTACACTACCTTGCAGTTCAAATTGGGCGAAGGAAAATAAGAGTCTGTTTAAAATTCATCTTTTAATTTAATTACGTACCTTTTTGACTACAAATTCGTTACGTTTTTTCGCCAGAGTCGTTTCACTATGGCTGTAAAACGCGCCTCTTTTCGTTCAAAAATGTACAGTAATTATTCTCATAATTCGAACTTTAAACAGACTCAGATCCCATCAGAAAAGTATCGAATTATTCAACGATTAGGCAAGCAACAGCAACGCAAATTCGGCGATGTATTTCTGGTAGAAGATAAAATCACCGGCGAATCGGGCACGATGAAAGTGGTTTCCAAATCGGGAAATGAACTTCGTGAATTGCGCTTACGTGCCGAAGCCGGTTTTGAGTTCGATCATCCGCAACTTCCCAAAACGCTGTATACTTTCGAATCGGAAACCGAATTGGTGGTCGTGAAAAACTACTTCCCGGGTGTTCCGCTCGATACGTTCCTGAAACCGGTTAAATCCAAAAAAAAACCTGTTGTTCTATTGCAGTTACTGGAGCAGTTAAAGCCAGTTTTTGATGAATTGAATCGCCAACAAATAGTGCATTTAGACATCAAACCATCGAACATAATTATCACCGGAACACCTGAACAGTTTGAGGTTTATCTGATTGATTTCGGGATGGCAATGCGCACCGATACGATGGAAAACCGGGGCACGTTGTTCCCGTTGGGATATGCCGCGCCGGAGTTATTACTGAACCGGCTTCATCTTGCCGATCAGCGTACCGATCTGTTTGCGCTTGGCATTGTATTGTGGCAATCATTCACAGGAAAACTACCCCTGCTGCATCCCAATCCCAGTATTACGACCAACCTGCAACTCACACATCCGTTACCCGATCACGACGACATTCCAAAACGTTATTTACCGATTTTAAAGCGTTTGTGTGCCAAATATAGCTTTGGCGTTCCACCGAATCAGCTTCCACTGGAAACGATGGATGCACATCTGAAAGAAGCTATGGATCAGCGCTACACGAATCTGGAAGAAGTGGTTGCGGATTGGAAAACCGCGTTGGAAAAGAAGAATTGGTTGGGGTTTTGATGGAGAAATGATCAACAAAAAAAGGTGAGCATTACTGTCACCCTTCTCAATCCTTTCCGCCTCAGGCGGAGAAGCAAATTCTACTTCTAGTATAAATCTTTTCTAAAGCCTAAGTTAAAGCTGAATGTCAACGGTGTGTATAAATTCTGGCTTCCCTGGCTGGCAAGTGTATTACTTGGAATAGCGAACAACGCATACGCCAATGACATATCAAAATAGAGCATTCCGAAACTAAAGTGATTCTTAACACCGGCATTTACACCCAGGTTCAAACCGATAATACGACCTTTTTCCGTTAAACCGTCCTGCAATTCGTACAACGACTCATCAAAATCCTGGTATTTGGCTTTCAACGAATTGATCGACAACATGAACATGGAGCCACCATAAGCCGACCAACCGTAATCATAACCGTTTCCGAGGTAGTAGCGTGTACCACCTTCGATGTTGGTGTAATTCATTTTCACATCATAATTCACCTGTTTAACTTGCGGCGAAGTCATAAAATCACGTGCTTCTGCATTGGCTACTCCCGGTTCGTCACTGTAGTTGGAAAGTGTAGTTGTAATACGCCCGAAGTACGAAACTTCATCATCGCGCGGAATCTCGACACCAATGTGAATACCCGGATAAGCCTTGGGAATTCCGAATCCTTTGATCATTGTAATACCTCCGGAAACACCGGTTTGGGCCATTCCCAAAACGGAAATGAACAAACTTCCTATAACTAATATCTGTTTCATCGTATCACTATTTTGTCTGTACTAATTCTCTATATCGAAAGCAGGTTTCACGATGTGCACCCGGTAAATAACCAGTGCTCATCAAAAACTCATTTACAATCTCACTCCCAACAAATGTAAACGTCTTTTTGAAGAGTTTCGTCCATTCGGGTAAACTTTTTGACGAATGTTCGTCCAACCATTGTTTAAACGAACCGAATTCCTGTTTTAACTGTACAATTCGTTGTGCGTTCGTAATAACAGCTTTCACCTTTAATTTGTTGCGAATAATACCTGCATTCTGCAACAAGATAGTAATTTTTTCGTCATCATACAACGCAATTTTTTCGATGTTAAACTCATCGAATGCTTCGCGAAAATGGGGTTCCCGTTTCAGGATTAGTTCCCACGAAAGCCCAGCCTGATTGATTTCCAGGATGAATCTACCAAACAATTCGTTGTCGTCAGCAATCGGTGTGCCGTAATGAACATCATGATAAACGCGGTGTACATCTGATTCAGGCCGGCTACTTGCGAATTCACAGTAATGCATCTTTCCTTGGTTCCGTTTCGTTACATTTGTTCCTCACTCATTAAAGTTCGGTATTCGTATGGCAATATACGCATTCAACGGTTTCATACCTGTTATCAAAGCATCAAGTTTTGTACATCCGCAAGCTTCCGTTACCGGAAATGTAATTATCGGTGAGAACGTTTACATCGGTCCGGGTGCTGCCATTCGTGGCGATTGGGGGCAAATTATCATTGAAGACGGATGTAATGTGCAGGAAAATTGTACCATTCATATGTTTCCGGGAACCACTGTTACGCTAAAAAAAGGAGCACACATTGGCCACGGAGCGATTATTCACGGCGGCACCATCGGTGAAAATTGCCTCATCGGAATGAACAGTGTGATCATGGATGATGTGGTGATGGAAGAAGAATGCATCATTGGCGCTTTGTGTTTTGTTCCGGCCAATATGCAGATTCCACGCAGAAGTTTAGTGGTGGGCAATCCGGCAAAAATCATCAAGGAAGTTTCGGATGAAATGATTGCCTGGAAAACCAAAGGAACAGCTTTGTACCAAGCGCTTCCGGCCGAATGTTATGCTACGCTTATTGCGTGTGAACCGCTGCGCGAACCGGAGGAAAACAGGCCCTCACAGGAACAGTTGTTTAAGACTTGGGAGAACATTAAAAATCAATAAATTGATTTTTAAATTTTGAATTTTGAATGCTTAATAAACCGTAGTTCTCAAGATCGAGACTTACAGCCTTGATTTTTTTGTTTACTTACCTCCTTGTTACGTCCGCCTTAGGCGGATGACAAGTCGTCTTGGCCAGTCGCGGTTGCCTCTTTATCAAGAAAAACATTAGAACATATATGCAAAAAAGCCCCGGGTTACCCTGGAGCTCCACACAGAATTAGTTATGATTACGCTCTCTTAACGTTTATCGCCATCAAGCCTTTTCTTCCTTCTTCCAATTCAAACGTCACTTCGTCGTTTTCTTTTACTTGATCAACCAAACCAGATACGTGTACGAAGTACTCTTTGTTTGTTTCATCTTCTTTAATAAAGCCAAAACCCTTGGTTTCATTAAAGAACTTGACAGTTCCTTTATTCATGCTTTTGTAATTATAATCAAACAAATATGCAAAAAAACCAAATAAAGTGTGCGCATTTGGAAAAATATCCGTGAAAAAACAAGTCGGGATAATCTCTTATTATAACCACAATAGGTCACCTGGAAATTCAAAAGCGCTGTACTGTATATGTACTACTGTGGTTAAATTTATTGAGCAAATGGAAGTTAATTCAAAACAAAAGGCTCCGTAAGTTGAACCTACGAAGCCTTTTAAAAAGTGACTATGATTTCCTTATGCTAATTTCACATTAACGGCATTCAATCCTTTTTTACCATCTTGCAATTCAAACGAAACTTCGTCGTTCTCATTTACTTGGTCAATTAATCCAGATACGTGCACGAAATACTCTTTTCCTGTCTCTTCTTCTTTGATAAATCCAAATCCTTTTGTTTCGTTAAAGAATTTGACTGTTCCTTTGTTCATATACTTTACTTATGATGTAGACGCAAAGGTGCGATAATAAACCGATTAAACACCATACTAAGTCATTTTTATTAATAAAAAAAAGCTTAAATCGACCGAAAAGCCCATTTTCATTGCAAAAAAAAGAGGCTACTCTTTCGAACAACCTCTTTACTTTCAGACTTTTATCCCTATCAAACCAGCATTGTAACCGGATTTTCCATGTATTGTTTGAACGTTTGAAGGAACGCCGCGCCGGTAGCGCCATCCACCACGCGGTGATCACACGAAAGGGTTACTTTCATGATATTTCCCACCACAATTTGTCCGTTTTTCACCACAGGTTCCTGGCTAATTCCGCCTACAGCCATGATGCAACTGTCAGGAGGATTTACAATCGCTGTGAACTGTTCGATGCCAAACATTCCCAAGTTAGAAATGGTAAAGGTATTTCCCTCCCACTCTGCGGGTTGTAATTTTTTCTCTTTTGCTTTTTTCGCCAAAACGCGTACTTCGTCACCCAATTGGGCCAATCCTTTGGTATCGGCAAAACGAACCACCGGAACCAGCAAACCATCTTCAACGGCAACTGCTACACCAATGTGTACGTGATTGTTGCGACGGATCACATCGCCCAACCATGAACTATTCACATTCGGGTGTTTTCTCAATGCCATCGCTACCGATTTTACGACCATGTCGTTGAAAGAGATTTTAATTCCTTCGGTAGCGTTCATCGTTTTACGCGCTTCAATGGCATTGTCCATGTCCAATGAAATGGTCAGGTAGAAATGCGGTGCGGTAAATTTAGATTCAGCCAAACGACGCGCAATGGTCTTCCGCATTTGCGAAATGGTTTCATCCGTATATGATTCTGTTTGAGAACCGCCTGTGGCAGATGCCTGTCGTTGCGGTGCATCGTAAGGAACGTAATGATCTACATCGCGTTTGGTGATACGTCCACCTTCACCTGTACCCGAAATAAATCCGAGGTCAACGCCTTTTTCTTCGGCCAGTTTTTTAGCAAGCGGAGAAGCAAGAATACGTCCGTTGGAAGTATTGGAAACAGCCGGAGCTGCTTTTGGCGCTGCAGGAGCAGCGACTTCAGCAGGTTTCTCAACAGTAGCCGCCGGAGCAGGACTTGGAGCAGGAGCAGCTTCTTCTTTCTTCGCGGGTGCGGTAGCGCCAGTCGGAGTGCCCGGATTTGCGATAATCGCAGAAACATCTTCTCCTTTTTCACCGATAATAGCCAGCAAAGCGTTTACCGGAGTTGCTTTTCCTTTTTCAATACCAATATGCAGCAACACACCATCGTAAAACGATTCAAATTCCATGGTTGCTTTATCCGTTTCGATTTCGGCCAACAATTCGCCCGATTTCACGGTATCTCCTACTTTTTTATGCCATTCAGCCACCACACCTTCCGTCATGGTATCGCTCAACTTGGGCATATAAATGATTTCTGCCATACTCAGCTAACTCTCTAAATTCGGTTATTAATATTCTATAATGTACGGGTAATTCGGCTCCTGATAAATGTCTTCATATAAATCGTCGGCATCCGGGTACGGAGAATTTTCGGCAAACGTTACCGCTTCATCCACTTCCGTTTTTACCCATGTGTCGATTTCACCGATTTCTTTGTCGGAAAGCCATTTGTTTTGCTTGATCATATTCAAACAATGTTCGATCGGATCTTGCTCCATCCATTCAGCAACCTCTTCTTTACTACGGTATTTCTGAGGATCAGACATGGAATGTCCTTTGTAACGATAAGTACGGATATCCAGCAAACTAGGTCCGTCACCTCTACGGGCGCGGGCTACTGCTTCTTCAATGGCTTCGTGAACAGCCTCAGGCGACATACCGTTTACCGACTTCGACGGCATTTCATACGAAAGTCCGATTTTTGATAAGTCCGTTACATTGGTCGTACGCTCAACGGAAGTTCCCATTGCGTAGTTGTTGTTTTCAATAATATAGATGACAGGCAATTTCCAGTTCATTGCCATGTTGAATGTTTCGTGCAATGCTCCCTGACGCACCGCGCCATCTCCCATTGAAACAAAAACAACATTATCCGTTCCTTTATATTGTTCAGCAAAAGCAACACCGGTTCCCATTGGAATTTGCGCTCCAACGATTCCGTGCCCGCCCAAAAAGTTGCGTGATTTATCAAAGAAGTGCATGGAACCTCCTTTTCCTTTCGAACAACCGGTTGTACGACCATACAACTCAGCCATCAACACACGTACATCTGTTCCCAAACCGATCGGGTGTGCATGATCGCGGTAAGCTGTCATGTGACTATCCGTTGGGCGTGAAGCACTTACCGTACCGGCAACAACGGCTTCCTGTCCTATATATAAGTGACAAAATCCGCCGAATTTCTGCTGAATGTACAACTGACCCGCTTTTTCTTCGAAACGACGCATCAGGAGCATATCTTTGTACCACTTGATATACGTCTCTTTCGAGAACTTCGGCGCATCCTTCAGTGCACTCTTATTTGTTGTAGTTGATGGTTTTGCAGCTGCTTTAGTTGCCATACATCGTTTATTTGAAAGTTGAACCGCCAAATATAGTAAGAAGAACCGATTTTTATCCGTTTTTACAGAACTTTCACCAAGTGTGAAACATTTTCGACAAATTTGAAAACGGAACAAAACAAACGCCCGTTACCAGAGTAAAAACAGCAGGAGGCAAACCCGATTCACGATCAACTCTTTAGCAGTAAAAAACAGGATCTTATGACTAAAATCGGCTTATTATCCGATACGCACAGCGATTTTCCAGAGAAGATTTACCAGTACTTTCAGGATGTGGACGAAATCTGGCACGCCGGAGATATCGGTGATGTTTCCGTGATCGAAAAGTTAAAAGCATTCAAACCGTTGCGAGCAGTTTACGGCAACATTGATGATACAGCCATGCGAATGGATTTTCCGGAATTCAACCGCTTTAAAGTGGAAGAAGTGTCCATTTTAATAACCCACATTGCCGGAAGGCCTGGAAATTACAGTACACCTTTATTAGCAGAATTAAAACGCGAAGCTCCTCAGGTGCTTGTTTGCGGACATTCACATATTTTACTGGTCAAACAAGATCCACGCTTCAACATGCTTTGGCTCAATCCGGGAGCGTGTGGCAACAAAGGATTTCATAAGGTAAAAACACTTCTTCGGTTTGCCATCGACGGAAAGCGCATTATCAATATGGAAGCCATTGAAATTGGAAAAAGAGCTTCGTTGGACAATTCCCTTTAAAAAATTGCGTTATGATTTCCATGAACTTTAAAATCCTCTTTTTCTTCACCATACTTACCGGCTCTGCTATAGCTCAAACCGGCGGAACCACAGGATTCAATTTTCTTAATCTTCCTTTTAATGCCCGCGTGACAGGATTGGGAGGTTCTTTTATAACAGCACGTGATTTAGATGTGAACCTGGGAATCCAAAACCCGGCGCTCCTCAATTCAGAAATGCACAAACGCGGAAGCATCAGTCAAACGCTTCTGGCTGGAGGAATTAACAGCGGACAATTAAATTACGCGCATCACTTTGCCAATAACATTACCGGAGCAGCTCATTTCAGATACGTTTCTTACGGAAAGATGAAACGCACTGATATTAATGGCAGCGATTTGGGCACATTCAGTCCCGGTGACTTTGTATTGGGAGCCAGTGCCGCTAAAAGCATCAATGAACGGTTGCACATCGGAGCTACCTTTAATATTATCTATTCGCAGTTGGATCAATATATTGCTTTTGGTAATTCATTAGATATTGGTGGTTGTTATACCAACGATGAAAAACGACTCGTGCTTTCAGGTGTCGTGAAGAATTTGGGAGTTCAGTGGAAAGGATACAATGAAACGCGTAGTCGGTTGCCATTGGAAATCCAGATGGGGATCTCACACAAACTGAAACATGCTCCTTTTCGTTTCTCTTTATTAGGACAACATCTTCAGAAATGGGACCTTACTTATAACGACCCGAATGCAAAGGAAACGGTAGATGCACTTACCGGTGAAGTCATTCAGGTAAGTAAAGCAGGTTTTGGAGAGAAACTAGGGCGGCATTTCGTGGCTCAAACCGAAATTCTATTCGGAAAAAAGCTCCATTTACGCATCGGATTCGATTATAACAGAAGACAGGAATTGAAATTAACGCAGCGTCCGGGTATTTCAGGTTTCAGTTTTGGCGCCGGTATGTACTTCAAACGTTTTTCGGTCGATTACGGATTTATGAGTTATTCGGCCGCCGGAATGCAACACGCTTTGAGCATTTCAATACCGCTTGGAGGGTCAAAATAGCGGTAAGGCAACGTTAAAAATCTGTTATTTTAACATTCTTTAAGTCTTGTACTTGTAACGTCATAGTCAGTAGAAAACAGCCCTTTAGAGGTTATCCACCTAATTTTGTTTATAACTAAGGCTTGTCGGCTAAAAAGTTTTATTTACATTCGCTCAAACCAATATTTAAAAAAGTATGAAAAAGTTAAGTTTATTAGTTGGTGGTTTGATCTTATCAACCGCTGTAATGGCTCAAAAACCGGACGCAAGTGTACATAACACATTGGAAGGGTTAATCAACTGGAATGCATCTACATTGTCTTTCACTTCACCTTCTATTCGTTACCGTTACTTCGTTCAAGACAACATCGCAGTGCGTGTGACTTTGGGCGTTCACAACTCATCTTCAACAGATAATTTCACTGAGTTCGGTGATGGTACTGGTGGAACTGGTACTTACGAATCAAAAACAGGTGCAATGAACTTCTCTATCGGTGGTGAGTACCACTTTGGTGGAACAGATCGTTTGTCTCCGTACGCAGGTTTGGATATCATGTTAGGTTCTGGAAAAGTAACTAACGATGGTACTAACTCTGACGGTTCTACATTTATCGATGCTTACACTGAGTCTTCTGAGGCTAAAACAAGCATGTTTGGTGTGAACTTGGTAGCAGGTACTGACTATTACTTCGCAGAGAACTTCTACTTAGGTCTTGAGTTAGGTCTTGGATGGACTTCAATGACTTGGAAAGAAGGTGAAGCTACAACTACATTCGGTGGTACTACTACAACAAGTGTTACTCCTGAAGCAAAAGCTTCATCACTTAACACTGGTGCTGTAGGTTCTTTCCGTCTTGGATGGAGATTCTAATAGTTCCTTTTGGAAATTTGAAGGGGAGCTTTTTAGCTCCCTTTTTTTGTGCCCAACTATTTCTATTCACTATCTTTACAATAACTTAGAGGTAACAGGTTTTATGTCGGAACTCAAAAAGAAGATCACCATTGCAATTGATGGTTATTCATCGTGCGGAAAAAGCACCCTTGCCAAAGCATTAGCTCACACGCTGCAATACGTCTTTGTCGATTCCGGAGCCATGTACCGCGGAGTTTGTTTGTTTGCCTTACGGAACGGTCTTATCCGTAATGGTGTTTTAGACAAACAGGCATTAATCGAACGACTTCCCGAAATCACACTTTCCTTTCACAAGGATCCCGAAACAGGAGATCAGGTGCTCCTGCTCAATAACGAAGATGTTTCCATACCAATCCGATCCTTTGAAATTTCACAATCTGTGAGCCAGATTGCTACGATTAAAGAAATAAGACAGAAATTGGTCCACCAACAACAACTGCTCGGCCAAAAAGGCGGAATCGTGATGGATGGTCGCGATATCGGCACGGTAGTATTCCCCAATGCGGAATTGAAGTTATTCCTTACCGCTTCCATCGAAGTACGCACGCAACGCCGCTTTGACGAAATGTTTAATAAAGGCCAGGAAGTGGCTTTTGAAACTGTTCAGCACAATTTACTGGAGCGCGATCGCATAGACAGCACACGCGAAGAAAGTCCGCTTCGGCAGGCAGAAGACGCTATTGTGATTGATAACAGTGATTTAACCCGCGACGAACAACTCAAGCATGTACTCGAGCTGGTGAAAGAAACCATCCACCAACAACTGGCCTGATCTATTGAAAGCTTAACGACCCGTTTTTTCTGTTTTTCTATTGGTAACAGCCTGCTTTGTGTGAATAATCATTGGAAGCTTGTTTTCCTTCAACGAGACCTGTGATCTATTCATCTAGTTGATACTTCCTTGAACTGTTTACACCAAAAGCTAACTATAATGTGTAAATTTGCACACCTGTTTAAATCTTACCGTAGTATGTTATCAATTGGAAAAATTACTGAAGAAATTATCGGACGAAGCCCTTTTTTAAGAGAGGCTATGACCGACGATCTAATCAACATCTCCTCACTAGCCCGAAAAATCAAACCCGAAATTGAAGAAACACTTGGCAAGGAAGTCAAAGAAGGCGCTATTGTTATGGCCATTAAGCGCATGTCGCCAGGGTTGTATCACCGTCTTAACCTGAAAATCACCAATATTATCGGTGAATTGGGTGATTTTCTTGTTCGTAGTAACCTGGAGGACTACACCTTTGAAAACACCGAATCATTGCGTCAGAAACAAGCCGATTTAGTGCAGCTTGTGAATTCTGATTCAGACGTTTTCTACACCATTTGTCGTGGTGTTACCGAAACAACCATCATTGCTTCTTCAAGCATTTCGAATAAAATCAGCAATTTGCTCATTAACGAACGCTTGAAATCACACACAACCGATTTGGCTTCGATTACCGTGAAATTACCGGCTGTCAATTCGGAAGTCTATGGAGTGTATTACTACATCCTGAAGCATTTGGCTTGGGAAGGATTGAACATTGTGGAAGTGGTATCAACAGCCAATGAGTTCACCATTATTGTGAAACAAGACCATGTTGACAAAGCGTTCAAAGTATTGATGCAATTGAAACGAGGAAAATAATCTTATAAAACAAAAAAGCCGCAATTTTTCAATCGCGGCTTTTTTGTTTTATAATTTTTGATGCTTGATTTTTGATGTTGGATGGAACTACGGGGTAAAAGAGAAGCTTTAGTAAACAACATGAACTCCTCAACAGAATCTTGATAGTTTGATTGGAACCTCATCAAAAATCAAACATCCAAAATCCAACATTATTTTAGTCTGCTTTAATCAACTCTCCCGATCCTGTTTGAATGACATTGATCACTGAAGGATTGCCTTTGTAAAAAATATCTCCGCTGCTTTTAATGTATCCATACAACGGAATCCCTTCCGCACGAACCCTTATATGTCCGGGAGTTTCAGAAGCCACATACACCGAATCGGTGATGGTTAAATCATAGACGTCGCAAAAACCGTTACTTCTGGCACTGATTCGCGCAACCTCAGTCGTTCCATGAAACGTATAATCACCCCATCCGTGCGAAATATCCGCATCGATTACTTTGGAATTGAGCGTTAAATCAACCGGTCCGGCACCATCACGCACCATGATTGTGAAATAATCCAGGTTCAGTATACCTTCCGATCGCAAGTATTCAGATCCTTCATAATGGATATTGATAATATTGGTAAAGTGAATTTCAACCAGCAATTCCCGTTTTGCATTTCGCAGGAAAGCGCACTTGTTTTTATTACTGATTTCCAACAACTCATTCGTAACATTATATTCAACCAGGTTTACCACGTTCTTCCCTCCTTTGATCACCACTTTATCCGTGGAATCCTGAATGAGTAAATAAGAAAGATGCGGATTCAATTTCAGGCGGTCAAATTCAGAAAGCGGAATCTCCAGTGTCGTATCGTCTCCGGTAGACTTAAAACATTTGCGGTTTTCGGGTTTTTTACACGCCGTAAATCCCAACACAACCAAACATACGATCAAACAATACTTCATTTCTTCTGGTATTTAAACGTGTAACCGATTCCGTATTCTACATAATCTGCTTTGGCCCAGTGCGACTTCAAAACCAGGTTGGCCGTGATACCGTTGTTAAACTGGTAACGCATTCCTACGCGATGGTAAAGTGCACCATCAGGTTGATAGCGGTCTTTTACATAAGCACCCATTCCAAGAACTATATGTAAATGATCCAGCGGAAGTACATATCCTGCATAAACACCCATCTGGAAAATCGACCATTGTGTTTTGGGAACATAGCCTTTGTAATCGAATACCGATTGCTTCGACATCAAATCAAACGCTATTTCCATTCCTACTTTCGGACGGAACAATCGTCTTCCCATAACTGAAACGGCATAAATCGGGTATTTTTTACCCGAAGTCGGGAAAATTTCTTTGGTGGAAAAAATTCCCAGCAACTGCAGTTTCCAATCTTTTAGAAACGGTAGTGGCGGTGATTTACTGAGCATAACCGACGACTCCTCGCTCCTTAACCGGTAAGCATATCCCAAACCAAAATTGGGCATATTCAAACCAAGATTCGGCACTTCGGAAGAACCGTTTGATAAATGCGTGAGATCTAAACTATAAATGAGCTGGTGACGTGGTGCCAATTGAATATGGCCTTGAATCGCCAGGCAAATCAACGCATTAACGTGTGTACTGATCGCCACGTTTTTCACATTCGTTTCCTGGTCAAACACTTTTGTAACATATCCCAGCCCGCATCCGAGTTTACCAGTTATATGATGTCTTTTACTTTTATTAAATGGAAATTCGATGAATGCGTATGATCCGAACGCTTGTCCTAAAAGCGCATTGTTACCAACCGTAGAAGCGTAAAATGTAGCACCAACATACGGATGATTGTAACGCACATGCCATTCTTTTTGAGCTCCCAAATGTTTCCCGAGCGAAATTTCAACACCAACGATCGGCTCTTTTGGTAAATGGCTCATTACGCCTCTGTGAGCAGCCAGAAATCCAAGTTTTGGTTTTACTGAAAGGTACAATGAGGCATCTTCGCGAACAACATCAACCCTGTAAAGACTTTGGGGTCTTGCGGTCGGGAACAAAGAAGCATCATTACTATCCTGTGCTTTTACAGTCAGTGGAATGAAAATCAACAAGAAGAACCATTTGAACATGGCCCAAAATTAAACGTTTTTTTGTTTATGCTAAATTTGCAGCATGGAAACTTCACCCAACGCAATTAATGCAACCGATCCACGATTGATCGCCTTTCAACGTTTATTGGATGTTATGGACAATTTACGCGAAAAATGTCCGTGGGACCGCAAACAAACCCTTGATAGTTTGCGCCATCTCACCATCGAAGAAACCTATGAACTGGCAGATGCGATTATCAGCAATGACCTTGACGGTTTGAAAGGAGAATTGGGCGATTTGTTTCTTCACCTGGTATTCTACAGCAAAATTGCCTCCGAACAGGGAGCTTTTGACGTAACGGATGTGTTGAACGCGATTTGCGAAAAACTCATTTACCGTCACCCGCATATTTATGGTGATGTGGTAGCCGAATCGGAAGATGAAGTGAAATCGAACTGGGAAAAACTGAAACTGAAAGAGGGCAAAACATCCGTACTTCAAGGCGTTCCGGTTTCGCTACCTGCATTGGTAAAAGCCATTAGAATTCAGGACAAAGTAAAAGGTGTGGGTTTTGACTGGGAAGATATCGCCGATGTAAAGGCCAAAGTAACCGAAGAACTTTCGGAACTCGATGAAGCTGTGGCAAGCAAGGACCAGAATGCCATTGAAGATGAATTCGGTGACGTCATGTTTTCTCTGGTCAATTATGCACGTTTCCTGCAGGTGAATCCTGAAGATGCGCTGGAGAGGACCAACCGTAAATTCAGAGAGCGGTTTATGTTAATGGAAACATTCATCATCGAAGCCGGAAAAGACATTTCAGGTATGCAACTCGATGAAATGGACGTGTATTGGGAACAAGCCAAGAAAGTGCTTCGCAAAGAATCTTAATGTGACACCGATGACTCAATAATCCCTACGTTTTGTCATTTTTTCACATTTACATCGCCAATAAAGGTTAAATATGTACCTTCGAAGCCGCTGAAAAGCACAATATATAACAATACCCATGAAGCTAGTTCTCTCCTTAATTGCCTTTTTATTTGTTTCTGCCACCTCCTTTGGCCAGAACCACATTATACGTGGAGTTGTGCATGACAACGCGAACGACGAGGTTATTCCATTTCAGAAAATTCTTCTTATTCCAACAGATAAGGACCGCGATATTCTTGGAGCAACAACCGATGTAAACGGTTTTTATTCCATCCCGAAAGTAGCGATCGGCGTTTATTTGCTAAAAATTCAGAATCCCGAGTTTGCCGTTTACGAACGCGAAATTACGGTCACTAAGGCCGAAGGTATTACGGATGTTCGTGTTGACATGTTGAAACCGAACGGAACCGATTTGGATGAATTCGTAGTTTCTGCCGAAACAAAACGCAAAACAACCGAAGTATTGATCTCGGTGAGCAGCCTTACGAAAAAGGATGTAGAGCGAATTCCGGGAATGGGTGCTGAGAACGATATCGTTGGTGCATTTTCGGTGACCCCGGGAGTTGTAACCACCGGTGACCAGGGCGGCCAGTTGTATGTACGTGGTGGAACCCCAATCCAAAATAAGGTTTTACTCGACGGAATGACCGTTTACAATCCATTTCACTCGATTGGTTTCTTTTCCATCTTCGAGACTGAATTGATTAAAAACGTAGACATTTATACCGGAGGTTTTGATTCACGCTATGGCGGACGAATCTCTTCGATCATGGACATTACTTACCGCGACGGTAATAAAAAAGAATTTGGCGGAAAAGTTTCCGTATCTCCATTCCTTGGGAAATTAGTGCTGGAAGGTCCTTTGTACCGCGCGAAAGAAAAAGGTTCAGGCTCTGCTTCGTATGTTTTCTCTGCAAAACATTCATTGCTTGATTATACTTCCAAATCATTGTACAGAAATGTCAACGACGGAAACGGACTTCCTTACAACTTCACGGATTTATATGGTAAACTCACCTTTGCTGCAAACGGTGGTTCCAAATTCTCGTTTTTCGGATTCAACAACAACGATAAAGTCAACTATTCCGATATTGCCGATTTGAGCTTTAGCCAATCAGGTGGTGGAATGTCCTTCATCTTGGTTCCTGCAGGTTCGCCTACCTTTATACGTGGTCACCTGAACGGTTCCAATTACAAAACGACTTTCGCGGAAATCGGATCCAATGAACGTAACAGTACTATTTTCGGTGCCGACTTAGGATTTGACTTTTCGTACTTCCTGAAAAACGAAGGCCAAATTGATTACGGAATCAACATGAACCTTTTCAAAACGGATTATGTAACGTACAATGAAGCTGCATCGAAAATCCAGTCTGTTTCTAATACAACTGAAATCGGTGCTTACTTCAATTATAAACTGGTAACAACACGATTTGTGATCCAGCCGGGCTTCCGGGTACAGACGTATGCTTCACTTTCTACTATTTCTCCGGAACCAAGACTTGGTGTAAAGTTTAATGCTACCGAGCGTTTCCGTTTGAAATTCTCAGGAGGTCGTTACTCACAAAACTTTACGTCAGCTTCTTCCGACAGAGATGTAGTAAACCTGTTCAACGGTTTGCTTTCAGCGCCAACCAACGTTCAGGAAACGTTCATCACGGAATACAACAAGGTGAAAAATCCAAAGAACGGACTTCAGTACTCATGGCACGCTATCTTAGGGGGCGAAGTTGATTTGACGAAAGCGCTTTCACTCAACATCGAAGGTTACTACAAATACTTCCCGCAACTAAGTAACATCAACGTGAATAAAATTTTCGACGATACAAAAGAGTTTGATGACGTGGATGATGTTTACAAAAAAGATTTCCTCATCGAATCAGGTCAATCTTACGGATTGGATGTTTTGCTGAAGTATTCAAAAGACCGTTTGTTCCTTTGGGGAGTTTACTCATATGGTAAATCAACCCGTTGGGACGGATTTACTACTTATGCTCCTGTTTTCGACCGTCGTCATAATATCAACCTTGTTGGAACCTACGTGTTCGGAAAGAAAAAAACACTGGAGGTTAACATCCGTTGGAATCTTGCTTCGGGCTTACCGTTTACACCAACTGCAGGTTTTTATCAAAACGACAATATGGGTGGCGGCGTTACCACAGATTACACCACCAGTAACGTAAACGAAGTTGGCCTTTTATTGGGCGACTACAATAGCAAGCGATTGCCGTATTACCACCGTTTGGACGTTACAGTGAAAAAACAATTCAAGTTCAAAAACTCAACTGAATTAGAACTAATCGGAGCGGTTACCAATTCGTATGATCGTAAAAACATCTTCTACGTGAACCGTGTAACCAACAAAACTGTTTATCAATTCCCGTTGCTTCCGAGTATGGGAATCAGCTATAAATTCTGATCCTTCAGATTTGAAGACACAGAGAAAAAGGGTTCGTTTACGGACCCTTTTTTTGTACCCTGTTTTCATTAACGATCGGTGTTAAAAACACGCTCCTTTCTTCCGAAAAAGAGCTAAAAAGAACAATCGGCTTCCGCTCACCCTCAAAAAATTCCGATTCTCATTAAAAACCACCCTTTTTAATATCTTTTCCGCTTTCTTAGCCAACCAACTGAAAATTAGCCCGTCTAAAAGTTGTTGCACTACTAAACTTATGATGCCCATGCAGTTCTACTACATTACGCAATTTGGCAAGTTAATAGAAAGAAGATCAAAAAGAGTTGCTTTTCAGCTGTTGTTCTTCATCGGATTAATCTCCCAAACAGCCTTCGGTCAAACAGAACCATCAACCGCAGTAAACCAGTTACTTACTGAACGATCTTCCAGAATCGCAGAATCTGCTCCTACCCGGGATCTTGATTTGCAATTGTTCGAATTAGGTTATCGTCCAAAAGCGATTGTCTCAACGCAAACATTGGAAAATGGTAACCTGCAAATCGTATTCCCGATTTACCTTGCAGTATCCGCTGAGAAAAAAATACGTATAGAGGAACGTTTGTCGCAACATTATTCCTACTTGTCATCTATCTCAGTTGATACGGAATTAAAACAGGTGACGTTGATTCTTTTACCCAACACTTCATCGGAAGAGTTGAATTCTATTGTTGATCATTTTGGATATGCAGGCCATGAATAGACTACTACGTTATTTCGCAATTATCGCATTACCACTAATGATATCCTTGAATGGATATGGTCAATGCAACACAAACACATCTATTTGTACACCAGGAACGGCGGGGCCTTTCAACTTTGTGACTCCCGGACCGTGGGTTAGTACCTGTTTGGATTGGATCGGACCTAATACTGGTTATATCATCCTGCACATCACTTCATCAGGGCCGCTTAACATGTTAATTGATGGAAATTCGGCAACCGGGTTTCTTGATGTTGCTGTATTTAATATCCCGCCGGGGCAGTCACCTTGTGTGGCCATTCAGAATGACGCCAATGAAATAGGCTGTAACTATGCCTCAGCGATGAGCGGATGTAATCAATTCGGTAATTCTTTTCCATGTGCCAGCAGTGTTCCTGCGCCAAATGTAGTTGCGGGACAAGAATTGATGATCATTGTGGAAAACTGGAGTGGTTCTTCCAGTAGCTTCACCCTTTCATTAGGACCACCTCCGGGTGCTCAAACCGGACCTCCAAACCCGGCCATTACACCTGTTGGACCATTCTGTGTTACTTCCGGTTCTGTGCAACTTGTTGCTGCCGATATGGGTGGAACATGGACAGGACCAGGCGTTTCACCAAGCGGATTGTTTAATCCTGCTTCTGCTGGTTTAGGTACACACACGATCAACTATTCAGTTGGAGCTGCTCCATGTAACGCTTCTTCTTCTACTACTATAACCGTAAACAGTGCTACAGTTGGTGTTTCGCCAGCTGTAACTATTTGTCCGGGAGCCTCCACCGTATTAACGGCCAACGGAGCATCTACGTATTCCTGGTCGCCGGGAGGAAGTTTATCCTCCACCAGTGGCGCATCGGTTACTGCTACCCCCGGATCAACCACAACTTATACCGTTACCGGAACTACCGCAGGTTGTACCAGTACAGCCAATGTCACGGTCACCGTTAGCGGGAATCCAGCAGTGAATGTTGTTGCAAATCAATCAGTTTGTGCAGGAACCAATGTACCGTCAACCGCGTTTTCGGGTGGCGCTGCGGGAACGGTTTACAACTGGACGAATTCAAACACAGCGATCGGACTTGGAGCAAGCGGTTCAGGACCACTTCCTGCATTTACAGCAACCAATTCATCCGGTTCTCCTATTTCCGGAACGATTACCGTAACACCAACATTGGGTGCCTGCACAGGTAACCCGATTACATTTACGATTACTGTTAACGGATCCAATACAACCGTTTCACCGAATGCTACTATCTGTTCGGGTGGAAGCACTGTTTTGACAGCAGGAGGCGCAACTACCTATTCCTGGTCGCCGGGAACCGGATTGTCGGCAACTTCAGGCGCTACGGTTACTGCCGATCCATTAGTCACAACAACATACACTGTCACCGGAACAACCGCGGGATGCACCAGTACAGCTACTGTTACCGTAACCGTGGGAGGTAACCCAACAGTGAATGCGGTTGCCGATCAGACATATTGCGCCGGCGCTACCGTTCCTTCTTCGGTGTTTAGTGGTGGGCCTGTCGGAACTGTTTACGATTGGACGAATTCAAATACCGGAATTGGCGCCCCAGCCAGCGGTGCTGATACCTGGCCAACATTTGCTGCAACCAACGGCGGAGCCGGGGCTATAACAAGTACCATTACCGTCACTCCAAGCATCGGATCATGTGTTGGTACGCCGATTACGTTTGATATTACGGTCAATCCGCAACCAACGATCACGGCTGGCAATAACGGACCTCTTTGCGAGGGAGCTGATATCAATTTAACAGCTTCTAACGTAGCGGGTGGAAATTACACCTGGTCGGGGCCAAATGGTTATAACAACAACACACAAAATCCAAGCATTACAAGTAGCGTTGCCGGTGATTTCGGAACGTATACAGTTACTGTAACCGCTGCCGGTTGTTCTAATTCAGCAACAACTACAGTAGTAATGAGTGCGGGAACTCAACCTACTATTACAGCAGTTGGGCCATACTGCGCAAACGCTATTGCCGTAAATCTGGCTGCTTCAGTAGCCGGCGGAACGTGGTCAGGGACAGGAATTACCAACGCTGCTACCGGACTCTTCGATCCGTCTGCAGCAAGCATTGGTAACAATGTCATTACGTATACGCCATCAAATGGCTGTACAAATCCAGCCACCACAACGATTGTTGTAAATGCGATTCCTGCGATTCAATTTGCAGGAGATGTATTGACGGGTTGTGCACCGCTCGATGTTGTATTGACAGACCAAAGCGCTCCTGTAAGCAGTGCCGTTACCTGGACTTTCGGTGATGGTTCTGCGAATTCCAATCAATTGGGATCGGTGGCACATACGTTTACTTCGCCAGGCTGTTATGACATCACATTGAGCGCAACCAGTAACGGATGTAGTAATACTGCAACCGTTGCAAATTACATTTGCGTATTGCCGAAGGCCGATGCATCGTTTTATGTAGTTGATGCCTCGCAAACAATTTCTGATCCTACTTTTAACTGCATCAACACTTCGGTGAATGCAACAAGTTACACTTGGGAATTCGGTGACGGCACAGGAAGTACATTGATTCATCCATCTCACACCTACCCTGCTCTTCCGGGCAATTACACGATTGTCTTGTATGCGAATAACGCAGGCGGATGTATCGACTCGGCGAAGATCAATGTAAGTATCAAAGACGAATTGATTTTCCATATTCCGAATGCGTTTACACCGGATGGTGACGAATTCAACAATACGTTTAAACCAATATTCTATTCCGGTTTCGATCCGTTTAGTTATTCACTGACAATGTATGACCGTTGGGGTGAAATCTTATTCGAATCACACGATGTTGAGTTCGGTTGGGACGGAACTTATAACGGAGAACTCGCTAAAGAAGGCATTTATACCTGGACTATTAAATTCAAAGACATTGATAATGACATGAAACAGGTTCATTCGGGCCATGTATCATTGATCAAATAAAGAAATAACCGCTATACTGCTACTGCTAAAAAGGTCAGACTTTCATCTGACCTTTTTGTTTTTTTACTGAATGAGTAAATCCATTATTTACTCCAGTGTTCAAATGCTTTTTTCTGTGCTCCATTTGGATTTTCGACCTGTTTCAAAGTGTAGTCGAGGTAAAAATTCCGCTGAACTTCAGGTAACGTCAACTCCAGTAATTTACCTCCGCGAAGAATCGTTACGTGTTTTTGCTCGTCATCGAAGTAAGCCAGCCATTTATCCAATTCGCCATACAACGAATGATTGTTGACGGCAATAATGGTATCATCCATCATCATTCCTGCCAAATCAGCCGGACTACCCGGATAAATTGCTTTTACAACGTGATGCGCACCTTCGGGAATGGTTTTGAATCCTAATCGTCCATGACTGTAGCGTTTTGACGGCTGGTGAATCAATTCTATTCCAATGGCCTCAAAAGCTTCCGTCAATATCGCTTCAAACGGACGCGTTCCGTAGAAATAATCATCAAAAACAATATTCATCTGATCACCGGCCAATTCACAAATCAACGCGCGGTAATCCTGTTCGCTCACGCCTTTTCCTTCCAACGCAAAATTGAAATAAAGCCGTTTCATCGCTTCATCCAGTCCAAACTTATTATTACTGTGCTGACGGATCATCACATCAGTTACAAAAGCCAGTAAACAACCTTCGGTATAAATGGACACCTTTCTTCCGGGTGCTCCGGGAACATACCCATCGAGCCATGTATCCCATGACGAATCGGCTACTGAATGGTTAAACCGTCCGAAATTATCAAAGTGTTTTTGTAATTGCGCCTGCATTTCACGGAAATAATCTTTCAGCTGGAAAACACCACTTTTGTATAGCATCAGATCACCCATGTACGTGGTGACACCTTCGCAGAGATAACCCAACCTGGAGAAATTTTCCTGTTGATAATTGTATGGAAACATCTCAATTGGCCGGATTGCTTTCACATTCCAAGTATGGTAAAGCTCGTGCGAACTCACACCCAGCAATTCGGAATACGCTTCACCAAACACATCATAGGTTGGTCCGAGTGTAATAACAGTGGAATGCTGGTGTTCGACACCGTGATATGCTTTATAAGGCAAAATATGAATCAGGAAATGATAATGCGGAACGGGAAACTCAATGAATTTCTCGATTTGTTTTACCGTAAATGCTTTAAAGTCATGAATCACGCGTTTCCAATCCACCGTAATTTCTCCGTTAAACCACAGATGGAAAACCGTTCCGTTTACCTCGTACTGGTTGTATTGCAGCTTGTCGGAACAAATAAACGGAGCATCTGCCAATTCATGGAACGTTGCAGCTTTGAGTTGTTTTCCTTCGCGTTTGAGTGATGTAGCTATGTTCCATGTATCCTGAATGGCTAAGTTTACCTCGCACGGTTCGTTGATTCGTTCGGGTAAATAAATGAAGCAGTTTACGGGATTTACATACAGCTGTTCTTTCGACAAATAGGTCGATCCGGCATTTAAATCGACAGCATAATAACCGTATTCAACGCGCAAATCAGTTCCATTTTCATTGGTGACCTGCCAGGTAGAGGTATCGGTTTTCTGAATAGCACAAGGTTTTCCATTGCCGTCAAACACACGAAAATTGCGCACGTTTTTTGCAAAATTTCCCAATTCATATCTTCCGGGACGCCAACGCGGCAAAACGATTGTTGCATTTTCGGTAACGTTGGTAAACTGTACCCGAAATTGTACATATTGCTGATTGGGCGAATCGGTAGAAAGGAAATACTGTGTCATGCTGCTCAATTTTTACCAAAATTAGAAATTCAATCAAGAACCACTAATGTAATTATGAATTGAAAATGTAAAATTGAAAAGATCCGCAGTAGACTTCCTTGGTCAGTCACAGCGGATTGAGACCTTTTCAATTTTCAATTCTTTTCAAGAAATGTTAAAAATGAGGTGTTTGGTTTAATGTTTGGAAAAATGTCTTAACTTAGTGGACAAATGTCTTATTTCAGATTGAAATGGCCCGAAATAGTAATCTTCAGATAGACAACTCCATTCAGCGATTTGTCAACTATGTGCAACAGGAAAGCAACATGCACGTTTCAGATGTAAGTCTTACCTACAATGATTTCTTCCGAAACAAATTGCTACTGGTGCTTTCCATTCGCGAAGGTATTCCTCATTTTCTGTTCTCTGCAATCCGTTTACAAACCCCTTTCTCAGACATTGACTGGGCCAACTTCTTAAACATTTCAACCAAGTCGCTTCAACGCTACAAAGTAGAAAAAGACTTTGTGTTCAAACCGATCCATTCCGAAAAAATCATCGAATTGGCAGAGGTTACCCAATTGGGCGAAACGGTTTTTGACAGCCAGGAACAATTCTACAACTGGCTCAAACGTCCCAATCAGGCGCTTGGCAATATGAAACCTCTTGAGCTCCTCAAAGATTCATACGGGAAAGAACTAGTCGTAAACGAGCTCACGCGCATCGATCAGGGTATTTTTGTTTAATGAAAGTGTATCGTTTGACACGCCGGAAATTCAGCCACGATTTCAACGGAAAAGGTGCTGCTATGTGTGGTGCACGCTGGAATTCGAAAGGAACGGAACTCATTTACACATCTGACAGCCGGGCACTGGCCATGGCAGAAGTAGCCGTGCATTTATCTTCCGATACACTTCCTTCCGATTTCATGATGCTGGAGATTGATATTCCGGATACTGTTTCTTTTGCTCCTGAAGTCTCTGTCGACGATTTACACCCCAACTGGAATGCTTTTCCGCACGATGTTCTGACTCAGCTAATCGGAGATCAGTTCATTCAGTCAAATGCATTTTGCGCGCTAAAAGTGCCCTCAGCGGTGGTGAAAGGCGATTTTAATATTCTCATCAATCCGGTTCACCCCGATTTCGGCAAGATCAGGATCATAGACGAGAGTGATTTCCCGTTTGACAGGCGATTTGTTTATCATTAAACCGGACTTGATTCAAAGGACATTTCGGCACACCAATTAAACGGAATTGATTACTTTCGCAGCGTATCCATTTTATTGAATAGTATATGAATTACGATATTATCGTTGTTGGAAGTGGTCCGGGTGGTTATGTAACCGCTATCCGTGCTTCCCAATTGGGATTAAAAACTGCCGTTGTAGAACGCGATGCGTTGGGCGGAATTTGCTTGAACTGGGGATGTATCCCAACGAAAGCATTGCTAAAAAGTGCCAATGTATTTGAATACCTCACGCATGCTGCCGATTACGGAATTACCGTAAAGGATGCCAAAGTTGATTTCGACGGAATGGTAGAAAGAAGCCGCGGGGTTGCCAACGGAATGAGCAACGGGATCCAATTCCTGATGAAGAAGAATAAAATCGACGTTATCAAAGGAACAGGTGTTGTAAAAGCAGGAAAAAAAGTAGCTGTTACTGCTGAAGACGGAACGGTTACCGAATATACAGCCGAGAAAGGAATTGTGATTGCAACGGGTGCCCGTTCGCGTCAATTGCCAAATCTGACACAAGACGGCGAAAAAATCATCGGTTACCGCGAAGCTATGACCTTGAAAAAACAACCGAAGAAAATGGTGGTTGTAGGTTCAGGTGCGATCGGTGTTGAATTTGCCTATTTCTACAAAGCTATCGGGACGGAGGTAACGGTGGTTGAATACTTGCCGAATGTGGTTCCGATTGAAGACGAAGAAGTGTCAAAACAATTGGAGAAATCGTTCAAAAAAATGGGCGTGACCATCATGACAAATGCTTCGGTTGAATCGGTTGATACTTCCGGAAAAGGATGTGTTGTAACGGTGAAAACAGCAAAAGGCGAAGAGAAAATCGAATGCGATGTCGTTCTTTCGGCAGTTGGTATTCAAGCGAATATTGAAAATATCGGTTTGGAAGAATTGGGGATTGTGGTGGACAAAGGCCGTATTATCGTCAACGATTATTACCAAACCAACATCCCGGGCTATTATGCCATCGGTGATGTAATTCCTACAGCTGCATTGGCACACGTTGCATCGGCAGAAGGTATTATTTGCGTAGAGAAAATTGCAGGACATCATCCTGAACCATTGGATTACGGAAATATCCCGGGTTGTACGTATTGCTCACCTGAAGTTGCCTCAGTTGGTATGACAGAGAAAGCAGCGAGAGAAGCCGGTTTCGATATCAAAATCGGTAAATTCCCGTTCTCAGCATCCGGAAAAGCAAGTGCTGCCGGAGCAAAAGACGGATTTGTGAAATTGATTTTCGATTCGAAATACGGTGAATTATTGGGTGCCCACATGATTGGCGCTAACGTTACCGAGATGATCGCTGAAATCGTGGCCATCCGCAAACTGGAAGTAACCGG
Organism: Bacteroidota bacterium; assembly: GCA_040387295.1. Classification (GTDB taxonomy): domain Bacteria; phylum Bacteroidota; class Bacteroidia; order Flavobacteriales_D; family Crocinitomicaceae; genus Fluviicola. The sequence goes on along the minus strand of JAZKEB010000003.1, from coordinate 297,837 downwards.
TGAAGAACTGATTAAAACGGTTCACCCTCACCCTACGATGTCTGAAGCGGTAATGGAAGCTGCAGCAGCGGCTTACGGTGAAGTGATTCACTTATAAGAAATAGAAAAAAATAACTGAAAGAGGTTTTCGTTTAAGCGGGAACCTCTTTTTTTATGCGCTGCTATTTCACTCCCAACGGTGTTCCTGCAACCTCAAACTGATTATCACCTGAACAATACACATCGATCCTTCCAAGGTACAAGCCGGCATAACCAACCTGGTTGATCACCACATCGTTGCCGACCTTGTTTTTTACAATCTCCGGTTTTTCCAAAAACGTGTGTGTGTGTCCGCCCAAAATAAGATCGATTCCTTCGGTGTTTGCAGCCAGGTGTTTGTCACACACTTTTGTGGGATCTGTTGGGTATTCATACCCCAAATGCGACAGGCAAATGATCAAATCGCAGTGCTGTTGGCGCAACAAAGCAACTTGTTCCTGTGCTTTGGCAATTGGATCCATATAAACCAGTCCGCCAGTATTATTTGCTGAAACCAGTCCGTTCAAATCGATGCCCAATCCAAAAATACCGATGTTGAGTTTTCCTTTTCGGATCACCACGTGTTGTTTTACCTCATCACGAAGGCTTGTGTTGGAAAGATCGTAATTGGCATTGACGAACGGAAATGTTGCATGTACTTTCGCTTGTTTAAAGCCTTCCAAACCAATATCGAAATCATGATTCCCCAAGGTCGCCGCATCGTATTTCATTTCGGAAAGCACCTTCATTTCCAGCACTCCTTTGAATTTATTGAAATACGGCGTTCCCTGGAAAATATCACCGCAATCAAGCAGCAGCACATTTTCTTCTTCTGACCGGATTTGTTCGATCAGCGTAGCTCTTCGTGCCACACCGCCCATTCCGGGATATTTGCCGTGATTGTCAGGAAACGGATCAATGTTGGAGTGCGTATCATTGGTATGAAGAATCACCAGCTTTTGATCTTTTTTGCCCGTAGAGCTGATCAATGACGGAGCTATCGCCGCTCCTGCTGCCACAATTCCCGTACGGTGAATAAATGTTCTTCTATCCATAACTGAAGGTGTTAAAACCGAATTCGTTCTTCCAATAATTCTTCAATTGTTCCGGTGCGTTCTACTTCGCGCAGCAATAAATCGCGCAATAAAACCGGACTCAATATCTTTTCGGTTGCCGCCTGAAAAAAGAGCATTTTATCTCCTCCATTGGCCAGAAAATCGGTTGTGATCACCCAAAGGTAGCGCGATTCAGTGAGATTATCAACAACTATTTTCCCGTTTACCACGGTAAATCCGGCAATCGGTTCACCACCTGTTTTTTGCAAATAAGCTTCTATTTCAGCTATCTGATCAACGGGCAATTTGAGCGCAATTAATTGATTATCAAATGGCATGAGCTTGTAAATATCACCAACCGTAAGCGAACCCTTGGACAACGACGCTCGAATTCCACCCGTATTCAGGATGGCAATAACCGGAAGCTTCTCTGTTTGATTGGTCAACAAACTGTCTTTCCCGAATTGCAGCACAACGTCAGTAACCCATTGTCCGAGCGTAGAATTAGGCCGCGCAACCTGCATATCGGCAGTTGCTTCTCCGATTATACGGTTCATTTCCAAAGCCAGTTCCCTTCTGTAAGGCGCCACCAACGAATCAATCTCCGGATCTTTCTCAACAGGCGTTTTTACATCAATCCGTTGCGCATTAAAAACCTTGTGAGAATAAGAAGAGCAGGCCGAAAGACCTGCTCCAATTAATAGAATTCCAATGAACTTAACCATCGGTTTATTCAATAACGAGTGATTTCTGCGCAACCCCGTAAGGCGTTACAGCTTTCACGATATATGATCCTGATTTCAGTGCTGAAATATTCAATTTCACTAAATTCAGGTTAGAAACGTTTGCTTTCAATACTGAACGTCCCTGCATGTCAAGGATTTCGTAAGAAGAGATCGTTGTTGCATTTACGTGCAATGACAATTCGTTTTTAGCAGGGTTCGGGTAAGCGATAAATCCTGCATTCAATGCTTCTTCAATATCAGCAATACAACCCAATGCTTCGTAGCTCATATTGGTGAAGTTGATGAAACAAACGAAATCGATGCTATCGACAAACGGGTTACGGTTATCTTGTAATGAATCAACATAGTCATTACGTGAAATCTCTCTGCTATCCGGCAAATCCTGGAAGTGCCATTGCTTCAATAATCCCTGGTCTTGTCCATAGTTGATAGAACCACTGATAGGATTTGGAAGTCCCCAGTTGTTTCCACTAACCGTTGTATAACAAATTGCTTCATACATCATTGCACGTGCAGCATCACCTTTGTGATCTTCACGTGGTTCATATACCAGGTTACCATTTGCATCTAAACCATATTTCGCACCAAGGTAAGTGGAAGACACTGTAACAACTTCGCCTAACGGGTAATTGCTGCGAACGGCATTCGCTTGATTTTGGTTAGTCGGGAACAAATGGTGATAATCACTGTATTCAGGTAAGTCATCAGAGTTTGCGTCAGGATTTGTCGGCATCCAACTATAGCAATAGGTGTGTTCACGACTGAAACCGGTTGCTGTAAAATCGAACGGCTCTGAGTAGATTTTATTTTCTCCACTGTACACACATGTAATAACTCTTCTATCTAAGGTAGTATCGCGTGCGTAGAATCCTTTTACCATATAGTTTCCGTAGTTACTATAAAACTGTTGTTGATGAGGATTGATCAAGGCGTGTAAATCTGCAACAAATGTAGCACTAGACGTATTCATACCATTGTAGTAACCTGCAGGCATCATGGTAGCTGGCGTAGTTGTTGAACCTGTCAACGCACTAGTCGTCAAATAGTTTCTGTAAGTACCGTCTCCATTGTAAGCATAAACAGCAAAATGGTATGCCGTATTCGCAGCAATGTAATTTGGTGTGAAAGAAGTAGCCGGTCCACTGTACACAACTTGTGCATCACCTACTAAATCTCCGCGTTGGTAAACAGTTCCGTCGGCAGGAGCACCAGTAATTGCGGAACCGGTTTTTCTTAAAACGACGTATCCTTCAGCAGAAGCCGAAGAAGTAAAAGCAGCGTTGAAACGGTATGTTTTCACATTCGTAAAGTTCAATCCTGTAGCCTGAGCACTTGGTTCTGTAGCGTAGCTACCACCGATACCAATCAGGTTTACAACGTAAGAAGCCTCATCAGCATCATCACTCGCGATTGTCAAAACAGCATTGCGTGTTCCGGCCACAGAAGGCGTGAAATCTACAGTCAACGGAGCAGTTCCTGTTGCAGCTACCGAAGAAGGTGAAGCAGAAACAACAAAATCTCCAGCGTTTGCACCTGAAATAACTGCACTTGAAATGTTCAGTGTATTTGCAGTTCCGAGGTTTTCGATCGTAAACGTAACAGGAGTCATCGTGCTTACAGGAGAACTCCAGGTATAACTTCCACCGTCAACGATGGTTGTAGCTCCTTGTGTTACATTGATTTCCTGTTGCGGACCAGCAGCTCCAACAGCAATATTCACATCATCCAAACCGATATTACCTGACACTTTCTGCGTGTAGATAAAACGGATGTAACGCGATGTCGCTAATGGCACATCTGTGTACTGTGTGTAGGTAGCTGATGGGGCCGTGAATGTATGCAAGGTTGTCCAAACCGAACCTAAATCAGATTCTTCTACTGTAAAGGTTCCACCTGCGAAACTGTTACCGGCAAGGAAATAGGTCAAATTTCCCGGGCTGCTTGCAAAGTTGATGATCAGGTAATCACCTGTATTGTCCAACTTCATAGTTGGTGGTGTATTACCGGAAGCAGTGTATAATCCTGTTCCTGATTCTGTCCAGCCCACAGGAAGCGTCGGCGTTGTAAAACTCCAGCTTGTTGGAAGCACTGCCTGTGCCACTGCATTCAAACTAAAGAGAACAGCGATGAATGTTGCGTAAATGACTTTTTTCATGTTGTTTATTGTTAGCAAATTAAAATTGAACTCCGAGTGTTAAGTTAAAGCGGAATCCTTGTCCGAACATCACCGACGCAGAAGCCGCATCGAAATCAGTTCCGTAAAAATTATTCGTTGCATCGGCCATATACATGGTGTTCAGCACGTTGGTGATAGATCCGTTAAAGAAGGTATTTACTTTACCGAAACGGTATTTATATCCAACAAATAAGTTTAACAATCCGTAAGAAGGCAATTTGTACGACTCACGACCTGCATTTGCCCCTTGCAGCGAAAACGGTGTGAAGTTAGCGTAATAACGGTCGAACCATTGGAACTGAACTTTCAAAAACAAATTTTTGATCGGTTCGTAACGCAATCCTACGTTGGCCATTGTTTGCGCAGCATCACCTACGTGAACGCCTCTTGCATCAAAGGTAAAGGTATAATTATTCAAATCGGGAATCGTGATTGTTTCCGATGAATTCCACGTCCAGTCACCGTAAGAGAACATAAATTCTCCGGAAATTTTCTTTGTAATCTCGTAGGCCAGATCCACTTCTCCACCAATATGAAGGGCGTCCATACCGTTGATGTTTACATAAATACTTGCTGTAGGATCGTTTGGATCTGGAACGGAAACACCGAATGGGAATGGTTTGTTCTGCCAGTTGGTAATGTATCCGTTTACGTTGATTCCGAAACGGTTGTTGGAATATCCGTAACCGGCTTCGGCAGCGAGGATTTTCTCATTGAGAATTTCGTAAAAGAAGGTATTCGTGTTGTTATCGATTACGTTGCTGAACTGTGGTGTTCTGGATAAATACCCCACATTCATGAAAACGGTAGCGTATTCTGTTAAAGCCAAACTTGCACCGGCTTTTACCGTTCCACCAAACAAGGTTTTCCAAGCAGTTTCGTAGTCTTTTAAACCGTCAGATGAAGACGTGTACGTTTGTCCCTGATACGTAATTGTATCATAATAACCAATGCGCAAGGTAGTATCGCCTACTTCCAATACTTTTTTCTGGAAATAGTCAATTCCTTTGTATGAATTGCTCACACCCGACAAGTTCAGGAAAGCTGTCCAGCGCGTGTCTTTGTATTCTACCTGACCAAAAGCGCCACCCCATTGCACCAATCCATCGCGGTGATTGTTGTAGGTATTCAACGAAATTTTATCGCCTTTGCGCATCATCGGTGTGGATGAATTGAGATTGGCATCGTTTACGTAGTAATCACCACCCAACAAATCGCGGATTTCCTGATAATGGGTTCCTTTATAATAACGGTAATCAATTCCTCCGGAAGTTTGCCACTTTTCGTTGTGATCGTAAGTAAACTGTCCTAAATAGCCTACCCAAAAGTGGTTGTTCACACTTGAAACCAACACCTGCGTCGATTTTAATTCTGTATCGCTGTAAAGCGGATCTACATTCGGACCACCGAACAATTGGTCGACCTGGTTGGTCTTCACAATCGCATCCCAGTCGATAATCCCCTCTTTTGTGTATAGAATACCACCTGAGTTTGACAAACGGGTTCCCCCGCCTCTACCAACAGACAAATAAGCAATGTTAGAGATTGACAACTTGTTGTTTACTGTCCAGAAATCTTTCAGCGTTACCTGAGGTTTGTGGTAGTAATTCAAGCGTTCGTTCATCACTTCCTGCTTTCCGTCAACGGTGCGGTATCCCCAGTGTTGGTTGAAACGAATTCCACGGTCAAAAATCGCAGCCGAATCAATTGTCAATCCCATATCGCGGGCCGTTTGTGCGTCCCAGTATTGAATGGTTTGGTTAAACGAGCGCTGTCCGTGTCGTTGCGGAGCTCCGAAACCTGATAAGGACAACAAGTGTTTGTCCCATTTTTTCTGAATTTTAGCGTAGTAGAAACCACCTTGTGTGTTGGTTCCTTCTACCCATCCGTTTCCTTGTTTGTAAGAGCCTGAGAATACAACGCCTAATCCGTTTTTCATCAAACCTGAATTATACGAAAGACTTGAGCGTAAAAACGTTCCGGTTCCGAATTCCTGTTTGAATGAAATTCCTTTTTTGTTCCCGATTCCTGATGTAATGATATTCAACGTACCTCCTACTGAAGGCATCGCCAGTTTGGTAGCTCCCAATCCGCGCTGAATCTGAATGGTATTGGTAATCGCATCCAAACCAAACCAGTTGGACCAATATACCCAACCGTTTTCCATGTCATTTACCGGCACACCGTCGATGAGTACACCCACATTTCGCTGATCAAAACCACGAACCGTAATACGCGAATCGCCGTCGCCGCCACCTGTTTGTGTAGCGTAAACTCCCGGAGTTGCATTCAACAACATTGGAATATCACGGGAAGCCAATTCTTCTACAATTTTTTCGGAACCGATAGTGGTTGAAGCAACCGGAGTGCGACGCCCTGCAATCGGTGCAATTACTTTGAACTCTTCCAACTGGGTGGTATTCCCTACTTTGAATTCAAGTTCCATTTCCGCACGATCAACCACAATGGTTTCAACCAGTGTATCAACATCGACCACCGAAATAGTGATCAAATAAGTTCCAAAAGGAACGCCAGTCAATTCAAATTTACCATCGATATCAGAAACCGCACGATACGTGTTATTGATGGAAGCATACGCTCCCGGAATGGTTGAACCGTCTCCGGCATCCATTACAACCCCTCTCAGGGTGGCCGTTTGCGAAAACGCAAGAACGGGGATTAAAAAAACGAATAGTACAAGTATTCTTAACATACATTCAAAAAAAAGAGGCCTTCGTAGATGAAGACCTCAGTTGACTATCGAAATTATTTAACGACAACGCGCTTAGTAGTAACCGCACCGGTTTGATCGATCAAACGAACGATGTAAACACCACGGTCAGTTCCCAATTTAATGGCCATATTCGGGTTAGTTGTGTTCGTTGTACGACCAACCAATTGTCCCAATGCATTTAAAACCTGTACCTCACGGATATCAACAGCTCCTTTGATATACACCATTCCGTCTAAAGAAGGATTCGGGTATACCAAAATTTCAGCCTGAATTTTTGTTTCTGTAGATAAGCCGTTGCAATTACAATCGTGTTCGCCTAAAGAGAACCAGTTACCGAAAAGGATCGGGTTACCGTTACCAGAAACAATTGTATCACCATTTCCGTCCATTAAGTAAGTTACTGCAGGAATTGAATCATACTCAAGCAATGCGTTGAACACAGTAACCTGAGCAGTAACACCTTTCAAAACGGTTGATTTACGGATCAATGAGTGATCTGCTGTCAATTCCGCTCCTAAACCTGTGTTGTGAGGAGCTGTGCTTGTCCAGGCAGTTCCCGGATCTTCACCAATTTTACCGAAAATATCGATAATCTGGAATCCTACAGAGCTAGTGACGTTATCTGTAGCTGTTCCGGAAAGTGTTCCTTTCGCCAACATAACCGCATCGTTTCCATTCCAGTAGAATGCATTTGATGTATTGTAAACCGGGCTAAAGAAACCATCGGCACGTGCGATCAATGAATCCCAAAGCGGAGCTTCCTGACCAGAACCAGCAGGATCTTGTTTGTCTAATGCAGCAACAAATACGTCGTGCGGCTGAACCATACCTGACAATTGAACCGCGTTTGCAACTGTCGCAGAAGCAGAACCGTTTGAATAACGGGCAACGAAGTACTCACTTAAATCAATTGCTTGATTTGTAGGGTTGTAAATTTCCAATGCTTTGTTGTTTGACCAACCTTCAGCATATTCGGAAATGAATAGTTTTGAACAGTCTTGCGCATAAGCTGTTGACGCCAGAAGTCCGAAAAAAAGTAACGCTTTTTTCATAATTAAACAGATTTGAATTGAGGATATGTGCTTGTACTATAAAACGATTTGCTGCCCACGCCTGTGGAAGAATAATACGCCGTCTTTTTGAAGACAACCGCTCTATTCGTATGGGCAAACATTTTTTACTTCATCGTTCCAATTGTTTGTTTTTCCATGGTTTCAGTCTACTTAACTCACGTAGCATCAAGGAGAACATGTAAAAACTTGTCGCAAAGATAGGACATTTTCACGCGACAAGCATTATTGAATTGTTAACAATGAGCAAACGTTATACACGGTTGATCATTTGGGCAAAACAGGTAAATGGATTTAGTAAATACAATGCGTTTAAAATAATTGGTCAGTGGATTTTTATTGACAAAATGATCGATTTTTAACAATGAAATAGGCAATGTTTCAAATTGCCCATTTGGCAAATTCGTAACTTTGGAATATTGCTCCGTAATTTTCGGAACAATTTCTGCTACTGCGATTACAAGTGACCATACTATTATGTAATAAAACACAAATCACGACAAAGGTATTTGGTTATTTTTGTTGCAAAACAAACCATACATGAAACGTTTAAGTTTACTTCTCTTCATCGGATTGCTGGGTTCAGCCTACGCGCAGAAAAACCTGACAGTTGAACGCATCTGGAAATCGGGCGAATTTTATCCGAAAGGTGTTGCCGGATTTACTTCTCTGGCCGATGGTGAGCATTTTACAAAACAGGTTGAGGAAAAAGGAGCACAATTATTAAAAAAATACAGCTTCAAAGATTTCAACGGAGCAGGCACAACCATTGTTGATCTTTCTGCCATTGCCAGCGACGGAACCATTTTACAGGTGGATGAAGCGACGATGAACAAAGCGGGAACAATGCTGTTGTTACAAACAAATACAGTCGGAATCTACCGCTACAGTTATTCAACCGTGTATTACACCTACGACATTGCTTCCAAAAAAGCGACCTTGTTATACAAAGCAGATGCTCCGCAAACATTGGCTACTTTTTCTCCGGATGGAACGAAAGTCGGTTTTGTAGCAGGCAACAATCTCTTTGTAAAAGACATTAAAAGCAATTCGGTAACCCAATTGACTTCCGACGGAAAACAAAACAGTATCATCAACGGAACCACGGATTGGGTTTACGAAGAAGAATTCGCCATTACACAAGGCTTTTTGTGGTCACCCGATTCAAAATACATTGCTTTTCTTCGATTCGATGAGTCGAATGTAAAAGAATTCGACATGGCAATCTACGGTACGTTGTATCCGGAAGCTTACCGCTTTAAATACCCGAAAGCCGGCGAGGACAATTCAAAAGTGAGCCTGCACATCATTCCAGCAGGAGGAAGTAAATCAACTGAATCAGCCGGTGTGAACCTTGGGAATTACGAGTACATTCCACGTTTTAAATGGTCGCCGGTAGCCAATGAGTTGATCGTACAGACCATGAATCGTCACCAAAACGAATTGAAATACCACCTCATTACCAATCCCAACGCTCCGGTTGATAATGTGTTCTATACAGAAACATCGAAAACGTATATTGATATCGATAACAACCTGATCGTATTACAAGATGGAAAATCGATCTTGCGCAGCAGTGAAAAAGATGGTTACAATCATTTGTACCAGTTGCATTTTGATGGAAAACAACGTCAAATTACCACCGGAAACTGGGATGTGATCGAATTGTATGGCATCAACGAGAAAAAAGGATTGATCTACTACAAATCAGCTCAAAACGGCGCGATTAATCAAACGTTGTATGCTATTTCACTCGACGGAAAGAAAAAAACAGCACTTAGCGACATTAACGGTACGCACAGCGCCGAATTCTCAGAAGGATTTTTGTATTTCATCCGCAGCAGTTCTACCGCCAATACAGTGCCGACTTACACCTTGTGTGACCAAAGCGGAAAAGAGTTGATGGTATTGGAGAAAAACGATGCGTTGCAGCAAAAACTCAACGGTATGGACCTGGCCAAAAAGGAATTCATCGAAGTACCGGGATTGGAAACCAATCTGAACGCATGGATCATGAAACCTGTCGATTTCGATCCGGCTAAAAAATACCCGGTTTACTTTACGGTTTACTGCGGACCGGGACACAATACTGTTACCAACGCCTTTGGAGGAACCGATTACATGTACCACCAGCTGTTGACCCAAAAAGGCTACATCGTGATGAGTGTAGATCCGCGCGGAACAATGTACAGAGGTGAAGCGTTTAAAAAAATGACATACCTGGAATTGGGTAAACTGGAAACCGAAGATATCATCGCCGTTGGAAAATACATGCAAAAACAATCGTATGTTGATGCCAATCGCATTGGAATTCAGGGTTGGAGTTATGGTGGTTTCATGACTGCTCTCGCAATGACCAAGGGAGCAGACGTATTCAAAATGGGAATTTCAGTAGCTCCCGTAACCAACTGGCGTAATTACGACAACATCTACACGGAACGTTTTATGCGCACTCCGGCCGAAAACGCATCGGGTTACGATGACAATTCACCGGTAAACCATGTTGCGAAACTGAAAGGGAAATTGTTGTTGGTACACGGTTCGGCAGATGACAATGTACATTTCCAGAACTCAATGGAATTTATTACCGCGATGGTAGCAGCCAATAAGCAATTCGATTTGTTTGTTTACCCGAATAAAAATCACGGTATCTACGGTGGAAACACACGAAACCACTTATTCACCATGATGTTGAACTACACATTGGAAAATCTGTAAGTGGATTTCAAGCACGATTTCTCACGAAATAAATTACTCAAAACCCTGATCGTCAGCCTAAGGCTGATGGTCGGGGTTTAATCTTCTTTGTATAAACCTTATACAGTATTTCGACCACCGATTTATCCTTTCGGAAACGCTGCTTGCCTGCATCATGATTCCCGTGGGACTGATCAATTGCGCTGTTTTGGTCTACGGTTTAACTGCCTTGCGAACATTTTACTGGAAAACATTGCTACTGGCTGTGATTAGCTGCCTGAATTTCAGTTATTTCATCTTCATCTGGCAATCGCTGCATCAACTTTCGGGTTCGATGACCAATTAATGTGGGTGATTTTTGAGAAAAACTCCCTGTTTTCAGCAATTCAACCGGACTGCATTTTTTATTCAAAAAGATTTGTCAGAACTTATTTGCGATTTGGTTTTCTATTAGTAATTTTAGCCAACTATCAAAAAAAAGATTAATCAGCAGGCAAAATGAGCGAAACAGCGAAAATCGAATTAAACGGAAAAACATATGAATTTCCGGTTGTTGAAGGTACCGAAAATGAAAAAGCCATCGACATCACCAAATTGCGTCAGGAAACAGGTTACATCACCATTGATTCGGGTTACAAAAACACAGGTGCTACGTTAAGCGCCATTACGTTCCTCGATGGTGAAGAAGGTATTTTGCGTTACCGTGGTTATCCGATCGAGCAATTGGCTGAAAAAGCATCGTTCATTGAAGTTGCTTATTTGTTGATTTACGGTTCATTGCCTACGCAGACTCAATTAGACGATTTTACATCCAACATTACCAAACATACGCTGGTTCACGAAGACATGAAACAGTTCTTCGAAGCTTATCCGGCAAAAGCGCACCCGATGGGCGTTCTTTCATCCATGATTTGTTCGTTATCGACATTCTACCCTGAATCGCTTGATCCGAATCGCAGTCCTGAGGCGAAAAACCTGACCATTCTGCGTTTGCTTGCGAAATTACCAACGTTGGCTGCATGGGCTTACAAAAACTCAATGCGTCATCCGTTTATGTATCCTAAAAACGGGTACGACTACTGCAAGAATTTCATGCACATGATGTTTGCCATGCCAACTGAAGAGTACGATGTAGATCCGGTTGTGGTAAGTGCTTTGAATAAATTATTGATCCTTCACGCTGACCACGAACAAAACTGTTCTACGTCTACCGTTCGTATCGTAGGATCTTCACAAGCTAATTTATACGCAACCATTTCAGCTGGAATCTCTGCTTTGTGGGGACCTCTTCACGGTGGAGCCAACCAGGCAGTTATCGAAATGCTTGAAAAAATCCACAACGATGGTGGTGACGTAGACAAATGGGTATTGAAAGCCAAAGACAAAGACGATTCGTTCCGTTTGATGGGCTTCGGTCACCGTGTTTACAAAAACTTCGATCCGCGTGCGACTATCATCAAAAAAGCATGCGACGATGTTTTGGAAAAAATGCAAATCAACGATCCGCTTTTGGCCATTGCTAAAAAACTCGAAAAAGTGGCTTTGGAAGACGAATACTTCAAATCGCGTTCACTTTACCCGAACGTTGATTTCTACTCAGGCATCATTTACCGTGCATTAGGAATTCCTACCGAAATGTTTACCGTAATGTTTGCATTGGGTCGTCTACCAGGATGGATCTCACAATGGAAAGAAATGATCGAAGGAGGCGAGCCAATCGGTCGTCCGCGCCAGATTTACACAGGTGCAACCACACGTGATTACGTGGAGATCGCAAAACGTTAAGTTATCATTAACTCATTCGATAGAAAGGGCTCGTTTTACGGGTCTTTTTTTTTGTGAACTTACATTTTTATCAACAGGTAAAAAAACGTTCATCTAACACTAAATCGTTTTTAAACCTCAACTAAATCGTTTTAAAAGAGCAACTGGCAATATCGCTGTTCAATACGCTTAAAACTTAACCTTTCGGTAATAGTGAAAGCCTTTCTTTCGTTTTAACTTTGTGATTGATTTACAGTTGGTTAATCGCATCTTTATGAAACATTTTTTATTTGTTATTACGTTATTTATCAGTTCGTTTTGCTTCTCACAGGCAACTGATCTGATCATTTCGGAATACGTTGAAGGAAGTTCGAGTAACAAATACATTGAGATCTATAATGGTACGGCCGGTTCGATTAATCTTGCCAACTATCAGTTACAATTATATGCCAACGGTGCAGCAACCCCAACCAACAACGTCACACTAAGCGGAACCCTGACGGCAGGAACAACCATCGTTTACAAAAATTCAGCTGCTACCATCTATGGTGGAGCTGCTACAAACAATCTGGCAGTCAACTTTAACGGCGACGATGCCGTTGCATTGTTCAAAATCTCGACTTCTTCTTTTGTAGATATTGTAGGAAACATTGGTTGCGATCCTGGAACAGCATGGACTTCCGGCGCTTTTACTACACTGGATAAAACAATCGTTCGAAACGCTTCGGTATGTTCGGGAGTTACAGTTGACCCGACCACCGTTTGTACCTTCCCAACTTTGGCCACCGAATGGACACAATCAAACGTAGATATTGTAGCTAATCTTGGATCACACACCATGTCATGTGTTACCTGCACACCCGGAGCCGCACCCACAACGCTTGCAAGCGCTTTTAACGCAACAACGTTCTGCACATCGGCTCAGCTTTCGTTTACGGGCGGAAACGGCGCTAATCGCATCGTGGTTGTATCCACCACCAATTTTGCCAACACGCCCGTCAACGGAACGGCTTATACCTCAAATACGACTTTCGGAAGCGGCTCAACGGTTGGAGCAGGAAATTTTGTGGTACTCAACGGAACCGGCACTTCAGTTACGGTAAACGGGCTTACAGCCAACACAACCTATTATGCCAAAGTATTCGAATACAACGGCACCACTCCCAATTGCGACGAGTCTTATTTAACGGCTGGTGTGACCAGCTTTTCATTTACCACGCAAAACAACTGCTCCACACCGCAAATACGTTCGATACTGGCCGATGCCTGTAGTTCTCAGGAAGGATTGGATGAATTGGTGATCATTGAAAATGGCGCAAATCCGCTTTCCATCAGCGACATTACCTTGAATTTCCCATCGGGAGGAAGCTTTTGCAACAGTGGTTGCGGCGCTAATACCTTATTGAACAACCCGACTTATATTACCCAATTGAATACGCTGGCAGGTTGTCCGCTCTTTCAATACGCCGATCCTATTCCGGCCGGGGCGATCATTGTGGTTTTTACCGGACTCACTCCTTCTTACACGTTTGATTATTCATCGCAATGTCCATCGGCGACCGCCTATTACGCCATCTTCTGCAACAATGCTTCCACCGCCGGAAGATTTGCCAATAGCGGCGTAGGAACACGAACATTGGATGCTGTTTTCGGCGCGGCTACAGATGCCGTTACGTATGCGCCCAATAGTTTACTCGGCGACGGTTCTTTTGTTGATTTTGATACTCCCGGAAATCCGACTTACCGTCAGGAGTTGAACTGTATTTACCCGCTTGGTGTAGAATGGGGTTCTTTTGAAGCAACAACCGCAAGTGATGGCATTCGCCTCGACTGGCAAACGATCAGTGAAAAAGATGCCGATTATTTCAGTATTCAGCACGCCGATTATACGGGTGATTTTCAGGCCATCGGAACACTGGATTGCATTGGGAACAGCGAAACAACTATTGATTATACGTTTACAGACAGAAATCCGGTAACCGGACTCAATTATTACCGACTGAAACAAGTGGATATCAACGGTGAAATCGGTTACAGTTCTACCATTGCGATGAATTATGAACGCGATGAATTGGCTGTTTATTATTTGGAAACGCTGCAGCAACTGGTGTTTTCAAAATCGCTGAAAACAGGAACAACCATAACTGTATATCAAACTAACGGCTCCAAAGTGGCTTCACTTTCGGTGGACGAAACAACTACAGCTGTTTTACTTCCGTTGGCTTCCGGAATTTGGTTGATCCAACTGGAAGATCCGATCGGACGTGTTTCGCATGTGAAACTGTTAGTTCACTGATACTAAGCGAAAATAATTCCTATAATACATTATTTTTCACCACGAATACACTAATTTTTTGCGCGCCTAACGGACGCGCTTTATTTTAATAACATCTTAAAATCCTTGCACACACAAATGCGAGTCCGTTAGGCGAGCTGTAATTCGTGCATTCGTGGGAAACATTCTTCTGCTATATTTTATCGGCACATCTGCGGGAAACATAATTTATCAGCAAGCCGGAAGTGCTAAAACCATATAGTCCGGTTAACTTCAAATCTCCTTCACACTGGTTTTACAAATTTGTTAATTCGACTCCAAAATGGGATGATTGAAAGCAAAAAACTTCCTCAAAGTTTAATCCTTTGCTAAATATTTAGTGGTGTTTGAAGGGTAATTTTATCCTATTGATTTATCGATGTAAATCATTAGATAACAATAGTTTAAAACCATTACTATGAAAACAAACACTTCACTCAGATTTTCTTTCCTCCTTCTAATTCCGATATTTCTACTCTTTTCTACCCCAACTCTAAACGCTCAATGCCCAAGTGGCGCAATCGGTGTTACAGGAGCGGGATGCGGATGCATTTCAGGATGTAATCTTACTTCGTTTGGTGGTCCGAACTGTTCTCCGGCGGTTGCAGGAAATTGTTCGGCAGGAAACGTTGCCATGACGTTTAACATTACCGTACCAAGTGGTTGCACCATTACTGTAAACGCCACAATGGCCAATCGTGCCGGTGGTTGCACAGCTTCAGGTGCCGATGGCGGAACAGACGGATTAAAAGTAGATATCCCGGGTGGTCCGAAACCATTGATAACAGGTGGTTCTAATGCAACGGTGACAGATAGTTATGTACTCGCCGGTCCTGGAACCATTCGCATTTCGGGCGTTGCCAACCGTGCCGATGAAATCATTACGTACACTTCATCATCAACCGGTTGTGTCAATTGCATGAGCAGTTTACCGGTCGAATTACTGCGTTTTAACGTATCAAAAACAGCTGAATCAGTGATTTGCAACTGGGAAACAGCCTCTGAACTCAATTCTGATTATTTCATCATTGAAAGAAGTTCCAATGGAATTGACTTTGAACCAATCGGCCAAATGGACGGCGCCGGAACAAGCACTCAGATGCATACGTATACGTTGTACGATTCAAGTCCGATCGACCATGGAGTTTCCTATTACCGACTGGCGCAAACCGATTTCGACGGAACAACGACCTATTCGGAAACAAAATCGATTAATTTTTCGGCGACTACAACAGTTACCATCGTTCCCAATCCTTCCACCGGAACATTCAGCGTCATTGGCAAGCACATCGATTTGACAACACTTTCCATCCGCAATCTGTTCGGCCAGCAATTATTCCCGGCGCAAATCAATGAGTTGGAAGAAGAAACCGTTTTGCAGTTTTCTGATCTTCCGGAAGGGATTTATTTTCTGACGTATGAAAACAACAAGGAATCGGTGACGGAACGGATTATCGTGTTATAGGAATGTTGAATGCTTAATTTTGAATGTTTAATTGAGTCCTAATTCAACATTAAGCATTCAAAATTAAACATCAATTAGTCTTCAGTTTCCGTTTCGGGCTCTACTGCAGTTTCTTCGCCATTCTGCATGTACTTCCCTTTTTTGGAACCATCGTAGATCGCATATTTTCTAAACGAGCATTCCAAATCTCCGTTGTACAGCCTGATCCGGCGATCCGGGCGTAAGCCAAGTGATTTAAATCCGTGTTCGCTCGACGAAATAATCCAGCAATTGTAGCCTTGCAGCGACTGCTTGAACCAATCCCCCATTCCTTTATACAAGGTTTCCACATCCGTTTCCAAACGTTCACCATACGGCGGATTCGAAACCAGTGTACCACCACCTTCTGGAATTGGCATATTTTCAAACGAATCAACGGTAATTTCAATAAAACGACCGAACGAAAAACCGCGTAAGTTCCTGCGGGCTTTCAGTACCATTTCAGGATCGATGTCTGCACCACTGATTTTACATGGTAATTCTTTGATGGAACGTTTGGCATTATTGAACAAATCATCCCACATTTCGGAATCAAAAGTCTTCAGGTTTTTGAATGCGTAGTGCGTGCGTTCAATCGAAGAAGGAATTCCCGAAGCCAATAATGCTGCTTCGATCAACAACGTTCCCGAACCGCAAAACGGGTCAATGAAATTCGATTTTCGGTCCCAACCCGACAAACGGATCAAACCTGCTGCCACCACTTCATTCAGCGGAGCGTCACCGGTTGATTGTCTGTAACCACGGTGAAACAACGGCAATCCACTCGTATTCAATGACAATACACCTTCTTTTTCACGAACGTATAAGTCAATCACGATTTGTGGTGTTTTCACGTTCACATCCGGCCGTTCGTTGGCCTTATCGCGGAATGTATCTACAATGGCATCTTTTACCAATAAGAATGGAAATTGTGAGTGTTTGAAGATCGTAGAATTAACCGCTCCTTTCACTGCAAATGTTCTATTTACTGCAAACAACGAAGTCCAGTCAACTTTCATGGCTTCTTTGTACAAATCTTTTTCTTCGCGAATCTGAAACGTATGCAGTTCAACCAAAACGGTCAATGCGCAACGCAAATGGAGATTCAGAAAATAAACATCTTTCCATTCACCTTTCAGACGCACAGCCCTGTTGAGTTTTTCGGTGGAAGTATATCCCAATTCCGCCAATTCTTCCTGCAATACTTCTTCTAACCCGAAAAAGGTTTTAACAACTATATTCATTTCGATTCTTCTGATTCGCTGCAAAGGTAGCAATGAATCCATGTAAATTGACCGGAGCACAAGCATCCTGAAGAAATGATTTTGGATCAGGGCACGAAAACGGTTACAATTTCGTTTAAATGAAGTAATCTTTCAACACATGTCTTCACTCGTAATCAAGCACCATTGGGATAAATGACAGTCAGCAATTACAGCAAGTTCCTTTCCTTTTTTGTACTTTTGAACAAAAAAAAATTGACGCCATTTAACCGACTTCTAACGATTGTAATTCTGAGCATTGTACCGATGTCACTCAGCGCACAACGTGTCGGTTTGGTACTCAGTGGCGGCGGTGCTTCCGGATTCGCTCATATCGGCGTTTTGAAAGCCCTTGAAGAGAACAACATTCCCATCGATTACATTACCGGAACGTCAGCCGGAGCACTTGTAGGATCAATGTATGCCTGTGGTTTTACGCCGGCAGAAATTGAAGCGTTTGTCCTGAGCGATAAATTTCAGCTCATGACTTCCGGAAACGTGGAACCGGGCCAGGAATTCCTGCTGCGCGAATCGGACCCCAATTCTGACATGCTCAGTTTTTCCTTTTCAAAAGATAGTATTTTTAAAAAATCGCTTCCTACCAACTTTGTGCG
Organism: Bacteroidota bacterium; assembly: GCA_040387295.1. GTDB lineage: Bacteria > Bacteroidota > Bacteroidia > Flavobacteriales_D > Crocinitomicaceae > Fluviicola. The sequence continues at coordinate 279,904 of JAZKEB010000003.1, read as the reverse complement.
GTCGGAACTCATGGATTTTGAAATGCTGCGTTTACTGGGAATGACCAGCGCAGCAATCGGCGATGATTTTGACAGCCTTTTTGTGCCGTTCCGATGCGTGGCGTCTGATATTGCAGCAAAAAAATCGACTGTTTTCAACCACGTTCACCTCAATCAGGCCGTTCGTGCCTCTATGACATTCCCGTTTTTCATCAATCCGATTCGCGTAAATGGCGTGTTGTATTTCGACGGTGGTTTGTACAACAACTTTCCGGCAGATGTGATGTACTCCAATTTTGTACCCGATTTTATCATCGGAAGCAATGTGTCTTACAATGCGGAACCACCGACCGAAGATGACCTGATAAGTCAGATTACCAACATGCTGGTGAGTTATTCCGACTTTTCATTGCCGTGTGAAGAAAGTGTGATGATCCAGCCGAAAACAACGGTGAAAACCTTTGATTTTACGGATGTTGAAAAAGCCATCGACGACGGTTACCAGGCAACAATTTTGAAAATGGATTCGATCAAAATGTCCATTGACAGACGCGTCACGGTAGAAGAACTGACTATAAAAAGAGCCGCCTTCCGGAAAAAAATCCCCGATTTCGTGATCTCTGAAGTCAATACCCATTTCAAAAACGGTATCGATCAAAGTTACGTGCGAAAGTCAATCCTGAAAAACGCTAAAATGCAAATGATTGGCCCGAAACGATTCGAACGCCGTTATTTCCGCACCTACGCCACACCGCAAATCCAATACCTTTACCCAACCCTCAAAATGAATTCCGACACCACTTATTCGTTGGATTTGTATGTGAAAAAGTCGAAAGATTTCAGACTGGATATCGGTGGATTGGTTTGTTCGCGGGCTGTCAACACAGGTTTTGTGCAGCTCAACTACTTCCATTTGGGAAAAGCGGCCATGGACCTGCATGTGAATTCGTATTTCGGTAAATTCTATGGTTCGGGCAAAGCAGTAATCGATATTCATTTACCATCTTATTATCCATTATCGTTTTCGGCTTACGGCGTTTTAAACCGTTGGGATTATTTCAAAAGCTTTGCTACATTTTTTGAAGATGTAAAACCATCATTCCTGGTTCAAAACGAGCAGTACTATGGCATACAGTTTCGTCAACCTATTCTGAATAACTCCAAAAGCACGCTCGATTTCAGGCATGTGCAACTGGAAGACAAATATTACCAAACCGAAGCATTTACCAATAAAGACACGGCCGATGTGACCCATTTCAAAGGAAATGTACTGAGCTGGACGCTGGAACAAAACTCGCTCAACCGCAAACAATTTGCTTCCGAAGGAACGTTATTTATGCTGCGTTTCCGCTATGTTCAGGGAGCTGAAAATAGTGTTTCAGGATCGACTTCTTCCGATAAATACGATTACCGGAAAACACATAGCTGGATCAATTTTAACGGCGAATTCAAGACCTTTCCGTTTGCGTTTCCCAACTTTAAATTCGGAATTCATGCCGTGGCCAGCGTCACGAGTCAATCGCTGTTTAAAAACTATACGGCCAGTATTCTCAGCATGAATACCTTTCAGCCGATCCCTGATATGCAAACCTATTTCTTGCCCGAATACCGGTCTCCACAGCATATTGGCGCGGGTGTGAACGTCATTTTCACGCTTTTGAAAAACATCGACATTCGTTTCGACGGTTATTTGTATCAGCCGTTTGTGCAGCTGGTGATCTACGATGACGGTACTTTCGGTTATTCGAAACTGTTCAAAGGTGAAACTCAGGTAGCTTCGCTTTCAGCCATCTACCATTCGCGTGTAGGTCCGCTGCGTCTTACGCTCAATTATTTCCCGATGCAAAAAATTCCGCTCACTTTTCAGGCAAGTTACGGATACGTGCTCTTCAACGAACGTGCAACCCGATAGTTGACAAATCCGGCTGATTTTCTATTTTTGACCTCAAATTTAGTCTCAATAGCATGTCAAAAATCATCTGTGGAATTCAGCAAATGGGAATCGGAGTACCGAATGTACCTTCGATCTGGAAATGGTATCGCGAACATTTCGGTGTAGATGTACGCATCTTTGAAGAAGCAGCCGAAGCACCTTTAATGACACGCTATACCGGCGAAACAATCCATGCCCGAACGGCTACTCTTGCCCTTTCGATGGAAGGAGGCGGTGGATTCGAAATCTGGCAGTTTACTTCACGTCCAACCGAAAAAGCAACATTTACCATTCAATTGGGCGATTACGGATTATTTGCCTGTCGCATTAAGTCGAAAGACGTAAAAGCTACCTACGAATTCCTGAAAGCCAAAGGAGCTGATTTGCTGAGCGAACCGCAACAATTACCCAACGGACAATTCCACTTTTTGCTGCGCGATCCGAATGGCAATTTATTCGACATTGTGGAAGGTAGTGGTTGGTTCATGGATACCAAATTTGCCGGAAAAACAGGTGGTGTGGCTGGAGCAATGATCGGTGTAAGCAATATTGAAAAAGCAATGACGCTTTACGCCGACATATTAGGTTATTCAACCATCGAATACGATTTCACGGAAGTATCACCAGCATTTGCGGGAATTCCGGGAAGTGAAAACACCGTACGCAGGGTTTTATTATCACATCCTGAATTACGAAAAGGACCTTTCGCCAAATTATTGGGCCCCACACAAATCGAATTGATCCAAACACCCGACAGAACCGATGCGCGTTCTATTTTCGAGAACCGTTTTTGGGGTGATTGGGGCTTTATTCACCTGTGTTTTGATGTGCAGGGAATGGATGCATTGCAGACCGAATGTGAATCGAAAGGCTTTCCGTTTACGGTAGATTCCGGAAAAACCTTCGATATGGGTGAAGCTGGCGGTCGTTTCAGTTACATCGAAGATCCTGACGGAACGTGGATCGAATTTGTGGAAACGCACAAAGTACCCGTGATGAAAAAACTGGGCTGGTACATTCACCTGCGCAATAAAAAACCAGGAGCTTTTCTACCAAATTGGATGCTGAGAGCAATGCGCTTCAACCGGGTAAAAGACTAAATTCAATAAAATCCGAATCCCGTTTTACGTTAAATTATTGATTCAACAGTAGTTTTCTTTGATTTCGGGTACTGATTTCACAAATAATTAATGGCTATCTTTGACCAAATACTATAATAATGAAAATTCTCCGCTTGTTTCCGCTTGTTGTCGGACTGCTTACTTTAGGTTTGACTTCTTGTAACGAAGACATTGAATACGATGGTGATTTCAAAGAAACGGCTATTGTCTTTGGTTTACTCGATCAGGCAGATAGTGTTCACTACATCAAAATCACACGTGCATTCGGTGGTGGAAACAACTCGTTAACCGTTGCTCAGATTGCCGATTCAAGCTATTTCCAGAATATTGACGTTATAGTTGACGAAGTAATTGGCGGAGCAGTAACCCGTTCATGGACATTAGACGATACCATTCTTGAAAACAAAGAACCGGGCGTTTTTTACAGTCCCGAGCAAAAAGTATATTACTTCACCACAACCGATGCGAATCCGTTGGTGACCAATGCAACCTACAAGTTGAGAGCTACTGTAAACAACGGTGAATTTATCGTGTATGGTGAAACGAGTCTGGTGAACAACCTTACGATTGTGAGCCCGAATCAGAATGCGGCCCTTGCCTTTGCAACATCCAACGTTTCACAAAACGGTTACAATACAGCTGCGATTAATGTGAATGGAGGAACTTCCGAAGTCTTGGATGTACGTATACGAATCTTCTTTGATGAGTACCGTGCAGGTGTTCCAACTGAAAAATCATTTACGTGGAAACTGGGTGAATTGAACGGTTCACAAATCAATGACGGTAACACACCATTCCATGCCAACGGACAAATTTTCTACGAACTCATTCGTGATAATTGCACCAACGACCCCACCATTGATGATCGCCAGCTTTCGCGCATTCAGATTATTACCACAGGTGGAGCCGATGATTTGAACAAGTATATCCTACTCAACAAACCATCGTCAGGCCTGGCTCAAAACAAACCGACATTTACCAACATTACCACAAGCGACGGAAGACGCGCTATCGGATTGTTTTCGGCAAGAAGCACCATTGTTCAGGAAAAACCGGAATGGGTAAATGCCTTGCCTTATTACCGTGCAATCGATAACAACTCTATGAAAGAATTGTGCACGGGCCCGATTACAGGAAGTTATTTATTCTGCAGCGACCATCCGTCGGATATTGCAGCAGCCGTTAGTTATATCTGTAACTAATCATAAAAAGCATCTAAAAAAAGCCGTTCCGATCACTGAATCGGGACGGTTTTTTGTTTTATGTCCCACAAAAGACAATCAACTCGTATCCGCTACAGGCGGATACATTATTTTCCCACGAATTCACTAATTTTTTGCGCGCCTAACGGACGCGCTTGCATGACAATTTGCTATATCTAATTGGGCGAGTGCGTTAGCCGAGCTGAAATTCGTGAATTCGTGGGAATCCTTTTTTGCCTTTCTCCAGGAGTATGATTTTTTGTTTTATGTTGACTACTTTTACACTATGAGTGAACGCCAAACGCTTTTTGTTGATGTCATCATTCCGATAGCACTGAGCCAGGAATTTACTTACCGTGTTCCGTTCGAGCTCAACGACGCTCTGAAACCCTTTGTACGTGTGATTGTTCCTTTTGGCAAAGGAAAATTGTATACCGCTTTGGTCACACGTATTCATGAAGAAGTACCAACTGTTTACCAGGCAAAATACATCGAACATGTGCTGGATGACACACCGTTGATCACAGCTGTTCAATACCGTTTCTGGAAATGGATTTCGGCCTACTACATGGCACCGATCGGGGACGTGATGAATGCAGCACTGCCGGCAAATTTCAAGCTGGCGAGCGAAACAAAAATTGTCCTCCACCCTGATTTTGATGAAAAAGCAACAACGCTCGACGATCGCGAATTTCTGATCGTTGAGGCACTTACCGTTCAGGATACGCTTGACCTGAGAGAAATCTCAGAAATAGTAGGCATTAAGACCATACAGCCGATTATCAAACGGATGATCGAGCGCAGAATTGTCTTATCAAAAGAAGAAGTCAACGATAAATTCACTCCCAAAACCGGTTTGTTTGTTTTGTTGGAAGATGCGTATGCTGACGAAGAACAACTCAATTTCCTGCTGGGTGAGATCGGTGCAAAAAAGTCGAACGCCAAACAGGAACAGGTGATCTTAACGCTGTTACAGGCCGGCGGTTTTGAAAACAACCAGGCCGTTCCTGTGCTTCGTCGCGATTTGGAAGAAAAAGGCTGTTCGCTTTCGGCTATTAACACCTTGGAAAAAAGAGGTGTTTTGCGCATTGAACGACGGGAAATATCACGTCTGGGAGCAAACGATGCTTCTGCATTTTCATTTCCGGTGCTTTCGGAACCGCAAACAAAAGCGCTGGACAAGATTTATTCAGAATTCGAACACAAAAACACGGTGTTGCTCCATGGAATCACAGGTTCCGGAAAAACTGAAATCTATATTCATCTCATTCAGGAAGCACTCAATCAGGGAAAACAAGTTCTGTACCTTGTTCCTGAAATTGCGCTGACAACCCAATTGATTCAACGTCTTGCTGCTTATTTCGGTCAACAGATCGGGGTGTACCATTCACGATTCAATGCCAACGAACGCGTCGAAATCTGGCAGAAAGTACTCGAAAACAACTTGCAGCAATTCCGGATCGTCATCGGCGCCCGTTCTTCGGTTTTCCTGCCTTTTCAGCAGTTAGGACTTGTAATCGTAGACGAAGAACATGAGAACTCGTTCAAACAACACGATCCTTCTCCACGCTACAACGGAAGAGATGCTGCCATTGTACTTGCCGGTTTGTTCAAAGCGAAAACAGTGTTAGGTTCGGCCACTCCGGCTATTGAATCGTACCAGAACGTCAGGGAAGAAAAATATGGTTACGTGGAACTGAACGAGCGTTTTTCCGCCGTCAAATTGCCCGAAATCTGCTGTGCGGACATGAAACAGGAACGCATCAACAAAACCGTTCAGGGACATTTTTCGCGCTTTCTACTGGAAGAAATGACGGCCGCACTCGAACGCAATGAGCAAATCATACTTTTCCAGAATCGCAGAGGTTATACGCCTGTTTGGGCCTGTGAAATGTGCGGTTACAATCCCAATTGCAAGAACTGCGACACTACGCTCACCTATCACAAACAAACAAATCTGCTGAAGTGTCACCACTGCAGTTATCATACAGCTCCGATCGGGACGTGTCCGGCATGTGGCAGTAATCGCTTGAAAATGCTTGGTTTTGGTACCGAAAAAATCGAAGATGATCTGGCCTTATTGCTTCCCGATGTGAAAATCGCGCGCATGGACTTTGATTCGACGCGTAACAAAAACAGCTATCAGCAACTGATCAGCGATTTTGAACAACGGAAAATCGATGTATTGATCGGCACCCAAATGGTAGCCAAAGGACTTGATTTTGACCACGTTGGATTGGTAGGAATCCTGGATGCCGATTCACTGCTCAACAAAACCGATTTCCGGGCATTTGAACGCTCTTTTCAGCTGATGAGTCAGGTAGCAGGACGCGCCGGAAGACGCAACAAACGTGGAAAAGTGATCATTCAAACCGGAAACCCGGATCATTGGGTCATCCAAAAAGTCATTGAACACAATTACACCGATTTTGCGGTAAACGAGTTGATTGAACGACGCAATTTCCATTATCCGCCGTTTTACAAACTCATTATTTTCACCATCAAGCACAAAGACCGTGATTTGGTCAATGAAGCTGCCGACCATTTCGGAAAGTTGTTGAAAGAAGTATTTCACGAACGCGTCATAGGTCCTGAATTTCCGGCAATTGCCCGCATTCAGAATTACTATTTAAAAGAAATCATGCTAAAAATTGAAGTGTCGGCACCACAGCAAAAAGTAAAGGAACGCCTTCATGAATTAACGGATCAATTCTTTAGCGTTCCTCGATTTAAACCTGTTCGACTTATCAACGATATTGATCCCGCTTAACCTAAGTATGTCTTAAGCATCCGGCTTCGGGACGTATGTTTCAAGCGTCGAATTGCTTTTTCTTTGATTTGACGCACACGTTCGCGGGTCAAATCAAACAAATCGCCTATTTCTTCCAATGTCAACGGGTGTTTTCCGTTCAGACCATAATACAAGCGCACTACGTCTCCTTCTCTTCCTGTTAACGTTGCAAGCGAACGTTCGATATCTTTTCTGAGCGATTCCTTGTTCAGGTCCATTTCAGGGCCTGGAAGTGAATCATTCGGCAACACATCATACATGCTTGATGAAGATTCATCTCCGTCAATCAACGGAGCATCCATCGAAACATGGCGGCCTGTATTGGCAAGCGACTGGCGCACTTCTTCGGTAGAACATTCCAGGTGTTCAGCCAATTCATCAGCCGAAGGTGGACGTTCATACAACTGCTCCAATTCGCTGTAGGCACGATTTATTTTATTAATTGTCCCGATTTTATTCAGCGGTAAACGCACAATACGAGCTTGTTCTGCCAATGCTTGCAGGATCGACTGACGAATCCACCAAACGGCATACGAAATGAACTTGAACCCTCTTGTCTCATCGAAACGCTCTGCAGCCTTGATCAATCCAAGATTTCCCTCGTTAATCAGATCCGGCAACGACAACCCTTGGTTTTGATACTGTTTAGATACAGATACCACAAAACGAAGATTTGCTTTTGTGAGGCGTTCCAGTGCACGTTTGTCACCAGTTCGGATTCTACGTGCCAGTTCAACTTCTTCTTCCGCAGAAATCAACTCTACGCGCCCGATTTCCTGCAAATACTTATCCAGCGAGGCGGTCTCACGGTTAGTGACTTGCTTGACGATCTTTAATTGTCTCATGGCTCTTGTGTGTGTTGCGGTTTATACTAAATATAACGACTATATGATACATATGGTTTACATGGTTGGATTTAAAATATGTTAAATGAATATTTTTCTTGTTTAAGCGGACGAATGGTAACATTCAACGAAGATTTTGCGATCATAAAAAGATGTTATCTTTGCAGCTATAAGTACAGGACTGCAATAAGGTAACACAATGCGCATTTTAATGGTTTGTCTGGGCAATATTTGCCGGTCTCCGATGGCCGATGGATGGTTACGCCACCGCATTCTGGAAAAAGGGCTTCCGATAGAAGTTGATTCTGCAGGAACAGCCAATTATCATATCGGCAAGCAACCCGATTCACGCATGCGCAAGTTTGCCAAAGAAGCCGGAGTTTCCATTGACAACCTTTCTGCGCGACAATTTGTAGTAGCTGATTTTGATCGCTTCGATCGCATTTTTGTGATGGATAAAAGCAACTTCACCAATGTCATTCGTTTAGCAAGGAATGAAGCTGATAAAGCAAAAGTGGCGCTTTACCTCAATGAATTGTTTCCGGGCGAAGACCGTGAAGTTCCTGATCCGTATTACGGAGACGAGCATGATTTCAAGCATGTGATTGAGTTGCTCGACACTACCACCAACGCTTTTCTGCGCAATGCAGGATTCAACAATTAACACTTAGGAGAAATACACATTATGGCAACAGGCACCCTGTTTTTAATTCCCAATACACTTGGCGGAGAACAATTAGACAATATTATTCCACCCGCAGTAGGTGAAACGGCTATTCAATTGCGTCATTTCGCAGTTGAAGAGATCAAATCGGCCAGAAGATTTCTCCGAAAAATCGACCGTCAGTTTCCGATCGATGATTCCGAGTTTGTGATCATGAACAAAAACACCGCTGCGCCCGAATTAATGGGTTTGATCCGTTTATTGAAAAGCGGTGAAAACGTAGGTGTACTGAGCGAAGCCGGATGTCCTGGAATTGCTGATCCCGGAGCTGTTTTAACGGCTTTGGCGCATGAACACAACATTCGTGTGAGCCCGATGGTTGGACCAAGTTCGATCTTATTGACCCTGATCGGAAGCGGTTTCAACGGACAACAATTTACATTCCATGGCTATTTGCCGAAAGATAAAAAGGAACGCGTTCGTAAGTTAAAAGACCTGGAAGCCCGTGTCCGCAGATCCGGCGAAACACAGCTGTTTATGGATACGCCGTTTCGTAACATGCACGTGCTCGACGATTTATTGAATGAACTGAGCGACGATACGTACTTATGTGTAGCTACCAATCTTACTTTGCCCGACGAACACATCAACACGCGAGCCATTGTTGACTGGCGCGAAAATGCATTTGATCTGGCGAAGAACCCAACAATGTTTGCATTGGGTAAAAAGCAATAGTTTCGGCCAAGCTCAGAAACTCATCAAACTCAAAAACTAAAATGAGTTCCATCAGTTTGTAGGTTTCTGAGTTATTTAGTGGTTAGAAATCATACGCTATTGTTTTTTCTTGTAAAAGGTTAAGTAATAACCATCATCCATTTTTTTTCTAACTGAAACAAGCGTATTTTTCGGGTTATTACCCCAAATTGATTCGTATGAAAAAGCTGCTATTGGTCCTCACCTGGTCATTTCCTTGTTTATTATTCGCACAGCCAACACAATGGTCAAGTCGCGGAATTGGCGGCGGCGGCGCTTTGTTTGCTCCTACCATTAGTCCGAATGACGCGTCCAATATGTACCTGCAATGCGACATGTCGGAGGTTTTTCACACAAACAATCAGGGAGCAAACTGGAACGAGGTTCATTTCACCGAACTCATTTCAACCGGTGGTCAGCATACCGTAGAATACACTTCTAATCCAAGTATTCTATACGGTGTCAATATGGATTACATCACCGACGAACGTTATCCGGTGAAAAGTTCCGATTTCGGCATTCATTGGTCACCTACTGTAGCTGATCCGACCAACGGAGATGTTTGGTACATCTCAGCCGATCCCAATTCTACGCTGCGTTTGTTGATCGCTTCCTACGATGAACTGTTTTATTCAAGCGATGGTGGAACCACATTTTCAAGCGTTTATTCATCCGGAGATTTTCATATAGCCGGTGTTTTTTGGGATGGCAACTCCATTTATATAGGAACACGTGCCGGACTATTGGTTTCAACCAACAACGGCGATTCATTTACACTCGACAACACTTCAGGATTACCCGCCAACAACGGATTTATCTCCTTCACCGGAAGTAAAACCGGAAACCAGGTACGTTTGATGGGAACCACCGCAGACGCCGGCGATTTATACCCGGGAATCAACGCGCTTGACATCGGAATTTGCACGGGAATCTACAAAACAGATTACGGAAACACCGATTGGGAAAATGCTGTTAATGGAATTAATGGCGATCATGAGGTGTTTTTGATTTCTTCTGCCATGATCGACATCAATACGTTTTACACCGCCGGAACCAATACCAACAACAGTTTTCCGGTTGTTTATAAAACTTCAGACGGTGGTGCCAACTGGTCGGAAGTATTCCTGACCAACAACAATCAAAACATTGCAACGGGCTGGAGCGGTTATCAGGGCGATGAAAACTGGTGGTACGGCGAAATTGTATTCGGACTGGATGTAGCTCCCAATGATCCCAACACAGCGATTATTACCGATTTCGGGTTTGCACACATCACCACAAATGGCGGAACCAGCTGGAAGCAAGCGTATGTGGAAACTCAGGACCAAAATCCTTCCGGGGCATCTACTCCTGTGGATCAGGCTTATGCGGGTAATGGATTGGAGAACACGTCTTGCTGGAACATGCTGTGGATTGACAGTTTATCGATTTTCTCGAGTTATACCGACATTACAGCTATCCGCAGTGCCGACGGAGGTGAAAAGTGGAAAATCGATTACAACGGGATCGATTACAACACGGTTTACCACGTAGTAAAAGCTTCCAACGGAACACTTTATGCTGCTGTTTCGAGCGTTCATGATTTGTATCAAAGTACATATCTCACCGACAACCGCATTGACGCTGGTGACGGCGCCATTCTGTATTCAACCGATAATGGTGCCAACTGGCAAATGCTCCACGATTTCTCAATGCCGGTGATCTGGCTTTCGCTTGATCCAACCAACTCAGAAGAATTGTATGCAAGTGTTGTCAATAGCGTAAGCGGCGGTATTTACCGAACGACGAACCTGGGAAGTGGAAACGCTTCAACCTGGGCTATCACTACTTCTCCGGCAAGAACCGAAGGCCACCCGTATACGATCAATGTGCTAAACGACGGTACGATTGTTTCGAGCTGGTCAGGACGCAGAACCAATAATTTTACGGCCAGTTCGGGTGTTTTTGTATCAACAAACGATGGCGTAAGCTGGCAGGACGTTTCCATGGATGACGAAATGTATTACTGGACAAAAGATGTGGTCATCGATCCGAACGACGCTTCACAAAACACCTGGTATGCCGCCGTTCACAGCGGTTGGGGCGGTGCAGCCAACGATAAAGGCGGTTTGTACAAAACAACCGATCGTGGATTGAACTGGACGCTCGTATTTGACAGCTACCGTGTCGAATCGGCAGGTATTCACCCGGAAAATCCGGCAATTATTTATGCTACAACCGAATCTGACGGTTTGTGGTATTCGGAAAATGCAACCGAAGCCAATCCGACATTCACCCAATTGATGAATTACGATTTCCAGCACCCGATGCGCGTGTTTTTTCATCCGCAGAATGCCAATGAAGTTTGGGTAACCAGCTTTGGAAATGGAATGAAAACCGGAAATACCGAAGTAAGTGGATTGTTTGCTTTGGAAAATGCACCTGAACTGATCATCTACCCGAATCCGACGAGTGGTTCTTTTTCATTAAAAACAACCGGCAATGCTCAATCTTTCCGGGTAATTGACCAGCAGGGGAATACGGTATTAAAAGGTGAAATCAATCCGCAAACAATGGTTGATACACATTCACTCGTTCCTGGAATGTACTTTATCAGTGTCGATTATGATAATGGCAGAACTGCCACAGAAAAAATAATTATCCTTCCGAATCATTGAATTTCGGAAGGATAATGATCATTAACGGATCAGCAAAATGTGTCCGAAATCTTCGTATTTCTTATCTGTTTCCGCATCCCTGAAATACACTTTCCAGGTGTAGGTTCCCTGTGGAACCAATTTTCCGTCATAAGTTCCATCCCAGCCGATTTCGTGATTCTTCGTTTCGAAAATCGTTTCACCCCAGCGATTGAAAATCTTCATATTGAATGTATATGGATCAAACCCCGAAGTGAATACGGGTTGGAACGTATTGTTGAACTCATTTCCATCCGGTGTAAACGTATTCGGAATGTAGTAAATCAATTCTTCGATCACTTTAACCGTTAACTCGGCTGTGTCTACACAACCGGCTGCATTTGTGGCAATCAGGATAACTTCGTATCCTCCTTCACCCGGATATGTGTGATTTGGACTCATGGTGGTAGAAGAAGTACCATCACCGAATTCCCACACATACGAAACAGCATTCGCACTTCCATTGATAAACTGGAACGAAGGATCGGTAATTGTAGCGATCGGTTCACCAGTAGTAAACGCTGCAATCGGCGCTGGGATCACACAAACAATGTCATTCAGTGTAGCAGAATTGGTACATCCCTGGTTATCTGTCACCGTTAAGGTCACATCAAAGCAACCGTCGCTGGTATACGTTGTATTTGCCGAAGCAATGGTATTTGAAGAACCACCGTTGCCAAAATTCCAGGTAACACTTGCACCCTGCGGATTCGATAAATTGGTGTACGTTACCGGTAATGGAGCACAACCCGAAGTCACATCAGGACTAAAATTCACCGTTGGGATCGCCAGAACAACGATTGTTGCAGAAGAAGGTCCACCGCAACCGTTTGGCACATCATACGTAACAGTATTGTTCCCGATTTGTGCTGCTGATGGATCAAACAGACCGGTAGCCGGATTGACAATTCCATTTCCTGTCCATGTTCCACCCGGACTTGCAGCCGTTAACGTAACCTGATTTCCATTCGAACAATACGGTCCCGAAGGATTGATTACCGTGGAAGATCCCGGATTCAATGCAAGTGTGGTTGTTGCCGTTGAAGTACAGCCGTTGAGTGTAACTGTAACCGTATAAACTCCTGCATCAGCAGCGACAATACTTGCTGTTGTTGGATTTTGCAAAGCAGACGAAAATGCGTTAGGTCCACTCCAGCTATACGTAGCTCCCGGAACATTCGCAGCCGTCAGGTTCAATTGATCTCCCGGACAAAGTGGTCCGTTATTTCCTGCTACAGCTGCCGGTATCGGATTTACTGTTACAGTTGATGTTGCTGTGCCTGTACAACCGGATGATGTTCCTGTAACCGTGTAAACAGTTGTTGCGGCAGGATTCGCGGTAACGCTTGCTCCAGTCGTGGCCGATAAACCACCCGGAGGTGACCAGGTATACGTTGTAGCCCCGTTGGCAGTAAGAGTTGTAGAAGATCCCGCACAAATAGTTGGCGAGTTCACATTCACTACCGGATTCGGTGTAACTGTTACGGTTGAAGTCGCCGTTGCGGTACACCCCAAAGTGGTTCCCGTAACCGTATAAACAGTTGTTGCGGCTGGATTTGCGGTAACACTCGCTCCTGTCGTGGCAGACAATCCTCCCGGAGGAGACCATGTATAACTTGTGGCGCCATTGGCAGTTAATGTTGCCGAGGCACCGGCACAAATCGTAGGCGAGTTCACATTCACCACCGGATTCGGATTTACCGTAACAGTGGCGGTTGTTGTACCTGTACAGCCATTAGTAGTGCCATCAATCGTATAAGTTGTTGTGACAACCGGATTAGCCGTAACAGAAGAACCTGAGGTTGCCGATAAACCGGTAGCTGGCGACCAAACATAAGTAGTTGCACCGTTGGCGGTTAACGTCGTAGAAGCTCCGTCGCAAATAGTCGCACCATTTACCACTACAACCGGAATCGGATCAACCGTTACCGTTGCAGTAGCCGTTCCTGTACAGCTTCCTGTAGTTCCTGTGACCGTATAGACTGTTGTAACCGCAGGATTGGCCGTGACAGAAGCTCCGGTCGTGGCAGAAAGTCCTCCGGCTGGCGACCATGTGTAACTAGTGGCGCCATTGGCAGTCAATGTTGCGCTGGATCCGGCACAAATGGTCGGTGAGTTCACATTCACAACCGGATTCGGTTCTACAGTGACTGTTGAAGTAGCTGTTCCCGTACATCCGCCGATCAATCCGGTAACGGTATAAACGGTTGTTACTGCAGGATTGGCAGTGACGCTAGTTCCTGTGGTAGCCGACAAACCACCCGGAGGTGACCATGTATAGGTTGTTGCACCGTTAGCAGTAAGCGTTGCGGAAGCGCCTGCACAAATGGTAGGTGAATTGACATTGACAACCGGGTTCGGACCGATTGTAACGGTTGAAGTAGCTGTTCCAGAGCAACCTGATGTTGTTCCTGTTACCGTATAAACAGTTGTAACGACAGGATTTGCCGTGACAGAAGTTCCCGTGGTGGCAGATAATCCGCCAGGTGGTGACCATGTGTAGGTTGTTCCGCCGCCGGCTGTTAAGGTAGCTGAGCCACCGGCACAAATCGTTGCCGAATTGACATTGATGACCGGATTTGGAGTTACTGTAACGGTTGAAGTTGCAGTTCCGCTACAACCCGAAGTTGTTCCAACAACCGTGTAAACCGTCGTCACCGCAGGATTGGCCGTAACAGATGTTCCCGTTGTTGCCGATAATCCTCCCGGAGGAGACCAGGTATATGTTGTTCCGCCGGTTGCCGTTAAGGTAGCTGATGCTCCCGCACAAATGGTCGGTGAATTGACATTGATTGTTGGGCCCGGAGTAACCGTTACAACACGCGAATAAGTGACTTGATTTCCACAGGCATCCGTTACGATGGAGTAAAGTGTAATGCTTCCTGAAGTTGGGAATACAATGCTTGCAGAAGCTCCTGAACCTACAGAAGGTATACCCGAAGGGCTGAAACTCCAGTTGTAAGTATATCCTGGCACACCGAAAGCCCCTGTTGTGGAGGCCGTAATAGATCCACCAGCGCAAACAGTTGTAGCCGAAAGACTGAAAGGTGTAGCAACATTGTTGTATTGAATCGTATTTCCGATAATGGTCATTGTCCATGGAGAAGCGGCTCCAATACACGTATTGTTACAGCCGGTTGTTCCCCAGCAGGCTCTAAAAAACTGCATGGTGAAATTGACCGGTACCGCCACACAACTAGGAGCAGGAAGACAACCTGCTACATCACTAAAAATGGTAATATTTGTTCCTGTACAAGTTCCTGCACTAGGTAAGTTACAGAACCAGTAAAACCCGGCAATGTTAGGACTCACACAAGCTCCAACCGAAAAACGAGTCGCTCCGTCTTCACGCCAACACGATCCCTGAGCCAAATAATTAAATGACCACTGCACATCTGTAACAGTCGCATTTGCCGGTCGATTCACCGAAAGTGTTGCATTGCAGGAGTTCGTGAAATTACAAGATGCGTTGTATTGCGATCCCAAAATAGAGGCTTGCGCTAAGGTGTTGGTTCCCGTAACAACAGGGTCTACTACCATTTGGTATTCATCAATATTGTCATTGATCCAATCGTAGCGCACCACAATATCCACGCTGTTTCCGTTGATTCGGTAAACACCCGATTCCATTAATTCTTTCGGACCACCTTTTGCGTACAATGCTGCTTCATTCATGTGAAGTACATCCGTAGAACCTGAAAAAACGGTCAACTCACCTACTCCTTCGCTCATAATACCTCCGGTAAATTCAACCGTAGGGCTGAGTGGCGTATCAAACTGATCACGGAAAATCAACTCTTCGAATGTTCCCATCAAATTCTCGCGAATGATGAAACTGGTTTTAATCGCTCCGCGGAACACGACCATTTCGGCATCAATTCCAGGGAATACATTATGAATCAGGATTCCGTCTTCTCCAACGATATAGTTCGACCAATTGGCAGTTCCCTTACTCGTGAGTACGTCACCGGTTTTGGTAAACAATGACCAATTGTTGAAGTAAATATTGCCGATTGTGGTTTGAATGTAAGATCTGTTTTCGAACACATTAAAACCGGCAGTTTCGAGCGTATTGGTTGATTCGTAAATGTTATCTGCTACTTTGTTGAGTGTATGGTCAACTCTGATCCAGTCTTCTCCGACTTTCACGTGCAGTTCGCCCATAGCTGTTTGTGAGTAAAACTCACTTGGATTGTCGATATTGATGAAATAACGCTTGTCAAAATCACGCTTGGAAAGTACTTCCACGCAATTCTGGCATGGAGCTTCTTCCGGCAAATACCCGAATTCAGGATGGTCGTAATCGGCAGGATCGTTGTATTTTTTCCATTCTTCCAGATTGCCTTGTCGTGGAGTAGTAAGCAAGCTAAAATTGTATTCTTTCGAACGCATCTGATTATCACCCTGTTGTGATAACACATTGGTAATCAGTAAAAAAAGAAAGAATATCAGTAATGATGACTGATGCGCCATCGTGGAAATTTTTGTAGTAGAAGAGAAACGTTTCATCGCAGTTTCATTAAGTAAGCAGACGTATGTCTGAGCAGTATAATAACCTAATAAAATGACGAAAAAAAAGTGGATTAGTCTATCGGAATGAGTAAGAACGATTTAGTAATGATCAAACTATAAAACTCATCGAACAAATATCACCTCCCATTGAATGAATTCAACAAATCAGTTATTATTTGTTTACAATTGAACGCGGGAACTGAGCTTTTGAGTTGCTCCGTTTTTAAGTTTTGTGAGTTGGTTTCCTGAAACCGAAAACGAGTTATAATCCTCTCGATTTTTTGATGTTATCGTAGGCCTCCTGAATTTTCTGGAATTTCTCTTTCGCGCCTTTCTGGTATTCATCGCCCAGCGATGCTACTTTGTCAGGATGATACCTTACAGCCATCTGGCGATAGGCTTTTTTCACCTCATCATCCGAGGCAGTTTTGTCAATTCCCAACACTTCGTAATCGCCCTCAAGGTTTTTCTTGAACATGCCTTTCACCGAACGGAAATCCATTGGTGGAACCTGCAATAAATGAGCGATTCGCTGTAAGGTATTGATCTCCGCTTCCGAAACCTGCCCATCGGCTTGCGCGATCCCAAATAAGTAATGTAGCAACTGAATGCGCATTTCTACCTGCGAGCGCATGCGGATATCATTACAGATTTCCTCGATTGGCAAAGTAGGCGAATCCAGGAAACGTTTGAGTGTTTGCAGGTGATTGACGTTGAATTGCGGGCCGAATTGAGCGGCCAGAAACGTCTTCACAAAATCCAGCTCGGCTTTTACAACCTTGCCGTCGCTTTTCATGATGTAAGCCGAAAGCACCAGTAGTTGTGTCGGAAAATCGTAGCGTTGTGTTTGCTGACGGTAATAGGAAAAAATATCCTCGAATGATTGTCCTCCGTTTGCTTGTCGTCGCTGGCCCTGACCTTGTCCACCTGCCCGACGCATACGCACACTTTGGTCAATGGCGCCACCTACAATCAATCCAATAATCCCGGCAAGAATACTCCCCCGGGTGATCAACATTCCTAAAACTGCAAAAATGATACTATACACGCTACACGTTCAAAAACAATCCCGCAGTAGGTTTTACAACCACTGCGGGATTGTGAAATTATTAAATAAACGCGATGCTGCGCTCAATAAAGTTGCTCAATTCTTCTCCTTTTAGCATTCCTTGTGATAGCAATGCAAGATCAGTCAACTGTTTTACCTTGGTCTGTTGTTCTTCGGCATCAGCAGTTTCCAATAACATTCCTACTTTGGAATGGTTGGCATTGACCACCATGCTGTACGATTCGGGAAATGCGCCGAAAAAGCCACCGCCACCCATTTTTTGCTGTTCCATCATACGACGGATAAACTCGGGCTGTGTTACAATGATTGGAGCGTCTGTTTCACTCATCGATTTGAATTCGATCTTGAATTTACGCGCGTCAACTGCGGTTTCAAACAACGGTTTTAACGTCGCTTCCTGCTCTTCCGTCAGTTTGGAAGGCAATTCGCCTTCTTTCTGAATCAATTGATCCAACGTATCAGCATCTACTCGTAAGAAGCTGAAATCTTCGAATGATTGTTCCACTTTCGAAATCCAGTGTGGAGCAAGCGGTCCGTCGATAATCGCGACCTGGTAACCACGATCTTTGGCTTGTTTCACGAACGAAAAATGCTCTTCAACACTGTGTGTATACAAGGCAACTATTTTGTTGTTTTTATCCGTTTGAAGCGGCGCGATATGATCTTTGAATTCTTCAATAGTGAAGTATTTACCTTCCGAATTTTTGATCAGTGCAAACGATTTTGCTTTTTCTGCAAATTTGTCATCCGACAGCATTCCATATTCAACGAAAATCTTCAAATCATCCCATTTCGACTCAAAATCGGCACGGTCTTTTTTGAACATATCCGCCAGTTTATCGGCTACTTTTTTGGTGATGTGCGCCGAAATCTTCTTCACGTTTCCGTCACTTTGTAAGTACGAACGTGATACATTGAGCGGAATGTCCGGTGAATCCAATACACCGTGCAATAAGGTCAAAAATTCAGGAACGATCTCAGCAACGCTGTCGGTAATAAATACCTGATTCGAGTACAGATTGATCTTGTTACGCTGAACTTCCACGTTTTCTTTGATGCGCGGGAAATACAGAATTCCTGTCAGGTTAAACGGATAATCAACGTTCAAATGAATGTGGAACAACGGATCTTCAAACGACATCGGGTACAACTCGCGGTAAAACGAATTGTAATCTTCGTCTGTCAAATCAACCGGTGCTTTTGTCCATGCCGGAGCCGGATTGTTTACCTGGTTTGGAACATCAACAGAAACACGTTTTACTTTTCCGTCTTCGTCTTGTTCACCTTCAGGCGAATTGATGTATTCCGTTTTCATTCCGAAAAACACCGGAACTGGCAGGAATTTACAGTATTTGTCAAGGATGCCCTGAATGCGGCTTTTTTCAAGGAATTCAACCGATTCTTCGTTGATGAACAACACGATATCCGTACCGCGCGTTTCTTTTTCGATGTCCTCGATCGTATATTCCGGCGAACCGTTACTTTCCCATTGCACGGCTTGTGCGCCATCATGACGTGAAAGCGTGCGGATCTGTACTTTTTCGGCCACCATAAAAGCAGAATAGAATCCAAGTCCGAAATGCCCGATAATGCTTTCCGCTCCTTCTTTTCCTTCGTATTGTTTTACGAATTCCTCGGCACCCGAGAAAGCGATTTGGTTGATGTACTTGTCAATTTCCTCGGCAGTCATACCAATTCCATTGTCGCGAATAGTGAGTGTTTTGGCTTCTTTGTCAAGTAAAACTTCCACTTTCAGATCGCCCAATTCACCTTTGTATTCTCCCTGAGAAGAAAGCACTTTGAGTTTTTGGGATGCATCGACTGCATTGGAAACCAACTCGCGCAAGAAAATCTCATGGTCGGAATACAAGAATTTTTTAATAATCGGAAAGATATTTTCCGTAGAAACATGAATTTGTCCTGTTTTCATACTTTTTTGAAATTTGGTAGTGGATGGTCAAGGTTTGTGCCAAAGGGCTTTTTATGACATTCTGTCATAAAAAATGTTGAATCATGAATGTTGAATTATGAATTCTGCCGTTTCATCGGCACACACACCAGATTATCGTGCTTCGGTAAATCATCATCCGTAAGAATCGGAATCAGTTTCGAGCGGCGTTCTTTGGTGCCTTTTTGCTTAAAAAGCCGGTAGTTTCCGATGGTTTTTACGAAATCGGCGATTTCTTTGGGACTCACACCTTTTTCCTGTTCGCGTTGTTCGGAAACTTCAATAATCAGTACTGGTAAGCTCGTTTTCAGCAGATTGATGCCGCCTTTGAGTACTTCGAGTTCAAAACCTTCTACGTCCATTTTGATCAGGTCAACCGATAAATCACCAAAGAGTTCATCGAGTTTCCACAACGGAACTTCTGTTCCTTCGGAATCGTCTTGTGAAAGCAATGAAGCGCCACCACGGTTGACTTCCCAGTTTTCGTAAAGCGTGGCTGTTCCGTTTTCAGAACCAAGCGCGACCGGATAAAAATCGATGTTTTCACACTGATTGAGCGCCGCGTTGTGACGCAATATTTCGACCGTTTTGGGATTGGCTTCTACGGCTAAAACACGGCCTTTTTCGCCTACAATCCGCGAAGCGATTACTGACATGAGCCCGATATTGGCGCCGACATCCAAAAACGCGGAACCGGGTTTCAGGAAATCACCCAATAATTGGATGGTGCCTTTTTCATAGGTTCCTGTTTCAAAAAGCGACAATTCGACGCCTTTGTCCACCGAAGGATCAATGAGCAGTTCAACACCGTGAATGGTTTTGAGCACGTGTTTCCCGGCCTTTTCAGGATTGGGTAACAACAACTTGGGAAGCACCACCGACAAACGCCGAAATCCACGCACATCAATGTCTCGCAACATCGAAATGAGTTTGTGACGAAGTAGAAATGAACGGTTTGGAATGCTCATTAGGAGAATCTATTTCAAGTGAAAAAAGTCCTCCCCCTCAATCCCCCTCCAAAGGGGGAAGCAAGAACCTCCATCAGTTCATTAAGCATACAGTTCAACTTGCTGGCTCGCAATCTTCTCGTCGTTCAGGTAATCATCGTACGGCATCATTTTGTCGATGAAACCGTTCGGTGTGATCTCGATGATACGATTCGCAACCGTAGATACCAATTCGTGGTCATGAGATGTAAACATCATCGTTCCTTCGAAGGCCGACATTCCGTTATTCAATGCAGTAATCGACTCCAAATCAAGGTGATTCGTCGGTTCGTCCATCATCAACAGGTTGGCTTTTGCGAGCATCATACGCGATAACATACAACGTACTTTTTCACCTCCCGAAAGCACCGAAGCACTTTTCAAGGCTTCTTCCCCAGAGAATAACATACGACCAAGGAAACCACGCAAACTTACTTCTTCGCGTTCCTCATCGGTTTGAGCATATTGACGCAACCAATCGATCAACGATTCTTTTCCGGTGAAAAACTCGGAGTTATCGTTTGGCAAATAAGCTGTTGTAATGGTTGTTCCGCAAGTGAAATCACCACTATCTGCTTTCGCATTTCCGTTCAATACTTCAAAAAACATGGTAACTGCCAGTGAATTTTTGGAAACGATCGCCACTTTATCGCCTTTGTTGAGCGTGAACGACAAATCCTTGAACAACGGTTCGCCTTCGTGCATTTTGGATAAACCGCTAACGGTCAGAATCTGGTTTCCGGCATCACGGTCCTGGTGGAACGTAATTCCCGGATAACGACGGCTGGAAGGTTGAATTTCTTCCAAATCCAGTTTATCGATGAGTTTTCTACGGCTCGTAGCCTGCTTCGACTTGGAAGCATTGGCCGAGAAACGGGAGATAAAGTCTTGTAATTCTTTCTTTTTGTCTTCCGCTTTTTTATTTTTATCAGCACGCTGACGGGCCGCCAATTGCGAAGACTGATACCAGAACGTATAGTTACCGGTAAATAAGTTGATTTTACTGAAATCGATGTCGCACACGTGTGTACAAACGGTATCCAAAAAGTGACGGTCATGCGATACAACGATCACCGTGTTTTTAAAGTCAAGAAGAAAATCTTCCAACCATGTAATGGTTTTCAGGTCAAGGTCGTTGGTCGGCTCATCCAGAATCAATACATCAGGATTACCGAACAAAGCCTGCGCAAGCAAGATCCGTACTTTATATTCCGAAGTAATATCCTTCATTTTCGTGTAATGCTTGCTTTCGTCAATTCCGAGGTTACTCAGCAACGTAGCGGCATCCGTTTCAGCATTCCAGCCTTCCATATCGGCAAATTCGCCTTCCAGTTCCGAAGCACGCATCCCGTCGGCATCCGTGAAATCAGCTTTTGCGTACAAAGCATCTTTCTCCTGCATGATCTCATACAAGCGCTTGTGACCCATCATGACAGTGTGCAAAACCTCGAATTCATCAAACTCAAAGTGATTTTGTTTCAACACTGCCATTCGTTTCCCTGGCTCCAACTCTACACGACCGCGCGTAGGATCCTGATCACCGGTAAGAATTTTAAGGAATGTTGATTTTCCGGCACCGTTAGCACCGATAACACCGTAGCAATTACCGGAACCGAACTTAAGGTTTACATCATCAAATAGAATGCGTTTTCCAAACTGGAGAGAAAGATTATTAACTGAAATCATGAGAGATACTTCGAAATTTGGTGCAAAGATAGGGTGTTTAATTTACATTGTTTGTATTTATACTTTCTTTACTTTTTCCCATTGCGCAAAAAGTAACAAAAAGGCTAGGCGCGGCAAACCGATTGACCTGTTAGCGGGGCATGGCGTATTTTTTCTAAACTCGTCGTTCCTCCTCAAACAAACGAAAAAATGAACGCCATTTACCGCACAGGTACCCAATCTTGTTTACCAAAGCGCCATTCTGAGATTTCGGTTCTTTATCCTGGTATTTTCTCCTTTCGACAAAGTTTGGGAAGCCATTCAAAAAGATTCAACTTTGGTTGAATAAAATCCAATCCCGAAGAAGATCGTATATTTCAGTATGAAGTTCGTGTTAGCCGTTTGTTGTTTTGTTCAGTTTCATGTCGCAGGGCAGTACATCCGGTATACAAGCGAAACCAACGACACGGCTTCACTATCGGGTTTTCTTCAGTACGAAAACGATTTGTTTGCGCAAACAGATCGCTATTACACGCAAGGAATTGCGCTCGGCTTTAAGACTTCCATTTCAGCGGAATCGCGTTTGAACCGCTTGTTTTTCAAGGTTCCTTCGAGTAAAAAACGAATTGGTTTGGGATTGGACCAGCAAGTCTTCACGCCTACTTCTATCCGTTCGGATTCGTTGCTGGACCATGATCGTCCATACGCAGCTACGTTGCGACTCACAAGTGTTTTTGAAACGATCGACACTATCAATCACCGGATTTTCGGTTGGCAGTTTTCGGTGGGAATGATTGGTCCTGGAGCGTTAGGAAAAGAAACACAAACCGGCATTCACAAAGCGACCAACAATTTTTTGCCCCTTGGATGGCAGCATCAGTTGAATTCAGGATTGATCCTCGATATCGGAGCTCATGTAAATTACCGCTTGCTGGCCGTTCACCGTTGGCTGAGTGTGGATTTAAACGCGCAAGCGAATCTCGGAACCGGAAATACTTCGCTTCTGGCGGGCGGAACCATCAACCTGAGAATGGTCAAAAACCGCTTTGGTTTGGGATGTTACTTTAAACCTGCCGTTCGATTTGTGGGTTATGACGCCAGCTTACAAGGATCGTTGATTGGCTCAAAAAGTGAATACACCATTGCTTCCAACCAACTGGAACGTATCATTTCAGAACAGGAATCAGGAATTCGCTTGCAGCTGGGTCGTTTTTCGATTGATACCTGGTTACGGTTTCAGTCGCGTTTGTTTGCAGGGGCGTTGAATCATCGTTGGGGAGGAATACGATTGACCTTTTCTTTCTAAACACATAGAGAACATAGAATAGAAACAAACAGCAAAAATCTATGTTTCCTATTGTGGCCTATGTGGTTAATTTTTTCTTTTCTATACGTTTATTTCAGCCACTTCAGATTCCGCGAATACATAAAGATAAACAGCAACGAGGTAAAGGTGAAATACCCGACCATCATTCCTGAAACTTCGGCTGCAGGTGTGTAAAAGTAAAACGAACTGATACGCAACAAACAACCGATGATGTACAAATGAAATCCGGTTTTCTGACCACGGAACATCATGATCGCTCCGGCAATCGCCAACGCAGAAATCGCGAGGTTCAGAGTTGTGGAAAGAAAATGGGCGTCGTTACTGTATTGAATGGAATTGATCATTTTTTCCATCGTATCTGCAAAACCATTCATTCCTTCACCTCGAATTTGCTCGATGTTTTTCATATTCAAGGCCAGGTAATCTTCCATTTCATCACTCGTAGCAGGACCGGCCATATAGCCTGTCAAAGCACCAAGCAACCCGAATCCTGAGTTGATAAATGTCAAAATTCCCAAAACGGTCAAAAATACCGGACGTTTTTTTTGTGGTTCTACTTCTCCAAATGTTTCCATAATTGATTTTTTGCAAATTGGGTACTTGCGCTAATGAGCGGGTGAAGGTAGCGATCTTCCTCAACAAATGGAACCCTTCCACGAAACTCACGCACGATTGTTTCCAATTTCGGGCTTGTTTTCAGCGGACGACGGAATTCCAATCCCTGACAGGCATGCAACAATTCGATTCCCTGAATGGTGAAACAATTCTCGATCACACGGTACAACTTGGTAGCCGCATTAGCACCCATTGAAACGTGATCTTCCTGTCCGTTGCTCGAGTCGATCGTATCGACACTGGCCGGTGAACACAATTGTTTGTTCTGGCTCACAATAGAAGCGCAGGTATATTGGGTGATCATGAAACCGGAATTCAAGCCCGGATTGGCTACTAAAAAGGCTGGCAAATCACGTGTTCCGGAAATGGATTTATACACTCTTCGTTCGCTGATGCTTCCCAGTTCTGCCAACGCAATGGCCAAAAAGTCCATGACTAATGCCAGTGGCTGTCCGTGGAAATTTCCGGCAGAAACCACAATATCATCGTCAGGAAAAACCGTTGGATTGTCGGTCACCGCATTCACTTCACGCTCCACAATCGTGGCGCAATGAGCCAAGGTGTCGTGCGAAGCGCCATGTACCTGCGGAATGCAACGAAACGAGTACGGATCTTGAACGTGTGCTTTTTCGCGAACCGCAATTTCGCTTCCTGCCAATAGATTACGGAAAGTTTCGGCTACGGCTATTTGTCCGACCTGGTTACGAATGGCATTCACCTGCACACCAAACGGTTCAACACGTCCGTCATACGCTTCCAGCGAAAGCGCACCGATATGATTGAATTGGTTCAGCAAACGGTTTCCCTGCTGAATGGCATACGAGGCATAAGCGCTCATAAATTGGGTTCCGTTGAGCAACGCCAGACCTTCTTTCGAACGCAGTGCAATTGGCTTCAAACCAAAACGTTGATTGAGTTCGGAAGCAGTGATTTCAACACCATCGACCATTGCAGTTCCTTCATTCAATAACGGCAAAACGAGATGCGCCAACGGAGCCAAATCGCCCGAAGCGCCTAAACTTCCCTGCTGGAAAACAACCGGAAAAATAGTGTTGTTGAAAAAGAAGATTAGACGTTCTACCGTTTCCAGTTGCACCCCCGAATGACCGTGTGATAAACCCAGTACTTTGAGCAACAACATGCGTCGAACAATATGATCGGGAACGCGCTCGCCGGCTCCACATGCATGTGAAAGCACCAGGTTGCGTTGTAGTTTTTCCAGATCTTCGGTATTGATCGCGGTGTCACACAAACTTCCGAAACCGGTGTTGATCCCGTAAATCAACCGATCGCTTTTCGCTACGGCTTCATCCAAATAAGCGCGACAAGCCAAAATGGCCGTTTTCGCTTCTTCGGATAAGGCAATTTGTTGGTTTTTCTCTAAAATCTCATTGATCGTTTCGAGTGAAACCCAGGTATTATTGATGGTAAAAATGCTCATGTTAATGCTGTTGGAAAAAGGTCATCAATTGGGCTTCGGTCAGTGCCTGTTGTTCGCCCGTGGTCATGTTTTTAAGCTGTAATTGTCCCGAATTGCGCTCGTTTTCGCCGATTAGGGCTACAAACTGCACATTGCGGTTATCAGCATACTTGAATTGTTTCTGCATTTTGGCGTTGCTCGGATACACATCACAATCAACACCGTTAGCACGCAACTGCTTCGATAATTTCATGCAGTAAGTCGCATCTTCATCACCGAAATTGGCAAACAATAAGGTCAGACTGGCATCGGCAGTTTTCGGGAAAAGATCGAATTTTTCCATTACCAGGTAAATGCGATCGGCGCCAAACGAAATTCCGACTCCGGAAACATCTTTCAGACCAAAAACGCCGGTTAGATCATCGTAACGACCGCCGCCACAAATACTTCCGATTCCCGAATCGTGTGCTTTCACTTCGAAAATAGCGCCGGTATAATAGTTCAATCCGCGGGCCAGCGTCACGTCGAATTCTACGATTGCGCGCTCAACGCCAAGGATCTTGGTTTGTTCCAATACAAATTCCAATTCTTCAATTCCTTTTAAACCAATTTCGGAATCTTTCAAAAACGAACGCATGACTGTCAATCGCTCTTCATTGGTTCCGGAAAGTGTAAACAACGGAGAAATAATGGCAATCGCTTTTTCGGAAACGCCTTTTTCACGCAATTCGGTTTCAACGCCGTCCTGCCCTATTTTGTCCAGTTTATCGATGGCAACAGTGATATCGATGAGTTTATCGGCTTCGCCTGAAACTTCAGCAATACCTGATAAAATTTTGCGGTTGTTGATCAGGATTGTAAATCCGGGAATGTTCAATTTGGTCAACACCTGATCGAAAATCTGTACAAAATCGACCTCATACAGCAGCGAATCGCTTCCTACTACATCGGCATCGCATTGAAAAAACTCCTGAAAACGTCCGTTTTGTGGACGATCAGCACGCCAAACCGGTTGAATCTGGTAGCGTTTAAACGGAAACGACAATTCATTCTGGTGTTGCACTACAAAACGCGCAAATGGCACTGTGAGGTCGTAACGCAGGGCTTTTTCGGAAATTTTATTGGTAATACTTCCAAGACGTTTGCGATCTTCCGACTGTAATTTATCGAAGTCATTGTTCGTTAAAGTATCCGTAATTTCCCAAGAGTCGATCTTTGACAGGTAATTTCCTGAGCGAAGGATTTGGAAAATCAGCTTATCTCCTTCTTCACCATATTTCCCCAACAAAGTCGAAGACAATTCAAACGAAGGTGTTTCGATCGGCACAAATCCGTAGGACTTAAACACCGAACGGATCGTATCAAACAAATACGTTCTGCGCGCCACGTCTTGCGGTAAAAAATCACGTGTTCCTTTCGGAATAGACGGTTTCTGAGCCATTGTACAAAATTTGGGGGCAAAGTTAGGAAGTTTCCTGAGTTTAGAAGTTTTTTAAGTTGGTGAGTTTATCAGTTAATGGGTTAGACAGTTTAAGTAGTTTTTAAGTTTTGCTACATTTGAAACGGACTAACTTAGAAACGAACAAACTGTTAAACTCACTCCCATGCTACAACTATCCTTTTTGAAACCGACACTTGCCATTCTTGCGTTATCGCTTATCGTTACAGCCTGTGAGAACAATCCTTCTTCGAGAACAGAGCGAAAAACGGAACAGTCCGAACAACCGCAAGTGGAACCGTTCATCGGCAAACCCGACAATTTCGATTACGGCAAGGTGGAAGACAATGTTTACAGCAATGCGTATTTCAAATGCACCATGAAAGTGCCGAAAGATTGGGTGATCATGAACAAAGAAGTAGCAGGCGAACTTCAGGAGAAAGCCGTGGACAAAATTGGCCGGGAAAATGAAGATCTCAAAGAAGTAGTCGAAGCTGGCAAAATCAATTCGGCAAATCTGTTGGCCATCTCCAAATTCGATCCTAAAACACCAACTCCCTCCAACCCTAATTTCATCATCATCGCTGAAAATATAACTGCCAGTCCCGGAGTAAAAACCGGAAAAGATTACCTCATTTCCGGCAGAAAACTAATGCAACAAGCGCAGATCAACTATGAATTCCTTGATGAGCCCAAACAAGAATTCATCAACGGAAGAAGCTTTTATGTGATGAATATGATCCTGCATACCGGAACAGCCAACGTGCGTCAGCGGTATTATGTCACCATTTCAAAAGGGTTCGCATTTACGATCATTGAAGCGTATCAGAACGAAAAAGAAGATGCGTTCATGCACGATTATGTGCATTCTATTAAGTTCGAGAAAGAGAAATAGCTTTCCTGCTTTTTGGCAAGACTGAGAAAAGTAGGAATCAACTAAAACAACAAACCAAAAATGGCTTCCCTTCACCGAATCCGATGTAAAGAAGCCATTTTCGCTGAACTAAATTCAGGGGAAAAAATCTAGATATAAAACACCAATGTCCCGCTCAATGTTCCTGCATTAGCAAATGCGCCTACATTTCCGTTGGTGAAAAAGCCTGAATTGGTTTGCGGACTAAGTACAATTCCCGATAAATCAGCGGTGATTGTGTTTCCAACAACTGTCAGTGTCAATGTACCTGAAGCATCCGTTGAATGCCATTCTGTGAGCGTATTACCGGAAATCTCTGAAATTCCCATGGTAATGTGCGTTGGATCTGTATCCAGTCCATCGTCTACCAAAATGTAAGTTGTTGTCTGTGTCGGTGGATTTTCGATATTGAAATAGGCAGAAAACGTACGCAGGTTATTGGTAGCGTGATTGGAACCAATATAATTCGTTCCTCCGGCCGAAGCCCAGCCACACGGGCCTGTCACTTTAAATTCAGAACCACCAGCGGTTAATGTAACATCAGCAGAACCTTCCTCCTGCGGTGGCGGGTTGTTACCTGAGCTCGGTGCTGCGTTGTCTTTGTTACAAGCCGTTATAATGGCGATCATGGCAAAAAACAAGATTAGTTTTTGAGCTATCTGGTTGTTGACCGTTTGTTGGTTTGTTTGAGTTTCCATGTTAATTGTCTTAAAAGTTGAATCAAAGATCAGCCAGACCGGTTCGCCTCACAAGAATGAATAGACCAACTTCCGTTTAAATCGACCAACGACATAACTACTCTTTATTTTCCCACAGATGCACAGATTTTCGCGCTCCTAACGGCAGCGCTAAGTATATGTTATTGATGGTGAGCGAGTCCGTTAGGCGAGCCATATCTGTGCATCTGTGGGAGTAAAGCGCAGAACTTTTCTATATTTGAGAAACTTCTATGGAACATGTCACTGAATTGTGTAATCGTTGATGATAACGAAATTGATCGGCTGATGGCCCTTTCGCTGGTGAAACGATTCCCGAAACTCAATGTGGCCGGAACTTTTTCTTCAGCAAAGGAAGCCTTACCCCTGATTTTGGAAGGTGGAATTGACGTGTTGTTCCTGGACATTGACATGCCCGAAATAAGCGGATTGGAATTGCGTAAACTCGCGCCCGAAGTTCCCATTTGTATTTTCATCACTGCACATCCCGAACATGCCGTAGAAAGTTTTGAGTTGGAAACACTCGATTTTTTGGTGAAACCACTCAAATTTGATCGATTGGTAAATACCGTACATCGTATCGAAGAATTCATGGAAATCCGTCACAAAGCAGCATTATTCGAATCGAGTATTGGCGGCGACGCTATTTTCATCAAAGAAGGCCACGAGCAAATCAAGGTGAAATTGCACGATATTCTGTACCTGGAAGCCATGAAAGATTACACGCTGATCGTGACTCAGGAAAAGCGCCATTGCGTGTTATCAACCCTCGGGAATCTGCTCAGAGAAGCAAATTTCGAATCGTTTATCCGCATTCACCGCAGTTTTGCCGTTCAAAAACAATTCATCGAAAAAATAGGAGCAACCGAAATCCTGTTGCACAACCAACATGCCATTCCGGTGGGAAGAACGTACAAGGAAAACTTATCTGCATTGTTATGAAGGTTGCCTTGTTGTTACTCGTTTGCCTGTTCAATTTACCGCTTCTGGCACAAAAAGCACCCAACCTGTCGAAGGCCAAAAATCAACAGCACAAACTGCAGCTTTGGGCCGAATACTGCGATGAACTGGTCGTAACCGAAGATTATTTATCGCTGCGGAGCGCAGGTAGAAAAGGCATTTCCATGACCGGAAAAACCGATTTTGCAAACCAGTCGTTGTTTTACTTTTATACAGGTGTTACGTTCGACTACCTGGCAGAAGCCGACAGCGCAGCGTATTACATTGAAAAATCGGAACGTTTTGCAAGAAAAGCGGCAAACCCCAAGCGTACCCTGGAAGCGCTGCAACAACTGAGTTCCATCTACGAAAACTACGGCAATAAGACCAAACGCGAACGAGTGCTGTCTGAATTTCGACATGTCATCGATACAACCTCCAATCCAGACATAAAAAGCGACATGTACCAGCACCTGGGCGATTATTATATCAACAACGGTTCGTATGAAAAAGGGCTGGATTATTTTCTGAAAAGTGCCAAAATAAGAAGACTCCTCCTGCCGAAAGCCAGCAAATCCGATTCGGTCAATTTTGGCGTTCAACTTATAAAAATTGCAGAACTTTACCTCGGCTTAGACAATCATTTGAAAGCACTTGAATACCTGAAAGAATCAGAACCTTATATTCAAACCTACAAAGAGGCCATTGCGCATGTAAAAAAAGACTTTATCACGGTTTATTTGCTGGAAAACGATATCGAAAACGCCTCGAAGCAATACCATGAACTCGAGCAATTTCTTGAACGCAAAGATTGTTTCAGTTGTTGGATCATGCTCATTGAAAGTGATTTGCCGTTTGCCGAGTATTACCGCGATCACGGCAATTACACAAAAGCCCTGAAAGCGATTGATCATGCACGCTCACTTGCTCCGAAATATGCCGGTGAATTTGCCAACGCACAGATCGACTATACGCACGGCACCATTTGTCTTGCGTTGAAAGATTACAAAAAAGCGTTAGGTTATCTAAAAGCCGCCGAGCCCTTCACCAACGACGACGATCCCGAAGTTAACAGCCGTCTGCAACGATCGCTGGCAGAAACCTACGCCGGACTTAAGAATTGGGAAATGGCTTACAACTACCATCGCCGTTATTCAGCATTACAGGATAAATTGCTTTCCGAAAAGGCCAAGAAAAACCTGGCGGAAGTAGAAGCGTTGTACCAAAATGAAAAAAAGCAGGTGCAGATCAATGAATTGTCGGCCAAAAACACGATCAACGATTTGACAATCAAAAATGCGAACCGGCAATTGCTGTATTTGGTCATCGGGTTCATTTTTACCAGCGTGATCGGAGTGTTGATTTATTTCCAAAGTCGCAACCGCAAAAAGAACAACCGTCAGTTGCAGCGCTTAAACGTCGAACTGGAGCAGGCAAACGCCGTCAAAATGCGCTTTTTCAGCATTCTGAACCACGATCTCCGAAGTCCGGTAGCCAACCTGATCCACTTTTTGCATTTACAGCAAAACAGCCCTGAGCTATTGGACGAAGCCAGTAAACAACGGCTTGGAAACAGTACACTCGCCGGCGCCGAAAACCTACTCAATTCGATGGAAGATATGTTGCTGTGGAGCAAAGGACAAATGGAAAACTTCAAGCCTGTCTCCACAACCATTGCGTTTAGTGACTTGTTCAACGATCTGAAACGTCATTTTCAGAGTGAAGAACAGGTCCGCTTTGAGTTTGAAATGACTGAACCTGTTCAGGTGATTACCGATGAAAATTACCTGAAAACAATCCTCCGGAATCTCACCAGTAACGCCTTAAAAGCATTGGCACAATCAGAGAATCCGGTGATTCGATGGAAAGTGGAATTACGAGACAAACATATTGTGTGCGTCATTTCGGATAACGGTCCCGGAGCGAGTAAAGCTGCTTTTAAAGCCTTATACGATGAAACGGAAGTTGTGGGCATCAAAACCGGATTAGGATTGCATTTGGTGCGGGATTTGGCCCGGGCGATTGATTGCGAAATTGAGGTTGTAACCGGTCCGGCGGGGACTGAGATTACGTTGTTGCTTCCGGTTAACCATGAATTAGCATGACATAATAAGCGCATAAAATTGTCACCCTCCTCAATCCTCCCTCAAGGGCGATTTCCTATTAAAGAGCACATCTTAGTTAGCCACGAATGAACGAATGTAGGTGCATACATCAATTGAATACGAATAGATGGAAACGTTGTTTCCATCCCACCAATCTGTGAGGATCGCCATCGGCGGGTCATTCGCTATAAATTGGTACACAGCTCGTTATTCGTTAATTCGTGGCAGAAAACACACAGTACGTCAAATTCTAAAGAGCTGTGCCATTAATATGGTCAATCGCACTTTCAAGGGAGGAAGCAGTTCTGTCTCCTATTTATCTGTGAAAATCTGTGCCATCTGTGGCCAACCACATACAACAACAAAAAAGCGCCTTTACAGCGCTTTTCAAACTATTTTCTGACAAGAATTTACTCATCCTCACCAATCTCATCAATTTCTTCCTGCAACTCGTTTTCTTCCAGATCGATGTTGTATTTTCTTGCGTAAGCTTCCTGCGCTTTTTTGAATTTAGCATCAACAACCGCTTCATCTTCGGTTACTTTTACTAATAATTCCTGAATCCTTGCTATGGCCGCGTCATCTAGTTCATCACCAAAAATCAGGTCAATCATTTCTTTATAATCCACCGAAATAGTGGTTTCATAAAAACGAAACAATTCCATGGCTGTTGATTTCAACTCAACGTTTTTCTCAAACGGCTTCACTTTTTCCAACTTCGTGATCACGGTTTTAGTCGTTTTGAGCAAGTCATCATAGAACGGTTTTACCGATGCTGCCGTTGCTGTCTCAGCACTGACTTCAGTGTTGAATGCTATCATTTTATAACCGATCTCATTTTGCAGGTCTACAATATGATCGTTGTATGCAACGGCGTCTGTAAAGGTTTGAGCAGAAACTGCACCTGTGGTTGCCAGAACGAAGAGTAGCATGATTGACTTTAACATAATCTCAATTTTTTATCGAATGTCTTCTTTTTTTTAAACTAAACCAAGCTTTTTGATCAGTTTTCGGTGTGATTCATGCAAATGCTGTACCATAAATAACTAGTTAATCACATAGACAACATAGATGAGCTAGCAGAATCTTCGTGTTAAACTCAATGCGACTTAATATAACCTCGTCTCCCTTTCTCGATATCCAGCACCCAGGTATAATAACCGATAAAGTGTGAATCGAAAAAACCTTTCTTCTTGTAGAGCTTTTCAGGAATATAGACGCGGTTTTCGTTTTGAAGTCCGCTTGCTTTTACCTGTGGCGCTACACCATCAAGCAAACAGGGAGCGTCTCCTCTACCCTTTTGGAAACGGCTTCCGTACTGCCACACATCCTGCCATTCGGAAAGTCGAACTTTTCCGGCCGAAGCATTTTCAGGGGCAATGATGTAAAACGACCCGAATTGAATTTTGCCACGTAATTCTTCGATGATTCCCAACGCGTAAGCATAACCCATGCTGTGCGCCACGATGTAAATTGTATCGTTTTCCGAACGGTTGGGTACTTCGTTGAGCATCTGGTAAATATTTCGTCCGGCAATGTGACCACTGTTCAGGCGCTTCTGAAATCCGCTTTTGTTGGATCGCGTCCGGTGCATATTCACCGTACGGATTGTTCTGTTTCCGAGAAAGTTTTTCGCCGAATCGTTCATGTAACAATGATGCCTTTTCTTGTGCGAACAACGCTTGGGATAAGCCGCCGAAGTCGTGGTGAAATTGATCAGACTTCGGTGATTGGAAGTACTAACCGAGAAATGACCGTCGGCATAAAACGTTTCACTCGGGTTGATTCGCTTCTGGAATTTCAGATCAATGGAATTCCACGGTCGCCAGTATTCGTAACGGTCAAAGGTATAAACCAGGTTGCGCGAATCAGGAAATTCGAGTCCTTTTTGCTTGATATCGGCAAAATTCTCCTCGAACGTATGTCCGATAGAAGTCGGCCGGTAACCATTCACAAACAGTAAAATACGCTTTGCCGGATCGGGAATATCCAGTTTATCGGTAATCTCATTTCCGGCATGATTAAACACCCGCTGTTGCTCAAACCGGCCTTTCTCGTCGATGTAATTAAACACCATGTAATGACTTTCGGCTTTTTGGGAATAGTGGCGGGTTGAGAGCACCAAACTATCCGAATGCGCCTGCAAACGGACTTTGTTCCAATTGCCGTGTTTGTCTTTCCGCACCGCGAAATACAAAACAGGCATTCGCTCTTCTTTGCGCCAGGTTTTGCCTTTGTGAATCACTAATTCCGAACTCAATTCAACTTCGGTGGGATGTTTTACATTGTCGTTGACGGCCATGTAACCGATCGCGCGATTGATCGACAAGCCGTTCATTTCGTCGAGTTTCCCCGAGCGCACTTCAAACCAGCTATAACCAAGATTCACGAACAATACCATCAGGTAAATGATATAGGGAATCGCACAGAGTTGCAACAATCTCCAACCGAAACGCGCCAGACGCACACGTTTAAATCGTTTTTTGATCCATCGGCCTACCTTTCGTCCCGCATAAATAAAGAAAAAGATCAGCGCAATCAGCACCAAAAAATGGAGACTGTTAATAAACTGTCCGCCCAGCGTGAACAAGGGTTCGAACAATATATTATCGATATTGAGGTGATACGACAGGTAGTTCTTTTTATACGGATGTTTGATCGCCGCCAGAAAATTGCCTTTACCCAGGTCCAACTCACCGTTTTTCTTTTCTTTCCAGAAATAATACGCCACAAAACCATTGTTGGTGCGTACATCTTCGTAATTGTCAAACAAGGAATAACTGTGTGCCGAAAAACGCAATTGTCCCCACTGTTTGTGGTTCATTTCTCTGCCGGAAGGAATGTCCATCAGGTTGCCTGTGGTTCCTTTTTCAGGCCCCTGGTCCATCCACGAATCTTTGAAAAATCCCATCCCGTATCCCAGCTGACGGGCAATTGTCTGCGCCAGTTTAGGCGTTTTATCCACTTTTACAAATCCCAATGCCTTGTTACGCACCATGTACCCGCGCATGCCGGGATCGGTAAATCCGGGAACAAGAAACAGGTAGTAGACTTTTTTGTCCATATCCGGATGCCTTTCAATGTACAAATCGCGCAGATCGTGCATTTGATTGCTATACCGTTCATGAATCATACTCGGATTATCGAGCAGCGTAGAAGCTTCCCATTCTTCGTGCGTGAATACCGGCAACAATTCCAGTTGTACTTGTACGTTTGCCTGGCGGTAAATCCGGTTGATTTTGGCCTGGAGCGAATCAATGTTAACTCTTGAAGCTGCCAGTGGAATCAGGTACACTTTTTCTGTTCGAAGCTTGTAAGGAACTACTTTCAGTTGACCTATTTCACGCCCACGGTAAATGGCTTTCAGCAAATAGGTTTTACTCATCGGAGGTAATTCCAATGTGAGTAAACCCTGCTCTTTCACCACAAACGGAAGCAGTTGATCGTTTTCCTGAATGCGAAACGACAAACTATCCATCCGCAGTGTATCACTGTTCACGAGGCGCGCATTTACCAGATCGGTTTGCCCGAATCCAACAGACTTAAACGGAATTTCATACGGTTTTTGAGGTGCATTTTCCCAGGTGACATAGTCTGAAGACCACTCTTTGTGCAGAAATGCATCAAAACCGAATTGCTGGTTGGGATGTGCTTCGAAGAGGATAACCGGAGCTGCGCCTGAACCGGCTGTCTGTGCCGAAACCTTCAACGCAAGAAGGCACATGAGCATCAATAACAACCGTACTTTTTTAGCTACCACCACCAGTATGAAATGAAAGATCAAAGAAACACAAATGCCATTAATAATTCACCACAAAAGCATTGAGTTTTTGAGTTTGATAAGTTTTTAAGTTTAGTGAGTTTAACTCATAACTTAAAAACTCAGAAACTGTCAAACTTAAAACTTACTAAACTCATTGAACCAAACTCTCCCGAACTTGTAAAGCTTTGTTAATTAAGTGAAATGTGTCGCCAAAAATGGCCACATATCCGTAACTTGCAAACAAATTAACTATCCCAACAAATGAAAAAAACAGTTATTTACAGTTTATTCTGCCTGATGACGGCAACAAGCTTTGCACAAGACAAGATTCAATCATCTGCTGATTGGAGCCCTGAAATTTACCAGGTAGGAAAAAAATACCCGGGTTACATTATCCAGGAAAGCGGCGATACCGTAAAAGGTTTTATCGAGGCAAAAATGCGTTGTGCCATTGCCGGAGTTGGAAACAGCAACCAGAATTTGGCTGAATTCTACCTGAACGAAAACGACAAAAAAGCAACCGCGAAATACAAACCAGAAGACATCAAAGGCTACATGGTTGCTGATAAAGTGTACGAATCAATCGCTTACAGCGGTGGAATGTTGAAAAAAGCAAACTTTAATCTGGTAATTACCGACGGAGCGATTCGTGTGTATGAATGGTATTCGACAGTAGAAGGTTTTTCAATGATCACGCAACAAAGCGGTGAAAGCACCAAAGAATACGATGCACGTCGTTTTGACACAAAAACCATTATTGCCAAAGAAGGTGTAGATCCGATCGAACACGGAATCCTTGGAATGCAGTTCGCGAAAAAAATGCCTGCATTGATTGCAGACAACAAAGAAATGGCCGAAAAAGTGGCAAATAAAGAAGACGGTTATAAGTTCTTGCAAATGTTTGCGGTGATCGACGAGTACAACAAATGGAAAGCCGAAAACTAAGCATTCGCATGAAACATTTATTCTTCCTGCTATTTGGGTTTGTTTCGGTAACGATTCACGCTCAAACAGTTTCGGTAACCAGCAGTGCAGAAATGCCGCTGGAAGCCAGCAACGGATCGTGGAAACGCGCGCTTGGACAAGATCAGAACGGTTATTACCTGCTGCGTGAAAGAGGTGATATCAGCAACATGTTTACCATTGTGGATTGCTACAACCAGCAACTGAAATTGGTGCGATCGATTGAAATCCCCGGTTCTTCAGGTACATTCGCCGATGGAAAACTGCACCGTCAAACAGAGTTGAATAAGGGTCGTATTCTGACCTTTCATGATCGTTGGACAAAAGCGGATAAATCGACCTATTTCAGTGTAATTCCTTACGGAATGGACGGCGTTGCAGGTGAAGAAAAGCAATTGGACAGCGAACCTGCCGAAAGTCAGATGAAAAGCGCCAATTACCGTATTTCGCTGTCGCCCGACGGAAGTAAGTTACTTGTAATGACTGAACGTCCTTTCGAAAAAGGCGGCCTTGAAAAACTGCGTTTAAAAGTCTTCTCTACCGATAACTTCGAAGTGCTGTGGTCGAAAGACATCAACCTCGACACGGAAGCAGATCGTTATCCGAACAACAACATTCTAGTTGATAATCAAGGGAATACATTCATCTTTAAAGACATCAAAATCACCAACAAAGAACACATTTACCAGTTGATCACGACCAACGGCGAAGGTTCCAAAACACAAGGAATCGACTTGAAAACCTATTTCCCGGCTTACCACAAAATGGTATTCGACGCACAGGGAAAGATGGTGATTTGCGGAATGCTGGCAACTGCCGGTTCAAGCGCTACCAATTGGGAACGTTTGTGGATCTTAAAAGCAGATGCATCAGGTCTTCTTTCCAACAACATCAATCCGTTGGGAACCGACTTACTCATGGCACAATTGTCTGAAAAGTCAGCCGGTCAGCCAGATGCGAAATTGTCTGATTTCGTGCTGAAAGATGTATTGGTAAAACCCGAAGGCGGTATCATCCTGTTGGCTGAACATTTCAAATCGACCAGCTCGGTCATTGGAACTGCTATGCCTGCAGTGTACGAATACGACATGCAGTACGGCGGAATCATTGCCATTTCGACCGATAATGAAGGTGTGGAACAATGGCATCGTTACTACGACAAACGACAATCCGAAAAAACCCGCGATCAAAAATTGCATTACGGTTCGTTTGCGTATCAACTCAAAGGCGGTCAGTTGTTCCTTGCGTGGAATTTCACCGACTTGCACAACGATGCTCCGATTCACAATTTCCGTTACTGGTTCGATATGAATGGCAACAAGATCAACATCGACAATCTGTACGGAAAAGAAGCATTATATCCCACATTGCTCACTGTAATCAATGCCGACGGAAGTCTGGTTTACACTGACAGAACGTTTGCTTCATTCCCGCTTGATGACATTCAAAAACCGAATGCATTCCCAATGGCCATCGATCCGTCGTTCTTTTTTGCAACGGAAAACGGTATCGTGGTGCTTTCGCGCATGAACGGAATTCCGTGTAAACGCTACAAATTCAATACAATACAATTTTAATTTATCTAAGGAAATAGAACGTATTATTTTAGCCACGAATGAACGAATGAAGTGCTCTGTAAAATTTGAGCGAATTGTAAACGTTGTTTACGAATACTAATCCAGCATAAGTGAAACAGACAAAGTCTGTATTCGTTTTAATTGTGTTCTGCTTGTCATTCGTCCATTCGTGGCTAAAGATATGTCTCTCAATCACTGATTAATTTTGTGGGAATCTTTTAATCTTTCATGAAATAGGTCAGTACATGTCTCGTTAACAATTCAAATACAGGACTGAAAAGCAGTTTTTGACAAATTGATCTTCGGCAATCTAGGTAGCTTTGATCCATGAATCGTTTACTTGCTTTGTTACCGCTTATCGTTAGCGGATTACGTCTAAAAACTCCCATTCAATCCCTACTCCAACGAGGTTATTTCTGGTTGGTCATCCTCCTCTTTTCCAGCTTACATGCGCACACTCAGGAATCAGGAACGGCCCTGTCGTTGAAATTTACCACCACACAAAATCTGGTATTGCCAGATGTTTCCGTTAGCTTGTTCAATCAACTTGATTCTTCATTGGTGAAACTGGAAATTGCAGACAGCAGCGGAGTAGCGCTGTTTGAAGCACTGCAACCAGGTAATTATTTCTTTATAGCAATGGCAATCGGTTATACAACCTACATTTCCGAACCTTTCGCCATTTCAGGTGATCAGCCAATCGTTACGTTTCCGTTGGTTTCTCTGACAGAAGAAAAATCACTGGATGAAGCCACAGTTGTCTATAAAAAACCGTTTATTGAGCGTTACCTCGACAAAATTGTGCTGAATGTAGACAATAGCATTGTTTCGATGGGAAGCTCCATTCTTGACGTATTGACACGTGCTCCCGGAATAACCATCAGTAATGGAAATGCCATTGTGCTACGCGGAAAACAGGGCGTTCGGATTATGATCGACGGCAAACCTTCGCCACTGGCCGGAGAAGACCTCATCAATTACCTGAAAACAATTCCTTCGGCAAATGTCGACAAGATCGAGATCATTACCCACCCGTCAGCGAAATACGATGCCGAAGGAAATGCCGGAATCATCAACATCAAGTTTAAAAAGGACCAGCGCCAGGGATTCAATGGAAGTGTTTCATTAAGTGCCGGGCAAGGAGTTTATTTCAAACCCACAGCGGCCACCAATCTCAATTTCAGAAAAAAGAAAGTGAACCTGTTTGCTTCGTATTCATTCGCTAAACCGGAGGGTTTTACGCGGTTCTACATCAATCGAAAATTCTTTGACAGCACACATGCCGTTTCATCGATCTTTGATCAAACCTCGATAACCAAACAGCCCATTCAGGCGCACAACATGAAAGTCGGTGTGGACCTCTACGCTTCTGAAAAAACCATTATCGGAGCAGTTTTTGCCGGAAATTGGTCTCAAACCAAGCGGGATGGTTTTACCCGAGCCTACATTACCGATGCCTCTAACCAATTGCGTTACACATCGGAAACCAATAACACACTCGATGAAAACCGGTTCAACGGGTTTGGAAACATCAATTTAAAACACACCTTCGACACTACAGGCAAGGAAATAACGGTAGATCTCGATTACGGTCAACTTCAGTCACGAAGTCTTCAAACGTTTTTGTCTAACTACTATGATTCGATCAACAATCCGACTTACATCAATGCGCTGCGTACTGCGCAATCAGGGCTGATCACCGTGCTTTCCTTCAAAGCCGATTATGTGCATCCCTTGAAGAATAATGCATCATTCGAAGCCGGATTGAAGAGTAGTTTCGTGAAAACGGACAATGATATTCTCTTGTATATCATCATTAACGGAGTTGAAGCCTACGACTCTACCCGATCCAATCATTTCATCTATTCTGAAAACATCAATGCCGGGTATCTCAATTACTCCAAAGAATACAAAAAAATTAGTTTTCAACTGGGATTACGCGCCGAGCAAACCCGCACAGAAGGAGACCAGGTAACATCCGGCGAATTGTTTGAACGCAATTACCTCTATTTTTTCCCGAGTGCATTCTTTAATTACAACGTCTCTGATAACTATACTCTTTCGCTAGCCTACAGTAAACGCATTGACCGGCCAAATTACAGTCAGTTGAATCCGTTAACGTTCTTCGCCGATCCTTATACTTATGTGGTGGGAGATCCGAAGTTAAAACCGGTAATGACGCATTCGTTTGATGTATCCCATACAGTGAAAGGCAAATATATTGGCTCAATCGGTTACACGCAAAGTAAAGAATCCATTACCGATGTCATTTTTCAAAATGATTCAACCAAGATATCTTACCAAACACCAACCAATATGCGCGATTATCAGCAGGTATATGCGTCGGTCAGTGTTCCTTTTAGCGTGAAAAAGTGGTTGAATTCAAACCTTACGGTGAATGCTTATTGGAATAAATACGAAAGTTCGCTACAGGGTGGTGAATTGCTCAATCAAAATGTATCCTGGGATTTGAATATGAGCAATAGTTTTGTTTTCGGTTCCAATGGATGGTCGGCTGAACTGAACGGCTACTACCAGGGTCCGCAAGCATGGGGACAATTTATCATCAAAGATTTGGCACAGATTACGATTGGTGCGCAGAAAGTATTGAAAAACAAGTTGACTACTTTTAAGCTTTCTGTCAGCGATATTTTCTATACCAACCGGATAGCCGTGCTTGTAACTTACCAAAATCAGGATTTCAGAACCAGCAGAACCTGGGATTCACGTGTGTTGACATTCTCATTTGTTCAACGCTTCGGCAAGAATACTGTAGCACAGGCACGTCGCCGAAATACAGGTATTGAAGACGTGAAACAGCGGACGAATTAGGAAATTAAGGGGTTGTTTTACTTCCCACGAATGCACGAATTTGTGGGAATCATTTTACGCTAATCTGTGGGAAACCTTTTTGCATCTCTCATGAAAGGCGTGGGAATTCTGTGAATAATTTCACAAACCAACCCCATATTTATCCCGAAAACGTACCTTCGCAGACTGCAAAATTTTGAACGATGCTAAAAATTGACATGCACACCCATATCATTCCGAAAAACCTACCTAAATGGGCTACAGAATTCGGATACGGTAATTTCATTCACCTCGAGCACAACGACAATGGAACGGCTGATATGATGCAGGGCGGTCAGTTTTTTCGTCGCATTGAGGAGAACTGTTGGGGAGAAGACATGCGCATCAAAGAATACGAGCAATTCAACACTCAGGTTCAGGTCGTTTGTACCATTCCTGTATTGTTTGCCTATTGGGCAAAACCCGATCACGGATTAAAAGTATCACAGTTTCTCAATGATCATATCGCCGATTTAGCAGTGCGTTTCCCAAAAAATTACCTTGGATTGGCAACACTTCCTATGCAGGATGCCAAACTGGCAATTCAGGAATTGGAACGTGCCAAAAACAGCGGACATCTTGGTATTCAGATCGGTTCCAATATCAATGGAAAAAACCTGAATGACGAAGAACTTTTTCCCATTTTTGAGGCTTGTGCCGATTTGGGAATGGCCGTTATGGTACATCCTTGGGAAATGATGGGTGAAAACGACATGAAAAAATACTGGCTGCCGTGGTTGGTTGGAATGCCGGCAGAAACTTCCCGCGCTGCCTGTTCCATGATCTTTGGCGGTGTATTGGAACGATTACCGAATCTGAGAGTTTGTTTTTCACACGCCGGAGGTTCTTTCTTACCAACATTAGGTCGTATCGAACACGGCTTCAACTGTCGTCCTGATTTGGTAGCCATCGACAACAAACGCAATCCGCGCGAATACCTGGGTAAATTCTGGATCGACTCCATTACCCACGACATCGATATGCTGGAGTACGTGCTGAAAATGCAGGGAAGCAAACGCGTGTGCCTTGGTTCCGATTATCCTTTTCCACTGGGTGATCTAGAAATCGGAAAATTCATCGAAGACAGTAATCTTCCGCAATCAGTAAAAGAAGATATTTTCGCCAATGCTACACTGGAATGGTTGGATATTGAAGCGAACAGATTTGCTTAACCAATTGCCGTAGACACTCTATAGATATCCCATAGATATCCCATAGATATCCCGTACTTAACCCAAGGATACTCCACAGTTTGTTAAAACCTCATTCTGTTTCTCGCTCTCATTCTGAAAAGTTTCCATACGGTTTATAAACTCAAAAATCCCCGCCTTCTTCTGAAAGCGGGGATTTTTCAAATCTGTTTGTTCAATTATTTATCCAGCACAAATGGTAATCGATCTGTGCCATGATTGGTTTTCACTGACAAAGTATACATACCGCGACTGTGTTTCGACAGATCGATTGTGAGGATAGAAACCTGCATATTTCCCAAATCTTCCACCAATCTTCCGGCATTGTCGTAAATCACAATGTGCTCGATGATCGTGCTTCCTGCATCAACTGTAAACACTCCCGCTGAAGGATTCGGGAACAGTTGAATTATGGAAGCTTCCGTTTCGGAAAGGCTCAAACAATCGTCGATCAGTATATCCGAAGTAGTGCTTGCCATACAACCGTTTCCATCAATAAATGTATAGATCAATGTGGTTGTACCCAATCCTGGTACCGAAGGATCAAACTGTCCGCTGGTCACACCGGTTCCGCTATAAGTACCGCCTGCAGGGCTTCCCTGCGTCAGCGTAAGCATCGGGTTGTAATCACACATATCTGCCAATGGTCCGAAGGTTACTGTCGGTAAAGCATTCACAGTAACGGTAGTTCCAGCCGATGCAGCCGAAACACATGTTCCGTTATCCTCCGTTACGGTATACGTTCCTGAAGTGGAAACGGTAATCGATTGCGTGGTTTCTCCGGTTGACCAAACGTTTCCACTGACCGATGAAGAGGTCAATGTCACATCATCCCCCGCACAGAATGTGGTAGGGCCGCCTGCTGTAATGGTTGGCGCTGTTGGAGTCGGATTCACCGTAACTGTTACCGGAGCAGATGCCGGTGATGTACAGCCAATACTTGTTTCCGTGACTGTATACGTTCCTGTTGTTGAGACAGTGATCGATTGGGTTGTTTCACCCGTTGACCAAAGATTTCCACTCAACGACGATGAGATCAGCGTGACACTTCCACCTGAGCAGAACGTTGTTGAACTGCTTGGTGTGACTGACGGTGCAGACGGAACAGGATTCACTGTAACCGTTGTCCCTGCCGACAAAGCTGAAACGCATGTTCCGTTGTCGACACTAACGGTATAAGTTCCCGAAGTCGAAACGGTAATGGATTGTGTCGTTTCACCTGTCGACCACACATTTCCGGTTGCCGATGATGAAGTCAATGTGACGCTTCCACCCGCGCAGAATGTGGTTGGACCACCCGCAGAAATTGTTGGTGTAGCAGGAAGCGGATTCACTGTAACAGTCGTAGCTGACGAAGGAGCTGAAATACAAGTTCCATCATCAATCGTCACCGTATGAGTTCCGCTTGTCGAAACTGTGATTGATTGCGTTGTTGCACCGGTT
Organism: Bacteroidota bacterium; assembly: GCA_040387295.1. Classification (GTDB taxonomy): domain Bacteria; phylum Bacteroidota; class Bacteroidia; order Flavobacteriales_D; family Crocinitomicaceae; genus Fluviicola. Next base: position 236,502 of record JAZKEB010000003.1, on the reverse strand, counting down.
GACCAAACATTGTTTGTAGCAGACGACGAAGTCAATGTCACACTTCCGCCTGCGCAGAATGTTGTTGGTCCGCTGGCCGTGATTGTCGGTGTGGCAGGAGTCGGATTTACCGTAATGATAAACGTTGCAGAAGTCGCCGTGCAGCCAAATCCGTTAGTTACCATCACCCAATAAGTACCAGAAGTTGTTACCGTAATGGATTGCGTGATTTCACCAGTAGACCATGTATTTCCTGTTGGTGAGGATGACGTTAATGTCACAGAACCTCCAGAGCAGAACGTTGTTGGTCCTGAAGCAGAAATGGTCGGCGTCGCAGGAAGCGGATTTACCGTAACGGTAGTTGGCGCTGATGGCAAGGAAACACATGTCCCATTATCCACTGTTACAGTATATGTACCTGAAGTCGAAACGGTAATTGACTGCGTAGTCGCACCGGTAGACCAGGTATTTCCGGTAGCAGATGATGATGTCAATGTAACACTTCCACCCGAACAGAACGTTGTTGGACCACTTGGTGTAATGGTTGGTGTTGCAGGAAGCGGATTCACTGTAACCGTTGTGCCCGGTGACGTAGCGGATGTACAACCACCACTTGTTACCGAAACCGAATAAGTTCCACTTGTTGAAACCGTGATCGATTGGGTTGTTGCTCCTGTAGACCAAAGGTTTCCACTCGCTGAGGATGAGGTCAAAACGACACTTCCACCTGCGCAGAATGTTGTAGGGCCGCTCGGCGTAATGGTTGGCGTTGCAGGAAGTGGAGTTACAGTAACTGTTGTACCAGGAGAAGTAGCTGATGTACAACCACCGCTGGTCACCGAAACAGTGTATGTTCCTGAAGTCGAAACAGTGATCGATTGCGTTGTTGCGCCTGTCGACCATAAGTTGCCACTAACTGATGAAGAGGTCAAAACGACACTTCCACCTGCGCAGAACGTCAATGGACCGCTTGGTGTAATTGTTGGCGTAGCAGGCAATGGTGTTACAGTAACTGTTGTGCTCGGAGACACTGCTGATGTACAACCACCGCTCGTTACAGTAACAGTATATGTTCCTGAAGTAGAAACAGTAATCGATTGCGTTGTTGCTCCGGTCGACCATAAGTTTCCACTGGCTGAGGACGATGTTAATACAACACTTCCACCTGCGCAGAATGTAGTAGGGCCGCTCGGCGTAATGGTTGGCGTTGCAGGTAATGCTGTTACAGTAACTGTTGTACCAAGAGAAGTAGCTGATGTACAACCACCGCTTGTAACCGAAACCGTGTATGTTCCACTTGTTGAAACGGTGATCGATTGCGTTGTTTCTCCTGTTGACCACAAGTTTCCGCTGGCAGATGACGATGTTAATACCACACTTCCACCCGCACAGAAGGTCAATGGACCACCTGCTGAAATGGTTGGTGTTGTAGGTAATGCTGTTACACTAACCGTGGTTCCGGCCGAGGTAGCTGAAGTACAACCACCGCTTGTTACCGAAACAGTGTATGTACCGCTCGTTGAAACGGTAATCGATTGCGTTGTAGCTCCTGTCGACCAAAGATTTCCGCTCGCTGAGGAGGATGTTAATACAACACTTCCACCCGCACAGAAGGTCAACGGACCACCTGCACTGATTGTTGGTGTTGCAGGTAATGCTGTTACAGTAACCGTGGTTCCTGCTGATGTTGCCGAAGTACAGCCTGCAGTTGTTACCGCAACAGTATAAGTTCCGCTTGTTGAAACGGTGATTGATTGCGTTGTAGCTCCTGTCGACCATAAGTTTCCACTGACTGAGGAAGAAGTCAAAACAACACTACCACCCGCACAGAAAGTCAATGGTCCACCTGCCGAAATGGTCGGTGTTGCCGGAATCGGATTAACAGTAACTGTTGTACCTGCTGATGGAACCGAGGTACAACCGCCGCTGGTACGCGTTACGGTATAGGTTCCGGATGTTGAAACAGTAATTGTTTGTGTTGTGGCTCCGGTTGACCATAAGTTCCCGGTAGCAGAAGATGAAGTAAGTACCACACTTCCACCCGCACAGAATGTCAACGGACCGCCCGCACTAATTGTTGGTGCAGAAGGCAATGCCGTTACGCTAACAGTGGTTCCGGCTGAGGTAGCCGAGGTACAACCACCACTTGTAACGGAAACCGTATAGGTTCCTGAAGTAGAAACAGTGATTGATTGTGTTGTGGCTCCCGTCGACCACAGATTTCCACTCGCTGATGAAGACGTCAATACCACACTTCCACCCGCACAGAAGGTCAATGGACCACCTGCTGAAATAGTTGGTGTTGCCGGTAAGGCACTCACAGTGACAGTAGTTCCAGCTGATGCCGCTGAGGTACAACCGCCGCTTGTAACGGTAACCGTATAAGTTCCGGAAGTTGAAACGGTAATCGACTGCGTTGTTGCACCGGTTGACCAAAGGTTTCCACTCGCCGATGAAGATGTCAAAACAACACTTCCACCGGTACAGAAACTCAACGGACCACCTGCACTGATTGTTGGTGTTGCAGGAAGTGGATTTACGGTAACCGTTGTTCCGGCTGATGGTACAGAAGTACAACCACCGCTGGTGCGTGTTACGGTATAGGTTCCTGATGTAGAAACAGTAATTGTTTGTGTTGTGGCTCCGGTTGACCAAAGGTTTCCGGTAGCTGACGATGAAGTCAGCACCACACTTCCACCGGCACAGAAGGTCAACGGACCGCCTGCACTAATTGTCGGCGCTGATGGCAATGCTGTTACAGTAACCGTGGTTCCGGCAGATGCCGCTGAGGTACAACCACCACTGGTAACAGTAACCGTATAGGTTCCGGATGCAGAAACAGTAATGGATTGCGTTGTAGCTCCTGTCGACCAAAGGTTTCCACTGGCTGATGAGGACGTCAATACCACACTTCCACCGGCACAAAAGGTCAACGGACCACCTGCCGAAATTGTTGGTGTTGCAGGAAGTGGATTTACGGTAACCGTTGTTCCGGCTGACGGTACAGAAGTACAACCACCACTGGTGCGTGTTACGGTATAAGTTCCGGATGTAGAAACGGTAATCGTTTGCGTTGTGGCTCCGGTTGACCATAGGTTCCCGGTAGCTGACGATGAAGTCAGCACCACACTTCCACCCGCACAAAAGGTCAACGGACCACCTGCCGAAATTGTCGGCGCTGATGGCAATGCTGTTACAGTAACCGTGGTTCCAGCTGAGGTAGCTGAAGTACAACCCGCAGTTGTTACTGCAACCGTGTAGGTCCCTGAAGTAGAAACGGTAATCGACTGGGTTGTAGCTCCTGTCGACCAAAGATTTCCACTCGCTGATGATGAAGTCAGTACAACACTTCCGCCGGCACAGAAAGTCAACGGACCACCTGCACTGATTGTTGGTGTTGCAGGAATTGCATTTACCGTAATATAGTTTGTTTGTGTTGACGTGTTCGATCCTGAACCGTTGGTTGCCGTTAATGCAACCGTGTAGGTTCCTGCCGTACTATAAGTAACCGTTGGGTTGGTCGCCGTTGATGTTGGAGGCGTTCCACCTGCAAAGGTCCAGGCATAAGACGTTGGTGAACCGGTTGATGTGTTGGTATAAGTAACGCTTTGTCCGGCACACAAGGTTGTAGGAGTACCTGTGAAACTGGCCGTTGGCGGAGTGGCCGCAACAACACCTGTAAGATTGATGTTATCTACGAACAAACGCTGGCCATATCCTGATAAATTTCTAAAAGCGACAATAACACTTGACTGGCCCACGTAAGCAGATAGATTGACTGTTTCCGTTCGCCACTGGGCCGCAGTCGGCGTAAAGATGGTTGTAGTGGCGGTTCTGGTTGCCAATACAGTATTTGATTTTGAATACACTGAAGTATAAGTGACTCCGCAATCGGTTGATACCAACACTTGCAGTCCGTCGAAATTGGCAGCGTCGTAGGGTGCGTATGCTACATCAAAAACCAACTGTGCCGACGCCAAACCACTAAAGCTGGCGGCGGTCATTCGCACTTCATCATCGTCGCTATCGTTGTAATTGAAATTATCAAACATCATGGAGTTACCTGCTGTCGGTGCAAACCCAGCAGCCGTAGAACGAACCCATGTAGTAGGCGAACCATTGTTATTGACAACTGACCAACCTGCCGGAGGGAATGTTGCAACCGCAAATCCTTCGGTGATCGGTAAGACGGTACCTGTTGAACTAACCACAACAATATACCCTGTTTTTGTTTCCACATCCGATCCGAAAGCATTCGTAGCGGTAAGCGTTACAGGATACGTTCCCGGTGTATTAAAGACAACCGATGGATTGGTAGCTGTTGAAGTTGGCGGAGTTGCTGATGCACCAAAATTCCAGGAATAACTGGCCGCATAAGTGGATAAGTTGGTAAACGCTACCGCTGCACCAGCGCAAACCGTAGTTGGCGTAGCGCTGAAATCAGCAATCGGTGGAATGGTGGTTCCCGTTCCGTTAAGTACAAAATTGTAGGTTCCTTCATCACAGTCATTTGTTCCGAAAGAAACAGTTCCTGTAAACGGCCCTGCAGCAGACGGCGTAAAGGTCAATGTAAATGTTGTTGAGCCTCCCGCAGGAACGGTAGTAACGCCAAACGTAGCACCTAACGCAAATGCGGCTCCTGCCACTGTAATCGGCGGAGTCAATACGAGGTTGGTCGTTCCGGTATTCTGAACAGTAAACGTAACTGTTTGTGTAATGCCCGCCACAGCGGTTCCGAAATCATATAATCCACCGTCAATTACATCAGTAGCACCTTGTACAAGGTTGATCTCACCCGGAGTGGTTGCCGTATAGTTGACATTATCAATAAAAATATTGTTTCCGTTGTTGGAAATTCCTCTGAAACGGAAACGGATATTCTTGGAGGTCGTAGTGACATAAGAAAGCAGGTTAATGGTTTCTGTACGCCAATCGGCCGCTATCGTCGGGTAGTATTCATTGGAACCTGTCAGCGTTGCATTGGTCGCCAGCACACTACCTTGTTTGTCATAAGTAGTCGCTGCCCAGGTAACACCGCAATCCTGAGAGATTTCTACAATCAAGCGATCGTTGGAGCCTGCCAAACGTTGACGATAAGCCACCTGAAATTGCAAACTTGCCGCCGAAGCATTACACGGAAGAATGAAAACAGGTGTATACAGGTTTTCGTTTGTAGTACTTCCATCACCATAAAAAGGTAATTGTGCAATGTTGTTGGTAAAAACTCCTGCAGAAGAAATCCCTGATGCAGGGCTCCATTGGAAGCAATCAGCATTTACGTTTTCTACCACCCAGCGTAAATCCGGTGGAAAAGTACTCGCCTCAAAATCTTGTGTGTAATTGGGCATAATACCATTCGAAACCACAAAACTGATAGATGATGTATCATAAGTAGTTGAAGGATCAGCTACGCCGTTTGGCAATGTTGAATACGCTTTAAAAATATGTACGCCTAATGTTGCTGCTGTAAAAGCTGGCAAAGCAACAGTTGCAGAGTTTCCTGCGGTGATCGATCCTGTCCACGCGAAAGTGGTAGGTGTACCGTTGTCTATTTGATAAGAAATGGTTGTCGAAGTCAATGTATTGGAACCACGGTTTCGCAATTGCACACTTGGGATAATACTCCCCTGACAATGGTCTCCCCTTGGGTTAAACACATCTGTTACAGAAGCGTCGCTTGGATTGGGCGGTGTACAGGCATCCGAATTGATCAATGCTCTCCTCAGCGGACTTGCTTCGAGCACAGCCCGCATTCGCTGTTTCTGATCATTGGTGAAAATATTCATACAGAGATCATCGGTATAATCCATGTAGTTTTCAATCATATCTACCCCGGCATCCGGAGCAGCAGTACAGGAGTTTGTTCCTCCGGGACAACCGTAATTCGCTGCCCCTGCCTCTGGTGTATCGTTGCAATAATCATCAACGGTACAACCTCCGTCACCCCAAATATGACGCAGACCCAGCCAGTGACCGACTTCATGTGTTGCTGTTCTTCCTTCGTTATACACACCACCAAAACCGGTAACAGCACTTTTCCCAATAGAATTAGTCGTAAAAACAACGCCATCCGTTGCTACAGCTGTGGCACCGCAGCCCATTCCCCCAATCGGAGATTCCGGAAACTGAGCATACCCGAGAATTCCGCCGCCAAGCTGGCAGATCCAGATATTCATGTATTTATTCGGGTCCCAGCCTCTGTTGGCAGTAGCGACACCTCCGTTATAAGTCCATGTTTTAATAGTGGCGTCGACATACCCTGTACCAAAAGGCGGGGCAGTTGGGCCAATTGTAGAGTAGAGAATACGGTTCACTCCGGGTTGTCCGGCTGTAAAGGCAGTACCGTTGGGCCGGCGTTGGGCCAAACAGAATTCGATCTGTGTATCGGCACCGGCAGGATGTGTATTCCATCCGTTGGAACCGAATATGCGGCGAAAATCTTCATTGAGCACATCGATTTGCGACTGAACTGCTGCCTGGGAAATATTGGAGCCCGTTCCCACAGCTTCACCTGAGTGAATGATATGGAACACCACCGGAATCTGATAAACACCACCGATGATTTTACTTTGGTCCATATCGGCAATCGCTTCATTGACCCATTGTTCGAAATCTTCCTTTGATTCCAGTTCAGGATTTGCCGCCATACGTGCAGCATGCTGTTCATCCGTGTAACAACGAACAGTTTGAGCAGAAGAATAATGGTTAAAGCAGAAAATAAATACTGTCAGAACACAGAGCCAACGTTTTGTAACCGCGGTTTTTTCCATAGTAGTAGTTTTTGGGAAATAGAACAACTGAAAAGCAGGCCACGATACATTTCTGTAACTGCAGCTCCTTTTTGTAGTTTAGGTACAATCAGGAATAAAGTTGACGAATTGGAGAACGTCATCTTTACCATTTTCATTTTTTAGTTTTAGCATTCCAATGTTAGGTTATTTTTTCCAAAAAAAAAAGCCTTTTAACAAGTATGAATGTTAAAATCAATGCGCTAGTATCAAAAAAAGAATGAACTAATTCATTTATTGTTTAGTTAGTTTAAACTAAATAGCACGTTATGACTGAGTAGTTTAGAAAATGAAGCTCAAAAAAAATGGCCACTCAACGAGCGGCCATTTTAGAAACTATTCTTTTTAATTATCGATTAATTACGATAGGTGTATTCACCACCAACGATCCGGTGATCACTCTCACGTTGTACACGCCTTCCGCAAGATTTGATAAATCAACTGTTTTCGGCGCTGCATTAACGGAAGTTCTATCTTCATAAACCAATCTTCCGGCATAATCATAGACAACGATCGCTGAAATTTCAACGCCGTTCGGATCAATTGTCACGACTCCCGTTGAAGGATTCGGGAAGATGGTAATATTCAAATTAACTGCTTCAGTCAATGAGGCACAATCACCCACAAACAAGTCCGAAGTTGCTGATCCGGTACAACCGTTTGCATCCGTGTAATCGTACGTAAGCGTGGCTACTCCTAAACCTGCAACGGAAGGATCAAATAACGAGCCGCTGACACCATTTCCACTGTAAACACCTCCAGCCGGAGATCCCTGTGTCAGTGAAACAGGAGCACTGTAATCACACATATCAGCTAACAAGCCGAACGTTACGGTTGGAAGAGCATTAACGGTAACTACAGTTTGACCTGACGTAGCCGAACAACCGCTGCCGTTGGTAAAGGTAACCGTGTAATTACCCGACGCAGTTACTGTAACGGATTGTGTTGTAGCTCCGGTTGACCATACATTTCCGGTGGCCGATGATGAAGTCAATACCACATTGTCTCCTGCACAGAAAGTAATCGGACCACCAGCTGAAATAGTTGGTGCAGCAGGAGGAGTTGGATCTGTGAGAACCTGTGACAACGAATTGGAAACGCAACCCGCAGAAGACGTAAATCCGATGGTGTAAGATCCGGCGCCTAAACCGGTAACAGTAGCCGGCAAAGTCACACTGCTCATTGAACCGGATGCACTACCGCTCCAGTTCACTGTTCCTGTTCCGGAACCGTTTAGCTGAATTTCTCCGGTTGATGCTCCACAGGTCGTAGGATTGGTAACCGTTCCAACAGAGATTACGGGAGTTGTATTTACGGTAACGACTGTAGCCAATGAAGTAGCCGAACAACCGCTTCCATTGGTAAAGGTCACAGCGTATGAACCGCTGGTTGAAACAGTAATGGATTGCGTTGTTGCTCCGGTTGACCAGGTATTGCCTGTTGCCGATGAAGAAGTCAATACCACACTTCCGCCTGAACAGAAAGTCAATGGGCCACCTGCTGAAACAGTAGGCGTTGACGGTGGTGTAGGATCATTTAATCCCTGTGAAACGACATTGGAAACACATCCTGATGCGTTGGTAAACGTTATTGAATAAGAACCGGCAGCTAACGAATTGATCGTTGTTGGTAAGGTGACACTGCTTAGTGTACCAGTACTTGTACCAGACCAGTTAATTGTTCCGGTACCTGAGCCTGTCAATTGGATACTTCCGGTTGCTGTACCACAGCTTGTCGGATTCACAACTGTACCTGCCGCAATAACCGGAAGCGCATTCACTACGACAACGGTTCCTGATGAATTGAGAGAAGTACAACTACCGCTTGTTACATTGACCGTATAGGTTCCTGCGGTTGTAACTGTAATAGATTGCGTTGTTGCTCCGGTTGACCATGTATTTCCTGTTGCAGATGAAGAAGTCAGTACTACACTTCCGCCTGAACAGAACGTTGTAGGACCACCTGCTGAAATTGTCGGTGTAGATGGTAATGGCGTTACTGTTACCGGTGTTCCTGCTGAATTGGCTGAAGTACAACCACCACTTGTGACATTCACCGTATACGTTCCGGAAGTTGAAACCGTGATCGATTGCGTTGTTGCACCGGTCGACCATAAGTTACCTGTAGCTGATGACGAAGTCAATACCACGCTTCCGCCTGCGCAGAATGTAGTTGGCCCGCCGGCTGAAATTGTCGGTGTAGATGGTAATGGCGTTACTGTTACCGGTGTTCCTGCTGAATTGGCAGAAGTACAACCACCACTTGTAACATTAACTGTATAAGTTCCGGAAGTTGAAACCGTAATCGATTGCGTTGTTGCGCCTGTCGACCATAAGTTACCTGTCGCTGATGACGAAGTCAATACCACACTTCCACCTGCACAGAATGTTGTAGGGCCACCGGCTGAAATTGTAGGGGTAGATGGCAACGGCGTCACGGTTACGCTTGTTCCAGGCGAAGCTGCTGATGTACAGCCGCCACTTGTAACCGTAACAGTATAAGTACCGGAAGTGGAAACCGTGATCGATTGCGTAGTGGCACCTGTTGACCACAAATTACCCGTTGCTGACGATGAAGTTAGCACCACACTTCCGCCTGCGCAGAATGTAGTTGGTCCACCAGGTGTAATGGTTGGTGTAGCCGGCAATGGATTAACGGTTACGGTTGTTCCGGCCGAAGTAGCCGATGTACAACCTCCTGTGGTCACCGCAACGGTGTATGTTCCGGCAGTTGAGACTGTTATTGATTGCGTAGTTGCACCAGTCGACCAAAGGTTTCCGGTTGCTGATGAAGAAGTCAACACCACATTTCCGCCTGCGCAGAAAGTAACAGGTCCACCAGCTGAAATTGTCGGGGTAGCAGGAGTTGCATTCACCGTTACATTTTGCGTAGTACTTGTGGCTCCATTGATGGTCAACTGAATGGTTTTCGTACCAGCGGAGGAATAAGTTACGGTATGCGGACCGACGCCTGTTGCTGTTGGCGGAGTTGCTCCCGCACCAAAATTCCAGCTCCAGGAAGAAGCTCCTACCGAAGCATCGGTCACGGTCACGGTTTGTCCGGTACAAACGGTTGCCGGCAATGCTGTAAAGGCTGCCGTTGCTGGTGCCGCTCCGGTAATATTGATATTATCTACAAATAAACGATTTCCGTATCCTGATAAATTCCGGAACGCAATCACCACATTTGTCTGGCCCACATATGGTGTAAGACTCACCGTTTCGGTTCGCCATTGTGCTGCTGTCGGTGTAAAGACGCTAGTGGTTGCAGCTGCCGTAGCCAAAACCGTATTGGATTTTGAATAAAGCGATGTAAATGTAGCCCCACAGTTGGTGGAAACCAACACTTCCAATCCATCATAGTTCGACCCATCATAAGGCGCATACGCCACATCAAAAGTCAGCTGAGCTGAAACCAATGATGCAAGGGTTACGGCTTTTACACGCACTTCATCATCATCCGAATCATCGACATTATAATTATCGAATAACATGGAATTTCCTGCCGTAGGAGCAAATCCTATTGTTGCATCACGCACCCAGGTAGTAGATGCATTTGTGTTTATGAGCGACCAATTGGTCGGAACAAACGTAGCAGTAGTAAAACCTTCGGTTAGCGGTAAAGCAACACCGGTTCCTCCAACTACGGTAATATAACCTGTTTTCACTTCAGGATCGGAACCGTTGGCATTTGTTGCCGTTAACGTAACATCGTAAACACCTGCCGTAGAATAGGTAACAGTAGGATTTTGAGATGTTGACGTTGGTGGTGTTCCTCCGGTAAATGACCATGACCATGATGTTGGTGTGAATGCGGATTGATCGGTAAATGTGACCGTTGAACCGGCACAAATCTGTAATGGCGCGCCTATGAACTCTGCAACAGGAGCATTTGCTCCGGGAGTTGCTACGTTACTTTCCCAGGTACCGCGACCAAATGTGGCCGCTCTGATTTTACCTGTTAAATAATAGATTTCCAAATCGCGAACAGAAACACGCGGTAAGCCATCCATATAAGCAACCCATGAACCCATTGTATTATCCCGGTAAAAAACACCGATATCGGTTCCTACATATACAACATCGTTGGCCGCTGCATTCTGATAAACTATGGTGTTACAAGGCACGTTGGGTAAACCGGTTGTGGTATTTGTCCAGGAAGTACCACCGTTGGTAGATTTAAACACTTTATTCGCGGCTGAGTAACCCGAGAAAGTAACCCAAACGATATTCGGATCGGTATTCGAAACAGTGACATTCGTCAACGAAGCACTACCCACCGGTAAAGTACCTGTAACGTTTGTCCAGGTAGTACCACCGTTCGTTGATTTTGAAACAGCATTGTATTTTACCGAATAAATAATCTGATTATTGCTTGGTGCAATCACAAATTCCACAATACTACCCGACCCCGAAGGTGTGCCGAGTGCCGACCAGGCTGTACCACCATTTGTGGTGCGATACATGGCCGTTCTTCCTCCTGCATAAAGCGTTGCTGCCGTAACCGGGTCCTGATGCCAGGCGCAAAGCCAATCACCACCGGGAAGTCCGGATGTAATGGTTGTCCATGCTCCACCGCCATTGGTAGATTTGTAATAATCACCATATACATAAGAACCGTAAAGTGTATTGTTATTCGTACGGTCTATGAAACAATCCATTCCATCACCACCGTAAACTTCATTCCAGGTACCTCCATTTAATAAGTTGGTACCATTGTCCTGATGTCCGGTCATCATTCTGCCGGCCGTTGTGGTTGATAATCCGATACGGTATTGCTGTGCAATTGCCAGATTGGCACTTATATCGGTGAAAGATGTACCACTATTGGTGGTTTTGGAAATTCCACCATCATGTCCGACAAAATAAGTCGTTCCTGATCCTGGCAGGTATTCGATCGCATGAACATCAGCGTGCACATAAGGCGCTCCGGATCCTGTCCAATGTGAGTTAATCGTCCAGTTGACTCCTCCATCGGTGGATCTCCAGGTATTTACCCCTCCGACAACAATCGTATTGGCAGCGGTTGGTGAAGCAGCAATGGACAAATCATAAAAAGCTTGTCCGCCTGAATCGCCTCCATTTGAGTTCCACCCCAACAAATTCGGACCAGTGGCACCGTGCTGTGATGTAAACGCAGTTCCCGAATCGGTAGATCTGTAAACGCCCAATAATCCCTGATCAGAAGACCGGCCTATTAACAGGTAAACATATGCTGTATTGGCTGCTGTAACTGCAATTGCAATTCGCTCTACGCCTGTTGTAGGCAAACCGGATGTAATGGTTGTCCAGGTAACGCCATTATCGGTTGATTTACGAAAAATGGTTCCCGAAATATAAACCGTATTCGGTGTTCCGGGCATAAATTCCAGATCTTTAAACGAACCGGTACTTGTTTGCGTCCAGTTCACACCACCATCGGTCGTGCGGTAAATTCCGTTGCTTGTTGCGGCAATTAATATTTGAGAATTGGTCGGATGCATGAGTAATTTGGAGATCGTTCTCCCCTGATTCACCGTCCAGTTCAAACCGGTCGTATTCCAGGTAGCACCGCCATCCGTTGATTTCAAAACTCCAACACTGTAGCAATCTCCAGCCTCACCGTCACCAGTAGCCAGATACATTACCTGTGTATTTCCAGGGTCAATTGCCACATCAGTGCAGCCGATTACCGTTAATTGGTCGGTAGAAGTTGTCCACGAAGTTCCTCCGTTAGTTGATTTCCAAAGGCCACCATCGGGCGCTCCTACAAAAATCGTGTTGGAATTGGTAGGATCAAAACGAACAAAGTTGATTCGTCCGGCCCCACCTCCGTTTGATACTCCGAAAGGTCCCAAAGCTGTCCAGTTACCTAGCGTAAATCCGTTGGGCGCCGGGCTCGGTTCGTCACTTTGTTCTGAAAGCCATTCCTGATAATTGGGGTAGGTCAATGATGGTAATGTCATGTCTCCACTCGGGTAAACACGCGGTTCCATGTAATTTTCCCAGCGTTTAAATGCTTTGTAACCTTTGCCTTTTTCTACCGGTCTGTCTTTCCAGTAATTGTTGAATGCAGCTTGCACATCATAAAAATTGGCTGTTGGGTCAGACATTAGTTGTACCCAATTGGTATCTCCCTGCCCGGAGGCAAACATTGGAAAAAAAAGTAAGAATAGAAGAGACCAGCGTATGAATTTATTTTTCATTCGAAATGGTTTAGAGTGGAACGTCAATAATTGGAGATTTGACAATTCCGGGTTTCATTTATAGTTTTAGCGAACCAATATTAGTGAATTCATTTGAAAGAAAAAAGCAGAAAATTAACAGATTGTCTAAATTCTAAATAAAAACACCCATTAACCCTTTTTTTTAACCAAATCATTCGGAAGGAAAATCCAGGTGATCCGACCAGTTACTGCTGACTGCGAATTCGCCCCGAAGAACAGCAAAATCTACTATATCGTATTAGCAAGCCTATTCCAAATGCTTCTTAATTGTTTCACAAAACACATTATCTTAACAGAAAGGACTTAAGTCCAATTGTTTATAACTTTTCAAATTTTGTTCATAACGTCTGTTAAGCCGAATCTGATTGACAGACAGTTAAACGCATTAATTAGTTAAATAACTTCCTGACGATTATTTCTCTAAAACCAATTAGGTTTTGATCAAAAGAAGGTTTTACATTTACGTGACATCGACTACAAGATGAAAACCATTTCACTGACACTCTCACTATTCGTGATGTCCTCTCTTTTGGGGCAGGTGAATACGACCGTTTCTACCACTCAAGCAAACGATACCAATCAAAAATTCATCGGTTTTAATGCAGCTAATTTATCGCTGGGTGGCGCCCATGGAATTCATCCGAATCAGCTTAACACCTATAGAGACGATTATTTTTTTGGTGAAGGGAACGCATTATTAACCATCAAAGGTCTTCCCGTTTCATTGTCTTTTCGCCTCTCAGAGGAACCCTATCGTTCGGGAAGGCCGAGCTACTTCAGATTATCATTTGAACCAATCACTTACAAAAGAGACCGGTTGCAGGAACTCAAACTGGCGCAAGCAAAGCTGGACAATGAAATTGGGGTCAGTGCCGACAGTATTCATCGTTTGGAAGGCAACTGGAGCTACTGGAATCTGAAAAAACAGGAACTGGAAAAGTTGAAGAAACCTGAATTGACAATTCCCCAATTGCCCGCTATTCCAAATTTTCCTGACACCTCATTGTTGAACCCGCAACTCAATTTACCAGACGTTCCTACCCTGCCAACTACAGATTTATCAAAGCTCGATTCCATTAACCAAAAACTTGAACTGGCCCATCAATTATTGACCGAACAGCAAAAGATCTATTCTGATCTGAAACTCAAGCAAAAAGAATTGAAGGGTGATTATGATCAACTGCTTTCGAAAACCGATAAGGGCTTTTTAAGCGGAATCAAAAAGTTCGATATCGGACTAAGCAGTCTTTCAACCGGTTCACTTTCGCGCAATGCCATTCCGATGCAGGGAATTCATGTTGCAGGAACTATCCGAAAATCGTTTTACGACGTTGCCGCCGGATTTACGTTACCCAATCAGCTTTTTTCAAACCAGGCCTTTGATCAGCTCATTAATAATAACAGCAACCTGTTCAACGCCGGTGATTTTTTTGCGGTCAACGCTACACGCTTCGTTAGTTCAGTGATTGTCGGTTATGGCGAAAAGGACAAAAATGCCGTTTCAGTTGAATCGTTTTATACCGGCAGAAGCTGGCATGACATCCGCAACCGTAATCCGGGTCAGCAACAATTGGCCAATAACCTGGTTTTTTGCACGACTCCGAAACGACAACCCAATCTGACATGGTTCGGTTCTTTCGGACATTCATTTTCGAACGATTCTTCAGCTGTTTCATCCAAAAGAGCTTCTGCTCTGGCTTATTCTTCTGGTGTGAATTACCAATTCCCGAAATTGAAAAGTTCACTGAAAGTGTTTTACCGCAACCTCGGAAGCAACTACAACGGCTGGGCGCAGGGAATTTACCTGCAGGGAGCAGAACATGCCGAACTCAGTTATCGTCAGGCGCTCACCAAACGATTCACGTTTCAGGTACGAGGCGCAATGGACAATTACCTTTCCAACGATTCAACACAAGCGGTAAGAAAAACCCAGCAAGGATCGGCTGAGATTCAGTTGAAATTATTCAAACACACGGCTTTTGTAGGAAATTACACTTTGCTGAATTTATTTTCGGATACGCTTTCACAAGCTGAAAAACTGAGTCATCTCGGAAAAGTAGGGTTGTACAATCACCGCAGTTTAAAAACCTGGAAAATCAGTCAATTGCTGGATGGAGGTTACGCACGCATTGCCAATCCAGATTCCAGTCAGCGCCTATTACAACTTTCGGCGCATTTACTCACCGAATGGAAAAAATGGGGATTCGGCGTGAAGGTAAGTTACACTGAATTTGAGGGCTTAACACGGCTTTATGGCCAAAACTGGTGCATTCAACCGGAGTTGAGTTATACCGGCGAGATTTTTAATCTCAGCTTAAATTATCAATACCTGAACAGCCAGCAATTTGGAAAAGCCAGTGGTTGTGTGTTTCAATCACAGTTTAAGATCAGCGATTTGTTTACGCTCAGCTACCTGTTTCAGCGATGGCTGCCTACGGAATACACTTTTTTCCTTGCGGAAGATCAACCCGATATTACCAAACCAATATACATGCGATGGAAACTCACACTTCATTTAAAATAAACCAGATGAACTACTTACAGCTAATCTTCTTTTTATTCATCGGAGCGAATGCTTTTTCGCAGTATTCCGCTTTGCCAATCACGCTTTCCTTGCCCAACGACAAGGATACTATCGAAGAAACCGAGCCAACGTTTGTATGGCAATGCAATACGGTAGCGCTTCAAAACGATCCACGCTTGGAACAGCAAATTGTGGTCGCTGAATTGGAGGAAGACCAAACACCAGCCGAAGCGGTACTGATCAATCCGCCACTGATGATTCGTCTGCATCTGCAATCGGGCACTACGGTTTATTCGAGTGCCGAGCATCCGTTGGAAGAAGGGAAATCATATGCATGGCAGGTTTCGTATTTGTTCAACGGCGTAGTGATCCAACAATCGGAAGCATGGGTTTTCACATTGGCCAAACCGAAAGAACCAACGCATCAATACCTTGCCTTGCGGCGTCAGGCCGACGGCTCGATTTACCAAGCCAATGAACCGGTATTGTACATCAAGATTGCCGAAAGCGGAAAGTTGTCGCTGAAAGGCACGATTGGCAGTTCGGATGGAAATAAACAAGACATCAAACTCACACCGATCGAAAATGACGACAAACAAGCTGAGACTTTTCAATCTTCGGGAGAAATGCTTTGTAAAGTCGATTTTGAAGACCTTGATTTAAAGGAAGGAAAGTACGTTTTCACCTGGAAATCGCCCGACGGCACCAAATACAACCTCCACTTTCAGCTCAATAAGTAACTCATGAAACTACCACTATTTTTTCTGACCGCATTCACACTCACTGCCTGTTCGCTCAGCAGAGAGACCGCGTACAAGGCTCCAAAAAAAGCCATGACGCCTGTGGAGTATTGTGCCTGGGCGCAGTCGGCCGAATACCCGTACCGTGATACCCAAACGGTGAACAATGTACGCTACATTCTGGAATACCTGCCAACTGAACTGGAAATAGCTCAACAGCTGCGCGGGAAACGCATTACCAACGAAGAAGCACAAACATGGCTTTCGGATGACAATTCTGATTTGCATTTTATGCTCACGATTATCACTCCGACGGCGGGAACGGATTTATATCATTTTGATTTAAACGAAGATGAATCTTCAGCAGAACGGGCATCTTATTATGCCTTCGAGTTTAAGAATGACCTTCGGTTGATCACCACAAAAGATTCTATTGCTCCGGGTGGTTACCTGCACGAACGCGGGTTGGCCAATTATCCGGTTTCGAAATTCAACCTTGATTTTCCGAAAAGCGCATTGAAGGAAACAAACACCTTCACGATCAACGATAAAACATTGACAAAATCAACCATTTCTTTCTCTGTGAAAGACTGGCATACAACTAAAATACCCACACTTCACATTCAGTAATTATGAGCACTTTCACAAACGACTCCACGAAAACAAACCCTGCCAACCAGGGACGGCGATCAATGGCATGGCTGTTATTGCTCACTTTTTGTTTCGAAATTTTCTTCCCCGCCACGGTGCGAGCCGGTGGTGGTGGACCAACGCAACCCGAAGTACACGGCTTCACTCCTATCGGTGTTTCCGATATGGTTGATCCGTTTACCGGCGATTTTTCCTACAACATTCCCCTGATGGATGTTGAAGGTTATCCTATCAACATTTCCTACAACGCGGGAATCACTATGGACCAGGAAGCCAGCTGGGTAGGTTTGGGATGGAACCTCAATGTAGGAAGCGTGGTGCGTAATATGCGCGGATTACCCGATGATTTTAACGGTGACATGGTGGAACATACTACTTATATGAAACCTAATCGTACTATTAGTTTGGATGCGGGGTTGAATTTTGAACTTTTTGGAAAAGAGTTTAAGAAAAACGGACAGCTAGGTGATGGTCCTGCAACATTGAGTGTAAACATGGGAATTAACTACAATAACTACAACGGTTATTCCACAGAATTTTCTTTTGGGCCTTCGTTCAGCTTCGCCAAAACAGCTTCACACAAGGCTACAGCCGGTTTTCAACTTTCCGGAAGTAGTGAAAACGGAGCCGGTTTTGCTCCTTCTCTCAGTTTTGAGAGCAAAGTTAAATATGCTAATGAAGGACATCTTAGAAGAACCACCACAATAGGTTCGGCATTGAACTCGCGTGCAGGATTAACTGATCTGAGTTTTCAAAATTCTTACAGCAGGCAGGATCATACCACTACTACTTATAAAGACGGATCCTCAGTAACAAAAAGTTACTCAGCAATTGGAACAGGAATCTCTTCAAGTTACAACATGGGCCTTGCTCATTATTCTCCCTCAAGCGGTCCTTCCATGTTCAGCACGGGTTTAAGTGGCCGATTAAAAGTTGCCGGTTTCACGTTATGGGGAGTTGATGCTGCATTCAGTTTGGGGATCTCCTATTCATCCCAATGGATTCCGGATGATCAGATTACGATTGAAACACCTTCTTACGGGTACTTCTTTTTAGAAAATGGCCAAAAAAAGGAAAAGGCACAATTGGATTTTAACCGGGATAACGACGCTTCGTTCACAAAGTATACTCCGAATCTTCCAAGTGCCTTTCTAACCTACGATTTGTTCTCTATCCAGGCGCAAGGTGCGTCGGGAAGCTACAGAGGTTTTCGTAATGAGGTGGGTTATGTTTTCGACCCGAAAGTATCCACAACCAATGCATCCGGAAGTTTCGGACTCGAGTTCGGAGCGGGATTTCTAATGGACCTTGGTGCTGACATCAGTGTGTGTATTACCAACTCCAACACAGGTGGTTGGGATGGCGCACTGAACAAAGCCAAAGATATTATCGAATTTGAGCGGATGAATGCTCCGTTGGAGACTTACGCTTTACAGGACGCTTCGGAAAGTTCGGTAGATACGGATCCGTTGATGACCCAAATGGGAGGTACTAAACCAATGTACTTTCCGTTACAGGGAGCATTAAAATTTGTAAAAGCAGAAGATGAACTAAAAAATGGAGGGTTGGTGCTTCCTTTGGATAATAATAACCGTTCCGCACGTATTAAACGGAATCAGGTAATGCAGTTTTTAACGCATAGTGATTTAGTGAAAGGATTCGGATTGAACTATATCAACTCGAAGATCCATGAAGGAGCTCAAAGTCATCATATCGGAGAAGTGACCCAATTGGGAACCGACGGTAGACGTTATGTATTCGGCATAGCAGCTTACAACCATTTTCAGGAAGATGCGACCTTTGCAATAGGTGTAAAAACCAACGGAGACGATGGTATTCCGGTAACTGATACCTACGACGGTTTAATAAATTATACAGGGTTAAATCCAACTCAAACAACGTCAGAAAACAATCAATATGGTATCGATCATTATTACAATTCTACGGTCACTCCGGCTTACGCTCATTCATTTTTACTAACCGCTGTTCTGAGTGATGATTACATTGATTCGGACACAACCAAAGGCCCGTCGCAAGACGATTTGGGCGCTTATGTAAAATTTGGTTATACTAAAGTAGACAGTTGCCAATGGCGGAGCCCTATGCCGTTGAACAGCGCTTTCAGAAACGAAGGTCTAAAAGTGAACGTAAAAGACGACAAAGCCAGTTTCACCTACGGCCAGAAAGATCTGTGGTATGTGAAAGTCATTGAAACCAAAAATTACGTAGCGGTTTTTACGCTGGAAAACAGGGATGACGGCGCAATGGCGGCCGGCAGACATGGGGGAATTGATGGAGACAAACGTATGAAACTACTCCGCAAAATAACTTTGTATTCCAGACCCGATTATGAAGCCAATATTTTAAATCTGGCAAACGCGACTCCTCTACAGGAAGTTAACTTTTGCTATAACTATTCATTGTGTCAGGGTTATCCTGCAAATACGAGTATAACTTCGGGTCAGCAGGGAAAACTGACACTGACAAAAATATTCTTTACCTATCAGGGATCCGGCAAAATGAAACGCAGTTCATACACCTTTGAATACAACGGTGAAAATCCTGTTTACAACTTAAAAGCGGTTGATCGCTGGGGCAATTCAAAACCGACTTCTACCGGATTGGAAAACACAACTTCTACTCCAATGAACAATGCCGATTATCCATACACAACACAGGATCAGGCAGAAGCAAATGAAAACTCCTCGGCGTGGTCGCTCACTGCAATCAATCTCCCATCCGGAGGACGCATGGAAGTGGAATACGAATCGGATGATTACGCTTATGTGCAGCATTTAGAGGCCATGCAGATGTTCCCTATAGTAGGTACTGAAGATGGCTTTGGAGCCGATAATGTTATTTCAGGATACGATGTCCTGCATGTTTCTGAAGCCAGTAATAAAAACCATGACATTTACTTTCCGATGAAAACAGGGTATACAAACCCCGACGACTATATCAAACAAGGTCAATTTCTCTACTTCCGATGTCTTGTTGATTTCAGGGAAGACGAAGGAAACAGCTCTACAACCAAATACGATTATGTATCCGGATATGGTATCGTAAGCAATGTTGATACGATTCATTATTTGGGTGATACGCTTGGGAAAATCAGTTTTTACGGTGAACGTTTGCGTGATGGCGATGCTACACCCGACTATAGTCCGATTACCAAATTCGCCCTTCAATTTGGGCGTATGCATCTCTCGCAATATGTCGTAGGTGATTCGCCAGACGATCCGGGAGAAGGAGAAGGAAGCCTTGTTTCGTTTGCCAATTCGGTCGTAAATGCTTTCAGCAGTTTTGAAGAGTTGTTTGACGGACCAAATAAGCCGATTTGGGAAGAAGGGCGTGGTCAGGAAATTGTCACGAACAAATCATGGGTGCGCTTGTTTGAACCTTCACACAAAAAACTGGGTGGCGGCCATCGTGTAAAACGCATTCTGATGTATGACAACTGGGATGCTATGACCAACGATAATACCGCAGGATTTACCTACGGACAAGAATTTGAGTATAAGCTGGAAGACGGCACTTCATCAGGTGTGGCAAGTTACGAACCGCAAATCGGCGGCGATGAAAACCCATGGCATAAACCGATTCCTTATTCGAATAAAATTCGCTGGGGAACCGATGATAAATTGTACCAGGAAGAACCGTTGATGGAATCACAATTCCCATCAGCAAACGTCGGTTATTCAAGAGTTGAAATCCGTGATTTACAACGTGAAAATGTGTCGCGCACAGCTACCGGAAAAGTGGTGAAGGAATTTTACACAGCTAAAGACTTCCCAACTATTGTAAAAACGACAGATGTTGCGATGAAAACATCCAATAGCTTTCTGCCGGTTTTACCAAAATATCAGTACATGACAGCATCGCAGGGATTCACTATTGAGCTGAATGACATGCATGGAAAACCGAAAAAGGAAAGTATTTATTCGGAAGGAAATGATGTGAGTCCACTGAGTACGGTCGACTATTTCTACAAACAGGAAAACCTGAACCTGGATGGTGTGACCAATTTCAAACTCACCAACAATGTAAATACGATCAACGCACAAGGTGTGCAATCGACTGCTGAGATTGGGGTGAAATACGAAGCCGTTTCCGATTTCAGGGAAAGTAAAACTTTGGCCATTGGCGGTACTCTTGCGATTAACACGAACTCATTCTTATTTGGGTTCCTACCAATAGTACTGCCGACCATTTGGCCGTCAGTTGATGTTACCGACAACCAGTTTCACAGCGCAACACTCAACAAAGTAGTTAACCGTTTCGGGATTTTGGAAAAAGTACGTGCCAATCAGGATGGTTCTATAGTAGAAACAAACAACCTGGCATACGATGCCGAAACGGGTGAAATGCTCGCTTCACAAACCACTACCAATTTCAATGATAACGTATACAGCATGAATTATCCGGCCTACTGGCATTACGATCAACTGGGACAGGCATACCGCAATATCGGTATCAGTTTTGGCCCCGATCAGGATTTTAGCAGTTCGGGATTCACCGCCATTTCCTCCGCCAATGCTTATTTTGTAGAAGGCGACGAACTGGCGATAAGTTCTACTACCGGCCCTACTTATAAAAAAGGTTGGGTATTGGGAGTAGCACCGTCCGGAATTACGGTAGTCGATAAATACGGCGCTCCGATTACCTTACAAAATGCCTCCATCAAAGTAATCCGATCAGGCAGAAGAAACAAACAAACCACTTCCATGGCCAGTTTGACTTCGTTGAGCAACCCACTTAGCTGCGTTTCTTCCAATGTGTATCCGAATGTATTGAATGCCGGAGCAGTGGAATTCAGCCAGGATTGGAAAACGTATTGTAATTGTTTCAAAAACGAATATGGTGTTACGAACAACGTCAATCCTTATGTATTGGGAACGCTCGGAAACTGGCGGCCAGTACGCTCATTCACACATTTGAGCGGTCGTACACAAAGCAATTTCGATGGCAACACCAACATTCGCCGCGACGGTGTTTTCACAAGCTACACACCTTATTACCGCTTGCAAAACGGCAAATGGAACAAAAATCAGCAAAACTGGACATACGTTTCGGAAGTCACTGCTTTCAGTCCCAACGGAATGGTATTGGAAACACGTGATGCGCTTGGAAGGTACGGTACCAGTTTATTCGGCTACAATACGACGCTTACTACCGCTGTGGCAGCCAATACGCGTCTGCAACAAATTGTCTATGCCGGTTTTGAAGATGTTGATTATTCCAATTGTATGGACCAGCAAATCACTTTTGAATCCGAACCGGATGTAGAACGTGAAGACGCACATACCGGTCGTCACAGCTTGAAAGTGGAAACCGGAAGCCCTCTTGTTTTTGTACATGAAACAATTGATGAATGTGAGCTAACAACCTGTGCGATCAATCTCACCGAAGATGACGATGATTTGTACCTCGTGAATGATTGCACGGTGCCACTTAACCTGGAGATTGAAGTTATCTCTGGCGAGGTAGATGCATCCATCCAGGGAACCAACCTGATTGCCATTGAAGGAAATGTTACTGATTACTACGAAATAAAAGTGACCGTAACGGATGCCAACGGCTGTCAGGTCATTCAACTCATTAACAACGACTAACCATGAAAGCACAACACATTTTAATTCTTCTGTTCCTGATTTGCGGATTGGGAATAAACGCTCAGGTGAATACTTCAGTTAGATCAGCTAATTGTATCGGAACCGGAGTATATGGCGAAACGATTGCATTAGACGGATCAGGTAACTGTATCGGAGGTGTTGTAAAACTGTATTATCAGCTTACAGTAGCACAGAATGCAATCGGTGTCCCCAATTTAGGAAACTGGTCTGTAACTTCAGGTACTTACACCTTCAATGCATATGGTCCGTTTACTGACTTGGAAACTGCCTACAATCAGGTCGAATCAGGGCTGGTTTCCCCGGTTTATTTCTCGGCAACTCCTTCAACTACGCATTCAATTACGTTCGGTGGCCCAGTTACCCAAGGTCAGGTTTATATTATTGAACTGATACTAGCAGACTGTTCTACAACATTAACTATCAATCGGACATCAACTGCTCCAATTAATGCCGGTTGTCAACCAATTTCACTAATCTGCGACGATTGCCTTGGCCAATTTCAACCAACCGTAGGAACATACGTGTTTTCGGCCTGGACCAAAGAAGTTGGCGCTCCTGTAACTAAGACAAGTTACACCTACCCGAGTGTGGATGTGAAAACAGTGATTGGTATGTCAACCACTACCACAACAATGCTACCTGTCGGAGATATCATTGACGGTTGGCAGCAAATGACCGGAACGTTTGATATCCCTGTAGGAATGACAGCATTCAGACTGGAATTTATTGTCGGTGGAAGCGGTGAAACTGCCTTGTTTGACGACATCCGGATTTTTCCTTTTGACGGTAGTATGATGAGTTATGTTTACGACCCCATCACACTCCGTTTAGTCGCCGAATTGGATGAACGCAACTACGCCAAACTCTACGAATACGACGAGGAAGGAAAACTGGTTCGGGTGAAAAAAGAAACCGAAAAAGGAATCCTGACCATTATGGAAAACCGCGAAAACTCAGTTAAAAAGCCATGAAAACAGGACTCGCCTTTTTATTCGTATTACTAGTTGCCAACTGTGGTTTTTCGCAGGATTGGAAAGCATCTTCTGTGGAAGAAGTGAAGCAGGTATTGACGAATTGCGCCAAGCATTACCGTGCCGAAAATTATGCGCTGAGCTTTGAGCAAACCACTTACAAAGATGCAGCGAATCCGACAGCCGAGGTGATCAAAACCTCGGGTTTACTATTGCGTGGAAA
The DNA here is from genome assembly GCA_040387295.1 of Bacteroidota bacterium. GTDB lineage: Bacteria > Bacteroidota > Bacteroidia > Flavobacteriales_D > Crocinitomicaceae > Fluviicola. The sequence continues at coordinate 212,788 of JAZKEB010000003.1, read as the reverse complement.
AGGAAAACAATACCGTTCGGAACAGCAGGGAAAACTGATCATCCAGACCAATGATATCAAAATGATCGTGGATACGTCGCAGCAAGTGGTGGGCATCATTCAACCTGATACCTTGTTTGATGTCATTCAAATGGACCAATTGCTTGGCAATTACGGTTGGACAGGAATGACTTGTCTTTCACGTACCAGCGGATCAACAACAACCTTCCAACTTAGCGGGCCCGGATTAGCCATTTATCAAAGTATGGAATTAACCATTGATCAAAAAACAGGATTTCTCACCGATATGGTTCTCTATTTCGTTCCGCAAAATTACTTCAGTGAATCAACCGACGACGAAACACAGGAACATCCTAAAATTGTGATTCATTATTCGGGAACCAAAAAACTAACCACCGAGCAACAACGGATGTTTGACCTTTCTTTCTGGTTAACAAAAGACCACGACACTTACCAATTGATTGCCTCCAAAGCGTCTTTCACGCTGCAGGATTACAGATACCACGAACAGCACTAAACCGTTTTCTATGAAACGCACTATTCACATTCAGTTCATTTTGACCATCCTTACACTAACCCTGAGTTTTGGATCAAAAGCAGGCATTTTGCCAACCGCGGGAATCATCAAAACCCCTGACAGCGGAACACCGGCCGTAGTACTAACGACGTCCACTGCTATGACAACGGTAATGCGTGAGGCCCCATCAGTTGGTAGTCATGTAGATCTTTTCACTAAAGGGATTATCACCTTTGGGGTGAATCATCATTACCCGCAGTACTTTGCAGATATGCACATTGTGATCGAAGTAGAAATAACACCTTATGCAACCGCTGGTGGCACGGCTGGAAGTGTTATACCACTTGTGATGGAAATTTGGTACAGTCCAAATGATTCGTTGTCTTTCAGAGACAAACAGAGTGTCATCATTCCAAATGTAGAGGAATATGATGTAGAGATCATTGATATCGAAGTGGATGGAGTTCCGGTTAGCACCCTCCCCGCCAATCTCTATGTAAACGCCGAAATGTTTGTAGACCGTTACTACGATTTTACTACACCTTCGGGTACCGCACTTACAACACTTACGGACACCGAAATTGATTCGGATTGCGATGACAGCTACGATGAATTACTTATTACCTGGGATGCTATAGAAAGTGCGGAAGAATACCAATTGGAATGGGTCTACATCAACGATTACAACACTGTAGGCACGTATTATGCCGACACAGACCTCAACTACGATTTCAAACGCAATTCGACGAGGATTTCTACCACATCCAGCGAATATAAAATCTCGTTGGCCTACGACCGCGGTTTTATTTGTTACCGCGTCAGGGCAATCGGAAGGGCAACCAGTGATCTGGACAAACGTATCTTCGGAGTGTGGACAGAATCCGACGATCAGGGTACTGTTGACGGAGTAGACTATTTTCACAAAGACTACGCCTGGCACGATACGATTAACTGGCAATTTTCATCTTCGTATGCCGAGGAAGGCAAGAAAAAAGAAGTCGTTTCGTTCTTCGACGGTTCGTTGAGAAACAGGCAGATGGTCACCAAGATCAATTCCGATGACAACACCATTGTGGGTGAAACCATTTACGACCATCAGGGCCGGCCGGCCATTCAGGTATTACCAACTCCGGTGCAGGATCTGGATTGTGTCTTGGGCGATCCCGAGACTTCGTTGAAGTATTACCATAATTTCACGCAGAATGATGACGATGATCCTTATTCGCGCCTTGATTTTGATACAAGTGCGGTTGGTTATTCCTGTGAAACCGAAACCGAAGGTTTGGGAACGGGCAACGGTGCAGGGCGCTATTACTCACCATCCAACCCTAATCAAACGGATGAAAACGCATTCATTCCGGATGCGGAACTCTATCCTTTTACGCAGGTTGAATATACGCCCGACAATACCGGGCGCATTCGCCGTCAGGGAGGTGTAGGTGCCGATTTCCAATTGGGATCGGGCCACGAGTCGAAGTATTATTACGGCCATCCTTCACAGATTCAGCTCGACCGAATGTTTGGCTCCGAAGTCGGTGACAAAGCCCATTACCAGAAAAACATGGTGGTGGATCCCAACGGACAGGTCAGTGTTTCCTATATGGACCAGGAAGGGCGTGTCATTGCCACTTCTCTGGCCGGTGATGCGCCGGCAAATCTGATCGCACTACCAAGTGAAGCCAGCGCAGGATTAGAACTCACTGAAGACCTGTTCGCGCCAGATGCTGACGGAAACAGCGTTTCCAACCAAATCTCAGTCGACGGATCAACAAAATCCTTTACCGAAACCATGCTCATTGCCGGAAGTACAGACGTTACATTTGACTACGACATTGACATGCCGCCATTTACTGATCCTTGTGTACCGGAAGGTTTATGCTTTAGTTGTGTGTATGATCTTACCATTATGGTAATTGACGAATGTGGGACTGATTTGGTAGCTGAAGATCCCACAATTATCCCGACTAAAATCGGTTACTTCAATACGGACCCGGAAACCGGAGTTATCACTTTTGATCTCGATTGCGAAAATGCAGCCATCTTTGATTCTTATGACGAAACATTTACCATTAACTTAACCACAGGAAGCTACCAGATTGTCAAAACACTGAGTGTCAACGAAGATGCCAAGCAGTATTATATCGAACAATATTTGGATACCAACGTCAACACCTGTATCCAATCATTAAATGATTTTAATCAGCTCTACCTCGATAATACCGACTTTTCAGATTGTAACCCTGAAACCAATTGTGATTCATGTTTGGCAGATCTTGGTACACTAGAAGATTTTGTAGCCGAAGGCGGAACTCCGGATGATTACCTGCAACGCCAGTACCATTGTAACCGCTTGTGTGAAGATATTTCAGAGTGCGATGTAGCCAAAATCATGCTCATGGCCGACATGTCGCCTGGCGGACAATATGCAGAGTTTGTAGCCCCTGACGGTTCCATGAATCCGGGAGCTTATCCGCTGTCGATCCTCAACCCGGCTAACATCCTCCCCTTTTCTTACGGCAACACTCAAATCGATTGGCGCGATCCAGAGTTGGTCCTTGACGGAACCAACGCATTTGAATACCGCAATGACGACGGTATCAACCGTTCACGCGTGGAATTAGTTGTTACACTCAATGGATCGGGATCAGTCATCGCAACAGTTCCTGAGGTGCAAACAATTGGCACCGATGTGCATCTTAATGCGACAACAGGTGAGTATTACGCCTGGCCCGAAGATTTGAAATACGTAGAAGACTTCCGTAACGAATGGCAACCTTCATGGGCCAATTCACTCATTGTTTATCACCCGGAATACCCGTTTTACGCGATCTGTTTGGGATACGAAGAGCCGGTTGATTTTGGTGACGCTTTTACCAGTGATTCCTTCGACAGTCTTCTGCGCAGAACTGATACATGGGAAGCTGCAGTCGACAGAGGGTTTATTGAAAGTAGTTATGCCAGTATCCCCAATGTTAATGACCGGTTGACCGACTGGTTTTCGAGCGCCAATGATGTGTGGGACCCATTCGTGGTGCATTCGGCAGCTTATTACAATTACGGGGTAGAACTCGAATCAAAATTCGACGTGTTTACTTCGATGGGCGCCAACGATTATTCCATGGCCCAAATGGCCGCCATGGGTGTGCGCTGTTCCGGTGTGTTGGGTGCTGTTCCGGTGGTAGCCTGCTTCCGCTTTGGTGATGATGCCGTGATTGGTGATCCGGATTACAACGATTCCATTCGTGACAAGGAATGGCAAGCGCTGCGTGCTTATTATTTATCCATGAAACAATCGCGCCAGCAGCAACTCGCGATCAATCTTTCCATTACTGATCCGTCATACTATGGTTACAATGGCTGCATCGGTGCCGAAGAATCATTCTACCCTTCAACCTATGACTTTTTCGATAATTCCCTTGCACTGGCATCAACCCAATACGGAAACTTTGACCAGCCTTGTAATTACAATACTTATCCCTATTATGCCTACAAGGTAAAACGTTTCCCGGTTCCTGGCACTGATATCAATCAGGATATCAACAACGCTGCCTACCAGAATTACCTGCTCACCGGCCAATGTCCGCTTACGGGAAGTTTGGAGCACCTGCTTAACGAGGCCGCTCAACTGGATTCATTCACCGTGGCTGACTTTTTAGCCAACGATCTGGGCTCGTTCAACGGTTTTTACCTGGCGCTCAACGATTTTTACATCAACACCCCTGTACCGGGATACGCCTGGAATCAGGTCAGTATCACCAGTTCTCAGATTGTCATTGAACTCGTCGACACCTTTACCATGGTCACTTTGGGTACGATACAAATCGACATTCCTATTGGTCTTCCGGCCTTCACATGGAGTGATGTGATCGGTTTTTCCAACCTGCAATCTACGGGTGGTGCCTTCGAATTTGAAATTGATGCTCTCGTTGATACCACTGGCGGCACCATGTTAGTGACACTCACCGGTGAAACCTCTTTCGACATCGATACCTGCCGTTTCAATGAAATTTGTACACCCAATACTCTGGCCATTGAGCTTTCAGTGATGATGGACGCCCTTGCAGGCGCCGGTGATTTGGATGATGCATCTCCCGTACAATTACAGGGAGGTAGTTCACCTTATGAACCTTTGGCAAGTGCTGCATTGCAGGAAGCTGCTTATAACGGACCAACAGCTACCTTATATTGGCTGTATGATTCCGGAACGGAAACTTTCCAACTCTACGAATCAAATCCGGCGGATATTCTTTACGAATTGAAAATTATTTCTTACGAACCGTCTACTTTTAACAGTTCAGACATTCCATCTATTGGCGGAATTACGGCCATTCATCCAACACAGGGAAACACATGTGAAGTGATCTGTGAGGATGGATCGGGTAACTACCTGGGTACACTTAATTGTGTCAGCTTCCGAAACGATGTAACCAATACTGAAAAAACAGCTGTTCCGCTTGGAACATGCGGTATGCCGGAATCCGTTCTATGCAACAAACCGGTTTACACTAACATGATGGAATTGTATGAATTACTCGAAGATGTCATCGCTAATCAATCAATTGGGTCACCGGGATACGATTTGTTTGAAAGTGATTTGTTCACTACCACCCTTCATACTTATTTCCCCATTAATGTAACCGGTACAACAAGCAGCACCAACACCTATTTTACCATCACCGGTATTTATTACGAAATCACTACCATCGATACAGATGTAGAAGACTGTCCGATTGTATTGACAATTACGGAAGATCCCGGGCCAAGCGGCCTTACGATTGCCGATATAACCTTTACTTCAGATCCTGTGTTATACGGAGAACCTGATGTAAACGGTGATTATCATCAATTTTATGTACTCATTCAAGGGTATGATACAGAAGAGAATGAAATCTACGACACCCTGTTCGTAAGTACCTGTATTCCAATGAAAATCTGTGATGAGTGCCCTGATTCACTGGCGGTATTACCTGACGAAGAGGAAATGGAAGAAATGTTGATGATGGAAATGGAAATGGGTTACCGTTATATTGACCCTAACAACGAGAGTTATTACGAGTACAGCGAAGCTATGAATGCACTCAATGACAGCATGGGTTGGGAATCAAACGACAGCTTGTTTGTAGACACCATTTTCTACAGCGAGTTTGCCCGAAATGATATGTACCGATATGCACAAACCTATCAACGATTTATCACCCATTTTGATCCTGATTTGGATAATCACGATTACCTTGTTGATCCACTATTGTTTGGTATCGAATACGGCTATTTCACCAACGTCGGAAAAGAATTTGAGCGCTATGAGTTAGCCACTGCGCGTTACAACGCGGAAGCTATTCCGTTAAGTTTGGATGGCATAACCGTGGTTGAAAAACCGGAGTTTGCTCATGCAAAAGCAGCCGATCACTTGCAGGACTATGTCGACCACCTTACGGAAAGCATCGAAAACGAAGAAGATGCCATGGAATTGGAAGAATTTATGGAAAGTCTTCCGATGATGATGATGCTCGAAGAAGAATTCTGTGAAGAATACTACGACCAATACGTAGATGCCTACCTGTATTTTGACAGCATCCAGGACAGCACCCACTCCTGCCCGTATTTCGATAGTTATGTGCCTCTGCTCAGCTACGCTGAATTCCAGGACCACAACCTGTGCTGTACAGAACTTGGCTTTGAGATCATCGAAAATTACAACGCTGTATTGCTCAGTGATACCCTGTGTCCGGATCCGCTACCGTTTTTGACCGATTGTGAAGAACCGGAATTTGAAGACACCACCGAATGTCACGCACGCTGGCTGGCCATACAAACACTTATTGAAGATTTTAACGAATCTCCATGGGCAATTTATCACAATATGGTCATGGATAATCAATATCCGCATTTCTCGCTTTTCCTGGCCAGTGGTAAGTGCCAATGTGCAAGGGACTACGATGCTTATTTATATGAGTGGACTACATTGGAAGAGGAAGAAGTTGCACCGATTCCCATGACGCTCCGTGAATTCTGCGATACCTCGCTTGTGATTCCTGAGAACCCCTGCGAGGAAGCCTATGAACAGTATCTTGAGTGTATTGGCATCTACAATGACTATGCAAGACCAGGTTACGATATCACATCGATCATTACCTACGAAAGTTTTGTGGAATATGATCTTTGCAATTGTGTAGATGAATATTGCTCCCTTCTCGCTGATGCTGTTGCAGAATTGACAAGTATCGCCGGTATTGCAGAGATCAGCCTGTTCGAATTGTGTAATCACCAGCCACCTTGCACACCTGATCTTCCGATCCAGACCGGTGTGCAATTTCCTGAAGGTGAATTTGCCGATCCATGTACAGAAATACTCACTTCTATTGCCTATGCCAATGCATACAATGCTTACCAGGATTACCTCGATTCGGTCTCACAATCCATTGGTTCGCTCTACCAGGCCCATTGTATGAACGCGGTAGAAACATTCACGCGTACCTATATGGACAAAGAATACCATCGTACCTTGTATTACTACGACCAGGCCGGAAATCTGGTGAAAACCATTCCACCTGAAGGAGTTGAACTACTCAATATCACAGCCGATTCCGATCCGCTAGCAGACTCCATACGCACTGACCGTCAGCAGCATACACACTATGTGCTCACCTCGCACCGCATGGAAACCAAATACGAGTACAATTCATTGAATCAACTTACCCGGCAGGTAAACCCTGACCAGGATAAAATGGATATCTGGGAAATCACCCTTCCCAATGGATTGTATGCCGGGATGAATACCACAGCCATCCAAATGGTAAGTGCCAACCGCGGTTACCTGAGCGGGTATATTGAACTCGCCGGCGGTAAAAAACGAGGTTTATTGTACCGTACCGACAATGGCGGCACCAACTGGAGCAAGGTCAATAACACAGTCGCCTCCAAACTCAAACGAGTAGAAATGGCTACCGCAACAGACGGTTTTGCCATTGGTGAATACGGTATTTTACTCCAAACCGCAGACGGCGGCACAACCTGGGACATGCTCAACCTCTATAGTTTGGGTGTCACTGGTGAACTCAACGATATCATTTTCACTTCGTCGACTGACGGTTTGGTAGTGGGTAATTCCACCACCATGGTCGATATCGCCCTCTCAGGATCGGTGGCAACGCCAACGACAGCAACGCTGGTCATTCCGTCCACGCTTTCGGCTTTAAGCCACACGATTCAAAACATCAAAAGCGTGACCTATGATGGCAGTTTGTACTATTTTGCCACCACTATACTCGATGGCTCGCAAAGCTACGATGCCATTCTGCATTGTTCGTCTTTTGCCACCACAACCCAGGCCGATATCATCGGAATTCACAACAGTACTATTCATTATTACTCCTCTACCGAAGGAATCATAATGGGGACAGACGGTGATATTGTCAAAATCACTACCCCATCTTCGGGAACAGCCTTTGTACAGACAGCCCATAAAAGTAATATCGCCAACGGTACTGCCAGAAATGCTTATTTCATGAACGATCAGCGAGGGATTGTGCTCTTTGATACAGGTTTCAACACGAAGGGTTATTATACCCTCAACGGTGGTGAAAACTGGCTCGCCCTACCTGCTCTTGATAATGCCAATTACTTAAGTCTTGTAAACCAAACAAGTTCCTATATAGAAGTGATCGCTGTCGGCGATGACGCGGTTACCAAACGCGTGTTCTGGAACACAACAGCCACAGAACCTTCTTTACTGGTGCATTCGCAGCTCATCGATCCGCAGCCACTCAACCTAGTGACCGCTACCATGGTCAAAGACGCAAATGGACCAACACTCATCCTGTCGGGTACCTTCGACGGGATGATGTATTTCTCCAACAACATGCCTTCAGGAACCGAAACGGCCGTTTATTTCGAAATCGGGCACCTCAATGCGCTTGATTGGAGTGAATATGCTCTAAAGATCTCCGTGCATCGCTTTGCAACAGGTGCCATTTCGGGAATTATCCTTTCTTCCGAAAGCAAGCTCTACTCCATTCACCGCAATGCAGGATCATCTACCTTTGTCATCGATCCTGTTACAACGACAGGTGTCGGCAGTCCCGGGTTTATGGATTTGACTTTTGACCTGGCAGATGAGCGTATTTACGCTTACGATAACACACAGGACAAAATTCACAAAATGGATTTGAGTGCCTCCACTCCAGTGACAGCTACCTCGGTTTATTCAACCGCAGCAACAGGTATTATAGCCATCCACGCCATTGGGGTAAGCAACGGACGCATTACCGTCATAGGCAATGAAGGCGAAATCACAACCACCAATTCTCTCACCGGAGGCGGATCACTTTCTACGTGGAGCCACCGCAAAACCCTGCAATCTACCCCAATCAATGAAATCAGCTACAGTGCCTCGGCGCTCATGGCTGTGGGTGAAAACGGATTGGTGATGTATGACAACAGCGGTACCTGGGAAATCAAAAGTCGAAGAACGATCGAAGATCTCTACGCCGCTGAAACTGTTGGTTCTGTTGAATTGGTTGTAGGAAGCAACGGCTACGCCCAAACCATGACTACTTCTTCCAACGGCGTACCGCTCATGACCGTTTCAGGTGTTCCAATCAATACCTTATTACCGAATGTAACCCTGCGCGATATCGCCGCAGACGGTGATTATACCTACATCGTTGGTTCCAATGGAACGGTGCTTTACAGCTCCGATCCTGCCACCACGGCCTTTAATTCCACTTCCGGACATTACAACCATGATTTTTACGGTGTGGCCATCCCGAGCGGACAAAGTGGCACACCAAAAGCGCTTGTTGTGGGTGAACAATCGGTTGCCTACAAGTTTTTGATGATGAACGGAACCCAGCAAAAAGGGGTGTTCTCTGATCAGCTGGCCGATGTGCATTTTGCCGATCTCAACGCGGGATCGCTCGTGGGCAAAAACTTCTTTGTGCGCCAGACAACTGATGGTGGAATGACCTGGAAAATCGTGCGCGCCAACAACAGCGTGAGTACACAATTGGGGGCTACCATCAATAAGATTTGGACTGTTTCGAGTTCATACGCCATTATGGGCGGGGTGAACTACAGTTCCAAAATCGAAGCTGGTTTATCAGCTTATACCGGATTTCCAACTACCATGACCGATATTCAATTCAGTAAAACAAACCCTCTCTTCGGATGTTTGGCCGGGAACGATGGTTATCTTTATTCGGTAACACTTACTCCTAGTGGCGGCTCTTATACTGGCGTTGGCGGGCTCATCACCGGAACGCCGGCGGGACATGCCATCAAAGCCGTCCATATCTTTGAAAACGGCAACATCATGGCTGTAGGGGCAGACAACTTTGTGGGATTATGGAAAGGATCGTGGGTCGATTTCAGCCCGACAGTGACTGCAACTCCAGACCCAACGTTCAATGACGTCTTCTTCCACGACGATAAAGTGGGCTATGTGGTAGCTGATGAAGGTATTATCCTTCGTTCGCTCGATGTCACCATTACTCCTGCCAATCATACCATTACCGCCATCGATTTTGATTATGAAAATGTGCTTGACAACATTATCGGCAACGTAGACGAAGCCGATATCAAGTGTATTGCATTCGCATCGCGCTACGAAGGTATCTGGGGTGGAAATTACACCACCAATATCTCTGTGCCCGACCAGGAGCATACTGCCTACGTGCGGCAAATTCACGACGAATCCGATGAGTTCTCCTCGCGCTTCTTCTATGACCGTTTGGGACGAATAGTTGTGAGCCAAAACTCGCGGCAATTTGGCGCGAATGAATACAGCTATTCGCTCTACGACGCTCTTGGGCGCGTATACGAAGCCGGCGTGAAAACCGAAAATACCGGTGGTGATCCTGTTTTTGCTTCAGTGTTTGGAGCAAACGTGGGTGGACTCGATGTGCCAACAGTAGTAGACGACACCAAACTCGGGATTTGGCTCGATAATGACGCTGTTACTACCCGCACCGAAGTCACCCGCAGTTACTACGATGAATCTGTCATCACAGGACTTCCGGTAACATTTGATCCTGATCCGCTGACGCAGCGTAAACGCATTACCCATGTGAGCTACGAAGCCGTATTTGATGATGACGACCAAACCTACGATCATGCTACGCATTACGATTACGACATTCACGGCAACGTAAAAACCCTCTTGCAAGACAACCAGAAAATGGCTGGGCTCGATGTAAACATTGCCGACCAGCAGTTCAAACGCATGGATTACCACTATGATCTGATCTCAGGGAACGTGCATCGTGTCGATTACGAAACCGGCATGGCCGATCAGTGGCACCATGCCTATACCTACGATGCAGATAACCGCATCACCGAAGCGTATACAACCACTACTACTCCGCTCATGGACCCGACAACCGGTGACATAGCTGCGCACAACGAACCGGGCATGACACCGTATTGGGACAAACAAGTCGAATACGATTATTACGCCCACGGGCCGCTCTCGCGTACCGAGCTCGGGCAGGAACAGGTGCAAGGGCTGGATTACGTCTATACTGTTCAGGGATGGATGAAAGGCGTGAACTCAAACACATTGTACACTGACCGCGATCCCGGATTGGATGGAGAAATATCCTCTGACAATGAGCTCATGGCCAGAGATGCGTATGGGTATAGTCTCCATTATTTTGAGGGTGACTACACAGATATTGCAGGAATCAGTGCTGGTGATCATCCGTATGCTGATCAGGTGGGAAGTGATTTACTGACCTATAGCAGCTATGACCTTTATAATGGTAATATAGCAAGAACAGTTAATACAATTACCAACCCCAATAACCGTGATTTGCTTCCGTTAGGCAGTGTATATCTTTATGACCAATTAAACAGGTTATCTCTAAGCGGCAAGTATAATAACCTTCATGCGCCTAGCAATACATGGGGCACCGGAGGCAGTATGATCTATATCAATACCTTCACTTACGACGCAAACGGAAATATAACTGGTCAGAACCGTACCGATGAAACAACCACCAGCATTGACGAATTGAGTTATCGTTACAAAGAAGACGCTCTTGGTAAACGATTACAAAACAGGCTTTATCATGTCAATGATGTTGTCGGAGACCCCGGTTTCAGTGATGATATAGACGATCAATACAATGGTATCGGTTTTTTCGATCCGGTAACACTGACCAATGCCAATTACGAGTATGATGCCGAAGGCCGACTCATCCACGATGAACAGGAAGACATCGATAACATCGATTGGCGCGTAGATGGCAAGGTGCGTAAAATTACCCGTACCGCCAGCTCCGGCAAAAACAACCTGGTGTTTGATTACGATGCCATGGGCAGGCGTATCGCCAAACACGTCTTAACCGATACTGATGTGCTGGAACACTCGACCTATTACATATTGGATGCCCAAGGCAACGTGATGAGTATTTACGAGCGCGAAGTAGACGCCATGGAAGAATCTGTGGCCTACTACCAGGCTGAAAAACACATTTATGGCAGCGCAAGGTTGGGGATATTAAATTCTTCTATATCTTTATTGGGTACAGACAACGATACCTACGATATGACAACAACAAATCATCGTATTGGCGCAGTTAATTATGAACTCACAAACCACTTGGGTAATGTGTTGTCTGTTGTTTCCGATAAACCCATTCCTCATGACAATTCCGGAACGGCTGATTACTGGTTAGCAGACATTAGACAAGCTACTGATTACTCTCCTTTCGGCGTCACCTTATCCGGACGAAACTTCACGCTCACAGGAGCGGAGAAAGGAAGGTTTGGATTCCAGGGGCAGGAAAATGATAACGAGATCAAAGGTGAAGGAAACTCAGTGAATTATACCTATCGTATGCACGATCCGAGGTTAGGCAGGTTCTTTGCGGTGGATCCGTTGACAGATAAATACCCGTGGTATTCACCTTATCAGTTCAGCGGTAATAAAGTTATTCAATTCGTTGAATTAGAAGGGTTAGAAGAGGGGGTATCAGGGAGCAACTCTGGAAATGCTTTTGTTGACGCCACTTCTGATTATTTTGGAGCGATTTGGAGTGATTTGACTAACCCTAGTCCTGTCATGTCTTCTGGAATTTATTACGGAACAGGGGATGTTGAAAAGGGTAATCAAGCAATGGGAGAGTTCTTTTCTGTCTTAGGCGGAATGATATCTCCTGAAAACGCAATTACGACTTCGGGTATATACTTTGGCGCTGGAGACTCCTACAAGGGAAAATATTATTTAACACAGGGTTTTTATGATATGGCATTAGCCGTTATTGCTCATAAAGTTTCCAATTTGCCAAGCGTTAAAGTTAAACCTACAAATGTTTCCGGTTGGCAAAGATTCATATCCAGGAGACGTGAGGCAAGAAGCGCGAATGGAGTTCAATTTTCCGAGACAACTCCATATGGTGAGTCAGGAGCAATAAATGCTTATTACAAAAATAGATTGGTAGGACAAATCAAAATAACGCAAGAAAAGGGCTTGGAATTAGATATTAATATACCCGAAGGTATGCGAGGAGAAGGAGTTGGTTCTCAGATTTTTGCAGAAGGTGTTGCTTGGGAAGGAGCTTCTAAATTTACTGCATCTTGGTTAAAGAATAGCGAATACTATTCAGGTTCAGGAATGTCAGATAACTTAGCTACATATAATAAATTTGTTAACAAACGGGGTTATACACCAGAAAAAGCCGCTTGGAAAACTTGGAGTGGAAAACAGGCAAAAAAACATGGTTATAAATCTGTAACAGTTACCCCACTAGAAAATGGTGGAATACAAGCCACATTTACTAAATGAAGTATGATTAGAATAAAGATATTGAATAGCCTAAGGGCAGATTTTTCTGACCCAATGATCAATGATGTATTATTTTCTTGTGAACTAATTGAAGGAGAAATTAATGCTGGTGATAAAATATTGATTGATAACCAAACCAAATTAATTATTAATGAAGTTAAAGTAGGAATGTTGAAGAATGAGTACCTTATAACGGTTAAGGATATAATGAAATCCAATGTTAAAGTATTTGAGCTTTATGACCGGGAGTTTGTTGTGGTCTAGTAACAAAATTATCTGATACCTCCAAAAAAACGCTCACCGCCCAGGCTTCTACGCTTGGGGGTCGTGTATCAAATTATCTGGTACCGACCAAAAACACTTTAAAATCAATAAATTAAACTATTGAAAAGCTATTTTTTGGCTCGATTTAGGATCAAACCAAGCCATACTTTCCATAGTCATTTCGGAGATCGTTCGTTAGAATTGATTTATGAACCAATTTCTGACTAAGCGTATCAGATTATCTGATAGTTTTTGAAATTCGCAGTAGGATTCCCATATTTGCCTTGACCAAAATACTATTCACAATGCAATGCAAATGGTGTGCTTCTAACTGCATAAAAGCGGGGAAACAAAAGAACGGAAAGCAAAAACATGTTTGTAAATCCTGCAAGAAATACCAACAGGAAACATACCGGTATTTAGCTTATGATCCTCTCATTCACCGACAATTTAGCCGCTTTAACCGAATGGGATGTGGAGCGAAGAAAATGTCGGAATTCCTGGAAATCAGTATCAATACCCTTCAAAAATGGATCGGTAAAGCAAATAACGTGAACACAAAAACCTACGAAAAGACATTGCTTGCCTGATTCGGAAAACCATGTGTTTTGCTAAAAAGCGAGAAATGCTCGAAGCGAGGGTCGAATGGTATTTCTGGGGAAATACGAATCCGCTATTTTTTCTGAATAACTAAAATAAATTCAGCTGGAATAGGTAAGTTTATAAGTAATTAAAATGACATCGGAAGGATGGCGAACTGACGATGCGATCCCAAAACAGCATACAATGAAAAATCGAATTTTACTATTACTACTCTTTTGCTCTTGTAGCTTCATTACACTTATTGCTCAATCGAACTCTGAAGATTGTGTCAGGAATCTGAAAATTGGAGAATTTAAATACACCGGAGAATTTGGACCCAATAGTATCCTCAGAGATAAGAAGAAACAAATTGAAAGGCTTAGTAATGGTGTTTCATTGGTTGTCTCCAAAGTAAAATGGCTTAATGATTTTGAATACGAACTCAAAGTAAAAAAGCTTATGAACTGTCCTAAAACAACAAGCGTAAAAAAAGGAGACATCATGCGCGTTAAAATAACTGAGTGCAGTAGCACATCGTATAAGTGCACTATTCAGTATTCGAATACCACGGTTGCTGATATTGAATATCAAATAATTATGTCCGGGAGTGGTGAATAAAAAGAAATCAACGAATAAATCACTAAATTTATTCTTACTCATTATGTCGAAAAACACACTATTTTATTGCTTAATCAGCGTGGTTTTGTTTTGCTGTGAACAAAAAAAAACACTTGAACCTCTGGTGCTAGAGAAGTATCCTCAACAAATCGACTCTATTATAACAGAAAAAATCAAGGTGGCTTATCAAGATGACTATAAGATCAATGTTTCGGTTTGTCGATCGGTTATAACAGAGGTGAATGATGGTGAGGAAATATCATACTTAGACACCAACATCTACGATGCTTTCGTCACAATTAATAAGGAAAAAAGCGCCGACGTGTGGCATTTTCAATTCAACAATGATACTGAATTATTGTTTCATGAACGTATGAGGTAGTTGCGTATCAAATTATCTGGCTCTTCTACTCGGAACAGACAACGATACCTACGAGATAAATCCATGAAAAAGACAAGAACTAAAATTAGAAAAGCTATAAAATGAGACTGCTATTATTTTTAATCGTTTTGCTACTCTCCACTTCTTGTGTGGAGAAGGAGCCGTTGGAAACTACCAAAAAGATATATGACGTGCACAAACAAATTGAAGAAGTTGACAGTTTACGAAAAAAAAACAATTACAATCGCCCAAAGTTAAAAAGGGATAAGAACTATAAATGGTCAGATTCAATCCGGTAATGTCTATGGAAACAATACATTTATCGTTTTTTCAGATGGAAAGAAATTGGAATTCTTAACTTTCTTAAATAAAGATCGGAAACACAGTTATAATCTTTATTTCATGGTAAAAAATGAGAATGAGACATTTTATTAGCGAAGTTTATAGCCTATTTGACAACGGAAAATGAAAACATCCATAACTTTCTTCTTTGTAATTGGTTGGTGTTTGCTGGCATCAGCACAAGTGCCGGTGGAATTCACGTTTAGCAGTTCTTCACGTGATTATTCTTCTCTAGACCGTTCAATTGGGGTAAATCCGATCGATTCTGCTAACTATAAGTTTGATCTGGAAACTTACCGTATAAACTATTTCCTGGATAGCACGAGCCATATTGATTCAGTGTATCGGTATTTTGAAGATGGCACAATTTCTTACAAAGGTTATTGTATTAACGTTGCGATAGACACATTCTATTTGCCCCCGACTGTGTATCAAGGCGTGACTTATTTAAATCCTCGGATAGGAGTACTTGCAGACATCTACGAAAAAACGTTTTATGAAGACTTTGGAAAACTTCGGAGTTCAATGTATCGTGGTTATTACAAAAAAAAGTACTTAAATAGTCAAATGACCTTTTACAGCCCGAATGGTTTACCCGTTTACGAGGAAATCCTCTTTTTTGAAGACACGTTAAAAGGGTCATTTTTCAAATATTTTGGTGACAGTATTCCTGAAATTGACCGTTATGGTCTACAAGTCTATAAAAATGGTCAATTGGTGGAAACCTGGTATCTGCAAAACCTGCTCAATGCCCATATTGATCCGTTAATGGTAACAAAAATTGTATTACATGACCAAAAAAGAACCCTTGTTACGCGCAAGGAACTCATGCAGAAGTTGAAAGCTACAAAGGTCTATCTTTTCCAGTACAAGATATACATTGGTAATTTGTAGGTGGTAAATCTAAAATGCACTAAAGATGAAAACAACTGCATTAATTATTCTGTTGACAGTATCGGGATTTGTGAATGCCCAATCGCTCGAATATGAAGAGTCAGAACCTGAATCCGATTCGATTGTCGAAGCTGAATACCAAAAGTTGGGGTCGCATTGCGATAAGGTTGATTTCCTGGTGAATGGATACAACCAACATAGGTTCTCCAACTATATTTTTATACTCTTTGTTGATGATATTTGCAAGCATACATCAACAAACAGCTCTCTTTCACACGGCTATGCCGGAACCACGTATTCCAGACCTGAGCATTTTTTCAACGATGTGAAAGAATGGAAAAAGGTTTTAGATTGCCCGCAATAGCTTCGTAAGTTGCCTCATGAAAAAAATCCTCCGCTTCATTTGGAACATTCTTAAAAAGGTATACAATGTCATTTCGAACGTTGGAAGTAACTTCCATTGGATGACCAATTGGTTTAAGTAAAGGTTACCAAACACAAAATCAGACATTTCTATAGTAGATAACGAATCCGATGAAGTACAGGTTGATTTTCTTTCTACTCACCGCACAGCTTTCTTTTGGTCAGACAGACACTAGCGCTGTTGAAAAACAGGTTAGTGAATACTTGTACATTGCTTATTTGGGGAACCGCGATTTCCCGACCTACAACATTGTGGTAAGTATGGATACCATTGATTTCACAGATGTTGTAAAAGATTCTTCGTTCACAAGTAAAATGAAGTATTATCCACGATTCATGAAAGAAATTATTGTCAATCAGGAGCAATTTACGCTGCTCAAAAATTACCTCATCGTTCAGAACGATCTCTGTGATCGCAACAATCAAACCAATCAGAAAATTGCCGCTACACTAAAAGCCGATTGTTTTGCGATGCTCGATTACGGCGTCGGCAACCATGTCTATAAGGTGTTCACTTTCTACTCACTTCCCGAATACATTGCTTACTTAGACAACCTGATCTGTTTTGCCAAACGAAATACGTATCCGGATAACTTTATCACCCAATTGGCAAATCAACGATTCGGAATATTACATACCTTGGACAGATTTACCAGGTCGATAAGAGAAGATGTTGAATGTTATTAGGCCAACTTTTGAAAACACAAATGAGCATACACAACATATATACACTTGATCAGCTTTTAAAAAAGGTATGCATTATTTTGTTTTTAGCTTGTACACAAATTGTTTTATACCTCGCAATTTATAGCTTCTCGTATACTTTTTGGACAGAATTCGTGCACAAACCTTCAAAGGTTTTCGGGTGGATTATGGTTGTATGGTTATCCGTTTATCTGTTCGGATTCATTAGTTTGCTTTCATCAATTGTCTATATACTTCGATGGAAATATCGCTGGATTATTATTACAAGCCTGTTTTTAGTATTTCTCTTGTTCTTTGGAAGAGACATTTCATATACTCCTTACCGATCAAGCCTATTAGTATCAGATGCGTTTGTAAGCTTGTTTGCACCAATTCTCATTCTTCATCTGATCATCAGAGTTAAAAACAAACGTAAATCACAATATGTCTCCGAATTTCTGATTGATTCTAAAATAGATCGCCAGGAGTAGTTACGCTTACATTGTCGTCAGAAATCCCAAAGACAGGGTAGTTTACATTTCAGCCATCTTGATAATTGATAATTTTGTCATTGATAATTACTTAAACCTTCGTAGAAACTCCTCCTTATACGTCCCCGACACCTCGATTTCCGAATCGTCGTTCATGGTCACATAACCGCCTTTGTTATAAGCCTTCACAAAATGAATATTGATAATGTGCGATTTGTGCACGCGGATAAACGGAAAAGGCAGAATCTCGGAAAAGTGTTTCAGGAAACGACACACCATCTTTTTGGAACCGTTGGCCAGGAACAGATCGGTGAAATTGCCGTTGCCTTTCAAACGCACGATCTCTTCCATTTTCACCACTTCAAATCCTTCCAAAGTCGGTAAAATCACCTGTTGTTTCTCCGGTTGTTTTTCGCGGAAATTCTCTACAATGATTTTGTTCCGGTTAAAAATCACCTGGTTGATCAGCTGCTGATGCACCTTCGTTACAGCAAGGATCAGTTCTTCGATGCTGATGGGTTTCAGTAAATAATACGCCGCACTTTGGTTCAGCGCCCGCAGTGAATATTCCGAAAAAGCGGTCACGAAAATCGTCTCAAACTGCAAATCCTTGCACGCTTCCAGCACATCAAACGCATTGCCAAACGGCATTTCCACATCCAAAAACACCAGCTGTGGTTGCAATTCGTGTAACACCGGAATCGCTTCCTTGAAATTGTGCGCCTCTCCCACTACTTCCACCTGCGGACAATACTTGGTCAGGTAGTTTTTCAACACTTCGCGGGCGGCGCTTTCGTCCTCCACAATAACGCTTCTTATCTTTTCTACCATCATCCTACCGGTTTATCGATGAGCGGAAACACCAGTTCCACAACGGTTCCTCCTGCTTCCGAAGCTGCTTTTTCGCGGATGCTGAACGAAATATTTGTGCGGTACAGCTTGTTCAGCAACTCAATGCGCTGTTCCGTATTTTTCAACCCGAGCGAATCGTGCGCTTTCTGATTGCTGGTTTTCAACTCATTGCTCTTTTTCAAACCAATACCGTTGTCGTCGATGGTCACCGTAATCCGGTCGTTCTGCAGCGCGATAGTCAATTGCAGTAAACCCATCGTGTCCAGATACCGCAAACCATGCCAAATAGCGTTTTCCAGGTTCGGTTGAATGAGCATATTGGGCACGTACAATGCTTCCAGATCAAGCCGTTCATCTACCGAAACAGTATATTCAAACTTATCTTTGAAACGCATTTGTTCGAGGTCGAGGTACTTTTTTAGCAACTCCACTTCCTTGCCCAACGGAATAAAATCCTTGCTCGAATTCTCCATGATATTGCGCATCAGCTTCGAATACGAAGTCAGGTATTTATTGGCTTCCAGTTCGTTGTTCTGCGAAATGAACTGGTTCACGCTGTTGAGGCTGTTGAAAATAAAATGCGGATTCATTTCGCGACGCAGCGATTGCAGCGCAATTTTTTTGTTCCGGGTTTTGATCGACAACAACGAACGGATGAACAATCCCAGTAAAATTAGCAATACAAGCAGCGAACCGCTCAATACGTAGTTGAAATTATTGGCGCTCGAAATCAACTCATCCTTCAGCACTTTTTCCTTTTCCAACTGTTTGATTTTCCCTTCGATGACCTGGAACGAGTTCAGATCAATCAAACTGCTGTCGGCAAGGATCAGTTCGTCGAGATGATCCAGAAACCGTTCGTACAACACAATGCTTTCGGCGTAATTGCCCGTTCCCTTGTAATATTCCACCAGGCGCGACAGACATTTCTTTACTTCCTGCGAATAGCCTTTTTCAAACGCCAGCTTGTAGGACGTCCTCAATAAATCAAGCGCTTTTTCCGTATTACCGGTCGCGAAAAAAATCGCCGCCAGTTGTTGTTGTTGTTCTAAGTACAACTTGTCATCGCCGTTGCGTTTGGCTTCACCTGCCAATGCGTTCCGAAACGTAAGCGCGCTGTCATAATCGCCTGCCAGTTTATACGCGTCCGCTATTTTTCCTTTCAGTACTGCGATAACGCTTTCATCATCTTTCGCTGCTTCAATTGCCTGGTAATAAATATCGATAGCGCCGTAAACATCGTTCTGAAAAAGGCAGATATCGGCTTTCTGTTGGTACGCATCCTGCAAATCGGCCTTGTCACCTGATTTTTTCAATAGGGTAATATTGGAACTCACCTGTTGTGTTTGCAGAGAAGAATTTGAGGAAGAATTCAAACGGTTGGCATCCGTGAAATTGATCTTTTGTTCTGCTTTGCCGTTGGAAGAAGCCGCACTCGCGGTTTTGTAATAATAAACTGCTTCCCGGGTTTTCTGCTGCTTTTCCTTCACTTTGGCCAGTGATCGTGCAACACGTGAGATATCGTCTTTGCTGTTGATTTTCTTAAAACTCGCCAACGCTTTTTTGAAGTATTCTTCGGCCTTTTTGTAATTGCCGTTATCGCGAAATTTCTTTGCCAGTGCTTCGTAACTTTCCGCCAGTTCACGCTCGTCATTGTTTTTCAATGATTCAATGACCTGATCGCCCGCCGGACCTACATAAGTCTCATTCACCGTTTTCTCACCCGACCCTTTTGATTTCTCCTGCCCGTGCACATCCATTGCAAGCAAGCTGCAGCAAGCCAAAACACACAAAAAAACAAAAGAATGATGGTGCATTCGTTACGGAGAATTAAGTAGGATAAAGATAACTGATTTTAGAAGCGCGATGCAATGCATTTCACCAAGTCAAAACGTCAATTCACCCTTTCTCTTAAAAGAACAGGTGTTCAGTGAATATGTTTGTCGAAACAAAACAACAGGAACCATGACGATCAAAATTGTATCCTTAACACTACTGGCAGCTTTCATGAGCCTCGAAAGTTGCAGTGATTCCGGCAAAACCCAAAACCCCGAGCCGAAACCCATTTTTCAGACAAGCGGCAAGAGCAACAATAAAATTCAGGTCGCCTTGTTACTTGACACTTCCAGCAGTATGGATGGGTTGATCGATCAGGCAAAAGCACGTTTGTGGGACATTGTGAATACCTTGACAACCTTGAAATACCAGGGGAAAACGCCTACGATTGAAATTGCCTTATACGAATACGGCAACGAAAACCTTTCACCCGATTCCAATTACATCCGCCAGGTGTCGACCCTTACAACCGATCTGGATTTGATCTCCGAAAAACTCTTTTCATTGACCACTTATGGCGGTGATGAATATTGTGGTGCCGTGATTTCGGAGGCAACCAAAAAAATGGATTGGGGATCGAACGAAAGCGATATGAAACTCATTTACATCGCCGGGAACGAAGAATTCGATCAAGGTGGAACTGCTTATTCAGAAGCTATTCAGGAAGCCCGCAAACACAACATTTACATCAACACCATTTTTTGTGGTGATCGCTCAGAAGCGACCAGTAATCTCTGGAAAAGTGCCGCGGATAAAGGTTCCGGGAAGTTTTTCAATATCAATGCCGACGAACAGATTGCCTATATCGAAACACCTTACGACTCCCAAATCTGGAAATGCAACGAACGCATGAACGGTACGTATGTGCAATACGGCAAGATCGGTGAACAAAAGAAACAGAACCAGGTATTGCAAGATGCCAACGCCAGCAGTGTTTCGTATGCCGCTGCCACAGAACGAACAGTGAGTAAATCAAAAGGAGTTTACAAAAACGAGTCGTGGGATTTGGTAGACAAAGTAAAAGAGGATAAAAACGCTCTTAAAACCATTCAAAAAGAAGAATTACCGGCACAATTGCAGGGAAAATCGGCCAAAGACATCGAAAAGTATGTTTCCCAAAAAACCAAAGAGCGCAAGGAAATTCAACAAAAAATCGGCGCTTTGAATATCAAACGCCAGGAATACATCGAAAAAGAACAGCGTAAGAACGGCAAACAAAATGACCTCGGCGCCGCCATCAAACGCTCCGTCATCGAACTCGCCAAAGCCAAAGGCTACACCGTAGAACAATAGGTCCATTCATTGATCATCGCCAATCATCTAAATCACCGCGGCATTAAGTAACGATCGAAAGAGAACAAGGTGAGTTAAACGAAATGGAACCCCTGTTTGAGCTCAGCCATCGGGTTGTTTGCAAAACAATCCGTCAATGGCGTTTTGCGAGTTGGGGTGAGATAGTTTAACAAGCCGTAGTTCTCTAGATCGGTACTTACAGCCTTGACTTTTTTGCTACTTTTTGTGTCAAGACAAAAAGTAGAGAGAAAACTATTCAAACAACTTCCCCAACATACTTTGAATCACTTGCCCGATGTACGGCAACTCCTTGCGTTGTCCGTTAGCCGCGCCAACAATTCCAAGAATCCAAAAAGCAAGAACACCCAATGAAAGGATCACCGAAATCGCAAAACCTATAATCGGGATCAGTGCCAACGGAATTTGAACGATCCAGATACAAAATCCGATAATCATTAACCCTAACATCTGACGCAAATGAAAGGCTGTGAATGATTTTTCATAGCCTTTTTTGTCGTTGTTCTGAACCAGCGCTACTACCCAGCCCACAAGGCTCAGGTAAGCTACAATGCCCATTGTTTTGTCAAAGTTATCGGGTGAAGATGGTGTTTCCATGAATGTGTGTTCGAAAAAGTTATGTTTATGAACCGAAAATTGAGCTTACGAATTCCTCGCGGTGAAATACCTGCAGGTCTTCGATGCCTTCGCCTACGCCGATGAAACGCACCGGAATACTCATTTGGTCGGAAATACCGATCACAACGCCACCTTTTGCGGTTCCGTCGAGTTTGGTAATGATCAAACCGGTCAGTGAAGTTGCCAGTGCAAATTGTTTGGCTTGTTCAAAGGCATTTTGTCCGGTAGAACCGTCAAGTACCAGCAAAATCTCGTGCGGTGCATCCGGAATTACCTTTTCCATCACGCGTTTGATCTTGCTGAGCTCATTCATCAGGTTCACCTTGTTGTGAAGACGTCCTGCGGTGTCAATGATCACCACATCGGCTCCTTGTGCTTTTGCCGAAGAAAGCGCATCAAACGCCACCGAAGCGGGGTCTGCGCCCATTCCCTGCTGCACGATCGGTACACCAACACGATCTGCCCAGATAATCAACTGATCTACGGCTGCCGCACGGAACGTATCCGCTGCGCCCAACACCACTTTTTTACCGGCGGTTTTGAACTGGTGCGCCAGTTTTCCGATCGAAGTGGTTTTCCCTACACCGTTTACGCCCACTACCATGATCACATGCGGATTTCCGTTATGCGTCGGTAATTCGTATTCGGTAGGACCGCTTGTATCGTGTTCGGCCAATAGTCCGGAGATTTCTTCGCGCAACACGTTGTTCAGCTCGTCGGTACCAACGTACTTATCGCGGGCAATGCGTTCCTGAATACGATCAATGATCTTAAGCGTAGTTTGCACACCCACGTCTGAGGTAATGAGAATTTCTTCCAGCTCATCGAGCACCTCATCATCTACTTTCGATTTACCGACAACAGAGCGTGTCAGTTTCGAGAAAAAACTGTCCTTCGTTTTTTCAAGCCCTTTGTCGAGCGATTCTTTTTTCTCTTTCGAGAACCAACCAAATAATGCCATAATTGAAAACGAAAAAACCCCGATCTCGATTGTTATCGGGACGGGGGTTAAACAATAGTTCGAGTTTTGTTCAATGGATTAGCTCTTAGCGAACCACTCCTTTACCTTGTCGTTGTGTACGATCTCTTCTTTGAACGAGAAAGATCCGGATTTAGGAGACTTCACCAATTTAATAACTTTGGTGTGTTCTTTTCCTCCTCCTTTTTGCAACGTTGCTACTACTTTCTTAGCCATGACGCAATATTATTTAATTTCTTTATGAACTGTGTAACGCTTCAACACCGGGTTGAATTTTTTGATCTCCAAACGTTCAGGAGTGTTTTTACGGTTCTTCGTTGAAATGTAACGAGAAGTTCCTGCCATACCTGACTCTTTGTGCTCTGTGCACTCAAGAATTACCTGGATTCTATTTCCTTTTGCTTTCTTAGCCATCTCTTTATTCTTTGAATTCTACCAGCCTAGACTGTGCAGAATTAGGATTTTACTTTAAAAAACCTTTCTCACGTGCATCTTTCATGCAGGCAGAAATTCCTTTTTTGTTAATAGTTCTCAAAGCCGAAGCCGAGACACGCAAAGTTACGTACATATCCTCTTCGGGAACGTAGAACTTTTTAATAAATAAATTCGGGTAAAACTTGCGTTTCGTTTTACGTTGTGAGTGAGAAACATTGTTCCCAACCATAACTGACTTCCCTGTGATTTGACAAACTCGTGACATTGTATTTTTGTTTTATCCTAATTCTAAAGCGGGTGCAAAGAAAAGCATTTAATAATAAACGAACAAGTTTAATGTTGCTTTTTTTCAGGAATAATTCCCAAAAGGGCACAGCGAACAAAATTCAAGGCCGCTAACACGCTCATTTGTACGTTTCTTTCGCGATTATCACCAAAACTGAATTGCTTGCTCCAAAACGCTTCAGGACTCGCAATTCCTATCCAAACTGTCCCCACAGGTTTCTCTTCCGATCCACCTGCTGGTCCGGCAACACCACTCACCGAAATGCACCAGTCAACGCCTAATTTTTTTCTTCCGCCCAGCGCCATTTCTTCCACCGTTTCTTCCGAAACCGCTCCAAACGTTTCCAGCGTTTCCAAACGCACGTTCGCCAATTCCTGCTTCAAACGATTGCTGTAAGTCACCAAACCGCCTTGTACATAGTCAGACGAACCCGAAATACTTGTGAGCAAAGCCGTAATTGCGCCACCAGTGCAGCTTTCTACCGTTCCGATGGTTTGTCCGCGCTCGCGCAGCAGATTTCCCACCACTTCCTGCAAGGTTTCTTCTTCTTCGCCGTAAACGGCGATAGGAAGCGCTTTTTTTGCTTCCACAAGGTAAGCGTCCACTTTCGCGGCATCGCTTTCACCAGCATAGGCCGTAATGCGCAATTTCACCACTCCGGGCGAAGGCAGATAAGCCAACCCCAAACCATCGGCGCGCAAACGGTTTTCCCAATCGGAAAGTGTATCGGCCAAAAACGATTCGCCTACTCCCTGTGTTAACAAAGTGCGGTGATACAATCCCACAGTCTGAAAACGCTCCCGGATTTTCGGTAACGCCTCTTCCGAGAAGATTGATTTCATTTCATAGGGAACGCCCGGCATGGAAACCAGGACTTTTTCACCACGTTCAAACCACATACCGGCTGCCGTGCCCTGGCGGTTAAACAAAACGGTACACGCTTCGGGCAAAGCCGCCTGCTGACGGTTGACTTCCAGCATCGGGCGATTGCGCTTCGTGAAAAAAGAAGTGATGTGTTCCAGGATCGGTTCGTTCATCACCAGTTCTGTTTCGAAATAATCGCACAACACGTGTTTGGTAATATCGTCTTTGGTTGGCCCGAGTCCGCCGGTAACAATAATCAGCGTCGCCCTTTCAAAGGCTGCATCGAATGCCGAAACAATTGCCTGAGGCTCATCGGTGGTCACAGCCGTGTGAATAACCCGGATTCCAATCGCCGCTAATTGCTGCCCCAGCCACGATGCATTTGTGTTTACGGTTTGCCCGATTAACAGCTCATCACCTATGGAAATCAACTCGGCTTCTATCATGGTATCGTTTTTGATATTCAGCGTAAAATTATTTGTAAGTTTGAACAATTAATAGTAAATCATGAGAAAATTTATAATCCCCGTTTTAGTGGGTGGTTTATTCATCACTACTACAGCCTGTGACGTACTGAGTGACGTAACTGACGGCATCTTAACAACAGACACCAACACAGCACCTGCGCTGACCAATGGCGAGGTTATTTCCGGTTTAAAAGAAGCCCTGAATGTCGGAATTCAAAACTCGGTGAACCTGACTTCGGTAACCGACGGTTTCTTGAAAAACGAGGCCATTCGTTTGCCTTTCCCTCCGGACGCAATCAAAGTGCGCGAGAAAGCATTGGAATGGGGTCTTACCGGCCAGGTTGAAAAGTTTGAAACAACGTTGAACCGCGCAGCCGAAGAAGCGACCAAAGAAGCTTTGCCGATTTTCAAAAATGCGATCTTAAACATGAGCATTTCTGACGGTTTCGCAATCCTTAACGGTGGCGATGGCTCTGCAACGCGTTTCCTTCGTGACAATACACGTGCTCAGTTGGTAGCGGCTTTCAAACCGAAAGTAGAGGCTGCGATCAGCACCGTGAAACTGACAGAATACTGGAACCCGATCATCAACAAGTACAATGGTGCTATGCAGTTGACCGGCGGACAAAAATTAAACCCTGATCTGAGCGAATACGTGACCGATCGTGCCATCGTTGGTTTGTTCCACATGGTTGAATTGGAGGAAAATAAAATTCGTAAAGATCCTTTGGCACGTGTTTCTGATATTTTGCAAAAGGTATTTGGAAGCATCAAAAATTAATTGAAAATGTAAAATTAAAAATTGAAAAGGAAACTGCGCTAACGCTTGTTTATATCGAAAGCTTTGCTTTCTCTTCTTTTCAATTTTCAATTTTCAATTCTACATTCAAAAATGAACTACCCTCCGTCAGAACTGGTTTTGGATGCACGCGGTCAGGTTTACCACTTGGGTTTACTTCCCGAACATGTGGCCGAAACCGTTATTCTGGTTGGCGATCAGGATCGTGTGGGACTCATTTCTGCCTTTTTCGATCAAGTAGAGCACCGCTCACAACACCGCGAATTTACCTGTCATACAGGAACGTATAACGGAAAACGCATTACTGTACTTTCAACCGGAATCGGCACCGACAACATTGATATTTGCATCAACGAACTGGATGCACTCGCGAACATCGATCTAAAAACCCGCGCCAATAAGGCCGAAACGACTTCTTTGCGTTTAGTTCGGATCGGCACCTGCGGCATTCTGCAACCCGAAATTCCGGTACACAGTTTTATCTTGTCGACTCACGCTTATGGCCTGGACAATGTAGCCCACTTCTACCCGATTGCATTTTCGACAGAAGAGCAACAGATCGCTTCGGCATTGACAGTGCATTTGCAATTCCCGCCGACCATTCAACCGTATTGCGCAGAAGCATCGAAATCGCTCACAGACCTTCTGTCTTCGGAATTGACCCACAAAGGAATCACCGTTACCAGCAGCGGTTTTTATGGCCCGCAAGGGCGGTCATTACGACTCGGACTTCAAACACCGGAAATCAATGAACAACTCACTGCTTTCCGCAAAGACGACCTGAAAGTAATGAACTTCGAAATGGAAAGTTCGGCGCTTTTTGCCTTGGGTAAAGCCATGGGCCATGAATGTGCCACGATTTGCCTGGGTGTCGCCAATCGACCGAATATGTTGTTTTCAAAAGGTTATAACGACGAGATGAATGGGTTGATCCAATATGTGTTGGATAAATTGACTGAATAAGTTTGGTAAGTTTTCAGTTAATGAGTTTTTAAGCTCGAACTTACTAAACTCCTTTAATCAATCATTTGTACAGATAAGACAATTGATCCATTTACGTTGGATATTTCTCCTATCTTACTGATACAAAACTACTTTTATGCGAATCAAATTACTATTCATCGCTGTAATTTTCATTAGTACTACCTCCCTATTGATGTTGAACTCATGCAATAAAGACAAAAAGAAAGCCATTAATTCTGTTAATGGAATAAAGGACACCCTTTATTTTAAAGTCGATGGAACGCCTTACGGAATGCCTGTATGGAGTTGTCAATTATTACCGTCACAATTTAGCGTTAGTGGGGAAACACCGGGAAATGTTGATTATCTGCTTCTGAAATTTCCATTAAGTGCTGACTCAGGATCATTGTATACTTTGCCCGATGCTTATTTTAATTATATAACAGATTATTTATGGGTCCCATGGAATGCAATCGATGGCACTATTACGATCACTGAAAGAGATTCTCTCTATCACAGAATAGAAGGAACCTTTGAAGCTACAGTCGTTTCAGCAATTAATCCTGCAGATACATTAGAATTGACGGAAGGTTACTTCTCCGCTCATTATTAATGAGTTCTGCCCGAAACAATTATTTCATTTAGAAACAAACGAATTGATTTAGTTTATTCCCGTTCAAAATGGGTATGCCTCTCCAATTTTTCTTCGTTTATTTGTCACCTAAATCAAACTACATGAAAACTCCATTTTTATCCATTGCCGTAATCACCTTGTCGGCCATCACATTATTTTCCTGCAAAAAAGACAAAGAAACCACCGGTGAATCCAGTGGCCCGACTTTAAAAACATTTGCCTTAAAAGTTGACGGAACCTCCCTTCAAACCGAGTTTTATTCGTCGCAGCACACAGCGGGAATGCTCATTATTCAAACCAACATCAATGGAAATCTTATTTTCGGATTGAACTTAGCTGATTCTCTTCAAGTTGGAACTTATCCAATGGGGCAGGGCTTGCAGGCAAAACTGATTCACTCAGATGATAATTATGCCACCCCTGCTTATATCTCCGATCCGGGAACGCTTACCATCACTGCACACGATACCATAAACGACAAAATCACAGGGACGTACAATTGTACACTGACACGTGTGAGTCCAGCCGGAACGAAAACAGTTACAGGCGGAGAGTTTAATATTCAGTATTGATTAGCAAGAATTAATCAGCCAATTTTCTAACCACATAGAACACATAAGCTAACATAGAATGATTGCATAAATAACTATGTTTCCTATGTGACCTATGTGGTTAATTTCTTTTGAATGCTTTTGCGTCTAATTGTCAATTCAACATTAAGCATTAAACATTCAAAATTGATTTACATATTTCGTCTATACTGTCCACCCACCTCAAACAACGCACTCGTAATCTGACCCAGCGAAGCATATTTACACACTTCCATCAGTTCTTCGAACATGTTTTGATTTTGGATCGCAGCTTGTTGAATCTGCTTGATCATTCCCGGAATTTGATCCATGTGAGCTGTATGCAGGTTTTCCAGCATCGAAATCTGGTATTCTTTTTCTTCTTCCGAAGCACGAATCACTTCGCGTGGCTCAACCGTTGGCGAACCTTTCGAACTTAAGAAAGTATTCACCCCGATAATCGGGAATTCACCGTTGTGTTTCAAGGTTTCGTAGTACAACGATTCTTCCTGGATCTTCGAACGCTGGTACATTGTTTCCATTGCTCCTAACACACCACCACGTTCGGTGATGCGGTCGAATTCACTCAAAACAGCTTCTTCTACCAGGTCGGTTAGTTCTTCGATGATAAACGATCCTTGCAACGGATTTTCATTTTTCGCAAGGCCCAACTCGCGGTTGATGATCAACTGAATGGCCATTGCACGACGAACCGATTCTTCCGTAGGTGTGGTAATCGCCTCATCGTAAGCATTGGTATGCAACGAGTTACAGTTGTCGTAAATCGCGTACAAAGCCTGTAAGGTTGTACGAATATCGTTGAAATCGATTTCCTGTGCGTGCAGCGAACGTCCCGAAGTCTGAATGTGATATTTCAACATTTGTGCGCGGGAATTGGCTCCGTATTTTTTCGACAAGGCTTTTGCCCAGATTCTTCGTGCTACACGACCGATTACTGCGTATTCCGGATCGATTCCGTTCGAGAAGAAGAACGATAAATTTGGTCCGAAATCGTTGATGCTCATGCCACGGCTCAGGTAGTATTCCACGTACGTGAAACCATTCGAAAGTGTAAACGCCAGTTGCGTGATCGGATTGGCGCCCGCTTCGGCAATGTGGTACCCGGAAATGGAAACTGAGTAGAAATTACGAACCTGTTTGTCGATGAAGTATTGCTGAACGTCGCCCATCAAGCGCAGCGCAAATTCCGTGGAGAAAATACAGGTATTTTGCGCCTGATCTTCTTTCAGAATGTCTGCCTGAACCGTTCCGCGAACTTGTTTTAACGTGTCGAATTTAATCGTGTGGTACACATCAGCAGGCAGTACCTGGTCGCCGGTTACACCCAATAACATCAAGCCCAAACCGTCGTTTCCTTCCGGCAAATCGCCTTGGTAACGCGGACGGTCAACGCCTTTTGCTTTGTAAATCGCCACAATTTTGGCCTCTACTTCTTTTTCAAGAGCGTTTTCCTTGATGTATTTCTCGCAATTCTGGTCGATTGCCGCATTCATAAAGAATCCGAGCAACATCGGTGCCGGACCGTTGATGGTCATGGAAACCGAAGTGGCCGGGTGCGACAAATCAAAACCGGAGTATAATTTCTTGGCATCGTCCAAACAGCAGATCGAAACACCTGAGTTTCCGACTTTACCGTAGATATCTGGACGAATAGCCGGATCGTTTCCGTACAACGTCACCGAGTCGAATGCCGTAGACAAACGCTTGGCCGGCATTCCCAAACTTACGTAGTGGAAACGGCGATTGGTGCGCTCTGGTCCACCTTCGCCCGCAAACATACGCGTCGGGTCTTCGCCTTCGCGTTTGAACGGGAACAAACCTGCTGTATACGGGAATTCACCGGGTACATTTTCCTGTAGTGACCAACGCAAAATATCACCCCACGATTTAAACTTCGGCAAAGCCACTTTCGGGATCTGCGAATGTGAAAGCGATTCGGTATGCGTTTGCATGCGCAATTCTTTGTCGCGCACCTTAAAGATAAACTCAGGTCCGGCGTAACTTGCTTTTTTCGCTTCCCACTGCTGAAGAACTTCCCAGTTGTGCGGATCAAGGTTACGACGTTCAATTTCCATCGTTTCCTGAATGCCTTTGATCAGGCGGTCTTTGTCTTCCAGTGTCGAAGTTTGTAAGGTCTCTAATGTTCGATCCAAACCGTACAAACGATCGGCAA
Organism: Bacteroidota bacterium; assembly: GCA_040387295.1. GTDB lineage: Bacteria > Bacteroidota > Bacteroidia > Flavobacteriales_D > Crocinitomicaceae > Fluviicola. Next base: position 182,000 of record JAZKEB010000003.1, on the reverse strand, counting down.
CGTTTACCTGGTTATCAACCCATTTGTCAAAACCGCGGTTATTCTCAGAAATCTCAGATAAGTAACGCGTTCTTTCCGGCGGAATTACAAAGATTTTCTCCGACATCTCGCGTGTGATCTCAAACTTGGAGTTCAGATCGGCACCCGTTTTGTCTTTCACCTTGTCCATGATGATTTTGTACAAGGTGTTCATTCCCGGGTCGTTGAACTGCGAAGCGATGGTACCGAAAACCGGCATTTCATCTACATTCTTGTCCCACAATAAGTGGTTACGCTGGTATTGTTTCCGCACATCGCGTAAAGCATCCAACGCACCGCGTTTGTCAAATTTATTGAGCGCAATCACATCGGCGAAGTCGAGCATGTCGATTTTCTCCAATTGCGTGGCCGCACCATATTCAGGTGTCATTACGTACAATGAAACGTCTGAGTGATCTAAAATTTCGGTATCTGATTGCCCGATTCCGGAAGTTTCCAATACGATCAAATCGTAATTGGCGGCTTTCAAAATCTGAATGGCTTCTGAAACGTGTTTCGACAACGCAAGATTCGACTGACGCGTCGCCAACGAGCGCATATACACACGACTGTTTTTAATGGCATTCATTCGGATTCGGTCACCGAGTAAGGCACCACCCGTTTTCCGTTTGGAAGGATCCACCGAAACCACCGCGATTTGTTTATCCGGGAAATCGAGCAGGAACCGGCGTACCAATTCATCTACCAACGACGATTTTCCTGCACCACCTGTTCCGGTAATTCCCAAAACGGGAACGTGATTTCCACCTGCCATTTCATGTACCTTCTTCATGGCGTCAACCGCCAGTTCCGGGAAACTTTCAGCAGCAGAAATCAAACGCGCAATAGAAGGAACGTGCTTTTCAGCAATGTGATTCACTTCGTCTTTCAGCACATCACCTACCGGAAAATCGGCTTGTTGCACCAAATCGTTGATCATTCCCTGCAAGCCCATCGAACGGCCGTTATCCGGGTGATAAATACGTGTAATTCCGTATGCGTGTAATTCTTCGATTTCGGAAAGCAAAATGGTTCCGCCACCGCCGCCGAAAATCTTAATATGTGGAGCTCCTTTTTCGCGAAGCAAATCGTACATGTATTTGAAATACTCGATGTGTCCTCCCTGATAAGAAGTCATCGCAATGGCCTGCGCATCTTCCTGAATAGCAGTGTCAACCACTTCTTCAACGGAGCGATCGTGCCCCAAGTGAATGACCTCACAACCGGTCGACTGAATGATACGTCGCATGATATTGATCGCCGCGTCATGACCGTCGAAAAGCGATGCCGCTGTGACAATACGAATATTGTTTTTGGATGTATAGGGTGCAATTTGTTCCATATGCTTACGTCAAAATGAAGTTTGTTTGAGCGCCACGAAGATAATCAGAAAGTCACGAAATAGAAAACCATTCTTACCCTAACCACGAAGCCAGCAAGAAATGGTAAAGATAATTCCCACGAATGCACGAATTACAGCTCGGCTAACGCACTCGCCAATAGACAAAAGCGTGTCCGTTAGGCACGCAAAAAATTCGTGCATTCGTGGTAAAAATAACATGTCGGCTAGCCGACATGAATTATGATCACACTATCTCTTCTGTGGTCTAAACAAATCGAATTATTCAGCAGTATTAACGCAGGTTCAACCATCAAAAACGACGTTTCGGTATATGAATTTGTTGCTTAAGGCATAACGTCATTTGACGATCGGTGGAATATCCTTGAAATTGTGGGTGCTAAACTAAACTACAACGCGGCAACCTATGGAAAAGAACTCACTTCGTGCAATCTGTTTCAGATTAAACGTACCACAAACAATCACCCGGTTACATCCCCGAAACTGGTTCGCAGGAATGGTATTGATCCTGTTCCTGGCACCTTGTTTTCAAGGCAACAGTCAATGTCTTCCGGTGCCAACACCGCTTAATTGTCCGATTGCAGGAGGTATTCCCGTAACGGAAGGAATGGTACTCACCACGGGAAACACCTATACAGTGACGGGAGTTTCCAACATCACCAACCTCACTATGAGTGGCGGAACGCTGGTAATCTGTGGCACGCTAAACCTGGCCAATCTTACCTTCAATTCGGGAAGTGTGTATGTGGCTCAAGGCGGTTTATTCAATTACACCAACGGAAGCATTGCTTTGGTGATGGGCGCCAATTCCAATATTTACAATTTCGGAACCGTCACATTTGCCTGCAGTATCGTAACGGGCGCCAACAATGTTATTTACAATTGCCTGGTCACGTCGGTATTCACCACCATTTTCAATCAAATGATCGTTCAGGGGCCGAATACTTTTTTCATCAATAACGGATCGTTTACTTCCAGCTTTTTTATTGTTCAAAGTACAAATGCTGTAAATCCGGTATGTTCCGGTCCCGGTTCCAGTATTTCTACCAACACGATGATCAATCAATTTGCCAATGCGTTCAATTCACCCAACGGACCTTCGTGCATTCAGATCACCCAAAACATCATCAACTCACAACCGATGACTGCTTCAACGAATGTGAACATTTGCTACAATGCAGGGTCGGTAAGTATCATTCAGGGACCCGCTTTCGGAAGTGCCACCATCAGCAATCCTTGTGTTTCCTGCAGCGTTGTGCTTCCAACCGGAATTGTATCAACCTCCGCCGAATGTGATGATCTTAAAATTCAGGTAAACTGGCTCACCGACTCGGAACCGACCGGCGCTGTGTACGATGTACAGCAATCAGAAGACGGCAATTCCTTTACCGATGTGGCACAGGTAATTTGCGAAGAGGCGACTACCCAACCGCAATCTTATTCAACCGAAATCCCGACGACATCAAACGGCAACGGCTATATTCGCCTGAAACGTACTTCGGAAACCAACGAAACAACCTACTCTCAGTTATTATCTGTTGATTGTTCCAACAATCCGGGCATTCTGATTTACCCTACAATGGTTACCGGATCAGAAATCACCATTCTGGCAAGTGAACCCATTGAATCGATTGTGATGTATTCCATGGATGGAAAAATCGTGCAGCGGTTTGAAGCACAAGACAAAAAAGAAATTGTTCTTACACTCGACAACAGTGTTGCCATTGGCCAGTATCTGCTTACCGTAAAAACCCGGAACACACGCGTTGATAAATTATTGCGTCTTGCACGATGAAACAGCCCACAAATGATCAGCTAAATGCCGGTTGAATATTACCATGATCTCCCGCATTTGATGAATCTTGCGTATATTTCGCCATGCAAATGAAGAGGTTCATTTATATTTCCTTACTGCTTTTCGCTTGTTTCGGGCCGAAAGATCTGTTGGCTGCAGTGAAAGACAGCACGTTAGCCCGTATTCAGAAAATCAAGCAACCAACCAAGCAGGCTGATGCTTACGGCAGAGCGGCCGAACAATGCTGGCGAACCGGGAAGTATGAAAAAGGATTGGTTTACGCCAACAAAGGACTCGTCATTGCCCGAAAAACCGGTTACAAAAAGGGCGAAGCAGAATTGCTGAACCACATCGGGATCATTTACGATTACCAGGGCAAAATCTCCGAATCACTGAGCAGTTATTACAAAGCGTTAAACATTCAGGAAACCATCAACGACGAACTGGGAATCGCCTATACCTGCAGCAATCTCGGATTGATTTACGCCAATCAGAAGAATTACAAATCGGCATTGTATTACCACAAACGCTCGCTGAAACTGCGAAAAGATGCCAATTTCAGAGGTGGACTTTCTGCTTCGTACAACAACATCGGGATTGTGTACATGTACCAGAAAAAGTACAAGCTGGCACTCAAAAATTACTTCGAATCGGTGAAAATCGACAGCGAGTTGAAAGACAGTTCCGGCCTGAGTGATTCGTACACCAACATTGGCGTTTGCTATATGGATCTGGGCATGCTCGACAGTGCCGAATACTATTTCAAACTGGCCGTTCCTATTCGCGAGGGTTTTGGTGACCTGCTCGGTTTATCAAATTCATACAACAACCTCGGAACCTTGTATGAAAAGAAAAACGACCTCGCAACAGCGAAAGAGTATCTTCAAAAAGGAATCGCTATCGGGAAATCAATCGGCGGAAAAGACATCATCAAATACGGCTACCAGCAATTGTACCTGCTCGAAGAGCGAATGGGCAATTACCGCGAAGCCTTCGAAGATCACAAACTTTTTGTCACATACGGAGACAGCATTACCAATGAAGCCAATACACGTGCGCAAACGCAGGCCGAAATGCAGTACAAGTTTGACAAGGAAAACGCCCGTAAGGAGTTTAACGATAAAAAGGAGCGCGAACAGGCCCAGCTGATCCTTTGGTCAGTCGTAGTGATCGCGGTGATCATTCTCATCTTCTCGGTTTTCCTTTACAAACGCTGGCGAATTGCCAAAGAACAACAATTGCTGATTGCGCAGAAAAATCATTTGCTGGAACTGAAAAATCAGGAAATCCTCGATTCGATCAGTTACGCCAAACGCATTCAGTCGGCCATTTTGCCACCGAAAAAACTGGTCAACGAGTGGCTGGTAAATTCCTTCATCATCTACAAACCAAAAGACATTGTTGCCGGTGATTTCTACTGGATGGAAGCCATGGACAACACCATTATTTTCGCGGCAGCAGATTGCACGGGCCATGGTGTTCCGGGAGCGCTGATCAGCGTGGTTTGTCACAATGCATTGAACCGTTCTGTTCGCGAGTTCGGGTTGATTGATCCGGGAGCTATTCTGGACAAAACCCGTGATATCATCATCCAGGAATTTGCCAAAAGCGAAGACGACGTCAACGATGGCATGGACATTTCGCTCTGCACCCTCAATACCAAAACACTGGAATTGAAATGGTCAGGAGCCAATAATCCGCTGTGGGTGGTGCGCTCGTTATCCGACGAAGTGGTGGAATTGAAAGCCAACAAACAACCCATTGGCAAGTACTCGAAATACGAAGCCTTTGATACGCATCATATTCAATTGCACGAAGGCGATTCGATTTACCTCTTTACCGATGGTTTTGCCGATCAGTTTGGCGGTCCGGGAGCCAAAAAGTTCAAGTCCAAAAACATGAAAGACCTCATCTTCGAAATGAAAGGCATTTCCATGGACGAACAAAAAGAGCTGCTTGAAACCACATTCGAAGACTGGAAAGGCGATCTGGAACAGGTAGATGACGTCTGTATCCTGGGAATCAGGGTGTAACTCTTAACCACAATAAAACACATAGACAACATCGTTTTTGAGTTGGCTAAGTTTTCTAAGTTTCCTTCGTTCATCTATGTTTCCTTATGTGAACTATGTGGTTAAATCAGTTTGACAAACGAATTTTTTGGTGGTTCGTTCGTTAAGATATCCCAACTTTTCAACTTTTTCATGAAATTTAATTGCACCGAACAAAAAACGAGTAACTTAGTCTAAACTTAATTTAAAAAAGACATGTTAATTGGATTATTAATTGGCGGTGGTGTATTATTGATTTTGATTATTTGGATGATCTCAATCAACAACCGCTTGGTTTCATTGAAAAACAACCGTGAAAGTGCATTCGCTGACATTGACGTTCAGTTGAAACAACGTTACGATTTGATTCCGCAGTTATTGGGTGCGGTAAAAGGGTATATGGACCACGAAAGTTCTGTTTTAACCCGCGTTACCGAAGCTCGTTCGCGCTGCATGCAAGCTGGGACCATTTCTGAAAAAATCGCTGCTGAAGCGAATTTGGGTGCTGCAATGAACGGATTCAATATTCAGATTGAAGCGTATCCGGATTTGAAAGCAAACGCTAATTTCATGAACCTCCAGGAAGAAATTGGTGATATCGAAAACAAACTGGCAGCTGTACGTCGTTTTTTCAACTCGGCTACCAAAGAATACAACAACGGTATTGAGCAATTCCCTAGTAATATGATTGCAGGGTTTAAAGGTTACAAAACAGAACCGATGTTTGATTTGGGTGTGGAACAACGCCAAACCCTTGACAAAGCTCCCGAAGTAAAATTCTAAAAGTCACAAAACCTATTCTACATGGCGTATATCGGACTCCAGGCGCAAATCCGCCGGAACAATGCCCGTTCTACAGTTATTTTAGCGTGCTTTCCCCTGCTTATTCTGGCGGGGGTTTACGCTTTTTTCTTTTTCACAGCCGGTGGTAAAGAGAACATTGAACACGTAAACAGGATGTTTATCAGAACCATTCCTTTTGTGATTGGTGGCGTACTCGTTTGGTTCCTCATTGCTTATTTCGGCAATACGGCCATGATTCGTCTGGCAACTCAGGCACAAACACTCGACCGGAAAGAAAATATGCGGGTGTATAACCTGACTGAAAATCTGTGTATGACTATTGGTATGACCATGCCAAAGCTCTACATCATCGATTCTTCAGCGCTGAATGCATTCGCCAGCGGCATCGATAAAAAATCGTATGCAGTCACCTTAACATCCGGAATCATAGAGACATTGGATGATCAGGAACTGGAAGCTGTGATCGCGCATGAATTGACGCATATTCGCAACAGAGATGTGCGCTTGCTGATCATCAGTATCGTGTTCGTGGGGATTTTGTCGTTTACTGTACAAATATTGTTTCGTACATTACTTTACGGCGGTGGCCGTCGAAAAGATAAAGACAACGACAAACTCATGCTCATTGCCCTGGCGATCGCAGTAGTAGCATTTATCTTATCGATGCTCTTCAAATTCGCTTTATCGCGCAAACGCGAATACCTCGCCGACGCCGGAGCAGTAGAAATGACCCGAAACACCAAAGCGATGGCTTCTGCCTTGCGTAAAATTTCTGGTAACTCCGAAGTAGAATCAGTCAAAAGCGACGACGTCAAACAAATGTTTATCGAACACAAATCATTGAGCGGATTAAGCGGTTTGTTTGCAACGCACCCTCCTATTGAAAAACGGATTGCGGTATTAGAGCAAATGTAATTTGCTCTAATTTTGAATGCTTAATTTTTAATGTTGAATTAGATTTTAGGTAAGAGCCTTTTCGGAACAGGAGTGAACTCTAAAACCTTTAGGAGACCCCCATTAAAAATTCAACATTAAGCATTTAACATTGCGAAGCGCTTCGCGCGTAGCTATATTCTGACTATAATCTTCAGATTAAACCGCCGCTGCGTCAGGTAATTCGGGATGGCATAATAACCGCCGCTTACGTCCTGGATCCATTGTTTGGAAAGCACGTTGTTGATCCCTAAGAGATTAAACACTTCAAACGACACCAACGCATCGCTGAATTTTCCGTACCATTTATCCTTGATCTTACTGCGGTCTTTTTTCAGCAAATCAAACGCCAAACCGATATCGACCCGGAAATACGATTTCATGCTCAACGTATCTTTGTAACGCGTAAAATCAGGTGGACCGTACGGCAAACGCGAACCGAAGTTCAAGCCCATTTGTACTGTGAAACGCTCCAATCCTGGCATGTGATCCTGAAACAGGATTCCCATATTCAATCGCTGATCAGAAGGCCGACGAATGTAACCCGGAAATACTTCAACCGAGTCAACAGCATCCTGGTCTTCACTGATGCTCGTGATTCGTTCTCCTGCTGCGTTGTAGAAATTCCAGTACGAATCGTTTTCAACATCTTCCTTTGTCGACAACACACCGATTTTGAAAAACGACTCCAATCCTTTTACAAATTCACCATGCATATTGGCATCAAACCCAACGGCATAACCTTTGGCAATGTTATCGGCATAATAGCGTGTGCGCACATTCTCGATCTCATACGGATTGATATCCCACAGGTATTTGTAATACGTTTCGGCTGATACTTTGAACGGTTTTTCGCGGCCCCACATGTAGAAATTGTAATCGCCGCCCAATACGAAGTGTAATGATTTCTGAGCGACCACATTCGGATTCAAACCACCGGTAAAGGTTCTGAACTCGCGGTAAAACGGTGGCTGGTAATACGCTCCGGCTGCGAAACGCAATTTCATGGAACGGCGCTCGAAATGGTCCTTGTGGAACACATATTTAACCGGAATGAAACTGATGCTCACACGCGGCGTCACCATAAAATCGTTGTTAAAGGAAGTGTACAACGCACGAACGCCGGCATCCAATTCCCATTTTGCAGTACCGCCTTTCATGGTGTCGGAAAAGGTTTTTAGGACCTTCAGTCCGGTTGAAGCGTTTTTGATTTTAACGGTCTTCGTAACAAAACGATCTTTCTTTTTACCCGACCATTGCTGGTTTTGCTGAACATAAGCATGAACACGGTCATTTTTCAGTTTCAGATTGCCTTTGATCACTTCAAACAAATCAACACCTGCCGTATTCTGCGGAACCGAATATCCGGCCGAATCAATCATGCGCCATTCGCTCAGAACATCCGAGAAATCATCGTGCTGAATCCCGAAACCATAACGAAACGCGCTCTTTTCATTGAACGAATACGTTGCATCGTGATAGGCACTGAGAATAGACGCTGTGAGACGGTTGCGGGCGTGATTCATAAAAGTTCCCACTCCCAAAACTGCAATCGAATCACCGTATTCTTCTTTCGATGGATCGGTTTCCAATTCGTTGATGTAGTATTGTCCCTGAATATCAAAATACTCGCGTTCGTTGCTTCTGAATGCCGTCAGGTAGGTATTCGCCTGGAGTTTTTTTCCGGTGTACTTAAATGCCGTTCCACCGGTCATGGTCAGGAAACGCGTGTCTTCCTGTCCATCGAAGTAAATATTGAACGAATACGCCTCGTTCGCCGTTCCGAAATCGGTTTGTTGAGATACCGGTGAAAACTGGTAATTGTTCGAGGAAATATGCCCAAGAACGGTCCATTGCCACTTTTCGGTAAGGTCGAATTCGGTCACAAATTGCCCGTCCCAAAACACCGGATTGTAGTTTCCTTTTGTCGGCAATGAATTGAGCAAATAACCATTGGAACGATAACGACCACCCACCAAATAGCGAAAACGCGAACCGATTCCCTGTTCCACATGGCCTTCCACGCCAAGCAACGAAGCCATAATGGAAGCATGTAAAGTATCCGGTTTTTTGTATTCGATATCGAGAACAGAACTCAGTTTGTCGCCATAAACGGCCTGAAAACCACCGGCACTGAAACGCACTTCTTTCACCAAAGCCGTATTGATGAAACTCATTCCTTCCTGCTGGCCGGAACGCGTTAAAAACGGACGATTGATCAAAAATCCGTTGACATACACCAGGTTTTCATCATAATTTCCACCGCGAACATTATAGTTGTTCGAGAGTTCATTAGTCGATGTGGCTGGTGTTACCAGTATAAGAAATTTTTCTAACGTACTCAAGGGATTACGCTGATAATCATAGGGTGGCAACGAGGGAATTCCGTTAACGATGTCACGATCACGATTAATCGTCACACTATCCAGGTTTTCAAAGTTAAAACGAATGATTTCCAACAAAAAGCTATCCTGAGCAGGAATTACGAATTCCATTTCAACTTTATTGTTATCGTACTGAAACAGAAAACGTGTTTTACCTGCCGGGATTTCAATGGAGAAATTTCCGTCAAAATCGGTCCGTGTAAAGTAAGGCATCCCGTTTTGATCGGCCTTTACGGTAGTTAGTTCCAGTGGATTTCCTTTTTTGTCGACACATTTACCTTTCACTTTTACTTGCGCAAAAACGCTCGAAAAGCAGGCAGTTATGAGTACAATTAAAAGTCGATAACGCAAAAATGTCATGTAGCTGAAACGTATGAGCGGTGAAAATAGTGTAAATGCTGCTTAATTTTTCAATTCTACCACAATTAGATCGCTTTGAAACGGATCGATTGCTGCTTCAATCGCGGTCAGCAAACCAGAATAATCACCTGAAGGAGCAAAATTCAACCAATGCAATGCGCGCTCCTGCAACACATTCCCCGGAAGGAAACGATCGCACACACCGTCGATGGCTTTCAACGCTTGCTCGTGTTGTTGTTTGATTTGCTTCAAAAGGCGTTGCTCGTACACTTCCAGTTGCTTCGACATCCGCACGGTTTCTGCTTCAGCAAACGATTCCAAACTCACATCAATTTCTTTGGCTTTGGTAATCATTCCCAAACGCAGGGCTTGAAATTGCGACTGAATCGCTTCCATATTCAATTGATCGGCATCATGTTCGAGTAAATAGGCTTTGCGGAGTTGTTCTTTCGGTTCAAAAAAGCGGGATAATTCCCACCCTGTTTTTTCGATGCGTTTCGCGGTTGCACCATCAACCAAAAGCAACGAGTTTCGTTGTTGAATCAACGGAAAAAGTACCTTATGCGCTTCAAAAACACCTTTCAACTGAATCCAGTAGGCCATTTCGCCACCGCCGCCAATGTAAGCCAAGTTGGGAAGAATAGTTTCCTGGTAAACCGGCCGCAAAATCACGTTCGGTGAAAACGATTCGGGCTGTTGTTCTACCAACGCCAACAATTCATCTTTCGTGTAGGTTTTTCCATCTACGGTAAATCCGTTTGCCGAAGGATCAATGCGATGTCTTCCGATAGCATCCAGCAAAAAGAGGTTACACGCTCTTGCCTGTGCTTGCGGCGACCAGCCTGCTTTTTGCAACTGTTCATTCGTTTCCTGAACGGCTTTGAGCGAAGGTTGTTCTGTGATTTCGCGTTGCAAAACAGGAATAAACAATTGTTTTAATGCGTGATCATCCGGCTGAATGACCAACACTCCGAAATCGGCAAAAAGCCGGTTCATGAGTTGCTGGTAGTGACTTGCGTAATCGGCGTTCGGAAGATCTTTCACCAATTCCAGTAGCTCACACGCTTCTTTGGTGGTGAAAAAAGCTTTCAGTTCGTCTAAAACGAGGTTGTACTTTTCCATCCCGAACCGGCCCACAGTACCTTTTTGAGCGGTTTCCCACGTCAGGTTTTTGTTGAACAGCTGTGCCGATTGAATTTCTTCGAAATCGTGATCTTCACTGGCCAGCCAGAATACGGGAACGGCCTTGAATTCGGTTTGAGATTCGTTGAACGACCGCGCCAATTTTACTACATGTAATACTTTGTAGAGTAGAAAAAGTGGTCCGCCAAACAACGTTAACTGGTGTCCGGTGGTGATCGTCATCGTTGTTTCCTCCCGAAGTAAATCGAGGTTGCTGTGCTGCGCATTCGAAAGTTGGTTTTCAAGCTGTCGTGCAATGGTGTCCGTCAATACTTTTCTTGAATCAGAAGAATAAGCCTGGAGTTTGCGTCTTGCTTGCGTCGATAAATCAATAACGGAACCGAATGGCTGTTGAATGAATGCACTGAAGGGTGTTTGGTCTTGTCCGAAGGCGCTCGAAAAGGAGGAAAATGAAGATAGCGCCTTTCTTGAAATTGTTGTTGTCATGTTACAAAAGTACACATGTTCCATTAATTGAAAATGTAAAGTTGAAAATTGAAAAAGAAGTCAGCTTTTCAATTTTACATTTTAAATTTTAAATTTCTCAGTTCATCAACGACTCGCTTCAAAATTGGTACTTTTGCCTAAAATTTTTACATATGGAAGCCATTATTAAAACCGCCAAAGGCGATATGAAAGTGACGCTTTACGAAGCAGATGCACCGAAAACGGTAGCCAATTTCGTTAAGTTATCGAAAGAAGGATATTATGACGGATTGACGTTTCACCGCGTTTTGCCTGATTTTGTAATTCAGGGAGGTTGCCCGAACTCACGTGAAGGAGCATCAGGAATGCCTGGAACAGGCGGACCGGGTTACAAAATCGATTGTGAATTGACAGGCGACAATCAATACCACGACCGCGGTGTATTGTCGATGGCTCACGCCGGAAGAAATACAGGTGGTTCACAGTTTTTCGTTTGCCATAGCCGTAACAATACTTCGCACCTTGACAGAAACCATACTTGCTTTGGTAAAGTGGTTGAAGGTGTTGATATTATTGATCAGATTACACAAGGAGACCGCATCGAGTCGATCACAATTATTGACTAATCCAATGAACTCATACTTTCATCACCAGATAGATTGATGAAAACACAAGACAACAAAAAAGGCGATCCATGGATCGCCTTTTTCTGTACTATATTATTTCTTAATGATTGTGTCCTTCGTGTCCTTCTGTTTTTGTAGCAGGAGTTCCTGTAGGAGGAGTTGCATTCGGGTCAGCTGCCAATACATTTCCTTTGATCGTTAAGATAATCGGCTCAGTAGAAACGTTTGTTGTAACCGTAATTGTTTTGGTGAAGTTGCCAACACGTTTTGTATCGTATTTCACGGCGATTTTACCTGTTTTTTTCTTCGCTACCGGCTCAGTTGGTTGCTCAGCTTTCGTACAACCACAACTTGTTTGAACATTGGTAATGATTACTGGTGTTGAACCGTTGTTTTTGAATTCGAAAACGAATTGTTCCTGAGAATCGTAAGGAATATCAGCACGCTCAATAGTCATTGTTTTGAATTCCACAACCGGTTTTGTTGGCTTAGGAGCTTTCTTAGCAGGAGCTACAGCCGGTGGAGTTGCTGGTGTTGCCGGTTTTGCGCCTTCTTGTTGTGCGAATGCCCCTAACGTGAACAAACAAACACCTATTGTTACAATAATTTTCATGTTTACAGTTTTTATATACAAGAATACGAACTCTTTTGGTAAATGGTTGCTCGTTAACAAAAAATTAAGTGCTGATTTTATCCTTTGTTAAAGAACAATCATCACTTCCCTGCCAAATCAAGCACTTCACGGATAGAATCATAAGTATTTTCACGCACGGTTCCCCATTCTTTTTTCGACAACCAGACAGCTTTTGTAATGGCTTCTTCTGACTGCGGAGCGGTCGCTTTCGGACCGTAATAATCCAACGCATACCACCAGTTTTTCTTTAGTGTTGGCTTGCCTTTATAGTCGTAGGTATGGAACGTTACCCCAATCAACTTCCGAACTTTCGGTGACTGAATGCCGCATTCTTCTTCAATTTCACGAACGGCAGTCACTTCGGGCAATTCGCCTTTTTCCATCTTTCCTTTCGGAATATCCCACAAACCATGACGTTCAATAAACAAATACTTGTTTTTTCGTTTAACTATACCTCCTGCGGCTTCCACAAAATCATAGTTGGCAAACACCTGTTTAATGGCTTGTTCGGGGGTATCGGTGAGCACAATCAGCCAGCAACCGATTGGTAATTCATACCTGCATTTTACTAAATCAAATTCACCGTGTGAAAGAGTGTTAAATAACACAAAATCCTGTGTTTTCAAGGATTTTTTCCATTCATTCGTAAAAACGATGACCTTGTTATCTATAAAAACTTTGTACATTTGTCGCCATGATTTTAAATAAGGACAGAGCGTTAAAGGTAGCAGAATTTTTGCTCCAGATAAAAGCAGTGAAGTTGCAACCAAGTCAACCATTTACATGGGCGTCTGGCTGGTCTTCTCCTATTTATTGCGACAATCGCAAAACGCTTTCGTTTCCCGCAATTCGCACGCACATCCGTCAGGGATATGCTGAGGCTATTCTGGAGAAATTCGGTAAACCGGATGTTATTGCAGGCGTTGCAACGGGTGGCATCGCTCAAGGCGCGCTTGTAGCTCAGGAGCTCGGAATTCCGTTTATCTACGTACGCAGCACGGCGAAAGGCCACGGCATGGGTAACCAGATTGAAGGTCATTTCGAAAAAGGCCAGAAAGTAATCGTTATCGAAGACCTTATTTCAACCGGTGGAAGCAGCCTGGTAGCTGTGGAAGCACTGCGCGAAGCAGGATGTGACGTAAAAGGATTGATTGCTATTTTCACATACGGGTTCGACATTGCAGCCGCGAATTTCGAAGCTGCTGATTGTCCATTTGTTACCCTGACAGACTACGATCATTTGATCGATCAGGCTGTGAAACTGGAATACATCAATGAAGCCGACGTTCAATCGTTGAAAAAATGGCGAAATTCTCCTGGTACCTGGTCTGCTAATTAAGATCCTATGAAAATCATCAGCGAAACAGCTTCCATACAAGCACCGATTAGCATTGTGTTCGAATTTCTTTCGCAGGCACACAATATCGAATGTTTGCTACCCGATGATAAAATTTCAGATTTCCATTCAGACACAGACGGTTGTACGTTTAAAGTACAGGGCGGATTCCTGATTTCATTGCTCTACGTTGACAAAGAAGAACCTACACTCATTCGCATGAAATCGGGTGAAAAAGCACCATTTACGTATTCACTGACCATTCACCTGATCGAAGAAGAAGACCAAACAAACGGTCACATTGAGTTTGTCGGCAACGTAAATATGTTCCTGAAAATGATGGTTGAAAAACCGTTGATTGGCCTGTTTAATCACATGTCGGGGAAATTGCAGGAGCAGTTTTATATTGGGAAGACTTAAAAAGAATGTTGAATTGTGAATGCTTAATTTTTAATTGGGCTCTTCTTAAAGTTTAAGCTCACTTTCCACCTAAAACCCAATTCAACATTCAAAATTAAACATTCAAAATCACCCTACTAGTAAGCAAAAGCAATTTCCTTCAACCCAAACGACCGTTCTTCCCCGTTTATTTCAAACAGCAGATTCCCGATACCGTCGATTCCGCGAATGTAGCCTTCTTCCCAGTCATTTTCGATTCGGGCATCCATCAACACATCTTTTTTCCAAAGCATCGTATGGTAATCGCGTAGAATGTCGTTCCAGTTTCCGGCACGCAAGCACTCAAACTGTAATTCGAGGAAAAGTGCAAGTTGTCGCGCTATTTCCAGTATTTCAGGATCACTGTCAGTAAAATCGCTCAAACTACAACTAGAGGGAAGTTCCGATTCGCGCTGCAGGTTAATGCCCACACCAATGATGGCACCAATGATATTTCCCGAGTTCCATTGCGTTTCAATGAGGATTCCGGCGATTTTTTTATCATTCACCAGCACGTCATTTGGCCATTTGATCACGGCTTTTTCTGAAATAAATGCCTGAACGGTTTCCTGAACAGCCAAAGCAACCGCCAAATTCAGGTACCAATAGCGTTCAACTGACAAAAAAGCAGTCGCGGTGTAAACCGAGCATGTAAACTGCTTTCCTGAGGCAGAGTGCCACAAATTGCCCCGTTGGCCTCTTCCGGCGGTTTGTTTCTCTGCCAAAATAACAGTGCCATGTGCCATTTTTCCTTCGTTAAGCAACTTGGCAGTATAATTGTTCGTAGAGTCTACCTCGTCAAGAAGGATGATTTTCTGTCCTATCATGGCAAATTAACAATGATTAGCATATAACACTCAAACATTTCAAGCCGATAATTGCTTAGATTTGTGAATTCAAAATTACGAATGTATAAATTAAAACAAGATACTGATTCTCAAATACTGTGCAACGCAATAGTAGAAGGAATGCAGGAAAACAAAGCAAAGGACATCGTTGTTCTCGATTTACGAAACATTGCCAATGCAGTAACGGACTTCTTCGTGATTTGTTCCGGAGAATCATCAACCCAGGTAGATGGTATCAGCTCAACCGTAACACGCCATACCCGCAAGGAATTGCAGGAAAAGCCGTGGCACCAGGAAGGGAAAACCAATTCAGAGTGGATTTTATTGGATTACGTGAGCGTTGTTGCCCACATTTTCTACAAAGATGCGCGTCATTTTTATGAATTGGAGGACTTGTGGTCGGATGCGATTCGTACCAACATCCCTAACTTAAATTAAAAAACAGACTCATGTCAGAAAACAATAATTCCAACAAACCGAAGAGAAATCCATACGCCATTTATTGGGTGTATGCCGCTATCGGTGTTGCCGTTATCGCATTCCAGCTCTTTTTGGGCGGATCGAATGACGTGGAAATTAAAAGCCCTAAGACTTTTTTCAGCCTGGCCGATTCGAGCTATGTGAAAGAAGTACGCATTGTTAACCGTGTGCGTGTTGACTTTCGCCTGACCGAAGAAGGAAAAAAATTCGTGAAGGAAAATCAAAAGGGTGAATTCAAGAAAATGAAAAAATCCCTGGAAACAAAAGGCCGCACCATGCGTGCTGAAAAGGATCCGGAATTTTCCCTCAACATTTCAGACGCCGGTCGTTTTGAAGAAAAAGTAGACGATTTGAATGAGGTGCTGAAAGCAAAACACAAAAAACAAATCGACTGTCAGTACGAAGAAGAAGTGAATTATGTGGGTACCATTATGGGCTACCTCTTCCCTATTCTGATCATCATTGTAATCTGGATCATCATCATGCGACGTATGTCGGGTGGTAGTGGCGGCGGACCTGGCGGACAGATTTTCAACATTGGAAAATCACGTGCACAGGTTTACGAAAAAGGAAAATCGACCAACACCACGTTTAAAGACGTAGCCGGATTGGAAGGCGCTAAAGAGGAAATTCAGGAAATTGTTGAGTTCCTTAAAAATCCGAAGAAGTTTACCGAACTCGGGGCCAAAATTCCGAAAGGAGCCTTATTGGTAGGACCTCCTGGAACCGGTAAAACCTTGCTGGCGAAAGCGGTGGCAGGTGAAGCGAAAGTTCCGTTCTTCTCGCTTTCAGGTTCCGACTTCGTTGAAATGTTTGTAGGTGTAGGTGCTTCGCGTGTACGTGATTTGTTCCGTCAGGCGAAAGAAAAAGCTCCTGCCATTATCTTCATCGACGAAATCGATGCCATCGGTAGAGCGCGTGGTAAAAACGCAGGATTCAGTTCCAACGACGAGCGCGAAAACACCCTGAATCAGTTGTTAACTGAAATGGATGGTTTCGGAACCAACTCGGGAGTGATCATTCTTGCAGCTACGAACCGCGCCGATGTATTGGACAGCGCTTTGATGCGTGCCGGACGTTTCGACCGTCAGATTTATGTGGACATGCCTGATTTGAACGAGCGCAGGGAAATTTTCAAGGTGCATTTGAAACCGTTGAAACTGGCCCCGAACTTAGATATCGAATTTTTATCGAAACAAACGCCAGGGTTCTCGGGTGCCGATATTGCCAACTTGTGTAACGAAGCTGCCCTGATTGCAGCACGTAAAGAAAAAAAGCACGTTGAAAAACAAGATTTCCTGGATGCCGTTGACCGAATCATCGGTGGTTTGGAAAAGAAAAACAAGATCATCACCAAAGAAGAAAAACGCGCGATTGCCTTCCACGAAGCTGGTCATGCCACTACTTCATGGTTGTTGGAACACGCACATCCGTTGGTAAAAGTAACCATCGTGCCGCGTGGCCGTTCATTGGGTGCTGCCTGGTATTTACCGGAAGAACGCAGTATCACTACCACCGAACAGATTTTGGATGAAATGTGTTCAGCGTTGGGTGGACGTGCTGCCGAGCAGTTGATCTTCGGAAAAATTTCTACCGGCGCGTTGAGCGATTTGGAGAAAGTGACCAAACAAGCTTATGCAGTGGTTTCGATCTACGGACTCAACGAACGTTTAGGGAATGTTTCCTTCTACGATTCACAAGGCCGTGAGATGTTTACCAAACCTTATTCGGAAGATACCGCACGTATCATCGATGAAGAGGTGAGTAAAATGATCGAAATTCAATACCAGCGCGCCATCAAGATTCTGAGCGAAAACAAGGATAAACTGACATTGCTTGCAGACAAGTTGTTGGAAAAAGAAGTCATTTTCAAAGAAGATTTGGAAGAGATTTTCGGGAAACGTGCCTGGGCAGAAGAAGAATTGGTAAATCCACCGGCACCGGAAACTCCCGGACCCATTCACATGATGACGGAAGAAGCGGAAACGTCTGTAGTGGAAAACGATGAGAGCGAAGAAGTAGTTAAAAAAGCTCCGAAGAAAAAAAGTGCTACAGGTAAGGTGGAGCCGTTGAACGGTAAAGCGACCGATGAGCCGGCAGAAGAACAGAAAACAGAAGAATAAACAAAAGTACCTCCATATTAACCTCCCGGTCAGGAAACTTTCCGGGAGTTTTTAGTTTTACAGCATGAAAGAATTGTTGATTCGCAGCTTATTTGGTCTTGTATTTTTGGCAATTGTATTCGTGCCGTACATGGTTGATCTCAACTACCGTGTAAACACCTTCAATTTTGTATTGCTCCTGTTTTCCCTTATCGGGACAATCGAGCTTTATGCTATGCGCAAAGCCGTTTATCAATCCTCCAGGTTACTTCCGGTTGCTTTATTGGTTGTTGTACTTGCCTTTCTTCCGTTTATACTGACTTCCCTGCATGATTTCATACCGGCCATTCCTGCGGGAATTTCAGCTCGCGATTTGAATCCGCAGGTTTTTTCCTGGCTGCTGCTTTTTTGGTCGGTATTATTGATCGTTTTTATCCTTTTCATCCTGCTGATTTTCCGGAAAAATGAAATCGCATTTATCTTCAAAGGAACGTTCATCCTGGGATTGGTATATCCGTTGTTACCGTTTTTAACCTTGAGTTTCGCGTTAACGGTTTCCAATCCAACTGAAAAACTATACCTTTTTATTGCGCTCATTCCCATTTATCTCAACGATTCACTGGCCTACGTAACCGGACGCTTTTTGGGGAAAACCAAACTCTTTCCTGCTGTTTCTCCCAAAAAGACATGGGAAGGTTTTTTCGGCGGCGTTTTCGGCACGTTGATTGTCATGCATTTGATCGTTTACCTGGCAGGTGAATACAGTGTAAACAATGCTTTCACGATCACATTCGCAAGCGTTCTGGCTTCTGTTTTGTCTACGTTCGGTGACTTGTTCGAAAGCAAACTCAAACGTGCTGCCGGAGTAAAAGATTCAGGGAAAATACTTCCCGGACATGGCGGAATACTGGACCGAATAGACGCCATGCTTTTTGTAGCTCCTGTTTTATATGTACTTTTGGCCTTCATTCTCTAAAACCGAATACGCATGACATTACACCGTGAAGGCTACGCCACTATCATTCTTGCTTCCCTTGTTCTGAGTATCATGCAATGGGGCAATTTCTTACTTTGGCAATTGACCGGATGGTTATGGTTGTTCCTGTTACTCACGCTAGGAATACTGGTTTTGGCTTATTTGATCGTCCAGTTTTTCCGCATTCCGAAACGCAGTTTTACCTTTGGCCCGAACGATGTATTGTGTCCGGCAGACGGTAAAGTAGTCGTGATTGAAGAAGTGGAAGAAACAGAATTTTTCCACGACAAACGCATCCAGGTTTCCATTTTTATGTCGCCGTTGAACGTACATGCCAACTACTTCCCCATCAGCGGAAAAGTGACGTTTGCGCGTTATCACAAAGGTTTATTTCTGGTGGCGTGGCACCCGAAAAGCAGTACGGATAATGAACGCAGTACATTTGTGGTGGAACATGCGTCCGGCCAATCGGTATTGTTTCGCCAGATTGCGGGAGCTGTAGCACGAAGAATTTGTTACTACGCTCAGGAAGGCCAGCAGGCTGTGACAGGTGAAGAATTCGGTTTTATCAAGTTCGGTTCACGTGTTGACGTATTCTTACCGCTTGGAACTGAGCTAAAAGTTAAAATCGGCGAAGATGTTAAAGGAAAGTTAACAACGCTTGCTGTGTTGAAATAAAAGGCGTAATTTTAAATCGTTATAACAAATTAATAAAGATCGATCATGAAAAAAGTATTTGTTGCTTTGTCGTTGATGATGTTCGTAGGTTCTATGACTGCTACAGTTTATGCAGCTACTAACAGCACTTCAACTGAAGTTGTTAAGAAAGACGACGACAAGAAGAAAAAAACGAAGAAATCTAAAAAAGCTTGTGCTTCTAAAAGCGCTTGTGGTTCTGAAAAATCAGGATCTTGCTGCGCTGGTAAAAAAGCTGCTTAATTCGATTTCGAAGAATATTGAAGAATCCGATATTCGCCTAAGGCGGATATCGGATTTTTTGTTGCCTTTTTTCAGAGTCCCTACGGGACTTACTTTAACAACCATTATGATCACATCTCAACCGTTTACCCGCGATTAAGAGTATCTTAGAACTCAAACAAAACCACAATGGAAGAAACAACCTTTATTAGTTCGATTTCGGGAACCACCTTTGATAAATCAGAAATGGTATTGGCAAAAACCATTCGTCCGCCATTGTTTGATCTTATTCAATCGGAACATCCTGATTTTAACAAATCGAGTGTGATCTCGGCAGATGAACTGAGAATTTACCGCGAAAAACACATTACGGATGTATTATTGGAGGAACTGGGCGAAATAACCGACGCCGAAAGAACCGTTATTCAATCCATCACCGACCGTAAGATCGTTTCAGGGAACCTGGATGATGATGACAGCGAAGGTTCTACTTTCGGACAGCGGGTGGCAGATAATGTCGCTACATTTGGCGGCAGCTGGACGTTTATCATTTCGTTTGGTGTTTTCCTGCTTCTCTGGATTGCTTCTAACATTATATTACTGAGCAACAAAGGATTCGACCCGTATCCGTTCATTTTACTGAATCTTATTTTATCGTGCATTGCGGCACTGCAGGCTCCGGTGATCATGATGAGTCAAAACCGTCGCGAAGCAAAAGACCGTGAACGCGCCAAAAACGATTACATGATTAACCTGAAATCGGAATTAGAGATCAGAATGCTGCACGAAAAAATTGATCATCTGACCATTCACCAACATGAGCAAATCATGGAAATGCAGGAACAGCAAGCAACGTTACTCAAACAATTGACAGATACCATTAAGGATAAGTAACATAAATTCGATTTTCTATTTAACCACATAGGGCACATAGAACACATAAGCGGTTCCAAGAAGATTATTTGAGATCTATCAGTCTAACGGATTAGCACGTCAAATCTATGTTACCTATTGTGGTCTATGTGGTTAATTTACCCAATAGAATCACCTAGCTTTTTTGTGAAGAAATTACGGTACAATCTCCTGTAACTCGAAGCTAGGCGCACCTTTATTCCCGCTCTGGTCGTAGAAATCAAGGAAACGGAGCTTGTAATACAACCCTTCCACTGATTTGATTACATAGACCTTATCGTATTGAATGACGTAAGTTGCCAGATCAAAATCGTAGAATTTCCAGTCATATCCAATGATATCAATGTCAGTTGTATAAACAACTGTTTCGGCGTACGTGAAATCAATGTCATCAAACGACAATTCGCTTTCGATTACGCGCGTCAGGTTTCTGTTGGATAACACTCCTGTTACGAGATAAGGTGTTCCGTCATCATACACATACGTGTAACTGCTGAAACACAAATCCCATTCCTGTTTCGGTGGTTCTACACTTACCGTTTGATTGCTGGTAAACGAGAAAAACGCAAAGTTGTAGTCGTCATTCCTCGGAATAAAAGCCGTTTCGATTGTCTGCGAATTCAAACTACTTGCCCATTGGATGGTATAACCACTTTCATCGATGGTCGTAATTCGGAACTTCATTTTCCCGATTTGCTGCCCCAATATCGAAACACCCCGATCCAGAATATAAACCCTTTCGAGTTCCCAGTTCAAGAACGCAGATGAATCTTCTGATCCCGACGGATCGTCATAAATCCATTCAACCGGTGTTGAAGAACTGACCGCAATGAGATCAATTTCAGTTGTGATGCTCAACGCCATGTATTTGGAACTGTTGAGTACAATGTGTCGGGAATCAGCAACGCAGGAAAAACCCAGATCCCAAATTTCGCGGTTATTTTGTGAAACGATTGTAGCCGAAGAAAGCTCAAAAAACAATTGGTTGGCATAATCGCTTCCCATGCTTACCTGGATTGTATTGGCGGATGCCTCACCCGTAAACGGTTTGGGAAGTTCGTCTTTTTCACAACCGAAGTTGATTGCCAAAACAACCAGCAGGAAAACCGTTAATGCGCACTGTTTCATTTCTTGTAGTGGATATTAAACTGTAATTTGATGTAAACGCTTCTTCCCCAGCCAACCGGAGTTGAAGTTGCTGAACCCGAATGCGCGCCACCATCGTTGCTGCTGGTTCCTACTTGTCGTACGTTCAGCAGGTTTTTTGCTCCCAAAGTAAGAACGATCCGTTTCGACCAGAAAGGTTTACTTGCACTGAAATCAAGCATGTTGTAATCGTTCATGAAAGAAGTCACCGGATCGCCTTCTTCCGAAGAGAAATACGTGAGTACACGACCGGTATATTTGTAAAACGCCGAGAACGTAATCTGTGGTTTTTTCCAGAAAACACTTGTACTTGCTGTGATTTCCGGTGAAAAGGAATAACCGTTTACCGTCAGGTTACTTTTTGTTCCCACATAAGCAGCGCCTAGTTTGAAACGGTGTTTTCCAATAGCAAAATCAGCCGTTGATTGCACGCCAATCGCTTCGAAATGCTCCAGATTGAAATAGGAATAAATCACTCCTCCCGGATCTTGCGCCAACGTGATTTTTTGTTTCACCTGCTGGTAATAACCGTTCAAATCAACCACCAACGTATGTTTTCCAAGGTTTCTTTTGGTACTTACCCAAACCTGATAATGCATCGATTGCTCGGGTTTCAGGCTCACATTGCCCTGAATATTGTGGTTGATGTCTACAAAATCGATGTACAGTTCTTTGATCGCCGGTGAACGAAATCCGCTGGCAACTCCTGCCCGGAAAGTCCATTTTTTTAGCGCGTATTTAAGATTTAGCGCGGGTGTGAATGCAGAACGATAAGCAGAATTGTAGGTATATCGCAAACCGGGTTTCAACGACCATTTTCGCAATTGAATTTCGGCATTGCCAAACAATGCGATTTCAGTAATAGTTTGTTTGCCTGATACAATTCGCCTTCCGGTGGCTGATTCGTGATTCACATCGTAACCAATTTCAAAATTAAACGCACTGTCACGTTGGTATTTTACCAATGAGAGCCGCGACATCAATGCATAAAATTTCGTTGTATCCTGATCACCCGGAGCCGTTGTCAATTGTTGATCGAGTGTGTTTAAATTCTTCAAATAGGTGTTCTTGATGCGTTCGTAATAATTGTGCGCCACAACTCCATTCAATTTGAAACGATCATTCAACGGAGCGTCAATCAGAATTCCTTCGTTGATGCGTTTGGTGATGTAATAATCATCAAAAGCGGTATTAAAATAAGGCGCCCGCGGATATCCCTTGCGGTGAATCTGTTCGTAGAACGCATCGACATACGGCGTAAATGTCAGCCGTTTCACCGGAATGGTCCATTTCACACCGGCCTGGTAATTCAATTTCGGTTTCCAGGTTTGGTACCTGCCCGAGTCGGCAATTTTTTCTTTCGGAAATTCATAGAAAGGATCGGTATCGATCCATCCGTCGAAGTAATTTCGTAAACCGTAAACCTGCAATTGGGTTTTCCGGATGTTGGTGGTCAATCGCCCGTCGAGGTTGTAATTTCCAACCGATTCTACGTAGCTGTTGATCTGTAAATCCTGACCGGGTTTTTCGCGTTTTTTGGTAATCAGGTTAACTGTTCCGGCGAGTGCGTTGCTTCCAAACGAAACACTGGATGGACCTTCGATGATTTCAATGCGTTCTACATTGGAAAGATTGATCTGACTGAGATCAATTTCACCATCTACCCGACCGATTACCGGAACACCGTCGATGAGAATTTTTACGTTCTGGCCGTTCATTCCCTGCATACTCATGCCGGTTCCCAATACCTGATCCTGACTGATGCGGATATTGAGTTCCGATTGCAGTACATCGCGCAGGTTCACAGCTCCTTTGGCATCCATCACCGCACGGTCGATTACACGTGCTTTTTGAACGGAATGATCGGTAGAAATGGCTGACAACTGTCCGGTAACAATGAATTCTTCGAGCGTTGCTACTGAAGGTTTCAGGGAAATGATATTCGCTTCGCTTTTTCGCAGATAATAGGTCATTGGCTGAAAATCGGTAGCGCCAATGATCACGCCACGACCATTCGCTAAACCGAATAATTCCGTTGGAAAAGTGAAACTGCCCCGATTATCCGTTCCTGCCGAAAAAATGATTGCTGAACTGTCTCCAATCGTAACCTGAACCCATGGAATTGGATTCTTGTTTTCATCGGAAACGAGCGTTACAACGGTTTGTGCTGTCGAAAAAGCCGTAATCAACAGCAGCAATGGAACAATGAATAATCGGGACAGTATCATTCTCTTAATTCAATTGTTCAACGATACTTCTCCAGGCTTCCAGTTCAGGAACTCCCGGTTTACGTGCGCCGAATAAGGTACAAATGAGTTCTTTTCGTTCATTGAATAATTCCAATGAAGTCACGATGCCGTCGACCGTAGGTTTGCGCACGACCCATGATTCGGTAACAGCGCCTTCTTTCAGGTGTAAGTTGAACGCAGGATCGAGTACATTGATCCATGGTCCGTGATCTACGATGTTTTTTACCGGTCCGGTATGAATCTGAATAATTCCCGGATTTCCAACGAAAACCATGATGGAAGTTCCGTCGCCTGAAGCAAGCTTTAATGCCTGACGCAAAGCCTGATTGCTGATTTTCTTCGCGAAAAATTCAGATGGAGCCAAGCGTAACGCTTGTGTACGCGTCACTTTAAAGTTTCGCAACATTCCGAAAAACTCGTGCGTATCTTTCAGATTTTCCCACGCATTTCTAAAACCGGCTACATCAATTTCATGATCTTCCAATTCTGTTTCCGGAGTGTATTCTTTTGTAATCACTTCCTGAATTTGTCCCTGATCGTCGTTTTTAAACGCTGCAACCAATTCGTGATACGCTTCCAGATTGCTGTTGCGTTCCAGGTATATTTTGTGCATTGCCAAACCGTCCTTTCCAAAAAACTGAAGACTATAACGCGGTTTTTCATTGCTAAATTCGGTAACGGCGAAAGCGCTTCCCCATGCACTTAAGAAGATGCGCAAGTCAATATCTGCACCTACAAACAAGCTGGCGTGCGGACCAAAACTTCCGTTGAGGTATGTTCCTTTGCGTTCGTGCACCACCTCATCGTTGCGGGTCAGGGCCATTACATATCCCAATTGTTCGATGCCAGCGAGAATTTTCTCAAACTCCGGACGTAAACGTGTTACGTTCTCTCCACAACCCAAGGCCACCAATTCGGCTTCGCTTACTTCCAATCGCTTGGCAGCTTCACGGATTCTGAGGTTTTCCCCTTTCAACGCATCGAAGCGTTCTTTCAAATTTGCAGTTAGTTGTTCCATATTCTTCTAAGTTTAATGTTGTAATCGTACTTTGTCCAGCTCACCTGTTACCGTTTCCGGAATGTGGTGACTGGCACTGAAATAAGTGGGTTGATTGCCCGATTCGTGTTTTTGGATATTCATATTGTAAACAGCACTGAGCAATTCAGGGCTCAATGCTTCGTCTGCAGGTGCATCGCAAATGGTGTTTCCGTTTGACAATACAATCACACGATCGGCAAACTGGTAAGCCATGTTGATGTCGTGCAATACAGCAATCACCGTTCCCTGCTGTTCCACCACATTGGTTCGCGCCAATTGCAGCAGGTTGTATTGATAGTACAAATCGAGGTTATTGAGCGGTTCATCCAGGAAAAGTGTTTTTCCAGCCAGCGATTCTGTGGCAGGATCTTTCAATTGTAACAAAGTCCGTGCGAATTGAATACGCTGTTGTTCACCACCCGAAAGATGATTAAATGCCTGCATTCTGCGTTCGTACAAACCAAGCTGTACCAGCATTTGGTTCACCAGTTCAAGATCTGCTGTGCCCGGTTTTGAAACCACATGAATCGTTCTGCCCATCATCAGCACGTCTTCTACTGTAAACGATTCGAAAACAGATTGCTGTTGCTGTAAGTAAGCCCGAAAGTGGGCAAATTCGGAAGCCGACCACAAATGCGTTCCTTTTCCGTTGATCAATACGCTGCCTGTAGTTGGTTTGTAAAAGCCTGAAAGCAATTGAAGCAGTGTGCTTTTTCCAGCGCCGTTGGGGCCGATTACCGCTATAAACTCCGGTTTATCAAAGCGAAAAGAAGCACGATTCAACAAACATGCTTTCCCGACCTGAAACGATATGTTTTCGGCTAGAATCATACGAACAAACGTTTTTTCTGCCGGATAATGATCACCAGTAATACCGGTGTTCCGAACAGAGCGGTTATGATTCCCACCGGAACTTCCGTGGGCATGAGGATCGTGCGACTAATGAGGTCTGAAAGACATAGGAGAATAGCTCCGGCTATGGCAGATAATAAAATCAGATTCCGGTGATTGGGGCCGATAATCGCCCGCAAAATATGTGGAATCACCAAACCGATGAAACCGATGGAACCGACAAAGGAAACGCTGGCTCCCACCATTGCTGTGGTACAGACGAAAGCAATCAGTTTGGTTCGTTTGATATCAACTCCCAGAAAATACGCCGATTGTTCACCCAATGCAAATGCATCCAGGGAACGTGACAATCGCAGTAAAAAGACAAACGGAACTACGACGAAAATCGCCAGAATGAGGCTATTTCCCCAGGTTGCGCCGCCGAGGCTTCCAAGTGTCCAGAATGTCAGATCACGCAACTCGCTTTCTGAAGCCAGATAGGTCATTAAACCAGTCAACGCTCCGCAAATCGCATTGAGTGCCACTCCTGCCAGAATCAACATCGTTACATGAATGGATTGCTGAAACCGCGAAATACGGTAAACAGTAGCTGTTGTGATTCCTGCACCTACAAAAGCCACAAAAGCCAATGTGAGTGCCGGATTTCCCGACAATAAAACCGGGACAAAACTTCCCATCAGAATATAGATCGCTGCAAACAACGATGCTCCTGAACCGATGCCGATCAATCCTGAATCAACGAGTGGGTTTCTGAAAACACCTTGTAAAACAACTCCCGAAACCGCCAAAGCAGCTCCAACCAACAATGCCAGAACAATACGTGGCAAGCGCAGTGACAACAAGACCTGTGCCTGCACTTCTTCGAATGGAATCCCTGTTTCTATTCCCACGCTATTCAGCAATATGGCTACAACCTGCTTTGGCGAAATCATCAGCGCTCCCAAACATAAGGCAGTTATGAATGAAGCCAGTAAAACCAGCAAGAGTACAATCAGAAGACGGGTTGTTTTGCGATTCATTTGTTAGTTTAAACTGTTGAGTTCTTTGTTTAATGTTGAAATGGCAATTCCGACGCGTGGTCCGAAACCGCTGAGCAATTGCCCATCCATGGTAATTACCGCATTGTTTTTACCTGCAGTAGTTGATTTTACTCCCGGAATTCCCAATACACCACCGGCATCGCTTAAGCTCGATTTACCGGAGTCAAACATCAGGATCACATCCGGATTGGCTGCCACAACCGCTTCGGCTGTCAATGGTTTGAAATCGGCAAAACCGCTCACGGCATTCTGACCACCTGCCAGACGGATCATTTCGGTCATTTGCGTATTGTCGCCGGCTACCATCATCGTACCCGCACCACGAGCATAGACAAAGAGTACTTTCGGTTTTTTGGAAAGGTCTTTTGCCTTTTTCAAATCTTTGTCGATTTGCGCCACCAACTCTGCTCCTTTGTCTTTTTGCCCCAACCATTCAGCTATTTCAGCGATTACTTTTTTGGTGCTTACCACGGAAAAATCACGCTTCAATACTACAACATTGATCTTTGCGGCTTCCAGTTGTTGTTTGAGCTGCGGATTCAATTCATCCTCAAAACACAATACATCTGTTGGTTTTACAGCCAAAACACCTTCTGCCGTTACACCACGAACATGGCCCAGATTCGGCAGTTTCTCTGTGCTCTTCGGATACGTACTCGTTACATCAACAGCCACCAATTGGTCGTCGGCATCCAATGCAAACAACACTTCCGTAATAGTTCCATTCAGTGAAACGATGCGTTTTGCTTCTACTTCTTTTTCCGCAACCGATTGGTCTGCTGCCCCGCCGTTACACGACACGACAGCAAATCCAACCAATAAGGCGATGATTCCAAAATATCTCATCTGTTCTTTTTTCAAAAATTAATGTTGAACAACCAGTTTCAGGTTCGATACAGCGTTTCCTGAAGTAACTGTTACCTGATAGAATCCGTTTGCCCAATCGCTAGTGTTCAATACCGTAGTTGTCAATTCACCTGCATTCAATTTGCTTGAATAAACACATGTTCCGTTCAAGGAATAAACAGCCAACTGTGCTTCAGGAGCGTTGTTCAATACCAACGTTGTTTGGTCTGCAGCCGGATTTGGATAAGCCATTGCAAGCAAAGCGTTTTCGTCCGTTAAACCTGCTCCTGACAATTTTTCTTTTCCGAACATGTATTTACCGGTAGCGCTTCCGCCAAATCCTTCCATAACCAATTTCCAAACACTTCCAGATTTATCGATCACGAAATACACTGTAGAATCAGCGATGACAAAAGCCATTCCGTCAAATGCTTTCCAGTTGTAACCAATCGTAGAGATTGATTCTTCCCAGGTTACGTTGCTGAAATCAACAAATGTTTCCGGATCGTTTACCGGATATACTTCTGCCACCTGCACACCTGCGTTGTGGAAAATACCGGTAACCGTGTACGGCGGATTGTAATCAAATGAAGGATACTGGTGGAAATACAAATCCCAGTCTGCAGCAGCCGGCTCTCGGTCTACAATCGCTTTTGTAGTCAGGTTGTAACCGATGAAATTTTTGCTTGTATAAGCTGTCACATCAATTTGTTCGGTAGCAAGATCAGTGTTGGCCAGGTTATCAAATGTCAATGTGTAAACGTTGGTTGTATTGGATGAATTGATCGTTAGTTTTTTGTAATCACCATTTGTATAAGCAATTACAAAAACGCGATTGGCATCTACTCCGTGCGTTGTCATATTGTACTCACCCCAACCATAATCAAACTGACCCAAATTGGCGGTGTTATTAAACGCTCCTGCTGACCAGCTTTCATCGCTGTTGTAAAGTGGTGTCCAGGTACTCAAACCAGTTGTATCTGCGTTCGCGAAATCTGAAGGATCAGAACCGGGAATTTCGTAGACTTTCCCGATTTTGTGGTTGAACCAAACGGAGGTTGTCAATTCGTCGGCCGCGCCCATTGCTGTTGCCAAAGAGATGTCCCACGCATTTGCCGCGAATGATCCCTGATCGTCATTTTCCAAACTGTACCATACATTGTTGGCATATGTTGGATTGGTTGTTACCGTATCGTGAATGATTTGCGCCTGGCCTGAACCGTATGCTGCACACGCTACTAATACTGTAATTATTTTCTTGTTCATATCACTATTTATAATTATTCTAAATAAACTTCAGCAAAAGTAGAGGCGGTTCGTTTGCAGTACAATACCCGCTAAAAGTGAATTTAGACTACCCTCAGGAGGTGATTCCGAAAAAATCAGTTGGAAAGTAAATAGATTGCTATTTCCCGTGCCGATGAAACTCCGAGTTTTTTCATCAGACTTTTGCGATGGGAATGCACCGTATGCGGGCTGATATACAGCAATTCACCGATTTGTTTATTTGTATTTCCTTCGGCTATCAGCAGGGCAATTTCTTTTTCGCGATCCGTCAACAGCACGTCAATGGTCGCTTCCCGGTTACTTAAGAACAATGGTGTGAGAGCTGTTAAGATCTTCTGGCAAAAGAACTGGCGTTGTTCCTCAATGCTCTCCAGTGCCTCTTCGATTTCCTCCGTACTGCAATCGTACGTCAGGTAAGCTTCTATGCCGCCCATGTAGCATTGATGCATGAATTCGAGGTACTCGATGGTGGAAAGTATGATGATTTTCAAATGCGGTAACCGCTGGCGCAATGATTTGATTTCCGGATACGTAAACGTATTAGCTGCTGCCTTATCCAACAACACCACATCGCTGCGTTCCAGGATAGCTTTTGAGATCAGTTGTTCGAGCGAATGGTAATAATGCGTGGTTACATTGTGCCTTGAAGTCAATAAAGTATGCTTCAAACCATTCGGTATAAGGGTGTTTTTGCTTGAAATCAACAGACGCATACTACTTAGAATCTTTCTAAATAGCAAAAGTCGCCTTTTAGTTACCGTCCTTCAATACCGTGTTCGGGGTATTTTATCAACCCATAGAAGACATAGAAAAAGATTGCGAAGGAAATTAACCACATAGGACACATAAGAACACATAGAATATCCACATAGAGAAAAAACTCAATGAACTTAGAAAACTCAAAAACAATGTTTTTCTATGTGATCTATGTGGTTAAATGGAGAAAATTGGAAAACACCTCTTTACCGTACTCACTCAAAATACTCTCCGGGTGAAACTGAACACCATAAACCGGCAGCGAAGTGTGTTCCAGCGCCATCATGATACCATCTTCGGAAAAGGCGGTGGCTATCAAACCAGTAGGCAAATCTTGATCAACCGCCCAGCTGTGGTACAAACCAACCTGAAATTGTTCGCGAATTCCTTTAAACAGAATGGATTCGTTTGTGTGCGTAATTGCTGTTTGCTGACCGTGTTTCACTTCCTGCTGATTGAAAATACGCCCGCCGAAATATTCAGCAATGGCCTGCATTCCCAGACAAACTCCCAGCGTTGGTAGTTTTAACCGAACGGCCTCAGCAAGTACTTCCATCAGTTTTCCGGCTTCCTGTGGCAAACCAGGACCGGGAGAAATGACCAATGCATCAAACGAAGAAAGGATTTCGGGCTCAATAACCGAATGATCGATTACCCGCACATCAGCGTCCAACGCTTCCAGATAATGGTAAATGTTGTAGGTAAACGAATCGATATTGTCGAGCAAAAGTATGCGCACTGCTTTTTGGTTCAAAATTACTAAACTTGCAAAAAAGACGAGGCATGAAAAAAGCGGTATCGATTTCGGGAGCTCCTGCACCACTTGGACCTTACAGTCAGGCGATTTTATCAAACGACACCATGTATGTGAGCGGACAAATTCCGTTGAACGCACATACGGGTCAGCTGGAAATTGCAACGATTGAGGAAGCAACGCACCGCATCCTGAAAAACATCGAATTGCTATTGGCCGAAGAAGGTTTTACACTGGCAAATATCGTGAAGTGCAGTATTTTCGTTACCGACCTCGGACAATTTTCTGCCATGAATGCCGTTTATGGTTCATATTTCAAGGAAACGCCACCTGCACGCGAAACCGTTCAGGTAAGCAGGCTTCCGATGGATGTACCGATTGAAATCTCTTGCATTGCAGTGCGCTGAACGTGAACGAACAACACCCCAAAATAGCAGTCATTATTGTTAATTACAATGTGACATTCTTCCTGGAACAGTGCCTCAACTCTGTGGCGCGAGCGATGGAATTGGAACCTGCCGAGGTTTGGGTGGTGGATAATAATTCCGTTGACGGTTCGGTGGAAATGGTCGCCGAAAAATTTCCATGGGTCAAACTCATTGCCAACAAAGACAATAAAGGTTTTTCGAAAGCCAATAATCAGGCAATGCTGCTTTCGCAGTGCAAATACCAGCTTTTACTGAACCCGGATACGGTTGTGGAAGAAGACACACTGCAAAAAGTGGTCGCTTACATGGATGAACATCCGGAAGTTGGCGGCTTGGGTGTGCGTATGGTTGATGGGAAAGGAAAGTTCCTGCCCGAATCCAAGCGTGGATTGCCGACACCGGCTGTGGCTTTTTACAAGATTTTCGGGATTTCACGCATCTTTCCACGATCAAAGCGTTTCGGACGTTACCATTTAGGAAACCTGAGCGAATTTGAAACCAACGAGATTGAAATTCTCAGCGGAGCGTTTATGCTCATGCGCAAAGAAGCACTGGACAAAGTCGGTTTACTCGACGAAGATTTTTTCATGTACGGCGAAGACATCGATCTTTCGTATCGCATTATAAAAGGTGGTTATAAAAACGTTTATTTCCCCGAAACACGCATCATTCATTATAAAGGAGAAAGCACCAAGAAAAGCAGCGTCAACTACGTTTTTGTGTTCTACCGCGCCATGGTGATCTTTGCGCGCAAGCACTTTTCACAGAAAAACGCCAAGCTGTTTTCGTTCCTGATCAACTCCGCTATTTATTTCAGGGCCAGTTTGGCCATCGCCAGCCGCTTCGTTAAAAAATCGATGTTGCCGCTGGTAGATGCGATCTACATTCTGATCGGATTGTTTGCACTGACCAATTACTGGCACCAGGCCAATATTGAATTCCCGCGGGAAATTACTTCTGCCCTGATTTACGGTTATACACTCGTTTGGATGTTTACCAATCTCATGGTGGGCAGTTACGATCAGCCCGTACGGTTGAAAAAAATGGTATTGGGAACCGTCGTCGGAACGGGAATCATTCTGATGTTCTACGCGCTTTTCCCGAAAGAATGGCAATTTTCACGACTCTACATTTTGTTGGGCGCCGCCTGGGTTATTGCCTATTACTGGCTTTCACGCTTGTTTTTACATATCGCCATTGGCAAACGATTCATCATCAACGGAAAGAAAAACGGCAATTTCGCCATCATCGGATCGGTAGAAGAATTTGAGCGAGTGGCCCTGATTTTGCGTCAAACACAACCCAAAGTTGAAAAAGTGGTGCATGTTTCCATCGGTCCTGAAAAAGACCATCATGCGGTCGGAACCCTGAATCAATTGGACCAAATCACCACGATTCACAAGATCGACGAATTGATTTTCTGCGCCAAAGACACGTCGGCCAACGAAATCATCGAATGGATGACCACCATCCAGTTACCAAACATCGACTTTAAAATCGCGCAACCCGACAGTTTATTCCTCATCGGAAGTAACTCCATTGAAACCGCCGGCGATTTGTACATCATGGACATCAATGCGATTTCTCATCCGGTAAAACGCCGTCAGAAACGATTGATCGATATCCTCACGGGAACCGTTATGTTGCTCTTTGCTCCTGTATTGATCTGGTTCTATGCAAACAAACTTGCTTACCTGCACAATTCCCTGCGATTGATCTCCGGAAAACTCACTGCGATTGGTTACAGCGCCAAAGCACCCGGAAAACACAGTGAATTGCCTTCTATCAAACGCGGCATTTTATCCCCCGAAGACCGTCTCAGCAAAGCAGACGCCAATATTGCGGTGAAACTCGATTTGCTCTACGCCCGTGAATACACCATGCTACTGGACGTTCAGATCATTCTGCGTTCGTGGAAGAAACTAAGTAGAAAAGTTTAAAAACTTCACCACAAAGACACAAAGTTTTTTTGATGAATGAGACCTGTTAAGAACACAAAGGTGTTCTACCTAAAATCTCTTTATGCTCTTTCTAATACGTCAAACTTATCCTTATTTCTTTGTGCCTTTGTGGTAAATGATCTGTTCAGCGTGTTTACGTCAATCACTAAATCATGGTAGTACCTAAATTTATAACACAATTAAACAAGATCTTAATGCTTTCACACATTAAATTTTAGCTTATTTTTGTGCGAACTTTTAAGAGAACCGTTCACGATTGATATGGCACAAATTGAGATTCGTCTTCCTAAAATGGGAGAAAGTGTAACAGAAGCAACCATTACTAATTGGTTAAAAAACATCGGTGACAGCGTTGCGCTTGACGAGCCGTTGGTTGAAGTAGCTACCGACAAAGTAGACAATGAACTTCCTTCGGAAGCAGCAGGTGTACTTGTTCAGCAATTATTTGCGAAAGACCAGGTGGCCCAGGTAGGTGACGTAATTGCGATCATTTCAACAGATGGCGACAGCGCTCCGGTTAGCGCTCCTGTAACAACACAGGCAACTCCGGCAACTCCGGTTGAAGCAGTAGCAGAAACTGTTGTTGCAGCACAAGTGTTGGCAAACGGTCAGGCGCCGGTTCTTGAAAAATCAGGCGATTCGGGTAAATTTTACTCGCCGCTGGTTCGCAGCATTGCAGAAAAAGAAGGTGTAAGCATGGCTGAATTGGAAACCCTTGGCGGTTCCGGTTTGGGTGGTCGTGTTACCAAAAAAGATATTTTATCGTACATCGATACACGCGTTGCGGGTGGTGGCGCAGTGGTTACAGCTCCTGCAGCGGCAGTTGCTCCTGTTCAGCAACCGGCTTCAACTCCGGCTCCTGTAGCAACTCCTGCGGCAAGCAGCAATGGAACTTCATTCTTATCGAATATCAAAGAACCGGTTGTTACAGCAAATCCGGGTGATGAGATCATTGAAATGGATCGCATGCGTAAACTCATTGCCGATCACATGGTAATGTCCACGCACGTTTCTCCACACGTTACTTCTTACGTAGAGGCTGACGTTACCAACATTGTGAACTGGAGAAACAAAATGAAAAAGGATTTCGAAAAACGCGAAGGTGAGAACCTGACGTTTACGCCTATTTTCATGGAAGCGATTGTAAAAGCGATCAAAGATTTCCCAATGATCAACGTTTCTGTTTCAGGAACCAGCATCATCAAACGAAAAGACATCAATATCGGAATGGCAACTGCTCTTCCTTCTGGTAACCTGATTGTCCCGGTAATCAAAAACGCCGATCGCATGAACCTTACCGGAATTGCGAAATCAGTAAACGAACTGGCGCGCAATGCCCGCGATGGTAAATTGAAGCCGGAAGACATTCAGGGCGGTACTTACACAGTAACCAATGTGGGAACTTTCGGTAACGTTATGGGAACACCAATCATCAATCAACCACAGGTAGCGATCATGGCTTTGGGAGCAATCCGAAAAATGCCGGCAGTGATCGAAACAGCTCACGGAGACTTCATCGGAATCAGACATAAAATGTTCCTTTCACACTCCTATGACCACCGTGTGGTTGACGGAGCACTGGGCGGACAATTTGTGCGACGGGTGGCCGATTACCTCGAGCAATTTGACGTTAACCGTGAATTGTAACATATAATCATTAATTTCGTAAGACCCACACAATGAATAAAGTGGGTCTTTTTAATTAACAACTCAATGAATCGAATTTTTACTACTGCAGCCTTATTCCTGCTGCCTTTATTAACGTTTGCTCAGTATACTGACGAACAATTGCAGGATATCCTGAAAAACTCTTCGGAGCAAGAATTGGTAACCGAAAATTCTCAAATGTTACAAGAGGGTTATCTCTACCAGGCCGGATTGGTGGCTGATAAATTGCTGGAGAAGAATCCGAACAGCAGTAACTACAACTATCGTCGTGGTTTTGTTTACCTTGAAATGTCGCGCGATTTCGTAAAAGCATTGCCTTTATTAGAGAAAGCGGTGTTGAGTACGGATAAAAATTTCGATATGTATTCTGCCGGCGAAAAAAGCGCTCCTACAGATGCAATTTATCACCTGGCTCGTTGCTACCATTTGGCTGAAAACATTACCAAAGCAGAAGAATACTACAATAAATTCATCGCTGTTTCGAACCAGAAATCGGAATTCGTGTTTTTTGCAAAACTGAACCTTGAACAATGTGCCATTGCCCGCAAGCAAATGGAAGTTCCCCGAAAAGTAAAATTACAGAACATCGGATCAACCGTAAATACTTCAAAACCGGAGTATTCGCCGGTGATTTCATTGGACGGATCTGCTTTGTACTTTACTTCCCGTCGCGGATGGCTAAACGGATCGAGCAATCGGGGAATGGATACACGTATTAACCAATTGCCGGAAGATATCTACGTTTCTTACCGTGATTTCGACGGCACATGGACCGAACCGGCTCGTATGGAATTTTGTGATTCCATCCAGAACGAGGCTACAATGGCTGTAAGTCCGGATGAGCGTCGTATTTACCTTTACCAGGATACCGAAGGAAACGGCGACGTTTTCTACTCTGATTTCTCAACCAACCGTTTTCAGGAAGTAACGCATTACGAAAACCGCAACGTGAATACTTCAAGCTGGGAAACACACTGTACAGTGACGCCTGACGGACAAAATATGTACTTTGTTTCTGACAGAAAAGGTGGTTTTGGTGGTCGTGATATTTACCGTATCGTGAAATTGCCTGACGGTGAATGGAGCAGCCCGGTAAATATGGGACCTGGCATCAACGGACCTTTTGATGAGGAATCACCGTTTATTGCGGTTGACAATAAAACCTTGTACTATTCCAGCAATGGTAATAAAAGTATGGGTGGATTTGACGTGTTTGTAACCGTTCGCGATGAAAACAACGTTTGGTCAGATCCGATCAACCTTGGTTACCCGCTCAATTCAACCGGTGACGATATCTTCTACACCACAACTGTTGACGGACTTACCGGTTACCTGACTTCGTTCAGAGCCGATGGTTTCGGTGAAAAAGACATCTACGAAGTACAAAACGACTACCTCGGCATGAAAAACATTGCCGTGTTAAAAGGAAAAATCAATACCGTTGGTGGAAAACCGCTTCCGGAAGATGTTTCCATCACATTGCGTTGTACCAATTGTGGCGATCCGTTTGACCGTAAGGTCTTCCCGCGTATGCGTGACGGTGTTTTCTTAAGTTCTTTGGAGCCATGTCGTGAGTACGAAATGATCTTCTCTTACGAAGGCGGAAAACAGGAGTTTTACAAAGAAACATTCGCTACCGATTGCGAAAAACAGTACCAGGAAGTTTACCGCGAAGTTTGGTTAGATACCGATTTGAAAGACATCGTAAACATCTACTACCTTGCAGGTACTGTGAAAGACAGCAAAACCAAAAAAGAATTGAGTGGCGTAAAAGTGACGATTGTTGACAAAAGCAACTCACAATCGATCTTAGACGGAACTACACTCAGCAACGGATCGTTTGTCAGTGATACCTTATTGGGTAAAAAACGCAACGACAAGTTTGATGTTCAGCTTCGCTTGGAAAAAGAAGGATATGTGACCATGACCTATGACGTTCCGCTTGAACTGGCTATGGAATCGCGCATTGACATCAATTCATTGATCAACCCATTGATGACGAAAGTAGAAGTTGGTACCGATTTGGCAACAATCATCGATATCAAGCCAATTTACTTTGATTACAACAAATCAAACATTCGTGCTGATGCGAAAGTGGAATTGGATAAGATCGTGAAAATCATGAAAGAAAATCCAAGCATTAAGATTGAATTGGGATCGCATACGGATAGTCGTGGTACGGATGAAAGTAACAGACTGCTTTCTGATCGTCGTGCCAAATCGTCGGCAGCTTACATCGTTTCACAAGGAGTGGCAAGCAACCGAATTGTTGGTAAAGGATACGGAGAATCGAAATTGATCGTAACGGATTCGGCCATTTCAGGTATGGGAACCGACGCTGAAAAAGAAGCAGGTCACCAGAAAAATCGTCGTACAGAATTCCTGATCGTAAAGTAATTGATCATTCAAAATACAGAAGGCCGTTGTGAAAATCAGCGGCCTTTTTTTATTCCCAAAAAGCGTTTTTTTACACCTATTTTTTTAGGCCGAATAGCCCTTGTTTACTATTCATTTTGACCAGAAAATAGTTTTCATTGTATATTCGTTGGCAAAAAATGAATATTTCCTTGCAACTAAACTTGCGGTTTTATCTATATTCACAGCATTGATATTCACTAGATTAACTTAAAGAATGAAAATATTACTATTCTTTGTATTTGTTAGCACCTACTGCTCACTTAGTTTCGGCCAATATACTAATGCAAAATTAGATGATATACTAGCCACTTATTCCGACGAAAAACTTCTGATCGAAAGCTCCAGATTACTCGAAGAAGGTTATTATTCTGCTGCCGAAACCATCATGGACAAGCTCATTGGCAAGAATCCTGATAACTGCAATTACAATTACCGCAAGGGTTTTCTGATTTCAGAAGGTCGCGCTTTGCATGCAGAGGCCATTCCTTATCTTGAAAAAGCATCCAAAGACATTGACAAAAATTACGATATGTATTCGGGTACTGAGACCAGCGCAGCCGTTGACGTATTGTACCGCTTGGCAAAATGTTATCACCGCACCGGAAATGTGAATAAAGCGGAAGAAAATTACAATGCTTTTTTGACACAGGCTCCCAAGAAAACAGATTTGACCGCTTCAGCCCAATTGGGATTGGACCAATTGTCGAATGCCAAAAGATCAATGGAATTTCCGAAGAAAAATGTAACGGTGATCAATCTTGGAAGTATGATCAATACGAGTGCGCCGGAATATTCTCCGGTGATTTCGTTTGACGGAAGCGCTATTTACTTTACTTCCCGCCGTGCCTGGCCGGAAGGTCAAAACGAAGATTCGAAAGATCCGCGCTACGATTTTTACCCGGAAGACATCTACGTTTCGTACAAGGATTTTGACGATGTGTGGATGGAACCTGCCCGCTTGGAATTTTGTAAAGCAGATCAAAACGAGGCTTCCATTTCCGTGAGCCAGGATGAGCGTCGCATTTATGTTTACCAGGATATCGTGAATAACGGTGATATTTACTACTCTGATTTCTCGACTAACCGTTTCAAAGAAGTTCAGGAATTTAAAGTCGCAGAAGTCAATACCGAATTCTGGGAAACACACTGTGCTGTTACACCTGACGGACGAACAATGTACTTTACTTCCGAGCGACCTGAAGGTTTCGGAGGTCGTGATATTTACCGTGTTGTGAAAATGCCCGACGGATCGTGGAGCAAGCCTTATAACTTAGGTGCCACAATTAACAGTGCATTTGATGAAGATTCACCGTTTATGGCAAGCGACAATAAAACCTTGTATTTCGCCAGTAACGGCCCAAGAAGTATGGGTGGCTTTGACATCATGGTTTCGGTAATCGACGGTGACAACAACTGGTCGGTTCCAATCAACCTTGGTTACCCACTCAATTCTACCAGCGATGATTTATTCTATACAGAAACCATTGACGGACGTCGCGGTTACATCACTTCCACACGCGGTGATTCGAAAGGAGAAAAAGACATTTATGAAATTCAGAATGATTATTTAACGCCGAATCGCGGTGCTATTCTGAAAGGGAAAATCATTACGCTCAACGAACGTCCAATGCCGGAAGACATGACTGTTTCCCTGAATTGCATTGATTGTGGTGATCAAACGGGCCGTACGGTTTATCCGCGTGCCCGTGACGGCGTTTTCATGATGAATCTTGAGCCGTGTCACGAATACGAAGTGGTATTCCACCACACGAATGGCGCTACGGAATTTTACAGAGAAACCCTGACAACAGATTGTTCGAAGGAAAAAGAAGAAATTTACCGTGAAATCTATCTGGATGCTGATAAGTGGGAGATCGTAAAACCACCGGTAATCGATACAACACCGGTTATTGTTGACACAATTATTCCTGTGAAACCAACGTATTTACCATTAGCTTACAAACGCAACTTCGGGTACAACAAAAATGCACCTGAAGATGAAAATGGTTCATTGAAAAAGTTCTTCGATGGTGTTGACGCCCAATTGAAAGCCGGTCGTGAGAAAATCGTGATTGAAGTATACTCTTCTGCGTCTTACGTACCTACGGCTGCATTTAAAGACAACCAGGAGTTGAGCGAAAGTCGTGCACTGAAAATGCAGCAAAAAGTACTGTGGCACTACCGTAATTCCAAATACAAGGATCGTGTAGAAGTGAAAATTGTTTCGGCTGTGGTTTCCGGACCTGCATTCGGCGGAGACAGAGACAACACTGAAAAATACTGGCCATATCAGTTCGTGGAACTGAAAGCCCAATAAGAACTAAAGTCCCGATTCGTCGGGACTTTTTTTTATCCTTTTGGAAACGTATATTTGGGCTAAAAACATGAATCTAGCTCTTCAACGCCCGTTCGCTGTATTTGATCTCGAAACCACCGGTGTAAATGTTACCCAGGATCGTATTGTTGAAATTGCTATTATCAAGGTTCATCCGGATGGTACGGAAGAAGAGTATTCCAAACGCGTCCACCCTACTATTCCCATTCCGAAAGAATCAAGTGAGATTCATGGTATTTGGGATAAAGACATCGAAAATGCCCCGAAATTTGCTGAAATTGCCGATGAGGTAGCCGCATTTATCGGTGATGCTGATTTGGCAGGATATAATTCCAATAAATTTGATATTCCGGTTTTGGCCGAAGAGTTTTTGCGTTGCAACCATTCGTTCGACGTGCGCTTGCGCAAATTTGTGGATGTACAGAATATCTTCCACAAGATGGAACAACGCACACTGGCTGCAGCTTATCAATTCTATTGTCAGCAAAGCATGGAAAACGCCCACAACGCATTGTATGATACCCGCGTGACGCTCGACGTGTTTAAAGCACAACTGGCGCGTTACCAGGATTTAGCCAAAAGTGTGGAAGGATTGGCTGAATTTTCGCGTCAGGGCAATGTGGAATGGCACGATTTCGCCGGACGTTTGGCGGTAAACGCGAAAGGTCAGGTGATGTACAATTTCGGGAAGCACAAAGGTAAAACGGTGGAAGAAATCGGTGAATCAGAACCGGGTTATTACGGTTGGATCCTGGATGCCGATTTCCCGCTCTATACCAAACAATTGCTGCGCAACGAAATGGATCGTATCAAACAATCCAAACGCGCCGCGGTAGCCGTAAAACAAGTACCGGAAGACAACGCCAGTATCGAAGACAAACTGGCTGCTCTCAAAAATAAATTTTCAAAATAACCCATGAAGATCATTTGTATCGGTCGCAACTATGCCGACCATGCCAAAGAAATGAACGCTCCGCTACCGGAAGCTCCTGTTTTTTTCATGAAACCCGACACGGCCATGCTTCCGGCGGGTAATCCGTTTTACATTCCCGATTTTACCAACGATTTGCATTACGAATGCGAATTGGTGGTGAAGATCAAAAAGGCAGGGAAACACATTCCTGAGAACTTTGCCGGTGATTATTACGATGAAATCGGTTTGGGAATTGACTTCACTGCCCGTGATTTGCAAACGGCTTGCAAGGAAAAAGGCTTGCCATGGGAAATTGGAAAATCGTTTGACAACAGCGCTCCGCTGGGAAGTTTCCTGCCGAAAACCGCGCTCAACTTAGCCGATTTAACTTTTACACTTCACAAAAACGGCGAGTTGGTACAAACCGGCCATACAACCGACATGATTTTCACTATCGACAAGCTGATTGCGTACGTTTCGCAATTCATCACCCTGAAAACCGGTGATTTACTGTTTACGGGGACTCCGGCAGGTGTTGGCCCGGTGGCAATTGGTGATCGTTTGGAAGGTTTTATTGCCGAAGAAAAATTACTCGATTTACAGATCAAATAGTTGAAAAGCGGTGCAAATGCGTATATTTGTCACCGTCTTAAAATCACGCGCACGTGGTGAAATTGGTAGACATGCCATCTTGAGGGGGTGGTGCCTTCGGGTGTGCTGGTTCGAATCCAGTCGTGCGCACAAAAAGAAAAAGCGGATTGCGGAAGCGATCCGCTTTTTCTTTTTCCCTCCACACTCGCACTCAAACCCACACTTTTCTTTCATGTGCTTTTTCTTTCAGTGTGACATAAACCAATCTTCTTTTCAATACGATTGCTTTATGTTTTTGTGTGAGTTTTGAGTGTGAAAGTCCTGTTAAAGCTTTCAGTTTTCGTTTCAAATCACTATATTCAATAGAACTTTAATCTACACTAATATGTTTGACTTTGAAAAACTGGAAGTCTATAAAAAAGCCAAAGAATTTAATAAAGGAGTTTACACATTTCTTCGTAACTCAAAAACCATCGATTCTGTTTCTAAAAACCAATTGAGGCGTGCGTCTCTAAGCGTTGTTTTAAATATTGCAGAAGGAACCAGTCGTTTTAGCAAAGCAGACAAACGGAATTTTTACGTCATCTCCCGCGGCTCTGCTTTCGAATGTGTAGCCGTTTTTGATTTTCTGAAAGACGAAACAATTCTAACAGAAGAAGAATTCAGACAGTTTTATGGCAAAGCTGATGAATTATCGCGAATGTTGTTTAAGATGATTGGGAATTTGAGTGTGAATTGAGTGGTTCGAATCCAGTCGTTCGCGCAAAAAATGCAAAGTGTTTTCAGACTTATATGCTTGGGTAGAAACACATATTATTTGGATATTTAATCCAGTCATGGGCACCATAAAAAGTATTGAAAATCCTTCCGAAGTTTTTGGGGGGATTTTTCTATTTTATTCTAATTGATCAATGCCTGCCTTTATTTCTTAGCTTTGATTGAAGCAAATCTATCTATACAATATAAATATAAGTCAATGGCAAATGATAATATGGACCTAAGGCTGATTGGAAAAGCCAAAGATTTGAGAACTAATAGCCACATAATATATGGTCAAATTGGTATTCAAAACTATTTAGCTTTAATCGGAGACAATTTTGATAAATACGGTATTCAACGAAAAAGGGAGAAACATCGTGCTTATAAACGAATGAAAGAAGATATTAAAGTCGGAGCCCTTTTGCCTACAATTACATTAGCAATAAATCAAGATAAGGTTCAAAGCTTGATGCCACTTATTGATCAGGATAATCAAGAGCAAATTCTAAAAATCTTAAGCGTCCCAGGTACATTTAGTATATTAGATGGACTCCAAAGAACGAATATACTCAAGGACCTTAAAGATGAGGGGCATGTTTTTATAGATAACCAACAACTTCTACTAGAATTTTGGATTGAACCAGATATTAAACACTTAATTTATCGACTAATTGTTCTAAATGCCGGTCAGAAACCTATGTCAATGCGTCATCAAATAGAATTGTTATTTATGACCCTAGCGACTAAACTTCAAGAGAGCATCGAAGGACTTGAAATTTTTAAAGAAACAGAAGAAAGAAGAAGAAGTCGGGCGGGGCAATATCAATTCGAAAGAGTAGTAACTTCTTACCAAAGTTTCTTGTGGAAAACTGCTGAGTTGAATAAAAATAATATTATCACGCAACAGATAATGGAAGAATCAGTATTGGATTCTAATGAAGAGCAATTAAACGATAGTTTTGAAACTTTCTCGAATTATTTGCAACTATTTGTAACGATGGACCGAGCGTACTTTTCACAGTCCGTTATTGGTTCTACATTTCCAGACCCCAATTGGTTAGC
Organism: Bacteroidota bacterium; assembly: GCA_040387295.1. Taxonomy (GTDB): domain Bacteria; phylum Bacteroidota; class Bacteroidia; order Flavobacteriales_D; family Crocinitomicaceae; genus Fluviicola. The sequence goes on along the minus strand of JAZKEB010000003.1, from coordinate 139,313 downwards.
AAATGAAAATGTTATGAATTCATTTTTCGCAGCCATAGCTGACTTCTCAATGAATACTGATCGAACGGCTAGAATTAATACGGCAATTAATTGTCTAATTAGTGATATTGAAAGCCAATCAATTGAAGATCCTTTTGGCATAACCACATATAGAAGTATTCTGACTGGAATTGACACTAAAAAACTCAATGTTGGGGTAGCAACAAGGAAACTTTTGTTCTCTGGATTTAAGGAGTATTTTCGAGAAGAAGGTTTAAAGAAGCTTAAGGATTGTTGGATGACAGAATCTTAGCTATGAAATATCAGGAACTAAGCGACACATTATCAGAAATAGAAGAATCTGACTTAGAATATTCAATTGAGGTTTCAAATTACCTGAATCACCTTTCCATAAACGGGTATGTTGCTCTCAGAGTAGATCAGGTAAGCTCTAAATATGAGCACGATAGTGAGATAGAAATTAAGCTTGACACTGGAGAAGTTATCGGTTCACTTATAATAAGACCATTAAGTGGTTTAATATTACAGGAGAATATTACTAATCTTAAATATATTGCCTTTCTGAACGACATAGCGAAAGAAGATTTTCCATTAAGGGAATATAGATTGTCGACTAGTTATTTAATTATCAAGAATGAATTCTTGCGTGAATACTATCGTAAACACTATAGCTACTCTTCAGTGTGGGGTGGATTTATTCACAAATTAGATTATCCTAAATTTTTTCCTCCCAAATCAAGTACGACAGAAATAACTATTCGTGGCGTTTATAAATTTCCAACTGAATTCAATAAAATGACATCTATTAAAGCTGTTATTGAACCATTTACTTTTGATCGATTTTTAAAAAAATATCATCAGCTGGAGCTTATTAGTGATTTGGAAGTTGTAAATAAAATACGAGCATTAAAAACGGACTTGTATGGTATAGGTAATCTTATGTCAGAGTATAGCAGTAATGATTTGAACAAATTTCGGATGATGCTAAAGTTAAAGATCCGAAATATTCATAGAATATCGGATTTGGCTTTTGTTGCAACTGCTTACAAGGGTGAATGTGAAGAAATATTTCAAAAATATAATAAGCCAGGTAACCCGATACCAAAGAGTGTCGAATTTTCTAATTTATTTGCTTTATCAAGTTTTTCCGAAGTGGATTTATCATCAATGAAGCAAACCTTGACGGGCTCTGCGTACGTTAATTATATTTTAGATGTCGTAAGTTACTGGATTTATCGAATAAGGTGTTCAATTGCTCACCAAAGAATCGGAGAATTTATTCTCACAGAAAAGCACGAAGAATTCATTTCACAATTCATAGAACCATTAATTGATGAAGTCCTATGTCAAGTTTATGAAACCTAAACTCATTGACCAATACCAGTAGTGGCAAACCCATTTTCAGCTATTCCTATATCTAAAAGAGAAATCTGTTTTTGAGACAACTGTTAATATCTTCAATCAAAAAAATGTTCGTATTTGCAGGTAAAGAGTTCGATAAATGTCCAGTCGCGCGCACGACAAAGTAGAAAGGCTGTGGAGAATCTCCGCAGCCTTTCTACTTTTAGACGCCTTTCACTTTGTCGTCCCAAGGCGAATGAGGAACGAATTCTGCGTTGTATCGTCCACCCAAAATAACGCATATGACGTATTTCGCTGTACATGGTATTAATCTTTCTTTGCAGTGAATGGTGTTTTACAGCAACACTGAAAATCAATGAATTATGAAACGAAGTATCTACACACTATTAACAGCTTTAACGTTCACAGTCGGAACTGTTTATTCACAAGAGTTTTCATGGGCCAGAAGCATGGGCTCATTCAGCGTCGATCGGGCGCAGGCTGTGGTGACTGATCCGCAGGGGAATGTTTATACAACAGGAATCTTTTCATCTACAGGAGATTTTGATCCCGGAAGTGGAGTCACGAACCTTTCTTCTGCAGGGAATTATGACCTTTTCCTTCAGAAACTCAATCCAGCAGGAGAGCTGATTTGGGTGAAACAGATCGGTGGTATTGCGGACGACGTTCCGTACGGGATAGAAATTGATGCTAATGGCAACATTTTCATTGCAGGCTATTTTTCCGATCAGGTGGATTTCGATCCAGGGGCGGGATCCACCATACTTACAACGGCAGGAAACTATGACGCATTTATAGTGAAACTAGATTCCGACGGAAACTTCGTTTGGGCGAATAAAATAGGTTCTACTTTTGGAGATTATGCCCACGACATTACACTTGATGGGACAGGAAATGTTTACGTAACCGGTATTTTTAGCGGCACCGTGGATTTTGATCCGGGAGCAGGGACATCCAATCTTACGAGTGTAAACAACAGCAGCTATGAAAGCTATATACTCAAACTGACAAATTCGGGTGATTTTATCTGGGTGAAACATCTTGGTGGCTCAGCTGATGAATACACCCGCGCCTTGAGTACTGATGACGCCGGGAACCTTTACATTACCGGGTATTTTTATGATACGGTGGATTTCGATCCCGGCGCAGGAACGGATAACCATACTTCGGCTGGTGGATCGGATATTTTTATACAGAAGCTTTCCTCTGCAGGCGATCTTATCTGGGCCCAGACCATGGGCTCAACCGACAATGATTATTGCCAGGATGTAGACGCAAATGTCAACGGAGCAGTTTACCTGTTCGGTACATTCACGGACACTGTTGATTTCGACCCGGGACCCGCAACACTCTCTTTGACGTCTGTTGGTGAGGCTGATATATTTCTGCTCAAACTCAGCGATGGCGGTACTCTCACATGGGTTAAACAAATTGGTTCTCAAAATCAGGACTTCGCACGTGCCCTTGTAACGCATGACTCCGGAGATGTTTACCTGACTGGAAATATACATGACACTATCGACCTCGATCCAGGTCCGGGAGTGGCCATGTTTTCCACTGCCGCACAGGGAACCCCCGCAATCTTTGCTGAGAAGTTCAACGCTTCAGGCGTTTATGAATGGGCCGGCGTTATTGCACCGGATTTTAATTGTTACGCCACCGAGATTACTCTAAGTCAGGACGGGTTCGTTTATTTGGTGGGAAGTTATACTGGAACTGGAGACTTCGATCCGGGAGCTGGCGTTACGCAGCTTACAGGACTAGCCAATCAGGACGCGTATGTTGTAAAATGGGGTAGCGCAGTTGCCGGATTTTCAGAATCTCTGTTGCCACAACTACAGGCATACCCCAACCCGACCGCAGGTTCGCTATCCATTGATCTGGGAACGTATACCCCACGTATAGACATAGAACTGACAGATATTTCAGGTGCAGTGATCAAAAAAGAGACTTTTTACAACACGAATGAGGTAAAAATGAATCTAACTGATAACCCAGGATTGTACTTTGTCCGCGTAAAAAACGCATCCGGTGAGCAGCTTATTAAAGTGGTGAAAAATTAACATTAGTGGTTCGAACTGTGAACTGAATTGCGCACAAAAAGAAAAAGCGAATTGCGGAAGCGATTCGCTTTTTCTTTTTGAATAAATCCCTATGTTTACTCTCTGAATTAACCAGTATTTAATTTTTGCTGCTGCTATGAACACAACTCCACTATTACGACTTCCGGCAATGCCTGTGCTGTATTCCATCCTCTGCTCTATCCTGTTTATCGGTTGCCTGAACACGAGCTATGCTCAGGATCTTCCGGAGAACGCGACCATTGCTGATATCAACAGTCTCAGAGACGATATCGCTCACCGCACGAAACAAGATATCGAAGCGTCGAATGCGCTGGAGGAGAAACGTTGGATTCTTACACTCAAAACAAATGTCACAGAACGGGTCAATGCGCTTTCTGTTCCGGGAAAACCGGTTGACTTTGATCAATACAAAACCGATGTACTTGACCTGATCGACCGGGCCATTAACCTGGATTGTAACGATGGTCCGCGATTCCGGCAGGAAACCACCGATATCTACAACCTGTACTGGAACATGACCAGCGACCTTCCGGTTTTTGAGGATGACGACATCAAGGCCAAACAGAAACGTATCGACGATAAATTCCAGGATCTACCTTACGAAGAGCAGTGCCAGGAGCGGATCGCGCTGTTCAAAAATTCGGATGTCAAAGACGATCTCGACCAATTGGTAGAGGCTCAAAAGAAAGAACTGGAGCGCCTTACCAACGAAAAAACACAAAAACTCGATGCATTGGTATCGCTCAAAAAAGAAATCGAAATCTACGACCGGCAATTGGATGAAGCGGCACAAACGGCCAATACGAAGATGTCGCTGCAGGCAAATCTCTATGTGATGATCCTGATCATTGGTCTATTGAGTATCGCAACAATCGGCATCATCAGATGGTTCCCGAAAGATGTCATGAAAGAATGGGTGGAATCAGGACAGGTGATCCAGTTTGTGACGGTCATGATCCTCTTAAGCGTCATCATGGCTTTGGGCCTTGCCGGTTTGCTCACCGAGAATACGCTTGGTACGTTACTCGGGGGAATCGGTGGGTATGTGTTATCACAAGGAGTGGGGAGATCTGCCGCCAGAGCAGCAATGAAGCAAATGAATGAAGGTCGTGGTGGGAAACGTGGTGAAGAGGATTCAGAGGAGAAGGAAGAGTAGATTTTACCAAAACTCTTTTTCTTTTAACCGCATAGAAAAACATAGAAATTTTAAGCGCAGATGGAAAATTCAACTTCTACCCTGAAGGAAGAACGAGCACTGCTCGTGATGGAGCAAACGTTAGTGCAGCTAATAAGAGGATGACAATCTTCCTGAAATAGTATAAAGCTTTACAACTAATTGATTGCACTATATTTGACTCCAATTAAACAAACAACAAAATGAAGTTTTACGCCATTTTGATACTATCAATTATTGGGGTCGTTTTTATACTATATATCTTTCGGGAAGATCCGTCGAAACTTAAACCTAGTATATTCCCCACTACTGAGGTTACAGCCCCTATTGAGAAGTTCACAACGTATAAAGTTGTTCATGCACTCTCAGTTTACAATGAATGTGATTATTTGAAGATCGAAACTGAAAATGGAAAGGTGGTAGTGATCGTAGATCAGGATCAATTCTATGAATTTGACAGCGTTGATCTGAGAACAGTAGGTGATCAATATGTTGTAAGAGTAAGAGAAAACAGCAACTGTGTATCAATGAAAAACTTTGCAGAATATAAAGCTTCCAGTTATTTAAATGAAGGAGTAAAACTCACAAAGAAACGTTGTTTTTCGGATGCCATTGTGCATTATTCAAAAGGACTTAAAATTGATTCATTAAATGATAATTTGTACTATTTCAGAGGTTTGAACTATATGTTCAGAAAAAACTACGAAGCCGCGATAGTAGATTTTTTACACGGCTATTCATTATTACATCCAGAACATTTTGATAAGATCACGATTGATCAATTACTTGATTCGAAACATTCTGACAGAAAGCAATTGATATCAGAACTAGAGCAGGCTTTTTCTTCATCTGATGATTTAAAAAAACTGACTCATGTTGAAAAGGCAATGGAATTAGACGACATGAATGATTACCAGCGAAGGATTGCTTTTTGTTTTGATAAATTAAACGAGCACTAGTACCTTTAAGGAAACAAAAATCATTCATGAAATCCATCCTGGAAACATTGACAAATGCCGGTTATTTTGAGCTGATCATTTTTGGGCTCATCCTTAATTTCGGGATCTTTTTTTGTTCGCTGGGATTGTATTCGGTGCTAAGCAATTTTAGAGGTTCCCGGCAAATCGGCGATCAGCAACCAATTGTGCAATCTGATGTGGTACTGAGTTTGATCACCGTACTGTGCAATACGCTTGTATTCATTTTAGGCGTTTTGCTTTGGAAACACGGGTTTATTGCTCTATCCGAAAATCAGTATTGGTTGCGTGTGCTGGCTGAAGTACTTTTCCTGACGTTAATCATGGATTTTCTGATGTACGTATTTCACCGTTTGGTCCATTTTTTACGTCATTTTCGCCAGATTCATGAGCGTCATCACACACATCAATCGACCAATATGCTCAGTTTATTTGTGCTGCATCCGATCGAATCCATTGGTTTCGGGCTCATGATGCTGGTGGTGATTTGTTTCATTCCTTTTTCAGCAATTGGGATTTCATTGTATTTACTGATCAATTCGTTGTGGGGAACTGTCGGGCATTTACATCACACCGTTTTGCCTCCGTTTTGGTTGAATCTGGCTAAAAAAAGCTACGTGTGTACCTCTGAATTTCATTATTTGCACCACCAGAATCCTGATTTCAATTTCGGGTTTTATTCTTCGATCTGGGATGTGCTTTTTAAGACGTTGCATCCGGCGTTGAAAGGGAAGTGAACAAGGTAAATTCCTTGCTCTTTATTTAACCACATAGACCACAATAGAAAACATAGAAGCTTGAGTTTAGACTGAGAATTCTACCACTCTCCTCCTTAGGCGGAAGATTGAGTGGGTGACCGTTTTTATTCTTCTCTCCCTCCCCCAAACGGAATCGTTAGCCCCACATTCAATTCCATGCTCAAGCTTTCGTAGTGGTTATCATATTTGTGTTCCAGTCCGGTGTCGTAATCGATAAACGAATACAGGGAACGTTCCCGGCTTACCGAATAACCGAGTTCCAAAAATCCTTTCAGGTGGCGTTTCCCAAAACGGATTCCGGCGGCACCGCTGTAATACATCACATGAGAACCTCTTCCCTTGCCAGAAAGCACATCAAGATCATTCAACCCAAGTGTAAATCGCTGTCCGAAATAAGGGACCACACTTCCGCCATGATTGATGGAAAAATAGAGCGGTACGTTCACTCCGGGAATTCCATTGCCATCATCGTCATTGAAGAAATAATCGAGACCGAGGCCCGAACTGAGGAAACGTTTTTCATTCGCTGAACGGTAAAAGTTGTATTTGTAATCCAACCGCGTGTGCCCGAAAATGCCTGTCGCATATCCCAGACCAACTTCAGAACGAGCACCTACGCCTACCCTTACCATGGCATTTACACCCGGAAGTGGGTCATCATTTATGAGGTAACCGGTTGCTCCCACACTGACTTCAGCGTTTCCTTTATCGAGCGGTTTGGCCGTTTGTAGAAAACTCGATGTAAAACAACCACTCACTAAAAACGGAAGTGTGAACAACGCTGCAATTTGTATTTTTCTCGTATTCATAGTGTCAGGGCTTTTGTTTCGAAGTAGTATTTTCGTTTATCAGTGATCAAATGTAGCCATTCATTCACCATCAACGTGTTGAATTACCATATCCGACATTCGGTTGTTGCGGAAACCCGTACACGAAAGCCTTCAAAAATGGCATGTCATTTGATAGTATGTGACTTCAATTGATTCGTTAACGTGCGCATATGAAACAACTGTTACTCTCATTTTTCGTGTTTTTTGCTTTGCAAACCGTTTACGGACAGATTCCTGTTGTACAACCGGGGATGGGCCAGGTATTCAGTACCGTTTCTTCGATGGGTCGCGGGCTTCGTCAGGCGAATGAAGCACAGAAACGCGAACGTGAAGCAGAAGAACGCGATTATATGTACACCAATTTCATTACGCTGGCCGATACTTTTTACAACCGCCGGCAGTATGAAAAAGCCATTTCGCAATACCAACAAGCACTCCTTTATAAAAATGAACAGTACCCGAAAGACCGAATTGTTTTGGCAACTGCCGCTCAGGGACGTTTGAACGGTGATCCTTATCAGCTTGCCGTGGATAAGGGCGACAGTCTTTATGCGATTTCGCTATACCAGCCGGCCATTGACCGTTACAACGAAGCCATTGCATTGAAGTCGGCTGAGCAGTACCCGAGAGACCAACTCGCAAAAGCCAATCGGGAACTGGCGCGTTGGAAAACAGTTCATTTTAGTGGATTACCAATTGCCGACCAGCGTGTTGACGAACAATCATCGAAAGCATTTTCAGACGATCCGTGGTCTGACTTTGTTGTTGCCGGGCGATATATCTGGACTGACCGCGCACTAACGTTTTCTAATTTCAACCAGCTTGACGGTGTAGCGATTCCGGCCAAAACGCGCCTGATTGTTTACAGCGAACGCGATTTTAAAGGAGCGGTTCTACTGGACATTACAGGCCCGGCAATTGTTTACAATTCTGCCGGTATTCCTGATGCGGCATTTTTCACCGAAACCTATACCATTCAGCACTTACAAGAAACCTTTCCTCCGACAGTGCGCACCCAAAGCAACAGCGATATGCACCTGTGGATCAACGGTTCCATGGAAATTCTTACCATAAAATAATGCACCAACATTTTCCGATATGAAAGCACTTTTTACTCTTTTCTCGCTAATGGCAGTCATTGCCTCAGGTTATGCGCAAAGTCCGCGGGAAGGGCTTCCTACACCCACGGCAGGCAGAACGAATCTTCCCTTTCCAAGTGTAAGAATCCCGACAGTTTTTAATCCCACAGCAGAGGCCAAAGCACCCGATTACAACCAATTGATAGCCACCGGTGATTATTATTTTAATCAGAAACGCTACGGCGATGCCATTGATAATTATACCAAAGCATTGGAACTGCGGGAAGATCCGCATGCGAAAGACCAGATTTTGCGGGCACAAGCCTTGCAGGCACGCGAGGAAAAAGAGAAAGCTTTGCGAACAGAAGAAGATCGTAAAGCCGAAGCAGCGCGCATTCCGCAAGCTGAATTTATTTCGCGAACGCTCACCGATAATCGCTGGAAAAAAGCGGCGCTTGTGTGCGATGTCACGGGGAGCATGGACAAATACAACGACCAAACGCTGGCATGGCTGAAACCACGAATTGAAGCGGGAGATTCCTCTATTCGCGGTGTGGTACTTTTCAACGACAATGAAGATCACGAAATCAACCTATTGCGAGGGACGCATTCGTTTGCACCGACCACTTACGAAGAAGCGACACAGCGGTTTAGTACTGCCAGAAAGGAAAGTCACGGTTTTGATGTCAATGAAAACAATATCCAGGGTTTGCTGAGAGCTCAGCAGGATTATCCGTCATGCGAAAACCTGATCATGATCAACGACAACAACGAACCGTGGGATTTTGCGCTGGCATCACAAGTAACCAAGCCGGTCCATGTGATCATTTGCGGTCCGCCTGCCGCATTGGAAGCCGCGTTCCTGAATCTTGCCCGCTCAACGAAAGGATCGGTTCACTTCAATGGGAGAGCCTATAACGAATTAGACACCTATACTGAAGGCGCGACCTTGAAAGTCGATAATACGATGTATGTTGTTCAGGAAGGGAAGTTTGTAAGGACGAATTAGGTACTTATTTCCTTGTTTAGTATTTACTTAATGCGTTATTTTCCATTGAAAAAGAATATATTTAACTCTTTGTTCAACGTTTCTACTCTATGAAAACAACACTAACATTCACATTCGCTGTATTGTTCAATCTGACGTTTGTTCATGCCCAAATTGCCCTTACTAAAAACCCGATTGTTGTTACCGACACTTCCAAAACCATTTTTGTTTACCGGGATTCGGATGAAAACAGCTTGGATAAGCTTAAAAAAGTCCTTGATGATAATTGGAGTTACAATGAGATCGAATTAATGTCCATTGATGATTTTGCGAACCTTGAAATGAAGGAAAATGATTTTGTTTTCATGATTGAATACGATCATCAACAAGTAGCTGCAGAGTATTCGGACGGGAGCTATGGTCCTACAGGCAATTTCGTAGATTTCTATCTTGCTCTCTCACAAAAAAGGAAGAAGGGATATGGATATAACATAATTTCAAGATCCGTTGTATCTATTTCAGGACCAACAATGGTAGATGTCTGCAGAACAGACAAAACAGAAGAAGAGATTATCCATAATCAATACAAAACAGCCACTGTTTTTTCATGGAATTATGCTTACCTGGCAACTATTATGCATACTCTATCAAACCAATTACCTGAGAGCACAACTTCCTCGCCTATTGAAAATCCAACTGGTGATTTGATCAAAGTTTATTCTTCCATTGAAAATCCTGATGGCAATTTAGCAGGATTAAAAGAGAAAAAGCTGTACATCACAGATGGTATAGAAATCAAACAAAATCGGTTTAATGGTAGTGAGAAAACGATAGATCAGGAAGCAGCTGTTGATAAGGCATATGATTATCAGTACGAAATAGTGTCCAATGAAAAACTGAATGACCTTGTTACTTCAGGAGAAAAAGGATATGTCTTTATGTTTCAGAAAATAGGTCGGGGAAAAGTGTCTATTGTCCTTGATTTATCAACGATGGAGATTATCTATCATCATCGGGAATACAATAAATATGCTTTTGATAAAAAGGATATTAGTCGACTGAATAACGCTATTGCCAAAACCCCTTAAATAAAAGCTCCCGGGTTAAAATGCTCACAAGTACCGCGCTTCAATTCCTTTTGCAGCAAACTCACCGACCATTTTTTGTTTCCGGTCGTATAACAGGACGATCTTTTTGAGGTTGAGAAAACCATCTTTTCAATCAAATAATCCCCCACTCCGCGCAAATAATAAAACCGCGCCTTCCATTACAGCCGAAAGCAGCAGATTTGGTGTATGAAACAGGCACTGATAACACTACTGGTATGCGGATTGTTTACGTTGACGAATTGTTCCGCAAAAACAACGGATAATCCAACAAATGCGGGAATGAAACCAGCTTTGGGAGACAGCACAAAAGCACCCGAATTAACCGAAATTGTAGAACCGGAATACCGTGACACGGTTCTCTTACAGGATATTAACAACGACGGCATGGGTGATACTGCTTTTGTGATTACTCCGCCAACATTGGCCTATATGGACGAACAGGGAACCATTCATTATGAGTTTGGTTGTGTGGATGGCGATTGCTACAACACGATTGTTTTTTCATGTGAAGTTCCTGAATTGGTTTTTGAAAATTCGGTATGGGGAACGGTTGAAAATGCCGGCGATCTGGACGGTGACGGTATGAATGAGTTGATTTTTTGTCCGGGTTGGTTCATTGGCAACTGCACTCATTTGCACCTGTACACCATAAAAGCTGGAAAATGGAATGAGATCAGCAGCGTCCGTTATCGAAGAAATGATGACGAATATTCACTGAAATCACACATCGTAAAACGTGGAAACAGCTATTATATGAAAGGCATTTTAATTGGTGAAGATACGCCGTATCAGGAGAAGATCAGGTTTTGAGTGTTTACTTACGCCTCAACATCTCCACTATAGCCAAACAAATGATATGTTGCCGTTTCACCGTCTTTTTTTCTGGTAAGCTTTAAAATCAGTGTATGGGGTCTTGTACTATATCCTGTTTTTCTGGTGTGAACTTCACCTGCTGCTTTAAACTCAATTGAGGCTGAGTAATTATCATTGTAAAGGTGATAGGTTTTACCGCTTTCAGGAAACGAAGATCTAAAAACATCGTGGTCCAAATAAATATCCTCCCCATTCAAATTCAGAAGTGCAAAACAATCATTATCTAACACAAAACAGTAATTTTCCTTAAAGTATTCTTCTTTCGAAAAAGCGTATTCCCCTCCGGCTCCATCAAGAATATCGCCTAAACGAACGGTTAATAAAGGGATTTTATTCAAGTGCTTTTTTTGGTTCGCATGTACAATAGCTGTTTGCTCAATTTTACTCACGCATTTGATAACATCAACCGAACAGTCAGAATACTCTTCACTCCAGTCACCCATAGTGACTCCATATTGAGGATAAAGAGAAATGGGTAAACCACTATCGCGCTGCAGGTTCTTCCATTCAACAATTTTCTCATTCTTAATGACTACTTCAGTGAAATATTCATCGTCGAGTGACCCAACATATATACTCGGGTGTTCCCCTACAATGGTCACTTTAACACGATAAATACCGTTCTGTTGCACATTACATGGTACACGTGTTTTCTTCTTCGGAAGTCCTTTTCCCGGAGAACAGGCAGAAAGTATGATTAACAAGAATATCAATCCAATGAAATCCGGTAGAGATGATCGATTCTTCGACATAAGGTTTTTGAAAAAGGTGTTATTGTCGTAAAAATAGGATTATTAAAAACTCTGGCAACCTATCGTAATGTTTGCTGAATACCGGAACTTCCGAAGAAGGATTGCATAAATACAATCTCTATGATAGATACATCCTGAGAAAGTGAACAACTAAAAAGAAGGGCAACCCGTTACAACCTGTGATTTCTTTGATCGTTTTACTTTTTTCTTCTTTTTGGGTTTTTTGGTATCCTCTTTTTGTGAAGACGATGCAGCTAATACGGGTGTTTCAGAAATTTGTGCCGGTTTCGGTACTGCATAAACAGGTGAAACGTTGAAGCCTAAAAACGAACAAAACGCCAGGGCATAAAACACCAGTTTTCTCGAAACGCTCGTATTTTGTTGTCCCGGAAGTTGGTCCGTTGTAAAAATACCACAGGTGTCCGGCGTAGAAAGTCGTTTGATTTCTTCGGCGCTTTTCCCTCTGAAATCGATCACTTCTGTTTTACAGGATTTACACGAAAAGCTCCCATCGCTACACGACATTCGTGAAAGCATCATCGGGCATGGATTATCGACTCTTAGCTGGTTGTTCATTTGTTGGGTTTTCAGAGACGAAACTTACTAAAAATGATTTTAATGTAATCCGGTTCTTTTTCAAGAGTCATGTTTACGCCAACAACTCCCAAACATGAATGAATGTTTATTATTTACTGGACTTTTAACTTTTACAGTATATCTTTCATTCATGAATTGATTCTTTTGTAGTTTATCACTTCTTTTGGGAAAAATATTGTACATTGTTTAGCACCGTTTTTTAATTCAATGACTGTGACCATACCATTGACCGTTCATCGAAAGGAGATTAAAAAAATCTTTTATAAAAACCGGAATTTAAGTCTGTTTCTTGGTCCGAAAACAAGTGCCTCTTTTGGGGGACTCCTAGGTACAATAGCATCGCTTTTTTTGATTGAGTATTTTTTCCAAATAAGCAATTTATGGCTATTTCTTTGGGTGCTTCTTGTCTTCGGAAGCTTCTTTCTTTATTTAAGAACAGCCTCTGCCGTTTGGAATTTGAGGAAAGATGTTACTACTTTTTTGGATAAAATTGATTTGGTAAAACAACATACTATTGTATACGACGATGAAACATTTCAATTGATACAAGACGAAACTGTGCATGTAGCTGAATGGTCTAATTTCACCAAGATTAGAATTCATGAAGATCATATTTTACTTGATGGGGAAACCGATTTTTTAATTCCGCATTGTACAATGACTACTCAACAGTTTAACGATTTAAGCACTTTCGTGAAAAATAAGTCTGCCGTTGAATGAAAAGATCAGGTTGGCTTTCTCCACACACTAAACCAATGTTACCATTCCAATAACGTGGACAACTGTTCATTCTTTGTGCAAAAGATTTAACACAAAAATCACGGTAAAACAGTATAAAATGGCCAAATTTGCCGTAAAATTCGAAACATGCGTTTGATTTTACTATTCGTGCTGCCAATCGTTTTCATCAGCTGGATAAAACAGCCTGACTCTTCGGTAGGAAGTCGTGATTACAAAACAGTTACCGGCAAAGTCCAGGGTCCTGATACATTGATTGTAGACGACCTGGTATTTTCCGATTTCTTTTCACCGAATGGTGACGGACACAACGACACCTACATCATTCTGAATGTAGAGAATTACGGCAACAACAGCCTGAAAGTGTTTAATCGCTGGGGAGAAGTGGTGTATTTGTCTTCTCCGTATCTGAACGATTGGGACGGAACCTGTAATCAGGGGAGCCGGATCGGCGGAAAAAATCTAAGCGATGGCGTTTATTTCTTTGAATTTTACAACGGAAACGACAAAAAAGCGCACGGCAAAATCACCCTGAAACGATGAGAATACTAATTACACTTAGCCTTCTTTTAGTAGCAGGAGCAGTTCAGGCGCAGTTGCGTTCAACCTATGCGCATTACATGCTCAATCAGGGTGTGATCAATCCCGGATTTGCGGATATCGAAACGCGTTACGGCGGAATTGTTTCGGTACGCAAGCAATGGATGTCGATGGGTGACACGCCACTTACCGGGTTTGCCAGCGGGCATTATCGCTTTACCAAAAATCACGCAGTTGGTGGCACCATTTATTCGGATCAAGTCAATAATGTAAACATCACCGACATCGCTGCCAATTATGCTTACCAGCTGTGGGTCACGCGCAAATTTGCCATTGGTCTAGGTGTAAAAGTGGGGTATCAGCAAATTTCGATGAAGAACCAGTTTGTCTATTTTGATTCGGAACTGGATCCTACGCTGAACCGCACACGCAAAGCCGGTTTAAACCTTGGAACAGGGTTGTCTATGCAATCGAGAAATTTCCTTTTCGGTTTTTCCATGCCGTACCTGTTCAACAATGCTTACGCCAATGCGAAACAGCAGTACAGTACTTCGTTCAATCATTTCTATTCAACACTCGGTTACAAAGTCCGTTTGTTTAAGGATAACTTTGTTATTTACCCAAGTGTTCTTGTGAAAGGCGTTTCGGGCTCACCGATTTCCATGTCCATCGACGGACATATCCTCGTGAGTCAGATGTTTTGGTTCGGAGGAGCTTACCGTAGTGACAATACCGTTGCTCTTTCTGCTGGTTTATTCCTCGAAAAAGGATTGCGCATTGTTTACACGTATGAAACCGCCAATGGTTCTCCACACACACGTCTGGATGCTTCGCATGAGGTGAGTTTGAACTATGCCCGCAGTATTTATGAAAGTCCTTTCTCGAAGCGACAGTATCGTAAGCGGAATGGGAAGATGTATAAGAAGCCTTACCGAAGGTAGTTTTATCTCTTACCCTACTTTTTTCTTGATAAAAAAGTAGGCAAAAAATCAAGGCTGTAAGTCCCAATCTTGAAAACTAAGGCTTGTTAAGCTACCTCAACCCAACTCGCAAAACGCCATTCACGGATTGTTTTACAAACAACCCGATGGCTTTGCTCAGACAGGGCCTCGTCTATGCTTAACTTCACCTTGTTCTCTTACGATTGTTACTTAATGCCGTTTGGGGTTCTACTTCTGAAATGAGGGCATTTCTTCTGCGAACAAGTCACCAACACAACGAAACAAGCGTTTTTCTTGCTTCGCTTCCGGGAATGCCGCCTACTCCATTGTGCTGATTTTAGGTCAGAATCGGAGATAATGGTGTCGAAAATATCGAGGAAATTTCACTTCCAATAAAATCTGATTTTCAGTCGGGAAATCGTTATAAAGAAGGAAAGTCCAATCAAAAATTAAGCATTCAACATCAAACATTATGAATGTTTCCGCTTTTCAGAAGTCTTCGATAACGAAACCAACAAGCCAGCTGCCAGCGCTACGCCAATTACGGTTAATGAAACCCAGCTTTCGATTTCGATCCAGTCCATAATCAGCATTTTCAGGCCGATAAACGCCAGTACAAACACCAGTGAATACTTGAGGTATTCGAAGCGGTGCAGCATTCCCGAAAGGAAGAAATACAAGCTTCGCAAGCCCAGAATAGCAAAGATATTGGACGTGAACACAATGAACGGATCTTTGGTAACCGCAAAAATAGCCGGAATGGAATCGACCGCAAAAACGATGTCGGTAAATTCGATTACTACCAAGCAAGCCAGCAGAATGGTCGCTACCCGTTTGCCGTCTTTACGTACGATGTAAGCACCAGTCTGATGATCCCAATCGATTGGAATGACCTTACCCAGCAAACGAACACCAATGCTCTTTTTAAAATCGCTTTCTTCGTCGGATTCTTTGAGCATTTTAAATGCCGAATACAGCAGGATTACCCCAAAAACGTACATCGCCCAGTGGAATTGCGCCACAAACGCGGTTCCGAGTACGATCATGATCAGTCGAAAGACAACTGCCCCAAGGATTCCCCAAAAGAGAATATTGTGCTGAAACTGCGGCTTTATCCGGAAGAACGCAAAGATCAATGCCATCACAAAGATGTTGTCCAGACTGAGTGATTCTTCAATGAGATAGCCGGTGTAAAAATCGATCATGGCTTTGCCAGGAGCCGTAATGGAATGCGTTTCGGGATTGATGGGATTGACATTCAGGAAATTGGTGTCGTACATCCAATAAACCACCCCGCCAAATAATAGAGCCAGAGAAACCCAAACGGCTGTCCAAGCCAGCGATTCTTTCATGCTCACTTCTTTCTGCGACTTGTGGAAAACACCCAAATCGAGTGCTAACAATGAAAAAACGAAGAGCAGAAAAACAATGTAAATGAGCATAATTTCAAATAGAATGCAAATATAGCAAGGAAAGTCGGTAAACGAAAAAACGGCTAGTCCGCTAAAGACTAACCGTAGAGTTTGTTGAGGTTGTTTGTGGGATAAGTAGTAAAGACCCGAATAAATTTCTTGTTGTTCTTTTCAGGAACACGGGGCAAATCTACAACGATAAAACCGTTCTGTGAAATAAAAACCGCTGCTGATGTGTAAATGGCTGATTCGGGTTTCTAATTGACAACTTTGAGGTGATAACACTCCATTTTTTTCAACCACATAGGTCACATAGGATACATAGCTCTTTGAGTTTCTAAGTTCATTCGTTTTTCTATGTCATCTATGTGGTCTATGTGGTTAATCTCTAAGCGTAATTGTATGGTTTTTTAGTAACTTTGCTTACAACGTTTTCCCATGGATTTTCAACTTATTTCAGATTTTCAGCCGACCGGCGATCAGCCTACTGCGATCAAACAACTCGTTGAAGGAATCGAGACCGGAGTGAAGCACCAAACATTACTGGGAGTAACCGGAAGCGGTAAAACCTTTACAATGGCCAATGTGATTCGCGATACCGGTAAACCAACGCTGATCCTTTCGCATAACAAAACACTGGCGGCCCAGTTGTATGGTGAATTCAAGCAGTTTTTCCCGGAAAATTCGGTGGAATATTTTGTCAGTTATTACGACTATTACCAACCTGAGGCGTATTTGCCGGTGACGGATACCTTTATCGAAAAAGACCTGGCGATTAATGACGAGTTGGAAAAGTTGCGTTTGTCGGCTACTTCGGCGCTGCTTTCGGGTAGAAAAGACGTGATTGTGGTGTCGTCCGTTTCGTGTATTTACGGTATCGGAAATCCGAATGAATTTGCCAATTCCATTATCTCGATCGAAGTGGGACAGCGGGTTTCGCGCAACCAGTTTTTACTGCGTTTGGTAGAAAACCTGTATTCACGCACGGAGCTGGATTTTAAGCGCGGTACTTTTCGCGTAAAAGGCGATACCATTGATATTTACCTGGCTTATGCCGATTATGCATTGCGCATTGAGTTTTGGGGCGATGAGATTGAAACGATCCGCGCCATTGATCCCGAAAACAATGCGGAAATAGACCGTTATCCTGAAATCAATATTTATCCGGCCAATATCTTTGTTTCGAGTCCGGCGACTACAAGAAGGGCTATCGATCAGATCGGTGAAGACATGATGGTCCAGGTGGAAAACTTCCGGCAGGAACGCAAAATGATGGAAGCCAAACGTTTGGAAGAACGGGTTTCCTATGACCTGGAAATGATGCGTGAATTGGGCTATTGCTCGGGAATCGAGAATTATTCACGGTATTTCGATCAGCGCGATCCGGGAACACGACCTTTCTGTTTGCTGGATTATTTCCCGGATGATTTTTTGATGATCATTGATGAAAGTCATGTGACCTTACCACAAATTCGTGCGATGTACGGTGGTGACCGCTCCCGGAAAATCAACCTGGTGGAATACGGTTTTCGCCTGCAGGCCGCTATGGATAACCGTCCGTTGAAATTTGAAGAATTTGAGCAGATCGTCAATCAGATCGTATATGTTTCGGCGACGCCGGCTGATTACGAATTGGAGCATTCGGAAGGTGTTGTGGTTGAACAGCTGATTCGTCCGACGGGCTTGTTGGACCCTATCATTGAAGTGCGACCAAGCGAAAATCAGATTGACGATTTAATTGAAGAAATTCAGGTTCGCCGCGAATTGGATGAACGTACACTGATCACAACGCTCACCAAACGCATGGCCGAAGAATTGCAAAAATACCTGGACAAACTCGGCATTCCCTGTCGTTACATTCACTCGGAAGTGGATACAATTGAACGGGTCGAGATTTTACGTCAGTTGCGTTTGGGTGTATTTGATGTGCTGATCGGTGTAAACCTGTTGCGAGAAGGCTTGGATTTACCTGAAGTAAGTTTGGTGGCGATCATCGACGCAGATAAAGAAGGCTTCTTACGCAACGAACGTTCATTGGTGCAAACCGTAGGTCGTGCGGCCCGAAACGTAAACGGTCGCGTGATCATGTATGCCGATAAAATGACCGATTCGATGGCGCGTACCATTTCGGAAACCGAGCGCCGTCGCAAAATGCAGATCGCGTACAACGAAGAACACGGTTTGGTTCCGACTGCGTTGAACAAATCGAAAGAAAAAATCATGCGTTCGACCAAAGTGGCCGATGGCGATCCGAATATGCGTCAGCAAAAAGCAGATTACGCCGAAAGTGCGTTAATGATGCATGAACCACCCATGGTTTTTCACAGTCCTGAAGAGTTGGAAAAAGCCATTACAGCCAGGCGCAAACAGATGGAAAAAGCAGCCAAAGACCTTGACTTTATTGAAGCGGCGCGTTTGCGTGATGAATTGTTTGAACTGCAGGCGCGGAAGAAGAATTGATCCGTTTCCCACCATTTTTCTACCACAGATGCGCAGATTTTTTGCGCTCCTAACGGCAGCGCCATTGAATAAAAATAGAATTTGACGATCCTTTGCATTGTACTACCAAGCGAGCCGGCCTGAGGCTGAGAGCTAGAATCTGTGCATCTGTGGGAAATAAAAATGTTCATCGACTAGTCGATGAACAAAAGCAACATGATATTATACAAAAACAAAGTCGATGGTGGTAACATCGACTTTGCTTCTTTTTTCAAAGATTACCTAATCGGATAGGCATTAATTTTCGATCATGTGAAATTCATGACGATCTCCATCCACCAGGTAATAATACCAAAACTCTTTTTCTTCCAGTTTCAGTATATAAAGTCGGTGGTTATCCTGGTTTTCAGTTCCAATTAACTCAATTTCTTCATCGTGATTTTTAAATTCCCACGTACCGGTTCCGCTCTCAGAGCCCCAATTGTAGGAGTATCCGCCACTTTTAGTAAACGTTTCCTTGTAACCACTTACTAATGAAGTGAGATCGGTACCGTTTACCTTGTAATTCTCTACTTTCCATGTATTGGAAACGCGTTCGGTACGTGAACGGAAGCTAACTGACGGACCCTCATCGTACTTTTTGCAACTCGCTATCAGAAACAAGCTACATCCAACCATTAGCATGAACAGGTTGGTACTACTTTTTTTCAGATTCATCATTATTTTTTTTATCTTAATCATACACAAAGTTGCGAGGTATTGCCCCCGGAAGTGTTATCAAACAATGGATGATCGTTACATGATTCCCACTTTTTGCATTTTTTGGCGTTTAAGGAGCAATCGCGGCTTGTTATACAGATATTGGCTCGGGATGCGTCCCATACACGAAATGTTGGAATCATTACAAATAGGCGCGGGATGCGTCCCGCACCTACTCCAAAATCATTATTTTTGGATACCAACAACTGTGATTCGCATGAGCAACACCACAACACCAACCCGAAACAGACGTTTCAAACGCCTGCGTAAATGGATTCTTTGGCTGCTGGCTATTTTATTAACGGGAATGTCACTGGCGATTTATTTCAGTCCGTACGGTTCGCAGGAAGGTTTTTCCTACAAGCTGATCAAGGAATCGGTGATCGTGGATGTATCGGTGGACTCGGCTTTTCGGTTTTTAGGAAATTCGGACAACGCCAAACGCTGGTCGGTATATGTGGACCACATCACTACGCTAAACAGCAACCGCACACCAGACGGAACTCCGGGTTCAATCAGACGTTGTTTTTGCAACAAAAACGAAAAAGGACAGCGTTGGGATGAACTCATAACGTTGGTGGAACCGAACAAACGCCGTCAGCTCACCACCTTTAACCTGGTTGATTTCCCCATGCAAGCAAACGGTTTGGCTTCGGAACAACGCTACCGAAAAATTTCAGAGAATCGTTGCGAAATCACTTTCACCATCTTTTTTACGAATCACGATCCCGGTTTTTACGATGAATTCAAGACGTATTTCGGCGCGTATAAAGCACAATCGATTTTCAGGCAAAACCTGAGCAATATCAAGCGGATTCTGGAAACAGGGAAGTGATTTCACCAATATTCATATCTTATTTTAACCACAATAGAACACATCAGGAAAACATAGATCGGAATACGCATCATAGTTGTTTTATGTGGCCTATTGTGCACTATGTGGTTAACGAATTAAAACGTACTTTTAACCGAACGACACATTGATGAGCAACAAATTTTACATACGGTTTTCCTTCTTCGCTTGTGTTGCGGTGCTTCTGCTTTTTTCGCAATCGGCCTGCAACAAAAAACTTTCGAAGTACAATCCTGATTTTATCGGTACTTGGCGCACGGCTGTGATTGAGGATTCAACGATTAACCTGACGGTGCGCAGTGAAATTGTGATCGAAAAACGCGATGGCCTTTTCAACAATACCTGCACGGATGAATGCGGCGAACGCCTGTGTGAATGCATTTCGCAGCAAGGCGGAAGAGCGGTTGTGAACACAGACCGGACGCGCCTCAAAATCGGTTCGTCTTCTTCTTCAAGTCTTTCCATCGACAAAGAACCGTATCAGGATTCGACCGGACAATGGGTGATGAAGATTCAGGGATTGACGTATTACAAACAGTAGTTAGTTTCCTGAGTTGGTTAGTTTCTGAGTTAGGCGTGAATGTTGAATTGAGGTTGGTATGGGAAAATTACTGGTACTGAATTACCATCGAATCACGACCGCTGCAGATGTGATCGATCCTGCTTATCTCCATTTCACCCTTTCTGAAACCGTATTTGAAGCACATCTTCAACTTTTATACGATCTTAAAATCCCTGTCATTAACCTGTCGGAAACGCAAAATATGCCCGTTTCAGGACTCTGCGTGGCCATTACCTTTGATGACGGCCACCAATCAGATGTGGAAATTGCCTTACCGATTTTAAAAAAGTTCCATTTTTCTGCAACCTTTTTCCCGGTTGTGCATCACATCAACAAAGAAGGCTACGTGAGTTGGGAAGAATTGCAGTTACTGAAGATGGAAGGTCATACGATCGGATCGCACGGTTTAACACACCAGCGACTGAGTAAACTGACCAGCGATGAAGTCCGCAATGAACTCCTACTGTCAAAAGAAATCCTGGAGAAGGAGATCGGAAGTCCGGTTCGGTTGTTTTCATTCCCCTACGGCGATTTTACTCCGGCAATTTCAGAACTGGCGATCGAAACAGGTTATGCCAATTATGTTTCCACGGAATTCGGGTTCAACCAATTCCCGGGTAATTCGGTGGTTTTGAAACGCTGGAATGTCAAACGCGCAACATCAACGCGTGAATTGAAACTTGTGATAGAGGAACATTTCCTGACACTTGCCAGACACCGGCTCATGGCTCAATTGAAAAGCTGCTTTCTTCGTATTCAACGAAACTTAACACTTTTCTAGCCTGTGATCACACTTTTAACCACCATCTTATTTTGCAGCTCGGGCCTGTTAATTGCTCTGTTGCTGGCTTATCCGCTGTTCAGTTATCTGCGCTCGGTCTTGTTGCCTGATCCCGTAAAAAAAGACGCGTCATTTCAGCCGCCGGTGAGCATTATCATTGCGTGTTACAACGAAGAACGTTATTTGCAGGAAAAACTCGAAACACTTTTAGCTCCCGATGAATGGATCGCCGGGTCGGAAATCATCGTTGTTTCAACCGGTTCCACAGACAGAAGTAATTCCATTTTACAATCGTTTGCGCACCGGCCGGAAGTGACCATTTTGTTTGAAACCCGCATTACCAAAATCGAAGCGCTGAACAAAGCCGTTCCGCTTGCGCAACATGATTACCTCGTTTTTTCAGACTGTCGCCAGTTTATGAAACCTGGCTCTGTGAAAGAATTGGTTGCCAACCTCAACGATGAACGTGTTGGAACGGTTACCTGTACGATTTTAGACACGCGTGAGCGCCCTACTTTTTTCAGACGATTGTATTTGTTTCTGGCAAAATGCGACAGTCGGGCCGGTTCTACTTTTAACCTGTACGGTGCGTTGTATGCCCAGCGAAAAGACACCTTCAGGCCCATTCCGGAACATTTGTTATTCGACGATTTTTTTGTGGCCGTCTCAACCTTAGGTCAGAAAAAACGATTGGTTCAGGAAGAAAATGCCGTTTTGTTCGATATTCCTTTTCCGCATTATTACCATCGCGAACGCATTGAGCGGCTCGCACGCGGACTGTTGATTTTCTTATTCAACAACTACCCACTCATCGGACAAATTCCGTTAAAAACACGGATCCGATTCCTGATTTACAAATACCTCAAACTACTTCTGCCCTTTCTGGCATTTGTTTTTGCTTCGGCCAGCCTTGGGTTGTTTCACGAAGTATTGTTGTCGGTGACGACCCTATTCGTCATCACTACACTCACCTTATTGGTGTTTACGAGCAATAATCTCACGCAACATGTCTGGTTAATCCTGAAAATCAATCTGTATTTTTTCAGCGCGCTTTGGGGGTATGCCTTTCTGAACAGACGTTCCAAGCATTGGAAGCCGCTTACGATCCGACGGAAATGGCATCAACTCGGATTGCAGGAAACAAGCTCTAAAAAGTAACTTGCAAATTCAACACGGCTCTCGGTTTCGATGTGTATTTTTGCACCGTAATCTTGAATCGATGAATTTCTCCAGTACACTCAACGCATTGCGGTTGTTCGGCTTTATGGAAGGCTGTTCGTTTTTATTGTTCGCACTCACCATGCCCTTGAAATATGTTTGGCACATCAACTGGCCGAATCAGGTGGTTGGTATGGCACACGGTTTATTGTTTATCGTTTATGTATTGCTGGTGTTTTTGGTTTCGCGTGAATACAAGTTATCGCTCAAAAATCAGTTCTGGGCATACATTGCCTCTTTACTACCTTTCGGGACATTTGTTGCCGATGCGAAAATCTTTCGGAAAATAACACCGCAAGCATAATCCCGTTCTTATGACTGAACAGCGGAATCAGTTAATTGATCTTTTACGGGTATTTTCGGCGTTCATTATTGCCGTTTATCATTTCACGCTCCATCATTCGGCCACTGAAACGCTTTTCCCGGCTTACGAAGCGAATCAATTATTTTTCCGCATTTTGGCCAGTTCGGTACTGACCTTTTTTGTGATTTCGGCTTTGGTGATTCCGTTACAACTGATCAAGAATGATTATCGCCTTTCTCACTACCCTGCTTTTCTGCTGAAACGATTCCTGCGCGTTTATCTTCCATTCACCGTCGCAATTTTGTTAATCATTCTGGTAGATCTTGCTTTCCAGGTAAAAAACCACCAGGCACTCACGGTTGATTTCAGACAGTTATTCGCCAATCTCACCTTGAGTTGCGAATTCGTTCATCGTCCGTGGTACAGCACAATTTTCTGGACACTTTCTATCGAAATACAATTTTATCTGTTCATCGGACTCCTATTTCCATTGATCAAAAAGTATGAACTGAAAGCTGTGGCAGTCATTTTTATTCTTGGCGAAAGCGTTCATTTTTTGTTCAACGATAGTCGTTTCCTTTGGTATTACACGCCCTACTTCACCATTGGTTTCGGGCTGTATCTGTGGTATCTGGAAAAGCTAACCAACCTACACCTGATCTTTTTTATGCTGGTAACAGGCGGATTTATTTTACTGATCAACGAACAGCTTACTATTTGGACAGCTGTTCTGATACCCGCACTCTTTTTAGCGTTGAAAACCTCTCGCATTCCGTTTTACCGCGCGGGTAAATTCACCTTTAGTTTTTACCTGATTCATGGTCTGATTGGCGGACATTTCATCTACTTCACCCGTTCGTGGGGAAATGAAACTTCGGTCGCAATTACGCGAATCGCGCTTGCGATTATCACTGCTGCCATAGCCTCTTGGGTTTTCTACCATCTGGTTGAAAAACAATCCATGAAATGGATGCGATTTATCCGTTACCGAAAAAACTGATCTTTTTTGTACTTTCGCACCCACTTATGGATACACGAAAACATGTAGAGGTGTGTTTTACACCGGGCGAATACGATTATTACAAAGATGAATACGAGATCGTGGTGGTGATTGACGTTTTGCGTGCCACTTCGGCTATTTGCGCCGCTTTTGACAATGGTATTTTGTCCATTATTCCGGTTCCTACGGTTGAAGAAGCCTGGGAATACAAGCAAAAAGGATATTTGGCAGGCGCCGAACGAAAAGGTCAGATTGTTGAAGGATTCGACTTCGGAAATTCGCCTTTCAGCTACATGCGTGAAGAATTTCGTGGAAAAGAAGTGGTATTGACAACCACCAACGGTACCAAATCACTGGACGTTGCCAAAGATGCTGAAATTGTGGTTGTGGGATCATTTTTGAACCTGGACGCACTTTCAGAATGGTTATCGAAACAAAACAAAAACGTCTTGTGTTTGTGTTCGGGTTGGCAGGATAAATTCAATCTCGAAGACACTATTTGCGCCGGCGCGATTTCAGAATACCTCATCAATACGGGGAACTTTGTTTCGGAGGAAGATTCATCCATTGCTGCAAAATATTTGTATCTTTCTGCCAAGGACAATTACTTGGGATACCTGAAATCGAGTTCACATAGAAAAAGGCTTAAAAACCTGAACCTCAATGAAGACATCAAGTATTGTTTGACGCCCAATCAAACACGCGTGATTCCGATTCTGAAAAATGGCAAATTGGTTCAACTTTCCGAAGATTAAGCACAGCCTTCTCGTTGGCTTGTTGGTTCTTCCCTTTTTTTCAGAGGCGAAACCACTTCCGGTTACCAAACACACTCCACCTGCTATGTGGGGATTTTTTGGCCATAAACGCATCAATCGCGTAGCGGTTTTTACGTTGCCACCCGAAATGTTCGGTTTTTTCAAGGAACACATCGAATACATTACCGAACATGCCGTTGATCCTGATAAACGCCGGTATGCGGTTGAAGGTGAAGCGCAGCGTCATTACATCGATATCGATCATTACTCAAAAGACAGTTTAGACCCGTTTGAGGTTGTTCCCCGAAAATGGTTTGATGCGGTTGAAAAATTCACCGAAGACACTTTGCAGGCATACGGCATTGTTCCGTGGCACATCCATGTGATGAAACTGCGTTTGCAAAAAGCGTTTGAATCGAAAAACGTTGACCTGATTTTGAAAAACGCTTCCGATATCGGACATTACATCGGCGATGCGCATGTTCCCTTACATACCACCGAGAATTACAATGGCCAATTATCCGGTCAGCGCGGGATTCACGGTTTGTGGGAAAGCCGGATTGTCGAACTGAACTCCGAAGAGTACGATTATTTTGTTGGTAAAGGCAAATACGTTTCCGGTGTCCTCGACTTTGCATGGGATGCGGTAAAAGCTTCGAATGCAGCAGTAGATTCGGTGTTGTCGATGGAAAAAGAACTCACTGCAGAATTTCCAACCGATCAGAAATACAGTTACGAACAACGCGGTCAGACCGTGATTCAGGTTTATTCCAAAGCATTTTGCGATGAATATTCCAAACGAATGAACGGAATGGTTGAACGCCGGATGCGCGAAGCCATTATTGCTGTGGGAAGTATCTGGTACACGGCCTGGGTAGACGCTGGTCAACCCGATTTATCAACGCTCACCAATACACCACCTTCGGCAGAATTGTTGAAAGAGTTGGAAGAATTGGAGAATTTATACGAGCATTCGGAGCATAAGGGAACCATCTGCGATTAAGCTGTCCTTCAACGAATATTTTGCTTTAACCACATAGGTCACAATAGATAACAATAGAAAAATTGCTATCAATAAACTTACATTTTGTTTGTGTTGCTATGTTTCCTCATGTGTTCTATGTGGTTAAAAAAAGAAATGTAGTGATCCATTCAATCACCTTAGTGTTGAAATGTCTGCAAATGGTTTTACCGAAGTTTTACTAGCTTTGGGGTGATGAAAAAAGTCCTGATTCTGACGTATTATTGGCCGCCGAGTGGTGGAGCCGGGGTGCAACGTTGGTTGAAATTTGTAAAATACCTGCGTCAATTCGGTTGGGAACCCATTGTTTATACGGTTGAAGATGGAGAAATGCCGGTAATTGACGACAGTTTGGCAAAAGACATTCCGGAAGGAACCGTGATCCTGAAACAACCGATTTGGGAACCGTACAAGATTTACAAACGTTTCAGCGGAAAGAAAAAAGGCGAAAAAATCAATGCCGGTTTTTTGAATGAGAACAAAAAACAAGGCTTTAAGGACAAAATGAGTATCTGGATACGCGGGAATTTTTTCATTCCCGATGCCCGTAAATTCTGGATCAAACCGAGTATCCAATACCTCAATAACTACCTGACTTCTCACCCGGTTGATATGGTCATCAGCAGCGGTCCGCCCCACACGATGCACATGATTGCGCTGGGTATTAAAAAGAAAAATCCTTCGCTGAAATGGATCGCCGATTTTCGGGATCCGTGGACGAACATCGATTTTTACGACCAATTAATGCTTTCAAAATGGGCCGATAAGAAACACCATCGCATGGAGAAAAACGTCTTGCGATTTGCCGATTCGGTGGTGAGCGTTGGTGAAGAAATGAACAAGGAGTTCAAGGCCATGTTACAGCAAATCTCTGGTGGAAATCCGGAAAAATGCTCGGTTATTACAAACGGTTACGACGCCGACGATGTTTCGGTTGAACCTGTTCAGAAAGACGAAAAATTCAGCATTGCACACATCGGAACATTGGTGAAAGACCGTAATCCGGAAGTGTTATGGAAAGTGCTTTCGGCGTTGATTTCAACCAATGAAGCATTCCGCGACCGACTGGAAATCAAACTGGTAGGAAAGGTTGATTTTTACGTGAATGAGCAAATTGAACGCTTCGGACTTACTTCGTTTGTGCGGAAAATCGATTACCTGCCGCACGATGAAGTTATTTTAGAACAACAGCGCTCACATGTGCTTTTGTTATTGGTAAACAACACCCGCAATGCGAAAGGCATTCTAACCGGCAAGTTTTTCGAATACATGTCTTCCGGTTGTCCGATAGTGGCTATTGGTCCGCCTGACGGTGATTTGGCGGCCATCATTCACGCCACCAATTCCGGATTGATCAGCGGCTTTGACGACGAACAGCAATTGGAACAAAACCTGCTCGATTATTTCCATGGAACCGTGGCCCAACGCAACGAATCGGAAATTGCCCGCTACAGCCGACGCGAATTAACGCAGCGATTGGTGGAAACGATGAACCAATTACTTTAGCGACTCTCCCATTGCATGAAAAGACACCCTATTTTTATCATCTTCGGAATCGTTTTGTTTGCGGTACTTATTGTGGCGTCTATCCTTTTAAACAAGCGCGACGTTTCGCTAGGATATGATTTCAACGAACCGAATGAAACAATTGTCTTGCCCGACATTTTAAGCGAAATTTCGGGAATCACCATCGGTTCCGACCACCAGTTAGGATGCGTACAGGATGAAAACGGTATTTTATTTCAATTCGATCTTGAACGTCAGGAAATTGTTCTGCAACAATCGTTTGGTGAAGACGGTGATTACGAAGGTGTTTGCAAAGCGGGATCGTTTTTCTACGTTTTAAGAAGCGACGGCACGTTATTCGAACTGGAAAGTCATCAAACAGCAGCCATCGAGGTAAGCGCTGAAGAAGACGCTCCTGAAGTTGGCCAATCATTTGTAAAACAGTATGACCTTGGCCTGCCTGTGATTGAAAACGAAGGTTTGTTCTTTGACCGTGAAAACAATCGGTTACTGATCATTTCGCGTGATAAATCTCCCCATACAAAAACAAATGACCGATTGGTGTATGCGTTTGATTTGACTAAAAAACGCTTGTTAAAGCAAGCTATTTTCACCTTGAATCCGTTTTCAGGGAAATGGAACAAGCATTCCGACCTTTCATTCAGACCTTCCGAACTGGCGTTGCATCCGCTTACTGGCGATATTTATATTTTGTCGTCGAAGGACCACGCTTTATTTGTGTTTTCACCCAAAGGCAAGATCAAAACCATCCAGCGGTTGAATCCAACCATTTTCAACAAACCCGAAGGAATTGCCTTTCTTGAAAACGGGGATGTGTTTGTTTCGAACGAAGGCAAGGATGAAAAACCAACGCTCTTATTCTTTCGTTACCACCCGAAAAAGCGGTAACTATTGAGGAAAATTGCATTATAACGCTACATCAGAAATTCCGGAAAGATGAAAACACTTCTTTTAATTGCTGCCAGTTTCGTTTTTCTGATTCCGGCAACCTATACGCAAACTCAATCGGATTTTTCTTACGCTTTTCCGGCCCAACTTCCCGAAAAGAAACTGACTATTTGGGCTACTCAGTATTATGTATATGAATTTGCCAGCAATGGCACTATTCCGTTTGTGGACAAAAACAACAAACCACTCGGGCTTTATGGCGACACCTGCGATTTTTGCATGGCGGCATTGGAAGGAACGGCTTCCATCACCGATAGTTCGGGAAATATCTTTGTGGTCAACTTTGCCAATACCGGCGATTCAACCTTCGTAGATTGTCGAAAATGCCTGAAATACGCCAATAGTAAATTGTCGGTTGAGAGCTGGGGCAAAACGCGCTGGGCCCTTTCATCGGGTTTTGGTGACGGTGTCAAAAACTACAGATTGGTTCCTTTTCGTACCATTGCCGTAGATCCAAAAACGATTCCTTATGGCAGTGTGCTCTATATTCCATCTGCTCGTGGGGTCACAATCGAACTCCCGAATGGTGAGAAAGTCACGCACGACGGTTATTTCTTTGCGGGCGATACCGGTGGTGCGATCAAACAGAATCATATTGATGTGTTTACAGGGATTTATACCGGAAATCCGTTTAAAGCACTGGTGACATCGAATGCAAGCAAAACGGTGGAGGGGTATTTGGTGGAGGATGCGACTATTATAAACGGATTGAAGGGGGTACACGGGAAGTAGCTTTGTGGTCGTTTCAACGACTCTGAAATATTACCCCCATTGACGTAACTCGTTCAAAAATGACACTAAATCAATTTCAAAGTTCCATGATTCTTCCATCGAATAAAATGAAATTGTATGTGTATTTGAAATCAACCCAATATAAACATCTTTGATATCAGTTCCTCTTAAACCAAAACGAAGGCCATGCCTTTCACGATATTCAACCAACTCATCCGCTGTCAATTCATCAAATAGATTATCATCATTATAGAAATTGTAGATTCTCTTTGCAATTGAATCAGATTCCTGGTAAAGTTTTACTGGTAATTCTTCAACTGATAAATGCTCGCTATTATCTTTTAACCACTGCAATAATTCCAGGATATTCCACTCCCATTTTATGACTTCTTTAAGTAGAGTTGTTTCATTTGAAACAGTTAATGTGATCAATCCCCAAAGTATGTTAGGATCATGTGAGTCATCATTGTATGGGTAATCCTTTTTATCGAAACTCAGCTTTAATTTATTCATTTCTCTTTAATGTTTGAAAAGATTTCGAGGTAATGAAAAAGTTCAATTGATCATTCAACATACTCCCAGGTACTTTGATAAATGCCATTTTCTTCCATGAAATCTAACAGTTCCTGGTAAAATGAATCGTTCCCCAATGTGGAACTGTCGCCAACGATAATGCATTGAAAACGAGATCGGGATATCGCTACATTTGTTCTGCGATAGTCTTTCAAAAAACCAATATTCTGTTCGCTGTTGCTGCGGGTTAAACTGATGATGATATGATCTTCCTCTTGCCCCTGAACGGAATCAATGGTAGAAATTCTGAAGTCCGGCAGCGCGATTTTCAACAATCCCAGTTGCGCATTGTAAGGTGAAAGTATAATGGTATTCGATGGATTAATTGAAAGTACTTCCACGATCCGTTTGATCGTAGTAACCTCATCCGGATTGGATATACTTCCTGATGACTCGTCCTGCTGTTCTCCTTCACCAAATCCGGCCATATCGATGAACCGTATTTCGCCTTTTCGTTCGGTATGAAATGTTCGAAGCTGATCATCGTAGAAGAAAGGATTAATGCAGCTGACAATTTCAGGAGCCATCCGGTATTGGGTATCAAGTAACGTCGATGGAAAGAAACGCATAACGCGCTCCAGCAATGACTTTTCCAATCCGAGTTGTTTGGCTTTTTGCGAAAATACAGTTGGCGGAAGCTGTTGCGGATCTCCGCATAAAACCAGTCGTTTTCCAAAACTGGCAGCAAGCCATGCCAGCGGTTCTAAACATTGACCGGCTTCGTCAATAATCACCACATCGGTGAGGAATGTCTTCGGAAGCTCATTGAATAACCCAACCGGTGTTCCGGCAATGACAGGAATACTTTCCAATAACAGTTTTTTTGCATCCTGCGCGACTTTCCTGATTTCTTTCCGAAGTGTGCTGCATTCCTTTCGCGCTTCCCGCTTTTCGTCTCCCGCCTCTTTCGTGTAATTACGAATGTGCTTATTGGCGGTGTTTTCAGCTTTTCTGAGCGATGATTTTAAATGGTCCAGCAATTTTTTGTTGGAACCATTTTCCAAATACCCATCAATGGTATAAGGCGTCACCCGATCGCTCATTTTTTCCTCATTTCCCAAGCGCAGGATCGGAATGGAATAATCCAAAAGCAAGTGACAAAGATTGTCAACTGCTGTGTTACTTGGAGCGCTGATGATTATTTTTTTACCGCGTTCGGTCAATTGCTGTATAGCAATGGAAAGCGCCAGTGTTTTCCCTGTTCCCGGCGGTCCCTGAATCGGAATCACCAGATCCGGACCAAGTATTTTTCCAACTGCGGATTGCTGTTGATCGTTGAGTTTCGGATGCTTGAATTGGTCAACAGCCGGGGATTTTTTTTGTTCCAGAAATGCGACAAATGATTCAACTTGCGGATGGTCATTCATGAGTTTACATCCCAACTCCATGCAACGCATTGTTTTGTCATCGGGGAGGAAATAAATCTTTACCGGTTCATCACGCAGGTTGGGAATATCATCGGCGAGAATTGAAAAAACGCCACTTTGGTAATCCAATTCCTGCAGCCTGCCCTCGGCCGACCAATCTCCCTGAACACAGCGAATGGAACATCCTTTTCTGAAATAAGTGTCGTTGATCGCATATGAAGTCTGAAACCCAACAATTGAAAGGCTTCCTACCGTTTCCTGCGAAAGAACAGAAACCGGAAACAACAGGATTCCCAATTTTCGCTGTTCCGATTCAGAAAGGCTTTGCTGCTTCTCATACGTGTCATTCAGCTCTTTTTTCTCGGCAATAACCGCCTGATATAGTTGTTCAACGAAATCCACTCCTGAATAATTTAACCGCGGTTATTGTTCAATGCTTAGTTTACCACATTTTGTTCACTTCCAAACTTTCTGTGCGAAACCAACACCATTAGCGTCGCCAAAAGACACATCGTACCGAATGCAATTGCAATTAAGTGCCATTCCAGTGTACCTGCAATCAATTCTTTGGTGGCCAGCACAATGTTTACCACAGGAATCAACGATGTAATGTAATTGAGCTCAACTCCGGGAAAAAAGCCAATCATCGCCGGTAATACGATCACAATATTGAGCGGTGAAATGATACTCTGCGCTTCTTTAAAACTCTTGGCCCTCACAGCGATCGGAATCATAATTCCGGCAAAGAAAACCGTCAACGGAAAGAGTAAACAGTACATTAGTGCGATGAAACCAGGTGTCAAAATACCATGAATAACATCCAGTAATTCCTTGTCTTTGATCAAATCCATGACTTCGATGGAAAAAAACAATCCCAGCAAAGAGAAGGTCGAGGCGGTGAGCCCGGAAAGAACAACAACTCCCATTTTGCCAACTAAAATTTTCCAACGGGCTACCGGAGTTGTCAATAAAGTTTCAATCGTTCCACGTTCTTTTTCGCCTGTGAACAAATCAATCGCCGGGTACATGCATCCCAGGAATCCGAAAGCGATGAAAATATAGGGAAGGATTCCACCGGCAAACTTTCCGATCATTTCTTTATCGGAAGCTACGTTGCGATAATCCAATGCAATCGGAGTGAGTGTTTTCTCGTCGATTTTCAACTCGATGAGCCGTTCTTTCTTCAGTTTTTCACTGATGTAATTCAGATACGCTTCAGCGCGTTCCTGCATTCCTACTTCAGTCGCATTAAAAAAGATTTTTACCGGAATCGCTTCTTTTCGTACTAAGTATTCGTCGGCATTTTGCGGAATGTACAATCCTATTTGCAGTGAATCTGATCTCAACGCGGCGATCATTGTATTAGTATCGGCAATTGGAACGAGTTCTTTTTTACCCAGCGAAGCCGGAAGTTCAAGCAGTTCTTTTTCCAGTCGGGAAGTGTATTGTGAGCATAAACCGATGGTCACCTTTTTTTCTGCGGCTTCTTCCTGAAAACTACTGGAG
Organism: Bacteroidota bacterium; assembly: GCA_040387295.1. GTDB lineage: Bacteria > Bacteroidota > Bacteroidia > Flavobacteriales_D > Crocinitomicaceae > Fluviicola. Next base: position 106,754 of record JAZKEB010000003.1, on the reverse strand, counting down.
ACGCCCACAAAAACATTCATAATAATGGGGAAAATCAGTGTTGGAATCACAATCATCATCATGACTGTTCTTCGATCACGGAGGGTATCTCTCAACTCCTTTTTAAAAATCGTTCCAATCATATTGCGGTCGTTTTAGAAGCGTTGACAATTCGAATAAATTCGGCGGTAAGATTTGGCGCCTGCATTTGCTCACGGAAAGCATCCATGGTATCATTAAACAGCAATTTGCCGTTGTAAATAATGCTGATATCGTCGCAAAGCAGATCAACTTCGCTCATAATGTGACTCGAGAAAATAACGGTCTTCCCCTGATTTTTACAATCGTTGATTAATTGAATGATATTTTCGGCAGTGATCACATCCAATCCGCTGGTCGGTTCATCAAAAATCACAACCTGCGGATCGTGAATCATTGTCCGGCAAATGGAAACCTTTTGTTTCATACCGGTACTCAACTTCCCGATGCGTTTGTTTTGAAAATCGTGCATGTCCAATAACCCAAACAACTTTTCCTTCCGGGTTTGAATGACATCATTTTCGATACCGTAGAGTTTACCGAAGTAGGTTATCAGTTCATTGGGAGTTAACCGGGCGTATAATCCAGCCGAACCCGTCAAAAAACCAATTCTGCGGCGTGCTTCATCCGGATTTTTAATCGCATCAATGCCATCAATTTCTATCTTCCCGGAAGTTGGGGTGAAAATGGTCGAAAGCATTCGTAGCGTGGTGGTTTTACCTGCTCCGTTCGGTCCCAACAAAGCCGACACACGGCCGGGTTGACAGTTAAAACTGAGATTATCAACCGCAGTAACGCTTGTGGCAGTTGTGCCCATTTCCTTGCGCTGTCTGGCGTTCAGGGAAAATGTTTTTGTGAGATTTTCTACGTGAATCATAGATTATGTTTACTACACGAAAGTAATAAGATGTTGTGAGTAAAACTTCAGGCTTGTGTTTTTTAAATGACTTTTGGTAAAAGCTAGTGTTTTCAAGGGGAAAGCGGTTTCTAACCGTTAGCAACGGTTCATCAAAATTCACCAAAAAAAGCCACGGAAGTTCTCCAATCTACATTACTCTCTCCGATATGAGGTGAAATTTGAACTTTCAGGATTCAAAACTGTCAGGTCTTCCCTTTCACCAATTGGTTCGCTATCCGTGGCCTCTTTACTCGCTATTCTTCGAATAACTGGACGTACGTCTTGTATTTCTTGCCGCTCCAGTATATGTACAAACTCAATCTATCCGATTTTTCCAACCGAATGGCCGGATATTTCAGCGAGGCTTTCTTTTTTCCTACGCCATCAAAAATTCCTTTATCGCGATACACAAACCATCTGTTGCACCAGTTCACGTTATCGCCCATACCAATATCTTTTCCGCCTCCCAACACAAACAGTACATTTTTACCACGATTGATAATCATCACGCCCTTTTTGCCATCCTGATTATTCCGCACGAAAAACACAATATCATCCAGTTTGTCTCCTGTTAAATCTACTTCTAAATAAAACGGATTGATCGAGTCGATGATCGTGTAGTTTTTGGCAACCTCCGATTTTTCAATCACCGATTTTACCCAAGCCGGAATGCGTTTCGACAATAAAGAATTGTTTGTTGACAGACTGTCCTGAGCAATTGACTGATTCGTCATCATGAGAATCAGGAAGAGATAAATTGTTTTCATAGCACTGTTATTACAATTCAAATCTGTCGATTAATCGATGAAAAAACGAACCGTTTTAAGGTCTCTTTTACCTGAATTATACAACTCTGAAAACCGATCTCGGCGGTGAAATAGGTCAATTTACAACTCAAAGGCTGTCCTTCGTGAGTGAACAGTCTGTTATGGGTTATTCCGACAACAATTCAACGGAAAATTCATGCATAAAAAAAGCGCGAAATTTCTTCCGCGCTTCTCTGAATATACGTTTTACTTAATGATGATGCCCGTGAGCTCCATGCGAATGTCCGTGGTTCATTTCTTCTTCCGTGGCTGCGCGCACTTCCAAAATCTCACCCACAAAATGCAAATCGGTTCCGGCTAACGGATGATTGAAGTCCATCACAACCATTCCGTCTGCAATGTCCATTACTTTTCCGCGCAGGTGATTTCCTTCGCTATCTGTCATCGGAAGCAACGCCCCGACATATACCTCCTGCTCATTCATTTTTCCATCTTCCACTTCAAAAACGGAAACAGGAATATGTGCGATTTGCGTTTCATTACGATCACCGTATGCATCCGACGAAACAATCCCGAAATCAAATGAATCACCGGCTTTTAAACCGTGAATGTTCTCTTCGAATGTTGGAATAATACGCTCAATTCCGTACAAAAATTCCATTGGTCTGTCTGCGACTGTTTCTTCAATCGTTTCGCCTGTTTGTTGGTTGGTTAACTTGTACTTCAAGGAAACGACCATGTTAATGTCAACTGTCATGCTATCTATAGTTAGACCATAAAATTAAAAAGAATCCCGAAAACCGAACCGGTTAAACCGATATTCCGGCGGAATTTTACCTTAACTTTCCAAGTCCAATGACAGATTCTAATTCTCTGAAAGCGTTTTTACCACAGCCAAAGCCTTGGGAAAAGTCTCATTGAAATAATCGGAAAATTCAGGAACCGAATCAAGCACCACGCGCAACTCGGTACCACCGTTTTTGGCTGCCAGAAAATAACGCTCGTAGGCTTCTCCCCAATCGGAAGTAACCCGAACTCCATTTTTTATTTCGCCCAAATGAAGAATACTCATTTCCGCCGGAACGATCTTTTTTTCAATTCGTGAGTACATTCCGTCGCCAGTGTTGCCCAAAAACAACACCTCGCTTCCTTCGTTCCAATCCGATACGGCATGCGAACCTTCGTTGAAAACCTTGGTCCATTGATTGTAGGTATTCGCTGTCCAAAGCACATCCCACACTTTCTCAGGTGATGTGTTCACCTGGATCGTAAATATCAATTGTTCCTTTTCCATGATTTTATGCGTTTAAAAGGGTTTCTATATCCATTTTTTTCATTTTCATAAAGGCCTGCACTACTCTCCCCGATTTCTCAGGATCACTCATTAACTGACCTAAAACCGACGGCACAATCTGCCACGAAATGCCGAATTTATCTTTCAGCCATCCACATTGACTTTCTTCACCGCCTTCGGTAAGTGCATTCCAGTAATGGTCTATTTCTTCCTGCGTATCGCAGTTTACGACCAATGAGAAACCTTCACTGAATGCATTGTCTCCCGGACCGTCCATGGCCGCAAAAAAAGCGCCGTTTAGGTTGAAGTGAGCAAATTTGAGGTTTCCTTCCGGCTGACCTTCTCCCGCTGCATAAAGCTGTTGTTCGTATAGTTTCGAATTGGGGAAAATAGCCGCATAGTGATCCAACGCTTCGCGGGCTTTACCGTATTGTTTGTCGGAAAACAAAAAGACCGGATGAATTTTCTCTGCATGCTGAGGAACTTCGCCCAACATTAATTGCCAGGTGAGGCCGAATTTATCTTTCACCCAACCGTATTTTCCACTCCATGGATAACTTCCTAATGGCATCATCGCCTCGCCTTCGTGCAGGAGTTTTTCCCACAATGTTTCAATTTCCTGGTCGGTTTCGCAGGTCACAAACATCGAGATAGCCGGAGTAATGTTGAAAATCGGGCCGCCGTTGAGGTGCATGAATTTTTTTCCATTGATTTCCGTCATCACCACCATCGGATTTTCGGCTGTGATCTTTGCGCCTTCAAACAACGAACAGTAGAACGTTGCGGCTTCTTTTGCCTGGGTATCAAACCAGATACAAGGGTAAATAGGTTGTGCCATTATCTTAGTTTTTTTCCGTGTAATTTTTAAAGCTGTCCATAATTGCCTGCCAACCGGTTTTTTGCAATTCGATCGAATTTTGGTTTTCGGCCTCGAAATGCTCTGCTATTTGGGTTTTTCCATCAACCTCTGAAAAAGCAACGCCTACTTTTCGGCCATCTTCCAACACATAATCCATTTGTTTCAACGGTTCTACAGCCGTGTAGGTTCCTTTGAGATCAAATCCGAAACTACCGTCTTTTGCTTCCATACGACAAAATAATTCGCCTCCCACCCGCACATCATTGGTCGCACGAGGTGTATGCCAATCCGGCGAAGCGGTGTTCCAGTTCACAATATGCTCGGGAGCTGTCCAGTAATCCCACACTTTTTCCAATGTAGCATCCACGGTCGTTTCTATACTAATAACTGTTTTTGTTTCCATATCTATCAAGGGTTAATTTGTTTGCGTAAACAATAATACAAAGATGCGTTTAGAATTGGAAATGGTAGGAAGGTAATAACGACAACCTCGCAGGTGAATGACGACATGGAAAAATCGCTATTTTAGTCGTATGAAACGTGTTTCGATTTTAGTTCCGGAGTCGTCGGTGATGCAGGCGATCGCCGATCCTCAATACCTCTTTTCGGCTGTCAACCAGTTTTTGGAAATGGCCGGAAAAACGCCGTTGTTTCAAGTTCAGCTGGTGGGCGCTTCGCACGAAGTGAAACTCAGTGGCGGATCATTTACCGTACACGTGGATGCTTTGCTGGATGAAATAACTGACACCGATCTGGTAATCGTGCCAGCACTTTTCGGCGATCTTCCGCAAGCCATTCAGCAAAACCGAACGCTGATTCCGTGGATTATTAAACGCCACGAAAACGGTTCGGAAGTCGCTTCGCTATGTGTGGGTGCTTTTTTACTGGCTTCAACCGGTTTGCTCAACGAAAAGAAATGCTCGACCCATTGGGGATTTACGAACCAATTTCAGGAATTGTTTCCGCAGGTTGAATTGGTAGAAGGTTCGATCGTGACCGAAGAAAACGGCATTTACTCAAGCGGTGGCGCCAATTCATACTGGAATTTATTACTTCACCTGGTGGAAAAATACACTGATCGCGCTACAGCGATTCTGGCGGCCAAGTATTTTGCCATCGATATCGACCGAAGCAGTCAGGGTGCTTTTGCGCTGTTCAACGGACAGAAAAACCACGGTGACGAAGCAATCAAACAAGTTCAGCTGCACATCGAAGCGCATATTTGCGAACGATTTACGCTTGATACTCTGGCGCGGATGGTCGCAGTCGGAAAAAGAAGTCTGGAACGACGCTTTAAAAAAGCAACCGGCAACAGCGTGGTCGAATACATTCAACGGGTGAAAATAGAAGCAGCCAAACGGAGTTTTGAATCGAGCCAGAAAAATGTGTCGGAAGTAATGTTTGAAGTGGGATACGGCGACACGAAAGCTTTTCGGGATGTGTTTAGAAAAGTCACCGGAATTACACCAATCGAGTATCGGAACAAGTACAACAAACAGGTATTGGCTGAAGTTTAAACAGAAGTTGAAAACACAATTAATTAATTGCCGGTTCCCCGAGTACTGGCGGTATTGGCGGTTCCTCCATCTCCATACCATCAACCATTACCTCACCTTCTATTGTAGATACGTTGTAAACATCTCCAATCTTTTTCTCACACACACCGGTAGATGCTTTTAATGTCAGCGCAATTTTTTCTCCTTTGGAAACCGGAAAAAGCGATTGATTTTTGATTGTATCCGCATCGTGCTGTTTTCCGTCGACAATTAAATCAAAAGTTTCTTTGACCAAATCGCCTTTTTGGATCGTAAAATCGAAATAACCGTGTTCATCGGTGTGAACCTTGCGAATGGTTTTGCCGTTTTGCTGCAGTTCCAGCCAGGCACTTTTAATAGGTTCTTTGGTTTTTTCGTCGCGCAACGTTCCCGTAACATGCATCGGGAATTTGAGCTTGTTGAACGCGTTCTGGCGAATCGGAGCTGTTTCTTTGGTTGTTGTTTCACAACTACTGACAATCGGACCTAAAAAGCCTAAAATTCCCAACAACGATAAACCAACCGATTGCTGAATTCGCGGAAGGGTTAATTGAGAAACCTTAAAATCGTATTGATCGCGGTTGAAAATGCCACATACTTTTACCGGAGAAGATTGAATCGTCGCTACAATTTCGTCGTTCGATTTGTCCCTGAAATCCGTCAGTACTTTATCGCATTGGTTACAGTGATAGCCTTTTTCCTGTTGCGAGAAATCACTCAGGTGCATTTTGCACGGAAGACTCATGATCGGCTTTTTCATATCGGTTCAAATTGATGAATCAATACTACTGTTTTTTTCAATTCATTTTCCGGAAAAAGGATAATCCGCATCGCTGATTGAGTAATCGGTACAACTATATCTATCAGTGTTTTACAATTCTGTTTACTGCTGTTCCGCTATCTGAAACGCATTCAACCATATAAATTCCGGCTGGCAACGCACTCACATCAATGGTTTCGCTAAATGGAACCGAAAGCACCAATGCAGATTGCAAGGTATAGATGCGCACCAACTGAATTTTTTCAGAAGACTGAATAGTCAACACATCCGCTACCGGATTCGGAGAAACGGAAAAATCGATTGTCTGCTCGGTAACCGATAAGTTAAAACAATCAGGTTGCACACCTGCTGCTTCCGTCAGCACACCATTGTTCACCGACCAGTAATTCCAGCTTCCGCCCGATCCTGTTTCCCAATCATTGAGATTAAAGGTGTTTGTTCCTGCGGTTGTTCCTTTTAGCTGATAAACAACCAAGGCTTCTCCGTTTCTATTCCAGGTAAGCGGAGTGCCATTTGAACACGTTTCGGGCGTCTGATCAGCCAACACACAATTCGTCTGAATGAAATAGGCATTGTCGTCACTGTTTGGGTAATCGCCATAGACAGAAGCGATTCCTTCCGGCGTAACACAAACAGCCGTGTATTCGTCACAGGCAATTCCTTTGGCGTTCATTCCCATGTTCATCATCCGCGCCATAAACGTCACATGTCGACCTTTGCGATCAGGATCGTCGTAATGCGTATCGGTGATTACATTTTCAAGAAAAACGTTTTTGAGGAATGCTGTTGTGTCAACTGTCACTTCCAAATCAAACGGATTTGCCAATGCTGTTGCTGAACTAACTGTTCCGTTTTCAGCAGAAAAATAAGCTTTTCCAAGGATGGCCATTCCGGCGCTTGTTCCTCCAATCACAATTCCGCGATTGAGTACCGCATCATTGACCAAACTATCAATTGCTGTATTTCGCCAGTAAGAAACATAATTCCATTGATCTCCGCCCGCAAACCAAATAGCCTCGGCTTGCTGAATCTTTTGATGAATGTAGGTTTCGGTTGCACAATTGGCATCGTTACACACAATGCTTTCAACGGAATTTACCGTGATTCCCAAATCGGTATAGAAATAATCGTTGTAGCCGTTTGACCCCGAAGCGCGCAATACCAGGATATCTCCACCATTTGCACGTTGTAAAAACCATTGCATTGCCTGGTCGCTCTCGGTAGCGCCACCCATAAGGCACATACCGCCCGTAGGATTTGTGACAAGATCTGTACTATTGCCCGTAAAGTAGGAAGTATAGCTTTGCGCAAAAAAAGTTGTGGAAAATAACACACATGCAGCAATCGCCGTAACTCGTTGAACGTGAATTTTTAGTAGCATTTATTGAGGTATTTGAAGGGGTAAAATAGTCAATAAATGCGAGAGCCGGCGAAGATTATTTTCAAAAACTGAAAACCGAATCCGCCACTTTAACGTAGGTAAAACAAACCTTCAATTAAAACCATCGTTCCCGAAGACGAAAACAAACCGGTAGCGTCGAATAAAGAATAATTGTATTTTAGACCTATAATGGTAGAAAGTTTAATTCCCGAAAAAGAGGTAAAGCAAGCGTTTTACGATTCCACAGAAAAAACCCACGTCATTGCCTGTTGGGTTGGTTTGTTGTTGAACCTCATCTGGTTTACGAGTGATTATTTTATCATTCCAGATTATTTCGTTCCGTTTCTCGTGTTCCGATTGAGTGTTTCATTGGTGAGCATTCTTACGCTTTTATTCCGGAAACAGCTGAATATCAATATTTACAACTGCATGTTTATCCTGGTATTAGGGATTTCCGTCCAGAATGCCTACATGTGGAGTGTCATGGATCTTGCTCACTTTGAACAACATACATTTGCTTACATCGTATTGTTTATCGGTGCGGGAATGCTGGTGTTGTGGGAAGTAAGAATGTCGGTTTTACTGCTCATTGCAACGGTAATCAGCAACATTGTTTTTTATCAACTCAACAGCGAATTGACTGTAAAAGAGTTTATTATCAATGGCGGACTGATGACGCTTACCGTTTTGTTATTCAGCCTTTTCCTTATTCGGTCGCGGTATAAATTGACCTACAACGAGATCAAAAGCCGGTTGGAACTCGAGCAATCCAAAAAACAGCTCGAAGTTCAAAACGAGCAATTGGTGGATCAGAAAGTGGAAATCGAATCGCAAAACGTAAGCCTGGAGCATAAAAACAAGGAAATCACCGACAGTATCAATTATGCGCGGAATATTCAACTGGCTTCGATTCCGTCGCAGGAACGGTTCAATTCGTTTTTCCGCGACAGTTTTGTGCTTTACCAACCAAAAGATATTGTCAGCGGCGATTTTTACTGGGTTTACGAGCGCGATCAATTGGTTTATTACGTAACGGGCGATTGCACGGGTCATGGCGTTCCGGGTGGATTTATGACCATGCTGGGACTTTCGTTTCTGGAGGAAATCATTGCCGGTAAAAACATCCAGGATCCTGCCGAAGTATTGAATATGCTGCGCGATAAAATTATCAATGCACTCAATCAATCGGGTGATTTTGGCGAAAGTAAAGACGGCATGGATATCACGATTTGCCGTCTGGATAAAGCCGCCAACAAGCTCACATACGCTTCGGCAAACAACGATTTGTACCTCATCCGGAAAAATGAAACCGGTGACGGAATTCCCGAACTCTTCGAACACAAAGCCAACCGGCAACCCTGCGGATTTTATCACAAAAACGATCCGTTCACAGCCCACACAATCGATCTCATTCCCGGCGATTGTATTTATACCTTAACGGATGGTTATGCCGATCAGTTCGGCGGTCCTAAAGGCAAGAAATTCCGGGCAAAACAATTGCAGGAAACCTTGAAGAACCATTCTCATTTACCATTTAGGGAACAGCAGGCTGAATTGCAAAAAGCCATGGATCTCTGGCAGGGCGATTTGGAACAGATCGATGATATGCTGATCATCGGCATTCGGGTCTAATTTCCATCATACAATCTTTTTAGTTCGATTTTAAGTAAATTTGCACTGTTTTTGTACAACCGGCTGATTAGCTAACTATTGAATGCATGAAAAGGCAGATTCTATTTCTTTTATTCCTCATTTCGGGCTTTGGTTCCGTTGCTCAGCCAACCTGGTGGATGGGCCAAAAAAAGCCCTACAAATGGCAGATCGGTATCAGCTGGAATGCGGTTGATGATGACGGGCGCGACGTTTGCCAGCCATTCGATGTGAAACAATCCTGGAATTACCCGTTGTTTCCTTCGCGGATAATGGTAGACCGCTACCTGAAAAAAGGATTAAGCCTTGAATTTGCCGGAGCTTACAACAATTACACAACCGATAAATTAATCAACGACACGACCGGTTTGAGCGGCTTGTTCATTTCAACCGATCTGAATACCAAGTTCAGTTTTTACCAGCTGTTTTACCCGATGAAATGGTTCGATCCGTATGTTTCTCTTGGATTGGGATTGACGCATCGTGATGCCTATTCGCAAACTGTTACCGCCAATCTGAACGTCAATGTGGGATTCAATTTCTGGATTTACAAAAACTGGGGATTGCAATTACAAACCAGTGGCAAATTAGGAATCAACGGCCAGTTTTTCAATACAAATGCCGATTACATGCAGCATTCGCTGGGAGTAGTTTACAAATTCACCGAATCACGCAATCACGGCAGCAGCAACCGCAAAAAATACAAGTGGACCAAATCGCGGCAAAAATACCGCGGAGGAAAAAAAGGTAAGGGGTAGGCTCGGGACGCATCCCGAGCCACACCGCAACAATACCGGCCGGCGATTAATCGCCGGCCTTTTTAATATCCCAAAATCAATTGTAATTCAATCAAATTGTCGTTCGCGATAAATCGCGAACCCACCAATTTTTATATTTCCTCAAAAAAAATCACCTCCTAAAATCCAACACCTTTTTTTCTTCGTAGATCAGTTTGTGGAATTAACAAATTGGGCAACAGCAAACTGAAGTACTTACTAATTTATGGAAACAATGATGAAAACGAAGAACATTATCCTGACGACAACAGGCGTGGTAGCTGCGGTTATTGCACTTGGAGTCTGGGATTCGCAAAACTCGCCCGTGGAAGCATCAAGCCACAGAGAAGCGCCTCTGATCGCTAACGATCCATTGGCTGACAACACAGACTTATACGCTTTCAGAAGTCCTGATGACACCAACACTGTCACAATCATTGCCAATTACGTTCCGTTGCAACTGCCGCAAGGTGGTCCCAACTATGCCTCTTTCGGTGAAAACATTCGCTACGAGATTCATATTGAAAACGACGGAACTGCAGGTGATGATATTACCTATCGTTTTACGTTCTCTAAAACGAATGAAGACCCGACAACGTTCTTCAACATTCGTTTAGGGCAGCAAAACTTAAAAACAACCTACATCGCTGAAAAAAGCATCAATGGTGGTGCGTTTACGCAAATCGTTACCGGTGGAGTTGTTCCTCCGCCAAACATCGGACCGCGATCTATCAGCGATCCAACGGTTGGTTTGGGTGCAGCAAGCTACAATGCATTGATGACGGCAGCTGTAACCAACGCAACAGGCGGTGGTGGTGAAACCGTTTTCTGCGGTTCAGCCGATGATCCGTTCTTTGTAGATTTGGGCGGTATTTTCGACCTTGGGCAAACACGTGCGGGTGCAGGTGCTGCTGACGGTGTCGGAAACAAAAACATCCACTCTATTGCGCTAAAAATTCCAATCAGCACGTTGCAGAAAGACGGATTGAATGTAACTGCTGCGTCAGACATTCTTGATTCTGACTTTATCGTTGGGATTTGGGCATCAGCAAGCCGTCCGGCAACACGTACATTGAGCAACTCCGGAGGATCTCCTACCGACAACGGTTCGTATGTACAGGTTTCCCGCATCGGTATGCCTTTGACCAACGAAGCGGTTATTCCAATCGGTTCAAAAGACAAATGGAATTCATTGACTCCTTACAACGAAGATCCGGCTATGGAAGATTTCTTCTGTAATCCTGAATTGGCGTTGTATATGGATGATGCGCAATTCGGTGGTGCCGTTCCTGCTTTTTCTGCTTTACGTGTTCAGAAAGCCTCTCAAACGGTTCTCGGAAACGTGGATTTCTCTAATGGGAATGACGGTTTATTCGTATTGGCCGGAAATGCCGCTTTGAACGGAACAGCTTTGGATGCTGCTCTTTTCGGAAACTATTTGCTGCGCGACAACAAACCGCGTTCAGTCGATTTATTGCCGATTTTCCACACCGGTGTTCCGAATCTTGCGCCTTACCAATTGGCTACAGGAAAAACAGATGGAAATCCGCTTACGGCAGGAAAACCGTTCATCAACAATTTCTTACCGATTTTCGGAGATATGCTTCGCCTGAACATGGCGGTTCCTGTTACTCCAAGAAATCACCCTGATTTCAATTCCTTAGGATTGGTACACGCCGCTGTTTTAGGATTAACAAATCCAACTTACAACACAGATGCGTCGCTTCAATGGATTCCGAATATGGATGGTTTCCCGAACGGACGTCGTTTGGAAGATGATGTAACACGCATCGAATTGCAGGCAGTTGGTGGTGTTGTTTTAGCGGCAATTGGCTTGTGGTATGATGACCGCAATATCGGTTCATCTCCATTATCACCAAACCTTTTGGGAGTGCTTGGTTACACAACCGGTGTAGAAAGTAACGATGTCGCTTTTACAAGTACATTCCCTTACGTGGCACAGCCATGGAGCGGTTATGCAAACCATAGCGGACAATAATTGTGATAGAAATTTGAAAATGAAATTTACGACTATGAAAAAAAGAACAACAACCAAAATTCTTACACTCGCCGGTATTGCAGCTATTGCAACTACGTTGAGTGTGTGGGATTCGCAAAACTCAACGGTCGAGGCTTCCAGTCACAGAGAAGCGCCGCTGATTGCAAATGATCCCCTGGCAGACAATACCGATTTGTATGCCTTCAGAAGTCCGGATGATACCAATACCGTTACCATCATCGCGAATTACGTTCCGTTACAATTGCCACAGGGAGGTCCTAATTATGCTTCTTTCGGTGAAAATGTACGCTACGAAATTCACATCGAAAACGATGGTGTTGCCGGTGATGACATCACGTACCGTTTTACCTTTTCTAAAGTGAATGAAGATCCTACAACGTTCTTCAACATTCGTTTGGGACAGGAAAACCTGAAAACCACCTACGTTGCTGAAAAAAGCGTAAACGGTGGTGCATTCACAACAATCGTCAACAATGGAGTAGTTCCGCCGCCGAATATCGGGCCGCGTTCGATCACCGGAGCTGCCGGATTGGGTGCTCCTGATTATGAATCATTGATGACTTCAGCTGTTACTAGCGCTTCAGGCGGTGGAGGTGAAACCGTATTCTGCGGTCCAACAGACGATCCGTTCTTCGTAGATTTAGGCGGTATTTTCGACCTTGGCGCAACACGTGCCGGTGGTTCGGGAGTTGATGAACCGGAAGATGGTGTGGCGTGTAAAAACATCCACTCAATTGCGTTGAAAATTCCGATTGCTACATTGCAGAAAAACGGACAACCGGTTACAACTGCAACCAATATTCTCGATTCTGATTTTATCATCGGTGTGTGGGCTTCTGCCAGTCGTCAGCAAATCAGAACATTGAACGGCGACGGAACAGAATCGTATTCAGGTTCTTTCGTACAGGTTTCCCGTATCGGTATGCCGTTGACCAACGAAGCGGTGATTCCGATCGGTGACAAAGACAAATGGAATTCATTGACTCCGTACACCGAAGATCCGGCTATGGAAGCGTATTTCTGTAATCCTGAGTTAGGTTTGTACATGGACAACTCGTTGTTCGGTGCTGCCGTTCCGGGAATGTCTGCACTTCGCATTCAGCGCAATAGCCTTCAGTCATTTGACTTCGGTAACACACACGATGGTTTATGGCCGATTCGCGCTACCAATGGCGGAGCAGGAACTGCTTTGGACACCAACCTGTTCGGTAATTACTTACTGCGTCAGGGAGAGCCACGTTCTGCAGATTTATTGCCAATTTTCTACACTGGAGTTCCAAACCTTGCGCCGTACCAATTGGCAACAGGGAAAAACGGAAATCCTTTGGCAACTGGTAAACCGTTCATTAACAACTTCCTGCCAACTTTCGGCGACATGCTTCGTTTGAACATGGCTGTTCCTGTAACACCACGTAATCACCCGCAATTTAGTTCGCTGGGATTGGTTCAGGCGGCAGTGCTCGGTTTAACAGATCCTACTTACAACTCAAATGCCAACCTTCAGTGGATTCCGAACATGGATGGATTCCCGAATGGACGTCGTTTGGAAGATGATGTAACACGCATCGAATTGCAAGCTGTTGGTGGTGTTGTTTTGGCAGCCATCGGATTGTGGTATGATGATTACACAGCTGGTGGACCGAATCCGGTAACAACCGATTTGCTGGATGTGTTGACATACACTACCGGAGTAGAAACGAACGATACAACGTTCAGAACGAGCTTCCCTTATGTTCAGATGCCATGGAGTGGATTTGGCCCTTGCGGCGCAACGAGTCCTTCCACATCAGGATTGTTTGAAATCGGTATGAATTTGAGTGCGCCTGAACTGAGTATGGTACAGAACTACCCGAATCCGTTTACCGAAAGCACAACATTCAAATACCATGTTGCGCAAAATGCCAATGTGAATCTGACGGTCTATGACATGAATGGTAAGCGTATTGCTACTGTTATAGATGGCAAGAAAACATCCGGAACATATGAAGTAGTCTGGAAACCGGAAAATGTAAAACCGGGAACCTACATCGCTTCATTGTCGGCTAACGGCAGACGCGTTCAGGGCTTACGAATCATGATCAAATAATTTAACGGAATAGTTCACACGTGAAAAGTTGAGTGTATTTTGGTACGCTCAACTTTTTTTAAACCCGATTTATGAGAAAATACTTTTACCCTATTTTGGTTGGCTGCACGGGAATTTTGCTGGCTTGTATTTTTCTGTTTTCGAAATCGCCTGAAAAATCGGTAGCAATATTAAAACTCAGAACCGGTTCCATTGCTTTGGGTGGTGAATGGGTGGAAACCAAACAAGTGATTGAAAGCCTGCTGGCCGAAATTGAGTTGAATCCGGAGAATTATACAGCCAAACTCAACCTGTCGAAAGGATACATTCAGGAGGCCAGAATTACCGGAGATCATGCCTATTACGACGCAGCAGCACTTGAGTTACTGGATGATGTGATCGCCAACGAACCTGAAAATTTCGACGCGCTTTGCTGTAAAGCAACCGTTTTACTATCTCAACATCATTTTTCAGAAGCACTCAAAGTAGCCAAAACAGCACTTCCTCTCAATCCGAACAACGCCTTTATTTATGGTTTGATGTGTGATTCTTATGTGGAATTGGGCCAATACAAACAAGCGGTAAAAATGGCTGATAAAATGATCAACATTCGCCCGGATATTCGTTCATACTCACGCGTTTCGTACCTGCGTGAAATCCATGGAGATTTAGACGGAGCCATCATCGCGTCGAAACTGGCCGTTGATGCCGGTTTTCCAGGATTGGAAGAAACTGCCTGGTCGCGTATGATTTTGGCGCACCTGTATGAAACGAAAGGTTATCTTGATTCTGCCGAATTCCAGTACCGTACTGCTTTGAAAGAACGACCTGATTATGCGTTCGCGCTGGCCGGTTTGGGCAAAAAAGAAAAAGTAAACGGCAATTACAAAAAAGCCATTTCCTATTACAAAAAAGCAGAAAAAGCCATCATCGAGTATTCGTTTTCGGATGAATTGACTGATTTGTACCGCCTGAACGGTGATCCGAAAAACGGTTATAAATCAGCGTATCGCGTCATTAAAATGCTGAGTCCGCTCACAGGTGATGACGAAAGCGTAAACGGTCACGGGCATTATGCCGACCGCGAACTGGCTTATGCTTATCTGAAAATCAACAACACGGATAAAGCATTGAAACACGCTTTGCTGGAATACAACCGCCGGCCGAAAAACATTGATGTTTGCGAAACCGTTGCCTGGGTGTATTACAAACAGAAAAACTACAAAAAGGCCAATCAATTTATTTCAAAAGCGCTGCGCACTGGTTCCGAAAATCCAACGCTGCTTTGCAGAGCAGGATTGATTAAATTCAAAGCGGGAAAACAACAAGAAGGCAAAAAATTATTGGAACTTGCGTTTCAAAACAATCCTGTGATTTCGGACATAAAGCTGAAAAATGAAGCGAATTTTTACCGCACTAAAAAATAGCCCGTCGCTGCAGCGCCAGTTGCGTGTATTTGTAGTTATTTGCTGCTTGTTGTTCATTCCGCAAGTTGCTTCTGCTCACGCGATGGACTTAACGAATCTTCCGACAAAAGATGTAGCGATGCTGTACCTGAAATTGGGCTACACGCATATTCTTCCCTTGGGACTCGACCACATTTTATTTGTTTTATGCCTCTTTTTTCTGAGTCCGAAATTGAAAACCGTGCTTTGGCAATCGTTGGCTTTCACCATTGCGCATTCCATCACACTTGGCTTGTGCATTTTTGGCGTTATTTCTCCGCCGAGCCATATCATCGAACCGATTATCGCTTTGTCCATCGTATTTGTCGCGGTAGAAAACATGATTGTGAGTGAACTGAAACCGACACGCATGTTCCTCGTAGCCGCTTTCGGATTGATCCACGGCATGGGTTTCGCAAGCGTGCTGAAAGATCTGGGCATGCCTGAAGATAAATTTGTCACTTCACTTATCACATTTAACGTTGGTGTTGAACTCGGGCAAATCACCGTGATTCTCATTGCCTGGTTGCTTGTTGGCAAATGGTTCAGCAAAAAACCGTGGTACAAAAAACGGATTGTGATTCCCGTTTCGGCAGTCATTGCAACCATCGCGCTCTACTGGACTATTGAACGCACTTTTTTCGGCGGTTAATTTCGTTCGGCGGAATCCATAAACCGGAAAACCTCGTATCTATTGAAGATGAAACAATTTCAACACATACGACACTTCGGAATACTGCTCTTGATAGCCGTTTATTCCTGTATGCCGTTGAAACCCATTCTTCCGTTTGCGAGCGATTTTGTAGCGCATACCTTCAATGAATTTGATCACGTGGCAACTGTGCATTTCGAAAACGGAAAATACCACGTTCATGCTGAAGTAGCCAAAGATGCCAAATCCGAAAGCAAAGATTCGGAAACGCCTGTCAATGAAACAAACCTGAAAACAGATTTGCATTGCGCGCCTGAAGTCATCGCTTTACTCTCCGAACAACCGGTTTCTAATTGCGAACCAACAGCCAAAATTGCTGTTCAACCACACGCTTTCTTTAACGGTCGATCCGTTTCGCCCAACTACCCACCTCCCCAAGTCTCATAAACCAAATCTGAAACAGTAATTCCATCTTGGATCTATCTGTTTCTTTTCAAAGCCTGTTTTAGTGAATACTTCCCTGCTCATCGCGGGTTAGTCACTCATTTCGCGCAGAACAAATTGTTTTTTCCACGCAATTCGCTTTGTCATTTTCAATTTTTGGTTTAAATCAAGACGCTATGAAATACGTATACATACTTACTTGTGCCTGTTTTTTGCTGACCGCCAATACCCTATTTGCTCAATCCGGAGCGATTAACGGTTGTGTGATCCGCACAAACAATCCTGAATTCCCATCATCGATACAGGTACGCTGTTACAATACAACAACCAATAAACTGGCCTATACTGATTCAAACGGATGTTTCCGGTTTTCTGAACTCGCGGCAGGAAATTACACGCTGCGACTTTCGGAAAACTTCAGCGATACGTTGAATGTCAACTATGCACTCGCTGCCGGAGAAGTAAAAACCGTTTCCATCAATTTTGAACCGGTTTCTTCCGGCGAAACACTTTATGAAGTCACAATCAAAGCCGATCGACCACTATCTGCTGCATCATCGAAATACCTAAGTCAGCTGGATTTTGAATACCGTCCGAAAAACTCGGCGCAGGATATGTTGCGCTTGGTTCCTGGATTGTTCATCGCGCAGCATGCCGGTGGCGGTAAAGCCGAACAGATTTTTGTGCGCGGTTTCGATTGCGATCACGGAACAGATGTTGCCTCATTTGTTGACGGAATTCCGGTAAACATGCCAAGTCACGGCCACGGTCAGGGTTACGAAGATTTACACTTCCTCATTCCTGAAACGGTAAAAGGGATGGATCTGGCGAAAGGGCCTTACCAAGCCAAAGACGGAAATTTTGCAACGGCGGCTTCGGTGCGTTTCAATACGCTCGATTCACTTACCAATAATCTGTTTTTGATTGAAACGGCTGTTGTTCCGACGCAGAAAAACCTGACATCCAAACGCTTTGTAGGTATGTACGAATTGCCCGTTGTGAACAAACGGGTTCACTCCTATTTTGCTGTTGACGTAATGAACAACCGAAGTTATTTTGAGCAAAATCAGCATTTTAATCGCTTCAACCTGTTTTCGAAAACGGTGTTTACGATTAATCCGAACAATACCCTGAGTCTGAGTTTTTCAGGATTCAGTTCCTCCTGGGATGCGTCGGGACAAGTTCCTGACCGTGCGGTAAAATCGGGATTGATCACACGTTTCGGAAGCATCGATCCTACAGAAGGTGGCGCTACTTCGCGCATGAACGCCAACCTGATTTACAAAGCAAAACTCAAAAAAGGAGATTTTGAAGCGCAGGCATACACTTCTTCTTATAAATTCAGGTTGTATTCCAACTTCACTTTTTTCCTGGAAGATTCCATCAACGGCGATCAGATCGAGCAAGGCGACGTACGCACAACTTCCGGTATCAACAGTAGTTATTCGGTGACGCACAAATTGGGTTCACTCAACAATCGCCTGACTGTTGGTGCTACGTTCAGAGCGGACGACATCAACAACGAATTGTGGCATACTGTAAAAAGACAACGTCTGACCAATACTGCTCTGGCCGATATCAACGAAGTGGCAACTGCGCTTTATTTCAACGAAGTGATTCGCTTCAATGACAAGTTGCGCCTTGAATTGGGCGGACGCTACGATTACCTGACGTTTAATGTTGAAGATCATGTTCCAAGTGACACAACGCGTCAGAACTATTCGGGTTTCAACTACCAAACGGCATTCAGTCCGAAGGCAAATCTGATTTACTCACCATCTTCGCGTTACCAGTTTTTCATGAACTACGGCCACGGTTTTCATTCCAACGACGCCCGATCTACTGTTCAGGAACAAAACACACATCAGCTGCCGTTATCAATAGGCGGTGAAATAGGAACCTTGTTGCATTTGGGAAGAAAAGTGGTGGTCTCCGCCGCACTTTGGACGCTGAATCTGGAAAATGAACTCGTGTACGTAGGCGATGCCGGAACTACCGAAAACAAAGGTTCAAGCAGAAGAATCGGGGTTGACGTGAGCGCCCGCTGGCAAATCATTCCGTCGCTAATCGCGGATGTGGATTTCAATATTTCGGAAAACTACTTAACCGAATCGCTGTTCGGTCAGCGCAATGCAACAGATTATCACATTCCACTTGCGCCAACGTTGACTTCCACCGGAGGATTGACTTACAAATTCAATAAAATCAACGCATCGATACGCTACCGTTACATGGCCGATCGCGCTGCCAACGAGGCAAATACAGTAACTGCGCTGGGTTACCTGATCATCGACTGTGGTGTTAATTACCAGCAAAAGCATTTCAAAATCGGATTAAACGTGGAGAACATGCTCAATGTGGAATGGAACGAAGCGCAATTCGATACCGAAAGCAGATTACAGAACGAAACCCAATCGGTGAGTGAAATTCACTATACGCCTGGAACACCATTTGCGGTGAAATTATCCATTGGGTATTTGTTTTGACTTAATGTTTCACCCCATAGGGGTGAGACAAACATTCGTAATCAAATTGATTTCGGACTATCCAGATTATTACGCCGCGATGCGTTGCAAAATAACCACACACGGCTCTTCGGAAGTAACGATCACTTTGTGGTCTTCAAAAAGCGGAATGGCGAAATAATCACCGGCTACCAGTTTGTTTTCTTCGGCACCGACTACGATGGTACATGAACCTTCCAGTATCAGGAATTTCTCGTATTCGTTGGTATGAACTTCTTCAGGTGCCATATTTTTGATCCACACCATCGCGCAAGTCATTTCAGGAGTAGAAGCGATGATTTTCGCGTGAACTTCTTCGAAATCTTCCGGGGCAACCATGTCCTCGCGGTCAATCCACAATTGAAAGTCTTCTATCGTTGAGTTTTCATTGAGGATAGGAGGAATGCTTAATTCTTCGCCGCTTTCCAAACGGGAGATGTAATCAAACGTAGCTAAAATCAACGGTTTCAGGTTTGGATGCGGTTCCACAGGACTATCATCAGCCATATTCGCCAATGCTTGTTCATGCAACTCAAATGCAGCTCTAATTTCAGGATGAATCGTCATCAATGATTCAAATTCACGGCATTCGTCATCAGATGCATATCCCAAGATATACAACTGCGCAATACCTGAATCCAAATATGATTTGATGTCCATTTTTTACTTGATAAAGCTATAACGTTTTTGTTGAGCCTAAGTCGTTAATTTATGTACTTCGAAAGTACGAATTTTATCTTAGTTTGTACTGAAATTTCACGCTTTTTTACAACTTATTTTGTGTGTTTACCTAAGTATTTCAGTTACGCTTAAAATGAATAAATCACTTTCCCGATGATGTGATCTTCCGGCACAAATCCCCAGAAACGCGAATCAAGTGAATTGGCCCTGTTATCGCCCAAAACAAAATAATAATTCATTTCAAACGTGTAGAATTTTTGACGTTTTCCGTTGATGAAAACAACATTGTTCTGTTCGCGAACCTGCTTGTTTTCATAAGACTCGATGACCTCTTTGTAAAGGATTAACTGATCGTGATTTAACCGGATTCGCGCTCCTTTTTTGGGTACACGCAAAGGCCCGAAACGATCCGAATTCCATTTCACATTACCCGAATGCGGATAATATGCCGGACTGTAAAACAAGCTGTCTGTGGCTGTTCGTTTATAATTTTTGGCATAGATCGGCAAACCTGTTTTGGCCTCCTTGTATTTCTTTCCGTTTACGAAGACAATTCCTTTGCGGATAACAATCTTGTCGCCCGCCAAACCGATACAACGTTTCACATATTCCTGCCGGTGATCGATCGGAAGGTTCTTTTCTGCCGGGTAATTGAACACGAGAATATCATCCCGCTGAATGGACGAAAACCCAGGAAGCCGGTGGTAAGAAAACGTAATCCATTCCAGGTAAGTGTGTCCGAAAGGAAGTGAAAGCGGTGTCATTGGAACTCTCGAACCATACGCCAACTTGTTCACGACGATATAATCTCCTTCTTTGAAGGTATTGTTCATGGAACCTGTGGGAACTTTATAGATCTGAACAACACATGAACGGAGGATCAGCCAACCGAAAAAGCCCCAGACAAAAAGGCGTGTGAAACGGTTAACCGGTGTTCGTTTTGTTTCACTTCGTTTAAACAATTTCATACTTCAACAAGATGGACTAATAGAAACAGAAAGCCGGTTCATTTCATCATTTCGCGCAGCTGAGCCACGGCGGATCGCACACGTGTTTTGACCGTTCCCAAAGGTAAATCCAGTTCTTTGGCGGCTTCATCGTGCGTCAATCCCTGGTAATAAATGTACTCGATCAAAATGCGGTATTCGTCTTTGAGCGTATCCACCTGTTCTTTCAAACCGATTACATCTGTATTGAAAGTGGTGAAATTACTGCGATCAACCGCACCGATATTGGTATCAATTCCGGCCGTAACGGTTTCTTTCTTTGCCTGTTTGGATTTTGAGTAATCGATAGCGGCATTGATCGAAATATTGATCATCCAGGTATAAAGTCTTCCTCTGGAAGCGTCATATCCTTCTATTCCTTTCCAGATTTTAACGAAAACCGTTTGTAACACATCTTCGGAAACAGATTGGCTGCGCAATAAACGCATAATCACCCCTAACAAACCCGGAGCATAGTTATCGTAGAGATAACTGAAAGCTTTCAGGTCTTTCTGTTGTAGCAACAATACCAATTCCTCTTCAGAATAGTTGAGTTTTTTCACAAGTAGCTAATTAATTTTCAGCAGCATATTCGGTACACATCCTAAAAATACAATTCTTATTTAATTGAACACCCTATTTTTTACGTTCAATTAACAAAAATTGTAGACGAATGGCCATTTAAAGTCGTTCTGATTGATTAACGAAAAACAAACACTTCTGTCCGTTTTCACATTATTGCCTTGCTATATCCCTCACAAACAAATACCTATCCTTTGAGGCCCATCATGAGCAGGTCCAAATCTTTGTATTTAAGGTCAAACACTTTTCCGAGCACTTCGCTGGTAAGAATTCCGCGATAGATATATACGCCGCCTCTGAAACCGTGATCGTTGCGAATCAAATCCAAACAACCTCCCGAATCTCCCATTGACAACAAAATGGGCGAGAAAATGTTTGATAAGGCAAACGAAGCCGTTCTTGGGACGCGTGAAGCAATATTCGGCACACAATAATGCGTAACCCCGTATTTGACGAATGTAGGTTTGTTGTGATTGGTGACGCGTGATGTTTCGAAGCAACCGCCCTGATCGATGCTCACATCCACCACTACCGATCCTTCTTTCATGTTTTCGACCATTTCTTCAGAAACCACACATGGAGTTCGGCCCAACGGTGAACGAATGGCCCCGATCACCACATCGGCTCTTCTAACGGCTTTGGCTAGTACTTTGGGTTGAATGATGGATGTATAAATACGCGAACCAAGGTCGTTTTGTAGACGACGTAAACGCGATAAACTATTGTCGAACACTTTCACGGAAGCTCCAAGTCCCATCGCGGCGCGTGTAGCAAATTCACCAACGGTTCCAGCTCCCAGCACCACCACTTCAGTAGGTTGCACACCAGCGATACCGCCCAGCATGATTCCTTTTCCGGAATTGAATGATGATAGTAATTCACCGGCAATCAGGATCGAAGTTGTCCCGGCAATTTCGCCCATGGTGCGCACAACAGGAAACACACCGTCTTCGTCGCGGATGTAATCCCAGGCAATGGCGGTGACTTTCTTCTCGATCAGTTTCTGCAGGATAATTTTAGGTTGCACACTCAATTGCAATGCCGAAATCAGGGTTTGACTGCCCGGCATAAAATCAACTTCTTCTTCGGAAGGTGGTGCCACTTTCAAAATGATGTCACACTGAAAGATATCTTTCGCTGACGGGCAAATTTCAGCTCCGGCTTCACTGTATTCATTGTCCAGAAAATTGCTGGATTCACCCGCACCGGTTTCGATACGCACATTATGGCCGTTAGCGATCAACAACGAAACAGCTTCGGGAACCAAGGCAACTCGGCGTTCCTGGAAACTTGTTTCCTTCGGAATACCGATCATTAAACTCCCTTTTTTCTTCGAGATTTCGAGCATTTCCTCCATCGGGAGAATGTTGCCTTCTTTCAGTAATTGCTTCAGCAGTTCCGGATCTTTTACCATAATATCGTACGTTTTTACCGTCTTTTCACGGTATACGAATATACGAGCAATTCACGACAATCACCTCAACAGGTCATGGAATTATGAACAGTGGATTTAGGAGAAACTTTACGTTATCCACTAAAATTATTTAACCACATAGGGCACATAAGAAAACATAGGAAAATTTACTTCTAATCAGGTTTAACCAGATCTATGTTAACTATGTGTTCTATGTGGTTAATGAAAAAAAGTTACTGCATGCTTTCTGTCAACCGTATAATCCGCTCCCCTATTTCATTCACCTCAATGGTCACCCAAACGGTCTCTTCCGGCAAGATTTCCTGTACTTTTTCGCCCCATTCGATGAAACAATACGCATCGGTGTAAAGGGTTTCTTCCATGCCTATACTCAGTGCTTCTTCTACCGATTTCAGGCGATACACATCGTAATGGAACACATTTCCGTAATAATCGGAATGGTAGGAATTGACAATGGAATACGTCGGTGAGCCATCCGGATCAGTGATTCCCATGGCTTTCAAAACAGTGGTAATGAAGGTGGTTTTACCCGCCCCCATTTGTCCATCGAACACCACAATTTTGTTGTGACCGAGCGATTCTAAAAACGACTTCGCAACAAAAGGTAAATCATCCAGCGAATGCGCAATCCATTCCATTATTTCGCCTGCAAAATGATAAACGGAATCAGTAATTCTTCCATCGAAACACCACCGTGCTGGAACGTATCGTTGTAATAATGCACAAAGTGATTGTAGTTGTTTGGATAAACGAAATAATCATTCTCGCGCACAAATACATATTCACTCGAAATCGTCGATTTTGGCAAACCAACTTTCTCGGGATGCTTGATCGTGAACACTTCTTTGTCTTTATACGATAGATTTCGTCCGGTTTTGTAGCGCAGGTTCGAATTCGTAGAACGATCGCCGACAATACGAACAGGATTGGTCACACGAACCGTCCCGTGGTCAGTTGTTACGACTACTTTTCCGCCTTTTTCAGCAATTTTCTTGAAAATTTCCTGCAATGGTGAATGCTCAAACCATGAAAGTGTCAGTGAACGATAAGCCGCTTCATCTGCCGCCAGTTCCTTGATCATATCCATCTCGGTGCGTGCATGCGAAAGCATATCCACAAAGTTGTAAACGATCACATTCAGTTGATTGTCTTTGAGGTTATGAAACTGATCCACCAGTTTTTTACCGGCATCGAGGTTGGTGATTTTATTGTAGGACCATTTCACGTTTTTACCGTTGCGTTTCAGGTTTCCTTCCAGAAAAACGGCTTCGTGCATATTTTTTCCGCCTTCGTCTTCCTCGTTCAACCAGTGATTCGGGAAACGTTTGGCAATTTCGGTTGGAACCAATCCGGCAAAGAGCGCATTACGTGCATAATGTGTCGCCGTTGGCAAAATCGAGTAAACGATTTCTTCTTTTTCGACCGTAAAGTAATTCGAAACAATCGGTTTCAACACCTGCCACTGATCGTAGCGCAGGTTATCGATCACGATCAGGAAAATCGGTTCATCCAACAACGGAAATACATGGTCTTTCAGCAAATGGTGCACCATTTCGGGCGCATCGTCGTCACCGTCGAACCAATCTTCATAGTTTTTCTCTATAAACCGGCAAAACAAGTCGTTGGCTTCTTTTTTCTGGGCATTTAAGATTTCTCGCATTCCCTGATCTTCCAATCCTTCGAATTCCAAATCCCAGTAAATGAGCTTTTTGTAAACTTCGCCCCATTCATTGGCGTCCAATCTGCCATTGAGTTGCATTCCAAGTTGACGGAAATCCTGCTGATAGTTTGAATTCGTTTTTTGCGACACCAGTTTTCGGTGATCCAGGTTCTTTTTGAGACACAGGATCAACTGATTCGGATTGACAGGTTTAATGAGATAATCGGCAATTTTACTACCGATCGCGTCTTCCATGATCGATTCTTCTTCGCTTTTGGTAATCATCACCACCGGCAATTGCGGTTGAATCTCTTTGATTCGCGCCAACGCTTCCAAACCTGAGATTCCGGGCATGTTTTCATCGAGGAAAACAATATCGTAGTTGTTCTCCTGACACAATTCCACAGCTTCCGAGCCATTATTAATTAAATCGACTTGGTAACCCTTGGCTTCCAAAAAGAGCACGTGGGGTTTCAAGAACTCCATTTCGTCGTCTGCCCAAAGAATCTTTGCTTGCATGTTAATTAGAATAATTAGCTTTGAATTCGGTCTATAAAGGTATTCAATTGCGAACAAACGCCCACAGAAATAACAAAAAGAAAATCATCAACGATCCCGTTTATGGTTTTATTACTATTCCGGATGAATTTATTTTCGATCTGATCGAACATCCGTTTTTACAGCGGTTGCGTCGTATCAAGCAATTGGGAATGACGCATCTGGTATATCCGGGAGCTTTGCACACACGCTTTCATCACGTAATCGGGGCTATGCACCTGATGCAGCAGGCCATTCATTCTATTCGCCGCAAAGGTCATGTGGTACTTGAAGAAGAAGAACGCGCTGCTTTGATCGCCATTTTGTTGCACGATATCGGACACGGACCGTTTAGCCACGCGCTGGAATACGATATTGCAAACGGCGTGAGTCATGAGCAGATTTCGGTTTATTTCCTGGAACGACTCGCTGCAGAACACCTTGAAGGAAAAGAAGATCTGGAGCGCGCTTTGATGATTTTCAAGGATAAATACCCCAAAAAGTTCCTGCATCAACTGGTTTCCAGTCAATTGGATATGGACCGTTTGGATTACCTGAACCGCGACAGCTTTTTCACAGGTGTTTCGGAAGGAATCATCGGAACGGAGCGGATTATCGAGATGTTGAACGTGGTCAACGATCAGTTGGTTGTTGAAGAAAAAGGCATTTATTCCATTGAAAAATTCCTGGTCGCGCGTCGTGTAATGTACTGGCAGGTTTACCTGCACAAAACGGTTGTTAGTGCCGAATTTATGCTGATCAATGTGCTGAGACGTGCCAAGCAATTGGTGAAGCGTGGCGAAACTGTTTTCGCAAGTCCTGCACTGGATTATTTCCTAAAAAACGACGTTACCAAAGCCGATTTCGAGAAAGATCCAAACGTGTTGGACACCTTCGCGCAGTTAGACGATTACGATATCATGGGCGCCGTAAAAGTATGGCAGCAACATCCCGATAAAGTGTTGTCCATTCTTTCTACGAACCTTGTGAATCGTCGTTTGCACAAAGTAGAAATTTCCAAAGATCCGTTTGGTCCCGATCGTATCAAGATGGAGCAGGAAATCGTTCGGCAGCGATTCGACCTCAATGATGAGGAAGTTCAGTACTTCGTTTATTCGGAACTGCTCACCAATAATGCCTACAATCAAACCAATCAGAATATTAATCTGTTGATGAAAAACGGAACGATTGTAGATGTTTCAAAAGCTTCGGATAACCTGAATATTTCAGCGCTTTCGAGTCCGGTAGAAAAGTATTGTTTGTGTTACATGACTGATCGTCGCTGAAACCAAAAACACTGAATCAACTAAATTTCAGCAACTTAAAAATAAACCCCAGGCTGTTTCCATCAAAACTTTTTTGTAGATTCACCCCAATAAAACCCTCATATTATGATCATACTTTGGATTGTTTTAGGCGCGATTGTCGGATTGATTGCCCTTGTTTTAATCATCGCATTATTCGTGAAAAAAGACTACAGTGTGGAACGCACAATCGTGGTTGGAAAATCAAACGACGAAACATTCGGTTTTCTAAAATTGCTTCGCAACCAGGATCGTTTCAGCAAATGGGCCAATATTGATCCGAATATGAAGAAAGAATATGTCGGAACAGACGGAACGGCAGGTTTTGTTTCTAAATGGGAAAGCGATCACAAACAAGTTGGACAAGGTGAACAGGAAATCAAACGCATTGTAGAAGGCGAGCGCATCGAATCGGAATTGCGTTTTATCAAACCGTTTTCTGCCATTGCTAATGGTTATGTGACCACGACTCCTGTTTCTGAAAACGAAACCAAAGTAGCCTGGGGATTCAACAGCCGCATGAACTACCCGATGAACATTCTGCTCGTTGCCATGAATATGGAAAAGGTGCTTGCCAAAGATTTTGACGAAGGTCTGGCAAACATGAAAAAACTGGTTGAGCAGGAGTAACAGGAATTCTTCAGAATTTTTTATTCATTGGTGTTCGGACGAAGCCAAAGCCGTATTTTTGTGCCCGATTATTAAACGAATGCACATGAATCCGCGTATTTCCCAACTTCAATCTGAAACAGCATCCTTATCCAACGCTATCGTTCACCATCCGGCCTACAATGCCATCAACGACTTACAGGATGTTCGGGTATTTATGGAACATCACATTTATGCGGTTTGGGATTTCATGTCATTGCTGAAAGCCTTACAGCGCGAATTAACGTGTACGAGTATTCCGTGGATGCCAGTCGGTGATGGAAATCTGCGTTACCTCATCAATGAAATTGTAACGGGCGAAGAATCGGATCGTGCGTTTGAAGAAGGTGGTTCCCACAAAAGTCATTTTGAATTGTACCTGGAAGCCATGCAACAATGCGGCGCTTCCACAGAAGGAATCAACGGATTATTTGCACTTCTCGGACAAGGGAAAACCATCACCAAAGCTATTGAACTCGCAGAAATTCCCGAAGCAGCGAAACAATTCCTGCAATTTACATTTGAAGTCATTGAAACCGGAAAACCGCATGTAATTGCGGCTGTGTTCACCTTCGGACGAGAAGATTTGATTCCGGGCATGTTCCATACAATCGTTGGTGACATCAACAACCGTTTCCCTGATCAGGTCGGAATTTTCAAGTACTATTTGGATCGCCACATTGAAGTCGACGGCGACCACCACAGCCTTTTAGCGTTGCAAATGGTAGAAACGTTATGTGGAAATGATGACACCAAATGGAACGAAGCACTTGTCTATGTGGAACGCGCATTGAAAAGCCGCATCGCATTGTGGGATGGCGTTTTAGCACATATTCAAACAGCAGAAATCAATTTTCAGGGATAAGCTGTAATCGTTTCATCTACTTTCACAGTCTCGATCACTTCCCGTTTACCCTGTCGGATTAAGATAAATCGCGCAGGTGCAAAGGAAACCGTTCGAATTTGCTCTAATGAAAGCCCCTGATAAGTTCCTATTCCTTCCAAATCATAGCCTCTGCTATCTGTACTGTAACCGAAACTAACGGTAAAACCAACCGATAGATCCGCGTTATTATTTTTGGTAAGTTGTGTATCGGAAAACAAATATTTCATCCCTTTAAACTCAACTTCCAGTGAATCGAAGCACGTGAACGTTCCTTCAGGAAATTGGATTGAGAAGGTTGATTCTGCTCCTCTGGCGCAACACATACCCGCCGCCCAGCTATGCTGAAAAATTTTTGCCTCAGGTTGAGCACGCAGTGTCGCCAACATGAAAATGCTTATCGCTACTAAAAAGATCTTTTTCATGAAATACCTTACAACTTTTGGTGGGAAAGGTTCATATTCACCCGTATTTCCATCTGGTTTAACTATGTTGCCTATTGTGTAATTTTAAGATCCGATTTGTGGTTAAATCACATCAATTCATTCAGCAATCCAGCCAACTGGTCAATCTCAGAATCAGTATTATACGAATGGAGGCAAATCCGCAAACGCTGGCCATTTTCAGGAACAGTCGGTGGTAAAATAGCTTTCACCGCCAGTTTATTTTCCTGCATTCTTCGGGCGATTGCCACACATTGTTCCAGTGTTGAAACAGGAATTACCTGTATCGGCGACGAAGGATCACTGATCAATAATTGCGGCTTTACCAGCGATCTGAACTGGAAAATAATAGTTTGCAGGTTCTGGCGTAATTCATCGTCCTGAGTCCGTTCAACCGATTGTTGAATATGTAGGTACTGATTTGGCGGAAGCGCCGTGGAATAAATAAACGATCGCGCAAAATTGTAAAGGTATTCTTTCAATTGTCCGCTTCCACATACAACTGCTCCGTGCGTGCCGTAAGCTTTCCCAAATGTATAAAGCCGGGCAAAACAACGTTGGTGCAATCCTAGTTGCTCTAGAAGCCCATTGCCGCCATTTCCGTAAACACCACCCGCATGCGCCTCGTCAACAATTAAGTAAGCGTCGTTTTGCTCACACCAAACCACCAATTCAGCAAGCGGGGCCAAGTCTCCATCCATGGAATACAACGATTCTACCGCCACAAAAACACTTCCGGTTGCTTGTTTGAATTTCTTCGCTAAATCAAGGAGATCATTGTGCCGGAACGAATAGGCGTTGGCATGGCTCAGGCGAATGCCGTCGCGCACCGAAGCGTGAATCAATTCGTCGTACAATACTGTATCGCCTTTTTGAGGAACGGAAGAAAACAATCCCAAATTGGCGTCGTAGCCGGAATTAAAAATCAAGGCCGCTTCCGACTCAAAAAAAGTGGCCAGAAAGCTTTCTGCATCTTCAGCTTCTTTCGAATGCCCTGAAATGAGTCGGGAACCTGTACTTCCTGCATAAACTGTCGATTGTGTTTCAGTTTTTGCCATTCCCAAATAATCATTCGAGCAAAAATCGGTCATCCCATCAAACAACGAAAGGGAGCGTAAACTCCCTTTGTCTTTTCGTTCTTGTAATTTCTGTAGGAACCGTGCTTTCATGTTTCAGGTTATTCCTGAACAACCACTTTGCGCGGTGTAAAATTCGGATCTTTTTTAGCTGCTGCCAATTCTGCTGCACGCTGAGCTTCTTTCGCTTTTCGCGCTTCGATAATCGGATCGGCAATCGTCACCGGTTTTTCTCCCTCGGTAAACGCTTCTTTCGGGATCAATCCGAGAATTTCGAACATTTCCTTGTCTTCGTTGAATTCCGGATTCGGAGTGGTCAATAATTTATCACCTGCAAAAATAGAACCTGCACCTGCCATGAAACAAAGCGCCTGGCCTTCCATGGTCATTTTGGTTCTTCCGGCAGATAAACGCACCACCGACTCAGGAAACGCAATACGTGTAGTCGCGACCATGCGGATCATTTCCCATTGTTCAATCGGTTTTTGATTCTCCAACGGTGTTCCTTCAACAGCAACCAGTGCGTTGATCGGAATAGAATTAGGAGGCGTTTCCATTTCCATATAGCTTATCAATAAGCCCATACGGTCTTCGATAGCCTCCCCCATCCCGATGATTCCTCCGGAACAAACGGTAATTCCCGCTTTGCGTGCATTTTCTATTGTATTCAATCGATCTTCGTATTCACGAGTCGAAATCACATCGTCGTAAAATTCTTTGGATGTATCGAGGTTGTGATTGTAAGCAAACAATCCTGCATTTTTCAAACGAAGAGCTTGGTCTGCATCCATCATTCCCAACGTAGCACACACTTCCATGTCAAGGTTATTGACAGCCTGTACCATTTCAATTACCGTATCAAAATCTCGGTTATTGCGTACTTCACGCCAGGCCGCTCCCATACACAAACGAGACGAACCGTTTGCTTTGGCATTGGTAGCTTGCTCGATTACCGATTCAACCGACAACAATTTATGGGCTTCCACATCCGTGTGATAACGTGCCGCCTGCGGACAATAACCGCAATCTTCAGGACATCCGCCTGTTTTGATACTCAACAGGGAAGACATCTGCACTTCGCGCGGATTGTGAAACTGACGGTGAATGGTCGCCGCTTCAAATACCAACTCCAATAACGGTTTGTTGTAAAGCGCAACCAATGCTTCTTTCGATCTGTATGCCGGATTAACTTTCATGTAATTGTTCTGTGTCCACAAAAATAATGAATCCCCTGACAGGGCAATCGTACAAGTTGAAAATTGCTTGATACAATCTAACGTCTTTTGCCAGAGGCTACTGTTTTCAATGGTAAAGTGGTTTCTAATCACGCCTAAGGCGGACAGGCGGTTAGAAACGGGTAAATGAGTTCAATCTAAAACGGTGATTTTTCAAGGTTTCATGAGTAAACAAACGGCATAAGCTTTCACGGCTTTACCTTCCCCGAATGAATCTACTTTTTCGTGAGTAGTCGCTTTGATAGAAATACGATCTTCCTCTACTTTCAACAATCGGGCAATGATGTGCTGCATTTCGGGAATGTGGGGATTGACTTTGGGTTTTTCCAGAATAACAGTACAATCAATGTTTGAAACCCCGAACCCTTTTTCGGTCACGAGTTTCATCACATTTTCCAATAAAATGGTAGAATCAATTCCTTTGTATTGCGGATCGGTATCAGAGAAATGATAACCGATATCACGCAGATTAAGCGCGCCCAATAAACCATCACAAATCGCATGGAGCAGTACATCTGCATCGGAATGTCCAACAGCTCCGAAAGACGATGGTAAAACAACACCACCAACTACAAACTGCCGACCTTCTTCCAATCGGTGTACGTCAACGCCGAATCCGATTCGAATATCCAATTATTCCGGATTTTCAGATTCTTTGGCCACTTTTTGACCCAACTTGAAACGCAGGGTAAAGCGCAAGGTATTTGCCAACGGATTATCGCGTTTCAACGCAGCAAGGTAAGAGATATCCAATCCGAAGATATTGTACTGAATAGCGATTCCCGCTGTGAAGAATTTACGATCTCCTTTATTTTTGTTCTCGTAGAAGAAACCTCCGCGCAAGGCAAATACATTATTGTACCAATATTCCAAACCGGTTGCGATGTTGATCTCTGTTAATTCTTCTTTGAATTTCGTTCCTTTTACCACTGCGTAAGAACCATCGTCGTTTTGCACATAGTCGCCGTTTTCATCTTCCTGAACACGTCCCGGAGCATCGTAAAACGACTGCACCAATCCTGCGATTACACCCACATCGTTGTTCTTACCTGAGATCAATTCGTATTCACTGGTTGAAGTATTCAACTGCATAATAGGTGGTGTCGGAACCAACAATTTCTGAACTTCCAATGAATAGGTCAGTTTGTTGTACTTATCCAATTCAGCTGTGTAAGCCGAACCAATTTTAAGGTTCATCGGCAAGAAATCACGCACAGCCAATTCGGAATAAGCAATCTTATTACCAATGTTATTGATTGTGGTACCAAAAGCAATTACCCCGTTGTAACCAAACCACTTGATATCTTTGTTTCGGTAAGCGTATGAAATGTCTGCAATACCTGCCACACCCGCTTTTGTTTGCGCTCCGGCAACTACCAAACCACCTGTAAGATTCGAATAGGCAAATTTTCCGTTGATCCCGATACTGTTTCTTTCTGAAAGTTTAAACGCATAACCCACAGCAATTTCAAATTCACTTGGTTTGTCATTACGAATCACACTTGCATCTGCATTGGTAAAGGTGATTTCACCCAAACTGAAATAACGCAATGAAGCAGCAATCGCCTGACGATCTCCCAAACGTTTGTATCCCGAAACGTACGAAAGATGAATGTCATTGGTCAGTTTTCTCAACCACGGAGTATAACTTACACTCACTTCGGCATCGTCGTCTGAAAAATTCAGCATTGCCGTATTCCAGAAAATAGAGGTCGAATTGGCACTTAATGCAGTACCGGCGTCCCCCATTGCTCCGCCACGTGACTCAGGCACAATGGATAAGAAAGGCATTGAAGTAGTGATGGTATTCAATTGAAGCTGCTCATCCGTAACTCCCGAACCTTGAGAAAAGGCCTGAAAACTAAACGAAACGGCAACGAGTACTAAAATTTTATGTAGCATTCTTTAAAGTTCTTTATTGCTAAACGGCAAAAATACATTTTTCTTGTGCTTGTTGATGAAGGTTATTTCAAAAGCACCAATTTTTCTAATTTTTCAGCTTTCCCACCATCCGGTAATTCTACCGCCAGTCTGTAAACATACACACCTTTTGCCAATTGATCACCGTAATCATCGGTACCATCCCAATCAATGCCCTCAGCACGGAATCCTGTGGTAGCAACCTGCTTGTTGATTGTTTTCACCAGTCGACCAGAAACAGTATAAATACTCACCTGAGTTTCCAACGATGAACACGATTGGTTGTGTTCAAAATAGAAGGTTGTTTTGGTGGTAAACGGATTCGGGTAATTCAATACATGGTCCAGCTGAACATTTCCATCCGCCACAACCGTAAATTCAATCGAAGCAATCGAAGAGTTGTTGTTCACATCCCAGATCTTCACTTCCAGCGTGTGCGGCCCAACCGACAAGCCTTTCAACGTATATTGAATTTGTCCGGATTGGTACGAATCGAGTTTACCCGCGTAATAATTATTCAACACAATCGGATCGGCTGTGTTCCCGTCCAGAATCGCAATCAGGTCATGCCCTACGCCATTTCCAACTGTATTGATTCCGTTTTCATCGAAGCAATCAACTACAAGCAACGGATCCTGACTCGAAATTCCTCCGCTGACAAACTGGTCGTTGTTGAGGTACAATTTAATATCAGGCCCCTGAACATCGGCTACCGCATTGGTGTCAATTCCTCCAACTACCAGGTTGGTGTCATAACCGTCGGCATCCGTTGTGGTTGAACCTTTTCCGTAGTAACTGATTTTCCCGAAACCAAAATCGTAATCAATATCTTTTGGCACAATGCAATCGAAGGTGAAATAACCGTTTACAACGGAAGCCTTTCCTTTATACAAGGCATTTTTCTGGGTATAGAAATCTACCAGCGGAGAAGTCGGATCGTTCTGCAAGGTTTGATTGAGTTTTTCCTTGTCATAAATAGTTGGGGAAAGCACTCCATTAAAGCTCGTCAGCACATTCCCATCAAAATCCTCGATGTGTCCTTTTACATTCATTTTACTCAGGGCGCGAATCGTATCCACGGAAAGTGTCGGGTCTTTGTGATTGATACTGTCGGTCACAATTCGCCATTTCGGCAAGGCTATTTTCAGCGCCGGATCACCGATCAAGGTAAAACTTCTTCGGTTATCACTGGAACCCGAAGTATTTTTTGTAATCCGCATAATTTCACCGAACGTCAACGGATCATTGTTCGCATCTCTGTCAAACGCATTTTCATACAAACGTTTTACCGTTGTGGAATTCACTCCAAAAAATACGGAACGGGTTGTGGTCATCAAAGCAATAGCTCCACCGGTCGGATTCAACGAAACCCATTCACCTGCAGAAACACGACTCGGATCATCGTACTTGGTGAATTCACAGGTTGCGGTAACGAACAACGGCATTTTGTCAATATTCGACCAGGCTTGAATTTGAGGAATTGTGATAATACGCTCTTCAGCAGCACCAACTTCACCACCGTGACCGATGTAATTAATGAGCAAACTTCCACGTTCAACGCGATCGGTGATGGCATCAAACACTTCCGGGTAGCGCAAACCGCCCGCCGTACTGGTCTGAATATAAGCATCACTGTAAATTTTGTCGTAATTCATTTCCGGGTAAAGTGCCTGCACATCATCGATTAATGGCTCAGCGTCGGTATTCACAAAATAACCACCTTCTTCATCGTCGGCAATAATGGAGTAATTCAATCGCCAGTCACCAAATGTGGAATTGTCACTTCCGGTACAGCATTCGTTGGCACCCTGACTATACAACGTGGATCCATTGTGCATGTAATGCTCAATTTTATTCACCTGTTCTACCGCATGTTGCTGTGTAGTGATCAACAAACGTCCCACACCGATATCCATACCATCCGAACCGAGAATCGATTCCGAATCATCCAGTAACCCGAAGTAATCGTCGGTCACCATTGAGTTGATGTGATTTTCCGAGTTCAATACCTGGTAAGTAGGTACCATGTAATTGTTATTCCCCACACGCCCTTTCGGATCATAAGTACCGTCGCCAAACAACAACAAATGTTTCGGCTGAAGCAACGGATCGCCATTGGCACGATCGTAGAACATCTTTACAAAGCGACGAATCGCAGTTGCATCCACAACACCAGACGAATATTCGTTGTAAATCTGAGTAGTTGTTACCACATGTGTGGTCGTCCCCTGTTGTTCGTGCAGGTTTGCCAATCGCTGGGCTTGTGCCACAAAATTGGGATGCGTTACAATCAAATAATCCACCTCACCAAGCGCATGCAAATCCTGGTTTACAATCACTTCCACAAAAGAAGGCGTTAAGTATCCGGTATTCGAAAACGCCACAAATTCGCGGATCGTATCAGTGTCAAGGCGAAATACAAACTGACCGTTTGAAAACGTTCCGCTCACCAACGCCGGATTTCTTTTGTTGGAAACATCCCAAACAGTAGCTGCATTCAAAATAGAAGAAATCGTAAATTCACTTGTCTTTCCGGGCGCTGCACTCACAATATCCCTGAA
This sequence comes from Bacteroidota bacterium, assembly GCA_040387295.1. Lineage (GTDB taxonomy): Bacteria > Bacteroidota > Bacteroidia > Flavobacteriales_D > Crocinitomicaceae > Fluviicola. Next base: position 71,714 of record JAZKEB010000003.1, on the reverse strand, counting down.
TTGGAACTGATCACCCAACATGGTAAGATTGCGTCGTGTTGTTAATTCGATGAAATCAAGATAGCCCTTCACCGACGGATTAATGCGATTCAGCGTTACCGAAAACGGAATGGAAGCATTGGAGGCTGCAAAAGAAAAAGAGCCCTCATTTCGACCATAATCACCACCACCGCTTGAAAGATTTTGAGTTTGAAGCAGGTTACCGTTGAGTGAAAAGCGGAAACTATTCCCCCCGGAAGTAGCATTCGATGCAACACCGTATTGAATCACAACAGGCGAACCAATTGTAATTTCAGGAACATTGAACAAGATTTCCTGAGTCAATTCGCCGTCAAACAATTCTCCGTACCAGCGTTGACCGCCACTAACAAGACTATTATTCTCCAGTTCATGAATATCGCGATAACTGTAGGAACTCACAAAATCAGTCACCGGATTCACCGATTCACTTATCGTTTGAATACGAAGCGGAAGATCGGAAGCACTGATATGAATAAAGTAGCAATTGACTTCACTATAAATGTGCTGATTTCTTTCAAATCCGGTCACAGGCGAATAATCCCAGCGATTCGGCCCTGCACCATAAAACAAAATATAATCCGCAGCATCAAACACACCGTCTGATTCACCAACTACCTGGATCGAGTTTTTCGTCAAATCGTCAAAAAATGCCGCACTGTTCAATTCCGAAAGTCTTCCCGATGCATTACCATAGATATTGATTTGTTGCGGATCAAGATTATCCACGTCAATCCCACAATTCTTCAGGAATGTTCGGTCTATTTTATGAATACCGTCTTCACGCACACTTATCTTGTACCATTCACCACTGTTAAGCACCGAATTGGCTGCATAATCTTTTTCCTGCGAATTATTTTCCATCGAAAGCAACGATGAGGCCACATCAAATGACACAATTCGCTTCAACGAACCGTTCTCCATAATATAAGGAAAAACAGATGCTACAATGAAACGTTCATCGCGCGCCCTTGAAACAGCAAGTTCTATTTTAGGAGAATTTGGCGCTACAATTCCTCGTTTAGCTAACAATTGAGCATCAATTGCCGGAGCAGATTCGGTGATTACCTGCGAATAAGTCAATTGGTAGTTCCCTTTTTTCACTTTTTGTTGCCAGGAGAAATAAGGTGCTCCATTGGCATAATCATTGTCTTTGATAGCAGGAACGGTCAATTGTTCACCGTTTTCCATAAAACTTCTGTTTGATAACCATTGAATATCAATTGTATAGGTTTGTGCAGACAGTTGATTCCCGCATAGTAAAAGGAATAACAGGATTTGAATAGTTTTGTTAAAATTGTAACCAACAGGCATTCTTTCGTTTTTCATGAGACAAATTTCGTAAAGTGATCGTCTTGTTCATCAAAACGTACGTAATGTTTTTTTATTTTTGCGTTTCAGCAATTTTGATGTAACCAATGATTTTTTTTTTCGTAACATTGGCGTATCAATGCTATAAACCCGCATTTAAAATATTCGAAAGCGAATGAAAAATGTAAGAATCTTAGCCGTTGTGGCGATGTTGTGTTCGATGAGTTCTACGTATGCTCAAGACCCTACATTCACACAATTTTATGCAAATCCACTCTACCTGAATCCAGCGTTTGCGGGGTCAAACGGGTGCCCAAGGTTTGCGCTAAACTACCGTAATGAATGGCCTCGTTTGTCAGGAAATTACGTTACGTATAGCGCATCCTACGATCAATATTTCAAAAATATTTCGGGGGGATTTGGCGTATTGGCAACCCATGACCAACAAGGACAGGGAACAATTAACACTTCCATGTTGGGGCTCGTCTACTCTTACCACCTAAAAGTAAGTAGAAAATTCGCCATGTTATTCGGTGCTCGCGCCGCATGGTATCAAAAATTTCTTGACTGGGATAAATTAACGTTCGGCGATATGATCGACCCGCGACGTGGATTTATTTATCAAACCGGAGATGTTCCACGTGGTGGTTCAAGAGGATTCTTTGATGCATCTGCAGGTTTTGTGGGGTATTCAAAACGTTTCTTTTTTGGTTTTGCAGCTCATCACCTTAACCGTCCGAATGAATCGGTGATTATCGGTAACAGCCCGATGCCTATTCGTTTGACAGGTCACATGGGTGCTGAGATTCCGGTTGGAGCTCGTTCCAAGTACAACAACTCCACTTCCATTATGCCAAACATCATCTACCAGTACCAGCAAGGGTTCATGGAGTTGAACATCGGTACGTATGTGAAGTATGGTGCGTTCAACGCAGGCGCATGGTTCCGTAACAGAGACGCATTCATTTTGGCAATAGGTATTAACACAGGTACGTTTAAGATTGGATACAGTTATGATGTAACGGTTTCCCGATTAAACAATGGTGTTTCAGGTGGTTCGCATGAAGTTTCACTTGGTATCAACGCCAACTGTAAGCCACCGAACAAGACCTTCAGAACGATATCTTGTCCATCTTTTTAGATTTTTTTGTAACCTTTTGTTCGTGATCCGTTTATAACATTAACTTTGGTCTCCCAAAAAAATGAAAAAACAAACCAAGCATATGAAACTCTTGAGTGTTTTTGCGCTTTCGGTTGCTGGATTAGCAATCGTTTCGTGTAGCAGAGAATCCTCTTCTTCCACAGGATGGGATTACAACAATGTGAATCAAGGCGGTTTTCAAAAGGTTCCATACGTGGATCAGGAAACAGGCCCGGGATTGGTATTAATTGAAGGTGGTACGTTTACCATGGGAATGGTAGAGCAAGATGTGATGTTCGACTGGAACAACCGTCCTGCCCGCGTTACTGTTTCGTCCTTTTACATGGACCAAACGGAAGTAACGAATTTCCACTGGTTGGAATACCTTTACTGGATTCACAGAGCATATGATGCAACGTATCCGATGGTATACAAAAACGCTCTTCCTGACACCTTGTCGTGGAGAAGTCCATTGGCGTTCAATGAAAAATTTGTCGATTATTACCTTCGTCACCCTGCTTACCGCGATTATCCGGTAGTTGGTGTGTCTTGGTTACAAGCAAGTGATTACTGTAAGTGGAGAACTGACCGTGTGAATGAGTACATTCTTATTCGTGAGGGCGTTCTTGGTTGGGATGTTGATCAGGCAGATGATCAAACATTCAACACCGATGCTTACATGGTTGGTCAATATGAGCAGGCAGAAGAATTGGGTGGTCGTAAATTGATCGATACCGACCCTTCCAACAGAGAAGGTAAAAAATTAGGAAAACGTATCGTACGTATGGAAGATGGTATTTTGATGCCACGCTACCGCCTCCCGACAGAAGCTGAGTGGGAATTCGCTTCAATCGGTTTGATCGGTAACCTTACTGAAGGTACGGAAGTAATTACAGAGCGTCGTCAATATCCATGGAATGGTCACTTTGTTCGTCAGGACAATGAGGAGTTCCAGGGTGCTATCCGTGCTAACTTTGTTCGTGGTCGAGGTGACTACATGGGGGTTGCGGGTCAATTGAACGATGGTGCTGATGTTACTGCTCCTGTTGAGTCTTTCTGGCCGAATGATTATGGTCTTTACCATATGGCCGGTAACGTTTCGGAATGGGTAATGGATGTTTACCGTCCGCTTTCATCCGAAGATTTTGATGAGTTCCGTCCGTTCCGCGGAAACGTATTCCAAACTAAATTGTTGAACAACGAAGGTTCTACCGAGTTGAAAAACGGTCAGGTTTTGTATGACGTTCATGGAATGAAAGAATACCTGAATGAGTTTGAGCGTATTCGCTACCAACGTATTTCTGCTGACAAGCACGATCCGAATGACACAATCATTCCAAATGGTTTGGCTCGTAACGTAGAATCACGTAACCGTGTAGCTCGAGGTTATGCTCCGGATCCGTTCTATGTTTCTCACGGAAACAAAAAAGATTCAATCGAATTGGCTTTGTTGGGTAGAATCAACGCGGTACTTGATCGTGCGATCGAAGATAAAAACAACAAATACGACATCGAAGCTTCTGCTTTGATTCAGGATGAGATTTTCGACGGAATCTTTGCAGATGAGTTGCGTACAGGTCGTGATGGTGAAGAATATGCCTTCGAGATTGTTACGATGTTACGTGAAGGTTTTGCAGAATTCATTGTAAACACTCCTGGTAAATTGAAATACCGTAATGTTACCGAAGAGGAAAACATCGGTCGTTTGAACTACCGTCGTGATGATTACATCGATTATTTGGATGGTGATATCGAAAGCTCGATTTACTACAACAATGACGACCGTAAAAACGCGATCAATCAGGCAACTCGTGACCCGAATCTGATCATGTACCAAAACGAGTTTGAAACTTACGGTTTGGATGGTAATCAGGTAAAACCTGAGGACAGAACTTCATGGCCTACAACATTGATTTCAGATAAATCACGTGTGTACAAAGGTGGTTCATGGAGAGATCGTGCTTACTGGTTGAATGCAGGTTCACGCCGATTCCTTGATGAAGAAAAATCTACTTGTACAATCGGTTTCAGATGTGCAATGGATCGTGTGGGAAGTCCGGTTGGAATGAACTACGGTAGAAAAAAACAAAAGAAAAAATAATCGAATTGATAATTGATTGAACCCATCAATCCGTCTCAGACGAATTGATGGGTTTTTTTATGCTTACAAAATGGATCAGATCTATACCCTTTTCCTGCAAAGCTCAGGAGTGCAAACGGATACACGGACAATCGCCCATGATTGCCTGTTTTTTTGTCTGAAAGGCGGAAACTTCGACGGAAATACATTTGCTGCAGAAGCAATCAGAAAAGGTGCTTTGTGTGTCGTAATCGACAATGCTGATTATGCCATTGAAGGAAAGACTATACTGGTAGAAGATACACTTATTGCCTTGCAACAACTGGCGCAACATCATCGCCGGCAATTTCAGATTCCAATCATTGGGATTACAGGAAGTAACGGAAAAACAACTTCCAAAGAATTGATTGCTACCGTTCTTCAAACTCAATACAAGGTTCTTTACACCAATGGAAATCTGAACAACCATATTGGAGTGCCGCTTACCCTACTTCAATTAAATGCAACGCATGAAATTGCGGTCATTGAAATGGGAGCCAATAAACCCGGAGATATCCGGGAACTGGCGGAAATAGCCGAGCCGACTCACGGGATTATCACCAATATCGGTCGTGCGCACCTAGAAGGCTTCAAAACACTGGAAGGCGTGATTCAGACAAAAAGTGAGTTGTACCATTATATTCATCAGAACCGGCAAGACGGCGTTTTGTTTCTGAACAGCGATGACGAAATCTTACTAAAGGCAGCTCCTGCCGGAATAAAACTGGCAACGTACGGAAACTCAGGGGAAGTTAGCGGACAATTGTTGCGCTTGAGTCCTTATGTAGAAATGACCTGGAGTTATGGTAGTTCTACAAGTCCCGAATTAAAAACGCATCTGGTTGGACAATATAACTTCATTAATTTTCTGGCGGCAATCCGTATAGGAGTTTACTTCGACGTTACCCCAGAGAATTGCTCCAAAGCAATTGAACGCTATGTGCCCTCAAACAATCGCTCGCAGATCACTGAAACTGCTAAAAACACCCTTATTGTTGATTGCTACAATGCCAACCCGACAAGTATGCGCTCGGCAATTGAGAGTTTTGCGCTGATCGACAATCATATTAAGATTTTCATTTTGGGAGACATGCGCGAAATGGGTGACGATGCTGAAATGGTTCATGAAGAAATCGTACAATTGACCATCGAGCATCGGTTGAGCGGTTTTTTTGTTGGTGAGGAGTTCCTCAAGTGGAAACACTTGCACCCGAATGCCATTTTCCTGAAATCGACGGAACCGTTGAGTGAACATTTTTCACAAAATCCGCCGGAAGGATTGTTGATTTTGTTGAAAGGTTCGAGAGGGATACAGTTGGAGAAGTTGTTGCCGTTGCTTTAGATTCGTAGTGGTTGGTTATTAGTGGCTAGTGATTAGTTGGGTTTATCAGAGTTCCAATCGCTTCACAAATGGTGGAGTATCCTCGGGTTATCTATGGGATATCTATAAGGTTGATACGGGTAATACACAGAGATGGTCTTTCTTAAAACAAGCATGCAACCACCGTGACCCCCCTGTTTTGCAATTAGTTAACTTCAGTAATCCCGCAATATTACGGAAGTTTTATTCCTGAAATTTTTAGCACAAAAAAAGGTCGCGATAAATCGCGACCCAACTATCATTCAGTTACTATCTTAATCCGCTAAAACTCCGCGGGAAATCACAATTTTCTGAACCTCAGATGTTCCTTCGTAGATTTGCGTAATCTTCGCATCGCGCATCAAACGCTCTACGTGGTATTCTTTCACGTATCCGTATCCACCGTGAATCTGAACGGCTTCAATAGTTTGTTCCATTGCTACTTTTGAAGCATACAATTTCGCCATTGCAGAAGATTGATCGAAATTACGACCTGCATCTTTATCTGCAGCAGCGCGATACACCAACAAACGGGCAGCTTCGATTTCAGTAGCCATATCAGCCAGTTTAAAAGCGATTGCCTGGTGTTTGTAGATTTCTTTACCAAATGCCTTGCGTTCTTTCGAATAAGCGATCGACAGCTCCAATCCGCCACCTGCTATTCCCAACGCCTGGGAAGCAATCCCGATACGACCGCCGGAAAGCGTTTTCATTGCGAATTTGAATCCGAAACCGTCTTCACCAATACGATTTGCTTTCGGTACTTTCACATCATTGAACATCAATGTATGCGTATCACTTCCTCTAATTCCCAATTTATCTTCTTTCGCACCTACGATGAATCCTTCCATACCACGTTCAACGATCAATGCGTTGATACCACGGTGGCCCAATTCAGCGTTGGTTTGTGCAATCACAATATAAGTTGATGCGGTTGAACCGTTGGTAATCCAGTTTTTGGTACCGTTCAGCAGGTAATAATCGCCCATATCGATAGCGGTAGTACGCTGTGAAGTAGCATCTGAACCTGCTTCAGGCTCTGACAAACAAAATGCACCGATTTTTTCGCCGGTAGCCAACGGAATCAGGAACTTTTCTTTTTGTTCTTCGTTTCCGAATTTATCCAATCCCCAGCAAACAAGTGAGTTATTTACAGACATACAAACCGAAGTTGACGCATCTACTTTGGAAATTTCTTCCATTGCAAGCACGTAAGACATCGTGTCCATTCCACCACCACCGTATTTCGGATCAACCATCATTCCCATGAAACCAAGCTCACCGAGCTGTTTGATTTCTTCTGTTGGAAAACGTTGCTCACGGTCGCGATCAATCACACCCGGTTTCAACACATTTTGTGCAAAGTCGCGAGCAGCATCACGCACAGCTTTTTGTTCTTCTGTCAATTCAAAATTCATCTGTATCGCAGTTTATTTTATTTTTGTATGAATGGGCAAATGTACCATTTTAATATCAAACCTACAGTTATGGATTCGTACAAAATAATCGGTTTAATGTCCGGAACTTCTTTGGACGGTGTCGATCTCGTTTATGCTACTTTCAACCGCGAACCGAATGGCCAATGGTCTTATTCCATCGAACAGAGCGAAACAGCAGCATTTTCAGAGGCATTACTTGACCGACTGCACGAAAGCGGTAACTTATTGGGTTCCCAACTCGCTCAGCTTGACCATGATTTAGGTGTTTTCTTTGCGGAGGCCATTAACGCGTTTGTTCTCCGATTTAAGCTGGATAAATCAACCATTGATGCTATTGCTTCTCACGGACAAACGGTTTACCATCAGCCAGCGAAAGGTTTTACAACGCAAATCGGGAATCCTGCCGTGATTGCGTTTCATACCGGGATTCCTACAATCGGAGATTTTCGAACAAAAGATGTTTTGTATGGCGGACAAGGTGCTCCGTTGGTTCCGATCGGCGATCGTTATCTGTTTAAAAACGAAGCCGCATCTTTCCTCAACATCGGTGGTTTTACCAATATTTCGTTTGAAAAAGGCGGTGTGATGCGTGCTTTCGATATTTGTCCGGGAAATCTTCCGTTGAATAAACTGGTGCGGTCAAAAGAACTGGCGTATGATAAAGACGGATTGCTGGCCAGTACCGGGGAATTGAATTATTTCCTGCTCGATCTGTTGAATAGCTTGCCTTACTACGAAAAAAGCGCCCCAAAATCGTTGGGAACCGAGTGGCTGGAACAGGATTTTTATCCTCTGCTGAAATTCGACAAAGACATTGAAAACAATTTAGCTACTGTGGTGGAACACATCGCTATTCAAATTGGTAAAACGCTCAACGATCACGAATTGGTATCGGTCATGATCACCGGTGGTGGAGCGAAAAACAGTTACCTGATCGAGCGGCTCAAACGCTACTTCAAAGGTGACATTATTTTACCTGGAAATCAATTGATTGACTTCAAGGAAGCACTCATTTTTGCCCTGCTGGGTGTACTGTTTCTTGAGAAAGAGCCCAATTGCATTGCTTCGGTAACGGGCGCATCAAAAGACGTGTGCGGTGGTGTTTTGCACCTTCCATAAATGAACGGGCACACTCATTCAACCAAATACTTTATTACTTTTGCGGCTTTATCAATTGAAGCTCCAAGATCATGAAACAACTTCTCGAACAATTTGAAAATAAGCGCCCGGAAATCGTCTTTGAATGGAAAGATGCCGAAACGGAAGCTGAAGGTTGGGTTGTCATTAATTCCTTGCGCGGTGGCGCTGCCGGTGGTGGAACACGCATGCGTCCGGGACTTGACAAACGAGAAGTAGAATCGTTGGCCAAAACAATGGAAGTGAAATTTACCGTTGCCGGACCTCCGATCGGTGGTGCGAAATCAGGTATTAATTTCGATCCGAAAGATCCACGTAAGGAAGGTGTTTTGCGCAGATGGTATGCCGCAGTGACGCCGTTGTTGAAACATTATTACGGTACAGGCGGCGATTTGAATGTGGATGAAATTCATGAAGTGATCCCGTTTACGGAAGATTGTGGTGTGTGGCATCCGCAGGAAGGTGTTTTTAACGGGCATTTTCAACCGCGTGAAGCACAGAAAATCAATCGGATCGGTCAGTTAAGAAACGGTGTATTGAAAGTAATCGAAGACACGCAATTCTCCCCTGACGTAACCCGTAAATACGTTGTTGCCGATATGATTACCGGATACGGCGTGGCTCAGTCGGTGGCACATTTCTATGATATTTGGGGCGGTTCCATTCAGGGAAAACGCGTCATTGTTCAGGGATGGGGAAATGTGGGTTCTGCAGGTGCTTATTATTTGGCGCAGCAAGGGGCTACAATTGTCGGAATCATTGACCGCGTGGGTGGATTGATCAACGAAAACGGCTTTACCCTGGAAGAAATCCGCAACTTGTTCCTTACCAAAAACGGCAATGAGCTGGTTCACCCGAATTTACTTTCCTTCGAAGAAGTCAATGCTAAAATCTGGGATGTGAAAGCAGATGTGTTCATTCCGTGTGCTGCATCGCGATTGATTACGCAGGAACAGGTTGACCGCATGATAAAAGCGGGTGTGGAAGTAATTTCTGCCGGAGCGAATGTACCGTTTGCCGATCAGGCTATTTTCTTCGGACCAATTGCCGATTATGCTGACAATCATGTTTCCGTAATTCCTGATTTCATTTCCAACTGCGGAATGGCCCGTGTGTTTGCCTACCTGATGAGTAACGACCTGAAACAAATTACCGATAAAGGTATTTTTGAAGACACCAGTTCGATCATCCGTGAAGCATTGGTAAAAACACACGCTATCAATAGCGGAAAAACCAATATTGCGAAGACGGCGTTTGAAATCGCGTTGAAGCAGCTCGTTTAAGTTTCCCACAAATATTAATAATTAACCTTCGCCACAGCGAAGGTTTTTGTTCCCCGCGAATGCACGAATTTTTGCGTGCCTAACGGACACGCTTCATACCGATTCTTGGTCTGACAATTTACACACAATAATATCACATACTTAGCGAGTGCGTTAGCCGAGCTGTAATTCGTGCATTCGTGGGAATCCTTTTTAAATATCTTTATCAGCTGGCTGATGAAGTGCTCGAAATTAATTTTTAGGATCAATCACCTGTTGGCAATTAAAAACCGATTGTTGATTAACGAGGTCGACCTGGCGTTTGTACGACTGTTTTTTTTTGTTTTTTTGTCGGTATTCATTTAACTGTGTTGTAATCTTTTCAGATTCAGCCGTTAATGAGTGTATAGAAGAACGATACTAAAAACGGACGAATAGAAACTATGAGCGCATTGTTGAATCTTCAGATGGTTGTGGGCGATGAAGCCGCAAAATCGAGTGTAAATCAAATCTCTATCATGGACATCATCATTGACTCCAATGCCGGAATAGGCTGGTTGATCAATCTTGGATTACTGGCCATGTTTGGATATGTGGTCTATATTTTCATCGAACGCTATTCTGCGTTGCGACGTGCTTCGCGCGAAGAGGATGATTTCCTGAAAAAGATCAAATCTTACCTGCAAGAAGGAAATATCGATTCGGCGCGTAAGTTTTGTGCCAATTCCGAGAGTCCTTCGGCGCGTATGCTGGAGAAAGGAATCAATCGTTTAGGAAAACCGATGGACAATATTGCCGCTACGATTGAAAACAGCGGAAAACTGGAAATCATGACGCTGGAACAACGCGTGAGCTTTTTAGCAACAGCTTCCGGTGCCGGACCAATGCTTGGTTTTTTAGGAACTCTTGCCGGATTGGTGATGTTGTTTATGGACGTGGAAATGGCTAAAACGATCGATTTGAAATCCATTTCTCCCGGAATTCTTACGGCATTGATCACTTCGGTTGAAGGATTAATGGTGGGTGTGATTGCCTACTTAGGTTACAATTTCCTGGTGGCACGCATCGGGCGAATTGTCTACAACATGGAAAACACGGCTATTGAATTCATGGATTTGTTAAACGAACCAGGCAAGTAAACTGCTCATTTAATAAACAGACTCTATGAACTTCGGTCAGAAAAACAAGGTAAAAGTAGGCAACGGACTCACGGCCATTTCTTCGGTGGTATTGGTGATGCTTATTTTCTTCATGGTCATGGCTGTGGGCACCAAAAACGAAAATACTCCGGCTGTTGTTGAACAAACGGAAGACTTCGAGCCAAGCCTTACAGTAGTGATCACAAAAGACAACGAATACTATTTACTGCCGGGCGAAACGGAAAAGGACAAACGTTCGTTCGATGAGATCAAAACACTGATCGGCGACAGAATGCTGGAGAGTCCGAATAAACAGTTAAAAATCGAAGGCGCTCAAACGGCCAAATACGAAACAATCTACAACGTTGCGGCAATGGCTCAGAAAAACAACTGGCAATACCGTTTGGATTTCACGAAGGAAACAAATCCGCAGTAAAAGCGCGTTTAACGTAATTTAGGCTTAATCTTTGCCACATCCGGTTTCAGATCATTCAGAAGTCGTAAATTTGATTCAATGATAGTAATATGGCTCATCGTAGTGGTTGCATTGGGAATTTCCCTTTACAATTATTTTGATTCAAAAGATTTGAATCAACTCACGTCGAGCGTGCACAATAGTATGGTCTTCGATCACCGCAATAAACGCTACGGCGCTTATTCGATGCGAAAAACTTACAACAGCGTTATGCTGACCATTATTGCAGCAGTAGTCGCTTTATTCGGGCTTACGCTCGGAACCCAATATTCTTTCGGAACCAGAGGCGAATTGCCCAGTATCATGAAGGCAACTTCAGTAGATGACACCACATTACTTAGTTTGTATGCGCCACCGAAAGATGAAGTAAAATTACCTCCATCCTACTCCATCAAAAGTGATCGCGGTTCGGGCGGACAAAACGCAGCTGATCAGGAAGCAACAGAAAGTTCTTCAGAGTCTTCAAACCCAGATGAGAATCCCAATAACAATACTGAAACACCTCCTAAGCCAAAAGTGCGTACTTCTGACAATGAAATCAACAGTAACGCTGATGAGTTTGACCAAAAATACGCGGATATAAAAAAACGCCAGGCTGAGCGGGAAGCTAAAAAGAAAGAAAGAGAAAAACAGGAAGCAGCAAGAAAGGCCGGTCAAGATGTAAAAGGTTCCCAGGGAAACAAAGGTTCTACTCCTGAAACGAAAGAAGCAGCCGACTTTGATCTGGATGGAAGAACTCCTTTTAACAACGATAACTGGTATTTGCAATACCCGACTTATACCTGCCAAAAAGGCGGAACAATCACACTCAAAATCACGGTTGATGACAATGGTTTCGTAAGGAAGGTTGAACCGATAAACCCATCAGGAGTAGATCCATGTGTGTTAGAAAACGCGAAGAAATACGCCAAAAAAGCGCGCTTTAATGCTTCCACAAAACTGACGCAGGAAGGCACAATTACCTATAAATTCAAGGCACAATAGGCTTTTTTGTAACCTTTTTTCATTTTCACCCTATAAGGATATCAAGGATGTTCATCTTTGATCCGTACAGAACAGCAATCTTAACAGCTAAACGTTAATAATTCAGCGTATGCATCTATTTTACACATCCTGTTTATAACTAGGTTTGAAAGTTTAAGTACTTACTTCGCGTGTTGAACACTCTGGCATGCAGGTTGTATTGGAATATAAAAATAGAGAGCTATGTCACTAATGATTGTTATTGCCGTTATTGTGCTGGGAGTTTCCCTGTATGATTACTTCGACTCCAAAGATTGGCAGCACATTACATGTGTGGACCGTATCAATGTCGTATTTGAAGATCGCAACAAGAAATATGGGGCCTATTCCATTCGTCGCGACTACAATGATCTGATCTTGTTTATCGTATTGGGAATTGTGGGATTGTTTGGCATTTTCACCATGGTGAGTTTCGGTTTGAGTACGCCGGTGGAAGAATTAGCCGTTCCGGTGGTGAAAATGGATACAACGCTTATGACATTGGATGCTCCGCCGGAAGCACACGTTTCTACGTTGCCGAATCCTTATAAAATTGTTGGCGGTGGTGGTTCAGGAACTCCTGATAACTCAAAATTCGACCCGACTCCCAACCCGATGATGCCAATGGAAGGTATTTTGCCGACCATTAAACCGTTCAAACCGGGAAAAGGCAACAGCGATGACGGAAAAAACCCGAATGAGGAAGCTTCAACCCGCGAACCAAGTCCGTTTCATGGAAGTGGTGGAAAAGGTGGCGGAAAAGGTAAGGGAAAAGGTAACGGGCTTGGAAATGACGATGGCGACGGCAAAGGCCCTGGCTTTGGTCCCGGAGAAGGCGGTACCGGAACTAAACGAACTCTGGAGCGACGACCAAATGCGGCAAACATTGATTCTGACGAAAACTGTAAAGTGGTATTGAAAGTCAACGTGGACGCCGACGGAAATGTAATTGGTACGCCAACTGTGATTCGCGACAAGACTACGACAGCCAATTCAGTGGTGATCAACGAAGTCATCCGGGTGGTGAAAGCAGAGGCTAAATACAACAAAGTCAAGGAAGGTACACCTGTATTCAGCACAGCGATCACCGTAAATGTTTCGGCTAGTTAATGACTTACGAAGCAACGATTTCGTGGCTGTTTGAACAATTCCCGGCATATCATCTGCAAGGTGTAAGTGCTTACAAACCGAGTTTGGACAACATCCGAACACTGGCGGCCGCATTTGGCAATCCGGAACAGGAAATGCAATTCATTCATATTGCGGGAACCAACGGCAAAGGATCAACATCCAATATGCTGGCGTCAATTCTCATTGAAAACGGCCAGAAAACCGGGCTGTTTACTTCTCCCCACATTCATGATTTTACGGAACGAATCCGCGTAAATGGCAAGTGCGTTGAGGAGGATTTTGTGGTTCGCTTTTGCGCGGAGATCCGTTCCAAAACATGGGCGATTGAACCGTCTTTCTTTGAAATCACCTGGCTTATGGCTTTGTGTTATTTTAAGGAACAAGGTTGCACCATCGTTGTCGCGGAAACCGGATTGGGAGGAAGATTGGATGCTACGAACATCATTTCGCCCTTGGTGAGTGTCATTACCACCATCAGCCTTGATCATACAAATATCCTCGGGAATACACGAGCCGCGATTGCGTTTGAAAAAGCCGGGATCATCAAACCTTCTGTACCGGTTGTTATGGGTTCGCTGGATGCCGAGATTGAACCGGTGATCCTGAAACAGGCTCAACTCAACGAAAGCAAGGTTATTGTTGCTTCCAAACTTCAGGACTATCCAGCATCATTGATCGGTTATCAGCGGGCTAATTTTGATACGGTAATGGCCACGATTGGCGAATTGCGGTTGGCCGGTTGGAAGATTGATCAGCAGGACATTGATAACGGCATCAAAAACCTGCGGCAGAATACAGGATTTATCGGTCGGTTGGAAATAGTGGGAAAAGACCCGCTGATCATTCTTGACTGTGCGCACAATCCGGAGGGAATCACCAAAACGGTTGAGAGTGTCAGAGAGATTCAGCAGGGAAAATTGTTTATCCTTTACGGAACCAGCGCCGACAAAGATATTCGAGCAATAGAATCCTTATTACCCGACGATGCGGCGTATTTCCTGACGGTTTTTCGCAATCCGAGAAGTGCCGGTTTGCCGCAGTTGGAAGACGCTTTCGGCGGAAGTGGAAAAAAAGTACATTTTTACAGCGATCCGATTGTTGCATTGGAAGCAATGAAACAGTCTGCAAGCAAGGAAGATACCTTATTGATACTTGGATCGTTTTTTTTAATCGGTGATTTTTTTGAAGTTTTTTTCGCGTAAACACTTGCGGATGCGAAAAAACGCTTTATATTTGCACTCGCGTTTGAGTAACAACGGTCACTCTGAAAGCGCAGATTTGGGGGATTAGCTCAGTTGGTTCAGAGCGCCTGCCTTACAAGCAGGATGTCGGCGGTTCGAATCCGTCATTCCCCACAAAAGAAAAAGAGCATTTTGCGCAAGCGGAATGCTCTTTTTAGTTTCCCTCAATACTCGCTCTCAAACTCACACTATTTGTAAGCTCCTTTTTCTTCAGTGTGAGGGTGAGGATTGAGTGTGGGAGTGATTCTAGGAGCATCTGAAAATCCTGAAGAACGCCTTAAAAAGAACAACAAAACGATAGTCTCACCCCTATGGGGTGAAGTTCTTACTAGAGATTTACGTTTTACCATATTAAGTCCCTACGGGACTGAAAGAAAGAAGAGTTTGGTATAATTGCGTCAGGACCTGACAAGAATTCACCTCGAACAATTCTCCGTAATCGCCATCATGACCTTTCTTGCGACAGCAATTTCTGCAGGATCGATTCCCTGAAGAGCATGAGCGCGGTTTTTGATGACGAGTTGGTCTACAGCTGCGATGGTTTGGAGGCCGAGTTCGGTGACGGTGAGTTCAAATCGGCGACGGTCGGCTTTGCTCACGCGGCGCTTGACGAACTTGGCTTTTACGAGCAGTCCGAGAATCCGGGTGACGGAAGCATTGTCTTTGAATACGCGTTCGGACAGCTCTACCTGGGTGACGTCGGGGTTTTCGATGAGGCATTTGATGACCAGCCATTGATCGATGGTCATGGCAAAATCGTTTTTCTTCAGTTGTTGTTGGGCGTACTGCCTGTAGCTCCTGATGGCACGGTCCATTGAATAGAAAACGATATTTTCCAGTTTTTCCATATTGCGAGTAGTTTGAACCAAATTTACAAACAGAAAGCCGAAAACCGCGTATTTCCAATTAATTTAAGGTGCAAAGGAATTGGGAGTTGTTCCGGTGATTTTTTTGAATGCTTTACTGAATGAAGGAAGATCGGCGTATCCCACAATGTGGCTCACTTCTGTCCAACTCTTAATTCCCTGCTGATACAATTCCATCGCTTTCTGAATGCGCAGACGCCGAAAATAAGCTCCGGGCCCCACTCCTACGTATAACTTAAATACTTTATTGAGTTTTGACTCCGAGAAAAAAATCATACTCGCATGCTTTTTTGCATCGAAAGGCTCGGTGCAATGTTCGTGCATGTAACGTAACAAACGCTCAATAGCGTGTCTGTCCCGGTCATTTTCCATTTTATTCATAGCCACAATTTTTAAATCCGCCTTAGGCGGATAGTCATTACAAATATAATTGCTTTATCATTATTTGATATATCAATTACATTTTTTTCATCAAATAATAGAACCACTCACCACTGTTTTAGCACCACTCAGGAATGCCTGAAAAAAAAGACAATGATTTATCATTCATTCAAATCAACCTTTGCTCAAAATTAGTTCCATGAAACACATTCTTCTTTGTACAATCCTGCTTATTTGCAACGAATCGCTATTCGGGCAAGTAACGTTATCGGGATCGGTGACAGGAAAAGACAACAAGCCTGCATTTGAAGCGCTGATCTTATTGTATTCGAGTGACACGGTTTTGATCAAAACAGAGGTGATCGACGAAGCCGGATTGTTTCAGTTTCAGGTGACTGACGGCGAGCGTTATTTCCTGCAGGTGACCGCCGATACGTACACGACTTATTTTTCGGAACCGATTACCGTAAACGGAGCAACTTCGGTTGCCGAAATCAACTTGCAGTCAAAAGAAAGCAACCTTGGAGAAGTAGAAGTTGTTGCCAAAAAACCGTATTTGGAACGCCAACCCGGAAAACTGATCCTGAATGTGGAAAATTCGATCAATTCTACCGGATCTTCTGCGTTCGAATTGCTTGAAAAAGCACCTGCCGTGCGCATCAATAACAATGATGTGATTACGCTGAGCGGAAAAAGCGGGATTGTGGTGCAGATAGACGGAAAATCGCTACCGATGTCGGGCACTGACCTGGGAAATTACCTGCGCGGCATTCCATCGAGTTCCATTGAAAAAATTGAACTCATTAGCAATCCTTCTTCCAAATACGACGCCGCCGGAAGTGCTATTATCAATATCAAACTGAAAAAAGACACGCGTTTGGGTACCAACGGAACAATTGCAGCCGGCTACGGACAAGGTGTTTACCCGAAAACGAATGCCGGTGTGAGTTTGAATCACCGTTCAAAACGCATCAATGTGTATGGTTCGTACAATTACGCTTACCGAAAAGCATTCAATCACCTCATTCTGGAACGACGTTTTTACCAGAACGACACCTTTCAGGGTGCTTATATTCAGGACAATTACCTGAAATTCCCGTTCAACAATCACATTGTACGTACCGGAGTTGATTTCAATATCAACAAGAAAAACTCGATCAGTTTAGTGGTAAACGGAATTACGAACCAATTCAAACAACAGGGATTTAATTCTTCCGATGTTCAGGGGCCGGATGCGACCAATGTTTCTGCTTTTGAAACCACAAACGATTCCAAAGACATCTGGTATAGCGGAAGTGCTAATTTCAATTACAAACGCATCCTGGATACGCTTGGTTCGGAATGGACTGTCGATCTGGATTATGCGGCTTACGGCAACAATACCCAGCAATTGTTTACCACACGCTATTACAACCTTGATCACAACGAATACCAGCCGGCTTATTTGCTGGGTGGCGATATCGTTGGAAATTTATCGATCTATTCGGTAAAAACAGACCTTCACAAGGAACTGGGAAAAGACCGTAGTTTTGATGCCGGTTTGAAATCGAGTTACGTGATTGCGGATAACAATCTGCAGTTCTTTGATCGCAGTTCTGGTACTTCCATTTACGATTCTACCAAAAGCAATCACTTCATTTACAAGGAAAACATCAATGCAGCGTATGCGAGTTACACGCAGAAACTCGGGAAATGGATGCTCCAGCTCGGTCTACGTGCTGAACACACAGCAGTAAGCGGTCAACAATTGGTTTACAATGTCACTAACGACACGTCTTACCTGCAATTGTTCCCAACAGCGTATCTTTCTTACCAGCTGAATGACAAAAACTCCATTGAAATTTCCTACGCACGCCGCATCGACCGGCCGGGTTACGATCAATTGAATCCGTTTAAATTCTACCTTGATCCGTCGACCTACAAAGAAGGGAATCCCTATTTGCGTCCGCAAACCACGCATGTGATTGAAATCGCACACTTGTGGAATAACTCGATTTACACGCAATTGGGTGTTGGGCGAACGTTGAACAATATTACCGAAGTAATTGCACCTTCTCTGACGCAGGAAAACATCACGGTGCAAACCAATACGAACCTGGAAAGCGCTGAGATTATTTACTTCAACGCTTCGGTTCCGATTCCGATTACAAAGTGGTGGACAACCACCAACAACCTCAATTCATACCTCGCGTTGTATTCCGGAAATGTAGCCAATACGACTATCAAACGCCAGGGAAGTGTTGCGTTTAATGTACAAACCTCCAATTCCTTTACCATTGGAAAAACCTGGACACTGGAAGTGAATGCCGACTACCGTTCAAAAGAATTGTATGCCTTCGACCGCATCAACGATATTTGGTCGTTTGGAATCGGAGCGCAGAAAAAAGTATTCCAGAACCGGGGCACAATTCGCCTGAATATTACCGATATGTTTTATACCAATATCACCACGGCCAACGTGAAGTTTACCGATTACACCGAATATTTTGATGTGAGGCGCGAAACACGGGTAGCGACATTATCGCTCACCTATAAGTTTGGCAAAGCAAGCGTCGCAGCAAACAGGCGTCGGCCAGGAGGCGCCGATGATCTCAAGAGCCGGGTCAATAACTCGGGAGTAGGTTAAAGACCAAAGGTCCCCCGGTTTGTTCTAGCTTCCGGGGGATTTTTGTTTCACGAATCACCCGTATTAAATACTGAGCAATGTGATTCACACAGTATTTTTTTGCCACGAATCAGCCTAAGGCAGACACGTGAACGAATAACAAACTAAATCTGATAAGACGAATAATCGCCACGGCGATTTCACCAATGCCGGGTGTGTATAATATAAGAGTATCCGCCTAAAACTCCTGTTGATCAATCAACCCTTCTTCCGGGATCAATTCACCCTTTTTTACGGTTCGTTTGGTAAATGCCCAGCGCATGACGAAAAAGCCGATTAGTACGATTGCGGCAGCCACATAGAAAGCTGTTCCGTAGAAAATCGGGTTGGCATCACCAAGCTTTAGCGTTTTACCGTAAATCCAAAGCATGAGCAGCGGACCTATAATTTCAGCAAAACTCATCATACTGGTGAAAATTCCTTGTAATTCACCTTGCTCGTTGCTTTCCGTTTGAGCAGAAACGATGGAACGGATACTCGGATCGATGATGCCGGAAAGTGCGTATGGAATAATGATCGCGTACATCATCCAGCCATAAGGAATGAGGCCAATGCCGGCAGTCACTAAAAACAACACCACCATCCCGAGGGTTGCAGCGCCCTTTTCTCCCAGTTTCTTCACGATTTTTCCCGGAGAAGCCACCTTGTACCACACCGATACAAACACCAACAACAGCGAGGGAAATCCCCACATCCAGTTTATCCCAACCGAACTTTTTATCGGTGTAATAATTCCACAATGCGTGAACGGCCATATTGGAAAACAGCACCAGGAACATCACCAAAAACAAGTATTTATTGGCCGCATAACGACCGATTTGTTTGATCGCTCCCAACGGATTGGCACGTTTCCAGTCAAATTTACGGCGTTGATCGGCAGGTAAGGATTCCTTCAATACCAAGAGTCCGTAAACGAAATTGACCAATGACAGTCCGGCTGCGATGGCAAACGGTGCTCTCAATCCCCAGGTTGCTACCAATCCACCGATGGCAGGGCCTACAATGAATCCAACTCCAAAAGCGGCACCGATCAATCCGAAGTTTTGCGCTCGGTTTTCATCTGTAGAAATATCAGCAATATATGCCGCTGCGGTAGTAAAACTTGCACCGAACATTCCGGCCAAACCACGACCAACAACCAACCACCAGATATCCGGTGCGAAACACATGAAAATGTAATCAATTCCCAAACCACAAACCGACATCAACAGAATGGGCCGTCTTCCGAAACGATCGCTCAGATTGCCCACCAGTGGTGAAAACAAGAACTGCATGAAGGCATACATGATCAGAATCAGACTGTAATAATTCGTGGAATTGTCTTTGGTCACGTGTGCTGTTTCAGCTACCAAATCGGGCAGGGAAGGAATGATAATTCCCAAACCGATGGAATCCAGACAGATAGTAATGAGTACAAAAATGAGTGCGTTTTTGGAAAATTGCTGTGTTGTCATGGGGCAAAAATAGTGATTTCATGAAATTGGGCTTATCTCTTTTCGGCGAATGGTGGTTGAAAAGAGGTGAAATGCACTTGATAAAAAGGACGATAGACGTGTTAGTCCACCACGAATGAACAACGATATGGTTTATAGCACAAGTTTAGCACATCATTCATGTTCATTCCCGAATGCTTGTGTAACTTTGAAAGGTGGAGCGACAAATCATAACAACGGCCGACGGTTCAAAAACCATCTTTCTTCCCGAGTGGAATGAGCATTATCATTCATCGCACGGAGCGTTGCAGGAGGCACAGCATGTGTTTATTCATCATGGGTTGCATCTGCTGACTTCGGATTACATTACGGTGTTGGAAATGGGTTTTGGAACCGGACTCAATACGCTGCTGACATTCTTTTCGTCGGAAAAGCGGAATCAGTATGTTCATTACATTGGTATTGAAGCCTTTCCGCCAAGCGAAGAAGAAATTGCAGCGATGGATTATGCCCGATTTGCTTCAGACCCTACATCGGCAGAGATTTATGAGCGTATGCATACCACTTCGTGGAATACGCCGGCTCCGCTTTCGGAACATTTTGTGTTGGAAAAACAATTGTGTGATCTTCAAGATGCAACGTTAGCAGCGGAAACGGTTGATTTGGTTTATTTCGACGCTTTCGGGCCACGGGTGCAACCTGAATTGTGGACTCCCGAAGTTTTCCAACGAATTTATGACTGGCTTGTCCCCGGAGGAATCCTGGTAACTTACTGCGCCAAGGGTCAGGTGAAACGTGATTTAAAATCGGTAGGGTTTTTGGTAGAATCATTGCCCGGTCCGCCGGGAAAACGCGAAATGACCCGTGCACGAAAACCCTGATCCAATGAAACATTTTTTCCACTGCTGCCTCCTGATCCTGATGACACATTTCAGTCATTCGCTCAACGCGCAATATGTTTTTTTCGGGGAACGAAACCTGGATAATACAGCCATGGCGATTCATTTCGATAAAGACGGCCTGCCCTACCCGGATCATTTTATTGCCGACAGCTCACTTCAGAATTCATTGGGTTCGCTCTTCACCTGGTACCAATACCACAGCGACGCTTTCATCTCAATTTGTTCCGATTACAATTACTTTCCGGAAACGATCAATAAACAAACCATTGATCAGTTAAACGATTCAATTATCGGCAAATGGATGACGCGGATCAACAGCGAATCGGCCAAATTTGCTGCGGTTGCTTATTACGTTCACGGCTACAGGAAGTTATTTACTTCCACCGAAAGTGCCGTTACTTCTGTAGCTGAATTTCAGTTATTGAAGGAAAACCTAGGCACGTATAACAATCCGGATGCTTATGAAGTGGAAGTGTATTGGGACGGAACGTACGATTGTTGTTTTTCGACCAATCACAAAAAAAACAAGCAACTATTTGAGCTTTTTGTTTCAGCTCAGGAAAACGCCGGGAAAGTTGCGATCAGTCTTCGAAAGGTGTTGAACCAGACGAAAAAACTGCAGATTCAACTCGTTGGCCACAGTCTCGGAGCGCAGGTAATTGCGTATTCGCTATTCAATCCTAAAGGCACTTCCTGCGATATCCCCACACCGAATCAAACGGACCATAAACTGTCTGTTTGCCTGATCGCTCCGGCGATTGATGCACGCGTTTTCCACGATTATCACAATAGAACAACTCCTGTAAACAAAGAAGAACCAGACAATTACCGGTTGATGATCGTGTACAACGAAGCCGATTTTGTACTGAAGAAAAAAGATCCCAAAACGGGTGTTTTCGGTCCGGGTGCGAATAGTTACGGCAGAACCGGTTTGGGCTGTAATCATCACGGGCAAGCGGAGAAACTCAAGTCTTATTTTGAAAAACACTTCCCGAAGTCAGAATTGACGTTGAAAGACAAAACGGCCTTGGGGAAATGTCATTCATGGAGATGCTATACGCAAAACGAGGAGTTGAAAGAGGTGAGTACTTTTTTGTGGATGTGGGTTGTTTGGGGAGATTTTTGAGGTTGCAAAATCTTCTGTAGACCAGTAAAAATAGACTTCTTTGAAAAGTGCATCCGCCTCAGGCGGACTAAAAGTTACCAATTTTAAACATTTAAACTTTTACAATTTTCTCCGAGGAATTTTCCAAACTTTCAAATTTCCAAATTTACCATATGGCAAATTTGAAAATTGACCACTTTTCTCCCCAAAAACAAAAAAAGCCCTCCGATCAATTTCAGAGGACTTTTCATTCAATCGCACGGGGTGCTCAAAACTCCAATCGATAACTAACAATCGGAATCAACGGTGTTTGGTAATAATACTTCGCTTCGCCCGTTTTCTCATCAAAATACTGTCCTCCTACATTTTTGCGATTGGTGGTATTCTGAATATCGATCGCGAAGGTCGAAGTCAGTTTTTTGTAATTGCGTTTCAGGCTGAATCGAATGTCGAGTCGGTAATAATCAGGCGTGCGTTTACTAAAAGTTTCTGCATCCACAAACCGGGTTTCTCCGGCAGCGATCGAAGCGTTCAAATCGATTGGCGTGTAGCGAAACCCACCGACATAAACAGACTTGATATTGAAGCCAAGTGTCCGGTTCTTTCCTTTTCGATCAAGCGGCCATTCTTTGCCCATCGTGAGCGTCACCGCATAATTGGTGTTGAAACGCGAATTGTACCAATTGCCGTCGGCAGCTTTGTATTTCGATTCATACAACGACGACGAAAGCAGGTAATAAAAGTTCTTAAACAGGAAACGCTCGTAGGTCAATTCCAATCCGTAGTTTCTTCCCAGACCTTTGTTGGTGAGTTGTTCGGTGGGAAAACCGTCGGTAGAATTGAGGATCGAATACGTGCTTTTCGGATCGGCGCTGATCGGCACATTGAACAAATGCTGGTAATACACTTCCGTTTTTACATGCGAATGCTCGCTCAATACCAAATCATAACCAACCACCAAATGATGCGCTTTGCTGAGTTTTAGATCTTTATTGGGTTGCGTAACAACTCCGTTCTGATTTTGCTCCGTGAAATAAATTCCGATCGGTTGCAGCTGACTGTGTAAACCGTAACCCAAAGTCGCGTGGTGCTTTTGGTTGAAGTCATATTTCAGGGAAGCGCGCGGTTCAAATGCGGTTGAATTGTTGAGTAATAATTGCAGATAATGCATCCCAACGTTGGTGGTCAATTTCTCTGTAAGGTGGTAATTCCATTGAAAAAAGCCCTGAATGGTTTGGGTACTACCGCTTTCTGCCAGTTGCGTAATGAGCACGTTGGTATCTTCCATCGAGCGCTGTTCCAAACCGTACCCCAATTGATTGAGAATAAATCCGGTACGGATGTTGCTTTTGGCGTTAATTTTCCAAGTGTAGACCGACGAAAGCGTGACCTTATTTTGCAGAAAACGTTGTTCGTAATCACGTTTCAAAGTGGTGAGATCGTATTGCAATTCGTCTTGCTCGTAGCCGTTTTGCGTTCCCGAAAACACCAATGCCGTTTTGAGGTACGATTGATTCTTGAAGAGTTTCATATTCGTAACCCCAACTGCTCCGGTATTGCTGTAGAAATTGGTGTTCAAGCGGTAAAACGAATCTTCTTCCCAACGCAAGGTGTCCTGCGACGATTCGGTGGTTTGGTAACTCAGTCCGCCGAAACCAAAAACGGTGAACTTTCCAAGGCGTTTGGTGGGCAAGAAAAGATTAAATGATAGATCCTGAAAATTGGTAATGGCATCGCCGAGCGGAACCCCTAATTTTCCGATTAAACTCAAGGTCGAATAACGGTAATTGATCAAATAAGAGCCGTCGTAGCCTTTTTTGAACGGGCCTTCAGCAGCTACATCCATTCCCAGCAAACCAAGCTGGACAGTGTATTCGCGTTTTTCGTTATTGCCTTTGCGCAAACGCAGGTCAAACACTCCCGACAACGCATTCCCGTATTCCGAAGCAAACGCACCCGTTGAAAAATCGGAGTTGCTGAGCAATTGCGAACTGAGAATGGAAATTCCACCGCCTGATGTTCCCACATTGGAGAAGTGATTGGGATTTGGAATTTCCACACCTTCCATGCGCCAGAGCAAACCGTTGGGTGAATTACCGCGAATTGAAATATGATTGTTGCCGTCGCCGGCTGTTACAACACCTGCAAACGAAGAAGCCATACGCGCCGGATCGTTTACCGCAGCTGCGAATCGCTGGGTTTCTTCTACTGAAAAAGTACGCGTGCTAACGGTTGAAAGTTCGTTGAGCGGTTTGTTTTTTTCCACTTTCGCCGTCACAACCACCTCATCCAGGTCGTCGATTTCTTCTTCCATATTTACGGTAAGTACCAGTTCTTTTCCGGCGTTTACGGGAATATTTTGCAGAATGACTTCCTTGTAACCCGAATACGTGATCAGAAACGATTGATTGCCCACAGGCACATTCTGCAGGTTGAATTTCCCATCTTCGTCACTTTGCGAATGGATCACAGGATCAAGATTCATCACCACAACTGTTGCTCCCGGAATGGGTGATTGGGCAATTTTATCGACCACTACACCGCGTACAGTTTGCGTTTGGGCCGAAAGATTCATACTTAGCAGGCAAAGTAATGCCCCTACGATAAGAGTCGTTTTCATTTTTTCAGAATTTTTATAGGAGTAGTTAGTATGAAAGGAAGGAAAAGTGATGGCGAAATGAGATCGGGCAATAGTCGCGAGGCTTCTAAAGCCCGATCACCAATAGATAATTTAAATATGTGTTACAGTGCCGGAACCCGAAATAGTTGCATTCACCGCTGCCGAACCCGCGTAAATAATATCGCCGCTTCCCGAAATAACCGCATCGAGTAATTGCGTGACACGTACTGAAATATCGCCTGATCCACTGATTTTGGCATTCGCATTGGTCGAAGTCAGGTTGAGTGTTTCAATGTTTCCGGAACCACTTATGGTTGCCCGTTGATTCGTCACTGTTCCGTTTACTACCGAAATATTTCCCGAACCACTGATGGTAGCGTCCAATTCACCCGATTGAATGGAGTAGAGTGAAATATTCCCCGATCCGCTAATTTTTAAATCCATGATGCTTGTTGAAATACCGGAATTGGAGTTGATGTTTCCACTACCGCTAACTGTCAATCCTACAATTGCGGGCGAATGAATAATAAACGTAATATCCTTGTGCTTGCGAATCCATTTCGTGTTTTCAATCTTTAACTCGCCGGCGCTCACCGATGTTTTGATCACTCCCATTAAATTGGATTGTGCGGAAACTTCCACGTAAAACACTGAATCCTGCACATAAGACACATCGGCATCCATGTCGAGTTTGATTTTATTAAAATTGGTAATGGCGCGAATTTCGGTCACCAGTTCGCCTTTTCCTTTAATGGCCCCGAAATGTTTGTGGCAGGAAGTTGCGATTAAGAATAGGATGCCAATCGGCAAGATCATTTTCATTGATTTCATCATCGTTTGTGTTTGTGTTATAGTTCTATGACAACCGATGAAGTGTTTACCCCTATTTCAAAATGTTGAATGCTTAATTTTTAATTGAAGTTTCGGTAAAAAATGTCGCGAATTTGAACCACAAAGGCACAAAGTTTTTTTTGACGGATAGGCATGTAAAGAACACAAAGGCGGTTCAGGCAGACCACCTTCGTGGCCTTTTTAAAACTTCTTTTTGTGCTAAAATTCAGTACAGCTTTTCGACAAAAGTTTTTACTTTTCACGAAATCTCCTTTGTGTACTTAACAAGTCAAACCTGTCCTTTTTCTTTGTGTCTTTGTGGTCAATTTTGTTACAGAAACCGGACCGCCACTTTCCCACCAATCCACAATTGATTCACGAAAGAAACACCTTCATTTCGGTAAAAGGATGGAACGGTCAGCTGTTCTTCAATAATGTGATAATCATCGCCATCAGTAGCTGAATTGAGCCAATTCAATGTTGGTCCGGCGGCAAGGCTCACTTTCCGGGCAAATTGCCATTCAACGCCCACGTAGAATTTACTGAGTAAATTATAATCGAAGCTACTGTTACCGGCTACCTGCAATTGCTGGCCTGTTGCATCAATGTCCAGATTCAATCGATTTGAGAGCTTAAATGTGGTACCGATGCCATAACCTGTCGACCAGATCCGATTGTTGGACGTAAACTGTGTACTTGCCGTGAAAATGTTGTGGAATCTATTGACACCGGTCCGGAAACTCACGGTATTCAATAGATTTTCGTCGGTAGATAGTTCGATTTTGTGATAACCTTTTCGTACGAAACTCAGGAAACCAACCGGAACACCTGAAACGGTATCGGCTACATTGATGAAACCGACTTGCGTTCCGTCGACTCGTTTTGCTACATTGATGATTCCCGAAAGCTGAACTCCTTTTACGTAACGCGCCACATTGGCGATTCCGGCAACCTGCATTCCTTCCAATGAATCTGCGGCGTTGATAATTCCCGCCAACTGAAAACCGTTTGATTTTTCCCAGACTGCATTGACAATTCCAGCCGCCTGAACACCTGAAAATGACCGTGTGTAATTCACAATTCCGGCCAGTTGAGCGCCTTCAGTGCGTTTCCACGTGAAGTTGTAAATTCCGGCAGCCTGTACTCCGTACACATTCCCCAGCACCGCATTTCCGATTCCGGCTCCCTGTACTTTGTGTACATCGCCACCAACCAGGTTCACGATTCCAGCGAGTTGCACGCCATCGGTATTTCCGCCAACGGTATTCAAAATTCCAGCGCCCTGGAAACCTTTCACATTTCCGGAAACCACATTGGCAATTCCGGCCAGCTGCAGGTATTTTACATTTCCGTAATCGAGGTTGACGATCCCGCCAATTTCCATGACGTCTACTCCATGCGAAAATCCGGCGAGTATATTGAATGAATAACGATTCACGGTATTTACAGCCAGCAAGTGATTGGTACTGATGGGCGGGACAAACGAAAACGAATAATTGGTAAAAAACGTGTCGCTGATGTTTCGCAGGTTTGATTGCCGGTTTTTGAAACGCTCCCAAAAGCTGAATGGCTGTTCCGGCAATGTATCGACGGTCGCCAGCGGCATGGTATCTACTTTCGGCTGATGATCAATAACCACTTCGTTGTCGATGGTAATTTTGACCGGCGGTGCTTTCGGTTGCAGGTAAATGACCACCGTGTTGCGTTTTTTGGAAAGAATGACGACCGTTGTATCTTCAAAATTTTCTTTCGCGACGGAAATCGATAACACATCCGAAGATTTCGGAAAACTCAGTGAAAAGTACCCGTATTCGTTCGTGATCGCCGATTGACGGTATTGTTTCAGGTAAACACTGGTTTGAGGCATTAACGTTGAATCGACGGCGCTGTAAATATATCCGTTCACAATAACGTCGTTGCTTTCAGCCACTTTTTTCGGAACCGGTTTACACGTCAGAATCACGTATTTACCTTTCATTTTGTAGGTGCAATTGCCTTCGTTGAGCACTTCATTGAGCACCACACGCAAGGGTTTCCGGTTGTATTGGACGGTCAGTTTGCGCGAATCATCAAAATTAGTATACGAGAATACCACTCCAGTTTGAGTGGACAATTGTTTAAACAATTCGGCGTACGAAAGCGTAGACTGGCGTACGGATACCGTTTTTTCCAAATAGGGAGTTTGTTGTCCTAGAGCACGTAAAGCCAAACAAGAACAACAAATCACCACTGCGGCAATTTGAGTGACTATTCGCATGACGTTCCTTTTAACCAGTAAACAGATCCTTGTTTTTCAACGGTCAAACCGAGTGTTTCGGCAATCACCGAAAGCACCATATCGAGTTCTTCGTTGGTAAACTGCGTCGTAATGAGGCAATTTTTCACGGCAGGTGTTTCAATACGGATATCAGCCTGATACACCTGATTCAGTCGGGCGACAACCGTTTCGAGGCGTTGGTTATCGAAGACAAATGTTTTTCCCTGTCCATTCGGTGCATTCGTTTCGATTTCAAATTCCATTTCGCCTGTGGAAACCACATAATAGGCACTTTGCGTAGCTTTCAGAGTAATTTTCATTCCGGCGTTGTCGTAAATCATTACCACACCTTCATCCACACGTACAAAAATGGTATCGCCTGAATGAACGACATCGAACTTCGTTCCCAGATCTTTGATGTGCAATGGCCCGGCATCGATCACAAACGGCATCTGGTCGCTGTGTTTTACCGAGAAATAACCCGATCCTTTCAGTTTCAGGTGGCGATGATTGGTACCGTAACCGTCTTTTAGTTCGATGGAGGAATTTTTGGCGATCGTTACCTGCGTACCATCTTTCAGTTGTACTTTACTGGAAACGCCATTCGCTGCATACAATTGCTGGTCGTCGGTTTGATTCAGAAAATAAACCGCAAACGTTCCAATGGCAAATAAAACCGCAATGGAAGCTGCAATCTGGTAGAACTTCCGGGTATAAAGTGTCCGGATCGGCGCCTGTGTTTCTGCAAGTTGTGGCTGTACTTTTTGCCAGGCATTTTCAGTAGAAAACGATTGTTCCACCAAACCGAGCGCGGCCACCGTTTGTTTATAATAGCGTTCGTTTTCGGGCGATTCGGCTTTCCAGTCTTCCAGCAACATCGCTTCTTCGGGTGAAGCTTCTCCCAGTAAGTATTTGCCGATCAGTGCATCTATGTCGTGAATTGTTTTCATAGCTGTTGCAACAAAAAAAGAATGAATAAGGGCAAATAATCTTTGAGTGCCTCGCGAATGATTTTGAGTGCTTTCCCCATTTGGTTTTCAATGGTTTTGATTGAAAGGCCCAATTGATCGGCAATTTCCTGGTATTTCAGTTGTTCAAAACGGCTCATTTTGAAGATGCGCGCACATTGTTCGGGCATTCCTTCTATCGCACGATTGATGCGTTCCTGTAATTCTGCTGCTTCCAATGCATCTGTTTGTTCCGAATCGGATTGTGTGCTTTTCCAATCGCCCGCATAATCCCGGCGTACTTTCTGGTGCTTCAACCGGTTCAGACAAGCATTGTGCACCGATCTGTACAAAACGGCCCGCACGGAGGTATGAATATCCAGCTGGGTGCGTTTTTCCCACAGCGATACAAATACCTGTTGCACCACGTCTTCGGTTTCATACGTGTCTTTCAGGAACGTGTTTCCATATCGGACAAGGGGGGTATAATAGTCACGAAATACCATCTCAAATGTTGTTAAATCACCTGCCACAAATAGCGCTATCAGTTGTTGTTCGTCCACCCGAGTTCTTGTAATTTCGTCGGGTAAAGTTATCATCTTTCTTCCATATGACAGCTGAAAAGCATTTCCCCCCTATTGCATCAACTATTTTTTACTGAAACTGGCAATGGTAATGCGAAACCGTTAACTTTATGAGATTACCGCATGCAAATTTCGCACGTATGTACAGATGGATCATTTTACTGATTGTGCTGTTTGGCCTGTCACCTGTTGTTGATGCACAACAGACCGATACGACCATTCTGTTGCCGAATCGTTTGGTGATTTCATCGGTCAGCAATCCTAAAAAACATCAAATTCTGGATTCGAACGGACGGATTTCGGTTGTATGTGTGAACAAAACAGATTCTATTATTCGCACACAGTACCGGGAACTCAGAGGTAAACTGGTACATTATACCGACAGTTCACTCGCACTGCATGTGCATGATGAAAGCATCTCAACTTACAAACACGACGGTACATACAGTACGTATTATTATTACCAAAAACGCGATTCGATCAAGCAGCATTTTGACACGTTGCTGTTTTCCGAAATTCACTCGGTTCGCCACGACAAAGGAAAATACCGTAAAACAATCGGCATGATGCAATCTACCGCTTACGTGTTTGCTGTTGCCTGTATGGGTGTGGTAGTTACATCGTTGATCTTTCCAAAGTCACCCATGCTCACAGAAGGTAAAAATGCCCTCATCATCACGACAACATCAATGGCCGCAGGAGCCGGGAGTTACCTTTTTTATCCGAAGCTATATACAGTAAATAACCAGCCTGGAAAAAAGAAAAAAAGTAAATGGAAGATTGAAGTTCTGTAGTATTCTGTGTTTCCCTGAATACTACTGTTGTATATTGAAGAAATTGAAATTATGTCGAAACGGTTTTTATTGCTGATTCTGGGACTTTTCTTTGGTACGATGGCATTCGGTCAATCGGGTGATTCGTCTATTTTACTTCCCAACAGATTGGCAATCCGTTCGCTTTCCGCGGCAAAAAACCATTTGATTCTGGATACAGGAAGCATCCTAACAATTCACTTCATTGATTTTCGTGATTCCCTTATCCGACAGCAACAGCGTAATGGCGTTGGAAAACTGATCGGTTATACAGACAGCACCATTCAGCTGGAACTGCACCAGGAACACATCCTGACCTATTGGTACAACGGCACGATCGACGATTCACATTATTGGAAACCGGAAGACAGCCTGGCGATTCCGCGCATTATTACGGTTCCGTTTTCGGAAATTCATACGTTACAAATGAACCGAACAACCTATAAACAGGTGGTGGGAATTCTACAATCAACCGCTTACCTGAACATGATCGGAAACATGGTGGTATTGGCAGTTGCATTCATTGTTCCGAAGAAAAACAAAAGCCTTGTTTCAGGGAAAAACCTGGTGATTTCAACCGGAATTGCTTTGGGCGCAGGTGGAGCCAGCTTTTTCTTTTATCCTAAAACCTATCGGTTGAAAAATCAGCCCTACAAACGGCGAAGTATCAAGTGGAAATTAGAGGTGGTTTAAGTTCTTAACCGAACCCTTATGGGTGACGATGACACTCATTTTTCCACCACGAATGAACGAATAACGCACTGTGTATAATTTATAGCGAATACCGCTTCCGCGATTTCACTAATGTAGATCTGATTCTTACTTTTACCAAACAAAAAACACATTTTATGGCTTCAGTAGCATTACGCGGAAATCCGCTTCACACCAATGGCGATTTACCGGTTGCAGGAACAACAGCTCCCGATTTCAATCTGGTTCAAACAGATTTAAGTGTCGTCTCTTTAAGCGATTTTCACGATACACGATTGATCCTAAACATCTTTCCGAGTATTGATACCAGCACATGCGCAACTTCGGTAAGACAGTTCAATCAATTGGCTTCGAAGCTTGAAAACACAAAAGTGTTGTGCATTTCGCGCGATTTACCGTTTGCACAGAAACGTTTTTGCGGTGCCGAAGGATTGGAAAATGTGTTGACACTTTCTGACTTTGATAACGGCGCTTTCGGAAAAGATTACGGCCTTGAATTGATTGACGGAAAAATGAAAGGACTGCATGCCCGAGCAGTGATTGTACTGGATGAATCGCATACTATTACGCATGTGGAATTGGTTCCGGATATCAAAGACGAACCGAATTATGATGCAGCATTGGCAGTGTTGTAATTCTACAATTAATTACTTTTTGACTACTTATTAATCACAAGAATGAAGCAACTGTTTTTCATACGGTATAATACAACCTCAACCGGAAATCATGATAGATGGCGAATTATTGCGAACGAAGAAGAAATTCTCGTTTCGGAAATACTTATCAATGTTCCATCTTACACCTCCCAAAATGAAATGCCCGAAGTTGGGCTGAAGTATCACATCGCGTGCGAAGGCGTTTTAACCATTCAGGAAGATAAAGCTGAGATCAATTAAGATTATTTTATTGTCATATATTGATTAATTACTAACCAATATATTTGTTTTAAATCAACTTTCTGCATATCTTAAAGTAAAAAACACGAAAAGATATGCTTGTTAAAACCTACGGAAGTGCCGTTTTCGGGATCGACGCGACCACTATTACTATCGAAGTAAACATTGCCAATGGCGTAAATTTTATATTGGTCGGATTGCCTGATAATGCGGTGCGCGAAAGTCATCAACGCATCAAAGCGGCATTAAAAAACAACGATTTCAAATATCCGGGAAAGGAGATTACCGTTAATATGGCTCCGGCCGATATTCGCAAGGAAGGCTCAACCTTTGATCTGGCCATTGCAATGGGAATTCTGGCTGCCAGCGGGCAAATTCAACTTGAACGCCTGGAAGAATACATTCTGCTGGGGGAACTTTCCCTCGATGGTGGTTTACAACCGATTAAAGGCGTGCTCCCGATTGCCATGCAAGCCAAACAGGAAGGTTTCAAAGGCATTATTTTACCAGAAGCAAATGCCGAAGAAGCCGCCATTGTTGAAGGAATTGATGTTTACGGTTTAAAAACCATGTTGGAAGTGGTGCAATTGCTCAATGGTGAATCGGAAATCACTCCTACCCGTTTCAACATTCAAGCTGAGTTTGAGCGGCAGCTCATCCATGCAGATGTAGATTTTAAAGATGTAAAAGGACAGACCACGATCAAACGCGCTTTTGAAATTGCCGCAGCCGGTGGACATAACGTAATTTTGATCGGTCCGCCCGGAGCAGGAAAATCGATGCTTGCCAAACGTTTACCCACTATTTTACCACCGATGAGCCTGGAAGAATCGCTGGAAACGACCAAGATTCACTCCGTTGCGGGAAAAATTGGTAAACGCGTCGGGCTTATTACCCAGCGTCCATTCCGAAAACCGCATCATACAATCAGCGATGTTGCATTGGTTGGTGGTGGAACGTATCCACAACCCGGAGAAATTTCGCTTGCGCACAACGGTGTTTTGTTTTTAGATGAACTTCCGGAATACAAACGTCAGGTATTGGAAGTGATGCGTCAACCCCTGGAAGACCGAACAGTTACCATTTCCCGCGCACGGTTTACGGTTGATTATCCGGCCGGAATTATGCTCATCGCTGCTATGAATCCTTGCCCGTGCGGTTATCACAATCATCCCGAAAAAGACTGTGTTTGCGGCCCGGGAATCGTTCAGAAATACCTCAATCGCATCTCAGGACCATTATTAGACCGCATCGACCTGCATGTGGAAGTAACTCCGGTTTCGTTTGATGATCTGGCCTACGATATTCCTTCGGAAGGGAGTAGTGAAATTCGCCATCGGGTAATGCAAACGCGTTTGTTGCAGCTCAATCGCTTCAAAGAGCATATGGGAATTCACTGCAACGCACAAATGGAACGTGTTGACCTGGAGCGATTCTGTGGCATTGATGATGCCTGTCGACAATTACTGAAACATGCCATGGACCGTTTGGGACTTTCTGCCCGTGCTTATGACAGAATCCTGAAAGTAGCCCGCACCATTGCCGATCTGGAACAGGCCCCCGACATTCAAACCGTTCATATTTCCGAAGCCATTCAGTTACGCAGTTTAGATCGCGAAACGTGGGCAGGATAATTCACTAATAATACTTTAGCAAATGAATACACTCATTCCCAACGAAGCCATTTTACAAAAGATCATCGTGCTTCGCAATCAAAAAATCATGCTCGATAGCGATTTGGCCCAACTCTATCGCGTCGAAACCAAGTATTTAAAACGCCAGGTAAAACGGAATATTGATCGGTTTCCCTCCGATTTCATGTTTGAACTCACACCTGAAGAGGTTGAAATCTTGAGGTGCCAAAAACCATAATTTTGCAGGTAACCGCTGAAACATAACTGAAAAGGCCCGTTAATCGGGCCTTTCGTGCTTTCGCATCCTCCCGAATCTGGGAGGGGTTCTAAACTTAGAGATTGGTGGTGGTTGTAATAAAAGTTTCGCGTAGGAGCTATTGCTCCAGTCTGAAGAGAAAGGAGAACCCCGCGAAAGGCTTGTCAGCAAATTTTTTCATACGCTGTATCCTTGCTATAGAAAATGCATTCATCACCTGTGATTTCGCACACAACGGTCATGAAA
Organism: Bacteroidota bacterium; assembly: GCA_040387295.1. GTDB lineage: Bacteria > Bacteroidota > Bacteroidia > Flavobacteriales_D > Crocinitomicaceae > Fluviicola. Next base: position 37,793 of record JAZKEB010000003.1, on the reverse strand, counting down.
TAGAATATAAAGTCTGATAATCTCGATTTAAGTTGCAGCTCCTTCACGTGCTTATGATACGTTCTGATAAGAGCTTGGTATACGTTATTTGTTAGCGCTGCAATGAGCAGAAACACTAGCGCCTCATTAATTTGACGGAAAGGTATGTTGGCCCAGTTGAAGTCGTTTTTCAGCATATCGAAGTTCTTTTCTGCCGAGCCGCGTTGATTGTAGAGCTTCACGATTTCCTCTTTCGAGCTCTTGAAGTCGTTTGTGATATATAGGCGGTACGAATACTCTTTTTTCTCAATCCATCCGTGAGGATTTTTTCTGCCCTTACGTGTTGCACGAAGAGCAACAATTCGGTATTCAAATTTGCTATCGTGAAGGGTATGTCGGAAATCCGAAGCTTCGCACTCCCATTTTACGGTGGCTGTTTCAAGCTCAAACGGAGACCACTCCGTATGCTTGTGCACAATGCCGACGATGTTTGGCTTATCAGCTCCAGCAACATAGAATTTTATTTCTTCTTCGTTCAGGTAGTCGAGAGCGGAGATGGAATATCCAGCTCCGTCCATACGTACCTTATCGACTGTGATTTCGCTTTCTCTTAAGTAACCCAGAGTTCTTTCTAGGCATTCTTTCGTTTCAGCAGCTGGAGCGGTGTTCCCGTTGCGCATGCTGATGTATACAGGCAGTTTGCCTATGGAGCTGACCATCGGATAGAATCCTGTGGCATTATGAAAGGAGCGTCTTGCAGTTGTGCAATTAGACGGAATGAATGTAGCATCCATGTCCACTATGTATTTCTTATCTTTTCTGAGAAGCCCCAGTGATTTTGTGGTTTTAACCAAAAGGCGATTGAGCTTGTCGTTCTCACACGTTTCACGAGTGGTGGTTGATTTTACAGTTTTTGTCTTGCTATTGCTTCCAGACTTTGCTCTGATGCGGCTCGGAAGCACTTCAACTTTCGTTTCTGTAGCAAGTGTCTTGAAAGCTCTACCTGTTGTTGTGTGGTCGGGAATTTGAAGTCCTGGAATCATTTCCAGGTTATGTTTTTTCTTGTTGGAGTGAAGCAGGCGTTTTGCTCCACAGAATGTCATCATCATGTAGGATATGATAATGTCTTCATGGGAGTAGGTCGACTGTTTCGGTCGAGCTCCGAGGCATTTTCGGATTTGTTGTGGCAGTCCCAACTTTTTGAGTTTGTTGAGGACAGGCACAACACCTCCGAACGGTGTAATTGGCTTATATGAGCGTGTGTACTTCATTGTTGTATTCGGGATTTATAACATTTGAAAAATTGGAAGTTACCGTGGTCGTCAGTTGAGCAGAAGATCGATGCGTATTGTGCCATCCAATATGGATATGTGGCTTATCTGGAGAACTGGAGGAATGAATTTGCCTTGGTTGAATTGAGCTGTTTCCAGTTCTGATAATTCATCAATTCGATCCTTTGGAATGAATGGAGTTCCATTGTATCCCACCTCGTAGAGGTCCAGGTATCGAAGTGCTGCGATTATTGCAAATCGTTTCCTGACGGGATTCATTTTCTTGTTATTCATGGTGAAAACCAATTGATTCAGATTATGAAATCCAATTCGTTGCTCCTGTTGAATTAGACGCATGATGTCTTCAAGTAAATAGATTTCCATGGCTATTGTTTTGAGTTTTTGTCATCCAACTTCTTTTGATATTCGATTATAAGTGCTTGCTTCACACTGGCTGGCATCGCTTGGATGTACTCGATGTCGAATAGGGCAGCTTCCCTTAGAATTTGAATGATGAGAGTTCGTTTTTCGGTGTCGAGAATTATCTGTGAATCGATTACTTCAAGCACCGCGTAAATTGCCTGGAAGTCACAATGACTTTGGCTGTCGAAGAATAATAAAAGCTGGAAGAGAGAATATGTCATATCTGAAAAAAATTGAGAGTTATTATTTGAATCTGATTCCCCTTTTCATAAGGCAAGAGGAGTCCATGAATCCCCATTCTGGGAACTCCGACTGAAGGAAGAAATGCTGGTCTGCCGTCCTAAAACTTTGGTCAGTTCTCGGACTAGCAGGTTTACGACCATGTCAATTCTGTTCTTCAGTCAAAACCTTCTTAGAGGTTTCTTTTGCCTTATGTGTCGGGAGTTGTCACAGCTGAAGTGCTGCTAATTTGTAGTAGGATTCGACAGCTTTTAGCTGGCGCTGGAGTATTCTTCGAGCATATCGATGTCACCAGGAATCTCACCGTCTGATAGACCTTTAAGACTCGAGTAAAAAGAAATTACCGAGTGGAGAGCACTGGAGATGAAAAGCTCTCTTTTACGCCAGATAACGTTTAGAGATTTTTGTTCTTTCAGATGCTGTTCTTCGAGATTTCTCAGTGAGTCCAGGACCATTGAGAACGTATCGTGGAATTCCTGCGAGTTGAGATAGTTGTATAAAATCTGAATCTTATCGGTCTGATTCTCCAATGTACTTTTCACTGCGAAAACGCGCAGCAGTCCGTATCTCAGAACGGTTCCTAGGAATTTCGCCTCATGGATTTTGCACACCCAGACACCATCAATCAACGCGAAACGCTCAACACCTTTTGGAAGTGTTCGTGTGGCGATTATGACAACATCACATTTATGGATGTTGAGATTGTTGCGCTTAGCTTTGTCAATGAAGTCATTGCTCCAATTGGCCGTTTGCTTCACTTCCCAAGCAATTGTTGCGCAATTTCGACCAGTCTCTGTGCGTACAGTCTGAATGAAGTCGCAGCCGTTTCGGCCAGTTGGAATCGGTGTTATCAAATCTGACCTGAAGGATTCCTGGATGGCAGACTCCAAATAAAGTTCGGTGACTTCGCCCTGGGTCTGCATGCTTCCTTGACGGGCTTTTTCGTTCGCTATCGAGAGCTGCTTTTGAAGTCCAGAGATGACTGCTTGTGCTTCCTTCAGCTTGAGTGTTTCGAGCTGGATTTTCTCTTCCATCGAAGACTTTGTGCTATTAACAATGGCATCGATGCGCTGTTCCATCTCTCGGTCTTTCTCAAGGATGGCTTCTGAAAGCTTTTCTTCGTATTCGAGATTGAGCCTTCTGAGTTTGGACTCGTTCTGCCGCGCAGAAACAAGTCCTTTCGATTTTGTCTCCAGCTCAGTTTCGAGCTGAAAGATTAACTCTTCTTTTTCCTTTGAGACTTGTTCTCTAATGGAATCAACGAGCTGCTGTTGCTGAGATTTCAGTTGCTGCGATGTCCGAGTGGAGATGATGCTCTCCAATTCCAGTCGGTCTTGTTCTAGCTTTTCTACGAGAGAGTCGAATTCTGCCTGTTTTTCAAGCAAAGATTCTTCCTTTTCACGAAGTGTTTGCTGGAGGTCTTTTCGAATAGTCTCTTTGAATTGTAGCAGAAGCGAATCTTCGATGCTGACTGGGGACCCGCAGTTGCTGCAGGTAATTTTGTACTGTTGTAAATTCTCGTTCATAAAAATTCTGGTTTAAAGCGTTAAACAATATCCAACCGCTGTTGGGCGGCTGGGGTTTGCTCACCGTCTTCGTAAACCAGAAGAAGGAGGATTAAAGTGCTGACGTTGGGGATGCATCCGATGATGCCGTCAACAATTTAATACACGATTTTTTGTTTCAAATGTTACAAGAAAAGCGAAAAAAAATTCTTGTGCATTGAGGTTGTGCTCCTGAATCCCTTGTAAATGCTGATGAAATCGAGTAAAATATTTTTTTATTTTTTCTGCAACTTTTCTTCGAATCTTCTGATTAGTTTTAAGAGTATGGGAAAGATTGATAAGAATAAGGCTGGTGAAACGGCTCTTTATACGGTAGATGTTCTACAAAAAATGGTCTTAGGATTTATGCCAGGTGGTCATTTGATAGAAGGTTTTTTGAACTTCAGAAGTGGTTTAAAGCAAAACCGATTAATCAGTTTTTTTGATTCATTTAAGAAAGTTCTTGATGAAAATGTTGGACGAGAACTTAAGGCTGAAGATTTCAATAATGGAGATTTCATTGATGTGATGGACTCAATAGCTTCTAAAATTCAAACCACAAAATCCGAATACAAACTGGAGCGTTTCAGAAACATTCTTCTAAAACAAATTATTGAAGCTTCACTTGAGACAGAATTAATATTGAAATTCATTCAAGCTGTAGACGAACTCTCAACCATTCAATTGCTCATGTTGGTTGCTATAGATAGTGGATCACGTCCTACAACATTAAGAGAAGTCCATGTGCGTTTGGAAGAAGTTGGAGTCAATTTCCTCAACGCTTCTGAAGAATCAAGTGAAGGTGAAATGTCAATTAACTCATCCGATTTCATTTTTTATATTCGAGAGCTGATAAATAAAGGATTTGTTGATGAAAATGAAGTTGATAGGGTATTTCAAACTAACAGTTCTCCGCCATCAGAATGGTTGCAGGTATATAAGAACCTTAGTGAACAGCGGGTAAACTATTCAAACACTGAGATAGTATATACCGTTTCTAAAACAGCTCACAAGTTACTTTATTACATTGAGAATTACGAAGGATAGATTGGGTTGATATTTATTCAATCGGATTTCAGTCCTCATCAAAATTTTGTATCTCGCCACCCTCTTGGATGAACTTTGCTTCAGGGAGCTCTTCCTCCTCTGACGCTTCTTCATACCGCTTGAAATGGATTTTCTCCAAGTCTCTTTGTTCAGGCTTATTTGTAGCTTCATCATCTAACATCCCACCAACTGTTGTGGTTATATCGGCATCGAAACACCAGATTTGTGTTTGCATCTTTTTGTTCAGCGTGTAGGTGATGGAGTATATTTTACCAATAACTTTATTGCGGTCCATCTGTCTCAATCGGTACAATTTCCTGTAGGTGTAATCATACATCCATGATTCCCCAGAAAAGTCACCATTATAAGAATTGGCAAACCTATTGAGGTCATCAGTGAACTTTTGGATATATGCGTCATGGTCCCATTGGCTGTAGGAATTAGCTTCCTTTTGTTTAAGAGAAATCCAGTCATTTAGCTTCTGTAATGTTTCATCATGAGCTTTAATGATTTCATTGGTAGAACCCAAAAAATAATTAATGCTATCTTCTACAGTGACATCTCTGATCAATCTGATTTCTGAGAAGCTGAACAGTTCAGGCTTGATGCCTCTAGACTTTATAAATGCATTTTTGACCTTTTCTTCGTCTCCAGTAAAATTTGCGCTATTCGAGCAGCTAATACCTAGAATAGTAATAGTAAAAAGGAAGTAAATTCTGATAATTCTTTTCATTTTCATGACGATGAATTTTGATGTTCCTCAAAATTATAAAGAAATATTGAAATTGCGGAATATATTCCGCAATAAAGGTTTTAGGATTGGTCAAATTCGCTGAATGGACAGCGATTTAACAGTCAAAATATGTAAATACATCAATTTGCACTTTAGACCCAAATACAAGTCTAATCGTGATTTTTCGCTTACCTGTGAAATTGATGAAAAAACAGTCCGACTAATTCAACAAGAAAATTACAACCTGTCTCTCAAGTTATTCAAGCAAATTTGTGATTCTCAAGAGGTCAAAATGAGCGATGTCCTAAAAGAAATTGGTGAGTAGGATTGTTCTCATAAATAGATTTTACTGAGATGTTTTTGTACTATGATATAGATTAAGTTCTATATTTGAGCCTATTACGTAACCCACTATTAGCTGATGTCTTCAGAAGAAAAACTTGCAATCTGTATAATTGGATACCCAAATTCTGGGAAATCCAAAACATGGTATTCTCTATTTGGACAAACTGTTAAGCGCGGAAAATATGAACGTGAACTTCAAATTTTCGAAGATGAAGAAAATTCTATAGCAAGTTATGTAGATGTTTTTTTGATTAATGGCTCTCCACAGGAAAGTGGATGTCCAATTGACGATATGATACCTCTGCCACTTCCTAAAATCATCTTATGCTCTTTGCAGTATGCTGAAGGACCTGAATATGTTGAGGACTTATTTGGAAGTATCAGATGGTTTGAAGATAATGGATATAAGATTTTTGCCATTTGGTTAAATCCTGGATGGGCAGACCCATATACTTATTTTGATGAGATTGGGCTCATTAATAGAATTCATAAGCAGGAAGGAAATCTATTAACTCGTCGAGATGCAAATAAAGAATCTGATATTCGAGCTCAGGAGATTCGCGAATTTTTATTTGGATGGGCAGAGAAGAGAAAACTAACATACTAACTATATTATGATACGTCTAAAAACAAAATGGCCATATGCCATATGTAATAGAAATGTGTTAACAACCTACTATATTGGGAATGGTAAGGGTAGAGAAGTTGAAATTGTAGAAACCATTCAGCGAATAATTGATGACAACGAACCGCATAAGGCTTATATAGGAGTTACCCACCATCCATGTGGACGATTTACAGGCTATTACTGGCCAGAGAAACCTCTCCCGCTTGGCGCACAGATGCAGTATAATTATGATAAAGACGAATATCTTGCCGAAGACGCTCACGGTCTATTTTACAAAACGATGTTTTTGGTATGTTATTTACACGATTTGGAAGCTCTAAATGCTCTCGAAATTCAAACGATAGCTGAAATTAGAAAAACTCGAGTCGGTAGACTGAATAACTCTGACGATGGGGGTGGATATGCAACAAAATCTGATGTGTATTTTCTATACATATGCATTTCCAATATGCTTGAAAGTTAGGAATAGCATCTAAGTTGTTGCCATGTTTGTTTAATGATTTTCACTGTAGCTTTTTTGTGAAACGTAATTATTCGATTGTAAAAATCTTCCGCTTTTGAAAGTTCTAAGAACGAATAGTTTACCCTTAAATTTGAATCCAATTGCTCGTCAAAAATGTCACCTACCACTTGGTAAGATGTATTATTTCTAGCTGTTTTATAGTATACTTTATCAACAGTTTCTTCGTTCTGACCAGTGAATTGTACATATGTTGTTATACCTGAAGTTTCATTTTCCATCGATGTTTTTTTAAAAAACATAAACAACTAATCAAAAAATATAAAGTGAAAAAGAAAAAATGACTGAAATTCCCCAAATATTATACAAGTATCGTGATTGGAAAGATGATTATCACAAAAGACTTCTAACAGAAAATGAATTATTTTTAGCATCTGCAAGTCAGTTCAACGACCCATTTGATGTATCACTCCCATACCGCTACAGAAAAGAAGATTTAACCCCAGCAAACCTTTTTCAGAAATTGTATGAAACAGCTAAGGAAATGTATCCTGATTACATTGACGAACAAATCCATGAAATATGTTATGAACGACAACAATCAGGTGTCTTTGAAAACGGTCAATACTGGAAGGAAAATCATGAAGAATTCAGGGAAAAGATGCATAGTATTTTCGGAGTCTTATCCCTTACCACGGAAAACGATAATTTACTGATGTGGTCGCACTATTCGGATTCACATAAAGGATTCTGTATTGGTTTAGATTCATCAGAAATATATAAAGCTATTGGTGGAATGTTCGGAAAAGTAATTCATTCAGATAGATTTCCAGAAATCCCATTGTTTGGAGACCCTACTAATACTATGATTGAAATACTCACTACTAAATCCACTCATTGGGAATATGAGGAGGAATATCGTCTCACCAAAGCTTATTCCGCTAAAACATCACATATATTGCCTAATGAAGCCTTCAAAGAAATCATACTTGGAGTAAATATATCGGAACAATTCGCTGACGAAATTATTCAATTGGTAAAGACCAAATTTCCTAACATGAAAATCTATCAAAGCCAAATGAACCTAGAAGAATTTAAACTAGACCTAATACCAATCTTATAATATAACACTGATGAATCTTATTCTAATGGAAGTTCCACATTGGACAACATACGCTCAATCTTGTGCTGCTATAATCAGCGTTCCTGGAATTGTTGCTGCATTTATTATTTTGTTCGTAAAAGATAAAACTCAGGAAAGAAAAATAGCTGAATTGGGGAATATCGCCTCGCAGTTGACCCAAATGCTAAATGTTTCTGAAAACCGCTACAGAAATTCTAAAAAGCCCCATTTAGAAACCCGTCTGGAACAAGACGCGGAGCAGAATAAAGTGCAAATATTCTTCCGCAATACCAATCGTGCAACTTCTTTAAAGGAATACAATGCTATTGTGATAAATGATGATGTACGCCCAAGTCGATATGCAATTGCTGACAATAATGGAGAGCAAACTTTCTCGTTGGATTTAACATATACTGATGAACTCTTCATTTTTGCGCCAATTATTGAAGTTATTCTTATTTATCAAACCGATGAAGGCTATATCTTTTATCAAGAAATAATTGTTGCGTCTAGAGATATACATGAACGGAATTTCTGGCATATCCCCAATTCAATCACACTGCGAGAGAATACTTCAGCTTACGTGCTTGGCCATGTTGATGACAACGAGACCAATTGGATAGGTGTTGATTAAACTGAAGTATAGAGTGCATAACTGACCTTAAAGAAAAAGAAAAATGACTAATCGAACCAAAACACCTGATGAGATTAAAGATGAATTGAAAGAAGAAATGGAGAGAATCAGTGACCTGTGGAGTTACTGTTTTCTTGAATACGAAAATCTAGCAACTCAGATTCGAAATCCAAAGAACACAAGCCATAAATACGTTGGAGTAATAATCGGCAATTTCATCGATACATTCGACATTATATATAGCAATCGGTCGGTACATGATTATGCTGGCAACATGAGCTTGATGCAAGCCATTTATATTCAACAGGACTTTATAGAAGAGTTACTACAAATTTTCCGATGCGGTATTGATAAAGGACAGTTGAAAAAAGATGATAATTATAATATCAATCGAAGCATTAGAAATGAGTTAATGGGACATCCTATCAGAAAGATTGAAGGTGCTCTAATCTCCACCACTCTACTAGCTTATAACGGCCCTGAAGGATGCATCAATTATTCGAGATACCATGTAGATAATGGATTTGCATTTGAAATGATGTCGCACAGTATCAAAGAGATTATTGTGAGGCACACTGAATTCATCCGAACCTATTTTTCCAAAATAATAGCTCAGATAAAGAAGCTAATGAAACCGTTTATAAAAAGACTGCAACAGTTTGAATCAGCGATTGAAACTGTTGAATTCTCAAAACTGTTAGACTTCACTTCGAAATACTTTGAGTCAATGGAGCGGCAAGATTACATCTATGATAAGTCATCTTTGATGGAGGTTTATGCAAAGAGAGATCAGCATCTTCGATACCAGAATCTAATTGAGCATTTCTATAACGATTTGAAAGAATCGATTAAAGGTCGTCTTGAAAGTATTGATAACATTTTTAATCCTAAAGAGGATGTAATTGAAAAGACAGATTTTGAAATTCCAGAGATTATCATCAACATATTCGACAATTTAACCAACGATGAGCAAGATGAAGAAATGGAAGCATTTAATGCAAAGGAAATCGCTACAACGAACAAGAAGAAAAGTTACCATTATGAGTTAGGTAAACTCGCAACAAATCCTGACTTGTTCGAAATGATGTGCAACATTCTCAGGGAGAATTTTTCTAACGACCCTCTGATTATTGGAGAGATCGACCACATGACCCAGAACCGATTTGATGAAGTTGAATACTATTCTGCTTATCGTCTTCTTAGAAGGGAAGTAGAGAAATATGAAGAGCCAAATTTCCTGAAATGATGATGTAATACTAACACTATCAAAATTAAAGCAATCACATCTTAGGCGATAGGGAAGCAACCTGATCGAGCTCCTCCAAGAGTTGCTTATACTTTCGAATTGCGATATTTACATGATGATTGAAAATCCTGCGCTCTTCTCTGATGTATTGAATGTTTGTTATGCATGCATGATTGTGTTCGTAGAACGACCTGCAGGTATCATATTGTCTGAGCTGCGCTAGTATCAAATCGACTGCTTTGAAAAAAGTTTTTTCCAAGCTGAATATATCTGTGACAGGTTCTATACCTGGACCGTGATAAACATGCATTAATTCATTCAAATCTTTAAAAGCTTGGTCAGAAAATGCACTACCATGCTTCTTTTCTATTTCTACACCTAATTCTCGATGATGAAGAATCACTTGACGGTAGTCTTCATTGAACTGCTTGAAAAAATCAGAAGAATTTTCAAGAAAGTCGTCCAGCTTTTTTCTCAAATCTGAATAAACTGTTGAAACAATTTCAATATACCCCAAAGTGGAATTACAAACTTCCATGGCGACTGCAAGTTTCTCCTTTCGCTTGGCGGAGATGCTATTCTGGACAGCCTCTAAGAATTTTCCCTTATCTAAAGTCTGAAATGAAATGCCAGACACTCCCGTATATAGAGTTGGGTCTGGAATTGAATACTGCTCAGAATTTTGAGAAGCGATAAATTCCTCCAAGGATTTTATTTGATTTGTTATCGGATTTTCTAAAGCTGCAATTTCAACCTGCCAACGTCTAAAGTATCTTTTCAATGCTCTCCTATTTGAAAAGTAGCTTAATACCCATTGGACTACAAAACCCAGAATAAATGTCACTATCGGAGCCATGATATTAAACATGTCCATATAGGAATTCTCTTCAGAAACCGTCGGATTGACCAATACATAGCTTCGAGCACTACCTTTATCCGTATGTGTCGTTGGTTGTTGAACGTGAGAACTGATTTTATGCGACGAATCCTTCTCTTGATTGATAGCGTGACTAATGTTTTTTGACATCCTGGACGGTTTGAGTTTTCAATTCTTGAAGTTCCAACTTCAGACGCTCGACTTCGTTTTTCAGTTTAGTATCATCATAGCCACTTGTAAACAAAGACCATATTGATATTACAACGGCTAATCCCGAAAGAATATGTGGTACCCACCTCCATTTATATTCGAAATTCGCCGTTGCCTTAGTAGTCGCAGAATGCTCTTTTTCTTCATGTTTAGTATTTTGTTCTTCTATAATCTCAGCATGAAGCTTATTTCTATATGTCTCTAGTGCTTTTAAGGCAATATGAGTATGATTTTGTACGTATCCAGTTTTTTTGTATTCGACTACTTTCTCCTTTAGCTCGTTGGAGGGCACTCCTAACTTGCTATTCTGTGTATTGCAGAAGCGATTGTAGTCGTTTGTAACTCCTTTGTTTGCAATGATTATATCAACGAATTTGAGTTCTTGTTCCTTTGTCATGTATAGTCGCTAAGTATCAGTCAAATATAACGACTAAAAGCTTTACATGTTTTATCTTGATTTCCATCCTCAATTGCTTACCTTTTCTCCAAGGACATCTTCGAAATACAAGCTTATTCTACGTTACAAGATTCTGAACGTTTCAGAAGAGACCTGCAAAATTATGGAAAAAGTCACCTCAAGTTGGGGAGGATCATGTTACACTCCTATGGCCTTTACCGAACAAGCCGTCGCTATGCTTTCAAGCGTCTTGAACAGCTCGATTGCTATTTAAGTCAATATCCAGATTATCCGCATTTTCTCGGGTATGCGCGAATTGCTTTCGAGTCAACAGGAATTGCTGCAGAAAGTAAACGAATTGGAAGATCGCATGGAAGATCAGGACGAAAAGATCATGACCATTTTCGAATGCATGAAAGAACTACTGCGCGAAGCGATTGTGGATCGACCGGCGATCGGATTTAAGCAGGAGACGAAGCCCCGAAAGCCTTCGTGATAAGTTCATTTAGCGGCAATTCCGCAACCTGATATTGTTCCAGATGTCGACTTTCAGGATTGATCACCAAACATTCGTCGCAATAATCGAGGCACAGCTCCAAATCGTGTGAAGCCAATAAAATGATTTTCTGCTGCTCATGCGCGATCGTTTTCAACAACTGCATAATTGATCGCTTGTTGGGATAATCGAGAAAAGAAGTTGGTTCATCGAGCAAGATCACAGCGGTTTCCTGGATCAGCGCACGCGCAATGCTGGCTCGTTGACGTTCACCATCACTCAACGTAACTGTGGATTGACGCAACAAATGTTCCAATTGCAACTGTTCAACCACCCGATTGACAACGGTTTTATCAGAATCTTTAAGCAAACCCTGAAAACCAGTATGTGGAAAACGGCCAAGGTCTAGGTATTCCTGGGTTGACAAATATTCAGAACCATGAAAGCGACTTTCTACCAACGCTACTGATAATGCACGTTCGTTGAGGGAAAGACCGGCAATGGAGGAATTGTTTAAACGAATTTCACCACTCGTGTACTCACCAAGTGCAATTGCATCCAATAATGTGGATTTCCCAGCCCCATTGGCACCGATCAGTGCAACCAATTTCCCGGGAAGAAGTGTTACCTCATCAATGGAATAGAGCGTTTTGGCCCTGCCAATATGAAGGGATCTCAACTCAAGCATGGCGGATCTTTTTTAATAATAACGCAACCGCAACCGGAGCACCAATCAACGATGTAAGGCTATTGATCGGTAAAACAACATAAGGTTCCAGCACCACGATCAGCAAATCGCAGAGCAACATAAATCCGGCACCGATGATAATGGTTCCTATCAATAATGTACGGTGATTTGCCGTTTTATAAAGGATTTTCACAATGTTGGGAACAATCAGTCCAACGAAAGCGATTGGTCCGCAAAAAGCCGTAACCAAACCCGTTAACACCGAAACAACGGTTAAAATTTGCCATTGTGATCTGCGCAAATGAACACCGAGTACGGTTGCCTGACGCTCTCCGAGCACCAATCCGTTCAGTGGTTTTACCAAAAAAAACGTTACCCCTATTCCGAGTAAACTGATGACCATAATGACCGGCAGCTGATTTAAATTTACTTGCTGCAATGATCCGTAACTCCACAACGTAAATGCTTTCAACGCATTTGGGTCAGATTTGGAAAGCAAAATCCCCGTCACGGCTGAAACAAACGTTCCGAGCATCATCCCTATCAATAAAAGTGAAACCTGCGATTTCACACGGCTGGCCATCAGTAAAATGATCAATCCAAACAACAATGATCCTGCAGCTGAAGCAACCGTGATACTTAAATCCAGCAATGTTCCCGAAAGGTATCCTGCCGCCAGAATCGTTAATGCGACAAACAAATGTGCCCCGGAAGTAAGCCCTAGAATAGAAGGGCCGGCTAACGGATTATTGAGTAATGTTTGTAACAGCAACCCGCAAACGGAAAGTGACGCACCGGCCACAAGCGCGATTACCAAACGCGGAACACGGAATTCAGTGAGCAAAATATATTGAAACTTCTCTTTCCCTTCAGCTGGAAAAAACGACTCAAACCATTGTTCTTCCTGGTGCGGAAAACCGAGCGTCAGAATCACCAACGCCACCAAAAACAACAAGAGGAAGACATGAAGTCGTTTCATCGCGATTAATATTCCAATTGCTTGTAAAAATGCAGTTTATTCCCTTTTTGCTGACCGCAGATCGTTGCCAGATCACTTAAAACCCAATGCGGATTTACGGCTCCCATTTCCCAGAAATAGTTGCTATTGTGCGTATAACAATACACTTTTCCTTCTTTGACGGAAGTAAACAAGCCGTATTTCTGTTGTTGTCTCAATAAATCGGGAAGTGAAACCGCTCCGGCGTTGATCCACAATTTTGTTGTTTGCTGGTCCTTGAAAACCTGTTCCAACGTTCGTTCGCAACTACCGGTTCCTTTGAAGTCCTTGTACAAATAATCCGCTCCGGCATCTCTTAACAATTGTGCCATATAGCTTTCACCCGCGGGTGCAAACCAACTTTCACCGATGAGCGATCCGACCAGGATTTCAGGACGTTGTTTCACTTGCTGTAATTTCTTTTTGGTCTCGTTGTAGGTTTTTTCAACGGTTGAAAAATAAGCCATCGCTTCTTTCTCTTTTCCTGTCAAAAATCCGAATACTTTGATCCATTCAGCTTTCCCAAGCGGATGTTCTTCGCGCCAATCGTAGTCGGCCAGTGCCAGCACATCCAATTGTTTGAGTTTTTCTTCGTTCGGGAATCCTTTTCCAAATCCGCTGTAGACTACCAGTGAAATCTCATTTCCAAGTAGCTGTTCGGGAACAATAGATGACTCATCGGAAAACCCGGTAATTTCACCGGCTTCAATTCCTTTGAGGATTTTTTTATTGGCGATAAAATTTTTATCGGTGGAACCTTTCACGCAATCCAGCGCATCAATAGCGTCCAGCATACCGATGTGCGTGGTCGAAAGAACGGCCATTCGTTTCACCGGCACTTCTATCTGGTCCATTCCGGTTGGAGCGAATTGTTTATCGGTTTTCTTCACCAATGCGTATTCGCGTTCCACCTTGCCTGTTTCGGGTTGCATGATACTCAGCACCGCATAATGCTCATGCTGCGCTATCTTAAAATGCTTCGCATAGCTGACCTCAACAGTTTTATCAATTTGTTCGTTATTTCCTGAAGGCTGTGCGCATTTCACTAAGAAAAAGCACAACAGCAACAATCCAACTATTCTCATAACTTCTTTTTTTCCATTGCAGCATTCCACCGAATGCAGCAAATATAACTGTACCCATTGAAAAAACGTACCTTTGCTAAAATTACAGCCATGCGTTTTGAAGAATACCCGATACATGATTTGATCAAGCAACAACTTGCTTATTTGGGCTTCAAACGCCCCACGGATATTCAGTTCAAAGCCATTCAGCCTATCATGAAAGGCGAAGATGTGTTTGCAATTGCACAAACCGGAACGGGAAAAACAGCCGCTTTTGTGATTCCGATCCTCAATGATCTGATGAAACACAAGGCGCATTCAAAAGCTCCGCGCTGTTTGGTTCTTGCTCCGACACGTGAATTGGCCCATCAGATTACCGAGGTTTTTAAGGAAATCGGCAAAAAAACGGATGTGAAAATTGCATCTGTAATGGGTGGCGTGGAACAGGAAAATCAGATTCAGCAACTGCGCAAAGGTGTCGATGTGATTGTGGCTACGCCAGGAAGGGTTTTCGACCTTCGTTCACAAGGTTTTTTGGTATTGGATGAATTGCGTTACCTCGTTTTGGACGAAGCCGATCGCATGCTCGACCTCGGTTTTGACGAAGACATCAAAGCTATTCACAAACTTTCACCCAAGAAAAACCGGCAAACACTCTTTTTCTCTGCGACCATCACTAAGAAAATCAAATCGCTGGCTTACGATGTTGTACGTGAAGCCATCCGTATCCAGATTTCACCAAAAGACCTGATAACAAAGAACGTCGACCATGCTTTTATCACGGTTGAAATGGATGATAAACGCTTCTTTCTGGAAAATATGATCCAGGAATATCCCGATTATAAATTTGTGGTATTTGTGCGTACGAAAGTTCGCTGTGAGCGTGTAGTAGCAGCCATGGAACGGGTCGGTATAAAAAGCGAAGCATTGCACGGCGGAAAAGAACAACAGGATCGCTTTGATATTTTGAACCGGTTCCGAAATGGTGAAAACAAGATTTTGGTTACCACCGATGTTGCCGCTCGTGGTATTGATATTCCCGGAGTTGATTATGTGATCAATTACGATTTACCTGACATGGAAGAACAATACGTTCACCGTGTAGGTAGAACCGGAAGGGGAACCAGTAAAGGCCAGGCGCTTTCTTTTTGTAGTCCGGAGGAACGCCCGTTACTGGATGCCATCCAAATCTACATCGAAACGGAAATTGACGAATTGGAAATCAACAAGCACGATTACAAAGCCATTTTGGAAGACAGTGAAGACATCACTTACAACTGGCAAAAGCTGCTCGACCAGGCAAATGAGGAAGATGGCACTTCTGATAAGTGGTAAAAAAATCGTTTTTCTGAACCAAAAAAAGGCACGTAATATTGCGAATTTACGTAGCTAAATTACGCCTGTAAATTCGCAATATTACGTGTGCTTATCTACCTGAAAAACTGAGCTATAAAGCTTAGAACAAAGAAGCCGTTCCACAAGTGAAACGGCTTTAAAACAGCGTAGTAGTAACTTACTTGTTTTTATTTCATAAAGGCTTTTCTGCAAACGGTGCTTTCACCATTAACAACCAATAAATACGAACCTTGTTTCAACGCATCCACATCTAAGCGGAACGAGTTAGAACCTTCCTGAGCAGTTACTTCAATTGAAGAAAGTACTTTTCCAGACATATCCACAACCGATAGCGTATAAACGGCCTTTTTACTGGCGTTCAACCCAACATTCAACTGATCTTTTGCCGGATTCGGAGAAAGTGTAACATCAGAAAAATCATATTCCGATTGAATGGAAATCATTCCCAATTCAGTTACATCACCGTCCAAGTCTACTTGTTTCAAACGGTAATAGTTCGTAGCCATCCGATCAAAATCTGTATCGTAAATAACATAGTTATTCACACCGTCACCCGACTTACTGAAGTCTTTGGCAATGGCAATCCACTCCTGACCTACCTTGCGTTCAACAATGTAATAATCACTGTTGATTTCCTCTTCGGTTGACCAGCTGATCTTGTTTGCTCCGTTTTCCTGAACCCCATTCAAGTTGAGTAATGTCACAGGTAATGAAACAGGAATACAACTTAAACCGACATTTCCGGTAAAGTCCATTGTAAACGGAGAGGTGGTTGACGAGAAGTTATCAATCAGCATCACAATGATGTCACCCACCGCACATGTAATTCCCTGTACCCAGTTGTCACCCGAGGCGTCTTCAGTTGGATCAACAGCGCCTGAACCAAGACCTGTATTGTAACTTCCACCCAATCCTGAACCGGCAGCGAACGAACATCTTGTAGGAGCGACAGTTGGCGGGCAGGTTTGTCCAACACCACCGGGATATCTCCACACAGCAAAATCATAATCATCCGATCCGTTATTCGGTGAAACATTAAATTCAAGTAACCCGGCAGTTGTAACGACCGCAAAATACCAGTTTGCTTCGTTTTCACCGTAAAGACAGCCTTGACTGGTTGCATTCAAATCAGCTACAACTCCTCCTCCATTACTCGCTCCGTTAAGCGTTGCATCCGAACACAACTGATTAGACGTGTTACAATCCTGGTTTCCATCTGCCGGAGCGGGTTCACTGAAACACATGATAAATGTGCCTGAAACATCATTTCCATATTCCCATACACGTACATATAACGTTGCTCCCGGTGTTAATCCGGTCAGTCCTAAACTGGCCATCAATCCGTTTCCGCTGTCGTCATCACACCCTATCTGAGTCAATGTACCACCACAAGTTCCCGAATAAACAGCAATTCCGTTATCGGTAATGGTAGACGGCGCTGAATAATCTGTTGCAAATGTGATATTTCCGGATGCAGGAACCACTACTGAATACCAAACATCACCACCTACATAGTTGGAACAAGTTGGCGCAGCAGGACCTGAAGTAGCTGTTGCCCCCACATTGGAAGCAGTAGCAGGTGTACAAACACCATTGGCACCAACCGAAACGGGAATAGCACCACAAGGGTTATCGTTTGCCGGTGCAGGAGGTGGAGGTGCTATGAACGTAAAACACAAATCAAAATCTACATTGTTTGCTTGGTATGATAATACGCGGACATAATAAGTACCTGCGGCCAAATTATTGGCAGTGTACGTTTCATTGCCTCCATTTCCGGTAGCATTTTGACATGAAACAACCGTTCCCACAAATGCAGTAGTTGAACAAGTTGTTGAACCTGAAAGCAGCTGAAAACCAAGATCCCGGTTTGCTGTTGAATTTAACAAATCGATTTGGTAACTGGGAGTTCCGGCACCGATGGTAAAACTCCACCAGTATTCCTCAACAACTACACCACAACCTCCGGAAGTTGTTCCGTTTACAGTACTCAAAGTAGCATCACTGGTAGTTGCTGTCACACAGCCTTGTGCACCATCAACTGTTGGAAGCCCTGTAATATTGACCGCTACACTACACGAATTTTGCGCATTGGAAAACAACGAGGCACTAAGACCTAAAAGCAGTAAAATCTTTTTCATGGGTGCTTAGTGTTTAGTAGGTGTATTAACAGCCATTGAAGTTTGTTCATAGAATTCAACATGCAAGCCTTTGGCTATCATGCGTTCTTCAAACTGTTCTTTGCTGATAAGGATATGTGAGATCACTTTGAACTCGTTCATATCATCATTAAAAACCGGTGCAACATCAAAGTAATCTTTGATTTCGACATTTAGGTTTTTGGCATTGGCTTCATTGGTGATCTCCGTTATTTTAAAGGTATAATGAACTGGTTTTTCGCTCATTTGTCCGTAAAGTGAAGATGCACCAAATAAAGTTATGAATAAAATCAATCCCTTCATTTTTTGTTAGTTTTAGCGTATCAAATTTAACAAAAAGGCGTGGTATTTTTAACAAAGTGTCAGCCGACAAATGTTAAAAAAGCTTCATGGTGAGCAATTTAGCCAACTCAAGAGAATGACTTTTCGTGAAATGTTCGATGGGAAATACATTTTGATAATTACTAAAACGATATAGGGTAAGTCTGAAACAGACTTACCCTATTAGCACTTATTTGTAGAGGAGTTGTTATTTTAACAAAAAACCATATTTTAACTCTTAAAGCAACCTTTTGTTTTATTTTCAACATTACTTACTACTCACCAATCGGTAAGAGGCTTTCAGATCACCCAGTGCTGTTTCCACTTCATTCCAGGAATAAAGTACTACGGATAGTCCCGAGTGTTCGTCGTAAACAGTGATTCGCTGGTCGACTCTGCGTAGGTGTTTATAAGCTTCGATATTGAATAATGCTTTTTGTGAGCGTAAGATGGTCTGACCTTTTTCAAATTCATATGACTGCGCGCAGATGTAGTTTAAACAAGCCAAATCTTCAGGAGAGCTTTCAAGCTCCAATTGGCGCTCGACAGAGAATGTTTGTTCCATAATGCGTTGTGTAACGGCTGCACAATCCGATTTTTGATGAATTAATGTTTGTGCGATTTGTCCAAATGTGAGGTGTGCACTTGCTAAAAGACACACGATCAAAGTAACCTTTTTCATAACACCTGAATTTAAATGAACGCCTGTTCTGACTACCACTGTCAGAGTAGTTAGAAGTTACGCTAAACTTACGTTACTGCCAAAAATGTTAAGATTCAAAACATTCTTTTTTTTCACTAAAAAACAAAGGTAAATCGCAAGGAAATCAACACGTTAAGACTAACACGAACCATTCTGCATGCATAACAATAAATGGACAAAAAACAGACTTTTATTCAGCATGCATAATAAAATATTCGACAGAACAGATTATTTGTTCATTTAGAGGGTAAAATTGTTAAAAGTTGTTGTTTGAAGGCTTAAAAGAAAAAAAGAGGGTTGTTTTGAACTAAAACCAGTTGAACCTCACCACAAATTCGATTTAGTAAAGACGGTTTTGATGATTAAACAAAACGGATTCAGAACCTAAATTATTCCCATCTAACCAGAACCATCCAGCGGAAAAATGGTTAATTAAAGAATGTTTACTTCGCGCTCCAGCAACACACCGAATTGTTGTTGAACGTCATCCAGAACGGCTTGTGAAAGCGCATAAATCTCATCGCCGGTAGCTCCGCCATAATTCACCAAAACCAGTGCTTGTCGTGCATGAACACCACAATTACCAACGCGTTTCCCTTTCCAACCGGCTTGTTCAATCAACCATCCTGCGGCCAATTTCACCGAACCATCAGGCTGCGGATAATTCGGCACCTCCGGAAAACGTTCTTTCAATGCAGTTACAACAGCCGGATCCACCACCGGATTCTTGAAAAAACTTCCGGCATTACCCAATTCTTTTGGGTTTGGTAATTTGCTATTGCGAATATTCATCACCGCCTGACTTATCGCCGAAACGGATAATTCGGTCACGTTCATTGCTTCCAGTTCGGTTTGAATTGCGCCGTAAGCAGTATTGAATTGCGGATGTTTCTGCAAACGGTATGTCACCGAAACAATAATGTATTGACCTTTTAGATCACGTTTAAAGACACTTTCGCGGTAACCAAACGCACAATCTGCAGCCGAAAACATATGCAATTCGCGTTTTTCTATCTGGAAAGCTGTCAGTTCGACAAAACAATCTTTGATTTCCGCACCATAAGCACCGATGTTTTGCATAGGGCTTGCCCCCACGCTTCCGGGAATAAGGCTCAGGTTTTCAACGCCGCCCCATCCTTTTTCAACGCAGTAACGTACAAACGTATGCCATTCCTCGCCGGCACCCACACGAATATCGATGGTATCATCCGTTTCATTCACGTGCTCAAAACCTTTCAATTCGTTTTTCAGCACCAGCGCGTTTACCGGCTTTGTAAACAACACATTGCTTCCTCCGCCCAAAATAAATAACGGCAGATTCCCATTGTTTTCAAGCAATACGGTTTCCAATTCAGAAACGGAAGAAAAACGCGCAAAAGCAGTTGCCGAAACATCAATTCCGAAGGTATTGTAGGGTTGAAGCGAAACGTTGGATTGGATCATGAAGCAAAATTACATTTTTCGGCAGAATAGAAATCCATTCACGAAAAAAGCACCAGCCTAAGACTGATGCTAATTATAATATTTAACGGATATTTAATCCATCAATGTATTTCCAACTCAAAAGGCATGCGCATCTGAATACCTGACATTTGATCAAGCTGACGCAGCATTTTATAGGAATCAGTCATTATTTTCGGAAGCTCTGTTTGTTTCAGATTGGTTCGAACACTTTCTTCTTCACTCAATTGTTCCAGTAAATCGGCCACCGGATCTTCTTTCACCTCGGGCCAATATTTGATTTTCGGATCAGAAATTCCGGCTTTTTTCTGTGCATAAGCAATGGCATCCGAAAGTCCGCCGATTTTATCTACCAATCCATGTTTCAACGCATCTGTTCCTGTCCACACACGACCGCGGGCCAATACTTCGACTTGTTTTTGAGTCAGTCCACGACCATCGGCAACGCGTTTTTTAAACTGCGTGTAAATCTGATCGATTTCGCCCTGGATTGTTTTCAATTCCTCTTCGGTCAATTTACGATTGGTCGACAAAACGGCATGTGAGTTTGTCTGAGCACGATCGAAGGTAATTCCGAAGTTGTCTTCAAACAGTTTTCCTGTAAACGGAATCACTCCAAAAACACCAATCGATCCGGTAATGGTTGTCGGTTCAGCAAAAATGGTGCTGGCTGGCGTAGCAATGTAATAACCGCCTGAAGCAGCTACATCGCCCATAGAAACTACTACTTTTTTCTTCTTCGCAGTGAGCATGACTTCCCGCCAGATTTCTTCGGAGGCAAGCGCACTTCCACCCGGGCTGTTCACGCGGAACACAACCGTTTTGATCGATTTCGTTTCACGCGCTTCGCGGAAGTATTTACAAATGTTCACCGAGGTCATTTCATCTCCGTCAACCGTAATGGCGCCTTCCGCCACAATTACCGCAATATTGGCTTTCGTGCTTTTTCCACCATTGATCAGCTGATCGTTTTTGAACTTGGTTTTCGAATACTTTTCAAACGCCTGCAGGTTGGTCATATCTGCTTTTCCGCCTGCTTTTTTGCGCACAATATCAATCACTTCATCGCGGTATTTCACCCCGTCAATCAGCTTGTACTGAAGTGCATCCTCCACACGTTTGATCTTTAAACCCTCGGCAATATCATTCAGTGTTTCGGCCGAAACCTTGCGGTCTTTCGCAATTTTAGTACGCAGATCTTTCCAGATCGATCCCAAAAGACGCTCTGTTTGCAAGCGGCTTGAATCGCTCATGTTTTCTCTGAAAAACGGTTCAACAGCACTTTTAAAATCATTGTTCGAACCGCGAATCACCTGCATTTCGACGCCCATTTTATCAAATGTTCCTTTGAAATAAGTCATTTCGGTTCCCAATCCGGTAAACTCCATTGCCGAAGTTGGAAAACCATATACTTTGTTGGCAGCAGAACTGATGTAATATTGTTTTTGAGTAACGACTTCGCCACTCAAATACGCCACTACAAATTTCCCCGATTTACGAAAACGATGGATCGCATCACGCAATTCCTGAGCCGTTGCATATCCACACTGAACCGATTGAAGGTCGATAAAAATTCCTTTCACATCGTCATCCTCAGCTGCGCGTTCAAAACCAAGAAGCAAATCACTTAAACCCGTTACTTTATTGATGCTGAACGAAGGTCCATTCAGTGATGCGTCCGACGATTCACCGATTTCACCGGACAATGTAAGGTGTAAAACCGTTTTATCTTTTACATCGGGCTCACTGGCAAACATTCCGCCGATTACCGAAAAGGTAATAATCCACCCGATGAGTGAAACGACCAGTACCGCAACAAGAGAAGGCCAAAAAATGCGCCAGAAAGAAACTTTTTTCTCAGTCATATTATATAGTGTTATATGGATAACAAATATAACCCGAATCTTATGAGGCAGTACCGAACTACGTATAGAACAACTATCCGACTGAAAAAAGGTGCGTTTTCAGTATGAATGGTATGGGTTGAAGTCATTTATTAATTCCGTTAAATTTGCCGTATGAATGAGTCAACAGAAGCATGGATCGGAATGGGTAGCAATGAAGGCGACCGGTTTGGTTATTTACAATCGGCGATCGACGCGTTATTGTCACACCCCGGAATACAACCGGTTGCGGTTTCAAAAGTGGTCGAAACCGAACCATTGGGATTCGATTCATCTGATTTATTCCTGAATGCTGTAATAGGGATTCGCTGGACCGGAAAGGCCACCAATTTACTGAAGCTTTTATTATCGGTTGAAACGCAATTGGGAAGAACCCGAAGTGAAACGGAGCGTTATTCTTCGCGCACCATCGACCTCGATTTATTGCTTTTCGGAGAAGAAGTTATCAACAGTGATCAATTAGTGATTCCACACCCGCGGATGCTTGAAAGAAGGTTTGTATTAGAACCGCTGAACGAATTGATTCCAAGCCACATCCATCCGGTGAAGCACTTGCGTCTTTCCGAACTTTTAAAGAGCTGTATCGATGAAAGCGAGGTGTTTATCCACGCTAAAGGGTTATCCATCAATCATTAATTGTAATTAAACGATTTATAGTAAAAAAAATTGTTTAATATTGCACGTAATTTATTTTAAGGTAGAAACTAACAATTGAATAATGAAAAAGCAAAGTATCAAAGGTTTGGCTTTTATAGCGGTAGCTGGTTCGCTTGTTGCTAGTTGTGACCTCTTGAAGGATTTGGAGTACAAAGTAACTCCTAGCCCGCTTGAGATGCACGCTGACAGTGTACGTGTAAAAGTTGAAGTGAAATTCCCTGAAAAAGGTATCAAGAAGAAAGCATCTGCTGAACTTACACCAATGTTGGGAAGCACACCCCTGAAAACAGTAACTGTTCAAGGAGAAAAAGCAACTGGAAACGGAACCGTTATCCAATACAAGCCAGGTGGAACAATGGTCTACACAGATGTTGTAGCTTACAAACCTGAGTTTGAATACACGGAACTTAAAATAACCGGTAAGGTTTACAAAGGTGGTAAAGAGAAAAAAGACAAATTCCAGGATCAGGAAATTGCTAAAGGTACCATCATCACTCCATACTGGGTAAATAAAGACTTTAAAGTAGTTTTCGCGAAAGACGAGTTCAAACGCGTTACTGAGCAAGGTTATGCTGCTCAAATCAATTACGATAAAGGTAAATCTGAAGTAAAAGCTATTGAGTTCAAAGACAAAGACATCGTAGATTTCGGTGCTTGGTTGACTGCAGCTCAGGCTAATCCTAAGATTGCTATCAAATCAATCAACATTACAGGTTTTGCATCTCCTGAAGGTGAAGAAGACAAAAACAACACTTTGTCTAGCGATCGTTCAACTTCTGCAAAAGCAGCTTCTATCGAAGTAGCGAAAAAAGCGAAAAACGATAAAGCACAAACTGAAGTTTACAGCCTTCAAGGTAAAGGTGAGGATTTCGCAGGTTTCGAAGCTGAATTGGCTAAGAACACTACAATGAAACAAGAGGACAAAGATTTGATCCTTCGTGTATTGAAAATGTACCCTGATCCTGCAACTCGCGAAACTGAGATGCGTAACCTGGGTAAATCATTTACCGAATTGGATAAAAACATCTTCCCTAAATTGCGTCGTGCTGAGATCAAAGTTGTTTACGATTTGACAGGTTATTCTGACGAAGAGTTGAAAACAATCTCTAAAGCTGAGCCACAAAAATTGACATTGGAAGAATTGTTGTTCACAGCTTCATTGACTGAAGATTTGAACGAGAAATTGCGTCTTTACAAAGAAGCTGAAATCAAAGATCCATCTGATTGGAGAGCTGCTAATAACGTAGGTGCTGCTTTGTACAAACAAGGTAAAATCAACGAAGCAAAAGCTCAGTTTGAGAAAGCTAACGGTAAAAAAGACAACCCTATCTCTAAAAACAACTTGGGTGCAGTTGCCGGTGTAAACGGTGACCGTGCGAAAGCAGCTCAATTGTTCGGACAAGCAAATGGTGCTGGTTCAGAGGTAAGCTACAACAAAGGAATCATCGCTATTCAAAACGGTAAATACGCTGACGCTGTATCTAACTTCGGTTCTGATGCATCTTTCAACAAAGCTCTTGCTCAATTGTTGAACGGAAGTGCTGATGCAGCTACTAAAACAATCGATGCTTCTGCAGACAAAGAAAGTGCTCAGGGTTACTACCTGAAAGCGGTTTCTGCTGCTCGTGAAGATAAATTGGATGCAGTAGTTAGCAACTTGAAAAGTGCCATCGCTAAAGACGGTTCTTTGAAAGCGAAAGCTGCTAAAGATCGTGAGTTCTTGAAATACGAAGATAACGCTGCGTTGTCTTTCATCAAGTAATCCGCTTTAACCATATTGAATCCCTCGTTTGCTCAGGCTAACGGGGGATTTCTTATTTTAGGAACTTTTATCTCTTCATTATGACACCAAAAATTCTGCAAACTTCGCACTGGAAACTGTTTATCATCGTTTTTGGAATTCCTTTTGTGACGGCAATGGCTTTTATGATCACAATGGTTTCACTTGTCATTAGTCAGCGCGAGCCCAATCCGGAAGCCATGCTTCCAATCATGTTTATCTTTCCCGCAATTGGCTTAATCGGAGCTATTGTGCAATTCTACTGGCAATGGTCGGTAGCAACCGGCCTGCAGGCATATATGCATCCCGAGATGCGTAAACTTCGGATAAAACGCTTCAAGATTTTCTTTTTTATACCGATGATTTATATGGGCGTATTTATCTTGGTAATGACAATCATTTCAACACAAATCGAACCCTCGAATAACGGAACATCACCGAATATGATGTGGGCAATTCCGTTGTTTATACTCGCATTTCTGATGCACTTCTTCTCGATCTTCTGCATTATTTATGTTCTGTATTTTGTTGCCAAAACACTCAAAAGCGTGGAATTGCAGCGCGAAGCACATTTCTCGGATTACATCGGTGATTTTTTCCTGATCTGGTTTTTCCCGGTGGGCGTTTGGTTTATACAACCACGCATCAATCGCATCGTTCAGGGAGATCAACTCGACGACACTTCACTAATCGACTGATCGGGATCAAATAAAGGAAAAATCGACCCGGCGGTTGAGTTGCTTACCCTCATCTGTGGTATTATCGCCAATGGGGTCAGCCTCGCCTTTAAAATCAATTTCTATACGATCTCTGGATAATCCCAGCGAAACGAAAAAATCGATAATTGACTGCGCCCGACGTTTGGACAGGTCAATGTTGTAGGCATCCGAACCATCGGCATCGGTATAACCAACTACCTTGATCCGTAAATCGGTGTGCCCGTTGACCACTTTGAGCAACGAAATCAGAAAGTTCTTGTATTCCGTTTTAATTTCAGCTTTGTCATAATCAAAATAGATGGGTTGGAATTTAAAATTCTTCCGCTCAAGGTCGCGAATTTCAGGTGCTTTTCTTCCTTTTTTCAGGTCATCCACAAAAATGGGGCGCCACGATTGCACTTCTTTCACCGTTGGTTCCAGTGAGATGGGCAAACTGGACCGGAAACAAATAATCTTTCCTGTATAACCGCGACATTCGCTGCTTTTGAAAGTTCCCTGCAAATAACCCGTTGAATCGATGAAAGTCAGCGTTGTTTCCATGTTGCACCACTTTACTCCCGAAGCATCTTTCTTTTTTTCGACCACAAATTGTTTCAGTTCTACGCTTCCGGCTTTTTTCTCGCCTTTCAGTTTTTTCACTATGAAGGCATCTTTCCCGGTCACTTCCTCGCGACTTTTCCCAATAAAATCACCTGATTCATTGAAATCGAAATAGATTATCGCCGCCTGATCGAATGTTTGTCCGTCTCGAATCATCAGCCCTTGCCATGTTCCTTTCAACGTAGTTTGCGCCACGATAAGCTGCATCAAAAACACTCCGATCAATGTGAATATCCACTTCATATCCTACTATTCGTAATTGAGCGTAAAAAGTTGCCTTTCGGATGAACTTTTTAACATCCGCAGTGGTTTATCCTGCGTATCTTTAGATGAAAATTTACACATTCGTCACCCGATTAACAGACATTTTATGAAACATTTGTTTTCTTTCGTTTTACTGACACTCATTGCCACCAGCTGTAACGTGACATCAAAATCAGCACCAATAGCTGCAACTTCAGGCGAAACGGCTTCCGTAACAACTGATGCTGCTACTATCAAAACGATATTCGAGTTTAAAGTTACAGACATCAAAAACACCGAATTTGACTTTTCTTCGTTGAAAGGAAAAAAGATCATGGTCGTGAATACCGCTTCCGAATGCGGATTGACACCACAATACGAGCAGCTGCAAGCCGTTTACGAGAAATACAAAGACCAGAATTTTGTGATTATCGGTTTTCCGGCTAATAACTTTATGGGTCAGGAACCAGGCAACAATGAAGAGATCGCTACTTTCTGCAAAGCCAACTATGGTGTTACCTTCCCGATGATGAGTAAAATCTCGGTAAAAGGAAAAGATATGCACCCGCTTTATCAATTTTTGACACAAAAAAGTCAGAACGGATTGGAGGACAGCGAGGTGCAATGGAACTTCCAAAAATACCTGATCGGAACCGATGGAAAACTGGTTCGCGTGGTGTCTCCGAAAACACTTCCCAACGATGCAAGTATCATTTCCTGGATTGAATCAAAAGATTAGGGAAAAGTTGATATTTTGTTAATAAATACAGGCACTTCAGCTTTTATTTTCGGTCTATAAACCTTGGCTTTTGGCTATATTTGTTCTGCGATGAAAAATCGCCTAAAATTCTATTGAACATCTATGAGCGAAGAAAAAAAAGTACAGGATTATTCAGCAGATAACATACAGGTCCTTGAGGGATTGGAAGCGGTTCGTAAACGTCCGGCGATGTATATCGGGGACATTGGAATCAAAGGATTACACCATCTGGTTTATGAGGTTGTCGACAACTCGATCGATGAGGCATTGGCTGGTCACTGTGACACTATTTCCGTGGACATCAACGTTGATAATTCCATCAAAGTAATTGATAATGGTCGTGGTATTCCTACCGGTATCAACACCAAGGAAAATAAGTCGGCACTGGAAATCGTAATGACCGTATTGCATGCCGGTGGTAAATTCGACAAAGACACGTATAAAGTTTCCGGTGGTTTGCATGGTGTGGGTGTTTCGTGTGTGAACGCACTTTCGATTCACTTAAGTGCCGTTGTACACCGCGAAGGAAAAATTTTCCAGCAGGAATACAGCATTGGTAAACCGCTTTACGAAGTAAAAGAAATCGGTGTTTCGGATAAAACAGGAACGGAAGTTACGTTTAAACCCGATAATACCATTTTCGAACATACGGAATACAACTACGATACATTGGCCGCGCGTATGCGTGAATTGGCATTCCTGAACAAAGGAATTACCATTACATTATCTGATTTACGTGATTTGGATGAAAACGGAAATCCGCGTAATGATATTTTCCATTCGGAAGGTGGTTTGCGCGAGTTTGCTCAATACCTTGATCGTAACCGTGAGCCATTGATTCCGGATGTGATTTATTTCGAAGGTGAACGTGAAGGAATTCCGGTTGAAGTAGCCTTGACTTACAACACGTCTTACACAGAAAACATTCAGGCTTACGTCAATAATATCAATACACACGAAGGTGGTACGCACCTTTCTGGTTTCCGTCGTGGTTTGACGAACACCTTGAAAAAATACGCTACCGATAGCGGAATTCTGGCGAAAGAAAAAATCGAAATTGATGGTGACGATTTCCGTGAGGGATTGACAGCCGTGGTTTCGGTAAAAGTTCAGGAACCTCAATTTGAAGGTCAGACGAAAACGAAATTAGGAAACCGTGAGGTTACTGCTCCTGTTTCGCAAGGTGTTTCGGAAATGCTTGCCATTTACTTGGAAGAGCATCCATCTGAAGCACGATTGATCGTTGAAAAAGTGGTGTTGGCTGCCCGTGCCCGTCATGCTGCCCGCAAGGCGCGTGAAATGGTGCAACGTAAGAATGTATTGTCTGGTTCCGGATTACCTGGTAAACTGGCCGATTGTTCGGAGAAAGATCCTGCTTTGTGCGAGATTTACTTTGTCGAGGGAGATTCGGCGGGTGGAACAGCCAAACAAGGTCGCGACCGTCACTTTCAGGCGATTATGCCATTGCGTGGTAAGATCCTGAACGTTGAAAAAGCAATGCAGCACAAAATTTTCGAGAACGAAGAGATCAAAAACATGTATACCGCTTTGGGTGTACGCGTTGGAACCGAAGACGATTCGAAAGCACTGAACCTTGAGAAATTGCGTTACCACAAGATCATCATCATGTGTGATGCCGATGTCGACGGTTCGCATATCGAAACATTGATTTTGACGTTCTTCTTCCGTTACATGAAGGAGTTGATCGAAAACGGGTATATCTACATTGCCACACCACCGCTTTACCAGGTGAAAAAAGGGCAAAAAGCAGAATACGCCTGGAACGAAGATCAACGCGATCGTTTGATCCACGATTTAAAAGGGGGAGGTTCCGAATCTTCGGTAAACGTTCAACGATACAAAGGTTTGGGTGAAATGAACGCGGAGCAGTTGTGGGATACAACAATGAATCCTGAACACCGTACATTGCGCCAGGTAACTATTGAAAACGCAGCTGAGTGCGATCAGATTTTCTCTATGCTAATGGGAGATGAAGTTCCGCCACGTCGCGAATTCATTGAGAAAAATGCGAAATACGCAAAAATCGATATTTAAAGATTCGATCTATTCATACAAAAGCTGTCTTCCGTTGGTTGGCAGCTTTTTTTATGCTTTGAAAAAACAGGATGCTATAAAATCGGGGGTAAGTTCCCAATATTGCGAACACGAACGGAAGTTCGGGATATTGGGAACGCGTTCGTAATATCCCGAACTTGCTCAAAATTTGAAAAAGCTTCGTTTTAGCCAGATAATAGTCACGACCACCAGCCAGCAGATCATTTTTTATCGAACAACGGATTCAGTTTTAAATTTTACTTGTAAATTGGCACTATGAAGCGTCTAATCGTCATGATCTTTCTTCTGCCTCTTCTCACCGCTTGTCCGGACGGTGGTAATGAAGAAGCTGAAGACACCTTAAAGGCCTTTCGCGAAAACGGATACAATTTCAGCGAATTCAAAAAACAGGGGTACAAAAACATCCGGTTCAAAATGCCGAAATCGTTTGATATCGATTACGGAAACCGTTACTGCTACAAATCATCGTCGTTGAACAGACGCGATTATGCATTAGGAGTGATTTTCACTGTTGAGCGCTTTACCGAAGACGATCTGGAATCGGAACTCATGGAAGATTATTACCTGGTAGATGACGATTTGCTGAACAATTTTCACGATGCTTATGCCGATCGTCGCTACGAATCGCTGACCAATGCAAGTGTTTCGTTTAAAAAAGACACGAAGAAAAACATCAAATTTAAAGGCGTTACTCAAACGCTTTCGGGTAGAAATTCCGATTACTCGGATGATATTTATTACGCAATGGCCACGTTGAAAGTGCGTAAGGAATATTATGTGTTTCAATTCATTTCAAAACGCGAGATGATGGATTACGTTTATGACGATTTCGAACGAATTCTGGCAACGGTTCGTCACAAATGACCTCTACTGTTGATTTATTATCAAAACGTCTTCTGAAGCCTCTTCCGGGTGCTGCAGCTCATGAACTTATGTATCCGCGCAAAGGCGCAAGTGTAACCGATCAACAAGATACTTCCGGTGCGCGTTTATCTTCCGTGGCTATTCTGTTGTTTGAGATCGATAACACACTTCAGTTTTTGGTGATCCGGCGCTCCGAATATGACGGCACGCATAGTGGTCAGATTGCTTTTCCGGGCGGTAAATGGGAACAAACCGATGCTTCGCTTGTGGCTACAGCCTTGCGGGAATGTGAAGAGGAAATCGGTGTGACGGAAGGTGAATTGGATTATGTAGGAAAACTGACCGATGTATTTACAGTAGTGAGTTCGTTTATTATCGAACCGCACATCTTTTACTGGAAAACACCACACGATCAATTTATCATCTCGGAACGCGAAGTCGCGGCTGTTTATTCACTTTCGGTTGACGATCTGCTGAATGAAAGCGCCGTTGAATACCATTCGATTCCGCTCAAAAATGGAATTACCTTAAAGGATGTTCCGCACTTTGCGTTGGGCGAGGTGAAAATCTGGGGAGCAACAGCTTTGATTCTCAGTGAGCTGAAATTGGTGTTTCAGTCTTTATAGAAGTCAGTAGCTCTAATCAACCACACATATTCTTTTAGCCACGAATGAACGAATGACGAGCTATTCGTAATTTATAGCGAATAACCGTCGTCGCGGTTTTCACCAATTTACGTACCAAAAACACTCAAAGATTAGTAAGGAACATGTTTCCAACATTCGGTCTTAATTGTACAAAGTACTTCATTCGTTCATTCGTGGCTGAAAAACATCCATCACGTCCCAGAATGCAATACCTAGCTTAGAATCGGAATCGTGCGAAACCGAATGCTGTAGAAACGCTGTTTGATTTCTTGGTGAAGAACGTCAACGCATCACGTGAGGAGATTCCGCATTCGTAAGCACCTTCTTTCAGGATGAAGGTAACTCCCACCGGAATGTTGCTTTTGTAAATTCCACCTCCGTAGTAACCAGCGCTTAACTGCAACCATTTCACCGGACGGATATCACCTCCTAAAGAGAAAACAGCATTCTGAACAGAACCCGGATTTTCTTTGTTGAACGGGGCAATCATATCAAATCCGAAACGGAATACCTTGTTCAGGTCAAAACTAGCTCCCAATCTGAAATCGGCAGCGTTGGCCATTTTGTATTTTTCTTCAC
The DNA here is from genome assembly GCA_040387295.1 of Bacteroidota bacterium. GTDB lineage: Bacteria > Bacteroidota > Bacteroidia > Flavobacteriales_D > Crocinitomicaceae > Fluviicola. The sequence continues at coordinate 6,562 of JAZKEB010000003.1, read as the reverse complement.
CCTGTAGTGTCAAAATACCATTGTCGCGCAACATTTGATTCACAGAACTTGTAATATTCGCCTGATCCAAACCGCCGAGGCTAAAGTTCCCAAACAAAGTATCTTTCACCGAATAAACATTGCTTTTATACGTCACCGAACCTATATTATTAACAGCTGCGGCCACTTTCAGTTTCCCAAACAACATGGCGCTCACGGCAAAGTCAATACCATAACCGTTCCCGACTGCCGGTGGAATTCCGCCATTACTCGTCAAAACATTTGATCCGGTAACGCTTCCGTAGTTGATATCAAACGACGGAGTAATTGCCGAGTGCATGACCAAGCCGTTGTCATCCGATGAAAGATCAAACATGGCCATTGATTGGATAAAACGACCACCGATTCCGGCATAAAGTGCGAACGTTGAATCGGTACCGAATAGTTTTCTTCCGTAACCGAAATTGTACGAACGGTTCCACACCATTCTGATGTTAGAGCCTCTTGTAATGTCGCTTAATTTAAGTGGAACACCGATGCTGCCGCTAATTGCTGCATCTAACGTATCGCTTGAAAGATTGGCATTGTTAGCAATAACGGAGGTGTCTGTTCCGAAAACCACAGTCAATGAATCAAAGTAAGAAGATAATTTTCCTCTGAAAAGGATATCGGTTGTTTGTTCGTTCAGTTTCGAATACCACTGGTAATTTTCACGCACATTGAAGGCGATTCCCCCGAATTTTTCACTTTGAAACGAAAAACCGGCCCAGTTGAAATCAACAAAAATGGAAATACCTGCCTGGGCATAATCGCCGGCTGCTTCCAACTGTTTTTGGTAATCAATGGTATCCTGATTTTTTTTCGTTGCCTGCGACCATAACGTACGCGTGAGATTCTTGAGTTTATCGGAAGTTAATGAATCACTATAGATTCCGAATCCGAATTCGCTCGATCCCATTGTAAAACGCTTTCCTTTGTAGCCGGTTCCCCAACCAAGTCCTGAAACATTGATTCCCAGTGAATGGTAATCTGTTACAAAAGGAGTTGCTACTCCTTTACCAACGGCTGGAAAGGCAACACTTTGGGTCTGAGACTGAACAGTTCCGACAGTTAAAAGTGCTAAAACAAGAGAGGCGTAGTATTTCTTCATCGATCAAAAGTTGCTCCAAATAAACGGAAAAAATGCAATATAAAAAGCATTATTATAAATTCCGCAAAGATTGATGAGCAAATAAAACGAATTGTCGAAAGAAGAAGATTTTTGAATGAATCGGAACGTTGGGAGAGCGTTTCAGAAGCAAAAGTCTTTAAAAACAAAAAGAGGAGTAAATTCTGTGTAACTCACTCCTCTTTCTGCTAAACCATGCTAAAACTATAAAACCCAAAAACAACAACTATGAATTGTGTTTTGTCTTACAAAGATAAGACGGTTTTTAGGAAGTGCAAGTGTTTTTGTGTTAAAAAATTGCAATAAAAAGGAACCGAATTGGGTTCCTAATTGTTAACCGGACTTGTTTGAATTACCTTCCGTTCGCCACGCAACCATTGTATCAGCCAAATAATCGTGAAGAAGAGTCCACAGATCGAAACAATTGTGGGCGCGATCGAAACGTTTAGCCAGAGTGCTACGAAAAATCCAGCAACGCATCCTAGTATTCCTATGCTTGCAGAAAGTATTAAAACAACGGATAATTTATTCGAAATTAAATACGCCGCCGAGGCCGGAAGCACCAACATTCCGACTACCATGATGGCTCCAACGCTTTCAAAACTAAAAACAGCATGGATACTTACGAGCGACATCATCAGGAGTTGCCACCTTCCGGTTTTCATTCCGAGTAATTGACCAAAATCGCTGTTGAATGCCCAAACCGTAAGCGGACGCAAGGCAACTACAATGACGATCAGTACGAGGAAATTGAGCGGTAATAATTGGAAAATCGCACCGGTTCCAACCAGATAACCATTCCAGATGCGTTGGTCCAGAAAGGAAGTTTCCAAATCGCCATAGAGGACACATTCCTGGTCGAGATCGGTATTGGTTCCAGCAAAAAAAGCGATGAGTAAAACTCCCACTGCAAACAAAAAAGTAAACGCCGTGCCGATGGCTGCATCCTGCTGAATGCGAATTCGACGGTTGAGGAAATCAATAAAAACGGTTGTCAAAACGCCCATAACAGCCGCTCCAAGCAACATCGGAAAAGAATCCCGGCTATCGGTGATCAGATAAGCCACCACGATTCCCGGCAATACGGCATGTGAAATGGCATCGCCTACCATGACCATTTTGCGCATCATCAGGAAAACACCCAATAAAGAAGCTGGTAATGCTACCAACATTGCGGTTAAAATGATTAATCCGTTACCCATTGCGCTGTGTTTTTGGAGCCGTATTTCGCTTTGTTCGCTCTGAGAAATAGCGAATGACAAAACAGACGATTACGATAAAGAATAAGACGACGATGATCCATGGTCCTGTTGGCATATTGGGTGCTAATGTCGAGCTAAACGCTCCGCCCACTGCGCCGACAACACCAAATATGACGGAAATTGCCATGAGTGGTAAAATGCGGAACGTGAGCATTCGTGCGCCGGCAACGGGGATAATCAACAAGGCTGACATTAATACAACGCCAACAGCCTGAATTCCCATCGCAATTGCTAAAATGGACGCCGTTGAAATCAGCATATCGTTCCATCTGATTGAAAAACCACGCACTTTTAAGTATTCGGCATTGAATGCCAGAAAATAAAAGGTTTTGTATTTCCAGAAAAGGAGAAACATCAGACAGATAGCCAACACGGCGAAAGCGTAAATATCCTGTGTAGAAATGGCGGCTATTTTCCCGAAAAGAAAATCACTGAGGCCGGCCTGGGCATCTTTACCCGTTCCCTGAATCCATGAAATAAGCACCAAACCTATGGCGAAAAAGATACTCAAAACAATGGCTACTACTGCGTCGGATTTCAGTTTTGTAGTTCTGGAAAGTGTGTCCATGAATTGGGTTGCCAGCCAACCGGCAATTACTGCTCCGAGCATTAACACCCAGGTTTCGCGGGTTTCCGTAGCAATGTAAGCCACTGCCACACCAGGAAGAATGGCATGTGAAATCGCATCACCCACCAGTGCCTTTTTACGCAGGAACGCAAAAACGCCAACCGCAGAAGCTGTTACGCCTATTACGATTGTTCCGAGGAACATGCGCTGAATTGTGGGATCGGCAAAATAATTCATGATTCCGGAGAAGTTGATTGAAACAGCAACGAATGGCCGTAAGCTTTTGCCAGCGTTTCGGGTTTCAACATGACTTTGGTATCACCTGCAGCAACCAGTTTGTTGTTGAGCAGTACCACATAATCAAAATAATTGGCAACGGTGGAAAGATCATGGTGAACAATCACAATTGATTTCCCGTTATCACGCAACGTTTGTAATACTTTCAAAATGGAATCCTGTGAAGCTACATCTACCCCGACAAACGGTTCGTCCATCACAATCAGTGACGCTTGCTGGGCCAATGCACGCGCCAGGAAAACACGTTGTTGTTGTCCACCCGAAAGCTGACCAATCTGTCGATGCTGTAATTCGGTGAGATTGACTTGCGACAGCGCATCCTGAATAATCCGAAGATCTTCTGCGGCAACACGTTGCCACCATCTTTTGGGATTCAGACGTCCCATAGAAACCACATCGTAAACGGAAATTGGAAAATCCCAATCAACCGACTCCCGTTGCGGAACGTATGCTACCTGTTGTCTTACTTTATCTAGGGCTTCACCAAAAAACCGGACAATTCCGGTTGTTGGGGTTACAATTCCCAAAACAGCTTTCAAAAAGGTTGTTTTACCGGAACCATTGGGCCCGATTATACCGGTAATTTTTCCGGCAGGTAATTCAACTGAAACTGATTCCAGCGCCAGTTGCTGATGGTAACTGACCTGAAGGTTTTCAACCGCTATACAGTGATTTTCCATTATTTCAATCCTTTGATAATCGTATGAACATTGTGCCGAAGCATGTTCAAATACGTATTTCCTTTGCTTTGTTTATCGCCCAAGGCATCCGAGTAAAGTGTTCCGCCTACACGCACGTTATGTCCTTTTCGATGGCACGATTCCATTACGGTATTGATTGCTTTCGGGCTTACGGAATGTTCTACGAACAGTGCTTTCACGCGGCGATTAACGATAAAATTCACCAGATTCACAACATCCTGAACTCCGGGTTCCTGCGTTGTGGAAATTCCCTGGAGAGCGCTCACTTCCAAATCGAAACAACGACTGAAGTAATGAAATGCATCGTGTGAAGTAATCAATACACGCTGTTTACGAGGAACCGCTTGCATTTCATCTCTCAATTGAGCAGTCAATTGTTTTGTTTCTTCGCTAAATCGCTTAAAGTTAGCTTTGAATTTTTCCCTGTATTGTGGGTAGGCTTTGCACAAATCTTCTGTGACTTTCTCCAGACCTTGCAGCCAGCTTTCGGTATCGAACCAGATGTGCGGGTCGATTGCTCCGGAAGACGGATCGGTATAAATTAAATTTTTCCTGTCTATTCCGTCAGCTACGCAGAACACTGTTTTTCGTTCGCCCAACTGGTGAAACAACTGCGCCATTTTCCCTTCGAGGTGAAGGCCATTGTAAATCACGACTGTTGCATCATTTAGTAATGAAACATCAGATGGTCGAGGATTGTAGGAGTGCGGATCAATTCCAGGTCCCATGAGTGTTTTTACTTCGCAGGCATCTCCCACAATTTCCTGAACACAATCTCTGATAATCGATGTAGAGCAAACGATGTGCAATTCCTGCTGCTTTTTCGTATCGATCTTACAACCGCCGAACAGCATCAGGATAAAACAAACGAATACTACCGGCTTCATCATGATTGGTAGGGTTGAATAAAGATTCGGGCTGCTACTACATGTGAAAATTGAATGGTCCGTTTTTCCATAGCGATCAGCAACGACCCGTCGAAGGACAATTTTTCCAGGATTTCGACTTCGGAACCCAATTTCAGGTCAATTTTATTGAGGTATTGCAGAAATTCCGGAGATCCATCTTCCACTCCCATCACAATTCCTTTGGAACCGGTTTCGCATGAAGCCAAACTAACGCGAACGGCCGGTGTGTCAAAAACACCTTCATCATTGGGAATCGGATCACCATGTGGATCTACTTTGGGGTAGCCCAAAAATGCTTCCAGACGATTGGTCAATTGTGTGGATTGAATGTGTTCGAGTTGTTCTGCAATTTCATGAACTTCATCCCAGCCAAATTGTAGTTTATCCACCAGGAAAACTTCCCACAAACGGTGTTTTCGTACGATGGACAAAGCAATAGTTCTCCCTTTCGGAGTCAGGCCACAACCTTGATATTTCTGATAGGTAAGAAGCTCTTTATCAGTTAGTTTTCTCAACATATCGGTTACCGACGATGCTTTTGTAGACATTCGTTCGGCCAGTAAATTGGTTGAAATAGTATCTTCACACGTCTCGGATAACGCATAAATTGCTTTGATATAATTTTCTTCGCTCTGAGATAACTGTCGTTTTTCTAATTGCATGCGTCAAATTTTCAGAACAAATATAACTATTTTTTAGACGTGTCTAAAATTTAAGTACCTGTTTTTATTTCAGCTAGAGTCAAATCTTTACGGAAATTTGATTTCATGCCCATAGATCGTTTTAAATTCAGTACTTTTGCGGTGAAATTCAACTAAAAAAAGAACAATGTCAGGTAACAGAACATTCACCATGTTAAAGCCGGATGCGATCGAAAACGGTCACATGGGCAAAATCATCGATATGATTATTCAAGCTGGTTTTTCGATCAAAGCGATGAAGTATACGCGTTTATCGGAAGATCAGGCAAAAAAATTCTACGAAGTTCATTCTGAGCGTCCGTTTTATGGCGAATTGGTTGAGTACATGACTTCTGGGCCTATCGTTGCTGCAATTTTGGAAAAAGACAACGCTGTTGCAGATTTCAGAGCATTGATCGGGGCAACTGATCCGGCAGAAGCTGCTGAAGGAACAATTCGTAAATATTATGCTGAGTCGAAGGGTCGCAATGCGGTTCACGGTTCTGATTCGGATGAGAATGCTGCTATTGAAGGTAAATTTCACTTTGCAGATTCGGAAGTATTCTAGTTAAAACGATTTAACTGATCATGAAAGCCTTACTTGTTTCAAGTAGGGCTTTTTTGTGCGGTATTGTTTCCGAAGGAAGGTTGGTTTTGTTGTTGTTCTCTGTAGTATGCTCTTGAAATACAATTCAAAAGAAAGCTTTAAGAGCCAGCTTGAGGTATAGCAAGGTTTGATTCAATAGGAATTCTCCCTTCTGATCAGTCTGAGCCTGACTCGGTATTGCGGAATGCGGAACCGACCGCCAGTATTAGACATAATCATCTGTGCCTGGATAATGGGATTCAATCAGGAATCAGATCTCTTCCGGATAAACGAAATAAAGATGTAAACAGAGTCACAAGCGAGGAAGATGAAAAACCGGATAATTCCGGGCTATTCTAAACAAAAAAACCCTGATAGTAGTACTACCAGGGTTTCGTTTTAAAAGTGGCATC
>JAZKEB010000002.1:47966-1120959 GCA_040387295.1 Bacteroidota bacterium | reverse complement strand
AAACTTTCCAATGATCAGGCTGAAAAAGTATTCCGTGTTGTGATTCAATAATCACTTAAGGATAACTCAATAAAAACCCCGTTGGTCTTTGATCAGCGGGGTTTGTTTTTTTAGGTCCTGACGCAATTAAAATTCTGATACGGGTTATAACGCTTTCTTGCATTATTTCATTGCATTTGGCAAAATGAACCGCTATTTTTGAAACAAATTGAACGCATATGATGGCTCCCTTTAATTTACAGCAATGGATCGACGAAAACCGTGATTTATTAAAACCGCCTATCGGGAATAAGAACCTCTATAAAGAGGCGGGTGACTTCATTGTGATGATCGTTGGTGGACCCAATGCACGTAAAGATTATCACTACAATGAAAGTGAAGAGTTGTTCTATCAGCTCGAAGGCGATATCATGGTACGCATTCAACATGAAGGAAAAGCAAAAGAAATTCACATCAAGGAAGGTGACATGTTCCTGCTGCCGGCAAACATCCCACACTCACCTATTCGCGGAGAAAACACCGTTGGACTCGTAATCGAACGCGTACGAAAAGGAACCGACCTGAGCGACGGACTGTTTTGGTTTTGCGAAAAATGCAATACTGAATTGAAACATTACCGTTTTCCATTGGAAAACATCGAGCACGATTTTATTTCCCGCTTTCGCGAATTTTATGCTTCAGAAGATCTACGGACCTGCAAAAATTGCGGAAATGTTATGGAAGTTGACGAACGATTTATCTAGTGTTACTTTTTCTAAAAGACACATTATCTAATCATCGATCCGGATTGTAAAACTATATTTACCAAAAATTCAATTATGTCTGTCACAGAACTCATTTTAAGTATTGTATTGGTGGTGGTTCCAGCCGCCGGGGTATTTTATACCGCTTACTATTTCCTTCGTAAACAATCAGAAAAGGAAGTCAGACACCTGCAAATTGAATTAAAACGCTCACGACAGGAGTTTTTCTTACCCTCACGCGTAGATGCTTATCAACGTGCGGTGCTGTTAATGGAACGCATTCATCCTGGAAGTTTGGTGATGCGTCTTCACAATCCGGGACACCCGGCCAAACGCATGCAAAGTGATTTGCTCCAAGCCATTCGCGAAGAGTACGACCATAATGTTTCACAGCAATTGTTTATTTCGCCACAGGCTTGGGAAATGTTGCGCAATTCAAAAGAAGAAACAATCAAGATCATCAACATTGCCGGGAATCAGATGCAGGCTACTTCTACCGGGACCGATCTGGCGGGAAAAATATTCGAGATTGTGGCAGAAGTTGGTACTTTGCCTACCGAAATTACTATTGAGTATTTAAAGAAGGAATTTCAGGAGTTGTTTTAACTCACTTTAGAAAAATCCGGATTTCTCCACCTATTTCAAGAATATCACCCGGAATAAGTTTCGCGCGTTTACGTTCTTCTACCTCACCGTTGCGCACGACATCGCCATCTTCAACGATGAATTTTGCGTGTCCGCCGGTTTGAGCAATGCTTGTTGCTTTTAACAAAGCCAGTAACTCGATGTAAGGCCCTTCGATGGTAAACGTGATTTCTTCCATATAGCAAAGGTATTATTTTAACGTGAGCGCGATTTAAATAACATAAATTCGAACGGAAGTTCGGGATATTACGAACCGGTTCGTAATATCCCGAACTTCCGTTTTTTTAAAAATTTACCTGAAGCCGGTTTCTTTGAGTTTGTTTTCCAGCGATTCACTATTAACAAAACGAAAGCTTGAAACACCCGAATTACCGGTCCTCCCCGGAAGTCCTGCTGTTCCTGAAACCCGCTCGTTACGCACCAATGCACGTGCTATAAGACCGTCATCCCCACGATCATTTGTTCCTCCGGCTCCCGCATTTCCTGCAGAACCGCCATCACCACCGTTCGTATTCACGAAAAAATTACTCTCAGTAAGTCTCAGATTCGAATCGATCAGAATTAAAACCGTCCCGGCATCACCACCGTTTCCACCATAACCGCCAACACCTCCGGAACCGCCGCTTAATCTGTCATACGCTTTCTCTGTTTGCTGGGCATTTGCTCCGTTTCCACCATTTCCGCCCGAACCGCCAGGACCACCTGAAACATCCACATTTATTTTTGGATTAGTGGCACTGATAAAGGCTTTCTTTCGCCGGTTATCAGAAACAGCAATCACTTCCAGCAATGGAATAGAATCAGACGAATAAGGCCGCACAAATACGGTAACCAATTTATCGGCAGGTAATCCGTTTTCTCCCGGTTCACCATACCCTCCAGATTGACTGGGCTGCGTGCCGTTTTGACCGTTTCGCCCTGTTCTTCCCGGTTCTCCGGAAAAATCAAAGTTCAATTGGTTGGAAACCACAACGGACATCTTTCGCTCAAAAACCGGTCGTTTCAGGTTCGGATGTCTGAATCGGATAAGTCCCGAACGGAAGGGCTCAGCTGTATTGGTTTTTAGATTATTATTCGCGAGCGTAAACCTCTGATCTGACTCATTGATCAATCCTGAGGTATTTACCCAGTTTTTATCATATCCAAACCGTTCACCGGTATTCATGATCATGATCCAGTCGAGCGAAAAATATTCATTGAATACTATCTTTTTTTCGGCCAGATCAAGCGCAACACAATACCTGACAGGAATGTAAAACACCGAATTCAATGCTTCATTTTCGCAGGTTGCTTCTACTCGGATACTATCTACACCCTCAAAATCGTTCATGTTGTAGTAAAATCCCACGCCATAGTTAAATCCGATTGGGCGATCGCTTTTAAAGGTAAAGGCATCCCATTTATAAACATCCGAACCGTGTTCAACCGATACCGTTTTTCCTTTGGTACTGGTTAATTTAAAATCGACAAAAAAAGTCGTATTCAAAGCAGCGGAAGGATGCACAATCCACTCAACTTTTTCAAAACGGTTCAACTGAGCACTGGCGGAAAAGGCCAATAGGATGGTGGCAAGACTTAGGCGGAAAAGCATGTTTATTATTTTTTAGACATCGGTTGTCCGCAAAAATAATGCCTTATCCTGGCTTTTTATATAAATGGTAAATAAATTCAGCCGCTTCGAAAGCTGAGATTTTTCCTGATCGGACGGCTTCTTCCATTTCCAGTGTTCGCTGATGTATCACCGGATCTAAGTACAACCCTTCGAGCAACAACGACCGTAATGTTTCGTGCATCCAGTTACGATCCTGATCTTTACGCTTTTGCAGAAATGCTCCTTTGATTTTGGCATGTTCTTCAAAGCGAAGGATCATGTTACGGACGTCATCAATTCGCTCTCCGGTCACCGAACTGCAGGTATGTACTTCCGGAATCCAACCCGAAGCAGTCGGTGGAAATAAATGAATCGCATTTTTTAATTCACGCTGCGCCAGTTTAGCACGTTTGTCGTTTTCGCCATCAGCTTTTGTAACAGCCAGCCCATCGGCCATTTCCATAATTCCGCGTTTGATGCCTTGTAATTCGTCTCCGGCGCCTGCTAATAATAACAACAGAAAAAAATCAACCATCGAATGCACCATCGTTTCGGATTGTCCTACTCCAACTGTTTCAACTAATACAGTATCATAACCGGCAGCTTCGCACAAAATGATTGTTTCACGGGTTTTGCGCGCTACGCCACCTAATGTATTTCCTGCTGCCGAAGGCCTTATAAACGCATTTTCTTCCTGCGAAAGTTGCTGCATCCGTGTTTTATCGCCCAAAATACTTCCTCCGGTTCGTTCGCTGGTCGGATCGATGGCCAACACCGCAAGCCGTTTTCCTTCACCGATCAATTCCATACCAAAACGCTCAATGAACGAACTTTTCCCCACTCCGGGAACGCCAGTAATGCCTATTCTCATTGAATTTCCGGAAAAAGGCAAACACAAACGAATAATCGCAGCAGCCATTTCCCGGTCCTTTTCCAATGAACTTTCGAGCAAGGTAATCGATGAACTGAGCGCGGTCCTGTTCCCCGAACGCAATGCTTCAAACAGCGAAACAGCGTTCCGGTCTTCGCGCAATTGCTTCCTGGAAGCCAGCCAATCGTTTATTTTTTGCTCATTCATCGTTTATCAATCCATTCCAAAAGGAAATACCAGTAAATCTGAGGCTTTATCGAATACAAATGTTCGGCCGTTTTGCGCCACCAAAATCATTCGGATAGGTGTTTTTTGACGGAATTCACTCTCAGCAATCACCTGCCGGCACGAACCACACGGCGAAATACAATCTTCCGGTTTTACCAAGGTTCCTTTTGCTACCACTACCAGCGTTTGAACCGCCTGATCGGGATAATTGGCACCTACATAAAACAAGGCTACACGCTCGGCGCACAATCCCGAGGGATAAGCGATATTTTCCTGATTGTTTCCGGTAACGATTTCACCGTTCTGCAACAACACACTCGCTCCTACCAGAAAATTGCTGTAAGGTGCATACGCTTTTAGCGATGCTTCCTGCGCTTTTTTGACCAATAACTGTTCCTGTTCGTTTAGTTCAGACCAGTGTTCGATGATTTCGTAATGTACCGTGAGGGTGTGTTTCATAGAATAATCGCTTGATTACAAATATAACAGAAAGAAGGCTGTAACTACTGAAAAAGCACGTGAAAGGATGGTCTTGAACGCGTTAAAAGAAGCTTTTATTTCCAAAATAAGCCCTATCTTTGTGCCCTGTCTGCCAAAAGACAGGTCCAATTCCCGATCAACGATTGTCATGCAGCAGTACAAAAAAGTAGCGTTTTATACCCTCGGTTGTAAGTTAAACTTCTCCGAGACTTCTACTATTTCACGCCTGTTTGAAAATGCCGGTTTCGCGAAAGTTGATTTCGAGGAAACACCTGATATTCTGGTGATCAACACCTGTTCGGTGACCGAAAATGCCGATAAAAAATGTCGTCAGTTGGTCCGCAGAGCTACGAAGATCAATCCGGAAGTATATGTAGCCGTAATCGGTTGTTATGCTCAGCTGAAACCTGAAGAAATTTCCAGAATTCCGGGAGTTTCACTGGTGTTGGGCGCCAACGAAAAATTCAACATCGTAGAACATCTCGAAGAGCGCGATGCGCAGGCTTCTGCCGCCACGGTGAAATACGATCATATCAAACAAACCAACACATTCATTCCTTCGTATTCGATGGGCGATCGCACGCGTTCATTCCTGAAAGTACAGGACGGGTGTGATTACTTTTGTACGTTTTGTACCATTCCGCTGGCGCGTGGAAAAAGCCGAAATGCTTCGGTTGCCGAGACGTTGCTGGAAGCAGAGAAAATTGCCCAAACGGCCGTGAAAGAAGTGGTATTGACCGGTGTAAACATCGGCGATTTCGGACAAGGTGGCGACGAGAATTTCTTCCAACTCGTGAAAGGATTAGACGTTGTTCAAGGCATTGAACGCTTCCGTATTTCTTCCATCGAACCCAATTTATTGACTGATGAAATCATTTCCTTTACGCTTTCCAAAGCCGAACGATTTGTGCCTCATTTTCATATTCCACTTCAATCGGGAAGCAATCGCTTGCTGAAAGCCATGCGCCGTAAGTATCTCCGCGAATTGTATGCAGAACGCGTTGCGGCGATTAAAGCATTGCGTCCGGATTGCTGTATCGGCGTTGATGTGATTGTTGGTTTTCCCGGAGAAACGGATGAAGAATTCCTGGAAACAATGGATTTTCTGAAGGACATTGATATTTCCTACCTGCACGTTTTCACGTATTCAGAACGGGCAAATACGACTGCTATCAAATTGGGAGATCCTGTTCCGCAGGCAATCCGCAAACAACGAAGTCAGCAACTCCACATTCTTTCCGAGAAAAAGAAACGCGCTTTCTACGAGCAAAATATCGGTACAAACAGAACGGTTTTGTTTGAAGCTGAAGAAGAAAACGGTATGATGCTGGGCTTTACGGAAAATTACGTCAAGGTAAAAGTACCGTTTGATGCTTCGCTTGTAAATACCCTTCAACCGATTACATTGACAGAAATTGACCGCGATGGTGTCATGAAATGTGAACTATTGGTGACTGCGTGATCTATAAAATCAGGCGTTGACAAGAACAATTATAAGCCCCATAATTGTGAAAACAACATTCCAGATCAAACACGAGAGAATAATCGGCCAAAGCCCTGAAAACAAAAGCAAGGCAGCAACAATTCCTGCAGCCCAAATGATCCATAAACATGCAATTCCCATTTTGGAAAGATCAATCCAATAGGAAGCTATGGTGAATAATATGGGTGGTATTACCAACATAGCCATCAACAATAAGAACCAAAGCAGAAACAGTCCACCGTTTTGATCTCTGCTCTTTTTCTGAAAATGCTCTTTCGTAATCGTTTTAATGGTGTGATCTACCTCATCACGTTGTTTGATCTGAATAGGTGACTGAATTATTCTTTGAGGAAAGGCATGATAGACAATCGGCGATTCTGCACTATTATCCTTGTGAATGACAATTGCTGTTTCTCCCGTAGGTCGAATTGAAGAAACGTGATCTGAATGATTATTTGTATCCGAAATTTCAGCCAGCGCCGGAGCGACTTTTTCAGAAGTTGAAAAATCTGATTCAGGTGCTTTATAACGGTGCTTCCACTCCAAATGAAATCCAGAACGATACCTGCGTTGCGTAAGCGTGCATGAACCAAACAAAATTGCTGTTACTGCGATGATGAATAAAAAGGTGATTTTAGGTCGAAATGAAAGCATAGACAAATATACCGTTATCTCAGCAAGGAAACATGGCCAACCAACTGGTATTCTTTGTCAAGAAAATCATAGTACTTGATTTTCCAGGTATACACACCATCCTGACAAGGTCTTCCCTGATAGCTTCCGTCCCACGCCTTATCCAATGCATCGCCGGTATAAATCAATTCACCCCAACGGTTGAAGATATCAATGGTGAACGCCTTGATGTTTCCTCCAACAGCGAAGAACTCTGAATTTAATCCGTTATCGCCCGGTGTAAAAGCATTCGGCACGTAGATGATCGGGTCGTAGATGATCTTCACATCATCGGAAGCTTCACAGCCATTTTCGTCTGTATAAGTCACCGTGTATACAAAGTTCTGATCCGGTTGTGCAATCGGTGATACACAGACCACACAGCTCAGGTACTCGGAAGGTGACCAAACATAAGGACCCGGTGTGGTACTTGTTGCCGAAAGTTGAATGGCTTCACCCATGAATGCGTAAACATCCGGATTGGTTTGAATAAAAGGTGTTGGAAACAGGTTGATGAAGACTTTTGCCGAATCGATACATCCGTTGAGATCGGTTCCATAAGCCGTATAAAAACCAGCTGCCGGAGCAATTACCGAAACCTCGGAAGCATTGGGTGTAATCGGGTTCACAGCAGGGCTCCAAACATAAGACACACCACCCGTCGCATACATAAATGCCGGTTGTCCCGGACAAACAATGGTGTCGTTTCCGGCATTCACTGTTGCACTCACAATATTCACATAAACGCTGTCGAGTTCTGCGCCGCAGGCATTCCCGAAAAGGCAATAATAATAACGTTCAACAGGCGAAGAAATCGTCACTGTGGCTCCGGAAATCGGCGTAATATCAACCGGTGGCGACCAATTATACGTATCAGCCCCGCTCACGGTAATTTCTCCTGACAGTCCACGACAATAGGTCAATGTATCCTGCATCGTCGGATTCGGAAAATCCGCAACCACCGTTATCGTTACTTGTTCATTCAGCTGACAACCGTCATCAGTAGTCCCGGTAGCCGTATACGTAATGGTGTTGGTTGGTGTAGAAATCGGGGTTGCACTATTCGGGTTATCCAAAAACGTAGGTGGCGACCATAAAACAGTGGTAACTCCTTCTACTTCCAGTGGAACCGAATTGCCAATACAAATAGTAGTGTCATTCGAAATCTGGACAGCGCCACCAAAGACGTTGAGCCAAACCTGAACTGTATCGATCCCACAACTATCACTGATGATGCAGGTAAATTGTGTGTTTTGGGTAACAGTTGCCGTTGGGTTAAAGATATTCGGATTATCAAGGTACTGCGCCGGCGACCACAAATAATTGTTTCCGCCAAAAGCTTCAAACTGGTATGATTGTCCCGGACAAATACTTGATGGCGGCTCCACAATTCCCCCCTCAAAATCACCGATATTCACTTCAAACTGAACAGTATCAGGCGAAAAACACTGATTGGTATCCGATACGATCAACGTAACCGTATATTGTCCGGCAGATGCATATACATGCGATGGATTGACCGCCGTGGAAGTTGTGTTGTCACCGAAATCCCAGAAAAATTCGTTTCCATTCGCACTATTATTCTGGAAAACAATTGGGTCTGGTAAACAGATCAACGGATCCGGATCGGAGATAATTGCTTCGATATTGCTCAATTCAAACTTAAACGCTGCAAGGTTGCAATTCGGACTCGGATTTTGTGTTGACCAGGCTCCCGGAGTCGTTGTAAAACCATTGTTAGCTCCGCCGCAGGCTGCGCATACGGCATGATAGATGCTTCCGTTTTTATCGAAGCGGGAAGTCCCGCCGTCAACGTGATTGGCCGAGGAGCTAACACCTCCCATGTACGTTCCGTATTTCAGGAACGATGCGTTTTGGCCCAGTACGGCAATCCAGAAATTGCTGCCATTCGTCGTAGGCTGGTAGGCATCCGGTGTCACGGGGAAACCGTTACTGCTACTTTGATTGGCCTGACTGGAAATGTTCACGTTTCCTCCCCATCCGGAAAGGTAAATGTCTTTACAATTGGAAACCAGGAAAGCGGTTGGTGAGATTTCTACGTGTCCGGTACCTGCTCCGATGGTTGTTGTCCAGGTAAGTGTATTCAGGTTCGTAGAGTACTTGGCTACAAACTGTCCTGAATTGGCCAATCCGTAACAACCGGCCGTAATCGGCATTGTTCCCTGTGTTTGGCCATATACGTAAACTTCATCGTCAAGGTCAAGCTGTACGAAATAACTTTGATCGTAATCAGTGGTTCCGATATAGGTGCCTGCAATGATTGCTCCGGTATTTCCGTTTAATCGCGCCAGATAACCATCGGCAATTCCACCGTTGAAGCTTAAATCCTGTCCTGATGTAAAAAGTCCGGGAGAATTTGTTCCACCTGCTACGTATACGTCACCTGTCGACGATAATTGAATCCCGTTTCCGGTTTCGGTTCCGCCACCGCCAAAATAGGTAGACCACTGAAAAGCGCTCAAGCCCAAATCCATTTCAAAAAACACGGCATCCTGTAATCCGCTCAACGTAGGCTGAGTGGCATTTTGCGTGGGAAAATCGGATGAATTGGTAACGCTTGCTACATAAACACTGGTTCCGTTTACAATGATTTCTCCCCGGAATTGATCGCCGTAATTATAGCGCAGCGAACTTTCCTGTACGCCATCGGTTCCCGTACCGCCAATGTAAGTAGAGGCCATTAAAGCTGTTCCGGTTGGGTTAAACCGGGCAATGTACAAATCGGCACCATTGTCAAAACCCAATGAGTTTCCGGCAAACGAAGGTCCTCCGTTAAATGAATTATCAAACGAACTCCCCGACATCGGGAAATTGGTCGAGCTTGTAACTCCAAGAATAAACAACTCTCCGGTTGGTCCCGATACAATGGAATGCGGTGTTTCGTTACCGTTTCCTCCCAAATACGTTGAATAAATAATGTTCGTTCCGGTTGAATTGAATTTGGTAATTCCTACATCGATCTGAAAACCGCTGGAACTTCCGCCATTGAACGATTGATCGATCGCTCCTGGTGTGGTCGGATAACCTACTCCGAAGACAATTCCGCCGGCAAATAAATTTCCATTCGGGTCCGGAGCAGCTGTAAAACCCCAGTTATCGACCAATGAACCGGTAAATGTTGAGAATGTGAGTGAAGGATCAATGACTAGTGTATCGGTAAAAGCTGTGTTCGAGGTTCCTGAGAAATAAACGGTTGTTCCATCAACTTCGTAGTTGAGCGAAACGGGTATTTTTTTACCGTCATGGATGGTCCAGGCAATGGGTTTGCTTTCAGTGATGATTCCAAGTGAATGACGAATTTCCAATTCGCCCTGTGCATTTACGGCAATGTTTTCAGCGCCTTCGTAATTCCATTGAATGACAGCGCAATCTGTTCCGGGCGCTACAATCCAGGAATACTTCAACGAGCCGTTTCCACCCTGGAGCAATAAATCCACTCCCGGGTAAACCGATTTGCTGGTCACTTCTTTTAACGAGTGAACCTCCGGTTTCCATTGGTTTGGATCTTTCGACAGGAAATAATTGCGGTAAAACGACGATTGATTACGCTCCTCAAAAGCAACTGGTTGCTGTGCTTTTAGGAAACGTGTTTTGATTACGTGCGATTTGATGATTTGTTCTTCGCTTGCTTCGTGCGGTTTTGAGCCGTGGTCGTGTTCTGGCAATTCGTAGAAATGATAGGTAAACCCTTTCGGTTCAATGAGCATTTCGCCGTGTTCCAGCTCTACTTTATAATTGAATCGGTCGTCCCACTGCCCGCGATTGGGGTGTAACCATACCTGATTGCCTTGTCCGGTAACGAACAAGGGCAACAAGACACAACTTACGATCAACCAACGCAGCATATACGAATTTACTAAAAGACCATGATAGTCAGCGATAAAGCCTTCGTTTTTGAGGAAAACGTGCCATCTATCTATTAAACTGTTTTTTTAAGAAAAAGTTGCTCTTGCGCGCCAAATTGAGGCCCGATTTTACCCGAAACAACTTTTCCGTTCATTGATTCTATTCATCACCTGCAAAAATGCTGCCTGAAATTGGTCATTGGAAACTTTTTACATTCCTTGAAATCCTAAAAAACAGGATAGGAATGAAACTTGCATTCTTTAACAGATGAAAACCGATTTAGTGATGTATCAATCGATTTGAAAGTCGTACTTTTGCACCATCTTTTTTTGGTACCATGAGCGATGCAATTAAACACGAGTGCGGAATTGCACTTATCCGTTTAAAACAACCACTTCAATATTATCTCGACAAGTACGGGACGGCTTTTTACGGCATAAACAAGCTGCACCTGCTCATGGAAAAACAACACAATCGCGGACAGGACGGCGCCGGAGTAGCCAATATCAAATTGGATATGGAACCGGGCGAACGTTACATTTCGCGCTACCGAAGCATCGACTCAAAACCCATTCAGGATATCTTCGATTACATCAATTCGCGCTTTGTGCAAATAGGTGAAGAAGCTCCCGAAAAACTCAAAGATGTTCATTACCTCAAGAAAAATGCGGGCTTTACCGGCGAGTTGTTTTTAGGCCATTTGCGCTACGGAACATTCGGTCGGAACAGCATCGAAAGTTGTCACCCGTTTTTGCGCCAGAATAACTGGATTACCCGAAACCTGGTAGTTGCCGGAAACTTCAATCTGACCAATGTAGATGAGTTATTCGAGGTATTGCTTGAGATTGGTCAGCACCCGAAAGAAAAATCGGATACAGTAACGGTTTTGGAGAAAATCGGTCACTTTTTGGACGTAGAAAACGACGAATTGTTCGACCAGTTCAACAAGCTGGGCTACAACAACCAGGAAATTTACAAGCGGATCGCTGAACGCATCAACGTAGAGCAAATCCTGAAACGCGCTTCCATCGATTGGGATGGCGGTTATGCCATGGCAGGATTGTTTGGTCACGGTGATGCATTTGTGTTGCGCGACCCGAACGGAATCAGACCGGCGTTCTGGTACGAAGACGATGAAGTATGCGTGGTTGCTTCCGAGCGCCCGGTCATTCAAACGGCTTTTAACCTGAAACGCGAACAAATTAAGGAATTGACTCCGGGTCATGCCCTGATCATCAAGAAAAACGGTAATGTTTCCGAAGTGGAAATCAACGCCCCGAAAGCAGTCAAAAAATGTTCGTTCGAACGGATTTATTTCTCCCGTGGAAACGATTACGATATTTACGAAGAGCGCAAAAACCTCGGTCGTTATGTAGTGCCTATCGTGCTCAAAACCATCGATTACGATTTGGATAATTCAGTGTTCTCTTTTATTCCCAACACGGCCGAAAGTTCATTCTACGGAATGATCAAAGGATTAGAAGACCACCTGAACGAGCGCAAATTCAACGATATCCTTGCACTTGACCGCAAACCAACGCGTGAAGAGCTGGAAAAGATCATTAACCAGCGCGCCCGCATCGAAAAAATAGCCATCAAAGACGCCAAACTGCGCACCTTTATCACACAGGATGAAGCACGCGATGACCTGGTGGCACACGTTTACGATATTACTTACGGATCGGTGGTCCGAGGAAAAGACAATCTGGTGGTAATCGACGACAGTATTGTTCGCGGTACCACGTTGAAACAATCCATCCTGCGTATTCTGGACCGTTTGGAACCGAAACGTATCATTGTGGTTTCTTCGGCGCCTCAAATCCGTTACCCTGATTGTTATGGAATCGATATGGCTAAAATGGGCGATTTCATTGCCTTTGAAGCAACGATTGCACTTCTGAAAGAATCAGGTCGCGGACACATCATCGATGAAGTCTACAAAAAGTCAAAAGCGCAGGAAAAACTTCCCAAAGAGCAGATTGTCAATTATGTAAAAGAAATTTACGCACCGTTTACCGATGCTGAGGTTTCGGCCAAGATTGCTCAAATGCTAACACCTCAAAACATCAACGCGCAGGTAGATATTGTTTACCAATCGGTAGAAAATTTACACAAAGCGTGTCCGGGACATCTCGGAGATTGGTATTTTACAGGCGATTATCCAACTCCGGGAGGAAACAAGGTAGTCAACAAAGCGTTCATTAACTTTGTAGAAGGGAAGAACGAACGCGCTTATTAACCTGAGTTCGGTATGAGAAGAAAACCGACATCCGTTTTTGTGTATTTGCTTGGTGCTTATGTCGTCGTTCAGTTTATCTGGTGGGGATATCACCTCATCGATTTGACCCGTACATCCGAAATGGCCGATCGCATGATCACCAAACGGGTATTTATGATCATCGGTGAAGGATCGGTTTTCTTAGTACTGCTGCTTTTCGGCCTGTACAAAATCAAGACGTCGATCACCAAGGAAATCAACATGGCACGGCAACAGCAGAACTTTATGTTGTCGGTAACCCACGAACTGAAAACACCGATTGCTGCCAATAAATTGTACCTGCAAACGTTGTTGAAACATTCCCTGAGCGAAGAAAAGCGTGCAGAACTCATCCAAAAAGCCATCGACGAAACCAACCGATTGGAATTGCTCGTGGAGCAAATAATTACTGCTTCGCGTCTGGAACAGGAAAAAATGGCCTTGCAAAAAGAGTCTGTTGAAGTGGAGTCGTTCTTTAATGAATTGATCGCCGTTCAGCAAAAGCGGCTTGATATTCCCATTCATTTACAACTCGAAAAAACCGGTAAACTGATTACCGACAAATTAGTTTTTGCTACCATTTGCAACAACCTGATCGAAAATGCCTGGAAATATGGCGCTACCGAAAAAGGAATTCATGTAACGGTACGTGGCAACGAATCGCATTGCATTATTCTGGTGCGCGATTTCGGAAAAGGAATTCCAGCCAAACACGAAAAAGCCATTTTCAAGAAGTTTATCCGGCTCGAAAATGAAGAAACCCGCTCCACAAAAGGCACCGGATTGGGGTTATACATTGCCTATCAATTTACAAAAGCATTGAACGGAAAGCTGCAACTGCTGAAAACAGACGGTCCCGGAGCATGTTTTGAAATCAGCATTCCTTATGAGTGATCAAAAAGTAGGTTTAATCATCCTTGACGGATGGGGAATTGGTGACGGAAGTACCAGCGACGCAATCGCCTGCGCACAAACACCGGTGATGGATCGCCTGATGGCCAATTATCCCACTACGACATTAATAACATGTGGTGAACAGGTTGGATTGCCTGAAGGACAAATGGGTAATTCCGAAGTGGGACATTTGAATATCGGTGCGGGACGGATTGTTTATCAGGAACTAACCCGCATTAATAAATCAATTCGGGATGGTGAATTTTTCGAAATTCCCGTGCTGAAAAAAGCCTTCGAAACAGCAAAAATATCGGGCAGAAAAGTACACTTCATGGGGCTTGTCTCCAACGGAGGTGTTCACAGTTCGCAGGAACACCTGCACGCGTTGTGTACCATGGCGCATAGTTTCGGACTCACCAATGTGTTTATCCATGCGTTTACCGACGGTCGTGATTGTGATCCGAAAAGCGGTGTGACATGTTTGACCGAATTACAAGACCATCTTTTTAAAACAACCGGACGCATTGCTTCGATTACAGGTCGTTATTATGCGATGGACCGTGATAATCGCTGGGAGCGGATCAAAGTTGCCTACGACGCCTTGGTTCATGGCACAGGAATTCCGTTTACGCATGCCGCGGAAGCGATTACCGAAAGTTATCATCGTTCGATTACCGATGAATTTATCGAAGCACATACTTTACAGGAAAACGGCGTACCGATTGGAACCATCGAACCGGGTGATCTGGTCATCAACTTCAATTTCCGGACTGATCGTCCGCGGGAAATTTCGCTGGCACTGACTCAAAAGGCATTCCCGGAATACAACATGCAACCGCTTTCGCTTCAGTATCTCACCATGACCAGTTACGATAGTAGTTTTAAACGAGTCTCGGTCATTTTTGAGAAAGACAACCTGGTGAATACATTGGGCGAAATCATCAGTAAAATGGAGCGTACACAGGTTCGCATCGCGGAAACGGAAAAATACCCGCATGTTACTTTTTTCTTCAACGGCGGTCGCGAGAAAGAATTTATTGGAGAATCACGGATTCTGGTGAATTCACCCAAGGTAGCCACGTATGATTTACAACCCGAAATGAGTGCCAATGAAGTGAAAAACCGCATCATTGAATCGATGGAAAAACAAACACCAGATTTCTTCTGCCTGAATTTCGCTAATCCGGATATGGTAGGCCACACAGGTGTTTTTGAAGCCATTGTAAAGGCCGTTGAAACAGTTGACACCTGTTTGGGTGAAATTGTAACCAAAGCACAGGAAAAAGGATATGAATTGTTGGTGATTGCTGACCACGGGAATGCCGATGTAGCCAAAAACGCCGATGGTAGTCCGAATACGGCTCACTCATTAAACCCAGTGCCGGCAGTATTGGTCACCAATGATCCGCATGTGCAACTAGCGCCGGGAATTCTGGCCGATGTGGCTCCAACTATTTTAGCACGCATGCGCATTGCTTCTCCGCTGGAAATGACTGGGAAGTCGTTGACACAGGTGAACTAATTTGATAGTACGGTCGCGATCCCCACAAGAGCTAAAAAATCAAATTCAATAGATACAAAAAGGGCCTGCAATAATTTGCAGGCCCTTTTCAATTATGTTAAAGTTATTTAGTCTCTGATCAACTGTAAGAATCCGTGTCCTTCCAATTTATCGCCACCAATACCAGTTACGATATACTTATAGAAATAAACCCCCTCGGCAGCATCCGTGCTGTTTACTTTTCCATCCCAGGCAGGATTGATTCCTTTACCTGTGTAAACCGTATTTCCCCAACGATTCACGATCGTCAATTCAATATCTGTGGCGTTGGTTGTAGTCAATACAAACACCGGGTTATCAGTATCATCATTCGGTGTAAACACGTTCGGCACTTCTACAGTTGGAAGCGGTGGAATCGGGTAAACACAAGAATTATCATCTACTGTAGCCAATGGATTGTAATTCAAAGCTGTAGGATCTGTACAGCCACACACGGAAACAACGATCGGAAGTGTCATTGTATCAGCACACTGACCTTGTAATGCAATCAACTGAACGGTAGTAGAGTTGTTGTACGTTTGTGTTTGACTGCTCAAATCATTGACGTTTGCATTGTTTCCATTTCCGAAACTCCAAACATAATTGGTTGCATTCTGACTCGTATTGGTAAAAGTAACCGTCAACGGATCACAACCTGCCATCACATCGGCTGAGAACTGTGCCACCGGAGATTGTTCCTGTGTCACAAAAACCGAATCGTTTACCGAACAAACTGCATCTGAAACCGTGAAATAGTACCATCCGGAAGGAATGTTCTGCATAACGGTTGCATCGATATTATTCGGACCAGGATTTCCGGGACCAGTCCACGAATAAAGTGGTTGTCCTGTAATTCCGATTACAAAGGCAGAAACCGCACCATCCGGATTACAAGCTGTAGCCGGGTAAGGAATGAGGGTGTCAATCGCCAGTGTTTGGTTCATGGTAATCGTAACAGTAT
Organism: Bacteroidota bacterium; assembly: GCA_040387295.1. Classification (GTDB taxonomy): domain Bacteria; phylum Bacteroidota; class Bacteroidia; order Flavobacteriales_D; family Crocinitomicaceae; genus Fluviicola. Next base: position 1,104,727 of record JAZKEB010000002.1, on the reverse strand, counting down.
CAACTCCTGTGAAACCACAACCATCAGTTGCCGTCACATACACATCCACTGTCCCGTTTTGGTAAATCGGCGCGTAAGCGGTATCACCCGTTTGTCCCATGTAACTCCATGCATATGTGTACGGAGGATAACCACCGGAAGCAAATGCTGACATCAATACCGAATCGGTAGCACATTGAACCAAAGGATTCGTTTCATTGATCACCAGATTCGGTCCATCCAAAATGTAAAGAACTCCTTGTGAAATAATCGTATCACCACATTCGGTAATCGTAGTTGCAGTGAAAATAACTGTTTCAGGTGAATCGTTGATACCATCCTGAACTGGCGTTAATGTCAAAACAACTGTGTCTTCACCCGGAAGGAAAACCACCGGATTGGTCATATTGTTGTAGTCAGTTCCCATAATGGCTGTTCCGCCAATTGTATAGCTAACGGTTAAGGTATCACCTGCTTGTGTAACAGGACGTGTAAAGATAAATTGTGCATCTGTACAACCTTCAACAACAGTAGTATCACCGCTTACAGTAGCTACCGAAATATCCACCACATCAGACGCAAAACTTTCTGCCTCCAGGAATACTCCCGAATCATAGGATTGGTCACCTACATTACAAATAGCCAGTTTAATGTGATACGTTTGGCCGCATTGCACCTGAGCAACTGCCGTAAGTACAACCGTTGTTCCATCATACTGAATCGCAGTACCATAAGCTAAACCATTGTCATTGGCAACGTAGTATTGTGTATTTGATTGGTCACCAACATTGTTAATGGTAACAGGAATAGCTGTTCCCGGTACAAGTGCAATGTTTTCAGCTCCGTTTGTATAAGGGCCTGCAAAACCAGGTCCAGACAAAAAGAATCCAAAGGCATCATTGAACGTTGATGGTGAAAATTCAGGATATTCATCCGACCCGAAAACATATTTGAAACTCACAGTATCTCCTGTTGGAGTAAAGTCAAATTCCAAAATAGCCCCGTTAGTAACTGACCCGGCAGCAATCGCATTCAAATCGGCATCCGCAGTAACCATTGGGGTTCCACCCAACGTATAACTGGTTGAGTTATTCGGTCCGATTGCAGCAATTCCCTGACCTGTTGTCAACAATACCCCTCTCTGAATAGGAAAACTGGTATTTGTCGCATCAAAATAAGTGACATTTGTTTGAATTTGTTGTGCACCTACTGCACTACCATTATAGGTAATGTTGGTAGCAGTTACCCCATTTCCAAGTAGAACTCCTTGAACAAGTGCATCCGGAGCCTGGGTGTTGGTAACACTGATTTGCCCGAAAACCGGTGACAAAAAAGCCATTCCAAAGAATGATCCTAGAACTATTTTTCTCATAAGCAATCTAATATACTCAATTAAGACATTGTTAATGAATTGAAGGTTGCATGAAAGATTAAATAAAAGTGTTTTAAATTTCACACACCATTAACACGTGTTAATCGTGACAAATTTAGCATTTTTGCTGCAATTAAATAAATGACATGAAAGGTACTGCTTCAATTATCGCCGGCAACAAAGAAAAATTCCTAAACGAACTGTTTGATTTGTTGCGTATTCCAACTATTTCTGCCGACAGCGCTTACAAAGATGATGTGCTGCGTGGTGCCGAAAAGGTAGCCGAGTTTCTAAGCAGTGCCGGAGCCGAAAAGGTAGAAATCTGTGCAACAGCCGGACATCCGATTGTTTACGGAGAAAAAATCATTGACGCTACATTGCCAACTATTTTGGTTTACGGACATTACGACGTTCAACCTGCAGATCCGCTGGAACTTTGGACAACACCGCCTTTTGAACCGGTCATCCGCAATACAGCTATCCACCCGGAAGGAGCGATTTTTGCACGCGGCGCCTGTGATGACAAAGGACAGTTTTTCATGCACCTGAAAGCCTTTGACGCCATGATGCAAGCCGGTGAATTGCCGTGTAATGTCAAATTCATGATCGAAGGTGAAGAAGAAGTTGGAAGTGAACATTTGGGCATTTTCATCAAGGAAAATAAGGATCGCTTGAAAGCCGATATTATCCTTGTTTCCGACACAGGAATGCTTTCAAACGATACGCCTTCTATCACTACCGGACTGCGTGGTTTGAGTTATGTGGAAGTAGAAGTAACCGGCCCGAACCGCGATTTACATTCAGGTTTATACGGTGGCTGCGTGGCGAATCCAATCAACATTCTGGCGAAAATGATTGCTTCACTGCACGATGAAAATAACCACATTACCATTCCGGGATTTTATGCCGATGTGGTAGAACTGAGCCTTGAAGAACGCGCCGAAATGGCCAAAGCACCTTATAGTGCCGATGCTTACAAAGCGGCGCTCGACATTGCCGCTGAATACGGAGAAAAAGGATACACAACTCCGGAACGCGGATCTATTCGCCCAACGCTGGATGTAAACGGAATCTGGGGCGGTTATACTGGCGAAGGTGCCAAAACCGTGATCGCTTCGAAAGCATACGCGAAGATTTCGATGCGTTTGGTTCCGAATCAGCAACCTGACGAAATTACCCGTTTGTTCTCTGATCACTTTAAGGCTATTGCGCCCGAAGGAGTGAAAGTTGTGGTGAATCCACATCACGGTGGTGAGCCGGTGGTAACACCAATTGATTCGATCGGATACATGTCGGCAAGCAAAGCTTACGAGCATACCTTCGGTAAAAAACCGATTCCGGTTCGCAGTGGAGGAAGTATTCCAATCATTGCGTTGTTTGAGCAGGAATTGGGCTTAAAGACAGTGATGATGGGATTTGGTTTGGATTCAGACGCGATTCATTCGCCAAACGAACACTACGGATTATTTAATTTTTACAAGGGAATTGAAACCATTCCGTATTTCTTCCATTATTTCACTGAAGCAATGAAATCATAAATCATGAAACGTCCGTTTTTTTTCCGGTTACTAATCATCCCACTACTTGCTGTGCTGCATTTTGGAGCAAACAGTTGCGATATAGACGAACCCGATATTAGTAATGTTGGGGGATTTAAGCTCAAAAAACTCGATGGACAACACATTGAGGCTGAGTTTTCTGTGGACTGTGATAATCCGAACGGATTCGGTTTTAAAGTAAAAAAAGCAAACATCGATGTCAGTGTCAACGACCAGATTTTGGGTAAAGTTTCGCTGGATAAGAAGATGAAAGTGAAGCGAAAATCCAAAAACACCTACACCGTTCCGGTTGTAATCGAATTGGAAGACGGTGCGTTGTTTAAGATTATGCAGCTTTCGTTAAGCGGTGAAGTCAACATCGCTTTCAAAGGAAAAGTACGGGGAAGCGTTTGCGGAATCGGGAAATCGTTTGAAGTAAATGAAACCAAAAAGATAGATGCGAGCTCGTTGAACCTGGAAGGGTTGTAAAAATACCGTCGAAAAAACAAAAAGGAGTCCACATAGGACTCCTTTATTTTTGATAAGTATCTCTGATCAATTAAAGTGAAAGAAAAAGAAAAACGCTGCTGCCGAAGCCGCCGGAATTCCTTTCGCATAACCTATGGTTGAATAACTGCTGTTTTGAACCGTTCCGTCGGATTTCACATAACCAACCGTACTGTAACTGCTGTTCTGAACTGTTCCGTCCGATTTCACATACCCCAATGTACTATAGCTGCTATTCTGAATTGTTCCATTCGATTTGATGTAACCGATGGTGGAATAGGAAGCATTTTGAACCGTTCCGTCGGATTTGATATACCCAACAGTGGAATACGAACTGTTTTGAACCGTTCCATCCGATTTGATATAACCGATGGTGGAATAACTGGAGTTTTGAACTGTTTGCGCAAACAAAAATGCCGAACAGCAAAGCGATAAAAGTACGAGTAGGTGTTTCATCATTCTAAAATTTTGGAGGAAAGATACAACGAAGCGTTAGTTTCGCGACGCTTTTAACAGTTTCTTAGTAATTCGCTGATTTGCAGAATCGATTTGCAAAAGGTACAAACCACTTTTCAGTTCCGAAGGGAGGTCAATGTCGAGATTATTCGATCCGGATTGGTAAATCGTTGGCTGAACTTCATAGACTTTATTTCCCAGCATGTCTACAACCGAAAGCGTTAATGTCTGCGCCAATGGCAAATAGAAAGACAGTGCCACCTCATCGTTGAACGGATTGGGTGCAGCTGTGAAATGCTCTTCTGTTAGCAGCGCATCTTCCAAACCGAGGTAACAAATTCCGTCGATGTTGGCATCCATCCACGCAAAACGCAGTTGAATCCAGTCTTTCATCGCCTGAATTTCACCCGGGAAATCGGCCGGAATAGGACTCGGATTCGGCCATGTATACGCTCCCAGTAAAGGCCAGACATTAAAATGACGCGCTTGCGCCTGATTGATATCCGCCGCCAATGAGTCAATCACCTGATTCATCGCCGAAAAACTCAACGTTGTTTGCCGGAGTTCCGTCCAACGGCATTTCACATCACTTTGGAAAGCAGGATCGGTCATGAGTTTTTCCCACCAGAAAGGCACATCGTAACCGCCGCCGCAATAATCGTTGAAGAGGTAAACCCAACCGTCAGACTGCCAACCCTCGCAATAATCAGAGTTCCACCAGGCCAGGTTATAATCCCACGCCGGACTGGCAACCAACTTTCCGCCATTGCTATTTTTATCCTTGTACAAAAAGGCACTTAAACGATAGCCGTCGACATTTTTACTGGCTTCATTGAGCAATAAATGGTCAACAAACGAAGGAACATCAATGTAATTGCGGTAACCGTAAACGGGATCGGTAAAATCAACGAATGCAAGCGCTGTTTCAAAGGAATCCACATACTCCTGAATATATGTTCGCTGTTCCGGCATGATCTCGTCGCCTTTTGGTTCCACATGTACAATCCGGATCGCAGTATTGGCCGACGACAGGTAAGGTGAATCCCAATATGTTCCCGGGCCATCGTCGCGATCGACTTTAATAATATACCCACCCGTCAATTCATCGCCTGCAATATCCTGGGGATTTAATTTGGCAATGTCTACCCGCTCCGGATCACGTTTGATCTTTTCCATCAACACGTAAATGCCTTTATAATGGCCATCGAGCATCAGTTCACAGTATTGCGTGCGGGAAGCGTAATGGCCGGTTTTATTGGAAATATCATACGAAAGCACATTGCGCATACAGGTTTTATCGTTGTAGGGCGCGTATAAAATCCAATCGTGTTCTTCCGGCATTCCAAGCAAAATAGTATCGTGTTGGGTGCCGTTGACATCGCGGGTTTCGAAACCATATGATTTCTGCGGAAAACCTGCAGAAGAAGAACCGCGCTGTTCAATGCCGATCTTGTTGTTGTAATTATTGAACGGATCGGTCATGTAATTGGTCACTCCCGGGCCGTTGTAAATGATACCCATATCTGCTTCAATCTTCGGCTCGTCGGGAATTCCCTGACCGTTGGTATTGATCACCACAATTGGCAAATCGGAAGAAGTGAACTGGAAAAAAGTAGCAGGATTGCTGCTGAATGTAATTGACCAGTCGGTAAGCATTCCTTCATCACCTCCAGCCTGATCAGCGATATACAACCCCCAGTTTCCGTTCGGATTTTGGCCGTTATTGAGAATGCCTATTTCTTCCATCGGTTTAAAACTTCCTGTAAACGGCGCTGTTCCACTATTGATAAATGTAGGTGCATCCCATTGAAAGCAGGTGTTTTGCAAATCATCATCGCCACCTCCGGCATTCAGCATCAATCCCGAATAATTGCCATCGGGTGCCACAATGTAAATAACCAGATCACCCAAGTACGTATGTGTTAAATTTACGCATACGCGCTCCAAACCGAATGTGGAGGTATTAATCGAACCGGGTAATCCGGAAACCGGGGCCTGTACGAGAAGCTCCTGATTGTCGAGAATCGCACCACCACCACCGGTAAAGGTTTGGGCAAAAACATTGGAAATCAAGGTGATTGAAACAACAGAGAGTAAGCTTTTTAGCATAGAGAGCACAATTGATGTTAACAAGATAGTAAACTCTGCTTAACAAATCCATAATACGAACCTCTGTTTTCTATGTGACCTATGTGGTTAAAAAAAAGTGGGCCAAATATTAACCACATAGAACACATAGTTAACATAAAAAAGGCCCATCTTTCGATGAGCCTTTGAGTATCAATTCGCTAACAACGAGCGCCAGCTGACTTTGGCTTCGATGCGTGCGTGTAATTCGGCAACAGGAACGCGGATTTGCTCCATCGTATCACGATCGCGGATCGTAACAGTGTTGTCTTCCAACGTTTGGTGATCAACGGTTACGGAGAATGGCGTACCAATGGCATCCTGGCGACGGTAGCGCTTTCCGATTGAGTCTTTTTCGTCGTACTGACACAGGAAATCGAACTTCAACTCGTCGATGATCGCACGTGCTTTTTCCGGCAAACCGTCTTTCTTCGTAAGAGGCATTATGGCTACTTTATACGGAGCAAGCGCCGGCGGAATAGTCAACACAACACGCTCTGATCCGTCTTCCAACACCTCATTTTTATACGAAGCGCTCAATACGGCAAGGAACATACGGTCCAAACCAACCGATGTTTCCACCACATACGGAACATAATTCTGGTTCAGTTCGGTATCGAAATACTGGAGTTTTTTACCGGAGAATTGCTCGTGTTGTTTTAAGTCGAAATCGGTGCGTGAGTGAATTCCTTCGAGTTCTTTGAAACCCATTGGGAAATCGAACTCAATATCAGAAGCAGCGTTGGCATAATGTGCCAGTTTGATGTGATCGTGCTCGCGGTAATACTGATCGCCCAATCCTAATTTTTTATGCCAGTTCAAACGCGTTGCTTTCCAGTGATTGTACCACTGCATTTCTTCGCCCGGACGTACAAAAAACTGCATTTCCATCTGTTCGAATTCACGCATACGGAAGATAAACTGACGCGCCACAATCTCGTTACGGAACGCTTTACCGATTTGAGCAATTCCAAATGGAATTTTCATACGTCCTGTTTTCTGAACGTTCAGGAAGTTCACGAAAATACCCTGGGCCGTTTCCGGACGCAAATAAATAGTAGAAGCATCACCAGCTACAGAACCCATTTCGGTAGAGAACATTAGATTGAACTGACGAACTTCTGTCCAGTTGCGGGTACCGCTGATCGGACAAACAATTTCCAGATCTTCGATCAGTTGTTTTACGCCTTCAAGGTCGTTGTTTTCCAACGTCGTGCGCATGCGATTTTCAATAGAAGTGATTTTCTCTGCGTTACGCAATACGTTCGGATTGGTGGCACGAAACTGTGCTTCGTCAAACGCATCACCGAATTTTTTGGAAGCTTTGTCCACTTCCTTGTTGATCTTCTGAAGAATCTTTTCCATGTGTTCTTCGATCAACACATCGGCGCGGTAACGCTTTTTGGAATCTTTGTTGTCGATCAACGGATCATTGAACGCATCCACGTGGCCGGAAGCTTTCCAAACTGTTGGGTGCATAAAAATGGAAGAATCGAGTCCAACGATGTTTTCATTCATTTGGACCATTGATTTCCACCAATATTGTTTGATGTTATTTTTGAGTTCGGCACCCAACTGACCGTAATCATAAGTCGCGGCCAAACCATCGTATATCTCAGAAGAAGGAAACACAAAACCGTATTCTTTGGCGTGTCCGATCACTTCTTTCAGTAAGTCTTCCTTTTGTTCCATGGTCGCAAATTTACCCGTTTCGGTTTATTAATTCGCCGCTCCCGACGAATATTTTACAACATTCTGTTACCTTTCCACTCATTCGACATTAGATAATAAAATCGTTTACTATGAAAACAAGCCTTCCAATCGCATTCGTACTGATCCTGCTGGTTGCCTGTAACGCTTCCAATACCGATCCGATCAAGCAACCCGCACAACAAGCAACTACCGCTTCTGTCATTGAACCGATGGAAGGGCTGGAAATAAAACCACGTGAATTCAAGATCTCGGCAGATCAGTCGAGCACCATCGATTTACCAAACGGCGGACGAATTTCATTTCCCGACAATGCCTTTGTAGATGCCAACGGAAAACCTGTTTCGGGAACCGTTACCATCGAATGGCAGGAATTTCATTCACTGGCCGACATCATGGTTTCGGGCATTCCGATGCGTTACGATTCGGCTGGAGTAAGTAATCAATTTGTTTCAGGCGGCATGTTTACCATCGACGGGAACCAAAATGGAAATCCGATTGAGCTCGCAAAAGGCAAAGAAGCAAAAGTAGAACTGGCAACATACGACGAACAACGCCAGTTTAATTTCTATGCGTTGAACGAACAATCCGGCGATTGGTCGTATAAAAAGACGGCTCTTTCCACACCAAATCCAAATGTAACAACTGCAACAAACGCATCCACCGAAAAGGGGAATAAACCCGAAGGAGCTCCCATCTTTTTAAATGTAGCTGCTGCTACCGATTCGATCCCATCTTTGGCTGGAAAAGATATTGTTGGCTGGAATGTTTCACGTGGCCAAGTACCCAAAAAATTACAGAAAACCATTGCTCAGTCACACTGGAATGCGCGTATTACCAAACAAACCGCTAACGGTTATGAATTGCAATTGAGTAATAAGGGAACAACGTTGAAACTGGATGCTCAACCCGTAACCATGGACGATGCGTTGGCCAATACCTCGGTAGTGGAAGAACGCACTGCCGAAAGATGGACGAACTTACTGGCTTTTCAGCAACAGGAAAAAGAAGCTGATATGATCCGCACCGCTTCCATTCCCGGATTCGGAACCTATAACTGGGATATCATCCATGTGCGTGAAGCACCGATAGCGTTTACGCTTGACCTGAATCTGCCTGACGGACACAAAATCGACGAAGCACAGATTTACCATGTTTGTCCGGATGAAAAAGCCATTGTACGCTATACAGAAGGCGATTTTGACTCGTTTTCTTTCGACCCGAAAAAGGGTAATTGCATTGTGGCTGTGATGCCTGATAAATCCATTTACACCGTTTCTGACAAACAATTCGACGCTGCTCGAAAGGGAGGTCAGCGTGAGTTTACCTTCGATATGCAAAGTCGGAAAGACCGCTTCACTTCTGGCGGGAAACTCGGACGATTGGTAGAAGAATTGATTTAACCCCGAAACGCAACCAGTATGAAATCGCTGATACTTGCCTGTTGGCTCTTCTTGTCGTGCGTTGCGTGGACTCAATCCAATCCATTGCCTTACGTGAAAAACGGCAAGTGGAGTCTCGTGGATTCGAACGGAAGGTTGATCAAAGAAACTGCTTGTTCCTATATCCATCAGTTCGACGAATCGGGGTTTACTTTTTTCTGCGAAAATGGCGGTTACGGCATCATGAACAGCAAGGGTGAAACTGTATTGAAACCCATTTATGCCGATGTGCAGCAAAAAGGCCATGGCCATTATCAGTTGTTTGACAATAACGGTTGGATTCCTTACGAACCGAAAGGTTTTCGTTTGATCGGAAATGACACCGTTCAATCGTTCGAAACGCTTTCTTCCGCTTGGGCTTTGGTCAGTATCACCGACAAATGGTACCTGGAACACTTACAAACAGGAAATCACTGGCAAATCAACGATTCGGTGGCGACATATAAATTGCTCCACGACCACTTGTGGCTCGAAACGGATGATACCACCACACTGTTGATCAACGGAAAAGGTCAATTGGTTTTTAGCGGGCAACTCAAACTACGTTCTCAAAACGAGTTACACGATGTGACTTACAAACGCGGTCATTATTTGTTTGATTCACGCGGAAGCTGGCCAATGACGGATATTGAGCAGGTGATTTTTGAAGAAACCGCGCTTTTTGTGAAAACCAAAAACGAAGGGTTGTATTGCGGTTATGACGGTTCAGTGATCCTGAAGGGAAATTATGAAAACATCACTGAATTTAATCCGCAATATTTTCAGGTTCGGCGAAATGGACTGGTAACGCTAATTGACCGTAAAACGCGCCAACAGGCATTGCCCTTTATTTACGAAAACCTGTATCCGCGTCTGGAAGGTGGTTTTATTGTGGAACTAGACGGCAACAACGGCTGGATCGATGGACAGTTTAAGACCATCATTCCCTGCAAGTACCAGCGATTTACGGTGCAAGACCAACTGGCGCATGTGTATGAGTTAAGTTACGTCGGATTGTTCTCACTGAAAACGAAAAAGGAAATTCTGCCGGCTGTTTACCATTCGATCACCCAAAGCAGCAACCGTTTCAAAGCCATACGCAACGAACTAATCACCATAATAGAATTAAACGACCAGCATGCCATTGTAAAAACAGCCAAGATCGACAATGCGATTACCGTGCAAACAATTCCCAAACGGCAAGCACCTTCGCGGCCGCCGAAAGTCATCGATCCACGCTTATTTGCACTGGGTTGGTTTCTCGACAGTAACCTGGTAACTCCGGCAAATGAACCTGCTTATTATTCAGTGAAATGGGGACTGAAAAACACCGCCGACAGCATTGTTATTCCGGCCAATATTTCTGAATTAAAATACTTGCCAATGGCACCGTTTACCCTACAGTACAATGGTGTCACCGAATACAAAACCAGGGCAAACGGAGTCGATGAAATTGCGAGTTTTAAGGCTGTTTATCTTCCAACAGGTAAGGTATTGAACAAACATGTCTTTATCTCCTACGATTCCACCGATTTCCGGCGACGCAATTTTATGCGGGTTGCTACCACAAGCGGGTTTTCGGTCTTGCGGGCAGATGCTTCACTTACTCCGTTGGCATACGTCGAAAAAGGGAGCAATCGAAATCTGTTGTATTGCGAAGCCAAATCGGTAGAAATCACTGAAAAGGAATCGGATGAAATGACGGAAATTACCGATCTCAGTCTTAGTAACTTTTACACCTTTCCGCATCCGGCCTTTGTAAAGAGTACTTCCAAAAAGATCAAAGGATTTATTTATCCGGAAGGAAAATGGAACTACCTGAAACCTGACGGAGCGCCGTTGTTCAAGGATTCATTTTCCTTTGCGAAGCCCTTCTTAGGCAATCAGGCGTTGGTGAAATTGGGTAAAAAGTGGGGTGTGGTGAATCCGGACACCTTGATTATTCCGGCCGTTTATTCCAGCATTGAACGCAAAATTGTGGATCGCGATACGTTTTTTATCGCGCAGCAAAGTCAAAGCGGAACCCGTTTGCTGGACAGTGCGAGTAATACCCTGAACGAATACACGATTTTCGGTTCAAGGGGAAATGTACTAATCCTGGAAATCGGCGGGCAAAAGCAATTGTATGATTCCAACCTGAAACCGCTTTCGGAAGTGTATTCCAGCATGAAATTTCTCAGAAACGGCTTTATTCTTGCGAAAACGAAGAAAGAATTCACCCTACTCGATCCGGAAGGAACCGTGTTTTATGTCGGAGCCGAGCCGCCTGTAAATGTATTGTGCTCCACTTTCCTGCTGTTTGATGATGATTCATTTACTCTTCGCGACCGTTCAGATAATGTGATCGTTGAAGGCTGCAAGTCTATCGAAGCACATGGAAATTACATTGTCTATCAAAAAAACGGCATGACCTCCGTTATGGATTTGCGCGGAACCCTGATTGCGGAAGAAATTAAAGGCTATGTGTTGATTGACACCCTGGGAAATAATTTGGCTATTGTCGACAACAACAAAGTAACTCCGTACGCTGGCAATCAGCGACAAAAGCGCCTAAAAGGCTTCGCTCCAACTCATTTCATCAGTGGCAAATTTCTGCGCAACGAGAGAGATTCCTGTGTTGTATATTCGTTTTCCGGTAAAAAAGAATCCGTATTTCCGCATTTAGATGAAGTAACAACACTGAACGACGGAAGCATCTTTTTAAAGACATCTGGGAAGGTAAATTTCCTGTTCGACCGCGAATGGAAACCCGTTTTACCGGAAGAAACCAAATTCAGGCAGTTACAGAATCTTGGTCCGGCGATCTATGCGTATTCTGCAGCAGACGGAAAAACAGTGCTTTATAACGATGAAACGCAAAAGTCTGATTCGTCTTACCGCGTTGGTTTCGGACGATTTGAAGAAGACCGTTTACTAGTAAAAAAAGGTGCCCGGTTTTCATACATCAATACACATTTTAAACCGGTAACGACCCGAACATTCAGTCAGGCCATTCCGTTTTCGGGTACCCATGCTGCCATCGCCGACCAACGTGGCTGGACGCTTATTGATCATCAATGTAATTCACTTACATATCCTAATTACGGGGAAATCAAGGCACTCAACGCACAACTATTCAATACCCAGAAATTGCCTTTATACGGATTATACAACACACAAGGAAAATTGCTTATTCCGGTAGAATACGAGCAAATCCGGTTTTTGCCCAACGGCATTATTTTGTGTGTAAAAGAAGGTTCTTTTTATTATTTCAGAAAAAACGGAAGCCCACTGCCTATGTTGTAAAACCACAACACCTAAATAAAAAAGCCCCTTCACCATTTCGAACCGGAGAAGGGGCTTTGCTTATTTAAAGTTGTTTATTTCGTAGAACTGCACACAAAATCAGTTACCGGAAGATTTGTTTTTTTGATCGCTCCAAAACCTCCTGCCACATCAATCAGATTGGAATATCCGTTGCGCATCAGCAATGAAATCGCAATGACGCTGCGGTATCCGCCTGCACAATGAATGTGATAGGTTTTGTTTTTATCCAGTTTCGTCAAATCATCCTGCATAAAGTCAAGCGCGTAATGCGTGGCGCCATCAACGTGTTCGGCTTCCCACTCGCCCGGTTTGCGCACGTCTACCAATGAAATAGTGTCAAACACTTTTTCAAGTGATTCGGCATCAACCGAAGTAATGGTTTGAACCGGTTCACCCGCTGCTTTCCAGGCATTAATTCCGCCATCCAGGTAGCCGATACAATGATCGTAACCAACACGGGCCAAACGGGTTACCGCTTCTTCTTCCTGACCTTCAGGAGCAATAAGCACAATCGGTTGTTTGATATTCTCAATCAAAGCGCCTACCCACATCGCAAAGGTACCGTTCAAACCAATGAATTGACTTCCGGCGATAAAACCGTTCATGTAATCACTTTGCGTGCGCACATCCAGAATCAACGCCCCGTTTGTTTGTGCGTCTTTCACTTCTGCAACGCTCAATCCCTGCGTCCCGCGATCAACAACAGCATCAAAACTGTCGTAACCCGTTTTGTTCATCATCGCGTTTTTAGGGAAATATTGTGGTGGTGGCAAAATGCCTTCTGTCAGTTCTTTGATAAAATCGGCTTTACTCACATCGGTGCGCAAAGCATAATTGGTGCGTTTTTGTTCACCCAAAGTCCCAACCGTTTCGCTGCTCATGTTTTTACCACAAGAGCTTCCTGCTCCATGACCAGGATACACAATCACCTCATCGGGCAATTGCATGATCTTGTTGCGGAGTGAATCGTAAAGCATTCCGGCCAAATCTTCCTGCGTCAAATCTCCTTTGATCGCCAAATCAGGTCGGCCTACATCACCTAAAAACAATGTGTCTCCGGTAAAAATAGCGTGTTCTTTTCCGTTTTCGTCGAGCAACAAATACGTTACCGACTCGGGTGTATGTCCGGGAGTGTGCAACACTTTGATAGTTACTTTCCCGATTTTGAATTCCTGGTTATCCGATGCCACGATACATTCAAACGAAGGATGTGAATCGGGGCCGTAAACGATCGGTGCGCCGGTTTTTTTTGCCAGATCAATGTGTCCGGAAACAAAATCAGCGTGAAAATGCGTTTCAAAAATGTGCGTAATGGTTCCGCCCCATTCGGTGGCAAGATCCAGGTAAGGCTGTACTTCACGCAAAGGGTCAATCACAGCGATTTGTCCTTCACTCTCAATAAAATAAGCCGCTTCCGCTAAACATTTGGTATATAATTGCTCTACGCGCATCGTTCTTCAGTTTGTGCTGTAAAGTTCGGCTTTTTTTAAATGAAAACCGTAGGTGTAGGAAAAATTAACAACTAGTTACCATGGAAAGTATTTACGGTCTGCTTTTTGATTGTGGGTAGCTGAATAGAAATTATGTATTTTTAGTGCAAAATTGAATTGTATGAAAGGATTATCAATCGCGTTAGTAAGCATTTTACTTTCCTTCGGATTTATAGGAAATGCATTTGCCGCGAAACCAAAGTTGCCAAAACTGGAGCCGGGTATTTATGCTAAAATGCAAACTTCCAAGGGAGTTATTATTATTCAGCTGGAGTATGAAAAAGTACCCTTGACGGTGGCTAGTTTTGTCGGATTGGCAGAAGGAAATTTTAAACCGGGTGATTTTTTCTTTAAAAAGCCTTTTTATAACGGTTTGAAATTTCACCGTGTGATTGCCGATTTCATGATCCAGGGCGGTGATCCGATTGGAACAGGAGAAGGCACTCCGGGTTATTCATTTCCCGATGAATTTCACCCTGACTTAAGACACAATGGACCAGGCATTTTATCAATGGCCAATTCAGGACCGAATACCAACGGAAGTCAGTTCTTCATTACACATAAAGAAACGCCATGGTTGGATGATATGCACACTGTTTTCGGACATGTGGTTCAAGGGCAGGATGTGGTGAATGCTATCGCGCAGAATGATGTGATGAAAAAAGTAACCATCGTTCGTGTGGGTGACGCTGCTAAAAAGTGGAATGCCACTGAGACGTTCAATGCCCAAATGAATAAAATTGCGGAAGCTGCACAACAAAAACTGGCGGAAGAAGAAAAACGCAAAGCTGAGGCTGCTGCACGTATTGCTAAACTGAGCCCAGGTATTTATGCCAATTTTGAGACTACAAAAGGAACAATCATTGTTCAATTGGAATACGAGAAAGCGCCTATGACGGTAGCTAACTTTGTTGGATTGGCAGAAGGAAAACTGACCGCAGTAAATCGTTCTTATACCAAACCGTTCTTCGACGGATTGAAGTTTCACCGTGTGATCAAAGACTTTATGGTTCAGGGTGGTGACCCAATGGGTGTTGGTTCAGGTGGTCCGGATCACCGTTTCTTTGATGAATTTCATCCGGACTTGAAACACAGCGGCCCAGGTATTTTGTCAATGGCAAATTCAGGACCGGCTACCAACGGAAGCCAGTTCTTTATCACCCACAAGGAAACGCCATGGTTGGATGGAAAACACTCTGTATTCGGTCATGTAGTTGAAGGTCAGGATGTGGTAAACGCCATTGAGCAAAACGATGTGATGACGCATGTAACGATCATTCGTGTAGGTGACGTTGCTAAAAACTGGAATGCGACAACAGAGTTTGCAAAGGTTTATGACGTGAAAAAAGCGGCGCAGGATGCGAAAAAAGCAGAAGAGGAAAAACAACGTGCTATCGATGCAGAACGCATCAAACTGGTATCTGAAATTTCAGAGGCTGATTACAACAAAAAGTTCTTCGCTGAGATCAAGAAAACGTATCCTACGGCCAAACAAACCGCTACAGGTTTGGTTTATGTGATCGAGAACAAAGGAACTGGCAACAAACCGGTTCAGGGAAATCAACTTTCTGTTCACTACACCGGAATGTTCATGAACGGAACTAAATTTGATTCTTCGCACGACCGTGGCCAACCAATGAGCTTCGGTTATAAAGTGCAACCAATGATTGCCGGATTTGAAGAAGGGTTGGCTATGTTGGGTAAAGGCGGAAAAGGAAAGTTTTTCCTTCCCTATCCTGTTGCTTACGGCAAAACCGGAAAAGCTCCAATGATTACTCCTTATACCGATTTGATCTTCGAATTGGAATTGGTGGATATCACTGTAAAATAGTATTGAAAGAATATCTTTGCAAGAGTCCTGCTTCGGCGGGACTTTTTTGTTTATGATCAGATCTGTACTAAAAACCCTTTATTGGAATCAGTGGCTGGGGCTGGCCTTGTTCTTCGTCATTGGTGATTTTGCCTCTGATTGGATGCTCGATATTGCGGTTCATGACACGTACTACGTGATTGACGGTCATCAAATTGGTTTTTTTGTCGGAGGCTTTTTCCTAATCATCTGGTCTCTTTTTCGTTTCTTTCCGGTGTTCAGATCATTGCGGTGGCTGGCGAGGATTCACGTGACCGGAACAACGATCACAGCGATATTGATTTTCCTGTTTTTGAGCAATGCTATTCAGAAATCACAACCAAGAAGGTATTCTGACTATTCGGTGTACGCCGAGTTTAATCAACCGCAAACATCTTATGAGGATTGGATTCTACCACTTCTTTATGCGTTTTTGCTCCTTCAGCTCATTTGGTTTGTTCAGTTGATCGCATGGTATTATTACAAAGCGAAGAGCTCCAAAGGAGAATGAGAATTACTCAGAGACTGAATTGTGGTCACAAGATTACCCCCAACAAAAAAGTCACCAACCTTTCGATTGATGACTTTTCAATTTGCTTATTTATTTCTTAAAGCTGTCCGTCTGAGTGATAGACACCGCTTTTATAGACTTTTACTTTGAGGAGGATTCCGTCTCTGTCGTAAACGTAAACCTTACCATCCCATAGTTTTCCATCTTTAAAGACTCCGTCTTGCCAGATTTCATCGTCTTCGTTGTAGATTTTGTTGTAACCGTTTGGCTGCCATTTAACACCTTTTGTTTTCGGCGAGTTTCCGATAGCAGGGGCACGTTCGTTGCTTGCTCCCGGATCTTTTACGGTTACCGGTTGGTTTACCATTTCTTTCTCGGTGCTTTTGGAAACAGAACCATCGGCCGCGTATTCGATGATTTCTTTCACGTCACCGTTTTCGTAGTAACGAACTGCTTTTCCTGTAGGCGTGCCGTTGCTTGAAGTGTATTCAAACTCCAACTGACCGTTCGGGTAATAGTATTTTACCTTCCCTTGCTCTTTTCCGCCCTCATTGTAATCAGCTTCGTATTCCAACTGTCCATTCTCGTGAAAACGTTTCAACGAATCGTGGTACTGGTTTTTCTCAAAGTTTCCAATTTCCTTGATCTTACCATTTTGGTGATACTTCGTGTAGTTACCTTTCGGGCGATTATTTTCATATTCACCTTTGAGTTTCGGAGTGACTCCATCGTTGTGGTATTTTATCCAAATACCTTCTTTACGATCGTCAACATATTTTCCCTCTTCTACTTTTCCTTCGGCGGGTATTCCTGCCTCTGGACGGTCTTTACCGTAGTAAATCCATTTTCCTTGTTTTCCTTTCGAATCTGATTTGTTAATCCCATCCTGGTCGTTATTACCATTGTAGGACCATCCAACGATTCCGAAAGTGAGGAAACAGACTAGAAGAACCAATTGCTTTGACTTCCACATGTTCACATTAATTAGTTTAGTAGCGCATTTTAAAGATAGATTTATTTTTGGATAATGCACAAGGAAAAAAATAAAATTCGATAAAAAAGAGAAATCAATCGATGAACGGAAAACCATTAGTGAATTATCTTGTTAACGTCGATGTTTTTTAACATTTCTGTAGACATATTGAACAAATCGAAGCGTTCTGACCATCCCCAATCTTTGCGTGCAACACTATCATCAATCGATGCCGGCCAAGAGTCTGCAATTGCCTGACGGAAGTCGGGAGAATACGTTATCTTAAATTCAGGAATACTCTTTTGAATGCACTCGGCCAATTCTTTCGGTGTAAAGCTCAGGGCAGAAAGATTGTAGCTTGAACGAATGGTTAATTGTTCAGCCGGAGCATCCATCAATTCTATCGTCGCGCGAATTGCATCTTCCATAAACATCATCGGTAAAGCCGTGTTTTCACTCAAAAAACAAGTGTATTCCTTTTTGGCTTTTGCCTGGTAGAAAATATCCACTGCGTAATCGGTTGTACCGCCGCCCGGTAAACTTTTATAGGAAATCAATCCCGGGTAACGAATGCTGCGCACATCAACTCCGAATTTATTGAAATAATATTCGCACCAGCGCTCGCCTGCTTGCTTGGAAATACCATAAACCGTTGTGGGTTCCATTACCGTGTATTGCGGTGTGTTTTCACGTGGCGTTGTAGGCCCGAAAACAGCGATGGAGCTTGGCCAGAAGATCTTTTTGATCATGCCTTCTTTGGCTAAATCAAGAATGGTAAACAATCCTTCCATGTTCAATTTCCAGGCAAAATCGGGCGCTTTTTCTGCCGTAGCCGAAAGCAGGGCTGCCAGCAGGTAAACTTGTTCGAATCCGGTTTCACGGATATAGGCCGATACATCTTCACGGTCAAGGATGTCCATTTTTCTGTACGGACCGCCAGTCAATTGTTCCGGACACGTTTCTTTCACATCCGCAGCTACCACCTGATCGTTGCCGAATTTAGTCCGCAATGTCAGGACCAACTCCGTGCCGATTTGTCCGCCGGCACCTATCACAAGCACTTTTTTCATTTACTCGATTTAAGAATGAGCAAAAATAGCATTTTTTTCATGCTGTGCCTTGGCTCGCACTCGTTGCTTGTGATTTCAGTAAAACCTAATGAAAATCATTTTTTTAAGGTTGAAGGATTGCTTATATTTGTTTTCTGATGATAAAAAAGTGGTCGGAATTAAATTGTTTGTTGAAATACCTCATCAAACGGAATCCTGAGTGATCAACACAGTTGGTTAACCGTTTATTTTAGTACAATTTAATACATTAGAAAATGCCCTATTATCATAAACTCGGGAAATTCCCGCACAAACGCCATACGACTTTCGACAAGCCCGAAGGGGGGATTTATTACGAACAATTGTTCGGAACGGAAGGATTTCACGGGTTTTCTTCGCTGTTGTACCACGTTCACCGTCCTACGATGGTGCAAGCTGTTGGTGAGGCAGTTGATCAAACACCTGTAGCTGCGGTCAATAAGAACATTACTTCGCGCATGCTCAAGGGTTTCAATGTGCAGCCAAAAGCCGATTTCCTTGAAAGCAGAACAATTGTGTTGTTCAATAATGATCTGAACATTGCGCTGGCCGCTCCCCAACAATCATTGACTTCTTATTTTTATAAGAACGCCGACGCGGATGAAGTGATTTTCATTCACCAGGGAACAGGAAAACTGCGCACACTGGTTGGAAATATCACCTTCTCTTATGGCGATTATCTGGTGATTCCACGCGGAATGATCTATCAGATTGAGTTTGATACGACTGAAAACAGGTTGTTTATTGTGGAATCGTTTTCACCGGTTGTAACTCCAAAGCGCTACCGCAATAATTTCGGTCAATTGCTGGAACATTCACCGTTTTGCGAGCGCGATTTGCGTGGACCTTCGGAATTGGAAACGCACGATGAAAAAGGATCTTTTATCATCAAAATCAAGAAGGAAAACGTGTTGCACGAGCTGACTTATGCTTCGCATCCATTTGATGTAATCGGCTGGGACGGTTATAATTTCCCGTATGCTTTTTCGATCCATGATTTTGAACCGATTACCGGACGTGTGCATCAGCCGCCGCCCGTGCATCAGACGTTCGAAGCGCACAATTTCGTGATTTGCTCGTTTTGTCCGCGATTGTATGATTACCATCCGAAATCGATTCCGGCACCTTACAATCATTCCAACATCGATTCAGACGAGGTTTTGTACTACGTTGACGGTGATTTCATGA
The DNA here is from genome assembly GCA_040387295.1 of Bacteroidota bacterium. GTDB lineage: Bacteria > Bacteroidota > Bacteroidia > Flavobacteriales_D > Crocinitomicaceae > Fluviicola. The sequence continues at coordinate 1,085,212 of JAZKEB010000002.1, read as the reverse complement.
GCCGCAATCACGTTGAAAAAGGATATATTTCCCTGCATCCGGGAGGTATTCCTCATGGTCCGCATCCGGGAGCTTACGAGCGCAGTATCGGTCAGAAAGAAACAGCCGAACTAGCAGTAATGGTGGACACTTTCCGTCCGTTAAAACTCACGCAGGCGGCCATCGATATGCAGGATGATAGCTACGCTTACAGCTGGCTGGAAAAATAATTAATCAAGAACATTATACTTACAGATATGAGTAAAGAAGTTAAAAATGTAGAATACGGTTTGGAGAAAATTTTTGAAGGAGCACAGGATTTCCTTCCATTATTGGGGACCGACTACATTGAATTTTACGTAGGAAATGCCAAACAAGCGGCACATTTTTACAAAACAGCGTTTGGTTTTCAGTCGTTTGCTTATGCCGGATTGGAAACAGGAATGAAAGACCGTGCATCGTATGTGTTGAAGCAAGACAAAATCCGTTTGGTGTTGACTACTGCTTTAACCAGCGATTCTCCGATCGGGGAACACGTGAAAAAGCACGGTGACGGTGTAAAAGTAATTGCGCTTTGGGTAGAAGATGCCCGCAGTGCCTGGGAAGAAACCACCAAACGTGGTGCCCGTTCGTACATGGAACCTACCGTTGAAAAAGACGAACACGGAGAAGTAGTTCGTGCCGGAATTTACACCTATGGTGAAACGGTTCACATGTTTGTTGAACGAAAAAATTACAAGGGTTTGTTTATGCCGGGCTTTCAGAAATGGGAATCGGATTACAATCCTGAGCCGATCGGCTTGAAGTTTGTGGACCACATGGTTGGAAACGTTGGCTGGGGTGAAATGAATACCTGGGTGAAATGGTATGAAGATGTGATGGGATTTGTGAATTTCCTTTCGTTTGACGACAAGCAAATTCACACCGAATACTCGGCCCTGATGAGTAAGGTAATGAGCAACGGAAACGGTCGTATCAAATTCCCGATCAACGAACCGGCAGAAGGTAAAAAACGCTCCCAAATTGAGGAATACCTTGACTTTTACGAAGGTCCGGGTGTGCAGCACATTGCGATTGCTACCGATGATATCATTTCAACTGTAACTGCTTTGCGTGCACGCGGAATCGAATTCCTGTCAGCGCCGCCACAAGCGTATTACGATGCTATTCCCGAGCGATTGGGTGAACACATGTCAATGATGCATGAAAACATTGCAGATTTGCAAAAACTGGCCATTATGATCGATGCCGATGAAGAAGGTTATTTGCTGCAGATTTTCACCAAACCGGTTGAAGACCGTCCGACCTTGTTCTTTGAGATCATTCAGCGAATGGGCGCTCGTGGATTCGGAGCAGGGAATTTCAAGGCTTTGTTTGAATCAATTGAACGCGAACAGGCGAAGCGCGGAACTTTATAAGAAAATTTAAAATGATATAAAAAGTGGGGCGTCTTGGTTAAACCGAGACGCCCCACTTTTTTTATATGTTTTATCCAACCATCACACCTTTCACACCCAGTTTCGGGATATCGATGTAGTTTTTTTCGTTGATGGTTTCGGGCAGGAAAATGAATTTCTTATCGTACATCACATCTTCGGCCCAAAAACTTACCCAATACTCATTGGTGAGACCAAATACTTCTTCCATGATGGGTTCGATTTTCGCAGCTTCGTCAGGTAATAATACTTCCAGTGAATGGCGCAAGGTGGATGTTTTCACCGACTCACCGGTTTCGACATTGGTGCCATAACCTTTACTGGTAATGATGATTCCTTCCATGATATCTTCGCGCAGGTTCAACAGATATACGTAATGTTGTATTCCTCCTTCAGGATTCTTTTCGGGTACAATTACTACTCGTACGTTTTCTACTTTCGGACCTTTTAATTCTTCACGCATGCTGTTGATCTTTGGAAATCAGTGCGCAAAATTACGGAGAAAATGTTGAATGTTGGATTTTGAATGTTGAATGAGACTCCCATAAAAAGTCAAGCATCGCTGGAACTATCAACTTTCATGTATGGATTGATCTTTTCCAAATACAGATTAATCTTTGCTACAATGTTCCTAATTGATTTTCAAATAGAAATCATCTGAAAAATCTTCAAGATGTCTCTGTTCAATGGCAAGAAATGAAATTATACATATCAATGGCCCGGGACAAATCTGTGCCTACAGTTGTGATTCCAATTTTTTACCCAGGGTGATGTATTGAAACAAATCGGTTGGGTGGCCAATGTAGCTTTCGTATTTATCACGGTAGGCTTTATCGCCTTTTTTCGATTCGGGAATTTCAAAATTGTCGGCACGTCGGTTTCCGGTACGCACGATTACCAGTTTTTTTGCCGGAATGGCGATGATGTACTGGCCGTGAATTCCCCGGCAGTAATACACGGGGTCGGAATAACCCAGAAAGGTCCAGATATGCAATCCATAGCGTGTATTCGGAACATGTTCTTCGGTTTTCATTTCAGGATTTGCTACCATTTCCTTGAAGTACCATTCAGGAATAAGCTGTTTGCCTTTCCATTTTCCGTTGTTGGCCAGTAAAACACCCAAACGAGCGAAATCGCGGGAAGTGCTGTATAAGCAGCAGAATGCTTTTTCATCGCCGTTTTCTTTGTCCAGACTCCAAAACGCATCTGCCTCAGCACCCATGGGTTTCCACAGTTTTTCGTCGGCGTAACGGGTCAAATCTTTTCCGGTCGCTTTTTCAACAATGTAAGCCAGCAATTGCGAATTTCCGCTTTGGTATACGAACGCTTCGCCCGGTTTTCCTACCACCTGCTGACGGTTTACCAAGCCCCACAAGTCGCTTCCATAATACGATTCGGCGTTTTCAGACAACGGATTCACACCACTTTCGCCCCAATCCAATCCGGAAGCCATCATGAGCAAATGCCGGATGGTTATTTTCTCTTTGCCTTTTCCTGAAAACGAAGGCAGATAATCGGAAATCGGATCATCCAGGCTTTTGATTTTGCCTTCTTCTACAGCAATTCCTACCAACATACTCACCATTGTTTTGGCGGCAGAAAAGGAATTGGAAACGGTTTTGGAATTGTGTTCGCCCCAGTATTCTTCAAAGATCAGGCTGTCATTCCTAAACACCAGAAACGATTTGGTTTCGTATGATTCCAGATAAGACCGGTATTTGGCCGGAAGCTTCAGGTCATTTCGTTTGGGATGCATGGCCCATGGCTGATGCACAGCGGGCGCACTGAGCTTTGAAGAATAGAATATATCCTTGTCGTAAATGGTAGGCGATGATTCTCCGGACAAATACGTGGAATAAATGCCTTTGTAAAGGTAAAACCTGCCACTCAGCAGGATGAAGATGTTTAGTGATACGATGAGGACCAATACTGTTCCCAGAATGACGCGAAACAGTTTTCTGAGCCGGCCTCTTCCCTTTTTATTACTCATGTGTGTAGGTATAACCGAATTGTTCCGCCAATTTCACTTTCAGAACGGCTTTTACTTCGTCCATATCCAGTGCTCTTCCCAACTCGTGTTGCATGGAAGTTACAGCTTTATCTTCAATTCCGCAAGGCACAATGTGAGAAAAATAAGACAAATTTGTGTTGACGTTGAATCCGATCCCATGCATGGTTACCCAGCGTGAGCATTTCACGCCCATGGCACAAATTTTTCGTGCAGAAGGCAATTCAGGATCGATCCAAACTCCGGTAAAACCTTGTGAGCGTTCGCCTTTGATGCCATAAATCGCAAGGGTTTGAATGACAGCTTCTTCCAGGAAACGCATGTATTTGTGGATGTCTGTAAAAAAGTGATCGAGGTCGAAAATCGGGTAGCCAACTAGTTGTCCGGGACCGTGGTAGGTTATATCCCCGCCACGATTGATCTTGTAATACGTCGCGTTGTGTTCTTCAAGTCCTTTTTCGTCCAACAGCAAATTGTCGGTGCTTCCGCTTTTTCCCAACGTATACACGTGCGGATGCTCCACAAACAATAAATGATTCGTTGTTTCTTTTGTGGAAGTTCCGTTTCGGTGTTCGATTTTCAAAGCGATCGATTCGGCAAATAAGGATTCCTGATAGTCCCAGGCCTGCTGGTAATCCATCAATCCCAAATCTTCGAACCGAACCGTTTTTCCCATTAGAATTCCAAATAAACAAAGGCTTTAAATTCACCCGAAACCGCTTGGTACATCAATACAACGGAAATAGCAACCATGAGCAATTGCACCACCATCGGCGTTTTGGCGAAAACCGCAATTCCGGCATCTTTCCAGCGTTGTGGAATCCAATGAAGGAAAAAACCTACGCCAATCACAATGAATACCGGCCCGAAGTTCCACAAAACAGCCCACAATTTTGTCCAATCGAAATTGAAGTGATTGTAAATGTGATCAAGCATGGCATTCGGTTTTCCGTCTTCTTTCAGGCGGAACCAGATTCGTGTAAACGTGATGAAATTAAACGTCAGGAATACCTTCCAGAAATGTACCAAGAGCCAATTGCTTTTTTCGTACGGTGAGATTTTCTTCCAGTAATTATAGACAACCAGGGCCAAACCGTTCATGGCTCCCCAAATCATAAAGTTTTGTGTAGCTCCGTGCCACAAACCACCCACCACCATGGTGATCAGGAGGTTCAAATCGCGGTTCATGAGCGAAGAGAAACTTTTACTGAACAACATCAGCATGGCATACAAACCAAGCGATCCGAGGTAAACGGAAATGGTAACCGGATCGTACCAACCCAGGAAGCAAATCCAGGTAACGCCAATTACAAAAGCGATTGCGTAAGCCATCGTAAATCCTTTCAGGATGTAGTTGGCTTCTTTGTTCATGGAAACGCCCGCAGCAACCACCGCCATGAGTCCGAGGTAGATGAAAATCAGATCGTACCAGCCAGTGATGAAGATCATGTAAATGAAAATGATCAGAATGGCAATGTAGGTTCCTATACTTCCTTTCTTGTTTCCACCGAGCGGAATGTAGAGGTAATCGCGCAGCCACGAACCGAGCGACTTGTGCCAGCGCCGCCAAAAATCGGCCACACTATTGGCTTTGTAAGGCGAATTAAAGTTGGGCAATAATTCAAACCCCATGAGTCGCGAGATACCGATCGCAATGTCGGTGTAACCCGAGAAATCGCCATAGATCTGCAGGGAATAACCCCACATGGCGAGAATGCTCACAAATCCGGGATAAGCATCGGGTGAATCGACTACTTTATCAATAAAATGCACGGCGATGAAATCGGCCAGAACAATCTTCTTGATCAACCCTTTCATGATGAGAAAAACCGATTCGCCAAAGACCTGTTTCGTGAGTTGAAAAGGTTTGTAGATCTGTGGAATGAAATCGCGGGCACGAACAATCGGCCCCATGATTACGTGCGGGAAATAGGTCACATAAAACGCGTAATCCCAGAAGTTTTTCACCGGTGTAATTTCTTTCCGGTAGATATCCACCACGTAACTGATCGATTGGAACGTGAAGAAACTTACTCCGGCAGGAAGCAGGATCATTGTTTCAAATGTATTGTCTCCAAAAAATCCGTTCCCCCATTGGGCAAACATGTTGAATGCTTCGTACTTGGTGTGAAATAACTTGTTGAACGATTCGGTGAAAAAGAGGCCGTATTTGAAGTACCCCAGCAAAAGTACGTTGAATGTTGCGGAAAAGGCAATGATCCACTTACGCCTCAGATCTGACGGAGCTGCGAAAATACGCCTCCCCAGAAAATAATTGACCACAATGGAAAGGGCCAGTAAGAGTACGAATAAACCGGAAGTTTTATAGTACAAAAACAAACTCACCACTGTGATGAACATACTGCGCACCAGTTGGTGTTTGTGCAGCATGGTAAAGAATATCATGATGAAAATAAAGAAAAGCCAGAAATCGAGGCGGTTGAATACCATCGAATCCGTTGCTTCGAAACTAAAGATTTTTTGAAGGCGTTCTATCCCCCAATAACCAATATTATACCATTGCATTTGTAACATTCTTCCCTGACTTCTTTATTTAGCGGTTTCGTAATTCCATTTGCTGCAACCATTTTTCCCAGGCATCTTCAAACAGACTCGCCTTCAGGTGGTAGCCTACCGAAGTAAAATGCACCATATCACCTTGCATCAATCCTTTCAACATCCAGGTCCTTGAAGAACCCAATTCGCCCATAATGCCGTAAAAATCCCAAACGGGACATTGGTATTTACGGGCCAATTCGATAATCACATCGCGCTCGCGGGCTACGTTGGCGTTGGTGTAACGTTTTCTGTAAGCCGCGTCGTTTGGCACGGTGAGCAAAATGGCACAATCCGGATTAGCGCGCAACACCTTCAGGATCATTTGTTCGAGGTTGCGTTTAAAGGTTTCCGGATTAAAAGAAGCATAAGGTACGTTGGCGTCGTTGGTTCCAACGGAAAAGGCAAAGAAATCGGGTGGCGATTCCTTGAGTTGTTCTTCAAAATTGCGATTGGCCAGGTAAGTGTATAATCCTGCGCCGTTGATCCCGATTGCCGTGTAGGAAATTCCGGGATGCGCGTTTGAAAGCTGTACCGCGTGTAACTGTAGGCCATAAGGGCCGGGAGTATTGCGGGTAAATTGCAGGTTAAACGTGTCTACATCATCCGTGAAAACAGCTTCGGTATAACCAAGTGTGGCGTTGTGGTATTTGTCCACGATCAGGATTTCTGCTGCGCCGTAATGCAGGTCGAAGGGAAACTCACCTTTATTATGGTAAACGCGCAAACGGGTAAAACCGGGTTTCACCTCTGTTTTATCGTAACGGAATTTGATTTCGATGATGGAATCGGAACATTCGACAACAGCGCCTAAAATCCCGAAATCGATGCCTTCGGGCTTGGAAAGGGAAACGCTTTTGTAACTGCGCCAGGAATTGGGCGAGGTAAACACGTAATTCCACGGGTTGTTGGTTCGCGCCAGATCGAAGGGAAACACCAAGCCACGTTCACCCGGAAGATCGCTCCAGCGGGTTTGCAAATACGTGCGAATATCGTGTGTGTAAATATCGGCCTGCAGGTGCGAGCCGCCAATGTGGTAAAAATTCAACTTGCGGTCTTTGAAATTGACCATGTTGCCCAAATCGTTGTAAAACTTCTCCCAATTCGGGCTTTCGGGTGTGTAGAACCGGAAACAATTGGCGGAGAAATTGATAAAGGGATAAGCATCGTGCAAGGCTGTGTCAAGCGTAAGGAACGCCGGATGGAAATGCGTATGCAGCGAATCTTTCGGTCCGGAATCAGACGACTGCGAGCGAGCGGTACACGCTACCACTAATGCTACAACAACCGTTATTTGTCCTAAAATCTTCATGCTATATTTCCAATTGTGCTGATTCATTTCAGGAATACTAGTTCCCTTGTTTCCACTTTACGAATTCGGCGGCGAAGGCATCAAAAAAGAGTTGTGATGCTATACTTGCTCCCTTCGGTGTGAAGTGGATATAATCTCTTCCGGCCAATCCCTGATCTACCCAACTGGGCATGGAATTATAGCCACCCATGGCGCGGTATAAATCCCAATAACAGGCCCCGACATCTTTTGCTGCTTTTCGCATCTCATCTACCAAATACGGCAGCATGCGATAGGTTACAAAACCGTTGGCGCTAGAGGTTGACATATCACTTGGGCCGATCACCATTACGGATGCCGACGGACGTAATTTTTTGAGTGTTTGCAATTGTCCTTTGAAGCTGCGGACAAAATTGCGCACGCCGCTCGAATCTTTCAACCAGGGAACACTGTTTCCTCCAAATTGCATGATCACCATTTCCACGTTCAAATCATCGTACATTTTAGCCGCTGTGGGCTGATCGATCTTTCCAAAAAACGTACCACTTGATCCGCGCATTCCGATATTGTCGACCTGCACACCAAAATCGCCTTCCAGTGAAAATCCGATAATGGTTGGACTAACAGCCGCCGAGAACACATATTTCAACTTTCCAGGATTGCCCGGGAACGCCATTGGCAACACGTGGTAACGACCATCGTTGATCAGGCTGTCTTCATGAATTACATTGCCGTTTTGGTAAATTTTTATGGAGCATGGTTTCACGCAACTGGTGTAATACAATTTTACGTTATTGTATGATCTGGCTCGTTCGTAAGCGCTTTTCGACGGTTCGATTTCAATAAACGCTTCTTTGAACGTGGTCATTTGCGCCATTTGTGTGCTGTCGTATTCCGGCGTAAAACGTGCGGCCGTATTCATGGAACCGTAACGGCGCGATTTCAGTTTTGCTCCACCAAATGCGGTGTAACGCGTGAAATTCTCCGAATAGGTTTGCTTAAACGTTTGCGTATTGTAAACATTCATAGCCGGAATCATTCCCGGGCCGTTTCCACCAAACTGACTTTGCAAGCGTTGACGGATATAAGACGTCATTCGGTCACCTTCGATCTGTGAATCGCCGTAATGCAGAATGCGTACTTTTTTCTTTCCGTTCGATGCTGCTTCCAGTTTCTCAAAGAAAGCATACAAACTGCGTTTTCCGCCTTCGTCGTAATGAATGATGGTAGAAGATTCGCCTGAAAGTTCACCACCCGAAGGAGCGCCCATTCGGCCATCAGAAGAATAGGAGTGCTTTTTCCCGGGATCTTTCGGTTCTTCCAGAATAGCAGAAGTATCTACCTGAGCTACGATGTTGGTGATATCCTTTTTCACCGGTTTCTTCGGGTGAAGCAATTGTTCGGCACTAATAAAGCGCACAGGAACATCGGCTACTTTGAAGCTGTCATCTTCAACCAACCAGGCCAACGGAGCCAATAAAGCAAATACGCCAACTGTAAATAACAGGACGTGAACAGGTTTTAATTCTTTCACTGGAAAAATCAACTATGGCGACAAAGGTAATGTGAAATTGGGAAATAGGAATAGCGAATAATAAATTGGGCGTGGCGAATAATTAATGATGTTGGATTTTTGATGTTGGATGATTGATTAGGGTTCAGGGAAGATTGACAGTATTCAGTTAGTAACGAAAGAGTGTGGTATTTACGTAGAAAACACTAATTTATACCATAAGCTCCATCCAACATCAAAAATCCAACATCAAGCATCTTAAGAGAGTTTCCTTACCTTTGATTCATGGAAAAGTACACCAACGCATTGGCCAAAGAATCGAGTTTATACCTGTTGCAGCACGCCCACAATCCTGTAAACTGGGTTTCGTGGTCGCCTGCTGTTTTTGAACGGGCCGCGAAGGAAAACAAGCTGGTATTGGTTTCAGTGGGTTATTCGGCTTGCCATTGGTGTCACGTGATGGAACACGAGTGTTTCGAAGACGAAGAAGTGGCCGCGTTGATGAATAAATTTTTCGTTTGCATCAAGGTTGATCGCGAGGAACGCCCCGATGTGGACCAGGTGTATATGAATGCTGTTCAACTCATGACCCAACGCGGAGGCTGGCCGCTGAACTGCTTTACGCTACCCAACGGACAACCGGTTTACGGTGGTACTTACTTTCCGAAGGAACAATGGATGCATGTGTTGCGCAGTTTACAGCACATGTTTACCGAAGAACCGGAAAAAGTAATGGAATACGCTGCTCAGCTCACCGAAGGCATTCAGCAAAGTGAATTGATTGAACAGGCAATGCCGATCACGGATTTCCCTGAAGATAAACTTCCCGAGCTGGTGCGCAGATGGCTCCCACAAATGGATACAATGGAAGGCGGCCCGACACGTGCGCCTAAATTTCCGCTTCCCAATAATTACCTTTTCTTACTGCACTATAGCGAGTGGCAGCAACACGAAGCCATTCGATCGCATGTAAAACTGACGCTGGAGAAAATGGCGCGTGGTGGTATTTACGATCAGCTTGGCGGTGGTTTTTCACGCTATTCGGTGGACATGCTGTGGAAAGTGCCGCACTTTGAGAAAATGCTCTACGATAACGGTCAGCTCCTTTCGTTGTACGCGCAGGCTTATCGCTACGATCCGCAACCGGAATATAAATGGGTACTCGACAGCACACTTGAATGGCTGGAACGCGAAATGCAAGGTGACGAAGGTGGTTTGTTTGCCGCACAGGATGCCGACAGCGAAGGCGTTGAGGGGAAATATTATGTGTGGACGCCTGATGAAATCAAAGCCATTCTCGGCAATGATGCCAAATGGTACCTGGAATTGTACAATCCGCACAACAAAGGATTCTGGGAGCACGATCAATGGATTCTACTACGCGATGCTTCGTGGGAGAAATTCTGCGTTACCCATCCTGACGTTACCATTGAAAAGATTCAAACATGCAATGAACTGTTATTTGCCGAACGCAAACGACGCATCGCTCCGGCAACCGACACCAAATGCCTGACAGCCTGGAACGCCATGACCATAACCGGTTTATTGGATGCTTACATCGCTTTGAACGATCCTGCTTTTTTGGCAATGGCAACTAAAATCGGGGAATGGATTTGCAGGTTTCAGCTCTACGACGACAATCGCCTGTGGCACACACGGCAGAACGGAAAGTCGTTTATTTCAGGGTTTCTGGACGATTACGCCTTTACGATTGAAGCATTTATTCAACTGTATCAGGTTACTGGCCATGCCGAATGGCTGGAAAAAGCGACTGCACTTACCGAACATACACTCCATGACTTCTTTGATCAAGCTTCGGGCATGTTCTTTTTTACACCGGAATCGCATGATCTTATTGCGCGAAAAATGGAGTTGAACGACAACGTGACTCCGGCTTCCAATGGTGTAATGGCACACAATTTACTAAGTCTGAGTTTGCTGCTCGAGCGCGAAGATTGGAGTCAAACTTCGCATCAGCAATTGCAAAACATGCTCGACGGAATGGAACATTACGGTTCGGGCTACTCGAACTGGGCATTGTTACTGCAACGCTTTTTGCGATCACGTTACAGCGTGAAAGTGCATGGAGACATTGGTGAATCTGCAAAACAAGATTTGCTGAAATTGATTTCACCGCAAGTGGTATTGGTTTATGAACCGGCGGGTGAAAACGGGTTTGTGGTTTGCGGAGACGGGATGTGCTGGCCGAAAGCGGATAAACTGACTGAGGTTATTTCGGTTTTAAATAGCTGAAATCACTAATAATTCTTCTAAAACAATTGTCATATTCCTTCTGAAACATAGTGTTTCCGGACTTCTTTGAGAAGTGTAAAATTGTAAAAATGCGCAATTTTAAAGTTGTACACTTTTAAAATTTTAAGTTTTGCTACCGAAATGCCAATTAGATGACAAAAAAATGATTTTCAACTAATTAAAATCAGTAATCCCGCAATATTACGGAAGTTTTCCGCTCAGAATTCTTCCATAAACACTGCGGGATTTTCACCTCTACTATTTTACTAATCTTCTTTCTTCAACAACGTCGGGTAAGCCGATTTGAATTTATTGATCCGCGGAACGGACACATTCTGTACGTACGGATTATTGGGATTGTTGCATTCGTAATTCTGGTGATAAATTTCAGCCTGATAAAACGTCGTCAGCGGACTCACTTCCGTTGTTACAACAGGATACAAGCTATTGTCGAGCAATGAATCGATGCAATGCTTGGCGGCTTCGCGTTCAGCTACGTTCGTGTAAAAAATTGCTGACCGGTATTGGGTTCCGCCATCCGGTCCCTGCCGGTTTTTGGTCGACGGATCGTGTGAACCGAAAAACACCGTTAACAATGTCTGGTAAGATACTTTGGTAGAATCGTAGAAAACTTCTACAGATTCAGCATGTCCGGTCCTTCCGGTGCAAACTTCTTCATAAGTGGGGTTTTTGGTTTGACCACCTGTATAGCCCGAAACCACTTCACGCACACCATCAACCGATTCAAAAACGCCTTCAACACACCAAAAACAACCGCTGGCGAAATAGGCTTTTTGTAAGGTGTCCATTTCCTGTTGAGTAGGCTTGTCTTCCGCTTTTTTTGCATCAGCTGATTTCGGGGTTTGGGCACATGCTGTTAAACCGAGTAAAAGTATTCCGATAAAAAGAACTCCTTGTTTCATGATCTAGTTTTCTTTTATTAACGTTCGGGAGGTGAAAACGGATTTCACAACGCCTGTTTTTCTTGTTAAAAGAAGCCAAAACACCGATTATACAACAAATTGCGTGCGAAACTTTTAAAAGTCGCACCAACTGATTATATTCGCACCCTTAAATAAGAATAGCATAACATGGCAATTATTGGTAAAATACAAGAAAAAGGACGTTACTTACTAGTAGGGTTTGTTGGTCTTGCATTGTTGACATTCATTTTCTCAGGTCTTCAGAAATGTGATCCGGGAACTGGTCAGCTTCCGATCGGAACGGTTGGTGGAGAAGATGTGGATCCTGCAATTTACGAGCGTAATCTCAAGCTTGCAGAGCAACAAGACATGATGCAGTATCAGCAACAAGGACGTGAATACACCGATCGTGATCGCGAGCAAAGTGCTGATCGTGCATGGGCTGGTACCATAAGTGAAATCCTTTTGCAAAAAGAATACGACGCTTTGGGAATAGAAGTAAGTGATCAGGAATTGGACGCTTACCTTTATGGTGAAGACGGTTTCCCGTTGCTTCCGGATATTGCCCGTTCGTTTGCAGATTCATTGACAGGTCAGTTTAACTCTGCTGCTTTGGACAAATTCATCGAATCGAAAGAAAATTCCAAAGAAGCCGAAGAAATCAACCAGTGGAAAGAAACCAAAGACGGTTTGCGTAAGCAACGTATGCAGGAAAAATACATGCAGTTGATCGGTCAAACAGTTTATGTAACCAAATTGGAAGCAAAGGAAGAATACAAAGCGAAAAAAGAGATCAAATCTGTTTCGTTTATTCTACGCAACTTCCGTGATATCCAGGACGAAGATGTTCACATTAAAGAAAGTGAAATTCGTGCTTTTTATGACGCTCATAAAGACGAGAAGAAATATGAAGCAATGGCAGGTCGCGATGTGAAATACTTCGACATTACCGTTCAGCCTTCAAAAAGTGACTCAACTACTTTCTACAAAGGATTGAACAAATTGAAAAAGGAATTTGCCGCTACTGCCGACGATTCTAATTTTGTGATCAAATACACGCAAACAGACACACGTTATAACAAAGTAGCCAATCCATACAGAATGGAAAGCGATCCGAACGCGAAAGGGTTGATCTATCCTGCTTATATGGACACCGTGTTCAAAGCTTCAAGCGTTGGTCAGGTAGTTGGTCCTTACGACAGTCAGGGCAAGTCATACATTGCAAAAGTTCTTGGCTTCAATACGCAGGCATTAACTGCACGTCACATTCTGCTTCAAGCTCAAAAAACAGATAAAGCAACTTCTGCCGCTCAGAAAAAAATCGCTGATAGTTTGGTTGCCATTCTGAATGCTGACAAAACACGTTTCGACGAGTTTGTACTGACGTATTCAACAGATGACGGTTCCAAACAAAAAGGCGGAAAATATGAATTTGCGAAAGATGAGTTCGTTCCTGAATTCTCTGACTTCGTGATTGCCAATCCGGTGGGTAAAATCGGAGTGGTACAATCTGATTTCGGTTTCCACATCATCGAAGTATTGGATAAGAAAGATGCGAAAATTCCATTGTTGGCAGTAATCGAACAAACATTGTTGCCATCGCAGGAAACAGAAAATAATCTGCGTGACAAAGCGTACGACATGTTGTTCAAATACGAGTCGAGAATCGCTGCGAAAACAGATGTAATGGCGAAATTGAGTTTGTTTGATACGCTTGCCCGTCGCGATGGTTATTTTGCGCGCCCGGTACGCATTTTGGACGAAAGCCCGAAAGTAACAGGATTCAACACGAAAAATGCAGAACAAAAGATCTTAGGTTTGGCCTACGATCCGGATGCAGAAGTTGGAATGATGTGTTCATCTCCTATCATTGATGAGGGTCGTTACATCATTGCGATGATCGCTTCCATTCGTGAAGAAAAAGGAGCTCCTACTTACGAAGATTCTTACACAACAATGCGTTTGGAAGCCATCAAGGAGAAAAAAGCGAAGAAATACATTGCTCAGATTGGTAAAGTACGTAACCTGGAAAAACTAGCCAAAAAAGGCAACGTTCAGGTAACTTCTGCAGAAATCACATTTGCAAGCCCAAGTATTCAGGGTGGTGGTTACGAGCCTGAAGTTGTCGGTTCATTGTTCAGTGGTTTGAAAGATGGTGAAACAACAAAACCATTGATCGGTAATGCAGGTGTGTATGTGATCCGTGTTAACAAAACGATCAAAGCACCGGCTGATGCTACCAATTACGAAGAAGAGCGCAAACAAATGCTTGCTCAGGCTCGCGGAAGTATGCAATCTACACTTGTATCTGCATTGCAGAAACGTTCTGAAGTATTGGATAACCGTGCACTTAGAATGATTGGCGCTTCGCGTTAATTGTTCATGATATTTTAATGAAAAGCTATCGGTATTACCGGTAGCTTTTTTTGTTGCCCTGAAATGGATTTTCTACTTTTAGCATTCAAACAGCATCACCGATGGATTACCTCTTGATTTGTATTGCTGCACTAATCGGCTCAGGGTTAACACTCTTTTCGGGTTTCGGGTTGGGAACTATTCTGGTTCCGGTGTTCGCGCTGTTCTTCCCGATCGAGATCGCCATTCTCCTCACGGCGATTGTACACTTTCTCAACAACGGATTCAAACTTTTACTGGTAGGTAAACACGTAAACTGGCCAATTGCCCTGCGTTTTGGAATTCCGGCCATCATATTTGCCTTTTTGGGAGCCTGGTTACTGAAATTCCTAACGCACATCGATCCTGTGGGAGATTACCAACTATTCGGACACCTGTTTACGGTTCAATGGGTAAAACTCATTATTGGTTTTCTGCTTGTTTTCTTCGCATTGTTTGAGTTGCTTCCGTCGCTTTCAAAACTGCAACTCGACCGCAAGTACCTGCCGGTCGGTGGAATCTTAAGTGGTTTTTTCGGTGGCCTTTCAGGTAATCAGGGAGCGTTGCGAAGCGTGTTTTTACTACGTGCTGGACTTGGAAAAGAATCGTTTATTGCAACCGGGGTTATCATTGCTTGCCTGATCGACACTGCGCGGTTATTCATTTATATTCCGCCGATTATTCAACAACACGAGCAGTTTGATTTCACCTTGCTTACTGCTGCCACTCTTTCGGCATTTGCAGGTGCATTTCTGGGAAATAAGCTACTGAAAAAAATCACTGTTTCGACTTTGAAAATCAGTGTCGCCTGCCTGCTGATTGCGTTTGGGTGTTTGCTTGCTGCTGGGATTGTTTGATGTAATTGTCTACTAAAATTCGACTACTCCCAAAAAACCGGTTCCGAAAAACGAATAATGGAAATGAAATTGGAGCTGACTTCGCGAATCAACACCGAAGACAACATACCGGTATCACCACTGTAAATCACCTGATATTCAGTGGTGAAAATTCCGTTTTTGTATTCTTGCTTGGAAGTTAAATTTCCGTACTGATCATACGCAAATACGGTTTCGGAAAGCGGAATGGAATCGATATTGTGTACGATTTGCATGCGATCAATCCAGCCTTTGTTGGCGTAGGTGTACTTGGTTGTATACTGATCACGGGTAATGGTGTAGAGATCATGCGTTGAAGTCAAATAACCCAAACTATCAAAGCTGGTTGTGTTTTCAACATATTGATTTCCATAGCTATTGAAGCGTTTTCTTCTGAGTTGCGAAGGGTATTCTTCATACGTCATTGTTTCAGAATTCCACAGGATCGAGCGTTCAATATCCGGAGCGAGTAAACTATGTAACGTATCAATATCGCGCCACACTTCTTCTTTCACCACGCGATTTTTGTCATCGTAGGTATAGTAAGTGGTCATGAAACCACGTTTTTCGTTAATACGCAAACTGAGCAGATTTCCGGAACCGTCATACGTATAATAACGCACCACTGTATCGTTCACAATATCGCCTGCAGCGGTTTCATAATGACGCGTCAGTTGTCCCAATGAATCGAAGGAAAAAACGTAGACATAGTCTGTCTGACGCATAATATCGCCTTGTTTCTTAAAGGTATACGATCCTTTGATTTCCTTGATTTTGCTGGCCTTGATAAACCGGGTATTGAAAAACGGATATTCCGTAAACGCATTTCCCTGCGAATTATCCAGCAGTTGAGCGTTCAGAAAACCGAACAATCCCGTAAACAACAACACTACTCCATATTTTACCATACCATTCATTCTTGAAGTGGTTTTCATGAGTAAGTGTAGTTTGTAAAAGCAGCTTTTAACCTAAGATAAATGGTGTTAAAGCACCCAATCCCAGCATTCCGACTAAACAGATAAGCAACACCGCTGTAGTGAGCGGACTTACTTTGATCTTTTCTCCGGGCGTTTCTTCCGTACTAATAACCGTGCCTAACATGCGCAGGTAGTAGTAAATACTGATAGCGGAATTGATCAATGCGATGATGACCAACCACCACCAGTCGTTCCACGCGTGTGAAAACACCATGTATTTACCAAAGAAACCAGCTGTTGGTGGAATTCCTGCTAATGAAAGAATTGAAAAAACAGCAACAATTGCCAGTAACGGATTGCGTTTTCCAAGGCCTTTCAAGGCTTCGATGCGATCTTCGGCATCATTGACAATCAAACCAACTGTGATAATTCCGATGATGGAGAATCCGTAAGCCGCCATGTAAAACCACAAGTCGAATGTTGCTATTTCATTGTTGCTCACAATCACAAGCAAGGTGTAACCAACGTGCGTGATACTCGAGAACGCTAATAGTCGTTTTAAACGCACCTGACGCAGCGCCGATAAGTTACCGACAAACAAGGTGATGACTGCCAGAACAGCCAATGCAGGTGCCCAGAAATCACGTAAAGCCGGTGTTCCGAAACAACCTGCAAACAATTTCAGGAATGCTGCAAAAGCCGCCATTTTCACTACCGAAGCCATGAAGCCTGTTACGGCATGCGGCGCACCGTCATACACATCCGGACTCCAAAAATGGAATGGTGCAGCACCTACTTTAAAGACAAACGAAGATAAAATCAATAATATTCCGACCAATAAAATCGGATTGTCAGCCGCGCCGTTGTTCACTGCAGCAGCAATTCCGTCGATGGTAAAGCTTTCGGTAGCTCCGTAAACCCATGCAATACCAAACAACAACAAACCTGTTGCGAATGCTCCCATGAGGAAATACTTCAGGGAAGCTTCATTGGAACGCACATCGTGCTTGCGGCTACCCGCCATTACGTAGATCGGAATCGAAAGGATTTCCAATCCGAGGAAGAACATAAACATGTCGGTAAAAGCCGTCATAATCACTGCTCCGCAAAGAGAGAACACCAATAAACCGATGTATTCACCGGTATGCTCCGGTTCTTCTTTAAAACGCTCGTATCCAACGGAAATGATCAATAAGGTAAACACCGATAATGCCAGGCTAAAGATCAATGAAATAGGGTCGAAATTCAATCCTTCGTAATCGATATTGACGCACGATTCACCTGTAATCATTTGATTGATCATCAAACCGATTGCCAGCATCAAACCGCCACTGGCGCCCAACAGCACCACTACAGGTTTCTTCGCAAAAGCGGCAAAAATGGAAATCAATCCACTTACAAATATGACTATTAATGCATCCATCTTATGGCACTAAAGGAGTTTGTTTAATACTAGCTAACAAGTCGGTAACACTCGGCTCTACAAAGTCGATTACCGCTTTCGGGTAAACACCCAGGAATACCACTGCAATGATGATCACTGCAAAAACAACCAATTCACTGATTGATAAATCGGCAAACGCGCTTGTTTTTACCGGTCCGTACATGCTCAACTGGTAAGCACGGAAAGTATAAACAGCACCCAGGATCAAAGTAGATCCTGCAACAATACCGATCACACAATCAAACGAGAACAATCCTTTCAGCAACAAAAACTCACCCACAAAACCGCTTGTAAACGGTACGGAAACCGATGCGAATGCCAGAGCAGCAAACCAAAACGCAAATTTCGGTGCTTGTTTGGCAATTCCGCCCAACTCACGTAAGCTGCGTGTTCCCAATCGACGTTCAATCACATCGGCCGCTAAGAACAAACCAACTGCCACCAAACCGTGGTTGATCATTTGAAGTACACTACCTGAAATTGTATCCTTATCAGCTGTCATGATTCCCGCAGCGATCAACCCGACGTGTGAAATCGATGCGAATGCAAACAGGCGTTTCATGTCATCTTGTTTGATCGCCAGAATAGCTCCGTACACTACGCCTATTGTTCCTAAAACGATAATCGGTAATGTAACACAATCCAATGCTTCAGGGAACAACGGCAGCATCCAGCGCAGCATTCCGTAAAGGGCCATTTTCAGCATGATACCCGACAACAACATGGTTCCGGCCATCGGCGCTTTGGAATACGTTGCAGGCTGCCAGGTATGGAACGGGAAAATTGGAACCTTGATCGCGAACGCCAAAAAGAATCCGCCCAGTAACCAAACGGCTACTTCGGGTGCCAGTTCAACCGCTTTCAAATCTTCGATCGCAAAACTTGCAGCGAATGATTTTAACCCGATCAATGAAGCCAGCATGAACAACGATCCGAAGAAGGTATACATGAAGAATTTCATCAAGGCTGCTTTGCGTTCAGGCTCACCGAACCAGTAAGCGATCAGGAAAATCGGGATAAGTGTGATTTCCCAGAAGATGTAAAACCAGATTCCGTCGAGTGAAATAAACACACCGATCAACCCGAATTGCATCAGGAAAACCATGCTGGTAAACAATCTGTTGGAAGAAAGTTCGCGTCCGAAATTACTGAGCAAGATCAATGGTACCAACACCGTTGTAAGCAAGAGCATCATCAGGGAAATACCGTCGTAACCGAAGTTAAGCGTGATGCCGTAAGCCGGAATCCATTCCTGTGAAACAAAGCTGTGCATTCCCGCAGCAGGATCGTAGTTTGCCATGAGCACCACCGTGAGCGCCAGCGTAGCCAGACCACCCAACAAACCATAAGTGCGGACAAAACTCTGCGGCATCACCAGTACGGAAAGCGCAAAGAAAACCGGAAGTATAAATAGTAACAGTTCCAACTTAATAGTATTTGTAAATGAGGAAATAAACAACTAAACCGATCAGTCCTAAGACCATCCATAAAATGTAGCTATCGGTGCGACCCGTTTGCCATTTGCGTACCAGATCACCCGATTTGCCGATCAATTGACCAACGCCAACAACCGAACGGTGCAGGAACATGCTTTCAAAGTAATGTGATCCTTTTTCGGAAAGCCATTCTGCAGGACGAACAAACAGGAAGTTGTACAACTCATCGAAGTACAATTTATTAGCCGACCATTTTTCCCAGCCTTTCAACTGTGCATCGGCAACCGGAACGCTGTTTTTCTTACCATAAACGAGGTAACAAACCACCAAAATCACCAATGACATCACCGAAGCAGCAATCATCAGCATCAAGGCCATATTTCCTTCAGGAGCGGTGTGTTTAATCAGGTTCAATCCGGCCACATTGTGTTCGAAATGATGTGACATCCAATGTGCCATGTTGTGTAACCAGATTCCCGGCAGGTTCAGGATTCCTCCGAAAACGGAAAGAATTGCCAGAACGATCAGCGGAACGGTCATGGAAGGCGGGCCTTCGTGCAAATGATGTTCCTGCTCATGTGTTCCGCGGAACGAACCGTGGAAAGTCACAAAATACAAACGGAACATATAAACAGCCGTCAAAGCTGCACTTGCCATCAAGGCTACGTATAACCAGGTTCCGTGTGTAAAGGCATGTGCAATGATCTCGTCTTTTGAATAGAAACCCGAAAGCAACGGGAAACCTGAAATCGCCAATGTTCCGATCAGGAACGTAATATGTGTTACCGGAATTTTCTTACGCAAACCACCCATTTGGCGAATATCCTGTTCGTCGGACATGGCGTGAATCACACTTCCCGAACCTAAGAACAACAAGGCTTTAAAGAAGGCGTGTGTTGTAACGTGGAACATCGCGGCTGTATAAGCGCCCATTCCCAAAGCCACAAACAACATTCCCAATTGAGAAACGGTTGAGTAAGCCAATACTTTTTTGATGTCGTTTTGACGCATCGCGATGATTGCAGCTACCACGGATGTTGCCAAACCGATGTAAAGCATGATATCCTGCGTCATTGGCGCCAGTTCAAACATGTAGTTGGAACGTACCACGAGGAAAATACCAGCAGTTACCATCGTTGCAGCGTGGATCAATGCTGAAACAGGAGTTGGTCCTGCCATTGCATCAGGTAACCAGGTAAATAACGGAATTTGTGCCGATTTACCGGTAGCTCCAATGAATAAACAAAGGGTTACACCGCACAAGATCGTGCTCAAATCAACTTTACTGCCGATAATGGCTGCCGACAATTCGCTGTACTCAAGTGTTCCGAAGTTGAACAACAACAGGAACAAACCGATCAACAAACCAAGGTCACCGATACGATTCATAATGAACGCCTTGCGCGCTGCTACCGTGTTTTTGAAATCGCCGTACCAGAAACCAATCAGCAAGTAAGAGCAAATACCCACACCTTCCCAACCGAAGAACAACATGAAATAGTTGCTTCCGAGTACAAGGATCAACATCGCGAAGATGAAGAGATTGAGGTAAACAAAGAACTTGTAATAACCTGCGTCGTGCTTCATGTAACCCATCGAGAACAGGTGAATCAGCGTACCGACTCCGGTTACGATCAGTGTCATCCACACCGAAAGGTTATCGGCTAACAAACGCGCATGCAACGAAAACGTTTCGGTATCGAGCATGGTGAATAAATCTATTTCAACGGCTTTATCAAGCTGCGAAAAAACCATCAATGCCAATCCGAATGAAAGGGCCATGACACCTGTAGCGATAGCGCCAACAACTGCTTTTGGAAGTTTCTTGCCTACGGTACCGTTGATCAATGCTCCAATCAGAGGAAGCAGAATAATCAGGGGAACTAACTGTGCTACCGACATGCTTAATCTTTTAATTTGTTAAACAAACGGATATCCACCGAGCGCGCGTTGCGGAAAACCAGCACCAGGATGGAGAGTCCAACCGTGGCTTCGGCGGCCGCAACCACCATGATGAAAAACACAAACAACTGACCATCGGCTTTTCCAAAATAGGTTGAAAAGGCCACCAGCAATAAATTCGCTGCGTTCAGCATCAACTCGATGCACATCAGCAGGATAATTGCATTTTTTCGGTAAAGAACGCCAAATGCCCCGATGACAAACAACGCTGTCGCCAAAAGCATGTAGAATTTAATACCTACTCCGGATTCGAAAATCGTAGCTAATACCATGGTTATTCTATAATTTGTTTATCGCGTTTTGCCAAAAGAACTGCTCCAACCATCGCTGCGATGAACAGGATAGAAGAAACTTCGAATGGAAGCACGTATTTCGTAAAGAGTAAATGACCGAGATTTTTTACCAATCCCATCGACTCATCATGCGGCCCTTGTAACTGCGGCGCAATGATCGCTGCATCTTTCAATGCGGCAAACAACACCAAAAACAAGACGCCGGCGGCCATGGCGGCTGCCACTTTCATAAAGAGTGAACTTCGGGGTTCATCTTCCTTACTCAGGTTGAGGAGCATCAATACAAAGAGGAATAATACCATGATTGCTCCGGCATAAACAATGATGTTTACGATAGCAATAAACTGCGCATTCATCAATACGTAGTTGGCTGTAATGAGGAAGAAAGTAACAATGAGGTACAAAACGCTTCTTACAGGATGATGGCTCAAAACCACCATCAGCGCCGAACCGATCGTTAAACCTCCCAATACAGTTGCAATGATTAATTCTGTACTCATGAGTTTTTCGGGCGTTTTCCGGTTAATTGACGTTTGGAAATATCGATGCGTTCATCTACTTTTTCCACCAGTTTATCTTTTCCGTAGATAAAATTGTCACGCTCGAAATAAGTCGGAACAATACGATCTGTCAGGAAAATAGCTTCTTTCGGGCACGCTTCTTCGCACAATCCACAGAAGATGCAGCGCAGCATGTTGATCTCGTACGTGGAAGCGTATTTTTCTTCGCGGTACAAATGCTCTTCGCCTTTTTTGCGCTCATCGGCTACCATCGTAATGGCTTCTGCCGGACAAGCAACAGCGCACAATCCGCAGGCGGTGCAGTTTTCACGACCTTCTTCGTCGCGTTTCAATACGTGCTGACCACGATAAACCGGAGCGAACTCGCGTGTCTCTTCGGGATATTTGGTCACGTTGTGTTTTCGGAACAAATGTTTGAATGTAATCCACATTCCTCCCAAAACGGCGGGCAAATAAATACTTTCCCAGAAGGTCATCTTCTTGTCGGAAACTACTTTTTTGCGATTTGATAAACTCTCCATATCTATTCGAAATGTGTTGTTCTAATGAGTGTTTGCGTTCATCGACAATCGCTTGTCGGGTTGTTCTGTTTTCACCTTCATTGGCTCGGAAGTTTTTGGCTTTTCACCCTTAAACCATCCTGAAAGGGCAGCGATAACGATCCCTGTCACCAACATGTTCACCAATGCAATCGGGATCAGTTTTTTCCAGCCTAAGTGCATCAATTGATCGTAACGGAAACGCGGTAATGTCCAGCGAATCCACATGAATACAAAGATGAAGAAGAAGGTTTTTCCGAAGAAAACCAATGTTCCGAGAATCGCGAGCGTATTGCCTGAAAAATTATCCATTCCCGGGAAGTTGTAACCGCCAAAGAATACAGCAGAAATCACAGCGCAGGAAATAAACATGTTGATGTATTCGGCAAAAAGATAGAATCCAAGTTTCATGGAACCGTATTCAGTATGGTAACCACCGATCAATTCCGATTCACATTCCGGTAAGTCAAACGGTGCACGGTTACATTCTGCCATGGCACATACAAAGAACACGATGAAGCACAATGGTTGTTTCCAGGCATACCAGTTAAACCCGTGCTGATCTTCAACGATATCGCGCAGGTTCAAACTTCCGCTCATCATCACGATGGTAATGATGGAAATTCCCATTGCCAATTCGTAAGAAATCATTTGAGAACTCGCGCGAATAGCTCCGAAAAGCGAGAATTTGTTGTTGGAAGCCCAGCCACCGATCATGATTCCGTATACACCGATGGAAACGATTCCCATGATGAACAAAATGCCGACGTCAACATTGGCAACCTGCAATTCAACTGTTTCGCCGAATACCTGTAAATCAGGCCCCCATGGAATCACCGATCCGGTCAACAACGCGGTAAACATCGCAATTCCGGGCCCGATGATAAACAACCATTTATCGGCGTTGGTCGGAATGAAATCTTCTTTGAAGAACATTTTACCGGCATCGGCCAACGGTTGCAAAAGTCCCCACGGACCTGCCCTGTCCGGCCCGATACGATCCTGCAACCATGCGGCTACTTTACGTTCGGCGAGGGTCAAATACGTTGCAATCAGCAAGGTAACACTGAACAACGCGACTATTAATATGATTTTCTCTAACATCTTATTTGGTTCCCGTTAGTTTCTTAGCATCTCGTTTCGGATCATTTTTGAGGTATTGATTTTGTGAAATCACCGAGTGGCGGTTGATCACACGCGGACCTTCAATGTTCCACTGACTGACGTCTTTTTTCTCGAAACGGCAGTCGTTGCAGATCCATCCGGTTTTACCGTCAACATCTTCGATTTCGCCGTATTGGTCTTTACGGCCTGTCACACGCATGATTTCGTTTCCGAACATCCAAACCACCGCTTTTCCAGCACATTTGGTACACTCGCATGAAGCGTTCATTGGTTTCAGGAACCACACACGGCTTTTAAAACGGAACGTTTTATCGGTCAATGCTCCAACCGGACACACATCGATTACGTTTCCGGAGAAATCGTTGTCGATTGCCTGCTCGATGTAGGTACTGATTTCGGCATGTTCACCGCGGTGCATGATACCGTGAACGCGTTTGTCGGTCAATTGATTGGCAACGTACACACAACGGTAGCACAAGATGCAACGGTTCATGTGCAACTTGATTTTGTCACCGATATCAATCGGATCGAAGGTGCGACGTTCTTCTTCGTAACGTGTTCCTTCTTTACCGTGCTCGAATCCAAGATCCTGCAGGTGACATTCACCGGCCTGATCACAAATCGGGCAATCCAACGGGTGATTGATCAGCAAAAACTCGGTTACAGCGCCACGATTTTCATGCACGCGTTCGCTGGTCTTGTTTTTGATCACCATTCCGTCTTGCACGGGTGTAGAACACGAAGCCACCAATTTGGGCATCGGGCGTGGATCGGCTGTTGAACCTGCCGCCACTTCCACCAAACAGGTACGGCATTTTCCACCGCTACCTTCCAGCTTGCTGTAATAACACATCGCAGGAGGCACCACATCACCACCGATCTTACGGGCGGCATTGAGAATGGTTGTTCCCGGTTCTACTTCTACTTCAATATCGTCAACGATAACTTTTACCATAACAAATGGTTTACTTATACTAAAGGTACATGAGCCGATGCAATGCCGAAGTTGCGTTTTTGCGCTTCATCAGGATTGGTCACGTGCCATTCAAATTCTTCACGGAAATGACGGATTGCCGCTGCTACCGGCCATGCTGCTGCATCACCCAACGGACAAATGGTATTTCCTTCTATTTTCTTGTTGATTTCTGCTAATAAATCGATGTCGCGTAAGTTACCATGACCGTATTCCAAACGGTGCAGCACTTTCTCCATCCAGCCTGTACCTTCGCGGCAAGGTGAACATTGACCACACGACTCGTGTGCATAGAAACGGGCGAAATTCCAGGTATTGCGAACGATACACTGATCTTCGTCGAATACGATAAAACCACCTGATCCCAACATGGAACCGGATGCGAAACCGCCTTCAGCCAAACTTTCGTAAGTCATCAAACGATCTGTTCCTTCGGCTGTTTTACATACTAAGTTTGCCGGTAAAATCGGAACGGAAGAACCACCCGGAACACAGGCTTTCAGTTTCTTGCCATTGGCAATACCACCACACCATTCGTCGGAGTAAATAAATTCTTCTACCGTAATACCCATGTCGAGTTCGTAAACTCCCGGTTTTACCAGGTTTCCACAAGCGGAGATGAGTTTGGTACCCGTACTTTTTCCGATCCCGATTTTGGCATATTCAGCTCCGCCATCATTGACGATAGGAACTACCGCAGCAATGGTTTCAACGTTATTTACAACGGTCGGACATCCCCACAAACCTTTTACAGCCGGGAATGGTGGTTTGATACGCGGATTTCCACGCTTCCCTTCCAGTGATTCGATCAGAGCCGTTTCTTCACCACAAATGTAGGCGCCACCACCAGGAGCGACGGAAAGGTCAAGGTCGTAACCCGAACCTAAAATATTTTTTCCCAACCAGCCATTCGCGTAAGCTTCGGCGATTGCTTTTTCCAAGATTTCCAACACCCACATGTATTCACCGCGGATGTAGATGTACGATTGGGTACACCCAAGCGCGTAGCTGGAAGTAATCATTCCCTCGATCAATAAATGAGGGATTTTTTCCATCAGGTAACGGTCTTTGAACGTTCCCGGCTCGCTTTCGTCGGCGTTGCACAACAAATAACGTGGCACACCTTCCGGTTTTGCAAGGAACGACCATTTCATTCCCGTAGGGAAACCAGCCCCACCACGACCACGTAGTCCGGAAGCCTGAACTTCTTCGACCACATTTTGCGGCGACATGGTTTTCAATGCCTTTTCCACAGAACGGTAACCACCTGTTTTGCGGTATACCTCGTAAGTTTCAATTCCAGGAACATCAATGTGTTCCAATAACAGCTTTCTTCCCATCTCTAGTTGTTCGATGAAGTTGAATGTTCTTTCCGGAAAGTATCCAGTAATGCGTCGACTTTTTCGGTCGTTAAATGCTCGTGGTAGTGTTTTCCGCACTGCAACATCGGTCCGTAACCGCAAGCGCCAAGGCACTCAGCCGTTTTCAGCGTAAACATACCGTCGGCCGATGTACCGCCAACTTCCACACCCAGTTTTTGCTTCAGGTGATCGATGATGTTGTCGCTTCCTACCAACATGCAAGGTCCGGTACGGCAAACTTCCAATACCACTTTGCCCGGTTTTTCGATGTTGAACATCGTATAAAACGTGGCTACCTCGTATACTTCGATCGGCTGGATATTGAGAATTCCGGCCACGTAATTCATCGTAGGAACGCTCAACCATCCGCCAAAATCTTCTTCGGCCATGTGCAGAATGCGCATCAACGCACTTTTGTGTTTGCCTTCAGGGTATTGATTGATGATACGCTGTACCTCAACCATCCGTTCGGCGCTGAACTGCGGTGCTACCTCATCGGCTGCATTTCCGTTTGTCATTTTTATGCTCATCTTATGCGTCCAATTCTCCGGCAATTACATTCAAACTACTCAATGTCAATACTGCATCCGAGATGGTTTGTCCGGTAATCATTTCCGGATATGCCTGGTAATAAATGAAACAAGGTCGACGGAACTGCAAACGGTAAGGTGTGCGTCCGCCATCACTGATTAAATAATATCCTAATTCGCCGTTTCCGCCTTCAACGCTGTGGTATACTTCACCAACCGGAACAGGAATTTCACCCATCACAATTTTAAAGTGATAGATCAACGCTTCCATTTTGGTGTATACATCTTCTTTTGCAGGAAGGTAGAATTCGGGAATGTCTTTTGAGTAATAATCTCCCTCGGGAAGATTGTTGTAAGCCTGGTGAATGATGGCCAAACTCTGGCGAATTTCTTCCTGACGCACCTGAAAACGGTCGTAGGTATCGCCTTGTGTTCCAACCGGAATGATGAAGTCGAAATCCTGGTAGGAAGAATAAGGATTCATCACACGGACATCATAATCAACGCCGGCGGCACGTAAGTTCGGGCCTGTGAAACCATAATCCAACGCACGTTCACCTGAAATAGGTCCACCACCAATGGTGCGATCCATAAAGATGCGGTTGCGCGAAAGCAGGCTATCAAATTCGTTGAAATGTTTCGGGAAATCTTTGAGGAATTTCTTCAGTTTCTCGTGGAATACAGGAGAGAAATCGCGTTCAAATCCGCCGATACGGCCAATGTTAGTCGTCAAACGCGCGCCGCAAACTTCTTCGAACAATTCGTAGATGGCTTCACGCTGCTGGAACATGTAGGTAAATCCTGTCAATGCTCCTGTATCTACCCCGATTACCGAGTTACACACCAGGTGATCGGCGATACGCGCCAGCTCCATAATAATCACGCGCATGTAATCAACGCGTTTCGGAACAGCGGCACCGATGAGTTTTTCAACCGTCATGTCCCAACCGAGGTTATTGATCGGTGAAGAACAATAGTTCAAACGGTCGGTGATCGGTGTTATTTGGTTGTACGGGCGGCGTTCTGCCAGTTTTTCAAACGCACGGTGAATGTAACCTACCGTTTGTTCAGACGAAAGGATTTTCTCACCGTCAACTTTCAGTACATTTTGAAAAATACCGTGTGTTGCCGGGTGTGTAGGCCCTAAGTTCAGCGTAGCAATTTCTCCGTCGATGGTATCGTTGGAAAAAAGGCTCTGTTTCTTTATTTGTTCAATATCGCTCATAACTCCCGTTTTTACCTTCCGAAGAAGCGATCATCTTTATCTTCACGTGTGGCATCTTCCAACTGGTATTCTTTACGCATCGGGTGATAATCCATGGAATCTTCATTGAGAATGCGCACCAGGTTGGGATGTCCAACGAATTTCACTCCGTAAAAATCGAAGGTTTCGCGTTCCTGCCAGTTGGCTCCAATATAAATATCGGTAATGGTCGCAATGCTCGGATCTTCGATCGGCAAAAATGCTTTTAAACGTAAACGCACGTTGTGCACCAATGAATGCAGGTGATAAACAACTGCCATTTCGCGGCCAGCTTGATCCGGATAATGCACCGCGCCCAACAATGTAAGGAAAGAAAGCGCCAGTTCATTGTCTTCTTTCAGCCACTTGATAATATCGTGTGCGGAAGAAGGCGTTACTTCAACCGTCAGTAAATTGTAAGGGGATTCGTGTTGCAGAATCGCTTCACCGAAACGTTCCTGCAGACGTTGTAAGAGCAACTCGCTCGTGATGGGATTACTCATCTTCGTTCAGGTTGTATTTGGTAAGCAAATGTTTGTATTCGTCAGAATAACGACGACGTAATGATTCGTGTTTCACCAAACGGTGCACATTCATAATTCCTTCAATGATCTGTTCCGGACGCGGTGGGCAGCCAGGTACATAAACATCAACCGGAATAACGCGGTCGATACCTTGTAATACGGAGTATGTATCGAAAATACCACCCGAAGAAGCACAAGCACCAACAGACAGAACCCATTTCGGTTCGGCCATCTGCTCATATACTTGTTTCAGGATAGGTGCTAATTTCTTTGAAATAGTTCCGGCCACGATCAGCAAATCGGCCTGCCGCGGTGAAAACGACATACGCTCCATTCCGAAACGGGCGACATCGTAGTTAGTTCCCATCGTTGCCATGTACTCAATTCCACAGCATGAGGTAGCGAACGGAAGCGGCCACACCGAATTGGCGCGCGCTGCTGCGATCACTTTATCGAGCATCGCCAACTGGAAACCTTCTCCGTTGAACGTCTCGACGCCATTAACAACTTCTACTTTTCCCATTCTAAAGCTCCTTTTTTGAGTACGTAGAAAAATCCGGTGAGGAATAACCCGACAAATATCATTACTGCCCACAAACCTTCGAGTTCCAAATCACGGAAGTTTACAGCGTATGGGTAGAAGAAAATGACCTCCACGTCGAATAATACGAAGAGAATTGCCGTCATGAAATAACGAATGGAAACCGGGAAACGCGCGTTTCCTACTTCTTCGATTCCACATTCCCAGTTTGCATCTTTTTTCTTGCCTTTTAGCTTCGGTCCCAATAAGTGGGTCACCACAAGAACCGTTACCACAAAGCCCAGTGCTACAACGGCTTGTATGAGTATCGGAATGTAATCATTTGGAGAGGACATAATCTACCATTTTTTAGACCCGCGAATTTAATATATTTTAACGGTAAGCGCAGGCAAAACGGGGTTATTTAGAATAATTCCATATAGCCCTGATTTTATCGATCCGAAACGCGTTTTCTTCTTTAGATAAAGGGGTTTGGGCAAAACCGGTTTCACTACGTTGAATTATTCATCCTGTTTGCAGGCGACAAACTCCATTGAAGTTACTAAAAATTCAACGTTCAATGGCGGTTTACGGTGTTATTAAACCTTAACAGGAATCTTGTCAAGTATATTAAATCACTGAAAAAATCCATTCAATCATAAAAACACACCGTTTAATCAATGAAACGATTTTTTCGGGTGTCAAAGCACCTGGAATTGAAACAAATCTATACTTTTGTAGCAGTTAGTAGAGCAGCTCATCATTTGATTTGTACAATTGCCAAATGAAATGATGTAACCCAAACATTGTAGTAGGTGTTTGGGTTTTTTATTTCCACTTTTTTTAATCCCCTACTTTTTCATGCCAAAGAACGAGCATCGCTCGTGAAGACGACTTGTAGCTTTCATAAAAGCGAAACAAGGAGGTAGTAGGCAAAAGGCAGTCGCTGTCAGCCTGAGGCTGACGTTCCATTAGCAGGTCATTCGCTAATTTTGCAAAGCGACACGGGATTTCGCTTCGATTATTTACGATTCAGGAAACATTTTTTAGAACCTTTATTACCAACGGCATTAAGTAACGATCGTAAGAGAACAAGGTGAAGTTAAGCGTGATTGAGGCCCTGTTTGAGCTCAGTCATCGGATTGTTTTGCAAAACAATCCGTGAATGACGTTTTGCGAGTTGGGTTGAGATCGCTTAACAAGCCGTCGTTCTCAAGATCGGAACTTACAGCCTTGATTTTTTGCCTACTTTTTCATCAAGGAAAAAGTAGGAGCAATAATCATTTTACATAATCCTGTTTCTGGACCAAAACATATTGATCATTTTCAACGCGCATATAACCCTGATCATAGCAGAAATAATAAGTGCTGCCTTTTTGGGTTTGGTAAATGTTGGTGAAGTAATGGAAGTTGAAACCTTCTTCAGCGAGCGTAATGGCGTCTACCGTTCGTTTACCGGATGGATTGAGTGCCACCAGGATACGACGGTTTTTGCGAAGGATATTGTTGATGCGACGCACGTAGCTGGTTGCATCTTCGTTGAGACGATTGTTAAACGTGTTACGACAATAATCGGAGCAGAATTTCTGATCTTTTCTGCCGGATAATTTTTGCCCGCATTCCAGGCACTTGCGCTCTTCCATAGCGGTGAAAGTTGAAAAACGGGATGAATATACGATTTTTGATGTTGGATGATTGATGTTGAATGCTTGATGAAAGTTCCGCATAGAATTAAAACTCCCGGAAACTTTATCAGAAGAATGAACATTTAGTTAGAACGAATAGCTAATCCAAAATCAAGCATCAATCATCCAACATTTGTTTTTTCATCATCAAAAATCAAACATCTCAAAAGACGACTTAACAAAAATTAACAGACTGTGGTTTCTTTCTTTTACACCTTTGCCAACTATTGCTCTGCTTACTACGGTAATCGACTCTAATCGGTTTCACATATTTTGTGAACGAATGTGACACTGTTGCGGCGGAAAACAATATATTAGAACCGAAAACACTCCCGATTGTTATCAGGATTCCCGGTTCTCAAAAACTGTATTTAAACGGCAAAAAACTATGTTAGACTCATCAGCACTAACTCCGTCTGAACAATTGCAAATGCTTTCAGTTTCCATTAAAGAGGAAGCTGCCAAATTCGAACTTTTACGCCAGGAAATCGCGAAAGTCATTGTAGGTCAGGATGCGATGGTGAAAAACCTGCTTCTGGCACTTTTGGCCGACGGCCACGTGTTGTTGGAAGGTGTTCCCGGATTGGCAAAAACACTGGCAATCAAAACCCTTTCACAAGCGATCTCAGCCGATTTTTCACGGATTCAGTTTACGCCCGATTTGCTTCCCGCCGATGTTACTGGAACCATGATTTACCAGCAAAAAGCAGAACAGTTTGCCGTAAAAAAAGGACCTATCTTCGCCAATTTCGTGTTAGCTGATGAGATCAATCGCGCACCCGCAAAAGTGCAGTCGGCATTGCTCGAAGCCATGCAGGAACGGCAGATTACCATTGGTGATACCACATACGCCTTGCCGAAACCGTTTTTGGTAATGGCCACTCAAAATCCGATCGAACAGGAAGGAACGTATCCGCTTCCGGAGGCACAGGTCGACCGTTTCATGCTGAAAGTAAGCATGGGCTATCCATCGAAACAGGAAGAACAACTGATTTTACGCAGCAACGTTCGCGCCGAAGGTTTAGCGACCGTTTCGCCGTGCATTCACCCCGATGATATCATCAAAGGAAAACAACTGGCACGTTCGATTTACCTGGATGAAAAAATAGAACGTTACATCGTAGATATTGTGGCCGCTTCGCGTAATCCTGAAATGGCGGGACTCGGGCAATTGTCCAAATACATTTCGTACGGAGGTTCGCCACGCGCCACCATTAACCTGGCATTGGCTGCCAAAGCACATGCTTTCCTCGAAAGACGTGCGTTTGTGATTCCGGAAGATGTGCGCGCCATTAGTATGGACGTGTTGCGTCACCGGATCGGTTTGACCTACGAAGCAGAAGCCGATGGCATTACCGCTGAAAAAGTGATCGAACAACTGATCCAACGCGTCGAAGTTCCCTGATTCTCATGGACCATCAGGCTTTACTCAAACGGGTTCGTACCATAGAACTGAAAACGCGCGGCTTGACCCAACAGGTCTTTTCGGGTGAATATCAGTCTGCGTTTAAAGGACGTGGTATGTCGTTTAGTGAAGTACGTAATTACCAGTTCGGTGATGATGTTCGCAGCATTGACTGGAACGTTACGGCCCGTTTTCAGGAACCGTATGTCAAGATTTTTGAAGAGGAACGCGAACTGACGGTTTTATTGATCATCGACCTTTCGGGCTCTATGTATTTCGGACAAACCGACGATTCGAAGTTTACAACTGCGGTAGAAGCTGCGGCAACTTTAGCCTTTTCAGCAGCAAAGAAAAATGATAAAGTAGGGGCGATTTTCGTCACTGACAAAGTGGAAAAATACATTCCCGCTGAAAAAGGCGTGAAGCATGTATACGCCATGATGAAAGCCCTGATTTATTTTCAGCCCAACCAGGCGATGACCGACTTAAATGCCGGAATGAAATATGCCGTTAACGTGCACAAAAAACGCTGTATCTGTTTTCTGATCAGCGATTTTATGGATGTACCGAGCATCAAAGACGGTTTGGTGACACTTTCACGCAAACACGATCTGGTGGCGCTGCAACTGGAAGACGATGGTGAAAGCAGTTTGCCGGATGTGGGTTTTGTACAGTGGATCAATGCTGAAACCGGCCGAACGACCTGGGTAGATACTTCTTCAACCCACGT
This sequence comes from Bacteroidota bacterium, assembly GCA_040387295.1. GTDB lineage: Bacteria > Bacteroidota > Bacteroidia > Flavobacteriales_D > Crocinitomicaceae > Fluviicola. Next base: position 1,052,776 of record JAZKEB010000002.1, on the reverse strand, counting down.
GCGTCATGAATACGCTCAGCGCCAGCAAAAACGCAAAGAAGTTAATAAAGAAATCTTCGATTCGCTCGGCATTGATACCTGCGTATTGAAAGGCGGAAATTCCATCTTTATGCCGCTCATGCATTTGTTCAAACAACGAAAATGAAATTAGCGTTCTACATAGCGGTATTACTGATTTCCGGGCAATTGTCCGGTCAGCAGTTGCGCACATGGTGGAGCGTCAGCAATTGTGAGATCGGTGAGCAAGTCGTTCTGATCATACAGCTGAAAAAATCGCCGAAGAAAGTTGATTTCAATCCCTATTCGGGTGAAATTCCCTGTGAGATCAAAAACGATTCATCTTCCCTTACCACCGACGGAACGCTGGAAATAATCGGGAGTTTTAAAGACACAACCTATAAGAAACACGGTCAGCAAATCTGGGAAGGCCGCTACACGCTTACTGCCTGGGACACGGGTGTTTATATTTTTCCGGTAGTTCAGCTAGCGCTTCCCGATTCGGTTTACAGCACTCAGCCACCATTGCTTAATGTTGTATTCAAGAAGAAAAAGATCGGTGATGAGTTGGACGAAGTGCCCGTTATTATTGAAACCGACTATTGGCGCTGGCTCAAAGATTACTGGTGGACTTTACTCATTCCATTGGCGGTTTTTATTGTGTTGTGGATTCGCAAACGCAATAATAAGCCGGTTGTTCGGATCCTTTCACTAAAGGACAGAACCTTACTTGGTTTGGATGCTTTGCGCAAAGAAGCTTATTGGAAAAAAGGCGATATCAACCGGCATTACATTGAGTTTTCGTTTTTACTACGTTCGTTTTTAAGTTCCCGCTACGGATTGAATCTTATGGAGCGAACAACATTTGAGACCGTTGCTTTGCTGCGCGCCAAACAGATTCCCGAGCCAACATTGGAACGGATCCGTTTGTTATTGCAAGATTCCGACATCGTGAAATTTGCGTTGGGCGTCCCTGACGAAGAAAGCATTGTGCTGGGCATGAATTATATGGAACAATTAATCCTGGAGTTAAGTCCGCTGGAACTGATCAATGAGTAGATACTGGAACATAGCGATTTGGCAATACGATTTCTACGCTCCCGAATGGCTGTGGTTGCTGCTCGCTGTACCCGTTATTTTCATTGTTCATTATTATCTGACGCGCAATCATTCCGGTCATCTGCGCTTTTCACGTTCAGAGGAAGAACAACATTCACTTGGCACAAACTGGGTGCGTTATTTCCGCTGGGGAATTGCTTTCCTGCAGATTTTCGCCGTTTCCTGTATGGTGGTGGCCATGTGTAAACCCTATCATTCGGGTTACGATCCACCGAAAATTGACTACAAAAACGGAATCGACATCATTTTATCGATCGATGCTTCGGGGTCAATGCTGGCGCAGGATTTTCAACCCAATCGACTGGAGGTAGCCAAATCGGTCGCCCAGCAATTTGTAGACACCCGAAAAGGTGACCGCGTTGGTTTGGTGGTTTACGAAGGTGAAGCTTACACTGCTTGTCCGGCTACGTTGGATTACCCGATGCTCAAAAAACAAATCGCTGAAATTCAACCTGGCTTTTTAGAACCCGGAACAGCGGTCGGAAACGGATTGGGCGTTGCCGTAACACGTCTGCGCAGCGATAGTTTGAAATCGAAAGTCATTATTTTGCTTACCGACGGCAGCAGTAACGCGGGTACCATCGAACCAATGGAAGCGGCAAAACTGGCACGTGAGAAAAAATGCCGTGTGTATACCATTGGTGTTGGTTCGCGCAGCACAGCTCCTACTCCGGTGATGACTCCTTACGGAATTTCGTATGAAAGTTTACCCGTGGAAATTGACGAGGCCACGTTGAAAGCCATTGCCGATGAAACGGGCGGGAAATACTTCCGCGCGACAGATGAGCAAAGTTTAATAACCATTTACGGAGAAATAAACAAACTGGAAAAGCGCAAAATGGAAGATATGCATTTTGGCGCTGAGCCACCTGTGACGATCGTTCCGTTCATTTTATGGGCCATTTTAGCATTGATCGGTGCCTGGACACTCAACGCTGCAAAATTCAAACTGGATGACTAAGAAGCACAGCGACGTATTCCGGAAACTGGTCATTTGGACGCTCATTGCAGAAATTGCTTTCTGGGCGATTGCCGGTTTGTTATATGGTTCGTTTGAAATGGCAGGAGCCAATTTTCAGTTCCTCCATCCCGGATTTTTCTGGTTGCTTCTGTTTATTCCTTTGATTTTACTGGCTTACCTCAAGCGCTGGCAATGGAAAAGCGAGCTGCACGACAACTACCGTGGCATGGGCAGAACCCGAATGTTGTGGGTTACGTTTCACCCGCTGCGTTATTTTTTACAATATTTCTTCATTCGCAACATTCTCTTTTTCCTGGTGATTGCACTGGTGCAACCTGTGATGGGAAATCGCAAAGTAAAAGGTTCGAAGCGCGTGCTTGATTTGGTGATTTGCCTGGATGTTTCATCCTCCATGAACACTGTTGATATGGATGCTACCTCATCACGGCTTACGGTTGCCAAACGCGGTGTGATTCAGCTGCTCAACAGTTTGACAGGAGAACGCGTTTCGGTGGTGATTTTTGCCAACGAAGCTTATACGCAATTGCCCCTGACGATGGATTACGGCGCCGCCAAAATGTTCGTGCAGGAAATTGAAACAGAAATGGTCACCAATCAGGGAACCAATATCGGTGCGGCGCTTGAAATGGCGCAGGTACAGTTTATGGACAGTGAATCGGGACACGCAGTTTTGGTGATCACCGACGGTGAAGATCATGAACAATTGTGGCGAGAGCAAGTCAGCAAAATTGTAGAAAAAGACATCGATCTGAGTTATTTCGGGATTGGTACCGAGCAAGGTGGATTGATTCCCAACGACCCGAAAGACCCAACTTTGGGTTACAAACGCGACGGTGGTGGCGCAGTGGTTTCCAAACTGGACGTTAGCGGCTTAAAACGCATGGCAAGTGCTACCGGAAGCGCCCTGCATTTCGCCAATTCGGCCTACCCGGATATGACTGCCGTAGCAAGCGATTTGTCGGCGGTGAAAAGCAAAACGGTGAACAATCTGGAATTTACCGTTCAACGTAATTATTACCAGATTCCGCTCGTAATTGCATTTTGTTGCTTTTTAGGGTATCTTTTTGTTCCATTTTTCGTAAATCGTTCACGGTCATGAAAACACTTGTTTTGCTTTGCTTTTTGATAGTGGCAGCGGCTTCCAATACAGGAATGGCGCAGGAATGGCGCGATACCTTGAACCGTGCGCGTGAGCTGTACAAAAAAGGCAATTACAAAGAAGCGTTAAAGTATTATAAATCAGCCGACCGATTAGCTCCAAATGACGTAGATTTGTCAGAGGAGAAAGGACAATCGGCCTACCGCGCAGGGAAATACAAGGAAGCAGAAGAAGCTTTCAGGACAGCTGCCGGTAAACAGACCGACACCAAACGAAAAGCTTCGGCTTATCACAACGTTGGGAACTCGCGCATGAAACTAAAAGATTACGGCGGTGCCGAAGAATCGTTTAAAGAAGCGCTAAGACTGAATCCGAAGAATGAAAAGGCGCGCCAGCAACTCGCTGAAGCCAAACGATTGAAAAAAGAACAAGAAGAACAGGAAAAGAAAAAACAGCAGGAAAATAAGCCAAATGATCCTAAAGATCCGGGAGACGACAAGCCGAATGAAGGTGGAGAGAAACCCAAACCAGGAGAACAAGGCCAAAATAACGGCAAACCGAAACAACCGCAAAATGGTCAAGACAAACCTGGAAACAGCGACGCCAAACCACAATCCGGCAGTGCAGGTAAGGAACAAAAACTGACAGATAAACAAACCGAGCGCAAGCTTGATGAATTGATGCGTCAGGAAATGGACGCGAAGAAACGATTGGATGGATCGAAAGGAAAAACAAATGGATCAAAAGCAAAAAAAGACTGGTAGGTTAGTGCTGCTCTTAGCATGCTTGTTTCCCGCATTGGGAACATGTCTGTTTGCGCAGAAACCGATGGTATCGCTTACGGTGAGTGACAAAAATATTGCTCCGGATGAATCCGTAACCGTAACTGTTACCACCAATCTGAACGGTACTGTAAAAGTTGATTTTCCACTGGAGTTCTCCGTTGATTACGGACTCATGAACGGTATGGAACAGAAACTTGATCCTTCTTCCGGAAAAATCAAAACCTATTATTACGTTCAGCAAAGCGGGTCATTCCGCAAAGAAGGAAGCCATACTTTTTACGCCACGGTTGACTATCATGGCAAAACATATAAATCGAACAAAATAACCCTGAAGATTTCTGCGGAAAATGAAGACGATGAAGAAAACCTCGGCTACAATTCCAAAGATCCGATTTTCGGAGTAATTCAGGCGAAGAAAACCACCGTTTACGAAGGTGAATGCGTGCTGCTGAAAGCCAAGGTTTTTTCGCGCTATAATATTTATTTCCTGGAAGGATACAAACCGTTTGAGGCCGATAAAAATGCCGAAGAACACGTATTTCAGAATCAGCGTCAGGTGGTGGAAGAAACCAAGTATAACGGTAAAAACATGCTGACGTTCGACTACGGAAAACAATTGATTTTCCCGATTTCGACCGGAAAATGCAAAATCCGTCCGTTTGAAATGTCCTTGCGTTGTCACACTTCGTTCTTCGACAAAACCATTTCGTTTAAATCCTCTTCGGCTGTTTTGAACGTGAAGCCTTTACCTGACGGCGCTCCGAAAACATTTATCGGTGGTGTGGGCCAGTTTAAGCTCGACCAGCTTTTGGGCAAAACCAAACTCAAACAAGGCGATGTGTTTTCACTTACGCTGGTTGTTTCCGGATTGGGGAACCTGCACAACATCAATCCACCGGTATTGAATTTGCCGAAAGGCTGCGTGGTATACGGTGATCCCGAACGTAAAGAAGAATTTCAGTTCACCGAAGAAGGGGTTGAAGGAACCATGACATTCCTCTACAATATTCAGATCGGAAGCAGCGGAAAAGTCGATTTTGACGCACAAGCCATTTCGTATTTTGATCCTGAACTGGAAAAATATGTCACCGTTCGCGCCCAAGCCTTTTCGCTTGATGTGGAAAAAGACGCTTCCTTTCAGCCGATTGCAGACCATACACAAGATACACCTGCGCATGTTGGACCTGAAATGAAACAAGGTATACATAAAAGTGTCAGCGAAAAAGAAGGATCAAATACCACATTGATTGTTGGTATTGCTACTCCTGTTTGTCTGCTTGGGCTGCTGTTGTTCCTGTTCATGGGGAAACGCAAACGCAAGGAAGAAGAGGAGAAAACGGTTGGTAAAACAGCTCCGTTAATTTCTGCTCCTGTTGTCGAACAAACGGATTTCTGGAAAATAGCTCAGGGAGCAATCGGTGACAACAATCAATTTGCGATTGTATTGCCGAAAGCCATTATTCAGCGCCTTGAAAAACAGTTCCGTCAGGAGTTTCTTACGCGTGAAAAAGCGTTGGCTTTGCTGACTGATAAAGATGCTGATACGGCTCACAATTTGCGGGAAGTGATTGAAATTTGTGACCATTTCCGTTATGGATTCGGTGGCACGGAACTCGATACCGCTACGCTGTTTGAACGCGCTAAGCAGTTGTTGGGGAAGGTCTGAATTCTTATCCTCCCAGTTCCGTAGAGACTGACCAATTATAAAATTGGACAATACAATCAACTTCGTTAAAAGCGCCCTCGGTTTTCAAATAATCACCAAATCGCCACACTTAATCAATCAGTAATCACGCCTTATAAAACTGCGCATTTCAATCGCATTCTTTCAAACACTTTTGGATAGTCATTTATCCGAAAACTATGAAAACGTTTGCTTACTCCTCGTGCATTACACTCATTGCTTCATTGGTGCTTTTTCTCAGCGGTTGCGGCTCGGGGAAACCTGAACTGGTAAAAGTCGATCCGGCTTTCAATGAATATATTTCGGCCTATTCTTCAGGGATGCGGTCGCGGAAAGACAATATTCGCATAGAATTGCAGGACGTGCTGACAGAAGATGTACTGTCTACGATTCGTAAAAACAACCTCGGAGTGCCTGATTCCATACTGCTGAAAGAAATCTTTACGTTTGAGCCTGAGATCAAAGGTCGTGCGGTTTGGACAGATGCGCATTCAATTGAATTTATTCCCGACGAAGCATTGCCTGCCAACCAGTTTTACGATGTGTCTTTTGACCTTGAAAAACTGGTTCAGGTAAAAAACGGTTATGAAGAATTCCACTTTCAGTTTGCGACCTATCAGCAGAAACTCACTGTAACCACCAGCGGACTTTACAGCGAAGACAACTACAGTTCTCCATGGAAAAGCCTGCGCGGCGATCTTCGCACCAGCGATTATGAAGACTCCGCACTGTTGCGAAAAACGCTTAAAATCACGCAGGACGGAAAAGAATTGCCATTCACCCTGGAAAAATCCTACGAAGACAACATGTACTATTTTCAGGTCGACAGCATCCACCGGAAAAAAGAGGAAGGTAAACTGATCATCACCTGGAATGGTGCGCCGATCAACGCTATGAGTCGCGGAAAAGAAGAAATTGTTATTCCGGCATTGGGCGATTACTCCGTTTCCAGCGCCAAAGTCATCGATGAGGGCGATCAGTACGTGGAAATCGATTTCAGTGAACCCATTCTTGCTTCGCAGGACCTCAACGGAATTGTGACCATCGACGGCATCGACAATCTTACGTTTAACGTAACCGGAAGTTTGGTTACCGTTTACCTTCCCAACCGGTTTGTCGGCGAGCATACACTGCGCATCAGCGACGGTTTACGAAATGTGATGGGCTATCAAATGCTGAAACCGTATTCCACCAAATTGGAATTCAACGAACCCAAACCGTTGGTGCGCATCAAGGGTAACGGAAGTATTTTGCCCAACTCACAAGGCCTTATTTTTCCGTTCGAAGCCGTGAGTCTAAAAGCGGTGGACGTGCGCATTATCAAGATTTATGAAAACAACATTCACCACTTTTTACAGATCAATGACCTGGATGGCGACGATGGATTAACACGTTTCGGGAAAGTGATTGCCGAGAAGAAAATCGCGCTGGATTATGACAAAAGCATGAACCTGAAACAATGGAACACGCATATCATCGACCTCAATAAATTCATCAAAGCCGATCCCGGTTCCATTTACCGCGTCAGCATCAAATTTCAAAAAGAGTATACGGTTTGTGATTGTCCGGTGGAACCCGAGTCCGAAGAAACGGAAGAAGTTTCATCAGAATACGAAGAAGGCAACGATCCCGAATGGACAGAAGAAAACTGGCACGGATACGGCTTCGATGGTGGTTATGACAACTGGTATTATTACAGCGACGAGTCTTCTCCGTGCGAAGATGATTATTACGATGGAAAAGCTGTAAGCCGCAACATTCTCGCCTCCGATCTTGGGACGATTTTCAAACTGGACGAAGATCATTTGTCGCACACCTTCGTTAGCGATATGCTTACAACAGCTCCCATTTCCGGAGCGCAGGTGACGTTTTACGATTTCACCAAACAAGTCATTGCGCAGGGAACCACCGACGGCAACGGCATGCTGGAAATTCGTCTGAAAGAAAAACCCTTCCTAATGATTACTAAACGCGGCGATCAGCGTGGGTACATGAAACTAGGCGACGGTTATTCCAACTCGCTTAGTGAATTCGACATTGAAGGCGAAGAATTGCAAAACGGCGTAAAAGGCTATATCTACGGTGAACGCGGGGTTTGGCGGCCGGGCGATTCGCTTTACCTGACGTTCGTCTTGCAGGATTTATTGAAGAAACTGCCGCCCAATCATCCCGTAGGATTTCAGTTACAAGATCCGAACGGGCAGGTGGTCGACGAGCAATCGCGTGTGAAACACGTCAACGGCATGTATGACTTCCGCACCGCTACTTCCACCGAAGCGCCAACTGGCAATTACACTGCTTCGGTAACCGTCGGGAACCGCACGTATACCAAAAACCTGCGAATCGAAACCATCAAACCCAATCGCCTGAAAATTCTGATGAACGTAGACAGCGAACTGGCGCGCGACAGCACAAAACTGGCGGTGAAATGGCTTCACGGAGCGATCGCTAAAAAACTAAGAGCGACCGTTTCGGTGAAAGTGAGCCAACTGGAAACGGCTTTCACCGACTACAAGGGTTATATTTTCGACTCGCCCATTCGCACCTGCCACACCGATATGGAATTGATTCACGACGATTACCTCAACGACAAAGGCGAATCCTGGATCAAAACCAAACTCGACGTGGGAACCACCGCTCCGGGAATGCTTCGCGCACATTACATCACCAAGGTTTACGAAGCCGGTGGCGATTTCAGCATCGATCGCAGCAGCATCAATTATTCGCCATTTGAAACGTACATCGGTTTGCGAAAGCCCGCTAACGCACACATGGACGGAACGCTGGAAACTGATCAGCGACACACGTTTGATTTGGTAGCACTCACCGAAGATGGAAAAGTGACCAAAGCAGACAAAATTCAGGTAAAAATCTACAAACTCGAATGGCGCTGGTGGTATGAAAAAGACGACGAAAAACTCTCGGATTACATGGCCAGAACCGGGACAATCGTGGTGAAAGACACAACCGTTTCAGCCAAAAACGGAAAAGCGAATTTCCACTTCAAGGTAAAATCGCCCGACTACGGACGTTACCTGATTACCGCCACCGATTTAGACGGCCAGCACCAAACGGGGGAAATCATAACAATCGATTATCCGTACCAAAGCCGGGGCAATCACCGCGACAACGAACGCGCAAACATGCTCAGCTTTTCCTGCGACAAGCAAAACTATACCAAAGGCGAACAAATCAAGGTTTCCATTCCTTCGCCATCGAACGGGCGTGCGCTCATCAGCGTGGAAACCAGTCGCAAAGTGGTGAAGAAATTCTGGATCAATACGGTGAAAGGCGAAACGGTTCATTCCTTTGAAGCAACGGCGGATATGTCGCCCAACGCCTTTATTCATGTGACCTTGATCCAGCCGCATGCTTCCACGCAAAACGACCTGCCAATTCGTATGTATGGCATTGTTCCGGTGATGGTCGACGATCCGAATACGCACTTACATCCTGAAATTGTAATGGCTGACCAGGTGCGCCCCGAAACCAAAACATCGATCAAAATCAAGGAACAAAACGGCCGGAAAATGACTTACACGCTTGCCATTGTTGATGAAGGTTTGCTCGACCTAACGGCATTTAAAACACCACAACCGTGGACCACTTTTTACGCCAAAGAAGCGCTTGGCGTGACAACCTGGGATATTTACGACCACGTGATCGGTGCTTATGCTGGGAAAATCGACAAACTGCTCAGCGTTGGTGGTGACGGTGATCTTGATGGCAGCAAAGGCCCGAAAGCCAATCGGTTCAAGCCAGTGGTTACCCATTTAGGACCGTTTGTGGTGGAAGCCGGACAAACCGGAAATCACACCATCGATATTCCGAATTACGTGGGATCAGTGCGCGTAATGGTGGTTGCGCAACAAGACGGCGCTTACGGAAATACCGAAAAAGCGGTAGCGGTGAAAAAACCGTTGATGGTACTGAGTTCCTTACCGCGGGTATTGGGTCCGGGCGAAACGGTACAACTTCCCGTAACCGTTTTCGCGATGGAAAAACACATCAAAGACGTAAAAGTGACCGTTGAAGTCAACGATTTTCTGAGCATTGATGGCAGCAGAACCCAATCCATTTCCTTCACCGAACCGGGCGACAACATGTTACATTTTAAGCTTCAGGTTGCCGAAAAAGTGGGTATTGCAAAAGTAAAGATCACTGCTACCTGCGGCAGTGAAAAAGCGGTGGAAGAAATAGAACTGGATGTTCGTCCAGCCAATCCGATTGTGTTTGAAGGGCAGGAAATGACGCTTCAGCCCGGAAAAATCTGGGATACCGAATTGCAGTTCAAAGGGCTTCAGGGAACCAACCAGGCGACGATCGAACTTAGCAGTATTCCTTCCATCGGATTGGAAAAACGGCTGAATTACCTGATCGAATACCCGCACGGATGCATTGAACAAACAACTTCGGCGGTGTTCCCGCAATTGTACGTCGACAATCTGATGGAACTCAATACAGATCAGCAAACGCGTACTTCGGCCAACGTCACTGCGGGATTGAAGCGTTTGCAATTTTTCCAAACCACCAACGGCGGATTTTCCTACTGGCCGGGTGAAAGCTCTGAAAATGAATGGGGGACCAACTACGCCGGACATTTTATGCTCGAAGCCGAGCAACAGGGCTATCACCTGCCGGGGAATATGAAAAGCCGCTGGTTGACCTTTCAGCAACAAGCTGCGCGCGATTTTGATCCGTCAGGCAGTATTCAGGATCCTTCGTCTTTGCACACCCAAGCGTACCGTTTGTTTGTACTGGCATTGGGCAAAAAACAGGAATTGGGAGCAATGAACCGTTTGCGCGAAACCAAAAATCTGACCGTGGCAGCCAAATGGCGATTAGCAGCGGCATACCAGTTGGTCGGTCAACAGGAAGTCGCGAAGCAGTTGATTGATCCATTGCCGCTTACCGTTTCAACCTATCGCGAGTTATCGGATAGTTACGGTAGCGAAGTGCGTGATCAGGCCATGATCCTGGAAGTGTTGAGTTTGAGTAATCGCACCACCAAAGCAAGCAGCGTAGCCGAAAAACTGGCGCAAAAACTCAATTCCGACGCGTGGATGAGTACACAGGAAACTGCATATAGCTTATTGGCCATGTGCGAATATGCTGGTGTGAAAACCGGAAGCGGTGTGAATTGTTCGTACCAGCTCAACGGTGGAACGGCGCAGAAAATCACCTCTGGAAAAACCATTACGCCTCTTCGTTACCGCGAAAAAGACTTCGCGAAGCGGGCCAATTTCCGTTGCAAAAACACGGGGAAATGGCCATTGTACGTGAAAGTTATGGTGCAGGGTGTTCCGCTGAAAGGAGAAAGTAAAGCCGCATCGAACAACCTGAAAATGAGCCTGAAATTCCGCGACGCAAACGGCAAGGACATCAAACCCGACAAACTGCCGCAGGGAACTGATTTCCTGGTCGAAGTCACAATTACCAATCCGGGCAAAAAAGGTGTTTATCGTGAAATGGCGCTGACGCAGATCTTCCCGAGTGGTTGGGAAATCCACAATTCCCGCATGGACTCCGGTGATGCGTTTTCCATGGCGCGTTATCTGGACATTCGCGACGACCGCGTATACACCTATTACGATCTGGAACCCAACGAAAGCAAATCCTTTACGATACGACTAAATGCCACCTATCTCGGTCGTTTCTACCTGCCCACCACCTACTCCGACGCGATGTACAATCACCTCATCAATGCCAGCGCTCCCGGCAAATGGGTGGAGGTTGTGAAGCAAACGTAGTTTGGCGGAACCCCTGCAATTGAGGAGATTGTGGGGGTTTGTTCCAAAGTAGCCTTCCTGCGTCAGTCACTTCGGAACAGGGTTATAAGACTCATCATCCTGTAAGCCAGTGTTTCCGGACTTCTTTGAAAATTCTAAAATTTGCCAATTTTAAACGTTTAGAAATTTAAAATTTTAGGTTTTTCTCCTGAAAAAACAAGCCACCCTCCCCAATATTCACACTCTTTCACGAATAAAACCCCTCACCTGCATCAACCTGTTTTACTTTCCCGTACATTTGCATCGGTTTACCAAGCCGGCAAGCCATTAAGAGAGAAAGAACGACTGAAAAAGAATGAGAACCAAATACATTGACCTTATTGATCAAACCTTTGATTTTCCGCAAGATGAATTCAACTTACGCGAAGACAGGCTGATCTTTCACGGTATCGATTTGATGCGTTTGATTGAAGAGTACGGCACACCGCTCAAATTCAATTACCTTCCACAGGTTTCAAATAACATTCAACGTGCCAAGGGCTGGTTCAGGGAAGCCATGAACAACCTCGGATATTCCGGTTCGTATTTTTATTCTTACTGTACCAAAAGTTCGCATTTTTCATTCGTGTTGGATGAAGTGCTCAAAAACGACGTTCACATTGAAACTTCTTCGGCGTTTGACATCGATATCGTGAACAAATTGCTCGAAACAGGCAAACTGAAAGAAGGAAGTTTTGTGATCTGCAACGGCTTTAAACCGCCGCAATACATCAAAAACATCGCAACGCTGATCGATAGCGAGAAAGTGGAAGTAATTCCGGTGGTGGATAACACAACCGAGATTCACGAAATACTGGCGGCCTGCGAAAGCAACGATATCAAAATCGGTATCCGGATTGCATCGGAAGAGGAACCGAAATTTGAGTTCTATACCTCGCGTTTGGGCATTCGTTACCGCGAAATCGTACCGTTTTACAAAGCGTTTATTCAGGATAATCCACGGGTGCAGATCAAAATGCTCCACTTTTTCATCAATACCGGCATCAACGATACATCGTATTACTGGAATGAGTTGACCAAGTGTTTGCGGATCTATTCCGACTTGAAAAAAGTATGTCCGACACTCGATTCACTGAACATTGGTGGCGGATTCCCGATCAAAAAATCACTGGCTTTCGATTTCGATTACGCCTACATGGTGCGTGAGATCCTGATGCAGGTCAAACGCGTGTGTGCTGACAACGATATTCCGGAACCGAATATTTTCACCGAATTCGGTTCATTTACCGTGGGTGAAAGCGGTGGTGCTATTTTCAACGTCCTGCACCAGAAGCAACAAAACGACCGTGAGAAATGGAACATGATCGACAGTTCGTTTATGACCAATCTTCCGGATACGTGGGCGATTAATCAGCGTTTCATTATGCTGCCAATCAATCGCTGGAACGATGATTACGAACGCGTTCTGTTGGGTGGTTTGACTTGCGACAGCGACGATTATTACAATTCCGAGCAACATTCCAACGCCATTTACCTGCCGAAGTTTGATAAAAACAATCCGCTCTTTATCGGATTTTTCAATACGGGCGCTTATCAGGAAACAATCGGAGGGTTCGGCGGACTCAAACATTGCCTTATTCCGGAGCCAAAACACGTGCTGATTCAGCGGGATGATCAGGGAAAAATCCAAACTGAGCTGTTTTCAGAAGAACAAACCGCAGAAGATTACCTTCGAATCCTTGGCTATCAGTGAGATTCCAATTTAGTTAATAAATTATTCACAATTTCGACAGGGAAACGTAAAGAAAGAAGTACTTTTGGCATCCCTGTTACAAATTGCCACCGGCATGACAACGCATATAAAAACAATATACACACCTGAGAAATCGGCTTTCGCTGCAGAGATGCGCAATTGGTTGGTTGATCGTGGATTTACAGTAGAATCGTTTGACGAATCAGCAGATGTCGTTGAACGTATCGACGCAGTCGTTATTTTCCATGAAAACCATAATTTCGACAGGCCGGTTGCTGAACTACGCGATCTTTTTGACAAACGTCAGGTAGCCATGCACAAGATTGACATGAGCGGAACCATGAACGTAGCTATCTCCCACCTTTCGCTTTTCTTCGAACGCACACAATGCAAACACGTTTTGTTTTTGGGCTCAGAAGGCTTGAAAGACAATCCGAAAATGGAGTTGTTTAAGGAGAAGTGGAATCTCTAACTAATTTTGAATTTTTAATGTTGAATGCTTAATTGAGTTTCAGGTAAGTTACCTTGTTCTCAATTGATCCCTTCATTCAACATTAAGAATTAAACATTCAAAATTATTTCAGAATAAGGGTAATCCTTTCGTCAGTTGTCTTATGATAAATTGGTATCATGACAACACATTCACAAACTCCCAAATTTTCATTTCACTCCATTGTTTTTATCCTTTTAGCACTTGCTGCTTTCTGTGCGAATACGGCATTTTCTCAGCAGGAAAAGCATGGTGACGATCATCCGGATGTAACACTCAATGTAAAACCAAGCCTGGGTATGTGCGATTTCGATCTGTCTCCGAATCTCACACAACAGGAATGGGCAAGAGCTACGCGGGAAGTCGGAAATGCGATTTATTTGGAACCGTTGGCGGCCGCACAGCCTTTGGGAAAAGGAAACTGGGCGTTGCACCTCGAAAACAATTCGTTTCATGTGGATCAGGAAAGTGGTGCCTGGAACAATACCTTTCATCATCCCGACTCCACGCACTACCTCACGGACGCAAGCGGACGACTTTCCGTTCCGGGAATCCGTTTTCGTTTCGGGATTTCCGATCGTTGGGACGCCGGAATCTATTATACTTCTGCCAAACCGTTTGGCGCCAACTATGGATTTCTCGGCTTCGAAAGCAAATATGTGTTGCTGAATGATACCGAAAAAGGATGGGCTGTTGCGGCGCGTGCCAGTTATGCAATGGACGCTTCGATTAAGGATTTTAATATCTCATCTACCGGATTGGAAGTACTGGCAAGCAAGAAACTGTTCGGACTCTTCATGCCTTACGCCGGATTGTCCACCAACTGGAACCACGGAAGAGAAGTCACTTCGGATGTTGATTTAAAAAATGAAAACAGTATTGCTTTACGCGGAATTGTAGGACTTGAGTTTCGCTGGAAGTTCGTGAATCTTGGGTATGAATGCCAGATCGGTGATGGAATGGCGCAGCGGTCGTTGAAGTTTGGAGTCATCTTTTAATGCTTGATGTTGGATGTTTGATGTTGAATGTTTGATTAGGTTCAGGGTAAAATTAGAGTTCCTGGAAACGACAAGAGACTTTCGCTAAAAGGCCATCTCATCAAAAATCCAACATCAAAAATCAAGCATCCTTAAATGTCGTCTTCCACCGCCGCATCACCGCGCAACGTACGGAAACGTTTTCTGGCTTCAACAGTAAGCAAACTTCCTTTGAACTCAAACAGGATCTTTTTGTAGTATTCGGCCGCTTTCTCGGGATTGTTTAAGTGTTTTTCATAGATTTCTCCCAACTGAAAAACAGCATCGTCGGCCAAAATATCTTCACCGTGCTGCGAAACAATTTTTTCAAGGTAACCAACAGCCTCTTCCCATTTGCCCTGTTGCTGCATAGCTTGCGCTTTACGGAGGTAAATCTCATCGGTGAGCCCGTGGTAAGGAAAAGCTTGATTGATAGTGTCATAGAGCTTAAACGCAGCCGGAAATTGGTGTTGCTCAAGCAACAAGTCTGCTTTTGCAAACAGGTTCATGGCCGTGTAGTTACTATCGAGCCCCAAATTGTCGGTAATGAGGATGGACAATTTCATGGCATCGTTGGCAATGAGCTTGGAGGTCGATTGTTTCAACACATCCAATTGCGATTGCGCGAAAAGGAAATCACCGTCGTAATAGAAAATCCGGGCGTTTTTGAATTTGGCTTCGTGGCCTACGGTTTCGTATTTAAACTCTTTGTCGATCTGCATGTAATACAGCGAGGCTTGCCAGATGTCATTTTGCAGTACCAGCACATCGGCGAGACTCATTTTGACTTCGGCTTTCTGCATATCCGTGAGGCCCGGCATTGCCAAACAACTATCGAGCAATTGCGCCGCAGAAGTCGCATCGTTTCCGTAATAGGCCTGAATGATTGCCAACTCACGGGCTATCCGCACCGAATTACGGTTCCAGCCGATGATCTTAATGGCGCTTCTGTATTCGCTGATGGCGGCTGTAATATCCGCATCACTATATTTTTTCTCGTAGGTAATTTCTCTGAAGCGTACGTTGAGCAACGAAGCATAAGCCCTGAAAAAATTCGGTTCCATGTCTCCCAGCTCGATCACGTATTTGTAAGCGTTGCGAGCGGTAGCATAATCACTGTTTTGCAAACAGGTTTCTCCGAGTTCCATAACGCGGGTTCCCTGTCCTTTTTCACGTTTGTCCAATGCCTGCGCCTGAACCAGCGCACTTTTGAATTCCTTTTTCTGAATGAACAACCAAATCAGCATTTCGGCATAAATGGTTTCTCCCGGTTTTTTCTGAATACGCTGTAATAATTTCTCCTTGAGTTTGCCGTAAATACCGGTTTCATCGTTCACAAAATCAATCTGCTTGGAAAGGCTTGCTTCGATACCGCCACGGTAATTCGGAAATTCATCCAGCATAGCAAAGTACTCCTCCACCATATCGTCGGTGCGGCCCAAAAGACCGTAGACTTCGGCAAACTGCAATTGCAGCGGATAACTTTTCTTGAGTTCCTTTCGACCGGCTTCAAGGGTTTTGAGTGCTGTTTCGGTTTTTCCTTTCTTGCGGAAAACATCGTACAATTCCACCACCTGGTAACCACTTGTAGAAGCGGTTTTAATCAGTTCGTTGTAGAGTTTGTTTGCCTGATCGGCACGTTCGGTACGCTCGTAAAATTCACCCAGTAAAATGGGCAATTCCATATCGGTTGGAAACTGTGTACGGGCTCGTTTCAGGGTTTTTTCAGCGTCTTTGAGATTGTCGGTTTTCTCCAGGCATTCGGCGTAGCGCAGTAAATCAAACTTGGTGCTTTGTTTGTTGACCAGCTTTTCGAAATACTCCAATGCTTTCGCGTATTCACCGTTGCTGTAGTATAAATTGGCCAATTGCTGATCGGTACTTTCCTGAGCCGAAACCTGGAAGGCACTAACGATAAGAAGGCATAAAACGATGAAAGACTTCATGGTGACGAAGGTACATTTTGTTGGAGATAACGTTCGATTTCAGGTTGAAATTGTTCAATGGCTGATTTCGCTTTATCGAATCTACGTTTTAATTCGATACTGTGGGTGCGAATCTTTGTTAATTCACGGGTTTCGGTTCTGATATTCTTTTCGTAATCAGCCCGGTCACCTGAATCAAATTCAATGTCCTTTTTGAATAATTGAATTTGCTGCGCCGCTATTTTGTTGCCTGCTTTACACAGATCGATTTCCTGTTTGAGCATTTCGAGATCGCGAAAAGCCAAATAATAACTTTCAAGCATTCGCGCAAACTCCAGGTCAAGCGTGTCGTCATTCCCGATAGATTGTCTCATCATTTCCAGCCCTTCACCGGATTGCAATAACAACACTTTCAATTCATTCACATTGATGTTTTTCAAATCAAACGTGATCGAATCTGAAGTTCGTTTCAGTTGATCCAATTCCGCAATATACCCGGCTTTTTTACCCGAACAGGCTGCCGAGAGTACTAAGATCATTCCCAGAAAACAAGCGGAACACCATTTCATAGACGAAAGGTAGTGATATTTTGCCGGATATCACACCCATATACTTCATCGGAAAATGATTGAAAAGCGCTGAAAACAGCTATTTCAGCAAGCTTACATGCCCGTTCATTTGATGTTTCATGTCTGTTAAATCTTTGAATTGAATCACCCACGTATAAACGCCATCCTGAACCTGATCAGTATCTCCTTTATAGGTTCCGTCCCAGCCCTGTGCAAGGTCATTGGTGTAGAATATAACTTCACCCCAGCGGTCAAAAATACTTAGCTCAAAGCCATCTTCCTTGATACCATATCCTTGCACGTAAAACACTTGATTGTGTGCATCTCCATCAGGCGTAAACGCATTTGGAATGTAAACATTGAACGACGGTTTGATTTCGATATCGACCTGGTATTGTCCCGGACAGTTGAATTCATTGTTTGCATTCAATGTCACCGTGAATACTCCATAACCTTCATATATATGATTGGGATGGGTCACGTCACTCGTTTCTCCGTCACCAAAGTTCCAGGTATACGTGTTTGCATTCTCCGATTGATTCAGAAATGTAAAATCAGGATCCAGTGTTGTTTCCACATAAGAACTCGGGGTAAAAAGTGCCATTGCATTTGGGTTCACCGTAATTGTGGTTGTTGCAATCGAATCGGATTGGCAGCCAAAAGAATTGACAACACTTAAACTCACTGTGTAAATTCCCGGAGAATCGTAGGAATGGATTCCAGCCATGTCAGTAGAAGTTTCTCCATCACCAAAATCCCAGGAATAACTCCAGTTTGGATTGTTTGCAGCCTGATTGGTTACCGAAAAATATTCATCCGGACAAACACTTGCCAATGTCGGTAATAAGTCCACTGCAGGTGGCGGAACAACAACAATTGACACGGTTTCTGAAATTTGTTGTCCGCACTGATTGGTTGCCGTAACCGTATAACTTGAATTGGTAGTAGGGAAAACAACCGCACTGGCCGCACAATTTGGGCAAAAATCCCAAACAAGTACAACCGTAGGATCTAATCCTAAATAGGCTGCCGAAACCATAGCCGAATCGTGTAAACAGATCGAATCTTGCGAAATACTGGCTGTAAGATCACTCTGATTTAAAGTGAAAACGCTGATCGTGGAAGTTGCAGAAGCTGTACAACCATTATTATCCTGTACAATACATGTATACGTTGTATTGATGACTGGCGCCACACTCAACGTTGCAGTTGCTCCCGGATCAGGAGACCAGTTATAGGTGTAAGTACCGGTTCCGCCCGTTACAACAGCTGAGAGAAGCTGCGAAGTTCCCGGACAAATAATCGTGTCGGGATTTAAGGAAATTTCCAACAAAGGTGGTTCTATGACCAACTCATTCGCACTTTGTGTACATCCGTTGGCATCAGTAATTGTTAATGAATAAGACCCAGCACCAACCGAATAAATGGATGTTGCAGTAGAACCGGTACTCCAGTTATACGAATAAGAAATCGTACCACCAGAAACTATTCCTGAAATAGCTCCATTGCTTAACCCGTTGCAGCTCGGAGGAACGGTATTAAACGAAACGATCAGTTCCTGAGGTTCAGTAATGGCCAGATTCAAGGCAAATAAACAATTGTTGGCATCGGTTACCTGAACAGTATAGGCACCGGCAGGTAAATTGTTGGCAAGTGCAGCTGTTTGTACTGGTGTTGTATTCCATGCATAGGAATAAGGAGTTGTTCCGCCGGTAGCCTGAATTTCTGCCAAACCGTTTGTTCCGCCGAAACAGGAAACATTTGTTAAAGCAATCGTATCAGCTACTAATGGTTCCGGTTCTGTAATTAAAAAAGAAATCAGGGAGTCACAACCCAAATTGCTCAATACAGTTACTGTATGCGTGCCGGGTGTTAACCCACCATACGTGGTAGTAGATGTGTAAGGTCCACCGTCAAACGAATAGGTAAACGGTGCCTGAGGACCTGTTACCGTTACAGCAACTGTTCCGTCGGCAGCCCCAAAGCATGAAATATTGGTCACTTGTAAATCGACCGTTTGTGCTACGGAGTTGAATGTAATTCCAACAATATCTGATGCATTCGGGCAACCCATTGTATTGGTACTGGAAATAGTTAGATCCAAACTACCAGGAGTCAATTCGGTTGAGTCAGGGATATAATCTACTACCGCGGCCATATTGTTCGGAATAAATGTACCCAAACCACCTGACCAGATTACGCCTTCTGCGTTAACGGATGAACCATTCAGCGTAATGGCACCAATGTAATTGACACATACATCTGCCGATGGGCCGGCATCCACACTGATTGGCATCAATTGCACAACCGTTACCTGATCCGTTGCCACAATGCAATTTGTTACATCTGTTACGGTTACTGTATTTAAACCGACAGCAAGATTGGCATTTGAAGTAGTTGTTCCATTAGACCAATTGATCGTGTAAGGTGGTGTTCCACCCGAAATACTCAGGGAAGCCGCAACCAAGGTTTCATTCGGACATAAAACAGTATCCGGCGCCACAATTGAAACTTGTAATGGCGGTGCAAACTGAACAATCATGGTATCACAAATAGGATCGGTCGTACATCCGTTTTGTCCCATTCCACATACCAAATAATCAACCTGAGCCGGCAAAGAAGCATTGTTGGTCACCGTAGTGGTATCACAACCAACCGAACAAGAAAGCAATCCGTTAAAATCACCAATCGCTCCCGGGTTGACACTATTCCAGGTAACTGTTGTTTCGTCGTAAAACTGAACAGCCAATTCGCCATTACATCCATCACCCAATGTCAGATTCGGGCCAAAAATCGGATTTGGAATCGTTTCTATTGAGAACGTATTGGTATTGTTGCCCGGTTTGCAAAAAGTTAAATGAAACGGACCTGTACCAATAAGGCATATCGGCGAACCAACAGCAATCGGCGGACCGCAATCTATCTGATAAAACAACGCACCTGGAGGAACAGCACCGGAAGCAATATTAAAAACAACCGCTGCCGAATTGGGATGTAAGGTGATGATGAATTCCAGGCATTTATCAGGACTGGTTGCACCACAACAAAAACCATCTCTGTCCGTATCCGGGCTCAACCATGTCATGTAGGGTGCTGCTGTCAGATCAACTGTAAATTCCGGAGTAATCGAATCACAATATTGTGCTGTTGCATCTAATTGAAAAGCGAGAAAAAAACACACAAGAATCGTTGTTTTTCTGCTCGTAGAGGAGAGCTTTTTCATAAGATTCAGTTTAGAATTAAAAGGTAGGGAAGCTTCACCTATATTCCAAAATATCTTTTAAACTATATAATAAGTTCAACCAATAATTGGTAAATAGTAATAATCCGGTTAGTCGAACGAATAGCAGATTCATCCTTCGTTTTATGAATGTATATCGAAGGGGTGTAGGTTTTTTAACGAACGAGTTCAACGTTTCCAAATGAACAAAACCTATCAAATACCGAACATTTAAGCTATGCTGCTGAATACTATTTCATGAAAAAAGTGCTTTTTTAGTGGTTTGGATCGATTTGATGACCGGATAAATGATCTGATGAGTGGTTTTTACATGAAAAAAGTGGCTGGTTTAGCCCATAAATCAAAACAAAAGCCCGCTTTCTGCAGAAAACGGGCTTTTTCGATAGTCTCTCGTATTCGGGTTAATCAATCCGGGTAAACGACAAGTATTTGTGCAGACATTCCGGGATTATAATTCCTTCGGGTGTCTGGTGATTTTCCATCAACGCAGCCATGATTCGCGGCAATGCCAACGCACTTCCGTTAAGGGTATGCACCAATTGGTTTTTCTTATCAGCTGTTTTAAAACGCAGTTTCAAACGATTTGCCTGGAAGGTATCAAAACGTGAGCAAGAACTCACTTCCAACCATTTTTCCTGCGCAGCAGAATACACTTCAAAATCGTAGGTCATGGCTGAAGCAAAACCGGTATCGCCACCACACAGACGCAAAACACGGTAGTGCAAGCCCAATTTTGCGAGCAATCCTTTCACGTGATCGATCATCTCGGTGAGCGCTTTTTCGGTATTGTTCGGATGCTCTATGCGTACAATTTCTACTTTGTCGAATTGATGCAAACGGTTCAATCCGCGCACGTGTGCTCCGTAGCTACCTGCTTCTCTGCGGAAACAAGGCGTGTAACCGGTCAGTTTGATCGAGAAATTCTCGTCCGGTAAAATCACATCACGGTAAATGTTGGTCAACGGCACTTCAGCTGTCGGGATCATGTACAAATCATCTTCCTGGATGTAGTACATCTGTCCTTCTTTATCGGGCAACTGACCTGTTCCATAAGCGCTGGCTTCATTCACCACGTGAGGAACGATGAATTCTTCGTAACCTGCTTTTTCGGCTTCATCCAGAAAGAACTGAATGAGTGCACGCTGCAACTTCGCACCTTTTCCACGGTAAATCGGGAAACCGGCTCCTGTTACTTTTACACCCAGTTCAAAGTCAATGAGGTTGTATTGCTTGGTCAACTCCCAATGCGGAGCAGCTCCCTCGTGCAAAGGTTTGCGCGTACCTACTTCTTCAACTGTTTCGTTGTCTTCTTCGCTTTTTCCGGCTTTCACCAATGTATTCGGCACATTTGGAATTTGGTACAACAAGTCGGTAATGGCTTGTTCCAATTCGTCGACTTGTGTTTTCAACGCAGCTTCCTCCTGCTTTAATTCAGCTGTTTTGGTTTTTGCAGTTTCGGCTTCGGCAGCTTTCCCCTGACGGAACAAATCACCGATTTCCTTGGCAATTTTATTCAATTCGGAAGTAATCGATTCCATGCTTGTTTTGGCAGCACGCCACTGCTGATCTTTTTCCAACACGGCATCAATGGTTTCCGTAACGTCGATGTTGCGTTTTTTGAGTCCGTCTATAATTTCGTTCCGCTCTGCACGGATGCGTGTCATTTCTAACATAACAAAAACTATTAGTATTCTTATCGGGTTCCGACAGCAATCGGAATTCAGCCCGAAAATAAAAAAAGGCGAACAACTAATGCTGTTCGCCCATTCTAAATTATTTCAATTCGATTAAGCCTCAGCAGTCGCAAATGGAACTACCGATACAAACGAACGATTATCTTTTTTCTTACGGAATTCAACCAAACCGTCAGTCAAAGCAAACAATGTGTGGTCTTTTCCAATACCTACATTGTTTCCAGGGTGGTGTTGAGTACCACGTTGACGAACAATAATGTTCCCGGAAATAGCAGCTTGTCCGCCGAAGATTTTAACTCCCAAACGTTTGCTTTCCGATTCACGACCGTTTTTGGAACTACCGACTCCTTTTTTATGTGCCATGTTCTTTTATTTTTATCCTGTCAGCCCGAAGACTAACGTAGGAGATTTATGCTTTAATACCTGTAATTGTCAAACTCGTAAATGACTGACGGTGACCGTTTTGTTTTTGGTAACCTTTTCTGCGTTTCTTGCGGAAAATGATTACTGTATCACCTTTCACGTGTGAATTTACTTCTGCTGAAACCGAAGCTCCATCTATAGCCGGGGCGCCAATTGTCACTTTTCCTCCATTGTCTACCAACATCACACGATCAAAACTAAGTTTTGCTCCTGCTTCGGCATTCAAACGGTGTACATAGATCTTTTGGTCTTTTTGCACTTTGAATTGCTGCCCTGCTATCTCTACTATTGCGTACATAACAGTTATTTTAATTATTAAATTGGAGGGCAAAGATAGCAATCTTTTTCAACAATCAATGTTGATAACCTAAAAATTTGCGCTCTTGCGGTTTTTTCTAGCGCATCACCAAATGCGGCAATCGCACCTGGCCCGATTTTCCCTGTGCAACAATGGTATAATATCCCGTTGCGATAGTTGACAAATCCAATTGAATTGCCGATTGTTTTTCATCAACAACAATGCGTTTCACCAGCTGTCCGGCAGCGTCGATAAGTAATACCTCGTTCATTTCCGCCGATTCTTCCCAAGTGACCGTTGTTGTGTTTTGCGACGGATTCGGGAACACCTCTAATTGAACCACCGCCTGATCATCCAATCCCAACACAGAAGGATGTCCCATACGGATATTATCCAGGTAGAAATTATTGCCGCCGCTGCTTAAGAATGAGAACTTCACCATTAAATGATCGGTGAGATTGGCAGCTCCGTTGATGAAAACCGTATCGCTGTTCCATTCGGTAAGATCGGCTGGTGTAAAAGGCGTGATTAAAGTATCTGCAACACTTGGAAGGGTTGAAAGTCCGCTGTAATTTTTCTTAACGGTCCAGCTATCGCCACAGTTGTTGGAAATGGAAATGCGGAAAATATCGGCGTCATTGTTGGTTCGCTGCGCATAGGCCCAATCAAATGAAATAGCAAAGGTTGTGAGTCCACTTGCGTCAATTGGTTTGGAATAGAAACCGAAAGTGGCGTTGTCTTCGGAGTTGAAATTATCAATAGAAAATGACTGACTGCTGGCAAAACCAGGTGAGGCGAATTCCCAGTCATTCACCGCCGCTCCTTCTTCCAGAAACCATTTACCCTGAAACGATGGTTCCGATCCGAAATCTTCGGTTAGACCAACCTGTGCACCCGTTGCCGGAATAACAGTCATATAATCTGTGAGCGTCAATTCAACCGTGTCAGTGCCATTGCTGACTTCCAACGTGACATCATAGGTTCCTTCCGCTGCGTAGGTAACGGTGGTAACCGCAGTGGTTAAACTCGATGCTGTTCCGCCTTCAAAGTTCCACAAACGATCGGTGACACCGTGAAACGAAATGTCGGTAAAATCAACCGGATCGCCGACACACACAATGCGTTTTTCAGCATTGAAAAGTGCTGCACATAAGGTATAACTCATACTATCCGTTCCTGTTGCAGCCAGATTGGCGGGTTGCCACAGGTTATTGCGATTGGCGACCGGAGAATTGAGTGCGGCGTGCATCCGTTGCTTTTGTCCTTCGGTAAACATGCGGGCGCAATAGGCGTAATCCATGTAATTCTGTACGTTTTCGAGTTCGCCACAGGAGTATTCATTCATGTTACAGGATGACCAGCCAATGGTATTTGGCGTATCGAGCACATCGTCGTCGTAGGCGCAATTTCCGGCGGCACCTACCGGTAAGTATGGAAATCCGGGAACATTGTTTCCGCCCCAAATGTGTTGCAGGTTCAGGTAATGTCCAATTTCGTGCGACAATACGGTTCGCAGGAAAAAGTCCGACGTGCCTATGGTTCCTACATAACTATGCTGCATCACAATTCCGTCCCATTCAGGAATTGTATCGGCTACAGGCGGCATTAACGCATGTCCGGCCAAACCGGCAGCTCCGATACACACATAAATGTTCAGGTATTTATCGGGCGGCCATTGAATGAGACTTTTAACTGCGTGATCTCCGGTATAACTCAATAACGAAGGTGTTCGGGTGATTCCGTTGGTGCAGTTTCCGTCGGGATCAATTTGTGCCAGACGAATTTCAATCTGCGCATCAGCGGCAATGGATTGAAAAGCGCTTACTATCTCAGAAGTATCCGCGTTGAGTTTACGAAATTGAATGTTGACCTGCTCAACGGCATCGAAGATTTGCGCATCGCTGATGTTTTCGTCCCCGTAATTATGGATCACGTGAAACACCACCGGAATAATATATGCTGCTCCTGATTTTGGGTGCGCGGCCTGCAGGTATTCGCTTGTATAAGCTTGTAATCGCTCATTTGCCCGCTGAATGCCGGTATTGTATTCGGGATGTTGCTGAAAAAGCTGTTGATGCATTTCGTCGGTTCCGCAGTGAAGATGTTCTTGTGCGAAAAAATGAATGCTGGCGCTTGTGAAAGCTATGAGTAGGAGTAATTGTTTCATAATGGATTGATAATGCGAATCAAAGATAGACTTCATAAGGTGAATAGTGCAATATAAAGTGAAAAAGTTCGGCATCCACAAAGTACATTTTACAACTGCTTTTCTTTCCACTTTTTTCCGAAGCAAAAAAAGTGGAGCAAAAATGCTTTTGTGCCATTCCAAGCCGCTCGCCAAAATGGCTTTATTCTGTGTTTTATGGTCAAAAGTGGCAGATCAGGATCTGAAACGCAAGCGCTTTTGACAAAACACAACGAAACAGCCATTTTTACGGCTTCGCTTCCTTGAATGGCACTTCGTCCGCAATAACAATTCTCTTAAAATCGCAGATCTTCTTAACGAAGACCAGTGTCTTCCGCAAACAAAAACGTCTTACTTACCGCAGTAAATAAGACGTCTAATATCTTAAGGGAAGGGAAGCTTACTTTGCTTCTTCTTCGTCTTTTTCAAAAACTCTCTTCGGACGCATTTGTTGCATCACACCCAAACTAATCCAATAAGGAACGATGAATCCTAATAAAAACAATAGCATCCAAAAGGCCATTCCACCAATTAAAAGAAACAATACGATTCCAAAAATACTCATCTCGGTTGTGATTTAATGTTCAACTTTCGTGGGTAAAAGTAGCAATAAAATTAAAATGACGAAATAATTCCTCGAGAATAACACGGATTCTACTGCTCGAGTTATTTGTCATGTATTTTGTCTTTGACGGACTCGCCGCACTTTTATAACAAAAGGAACTATGGGAAAACTAATTGGTACAACTTCTGAACGGATACGGTACCGGGTTGTATAGCAACCCAAACTATCTTATGAAAAAAACACTAATTGCGCTTGCCTTACTAGCCAGTTTTCAACCTGTCATTGGCCAGGTAATGGGAAATGAGCATTATAATTCTTCCTTCGAACCCTATCAATACGGTCAACCTGTTTTTCAATCAAAAGCAGGTACTCCTCGTGTAAGTCTTGGAATAACACCCGACCCGAATGCCATACGTATTACTGTTACGGCACTGGCAAATGTAAAGGCGGAAAAGTTTCACGCTATTTTTAATGTGATCCAGGTAGGAGAAGATCTGGCCGAAATAAACGGATTGCTCAACCGTCGGATTGATTCGATCACCGGTTCTTTAAAGAATAAAATGAAGGTTGAATATTTTACCGATATGATTTCGTTTGTGCCGGTTTACGAATATGAAGTCACGAAAAAACGCTTCAGTCGAAAAACGTATAACGAAATTCCGAAAGGATTCGAGATGTCGGTCAATTTACACATCAGCTATGAAAACCCCGACATTTTGCGTGATATCGTGAGTGCATGTGCAGCTGCAGAGGTCTATGATCTTGTACGGGTCGATTATTTTTCGAGTCAGCTTGAAGCAATGCGATCGCAACTGGCTGAAAAAGCAAAAGCCTTTTATATCGCAAAATCGAAAACCTATGAAGAGTTGCTCGAAACAGACTTTAGCACACTTCACAAAACAATAGCCGACGGTTTCAGGGTTGCCTATCCAAACGAAATGTATGCTTCGTATCAGGCTTTTGCGAGTTCTTCTCTGAATGCGAGAAAGACAGATGTGGTCACAACAACTCAAAAAGCGACCACGCAATATTACCAACCCATCGTTCAGCAATTTGATGTAGTGATCAATCCCGAAGTGGTGGAACCGGTGATTCAGGTAGTGTATGAGCTAAGTTGTGTGATTCAACTTCCGGTAAAAACCCCGGATAAACCCGAAAAAAGTTACCTTCTAATCTCTCCAAACGGTGATGTGAAAAACCTCGACATTCATCTTTGAGATGTTTCGGGATAAAGGTCTATCAGCCTTTTATGGAATTGTCAGGACAACCTCCAAGGCGGATTTAATCGGTTTTCGCCGGCGTGGTAGATTAATAATTGATTTCCATCTGGATCTTTTAACCGGGCTTCGCGCCACAACCATGGTTGATCGGTTGGTTGCTCTTCAAAAGCTATGCCTGCGACTTCCAGTTTCGCGACTTCTTCGCCTACGTTTTCGACTTCGAAATAAATCCAGATGCCATCACCGGAGGGTAATTCTGTTACGACGTGTAATGAAAACGAACTTCCGCCATCCGGGCAAACAAACCGCGCATAATGGTCGTTTGAATGCACAATGAGTTGAAGGCCCAAGGTTTGGTAAAACGTGATGGATCGTTGAAGATCCAAAACGGGAATGGTGATTTGATTTAAATTCATACAACAAAGATAATCGACTTGATTTTTTAGCCACGAATGAACGAATGAAGTGCTGGACACTATTTTTTACGAATCCTTTCGAAGAATTGCATTTCATGCAATTTGTATTCCTTCTAAAACAGAGTTATCTGACAATACGTTTGTATTCCAGGTTCTTTTCGCGGAAGTTCACAACAATGCCCAGCCTTGAATCGGACACAGCCAGGTAATTCATGGTTTGCTCCAGATGATTGTCGTTTAATAGCAATACGTTCTTAACCTCAAGGATGATTTTATCCCACACGACAAAATCTGCATAGAATTTATGCGGTAGTACAGTGTCTTTATAATTCACGGAAAACTCCTGTTCCCGCTTAAATGGAATATTCTGTTTTTTGAATTCGTATTCTAACGCGTCCTTGTAAACAATTTCTAAGAACCCCTTCCCTAAATTGTTGTGAACTTCCATGCATGCTCCTATGATTTTATAGGATTCCAATTTGTAGATTAAATGACTCATATACCTGAAGATACGAAGAAAAATTCTCAGGAATTCTACTATTAACTGAAAATTTTTCTCCAGTTCGTGTATACAGACAAAGTCTGTAAATTCGTCATTAATTGTACACAGCACTTCATTCGTTCATTCGTGGCGGACCTACTTTGGGCATCCAATCAATTAATTGTCTTACCAGTTTTCGAAGAACCAATAATCTCAAAATTGACAGTGGTAGAAATGCCGTTTTCATCGATGAGTTTGAGGCAATGTGTGCCGATTGGCGGGTTGAGTGAAAACTGATGCACGTCTTTGGTTTCACCGAGGTAATAATCATCCAAATGCCAGTAAATGCGGGTTGTACTTTTGCGATGCCCAGCTTCGAAAATGACCTTCCCGGGTTGGCCGTCGACCGCAATGGGTACGTAAATTTTACTTCCCGCTTTCGGATAAACGATGTGCAGCGAACCATCGGCAATTTTTGCGAGGCATTCGGGTTTAAAATCGGGCAGAATGCGATAATTGGGGTGGTTCAGGGCATAATATCGCTCAATAACCGGTGACAAAACAAAACGATTCACGCGTTGCATTTCAAAAACGCTGGCGCATTCACTGTCTACCCGAAACGTTCCGCTTTGGTCTAAAAACACCCGCTGATGATACGGACAAACAACTGTTTTGAGGCACGTGGCCGGAATGCGTTTTTGCAAAACGGTTTCACAGTATTCACCTGCACGGTGGCCGCTTTCCCGACAAATCGCCACGGTTTTCATTTCCTCTCTCGGAACGCTAAACCAATGATCGGATTGCGGTAATTGCCGGAACAAATCAAACAACAAAGGCGCCGCAGCTTTTACGCCTGTGAGTCCCGGCCGACCTTCACCATCGGCATTTCCGATCCAAACCGATACCACATATTTTGGCGTCACTCCAACGGCCCAGGCATCTCTGAATCCGAAACTGGTACCGGTTTTCCAGGCAATCTTTTGCGACGAACTGAAAATCTTCCAGTTGTTGTCTTCATCCGGCCGATTGACCTCAATCATGGCGTCAAACGTAGCGTAGATACATCCGCGGTCAGTGAGTTTTTGTGCGGAAGGAATTTCTGCTACATCCTTTTTAAGAGCTCCAACTGATGTTCGTTTCCCGAATTTCAGTTCCTGTGCCAATTGCGTGTACACTTTGTTGAGATCGAAAAGCTTCACTTCCGCTCCACCAAGGATGAGTGAAAGTCCGTAATGCCTCGCCGATTGCCTGATCGTTGTGAACCCGTATTCGCGGAGATCATCCCGAAATTTGGTAACGCCGTATTCTTCCAGCAGGTGCACCATCGGAATGTTCAGACTTCTGGAAAGTGCCTGGTTGGCAGGGACAGCGCCGTCGAACTGGCCCGAATAGTTTTTGGGTGAAAAACTCCCGAATTGCGACGGAACATCGGTGATGAGCATACCCGGTGTCAATTGCCCCGATTCCAGGCTTTTTGCATAAAGCAAGGGTTTGAGAATGCTTCCGGTGCTTCGCGGAGCCATGATGCAATTTACATTTCCGGCGTATTCTTCTTCGGTGGTAGCCGTGTTTCCAACGTACGCTAAAATTTCACCCGTATTTACATCAGTAATCATCACCGCTCCGTTCATGATGCGGTTGTCGCTGAGAATCTGGTGATGCAACTGCAATTGATGAATCGCTTTTTCCTGAATGTCCTTTTGCAGTGTACACACAATGCGCTCGCCTTTGTGACCTTCAGCGATGAGTCGATCCAATAAATGAGGCGCTAAATGCGGAACGGGAACCGGTTTTTCTGGCAACGGTTCAGTGAGCGCCAATTCGTATTCGGTTTTGTCAAGCGTTCCGTTTTCGTAGAGATAGCGCAGCAAACGATTGCGTTTCTTGAGTAACAAACTGTGGTTTTTTCCCGGGTAAATCAATCCCGGAGCATTTGGAAGCACGGCCAATGTGGCACTTTCGGCCCAACTGAGTTGATGAGCGCTTCGCCCGAAATACCGCCAGGCGGCAGCGTCGAGTCCCACAACGTTGTTGCCAAACGGAGCGTGTGAAGCATACAATGCCAGGATTTCCTGTTTGCTGTAGCGCAATTCGATGCGGGTTGCCAGCACCATTTCCAGGAGTTTTTCACTATAAGTCCTGGGTGGGTTTTTGCGCATGATCCGCGCCAGCTGCATGGTAATCGTACTTCCCCCGCTCACGATTTTGTCACTGCGCGAATTTTGGAGCATCGCCCGGCCAATTCCTTTGACACTGATCCCAATATGACTGTGAAAGTTGCGGTCTTCGAATGCAATGATGCAGGTTGCCATTTTGGGTGGAACGTATTTTGTTTCGGGAAATCGCCATTGTCCGTCATCAGCTATACGGGCACCTAACAGATTGCCGTTACGGTCGACCAATACGGTTGAAGTGCTGTCCTGAAACAATTCATCGGGTAAACATTGTGCGTACCAAATCAGGAAAATGACCAATACAGTCGCTTGGATGCGTCTCCTGATTTTTTTGGTGCGTTTACGCCATTCGCGGTAACGTTTCCATTGATTGATAATTCGTTTCATGCTGCTCCCATGATCATTTATAGGGTGAACTTAATAGCAATCCGGAAGAGATCGCAGGTCACTTTATTATTCGCAGCAGTTGGGGTGAAAACCGTTGGGAGTGGTTGATTATATATGTAATTGAAATTGTGTTTCCAAAAGGTGTGTCATTTCTCATTCTTCACTGACAAGTAAATACAATTTATTGATTTTCAAATATTTAACTTCCGTAATATTGCGGGATCGCTGAATTTTTTCCAGCGTAATTTTTTCGTTGATTTTAGCGCCAAAACAGTACATTAGCACTTCAAATAAACCCACTCCTTGGCAACATCGTTTCGCTTATTGTTCATCAGTTTACTCCTTTCTGTTTCGGGTTGGGGCCAGCAATACAATTTCCGGAATTTCACCGTAAAAGACGGCGTGGCGCAATCGCAGGTGTATACCATGCTACAGGATCACAGAGGGTATTTGTGGCTGGGAACCAGAGGTGGTGGACTTTGCCGGTTTGACGGAACACGATTCGAGACATTTACCGAGAAAAACGGGCTCGTGAGCAGTTATATCCGCAAGGTGAAGGAAGACAGCAAACATCACCTGTGGATCGCGACCGATAACGGACTTTCGCTCTACAACGGCAAGTCGTTTACCAATTACAAACCGCTCACAAAAGGTGAACCGGTGATTGTTTACGACATTGCATTCGACCGGAATAACGGCAAATGGCTGGCGACGAGCGATGGACTGATGTACTTTCAAAATGGGCGCTTTATTCCGGTTTCGGAGAAGATTCGTTTACCGAAAACAACCATCAACAGTCTGCTCATTGACCGCAAAGACCGAATTTGGCTGGCAACCGGAAAAGGGCTTTTTCGTATCGACAGAAAGGGAAATCAACGGGTACTGAAACGCCTGAGCGACGAATCCCGCTATATGTCCAACGCCATCAATGTGGTAAAGGAAGGTCCTAACGGAATGATCTGGATCGGGACTTACGGCGATGGCGCTTATGTTTATGACGGTTACCATTATTCGCGCATCGACTGGCACCACGAATTGTATACCCGAACAGTGCTCGATATCTTTTGCGATAACGACAACAACGTTTGGTTCGGAACGCTCAATCACGGCATTGTTCACTACAACTCACTCACCAAAGTTTTCGGAACGCTGACTGAAAAAGAAGGCCTGAGCAACAATCATGTACGAAGCATTGTGCAGGATAACTGCGGAAGTTTGTGGTTCGGGACTTCCGGTGGCGGTATCTGCAATTACTTCGGGAAGTTGTTTACAACGTATGATGTTTCTTCCGGCTTGGGAGGCAATTACATCTACAGCATCTTTCGCGATAGCAAACAACGGCTTTGGATCGGGACCTCGCAAAAAGGATTGACCTTGTTTTCGCAATCGCGGTTTAGCACATTCAGCGCACAGAACGGTTTTGCCGATGTGAAAGTAAAAGCGACAGCCGAAAGTACTGACGGGCAGCTGTATTTCGGAACCGATGGCCAGGGCGTTTATGCCTACGCCGGAGAGCGTTTTGAACTCATTCCACGGTTGGAAAAAATCTATGTCCGCGGAATGGTGACGGATAAAGATGGGGTGATTTGGATCGCTACAGCGGGTTCGGGACTAATCAAACTGGTTCCCAACGGAACACTGCAACCGGAAATCACTTTTATGACCGTGAGCAAAGGCATACTGCAAGACAGACTGACGTGTGTTCATGTTGATCGCCGGAATCGCATTTGGTACGGAACCGATAATAACGGTGTGGGCGTGGTGGAAAACGGTAGACCGATCCGGTTACATGTGCGAACCAAACAAGGTTTGCGCTCCAACGCCATTCGCTCACTTGCCGAAGACAACAGCGGTTATTTATGGATCGGAACCGCAGGATCGGGAATTGCGCGTGTTTCTATTTACAGTGGAAGTCCCGTTCCTGTGAACTATGATCATACCAGCGGGCTGACTTCTTCGAATGTGTATTTACTCACCATTGACAAACGCAACAACCTCATCGTGGGTTCCGAAACCGGGCTGGATTATATTCGACTTAGCAATAATCGCAAGCCGCTTTCCATCAAACATTTCGGTAAAGGCGAAGGTTTTACCGGCATCGAAACCTGCCAGAATGCGGTGTTTAATGATCCGAACGGGACGATTTGGTTTGGTACCATCAATGGATTATCGCGCTACAATCCGGCCAATTCGCGCAGCAACAAGCACGAACCCATTACCAGCATTACGGATGTGCGGTTGTTTTATGAATCATTGAGTTCAACGGCCTATAAATCGGCCATTGGCGACTGGAATGCGGTGCGTGAACTGCACTTGCCCTACGATCAAAATCACCTGAGTTTTGACTTTTTCGCCATCAATTTCAGCAATCCCGAAGCGGTAAAATACAAGTGGAAACTGGTTGGTTTTGATGCCGACTGGTCGCCTGAAACCCCGCAGCACAGCATTGTGTATTCCAATATCAGTCCGGGGAAATACACCTTCATGGTAAAAGCCAGCAATGAGGACGGTATCTGGAATAAAAAACCACAACTAATTTCCATCGAGATCACGGCCCCGTTTTGGCAACGCTGGTGGTTTATTTTATTGGAAATCGTAGCAGGTGTTGGCATTCTCTTTGGCATTTTCAGGTGGCAAACCAATCGTATTCGCACCAAATCGCGCGAAATGCAGCAGCGACTTCAATTGGAAAAAGAGGTGGTAGAGTTGGAACAAAAAGCCTTGCGTTTACAGATGAATCCGCACTTTATTTTCAATGCACTCAATTCCATTCAATCGCAAATCGGAAACGGAAATGAGCAGGAAGCGCGGTATTACCTGGCGAAATTCTCGCGCCTGATGCGTCAGATCCTCGACAATTCACGCAACACACACATCACGCTGGATGAAGAAATCCAAACGCTGGAAAACTACCTGCTCATTGAGCAATATTGTACCGGAAACCGCTTTGATTACACGATTACGTTTGATGAATCGCTGGAAAAGGATTTTATTAAACTTCCACCAATGTTGCTGCAACCGTTTGTGGAAAATGCCATTAAACATGGTTTCCGTTTCGGTGAGGAACAGGCCGATAAACGCGGACAGATTTCCATTCATTTTTCTGACAAAGGTGAGTTGGTGGAATGTACTGTGACCGACAACGGGATCGGCCGCAAACATGCCGAACGCCTGAATGAAAACAGCAAGGAAACGTACCATCAATCGACCGCATTGCGCGTGACGCAGGAACGGCTTGATTTACAGCAAAGTGACACAGGGAGTTCTTCGTTGGAGATTATTGATTTGGAAGATGAGAATGGTGTTGCGATTGGGACGAAGGTTGTGGTGAGGGTTGTGGTGGTTTAATTGCCTAAAATACAGAATCTTAAACCCACGTAATATTGCGAATTTACATGCCCGATTTAGTAGCGTAAATTCGCAATATTACGTGTCGTTGTTCATAATTAAAAAATTATGAAATAACAGCAAAGTTTCCACACTGAATTCAATTCTATCGAATTTTGGATAATTTTAGAACCATGATCAAAGCCATCATCATAGACGACAGTGAACAAGCGCGGCAAACGTTCCGCACAGACCTGCTTACCTATGCCACGGATGTGGAAGTAATTGCCGAAGCCGGTGGTGTGGTGGAAGGTGCCAAATTGCTGAAGAAAATTCAGCCGGATATTTTGTTTCTGGATATTCAGATGCAAGATGGCAGCGGGTTTGATTTGTTGGATGTATTGCCGGAAATCAACTTCAAAATTGTGTTCATTACCGCTTCGGATGCGCATGCGATCAAGGCGTTTCGCTATGCGGCGATCGATTATTTACTCAAACCGATCGATCCGGATGAATTGGTGAACGCCCTGGATAAATTTCGCCGGCAGCACCTCAATGAAAATGCGAAGTACCGTTTGTTGAACGATTCACTGAAAAATCATTCGAAACCGCACGAACGCCTGGCTTTACATTCGCAGGATAAAATCAACATTGTTACCATTACCGATATTGTTCGTTGCGAAAGCGACGTGAATTACACCTGTTTTTACTTCAACAGCGGCAAAAAAATGATGGTGACCAAGACCTTGAAGGAGTTTGAAGATTTGCTTTCCGATCAGGGATTTTACCGCGTGCACCAATCACACCTCATCAATACCAAGTGCATTCGTGAATACGTGAAAACCGAAGGTGGTCATTTGATTCTAAACGACGGCTCTATGATTCCGGTTTCTACGCGCAAGCGACCTGAGGTGATGAAAATGCTAGAAGGGTTGTAACAGCAGCTATTCCTCCTCTGGCTCCTTCGTTTTCTTAGTGATTACCTCCGGTTTTCGGTTGTTTTCAAAAAATTGTTCCAGGTATTTCAGAATGTTGGTCAATATCACAAATCCAACGGTGAGAATACCCGCCGAAAGCAAATAACCCAAGCCACACAGCACGCCAATGGCCGCAATGAACCAGATAAACGCTGCGCTGGTGATTCCCGTAAGGCGATCGCTTTGTTTAAAAATAACGCCACCACCCAAAAATCCGATTCCGGTAATGATTTGTCCGATAATGCGCGAAGGATCAGAATCCTTTCCCAATGTCATTCCCACCAAGGTGAAAATGGCGGCCCCAACACAAATGAGTACGTGTGTACGAATTCCGGCAGCTTTGTTTTTGATCTCACGGTCAATTCCCACAATGGTTCCGCAGGCTGCTGCTACCAGAATTTCGGGTAACATTTTGAGTAAAAAATCGAATTCCTTTAACATCATATGAGAGATTATGATTCGATCAGTTCAATGATCAAACTTGCCGGCCGGCCAATCACTGCCTGGTTTCCTTTCACCACAACAGGACGTTCCATCAATTCAGGATATTTGATCATGGCTTTGATCCATTGTTTGGGTGTCATTTTACGATCGGCAAACTTTGTTTTATAGATTTCTTCTTTGGTGCGTACCAGTTGTTTGGGTTTGATGCCCAATTTGGCGATCAATTCCGAAAGCTGTTCTTCTGTGAGCGGATTTTTGGTGTATTCGATGATTTCTACTTTGTCGCCCAATCCTTCTAGCATACACATGCCTTCGCGACTTTTGGAGCACATTGCGTTGTGATAAATCTGTATTGTTTCGTTGTCGGACATGAGTGTGAGTTTTTGAATTCTAAAGGTAATCGATAACCCTTACAAATCGGGCTGAAGTATCCGTTTTTCAAGAACCGCCTTCAATTCTTCGGCTTTTTGGGTTCCTATGAGCAATTTCTTCCCGTTTTGAAATACCAGCTGAAGTCCTTGTTTTCCGGCCATGTTATAGGCTTTTCCATATCCGGAAATGCTATGACGCAAACCCCAGCCACCATATTCTGTTATGGGCGAGTATTCCCGAATGTACATGTTTGAAAACTGGTCCCAGGTATAACGTCTGAATCGAAAATGAAAAGGCATTAAGCGAACAAATACGCCTTCTTCGGTGATTATAGTTTGTAATTGGCTGAAGCCGAAGATGAGGGTGATCACCAACATCATCCCTGCAACAATGCACAAGCCAGTATCACTCATGGGGTTGTCCCCGAATTGATTACCGAGCACCACTTGCTGCACTACACCAAAAAGAAACAGTGCGTCTACCGCAAGAAGAATTAACCACAACCACCATTGTTTAAAACGCTGGTTTTCAGAGAAAAGAATCGGTGAGTTCATCTGTTTGTTTTAAGGCTTTAAATTACTGAAAAGCACTGACGAAAACACAGATGAGCGCCTCGGAATAGTCTAAAAAACGTTAACTTCCGTAAGTCATCAGGAAGGCTTTCAGGAATTCGTTGATATCACCATCCATTACTGCTTCCACATTACCGGTTTCATGTCCGGTACGTACGTCTTTCACCAGTTTGTAAGGGTGCATGACATAGTTACGGATTTGCGATCCCCATTCTATTTTTTTCTTACCGGCCTCAATCTCGTTGCGTTTTTCCAAACGGGCGCGTAGTTCGAGTTCGTACAATTGCGAACGGAGCAACTGCATGGCTTTCTCCTTGTTGGCTAATTGCGAGCGCGATTCGGAGTTTTCGATGATAATGCCCGAAGGTGCGTGACGCAAACGAACGGCTGTTTCAACCTTGTTCACGTTTTGTCCGCCGGCACCGCCCGAACGATAGGTATCCCATGACAAATCTGCCGGG
This sequence comes from Bacteroidota bacterium, assembly GCA_040387295.1. Lineage (GTDB taxonomy): Bacteria > Bacteroidota > Bacteroidia > Flavobacteriales_D > Crocinitomicaceae > Fluviicola. The sequence continues at coordinate 1,016,391 of JAZKEB010000002.1, read as the reverse complement.
TTGATGTAAATCTCAATATTGTCATCCACCAACGGATAAACGTATACGGAAACAAACGATGTGTGCCGCTTGGCATTGGAATCGAATGGAGAAATGCGCACCAGACGGTGAACGCCATTTTCGCCTTTCAGGTAACCGAATGCAAACTGACCGTCGAATTCGAGTGTCACGGTTTTCACACCGGCCACGTCGCCATCCTGGTAATTGAGTTCGGTGATTTTATAGCCGTTTTTCTGTCCCCACATCATGTACATCCGCATGAGCATGGAAGCCCAGTCGCAACTTTCGGTCCCGCCTGCTCCGGCTGTAATCTGAAGTACAGCACTCAGGCCGTCTTCTTCGCCCGAAAGCATGTTTTTCAACTCAACTTCTTCTACTTCATTCAACAACTTTCGGTAGGCTTCTTCCACTTCCGATTCTTCGGCGGCTCCTTCTTTCGAGAACTCAATAAGCACTTCCAAATCATCGTACTGACTTTGCAGGCTGGTATGCGAATCGATCCAAAACTTCAATGTACGGATCGCTTTCATGGATTCTTCCGCCTTTTTGGCATCGTCCCAAAAACCAGGATCCTGTGTTTTCAGTTCGTCTTCCTTGAGTTGCATTTTTTTCTCAGGAATTTTCAGATAGTCTCCGATGGCAGCGATTCGCTGACTGATTTCCTTGAGTTGTTCGTTGTTAACCATGGTGCAAAGATAAATGCAATGATGAATTATGAATGAAAGAATTATCAATTATGAAGATTGGGGCTTTCCCCGAAACTTGTTGTGCGATTTCTGTCCCCAAAAAAAATTGGTTGGTTATTGATTTAATTTAAACGATCTTTCGATGAGTTAACACCCATTCTAAAACAGACGATTTTCCGTTTGGAAAATATCAACAGTAAAACAGGCATGCGTCAACAATGGTTTCTTTTATTCGTTAGTATCACCCTGCACTTCACCGGATTTTCTCAAGCCACCATTCAGTTCAACGGAAAAAAGATTCATTTCGATTCTCTTTTCATCGATTACTATTATGCTTTCCGGTTCAGGGACGCGATACCGACCAAAGACACCTACCAAAAAAACACCCGCGAGTCGATCTCCTGGAATTACCTGAAAGCCCTTCAGCTAAGAGAGCAGGAAAAATATGCCCAAAGCAATCAATTGCTATCCAAACAGTTTGATTATACCGGCCCCAAAAAAACACTTGTTCTTACCGGGATCTATTCATTGAGAGGAATCAATTTTTCTGATCTTTATGAAGATGATGAGTCGTTGAAAACGTTGGTGAAAGCTGATTCACTGGCCGCGGAATATGGCGATCCACACCTGATTTTATTTGTGAAAGAATTCCGCGCTGGTGTTTACCTGTACCTGGGTAATATCCCGCAGGCAAAAAAGGTACTTGAAGGTGGATTCCCTCTCTTGAAAAAAGATGTGAACACCTGGGGAAGAGTTCGCTACCTCAACACGTATGCTTCCACATTGAACCAGCTTGCCGTGTCCCGGAAAAATTCCAAGTATGCCAATAGGGCCGCTCAGTTGCTGGATTCCGTGCTGGTTAATACCAACTTAGCCGAAAGAAGCGATCTAAAGGGCCGATTGCTTTCCGAACTCGGGTTTTCCTTTTCCGTTATGGGAAAACACCAATATGCGATTGTTCGTTACAACGAGGCACTTGCGATTTTTAAGGATCGTTATCCCGATCAATATTACAATCTGCTGATCACCATTTTTCATGAATACTACAACAATCGCGACTATCCAAAAGTGATCAAAACAGGCGAAAACATCCTGAGCTGGATCGATTCATACGCCATGCTGGCTCACCGGAAAAAAGAAGTTCACCAGGTTTTGGCGAATGTCTACGAAAAAACAGGCGATTACAAAAAAGCCTTGCATCACACCCACAAACTGTTGCACGAAGTAGAAAAACAAAATGAATTGCGGTATTCGAAAGATGTTGCCGAACTGGAAGAGAAATACGAATCGGTTAAAAAGGAACACGAAATTGTGCGGGTGAATGCCGCACGAAAATCGTTGAGTCTGGATAAAAAATTACTGGAGAAAGACCGGAGCGTGCACGCAAAACAATTTGGTTATCTCGTAGTTGTACTCATCATTATCGGCATCCTGCTGCTGATTGCCATTTTATTATCTGTGCAATTCCGCATTGCCAAAAAACGCATCGAAACGCAATCTAATGAGCTAAGTGCCAACAATATTCAACTCGCTGGCCTCATTCGCGACAAGGAATTTCTTTTCAAAGAACTGCATCACCGGGTGAAAAATAACTTCCAGTTGATGGTGGGCTTTTTACGTTTACAGGAAAAATATTCGGGCAACCAAAGTATTGAAAACTTCATTCGCCAGTCGGAAATGAAACTCAACGCGATGGCCATGGTACACGAAATGTTGTACCGCGAACAAACCAATGAACTGGTGGATATTCGCCAATACCTTTGCAATCTGGGCGAATCCATTATCGGTACGGCAAGTGTGATCGATGTGGAATTTTCCTGTGAGGGCGATACTGTTTTTCTGCCGATCGACAAGGCAATTCCCATCGGGCTGGTCACCAACGAAATTATCTTCAACTCGCTCAAACACACCAATCAGGAAGAGTTGACCATTCAAATTGTGACCACCAAAATCGACGAACAGTTATTGGTGGAAATCAATGACGACGGCGAAGGTTTCAAAGCCGATTTCGATCCGGCAACCAGCAATTCCTTAGGTGTAAAAGCCATTCAGTTGCTGATGGCACAAATTGGCGGTACTACCGAATGGCGAAATGACAACGGAGCTCACTGGTTCCTGAAAATCCCTTTACAATAAGCGTATGAAAATTCTCATTTGTGAAGACGAATTGATCATTGCAGAGTTTATCAAAGAAACCTGTATTGAAACCGGATTTACTGTTTGCGGGATCGCCAAAAACCGTATTGAAGCCATCGAAAAGTTGCACATCGAAAAACCCGATGTGGTGTTGCTCGACATCAATCTCGACGAGCGCATGAGCGGTGTGCGGATCGGTGAATACATTGCCAAAAACACCGGACAGCCATTTATTTTTATTACGGCTTTCAGCGATGTGGAAACCCTTGAAGCGGCCATCAAAACCAATCCGCAGGCTTACCTGATCAAACCGGTTGATAAACCAACATTGGTGGCCAATCTGCAACTGGCGCTTTACAAACTCAATCACACAACCGAAACCGCAGATCAGTTCCTGGTCATTCAGGTGGAATCGGAAAACGTGACGATCAATCTATCAAAGCTTGTTCATGTAGAAGCAAGCGGCAATTATTGCGAACTGATTTCGGAAGATTCCAAACCGCTTCTGCTGCGCATCAGTATCTCAGCGATGGAAGAGTTTTTGAAAGAAACGCACGTGCGCATTCACAAATCACATATCGTGAACCCGAAATTCATCGTTCGATCGAGCAGTTTGAAGGTTTCGCTGCGCGACAATCAATCGCTCCCAATCGGTAGGAAATACAAAGAGAACCTGGCGGAGTTTTTACAGCGCAACCGAACTAATTGAAAATGTAAAAATGTAAGGGCGAGTCGCGACTCGTCCATACATTTTACATATATCTTTGTATCACAAATAATCGCTGATGAAATACCTGATAGTCGGACTTGGAAATCCAGGAGCAAAATACGCCGAAACCCGGCACAACATTGGTTTTAAGGTCGTTGAGGTCATTACCAAAGAACTCGGTGGTTCCTTTTCACTTCAAAAAGTGGCCGAAAAAGCAGAAGTCAAGTACAAAGGACGAACGTTAATCCTGGTGAAACCCACCACTTACATGAATCTTTCGGGAAAAGCCGTCAATTATTACCTGCAGCAGGAAAAAATTCCGCGCGAAAACCTTTTGGTCATAACTGACGACCTGGCGCTTCCATTTGGCAAATTACGCATGAAAGGAAAGGGAAGCGACGGCGGACACAACGGCTTAAAAGACATCCAGGCGACCATCAACACCACTGAATATGCGCGACTTCGCTTTGGAGTGGGAAGTGATTTTCACAAAGGACAGCAGGTCGATTACGTGTTGGGCGAATGGGGAGCAGAAGAGCGCGAAACACTCACCGAACGCATCGAAACCGCCACCGAATTCATCAAGAGTTTTGCGACCATCGGATTGGGCCTTACCATGACCAATTGGAACGGAAAGTAATTTTAACAATTGCTTAGTAGCTCATAAACAGTCTTTTCCACATAGGAATGTGAGAATTCGTCGAAAAACACAACCTACGGCCTGTTAGAATGCTTATATTTGCTTTCGGAATACACTTATTTCCTTGTATTTCACCGAATTATGCAATATATAAAACTCACCAAAAGTGATGCGTTTTCAAAAAAGCTCTCACAACGCGTTGACGAATACTTAAAAAGTAACAACCTGAAGAAATACGGAAACTGGCGCATTCTATTGAAGGTGCCGTTGATGTTCTCCCTTTATCTTTTACCTTATTTTCTAATGGTGTTCGGTGTTATTGATAATACCTGGGCCATGTTCTTATTTGCGGGTATAATGGGTGTTGGAATGGCCGGAATCGGACTCTCCATCATGCACGATGCCAATCACGGTTCGTTTTCCCGTTACAAGTGGGTAAACAGCGCCATGAGTTTTTCCATGGAAATTCTCGGCGGAAACAGCACGAACTGGCGTATTCAGCACAATGTGCTGCACCATAGCTTTACCAATGTACACGATATGGACGAAGATATCGCTCCTGTTGGCGTGTTGCGTTTCTCCCCGAATGAGCCTCGTAAAAAAATGCACCGTTTTCAGGTGTTTTATGCCTGGTTCTTTTATGGATTGATGACTCTTTCGTGGATGACGAACAAGGACTTCATGCAATTGATCCGCTACCACAAAAACGGTTTGTTGAAATCGCAAAACACCAGCCTTGGAAAATCACTTTCCTACCTCATTGTTTCAAAAGTAGCTTACTACGTATACATTGCGTTAATTCCGATGTTGATCATGGACATCGCCTGGTGGCAATGGTTGATCGGATTCTTCACCATGCATTTCGTGTGCGGATCGATCCTGGCATTTGTATTCCAGATTGCTCACGTAATGCCGGAAACAGAATTTTTGACCAAAGAAACATACGACGATAAAAACGAAGAAATCAGCTGGGCAAAGCACCAAATGATGACAACGGCTAATTTCTCGAATTGGAACCCGGCTTTCACATGGTATGTGGGTGGTTTGAATTACCAGATCGAGCACCATTTGTTCCCGGATATTTCGCACATACACTATCCGAAAATTTCGAATATCGTTCGCAAAACAGCAAAAGAATTTGGTGTTCCATATCATTATCACCGTACATTCGGTGGTGCAATTTGGCAACATTTACGATTATTACATCAGTTGGGCAAGGCCTGATTGGCGTGGATCCGGGACGTATCCCGGCTCCAATATATAACCCATTATAAAACAGGCCCGCGATTATCGCGGGCCTGTTTTGTTTCCAAATAATAACAATGCAGCAGTGGCGCGGGATGCGTCCCGCGCCTACAAAACCCTGATTTCCGTTCGGCGGTTTTGTTGTTTACCTGTCGCGGTTGCATTATCAGCTGTCGGGCGCGATTCGCCATAACCTTTTGCTGCAATTCTGTTGGCTGCAATTCCTTTTTTGATCAGGTATTGTTTTACGGCATCGGCGCGTTGCTGCGACAACACCAGGTTAGCGGCATCGTCACCATCGCTATCGGTATGGCCGGCAATTTCGATTTTCATGGTTGGCTTCAGCAGCATCAATTCGGCTACGTTGTCGAGAATGTGAAAACTAACAGCCTTAATGGTCGATTTTCCGGTGTCAAACTGCAGATTATCCAAGGTGAAATTCTTCGCCGCTTCATACATGATTTCCAGTTCCATCATTTCATAACGCTCACCTTCTTTCAGCGCAGGAATCTCAAGCGTGTTGTATTCCAACTCATCACCAATACTCATAATCCGGATATCATACACATCTCCCGGTGGAAGATCAATATGGAATTTCCCGGCTGCGTTGGTTACTCCCGAAAAAGATGTTTTGGACGTTTGTCCAACAAAATAAATTTTGTCACCTGCGTATGGTTTTCCGCTTTCGCTCAGCACTTTTACATCCAGTGGCGCTGTTGACTGCGAGAACATCATCCCCATAAAACCACATGCGATAACCGTTAAAATCGTTTTCATAATTTCTGTGTTGTTTCTATAGTCAATGTCGTACTTGTGGAAAAGTAACAAGGTAAGGGTAAATTAGCAACCGCGCGATAAATCACGCGGCTACTAATTCCTTTTAGCATCAGTTCTTTACCGAAAGTGAGCCGATCTTTGCCACTCTTTCCTATCTTTGAATCACAGACCATTGTGTCAAGGATATGACAACAAACAAAACACATAAAAACGTTCCCGACTTTCGTTTATCGCCTTCGGTGGATAAGGTAGGTGTGGAAGAACGCGTAGCCCGTTTTCAAACCAGGAGTATCAAGAACGAAGCAAAAATGCAGGGATTGAAAATGGTGCTCAGTATGATCGATCTCACGACGCTGGAAGGAAAAGACACTCCCGGAAAAGTGCGCCAATTGTGCTACAAAGGGCAACATCTCCACGATCTTCATCCCGGATTGCCAACGGTAGCAGCCATTTGCGTGTATCCATCGATGGTAGCCGAGGCCAAAAAAGCGGTCGGAGATTCAGGCGTGAAAATCGCTTCGGTGTCTACCGCTTTTCCAAGCGGCCAAGCTCCGATGTCCATCAAGATCAGCGACACGTTGTATGCCGTTGAGCATGGCGCGGACGAGATCGATATGGTGATTTCGCGCGGTAAATTCCTCGCCGGCGATTACAACTTTGTGTTCGATGAAATTGCTGCAATCAAAGAAGCTTGCGGTAAAGCACGGTTGAAAGTCATTCTGGAAACAGGCGAGCTGGCTTCATTAGACCAGGTGCGTCGTGCGAGTGACATTGCGATGTACGCGGGTGCCGATTTTATCAAAACATCAACGGGTAAAATTCAACCGGCGGCAACGATGCAGGTCACTTATACCATGCTCTGCGCGATCAAGGATTTTTACCGAAGCACGGGTGTGAAAGTCGGAATGAAACCGGCCGGTGGTATTTCCAATTCAAAACTGGCACTGCACAACCTCGTGATGGTAAAAGAAACATTGGGCAACGACTGGCTCAACAACAAATGGTTTCGCTTTGGGGCGAGCTCATTGGCCAACGATGTGCTGATGCAGATCATGAAACAAGAAACAGGACAGTATCAATCGGCTGATTATTTTTCGATTGATTAACGATAACGACAATGGCAAAAAACAAGCATAAAGAAACGCCGGCATTCGATTTTTCAGGCGGTTGGGATTATTCTCCGAGTCCGGAAAGTACTTCGCATGTGCAGCTGAAAAAGCGCTACGATTTGTACATCGACGGAAAATTTGTGGCCCCGGCTTCAGGGAAATATTTCGAAACAAGCAATCCGGCAACCGAAAAAGTAATCGCCGAAGTGGCTTACGGATCGGAAGCAGATGTGGACAAAGCCGTAAAAGCGGCACGCAAGGCTTATGAAACCGTTTGGTCTCAACTACCTGCAAAAGAACGCGGAAAATACATCTATCGCATCGCACGCCTGATGCAGGAAAAAGCCCGCGAACTGGCTGTGGTAGAATCGCTGGATTCCGGAAAAACCATTCGCGAATCGCGCGATGTGGATGTACCGCTGGCGTGCAATCATTTCTTCTATTATGCAGGCTGGGCCGACAAACTGGACTATGCATTCCCGAACCGGAAAATGAGTTCACTGGGCGTTGCCGGGCAAATCATTCCGTGGAATTTCCCCTTATTGATGGCCGCCTGGAAAATAGCTCCGGCGTTGGCTGCAGGAAATACAGTTGTACTCAAACCTGCTGAAACGACGCCGCTTACAGCCATGCTTTTGGCCGAAATCATTCACGAATCGGGACTTCCTGCCGGAGTGGTTAATATCGTTACCGGTTACGGTGATACAGGCGCTGCTATTGTGAATCATCCGGATGTGAACAAAATTGCCTTTACCGGTTCTACCAACGTGGGGAAAATGATCCAGAAAGCAGTGGCCGGAACCGGAAAAAAACTCACGCTGGAATTGGGCGGAAAATCGGCCAATATCATTTTCGACGACGCTCCGATTGATCAGGCGGTGGAAGGAATCGTAAACGGGATTTTCTTTAATCAGGGACATGTTTGTTGTGCCGGATCGCGCTTGTTTGTTCAGGAATCGGTAGCCGATCAGGTGATCCAAAAACTGAAAGACCGTTTGGAAACATTGTACGTGGGCGATCCGCTCGATAAGAATACAGACATCGGTGCGATCAATTCCAAAGATCAGCTGATGACCATTCGCAAGTACATCGAAATCGGGAAACAGGAAGGCGCTACTATTTTTGAAAGCAGCTGTGCGTTGCCGAAAAACGGTTTTTTCTGTAAACCGACGTTGTTTATCGATGTGGCGCAATCGAGTCGCGTAGCTCAGGAAGAGATTTTCGGGCCGGTGCTCACGATTCAGACTTTCCGCACGATTGACGAAGTAATCCAAAAAGCGAATAACACGCCTTATGGCCTGGCAGCCGGGGTTTGGACAGATAAAGGTTCACGCATTTTTAATCTGACAACAAAACTCAGGGCCGGTGTTGTTTGGGCGAATACGTATAACAAATTCGATCCCACTTCACCTTTCGGCGGTTACAAAGAAAGTGGTTTCGGCAGAGAAGGCGGTTTGCATGGATTGGGAGCTTATTTGAAGACTGAAAATTAATTATTACTTGTTAGGGAGAACCTGTTTCCCCCTTTGGAGGGAAGAGCCAGCATCGGCTGGTGATAAAAACAAGCGTTAGCGCAGTTAAGGGGGAGGACGCATGAAAAGTAGTCACCCTCCCTACCCTCCCTCAAGGGAGGAGGACGAACTTAAAGAACTCAGGCATGGAAAGAATCGAAATACTAAAAACATACAAAATCTACATCGGCGGGCAGTTTCCCAGAACCGAATCGGGAAGGTATTATACACCGCTTGACAAAAAAGGACAGCCATTGGCCAATATGTGTTTGTCATCGCGGAAAGATTTGCGAAATGCCGTAGTTGCTGCACGCAAAGCGTTTGGAAGCTGGTCGGAGCGATCGGCGTTTAACCGCAGCCAGGTGTGTTACCGCATTGCGGAAATGCTGGAAGGGAGACGAGATCAGTTTATCGGTGAATTGGTAAAACAAGGTTCCACAGCTGCGAAAGCAACACAGGAAGTAGATCTGGCCGTGGACCGCATTGTGTATTACGCCGGATGGTGTGATAAATTCATGCAGATTTTCAGCTCGGTAAACCCGGTGGCTTCTTCGCATTTCAACTTTTCGACTTACGAACCTACAGGCGTTGTGGGAATCATAGCTCCACAGGATTCATCCCTAATCGGGTTGGTTTCGGTGATTATGCCCGTGATTGCAGGAGGAAATACGTGTGTGGTTCTTGCTTCCGAACAATTGCCATTGTGCGCTGTTACCTTTGCTGAAGTATTGAATTCTTCGGACCTGCCGGGCGGCGTGGTAAATATTCTTACCGGAAAAGAGACGGAATTGGTTGATCAATTCGGGTCGCACATGGATATCAATGCTGTGGTGTATGCAGGTAGAAATACAGCGCATGCAACCGCACTGGAGGCCGGAGCCATTGTAAACGTGAAACGCATTGTAATTTACACCCATAATTTTGCCGATGCAGCACTGGAAAATCCATATTTCATTACCGATTTACAGGAGCTGAAAACGACCTGGCATCCGATCGAACATGTAGGCGGCGCCACTTCAAGTTATTAAGTTTGAGGGACTAAAAGCACATTTTTACTATCTAAAAATAAACCAAAGTGAATGAAGTCTACTCAGAATGACTTTATTCTATTTTGGCTCAACAGCAGCTAAGCATCCCTCCTGTACTTTTAGGGCTATGAAAGAGGAGATCGCAATCCGTATTAGAATGGCCCGCTTGACGAAAAGTTTGAGCCAGGAAAATGTAGCTACCGAATTGGGTTTGACCAATGCTGCTTATTCGAACATTGAGCGTGGTGTTACGGATATTACTGTTTCCCGATTGTTTCAAATTGCTATTATTTTAGACAAAGATCCGATCGAACTGCTTGGTTTGGAATCGATGGCCAATATCGGCGAGGAAGACATGGTTTACAAAAATGCCATGGGCGAACAAATCATTTTGCTTTCGCAACAAGTGGCCGAGTTACAGGCGCGTATCAAACAGCTGGAAGACGCCAAACCGGTTAAAGGAAAGTAATTCCCTTTTATTTCTCACAAAATTTATCTGAAGGCGGAATAAGCCATCAAAACAGATACGTTAATCCTACTTGCAGGCTGCAAATGGAACGCAATCGGGTTATACGAACATTATCAACTATTTGATATGTAAGTGCCGTTTCGTACGAATCTATGGTATTACTAAAATCAAACACCTGTTTTTTCGATGCAAGATTCAGCGTATAGCGAATACCATAATTGATCATTAATTGTTTCCCGATTGGCGTTCGCATTTTGAAACCATACATAAACGTATAACCATTGTATGACTGGTTGTAATCAAAATGCTCACCACTTTCAGCGTATACGCTATCCATGAATTCATTCAAATCGTAACTATTCCCGTTGTAATTCAGATTATTGTAGTAATTGTCGTGAGCTCCCTGAAATGCATAATCACTTTCGATTACTTTGGTACGAACAAAACCAAAACCGATTTCGTGTGTGAGGCCAGCAGGAAGTATTGCTGATTTATCAAAAGTAAAATGCAGTGTGGGCATGAATGTGAGCGAACGTATTTTTAGATTCTCGTGCTTTACGTTAACACCATTGAACTCATCATCAATCGGGTCGTAATAATACAGTGTTTGAGGGCCAGGAGCGTTGGAATAGAACAATCCTGTGGTGAAACCAAAAGCCACATCCTGTTTCAGAACAATCCCAACCCCACCCTGAAAACCGCCGTTGAATCTGTCTTTCGCATAGACAACACCTGATCCTGATTTCTCAAAATAATTAAAATCGCCATTGTACCAATTGTTGATCAAGGGAGCTGCACCGGTACCGGAAAATTCTATAAATGCTTTTTTGCCGTAAAAACCCGCTTTTTGACTCCAAACAGAAGTAACCGAAAGCAAGGTAACACACAGAAGGATAAAAGACTGTTTCATTAGTTCGGTGTTTGTTGAAGTAAGCTTAATACCTGATAATAATGTGCGCCGAGATTGTGTTTCAGCGGTTTGGTGCGCATATCGGTCTGTGACGATTTTGCTAGTTTCCCATCGGTTGCATTGAGGACCAAAACGGTAATTTCAGTATGGTGTCCTGTAAGTAGTTTTACCGGTAAATAACCGAATAATGTTAATGGAAGCGTTGGAAAAAGGAACGCACTTACTACAACTACCAACGGATTGATTTCCGGGTCGTAATAATGCTCAACTGCCGTAAAAAGAATGTTAGATGTGCCGTAATGCTGCTCGATTACCCTGAGTGCATCATGATCAATCGGATAAACTTCCACTCCCTCGTAATGTGCTGTTTGTTCCAGCATGGAATACAAGGTATTGCGCTCATTGAACGCCACCGTTCCGTCGGTTGCCAAGCTACTTTGGTCAAGAGTGGTTTGCGTTATGCCCAGTTCGGCAGAGGTTTCACCCAAAACGGCATACAGATCTTCCAGGCTTTTTTCCGATTGATCTCTGTCGAGGCCGGTTCTTCTGTAGTAAAGCATCCCGGGTTGCACCAAAATGTATTTATCCAGACCCATCGCCAAAGTATTCACTCCCTCTTTTTTCTTTGCTTTTTCCAATTCGGAACGCTCTTTGGCAGACAGTTTACTCAACACAATTTTCTGCTCCTTTTCAGCAGTTATCCGTTTCAAAATTTGATTGAATTCCAACACAAAAGCGGAGTCCAGCATTACATCCGAAAGACCGTAGAAGTAGAACTTTGTAGAATCAAAGCTGCCACTGCCGACCGTTTTTTTGGTTTTGATTTTTTCGTATTTCGATTTCTGGTCCTCCGTTTTAAGCGTATCTGCCACTTGTGTTGTATCTACTTTCGGCTTGGCCAGTTCGGCACTTTCATGAAAATTCTTTTTGGTGTATTTAGTCAGCGAAAACTGTTCGTTATCTGCAATGGTTTCCAACAAGCGCTCCATTACACCGTTGATCACTTCGTCTTCGGGAAGTTCTTTCCGGATATCATACACGTTGCGAATGGCCAATGTAAAGACGGCATTATCGTTGAGTTTTTTGAGGAAAAAATACAGCGCAGCGCTCTCGCCTTCATAGTCACTGGAACCGGGCATGGTCTTGCTTTCCAGGTTTTCGGCCTTAAACTGCGTGAGTCCCAGCCAGGCTTGCGCCTTCATGCGTTTGAGGTAGACAGACTTTGGGAATTCACGTTCAAGCAGGAAAACAGAATACAATGCCTGACCGAAATTGGCGTCGATAAGATCGGTGCGCAGGCTTTCGAAACGCGCCAGATTGCGGATATAGACAAATTTGCTTTCGCCCTGAGAATTGACAACTTTCCCCCAATCGCTGTAATCGGAAAGCGCTTCCAGTGCCGCATCTTTTCGTTTTTTGATATTCGGATGCGAACTGCGGGCATCGTTGTAATCTTCTTCGGCTTTGATCGGGTATTTTTTGGTCGCGAAAAACGATTCGGGAATGTACATTTTTTCGGTCGAGTAATAACTCATCGGAAATTCCACCTCATCAAAAGGCAGGTAGGAGTACATCAAGACGTCGAACGTTGAAATGATTTCGTTATCGGAATAACCAGCCGCATGGTAGCGTTTCAATGCTAATTTATCCGCTTCGAATTCGTGTTCTTTGGTATGGACGCTTAGCTTCTCAATTCGGTCTTGCTCATATTTATTGCGGGTTTTCCAATCAAAGGTCTCAATGACGTGTTTTTCGGTATAATGCGCAATTTCATGTGAAAGCACGTAGGCCAATTGCGCTTCTGAAGTCAGTTGCGAAATGAGCCCGGTAGTCACGAAAATGATTCCCTGGTCGGTTGAAAGAGCATTGGTTTCGTTGGATTTAATGGTATAAAACCGCAATTCGGCCAGCAATTCGGGTTCGTCTTTCAGTAGGTTAGCGGCTACGGCTTCCACGTAAAGTGAAATTTCATCACCATAAATCACCGATCCGGAATGCAATAACTGGTCGATATTCTGGTGAATGCCTTCCAGAAAAATACGTTCCTGAGAAGTAGTCAAGTCGCCGCCATGCGTGCCTTTGTCCTCCAGAATTTTATCGCGGGTTGTTTTGGTAAAATCATCCGAAATGGTTCCCTGAGCCACCAGCGTTTGAAAATGGTTGAAATCCTGCTGGGCGCTCAGTGAAAGTGAGACAGTGCAAGCAACAACGGCAAGAATACCATTGATGATTCGCGATGAAAGGTTAAAGGTTAATTTCATAGAAATGAGCTGTTTGCACTTTTACTGATTGCCAAAGCTACACACTATTGGCTAAATGGCGCGGTTCGTGACTCATAAATCGACCAACCTCTTACTTCGGAAGACTAAATGTAATGCTGACGATATAACTCGAAGCCACCGGAGAACCGTTTTTCCTTGCCGGAGTCCAGGTTGGCATCATGGAAAGTAACCGAAACGCTTCCTTATCGAGTTCAAACGAAACACGGTTGACCAATTGCACACACGAAATGGTTCCGTCGTCTTCAATCAACAATTGCGCCTGCACGGTTCCCTGCTCTTTGTTTGCCAACGCACGTTTGGGATAACGCATGTAGCTTTCAAAGTATTCGTTCATTTTGGTGGTCATCACCTCATCCTGTTTGTTTTGCGGATAAGTCGTTGCTACATCTTCCGGAACACAGGTGGCATAAATGAGCTTTTCGGCTTCTGCCCGATTCGCGTCATATTGTTGTTGCACCACTTGTAAATACACATCCAGCGACGCATCTTTCTTGCTTTTGAACCGAATTTCCTGCGATTGATAACCTGTTCGGGATAAGGTGAGTTTGCCTTTTACTTTTCGCGGCAGATGAAAACTTCCTAAATGGTCGGTAGTTCCGAGCAATTCATCATTGAGATACACTGAAACACCTTCAACAGAAGCGGTCACATCGTCGTAATCCGTCACCAGAATTGTTCCGAATTGTTGTGAAAATCCTGCAATATGCAACCACAGAAAACAGCCAATAACGAATAGTTTACGCATCATTTAGCTACAATTGAATGTTACTGCTTTTTGAGTAGAAACGGCTCTTTCATCGGAATGGAACTCTTGAAATAACCGTCGAGTTTCTTATCGTCGATAGTCACTTCATAGCTGGAAGGACCTGCTTCACCGTTTTCATCGACTTCCCCTGCAACTTCTTTCACATCTGAGAAAAATCCAGTCAAATCACTACTCGATGTTACGTCGCCGCACATGGAAAAAAGCTGCAAATCTTTGCCTTTTTTCACCACTTTAAACACATTGATCTGCGGACTTACTCCAAACGAAAGGTATTGCTGCTTGCCAATGGTAGAAAAGAACAACGAATCGCCCAATTTGGCAATTGTTTGCCCGTCGGTGTTATCGATAATCATTTCATCACCCTTAAAGGTAATGTATGTATCTGAACCCTCAACTGCCAGCATTGACAGTTCTTCAGGATATTCCAAAATGTACTTTCCGCTTAGATTTTTAGGGAATTTTGTCGCTGTTTCACCTGGTATGTTCGTTGACGTAACAATGGTGCAGGAAGCAAAAGAAATGAGTGCCAGGGCACCAATGGTCAAAAAGCGAAAGCTATTCATTCAGTTAATTTTTGATCAAAGTAACGAAAAAAAGTGCTGTGGCTGTTATTCTACGGCGGATTGAGCAGAAAATGCGGAATGAAATTTTCAAATTCCCAAATTCGCGAATTCGAGTGTTCGCAATATTGCGAACACCCAAACATTCAATAGCCTTAGAATCAATTATTTAAAGCTTTTTCACATTCCTAGACAGCCATCTTTCCCGATCCGGTTCCACTGTTTTCCAACTCTTCAACCACTCATTTCAGTTGTTTATAACCGTAATCCGTTGGATTTTAAGAATCACCCCAACATGGGAGTTGTTCCGCTTCATTCCTTTTCCTACTTTTAGTCCCATGATTCCAATTCATGAGTTTAAGGACAAAAAACACCTGCAGATTGTCGTCAATCAACTGGGGAGTTTATTGGAGTACGATTATACCGCACCGCACCGTCATGAATATTTCGAATTATTCATCTTTGAAAAAGGCGGCGGCACCCATGTGATTGATTTTGAATCATTTCCTATTCATGACCGTTCCATACACATTGTGGCTCCAGGAAAAGTACATCAGGTGAATCGTGCGTTGAATTCCAACGGCTACGTAATCCTCTTTCATGCGGCATTGTTGACTGATTCGATGGTCGGTGATTTTTTGTTTGATCACACCTGTTATTCTGTGCAGGAATACACGCCCAATTACCTCTTCAACGACCAGCAGCAAGCGCAAATTTGCGATACAGCTCACCGCATTTGGGAAGATTATTCGACCGATCACGCTTTAAAACAGGAGTTTGTATTGCATCATCTGGCTTTACTTTGCCTCCATTGTTTGCGTGTGCGACCGGCTTTTGTACCGATCCAATCTTCTTCCAACGGAAAAATCTATCAGGAATTCCGGAAATTGCTTTACCGCAGTTTTCGCGAACTGAAAAAGGTGAAAGACTACGCCGCTTTGCTTCATGTCACGGAAAAACAACTGAATGAACTGGTAAAGACCCAAACTGGAAATTCGGCCAGTACGGTTATCTATAAGCAAATTATCATGGAAGCCCAACGCTTACTGAATACAGGGATGAGTGCCAAAGAAGTAGCGTTTGACCTGCAATTTGATGATCCGGCGCACTTCAGTAAATTCTTTAAAAACCAGACCGGCATTCCGCCTTCGGAATTCCAGAAAGTACATGTCTAACTGCCAATTATACCTTTCCCGCTGAGAATGAGTATCGTATGTTTGTGTTAGATAAAACGTTCGTTATGAAAAAAACAGTATTTCTTTTCCTCGCTTTGCTTACCGGCGGAATGTCGGCAACAGCACAAAGCTGGTTTCAGGTTCCTACGGGAACAACCAAAAAGCTCAACACGATCGATTTTCCTTCTTCAACAGTCGGCTATATTGGCGGAAATGACAGCTTGTTACTGAAAACAACAGACGGTGGCCAAACCTGGAACCCGGTTGCTTTTTCAGGAATCACTTTTTACCCCAATGGCGAGCACTTCGTGAAATTGCAATTCATTACCGAAACCATTGGTTTTGCAGCGGTCGGACCTTATTCAGGCTCTTACAAAACCACAGATGGCGGACTTACATGGACGGTTTTGCCACTTTCAGGAAACCTCTGTTTCAACCAGGGCATCTACTTTTCTGATGAAAACAACGGTGTAATTGGTGGATCGGGCTGTTTTCAGGGCGAATTGGTTGATCGTTTGTCGGGCGGAACATGGTCGGCTGCTACGATTGCGAGCGCTGCTCCTTTAAACTCGCTGAACATGATCACCGATATCGATTTCAGGGGTTCTCTTGGATTGGCATCGAGTCAGGGTGGGCGTTTTCTGCGCTCGACAGATAGCGGACAAACCTGGGATTCTATTGCCAGTCCACACGGAAACAGTGTACCGCTTCTTTCTATTGCCATCATCGATGATACTTTGTGTTATGCCGGGTTCGATCACATGGACGGCTCCGGATTCGGATTGCTGCGATCGCATGACGCGGGACTTACCTGGTCGGATGAAATGGAAATGGCAACTTTTGCCTACCCTGATTACTACGGTATTCACCTGGCTGTAAACGATAACGTATACGCAGGTGCAAAATCGTACCTCGGCGGAGGGGGCATGATTTTCACCCGTAATAACGGAGGGTGGATCTTCGAATCGGTTGATCAGGCCATTTACGATTTTTCGTCATACGGTGATTCGGTTGTATTCGGTGTTGGCGACAGTGGTTATGTGGTGACGAATGTTCCGCTGGCCATTTTATCAGCAGATGAATTGACCGGCGATTTAATCGATTTTACGGTTTCACCGAATCCGACTGACGGGAAGATTACTTTTTCTACTGAATTCTCCGCAAATGCAAGCTACCTGTTGTTTACAACGGAAGGGAAAACGGTTGGTGAAGGGAAACTTTCTGAACAGGAACTTGATTTGACATTGTTACCTGCCGGATCGTACATCGTGCGCATTAAGGATGCAGAATCGATCTTTACGACAAGAGTCATTCGGCAGTAAAATACCGTTGGGTAGCGCAACAACTCAACAGGCGACTTCGGTAAACGGGGTCGCTTTTTTTGTGTTCGTTGCATAAACCGCCCGATCTGTTTATACTTGTAGTGAAATCATCGAACATGCGTCGCTTTAATCGTATTTATTTGTTGGGACTTTTTGCGGTGGCGCTCTGCCTTCCCCTTTTCAACGATACGTTTCAGTTCATGCATTTTGAACGCGCCGATGAAAACCGGAAATTCAACGACTCGCTCACTTTCGATATCAATCACCTGGATGATTTTCCGAAGGCCAGTGAATTGTATTTAGCCGATAATTTTTCGTTTCGCACCCCGCTTATTCAATGGAGCAAGCAACTCAAATTTCGTGTTTTTAGGGTTTCGCCCAATCCTGACCTGTTGATTATTGGCCGCAACGGACGTTATTTCATTGCCGATGATGAAAAACGGATTTACGAAGGCGATCTCAATTTTACACCGGATAACCTGAAAGTATTTGAAGAAGAATGGCTCCGGAGACAGCACTATTTGGACTCACTGGGAATTCCTGTTTATTTCCTGCCCGGACCGTCGGCACTGGAGATTTACCCGGAAGATCTGCCGTTTGGCATTCAGCGGAAGTATCCCTACAATCGCATCGACCAGCTGGAACGTAAATTCCGCAAGCGCTTACCGAAGTTATTGGTCAACCCGATTCCAACGCTCATTACCGGAAAAAAACACGGTAATATGTATTACATTCTGGACAATCACTGGACGGAAAAAGCGGGTTATTATGTGTCGCGAATGCTCCTTCAACGGATGAAACGCGAACGTTTACCGCAACTGGATTTAGCGTTTTTGGACCAGTACACATGGGAAAAATCCAAACGCAATTTCGGGCATTTTGTAGCGCTGATTGGCGTTTCGGGTTTGGAAGAAATCACCGAAGTGCGTTCAGGTTATGAAGATCAGGCC
The DNA here is from genome assembly GCA_040387295.1 of Bacteroidota bacterium. GTDB lineage: Bacteria > Bacteroidota > Bacteroidia > Flavobacteriales_D > Crocinitomicaceae > Fluviicola. The sequence continues at coordinate 998,116 of JAZKEB010000002.1, read as the reverse complement.
GAAGAAGCTCCTGACTTTGCATTTACCTATACATCCGAAGGTGTGAGTGAGGAAGACCAGCAATTGCATTTTGTGAATAAGAAAGCCAAAAACAAGCTGAAAATACTGGTCATTCGCGATTCATTTGGCGGAGCGATCCTTCCGTTTGTCAAGGAAGCCTTTGCCGAAAGCGTGTTTATTTTCGATTCGTGGAATTACCGGTTGAATAAATCGATACTGGCGAGTTACAAACCCGATGTCGTGCTTTACGTTACCTACGATCCAAGTTTACACAATCTGATCAATACCGAGAACTGGGAGTGGTAGGGAACTAAACCGGACTAAAAAGTCAACCGCCAATTTTTGTCAAAAAATAGGTTACATTCAATAAATTAAATTAGTTTTGTGTACAACTAATTACATACATGGCAACTATTGAAGAAGCAATCAAAAGCAAATCATTCGAAAACGAATCAGTGAAAGCCAACATTAACTTGTTGTATACTGCCAATTGGTTGTATTCGCGGATTTCTTCAAAGCTGAAACCGTACCAGTTGTCGCATGAGCAGTTCAACGTTTTGCGTATTCTGAGAGGCAAACATCCACAAACAATGTGTCAGAAAGACGTACTGCAGCGCATGATAGCTCCGCAGTCCAACCTTACAACACTCATGCGAAAGCTGGGTGAAAAGCAATTCGTGGAAATGGGACAATCAGAACATGATCGCCGGGAATACACCATTAACATTACCGAAAAAGGATTGGCTGTGCTGGCAGAAATCGATGTGCTTTTTCGTGAAATCGCGCCTTCCATGAATGGACTTACTGTTTCGGAATCGTTTCACTTAAATGCCTTGCTTGACAAATTCAGAACAGATTAACTTATTTATTCAATTAGTTGTATATAAAACTAAATATGGAAACAAAACAAATTATCACTAGCCGCAAAGCGTACCCGAGCAGAAGCATGGGACCACACGTACGACAAGTCATTCCAAGTGCGGTAGAGCATCTCGATCCGTTTGTCTTTTTAGATCATTTCGGTCCGATGGAAAAACAACCCGACGGTCAGGGCGTGCCTCCTCATCCGCATGCAGGAATCGCAACGATTACCTATCTTTTTTCAGGTAGTAACCGCCACCAGGATAGTTACGGACACGATGCCATGATTTACGCAGGTGATTTGGCCTGGATGCGTGCCGGAAAAGGTATTGTTCACGCCGAGGGAATGAATGAAGAACGCACTGAACCGGAAACCCTTCACGGGCTTCAAATCTGGATTTCACTTCCAGCAAAAGACAAGTTCACCGAACCCGATTTTTTCTATTATCCCAAATCGAGCCTTCCCGAATTTGTGCATGAAGGTGCAACAATCAAAGTCATTTGCGGTGAATTATTAGGACATCCTTCTCCGGTAGTCAGTTCATCACCTGCCTACATCTACGAAGTTAAATTACCGGCAGATACGGAACTAACGCTACCAATTCCCGCGGGTAATACATGTGGTATTTACCTTGTGGAAGGCGAAGCCGTTTCCGAAGAAACCACACTACTTCCGGCAACGATGACACGCTACACCGAAGAAGGTGAAAGCATTTCTCTGAAAGCGATTTCCAATAGCCATTTTATGATCTTGGGTGGTCAGCCATTGAACGAGCCAATTGTAGCTTATGCTTCGTTCGTGATGAACAGCCAACAGCAGATCCAGCAAGTCATTCAGGATTACCAAAACGGTAAGATGGGAGAAGTATAAACAAGAATTAAACACACAATTCAATTCATAAAAAACACAAACAACATGAAATTACTCGAACAAACAACGATTGGTGGTCAGACACTTAAAAACCGCATGGTAATGGCACCTATGACACGCAGCAGAGCCGATGTACACGGAAACGTAGGCGAAATGACCGTAACATATTACCGTCAGCGATCAACAGCCGGATTGATTATTTCGGAAGGAGTCAATATTTCGGAACAAGCCATCGGCAGTCCTTTTACTCCGGGACTTTATACCCAATCGCACATCGATGCCTGGAAAAAAGTAACTGACGCAGTGCATGAAGAAGGAAGCTTGATCTATGCGCAATTGTGGCATACGGGTCGCGTTGGGCATTCGGTCGACAAAAACGGAAAACAGACCGTTTCTGCTTCAGCCATTGCGATTGAAGGACAACAACACTATACTTCACAAGGTCCGAAAGACTACGAAACGCCGCGAGCGCTTACAACCGAAGAAGTAAAACAAGTGGTGGCCGATTACCGTCAAGCTGCTGTGAATGCCATCGAAGCAGGTTTTGATGGCGTAGAATTACATAGCGCTTTTGGTTATTTACCAAATCAGTTTTTAGTGGACGGTGTCAATCACCGTACCGATGAATACGGGGGAAGCGTTGAAAATCGCAGTCGCTTTGTGGTGGAAATCATGACCGCTTTGGTTGATGCAGTGGGTCCTGACAAAGCCGGAATCAAACTTTCACCGAGCATTCCATACAACGGTATGATTGACAGCAATCCGGAAGCTTTGTTTGGTTATTTGATTGCAGAATTGAATAAACTTCCATTGGCTTACCTGCATTTGATGCAGCCTTTGTTTCCACTCGACGGATTGCCTCATTACCCGAAAGACGTGTTGGCAACCTTTGGGTCGTTGTTCGATAAAACAATCATGGTAAACGGCGGTTACAATCGCGAAACAGGCGAAGAGGAACTCTCCAATGATCGCGCGGCGCTGGTATCTTATGGTTCATTGTTTTTATCCAATCCGGATTTACCGCAGCGTTTTGCCGCTAATTCGGCACTTAATGACCCCGATCAAACTACCATGTATGGTGGTGGAGAAAAAGGTTATACCGATTATCCTACTTTAAATTAACAACCAATAATAATTCGTTGGAAACGATGATTGCTTCGGTGGTCATCGTTTTTTATTTCAGGCAAATATTCGTTGACAAGTGATACCGCGAACGGACAACCGTTCCATTTAAAGTTGCTGGTTTCCAGTGAGGCATCGATTTGATCGTTCCGGCTATGCATCGGTTCACTTCAGCACTTCCACCGCGAATCACTCTAATTTCAGAAAGCCGGCCATCCGGTTCCACGATAAATGAAGCCACAAAACTGCTGACAACGTCGTCCTCAGTTGTGTTGGGGAAAGTCATATTATTCCTGATCCAACTCATCATTTCACTACTTCCGCCCGGAAATTCTGCCGGATGATCGACCACCGTATACACCGAATCAGCAGTTTGGGCGGACCCAACTCCAAAAGAACAGAACGAAATTACAATCAGTAATGCTTTCATCATTTGTTTAACCGTCGAAACGTTAGCTAAACATACAAAAAAATCCCGTTACTATCGGTTAGCCGACAATAACGGGATTGTATATTTTCGAAAGGGAAAATTACCCTACCAATTCTTTGTATGCTGCCGCATCCAACAAGTTCGCTACTTCCGAAGGATTACTCATTTCAATTTTGATCATCCAGCCATCACCGTAAGGATCTTTGTTCACAGCTTCCGGATTTGATTCCAATCCACTATTGAACTCAACGATTTTACCTGAAAGTGGCATGAACAAATCAGAAACGGTTTTTACCGCTTCAATCGTTCCAAACACCTCTTCCTGGCTCATTACTTCACCTTCGGTTTCGATTTCAACGAATACGATATCACCCAATTCGCTTTGTGCGAAGTCGGTTACGCCTACTGTTGCAATGTCGCCATCGATGCTTACCCATTCGTGATCTTTGGTATACTTTAATGTAGCTGGAATATTCATGCTCTTTGTTTTTTGTTGTTTTCAGGTTCGTTTAACGCTTTGCGATACTGTTTTGCTAAAACGTTATTAATCGGTCACAAATGTATTATTTTTTAATTGAATCCATAGTAGACTTCCTTATGTCAGTCACTATGGATTCATTTATAATTTGAAACCGGATGTTTACGATGGGTTGGATAGCTCAAAATAGGTTTTCACAACCTTCGCTTTGGCATTTCCGATCACGGCCGCCAGGCTTTCCAATGATTGTTCTTTGACGCGTTTCACCGATTTAAATTGCTTGATGAGGATTTCCACCGTTTTTTGACCGATGCCTTCGATCTGTTCCAGTTCATTGGTCAACGCGCCTTTGCTGCGACGATTACGGTGATGGGTGATCCCGAAACGGTGTGCTTCATTCCGCAAATGTTGAATGACTTTTAGGGTTTCAGAGCGTTTATCGAGGTAGAGCGGCAGGCTGTCTCCGGGAAAAAATAATTCTTCCAACCGCTTCGCAATTCCTACAATAGCTACTTTCCCGCGCAATTCCAGTTTTTCAAGCGCTTCCAAAGCGGCCCCCAATTGACCTTTTCCACCATCGATAATGATCAGTTGCGGCAAGGTTTGTTCCTCATCCAGCATACGCCGGTAACGACGGAAAACAGCTTCGCGCATCGTCGCAAAATCATCCGGTCCTTCAACGGTTTGAACGTTAAAATGGCGGTAATCTTTTTTGCTTGGTTTGGCGTCTCTAAACACCACGCATGCCGAAACCGCATTGGTTCCCTGGATATTGGAATTATCAAAACATTCGATGTGCACCGGCCATTCCTTCAAACGCAGATCTTTTTTCATTTGTTCCAGAATGCGTTCGGTATGGCGTTCCGGATTTTTGATCTTTTCCTGTTTCAGTTTTTCAAGCCTGTAGAACTTGGCATTGCGCAACGACAGATCAACCAACGCTTTTTTGTCTCCACGTTGCGGAGCGAAAAACCGGGTGTTTTCCCATTCCCAATCCATGGGTTGTTCCACCAATACCTCTTTTGCTTCGCTTTGAAAACGTTCGCGCATTTCGGGTAAAATGAACGACATGATCTCATTTTGTGTTTCGTCGAGCTTGCGTTTTACTTCCACGGTAATTCCCTGGATAATCGCACCGTGATTCACCACGAGGTAATTGACAAAAACCGTGTCATCATCTTCTACCATCGTGATCACATCTACCCGATCAATAGTTGGTGAAACGATGGTTGATTTGACCTGGTAACGCTCCAATAGCTCGATACGTGTTTTCAGATCTTGTGCCTCTTCGAAGCGATATTCGGCGGCATGGTCGCGCATCATTGTTTTCAGATGCTGAATCACCGATCCGATATTTCCCTTTAAAATACCGGTAATCTGATCAATCATTTCGTTGTACGAAGCAGCCGTTTGGTGTCCTTCACAAGGCCCTTTGCACTTGCCGATGTGGAACTCCAAACAAACTTTGTATTGCTGTTTTTCAATCTTATTGGCCGACAAATCAAGCGAACAAGTCCGCAACGGAAACAACTCGCGAATCAACTCCAGTAAGGTTTGCATAACCCTTCCACTGGCATACGGTCCAAAATAAACAGAACCATCTTTGATCATTTGCCGTGTAGAAAAAACGCGCGGAAACGGTTCTTTTTTGATGCAAATCCACGGATAGGTTTTGTCGTCTTTGAGCTGAATATTGTATTTGGGCTGGTGTTTCTTGATCAGATTGTTTTCCAGTAATAGCGCATCCATTTCGGTGTCCACCACAATGTATTTGATATCAGCGATTTTCCTGACAAGAATATGTGTTTTGGCCTGATCGTGGTTTTTAGTAAAATACGACGTAACGCGCTTTTGGATGTTCTTGGCTTTCCCAACGTAGATAATCGTTCCCGTTTTATCAAAATACTGGTAAACTCCCGGTTTATCGGGAAGCGTCTTTAATTTGAGTTGAATATCCAATTGGGGAGTCTGCACAAACAAATGTACGCATTGACGGGATTTTTCGGGTGTTTTCGGGTGTGATTTTTTGTTCGGGATAAAATGGGGTTGGAATGGTTGGCTGGTGGAAGGATGCCTTCTGTAGGCCAATGAAAATGGACTTCTTTGAAATGTCTAAAATTGTAAAATTGGCCAATTTTAAACGTTTAAAATTTTAAAATTTCACAATTTTCTCCCCGAAATTCGAAACGATTTCGCAATATTGAATTGCAATCAGAAAGCAGGTTCCGTATTTCCCCCACAGAAATTAAACTTACTTTTGTCTAAAATCATTCCCATGAAAAAAATCGCATTCATATCTTCAGTTGTTTTAACCCTCGGGTTACTTGTTTCGATGTGCGGAACTTCTAAAACCGGAGGCGGTGGTTTTAATTTATTCACAATCGATCAGGATCGTCAGCTGGGTGCACAGGTTGCTGCAGAAATTGACGGGAACCAGGCGGAATACCCCTTATTGGATTCAGCCAGCAACAAAGAAGTTTACGCCTATTTATACAAAATTCGAAACAGTATTTTGAATTCGGGCAATGTAAAACACAAAGACGATTTTCAGTGGCGCATTCGCATTATTAAAGATGATAGTACACTAAACGCGTTTTGCACACCGGGCGGATACATCTACGTGTATACGGGAATCCTGAAATTTTTGGACAACGAAGCGCAATTGGCAGGTGTATTGGGCCACGAAATCGGTCACGCGGATTTACGTCACTCAACCCGTCAAATGACTAAAATTTACGGAATTGATGTTCTGATCAGTATTCTTGCCGGCGATCGTGAATTATTGAAACAAGTCACTGCAGGAATTATCAGCTTAAAATTCTCGCGCGATCACGAAACGGAAGCGGATGAAGCGTCAGTGCGGTATCTTTGTCCTACACCCTATACAGCCGATGGCGGAGCAGGATTCTTTAAGAAAATACAGGAAATGGGCGGAAGCCGGACACCGGAATTCCTGAGTACTCACCCAAGTCCTGAAGGTCGAATTGAGCATTTCGAAAACGCGAAACTAGACCAAGGCTGCCAGGGAACCAATTATTACGCAACGGAATACAAAGCCATGGTGGCCAAACTTCCATAATTTACCAAACATGCAATTATTTCTAGAAGACGGTTCATACATTCTCACGAATGAGGGAATAGACTGTTCCATTCCATTGGAAGCTTCTTCCGAAAATCCGCGTGCTTGGTACGTTGATGCTCCTGTGATAGAACCGGTTCGCACCGAACAATGGACAGGCTCGGTAGCTGAAGGCGGAAGCGTGAATTTTCGCAACATCTTCTTCAACCCGCACGGACACGGAACACATACAGAATGCCTGGGACACATCACTCCCGAAGTTTATTCGGTAAACGATGTAAAGATCGAACCGTTTATAAAAGCTCAACTTATCAGCATTACACCTGAAAACAGGACAATGCCGGATGGAACGATCGATTCAGTCGTAACTGCTTCACAAGTGGAGTCCGCACTTCAATCTTCGGAAATAGAAGCCTTGTTGATTCGTACATTACCCAACGACCCGAAAAAACGTTCCACGAATTATTCATCGACCAACCCGACTTATTTTGATGTGGCCATGGTGGATTTGCTCAACGAAGCAGGTATCAAACACTTATTAGTGGATGTTCCTTCGGTAGATCGCGAAGAAGACGGCGGGAAATTGATTTTTCATCATGCTTACTGGGGAGTGCCGGATAATCAGCGTTTCGACCGCACGATCACCGAATTGATTTATATTGATGACACGGCGGAAGACGGGCCTTATTTACTCGCTATCGAAACAGCTCCGTTTGTAAATGATGCCACTCCGAGCCGCCCTGTTATTTACCCGATACACCGAAACGCAGAAGATCAATAGCCCGATTTTTAGCCGGATTTCAACTTTCCGTTGCGAACGGCACTGATTTTGCAAGCTAACTGTTACATTTGTAAAAAAAATACCTATGAGAAGTTTTGTTTTTTTCGCCATCCTTTTGATTGTAGCCAGCTGTGGAACCAAAGTTCCCTTCACGGATCAATTGAAAGAAGAGTTTGATTTATCTCCGGAAAATATGATGAAGGTGCAGTTTTTCACTTCATCGGTGATCATTTTAGAAAAAAGCAGTTCTTCCGGGAATCAATCAACAGGAGATGACGGTGCGTTGGTGGTAAACTCCAACAAAACATCTGATCGTGTGATCATCAACCCGGGAACAAAATGTGTGTTCGAAAAAATGGGCGATAACAATGCGATCGTGGTTCGTTTTGAATTGGGTACTGGCAAAGTATTGCGATTCAATACCCGTACTACTCAAACAAGCGGTAAATATTACCTGGTAACGGAAGCTAAAGAAAACACCGCAGGAATCGTTGAATACGGCAATGAAAGCTATACAGTAGCGCAAGGCGCAGGAAGTGCTCATTTGCAGGTGATTCTGAAAAAACTACAAAAAACCAAACGCAAAGACCGCACGGTTAAAGGTTTGAAAGTATAAACTGAACGCTCCGAGTAATCGGGGCGTTTTTTAGATAGAATTGTCAGACATGGTTGCATACTACGATGTTTTCAAAGCGTTGCACATCATTTTCGTGGTGAGCTGGTTTGCCGGCTTATTTTACATCGTTCGTCTGTTTATTTACCATACCGAAGCCAACCAAAAACCCGAAGTCGAAAAAGAAATCCTACAGCGTGCGTTCAACGTTATGCAATGGCGACTCTGGTACATCATCACCACTCCGGCCATGATTCTGACCATCGTTTTCGGAACGTTGATGTTGTGGGTCAATCCCGGGTTGTTGTACTCGCATTGGATGCAGCTGAAACTGGTATTCGTAGGAATTTTACTCGTTTACCATTTCATTTCACAGGGCATCATGAATCGCTTGAAAAACGGCGATTCCAAATGGACTTCCGGTCATTTACGTATCTGGAACGAAGTAGCTACCCTTCTGTTGGTAGCCATTGTGTTTTTGGTGATCAAAAAAGACACGCTTTCGTGGACAGGAGGCATCATCGGTTTCTTCGGCGTAGGAATCGGTTTGATGATGGGAATAAAACTCTACAAGCGGTTGCGGAAGAAATGACTCTTTGTCAACTTCGTCTGACATTATTATCTTTGCACCCTAACTTAAATTAAAAACCATGTATAAATTACTATTACTTGCACTGGCAACTGCCTTTATGCTCAACTCATGCGGTCCTGATTCCAAAGAGCTAATTGTAGGGAAATGGAAGGAGATCGAAACGGGCTCAAGCGTTACCGAATACAAAGCCGACGGAACTTATTTTGTGAACTACGACGATGGAACTACCGAAGAAGGAAAATACCGCGTTGATGGAGTGACATTGTACACAACCGAAAAAGGCGAATCGGAAGAATTATCCTCGGAACTCACAACCCTTGATGACGAAAACATGGTCGAGAATGTCGGTGGAATGTTCGAGACTAAATACAAGCGGATGAAATAAGGGAATGAAATGTCTTTTGAAAGGCTAAAACACGTTCTAATGAAAGGTGTTTTGGCCTTTTTGACTTTGATAAGTGATTGCTCGCCGATACAATTATTCGACTATCCGCCACGAATGGACGAATGACAAACTAGACGTAATAAATAACGAATAATCGCCATAGCGATTTTCACTTATGCTAATTTGTGAATGTAAACAACGTTTACATATTCGCTATAAATTACACAAAGCACATCATTCGTTCATTCGTGGCTAAAAAACACCTTTCCTTTAACTGCTCAACTTAAGTCAGCTATAGCAACTTTCAAACATCGGTTAAAAACCATTATCTTGCACGCCGATAGGATTCTGAAAATAAGTCGATATTTTTACAAAAACATTCATCATGTCATACGAAAACATCCTTGTAGAACAGGCAGGGCACATTCAAACCATTACCATCAACCGTCCTACGCAGCTCAACGCGCTCAACAAAGCAACCATCGAAGAATTAAACGCAGCCCTCAAAGCAGCGAACGACGATAAAGCAACCGGCGTAGTGATTCTCACAGGTTCGGGTGAAAAATCGTTTGTGGCAGGTGCAGACATCAAAGAATTTGCCCATTTTTCGGTAGAAGAAGGAAAATTATTGGCTGCCAAAGGTCAGGAATTGCTGTTTTCGTTCATTGAAAATATGACAACGCCGGTCATTGCTGCCGTAAACGGATTTGCACTTGGTGGCGGATTGGAACTAGCCATGGCTTCACACATTCGCGTAGCTTCGGATAACGCCAAACTGGGATTGCCGGAGGTTTCACTGGGCGTGATTCCCGGATATGGCGGAACACAACGTTTAGCGCAATTGATCGGTCGTGGGAAAGCCAACGAATTGATTTTCACAGCCGGAATGATTTCTGCCGATGAAGCCCTTTCATGGGGATTGGTGAATCATGTATCCACGCAGGAAGAATTGTTACCATTGGCACAAAAAATTGCAGGTAAAATCATCAACAATTCTGCCACAGCTATCGCTTCGGCAATTCGCTCGGTAAATGCATTGTACAGCAAAGGCGGACAGGCCGGTTTCGATGCCGAAGTTGCTGAATTTGGCGCTTGCTTCGGAACGGCCGATTTCAAAGAAGGAACCACGGCATTTATAGAAAAACGCAAACCAAACTTTCGCGGATAATTGAATCCTTTAAAGAAATTACTCGGACAAACAGCTGTTTACGGACTGTCAAGTATTCTTGGCAGAATGCTCAATTTCCTGTTGGTTCCGCTGTATTTGTACGTCTTTGAAGATCCTTCCGATTACGGAGTTATTTCACAATTGTATGCGTTCACGGCCTTTCTGATGGTGTTTCTCACCTTCGGAATGGAAACATCTTTTTTTCGGTTTATTCAGGACAAACCCGACAAACAACAGGTTTTTCGCAATAGTTTTCTCACGGTAATTGGCCTGAATGCGTTCTTTTTTGTCCTCGTCTTGTTGTTCAACAAAGACATTGCTGATCTCCTGCTATTTTCCGGCCACAGTGAATACATGATTCTCATTGCGGCCATCATTGCACTAGATGCGATCGCGAGCTTACCTTTAGCCCGATTACGAGCCGAAGAACAAGCCAAACGTTTCGCAGCGATTCAGTTTGCTTCGATTGGTGTGAACATTGTGCTCAACCTGTTTTTCCTGCTGGTATTGTTCGATCCGAAACATCCGGAATCAGGGGTGTTTATGATTCTGATTGCCAACCTGATTTCGAGTTTGATAAAACCGGTCATGCTCTACAAGGATTTTCTGAACATTTCGTTTAAATTCGATTGGAAACTGGCGCTCGAAATGTCGAAATATGCCTTCCCGATTGTGATTGCAGGTTTTGCATTTATCGTGAATGAAACCATAGACCGGGTGATGCTGAAGCAAATTCTTTCGGAACAACCCAACATGACGCCCAAACTCGCGGATGCGCAAATCGGGATTTACAGTGCTTGTTACAAGCTCGCGATGCTGGTTACGATCTTGCTTCAGGCTTACCGCTACGCTGCCGAACCGTTTTTCTTCAATCAATCGAAAAACCAGGACCGCAACAAGATTTACGTGAAACTGATGAACTACTTTGTGGCCATCATGTGCATTATTTTCCTCGGAATTGCACTGAATCTGGACATTTTCAAGTACTTCATTACCAGTGAAACGTATCGTGTTGGCTTGCCTGTGGTTCCCATTTTGTTAATGGCAAATGTGTTTTTGGGAATTTACCTCAACCAAAGCATCTGGTACAAACTGAGCGATCAAACGAAATTCGGGGCGTATATTGCTTTGGGTGGCGCATTCCTGACCATTCTGATCAATTACCTGTTTATTCCAAGTTACGGCTACATGGCCAGCGCCTGGGCCACGATGATCGTTTACGGCGCACAAATGGTAGCATCGTATTTACTTGGACAGAAATACTTCCCGATCCGTTACAACCTGCGGAAGTTTTTCCTGTACATGGGTTTCAGTGTGGGAATTTTCTTCCTGGCAGGATTCTTTCACCTCGAAGAAGGAAGTGTGTTTAAGTTTATCGTCAACAATATAATGATCGCTGCCTTTATCGGGTTGGTGCTATTTATGGAAGGAATTAAACTGAGACGTCCGAAAAAACTCTGATTGCTGTTATTCTGCAGTCACTTCTCCGGAAGTAATATTGTTGTCACCTTGTGGTTCCAAACGCGATAAAACGATCAGTGGAAGCACCGGTATCACAATTGCCAGCAATACCCAGAGCAAAGCAGATCGGCCAAGTAAATTCGCCAAACGTGATGTCACATAAACACTGATGAGGTAAAGCGCGAGCGTTACAACAAATGCCTTGAACGCATGTTCTACCGGAACGGTTACCAATCCTGCAGCGAGCACAGAATACAAAACAATCATTCCGATTCCGCCGAAGAGTCCTACTTTACGCATGGAAGCCAACTCACGCTGCATTTCTTCGCTGGTAACATTACCCGCAAAAAACGAACGCTGACGCAAAATGATCATTACAACACCAACAGTAATCGAACCGTCGGCAATGTTCCAGATGGCGGGAAATACTTCTGTTGAACCTACCCACGGCATCCAAGCCGGCCAGGTGAGATTGATCTGGAACATATCCACTACATTTCCTAATAAGAAACCTGTGTGACGCGTTTCCTGTTTTCCAAGCCAACCGCAATCGGTCCAAACACCGGAACCTTCCAGGTGATTAAACGCAATACAACCGTCGTAATCAAAGATAAAATCGTAAAACATTGAATCGATGAGATTCCCGGTTGCGCCGGCAAAAATGAACCCGATTGCAATGAGCAAACCGGTTTTTACACCTTTTTTTGCCTGTATCCACCAGTAATAACCAATGGCGCAAATGGCAACAATCCGAAATACACTCAACCCGAGTTTGGCCCACATACTTGAGCCGAAAGTCGTTCCAAACGCCATTCCCTGATTCTCAATGTAAATCAAACGGAACCAATTGCCTGCCAGAGGAACCGGTTCATCGTAATAATTAAACGTTGTTTTAATCCAGATTTTGAGGATCTGATCAATCAGGAGCACAGTAAAAACTACTGCACCAACAATCAATAACTTGCGTTTGAAAGGCGACATTTATTTGTTTTGCATGTTTTTGGCTTCAATACTCAAGGTAGCATGAGGCACCAAACGAAGACGTTCTTTTTGGATCAATTTTCCGGTCACACGGCAAATACCGTACGTTTTATTCTCAATACGGTTCAACGCACTTTTCAAACTGTCGATGAATTTTTCCTGACGAGCAGCCAATTGAGCTACTTCCTCGCGTGAAAGGGTTTCAGAACCGTCTTCCATCATGTTGAAGGTTCTTCCCGTATCATCGGTACCATGATTATCACTATGAGAAAGAGATCCTTTCAGCAAATCGTAATCCTCATAAGCTTCTTTCAACTTATCGTTAATCAATACACGGAATTCGTCTAATTCCACATCTGAGTATCTTGTTTTCTCTACTGACATATGCTTATTGTTTAAACAATCTTTTTTCAAAGACGGACAAAAATAATCGAAAAATCAGACCATTCACACACATTTTATAAATGGCCGGCATTACTTATTCACAAGAGTAGCAGGCTTATCAACGAATTTGGGCTTGTCACTCTTTACTGCTTGATCTTTAAACGGAAGCGGCGTTCTTTGTTACTTCTTCCAACCAGCAGGTCAGCGCAATGAATTCTTCCACTCCCAAACGCTCCGGACGCAACTGTAATACTTCATTTTCAGGGTAATTGGCCGGTAACAATGCCTTGATGGAATTGCGAATAGTCTTGCGGCGCTGGTTGAACGACATTTTCACCACCGTTTTGTACAATTTTTCATCGCACGGAAGACTTGTGCGTTCGTTTCGAACACAGCGGATCACGCCCGATTTCACTTTCGGAGGCGGATCAAACACATGCTCATCAACCGTGAAACAATAGGTGATATCGTAATATGTTTGCAGCAATACGCTCAAAATTCCATAGGTTTTCGTTCCCGGTTTTTCGGCAATACGCATTGCAACTTCCTTCTGGAACATGCCCATGATTTCCGGAATCTGGTTCCTGAATTCGATGCAGCGAAATAAAATCTGTGACGAAATATTGTACGGAAAATTCCCAATGACTGCAAAAGGACGGTCGCCCAGGAAGTCTTTCGGGTTCATTTTCAGGAAATCGCCATTGATAATATGGCCTTCCAACTGCGGATAATGTACGTTGAGGTAATCGATCGATTCGGTATCCACATCCATCAACCACCATTCGGTTTCGGTGTCGAGCATCAGAAATTCGGTCAACGCACCCATTCCCGGACCAATTTCCAAAGCAACTTTACAGTCGTTGTGACGACCATATTGTTCGGCAATTTTCTTACAAATTCCTTTGTCTTTGAGGAAATGCTGCCCCAGGTGTTTTTTGGCTCTAACGCTCATGTACAAAATGTTCGATAACGGATAAAGTAGTACGGAAAGCAGCAAATCGGCCGGCAAATTTACCGGAATGATCGGCCTGCAACGCAGGAGCAAATTCACGTCCGTAACGATCAAGGTGTTCCTGACTATACGAAACATACGTAATTGCATACGTCACACCGCCTTCTTCTTCGCCGTGCACTTTCGATAAACGACTCTCCAAAAAACAACCAGTAGCCATTACTTCCGGAATATGCGCCGAACGCATCCACTCCAACCATTCTGTTTCACAGACCGGATCGATGCTCACCGTAACATTATACAAAACGTGCATACTTCTGTTTTTGAAAGCACAAAGGTACTGAACTAAATAGTAACTTTGCGGTTCTTCAAACAACAGAGATGATTAACTACAATCCCAAAAGTTGGCTGGGAATGATTTTCCACCTGACGAAAAGCGACACGCTGCAAATCCTGTGGAAAGAGCTGGTAATGATTTGTGCGTTTACCCTGGTGATTGCTTTTGTGGAATTGCATTATTTCCCGAAAGTCACCATTCTTGACAAGTTATTTCCGGTATACCAGATTTTGGGTTTTGTGATGTCTTTATTGCTGGTATTCCGAACCAACACAGCTTATGATCGCTGGTGGGAAGGCCGCCGGAAATGGGGCGAACTGGTCAACGATTCGCGCAACCTTGCCGTAAAAATCGCTGCTTTGGAACTCGACGAAGAAACCAACGCATTTTTTGCGCGACATATCGGGAATTTTGCCAAAGCGTGTAAGGAACATTTGCGTGAAGGTGTGAATTTTGAGATCCTGAATCTCACCGAAGAAGAAATCCGGTTCCTGAGAAAAGTCGATCACATTCCTTCGGGAATTGTAGAACTGATCTACATTCGATTCAATCAGCTGAAAAAATCAGGTGCATTATCCGATGAGGATATCATTCGCCTTGACCGAAATCTGAACGGCTTCCTGGACAGTGTGGGTGCATGCGAGCGGATTAAAAACACGCCGATTCCCTACTCTTACAGCATGTTCTTCAAGAAATTCATCTTCATATACGTGGTCACACTTCCGCTGGCATTTGTTGTCAACTTCGGTTATTTCTCTGCCATCATTTCTACTTTTATCTTTTATGTGTTTGTGAGTTTGGAGATTCTGGCCGAGGAAATCGAAGATCCGTTTGGTTTGGATGACAACGATTTACCGACCGATCAGATGACCGAGCGTATCGAAGGAATCGTTACAACCATCCTGCTGAAATCAGCCGAAAATTAATCAACGTTTATTCCCTATCTTTGCGCCATGAAGCACATCCGCAACTTTTGTATTATTGCCCATATTGATCACGGTAAAAGCACTTTGGCCGACCGTTTATTGCAAACTACCGGCACCATTTCAGACCGTGAAATGCAAGCGCAAGCCTTAGACGATATGGATTTGGAGCGCGAGCGTGGTATTACCATCAAGTCGCACGCAATCCAAATGAGCTATAAATACAACGGCGAAGAATATATTCTCAACCTGATTGACACTCCCGGACACGTAGATTTCTCTTACGAGGTTTCGCGTTCCATTGCCGCTTGCGAAGGCGCTTTGCTGATTGTGGATGCCTCACAGGGAATTGAAGCGCAAACGATTTCGAATCTTTACCTGGCATTGGAGCATGATTTGGAAATCATTCCGATCCTCAATAAAATGGACCTTCCGGGGGCGATGCCTGAAGAAGTAACCGACCAGATCGTTGAATTGATCGGTTGTGATCCGGCTGATGTAATTCCTGCTTCCGGGAAAACCGGATTGGGCGTTTTAGACATTCTGAAAGCCGTAATCGAACGCATTCCTGCTCCGAAGGGTGATGAAAATGCACCGCTTCAAGCCATGATCTTCGACTCGGTATTTAATCCGTTCCGTGGAATCATCGCTTATTACCGTGTGAGAAACGGAGTGGTGCGCAAGGGCGATAAAGTGAAATTCTTTAACACAGGCCGCGATTACAACGCCGATGAGGTCGGGATCCTGAAAATGGATTTGAGTCCACGGAAAGAAGTACGCGCCGGTGATGTTGGTTATATTATTTCAGGTATCAAGCAAGCCAACGAGGTGAAAGTGGGTGATACCATTACGTTGGCAAATAATCCGTGTGAATCGGCTATCAAAGGTTTCGAAGATGTAAAACCAATGGTATTTGCCGGTATTTATCCTGTTGATACAGATGATTACGAAGAGTTGCGTTATTCGATGGAAAAACTGCAGCTCAACGACTCATCACTGGTGTTTGAACCGGAATCTTCGGCTGCATTGGGCTTTGGTTTCCGTTGCGGATTCCTGGGAATGTTGCACATGGAGATCATTCAGGAACGTTTGGAACGCGAGTTCAACATGACCGTGATTACAACTGTTCCCAACGTATCATATTACTGTTACATGCGGAAAGATCCGGAGAAATCATTCACCGTAAATAACCCTTCCGAATTACCCGATCCTTCAGGCGTTGACCGCATTGAAGAACCGTATATCAAAGCGCAGGTGATTACCAAGTCCGAATACATTGGACAAATTATGACCTTGTGTATCGAAAAGCGTGGTGAATTGAAAAATCAGGTGTATTTGACGCAGGACCGTGTTGAAATTACCTTCGAAATGCCATTGGCCGAGATTGTTTTCGACTTCTACGACCGTTTGAAATCGGTATCGCGTGGTTATGCTTCGTTTGACTACCACCCGATCGGTTACAAAGCGTCTGATTTGATCAAAATGGATTTAATGCTCAATGGCGAAATCCTGGATGCGCTTTCTGCCTTGGTTCACCGCAGCAATGCTTACGATTTAGGAAAGAAAATCTGTATCAAACTGAAAGAACTGATCCCGCGTCAGCAATTCGAAATTCCAATTCAGGCAGCTATCGGTGCGAAAGTTATTGCGCGTGAAACCATCAAAGCGTTGCGAAAAGACGTTACCGCCAAATGTTACGGTGGTGATATTTCCCGTAAACGAAAATTGCTCGAAAAGCAAAAAGAAGGAAAGAAACGCATGCGCCAGATTGGTCGTGTAGAAGTGCCGCAAGAGGCCTTTATGGCGGTGTTGAAATTGAACGACTGATTTTTGAGGGAACTGGGGAACTGGGCTAGAATTCCCTAGTTCCCCAGCTCCCTCTAATCCTAATTACCCTATTTATCAGATTCTTTCTGCTTGCTGTATATGTCGTTCAATATGATACACATAAAACCGCAGCGTATCTCCCAATCGTAATTTGATCATTTTGGAAATGGAAATGGACGTTTTCGTACGCGTCAGATCAACGCGTTTGGCCATTTCCAGTAAGCGTAACAATTGTTCCTGTTGTTTTAAAAACCGATCAATCGTGGTTCCCGACAATTTGGAATGCGCCGGATTTTTATCGGCCGGAGATTTCATTTTTTTGATGCTTCCATCGGGCTTGGTTTGCATAAGCTTTGTAAAATAGCCCCCGAAAACACCCAGTTTAAATTCCTGTTGAGGGCCACCTTTCGCCTGCAGCAAGCTTCTTTCGATTTCAGGTAAATAAAAATCGCCGTACAAATTCAAATGTTCCAGGCATTCGAGTTTACTCCAGCTTTCGGCGGTTGGTTTTCGATTCAGGATTTCTTCGTCCAGCGAACGGTAACCGGAAATGGTTGTGAGTACTTCGTTGGATCGGTTGATTAATTCTGTCAATAATTGATCTGTGTTGATTTTCATCGCATTCTGTTTTAATGTACACGACAAAATTCGGTGCTTCGGTTGCCAAAAACATTGATTGAAATCAAGAATTACACAGAGGGTGATTGTATTGATCATCCTGTTTTCTGAAGATTTCAGGAAAAACAACCCAATATCCCGAACTTGCGATCGAAACCAGCTTATTTGGTGTTTTAGTCGTTCATTTTCCGCACACGACTCAATGTTTCGGGTGTCATGCGCAGATATGAAGCAATGTACTTTGAGGGGATTTCCTGGAACAATTGCGGGCTGCGTTTCAATACGCGCTGCAATCGCTCGGTGGGTGATGCGGTTAACAAATCCACTTCGCG
This sequence comes from Bacteroidota bacterium, assembly GCA_040387295.1. Taxonomy (GTDB): domain Bacteria; phylum Bacteroidota; class Bacteroidia; order Flavobacteriales_D; family Crocinitomicaceae; genus Fluviicola. Next base: position 979,921 of record JAZKEB010000002.1, on the reverse strand, counting down.
TTCCAGCTGCTGAATCACCAATCCCTCCAGAATGGCATTGTAAAGTTGCAAGTAGCGGATATCAGCGTCAATAGCTGCCTGAAACTGTTGTTTGGAAATGGCGCGTAATTGTGTTCCGCGAATCGCCTGAATGTAAAACTCGGAAGGTGTTCCGTTGACAAACGAAGAGAGCGAAGTAATAAACGAATCTTTGTACCCGAACCGGATGGTCAGTTCTTCAAATTCGGTTTGCAGAAATACCCGCACGGCACCGCTTTCGATGTAATAGATTTGCTGGTCCACAACGCCTTCCTTTACCAGGAACTCATTCTTGGGAAGGGTTAATATCCTTGAATCTATGAGCAATTCGCGCAGTAACGTATCTTCCACGGGTTTTGTGTTTCAGCAGGGAAATTAAACAAAAAAGCCGGAAACACTAAATGCTTCCGGCCTCTAAAGAGCGAATCTTTAATTATTTAGTAACGTTCAGTTTTCCGGAGAAAATCTGACCTTCACTTGTGATTTTAAGTTGGTAAGTACCAGGAGTCAGGTTCTTCACCTCAATTTGTTTTTTGTTTACACCTGTTACTGCTTGTTCGTAAACCAATTGACCCAATTCGTTGAACAATTGAACCGAACCGTTGATGTTTCCTTTACTTGAAATAGTAAAGTTACCGTTAGTCGGATTCGGGTAAACATTCATTGTGCCTTCTGAACCGATCATTTCAAGACCAACCATACAGTTAACGTAAATATCGATCATGTCGGCATCTGAACAGCCGTTTGTATCTGTGTAAGTATAATCTACTGTCCATGTTCCTTGTACAGGAGCGTTGAACGTATTTCCTGTCAATGCAGAAGGAGAACCAGCGATTTCAGCATAAGTACCACCTGCAGGAGTTCCTGTCAATACGATGTCTTGTCCACCACAAACTGGGTTAGCTTGTGCAGCAGTCAATGCAACTACAGGAAGTGGATTCACAGTAACCATTTGAGATGCTGTGTTTGAACAACCTGTTGAATCAGTTCCAGTTACAGTGTAAGTAGCTGTTGAACCCGGAGCAAATATACCACCATCGATAACACCGTTATCCCAAGAATAACCTGCGTTAGCACCGTTTCCAGACAATGTAACTGTTTCACCGGCACAAACTGCAGTTGCAGAAGCTGTGATTGTTACAGTAGGAAGTGCGTTAACTGTTACTGTGAAAGCAGCAGTTGTTGGTCCGTCACCACAAGATGTAGTAGAATAAACTGTCAAATCACCTGTTGCAGTACCAGTAACTGAAATTGTGTTTGTTCCCTGACCTGAAAGGATCGTTAAACCACCATCGGCAGCCCATGTGTAGCTGGTTGGTGAGTTTGTAGCTGAAGCAACATAAGTAACTGTATCACCAATACAAAAAGCACTTGTTGGTGTTGTCATTGAAGCTACCGGAGCAGGGTCATTCCAGGTAATTGAAACTTGTCCGTTTCCTAACCAAACACCTGTATTTTCAGTTCCGCCAAGCACTCCACCTAAATAATTGGAGCCACCGCCTCCACCGCCACCGGCGCCTTTAGAGTTTCCTGAACAACCCGGAGTTCCTGCAGAACCACCGCCACCGCCGCCGCCGCCGATTTGGCCACCGCCACCGCCACCGCCACCAGGGATGGAGTTAGAAGTTGAACAGCAACATGCTTGTCCTGCGCCGCCGCCGCCGCCGCTTCCGGTAGCAGTAGCAATACCATCTGTACCGGAAAAACCGCCGCAACCAATTCCTTTAGCACCGAATGCGCCCTGAACGCCTGCAAAGTTTCCTCCGAAACCACCACCGGCAACACCGCCTGAAGTTGGTGAATCGTTACCATTAGTTCCGATACCGCCACCGCCAGAACCGCCAGTTCCGCCGATTCCGCCTGTACCGGCACTACCTTCATCACAGCCACCACGACCGCCACCGCCACCGCCACCGGCAGTAATGACACGGTCAGCCTCCGCTGTTCCGCCTACACGTATGTCGGAAGAACCACCTCCTCCTCCGGCGTTAGTAGAGCCGCCATTTGCACCACCGTTGAAACCACCGGTAGGTGTAGCACCTTGTCCACCAACAAAAATGTTTAATAAATCTCCCGGAGTTACCAGAAGCCAACCTTCGGCATAACCACCGAGGCCTCCGCCACCGCCAGAAACACCAGATCCGCCCAAATCTCCGGTACCACCCTGAGCTCCCCAAGTCTGAACGAACAGAGAATCAACACCACAAGGCACGGTGAAGTTTTGGACACCACCGGTAAAATTAAAAGTAGATGTTTGAGATTTTACCTGACCTGCTAAAAATAAGAAGGCACCTGTAATCAATCCTAACTTCCCTACTGTACGTAGTTCTTTTTTCATGTTTTTGTAATAGGTAAATTAATAAAATAAGCCGTTTTGCCGTTTTCGATAAAATTAAACTAAATTCTCTTTCCAATAGAACTAATTCGATAATCAACTATTTAAATAGCACTTCTAGTTAGTGATTAAACACACGACTCCTTTTACGTTCAACGTCAATTGTATTTCAATAAAAAAGCCGGAAACACTAAATGCTTCCGGCCTCTAAAGAGCGAATCTTTAATTATTTAGTAACGTTCAGTTTTCCAGAGAAAACCTGACCTTCACTTGTAATTTTAAGTTGGTAAGTACCAGGAGTCAAGTTTTTAACCTCAACTTGTTTTTTGTTTACACCTGTTACCGCTTGTTCGTATACCAATTGACCCAATTCGTTGAACAATTGAACCGAACCATTGATGTTTCCTTTACTTGAAATAGTAAAGTTACCGTTAGTTGGATTCGGGTAAACGTTCATTGTACCTTCTGAACCGATCATTTCAAGACCAACCATACAGTTAACGAAAATATCGATCATGTCAGCATCTGTACAGCCGTTTGTATCTGTGTAAGTATAATCTACTGTCCATGTTCCTTGTACAGGAGCGTTGAACGTATTTCCTGTCAATGCAGAAGGAGAACCAGCGATTTCAGCATAAGTACCACCTGCAGGAGTTCCTGTCAATACGATGTCTTGTCCACCACAAACTGGGTTAGCTTGTGCAGCAGTCAATGCAACTACAGGAAGTGGATTCACAGTAACCATTTGAGATGCTGTGTTTGAACAACCTGTTGAATCAGTTCCAGTTACAGTGTAAGTAGCTGTTGAACCCGGAGCAAATATACCACCATCGATAACACCGTTATCCCAAGAATAACCTGCGTTAGCACCGTTTCCAGACAATGTAACTGTTTCACCGGCACAAACTGCAGTTGCAGAAGCTGTGATTGTTACAGTAGGAAGTGCGTTAACTGTTACTGTGAAAGCAGCAGTTGTTGGTCCGTCACCACAAGATGTAGTAGAATAAACTGTCAAATCACCTGTTGCAGTACCAGTAACTGAAATTGTGTTTGTTCCCTGACCTGAAAGGATTGTCAAACCACCTGTAGAAGCCCATGTGTAGCTGCTTGGTGAATTGGTGCTTGAAGCAACATATGTAACTGTATCACCAGCACAAAAAGCATTGGCCGGAGTTGTCATTGCAGCAATCGGAGCTGGATCCAAATAACTGATAACAAGTACACCGTTTCCTGTTCTAACACCGTTTGTGATTGTACCTGCTGTAGTCATACCGCCATTGTAGCTGGTACCACCACCGCCACCACCGCCGGCTCCTTTGTCATTTCCTGAGCAACCAGTAGTTCCTGCAGAACCACCGCCGCCGCCGCCGCCGCCGATTTGGCCGCCACCGCCGCCACCGCCGCCTGGAACGGATGCAGCACCAAAGCAGCAACAAGCCTGACCTGCACCACCAGCAGCACCAGTACCTGTAGCAGTAGTACCACCCGGAGCGCCTAAGAAACCGCCGCAACCTGATCCGGCACCACCTGATCCACCTGGAACAGCACCAAAGTTTCCTCCTAATCCACCACCGGCAACACCGCCTGAGGTAGGAGAATCTCCACCGTTAACACCGACACCGCCGCCGCCGATACCACCAGCACCACCAGATCCTGAGACACCTGCAGAACCTTCACATCCGCCACGGCCACCGCCACCACCGCCACCGGCAGTAAGAATACGGTCAGCTTCTGTTGTTCCATTGATACGTACATCTGTAGCACCACCACCGCCACCGGCGTTTGTAGAACCACCATTTGCACCACCGTTGAAACCACCTGCTGGTGTTCCACCTACTCCACCTACGAGTACATTTAATACATCACCCGGAGTTACTGTTAGTGTTCCTGAAGCAAGGCCACCAAGACCTCCTTCACCACCTGGTACACTAGCACCAACCGCTCCGGTACCACCTTGGGCACCATAGGCATCAAGTGTAATGGATGTTACTCCACATGGAATAGTATAGTTGCTGATTCCACCAGTAAACGTTATGGAATCTACAATTGTAGTTTGAGCATTCGCCGCACCTGCAATACTTAAAAAAGCAGTAGTTGCAACACTCAGCCTACTAACTTTTAGTAGCTGTTTTTTCATGTTTGTAATTGATTAATTAATAAAATAAGTAGCCAGAAAATTTCGCTTAATGGCTTATTTTCCACGACAAACTTATAACAAATTTCGTTAACACCCGAACTAAATCAAACAAACAATACTCCTCGCTTGAGGAAATACCCTTTTCTGTTAGTATTTCATGTTGCTATTTAATTTTTACATGATTAATCCTTAACTATTCGTTTTTTTTGATTCAAAAAAAGCGCCCAAAAATTTGGGCGCTTTTGCGTTCTATTAAGGTATCGTATCGATCTAATCTTCTTCTTCATCTGCAACGGCGTCTGCAGGATCGTCACCATATGTATCTTCTTCGTCATCATCGGTGGAGTCATCTTCCTCGTCACCTTTCCCATCAAATTTGTCGAAGTCTTCTTCTTCTTCAAAATCATCTTCATCGTCTTCAACGGAAGGAGATTTTACGGTTTGTTTAGGAAGTTTAACCAAATAGATGATTTCTTCGGTTTCCCAAAGGAGCGAATCAAAAATATCGCCTGTAATCGGATTGGTCATTTTTGTCATGGAGCCTGCAAATCCATCCGGGAAAGCCATCAGTAATTGCTTTTTCTGCTCGATGTTCAGCTTTTCATAGCTGATGATTGATCTTTTCTTAGACATGCGCCAGTTATATTTCTAATTTGATAATGCGGTGTATGGGCAAAACTACATTTTGTTTCAGTAGAATAACACGATCAGTAACTCCCCAAATAGTTGTATCGATTCGTTTCTTACCTACTTCGTCAGCAAAGTAAATCTTTACTTTGTAATGTTCCAAATTTCCAAGTGAATTTGCACGTTCAATTGCCTCCTTCCTCGCGGCCATTTCTTTTTCGCTCTTTAGAATTTCTTCTACGGGGAAATGATAGCCTGCAACCTGCTCTTTTTCTACGAGCTCAAATTCATCGGTGTTCATAAATGTTAATTTGAGGCAAAAATAAACGAATTGATGAATCGTGGTAAGGGATTTCGACCAATGCGTATTAAAAAAATATAAACGATCGAATGTTAAAACCTGAGTTTGTTTGAATTTTGGTTCAGTTGGCCTGCAAATGGCCTAAAAAACAAAAAGGTCTCATTTGCATGAAACCTCATTGGTTTAGTAGTGTTTTAGTTTGTGTATCGTGTAAAGTAGCCCATTTTAATAATGAAAATCAGGTTGTTTCTAAGGTCCTTGCGGCTTTTGCCAAAGTCTTAACGGATAGATAGAACTGTATACTCTTCAATAAAACTAGAAAATGAAAAAACTGCCTCTCCAATGCAGCGTTTCCCGTTTTCAACTTTAACCTAACTTAGAAAACAACCTGATTCCATTTCTCCTTATTTCCATTACTAAGATATAGATGAACCGAAATAAAGCGTCGACGAATGAATAAATCGAGTATTTGGATGAATATTCTGTCAGAATGACTGAACGTGCTTCACAGATTTTCTAAAATTTGAAAGAAAATATCACGTTTTGCAGGCGAAAGAGGTACTTCAGAGCCATCTTTCATGACTACTGCACCACCATTTCCTTTGTCGTAACGTTCCACAAAATTGAGGTTTACCAGGTGCGATTGTTGCACACGTAAAAAATTATGTCCGGTCAATAAGGTCTCATAATCTTTCAGGGTACGCGACACCAGAATTTTTTTGCCTTCGGTCAAGTAAAACGAGGTGTAATTACGGTCGGCTTCACAACGGATAATATGGTCTAGTTCAACCACATGAACGCTTTCCTGTGTTTTTAATACCAATCTGCGTTTCTGGTTCGGTTGAATATTGTGTTGCAGTGCCTCAAACTGTGGTTCCTGCTTTTCGTCGCCCATGGTTTCAAGCGCACGCTCCAAAGCAGCACGCAATTCATCCGGATCAACGGGTTTTAATATATAATCCAATGCCGAAAATTTGATGGCCTTGATGGCAAACTCTTCGTGAGCGGTAATGAAAATAACTTCGAAATTCTTTTCGGGAACTGCTTTCAATAAATCAAAACCGGTACCGTCGGGCATTTGAATGTCTAAGAATACCAGATCGGGTTGAATTTCCGCGATCGCTTTCAATCCCGATTGTACGTTTTCACCTTTCGGTATGGCTTCAATACCCATATCAAACGATTCGATCATTTTAGCAATTAGCTCACGTGTGCGTTGTTCATCATCAATAATAAGAGCCTTTTTCATCGGAAAATCGGAATTAGCAAACAGTTAATATGAACCCGAATATACGATTAATGTTTTAAGTGAGTGCTTTTTCGGGTTGCGGGATTTCTAATCGGGAATCACTTTTTGGGTGTCGGTGCGGTAGGGTAAAAAGATCACTACTTTGGTTCCGGTCTGCTGTTCTTCATTGAAATCGCTGATGTCTAAGGACCCCTGAACGCGGTATTTATAATTCAGGTTGTCAATCCGGTCCTGGGTGATTTTCATGGCCATACTTTTATGTTCCACGCTCTTCTTATTCTTTTCGGCTCCTTTTCTTCCGATCCCGTTGTCTTCAATGACCACGTTGAGCATATCTGAAACTTTTGAGAATTTCACCCGGATGAACCCGCCTTCAATGGTGTGCAATTGTCCGTGCTCAATGGCATTTTCAATGAACGGTTGCGTAATCATGGGCGGAATAACCAATTCTTCTTCCAATAACTGGTCGTCCATGGCCACTTCGTATTCGAAACGATCGCCGAAACGCAATTTCTGGGTTTCAAGGTATTTGGTCAAAATGTCGATTTCCGTGAGAATGGGAATGAATTCTTTGGATGAATTTTCAAGGATCAACCGCATCAATTTCGAGAAGTTGACCAGGAACTTGGTGGAATTCTTGGTGTCGTTCTCATAAATATAGCTTTGGATCACCGACATGGCATTGAATACAAAATGCGGATTCATTTGCGACCGCAGAAGCACCTGGCTCATTTCAGCTTCGCGCTGCAGTTGTTTGATGTTTCGTTGTTTCCACTGATTGTAAAAGATCACAACAGCCAGAATCAGCAATAAGATGAACCCGATAATGACATAGGTTTGAAAACTACTGCGGAGTTCAGTGTTTTCCAATTGAGCGGAAGTCAGGTCTTTTTCCTTGCGTTGCAATTCGATGGAATCCTGCTGCATGGCAATGAGGCGTTCGCGCTGTTCTGCACGGTATAATTCCGAGATCTCAGCAATTCTGGCACTTACCTCAACCATTCTGGCGCTGTCCGAATAGTTGGAATAGAGCTCGAGGTAATGATTTGCCAGTTTCAGATTGCCCGTTTTCTTATAGACTTCGGAAATTTCGCGATAAGAAGGATAAACGCTTCCCTTAAATCCGAATTGAGAACGGATCTCCACAGCACGATTCAGGTAATTGAGTGCATTTTCGTATTTCCCCTGCTTTTCGAAAACAGTTCCTACCAGGTGATAAACCGACGCAATTTCTGCTCTGTTAGCCGATGATTCAAAATAAACGAGCGCTTTGTTATAATAGCGTAATGCTTCATCGTAATTGCCATCTTCGCGGTAAACATTGCCCAGGTGCATGTGCGCAAAACCCAAACCGTCTTCATCGTTGTATTTTTGAAGTGTTTTGATGGCATCGCGGAGCAATTGAATAGCACGCTGGTATTCTTTGCGGGCAAAAGCCAACAATCCCAGGTCGGTTTTTGCTAATCCTACCAATCGTTTATCGTGAATCCGTTCTGCAGTTTCTTTGGACTGAGAAAAATAATATCCGGCATCATCGTAATTGAAAATGGCGTATTGTACCTCGCCGAGTTCACGCTGGTAATTGGACACTTTTGGAAAATCATTGGCTTCTTTTGCCAATTCTAAGGCAATCATGTTTTTTGAAACACTCAATTCCAACTGTCCAAAATAGTTGTACACTTTTGCCTGCATGTTGAAACACGCGGCCAGCAATGCTTTATCAGAAGAACGACGGGCATATTGAATGGATTGTCCCACGTGGATCAATGCGTTTGCCTTATCGTTTTCTTCCATTTCCAGCAAAGCCGTCAACCGGAAGGTTTCTGCCGTACAACTATAGGAATACGAACGCAATTTTTTGGAAATCACGAGGGCTTCGTCGAGGTATAAATGAGCTTGTTCAAATTCGCGGTAAGCAATGTGATAATCGGCCAGATATTGGTAGATCATTACTTGCGACGTATGGGATTTCAATCGGCTCAAAAAAGGTTGTAATTGCAATATTTTGGTGTAATACGCAATCCTGTTCCCGCGAAGCTGATCAATTTTCAGGTCGAATACCAAAGCCTGCAACCGAGCGGAATCGTTTTCCTGACGACTGGCAGAAAGAATATAATCACGAATGGAATCGGCTTTCTCAACGTTGTTCAACCGGTAATATTCACCCAATTGATAAAGCTTCCAGAATTTTTTGGTGCCGTTTTTTTCCTGCTGGTATGCTTTTATACGACTCGCTTCATCACCGTTGGCGGCCATTGCTATAGAATGCTGGAAACACACCAGCACAAGCACGGAACAGATACGCAGGAGAAACGTCTTCATGCTATAAAAATAAGAGAATTCCTGAGAATTACAGTAGGTATGGATGTTGCCATAAGACAAGAGACCTTCCATCGCTGAAAGGCCTCTTCTATATTTGGGGCGTGTGTGCCTTATTTATTTTTTCACAATCCGGTGCGTTTCAATGCCCGTTTGAGTCTGAATGTTCAACAAATAGATTCCGCTTGAGTAAGTACTCAAATCCAGTTTCAATTCATTCGAATCGGTTGACTGCGTAAACAATTGTTTACCTGACATATCAGAAACACTCACTGTCTGGATCATCGATTTTGCACGAATCGTTACTTCCTGCTGGAACGGATTCGGGTAAACACTGCTTTGTACAGACGTTTCGTTCAAGCCCAACGACGTGTTGATATTGTACGTTGTGTTGGTAACAATCGGATCGTTCCAGTCAAAGAAAATATAAGCCGTATTGAAGATCTCGCTACCTTCTGTGTTTGACGCATTTTCTTTCAAACGGTACACCAAATGTCCGTGGCTTTCAGGTTCGTTTGCCGTACTGTCTGGTAACCAGATCTGAGGGAAGTTGAAACGCAGAACGCCGTTCCCCAAATCATCAACGTGCATCGGGTGCGACGTTTCGATCAATTCGAAGGTAGACCAATCCAGGTTTATGCTAAGCGTATCCAGGATATAGATGTTTTGTGCAGGAGCCGTTCCGGTATTCTGGAAACGGATCGTATACGTCAGTTCATCCTGAACGGAAGGAGCGATTTGCTCTGTATGGTCTACATTTTTATCATTCGGGTCGTAGCTGTTTCCGACGATTTGGATCAAACAACCGTTGTTGTTGGTTGTGCAACAATCCGTAACATTTCCGGTTGGAGTGATCGTAGACGTAAACTGATGCACGGTACCGTTTGGAAGAGCTCCCGGAACGTTGAACGTGATCAGATCATAGGTGTTAAATGATGTCAATGCACTGTTCAATGTCCATGTAATTGTGTTTCCATTGATGGTGTAGCCCGGATTGAGTGACGAAGTATTTACTGTAACTCCGGCTGGGAACGTTAATGTCAAGGTATATGGCCCCGGAGCCCCAGGTCCGTAATTTCCATAGTTCAACTTGATGTATGCCGTTGAGTTTTGGTAATAACCGATCCAAGGCGTAACGGTGGTCCATAAGTCAGCACATAAGCCCTGACCACCGCCACCGCAATTTACGGCAAAGTAACCCGGATTCGGTGATTGGCTTGCCAACAAGGTAAGAATCGGATTTGAAATGGTATAACCGTGCTGTGCTAACCAGGCTTGGCTCAATTGGGCAATAACTGCTTGTGAATTAAAATTGTTGCCACAATAAGAAGCAAAACCATTCGAATCAGTGTAGATGATGATGTTTTGATTTTGTTGGCCCCATAATGTAATCGGTGCGTTTTGCAATGGTGTTTCGCCTGCGTTCATGACACCGTTTCCGTTGGCATCACAGAAAACGATCACGGCAACACATTGATAAGGATTGTTGTTTCCACCTCCGCAATTGATTGGAATATTGGCAACGGGCTGTGAGTTACAATCAGCTGCCAATACAGTAAACGGATTGCTGTTCATCGTATAACCGTGTTGTGTCAACCATGTTTGACTAACGGTAACTACTGTTGCCGAACCAACTGTTCCGGAATAACTTACCGAATAATAGCCGTTGGCGTTGGTGTAGGCCGTAACCGTTTGCCCGCCATTTGAAACATTAATCAATGCGCCAGCAAGTGGCGTTTCTCCAACAGAGTAGACACCATTGCTATCGGCATCACAAAACGCCATTCCTGATAAACACAGGTTGCTGGCATTCGGAATCGAATCACAGTTCAACACAATTTGCGACGTAAACGTTGACATATTCGGCCCAACGGTAATTGTTGGTGGAGTGATACTTTCGACTACATAGCCATTTTGGTTTAACCATGACTGATTTACCGAAATGGTATACGTTCCGCTTAGGACGTCGTTATAGTTAATCGATCCGTTGTTCAACGTACCGGTATACCACATGCCTCCGGGTTCGTAAAGAATAATCGGAACCCCATTCAGAATTGTAGAATCAGTGCTTCCGTTGTTGTCACAATCAACAATCACGTTCGAGAACAAATAGGTATTACACGTTGTTTTGGTATAATACAAGGTATCGCTCGCCCATGAGTTATTCTGCGGGTTGGTCACAACGATGTAAATCGTATAGGTTCCGTTGTTGGCAAAATAATGCTGAATCGGCGGTGTAAACGGAATAGCCGTTCCCGCAGTGGAAGTTCCGCCCACATGCGTTGTTGTGCTTCCATCACCCCAGTCGACAGTTGTAGTGAACTGTGAAGCCTGAAACGAGGAACCGTAAAGTGCCAGGTTAAAATCAGCATTGGTTGAAGGTGCCGACATTGCTCCGATATTGATGTCCACCACCGTGTCACATTCGGCGAGCTGACTATTGGCTGTATAGAGCGAGCTTAAGACAAATCCCTGTCCATAGGAAAGTGCTCCGGCAAATGCTATCAGTAAGGTCAGCAGACCGTTTCGTAGTAAGTTTTTCATAGTGTTTTGATTTGTTATAGAGACGACGCTCAAATTCAGAAGGTTGCCTGAAATTTATCGGAACAAAAAAACACCCCTCACAACCAATGCTGTAAGGGGTGTCAAAATCAGTGTTATTGTTAGTTTTTCACTACGCGTTTCACGGCCTTTCCTTGTTCGGTCATCAATTCAAAGAAATAGATTCCTGTTTGAACGTTCACCAAAGAAATGATCGCTCCGTTTTCGATGTTTTCCCTTTGGATCAATTTACCCTGCGCATCGCGGATGATCATTATTGCCGATGTTCCGGTAAAGGTGATCTTTACTTCATCTGTTGCCGGATTCGGAGAAATACCTGCATTGATCAATTGGTTTTCATTCAAGCCAATGTAATCTATCAACACACAATCTGAAGTATCAGTACAACTTCCGTTGCTCACTACAATCGCATAATTTCCATTTGCTGATGGCGAAAAAGTAGCAGCTGTTTCTCCGGCAATGGCTGTATTTGTAGCACAGTTGATCCACTGAACCGGGGTGCCACCGCTTCCAGTTAAGGTTCCCGCACCATTATCGGTTGCATTCGCGGTTGGTGGCGAAACAATCGTCAACTCCAATGTTACAATGGAATCACAACCTTCAACTGTAGACAAGGTATCAAGGTACCATCCGGAAACCGTGTAGGTCATTCCGTTACTATTCCAGGTATAGGTATCACACGCCGAAGCGGTTACGAACGAAGCAGCCGGCTGGTTAATCGTTAAGTTGAGGGTGATGATGGAATCGCAACCCGCAGCATTCGGAATGGTATCGTTGTAACTGCCTGAAGTTGTATACATCATACCATTTTCAGCCCATGTATAGGTTTCACAGGCGCTAGCTGACAAATTGGAAGTTGTTGGAGGATTGATCGTGAGATTAAGTGTGATAATCGAATCACAACCTATTGCGTTCGGGATTGTGTCATTGTAGTTTCCGGACGTCATATACGTCATGCCGTTCTGAGGCCATGTATAACTTGTACAAGCTGTTTCCATCAAACTGGAAGTTGTGGGCTGGTTGATTGTAAGGGTAAGCGTGATAATCGAATCACAACCTGCTGCATTTTGGATCGTGTCATTGTAACTTCCGGAAGTAAAGTACGTGGTGCCGTTAAAAGCCCATGTGTAGCTATTGCAGGCATCTGCTATTAAACCGGCAGTTGTCGGAAGATTAATTGTAAGGTTAAGTGTGATAATGGAATCACAGCCTTCTGCGTTGACCAATGTATCATTGTAGCTTCCGGAAGTTGTATAAGTTTCTCCGTTCTCAGACCATACGTAGCTTGAACAGCCGGTTGCCGAAAAACTGGAAGTCGTAGGCGCACAACAAGGAGCTCCGGAATGTGAACCAATAAACGGATTAGCAGCACTCGCAGGATATACATCCCATTCGGTAGCGCTAATCGCCCAATTCGTTTCACCGTCGGTGTATGCAAACTGACGAACAAGTGTAAATTCACTGGTCGCTCCTGAACCAACAGGCCAGTTAGTACCCGGGTCGTTACCGATGATTCCGATCACATCAAGTGAAGTACCAGTAGGTCTGTGAACCAATTCCATTGCATCATCACCGTTGAAGAACGTAATGGTGTGCAGGGTATCGGAAACAGCTAATATTGCTGCAACAGCCGACGGGTTTCCTGCTACGTATACCGCTCCCGGAGCAAGTGTTCCCTGCGGGAATAATGAATCGGTTGGTATCGGAGAACCATTGTTGTAACGGTATACCACATAGTCATCGAGATCAACAGTCACGTTCAACGGATTGTAAAATTCGATCGCTTTGTTATTTGATGAACCTTCCAGGTATTCCGAAAAGAACAAGTCGCATACCTGTGCCGAACCTGTCAGTGATAAGAAGACAGTGGCAGTAATTGTTAGAAGTAATTGTTTCATTGTTATTGGTTGAATTGATATTGAATATATAAGTTGTTTAATGTTTCACGACCCGTTTGATTGTTTTCCCCTCACCTGTGTTCAGTTCAAAGAAATAAACGCCTGTCTGCATCCCTGTCACTGAAATTGTTTCATTGCTTTGAATGGTTTGCGTTTGAACGATTTTCCCCTGTGCATCGCGGATTACCAAAGTAGCCAACGAACCAGTAAACGTAATCTTCACTTCGTCAGTTGCCGGATTCGGAGAAATGAATGTATTCATTGAACTGTTTTCATCCAAACCAATAATATCAACGACCACACAATCGGATGTATCGGAACAACCGATTCCATTGCCTACTACAATGGCGTAGGTTCCGTTTACGGTAGGAGTAAATGTTGTTGACGTCGCTCCTGCCACAGGTGTGTTGGTGACACAATCGATCCATTGAACAGGGCTTCCGCCGCTTCCCGTTAAGGTACCCAAACCGTCAAAAGTGGCATTGGCTGTTGGCGTCGGAACGATTGTAAGATTGAGCGTAACAAGAGAGTCACAGCCGGCAACACTCAACATAGGATGAGAATGCTGGCCCGAAGCCGTATAAGTCATGCCGTTAGCGCTCCAGGTATAACTATCACAGGCGCTTACCGTTTGGCTGGTTGATGTTATCGGATTGATCGTTAGGTTGAGTGTGATAATCGAATCGCAACCGTTAGCATTCGGGATGGTATCGTTGTAACTACCCGACATCATGTAAGTTACTCCGTTCTGCGACCATGGATAACTACCACAGGCAACTTCCGTTAAGCTCGATGTTGTTGGTAGGTTGATAGTCAAATTTAGTGTGACGATTGAATCACAACCTAGCGCATTTGTCAATGTATCATTATAGCTTCCAGTCACAAAATAGGTTGTTGCATTTTCAGCCCAGGTGTAACTATTGCAAGCTGTTGCCGAAATGCCGGAAGCCGATGGTGTATTGATTGTAAGGTCGAGAGTAATGGTGGAATCACAACCGACCGCATTCGTGAGTGTATCGTAATAAGTCCCCGAAGTCGTGTAAGTCATGCCATTTTCGGCCCAGGTATAACTACTGCATTCTGAAATCGTAAGCGCACTTCCGCTAGAGTAAAGAACAGTGAGATCAAGCTCTACGATCGAATCACAACTGCTCATGGCCACAAGTGTATCTGCATACACTCCTGAAACGGTGTAAAACTGACTTGTTTGCGGCCAGAAATAACTATTGCACACGCTTTCGGTTAACGTAGTTGTAATGGCGCCAACTCCTCCGGAAGCAGTAATTCCGGCCGTTGAAGCAATCCAATTCGAGGTTGTTCCGTTCAATGTGAAATTGTTCAGCGTACCATTGTTTGCTGCAACAAGATCAGGCAATGTTGTCACTCCGGCGTTATTACCAGCGGCAACTCCCTGATTAAAATCGTAATTCACCACAAGGTTGGTTTCCGTTCCGGTCATTGAACGGTTGTAATTGGAAAGAATTTCACAATTCGATCGGGCTTCACTCCAGATTCGCACCTCATCAAGGGTTCCCGGAAAATACTGTGCTCCACCCGGACGTGTTCCGATACTCAGGTTATTCGACGATCCCGTTGAAGATGTCCCGCCAGCATTGCCACCTTGTAAGATTCCATTGAAAAATATTTCAACCGAATTAGCAGCTGTTGTCCAGCGTACAGCAACGTGTGTCCAGGTATTGGACGGCAGGTTGGCCGTAGTAGCTAAACTATAATTGGTGCCGTTTTCCACAACATAGAAATAAATATTGTTGGTACCGCCGGTGCTCATGGTGGCAAAATTGGTGGTGCTACCTTGTGCGTAAATGATTCGGCTAAAAACAGCTCCCTGCGGATAGACCCATGCTTCCATGGTAAAGTCGGTTGTTGACAAATCGTTAAACAACGCAGGTAAAGTTGCCGATATATTGTCGTTTGATCCGTCAAATTGGAGGGCATTGCCCTGAAATTGTGCCAACGCGCTAAAGGAAAGCATGATGCCGGCAAAGGCTTGTAAAAGTCGTTTCATAGTAGAATCTAACTTGATTTGTTGCGCAAAATTACTCTACTTATTGCGATTAAAAAAATAATTCGTTTTAAGCACTGGAAATCCGGGTTGTGTTAACAGAAGTATTTTTCCCCGACAACGGTTTGTAACGGGCCTCGGTGCTGTACAAAACAAAAAAACCGCTCCACCTGAGGCAGAACGGTTCCTTAAATTATCGATTCTCTATTTACTCCGCCTCTACATGCATGTAGCTCTCTACGCTCGGGCAAGAGCATACAAGGTTGCGGTCACCGTAGGCATTATCAACGCGACGAACAGGCACCCAGTATTTCCACTCTTTCAGGTAAGCAACCGGATAAGCAGCTTCCTGTGGTGAATACGGATAGTTCCAGTCTTTGTTGATGATGCAATCTGCGGTATGCGGTGCATTTTTCAATAAGTTGTTGGCTTTATCGGCATGACCGTTTTCGATTTCACGAATCTCCTGACGGATTTTGATCATGGCTTCGATGAAACGGTCCAGTTCTTCTTTGTCTTCCGATTCGGTCGGTTCGATCATCAATGTTCCTGCTACCGGGAATGATACTGTTGGTGCATGGAAACCGAAGTCGATCAAACGTTTCGCCATATCGGCTACTTCTACATCGGCAGTTTTCTTAAACTCGCGGCAATCCAAAATCATTTCATGGGCAACCGTTCCGTTTTTACCGGTATACAAGATATCGTAGTTCCCTTTTAATTTCGCGGCGATGTAATTGGCATTCAAAATGGCCATTTCCGTTGATTCACGCAATCCTTTCGCGCCAAGCATTTTGATGTATCCGTAAGAAATCAGCAAAATCAAGGCACTTCCGTAAGGTGCTGCCGAAACAGCATGAATTGGTTGGTCGCCACCTGCAGCAACCACAGGATTGCTCGGTAAGAACGGCGCTAGATGTGCAGCTACTCCGATTGGCCCCATTCCAGGTCCGCCACCTCCGTGAGGAATGGCAAATGTTTTGTGCAGGTTCAGGTGACAAACGTCGGCACCGATATTCCCGGGATTGGTCAAACCGACCTGCGCGTTCATGTTGGCACCGTCCATGTAAACCTGTCCTCCATTATCATGAATGATCGCGGTAATTTCGCGAATTCCTTCTTCGTATACACCGTGAGTCGACGGATAAGTCACCATCAAACCGGCCAATTCGTCTTTCAACGCAGTTGCTACTTCACGTAATTCATCGATGTTGATATTTCCGTTGTCATCGCAACCCGTTACCACTACTTCAAAGCCGGCCATTACCGCCGAAGCAGGGTTGGTTCCGTGCGCCGATGAAGGAATAATCATTTTGGTACGTTGCTTATCTCCGCGCGATTCGTGGAACGCTTTGATCACCATCAAACCGGCGTATTCGCCTTGTGCACCCGAGTTCGGTTGCAACGACATCGCTGCAAAACCGGTCGATTCACACAAGTCTTTTTCCAATTGACGGAACATTGCGTGGTAACCGGCAGCCTGAGCTACAGGTGCAAACGGGTGCATATTCGCAAATTGCGGATTGGTGATCGGAATTAATTCTGAGGCTGCGTTCAGTTTCATCGTACATGAACCCAATGGAATCATACTGTGAACCAACGACAAATCTTTATTTTCCAAACGCTTCAGGTAACGCATCATTTTCGATTCGGAATGATGACGGTTGAATGTCGGATGCGTAAATACGGCATCGGTACGCAAAAGCGAAGAAGCGATCGTGTTTTCAGTTTCAGTTGAAACGGCTGTGTTCACTCCGAAAACACTTAAGATAGCTGTTACGTCGGCAGTAGTATGCGGTTCACCAAAACTGATGGTGAGTTCATTGTCATTGATAATGCGGAAATTCAATTGTTTGGCTTCGGCCGCTGCTTTGATGGTAGCAGTATTCACACCTTTCACCCAAACGGTATCGAAAAACGAATCGGTAGCAACGGTAATTCCACCGGCTTTCAATCCTTTTGCTGTTTTCACCGCCAATGAATGCACGTGTTCTGCAATAGCTTTCATTCCTGCAGGACCGTGGTAAACGGCATACATACTCGCCATTACGGCCAATAAAGCCTGCGCTGTACAAATATTGGAAGTTGCTTTATCGCGTTTGATATGCTGTTCACGCGTTTGAAGCGCCATACGCAAGGCAAGGTTATCATCCGCATCTTTCGATACACCGATGATACGGCCCGGCATGGTGCGTTTGTATTCGTCTTTCGCGGCAAAAAATGCTGCGTGTGGACCTCCGGCGCCCATCGGCACACCGAAACGTTGCGACGAACCGAAAACCACATCTGCTCCAAGTGAACCAGGTGATTGCAATACTACCAATGATAACATATCGGCAGCTACTGCTACACGCAAACCTTCGTTGCGGGAAATGAATCCTTTCACATCGGTGATTGCACCATTTGTATCGGGATACTGGATAATTGCTCCGAAATAAGTTCCGTCATTTACAAACGTTGCCGCATCGCCTTGTACCAATTCGATACCCAGGTTCAATGCACGCCCCAACACCACTTCGATGGTTTGCGGGAAAGCGCTTTCTGCAATGAAAAATTTATTCTGATTGTCTTTTACTTCCTGACGTGAACGCGAGTTGTAGAACATGATCATTGCTTCGGCAGCAGCTGTTGCTTCGTCGAGCAATGATGCGTTGGCAATTTCCATTCCCGTAAGTTCCAAAATCATAGTTTGGAAATTCAACAACGCTTCCAGACGGCCTTGCGAAATCTCCGCCTGGTAAGGCGTATAAGCCGTATACCATCCCGGATTTTCCAACACATTTCGTAAAATAACCGAAGGTGTAATGGTTTCATTGTATCCCAAACCGATAAACGATTTAAATACCTGATTTTGCATTCCTAAGGCTGTAACGTGCTGCAGGTATTCCTGCTCGGTCATCGCAGCATCAATGTTCAACTCACCGCTCAAACGGATGTGAGCCGGAATGGTTTTATCGATTAACTCTTGCACCGATTTTACACCAATTGCAGCAAGCATAGCTGTTTTCTCAGTGTTATCGGGGCCAATGTGACGGGATGAAAATGAGTTCATGTGTTTCCTGAAATATTAAAGTTCGCCTGTTCGGATACAAAGGCTCGAAACAGGACTGCAAATATACTTGAAAGTGCTTGAACTAACTAATTTCGAATGCTTGATTTTTGATGTTTGATGTTGAATTCTTGCACACCTATAATCCACATTTGAAGAGGGTTTGAAATTTTACCAAATGCCTCATCCAACATCAAAAATTCAACATCAGGCATCATTCAAAAAAAGTTAGTTTTGGAGTCAATGAAACAGCAAACAGAACGCGTCTCAGGAAAACAGCTAAAAGCAATCGTCAGCGGCTCAATCGGGAATCTGGTGGAATGGTACGACTGGTATGCCTATTCGGCTTTTGCCCTCTATTTTTCGCATTCGTTTTTCCCGGAAAGCAATGCCACCGCTCAGTTGATGAATACGGCTGGTATTTTTGCAGTCGGGTTTCTGATGCGCCCTGTAGGCGGGTGGCTTTTTGGAAGTATCGCCGATAAACTGGGACGAAAACGCGCCATGACGTTGTCGGTTTTGGTCATGTCTTTCGGGTCGATGCTCATTGCAATCACACCGACGTACCAAACCATTGGGATTGCCGCTCCAATTATTCTGTTGATCGCACGAATGGTTCAGGGATTGAGTGTTGGCGGCGAATACGGCGTTTCAGCAACCTATCTGAGTGAAATGGCAACCCCGAACCGACGCGGTTTTTACGCCAGTTTTCAATATGTCACACTCATTGGTGGACAATTGATCGCATTGGGCATTCAGCTTTTACTGCAACGTTTTCTCAGCGAAAGCGCCCTGGAATCATGGGGCTGGCGATTGCCGTTTATTTTCGGGGCAATGCTGTCGCTGGTGGCCTTGTACTTGCGGAAATCGATGGAAGAAACCACCGCATTCGACGCACACCGAACCGAAAAATCAAGTCGGAAAGGAACGCTACGTGCGTTGATGAAACATCCGCGGGCCGTTTTTATCGTGATTGGACTCACTCTTGGTGGAACACTCGCGTTTTATACCTATACCACTTACATGCAAAAGTTTCTGGTCAATACGGTTCATTTATCGAAAGGCACTTCTACGCTTCTGTCCTTTTTCAGCCTCCTGATTTTTGCTTGCCTGCAACCTTTTTTCGGCGCGCTTTCGGATAAAATCGGTCGAAAACCATTGCTGATCGGGTTCGGAATTCTGGGAACGTTGTGTACTGTTCCGTTGCTCACCGCGCTTAGTCACACAACTTCAGTATGGACGGCTTTTTTCCTGTTGCTGGCCGCGCTGATTATCGTGAGCGGTTATACGAGTATCAACGCCGTTGTGAAAGCTGAATTATTTCCAACCGAAATACGCGCGCTGGGCGTTGGTTTTCCGTATGCGATCACCGTTGCCATTTTTGGCGGAAGTGCCGAATACATTGCGCTTTGGTTAAAAGATGCCGGGCACGAAACCTGGTTTTATTGGTACATTACCGGCTGCATCGTGATTTCGCTGCTCGTATATGCGCTGATGCGCGAAACGAAGTCGCATTCGGAAATGGATGAATGAAACGGATTAACCAACCCGAAACGCGTTTGGGGTAATGCCGGTTTGTTTCTTGAAAAAATGATGAAAATGTGCCGGTTCTTCAAATCCAAGGCAATACGCTATTTCAGAAACGTTCCAACCCGTGTGTTTGAGTAAGGCCTTTGATTCGCGGATCATCCGCTCTGAAATCTGATGTGTAGTGGTTTTTCCGGTTGTTTCTCTGATGGCCCTATTCAGGTGATTCACATGTACCGCAAGTTGCCCGGCATAATCACTTGCTGAACGCATCTCCAGCCGTTGCTGCGTGGATTCAATTGGAAATTGCCGCTCGAGCAATTCGGTAAAAACGGATGTCAACCGTGAATTGGAATCGGGGTGTTTGTATATATTTTCCGAAGGCTGTAGTTTGAGTGCAAAATGAATCAGCTCGCTTACAAGCGTACGGATAAGATCGTATTTGTAGATATAATCAGAACTGACTTCAGCCAGAATTTTACCGAAAATCAATTCCAGATGCGCTTCCTGTTGGGCATCAAGTGCATAAAACGATTTTCCACCCGGCTTGAACATGGGTAATTCGCCGAGATTTGCCATCGGTTGGTCACGAAAAAAAGCTTCCGTAAAAATGCAAAAGCAGCCGTTGTTTTCACCCGATACTTTTTCAAGTGTATACGGAACTTTCGGACTGAAAAACAACAAGTTCGTTCCGGAAATCTCCAGGCTTTTATCAGCATAATGATAAATGCTGTTCCCCTGATACAAGCTGATTTTATAGTAATCGCGGCGATTATAAGTTACCGGTCCGCCAGCCATTTTCGGAAGATCTTGTATCCGTATGGCATTGAACTGCCCGAAATCGCGTTGCAGCATCGGGGGAGTTGTGCTCAGTTTTTCCGAATGTTGTGTTGTAGGCATACGAGCTGAAAATTACAAAAATCAAACTACATGTTAAAGCAAATCACTTCACACGTAGTTTGATTTTAATCTGTGTTTTATTTCGCCTGATTGAGCGTGCGATCAGCCTCTTGTCTTCCGACCATCCAACCCGGATATTCAGCCGGTAATGCGCTTACTGCATCTAATCGGCTCAATTCGTCTGCCGACAATTCGAGATTTACCGAGGCGCAATTATCCAGGAGTTGCTGCACTGTTTTTGCGCCGATAATGGTACTTGTAATTCCTTGCTGCATGCGTACCCAAGCCAACGAAACCTGAGCAACCGTTGTTCCACGCGCCTCACTGATTTCGCGCAGCACATCAATAATCGTATATCCTTTTTCTTTATTAATTGGCGGGAAATCGAAGTTGTCTCTGCGGTTGAGGCCCGTAGCTTCATCCTGTTTGTATTTTCCTGAGAAAAAACCTCCTGCAAGCGGACTCCATGGCATCACCGCCAGGTTTTGATCTTTCGCCAGCGGTAAAACTTCGCGCTCAATGTCGCGCCCTCCGATCGAATAAAAATACTGCATGCCTTCAAACGCATGCCAGCCATTGAGTCGTGCAATTCCCTGTGCTTTCATGACCATCCACGCAGGCCAGTTGCAGACAGCGATGTAGCGCACTTTTCCGGCCATAATCAGATCATTGAGTGCGTGCATGGTTTGCTCCACCGGTGTGAGCGGATCTACTCCGTGCACATATAGGATATCGAGATGATCCATCTGAAGACGTTGTAAACTGGCTTCTACCGATTGAAAAATATGACGGCGTGAGAGCCCGACATTGTTCTGTCCTTCGCCCATTCTTCCCCTTACTTTGCTGGCAATAATGAGTTCATTTCGATCCAGTCCCAATTCACGAACAGCATTTCCGAGCAAACGCTCCGACTCTCCGTAAGAGTAAATATTGGCCGTATCGATGAAATTAATTCCGGCATCAACGGCACCTTTTACGATTTGATTGACCTCATCTTGCTGCAACATACCAATGGCTTTCCACATCCCCTCACCACCGAAAGTCATGGTGCCTAAACACAATTCCGACACAACGAGGCCGGTATTTCCAAATAAATTATACTTCATGTTATTGATTTTTAGTTCGTTCTTACAATGACAAAAGTACAGCCGTGATGAAGGGAATTGGGTGCGAGAAACAAACCGATTAGTGCGAAATTCAAACAATTATTCATGTAGTAGGATTCAACGGTGTGCAGGCTTATGCGCGAAACGAAGTCACAGGGTAAAAAACACCTCCAAAAAAAGCCAAAAAGTGTGTGGAGTTTCAATTGTTCCGTATCTTTGTCTGATACTTTCGTCATGGATAATTTTGAGATTACAACCCCCACCACTTTGGTGTTTGGAAAAGACCAAATAAATCGTGTATCGGAACTGATTAACAGGCATTACAGCGGTAAATCAGTGATGGTGCTTTATGGCGGAGGGTCCATTGAACGCTCAGGATTTTTAGATCAGTTGAAGGGTGAACTCTCGGCATTTGATCTCCATTTATTCAAAGGAATTGAAGCCAATCCGGAATTTGATACGCTGATGAAAGCCGTGGAATATATCCGCGAGCACAAAATCGGGTTTTTACTGGCAGTTGGCGGCGGTTCGGTCATCGATGGTGTAAAATTCATTTCCGGAGCAGTCAATTATGCCAGTGATCCATGGGAAGTCTTACTACGCGAACCCGGAAAAGTATTCACCAGCGCGGTTCCTTTCGGTTGTATCCTTACGTTACCTGCAACGGGCTCGGAATCGAACTCAGGAGCAGTAATCAGCCGTTCTTCATTGAAAGAAAAGCGCACCATGGGCGGACTATTGTTCTTCCCGAAATTTGCGATCATGGATCCGACTTTTGTGGCGACTTTACCCAAACGACAAGTGGCAAACGGCGTCATCGATGCCTTTATGCATACCTTGGAACAATACCTCACAGTTCCTTCAGATAATTTATTGCAGGAACGCTACGCTGAGGGTATTTTATCGACTTTACTGGAAATCGGACAGGCCGTTGTGGAAAATCCTGCCGACTATAAACTGGCTTCCAACCTGATGTGGTGTGCCAACCAAGCCCTGAACGGTTTGCTTCGCTGCGGCGTTTCTACCGATTGGGCAACGCATATGATTGGTCATGAATTAACGGCCTTGCACGGCATCGACCACGCTCAAACACTCGCCATTATTGCTCCCCGACTGTACGAACACCAATTCGAACAGAAAAAAGAGAAACTAGCCCAGTATGGCCGCAGGGTTTGGCACAAAACAGGAACTGATGATGAAGTGGCGCAACTTGCCATTATTGAAACCGAACAGTTTTTCAAAGCATTGGGCGTGGCAACGCATATTTCCGATTATACACCTTACCATGAAGAAACGGCAGCCATTATCCGCCAGCGTTTTGAAGAGCGCAACTGGATTGGATTGGGAGAACACCAATCGCTGACACCCGCAGATGCCGAACAAATTGTATTAAACGCTTACTGAAATGTCTCTTTCGTCAAGATTTACGATTCGCTATGAAGCAACCCCGGCGCTATTGGAACTATTGACCCAAACAACGCTCGGAACCAATGGTGCGCGATACCGTCATTTGGATACGGAGCAACGCATTTCCGAGGCAGAAGATCCGTTGTTTTTGTCGGTTGAAAGAGATGGCAAAGTACAGGGAAACGTAACATTCTGTCGGCGGAAAAAACATTGGTATGTGCGTTACTTTGCCTTTTCAGGGCAGAAACAGGCCTCTAAAAACGGCCAGCACGCCGATCGTGCACGTTCGCGCCTGAAACAGGAAATTGCCAGTTTTTACCAGGATGTATTCGATGGCAAATATGGTGAGGCACCTGAAACACTTTATGCCTACATCGACCCGAAAAACGAACGCAGCAAATGGATGGCCGAGCAGTTCGGCTTCCGCACAGAGGCGCAATTGATGACCCAAACCTTTAGCCGCGTGAAACCCAAAGCACAGTCATCGGTGCGTAAATTGACCGACGAAGAACTAATCGCATTGAAACTGCAGCAGGTGCAAAAGTGTCACGCTTATTTTGTTCCGGAACATTGTCAGGATCCTGTGTATTACGGCATGTTCAACGAAACCAATGAACTGATCGCGTTTGCCAAGATCACACAAGCCCATTGGGTAATTGAACGTTTACCGGGAGCGCTTGGCGGTTTGTTAACCAAAATTGTCCCTTTCATTCCCGGCTTGCGCAAGATCATTCAGCCGAATAATCATCGCTTCATCGTACCGGAATCGGTATGTGTTCAAAGCAACGATCCAACTCTGTTAAGTCGCTTCTTTGAAGGGATTTTGGAGCAGGAAAATCAACACGTATTACTATGGTGGATCGACCGGAGAGAATCGCTGTGGCGCGAAGCAAAACACTGCGTCAATTGGGGAATTCTGCACAAATTCACGTCACAAACACCCGTTGATGTGGTGGTATTGCGTAAAAACTGGCTCAAACTTGATGAGTTGAATTCCAAGCCGATTTTTGTGGCTGGCTGGGATATGGTTTAGAATAAACTTATTGATAATCAATGAATTCAGTAATCCCGCAATATTACGGAACTTTTTCACTGGAAATCACTTCCAACCTTTCGTTTCAAAACACATCAACCTGACTATGAAACTAATCTTATCCATCGTGGCTTCACTCCTGCTTTTGTTAATGGGAGTCAATGTTCAATCATGTAAAAAAGACACGGTAGAAGATTTATACGGACCACCACCTTGCGATACTACATTTATCCCGAATTACAGTTTTGATACCGTTTATCCCTCTGATTACATCATGGCCTATCCGGGTTCGTGGTGGGAATACAACGATGGGTATATAGATTCTTGTTTTAACTGGACTACTGTTTCAATTGTCAACAACACTTATTCAGGAAATTGCGTCACAGTTCATGAAGACAAACAAATTCTTCCACGTACCAAGAAGTTAGGATACTTTTCGTTCGAAACACAAGTCATTCCCTATGCAACTTACAAGCCAACCCTGTTTTTAAGGTTTATTTCTCTTCAGCCTGGTGAATTTTTGAATTATCATCGCGACTTTCCCTCAACTCCCGGATCAGACAACGGTGGTTATGAAACAATTGAACGTAACGTTGTCGAGTTACTTGACTCAATGGTCTTAGACGGGATTACCTACTATGATATTATCCACACGCATGAATATCATTCCAACTATTGGTATCATATCTGGGGTGGCCCTCATTGGACAAATGACTTTTACTTCGCAAAAGATATCGGTTTAGTCAAACAATTTGCAACCTATATGGACAACCCAACAATTGACCGAACGCTCGTTTCACATTTCATCGCTCCACATTAAACGAATTGTTTTATCGAACTGTTTTGCCACATTTTTGTGGCCGGTTGGGATATGGTTTAGAAGAAACTTATTGATAATCAGCAAACTCGGTAATCCCGCAATACTTGTCCCGATAACCAGTTGCTTTTTTGCAACGCAGTGTATCGGGGTTACGGAACTTTTTATGCGTCGAAAGTTCAACTAACTCTCCCTCAATATTTTTTCTACTTTTAACAGTATGAAAAACCAAACTTCCTTCCCTGCTACACTGTCGTTCCTCCTGTTCATATTGTTTTCGAACGCATTACTTTCTCAGGACACACTCGTGTTAATAAAACCCGATTCCACCAAAAAAAACAAGCACTACTTCGAACTCAGCCTCGGACAAACGCTCTTGTTTGTATCCGATTCCAAACTACAGGACATCCAGACAGAAGAAGCGGTGATTGTACCGACCAATGCTAAACTATTCTTTGCGGAACTGCGCCCAGACAAAAAATTCAGAATCCCCATTTTCTTTAATCTCCCAACCGAAAGCCGGCAATACATCATTAACGGTGAATTGGTTTCCAAACGTGCTTCGCCCACTTTCGGGGTCGGGCTTCAATACCGCGCTTTCAGGCTCACGATCGGAAAAAAATCGGCTGTTGAATTTGAGGCCGGACCACTAGCAAGTTTACTGATCGACCAAAATAAATCATTGCGCTTTGCACCCATAGTTGCAGGCCGTTTCCGCTTCGTGAGAAATGAAGATATGGTGCTGTACATCGGAAGCAGTTATTCCCTTGGGATTAATGCGTTCGGGATGTTGTTCGGGATTGGATATGTGTTCTAGATTCAACACAGCGTGTTTTCACCACAAAGGCACAAAGTTTTTTTGAAGGATTGACGCATTAAGATCACAAAGGTGATCTACCTAAATTCCCTTTGTGGTCTTTGTAACACGTCCAGTTTGTTCTTTTTCTTTGTGCCTTTGTGGTAATTTTATGTTATTATCATGATCCTTTGTCACTTTTCCTGAAGTTGTTACACTTACAGGTTGAATACTCATCCGAATAACGAAGAATGCCTGTTTCCAAACAAGATCGATTTCTGTCACTTTACGAGCCGGTTCACAATCGGTTCGAACGCTTCTGCAGGGCGCGTGTGTATGGAAAAATGGAGTTTCGCGACTTGATGAACGAGACCCTTTTGGTGGCGTTTGAAAAGTTCGATTCACTCCGATCGGAAGCTGCATTTCTTTCCTTTATCATCGGTATCAGTATTCGCGTTTTAGCCAATAACAACAAAAAGAAGCAGGAAGATTATTTGAACAAAGAAGAGCATGTGTTGCTGATCGCCGATCATGGTAATGCAACTTCACTGGACACGGAAATTCATTTTTTGCATCGGGCGCTGGCGCTTTTGCCAAACGAACAGCAGGAAAGTATTATCCTGTTCGAAATTGCAGGTTTCAGTATTCGCGAAATTTCCGAAATGCACAACGCGTCCGAAGATGCCGTAAAACAACGCCTGAAACGCGGACGTGCAAAACTCGCCGAAATCCTTCAGTTCGAATCATCCCTCAAAACAGGAGAACCCGATCATGAATAAGCAACCGATTTTAGACGATTTATTTGCGAAGGCCTGTCAACAGGAACCTGTGGTTTCTTTTAACGAAACAAAAGCGCAATTCCTGAAAGGCATCGGCACGGTTCCAAACCCGTCGATCACATCACGATTGCGCCATTTTTTAACCTTCAAAAAATGGATCATTATGTTTACGCTACTCAGCACCATCGCATTGACGATTTTCATCACATCAACAGATGAAACACCATCAAAACCACTTTTAACATCCGGAAAAACGACTAAAGAACAAGCTCAAATCTTAACGGGTGAACCTGTTTCTCACAATCAGCTTTCAGACCATCAACCGACTTCTGAAAATCCGGTTTCCAAACCTGGAGCACAAGTGTTCCTCAGTGGTTATGAAGACGGTTTGTATGCCAATTTGCCCACGCTTCCGCTGGTAAATCGTGCGTTGCCGGAAACGAACAACATTCCCGTGACGCCTAAGAAACAAGACGATCCGGACGAATACATTTTCCCGAAACTGACCGAAGAGGAAATTGCCGCCACCAACAAGCAGAAAAAAAGCATGCTGAAAGCACTTTCCAAATTCGACAAGAAAGCCTATGCCTACATTCCCACCGGAACTTTTGACTATGCGGGAAAACAGGTTTCCGTGCAATCATTTTACATGCAAACCACCGAAGTCACCAACCTGGAATACCGCACCTTTCTATTCGATTTGCTGATCCAGGACCGAAAAGACGATTTTCTGGTAGCTAAACCCGATCAGGCGCAATGGGCCGCTATGTATGGAGGAGGCATGGAACCTTACGAAGAAAATTACTTTTCGCACGAAGCGTATAACAAATATCCTGTCGTAAATATTTCACGTGCCGGAGCCGAATTGTACTGCAGATGGCTTACCGAAGAATGCAACAAAGCCGCTGCCAAAAAGGGGCAACATCTGATCAACGACATCCGGATTCCGTCGCGTACCGAATGGGTTTTCGCTGCAACCGCCGAAGGAAAACAAACACCTTATCCATGGAACGGAAACGAAGTCAGAAATGCTGAAGGCTGCTACCTGGCGAATTTCAAACCGCTACCCGGCAATTTTATGGTCGATGGCGCTTTCTGTACCGCCAAAGTAACTTCCTACCAACCGTCGGAACACGGATTATTTTGCCTCAGCGGAAATGTGTCGGAAATGGTTTATAACAGCAACTCCGACCACACAAATCCGGGAACTGCCGGTGGCAACTGGACCAGTACGGATGAAGAAATCAAACTCCTGGCGGAAGATGTGTATTCAGGAGTGATTGACGCAAAACCGACCATCGGGTTCAGAGTCGTGGTAACATCTTTAGCTAAATAAGGGAACTAGGGTAGAGGGAGCTAGGGAACTAGAACTCCTAGCTCCCCAATTCCCTAACTATCTAGTTCCCTCACATTCTTTAACAGTTCCAGTAAAATAAACCGCACGTTTGTTTGTTATCCACTGAGCGAAGAAGTAACTTTGTTTGTTAAAACGTGTTTATGCATCCATACAAGGCTGGCCCATTACTCGAAAACATCCATATTCCTCAAGATCTTAGAGATCAGGTGAGTATCGATGACCTGCCACAGGTTTCCGACGAATTGCGCCAGTATATTGTAGATGTCATTTCCGAGATCGGGAATTCGCACTTCGGTGCCAGTCTCGGTGTGGTGGAACTGACCGTTGCGTTGCATTACGTTTTCAACACGCCTTACGATCAGTTGGTATGGGATGTGGGTCATCAGGCTTACGGACATAAAATCCTCACCGGACGTCGCGAATTGTTTCACACCAATCGCACCAAAGGTGGCATTTCTGGTTTTCCGAAACGCAGCGAAAGCGAATACGATACCTTCGGTGTAGGCCACTCGTCTACTTCTATTTCCGCAGCATTGGGAATGGCCGTTGCTAATCGCTATAAAGGCGAAAAAGACCGTCATCACATTGCCGTAATCGGTGATGGGGCTATGACAGCCGGTTTAGCGTTTGAGGGATTGAACCACGCCGGATTTGAAAAAGACGCCAATTTGTTAGTTGTTCTCAACGACAATTGCATGTCTATCGACCCGAATGTGGGTGCTTTGAAAGAATATTTGACTGACATTACCACTTCGCATACTTACAACAAGGTAAAAGACGAAGTGTGGAAATTGCTCGGGAAAGTGAGCAAATTCGGTCCCGATGCACAAACCATCGCTTCCAAGATTTCCAATGCGCTGAAAGGCTCATTATTGAAACAAAGTAATTTCTTCGAATCGCTGAACTTCCGTTATTTCGGTCCGGTCGACGGGCACGATGCCATCGGTTTGGCCAAAGTACTCGAAGATTTAAAAGATATTCCCGGCCCGAAGATTTTGCATTGCATTACCCGAAAAGGAGCCGGTTACAAGTATTCCGAAGAAGGAAATCCGACCAAATGGCACGCTCCTGGTGTATTTAATAAAGACACCGGCGAAATCATTAAAGTGTTACCAAAATCGCCACAACCACCCAAATACCAGGATGTTTTCGGACATACGATTGTGGAATTGGCGGAAGAAAACGACAAAATCATGGGTGTGACGCCAGCTATGCCTTCTGGTTGTTCGCTCACGTTTATGATGGAAGCCATGCCCGATCGCGCATTCGATGTGGGAATTGCGGAACAACACGCCGTGACGTTCTCCGCAGGATTAGCAACTCAGGGATTGATTCCTTACTGCAATATTTACTCGTCGTTTATGCAGCGCGCTTATGACCAGGTGATTCACGATGTTGCGTTGCAAAACTTACACGTTGTTTTCTGTTTGGATCGCGGAGGCTTGGTCGGTGCAGATGGTGCTACGCATCACGGTGCCTATGACATCGCTTACATGCGTTCCATTCCGAATATGATTGTGGCCGCTCCGATGAACGAAGCCGAATTACGTAACATGATGTTTACCGCTCAGGCCGAAAATCACGGACCTTTTTCCATTCGTTACCCGCGTGGAAACGGTGTGATGACTGAATGGAAAACAGCCATGAAAGCCATGAAAGTAGGAACCGGCCGTAAATTGACGAGTGGTGAAAATATAGCCATCCTGACTATTGGTCATGTGGGTAATTTCGCACAAGACGTGGTGACATTACTGAAAGAAGACGGCGTTTCTGCGGCTCATTACGATATGCGTTTTGCCAAACCAATCGACGAATTGATGCTGCACGAAGTATTCTCGAAATTCGATAAGATCATTACCATTGAAGACGGCGCTGTAATGGGCGGTTTCGGTACGGCAGTGATCGAGTTTATGGCCGACCACAATTACAGTGCGAAAGTGGTGCGTTTGGGAATTCCGGATGCTTATGTTCATCATGGAACCGTTGAAGAACTACACATCGAATGTGGCTTCGACACGCAATCCATTCGTGCAAAAGTGTTGGAGATGACGGGTATTTCAGCCAAAGGAACCCAGCAGGATGCGCAGCAAGCCGGGTAATCGATGATTTCTTCCTTTTATCCGGTCAATCGTTCGCTTGTCCCTCAAACAACGAAATCAGAAGATTTAGACAACCAGATTCCATTCGTTTAAACTAACATTGACCTATAAAATCGTTTCGATGTAACCATCCATCCGATATTTAATTAAAACAGAACATTTATCCCGTTTTTTGTAACAAAAAGGATCACTAGACGGTCTAAGTAAAAACAAAAGAGTCGTTTTCGGTTCAACACCCAAACCCCGGAAACGAAAGTATACAGTAAACCAAAATCAAAATGAGAAAAACGCTTTATAGTCTAGCCATTGCAAGTTTGTTGGTCAGCTTTAATTCCCATGCCGAAAAAGTTGCTCCAAGCGCTGCATTTGACGTAAACATCAACCTTGTCAAAGTCAAAAACGACCAGGTATCCGTGACGATGCTCACACCAACTTTTAGTACATCAACCGCCACTTTCCATATTCCCAAAACAGTTCCGGGGACATACTCCGAAGACAATTACGGTCGTTATATCGAGAGTTTCAAGGCCTTTGATGCCAGTGGTGCCACTTTGACTGTTTCTAAAAAGGATGAAAATACTTTCGTTATCGAGGGTGCCACGAAACTAAACAAAGTAACGTATTTGGTAAACGATAGTTACGATACCGAAATCGGTGAAGGATTCGGGAAAAAAGACATTTTCTCACCGGCAGGAACCAATATTTATGCGGGTAAAAACTTCATGCTCAACACCCACGGATTTATCGGATACTTCAAAGATTACGAGCAAAGTCCGTATAAATTAACGGTTACACATCCGAAAGGCTTGGAAGGCGTTTCTGCCATGACAGATGCCAATCCAAGTAAAACGGTTGACGTATTCGAAATGCCGAGCTATGCCAACCTGGTTGAAATGCCGTTGATGTATTCGAAGCCCAACTATGCGTCGTTCATGGTGGATGATATGGAAATCATCATCAGTTTGTATTCGCCATCAGGAAAATACAAAGTTTCTCAGATCGCACCGGGACTGGAAAAAATGATGAAGGCCCAAAAACACTTCCTGGGTTCTATCAACGCCACGAAAAAATATGCGGTACTGATTTACCTTGCCGATGACAAAATCAAAGATGCAAAAGGTACAGGCGCTCTGGAACACCCCACTTCTACAACAGTTGTTTTGCCTGAATCAATGGAATTAGAAGCCATGGAAGAGATTTTGAAAGACGTGGTTTCGCACGAATTTTTCCATATCGTAACACCATTGACCGTTCACTCAGAGCAAATTCATTACTTCGATTTCAACGAACCTGAAATGTCGGAACATTTATGGATGTACGAAGGTGTGACTGAGTACTTCGCCAACCTGTTCCAGGTAACGGAAGGATTGATCGACGAAAACGCTTTCTACAAACGCATGTCGGAGAAAATTGCCAACTCCATGCAGATGAACGACTCGATGAGTTTCACGGTAATGAGTAAAAACGTTTTCGAAACGTATTACAAAGATCAGTACTTGAATGTATACGAAAAAGGGGCGCTCATTGCCATGTGTATTGATATGATCATCCGCGAAAAGAGCAACGGACAGAAAGGCATCCTGAACTTAATGCACGATTTATCGAACGAATACGGCAGCAAAAGACCGTTTAAAGACGATGAATTATTTGCGAAAATCACGGAACTCACATATCCGGAAGTCGGAGCGTTTTTGGATAAATACGTTGCCGGTGATACACGTATTCCGTACGAAGAATTCTTCGGGCGAATGGGTGTTACCAAAACGATGATCATGGCCGACGGAAATCCGTTTTTGAAAGGATTGATGTCAGGCGGAGAAATGATGCCGTATATCAGTGTTGATCCGAGTACAAAAGACATTTTCTGGTTACCGGAAGGCAATGCGTTTACCAAATCCATGGGAATCCAGGATGGTGATATCATTGTGGAAATCAACGGTAACAAGTACAATTATGACAATATCAACTCGTTGATCGAAGCCAGTATTTCATGGAAAGATGGCAACAACATGACCATGAAGGTAAAACGCGATGGAAAAGTTGTAACTCTAACCGGTGTTGTGGCATTGCCGAAAGAAGAAGCCGAAGGTTATGCAGCATCTGATGACAGCAAGAAAACCATTCGCGAAGCCTGGTTGAAAGGAAAATAGGATTCGTTTATTGCAGATAAGATTTAGGTAGTGGCGCGATTAATCGCGCCACTACTATTTTACAGCCATTGCAATATGGTCGTATACTATAATCATTCCCCAAACGTTAGTACTTTAGCATCAATGCCGGGGATTTTTAAGTGGTTGGTTTTTTTTTCGCTGTTCGTGTCGCTGAACAGCTTTGCGCAGTTAAGTACACAGCGCCAAAAATCCGTCGCGGCCAATACCACCTCCATCGCTTTAGACACTTTTTCCATTTATCCAGGTTCTATTAGCTGTAAATGCGGTGAACAATTGCTCCCCGAATCTGCCTACACGGTCGATTTTGCGGCAGCTACCATTACGCTGAAAACACCTTGTCCTGAAGAACTTTCGGTTAATTACCGCATTATTCCCGTCCGGTTTTCCTACACCGAAGCACGCCGTGATACGAGCCTCATTTACAACGCCACGAAAGGCGATCGTGAGAAATTCCTCATCGAACCCACCAACAATGCGCTGGATTTATTGGGCACAGGCGGACTACAAAAGTCAGGAAGCATTTCGCGCGGAATTTCATTCGGAAACCGGCAGGATTTATCGGTCAATTCTTCGCTCAACCTCGAGCTTTCGGGGTATGTAACTCCGAACCTGCAAGTACTGGCTTCGGTCACCGACGATAATTTACCCATTCAACCCGAGGGCAATACCAACAAATTGCAGGAATTCGATCAGGTGTTTATCCAGTTGTTCAACGACAGGTTCAAACTTACCGCCGGGGATTTCTGGATTTCCAAACCCGAAGGTTATTTCATGACCTACAAAAAGCGCGGACAAGGACTCACGGGCGAATATTACTGGATCAAAGACAAAAACCGGTCGCTCAAAACACAGGTAAGCGGCGCGTTGTCGAAAGGAAAATTCAACCGGCAAATCATTCAGGGAGTTGAAGGAAATCAAGGTCCGTACCGGTTGCGCGGAAACGAAAACGAACCGTTTATCGTGGTGCTTTCGGGAACGGAACGTGTTTACATTGATGGAAAATTACTCACCCGCGGGCAGGAATACGATTATGTGATCGATTACAATACGTCGGAACTGACCTTTACCGCCAGGCAGCTCATTACCAAAGACATTCGTATTGTGGTCGAGTTTCAGTATTCCGATCAGAATTACGCTCGTTCGCTGTTTCAGGTTTCTACGTCTGCTTCCACCAAAAAATACGATTGGTGGGTCAACGCTTATTCCGAACAGGATGCCAAAAATCAGCCCTTGCAGCAAAACCTGACATCCGACCAAAAATTCCTGCTTTCTTCCATTGGCGATGATCTGCAGGCCGCTCGTAGTCTGGTACTCGATTCGGTTGGTTTCAGCGAAAACCTGGTACTCTATAAACTCATTGATTCACTCGGTTACGACAGCGTTTTGGTTGTTTCCGTGGATCTGAATCTCGCCAAGTACAAAGTCAATTTCACGTTTGTCGGTTCCGGAAAAGGTGATTATGTTTTTGAGAAATTCAACGCGCTGGGCCGGGTTTACAAATGGGTGGAACCCGTCGGTGGAATTTCGCAAGGTGATTATGCACCGGTTTCATTACTCATTACCCCAAAACAACAGCAACTGATTACCGCAGGTGGAACGTATCGCTTCAGCGACCGGTTAAAAGTGACTTCCGAACTGGGAATGAGTACCTACGATCTCAATACCTTTTCAACACTTGACCGCTTCGACGACCGGGGATTTTCCATGCGTTCGAAAGTAGAGCATACGTTGCCATTTGGTCGTGACAGTATTCCGCAATGGTCGTGGACCAACAAAGCAGAGGTAGAAGCGCTCGATCCGTATTTCAAGCCTATTGAGCAGTATCGTTCGGTTGAATTTGACCGCGACTGGAACACCCGAAATCAGGGATTCAAAGGAAATCAGGTTTATTCGACAATTTCATCTGAGCTCGGGCACTTGAGTTATGGTCAGGTTTCGCTCAACGCGCAGCAGTTTAAGATCGGTACCGATTTCACGGGTTATCGTTTGCACAGCGGAGCCAACTGGAAACAGAAAGGATTGCGCGTGATTTGGGATGCCAGTGCGTTGAGTTCGAAAACGGCGAATGACAATCAATTCGTTCGTCACAAACTGGATGTTTCGCAAGAACTCGGAAAAAAAGTGCGCATCGGTTACAAAGACGATCAGGAATGGAATCGCTTTAACACCGGCGATTCCTTGTTGGCGCTTAATTCTTACTCGTTTTTCGATTACCAGGGATACATCGTTTTCGGTGATACAACCGCGGGTGAATTACGGTTGAGTTACCGCGAACGACTGGATAAAAAATCGGATAGTACACGCCTCACCAATGTAGCCAAAGCACGAACCATTAGCGGTGAATGGATGTTGAAATCCTTGAAAAATCAGCGTTTGGTGCTCGTTGGAAATTACAGGACATTGGAAATACTGGATACAAATCTCATTTCCCAAAAGCCGGAAAACACCACCAACGGACGGGTCGATCATGAAATCAAGCTGTGGAAAAATGCCGTTTCACTAACAACTTTTTACGAAATCGGTGCCGGATTGGAGCAAAAACGCGAATTCATCTACATCAAAGTCAACGACGGCCAGGGCGTTTATACCTGGATCGATTACAACGGCGATAATGTGAAAGACCTCAACGAATTCGAAATTGCCGCTTACGCCGATCAGGCCAGTTACATTCGTGTCTTTACGCCGAGCAATGATTATATTAATACGTATAGCAACGAATACAACCAAAGCCTCATTGTTCGTCCGGAACGCGTTTGGGCCAATAAACAAGGTGTCAAATTATTCGTAGCGCGGTTTTCCACACAATCGCGGTTTCGGATTCAACGCAAAACCAGTTCGTTTGACAACCTCAAAGCGTACAATCCGTTCAACGGTCGCGTGAGTGATACCAGCCTGATCAGTACTTCCAGCAACATGAAGCACACGCTTTATTTTAACCGCACGAGCGCGTTGTTCGGCCTCGATTATTCGTACCAGAACGTGCAATCGAAAACCTTGCTCGCAACCGGCTACGATGGTAAAAGCAATGAATCGCACGAGTTAAATGGACGCTGGAATATTTCGAAAGAATGGAGTATTCTGAGTTCGTTTGAACAAGGTTTAAAAACCTCATCGGTCGATTATACCACTGGCAGAAATTACCGCCTGAATTATTGGATCATTAAACCATCGCTTGTATTTCAGCCAACTACTTCTTTGCGCTTTAGCATTGAAAGCCGGTTTTCCGATAAAACAAATGCTGCCGAATTCGGTGGTGAATTTGCCAAAGTTCGCGATGTAGGACTAACGGCCAAATACAACCAGGCACAAAAAGGAAGCTTGCAGGGCCAGTTCAATTTCATTCAGATTACTTCTGACGGAAATGCCAATTCACCACTTGGTTTTGAGTTACTGGAAGCCTTAAAAGCGGGTAAGAATCTGGTGTGGAGTATCGGTTATCAGCGCACGATTTCCAAGAACCTGCAGCTTTCTATTCAGTACAATGGTCGGCAGTCGGAAGGCTCGAAAACCGTTCATGCAGGTGGCATGGAAGTGAAGGCGTTTTTCTGAGGAAAGTGCCAAATTTACCAAATGGCAAATTGGACAAATGGTAAATTTGGAAATTGGAGAATTTTCGTCGAGAAAAGCGGAAAATTTTAAAATTCTAAACGTTTAAAATTGCGCAATTTTACAATTTTACACATTTCAAAGAAGTCCATTTTTACTGGCCTACAGGCCGACTCCTCCGAATCAATATCCACCTTTCTCACCAACCATAATCAATCCTTGTGCTTCCATCTGATGAATTCTTTCAAAAAAAAACAGCTCCTACCCAACCTTTTTGAACTAAGTTCACTCCTACTTAATAAGTATACTAGTTTATCGACTCACAGGAAAGAGATATTGCGTTAATTGACCGTTGTTTAAAAAACGACCAGCGGGCCTTTCACGAATTGTACCAACACTACAGTTCGTGGCTGTATGCCTTGTGTATCCGATATTCCGGCACTTCTGATGACGCGCAGGATGCTTTGCAGGAGAGCTTTATCAACATCTTTAAAAACCTGCATCAATACAGCAGAGAATCAAACTTTAAAGCGTGGATTAAACGAATAACGATTCATACCAGTTTAGCACAGCACAAAAAAAAGAACGCAAAAGTTTACAGTCAGATGACGAATGAAATCACCGAAAACGACGCCATTCATACAGACTTACTCTCAGAATTAGATGCTGACGAAATACTGTTTTACATCAACAAATTAAGCCCCGGAAGAAAACAGATTTTCAATGCTTATTATGTTGAAGGATACAATCATCGTGAAATTGCAGAATTGCTGGGAATCAGTGAAGGAACCTCAAAATCTCAGCTTCACGATGCGAAAAAAGAATTGAAACTTGCTTTAGAAAAGAATATTTCTATTGCTAAACAACAAGCGTTATGAAAGAGCATAATGACGATACCCATTTGAAGCAATTGCTCCATGAAAAGCTGGAGGAACATACCGTTCCTGCTCCGGATTTCGTATGGCCGGCAATTGAAAAGGAGCTTTTTCCTCCGACTAAAAAAAGACGTCCTTTTTTCTGGTGGTTTGTTTTCTCAGGTTTATTTCTGGGAACGCTTTCCAGTTTCTTTTTATTTCCGACAAATCATGTTGCGAATTCACTTGATACCACAACAGCTCCAATTATTGAAACAATCAAACCGCTTCAAGCGAGCGCTTCAATGAGACCAAAAAATGAATCAAAATCCACTACTACAGCAACTACTATTCAACACAAACAACAGGTTTTATCAAATCACGAAACGAAGAACAGTTCACTTTTAAGTTCCAATCAATCGAATCAACATTCAACAAATACTGCGTTTAGAAAGATCAATCGCACACGTTCAACTTATACCGGAAAAGAGGGGAAAACCGGAACAAATTTGGGAATCAGTTCCATCATTCATTCTACAAATTATTCGCTCCCAACGGGTGATACCCTGATCGTTGAAACACCTGAAAACAAGCAAACAAATGAGGTTGTTTTGAATCCTGAACAGACAGATAGCAACAATCAGTTAGCATTCAGCCTGCTGCTACTTCCGGCAAAAACAATTGAACACACAACTGATCCCATTCGGTTAATTCATCCGAATGTGCCATTCCCATCGCGATTCAGTCCTTATTCATTTATAGCTGTTTATGCCGGTGCCGGTAGAAATAACCGCAACTACTCCGGGATAGTTGAATCAAACTCGCATGCGTTTATCATTGACCGAACACTGAAATTAAAAAACAGGAACTTCGGTTTAGATTATAATTGCCAATTTCTCCCGTTTGCATCTGTCAGAATTGGAATAAACATGGGCTCCAACCGTTACACAACCCGACTTTTTCCGGTTAGAATTGCCAACACTAATTTAAATGATGAATTAGACATTTCGTCGCCCAGCGGAGAATTACGAACTGCCCCGTTAGATTTAGCCGACCAGGCAAGTCCATTTTCCGATACCACAACTTTCCTGATGCGCATCATCCATCGGTCAGGGTACATTTCTGTTCCATTGTCGATCCGATTTAATACAACAAATGCTGTCGGTCCTCAGGTATATGGATACACCGGTTTCGATTTTATGTTTCGCGGAAAAGACCAAAATACCCTGATCGTCAGAAAGTCACAGACAGAACGTTCGTTCAGTACATCCAAACCAAGAGAATCCCGTGGTTTTTACCCTGGTTGGCACCTTGGTTTAGGAATCGCAACAAATCCTGTTCGCCAATTACAACTGTATGGAGAATTTAATTATTCACAGGTTTTCGGGAACTATTACACCGGGAAAGTGATCACTATCCGATCAAACAATGTTCAATTAAATGTGGGATTAAGAATTAAGCTCTAAAATCTTTCATTATTTAAATGGCTGTATTTGTGCGTATTGAGAATGAATTTTGATTTTTCTCTCCATCCGCCCAACTCTTTTTACCAAACTTCCCTCTTTGGTTAAAACGCTCATTAAATAATCAAATTTAAAATTTGGAAACCATGAAAAAGACAGTAAAATTTATAGCAATTGCATTCATTGGAATTGGACTATTCTCTACATCATGCAAGAAAAAAGAAGAACAAGAAGAATACAATGAGGTCGCTTTGGACGCAACAAGTTCGGAAGACGATGAAATGATGACCAGAGATGAAGAAATTTTTGTTGGCTCGCCTTGCAATTATGACTTAACCCAACTATTGGCACCTTGTGCCGTTGTAACGGAAACTGCTGCCTCTTTTCCAAAAACTATCACCATTGATTACGGAACAGGTTGTACAAACAGCAATGGTGTTACAAAAAAAGGGAAAGTGATCATTTACATGTCCAATCCGTTGAGTACAGTTGGAGCAGTGAGACAAATTTCATTCGATGGTTTCTATGTGAATTCCACTCAAATTACAGGAACGAAAAACCTGGAAAACACCGGTTTAAATTCGTCAGGGAATGCGCTCATTTCGGTAGATGCAGATTTGACATTTACCAATGGAAACGGAACGCGTACCCGTGCATCTGATCACGTAAGAGAATGGATCGGACATGCAACCTGTGAGCGTACAGACGATGAATTCTTAATCACAGGATCAGGTTCGGTAACGCGCAACAACGGAACGGTGAGATCTTATTCCATTACAACCGCCGTTCATATCAAAGCTTCGTGCCGTTATCCGGTTGCAGGAGAAATTGATTTCGGCACTTCAAACCGTGGGTGTATCATCAACTATGGTTCCGGTGAATGCGATGAGTTTGTGCAATTGACTACAAAACGCCGAAATAAAGTGTTTACGATCAACCTCGCTACACGTACAATCGAATAATTTAGGTTTAAAACAAGAAGGAAGGACGTCTGATTTTCAGGCGTCCTTCTTTTTTATTCTGTTCGTAAGTTTCGTTTTTAGTGCCCTTCTTCCTGTTCTACACTCAATGCAATGCGTTTAAACTGCTTGATCAATTCCTGCGCTTCAACCTGATTGGCTTTCGCGATCCCCATTCCGTTTACATTACCGGCACGTTTCTGTTTCTCTTCTTCTTCCTTGAACTCAACAATACGCTCTTCGAGATGCGCAGTCAATTGATCCAGATAATTTCCGAGATACATTTTGGAATACATATCGCCATTTTTGGCTTTATCCTCATAAATCTTCATTGACTTGGCAAACAACGGTAAATCTTTCCCAATCAGAAAAGCCGAGAAACTATACAATCCGCCAACCTGATCAAATCCTTGCAGGATATTCGAGCTAAGAATGCGCTCAAAAAAGGCATATTGATCGGCTTTCCCGTGACGCGCATACAACGCCGCTATTCCTGCCATCATGGAAGAAGATCGTTCGTTTTCAAGCGGTTTCGCCAGTTTCATAGCCGATTGCGGATTCATTTTACTCAACTGATTCAACGCATTGGTAATCACCATATACGAAGAGTCGGACTGCACAGCGCGCTCCATAATCGGCATTGCTTCTGTTTCGGAAAGCGCTGCACTCAATGCACTGATCGCGCTTGAACGTACAGCCGACGAAGGATCGTTTTGCGCGAGTTGTTTGATCTTTTCAAATGCAATCGTTTTATCGGCACCGGAAAGAAAGCCTACTTTTTCAATGGCTGTAAGGCGGATATCCCAAAACGGATCATCGAGGGCATCCAATACCATTTTAAAGGCTTCGGGTGTTCGTTCCTTGATTCCGTTATTCAACCCATCGCGACGAGCTCTCCAACGTTTACCATTGTAGTATTGGTGCACGTACCACGAAGACTCTTTTTTCTCCTTAACCTGCGCCAATACCATCGCCTGGTTGTCAAACAGCACATTTTTCAGCGTTCCGGTATAAGGCAATTCAAATTGCTGAATCGATTTATCGATATCGATGCGATGCGTTGTGGCTCCGTTGTCATCAAAAACCACCACATCAAGCGGCAGTCGGAAAACAGGAAACGCATTCAGGTACTGGGTTTGAGCAACGTCTACCGTAACCATTCCATTGGCAACAGTGTAGTTCACATCCAACAACGGATGACCGGAAGCTTCGTACCACTGATCAAAAAACCAATGCAAATCTTCACCGCTTACTTCTTCAAATGCCAGACGTAACTGGTGAAATTCGGCAGCTTTGAATTTATTGGTTTTCAGGTATAATTGCATTCCCTCGAAAAAAGCTTCATCGCCCAAATAATTGCGCAGCATGTGTAGGATTCGTCCGCCTTTGTTGTAGGAATGCGCATCAAACATATCCTCTTTATCCTGATATTCAGCGTGGAACAAGTCGTGAACACCGCCCATCGTAGCCGATTGGAAGTAAATTTCCATTTCGCTGTTGGCGTTCAGATCGGCCTCATCGATTCCGTAACGGTATTCATCCCAGAGATACTGTGAATAGTTGGCGAATGATTCGTTGAGTGTGAGGTTCGACCATGATTCCGCGGTCACCAAATCGCCAAACCAGTGGTGAAACAACTCGTGTGCAATGGTCGAATTATCGTTTCCGTCGATTAATTCGCGGCGGGTTTTGTAGGCATAATCTCCGAACACCACCGCTCCGGTATTTTCCATCGCTCCCGAAACGTAGTCGCGTACAATGATCTGATCGTATTTATCCCATTGGTAATCGATGTCCATCAGCTTCGAGAAAAACTCAATCATCTTAGGTGTTTCCCCGAAAATATCTTTGGCGTATTGTTCCCACTCAGGCTCTACGTAATAATTCACGTCCATCAGTGTTCCGTCGGCACGTTTGTACGAATCTTTCACCACTTTAAAGCCACCTACTCCCATCATGAACAGGTACGGAGCATGCGGTAAATCCTGTTTCCAGTGATCGGTGCGGGTGCCATCAGCGTTCTTTTTCGACCCTAAGAATTTTCCGTTGGAAAGCGTCGCATATTTATCTTCCACCGTGATCAACATTTCCTGTTTGGTCTTCACGTTCGGTGCGTCAATGGTCGGGAACCACACAGAACTGGCTTCGGTTTCGCCTTGCGTCCAAACCTGCGGCATTTTATTCGGGTCTTCGCCGCGTGGATTAATGAAATACAATCCTTTGTCGCTGGTAATGGCCGCGCTTCCTTCCAATGTTCGTTCATCCGGTTTCGCGATGTAATCGATGACCACCGTATAGTTTTCGGTACGCTGATAGGTTTTATCCAGGGTAATGGTGAGAATGTCTTTTTCGTAAGTATACGGTCTGGCAGCACCATTCATCGTCACACTTTTGATTTCCATGCCTTTGGCGTCCAGGACCAATTTATCGGAAGCATAAAAATGTGGCTTGGCCGTCAGCGTTTCCTTTCCGATCAGTTGCGCCTTGTTCCAGTCAAACGATACTTCCAGTTTGGTGGTAATCAAATCGGTGAAAACCGTTTCGGTAGCTCTGTAAACAGGCCGTTCGCGCACTTTATCGTTTACGTTGATCTGTGTTTCCGTATTTTGGTCAGAGTCGGTTATTTCCGAATCGGGTTCGAAATCATGCTGTGTGTAACGGGGAATACAACCAACAACGGTCAACAAGGCTGCGAATAAGAAAGATTTCTTCATGAAATTGTTTGATTAAACTGAAAATCGATGCGTAAACTGTTTTAACCGCGCAAGATACCAATAGTAAGCTGGTTAATGCTTGTTTTTTGCGAGAAAAAACGGTGGAATGGGTGAATAGTTCGTAATTTTGGGTCAAAATCAAGTGCATGGAAATGTCAACATGGAAATTCGATAACGAAACCATTTCAACCACAAGTGATGCGGTTCGTTTACAATGGGAAAACGCCACTTTTTTCTCGTTGGAACACAATGGAAAGACCTACAATGGCGAAGTGATTTCCAACCGAATGGAAGAAGGATTGCTGACCGTGAAACTCAATCACCGTGTATTTGACATTCGCAAAAGCGGTCCGCTCGACGAATTGATTGCCTCTATGGGATTGGACGTTCCGAAAGTACGCAAACTTAAACAACTGAAAGCACCCATGCCGGGCCGCGTAGTTGGAATTGCCGTTGCTGTAGGAACCGAAGTTGCCGTAGGTGAACCATTATTGACATTGGAAGCCATGAAAATGGAAAACGTGCTCAAAGCCGAAGGAATCGGAGTGGTAAAAAGTATTTCGATTGAAGTCAACCAGGTTGTTGATAAGGGTAGTTTGTTGATTGAATTTGAGTAATTCACATTTAATAGGTAAACGTGAATCCTGCACCAAATCCCATATCGCTGTCATAATGAGTCGAAAGCGAAAACGATTTGTTCAGCACATACTTCATCCCTACCATGTATTCGAAATCCGAATTATACATCAATCCCAGACGAAGACGTTTCGTTAATGGAATATCTTCACGCATGATTTGCAGACGCAGTTTTCCTTCTGTATCAATCCGGAAATCGGCTGCAACCAGCAT
This sequence comes from Bacteroidota bacterium, assembly GCA_040387295.1. Taxonomy (GTDB): domain Bacteria; phylum Bacteroidota; class Bacteroidia; order Flavobacteriales_D; family Crocinitomicaceae; genus Fluviicola. Next base: position 937,026 of record JAZKEB010000002.1, on the reverse strand, counting down.
TGGCAATGTGTATTGCAAGCCGAAACAGACAACCGCACGCTGATCCTTCGTGCTGGTTTGACCGAATAGGTTGCGCTCTGTTTCTCCCATTTCCATTTTACGGTAGCGCCAGTCGAACCCTACGTACGGAAACATCCATTGCATTTTCCCGATATAGCGACCTATGTGCGTTTCGGTCTCATACCCGTGCATATCGCTATAGCCGAGCCGCCATTCTGCCTGAAGGTTCCAGCGCGTATTCATGTACATCATTTCACCATCATTGCCGTTGGTCGCGAAGTCATTCTGGAACATAAAATGGAATTCACGATCGTCGGCGTACAGTTTTCTCAGCGCTTTCTCAGGATCGGGGAGTTGTGGATTCGGTGGTGAGTTCTCATAGGTGAAGATGCGCCCCATGCCGCTCATCATGTGGTACAGAATGTGACAATGGAAGAACCAGTCACCGCTTTCCGTCGCTGCGAATTCGATCGTATCGGTTTCCATCGGCATAATGTCCAGCACGTTTTTCAAAGGAGAATACTCACCGTTTCCGTTAACGATGCGGAAAAAATGACCATGCAGGTGCATCGGGTGACGCATCATGGAGTTATTGTACAGGATGATTCGTACGTTTTCCCCTTTTCGGATCAGGATCTTATCGGTTTCAGATACAGTTCTGTTGTTGATGCTCCACACGTAACGATTCATGTTACCTGTGAGTTCGAAGTTATAAACTGTTGTCGGTACATCCGGCAGCGTGGTCTTTACAGGCGAACGCAGCATATTATAGTTCAGCGTCACGATATCTGAAAGTTGATTGCTGTTGTATTGATCGCCATTGGTCATATCCATGTGCTGATGTCCCTGTTTCTTTTTTTTCAGTGGTCCGGTAATCTCCGGGTACATGACCACATTCATGTCCATTTGCTGCAGGCTCATGTTCATCCCCATATCATCCAGATTCCCATCCATGCGAATCATGTCATTCATCATCTGCATTCCTTCGAAGTATTTTAGAGGCTGTAGTGGGGAGACGAGTTGTCTGATGCCGTCTCCCAGCCACAGCGAAGTGCTCCTGATCCGGTCTTCCGACGTGGCCTGTAGCTCAAAGGCTGTGCTGTCGGAGGGAATGGTGACGATCACATCATACGTTTCCGCAACTGCAATAATGAAACGGTCAACGGAAACGGGAACTACGTCCATCCCATCACTGGCGACTACATCCATCTTACCCCCAGACCATCGCATCCAGAAGTAGGTTGACGAGCTTCCGTTAATGATTCGAACTCTTATTTTATCGCCCGCCTTGAACTGCGAAGCATCCGTTTCCGACTTTCCGTTCGTCAGGAACTTGTCGTAGTATACGTCGCTGACATCCATCGCCAGCATGCGTTTCCATTCGTTTCCGACTTTGGTTTTGAAGCTTCCGGTGGCAATCGCGTCGGCATAGCTTTGCACAGCGCCTTTCTGAACGGATGCTTTTTTGATAGCAGACCAGTCGTTTGCCATGTGCAGCCTGCGGTGTACTTCAAACGGCCTCATGTCGGTCCAGTCGCTGAGAACGATCGTGTATTCGGACATTGGCGTTTCATTGCGCTTGTGGATAATAAACGCGCCATACATACCGCTCTGCTCCTGCAAACCGGTGTGCGAATGGTACCAATATGTTCCGTTCTGAACCAGCGGAAACTTATAGAGGTGCGTTGCACCTGCTTTGATCGGCGCTGTTGTCAGATATGGAACACCGTCCTGCTCATTCGGCAGAATGAGTCCGTGCCAGTGAATGGATGTTTCCCTTTTCAGCTCATTGTGAATCCAGATCTCAGCAGTATCTCCTTCCGTAAAATGCAGTTCGGGCATAGGAATACTGCCGTTAACGGAATAAGCATGACGCTCTTTTCCGGTAAAATTCACAGTTGTATCCCGAACATAAAGATCGTATCGCACGGTTTTCTGGGCCAAGGCCGCAACGTGCATCAATATCGCCACAATTATTAATAGTCGTTTTTTCATCACATACAATTTACGTCGTTTATACCTTTGCTGCAATTACGAAAGGAGAATTTGGGTTGCTGTTATTCACTTATACGTTCTATCTGGAAGCCGGCTTGTTTTACCGTTGACTCGACCTCCTCAGCCGTTACCTTATCGGAAGTAACTGTAAGCACCTTTGCAGGAGTGAAAATGTCTACGTTCCACTCTTCAGGTGAGAGTTTTTCATTCAGGAAGGGGGTAACTTTTTCCATACACCCTGCACATTTGATGGTTGTTTTGAATTTCAAGGTTTCCATGATACTATTTGTGTTATTTAATTGATTCATCATTCGTTGTCTTAATTGTTCAGTACAAAGTTTCTGCTTTCAGGGCAATCTGACCTTACGGTATTTTCTGAACGTTTTATGATTTTTCTACTTGCTTAACTTTCTGAATTTCAACAATAAGCTATTGCTAACAACACTCAATGAGCTCAATGTCATTGCTGCACCAGCGATCATTGGATTGAGCAGGAATCCGTTGACAGGATAGAGGGCTCCGGCGGCTATCGGAATGCCGATCACATTGTAGATAAACGCCCAGAACAGGTTTTGTTTGATGGCGGATACCGTTTGCTTCGACAGTTGGAATGCGATCGGGATTTTGGTCAGATCGGACGAGATAATAACCATTCGCGCAACGTCCATCGCAATGTCGCTGCCTTTGCCCATCGCGATGCTGACATCAGCCTGTGTGAGTGCATTACTATCGTTGATTCCATCACCGACCATCGCTACTACCTTGCCTTCTGCCTGCAGTTGTTTTACAAACGAGGATTTATCGGCCGGAAGCACTTCAGCTTTGTAGTGGTCGATCCCTGTTTTTGCCGCAATGGCTTTTGCAGTTTGGGCGTTGTCCCCGGTGAGCATGTACACGTCAATACCCGACTGTTTCAACTGGCGGATCGCCTCGACAGAAGTTTCCTTGATATCATCAGAAATAGCAACCACCGCGAGTGCCTGCTGACTATCGGCAAAGAAAATGACTGTCTTCGCTTCGGTCAGCCACCCATTTGCCGCAGCCAGTAATTCATGCGAAATCGGGATATCATTTTGGTTCAGCAAAGCTTTATTTCCTACGAAATAAGTTTTGCCTTTCACTTCGGCTCTGGCCCCGAATCCGGTAATACTTTCGAAATGATGAACATGAAGAGTCTCGCTTTGAGACAGGTATTTAATCACGGATTCGGCAAGCGGATGTTCAGATTGTTTTTCGATGCTATATAATACTGATTGCGTTGAGGTATCATTGTTCAGCCATTGAATACCCGTAACCTTGGGTTTTCCTTCGGTGATCGTTCCCGTTTTGTCAAGCACTACCGCATTCACTTTGCGTCCAAGTTCGAGACTTTCCGCGTCTTTTATCAGGATACCATTCTCGGCCCCTTTACCCACCCCGACCATAATTGCCGTGGGTGTTGCCAACCCAAGAGCACAAGGACAAGCGATCACAAGCACTGTTACCAGTGAGAGGATTCCTTGGGTCCAACCGTTGTCACCACCGAGCACAACCCATAGAATGAGCGTTAGTATAGCAATGCCCAATACGACCGGAACGAAGATTCCAGCGATCCTGTCGACGAGTTTTTGCACAGGGGCTTTGCTGCCTTGTGCATCCTGGACCATTTTGATGATCTGTCCGAGCATCGTTGCATCGCCCACTTTTTCGGTTTTGAAATGAAAGCTCCCTTTCTGGTTGATCGTTCCAGCAAAGACTTCGGAGCCTTCGGTTTTTTCAACCGCAAGTGGCTCACCGCTCAGCATACTTTCGTCAACAAACGATTTTCCGGCAATGACTTTGCCATCCACGGCGATCTTTTCACCCGGCTTCACCACAATCGTATCACCGATATTGACGTTCACGATCGGAATTTCTTCGGACTCTCCGTTGACGTTCAGGATCGTTACCGTTTTTGGCTGGAGACCGATGAGTTTTTTCAACGCCGAGGAGGTGTTTCCTTTTGCTTTTTCCTCGAGCAGCTTCCCGAGCAGAATAAAAGCGATCACGACCGTGGCCGCTTCAAAATACACATGCGCATGCAAGCCTTTACTGTGCCAAACTTCCATGAACAACGTATTGAAAACGCTGAACAGGTAAGCAATACCCGTACTCAATGCAACAAGCGTGTCCATGTTTGCAGATCGATGTTTCGCCTGCTTCCAGGCATTGATGAAGAAATCCTTGCCCAGCCAAACAATTACGGGTGTGGAAAACGCCCACATGATGTAGTTTGCATATGGCATGCGCATGAAGAACATACCTATTGCAACAACCGGAATTGACAACAAGATCGCGCCCAGCGTCCTCATTTTCAGCCTGCGGAACTTTTGACCGTGCAACTCTTCAAGCGTGTCGTGTGCTGATTCGGTTTCATCGATCATCAGGTCGTACCCGATAGATCGCATGGCAGTCTGCAACTCTTTCGGATTCGTAATGGTGGGAATATACTCTACAGCCGCCATGTTGTTGGCATAATTCACCGATACTCCGGCAACGCCTTTGGTGCTTTCGAGGATAGTCTGAGCGCTGATCGCACACGAGGCGCAGGTCATGTTCAATACCGGAAAATTCTTTTTCACTGTTGTGACACCATATCCGAGGTCACGAATAATCTTTACGGCGTTCGGCAGGATATTGAACGCTTTTGTTTCGTTGATGATCGCACGGTTGTTATTCATCTCCACTTTATGCGTGGTTACTCCCTCGAGTTCTTTCAATCCGTTGTCAACGATCATTGCACAATGCTCGCTTTCCACTCTTTCGAGCGGGATGTATAGCATATCGCGGTCTGTTGTTTCCATAGTTCCATTTTATAACACAAAGGTCAGGCGGAAACGATGGAGGATTGTTATGATATTTCCTGATAGAGTTATGACTTTTACAAAAGATCCAGCGACTTCCGTTTAGCTGCCTTGATACTTTTGAAATGGCTGGGGGTTAGTCCTACCACTTTTTTGAATTGCGTGCTCAGGTATGCCACACTGCTGTAGCCCATACGATCCGCGATCTCGCTCAGGGAAAGCTCATCGTAAACCAATAATTCCTTTACGCGCTCGATACGTTGAGCAATATAGAATTTCTCGATTGTCGTACCTTCAACTTCCGAAAACAGGTTGCTCAGGTATTTGTACTCCATTGGAATGTGTTGCACGAGGTAATCCGATACATTCACGTTAAGCGGCTCATTCGAATGATGTACCAGTTCTACCACTAAGTTCTTGACCCGCTCGATCAGCCTGCTTTTTTTATCGTCAATGAGCTCGAAGCCCAATTCACGAAAACGCGTGTTTATCTGCTCTTTGTCTTCATCGCTCAAATCTTCTTTCAGCTCGACTTCTCCGAGCTCCACCCTAAGCGGTAAAAGTCCGAGCTGTTCAAGCTCAGACTTCACAACCATTTTGCAACGGTTGCACACCATGTTTTTGATATAGATCTTCATCGGTTTATTTGATCGTCTCGGTTGTTTTTCCGCAAGTCAGCATGGAACTGCCGTAGTAAGGATTTTTCACCGCGTTTTCTTTGCTCAGCCAGTCGGCACCACCATTATACATCGGGCAATGTTGGTAATGGATCGTTTGATCAGCTTTGAGCACTTTTGCAATCGAATAGAGATCCTTTGACAACAATGTGAAATGTTCGCGCTGGTGTTCAATGTCCTTTGTTTCGCCGATGTGCTCAGCATGCATTAGCAGGCCTTTTTCGATTTTCATCCAGGCGGTATGCTCGTCTGGAGACATCATGCCCATATCGACAGCTTTGATCGCTTTTGCAAGTGTATTTGCCTTGGTAGAAGCTGTGGTTCCATCGTCTTTAACGAGCGCATCCTTCGTAGCGAAGTATGCTGTATAAACATCATCCAGCAGGTTTTTCTTAGTTTCGGGTTTCTGGATAGTTTCCTTATCCAGCTCTTTCACAGGTTCGGTTGATACAATAACCTCTTTCATACGGTCGTATCGACAGCACTCCGCAAGCTTTGAATAGGCATCGTCCGGCGCTAAGAATTTTTCGTTGTCGTAACCTGCATAAGCAACACGCTTCAAAACTTCATCTGAGGTTGTTTTCAGCGTGTCATAAGTCAGCCTTAGTACTTTGGTGTCTTTGTTCCATGCGGCTTCTGAAACGCCCTTTTTGTTGGCGGCGGTTTCAATGGTGTTCTTACACATGTCACAATTGCCTGCGACTTTGTATGTTTCCATTTTTGCGTTGTTAATTGGTCCTCCACAGCTTGAGAAGACAACAAAGACCAACATACCCAAAATTAACTGTAATTGTTTCATAACATTGAATTTAGTGATAATTCGGATTCTTTCCATCATACCCGATGGTACAAATGTCAGGAGATTATGAGAATACAGTGTTATGAAATTTTCGGATAATATTATACTTTTCACCAGAACACTTTAAGCTTTTCATTGGAATTTCCCTAAAAACAAAAAAGCGGCTCCGTTTCCGAAACCGCTAGTCAATCTTTTTTACATACGTTCTATTTTACCTGACTCGAAAAGGCTGTGTGTACGATCCCCGGGTAAACTGCCCCGAACTCTTTGATACACCACTCGCGCAATCGCTGCACCTCTTCACTATCAGTCATCCAACGAATCGCTTTCGCCAATTCCTTCTGAAACAGTTGAGGATCAAAACTGACCCGCACCAAAATCTTCTTCGTTAGTTCGAACATAAGAGCGGAAATTAAAGTTACTTCACAATATAACGACAAAATCCGATTCGTGGTATTGAAAGAAATGTTAAAAAACAGGAACGGTCCGTTTTTTAACATACGCGGTAAAATCCAACAAAAAAAGCGACCGTTGTGGTCGCTTTTGGAAGAGTGAAGTATCACCTCGTCTTATTCTATTTCGTGTTTGATCACCTGGTAAATTTCCATGGTTGTTTTGTCGTAGACATAAATCACCAAATGCATGTTTTCAGGTTCCAATTCATCAGGAATTTTGTAGCTGTAATTGACATAATATTTGTCATTGCTGCCCAAATAATCATCTGTCAATGTTCTTCCGAAAGCTCTGCCATCAATACATCCACGCATGATTTCTCTGTGGATATAAGTGTTATGTGTTCCATCCGGATCGGTTCCATTCGGTCCAGCTCCACCATCCGGGTCTTCATCCGTATCAACAATTTGAGGGCCTATCAACGAATCTTCGATCACATACACTACTATACCCAAATCACTGGTTATTGACTGGTCCAATTTATCAACCTCTGTATGCAGGAACAAGCCACGTGTGCTGGCAAAATAATTCGACGTTGCCTGTATATTCACCTGTAATGTTGAAGACAAACAGTTGGATGTTTTATTAGCAATAGCAGAACCGGCAGCTGACATAAATTGATCGCTTGCTTTTACACGATTCACACAAAACTTAGGATTCCCCAAAAAATTAGACCCCGGTATAGAACCGAAGAAGATACCTATATCCAAGCCTTCATCGCAATACAACTGGTTTGGGAAAAGCGCATTTACTACTTGAAAACCAGTTATTCCAATGGGACCCGAATGAATGGCCACACCATAAATCCGTGATGGATTGGTGGCAATTAATTGCTCCATATTAGCAGTTTGATCGGGACAATTTACACATTGATGTCCGGTAAAATCTTCGATCACTACATTGCGCAAGGTGTTTGTATTATCTGTAAAGGTTGGCCATAAACCTGCCGTTACATAGGCTGTAGAATCACCTCCGGGATACAAGGACCAATCCAATGTAGTAGAGGTTATATGAGGATATGGATTATCTACTTTATCACATGAACCGGCAATCAAAACACCGATTAAAAGAACGGATGCAACAAGAATTCTTTTCATAGTACTTACCTATTAAATTAAAAACTTTGGGTGAATGAAAGTGTCAAACCATTTGAAGCCGGAACCACGCGACACACTCCACCTACACAAAACAATCCGGCGCGCTGACGACCATAATTAATCGTCAAACGGGTTGCGTCCTTGATCCAGCCAATAGAACCGTAAACATGGTGCAAACGATGATCCGGATTATGGTTTCCATAATTATACTGATCAATTAAACCAAAGAACCATCCCGGAGAAATGGTGTATTCCAACACAACCGTTGCCCAGTTGCCTTTGTCCTTTTCAACAAACAAGGCCTGCAACTCTGTACGAAGATTGTGCTTCTTATTGATTTTCCAACCGATTTCAGCTACCGCGATATTCGCATTGATCAACCCGACAGCATCTTCAGTCACTCTGGAAACATCGTTATTCAATGTGATATTGTAATAAGCCAATGTTACACTCAATGATTTATTGAATTTATAGGAAATGTTGGCATTGATATCACGCCACATCAAACTGTCGCTCATATCAAAAGGTCGTCCAATGTAAGTGATCCCACTTGAATCGGCAGGATTGATACCTGATGTATGCTGCATTGGCATGTAAGCCGTCGAAAAGTTCACATTGATTGGAATGCCGTATTTTCCTCTGCGTGTTTTCTCTTTCGCAATGGTATACAACACTTCGGCCTGGTAGGCAATTTCACCAACCGGTCGGGTTGCATACGGATACAACGTCGCTACGAGGTTATAGGAATGTGTTTTATTCAATGCCGGCAGGTAATTGATAAAAGCATCCTGTAATTCTTTGTCTCTATCAGCCCGGTAGCTCATATTATCCACAGACTTGGCAGAAAGAGCAAAACCAAAACCTTTGCGTGAATAACCGAAATTGATCAGCGCCGCATGTCCGGGATTGTAGATAAAGCCGTTGTCAACCGAAGGGTCATTTTCCTTGTGGATGTATTCGGCTTTCAAATCAAATTTCTTGTAGCGCACCTGGAAACGGCCTCCGTAACTCCCAACATTCTCAGGAAGTACCAGATCTTCACGATCATCTTTTTGGTATTTACTCACAAATGATCCGCCCAATGTAATGTCGAAACCACTTGAGTCCAAACGCGGGAGTAATGAATTCAGGTGCAACTCGCCATCGAAACCGCGTGTAATACCTGCTGCTCCAACCACACGTCCGCCTTCAAATGAATAGCGCTGAATTCCGTAAATTCCTTTGAGCTGAACGCCTTTGTACGGACGCAGGATCAAACGTGCGCCGTCGACCGTATTGTCATAACCCAAACTGCGGTCTTCGTATGCCCGAAAAATCATTCCCGAACCGAATTGCTCATAGAAATTACCAAGTGTAACATCTACATAATCATTGGTATAACCTACGTAACGCATCCCGATTCCCGTTCCGTCGAAACGGTTCGGATATCCCTGAATTCTTGGCAAATACGATTCTACACGCGCACCGGCTTTAAAGTGCCCGTTGGTGTAAAATACATTCATGTATGAATTCAGCAAACCCTTTTCAGTAGGTTGAGTTGCGCCGATAAGCGAGTCGTTATTCAGGTATTGGAACGTAGCTTCCATGTTCCCTGTAATCGACCCTAAAGAAGATTGTCCGAGTGCGTTAAGCGACCCGGACAATGCTGCGATACCAATGATCCAATTTCTCATGTAGCAGAGTTCTATTTTTTAGCTAGCTTCTTGATTTCTTCGTACAATTTTTCTTCGTCACCCGGCGCGTAGCTGTTGTGCGAATAAACGATGTTTCCGGCAGCATCCACAAGGAATGTATGCGGTACGTTGTTGACACCCATTGCGCGTTTGAAATCGCCGTTCGGGTCCATCAACACCAGGTAATCCCATCCTTTTCCGTTTACGTAAACAGGCACCTGATCCATTGTTTTCTGATCATCGATAGAAATAGCAACAATGTTCACGCCTGTTTCTGCCTGCCAGTCTTCATATGTTTCGTGAATGGTATTCAACTCGCGTTTACAAGGAGCACACCAGGTTGCCCAAAACGAAATCACTACCGGACCTTCAAAACCCAGTTTATTTGTCTTAACCGTTTTCCCGTCCATATCTTTCAGGGTCACTTCAGGTAATTGTTTTACACTTCCTTCTTCTTGTGCGATAGACAAAGTGGTGAGTGCAAGTCCGATAAATAGTAAAGCAATTTTTTTCATAGTTTATGGTTTTTCGACAAGCTTTCAACTTCCATGCCGAAATCCAAATATAAGCCGAAATACTCAGTTCTGCATTTTTGAGTTTCAACAAACTCTTGTATTCCTAAAAATAACAAAGCTTGGGTATAATTATTGAAAAGCTAACACCTGTTCTTTTTAACCGTTTACTCAACGAAAAAGACAGTATAAGCTATTTTCAGGGAAATTTGCCCCTTTTTGGCCTGAACACTGCTCTGCAATTGCCGAAAAAATTGTAATCTTACCAAACAAAGCCTTGTAAACCCCGTAAATCAGGTTGTTTTTTGGCTTATATTTGTTCAAAACCTTAAAACATGAAGAAATTCTACACTCTCTTTGCAGCTTTATCACTTGTCTCTTTAAGCTGGGGGCAATACGAAGTTTATCACGAAGCTTCCTGCAATGCAGTTGACGCTGGTTCTGTTGATATCTCTGGTGGAGTGCATATTGAAAATAACGCCCCTGTTGGTGCAGATCTTACTGTTCACCTTTACATTAAAAATCTCACAGGTTCAACAAAAATGATCGCCATTAAACGTGTTCGACTTAACGTACCAAGTCAATGGACTGAACAAAATTGCTGGGGACCTTGTTACGATCCGAACTTTGAAGGTCTTTGTTATGGTAACCAGGCAGCAAGTTCATGGACTTCTCCTGCAGTTACGGTAATGAATGATTCTACCGCTGAATTAAAACCGATTTTTTCTATAAATACTGTTGAAGGTGGCGGTTTATACCGTTACTATTTCATGGATGGTTCAACTGCAGTAGACAGTATTGATGTACACATCAACCAAACTGCCGGAATCAACGATCCTGAACCTGTTCAGGCTGGTATGACAGCTTACCCGAATCCTGCATCTTCCATGATCACCGTAAACACCGTTGGTGCTTCAGGTGATTACACGGTGCGTGTAACGGATGTATTGGGTAAAGTAGTTTACTCCGATGATGCTGGTGCAATCAAGAAAATTGATGTAAGTAACTTTAAAAACGGTGTTTACTTAATTACCGTTGCTGAAAAAGGTGAAGCCATTCAAACACGACGTGTGGTGGTGAAACACTGATTCAATTACTGAATTATAAATGAAAAGTCATTCGTCTCAGGCGGGTGACTTTTTTTTGGGTCCCTACTTTTGGTTCAGAAACTCCTCCAGCAATGTCACTCCATCCACTGCCGTTGTATTGATTTTGGTAAACGAACGCGGCACTTCCAGTTCATCAGCCTTCGGGTCAATCACAAACTTGCGGCAATGATCGGGCGCGTAATGGATCAGATTGGCTGCCGGATACACATTCAGCGATGTTCCTACCACTACCAGAATATCCGCTTCGGCCACTTTTAAAACCGCTCTTTCCAGATTCGGGACAGCCTCGCCAAACCACACCACATGAGGCCGAAGGATAAAACCATCCGGACAACGATCGTTCATTGTGAGTTCCCATCCTTCAATATCGTAGTAAGCCCGCTCCTGTTTCGGACCCGAACTTTTACTTTTTCGAATTTCACCATGCAGGTGCAGTACATTCGAACTACCACCACGATGGTGCAAATCATCAATATTCTGGGTAATAATTGTCATATCAAACAACTCCTCACACCCTGCAAAGAAACGATGCGCAGCGTTAGGTTCGCAAGCAAGCACTTGTTTCCTCCGTTCATTGTAAAAACGCTGTACCAATTCCGGATTTTTCTTCCACGCTTCCGGGGTCGCAACCTCCTCAATACGGTATTGCTCCCACAATCCGTCAGAATCACGAAATGTCGCAATTCCGCTTTCAGCGCTGATCCCGGCACCGGTTAAAACAATCATTTTGAGTTTCATACTCTGAAAGTATCAATTTAACCCAAATTTAGCATTCCAATAATCAATATTCTTTTATGGTACCATTAATTAGTAAGTAACAAAAACATCCCTTAGATTTGGTATGTACTATAAAATTTCAAGCAATATGAAAAAAGCGTTACTATTCTTCGGAGTGTTTTCAGCATTCGGAGTTACTTATTCTCAACAACGTCTGGTTCTTGCAGAAAGCTTTTCACAAGCTTCTTGTGGACCGTGTGCTGCTCAAAACCCTGCACTTACAACACTTTTAAATGCTAACACTACGAAAATCGTAGCTGTTAAGTACCAGGTTAGCTGGCCGGGTTATGACCCGATGTACAATCACAATCCAACTGAAATCGATACCCGTGTTTCTTACTACGGTATCAGTGGTGTTCCTGATCGTGTAATGGACGGAACAAACATGGATGTTACACAAGGTGCTATCGATTCTCGTTACGCTGTAGCTTCTCCTGTTTCTATGACAATTACGCACAATATCGATCCGGGATTTGCTACTGCAGATATTACGGTAACGATTACAGCTCCTGCAATTTGGAATCCGACAAACACGGTATTGCAATTGGCAATGGTTGAAAAAGACATCATTTTTGCTTCTGCTCCGGGTTCAAACGGTGAAACAGGATTCCACAACGTAATGCGTAAAATGCTTCCTGGAACTTCAGGAACTGCAGTTGTAGCTTCTAACTTTGCTTCTGCTGGTGGTTCTCAAACGTTTACTTTCACTGACGTAGCTATTCCTAGCTATATCTATGACCTAAGCGAATTGAGCTTCGTTGCATGGGTTCAAAACAATACAACAAAAGAAGTTTACCAGGCTGGTGTTTCTTTACCTGCTGTATTGAATGACTATGCGGTTGTTCAAAGTTTATCTGTTCCTTCAAACTACAGTTGTGCTTCTGATTTATCAGGTGCTACTGCGGTATTGAGCAATGATGGTGCTACAGCTATTACAACAGCTACTGTAAACTACAAAATTGATAACGGTACTGTTCAAACTGCTCCTTTCGCAGGTAACATCGCTCCGGGTGGAACAACAAACTTCGCTATCCCGACTACGGCTTCGCCTTCAGGAACACACACGTTGACTTCTTACCTGACAAACATCAACGGTTCAGGTTCATCGTCTCCGATCGGTACTTCAACAACTACGTTTGCAAATATCTCTGATCCTGGTACAACGGGTAACTTCTCTCAAAACTTTACAAGTGCAGCTTTCCCTTACACAAACTACCACATTGCTTCTACAACAGGAGACAACTGGGCGCGTGCAACGGCAAACACAGGTTGTATCAAATATGACAACTATGCATATGCTGCCGGTAAAAAAGGTGATACTTACATCGCTCCTATTGACATGACATCTATTTCAAGTGCAAACATGACATTTGATGTTGCTTACCGTCAGTACCAAACTGAGAATGATAAATTAGAGGTTTTTGTTTCTTCTGACTGTGGTGCTACATGGACTTCAGTTTACTCTAAACAAGGATCTACATTGTCTACTGGTGCTGCTCAAACTGCTGCATTTACACCGGCTGCGTCTTCAGACTGGAGAAATGAATCAGTAAGTTTGGCTAGCTACTCAGCTGCTACTAAATTGCATATCAAATTCACAGCTACATCTCAGTACGGAAATAACCTGTACGTTGATAACATCAATATCGCAGCTGCTGGCGTTAACGAATTGAACCAGGTTGGAATGGATGTTTATCCTAACCCTGCTTCTGACGTAGTAAACGTTAAGTTTGAAGGTAAAGGTGGTAACTACGAAGTAGCTATTACTGATCTTGCAGGTAGAACAATCTCTACTCAAAGTGTTACGAATGCAGAAGGAACACAAAATGTTGCTATCTCTGTAAACGACCTTAAAGCTGGTAACTACATCGTTACTGTTAAAACTGAAGGTGCTGTTTCTACTCAAAAAGTAGTCGTACAATAATACTTCTTTCCGCCTTAGGCGGAGTAACCCGTCATCCGCTTTATGCAGATGACGGGTTTTTTGTTTTTGATTGCCAACTCTTGTCGCTACTCCGGCTGCTTTTATTAACTTTATCCCCCTTAACGAAACGGTTTACATGGCAAAAATTCGCAAACAAGACGCATTGGATTATCACGCCTCAGGGCGACCAGGTAAAATAGAAGTCGTTCCAACGAAACCTTACGCTTCGCAGCGCGATCTTTCACTCGCGTATTCTCCGGGAGTAGCAGAGCCTTGCCTCAAAATAGCTGAAAACCCGGAAGACGTATACAAATACACCAGCAAAGGAAATCTGGTAGCCGTTATTTCAAACGGTACAGCCGTGTTAGGACTCGGTGACATTGGCCCTATGGCCTCCAAGCCTGTCATGGAAGGAAAAGGATTGCTCTTCAAGATCTTTGCCGATATCGATGTGTTTGACATTGAAATTGACGCCAAAGACCCCGAACTCTTCATTCAAACCGTGAAAGCAATTGCCCCGACTTTTGGTGGTATTAACCTGGAAGACATCAAAGCTCCCGAAGCTTTTGAGATAGAACGTCGTTTGAAAGAAGAACTGGACATTCCGGTGATGCACGATGATCAGCACGGAACAGCCATTATTTCTTCGGCAGCATTGCTCAACGCCTTGCAACTGGCCAATAAAAAAATCGGGAAGGTCAAAATCTTAATCTCGGGCGCAGGTGCTGCTGCTATTTCCTGTGTGCGTTTATACGTAGCGCTGGGAGCCAGTTTGGAAAACATCTTTATGTTCGACAGCAAAGGGTTGATCCACTCAGGCAGAACAGACCTTGATGAAGAGAAAAAACGATTCGCCGTTCAACGAAAAGACATCACTCTGGAACAAGCGTTTAAGGGAATGGATGTATTCCTTGGTTTGTCGAAAGGAAACCTGGTATCAAAAGAAATGATCGCCGCCATGGCAAAAAATCCGATCGTATTTGCGTTAGCGAATCCGGAACCGGAAATCTCTTATAGAGATGCCATGTCTGTACGAAACGATATTATCATGGCAACCGGACGTTCCGATCATCCTAATCAGGTGAACAACGTGCTTGGTTTCCCTTTTATCTTTAGAGGAGCGCTTGATGTGCGTGCCACAACCATCAACGAGGAAATGAAACTGGCAGCCGTTATGGCCATTGCTGCGCTCGCCAAAGAAACCATTCCGGATGAAGTAATTGAAGCCTACGGCGAAAAACACATCGCTTTCGGTCGTGATCAGATCATTCCGAAACCACTCGATCCACGACTCATTTATTCGGTAGCTCCGGCCGTTGCAAAAGCAGCGATGGATTCCGGTGTTGCACGAAAACCCATTCTGAATTGGGATGAATACGAAACAGAGCTCAAAAAACGTTTGGGCCTCGACAATAAACTGGTGCGAAATATCACCGAAAAAGCACAACTCAACCCGAAACGCGTTGTCTTTGCCGAAGCAGATAACCTGAAAATTCTGAAAGCAGCCCAAACTGCTGCCGAAGAAGGTGTTTGTACACCAATTCTGCTTGGAAAACGCCGAATGATCGAATCCCTGATTCAGGAATACAGTCTCGAAATCAGCGACTTTCAGATCATCGACCCGAAATCGGATACCGAAAAAGCCCGCAGACAATGCTACGGAAAAGCCTTTTTCGAGAAACGCAAACGCAAGGGAATTACCGAATTTGAAGCCATTCAGATTATGCGCGAACGCAATCATTTCGGTGCGATGATGGTCGAATACGGCGATGCTGATGCGATGATCTCCGGATTGACACGTAACTACAGAGATGTGGTGCGCCCGGCAATTCAAACGGTTGGCTTGCAAAAAGATGTCAATATCGTAGCCGGTGTTTACATTCTGATGACCAAAAAAGGTCCCTTGTTCTTAGCCGATACAACAATCAATATGAATCCGACAGCGGAGCAGATTGCTGAAATCACCAACAACGTAGCGAAGACGTTGCGCAAGTTTAAGGTCACGCCGCGCATTGCTTTGTTGAGCTATTCCAATTTTGGATCGGCAGTTGGTAAAGACGCCATCAAAATGGCTGACGCCGTTCAGATTCTGCATGAAAAATACCCGACAATTATCGTTGACGGAGAAGTCCAGGCCAATTTTGCCCTCAATAATGAATTGATGAACGAGAAATTTGCGTTCTCGACCCTGGCCAATAAAGAAGTCAACACCCTCATTTTCCCGAACTTATCTTCCGGAAATATCGCTTATAAATTATTGCAGGAAATTACCGAAGGTGAAGCCATTGGTCCGATCCTGGTGGGCTTGAAAAAATCGATTCACGTACTGCAAATGGGATCTTCCGTTCGCGAAATAGTAAACATGGTGAAAGTAGCCGTGGTTGACGCTCAAAACAAATAAACAGACATGATCGCACACTTGAACGGCCGGCTGGTAGAGAAAAATCCGACAAACGTCATCATCGAATGTGGTGGTGTGGGTTATTACGTGAAAATTTCGCTCAACACCTTTTCTGCCCTGGGTTCCGACGAACAATTGAAACTCTTTACCCAGCAGATTATTCGCGAAGATGCGCACCTGTTATTCGGGTTTTCAACGTTGGAAGAACGCGAATTGTTCAACCTCTTGCTTTCCGTTTCGGGAATCGGCCCCAACACGGCCATTCTCATGCTTTCATCTTTGCAACCGACCGAAATAGCACAGGCTATTCAAACCGACGATGTGCGAACCATCCAATCCATCAAGGGAATTGGAGCAAAAACTGCCCAGCGGGTCATTATCGACTTGAAAGACAAAATGGTAAAAGTAGAATGGGGAGCAGGCACAAATATTTTTGTCGGTCACAATACTAATCGATTTGATGCGTTAACAGCATTGATTTCCTTAGGTTTTGATAAAAAAGCTGCGGAAAAAGCTATTGAAAAAATTGCAACCGGAACCGAGTCAGTTGAAGAATTGATCAAAGGTTCCCTGAAAATATTGTAACACTTGGAACAGAAAAAAGTCGCTAACTATTACGCCGCCTTGCTACGACTCGTCTTTATCGTTGTAGGAGGCTGCCTGCTGTCGCCGATTGTCCTGGCACAGACTCCACCGGATAGTAATGAGGTAACCCTACCTTTCCCGATTACCAATCCACAGGATCCAACCGTAAACAATCCCCAAAGTTTCGACCTTGGAGATCCTTCCAACATGAAACAAACCATTGTGTTTGATCCTGTTACGGGAACGTATGTGTTCAAGGAGACGATTGGAAATTCCAACCTCAATTACCGCAATCCGTCGATGATGACGCTCGAAGAATACCTCGAGTATGAACGTCAGAAAACACTCAAAGAAAACTGGAAGGGCAAAATCGACGAACAAACCGAGGAAGACCGCGCGCTTGAGTTCCCGATTAAAATTCCTGGAAAAGCCTTTGAAAGCTTCTTCGGATCAGATGAAATTACCATTCGACCGCAAGGTAGTGTTGAATTATCGTTCGGGGTAAACTCGTCGCGTTATGACAATCCGTTACTTCCTGTAAAACAGCGTCGTATTACCCGTTTTGATTTCCAGCAGCAGATTCAGATGAACCTGGTTGGACAAATCGGTACCAAACTGAAACTCAACACAAGTTACAATACCCAGGCGGCATTTGACTTTGACAATATTACCAAACTCGGTTATTCCGGTGACGAAGATCAGATCATGCAGCGCATCGAATTGGGGAATGTTTCCATGCCAATGCAAACTTCATTGATTCCAGGATCACAAACCCTTTTCGGGGCCTATACCAAATTGCGTTTTGGGAATCTGACTGTTGACGGAATTGCGGCTTCTTCGAAAGGAAAACGCCAGGAAATCAACATTACCGGAAAAGCACAGGTACAGCCTTTTGAAGTTTCGGCCGATAATTACGAAGCCAATCGTCACTATTTCGTGAATTTATACTTCCACGATGAGTATGATAATTCGATGTCGCAATTGCCGAACGTGGCTGCCGAAACGTACATCACCCGTATGGAAGTGTGGTTGACCAATCGTGTCAATAACACCGAAAATACTCGTAACATTTTGGCGTTCTCCGACTTGGGGGAAGCAAAACCTGAGAACTGTGAAGGAAATCCGGGTGGATTTGCACCACAGGATTTACCGGATAATGAATCCAACGGTTTATACCCATGGTTGTCTGGCCAGCCGGGCGTTCGAAATTTCAACTCCGCGGTAAGTACCCTTAACGGGCAAGCAGCAACACCAGGCCCGTTCCAGCAAGCCGTTCACTACGAGAAAGTAGAAAACGCGCGTAAACTGACCGAATCCGAATTCAGCTACAACGCCTTGTTGGGATTCATTTCCCTGAACCAGCCGCTGAACAACGATGAGGTTTTGGCTGTAGCTTACGAGTATACCTACCGTGGACAAACCTACCAGGTCGGTGAATTTTCGACAGATGGAGTTGCCGGTCAGGAAGCCTTGTTCCTTAAATTGTTGAAACCAACCATCACCAATCCTACCATCAGCGTTTGGGATTTGATGATGAAAAACGTGTATTCCATCGGCGCTTATCAGGTTGATAAAGAAGGATTCCGTTTGAATATCATGTACAACAATCCAGAAACAAGTGTTCCGATTCCGTATTTCCCGTTTGATGGGTTGAACGACGAACAAATTGTGTCGATGATTGACATGGATCGTTACAACGTCAATAACCAAAACTTCTCTGATGGAGTCTTTGACTTCATTCCGGTGAATTATAATGGCAATAAAGCCGAAACCGGTGGTACGATCAATACGCGAAACGGACGAATTTTCTTTACTTCCGTTGAACCATTCGGTCAAAAATTACAAGAAAAAATGCAGGCTGAAGGTATTCCGGATATCATTATCGACCGGATTGCCTTTACCGAATTGTACGATTCAACCAAAACGGCCGCTCAGCAAATTCCAAGTAAAAACCGTTTCCTTTTCAAAGGAGAATACCAATCTTCGGTATCATCTGATATTCCGTTAAATGCGTTGAACGTTCCGGAAGGAGCTGTTACCGTAACCGCAGGTGGAATCAACCTAGTTGAAGGACAGGATTACACCGTTGATTACAACTTGGGGCGCGTGAAAATCCTGAACACCGGAATTTTGGAATCGAATACACCGATCAAAATTTCCATTGAAAGTAATTCCGTGTTCGGATTCCAGGCAAAATCGTTGCTAGGAACCCATCTGAATTATCGCTTCAGCAAAGACTTTAACATCGGCGCTACCTGGATGCGGATGATGGAACGACCGGTCACCCAAAAAGTGGATATCGGTTCGGAACCATATAAAAACAATGTACTTGGTTTGGACATCAATTACCGCACGGAATTGCCGTTTTTGACCAAAGCCATTGATTTCCTTCCGATCATTTCGACCAAAGAAAAATCGATCCTTACCTTCAAGGGCGAGGGCGCTCACCTTATTCCGGGTACACCACGTGCCATCAGTAAAGCTGGTATTTCTTACTTAGACGATTTTGAAGGCAGTCAAAGTACCATCGATTTGCGTACCGCAAGTGCGTGGCGATTGGCTTCCACACCGCAAGGACAACCTGATTTGTTCCCCGAGGGAATGCAAAAAGACCTGGCTACCGGTTTCAAGCGATCAAGAACAGCCTGGTACCTCATCGACCCGTTGTTTTACCAAAGCAACAACCTTACACCACAACACATCAAAGACGATCCGACGCAATTGTCGGATAGCCGTATGCGTTTGGTGAATCAAACTGACATTTTCCCGAACCTGCAACAGCAATACGGTTCCATTCCGAATATTCAATTGCTCGAATTGGCTTACTACCCGAGAGAGCGTGGAATGTACAACTACGATCAGTCGAATACGGTAAATCCCGACGGTACGTGGACCAACCCGGAAGAACGCTGGGGTGGAATCATGCGTGCATTGAGCACCAACGACTTTGAACAAGCCAACATCGAATACATTCAATTCTGGGTTTTGGACCCGTTCAACGAAGATGCTGAAAACGTAGATGGAGGAGGACCACACAACGGTGGAGATTTGTATTTCAACCTTGGAAATATGTCGGAAGACGTATTGGCCGATTCGCGTAAATCTTCTGAAAACGGTTTGCCGGCAGACGGAAGCGACGAGAATGTCGATTTTACTCCATGGGCCCGTGTAACCAATACACAACCGATTGTAAATGCTTTTGATACTGATCCGAACAATCGTGTGAATCAGGATGTTGGGTTGGATGGTTACAACAACGAGCGCGAGCGCACGGCTTATGCTTCTTACGTAGCGTGGGTACAGGCAAACGGAACACTGGACCAGGCGACGAAAAACCGCATGATTTCCGATCCTTCGAACGATGATTACAATTTCTACCGTGACGACGATTACGATTTCCAACAGTTAAACATCCTGCAACGTTACAAGCAATACAACGGAATGCAGGGCAATGCCGCTACGCCGGAAATGTCGGACACGATGAACCTGGAGAAGTATACCACTGCGGCTACCAATATGCCCGATTTGGAGGATATCAATCAGGATAACAACTTGGCTGAGTCTGAGGCATATTTCCAGTACCGTGTGAGTTTGCGTCCACAAGACATGGTAGTAGGACAAAACTTCATTACCAACGTACAGATTTACCAAAACGGTTCTAAAACAGAACGCTGGTACCAGTTCAAAATTCCGGTTCGTTCACCTGAAAGAACTGTAAACGGGATTCGCGATTTCCGTTCGATTCGTTTCATGCGTATGTTCATGAAAGATTTTGACGAAGAAGTCTTGTTGCGTTTCGCACGTTTGGAATTCATTCGCGGTGAATGGCGTCAGTTCCGTGAGGATTTGACTCAACCGGGCGATGGTGTGCAGATTGACCCGAATTTAACGGACTTCAACATCGGAGCGGTAAACGTAGAGGAAAACGATCAGAAAACACCGGTGAAATACGAAATCCCTCCGGGAATTATCCGTGAGGTAGATCCTTCTCAGCCATACCAGCGTCAAATGAACGAGCAATCGCTTGCATTGAACGTATGTGGTTTGCAGGATGGTGACGCCCGTGCAGCTTACCGTAACGTACAATTCGACGTTCGTACTTACAAAAAATTGAAAATGTTTGTTCACGGTGAAGAGAAAACACCAAACTCATTGCACGATAACGATCTTACAGTGTTTGTACGTTTGGGAACTGACTTTACCGACAACTATTACGAATACGAAATGCCATTGGCGCTTACGCCTTGGGGTTCAACCACACCGGAAAGCATCTGGCCGGAGGGCAACAATATTGAGATTGTTTTTGATGACCTCATCAACCTGAAAATGCGTCGAAACGAACTCACCGGAAGCGGTTCGAATGTTTCTACAACGGTTGAATATGCTATTGCCGATCCTACCAACGGAAGTCGCCAGATCAAGGTGAAAGGAAATCCGAACCTTCAGGGAATCCGCACTGTAATGGTTGGAATTCGCAACCCAAACAATACCGGAAATCCCTTGCCGGATGACGGTTTACCGAAATGTGTGGAAGTTTGGGTGAATGAATTACGCTTAACTGATTTTGTGGATGACGGTGGTTCGGCTGCTGTTGCTCAAATGCAATTACAAGCTGCCGATTTCGCGAATGTTTCCATGTCAGGAAATTACAGCGGAATCAACTGGGGAGCTGTAGACAGCCGTGTTCAGGATCGTCAGCGAAACGAAAAAATCGGTTTTGATTTCCAATCAACCATGCAATTGGGCCAGTTCTTAGGCAATCGCCTGAAGATTTCGGTTCCGTTCTTCTATGGTTATTCATTGGGAATCATCAATCCGGAATACGATCCGTACAATCCGGATACAAAACTGAAAGCTTACGACGCAGCAACGCGTAAAGAACGTGCTCGTTTGGGTCAGGATTTCACAGAACGTCGTTCGTATAACTTCCAGGGTGTTCGTAAAGAACGTGCTGCAGGTAAAAAAGCACATTTCTTCGATGTTTCAAACTGGACAGCTTCTTATGCCTACAGTGAGAACCTTCACCGTGATTTCAACACCAATTACGACCGCACGAAAGTATGGAAAGGTGGTTTGAATTACGCGTACAGCTTCAGTGCGAAACCGTATGAACCATTCAAAAAAGTGCCGTTCATGCAGAAATCGAAATGGTGGGCAATCGTTCGTGATATCAGCCTGTCACCGGTTCCTAAAAACATTTCGTTTACCAACGATTTGGTGCGTAATTACAACGAGCGCCAGATTCGTAACAACATCGATCAGACTTTTGTTTTCCAGCCTGTTTACGTGAAAAACTTTACGTGGACGCGTAATTACAAGCTTGGTTGGGATATCACTAAAAACATTAAAGGAACATTCAACGCCAACAATCGCTCGTTGTTTGACGAAGCCAATGGTATCGTTGACCGTAAGGCCGATCCTACCAGCTACCGTCAGTTTAAAGACACGGTGTGGGATCAGATGCGTACCCTGGGTAAAACCATGGATTATACGCACGATTACAGTATTGCCTATACGCTTCCATTTGATAAAATACCGGCACTTGACTGGATTTCGGGTAACGTGAAATACTCCGGGACCTATAACTGGCAACGCGCTGCATTGGGACAGGAGAACTACGGAAACCTGGTTCAAAACAGCCGTACGATCAACGCTCAGGGCCAGGCCAATTTCACCAACCTTTACAACAAAGTTGCATTCCTTAAAAAGATCAACGGCGATGGAAAAGGCGGGCGAAGAGCTGCTGCCAGTTCAGAAGGCGGTGGCGGTAAAACTGAAGGAGATAAAGCTCCTGTAGCCGAAGAAGAGTTGAAACCCGACAAGCCGATCGAGGAAATGACCAAGAAAGAATTGCGTAAATGGAACCGCAAAAAACGCAAGTTTGAGCGCGAGAAAAAACGCAAGAAAAACAGCAAGGTAAATCCTGTAGTTGGTTTCAGCGGACGCTTATTAATGACGGTTCGAAATGTTTCGGGAACATACGCTCAAACAAACGGAACATTGCTTCCGGGCTACAATCAGGACGCACGTTTGTTAGGATTTAATCCGTCGATGAGTTCACCGATGTCAGGCTTTATTTTTGGTCAGCAATCCTATTCCGTTACCGGAAAAGAAACAGGTTATGATTTTGCCCGCGTGGCTGCAGATAACGGTTGGTTGGTACAAAACAGTGCGCTCAACCGTCAGCATACCCTTACGCATTCGCAAACCATTACCGGACGAAGCACATTGGAGCCGTTCAAGGATTTCACCATTGATTTGAACCTGAACCGTACCATGACGCAAAATACTTCTGATTTCTTCCGTTGGAATGATCTGAGTTCGCAGTTTGAATCGCAAAGCCGTATGCAGTTGTCTACTTTAACGTATTCAACGATTTCGATTCGCTCGGCATTTACGAAACTGGGTACAGGTTACACGTCGACCAATTTCGACAACCTGCGCACCAATACTGAAGTGGTTTCGCAGTTTCTGGGTGCTCAAAACGGTAATTCAACAACTACCAGCACCGGTTACGCCGAAGGTTACGGTTTATCTCAGCAGGAAGTTGTGATCGGCGCATTCTTAACGGCTTATACCAAAACAAACGTTTCAGAGCGTACGACCAATCCGTTTAAATCAATGCCATTGCCAAACTGGACGGTGAACTACAACGGTCTTACCAAGTTTGAGTTCATGAAGAAATACGTGAAAAACTTCGTGGTTCGTCACGGGTATTCTTCCAATGTAACAATGGCGGGTGTGCAATCGAATCTGAATGCGGCACTTGACGCAAACGGCGATATCTCTGCACTTGATTTGAATGACAACTTCATTCCACGCAACAACGTACAATCGGTAACCATTGCTGAGCGTTTCTCGCCGCTAATCGGTGTAGATGCAACCTGGAATGTAAACGGACAAGGCTTGATCACCAAGTTCGAGTACAAGAAAGACCGCAGTGCAACGCTTTCGTTGAACAACAATCAGGTAACTGAAGTGATGGGTAGCGAATTCGTAATCGGAACGGGGTACAAATTTGAAAAAGTACAATTGCCGTTTAAAGTACGTGGCAAGAAACCTGAGAATCCGCTGAACATTCGTTTCGACTTCACATTCCGCGATAACCTTACGGTGATTCGTAAAATTGTAGAAGGAACCAATCAGGCAACGGCAGGTCAGCGTGTGGTTTCGATCAAATCGTCGGTAGACTACAATCTTGGGAACAACCTCACGATTCAGCTTTACTACGATCAAGTGATCACAACACCGAAAATTGCAACGTCTTACCCTACCGGAAACATGAGTACGGGTCTTCGGTTCCGTTACAACTTAGGTGGTTTGTAATGCTGATTCGGGAGGCACAATCGGGTGATGAACGCGCGATCCATGGCTTGATTCAAGCTTTGGCCGAATACGAGCGCGCTCCGGATGAAGTGATCAATACACCGGAACAGCTGCGCATTGATCTGTTTGAAGACAAGATCTGTAATGCGCTGGTGGTTACAACCGATAACGATTTGGTGGTAGGATTTGCGCTGTATTACACGTCTTATTCTACCTGGAAAGGCCGGTGCTTGTACCTCGAAGATTTCTACGTATTGCCTGAATTCCGTCGCGGTGGAATCGGTGGACGATTGTTCCGGGAAGTCGTAGCGATTGCCAAAGAACGTGGCGTGAAACGCATGGATTGGCAGGTGTTGGAATGGAACGAGCCCGCATTGGAATTCTACAAAAAACACGAAGCAATTCTGGACCCGGAATGGGTGAATGGACGGTTGTTTTTTTAAAGCTCTCACTTGATTATCAACGGAATAATTCACCGCGAATACCGGAAAGCTGAACCTTTTTTTCTATTTTGGAAGTGAAAACAATCGGTCAATGAAATCAGCAGCACTTTTTATCAGTCTTTTTTGGATAGCCACCTTTTATGCGCAATGGAGTGGTACGTATTACGGAACAGTGAACGGAGATGCTATTGTCATGAACCTGCTACAAGATGGCACAAAGGTATCCGGAGACATGAACGATTCACAGCAAACCTATGTCATTTCAGGAACTACAACCGGCAATTCTTTTTCAGGAACAGCTGTAGAAAGTACCTACGCACTCAATTTCGGTTTAACCGCTGAAAGAAGTGATGCTGTGCTGAATTGTAAATTGATCATTGAAATGAACGGTGAACGTACTGAAGTACCATTTACCGTGGAGAAAGCTATCGCAAAGGAAACCGAAACAGCTTCAACCCAAACAGAAAAAACTCCTGAAAAAATACCGTTTCCGGCGAATGTAACATTTCCGATGGCCTTGCAAGGCAAATGGACCAAAAGCGAAACCTATAATTCCGGTAACGGAGATAATTACATGGGATCTACTTTTTCGCAATCGATCACATTTTATGCAGATGGAAGTATTTCCGACAACGGAAGTTCAGCCACCATGAGCGGTTCTGATTATTCCGGTCAAAGTGCACATGCCGGTAATGGAAAAATTCCGGGAGTTGGATGGTATACGAAGGAAAAGAATTTGTACCTCATCGCTTACGCTGAAGGAAAGTGGCAATCCGTACTTGTGGGAACCTGGTATACAGAAAACAATGCGTTACTTATTACCGGATCGAATGGTAATAAGGAGTTGTTTACGAGATAGTGGGATTCGCTATTGAATAAGAAATTTTCTGAGAGGTGTTTTTTCTCATTTGAGATCCGGCTACTGTTTGGTGCTCACTTAAAAGCGCGAGTGTAATCGCCATTGTACGTTTTCTGAACATATTCTTCAATCTCCCGAGAAAAGTTTTGTAGAGTATCTGAAAGTGGTAAAACTCCATTTCTCATGTGTTGATTTGAGGATTCTACAAGTACTCTTTCCATCTCGGGCAACGACTGAAAAATGACTTTCGCTTCAGGAACATAACCGCAGAAATCAGCGATGAAAAAGCTCATGATTTTTTCTGACATTTTCAGTAACATCTGTGCTCTCTGTTGATTTTCATTGTTCTCAAACATTTGTGCATACTGAAAAACCGAAACATTAGATGGATGCGTACTTGTGCTCATAATAGAATACAAGGGTTTAAAGAGTTCATTAACTCCAGTGTTTAAAAACATATCTAACCAGTCAGTGCCTTTAACTACTCCATCAACGACTAGAAATTGAAAGGTTCTTTTTTCGAATTGTTTGTCTAGTTTCTTCTGTTTTTCTTCATCTAAATTTGAGAACAACGGATTGGCGTGAATCTTCGCAGTAATTTCTTCGATTAATTTCTGTTCGTGTTCTGCTTTCTCATTGTTCTCTTTGACCAAATTTTGAAATGACACTGGTCGCTGCTTCAACTCCTCCTCTGACATCTGATTGGGAAATCTTTGCCTCTCTCTTAAGCCCGCCATGGCCCAAGTATAATAAAGGAAATCTTGAGCATCTTTATCCTTTTGTAAATTAAATATGTTGTGAAAATTCGCAAAGGCCTCATATTGACTTCTCACGAGTGATGCCATAGACATAGGGTCGACAAAGTTAGCAATTGAAAAATCCCCCAAAGAATTATAATAGTTAATGCCCTGCGCTAAACTTTTAATCGCGATTGCTTTCGTCATTGACATCTGAAACAATATGAGCGCGTCGTTAAGCATTTCGCTCCTAGTGTTACCAAGTGTTTCTTGAGTTTTTCTCGATAACTCAAGTGCGGTATCCATAACGAGTTGATATGACTCTAACGTATCATCATATTTCTTAGGCGTCGTAAGTCTCGCATATTTTTCAAATTTATTTTCCATTGCTTTCTTTTTTCTGAACTTAAATAAAATAACAAACCATCTTTTTAGTTGTTGTATACATCTTTCCAAAACTCTAATCATATTATATCATCGGATATAAGTTGGGGTTTTTGTTTACCAACTCATGCAAGAATTCAAAATTATTTGATCCTTTGGAATTAATCCCTGCTTTTCTAATTGACAACAGATAACATTTCCAGTAAAGTTATGAACTGATAATCAGTCTTGAAACTTTATTAATTTTTCTACCACATTTCTTTCAAAACAAATGTGGATCCTATTATCTGAAATACGCTGAGGCTTATTTTAGAGCGTTAGTAAGTTTGCAAAGATTGCAGTAATCCGGCAATATTACGGAAAGATTGCAGGGACGCGGATTACCAAGAAAAAATCAAAGATTACTGATTCGTAAAATGACACTTCGAAGGATCACCCAAACGGAACGTCAACGTAGCACCGAAAAATGAATACCAGTCACGTGAAGCAGGATTGCCTCTTCTACCGAAGCGTGAACCGTCTAAACTGCGGTTGCTCAATTCAGCTGCTATCGGGCCGTTTTCTGCAGCGATAATCGTTGGATCGGCATAACGATAACCACCAACATCGTCGAGGTAATCGGTAAAGAGGAAACGAATACCGTATTCCAAACCAACAGAAGCGCGTCTGCCCAATGAAAGCCGGAAACCAATTCCCAACGGAACTGCGAGTTGGTTCAAGCCATAATTACTTTTATCAGAAGCGCTGGTTCCTTGTCCTTCGGTTCCAAGCGGTTGCAATTCAATTGTTTCACCGTTGTAATCAGTTGTCGGATTGATATGAACCAATGCCAGTTGTGCCAATAAATAAGCTGTTCCGCGGTAACGGTCGTGGCCGATCTGAAACGGGAAGTACGTAAATTCGACACCACTTCCCAACTCGAATAATTCGGTTTGAAATGATAGGTTGCGGTTGACCAAAATATCGCGTTTGGCATCCGAATCATAGCCTTCTACAAAACCATACGTGAAATTGGAACGCCAGGTAAGACGCGAATGAATGTTGAACCGGTAGATAATCCCGCCTGCAAGGTTCGTATTCTTAAAGTGTTTCATGACATTCAGGTCGCCGATATAATACGATCCGCCTACCATGATGCCAATTTCAGAGCGCGACGCTTTGGTTTGACGCTGCCCGAAAGCAACACCACATACAAGCAGTAAACCTGCCAACAACCATTGTTTCATTCTGAAATTCATCTCTTTGTCTCTAAACGTTTAAACAGCCGGAAAATTGTTTGCAAAAATTATACCGTCAAAAAACCTTTTTTTATCAGCAACTCCGCAATTTGCACCGCATTGGTCGCTGCTCCTTTTCGCAGGTTGTCAGCAACTACCCACATGTTCAACGTGTTTTCCTGTGATTCATCACGGCGAATTCTTCCCACAAATACATCGTCTTTCCCCTGCGCATAACGCGGCATTGGGTAAGAATTGGATGTCGGATCGTCTTTCAACGTAATACCATCCGATTCGTGCAACAACTTACGCACGTTTGCCAGGTCGAAATCATTTTTAAACTCTACGTTCACCGCTTCGGAGTGACCACCAACAACCGGAACACGCACAGCAGTAGCCGTAACACGAATCGAAGGATCAAGGATTTTCTTGGTTTCCTTGGTCAGTTTCATTTCTTCTTTCGTGTAACCGTTGTCCAAAAACGAATCGCAATGTGGCAAGCAGTTTTTATCGATCGGGTACGGATACGCCATTTCGCCGGTAATGCCCGCGCGCTCATTTTCCAATTGCTGCATGGCTTTCACACCCGTTCCTGTAATGGATTGGTAGGTGGAGACCACCACGCGTTCCACCGTATACGCTTTGTGCAACGGAGCCAACGCCAACAGGAGTTGAATCGTGCTGCAATTCGGGTTGGCAATGATTTTATCAGTCGCAGTGAGTTCGTCACCGTTTATTTCGGGAATGAT
This sequence comes from Bacteroidota bacterium, assembly GCA_040387295.1. Taxonomy (GTDB): domain Bacteria; phylum Bacteroidota; class Bacteroidia; order Flavobacteriales_D; family Crocinitomicaceae; genus Fluviicola. The sequence continues at coordinate 908,487 of JAZKEB010000002.1, read as the reverse complement.
CAGTTTTTTATCCGGGTCCATGCGCCATGCCGAGCTGTTGTCGATCACCGTTGTGCCCACTTCGGCAAACTTCGGCGCCCATTCAAGCGACGTTTCACCGCCTGCAGAAAAGATCGCCACATCGGGTTTCATGGAAACCGCCGTAGCCAAATCGACCACCGGAAATTGCAACGTTCCGAATTCGATCATTTTACCGACCGACTTTTCAGAAGCTACGGGAATCAATTGTGTAATCGGGAAGTTGCGTTCTTTCAACACTTCCAACATCACCTGGCCCACCATTCCGGTAGCGCCTACAACAGCTACATTCATGTTTGTTATCTGGAATAAAATTCGGGGTAAAATTACATGATTTGAGACGATAAATGCTCCGAAAACAAGATCAATCTTTCGCCGAACTTGTGCTCCTAACTGCTTTTTAACTCTTTTTCGCGGTTTTTTCCGTATCTTCGCATCGCAATCAGCTTGAAAGACTATTTTTTCGATACTGGTTTCCCGATATGTGAGTGTTGTAAAGTACAAACACACGTGACATCCAGTTCGGATAATACATACCAAAAATACATGTTATTTAAAGATTTAAATTTGAGTCAATCCTTATTGGATGCGCTCGAAGCCGTGGGTTACACCACACCAACCCCTATTCAGGAACAATCTATTCCACACATTTTAGCAGGACGCGACATTTTCGGATGCGCGCAAACAGGAACCGGTAAAACGGCTTCATTTGCCTTGCCACTTCTTCAATTATTGGAGCCGGCAGAAATCAAAGGAAAACGCAACGTAAAAGCCCTGATTTTGGCGCCTACACGTGAGTTGGCCATCCAAATCGCTGAAAGTTTCCGCGATTACGGTAAAAACTCCAAACTGCGTTCAGCCGTTATTTTCGGTGGTGTTTCGCAGCACAAACAAGTCAATCAATTAAGCGCAGGTGTTGATATCCTGATCGCTACGCCGGGCCGTTTGCTCGATTTGATGCAACAGGGTTTCATTACCTTGCAGCACATCACGCATTTTGTATTGGACGAAGCGGATCGCATGCTCGACATGGGTTTCATCCACGATATCAAAAAAGTATTGGCCAAATTGCCGAAAAACAAACAAACGATTTTCTTCTCTGCAACCGTTTCTCCTGAAATCAAGCAATTAGCGGGAACGTTGTTGTTTGATCCGGCAAACGTACAGGTCGACCCGATTTCTTCTACGGCAGAATTGGTTACCCAATCCGTTTATTACGTAGAAAAAGAAGAAAAACGTTCGATGCTGAAACGTGTGATCGAAAAAGAAAACATCGAGCACGCATTGGTGTTTACACGTACGAAACACGGTGCTGACCGCGTAGCGAAAGAATTGAACAAATTCGGAATTCGTTCGGAAGCCATTCACGGAAACAAATCGCAGAATGCGCGCGAACGTGCGTTGAAAGGATTCAAAAACCGCGAAATCAGAATTTTGGTGGCTACTGATATCGCTTCACGCGGAATTGATGTGGACCAACTGAGCCACGTGATCAATTTCGAATTGCCGGAAGTAGCTGAAACGTATGTACACCGCATTGGCCGTACAGGTCGCGCAGGTTCTACCGGTAAAGCGATCTCGTTTTGTTCTTCCGACGAAAAACAATACCTGAAAGGAATTACCAAATTGATTAATCAGGCGATTCCGGAAGGAACCGTAAGTTTGAAAAACTAATTCTGAACACGTTTGTAAAAACAACGTCTGTTTAACATAGAAATCAACCCGTTTTTTTATCTTTATTCCCTACAGAATGGATATGAAAACGGGTTTTCTTTTACTATTACTTTTCTTCACCGCTAATTCATGGTCACAACTGACCGATGATTTCTCGGATGGAAATTTTACAACAAATCCCGTTTGGAGCGGCACCAACGCTGATTTTATTGTGAATGCAGGCCAGGAACTGCAAATCAACAACACGATTGCCGCCACCTCCTATCTATCCACTCCGCATGGATTAAGCACGCTCGATGGCCAGGAATGGCGCATTTGGGTCAAACAATCCTTTTCCCCGTCATCCAGTAATTTCGGACGCATTTATCTTACTTCTTCTGCAGCAGATTTAACCACCAATCCCGATGGATTTTACCTGCAATTGGGCGAAGCCGGGTCGTTGGATGCTATTCGTTTGTTCAAATCGGTGAGCGGTGTTTCAACTGAAATTTGTGCCGGGACCAGCGCTCAGATTGCCAACTCGTTTACCGTTGGAATCAGAGTAGTTCGCAGCAATGCCGGATTGTGGTCGTTGTACGTAGATGCAGTCGGCGGAATCAACTACGCCTTTCAAAGTTCGGGAACAGACGCCACCAATTTATTAGGAACGCATTTCGGTGTTTTGGGAACCTATACTGTGAGCAACTCCAACAAGTTTTTCTTCGACAATGTATATGCAGGCCCTGAGATTTTTGATACACAAGCGCCCGCAATTGTTAGTTCCACGGTGATTTCTGCTACACAAATCGATGTACTGTTCAGCGAAGTTGTTTCAGGAGCAGCGGCTACAACAGCCGGAAATTATACGTTGAATCCGAGTGTTGCAGTGCAAACCGCTGCTATTGACGGTGGAAACGGAGCGCTGGTACATTTAACGCTTTCCGGCAATCTGCAAAACGGACAAACGTATCAGGTAACGGTTGCATCTATTGATGATCTGGCGGGAAATACTGCTACCAATCTCACAACGAATTGCACCTTTTTAATAGGTGAAATTGCTTCGGCTGGCGATGTCATTATTACGGAATTTATGGCTGATCCTACACCTGCGATCGGTTTACCGGAACTGGAATTCATTGAAATCCACAATGTCAGCACCAAAATTTTCGACCTGACCGATTGGAAAATTGGCGATGCATCTGCAGATGGAACCATTACCGCAGGCTGGATTTTACCGGGTGAATACAAGATTTTATGTGCTACTTCGTCTTTACCCTCGTTTCCGGGTGGTTTTGCCGTTACCAGTTTCCCGAGTTTGAATAACGCTGGCGATGATGTGGTGCTAAAAGATACCGGCCTGGTGATCATCGACAAAGTAATTTATACCGATGATTGGTACAACGATCCGATCAAACAAGAGGGTGGTTATACATTGGAGTTGATCAATCCTAATGATCCGTGTTCTGATCAGGCAAACTGGACAGGAAGCAACTGGCTCGCTGGAGGAACTCCGGGCGCACAAAACAGCGTTTACGACATCACTCCTGATACGCAGGCTCCTTCATTGGTGTTGGCAAATGCATTGGCTCCCAATCAGGTGGAATTGTACTTTTCAGAAGGAATGGATTCGACCTCGGTTGCCAATTCGGTGATGACGGTAAATCCGCTTTTGACGGTAAACAACTACAGTATTCTAGACCCATTTCCGACTTCGGTGACGATTACTTTCAACGAAAACCTGATGGCAAGTCAGCTCTATACGTTTACCATCGGAACGGTGGGCGATTGCTGGCTCAATACAACGACGCTTTCAGGGCAATTTGCGTTGGCAGATCTTCCGGTAGCGGGTGATTTGGTGATCAATGAGATTCTGTTTGATCCGGGAACGGGCGGAACCGATTTCGTGGAGTTGTTTAATAATTCTTCGAAAGTATTGAATTTAAAGGATTACAGCCTGGCCAATTTTGATAATGATACGATTGACAATAGTCAACCGATTACAGGCAATTACCTGCTGTTTCCGGGTGAATATGTGGTCTTGACCGCTGATAGTTCTTTCCAGAAAGATCAATTCCCAGCCGCAATTCCAGGTACATTTTATCAGATGAGTATTCCTGCTCTGAACAACGATTCTTCTACCATTTACCTCATCTACGATTCAGTAGTGTTGGATAAAGTTTCTTACCTCGCAGACTGGCATTTGTCGTTGATCGATGAAACGGAAAACAAAACGCTGGAGCGCATTGATCCGGCGGGATTGTCTAATTTGAAAGGAAACTGGCACACGGCAGCCGAACCGATTGGTTTCGGTACACCCGGTGGGCAAAATTCGCAGTACCAGGCTGGTGGAGTGACAGGTGATTTCGGAACGGTATTACCGATTTTCTCGCCCGATAATGACGGTTTGGAAGATGTAATACAATTTTTTTATACGATGCCACAGCCCGGAATGATCGCTACGATCCGGATTTTTGACGATCAGGGCCGTCTTATTCGTGAAGTGGTAAAGAGCGAATTGTTGGGATTGACCGGAAACCTTACCTGGGACGGTGTGAACGACAATAATACGAAAGCAGGCCTTGGAGTTTACCTGGCTGTAATGGAAGCTTTTTCAGTTGACGGAGTCACAAAATTTGCTAAACGTGCGGCATTTACTTTGGCGGGAAGGCTGGATTGAGTATATTTTCGCAATAAACTCACATCTTATGAAAAAGTTAGGGATCACATTCATTTTTGCGATTGCGCTGCTTTCTACAGCAGTTGGACAGCAGTACAAAACAGCGATCGGGGTCAAAGGCGGTTTTCCGTATTACGGATCGCTAAATCTTAAACATTTCTTTGGCGCATCTGCAGGCGAGTTTCGTTTGGGTGCAGGCAGACATTCATTCTTTTTTCAGGGATTGTATGAACGCAACTACGGATTGGGACAGGGTTTTGATTGGTATTGGGGAGTCGGTGGCCATATCGGTTTTTGGAATTACGGTCACAATCAAGGCCATTATTACCACGATCATTACTATGACGGGGGAACCTGGGGTGGTGTTGATGGCGTGTTGGGAATTGAGTACACGTTTACTCAAATTCCGCTAAACTTTGCTTTCGATGTAGGGCCGTCTTTCAGACTTTTCCCTTACACAGAGCTTTATTTCGGTGGTGCGCTTGCAGCGCGTTTCGCGATTAAGTAATCCGGAAAGCTGACAATTTTGGCCATTGGCCGGTTCTCAAAAATTGATTTCGGGAATTTGGATGTTCGGGATATTGCGAACATCCAAATTCCCGATTTTCGTTTTAAGCTACTGGTTTTGAAAACAAAAAAGCGCCCTGATAAATTATCAGAGCGCTTTCTTTTTTCCCGGTAGGAAATTATTTATTCTACATAACTCAATTTCAACATATTCGATTTTCCGTTTTCCTCGATCGGAATGGATGCGATATTGATCACCAGATCACCTTGTTTGAGCAATCCTTCTTTGGTGAGCAGATATTTGATATCGGCGATGGTGTGATCTGTACTGACTTTTTTGTCGTAATAAAACGATTTCACACCCCAAACCAGGTTAAGCTGCGTCAGGATTTCTTTGTTTGCCGTGAATACAAAAATCGGCGCATTTGGCCGCTGTGACGCGATTTTATACGCCGTATAACCTGAATACGACATCGTAATGATCGCATCGGCTTCTACACGCTGTGCCAAACGACAGGCGTTGAAACAAATCGAGTCGGAAATAAACCGCGATTGCGATTTCTCGGGCAATTGTTCCTTGTTATAGATTCCTTCAAAATTCTCCATTTCCCGCACGATGTTGGCCATCGTCTTGATCACTTCGATCGGGAATTTACCCACCGAAGTTTCACCAGACAACATCACCGCATCCGCGCCATCGAGTACGGCATTCGCCACGTCGTTTACTTCAGCTCTGGTCGGTGAAATGTTCGTGATCATGCTTTCCATCATTTGCGTAGCCACAATCACCGGTTTGGCGTATAAATGTCCTTTGCGGATCAGCATTTTCTGGATCAACGGTACATTTTGGTACGGAACTTCCACACCCAAATCGCCACGTGCCACCATCAACGCATCACTTACTTTGATGATTTCATCGATGTCTTCTACTGCCTCTGGTTTCTCGATTTTCGCAATTACCCGGGCTTTGCGGTGCTGCTGCGAAATAATGTGCTTTAACTCGATGATATCGCGTGCTGAACGCACAAACGACAAACCGATCCAATCCACATCTTCGTTCAACGCAAAATCAAGATCTTCGCGGTCTTTTTCCGTTAACGAAGGAAGCGAAATGTATGTGTTCGGAAGGTTTACACCTTTTTTAGACGACAAAATACCGCCGTGAATCACCTTGGCTTTGATTTCAGTCTTTCCGTCGGTCGTTACAATTTCCATCATCAGTTTACCATCGTCGAGCAAAATGCGCTCACCCGGTTTCACATCTCTGGGCATGTGTTGATAGCTGATTCCGAAACGTTCGGCAGTGCCCACAATTTTATCGGTTACAATGGTTACAATGGAGTCATTTTCCATCATCACGCCATTGTTTTCCATTTCGTACGTGCGAATCTTCGGCCCCTGCAAATCGGCCAAAATAGCCACATTTAAGCCGGTTTCCTTGTTCAGTTCGCGGATCATGTCGATGTTGCGCTTGTGATCTTCGTGCGAGCCGTGCGAACAGTTTAATCTGCACACGTTCACACCTTCAAGCATCATCTGACGCAATACTTCTTTGTCATTCGTTGAAGCAGGCCCCAGCGTGGCAACAATTTTTGTTTTTTTCATTAAAATATAATTTGTTCAGCCGAAGGCAAACTTTCTGCTTCAAACAGATAAGCGGCCATCACGCTATTAATTTTCTTTATGTCTTCCAATACATCTTCCATTTCGAGTGTCACGTTATCGCGGACAAACAAAAAATAGTCAATCTGATTGCGTTCGGGAATCAGGAATTTTCCCTCGCTTTTGTTTTTGATCAGGTAAAACTCGATCTGATTTTCAGGGTCAAACCAAAAGTAGTACGAGTGTTCCGAGACCATTTGTCCCTTTTTATTGGTAATCGCAAATAGTTCATCACTCTTGGCCAACTGAAGTTTCAATTCCTGATTGAGTCCCCACGTCAAACGATAATCGCTGTGATGGGAACAAATGCCAATCAATTCAAAATCAACCGAAGTTTCCAATGAAAGTAAGTGTCGCTTCTGTTTGCTCATACTCCTGGAATGAGCCACTAAATTAACCATAATACGGCAGATAGCAGGCAGTTGAAACGGGCTTTTGAATTATCTTTTGATCACCGGAATGTGAATAACACCTTGTTGATGTTGGATGCTTGATGTTGGATTTTTGATTAGGCTTCTCGTCCTAAAGAAAACCCAACCTTCTATTGATAAAGTGTCGGTGTTTCCTGTAGCTTTAATTCTTAATTGGAATCTCATCAAAAATCAAGCATCCAGCATCAAGAGTTTGCTAAAGTTCTCCCATCAGAATGAGCGTTTCGCGGGCAGCGGCTTGCTCGGCAATTTTTTTGGAGGCACCGGTTCCTTTTCCGTAATTGGTACCGTTGACCTGAACCATGACTTCGTATTTCCAGGTTCCGTGGGTGTTTTCTTCCAGTAATACCTGAAACTCGAGTTCCAATCGTCGTTTTTGGCTCCAGATAAACAGCTTGGATTTGAAATCAATTTCCTCAATCAGGATTTTATTCAAATCAACATACTTGCGGAAAATATGGTGGTGTAGGATTTTCTTGACGGCTTCAAATGAGCTGTCGAGGTAAATCGCTCCGATGATTGCTTCAAACGCGTTTCCTTCGAGTGAAGTAAGATTGATCGAACGGCCTTTGTTGTAGCGCAGGATTTTGCGCAATTCAAGCTCTTCGCCCAAATCAGAAAGTGTTTTTCGGGAAACGACCTTTGATTTTACTTTGGTGAGGTAACCTTCGTCCTGATCCGGGAATTTTTGAAAGAGGAATTCGGCGATGATCGCATCGAGAATGGCGTCACCTAAAAATTCGAGCCGTTCGTTGGAGAATTCTTTCGGAGTAGCAAACGCGATGGAACGATGGGTAATGGCTTCGTAGAAAAGTTCCAGATTTCTGGGCCGGTAGCCAAATTTTTCAATAAAAAAGCGGATAAGATCAAGATCTTCCTGCGACTTTCGTCCTGCTAAAAATGGAAATCTAAGCCGCAACTAGCCTTTGAATTTTCGAACAATCACAGACGTGTTGTGACCACCGAAACCAAAGGTATTTGACAATGCAACATCAACAGTGCGTTTTTGCGGAGTGTTGAACGTGAAATTCAAACGGTTGTCGATTTCAGGATCGTCTGTGAAATGATTAATAGTAGGAGGAACAATATCATTTTTCACGGCCAAAATGCATGCAATTGCTTCGATAGCGCCTGCTGCTCCCAACAGGTGACCTGTCATGGATTTGGTTGAACTGATGTTGAGGTTATAGGCGTGTTCACCGAAAACCTGCAAAATTGCTTTCGTTTCAGCGATATCGCCCAAAGGTGTGGAAGTTCCGTGAACGTTTACGTAATCAACTGCATCCGGTGAAAGATTGGCATCTTCCAATGCGGCGATCATTACGTTACGCGCTCCGATTCCATCCGGATGTGGTGCCGTCATGTGATAAGCATCACCGGACATTCCGCCACCCAAAACTTCTGCGTAGATGTTTGCACCACGTTTGATAGCGTGTTCGTATTCCTCAAGAATCAACGCGCCACCACCTTCGCCAAGTACAAAACCGTCGCGATCCAAATCAAACGGACGTGAAGCCGTTTCAGGTGAATCATTGCGGGTAGAAAGGGCTTTCAAACCATTGAAACCTCCCATTCCCATTTCGTTCACTGCTGCTTCGGAACCACCTGTAACAAATGCATCGGCTTTCCCCAAACGAATCAGGTTAAACGCATCGATGATTGCATTGGTGGAAGAAGCACAAGCAGAAACGGTGACATAATTCGGTCCGCGCAAACCATACTTGATGGAAATGTGCCCGGCCGCTATGTCGGCAATCATTTTCGGAATAAAGAACGGATTGAATTTAGGAGTTCCGTCACCCGCGAAGAAGTTTTGCGCTTCATCCTGGAATGTTTTCAGTCCTCCGATTCCCGATCCCCAGATCACACCGATACGATCCAGATTCGGATTTGATTCCAATAGTTTAGAATCAACCATGGCCTCTGTAGCAGAGACCATGGCGTATTGTGAAAATTGATCTAATTTCCTAGCTTCTTTTCTATCGAGAAAATCTTCTACATTAAAGTTTTTGACTTCGCAGGCAAATAGTGTTTTGAACTTCGAAGCATCAAATTGTTGGATAGGGGCGGCTCCACTCGTACCTTTGAGAAGATTTTCCCAATATTCGGTAACGGTATTTCCAATAGGTGTTAACGCACCAAGCCCAGTAACAACAACTCTCTTAAGCTCCATAAATGTGATGTTCGTTCGTCTATCTGCTTCGTTGAAGCAAATTCTTAGTTAGCGTTTTGCTCAATGTAAGTAACAGCGTCACCAACCGTCTGAATGTTCTCTGCCTGATCGTCAGGAATAGCGATATTGAATTCTTTCTCGAATTCCATGATCAACTCTACAGTATCCAGGGAATCAGCACCCAGGTCGTTTGTGAAGCTTGCTTCGTTTGTTACTTCAGTTTCTTCAACTCCTAATTTATCTACTATGATAGATATTACTCTTGACTTGATATCAGACATCTCAAAATCGTTTATAAGGTTTTTCAGCTTGCAAAGAAAAAAGGAAAACCCATATAAACAAAATATATCTCAACTTAATTGATGAAAGGAAATGGCCAAAAACCGAATAGGTGTTCTGTTTGCTGCCTTCTAGACTTGTTTTACAACTATGTTAAATAACGGCTTGAAGCGAATATGCAGCAGATTTTAACCGCTAAAGAGAGCTATTCGGCTTAGAGAACTTACCTTTGCCACATGAATATTCAGTCCATTGCTGTGTTTGCATCCGGAACCGGTTCCAATGCAATTCGTCTGATTGAGCATTTTTCCGCTTCTTCTGCCATTTCGGTGGCATTGGTGGTGTGCAACAAACCCGACGCGCCTGTGGTGGAAAAAGTGCGTGCGCTGGGCATTGAAGTACTGGTAATGGACAATGCTTCTTTTGAAAGCGGATTGACGTTGCTGCAGGAATTGCATTACAGGCACATCGACTGGATTGTGCTGGCAGGATTCCTGCGTAAAATCCCGGTAAATATCATTCACGGCTTTCAGGACCGCATCATCAATATACACCCTGCGCTGCTTCCTAAATTCGGCGGCAAGGGAATGTATGGAATTCATGTACATACGGCTGTAGTGGAAGCCTGTGAGCCGGAAACGGGCATTTCTATCCATCTGGTGAATGAAGAATTTGACAAAGGACGGTTATTGGCGCAATTTAAGGTCGCTGTTTCCGCAAATGATACACCCGAATCGGTTGCTGCGAAAGTGCAGGAATTGGAACATCGCCATTTTGCCGGTGTAGTAGAAACCCTAATTCTGGAACAGGTATGACCAATTTTTTTACAGGATTTAATCCCTCCGAATTGTTTAAGGCCACGATGGTCTTGTTTGCCGTAATCGATATTGTGGGTTCGGTGCCGTTGATTATCAAACTCAAGGAACAGGCGGGCGATCTTCATCCCGTGCGCACCAGTTTGGCTTCGTTGGGAATTATGATCGGTTTTTTGATCTTGGGTGAAAGCATTCTGAAGTTATTCGGCGTTGATATCAAATCGTTTGCTGTAGCAGGTTCATTGATCCTGTTTGCCATGAGTTTGGAAATGATTTTGGGTGTTCGCGTGTTTCGCGATAATGTTTCGGGGAAAACAGCCAGCATTGTGCCGTTGGCATTTCCAATCATTGCCGGAGCGGGAACGATGACCACATTAGTTTCATTGAGAGCTGAGTTCCAGAACATCAATATTGTATTGGCGATCCTGATCAATGTGGTCATCGTGTATGTGGTGTTGCGATTGACCAAACGTCTGGAAATTTTACTCGGACCGGGCGGAATCGCAATTCTGAAAAAAGTATTTGGGATCATTTTGCTGGCGATCGCGGTGAAACTCTTTACCACTAATATTTCGTCGATGGTACAGGCCATTGCTGAGCACAAACAATGACAATCGGTTCATCGACCACGGAAATCAGGCCACAGGATCGCTACCAGGAACTGGACGCACTGCGTGGAGTAGCAGCACTGGTTGTTTTGCTCTTCCATTATTCGATGAACAACGAAATGCTGTTGCCATTTTTCAAGTACGGCGTCACCGGAGTGGATTTGTTTTTTCTCATCAGCGGGTTTGTGATTTTCAGAAGTATTTCGAATGTAAAATCGGGCGCTGAATTTCTGATCAATCGTTTTTGCAGGCTGTTTCCGACTTATTGGGTGGCTGTCACGTTTACTTTTTTGATCATTTTTCTGAACGAACACGTGGCTGCTAATCTGAATACTCCCATAAACTGGGAACAGTATTGGTATAATATGACGATGTTTCAGTATTATTTTAACGTGCCGAATATCGATGCTCCTTATTGGACGATGATTGTTGAAATGGTGTTTTACCTGACGATGTTTGTATTGCTAATCAGTAAATCGCTGCGGTCAACAATTCCCTTTTTTGTGATGCTGGTATTGTTTGGTCTATTGCTGAGCGAATTTTACCGCGGCGAAGGAAGCATTGAATTCACCGCCGATTATTTCGTCAATTTCCCTTTGGCCCAATACGTGGCGCTTTTCTTAGGTGGAATTTTGTTTTACCAGCTTCACCAAAGTAAGAAACATCGCATTCGATTGATCTTGTTAATCATTGGTTGTTATCTGGCACAAATCGTATTGTTTAATGCCGGAGACGGTCCCGATGGTCACCTTTCACTGGCGGAATACCAGTTGGTGCTGGGCATTTATTTCTTACTGATGTTCCTGTTTGTCTTCGGGAAATTAAGCTGGCTGGTGAATCGTTATACGCTTTTTCTGGGGAAAATCTCTTTCGCATTGTACCTGATTCATCAATATTTCTCGGTGAGTTTCCTCATTCCAACGTTGACAAAAGCCGGCATGAACGTTTATGTGGCTTCTTACCTGATCGCATTGCCCGCTTGTTTGCTGGTGGCTTCGGCTATTACATTCGGGATCGAAAAACCTGTTGGTCCGTGGTTGAAGAAAAAGCTCAACTTTCTGATCATCGAAAAAGGAGGAAACATCCTAAAACGAATCCCACTTTTAGAGCATCTGAAAAACTAATTGATACTCACCAGTTTAAAGCGTCGGTTTTCGATTTCGAGGAAATAAACGCCCGCATTGTCAGGTACTTCAATTCCTGTTATTGGTGTTGACAATTCACCGGAAGTTACCATTCCGCCATTGCTGTCGAAGAGTTTGTAATTCAACGTGTGCGTAAAATCCACAACTTCCAATTGCCATGTTTCGCAACCAGCAGCAGGATTCGGATAGAGACGAATATCTTCCAAATCGATTTGATTCAATTCTGCAAACGTCACATTTAACGAACCGTAATTACCACATCCATACTCATTCGTACAGGTTACGCTGTAAGTTCCACCAGTAGCAACTTCCAGATAAGTCAATGCGTTTTCGATAACTAAAATTCCGTTTCTGTACCACGTATAGGTATTTATAGGATGGGGAGTAAGTTGGGGAACTGGTGAAAGTGCAACTGTGTCTTCTATCAGGTAAAGCGCCATCGGATCAGGATGCGGTTGGCGGTAAATGAAGGGGAACGGATAAATGTAATTGGTAAAACAACCCAACGAATCCATTCCAATCTGCGGAATACCACTGTCTCCCGCCTGATTGACGTAGGTAAATGTATCGAGCGTCGAATTAAAGGTGTTTCCTCCGCCATCCAACAGCGTAAACCCGGGAGTAAACCAAACCTGTGAAGATTGTCCCCAGCACAAAATTGAATCAGAGAGAAAAACGGCCATTTGCGGAGAAGACGCGCCGATCACTACACTTCCTGAATCCATGCAACCATCAGCATCAATCATTGCATATTGGTAGGTGCCAGGTACTAAACTATCCACTGAAGGCCCGGTTTCATTTATCAATACCTGATTTTGATACCACTGAAATTGACGCGGATATGCGGCTGTAATATCATCCAGGAGAGCACCTCCATAATCGCCGCTACACGCGTTCTGTAAATGTACTGTTCCAATACCAAACGGATCTAAAATGACGGTTTCAGTAACAGAATCACCACCGCTGTAAACGGTTACCGAATGAAGACCAGCCCCCAAATTGTAGGCCGTATCTGTAGTAGAGCCATTTGACCATAAATAGGTGTAGTTCCCTGCACCACCAGCCCCTTCAACCGACAATTTACCACTTTGATTATCACAACCTGCATTGTGGATGTAACCGAGATAGGCATTCAATGGTTGTGCGGCCGCAGAAATTGCTGTCAAAAGTGAAAGGAATAGGAATAAGTTGGTTTTCATGATAGTAGTTTATTGACTAAATATACGACTTTCACTAACCTTCCCTAAAAAAGTGATAAAAGAAATTGAGTCGCAGGTACACCAACCCTTTTGTTTCATTGACTGTTTCCTTTACAGATTGTACATTGTTTTCGTCATATTGATAACGATCATACGACCCGAAACGTTTACCGACATTCAGGCTGAAATCGAACCCGAAATTTGACCAGCCGAAATAGGTTTTCATTCCTACTCCTGCCCCAATATCCTGAAACGTTCCTCTCGCTTCCTGCTGATCAAACTCGACCGGATTGTTTGCTGAAACATAGGTGTGTGAATCCCATCGGTATCTCCCGTTGAATTTCCAATAGCTGTTCAGGTAAATTCCTATATTTTCGTTGATCGGCATGTAGTACTTGTAATCCAGCAGCAGGTATTTTCTTTTTTCGGTATACTCATCCAACGGCTGATCCATTTCATTATCGAATTGCTGAAAACGACGAAACATTCCCAAATCGAATCCGAGGCAATGATGATTGTTGTAAATCAATTCGGTCCCGACGGAGTACATCAACCAGTTTACATCTTCCCAACCGGGAGCGAAAAGAGCTTTTCCCCGAACGGCAAAGGTGAGTTTCGGTCCATCATAATGGTATTTCTCGAATTCTCTGGTCTCTGTTTCCTGACCAATCAACAAACCCGTAAACAAACAGCTGATTAAAAGAAGAAGCTTGTTTCTCATCTGCGGATAGGGAATTGAAAAAAGAAGTTCAACCGGGCATATGCCATAATACGATCATAGTCGATTCCTTTTGTGATTCTGACTTCGTAAGGATTCTGATGGCTATATATTTCATTGCTTCCGGTACGACACCCCATTCCCAAACACAGATCAATTCCAAAACCGGAGTTTGAAAAATAGCGCTTCATGCCGAGTCCGAAGCCTGTTTCATTGAAACGCCCGCGCCTGGTTGATTGCAGAAAGGAAATATCCCGGTCGCCGAAATCGAATTCGTGTTTCTTGTACCACATCCAGTACCTTCCACCCCATTTTTGGTACGCTGTCAGATAGATTTGGATTCCGGGCTTCATGTACATCAACAGCTTGTAGTCAACCAAACCGTAAGTTCTTCGGTTAATTTCACTGTACATCGCTTCGGTATCTTCGTCGTTGTCTCTCTCAGCGCGGGTGCGAAACATATTTCCGTCTACCCCGATCGAGTGACGGTCATTGAGAATGATTTCGCCACCATAGGTATAGACAATTCCGTAAAAATCTTCAAAACCCGCAACTGGTAGCCACTTTCCACGAACGGCAAGTGATAGGTTGGGTTGTGCAGCACCTGCCGACCAGAAGAAAATTCCGATGAGGAGAAAAAGAAGTTTGTTTCTCATCTGCGAATGGGGAATTGAAAAAAGAAGTTTAACCGGGCATACGCCATGATGCGATCGTAGTCGATTCCCTTTGTGATTCTTACTTCGTAGCGATGCTCATGCTTATAATCTTCATTTGTTCCGGTACGATAGCCCATCCCCAAACACAAGTCGAGTCCAAAACCGGAGTTCGAAAAATAGCACTTCATACCGAGTCCGAAGCCTGTTTCATTGAAACGTCCGCGTCTGGTCGATTGCAGAAAGGAAAGATCTTGGTCGCCGAAATCGTATTTGTGTTTTTTGTGCCACATCCAGTACCTTCCGCCCCATTTTTGGTAGGCTGTCAGGTAAATTTGGATTTCCGGCTTTACATACATCAGTAGTTTGTAATCGACCAAACCATATGTTTTTCGGTTAATTTCACTGTACATTGCCTCATCTTCGTCGTCGTCAATTTCCCCACGGGTGCGAAACATGTTGCCATCCAGGCCAATCGAGTGTCGGTCGTTGAGAATGATCTCACCGCCATAAGTATAGGTAAGTCCGTAAGCATCTTCCAAACCGCCCAACGGCAGATACTTTCCGCGAATGGCAAGCGACAGGTTGGATTGTGCCGCACCGGTCGACCAGAAGAATATTCCGATGAGGAGAAAAAGAACAGGCGAGATTCCGGTTTTCATGTTAAGCGATGTAGCAAAGTCGAAGCTAATGAAATTAATCGAAAAGCGTATTAATGGAATAACGTTGGAATGGGGAAATCTGTATAAATGTAGAAACTGATGAACTAAAAAGCTCTGCAGACCAGTGTTTTCGGGCCTTGTTTTAGAAGTGTATCCGCCTCAGGCGGACTAAAATTGGCCAATTTTAAACGTTTAAAATTTTAGCATTTTCTCGAAAAATTTCACCCACAAAAAAAGGTGCCAACACTGCTGACACCTTTCCGTATATGTAATTGTAATTTAATCTTTGATAAGGAACTGGAAACGATCCAGGTTCTTCAATGCGATACTTGTACCACGAGCTACTGCGCGAAGCGGATCTTCGGCAATGTGTACCGGCAATTTGGTTTTTTCGTTGATTCTGCGATCCAAACCACGAAGCATTGAACCACCACCTGCAAGGTAAATACCTGTTTTGTAGATATCGGCCGACAATTCCGGTGGCGTTTGCTCCAATGCACTCAAAATCGCTTCTTCAATCTTGGAAATTGTTTTATCAAGCGCATGAGCCACTTCCGAGTAAGTAATAATGATTTCCTTCGGAATACCTGTCATCAAGTCACGTCCGCGAACCGCGAAGTCTGCCGGTGGATTATCCAATTCAGGTAAAGCAGCACCTACTTCGATTTTGATTTGTTCCGCTGTACGCTCGCCCACCAAAATGTTGTGCTGACGACGCATGTATTCTTCAATGTCTGATGTGAAATCATCACCCGCGATGCGGATCGATTTATCACATACAATTCCGCCCAACGCAATTACCGCAATTTCGGAAGTACCACCACCGATATCGATGATCATATTTCCCATCGGCTCTTCAACGTCGATACCGATACCAATTGCCGCAGCCATTGGTTCGTGAATCAGGTACACTTCTTTTGCTCCGGCATGTTCTGCAGAGTCACGAACGGCACGTTTCTCAACCTCTGTAATTCCCGAAGGAATACAAATCACCATTCGCAATGTTGGGTTGAACATACGTTTCCCGGGATTGATCATCTTGATAAACCCGCGAATCATTTGCTCGGCGCTCTGGAAATCGGCAATTACACCATCTTTCAAAGGCCTTACCGTTTCAATTAATTTGTGTGTTTTCCCGTGCATCTGTTGCGCTTTCTTACCGATTGCCACAACTTTGCCTGTTTGAATGTCTTTTGCCACGATAGACGGTTCGTCCACTACCACCTTATCATTCATGATAATGAGTGTGTTAGCAGTACCTAAGTCGATAGCAATTTCTTGCGTAAGAAAATTAAAGAGTCCCATTTATTGCGCTGCGTTATGCTTGTAAACTTCCCCTTTTTCGTAAAAATCCGGAATTGGTTACAAAAGTAGAGTAAATAAATTGAAATTAGAGGTAATTCTGAATTATGAATGTTAAAATTATCCCATGGGTTGAAAAGCGAGTATGCCTCCTTTTCAATTTTATAGTTGAGGTTTTGAATTAATGCTTAAAATGTCTGTTTCCGGTAAAGACCATTGCAACTCCATGAGCATTGCAATAATCAATCGATAACTCGTCTTTGATCGAGCCACCCGGCTGAACAACAGCTGTAATTCCGGCCAAATGTGCTATTTCAACACAATCAGGGAATGGGAAGAATGCATCCGAAGCCATTACCGCTCCATTGAGGTCAAATTCAAATGCTTTTGCTTTTTCGATGGCGTGACGCAAAGCATCAACACGTGAAGTTTCACCTGTACCGCTCGCGATCAATTGACCATTTTTGGCCAGAATGATGGTGTTCGATTTGGTATGTTTTACCAGTTTGTTGGCAAACACTAAATCTTCTACTTCCTGCGCGGTTGGAACGTTGTTGGTACGTGGCGTGAAATCGGCAGCCGTTTCAGACAATAAATCCTTGTCCTGTTCCAATACACCATTCAGTAAAGTCCTGAATTGACGTTGTGGCATAGCGGCCTCTTTTTGAATCAATAAAATACGGTTCTTTTTGCTTTTCAAAACTTCCAATGCCGCTGGTTCAAAAGATGGAGCCACTACCACTTCACAGAATAAATCGTTTACTAATTCGGCTGTAGCCAAATCAATCGGACGATTGGCGATCAAAATTCCACCGAAAGCAGAAGTCGGATCACCTGCCAATGCATCCGCGTAGGCTTGTTTCAGGGTTGACCGTGTTGCCAATCCACAGGCATTGTTGTGTTTTAAAATGGCGAATGTCGGATCGTTGTCCTTGAATTCGGCCATGAGTTGAACTGCTGCGTCAACGTCCAGTAAGTTGTTGTAAGACAGTTCTTTTCCATGCAATTGATCAAACATCGCGCTGAAATCACCGTGGAACCAGCCACGTTGGTGTGGGTTTTCACCGTAACGCAATGGTTGCGATTCAAGAATGCTTTCTTTGAAAACCGGCAACGGATCTTCCTGGTTGAAATAACGGAAAATGTGGGTGTCGTAATGTGAGGAAACCATGAACGCGTCGCGGGCAAAAGCTTTGCGCTGTTCCAATGTAGTTGCTGCTCCATTAGCCT
This sequence comes from Bacteroidota bacterium, assembly GCA_040387295.1. Taxonomy (GTDB): domain Bacteria; phylum Bacteroidota; class Bacteroidia; order Flavobacteriales_D; family Crocinitomicaceae; genus Fluviicola. The sequence continues at coordinate 890,755 of JAZKEB010000002.1, read as the reverse complement.
CCAGAATCTCCTGGAAACGACCATATTGGTTCACGGAAGGAATAATTACCACATCGTTGTAGTTTTTCGCTGCTGCACGAATGAGTGAAATGCCACCGATATCAATTTTCTCAATAATATCCTGGTGCGCAGCTCCTGAAGCCAGTGTTTCTTCAAACGGATACAAATCTACGATCACCAAATCGATGGTCGGAATGTTGAATTCAGCCGCCTGATCCAAATCAGCTTGCAGGTTTCTTCGGTGTAAAATTCCTCCGAAAATAGCCGGATGCAAGGTTTTAACACGGCCTCCGAAAATCTCAGGATAGTTGGTCATCGATTCCACAGCCACCACCGGAATGCCCAATGCTTCGATAAAAGCCTGTGTTCCACCGGTTGAGTATATAACCACGTTATCGGCATGCAAACGACGAACGATCGGTTCCAATCCGTCTTTGTAATAAACCGAAATAAGTGCTGCTGTGATTTTCGTTGACTGCTCCATGTGTTTCCTGATTTTTGAGACCGCAAAAGTAGTGTCTTTAATCGGGAAAAACGAACGGTGTTCAAAACATCGAGATTTTTGATGCTTGATTTTGGATGTTTGATGAAGACTAAGGTAAAAAGGTAGATTATCGGTTCTGAAATCTAAGATCTTCCCAATCGGGTTTCCCTTCTTTAAAAACTTAGGAAAACCCTATCAAACATTCAAAATCAAAAATCCAACATTCTTTCATCTGTGGGAAATAAAAAACCCGATAACCAAAACAGCTACCGGGTTCTCGTCTTTAAACCTACTTTATTTCAAAGCGATTTTCGAATAATAGGATTGACCATTATTGGTGACTTTCAACAACAATACGCCTGAATTGTTTTGAGTAGAAAGATCAATCAACAACTCATTTGTTGTAATGGTTTGCATAAAAATCTGCTGGCCGGCAGTGTTGTAAATTTCAACCGTTATGCTCCCCGAAACATCTGGTAATTGAAGGTTAAACATACCATTCGATGGATTCGGAGCTACTAAAATTGTTTCTTTTTGCGCTGCTTCATTCACCGAAAGCGGATCAGTAAAACAGCTTACACCCGAAGACGGAATTGTAATTGTTGCACCCATCGTAATATCATCCACTTCAGGTGCGCCGTAATATTCCGTTCCGATATAGTAAGGAAATTCAGGTGTTCCGTTGGCATCAATTGTTACGAAATAGGCGTACGTACCGCCCGGATATTCGGGTGTTATGCAAAAACGTCCGTTGTACTCATCCAAATCTCCACCATTGGCAACCGACCATTGATAATCTTCAATGTAGGTGCCAATCGGATAAGTCACACTCACATCCGGTCCGTAATTTGCTGCACTCAGACTACTTCCATCAGGTAATGTGGTACGCGTAGTAATATTGCGCAATCCATATCCTGTTTTCATACGCGAAATACCACTTGATGCATTCATTGCTGTGGTATATCCGTAGGGTCCGTAAATCGGGTAGCCATCGAATGCATATCCAACGATCGGTGAATGCTGGGTGCCTGGCGTAGTGGAATATAACCGATACGGTTTGGCGTGGCTGTGGTAAGCTCCTTGCTGCTGCGGATGCGCACCCAGGGTTGAATCAAGTACGAAACCTTCTGCTAAATAAACTTCTACATTCCATGTTCCGGTCCCATTTCCATTGTTCCCGGAACCGTTATAATGATGTGCATTTGACAAACCGTATACCGGAACGCCATTGTTCAACAAACCGATGGAACCCACATAAGGCGAACCTGTTTTGGTGGCCGGAACGGTTGGAGTTCGGGGAAAACGATACGTGTAATTTTGTTCGGTCGGAGCCCCGGGATTCAGGAATTGTCCCATGTTGGTGGTCATCCCATCCGATTCTACCCAAACGTAGGTACTGTTATAACAAACCCGTGTCACATTGGCGAGAACGGTACTGGTGCTAAACACAAAATTATCCGGATTACCCGGACCACCACCCGTATTTTCCCAATAACTTGCGTATTCTCCCTGATTCATCAACCAATTTTCAATCTCGGGTTGGGCATACACCGCGAAGCCACTAAACCCTGCTAACATCAAACCTAGTTTTTTCATACTCATCTTTAATTAATATTCATTCACTTCCCTCACTTGGGATAACCATACTTCGGATTCATCAGAAAATCAGTATCCGTAAGTGTTTTTAAAAACGCAATTATTGACCGTTTTTCCTGTTCGTTTAATGCAATGCCGTTTTTGAGTTGCGCAGAAAGTGTCGGTGAAGTATGAATTCCGTTGCTGTAATGAAACAACACCATTTGTAAATTCCGGAACCGGCCATCGTGCATATACGGAGGCGAGCGTTCGATATTGCGAAGTGTTGGAACTTTAAATTTGAGTGAATCGGAACTTCTATGAGTGATGCTCATTCTTCCCATATCGTTGAGCGTAGAATCGGGTTCAAGGCCGTTGTTTTCAAATAATCCGTTGCTAAAAAGTGGTTCGGTGTGGCAGGACGCACAATGCTTCTTAAATAAGACATAGCCTTTTTGCTCCGATTCACTGAATTGAACGCCTTTTTCTTTGCGCATCACCTGATCGTATTTGGAATTGGTGCTCACCAACGTGAGCAGAAATTGCGAAATGGATTTCAGCGTTCGTTCACCGGTAACCGTACTATCCCCGAAAGCAGTGAAAAACCGCCCACGATAGGTTTTGGATGCCTGTAGTTTGCGCACCACATTCGCAATTTTTTCATCCATTTCGAGGTGATTTTCAATGGGTGCCAATGCCTGAACATCGAGGTGATTCACGGCTCCGTCCCACATAAACAATTTGCCCCAGGCAAGGTTGACCAATGCCGGTGAATTGCGATTCCCGATGCGGTCGTCGATGCCATGACTCAGTGCATGATCGATGTGTGTGAAAGCTGTTTGTTGCAGGTGACAATTCGCGCACGAAACCTGGTTGTTCCGCGATAAAATGGGATCATAAAACAGCTGTCTTCCCAGTTCGATCGTAGATTCGTCGAGCGGATTTTTCTTAAAATCGTAGGTCGGTTTGGGCCAACCTTTCGGCACGTGGATCACCGGATCTTTTTTGGGGTTCATCATCGCAAAACCGGCAATGACTAATAACAGAATCAGGGCGAAACGGTTCGTCATTTGGCAGAGAAAATCGTTGGTAAAACCTGAGATAATTCAACTGCCCGTTCGCCTGGCGACATAATCGCCGGCAATTCGGCAATGTTTAATTGTTCCAGAAACGATGCTAATTGAACTGTTATTTCGAGGTCGGATTGATTTTTATCGAATGGAATCTGAACCAGGCCAAGTGCAGAATAAGGTGCCATGTAACCACCCAAATGGTATTGAAATTCGTGTTTTCTGGCGGTCGATTTTGGGTTCCAGCCTTCGAGTTTGAAGTTAATGTAACCGCTTTGCCACGACCAATACATTCCTTTTGTAGGATCCAAATCTCCGCCCATTACTCCGGCAACATTGGTGGTGCTGTCGATTCCTACATTGAACTGAATTTCATCATACGTCAGTTTTTTGGTAGAATGAAACGCGATCCGGTAACTGACAGAGTCTTCCGCATCGATTAAATGGTAGCTTCCTGTTTCGGTAAAAACAGTTTTGCCTTCCTCCAGAAAAGAAATGTTGGAAATATAAAACCGCAATGTTTCTATGCGAAACGTATCGCTTTTGATCGTGTAAATCTGATTCAAGACCAGAGGTTGCTGCTCTAGCATAGGTTTGAAAGAAATGCTCCAATCGGTTTGCGCGGTAAGCGAAAATGTCGTTAAAAAAGCGAACGATAGCAATACCATTTTCCCAGCGGGGAATACCCGGTTGATGTGAACCACCACACTACTTTTTAGAAAACCACACATATTCGGTTAGATGCTTTTTTGTTTTTTTTCTTGTGTTTAAAACAAATTATGAATTGGGAAATTATCAATTATGAAGAAGACTCCTACTTCATTCAACAAAAAAGCCGTTATTCAATCTTGCGACCAAACAACGACTTCCTCGTGTAATTTATCGTTTTTAATATCCTTTTCTACGCCCTTTGAAAAGTGCGTGAGCCATATTGGTATAACTAACCGACAATTCGATGCTTCCGCCGCCATACGATCTGCGCATGCGTGAAATAATCAGATCATACGACAATCCGAAGCGAAAACCTTTGTAATCAACCTGAACAGTTGGAATAATGGCGTCTTTCATACGAACGTATGCTCCAAAACCAAACGATGCATCTTGCGAATAACCGGTAATTTTGGTGCCTTCCTGAAAACGTCTGCGGGTCAAACCACCAAAGATCGTTTCATAATGCCCACCTTGAATGAATTGCACAAACTGAACGTCAAACGACCATTCCGTATTCGGAAGGTCCATGGCATAATTCACCATACCGACGTACTTACGTGATAATTGTTCCGTTCCGCCAGACCTGTAATTCATTTTCGGGGCGTTGGCGTGGTAAACGGCAAAACCAACCTGCAATTTCATGTCGTTGTTACGGGCAAACGTCGAAGATCCTCCATCGTATTGATAGAAGAGTCCCGTTGAAACATCGGCATAACTGAATGAATTTAAGCCATCACCTTCACCGGAATAAATCGTAGGATCAAACCCCGAACCATTCCACTGGCTTTCATATAACAAACGCGACATATCACCTTTTCGGTTACCAAAACCGCCTTGAATTCCCAATGAAAGCTGACCTGCTCCACCCATCGGAAGTACACCCGAAACCGTTAGTGCTCCCAATTGATTTCCAAATTTCGCATCACCGCCCGAATCGTTAAAGAACGAGACGCCCATTCCCAAATAACCCGTGTTTTTTTTCGGGTTTTTCAAAAAGGTAGCTTCCGCCGCAAATGCGGTTGACATAAATTGCGTGTTCGCACCCAGCCATTGGTTCCGGTGGTGCAACGTAATGCGTTCCCATCCGTTATAAACACCCGTAGCTCCCGGATTCAACAATACAGGTGATTGTAATACCTGTGAAAAATGAAGGTCCTGGGACCAACCGATAGTTGACCCAAGACCTATTATTGTTCCAATTATCCAGCGTTTCATAACTTATCTTGTTACGGTAACATTGCCGGAAAGTGTTTCTTTCTTACCGTCTGTAAATTCGACTTCAAGCATATAAGCATAAGCTCCGGAGTTTACTTTCACTCCGTTAAAGTTTCCGTCCCATTTAAAGGCAGGATCAGACGACATCACCATGCGGTTACCCCAACGATCGTATAGGAACCAAGTGAATTTAACAACGTTATTCCCCACTTTAGGGCTTAAGTAATCGTTCAACCCATCACCGTTCGGAGAGAATCCGGTTGGCATGAAGATTCCGTTGAAACAATCGTCTCCTACAGGATTCGGATCACAGTCATCCAAAGGATTTGTACCGCTTGTTACCTCAACACCGTCAGCGATTCCATCACCATCCGTATCAGGATTGTTTGGATCTGTTCCAATCAATGTTTCTTGTGTATCCAGCAAGCCATCGCCATCGGTATCGATATTACAACCCGGTGAAGCGTTTGGCGGATCGCATGGATCCAACGGATCAGTACCAGCTGTTACTTCGTCTCCATCGTTGATTCCATCACCATCCGTATCAGGATTAGTAGGATTCGTACCTTCAGTTGCTTCTTCAGCGTTAGTCAAACCATCACCGTCCTGATCACAAGGACCTGCGTTCGGATTCGGGATACAAGGGTCCGTATTTGCCGGATCGGTTTCATCGTTTACGCCATCATTGTCAGCATCTACAATCGATGAATCCAACGCGTCAATAATACCATCACCATCCGTATCAAGCGGATTCGTAGGGTCTGCTCCGGTTTCAACGCCGTCGTTTTCACCATCATTATCTGAGTCAGGATCATTCGGATCAGTACCATTGGTCACCTCATCCACATTCAAAATACCATCACCATCCAAATCAGGATTGTCGACTATGAATACGGCTACCACATTTTCCGGACCAGTCATTGATAAGGCATTGGTATCTTCTCCTATCGGTTGCAGCATTGGTCCGGTCGTGTATTCCCAGTGATCGAATACATATCCGACATTTGCCTGAGCAACAAAATTGGTGTTGATTCCTCCGAAATAAGTCGCTGACCATGGATAAACCGGTGCCCAAACAGAATTCACTTTCACCTCACCCGCGCCTACCGGAGAAACATCTACTACCAGATTATAAGGCCCTTCCAATTCATAACAATCGATCATTCCTTGCGTCAATTCAACACAACGATCATCGATAAAGTCGCGCAATGTTTGCACGTTTGCCTGCCATGTAGCATAAGATCCGCCCCATCTGGTAGCATGTTGCATCATTTCCGGCTGAATTTCATTGATCATACTATCCAACAGGTAATTCATGTAATCACATGACAAATACGTATTTACCAGGTCAGAATAACGGGCAATGTAGTATTGTTCAACTACCGGATTTTCGGCAAGCAATTTTTGTAAAATCTGGGTGTGTCCTTGTCCACCCGGGTTTGGTAAGCTTTCCGCATTACAAGGGTCAGCAGATGGCGAATCATCCGGAATATTGGTATAGTTAAAGTAGTGACCGAAAGTAGCATCCATATCCCAAAGTGAGTAACGCCATTTTTTCTTGTCACCCAACGGATCGGTTCCGCGCCACCATGAGGTGTTCCAGTTCAACCAGTCCTGATTTACAGTATATGAGTTGATCACGAAATAATCCACCAATGATTCCCAGTTAAGTTGACTGTCAACATAATCAAAATTGGCCTGAACACCCATATTGTTGGTGTTGATGTAATTTCTCAGGGCATTCCAGTCTGCTGCTGCATTCGGTGCGCCATAATCTTCCCAGGTTCCACCCCATGTTTTGAGGTAATATAAATGGTATTTATCCTGATCGGCATAGTAGTCTGTGTAATCAGCATCATCTGCTTTTTCACGGATTTCATAAACTCCCCAGTACTGACCATTGAGGTAAACCACACAAGGTCTCCAGGTACGTTCGTCCAGTTTCATGTCAGCTTTCGCCGAAAGTGTATGAATAAAGGCATCTCTGATATGCGCACCACCTGTCTCAAACGGGAAGTTATCACTCGCTCCCGGTTTCAGAATGATTCGCTGAAAGTTGTTTCGCGGTGTTTCAGGGAAAATCTGGTGAGAAATATCGTTGTTGTATCCGAATTCATCACGCATGATGTAGTCAAAACCACGCTGGTCGTATGCCCAGGAGTCATTTCCGTGTTTGTTGAATTCACCTTCACCTTTTCCGGCCAATGTTTGATCATCTTCCCACAATTCGAAAAAACCTTGTGGTGTAACCTGGTTACCATCAAGTAAATCGGCAACACTACCGTTACCTGCTCCCGCAACCGAAACAACAGGCACCGTATGGTTCACATTGATGAAGTAGGTTCCCGATTGGGAGAAGCTCGTCAAGTTTGCCGAAAAGGCACGGGCACGTAGAACAGTTGTTGCAGCAATGTTGACGGGGCCTGCATAAAGCGTAGACGCGGCTGTAGGAACCGAACCGTCTAATGTATAACGAATGGTCGCTGTAACGTCAGGACAAGTAATGGTAACACTTTGAGCGCCAGCATAAAATCCGGGAGCAATATCGAAAACCGGTGTAGCTGTATAAAAGTTAACCGCTCCAGTATTAGCTGCATTGGGTGTAGGAGTTGTAAATAGTTTCCAATCAACTGCAGCATTGGTAGAACGCCCAACCGAGTGGTCGCCTTTCGTCATGTGTATGATTTGAATGGAATCCATCACGTTTCCGTTAGGAAGCGTCAAAATAATCCAATCGCCTTCAGTTTGTGTCAGTTTAAAGTTGGGGTGGTATTGTGTTCCCGACACTAAATCTCTGGAGGTACAAAAAACCATCTTATAACCATTAGCAGGGATTGATCCCGAAGGAATTTGCCATTTGGTAAGGTTGTTGTCATTATCCGACAGGTAGTAACCAGTCAAATCAACAGCTGTTGCAGAGGTATTGTATAGTTCGATCCAATCTTCCCGCTCACCGAATGCATCCGTAATGCCATTCATGTTTGAACAAGAGTATTCGTTGATCACTACCTGCGACCGACCTGTGGCGGGAAGCAGTAAGAGAAAAGCGAAAAGCGGTAATAGAACGCGTGTAATCATGGAGATACAGTTTTATTAAAGGACTCTAAATTTAGGAAAAAGTTGCTTGATATTATCAAATTGTTAAATTTCGCACAACATATTCGTATTTAATCAGTTAATATGACCGAAATAAAACAATGTTGCCTGAAAAAAAATTAATCTTATCATTCGTCGTTTTTTATTTCCTGCGGTTGATTTGATCCATTTTTTTCACTTAATATTGCCTTAACATACAATACTTTTCATGAAACTAGTTGCAATTATCTCATTAGGCTTATTGTTCTTCACAGCCTGTAAAAAAGTAGAAGGCGAAGGTGGATCTGGTTCTATCACCGGAAAAATCAACATTCAGGATTACAACGCGAACCAAACGGTGTTGCTGAGTGAATATGCCGGATTCAAAGAAGATGTTTACATCATCTACGGCACTGGTGATAATACGTTTGATGATAAAATCGAAGCCAGTTACGACGGTTCGTTTGAGTTCAAATACCTGGAGCCGGGAACGTATACGATTTTTGCGTATTCGGATTGCCTGACGTGCAATGGTGGTGAAGAAGCGATCAAGATGACCGTTACTGTTGACAAAAAGAAAGCGACCGATATTGGTACCATTAATCTGAAAAAATGAGACGCCTGTTAGTTCTACTGTGTATTGCGGGTAGCACTGCATATGCACAGGACAGATCGGAAATCTGGCTTGGCGCCGGAATTAAGCGTGAAGTATTGAAAGACCTGATTGCAGGTGTTCAAACCAACGCGCGGATTCGGACTGATGGAAAACTGGAAACATTGTTTCAGGAAGTGAGCATCAAAAGCGAACATTTGAAATGGTTTCGTCCGTCGGTTGATTACCGTTTTATCACTTCTTATGCTGATAATGGAAATCCGACGTATTCGAATCGGTTTAATTTGAATGCTGATTTCAGAAAGAAAATCAAGGAGGTCAAAATCGGTTTCCGGGCACGTTATCAATTGGTCATCGGTTCGGGCGGTAGTTCGGGTTCTGACCTTGACCCGGCTTTGCGTTTGAAACCGTATGTTGAATATCTGATTCCCAATACGCGGTTTACGCCCGGTTTTTCAGCAGAATTTTTCTACAATCCGGTTTTTGGTGAATTCGGCCAACGGTTCAATCGTATGCGTTTCGGATTAGGAACAGATATCGATATGCCAGGCCCGAATACGCTTAGTTTTACGTATTACTACGGTCGGAAATACAATACCGGAAATCCATACAGCGAGCATTTGATTTCGCTGGAATACGGTTTTGAATGGAAGAAAAAGAAACCCGCGGTAGCGGAATAATTTGTAGGCTCGGGACGCATCCAGGGCTACTACAAATACAAATTTAAACAGGCTGTCGATGAATCGACAGCCTGTTTGTTTTTATAGTATCGGGTCGCGATGAATCGTGACCCCACAGACAGAAAATCAACAATTAATAAAAGATCAATGGAGTACATCACGGCGTTGGCTATCCAGTTTCAACAGGATAAACAACATAATCGAAAAAGACATCAACGACGAACCACCATAGCTGAAAAACGGTAACGGAATCCCGATTACCGGCGCAAAGCCGATGTTCATACCGATGTTCACCGCAAAGTGGTAAAACACAATCATCGCAACGCTGTAGGCATATACGCGGTTAAAGGTGGAGCGCTGCCGTTCGGCAATGATCACAATCCGGATGAGCATAAACATGAACAAAAACACGATGGCCATGCTTCCCATAAACCCCCATTCTTCAGCCAACGGACAAAAAATGAAGTCGGTTTCACTTTCAGGAACGTGGTTGGATTCTACACTGGCAACGCTGGCCTGCTGGTAGCCCTTTCCAAACATTCCACCTGAACCAACTGCGGCCATCGCTCTGTTCCGATTGTAATCTTCACCATCAGGATCCTGTTTCAGACCAAGGAATAATTCGATGCGGTCTCTCTGGTGCTTCGCGAGGTTTTTAAACGAGAAGTTGACCGTTGTTGAAATACTAGCCGAAAGTAAAAATCCAATCAATACGATTGCCAGAACACGGCCTTTCTCACGCTTCGCAGAAATCCAGCGCAGCATCAGATAAGCCAATAATGCGATCACCGCCAGGGTAAAAAGAATCCCGTAAAATCCAGGAATTAAGAATCCCGGCATAAAGCTGAATTCGTATTCATTCCCACTCATGAGCAGGGTAATGAGCGATAGAAAAACGGTGAAAAATAAAATCGGAATAAAGTGACTTCCTACCCAGGTTTCTTTGAATTTCACGCCTGGTATGGTGTTCACTATGCGCAACACAATCGGATCGAAAGTAATTCCCTCGCGATACAACACAAAAAAGAATGACGTAAATACCACAAACGTTCCCGCATCGGGTTGCAACAGGATCATAACCATCGGCACCAATACAATTCCCAGAGCGAGGAATACAGTTTGCATGTTCTGCTGCTTGATGTTTACATTGCTTACATAAGTGCTTAGAGCAATGGCCGTTCCGATCTTGGCAAATTCGGCCGGTTGAATCCCTAATGTACCAAAGCCAAGCCACGCGTGTGCACCGTTTACTGCCGGCATAAACAACACCAAAATGAGCAAACTGAAGGTAAACAGGTAGATGGGAATGGCAAATTTCCGGTAAATATCGGCGTCGATGAGAAAAACGAGTAATCCTAAAAACAAGGAAACGCCTACCCACATAATTTGCTTGCCGTATTTCTGTGAAAAGTCGAAAATACTCGGATGATCCGGATCGTAAGCCGCAGAATAAACGTTGGCAATACCCATTCCGAGCATGATGATCACTACCGTGAACAGCCACCAATCCACATGCTGCGTTAATGAATCGTCCCTTCTCATTTCTTTTTCTTGGGTTTCGGCTTCACATTGAGGAGGTTGGCAGTGAGGATGCGGGTTTCTTTTTCTTTGTCGGTGACTTTTCCTTTGAGGTATTTCTCCATCATCAAACTCGCCATCGGCGCGGCCCAGGTTCCACCAAAACCGGCATTTTCAATGAACACGGCAATGGCAATTTTGGGATTATCCATCGGTGCGAAGGAAATGAAAATGGAGTGATCTTCTCCCGCCGGATTTTGAGCTGTTCCGGTCTTACCACACACAATCACATCTTCGGAAAAACTGGCTCTGTGCGCCGTTCCACCAGGTGCATAAACCGCTCTGCGCATTCCCTCAACTACCGGAATGAAATGCTGCGATTCAACCATCGTGTAATGCTTCTTGCGAAATTGTGGCAACGGACCGCTATCACCTATTGAACGGACGAAATGCGGTGTGTAATACCAACCTTTATTGGCAATAATGGCCGCAATATTGGCCATTTGAAGTGGTGTTACTTTCACCTCGCCCTGACCGATTGAAATGGATCGAATAGTAGAAAATGCCCAGGTATGGTGACCGTACCATTCGTCGTAATAAGCCGCGTTGGGAATCAATCCCGGACGCAGACCTGTGATGTCGGAGTCGAATTTTTCACCGAGCCCGAAACTGTGCATATAATCTGACCAACGGTTCAAACCAACTTCTGCATCGGCAAACATACTTCGCTTTTTGCCCTGCTGAATGATACGACGCGTTACGTAATAAAAATAAGGGTTACAGGAATGTTTGATGCCATCGGGCAAATTACCCGCGCTTGGGTGATTGTGGCAACCAACCATCGATTTATTGCAGGGGAAACCTGAAGTTTCGTTAATCACACCTTCCTGAAGTCCGATGAGAGCCTGTACCAGTTTGAAGATCGATCCCGGAGGATATTCTGCCGCCAAAGGTCGCGGGTACAGAGGCTTTCCTTCGTCGAGCACAAAAGTCGGGTAGTTTTTACTAATGTTTTGTTTTCCTACCAATAAGTTCGGGTCAAAACTCGGTGAGGAAACCAGGGCTAAAATTTCGCCGGTTGAAGGTTCAATCGCCACAATACAGCCGCGTTTGTTGACCATTAATTTTTCACCATACACCTGCAAATCAATGTCAACACCCATTTTCAACGGCGGGCTTTGGCGAGCTGTGGTATCGTATTTTCCGTTGGCATACGATTCGATGGCGTTCATGGAGGCGGAAGTCACAATGTATTTGATTCCTTTTCTTCCGCGAAGTTCTTTTTCGTAATAACGCTCAATTCCCGCTCTGCCGATGTGGTCGCCTCTGCGGTAGAAACCATCTTCGTCAATTTCTTCCTGATTTACTTCGGAAAGATATCCGAAAATATTAGCCCCGCCGGCATACGGATAAAAGCGCATGGAGGTCAAATCTTCGTAAAAACCCGGGAATTTCGATAAGTTTGGTGCAATGCGGGTAATTTCGTCGATGGTTAATTCTTCAATAAACGGGTATGGGCGTTGCGACTGGTAATTTTCCTGCAGTTTTCCGGTATGCGGATTGCGGTATTTCCCTTCCTTTTTGCGGATGTTCCAAAAGCGGTTTTTGACTTCCTGTGGCGTCCAACCCAATAATTCGGCAAAAGCAGCTGTGTCGAGATCAACGATGTCATCTTCGCGCATCATGAGGTTGTAGTAACTACGGTTGGTGACAATTTTTTTGCCTTTCCGGTCGAATACGATTCCGCGCGGTGGCGTAATTTCTTTCCGTTTCTCAGCAATTTCCGCGGCACGCAATTTCCAGGTATCGTCTACTACCTGCATAAAAAACAAGCGCGCAAGGTAAACGACTCCCACCAAAATGATGAAGACCAGGATTACATATTTTCTTCCGTCGAGATTCATCGTTCGCTTTTCTTCTTGGAACTAAAAATAAACTGGACAAACAAACTGAGCAAGAATGAAAACGGAACGCTGAGCCCGATTTTTCGAAGCAGGAGCAATATTTCGTTCAGTTTGAAGATTTCGATGAGGAAAAACCACGTGTGGTGAATGAGCAATAACAACCCGAAAGCATAGATAAACCAACGGGTTCCCATTGTATAAATATTGCTTTCTTCGGTATTTTCGTAGCCATCTCGCGGGGCGAATAGTTTAAAGATCACCGGACGGAAATAGGCAAAAATCAACGCCGAGGAAGCGTGCAATCCGAACGTATTGGAAAGTGCATCTATGCAAAGCCCCATGGCAAACGCCACCAGCAAAAGCGGAACGGTTGCCATTTCGAACGGCAGCAAGAGGATAAACAACGGATAGAGCATCGGGTAAACGCCCCAGCCGATTTCAAGGTGGTTGAGTACCAGCACCTGAAACAGCACAAACAAAATAAAACGAACGCTATGTAGAATAATACCTCCCATGTTATAACTCAGGTTCTTCCGAATCTTCGGGAATTTGTTGCTGCAGGGAATCCAATTCCTCCTGCATCAGGTTTTTGACTACATACACGTGTTGTATGCTTCTAAAATCTTCAGAAAAACGCACGGTAATGTCCCACAACGGTTTTCCTTCAATGTATCCTTTCTTTTCGACCCGGCCGACCAAAATGCCCCGCGGGAAAATTCCCGATCCGCCACGAGTAACGACTCTCGACCATTTTTTAATGCGCATATCGTTGGAAATACCACTGATCGAACCTCTTTTAGCATCCAATCCGCTCCATTTCAACAATCCGAACGAACCACCTTTTTCAACCATCACATCGATGTTGATGTTTTTGGAAAGCACTGTTTTTACAACCGCGTAATTATCACTTACGAGGTGGACAATTCCGACCACACCTCTTGAGGAAAATACGCCGTCACCACGTTTGATTCCGTGGTTTCTGCCAATGTCGATGGTCATGTAATTGTCACGTTTGTCAAACGTACTATTGATCACCGTGGCCGGGATATAGCTGTAATTCTGCCGGAAAAGGGTATCGTCAACAGTAATAAATCCCTTGTCTTCCTTGTAAAGTGAATTTTTCAGTTTTTCGCGCAGTCGTTTGTTCTCCCACTGCAACTGCTTATTGGTTTCTTCTAAGTTGAAGTGTTTGGTAACGTCGTTGCGGATAGTCAAAATTTCTGCATTGATCGATCCAGCTGTTGTAAGCATCTGAATTCGTGGGAAGTCCGAGTACGTGAAATACATACTCAGCGCAACTACCTGTAGCAATGCGAAGACAAGAAAAATACGGAAGCGCTGAAAAAAAGCGATCAAATTGCGCATAGGCAAAAATAGTCAGATTCCGTGAATCCACTCGTGATCGAAGAAAAAATAAACAAGGTAAATGAATGCGATTTTGCTCTTTCTGTAATATTACGGGATTACTGAAATTAACCTGTTGATTTACAAATCGTTAAATCAATAACAGTGTGTGATTTTCCTTAGAATATCGACAGCGTTATTCCAAACGAAATCGGTTTCAGGCTGGTACTTTTATCCGATTTGAATTGCTCGGTTAACGTATAGCTTGCAAAGAATGCCCAATTGCGAATTCCTATACGCGCATGAACACCGTAAAACAACGGATCGTCATCGTAAAATGAGCGATCTTTTATGATCGTTTCCTTATTGTTGTACCAAGCCTTGGTAAACGTTTGCACCCGATAACCGATGAAACCGCCAAGGTGTACTTTAAAGTGTTTCCATTTTTCAAACCGGAAGCGTAATTCGAGCGGAACGGCGAACGCATGACTTCCGAAAATTGATTTATCAGGGCCCTGCTGGTCGTCTTTGTACAACATCCATTCGGTTGATCTGTTCACCGAATCGCGGAACATCACGCCGTTGTAACCCACACGCTGGTAGCGGTATGACAATCCAATGCCCAACGCCACCGTATTTCCATCCACAAGCGGAATGTCCCACATGCAGTTGAGATTGTAGCCGATGGAAGATGGTTTTACCAGAAAAAGCGACGAATCGTTGACCCAATCGTTGTAGGTAAGGTCGATCATCAAACGGTCGTATTTGCGCGGACGGCCTTCTTTGGCAGGTCGCCATCCGGTGTTGAACCACATGAATCCGGGACGAAAACGCGAAGCAATCTTCGGGTCTTTGCCGTCGTATTGTGCGTACGAAGTCAGCACAAAAAGTGTGCAGATGATACTAGTTACGATTTTCATTTGCCAGTCTGTTTTGCTCCCAATTCCAGGCGTCGCGCACTGCGTCGTTCACGGTTCGGGTGGCTTTCCAATTCATTTTTTCTGCGGCCGATCGCGCATCCGCGTAGATTTCAACTACGTCTCCCGGACGACGGGGACCAAATTTCCAGTTCAACGGTTTTCCGGTTGCCAGTTCAAAAGCTGCAATCAGTTCCAGTACGGAAACTCCAACACCGGTCCCGATATTAAAAACAGCCAGTTCACGCGGAGCGCTCAGGTAATCAAGCGCGCGGATATGTGCATCTGCCAGGTCGGAAACGTGAATATAATCGCGGATACAGGTTCCGTCGGGAGTTGAATAATCATCGCCGTAAACCGTCAGTTGTGGCAATACACCGCTGGCGGTTTGGGTCATATACGGGAGAATATTATTGGGAACGCCTTGCGGAAATTCACCGATTTTGCCGGAAGGATGCGCTCCGATCGGATTGAAATAACGCAGGAAAATTACCTGAAGTGCAGGATTGGCAATTGCGGCATCGCGAAGAATCTGCTCGCACATGAGTTTGGTCCAGCCATAGGGCGATCCCGGAGTTCCAAGCTGCGTTTGTTCATCTACTTTAGTGGCGCCAACGGGAGTTCCGTAAACTGTGCACGAGGAAGAAAACACCAGCTTCGTTACCTTAAATTCTTCCATTACAACCAATAGCTGAATGAGACTAAACAGGTTGTTCTGGTAGTATTTCAATGGATTTTCAACCGATTCGCCCACTGCTTTGAAAGCGGCGAAATGAATGACTCCTGAAAAATTGTGTTCGGAAAACAATGCGCGAAGTAGTTCCTGGTCGTTGCAATCGCCTTCTACGGTAAGAACCGATTGACCGGCAATTGTTTCAATCAACGGAATGACAGAAGGGTGTGCGTTGGAAAAATTGTCCAGAATAACGGGTATATATCCCTGTTCGATGAGCTCAATAACGGTATGTGAACCGATGTAACCGGCACCACCTGTAACGAGTATCTTTTCTGTTTTCTCCATTTGCAGTGCTAAATATAGCGCAACTTTATGACTTTTTCAGCAATGACAGTACGGCCCTTAAATCGATGATCCGCAGCGAGAAAGTCCAGACAAACCAAACAAAAAACAGGGTTGCGATCCAGTAAATGATATTCCATTCGAACGCATAGCGCAGGCAAAGCATGATTGCCAGTATTACAGCCAGACTCGCCAGTTTTACCCATGCCGCTTTTTGCAGACGTTCATTCATGCGGTAACGCACCAAAATCCATTGCAGCACTCCGAATACCGTTTGAGCTGTAAGCGTGGTAATTGCGGCTCCTTTTGCACCCAAAATCGGGATGAGGATGATATTCAGAATTACATTGATCGACAAGGCAATAATCGCCATGATGTTGAGCTGACGCAGACTTCCGTTGGCCGTGAGCAGCGTTCCGAACACCAGTGTAAAACACATCGGTAGGAAAGAAATTGACAGGAAGATCCACGAATCGTAGGTCATTTGCGTGGCGTCTTTGTACAAGGCGTCGAAGAGAATTTCACGTGTTCCGATCGACAAAACAACCATGAGTAATCCGGCGCTGATCAGCAGGTTGAATGCATTGGTCATGATTCCGGAAACGCTTTCTTTTTCTTTCAGCAGTCGCGAAAAAATGGGAAGCAGAATTCCACCGAACAAGATTCCGAACATCCAGCAGGCATCCAATAAGCGGAAACCTTGCACGTAATAACTTACCTGTGTGGCACCGTCGGGGTGAACCAACTTGATGAATACCGTATCAATGCGTGAATTGAGCATCATCAGAATCACCAGCAAGGCATACGGAAATGACTGTTTGAAAATAGCCTTGAAGAAAACAGTATTCCATTTCCAGCGTGGAAATTCGACCAGCGACACGTAAACGAAACCTGCAAACAGGAACGAAATGAACGAAGAAGAGACGAAGATTCCGACAAACCAACCCAATGAAATTGGCCGAACCAGGGTTGTATACAACAATAACAATCCTAAAATAAGGTACACCAACCGCTCGATAACAGACAGCACCGCATCGAGTTTGAAGCGCATCAATCCGCCGGTGTAAGCCCTTACGTAATTAACGGTATTGATACTGATCTGATGAATGATGAGCAAACCAAGCATCCACCAGTAATTAGTGGGTAAACCGAAGAGAAAGAACAACGAAACCGTCCAAATAATATACACCACCGCCAGGAACATGCGCAGCGTAAAGAGCTGATGGCTGTATTGACGAATCAAATGCGGGTGCTGGGCAATCAGGCGTGTCATGTAATTGGTGATTCCCATATCGAGGATCATGCAAAACAGGAAAGTGAAATTGAGAAAGGCCGAAAAATCCCCGTAAGGAATCAATCCGATTTCATTTTGCATCACCACGTCTACACCAAATATAGTGGCCGGTTTTACTAATAAATTAAGTAAAAGAGTAATTCCCAGACCTCTAAGAAAGATTTGCTGCATGCGCGGGGTGCTATTCAGCTACGAAGATAAAGTTCTGTGTTTGATGCACAAGCGGTTGAAAGGGTTCAAGCCCGTTTTTACCTGCTACAAAGACCGAATAATTAAAACTACTCAACAAATCGAAACACTGTTTGCGGTTTTCATTATCCCACAACTCAGCATAAATAATCGGGTGATGTGCGCTGATGATGCGCGTTCCGCCTTTCAGGGCAAAATATTCAAAGTTCTCTACATCTATTTTAATTCCCTGAATGACCTGGCCGTTGATGATATTGTCCAGTTTATCCAATTTCACGTCGACTTCTTTTCCTTCGTTCCATTCGGTGATGGATTCGTGTTTCACGTGGCTCAGTCCCTGCATCACAGTAGCGCCGTTTATTGGCAAGACCATTTTGACCGTTCCTCGCTCATCGCCCAAAGCAACTTCGTGAATTTTGGCTTTATTTAAATTGAATTTTGCGATAATACGCTTCAAAATAGAAGCATTGGTTGGCATTGGTTCAAACGCGTGAATCGTTGAATTGGGAAGATGATTGGCCAAATGTACCGTCATGATTCCCAGATTGGCGCCGATATCCAGCACATCGCCTTTACCGTCTTTGAGCAATGAAAGGAAAGTGAAGAAATCGTTTTCCTTTTTGTCGGAACGAAGCGTGCGGATTTTGTAGAGCGCAAACACATAAAGATAGGTCTGTAAACCAAGTGTTTTTTGCAATAGATATTTTACCCTGTTCTTCATTCACCGATATGATGCCGCGAAGTTAGGAAAAGTTGGAAACCCAAAGGAACATTTAGTTGGTTATTTACAGGATTCCTGCCCGAATGTTGTCATAAACAGTCATTTTGTATGAAAATTGAACGGAATTCTGACTTACCGAACCGATGATTCCCCAAAAATGAGTTATTTTGACCACACATGCGCATCGCCATTAACACCCGGTTTTTATTGTCTTCCAAAATGGAAGGTTTTGGATGGTATACCTTCGAGGTGGTCAAGCGATTGGTGGAACAACATCCTGAACATGAGTTCGTGTTTTTCTTTGATCGCGCATTTGATCCGAAATTTGTTTTCGGGCCAAATGTCACTCCTGTTGTGTTGAATCCGCCGGCAAGGCACCCGATTTTGTTTTATCTCTGGTTCGAATGGTCGGTAAGGCGCGCGCTAAAGAAGCACAAAATAGATGTGTTTTTCTCTCCCGATGGTTATCTTTCGTTAGGTTCGAAAGTGCCGCAGATTGGCGTGATCCACGATTTGAATTTTGAGCATTATCCGCTGGATATTCCCTGGCAACCACGGCTTTATTTGCGGAGTTTCTTCCCGAAATTTGCGCGGAAAGCAACCCAAATTGTGACTGTTTCTGAGTACTCAAAACAGGATATTTGCACCACTTACAAAATTCCGGAAAGCAAAGTAACTGTGGGCTGGAACGGTGCCTCGGAGTTGTTCAAACCGTTGGATGAAACGACCATCGCTGAAATCAGAAACACGCACAGTTCCGGAAAACCGTATTTCATTTTTGTGGGAGCACTGCATCCGCGCAAGAACGTGGGCCGGTTGTTACAAGCTTACGCGCAATTCTGCGAACAAAATACGGAGATCGATTTGCTGATCGTAGGTGAAACACTTTGGAAAAACAAGCAATTGCAGTTACCCGATTTGGGTGAATCGGTGAAGAATCGCATTCATTTTACGGGACATGTTTCACAAACTAATTTAACGCGATTGGTTGGCGCAGCACATAGTTTGGTGTATGTTCCTTATTTCGAAGGTTTCGGCATTCCGTTGGTTGAAGCAATGAAATGCGCCGTTCCGATTATAGCCGGAAACAGGACCAGTCTGCCGGAAATTGCCGGGAACGCGGCTTTGTACTGTGATCCGTTTGATGTGAATTCCATTACGGCCGCCATGCATGAATTGAGTAACAATCCTGAACTTTATGCGCAGTTGAAAGCAGCAGGACTCGAACGCGGACAATTGTTTTCGTGGGATCATACCGCAACTGTTTGCTGGGAAGTGATTGCTTCACAATTTACTGAGAGAAAAACATGAAAACAGCCTTCGCTCCTATCGTAGATTCGGAAAGTAAAATTCTTATTCTTGGAACAATGCCCGGCATTCGTTCGCTGGAATTACAACAATATTACGGACACACCGGAAATCATTTTTGGAAAATCCTCTTTCGCCTGTTTGACGAACCTTTTACAAAGGATTACGAAAAACGCGTTGATTTACTGCACCGAAAACACATTGCGTTGTGGGACGTTCTTTCGCATTGCGAAGGCGAAGGAAGTGCAGACACGGCCATCCGTAATGAAGTCGCGAATGATTTTAAGACGTTCTACGCAACGCATCCGCACATTCAACATGTTTTTTGGGGTAGCCGGCCCGCCGAAAAACTCTACAAAAAACACGTTGGCATAGACCCTGATAAAAGCTATGGCCTGTTACCGTCGCCAAGTGGTGCTTATGCAAGTATGCCGTTTGAAAAGAAGGTTGAGAAATGGAGCGTTATTTTGGAGTTATTGAATGAAAAGTGATGAGAGCTCCTGTATTTCTTTCTTTGGCGCTTATCCTGGTACTTTCTTCGTGTTTTAAAGAAAGAAGAAGCAATAAAACCGGCCGCAAAATGCAGGATTTTATTGTGGAAATAAGTGATTACGCGAAAGGAATTGATCCGAATTTTGCCATCATTCCACAAAACGGTGAAGAGTTGTTGTTTTCGAAATTAGACAGTGAATCGGCATTGGATGAACGGTTGATCAACGCCATTGACGCCATCGGTATTGAGGAGGTTTTTTACAACGGTGGAAACTATGCTCCGGACGATTACCGCTTACAAATGTTGCTGAAAGCCAAAGCCCGGATTCCGGTATTGGTGGCCGATTACTTGGGAAATGATGCTGATTATACGCAAGCCGTTCAATACAACACAGATGCCGGATTTTTGGCCTTTCCAAGGATTTTTTCCAATTACGATTACCTGCAGATTCCGGTAATGGTGACGAATGAAAATACAAATGACGTTCTGAAATTATCGGATGCCCGCAACTATTTGTACCTCATAAGCGACGGTGGTTATTCCACAAAACAGGATTATCTCACTGCCATTCAGCAGACCAATTTTGATGTGGTAATCATGGACGCATTTTACGGTGATGAGTTGTATACTTCGGCAGAAATCAACGCATTAAAAACCAAACTAAATGGCGGTAAACGAATGATTATTGCTTATATGAGTATCGGTTCAGCCGAAAAGTACCGCTACTATTGGCAGGACGACTGGAAATTGCACAAACCGCGTTGGCTGAAAAAGGAATACGATGGTTACGCTGAAGAAATTTGGGTGAAATTCTGGAAAAAAGAGTGGAAAGAGATTATTTACGGCAACGATGATTCGTATACCAAAAAACTCATCAACGCCGGTTTTGACGGTGCTTATCTGGATAATGTGGAAGCGTTTTACAGCCTGTATTTTGATGAATGAATTCCGAAACTAGCTGTCGAGCAGTTCGTTTGACAAACGATTGTTTGGTTTCCTGTTTGACTTTCGGTTTTTGAAATAAACCGCCCAATTAAACGACACCAATCCCATTGAAATCAGCAACAATTTTCCAAAAATGGGTGTATTCGAATCAATCGTCGTGCTGATTCCCATTCCCTGCGCCTTTTGCACACATAGTTCAAAGTAATAATTGGGGTATTGCGTAAATTGAAGTCCCGCCCAAAAAGCAACGGCGAAACATCCGTTAAAAACAATCATTGAAATCAACGAAATCTTCAAGGCCTGTAAGCAAATGAGAAAAACGAACAATCCGACAATCATGATCGTATACATCCGGTATTCTTCAAACGAATAATGCGATCCGTCTACGTCGATTGGTTTAGGCGGATTTTCTTCGGTGATGAAATCCCAACCAGTAAGGTTTTGTGTATCCAAAACGACTCTTCCAGAAGGCAAATCAGTGTAACACTGGCTTTCGGTAAGATTGGTAAACAGCACAATCACCACTAATGCAGCAAGTATCAGGATGTTTACGATTTTGGTTATTCGGCGAGTCATTTATTACGATTATTTCAGTTGGAAGGGTCAGTGTTTTTTTTCAGGAGTATCAATTTCATTTTCCCGAAAAGCGGAAGGCACCAGGTTTGGAATGATTTTCAATACGATCGGCAACAACAATGCGCCGCCGGGTAAGAGAAAAATCGCCAGTGCCGGCATCGATTTCGCGATGTCCATAAACTGGGTTTTCACCTTTTCTTTTTCTTCCTTGGACAATTCTTCTTTCGACGATTTGCGGATCAATTGCACCAATTCTTTGCTTTGACGCAATTCTACGGCGAGTTTATCTTTGTTGCGCCCCAGGATTTTGATCCAACGTTTGGAGACATTGTCCACCATCAATTCCACCGAAGAAGCGTCGTGTAAAAAGGCGACCTGTTGATTGTTCTCCAACACAAATTGATTGGAACTGACCAATGCTTCATCCAGATTGATTTCTTCGAGCTGCAGCCAGTCACACAATTCATGTAGGAACACTTTTTCCTCAATCCCGGCATCGTGGTTCGAATAAATAGTCAGCGAAGATAAATCGAGCAGGTAGCGTTTATAGTACCACGAATCAACCAGTTCGGAAGTCAACTCATTGAGTGACGATCCTTCCTTGAAGCGCAGTCGTGCTATTTCGCGTTCGTCGCTGTCCAATTCGGCAGAAACCAGAAACGCTTCGAAAATGGTTTTTTCCTTTTCCTCGACCTCGCCGTCGGAATACGCTGAAAGGGTAATTACCGCTAACGCGAGGATTGCCAACTGCTGGTAATCGAACCGAATTTCACCTTCTGTGAGCAGAAATTCCTCAAATAACAAGACATCCAGGTAAACGAAAGCATTGTTGAGGTAACTCATCCACGATTTGGTATGAATGATGTTTTTGGGTACTTCGGTGCGTTTGGCTAAAATCCGCTCGAGCTTCTCTTCCTTACTTTCTTTGAAAATATAGCCGAGCAATGAGCTCAACGACTTGATTTTATGATGTTTGTAAAACTGGGTTAGTTTCTCGACAAATGCATCGTGTTCAACTGATTCCGGCTTTCGAATACGCATGTACGTAAACAATTGCGCTTCGAAGAGTAACACCGTTAGCTTTTCATTTTTAGTCCATTTTGACTGATCGAGTTCCTTTCCGAATAGCAGTTGCGAAGGATAACCGAAAACGATTCCCGATTGCGCCAAAAAGTGGTGATTAAACTGCTCGGTAGGAAGCGCATCGGGCTGTTCCCAACGCAATACAACTTGCTTGTTTTCAACCAATTGAAAATACTTGGCCATCCATCCTTTCGAACCCGGTGATAACATGCTGCAAATGTAAGCAGTAAGAATGAGGTAATCGATGGTTGGCGTTGATTTTAAAGATTTTCCATCAAACAAAAATCCCCTTCTACCAAAAGCAGAAAGGGATTCAAATCTATTCTAAAGTTTGATTACAACTTACGTGCAACTTCTACTTCTTCGTAAGCTTCAACAATGTCGCCTACTTTGATGTCGTTGAATTTATCAATGTTCAAACCGCACTCGTAATTGTTTTTCACTTCTTTCACGTCGTCTTTGAAACGTTTCAATGAGCCTAAAGAGCCACTGTGAATCACGATACCATCGCGGATCACACGGATTTTAGAGCTTCGTTTGATCAATCCGTCCATTACATAACAACCAGCAATGGTTCCTACTTTGGTAATGTCGAATGTTTCGCGAATTTCAGCTGTACCGATTACTTTTTCTTCGATATCCGGTGAAAGCATTCCTTCCATGGCCGCTTTCAACTCGTCGATTGCTTTGTAGATTACGGAATACAGACGGATGTCGATTTGTTCCTGTTCTGCCAATTTACGGGCAGGAACCGATGGTCGAACCTGGAAACCGACGATGATTGCATCGGATGCAGAAGCTAAGTTCACATCGGCCTCGGTGATCGCACCAACTCCTTTGTGAACGATGTTCACCTGAATTTGCTCCGTTGACAAACGCAATAATGAATCGGAAAGGGCTTCGATGGAACCATCCACGTCACCTTTTACAATTAGGTTCAATTCCTTGAAATCACCAATCGCCAAACGACGACCGATCTCATCAAGCGTAATATGCTTGGTTGTACGTAAACCTTGCTCACGGTACAATTGCTCACGTTTGGAGGCAATTGCTTTCGCTTCGCGTTCGTCATCCATAATGTGGAACGTATCACCCGCACTTGGCGCGCCGTTGATTCCCAATACGGAAACCGGTTGACTTGGTCCGGCTTCTTTCAGGATCACACCGTGTTCATCGTGCATCGCACGCACACGTCCGTAATTTCTACCAACAAGGATTACATCTCCTACTTTCATGGTTCCGGCTTGTACCAACATGTTGGTCACGTACCCTTTTCCTTTATCAAGCGAAGATTCAATTACTGTACCAACCGCATTTTTCGATGGATTGGCACGTAATGCAAGTAATTCAGCTTCCAACAATACTTTGTCTAATAAGGCATCAATATTGAGGTTTTGTTTGGCTGAAATTTCCTGACACTGGTATTTTCCACCCCATTCTTCCACCAAAATGTTCATGGCAGAAAGTTGTTCGCGGATTTTATCGGGATTTGCTCCCGGTTTGTCAATTTTATTGATGGCGAATACCATCGGTACGTTTGCTGCCTGAGCGTGAGAAATGGCCTCTTTTGTTTGAGGCATCACGTCGTCGTCTGCTGCTACAATAATGATGGCAACATCCGTCACCTGAGCACCACGTGCACGCATCGCCGTAAAGGCTTCGTGACCCGGTGTATCAAGGAAGGTCATTTTTCGCTGATCTTTCAACGTTACCGAGTAAGCACCGATATGTTGGGTGATTCCTCCGGCCTCGCCTTCGGTTACATTCGCGTTACGAATTTTATCCAGCAAGGACGTTTTACCGTGGTCAACGTGTCCCATCACCGTAATGATTGGCGGACGTTCAATCAAATCTTCTTCGCGGTCTTCCACTTCTGGAATTGCTTCCTGCAAGTCGGCAGAAACGAATTCCGTTTCAAATCCGAACTCTTCGGCAACGATCTGAATGGTTTCAGCATCCAAACGCTGGTTGATGGAAGCGAAGATTCCCAACGACATACAAGCCGAAATAACTTGTGTCGGAGAAACGTTCATCATACTTGCCAGCTCCGAAACCGTTACGAATTCCGTCAGTTTCAGGATGCTTTCCGCCATTTCGGCTGCTGCCTGCTCCATTTCACGACGTTGTGACAAGTAATCACGTTTCGCACGACGATTTTTAGAGCTTTTCGATTTACCTCCGGTAGAAGATAATCGGGCAAGCGTATCTTTGATTTCTTTTTGAATGTCTTGCTCAGAAACGGCCGGTTTATCAAAACGTGACTTGCTAAAGCCAGCACCTTTGTTTGGTCCGCCTGGCCCACCACCCGGACGATTTGGTCCACCGGGACCGCCACCAGGGCGATTCTGATTTCCTGGTCCTGTTGTTGCCTGACCCGGAGTTCCAGGTTTCGCCGGAAGCTCTTTTTTGATGCGTTTGCGTTTCTTGCGATCGTCACCAGGACGAGAAGAACCAACCGATTTAGGTCGTTCAACAGGCAATTCTATTTTACCGAGTACCGTTGGGCCTGATAATTTGCGTGTTTCAACGCGAATTGTTTCGATTTCCTTCGGTGCATCCGGATCCGGAGTCGGTTTTTCTTCTTTTTCCGCTTTCGCTGGTTCTGCTGTTACTTCCGGTGTTGCAGTAGTCGGGTAGTCCGATTTATCAATCGGGCCATCTTCTTTTTTGCGTTTATCCGGACGTGTGCGGGTATTGAGTTTATCAAGATCAATTTTTCCGATCACCTGAGGGCCTGCGTTTGCATCTCCCAAATCGGAAGATTCAGCTGCCGGCTCTTCCACTACCGGAGCAGCCGTTGGCGTTGGTGTTGGAGCAACAACTTCGGGTTCTGCCGCTTTCGGTTCTTCCGGTGTTACTTCTTTTGCTTCAGGAGCGGGCGTTTCAGCTACCGGTTTTGGTGCAGCAACGGGTTGTGTTTTCACACGTTCCAATACGTTGGAGTCAAAATCATCGTCATCTTCCGCAACCGTATCTTCTGTTTTCACATCGCGAAGCGTAATTGTTTCGCGTTTTTCGCGTTTCACCGCAGACAATTTGGATTGCTCCTTCAAGTTTTGGTCTGCAGCAAATTGCGTTCGCAGCATTTCATACTGCTCCGGTTCCAATTTGGAATTGGGATTCATATCAATGGAAACTCCCTTCGAGTTCAAAAACTCGACAATGGTGGAAACTCCCACATTCAACTCCCCTGCTGCTTTGCCTAAACGCTGTGCTTTACCGGCCATATTTAATTTGCTCCTTTTTTAATAATCAGCGCTTTCACCTGCCAAAAGACCGATTTAACGCTGTTTTTCAGTGTCTAAAGATAGTTAGTGTTGGTCAATTATTCGAATTCCGAACGAAGAATCTTTAGAACTTCCTGAATGGTCTCTTCCTCGAGGTCGGTACGTTGCACCAAATCCTCTAACGATAATTCCAAAACAGACTTGGCAGTGTCGCAACCGACAGCCTTCAATTCGTCAAGAATCCAGCTATCGATTTCATCTGCAAATTCTTCCAAATCAACATCTTCCACGTCAGCTTCACCGTCTCTGAATACATCTATTTCATATCCTGTCAATTTCCCTGCAAGGCGAATGTTGTACCCTCCTTTTCCGATGGCCAACGACACCTGATCTGGTTTCAGGTAAACACTTGCGCGCTTTGTTTCTTCGTCGGTTTCAATGTTAGTGATTTTAGCAGGAGACAATGCTCGCTGAATCAACAACTTAGGATTATTTGTGAAATTGATTACGTCAATGTTTTCGTTGCGCAACTCGCGAACGATTCCATGAATACGCGAACCTTTCATACCTACACAAGCTCCAACAGGATCGATACGATCATCGTATGATTCTACTGCTACTTTAGCACGCTCTCCCGGTTCACGCACAATGCGTTTAATGGTGATCAATCCGTCGAATACCTCAGGAACTTCCAATTCGAACAAACGCTCAAGGAATTCAGGTGCGATACGCGAAAGGATAATCACCGGACTGCTGTTACGCATATCCACTTTCGATACAACTGCACGAATAGATTCGCCTTTTTTGAAGTAGTCGGAAGGAATTTGCTCTGATTTCGGCAAGATCAACTCATTACCTTCATCATCCAATACCATGATTTCTTTCTTCCAAACCTGGTAAACTTCACCGGTAATGATTTCACCGATACGCTCTTTGTATTTCTTGTAAAGGTGATCTTTCTCCAATTCAAGGATACGTGAAATCAGGTTTTGACGAAGCGCCAGGATGTTACGACGACCGAAGTCATTGAAACGGAATTCCTCAGAAACTTCTTCACCGATTTCGAAATCGGGCTCGATTTTAATGGCATCAGAGTAAGCGATTTCGGTGTTTGAATCTTCTACTTCACCGTCGGCTACAATCTCTTTATTCACAAAAATCTGAACGTCACCTTTGTCAATATTCACAATGACATCGATGTGTTCATCAGTGTTGAATTTTTTCTTCAACATTGCACGAAATACGTCTTCCAATACATGCTGCATCGTTTGTTTGTCGATGCTTTTGAGTTCTTTAAACTCCGAAAACGAATCTACCAATTCCAAGCTGTTCATGGCTTATTTATTTAAATGAAATAATTACTCTTGCTTCTATTATATCGACAAATGGCAATTCTTCGTGAATGACCACTGTTTCTTTTTTCTTTTTTCCTTCAATCAGCTGCTTTTCCTCGCGTTCAAGCACGATGCTTTCGTCTTTTACTTCGGTGAGTTTGCCTTCAGTGTCGCCTGCTGCAGTTTTCACTTCGAGGCTGCGGCCGATGTTTTTCACGTATTGTGCATGCACACGCAACGGTTTGTCTAATCCTGCCGAAGAAACGTGCAATTCAAAATCCTGTGCTTCGCGATCGAGGTTGTGCTCGATATTGCGCGAAACCGAAACACAATCTTCAACGGTAACACCGCCATTGTGCTTGTCGAGTTCCAAACGGATCACGTTGCGGGTACTAATAGTCAGTTCCACGATAAACAATCCGTTATCGCGTTCCTTCATGCGTTCTTCCGCCAGCTCAGTTACTAATTTCTTTGTAATCATGGGTATAAAAAGAGGGGACTTGCGTCCCCTCGTTCTTATGTAATGTTAAATTCAATACTGCAAATATACGCACTTTCATTTGATTTGCAAGTTTTTCGCAATAATTTCGGGCGATTGAACCAAAACGGAAGTCGAATGAGTACTGAGGAAAAACCCTTGATTGATGGCGAATACCTGTTGGAACGTTATCCTGGAAAAGGTGGCTGGACCTATGTAGTATTGCCCGGAATTCCACGTGATAAGAAGACGCCGTTTAACTGGACTACCGTTCGCGGCACTGTCGACAACTACGAATTGTCGCATTACACATTGATGCCCATCAGCGGCGGCGGCCTGTTTCTGCCGGTAAAAGCAGCTATCCGGAAAGTGATCAAAAAGGAAGCGGGAGATACGGTTCGCGTTGTATTGTACGCTGAAACACGGCCACTCGGAATTCCAGAAGAATGGATCGAGTGCATGCAGTTTCAGCCGCCGGCTTATGAACGGTTTTCAGCACTTTCACAAAGCGCTCAAAAGCAATTGATTGATTGGATTTACGGCGCGAAAACCGAAGAAACGAAAGTGAAGCGGATGGCGGAGGGGATTGAGAGGTTGATCAGGTAGTTTCTTTTCTACTTCTCTCCGTTTTGAGGACGTTTAACCCAACTCCAATCTTATCACCTCAATTCTTCGCTCCGTAACCTCTTCCATGAAAAGAGTACAATTGTCGAATTCAATAGTCGCGCCTGCCTCAGGAATGCTTTCCAATTGATGAATGACCATGCCGCCAAGCGTTTCGTAGGCTTCCGATTCGGGGAGTTGAAAACCGTAGGTGCGATTGAGGTACGACACTTCGGCGCGGGCAGAAAAGCGGTAAATCTTGTCGGAAATCTGCTCTTCGAGCCAGTCTTCGTCGTCGTGTTCGTCTTCGATTTCACCGAAAATTTCTTCGATCACGTCTTCGATGGTAATGATGCCGGAAGTGCCGCCGTATTCATCCACCACCACCACGATGCTGCTGCTTTGTTTGGTGAACATTTCCAGCAGTTCTTTACCCGGAACCGATTCGGGAACAAACGAAATAGGTCGCAACAGTTGTTTGATTCCTTCCGGTTTCCGGAACATTTCAAACGAATGCACATAACCAATGATGTTGTCGATGGAATCGCGGTAAACCAACAGTTTTGACAAGCGTGTTTCGATGAACATTGCCGCCAGCGCTTCGATACTTTCTTCCACTTCGATCGCTACAATTTCGGTACGCGGAATCATGCAATCACGGGCTTTGATCCGGGAAAAATCAAGTGCATTCTGGAGAATTTGCATTTCGTTGCCCAAATCAGCCTCGTCTTCCATGCGCTCGTTCATATCGGCCACAAAATGCTGTAAATCGGTTTTGGAAAACACTTTTTCAGATTGCTGAACCCTCACGCCGAAAATGCGCAGAAACCCATGACTCAGGAGCACGATAAACCGCGTTGGAAAATAGAGTAGCCAATACAACAAGGCCATTGGCGCGGCTCCCCAGCGGAAAAACACATTCGGATTGAGTTGAATAAATGTCTTGGGCAAAAACTCGGCAACGATCAAAATAAGCAAGGTAGAAAGCACGGTTTGAAGCAACAAAATCAACAATCCGCTTTCAATTCCCCAACCCTGAATAACCGGATTCAGCAATTCGGCAGCGTAAATACCGAACACGACCAGCGCGATGTTGTTGGCCAACAAGATGAAGGCTAAAAAATGACCTTCATTGCCATAAAAAAGGTTGAGCAGCCGACCGAAAAACGACAATTTGGAACGGTCCAGTTCTACTTTCAGACGATTGGAAGCCACGAACGCCATTTCCATTCCCGAAGAAAAAGCTGAGAATAGTAACGCACCGATGAGAACAATGACGGACGGGTTCATGGATTTATTTGTCCACGAAAAATAATGAAAATAATACGACTATCGTACATCGAAACCGATATCCTTTCGGTAATAAGCCCCGTCGAAACTGATTTTGTCGAT
Organism: Bacteroidota bacterium; assembly: GCA_040387295.1. Classification (GTDB taxonomy): domain Bacteria; phylum Bacteroidota; class Bacteroidia; order Flavobacteriales_D; family Crocinitomicaceae; genus Fluviicola. The sequence continues at coordinate 860,988 of JAZKEB010000002.1, read as the reverse complement.
GGAACGATAGGAACGCTCCAGCGCAATTTCGAGGTTTTTACCATAGGATGTCACCGCTACCACACGGCCGCCGTTTGAAAGCACCACAGGCCCGTCGCTTGCCGTTCCGGCATGGAAGACCAAACTTTCGGTAATGCCGTTGAGTCCGGTAATGGTTTTTCCTTTTTCGTAAGCTTCGGGATAACCACCGGCCACCATCATTACGGTGCAGGCACTGCGTTCTTCAAATTGAATATCGCATTCGGAAAGCGTGTTGGTAGCTACACCTTCGAGCAAGTCCAGTAAATCCGATTTCAAACGCGGCATTACGACTTCCGTTTCCGGATCGCCCATACGGCAATTGTATTCAATCACATAGGGTTCACCTTTTACATTGATGAGGCCGAAGAAAATAAATCCTTTGTACAGGATTTTATCGGCTTTCAGTCCTTTTACGGTTGGTATAATGATTTGATTTTCAATCTTATCCATGAAGGTTTTGTCGACAAACGGCACCGGAGACACTGCTCCCATTCCACCTGTGTTCAATCCCTGATCGCCTTCGCCAATGCGTTTGTAATCTTTTGCTTCGGGTAAGATCTTGTATGAATCACCATCGGTAATCACAAACACCGAGCATTCAACTCCTGCAAGGAATTGTTCGATCACCACGCGTGAAGAGGCGTCACCAAATTTGGCATCGGCCAGCATGGCTTTCAGTTCAGCTTTGGCTTCTTTTAAGTCATTGATAATCAGCACTCCTTTTCCGGCAGCCAAACCATCGGCTTTCAGTACGTAAGGCGCTTTCATGTTTTCGAGAAATGTATAACCTTTCTCGAGGGTATCTTTGGTAAATGTGGCGTATTTAGCAGTTGGAATGTTGTGGCGCATCATGAAAATCTTCGCGAAATCCTTGCTTCCTTCCAACTGTGCGGCTTCTTTGCTTGGTCCGATTACCGGAACCGATTTTAGCTCAGGATCGGCCAGGAAAAAATCCTGAATTCCTTTCACCAACGGATCTTCCGGCCCCACCACTACCATGTTCACAGATTCGGCCAATACGAATGTTTTGATCGCTTCGAAATCAGTCGCCTGAATCGGAACATTGGTTCCATGCAAACGCGTTCCCGCATTTCCGGGGGCAATAAACAAGTGTTCCAACTGAGAACTTTTTGCTAATTTCCAAGCAATGGCGTGTTCTCTACCACCGGAACCTAATAATAATACCCTCATCGGTTTAACAATATTTCAATAGTGATTCGAACAAACGTTTTCCGTCTTCATTGGCCAATTGTGCATCGGCGGCGCGCTCAGGATGCGGCATCATTCCAAATACATTGCGGCCTTTGTTGCAAATTCCGGCAATGTTGTGCATCGATCCGTTCGGATTGTTTGCATCGTTTACCTGACCTTCGGCATCCGAGTAATGGAACAAGACCTGATCGTTGTCTAAAATAGACTTCATGCTGTCTTCCGGTGCGAAAAAACGTCCTTCACCGTGAGCAATCGGAATTTTATACGCTTTGGCAGCATCCAATCCTTTTGTGATCGGCGTATTGCCTGTAGCGGGTTTCAGGTAAACATTTTTACAGATAAATTTCTGTGTATCGTTGTGCAACAAGGCGCCTTCGAGCAATCCCGATTCGGTAAGAATCTGGAATCCGTTACACACACCCATTACATAACCGCCTTTGGAAGCATGCTGCATCACTTCGGTCATGATCGGTGATAACTTGGCAATGGCACCTGAGCGCAAATAATCGCCGTAAGAGAATCCGCCGGGTAAGACAATAAAGTCTGCTCCTTTCAGGGAAGTGTCTTTGTGCCAAAGGCGTTCAACCTGCTGGCCCATCAGGGTTTCCAACACGTATACCATGTCTTCGTCACAATTGGACCCCGGGAAGGTAACTACACCAAATTTCATGTTTTTACGATTTGAAATTGTTCCTGCATTGAAACAATCGCTATTCAGTGCCTGCAAAGGTAGTCAATCTGTTCAGTTCAACAGGTCGGCAGAAAGGAAAAATTTTACAACAGCCAATGCAATGGTTGCATAAAAGAAAATAGTCGCCACTTGTTGCCAGAACTTATGGATAAAGGCAAAGGTGAAGAAAAAGCTCAGACTGATGAACATGAAATTGAACCATTCCAGTTGTTGATAAAATACCAAATCGGCTACGCCCATGAGCACGCCACCTGCCAATACCCACATCAGGGCGCGGTTGAGTTTTTTGTAACGGATGGAACTTTTTTTCACCCGGATCTGAATCCCGATGATGCTTAACAGGAACAAGATCAGTACAATTCCGCTGGAAGTGTAGTAAACAATTGCCTCGTGCTGAATGAGCGTGGTGTTGCGTAAAATCCGGAGATCGATGTGATGGCCGGAAAACCACCAGTACATCAGTGCATTGACGAGAGGAACGGCAAATCCGATAATGCTCAGGGTCCATTCTCTGAAATTGAACGATTTGAGCGCCCACACAGCGAACCAGAAAATGACCAGCAAACCGGCACTTGGCGGATGAAACGTGGCGCCCAATCCAACAAAAAAAGCGGCGTTTACAATTTGTTTGCGGTTGTCTTCTCCGGCGCGAATCTGAAACAAAATGCGGATCACCTGCAGCCAGCATACGTGCACCAGCAACAAACCATCGGGTTGGTACAACGAATGACTGAACGACATCAGCACCACGTAAAATAACGACGGGCCGTAATTATTCCGCTCCAGGAATTCGTGACGGTTAAAGAGATTATTGATCTGCAGAGCATTCAATCCCACAATCGTCATGGACACCATCGGAATCCACCAGGCACTCAGCAAATGTGTTTTCCCCCACAAACCCAAATCGATCGCATCAAAAAGAATATGATAAGGAAAAAAGAGATTCAATAGAAAGAACCCTGCCATTACAGGAAGCAATAAAAACAGCACAAACGGCTGATTGCTCAGGAAGGGTCTTAGAATCATGCCACGAAGATAACAATGTTGGATGTTTGATGCTTGATTTTTGATGGAGAACTTCATCCAACATCAAAAATCCAACATCAGGCATCGATAAAACGGTTTTGAAAATCACATCGAAATGTTGTAGTTTTAGTTGCTCGATTCATAAAAACTACAAAAAAAATGAACGCTTTATCGATTACTACTACCCTTGCATTTGTGCTGACAATTGTCGCTCATTCCGTCGCGCAGCTTACGCCGGCTTACGATGATATCATGATTCCGATGAGTGACGGAGAAGCACTGGCGGCCGATGTTTACATTCCTTCGGGATGTACTTCGTGTGAAGCAATTTTGGTGCAAACACCTTACAACAAAGAGATGTTTGAAGCCGGATTGCCGCTGGGAATCGGTACTAACCTCGATGCACAACCCTACATTTGGGTGGTGGTCGACTGGCGCGGATTTTACGGTTCCAACGGAGCAGATTTGACGGATGTTGACCGCGGACAAGACGGATACGATGTTTGTGACTGGATTACCGCTCAATCATGGCATGGTAGCCGAATCGGGACCTGGGGGCCATCAGCTTTGGGAAATATTCAGTGGCAGCTTATCGGCAAACACCATCCCAATCATACCTGCGCCGTGCCGATTGTGTCTGATCCTCAATTTGCCTATACCAGTTATTTCTACGGCGGTGTACTCGAAGAAGCACGATTACAGCAACTAGACGCGCTCGGATACGGTTTGTCGCCGATCGTAATGGCCAATACCTATTACAGTAATATCTGGCAGTTTGCCGAATCAAGCACTTATTTTCCTAATCAAATTGAGATTCCTACGCTGCAAATAGGTGGCTGGTACGACCATAACATCGATGAAATGATGACTTTTTACAAGCAAAGCAGAAATGAAGCTTTGCTTTCTGTGCGTGATGAACAGTGGTTATTGATTGGGCCATGGGTGCATGGCGGAACCGGAATTGCTTTTGTGGGAAGTTCTATCCAAGGCGAATTGACTTATCCCAATGCCGCTTTGGTTAATAATGATATGGCCTGGGATTTCTTCGATTATTATCTTTCTGATTCTGTAAACGGGTGGAATACCACTGCTCCGATAACCTATTATGAGCTCGGAAATGACATCTGGCACACCAGCACAGCCGACGATATAGCGGTTGCGAACACCGAAGATTTGTTCCTGAATCCGGGGAATCAGCTGTCGTCAATGGCAGGTATTTCTTCTTCGACGTTTACTTCCGATCCGGCAAATCCAACACCTACAATCGGTGGAGCAACCTTGCATCCAACACTGGATCAGGGGCCGTATGATCAAAGTGCGCTGGATGCCCGAAGCGATTTATTGACATTTGAAACGGATGCTTTACCGCAGGATATTTCCTCGACAGGAAGAATTTTATTGACCTTGTATGTGAGCGCTACTCAACCCGATTGTGATATTGCTGTGCGATTGGTGGATCAATATCCTAACGGAGACGACATGCTCATCACAGATGGAATCAAACGGATGCGCTTCAGAAACGGATATACCACGGCGGCGGAAGCATTCATGACGCCAGGACAGGTTTACGAGGTAGAAGTTGACCTTCCGTTTACAAATTACACCTGGCTTGCCGGACACAAGATTAAAATCTATGTAAGCGGAAACAATGCCATTCGCTGGGATGTAAACATGCAGGATGGTGGTACAATGTATACATCAACGACTCCGGTTTCCAGCAATATTACCATTCACCACGATGCTACTTATCCGAGTAGAATTACCATTCCGGGTAACAATCCGGTATTGGCGGTAAATGAAAACCCATTGGCAACACCGGTTGAAATCTACCCGAATCCGGCACAGGACCAATTGACGGTGAAAACAGGAGGTTCGTTTGACAAGTATCTTATTCAGGATATGAGCGGAAGAACGGTTGCTATGGGTAAATTATCGGGAGTAACCATTTCGGTAGCTTCACTTCAATCGGGAATGTACTTACTGAAGCTGACAGATGAAACAGGAATTTTCACCGAAAAACGATTTGTGAAGGACTAGCAAAAATCAACGCAAAGGCTTTTTGCCTTGAATCCTTCTCAATGAACGTAATACGGCGAAATCATCAGGTAAACTATCACCCCGCTCACGGCTACAAAAAACCAGATTGGCCAGGTGAAACGCGTTAGACGTTTGTGCTTCTCAAATTGCTTTTCGATCCCGAACAAAAAGGCGTATAGTACCATTGGGATTACCGCCACACTCAGGAAGATATGCGCGATCAGCAAGGGATAATAAATGAATCCCAATGTGCCTCCATACGGTGTGCTTTCTGAAGTCAGGTGATACGCCACGTAACAGGCAAGGAACAACACCGACAGCAAAATGCAAATCCGAATGGTGTTTTCGTGCAATTTGAATTTTTTCTGTTTCACGAACACCAATGCCAATACCAGTAAAACCGCGGTCAACGCGTTGATACTTGCATAAATTGGTGGCAAAAAGCTAAAGTCTACTCCTTTTACTTTGATCCCGAAAAGTGCCGCAACTACCAATGGAATGGCAATTGATAACACTAAAATTAACCGGCGAAGGTTCTTACTTTTTCTTGCAGTCGATTCCATATTCTATGCTTAATAGTTTGCGAATGTCTTTGTTGAGTTGATCTACATCCTGGGTAACGGTTCCATGATAAATGCCTCGTACGTAGCCTTCACGGTCTACCAGTACCAATCCGTCGGAATGCGCAAAACCACCCGGTGCAGCAGCTTCATCGGCGGCATACACCAAAAAATTGTCGATTCCCAAACGGTGTGTTGCTGCTTCATCGCCGGTGAAAAATTGCCAGTTGGTGGCTGTAATGCCGTTTTCTTTGATGTATTCACGCAATCGGGCCGGCGTATCGTTTGTAGGATCAATACTGAACGACATGTATTGCAAATACTCATTGATGTCTTTCGTGAGAACGTTGAGCCGTTTCATTTGCGAGATCATCGGCGGACAAATAGAAGGGCAGTTGGAGAAAAAGAAATTGGCTACCCATACCTTTCCTTTCATTTGCTTGGAACGAATCATCACCGAATCCTGGTTCAGGTACTTAAATGCCGGAATGGTCGGATAAATTGAATCGATTGAGCGAACTCCGTCGGTTTCTGAAACAACCACATTAAAATTACCAGCGTAAGGAAGTGCTCTTGGCTTTCGTTCCGGTTCTGAATTACAGCCCGTAAACAGCACCACTGCAAGCGTCATTACAAAGAATGCGTTTTTCATTTTTTCTTTCTTGCTTTGTCCAGATCGTATTGTTTTTCAAGCAGAGCAAGGTCTTGTTTCATGGTGCGCACCATACTTTCGGTTTTTCCCGAAAGCACCATACGTAAATGGTTGTGTTTATCAACCAGCAGCATTAATTCCTGGTAGGCTTCGCCTCCGAAATACTTTGATCCTTTTTGCAGCAACGTTGTTCCGTTGTGCTTCATATTGTAGAGCTGTCGGGCATCGCCTTTGGCTAATATCCAGATGGAAGGATCGTATTCCTGCACCTGATCCTGTAATGTGGCCGCCACATCGGCCAAACGATCCGAAGAATTTCCTTTCCCATCGGTGACAAATGAAACCAGTTTTACGTGTCCCAGTTTTTTCTTGTTGAGGCGTAAATGCTGGTAAATTTGCTGATCGATCTGCCAGGTAGAAACCGCGCAACTATCCGGACAACCCGGTTGCAGCGTGGTATAAATCACGATCTTATTGTCGAAAGAAGCGTTGGTGTATTGTTTTCCGCTTGCGTCTGTGAAGGTGTATTGCGGGATTTTTCCGAAATCTTCCAGTTGCTTGAACTTATGTTCGCAGCCACGGGTGGAAATAAAAATCAAAAAAAGAGCCGGCCCGAATAACAGTGTTAATGCAAATACTGTTCTCCAAGGTCCGGCTTTCGATGTTGAATTAGCCATGAGCTAAATAAGTTGTTATCCTCCGTATTGTTCCAAAGCGGAATTAATTGCGAGGGCTTCTGTGAGTGCGATAAAAATCAAATAAATAACGAAAAGTGCATACGGTACAAGGATAAAGTATTTCAATACTTTTTTCTCGTCACCAAGGTGCATAAACACCAATACAATGTAACCTGCTTTCAAAAGTGTCAAGCCGATGAAAAGTAGTTTTACAATCCACCATGAAGGACTATCCTGATGAACGGTCATCCCTACACCAACCTCAAAGGCAGTAATAACGGTAAGAATCGCTGTTACCAGCCAAATCTTACGACGGATTTTTTTTCCTTGCTCTTCGCTATGATGTGTATCTAACGAATATTCTATAATGTCATCTCTTTCCATAATGTCGTATAGCTTTTAATAGGATTAAACCAGATAGAAGAAGGTAAATACGAATACCCATACCAAATCCACAAAGTGCCAGTACAAACCGGTTTTTTCAACCATTTCGTAGTGACCTCTTCGGTGGTATGTTCCGCGAGCTACTCCTAAGAAAATCAGGATATTGATAATGACTCCCGAGAATACGTGGAAACCGTGGAAACCGGTAATGAAGAAGAAGAATTGTCCGTATTGTGATGGACCGTATTCGTTCGAGCTCAAATCGGCACCATAAATAACACGGCCTTTCTTACCACTGTTTACAGCTCCCCAATATTCTTTCTGAGCGTCTTTACCTTCGATTTTTTTCACTTTTTTAAGTGCTTTTCCGCTACCGTCGGTTTTTACGATCAACATTAAATGCTCATCTGCATGACGTTTCCATGTTACCACAGAACCATCGTGCAAGGTGAATTGATTGTCATGTACATGACCGTTCATCGATGCGTGACGGAAGTGGTGGAACATTTCTTCCGCATCCATTTTGTAATGACCTTTTGCAGTAGGAGAAAATGTTTTTCCTTCTTTAAACTCTTTTCCTGATTCCACAACAGTCAAACTCTGGAATTCTCCGAAGTGACCTTTTACAATGGCACGGGATCCGTCATTTAATTCAACGCTTCCGAAGTGGGAACCGTGAATAAAGTGAGACCACTCCCAGGCTTGTGAACCAAGGAAGAAGAAACCACCAATAATGGTTGCGATCATCCACTTGATAACACCTCTTTTATCCATTCGGTGACCAGCTTCAACAGCCAATACCATTGTTACCGAAGAAACAATGAGGATAAACGTCATCAATGCCACATAAATCAACGGGTAACCGTGACCTAAGAAAGGCAATGAATCGAAGGTTTCTTCACCAATCGGCCAAGCACTATCCGTGGTATGACGCGTGTAGCCGTAAGCAACCAATAATCCCCCGAACGTCAATGCATCCGAAACGAGGAAAAACCACATCATTAACTTTCCGTAGCTAGTGCTGAACGGAGAAACCTTACCTCCCCATAGGGATCCGGCGTCGACATGTGTTGTACCGTGACCTGCCATTTTAAAAATTTTTTGTGCAAGTTTAATGAATAAAAAGTAAAAAAAGCAATAAATACCCCCACAATAGTCCCAAAAAGTGCCAGAAGATTGCACCGGTGCGAATAGAGAGGTAATTGTGCTCTGCCAATCTTCCTGTAAATGAACGGATTGACATTCTCAACATGTAAATCAATGTGAAAATCACATGTAATAAATGCAGGATCGTGATCAGAAATAAGTAGGCCGTTGCCTGATCGGGCGCATCGTTTAATTTTAACTGTAACGGAGCGGATAATTTTGTGCCTTTATAATAAAGCGCCCTGTCTTTATACTCCAGTTCATTTCCTTTATAGAACAGGTGAAAATCTTTTCCAACGGTGCCGCTGATGAAAAAATCACCACGACCGTCGCGCAGGTGCCAGGAAAATTCTTTCAGGCGATTGAGATCAGTAAACAACAACTCGGCAGTATCTGCTACATAAAACTTTCCGTTTTTATAGGACACCTCTTCGTTTTTATACACCAGTGTATACTTGTCATAGCCTTTAATCGCTGGTATTTTTTTGTCGACCGAACCAAATTGTTTGGCAAATTCCGCAATGTCCGCTTTTTCTTTCGCTGTAGCTTTTTTTCCGGCAATCATATAGTCATTGCCATCTACATCCATGTATTTACCGTTTATTTTGAGCTGGTAATAATCGCCGTAGCGCCCTTGAGTCACAATGATTTTTTGGACCGGATGCGTGCCCCGTTCAAACAATTGCGTATATCCTTTGTATTGAAAAAAGGCGAAACCAACTCCCAAAATAAACGTTGCCGTAACACCGATTTTAGCAGCGTTGGGTTTTCCTTTCTGAGCCACTTTGATTCCAACGGTCAACACGATACTCGATACGGCCAGAAGTACGGTACTGATCCAAAATGCCGGCGGAAAATTGTATTTCACCCAAAACGAATCGCCCATCGAAACAATGTACCCGGAAGTAAATCCGGCAAAAATCATTACCACACTGAAAATACCGACATACACCAGGTTTTTGCGCATTTTTTCGCGCTGATCGGTGGTCAGTTCATCGTCATATTCCTTTTTCATATCTGTGATTTTTTACGATAATAATTAAGAAGCCAGATGGCTCAGGTCTTCGAGTATTTTTTCCGGAATGCGATCAAACACATAGAGGAATTGCAGGATCGGAAGTATAATGAATGAGGCAAACATCAGTTTTCGTGCGTCTTTGGTGTCGCAGGTATACAATAGCTTGTAGGAAAGAAAAAAGAAATAAGCGGTGCATAAACCTGCAATGATGAGTGTCCAGTAAGACGTCCAACCCATCACCCATGGTAACAGTGAAAACGGGATCAGCGCCAGTGAATAGGCCGCAATTTGGTAAGCCGAACTTTTACTTCTTCCTGATTTGGAAGGAAGGAGCGAAAATCCGCCCAATTGATAATCGTCGTAAACCACCCATGCAATGGCCCAGAAATGGGGGAATTGCCAAACAAATTGCACGAAGAACAACACGCCTGGGATTAGTCCGAATTCATCGGTATAAGCTACAGCTCCCAACATTGGCGGAATAGCTCCTGGGAAGGCGCCTACAAAAACGGCCCACGACGAAACGCGTTTCATCGGAGTGTAAATAAAAACGTACGAAACGTAGGCGGCGAGTCCCAGCAACATCGATTCCAGGTTGAGCTGGTAAAGCATCCAAAGGCCCGGTAACAAGCATGCGGCAACGGTGATTAAGGCTTCGTTCACGCCCATTGTTCCCATCGGTAAAGGGCGTTTTTCGGTGCGTTTCATCAGAATATCCAGTTCGCGTTCCCAAATCTGGTTGGAACCATTCGAAGCAGCGGTTACCAAAAATCCACCTACAAGAAGCCAGGTGATTTCAAGACCATCTGTGCCGCCAACAAATAAATAACCGGAAAGTGCAGAAATAATAACCAATGCGGATAAACGAAATTTCGTGAAATCCATATACATTTTCACTTTCTTACCTATCGACATGGCGCCTGCAATTATAATTGGGTGCAAATTTACGGTTTATCTGCAGATAGCGAGCATAATCGAAAGGTATTTTGAATGGCACCAGTGGATTAAAAAACTGCTCCGTTTCGATAATTTACCTACTTATTTAGTGTGTTAATCAACAGGTTATACCCTAAAACGAACAGATTATTACCTTCTTAGTACTATTTATTACTTCACATTGCGAAGTCTCGAAAATGAAACGTACATTTGAATAGATACTTGGCTTTCAGCTGAGTGTCATTTAAATTAGGATCTAATCGGGTCATAGGTGTGTTAGTTTGAGGGAGGACGTGGTAAGCCTCCCTCTACTTTTTTAACCACCTTCCTTCTTAAAACATTTTTCGCTCCTGAAATAAGCTGCTGCGCCAGCCAATGGTGACGGCCGGAGTGATTTTTTGTGGCAGATCGCCCCATTGCAATGCTACTTGCGGATCAATGTACAAACTGCTTTTCCATTTGGGCAGGGTATAGATCAATTGACAACCTACACGAACGGTTCGCAGTGTAATTCCCTGACCGATTGTATTATCGTATTCTTTCGGACGGTTAAGGTAGCTTTGGTAAATGTCTCCACCCCAGCTCATTGAATCGTCATCAAAGCCTTTGAGCTGAAACACACCGTAGCCCTGAAGCGCCATTTGTTTGTTAATGGGAAAATGCGCCTGCATCAATATTTCGGCAAAATTGCTCCCCAGCGGATGCGCCAAAGGCAAGCCCTGATTACCACCATTTTGTCCGTTGTTGATGTGTGAAAATGTATACGGACGCATCAGATTTCCTTCCAAACGATAGGTCAGTTTACCGATTTTACCCTTTACACCGAGTTGCGCTCCGTATTTATTGGCCCACCATTGACTGCGTTCACGAATTTCTTTCAGTACAAATTCGTCCAACAACAATTGGCCATAAAGTGTGTGGTTTTTGATCCGGTAAGATGTTTGAATGCCTAAAATCACATTGTCAGACGAGCCCAAACTGTATTCCTGTGGTCTGAAAAACACGATCGGATTGAGGTATTCTACTTCGAACGCGCGGTTAAACTGACCGTCTTTTGGCTGAAACAAAACCGATTCAAAAGCCGTAATGTTCCAATTACGTGTAACGTTGTAACTCAAAAAATGAGTCGCTCCAAATTTCCAGGCACGCGCTGTTGGTGTATTTTCATGATAAAATTGATACAACAGTCCGTATTCCAATCGCCAGATACTTGCCCGCATGAGCAAAAACGGATTGGGAACCGCCTGATCGCTTTGAAGCAACGACCGGTAACCTTCGCCGAAAAACTGGTTGTCGATACCCGCTGCGGCATGAAAATAATGGTTGGGTGTATATGCTACGCGTGTCCGGAAATTGGTGTAGAGAAATTCATCGCGGTTGTGCAACGGTAAAAATGCCGTATGGTTTTGGTTTTGTCCCTCGCGATTGCTCCAGCCCGCGCTCACCGAGGTCCGTGTATACCATTTATTGTTGTGCAATGTTTCCACGGAAACACCGGCAGCTGCCCGATAAAACAACGATGTATCAAACTGTGCGGCAAAATCAGGGTTGAAGCGAACGGAGATATGACGTTGTTTAGGAAGTATCACAATTCCGGAAGTGTCGGACACGTCTTTGAGGCGAATGGCAGGTAAAACACTGTTATGGCTTTTCAGTCCGGCGGCAGATTCGGTTGCAGGGAAAAGGGTGTAAATTCCACCCACCATGCCCGATCCTTGTGAAAACGCAAAGGTCAGCACCATTAAAAACGCTATGCTCAACAATGCTTTCATCAGAAGTCGAAATAATGATTGGTGAGCGCTGTTCTGATTCCCACCGAAATCCAGGAACCTTCGGCGTAAGTAGTAGTGCCTTCAGCATGTCGGTAACGGAAGCCGGCAAATGTTTCAAAACCGTAGGTCCGATTAAAGCGATAACCCACTTCTACCGATTGATTGATGACCTGACGCGATGACGTAACCGTTGATTTCACGACTGGCATCAGCAGGGTTTCATTTTCGGATTGTTTGAAGAAATAATTGGTCTGTGATTGAATGAACCAATGTCCTTTTTCCCACAGTAAGCGCAGTACCACCTCATCAAGGGCATTTCCTGAAGGATGCGCAATGGGCAGGTTGTAATTACTGAAATTGAGTCGCGAAACCGAGGACATGTATGCATTGTTGTCGGCGTGATTGTATTCCACCTGAGCTTGTATAAACGGATTTTTGGCCGGATACAAGCGCACTCCGATCTGGTAAACCATGCTATTGTTTTCCGCAGGATTTAATGCAAATTGACCATAAACAGTATGTTTTCCTATCGAGGCTCTCAAGTCGACTCCCAGTAGCGCGTTGACCGAATTTGCATTCATTGCTGCCTGAAGAACTGCCGCTCCGGGAAGTGGTAAAAAGTAAAGTGCCGGAATGCTTTTCTGCGAAACCGAATCGCCCCGAAACCACTTTCCACCTTCAAACAACCCGATGGTGAAGTGTTCGTTTGGCTGGAAATAGAGCGTTGCGATGCTTAATGAAGTGTTTTCATAATACGCTTCTCCATTGGTCGGATTGGGCCTGCGCAATAAATTCAGTCCACGGGCCTTTACATGTTGGAGCTTCCATTTTTTGGAAAGCCGGTAACTGCCGCGAAAATTCATCGCTCCGACACTGTTATCCGACCAGAGCATGCTTCGATGACCACTTCCCACAAACACCGGTTGATTGCCCCACGTGATCGTACAATTTTTGAAAACATTGACAGCGATCATTCCGGTTGCGAAGGCGTAGTCAAAACCATTCGTTTTGAAGGTTTTGGTACGCGCTGCGCCGGGAACTACGGCATTTTGTGTATAATACTGGGAATCGGTTGCATTGAGGTATTGTTCACCGCGCTGTTGAATGTAACTTGCTACATAGCCGGGCAGGATGGCCTGATTTTCATAGAAACTGGTTGTAAACGTAACCCGTTTCCCGATATTTCCTTCCACCCGCACTCCACGGGTATTTTGGTAACGGGTTTTATTGGTGTCTTGTAATTCGGCACCGTAACTAAGGTTGAGCAAAGGAGTAATGTAAAGCGCTCCAACGGCAGAATCTTTGATTTCAATTAACTGGCGCTGGTAAAGGAAATGCCCGAAATTCGAGTATCGTTTTGCCGAATCTCTCAGCTGATGGTAAATATTGCGTTCCGCTACCGGGAAAAACGACGGTTCTGTAAGTCGGGCGGGAGTCGGCGCAAAGAGCGCATCCTTAAACCCGGAACCAATGGGTAAAATCTGCGCGCTTCCCATGATCGTGATCAAACAGCAGCAAAGTACCAGCCAATTACTGCGCATTTCGTTCCAGGTATTTGTTTACCGCGTGGCTATTTACCACAAAATACGGATTGAGCAGATTGGCTTTGTTGTAATATAAAGGTTCACCCGAAACGGCGTGATAAACGCTTCCGCCCAAGGCCTCCATGATTGCCTGTCCGGCGGCGATATCCCATTCCATTGTTGGCGCAAACCGTGGATAAACATCGGCTTTTCCGAGTGCGAGGTCAAAAAATTTCAGCGCGCTTCCTTTCTTCAGGAACGCGTGTGCACCGAATTGTGCATCGGTTTTATGAATGTAATCAAGCGTAGCACCCGAATGCGGTGTTCTGGAAGTTGCGATAACGATCGGTGAATTGATCTCGTGTTGCCATTCGATGAGTTGCCACGCGGCAGGATCATGAATCGTTTCAAATGAAATCAGCGCCGGTTTCACATATTTACCGCCCACCAAAATGGTTTGTTCAACGGGCGAAGCAATGATGCCCAGCACCGGTTTTTTGTGTTCGATCAGTGCGATATTGATGGCAAATTCGTCGTTGCGTTTGATGAATTCTTTGGTGCCATCCAGTGGATCGATGCACCACAATCGTTCCCATTCATGGCGTTCTTCGTAAGGCGCATGCACGCTTTCTTCGGTAAGAAGTGGGATTTGTGTTGGGATCAAATGACGCTCAAGTATGGCATTGGAAGCCAGATCGGCTTGTGTGACAGGACTTCCGTCGCGTTTGTAATTGGGAGAGAATCCTTCATTGTAAACGCGGATAATTTCGGCCGACGCTTCTACAACGGCAGCCAATGCTACCTGTAATAAATCGTAGTGAGCCCGCTGTTCCATTGGTGGTAAAAATAAGGAGAAAATTACCTTTCTTTTTGTCTTGACACAAAAAGAAACAAAAAAGTCAAGGCTGTACATCCTTCGCTTGAGAACTACACTCCATTCCACTACCCGCACCCCAACTCGCAAACACCATTAACGGATTCTTTTACAAAGAACCCGATGGTTGAGCTCAAACAGGGGTTTGGTGACGTTCCATTCTGTTTGTTCTTCTACGCGACGGACGTAATGCCAAAACGTCTTCCTAAAACAAATTATCCTCCGACTTTACAACAAATCAGCTTCGCGGCGATTGTGACTCCAAGCGCGATCATAGCAGGCAATGCCTGTACGAAAAAGATTTTTTTGCTTGCGGTGAGTGCTCCATAAATCCCGGCAATGACCACACAACTTAGAAAAAATACTGCTACATTGAAGTGCCAAACCGGATCACAAATCAAGAGCGACCACACCAAACCTGCAGCCAGAAAGCCATTATACAATCCTTGATTGGCGGCCAGTTTTTTGGTGGGTTTAAACAATTCATCGGCTAATGAACCTTTGAATGCTTTTTTCCCTGCGGTTTCCCACGCAAACATTTCGAGCCACAAAATATAGAGGTGTTCAAACGCTACGATACCGATGAGAATGTTGGAAGCGAGTTGCATAATCTTGAGTTGTTGACAGTTATTCAGTTTCTAAGTTAGGGAGTTTCAATCGATTTTTAATTTCCTAACAACTTTTTCGTTTTCGCCGGTAGGTTTAAAGCCTGTATGCAGGAAAAACAAAAAACCACCGCAAGATGCAGTGGTTTCCTTTAGAATCAGTTGATTCCGGTTACTTCTGTGAGCAAAGTTTACCGGATTGTATTGTTTTTGAATCGCTTTGGATCGTATAGAAATAGATTCCCGAAGGAAGTTGGCCTGTTTCAAGAACGGTTAACTTTTGGTCAATCGTCCTATGCAACATTTCTTCACCAAGCAGGTTGCGTAAACTTAACTCAGCCGTTTTCAGCTGCGAAATATCTTCTATCAAAACGCTCACCGTTGTACTGAATGGATTCGGGTACAGGATTGCTACATCTGTTGCTGCTTCCAGCGAAGACGTTCCTAAACTGGAACAATTACCCGGAATTGCAGGTGCTACAGCATTTGTCGCCGTAGTACTCAATGCGCCAGTGGTGGTAAGCGATCTGCCATCGAGCACAACGCCGGTATTGATGGCAGCCATGGCACCGTTGTTACAAATGATGGTTCCGCAAAACGTGGAGTAATTATTAATGGACACTGCACCTTCAATTTTCCAAAACACATTTTTTGATTGTGTTCCGTTTACCAGTTTTACGTTTGAATATGTGCTGGTACTCAGCGCTCCGTTGATCTGGATCACAAATACCGCATCCGGATTTCCGCGCGCATCCAGGTAAAGCGAATCGGTAAATGTCACAGCGGCATTCATTAAATAAGTATGTGGTGTAAGTACCAGATTGTTCCCAAACTGAGCAGGATACAGCAATTCAATATCCGGAACAAGGGTGTTTGCATAATTGTACGCCACTAACAAATCGGTTGCACACTGTGCTGTGGAAGCATCCGGGATGAGATGAAGCGTTCCTGTAATATCGGCAGGATTGAAACCGGTAGCAGAACCATTGTTGCTACCAACGTCACCTGTGATCATAGAAACACCGGTATTGGAAACAGCGCCATTCGATGAAAAGATGCCATAACAGGCCGCGCTTCCAAGTGCGGGAGCCGTTGGTCCGGTAAGTGTCGGGCTTCCACAGCCAACCGGCGTATAGGCGAGCACACCATTCAGCGTTACTGCGCCGGCTGTTGAAAAGGCTCTTCCTTCAAGCGTATCGCCGACACTCATATTAATAGCAGCGTTATTGGCGATAATGGTTCCTTTCATAGAAGTACCGGTTGCCATGCTTACCAATCCTTCTACTTTCCAGAACACATTACAGGCCAGAGCTTCATTGATGAGCTTGATTTTCGAATTGGCTCCCGTAGAAAGCGGCCCCTGAATTTGAAAAATAAACACAGCATTCGGATCTCCCTGTGCATCCAATGTAAGATCGAGGTCGAGCGATGCTGCTGCGGAAATGGAGTAAACTCCTGCTGTGAGTAGTTGCCCATTCCCCAATTGTGGCGCCGGAAAAAATCCGGGAACAGTACTGTTCAGCTGATTGTAAGCAATCAATAAATCTACAGCACTTTGTGCGCTTGCTCCGTCAGCGTCGTGCATTACGCCGTTTACATTTCCGAAACCGGTGCTTGACCCATTGTTGGTCCCAACATTTCCTGTAACGTGTGAGATGCCGGAGTTGGTAACGGCTCCGTCTGTAGAAAAGAGTACGAAGTTGGCCGTTGTGCCTAAAGTAGGCGCCTGAGCAGCTGTCAATACGGGTAAAAACAAAAGAAGTAGTGCGCCTGGCACGTATAGTAGTGGAAATTTCATAAAGATGTACGTTAGTTGGTGTGAATGAATTTTCACAACGGACAAGGGTACACCCTATTCAAAGATGGGTTGTTGCAAAGCAATAGAAAGAGTTACACAAATCACAGGTTTTTTCTGAATCACCTGTTTTTGGGCGCAACCACAGCCAGATTATGAATCAGCTTCCATTCATTGTCAACGTCCAACACGAAAGAATTATATGAAATGAAATGATTTTCAGCACTTTCTATACGCAGTTTAACCATTGCAATGGTATCATTATCGTCAATGCTTTCAATGTTCATTTTTCTTGGTAGTCCGCCAAAAATTCCCGCTTCGATGTTTGCCAGGTACTTTTGCTTGTCGATTATAGTAACGCCCTGAGTTCCCATAAACGCATTGCTGGCTACTCTAAAATCCTTGTGTAACACTCTGTCCAACAATAGTGTATCACTGTTATCACCACCCTTCACAAAATCGGTGATGGCTTGTTCTATTTTTTCTCGTTTTGTTGTCATCTATTGAGTGTTTTTAAAATCAAATCCTTTCAACTGCAATTCTTGTTTCAATACAGGAATGGTAGACGGCCCTACGCCATGAAATGCGCGAATTTCCTTTTCGCTGAAGGTCGACAATTTTTCCAGCGTAGAGATTCCGTGGTGTTCCATTGCACGTCGGGCGGGAGCGCTGAGTTTTGTCAAAAACGAAACGTTGGGTTTTCGTTCCTGCTCACAAACCGGACACGTTGGGCAATCGGTCGATTTGTAATAGGCGTGTCCTTTTTCGCACGTTCTGAGTGTTTTTTCGCGTACCATTCCAAGACCTATTTCAATCGTTCCAGAAAACCTTTGCGCTTCACGATGTTTTTATAGTCCCACTGAATGTCTTCGGCTTTTTTCAACCAGCGCGCCAAATCTTCGGTATTGATTTGATCTACGGATGTGTATCGCATTTCGGCGGCTTTGAAACTTCCTTCGTTTTGCAGGGTTTCCTCCCCGAACGATTGTCCGCTCCAGAACAATAATCGGACACAATTTTTCAGTTTACTGTACCCCACAACCGGGTTTCCGTCCAAAAACCAAACGGGCTGCCGGTGCCAGATTTTGTTTTCCGCGTCGGGTAAGCGCTCACAGATTTCGGTTGCAAGCAGGTTGCAGATTTCTGCGTCGGATGGCAGTTGCGCATCATTATATGCCTGGATGTCTTTGTGCATGGTCAATCGTTTCGCCGCTAAAAATGAGGATCAATAATCCGGCTGAATAAAATCTCTTTAAACAGTTCTTCGCCGGTTGCTTTATTGAGATAAGAGCGCTTCACAAAATGGTTCTTCTTTCTACCCACTCGTTTAGAGCGCACCGCTTTTACATGCCTCCCTTGCTTATCGTACATCTTCAGCTTCTTGGTTTTGATCAGATGCAGGATTGCCCATTCAACATACCAATCTTCCTGTGTTTTTGATTGAACGCCATCGTTGAACGGAATAAATTTGCCGGAAAAAGTGACCGTATCCTTATCGGATTTTTTAAGTTCCTTGCGCACAAAAGTCATCAACCTCGAATTGTAGGATTCGATGGTGCCGAATTCGTTATAAATGGAAAAAAGTGCCGCTGAATCGGTATAGATTGTCAGACTGTCATAACAGATCTTAATGGTCCTTCCCTGAGGCTCAAAGTCGAGCTTCAGCGTCTTTGCATTTGTGATAAAATGCAGCAGTAGCCCGCAAATGATCAGTGTGCTTCTCCTCATATGGTGTTGTGCGTTTATTACTGCCAAAATACTCAATTTCAATTAGTGCACCTCAAAGAGAATGACAAATTGAATATTCAAAGGAAATCATTGATTAGAACCTTCTTACTCCCGATCAAATCTGTAAAAAGAGATTCTCCAGTATGCTGGTTACGCATCATTCGTGCCGAATTAAATTATCTTTGTTCGCATTCCATAGACCTTCACATGGTGAAAAAAACAGTCATTCTATACAATCCCAAAGCCGTCTTTTTCGACATGCCGCTTGCTTTACTGGCCATCGGATCGGTATTGGATCCGGAAAAGTATACGGTGATCATCGTGGATGCACGCCTGGAAGATGACCCCTTGGAAAAAATTCGCCTGCATTTGAAGGATGCTGTTTGCTTCGGCGTGACATCACTCACCGGAGGTCCGATCAAAGACGGATTGGCTGTTACCCGGGCAGTGAAAGAACTGCGAAAAGATATTCCTGTGATTTGGGGCGGATGGCATACTTCGTTGTTTCCCGAACAAACGCTGATCGACGAACCGACCATTGATATTACCGTTCAGGGGCAGGGAGAACAAACCTTCAAAGAACTCGTTGAGGCATTGGCAACAAACGGTTCTTTGGAAAATATTCCCGGAATCTGTTACCGGAACAGCGAAGGTAAAGTAGTAAAGAACGTTGCGCGCATCATTACACCGATGGACCAGTTTTCCGACGTCAATTACGGGTTGATCGATGTGGAAAAATACTTCGAGAAAAAAGGACGCCGCCAGTTGGATTACATTTCATCTACCGGGTGTCATTTTCGCTGCACCTTCTGCGCCGATCCTTTTGTTTACGAACGAAAATGGACCGCTATTTCGGCGGACGTGATGGTGGATCAATTGGAAAAACTGTACCACAAATACCAGTTTACAGACGTAAATCTGCAGGACGAAACCTACTTTACTTTCCGGAACAGGGTGGTTGAAATTGCCGAAAAGATTACCGAACGAAACCTTCATTTCACCTGGGCCGCTACGATGCGCGCCGATCAGGGTTCGCGCATGAGCGAAGAAGATTTTGAAAAATGCGTAAAATCCGGCTTGAGACGAGTGCTCATTGGTGTGGAATCGGGGTCGCAGGAAATGATGGACTGGCTTAAAAAAGACATCAAAATGGAACAGGTCTATACCTGCGCCGATCGCTGCAAAAAATTCGGCATTTCAGTGATCTTCCCCTTTATTGTTGGTTTTCCCGATGAAACGCAAGGCAGTTTGGATGCCACCGTAAATATGGTGTTGGAACTGAACCAAATGCATCCTGATTTTTCAACACCGATTTTCTATTTCAAACCTTATCCGGGTTCAAGCATTACGGAAGAAGTGATTAAGAAAGGATATCAACTGCCGCAAACCATTCATGAATGGTCCGACTTCGATTACATCG
This sequence comes from Bacteroidota bacterium, assembly GCA_040387295.1. Taxonomy (GTDB): domain Bacteria; phylum Bacteroidota; class Bacteroidia; order Flavobacteriales_D; family Crocinitomicaceae; genus Fluviicola. The sequence continues at coordinate 840,911 of JAZKEB010000002.1, read as the reverse complement.
GCTCTTCAGGCCCGTGGGTGAGTGGCGAAAAACACCTGTTCTTTGAACGATTCAAGTTTTACGTCAAAATCGCCTATTCGCGGCAACGGGTCTTTCTTCGTCCGCTGCAGTGGCTTGCCCAGTGGCGTTGCAGGCGCAAATTCTTCCGGTTCCCGGTCGAAAAAGCACTCTACGGATTGTTGTTTAACAAGCAGCAGTTGTCGTAGGAGGAACACCCGATTTATTCTCCCTCTTCTATCATTCTCTTTAAGATTTCAACCGTCGTTTTCCAGTAAAAGTCAAGGTGTTTGAAGATCGATTCTGTTGGAAAATGTTCAACCCTTACAGTTACTGCTGTTTGTTCCTGATACGGTAGTAAACTAAACGTGATGATTGAATGATTTTCGCTCACATCAGGCAATCGCGACAACGAACTCAAATGACTATACTGCAACAATTTATTCGGCTCGAACTGTAATACCGTCCCTTTGTTCTCAAAATCGATATGGTGAAACCCACGGATAATGATAGCCTTTCCAACCTCCCAATCCGCGATGACTTCAATCTTCATTTCCGGCTCACCCATCCATTGTGTCATCCGCTCCGGATGCGTCAAATACTCCCAAACCCTTGATGCGGGAGCGTTAATCAGAACTGTTTTTTCAATGGGAGTTGTCATGGAGTGTTGTTCATTCTTGTGGAATAAAGTTACAATGATTTTGAACTCAGACCAGGATCTTATTCTTTTCAGAGTGAGAAACAAAATGAGAATGAGGTGCAAAAGGAAGAGATTAAATATCTCAGAGAGGTTCGCTTCACAACGCATCCCAGTCAGCCGCGGCTGACTGTTGAGATTTTTTATTTCCATCCGCGCTTGAAAATGAATTTTCCGCTGGATGGGAATAAAAAATCCCAAGCGTTGTTTCGCTTGGGACTGGTTCTGGCAGAGAGGAAGAGATTCGAACTCTCGATACAGTTACCCGTATACTACCTTTCCAGGGTAGCTCCTTCAACCACTCGGACACCTCTCTGTTTGAGTGCGCAAAAATAGCACTATTTTCAAGAATACCAATGATTAATTCGTTTGCTCGCCGCAAATTGCCTTTGAGAAAAGGGCTTTTAACTCCTTGGGGTTATCGGGATAACGTCCAAGAGCGTACATTAATTTGCTAACCGCGGCTTCGGTTGTAAGATCGTAACCCGACAACACACCGTTTTCCGCGAAAAATGAACTGGTTTCGTATTTTCCCTGCTCTACCGTTCCTGAAGCGCATTGTGTGATGTTCAACACCACTCCGCCAGCAGCGATATAGTCTTTCAATAATCGGTGAAAATCTGCATCGGAAGAGGCATTGCCCGACCCGAACGATTCCAGTATGATTCCCTTCGTGTGCGAAACATCGAACAAGGGTGCGTAGATCTTCCAGGTGATTCCCGGAAACAGCTTGATCAACGCTACCGATGCTTCAAACGCAGTAAACAATGTGAGTTCTTTTAATGGGGAAACCGGATCCAGATTTCGGTAATCGATGTGCACTCCCGCAACCGCCAATGGCCGCAGGTTGGGCGAACGAAACGCTTCAAACGCTTCTGCAGAAACTTTCGATGTGCGATTGCCGCGGTAAAGTGAATATTCAAAATAAATGGCGACTTCGCTGACCTTTGCCGAACCGTCTTTGTTTCGGGCAGCCGCAATTTCAATGGCTGTGATCAGGTTTTCCTTACCGTCGGTGCGAATGGTACCGATAGGCAATTGCGATCCGGTAAGAATCACCGGTTTTTGCAAGCCCTGAAGCATAAAACTCAACGCCGATGCGGTAAACGCCATGGTATCGGAACCGTGCAACACCACAAAACCATCGAATGCAGCGTATTGATCGTGTACCAATTGAGCGATTTCTCCCCACAATTTCGGGTTCATTTCCGATGAATCAATGGGTTGTTCAAACGCCTTGGTGGTCAATTTTACGTTCAACCGCGCCAGTTCGGGAATGTGTTTGTACACATCGCCAAAATCGAAAGCAGTGAGCGAGCCCGTAACCGGATCATTCACCATTCCGATGGTTCCACCGGTATAAATTACCAAAACGTTGGGTTGTTGCATCGCTTTATCCGTTAAGATTTCGACTACAAAGTTGGCTCATTTTCCGAGATTCGCAACAGCTTGCTGCAAACCGAAGAGTTCGATGGCGTTTTTGGTAGTCAGATCGGTGAGTTGGCGCAAGGGCATTTCGTAGATTTCGGCCACCTTTTCGGCTGTATGAAGTACATAAGCACTTTCATTACGCTTTCCTCTGAAAGGAACAGGCGGAAGGTACGGTGCATCGGTTTCAAGCACCAGTTTTTCAGGCGAAACGGTTTTCAAGACTTCCGGTAAATCCGATTTCTTGTAGGTCACCACACCGCCAATTCCGAGTAAAAAACCACCGTAATTGTCAATCTTTTTAGCATCTTCAGCCGTTCCGGTAAAGCAATGGAAAATTCCGCGTAAACGATCGTCGTTTTCCTGATCGATGACTTCAAAAATTTCCGGAAATGAATCACGCGCGTGGATCACAATGGGCCATTGTTTTTCTTTCGCCCAATTGATCTGACGGCGAAAAGCTTCCATTTGCGCTTCGCGGAAGGTTTTATCCCAGTACAAATCCACGCCTATTTCACCAATGGCAATATACTTACGGCTATCGATGTGAGAACGCAGAGTGTGTAACGTCGCTTCCCAGTTTTCATCCACCGAACACGGGTGCAAACCCATCATCGCATGACAGTGATTGGGAAATTGCGTTTCCAAAGCGTGCATCCCAGGGATACTTTCCAGGTCGATATTCGGCAAACAAAGAATCTCCACTCCGGCTGCAATCGCGCGTTGGATCATCTCGGTGCGGTCATCGTCGAATTGAGAAGAATATAAATGGGTGTGGGTATCGATTATCATGGGAGACTATAGACTCGGAGACTATAGACATAAGACTAAAGACATGAGACAGGAAACGTCTTCGGTCTTTAGTCTTGTGTCTTCCAGTCTTAAGTCTCTTAATTACAGAATTCGTCGTAAGCAGCCGCCAGATTTTCAGCGATCAATGCCGCGCTAACGCCTTCGATGTTGTGACGCTCCAGGAAATGCACCAGTTTGCCGTCTTTAAACAAAGCGACAGATGGTGATGACGGAGGAAATGGTAAGAAATAGTTACGTGCCTGTTGTGTGGCTTCGGTATCAACTCCTGCGAAAACAGTGTATAAATGAGCCGGTAATTTTTCGTTTTGAAGCGATTGTTTCACGCCCGGACGAAGATTTCCTGCCGCACATCCGCAAACGGAATTCACGACTACCAGGGTTACACCTTCACTGTTTGGAATAGCATTGTCTACAGCTGCCGCTGTTTCGAGTTGTTGAAAGCCCACACGTGTAAGGTCTTCCTTCATGGGTTGTACGAGTTCTTGTGGGTACATAATTGTAAATTTTATACCGCAAATTTACGCAAACTCTACCAATACAAACCATAAAAGATTGTTAATGGGAACAGTTGATTTTCACCCTTGGCGTTTCTTGAACCGTGCGATATCCGATTCGGGATGCAATGGTTTTTCTTCCAGTAAAAAATCGGTCAGTTCCTGCATCATCAATGGCGCCATCATATAACCTTTTGCCCCCAGGCCATTGGCGATCACCAGTTTCGGGAACCCGGCATGTTTACCAAATAAAGGTCTGCGATCAGGTACCGTCGGGCGGACTCCGGCCACGTGATCTATTACTTCGTACCGTTCGTCGGTAACCGATAAGATGTTTTCCTCAATCAATGTGCGCGCTTCTTGGGTAGGAATTACATTATCGACATCCCAGTCGTAATTGGAGCCTGCCCTGAAGTTTTCGTTACCAATCGGCAGCAAAAAACATTTGCGGTTCAATAATTCTTCCTGCGAAATGGTCGGTGCGTGGATCGTTAATATTTCTCCTTTGGTTTGCTGCAGCGGCAAATACCCGAACCACGGATTGGCAATACCGTCTTTTCCTTCACAGAAAACAATGTAATCGTACGTTTCACCTTTATATGCAGCCGTTTCCGGATCGATGTTCGCGTATTCCAGTTCGGCTGTTTGCAGCAATCCCTGTTCGATCAACCAATCGCGCTGTATTTGATAATACGAAGCCGCATCAATGTGAGAAGCACCTTTCACCAAACCGGTTCCAAAGGTGTTTTGCGGAAAGGGAAATGTTGCATCCTCTTCCGTTTGCGTGGACATAAAATCGCTGTAAACGGGCAGATGTTGCTTTTTGAGCCAATAACCCGCTTCCTGTTCACTGGCAAATAAGCGCCTGATCGCGATCGGATGTTGAAACGTGCGGTTGAATTGTTCGCCCAGCTCCCCGTAAAATTTATCCGCGGCAGGCATGAATTCCTCTGCACGCCAACTAAGTGTCATTCTCCTGAAAACCAACGGATTGATGATTCCGGCGGCTACTTTCGTAGACTGATTGATGCCGTTGTCGACTATCTTAAAGTTGATTCCTTTTGCTAAGAAACGATGCGCCAGACACGTGCCGGCAACTCCGCTTCCGATAATGAGCACTTTCATACGCTGTATTGGAGCTGCAAAGAACGGAAGATTTTAGAAAGAAAGCCGCCTTAACCTTAATTAACCTCAATTAACCTGTTCCTAACCAGCGTTGCCTTCAAAACCCATTATCCTTGTAGTATGTTACACAATCTTAAAAACCAATAACATGAAAAAGACAGGATTAATATTCGGCACTTTACTGGCCTTGGGCATTTTCACCAATTGCCAGGCGCAAGAGCCAAAAACCACGAAGAAAGAAGTTTCGAAGGAAATCAGCGTGGAAGAAGAAAACGGGGTGAAAAAAGTGACCATCAAATCAACCGAAGATGGTAAAACAACTGTTGAAACCTTTACCGGAAAAGAAGCCGAAGCAAAACTGAAAGAATTGGAGGATCCTAATTCTGAAGCAAATACGGTCGCAGTAGTTGACGGCATTACCATCGACGTGAACATGGAGGAAGTTAACGGTGTAAAAACCCTGACAATCAAACGTACCGAAAACGGTAAAACGGCTACCGAAACGTATACCGGCGCTGAGGCAGACAAAAAGCTGAAGGAATTGGAAAACAGCAAGCCTGAAGCCGAAAAAGGAAAAACCGTGAAACAGTCAGTGCGCGTAGTTAAGACGAAAGAAGACAAATAGACTGAAGACTAGAGACATTAGACTTAAGACTAAAGACGGATATTATGACCTGTCTTTAGTCTTTGGTCTTTCAGTCTTAAGTCTACTTAGCCATCGCCAAACTAATCACACTAATCTTCGCGTCCGGGAGTGTTTCCTGCAAACGGCGTACACAGGTTTCCAACGTTGAGCCGGTCGTTACGACATCATCCACCACTGCCACGTGTTTCAATTCAACCGTTCCTTTTACCTGCGATTCAAAGCGGTCCTGCATATTCTCCCACCGCAATTCTTTCCCTTTTTTGGTTTGACTTTCTGTAAACACCACACGTTTCAGCAAATCTCTTCGGATCGGGATTTTCAATTCGGAAGCAATTCCCTCAGCCAACAATTGACTTTGATTGTAGCCACGCAGAAATTCCTTCTGCGGATGCAATGGTACCGGAATCAACGCTCCGAGATCGGAAAACCGGGTTTGTTGTTTTATTTTTTCGCCCAACCTTTCACCGAAATAACGCGCCACATCGGGCCGGTCTTTGTACTTCAGTGCATGTAAAATGGGTTGCGTACTGTTCTCTTTCTCAAATTGCAGCATCGCATACGTTTGATGAACAGACACTCGACCCCAAAACAACTGATCGAGCAATGTTGGTTCGGTATAATCTTCATAAAGGGTATACTGCAAGTCGTTTTCACACACCGGACAAACAGCACTCGGCGAATGGGCGGTTTCCACATCACAAATAATGCAAAAATTCGGGTACATTACATGTAGTAAATCTGACTTAAAAGTGTTAAAAAGAGCGGCTGTTTTTTTCATTTTTTCGCGGTTAGCGGGACATCCATTGGTATTAACAATTGATTGTGAATATACATAGAAAAAAACAATTGACCTCTCGCAAAAAACGCGCTAATTTTATAGGACAAGAGCTCAAGGTTGTTCATTCACAAGTTGTTGACGAATCGTGTTAATCCTTCGACAAACGAAGATGAATTTACTGTGAATATCTTTAAAGCGAATGTTAATAAGCCCGCTAAGTGTTCGTGGTAAAGGCTTTTCGAAATGGAGTGTTGATAACCTGAAAGGATTGTGAATTTCTTTAATTGCGAAAGGAAAGAATTTTACCAATTTTTGTATGCCTCAATCAGGTGAAGTTGGTGCCGATTACGAAAAGATGCGTATCGGAATTCGAGAGAGAGGAAACAAATAAATTTTGTAACTTGTATAGTAAAACCATGGTTCCAATTGGTGTCCATGGAGTAGAAATTATTGACTCAAAAAAAACGGAATAACAATGGCGAAAGCAGAACCGATACTGGAAGAAAACAAAAATAGATTTGTGTTATTTCCGATTCAACACGAAGATATTTGGTCTTTTTACAAAAAGGCTGAGGCAAGTTTCTGGACTGCTGAAGAAATTGACTTATCTCCGGATTTACTAGACTGGGAACATAAACTCAATGATGATGAGCGTCATTTCATCAAACACGTGTTGGCGTTTTTCGCGGCTTCAGACGGTATTGTAAATGAAAACCTTGCTGAGCACTTTTTAGCGGAAGTGCAATACACAGAGGCAAAGTTCTTTTACGGGTTCCAGGTCACCATTGAAAACATTCACTCTGAAACGTATTCGTTGCTGATTGATACGTACATCAAAGACACAACGGATAAAAACCATTTGTTCAATGCGTTCGAAACCATTGATTGTGTGCGCAAGAAAGCCGACTGGGCGTTGCGTTGGATCGATAACGGTTCGTTTGCCGAGCGTTTGGTGGCTTTTGCAGCAGTAGAAGGAATCTTCTTCTCCGGTTCGTTCTGCTCGATCTTCTGGTTGAAAAAACGTGGTTTGATGCCGGGACTTACCTTCTCTAACGAACTTATTTCACGTGACGAAGGTTTGCACTGCGATTTCGCCTGCTTGCTATACACCCGTCACCTGATCAATCGTTTGCCGAAAGAACAGGTACAGGAAATTATCCTGGACGCCGTAGCGATCGAAAAAGAATTCGTGACCGACGCATTACCGGTAAAACTGATCGGAATGAATGCCGATTTGATGCAACAGTACATTGAATTCGTAGCTGACCGCCTGTTACAGGAGTTGGGCAACGAAAAAGTGTTCAACACACCAAATCCGTTCGATTTCATGGACATGATTTCCATCCAGGGGAAAACAAACTTCTTTGAAAAACGCGTAGCAGAATACCAAAAGGCAGGTGTGATGGGCAACAAAGAAGATCAAACGTTTAGCCTAAACGAAGAATTTTAAGACAAAACCATCGCTGCGGGTCACTAAGCAGCAAAACTGAAAACAACAACCCAAAATATAGGAGAGCGCACTATGTACGTTATTAAAAGAGACGGAAGAAAAGAGGCAGTGAAATTTGATAAGATCACTGCGCGCATCATCAAGATGTGCTATGGACTCGACCCGTTGGTATCGCCTGAAGCGGTAGCAATGAAGGTAATCGAGGGAATTTACGACGGTGTTTCGACAACCGATTTGGACAACCTTGCAGCAGAAGTTGCAGCGGCCAAAACGATCGATCACCCGGATTATGCATTGTTGGCATCGCGTATCGCGGTTTCCAACCTGCACAAGGAAACGAAAAAATCGTTCTCCGATGTAATGGAAGACATGTACAAGTACATCGATCCTAAAACCGGACAACGTGCTTCATTGCTTGCCGATGACGTTTACGAAGTAATCATGAACAACCGCGATATGCTGGATTCAAGCATTATCTACGATCGCGATTTCCGTTACGATTATTTCGGATTCAAAACATTGACACGCAGCTACCTGTTGAAACTGAACGGTGAAATCGCCGAACGTCCGCAACAAATGCTGATGCGTGTAGCCGTGGGAATTCACAAAGATGACCTTGCCCAGGCAATCAAAACGTACAATTTAATGTCGGAAGGCTGGTTTACCCACGCCACACCAACATTGTTCAATGCCGGAACACCAAAACCGCAAATGTCTTCTTGCTTCCTGTTGACCATGAAGGATGACAGTATCGAAGGTATTTATGACACATTGAAATCTTGCGCTCAGATTTCTCAGTCGGCCGGTGGAATCGGATTGGCAATTCACAACATTCGTGCAACAGGCTCTTACATCAAAGGAACAAACGGTACTTCCAACGGTATTGTTCCGATGTTGCGTGTATTCAACGATACTGCCCGCTACGTAGATCAGGGTGGTGGAAAACGAAAAGGATCATTCGCGATGTACATGGAACCATGGCATGCAGATGTGTTCGACTTCCTTGATTTGAAGAAAAACTTCGGAAAAGAAGAGCAACGTGCACGTGATTTGTTCTACGCATTGTGGATTCCGGATTTGTTCATGCAACGCGTTGAAGACAATGGCGACTGGACGTTGATGTGTCCGCACGAATGCCCGGGATTGTCTGATACGTACGGAGCAGAATTCGAAGCATTGTACACACAATACGAAAAAGAAGGTAAAGGTCGTAAAACGGTGAAAGCACAGGATTTGTGGTTCAAAGTATTGGAATCACAAATTGAAACCGGAACGCCTTACATGTTGTACAAAGATGCAGCCAACAACAAGTCGAACCAGAAAAACCTGGGTACTATCAAGTCGTCGAACTTGTGTACCGAGATCATGGAATACACTGCTCCGGATGAGGTGGCGGTTTGTAACCTGGCTTCATTGGCATTGCCGAAATACGTAACAGAAGACGGCAATTTCGATCACGATAAATTATTCGAAGTAACGTACCAGGCCACTATCAACCTGAACCGTATCATCGACGGAAACTTCTACCCGGTAGAAGAAGCGCGTAAATCAAACATGCGTCACCGTCCGATCGGATTGGGTGTGCAAGGTTTGGCAGATGCGTTCATCATGATGCGTTTCCCGTTTGAGTCGGAAGAAGCACGTGCGTTGAACCGCGAGATTTTCGAAACGATCTATTACGCTGCCATGACTGCATCGAAAGACTTGGCAAAAGCAGAAGGTCCTTACGAAACATACGCTGGTTCACCGGTATCACAAGGTATTTTCCAATTCGACATGTGGGGTGTAACACCAAGCTCACGCTGGGAATGGGATGTATTGAAAGAAGAAGTGAAAACGCACGGTGTACGCAACTCCTTGTTGCTGGCGCCAATGCCAACCGCTTCAACAGCTCAGATCTTAGGAAACAACGAATGTTTTGAGCCATACACATCCAACATTTACACACGTCGTGTATTGTCAGGTGAGTTCATCATCGTTAACAAGCATTTATTGAAGGATTTGGTAAGAGAAGGTTTGTGGACCAAAGAAATGCGTCAGAAATTGATGGCATCGAACGGGTCGGTACAAAACATCAACGAGATTCCTCAATACGTCAAAGATTTATACAAAACAGCCTGGGAGATTTCTCAAAAATCGATCATCGAAATGGCTGCCGATCGTGGAGCATACATTTGCCAGTCACAGTCGTTGAACATTTTCATGGAAAATGCCAACTTCGGTAAATTGACATCGATGCACTTCTACGGCTGGAAAAAAGGATTGAAAACCGGAATGTATTACCTGCGTACGAAAGCAGCAACGGATGCCATCAAATTTACAGTTGACAAAGCCGTTGCCGAATTGCCGGAGCAGGAAGACGCAGCAACCATCGAAGAGCAACAAGCGGCAATCGCCTGTTCATTGGATGATCCGGAAGGATGCGAAATGTGTTCAGGGTAGGCTCGGGACGCATCCCGCGTCTACACCAAACGAACACAAAAACGGCATTGTGTAATGTTAATAATTGTGCCGTTTTTATTTAATAGTACACGAATTAAAATCCCCTTCGTCTTTGGCGAAGGGGATTTTTTTGTTTATGTCATTCTTGTCCGGCGACCACAGGAAATAATCTGAAAAAATCCTAAAAGTGGGAATCATGTAACTTCTCCTCAAACTTCTGTAATGCGTTTGCCGCAGACGTAAACGATCTTTACACTAGACAAAATTTGCACAAACAGAAAAACAAATGGGGAATGCCTTATATACAATTGCCGTAGTGTTGATCATGGTTTGGCTGGTAGGCTATTTCGGATACAGGACCGGTGGATTGTTCCACTTGTTACTCGGTTTGGCAGTTGTCCTGATCATTTTGCAGTTAATAAAGAAAACATAAAACAAATAAGTATGGGCACAGGAAAAATAATGACAGGAATCGCCTTTGGAGCAGCGATAGGATCGCTATTGGGAGCGCTTTATGCACCCGACAAAGGATCAAAAACCCGTAAGAAACTTTCGAAGAAAGGTACAGAATATGCCGACGAGCTAAAAGGTCGTTTCAATGAATTTTTAGACGGCTTAAAAGACGATAAGGAAGATTTGGAAGAATCAATGGTGGAGGTAAAGAAAGCCATTAAGTCACCAATGGGTTCTCCGAAAAAACCACGGAAACCGGCTGCGAAAAAAGCAGCTCCGGCATCGCTTGCGGCCGCGCTGAAAAAGAATACTCCCAAAATTCCGGTGGTCTGAATTGAGCGTATGCTGGCAGTAAAAAGAGAAGGTGTTCTGTTGTACAAAACAACCCTGGGTTTTGAAGATGAAGGTGTTCTAAACCCGGCAATCGTGCAACAGGGTGATTATGTACATCTCTTTTACCGCGCTGTGCAGACGGGAAATCACTCCACGATCGGGTACTCTAAACTGCTCGGGCCGTTAACCGTTATTGAACGACAAACGGTACCGGTGCTTGTTCCAACACTCGATTATGAATCGAAGGGAATCGAAGACCCGCGGATCGTATGCATTGATAGGTTATATTATCTTACTTACACGGCATACGACGGTAGAAGTGCACGTGGTGCGCTTGCCATTTCCAAGGACCTCAAAACCTTTGAAAAAAAAGGAATGATCGTGCCTCAAATGAGTAACAATCATTTCAAACAATTGATGATCAATTCAAACGACGCAATGAATCTCAGATACCTGAGGTTCGCGGCGTTTGAGAATGCCAATGTGGGCGTCGACACGTCCGAAGAACCTCTTTGGGATAAAAACATCGTGTTATTTCCCCGGAAAATAAACGGTTGTTTTGCTTTCTTTCACCGGATCCGCCCCGATATTCAATTGGTGATGGTCCGCAAATTTGAAAAGCTTACGCCCGATTTCTGGACGGATTATCTGCGTCATTTATCCGATCATGTTGTACTGAAACCGCTGTACAATCATGAGATAAGTTACATCGGAGGCGGTTGTCCGCCCATCGAATGCAAAGAAGGCTGGATCGTGATTTATCACGGAGTGCGTAATTCACCCAACGGATTTGTGTATTCGGCTTGCGGCGCACTGCTCGACCTAATTGACCCCAGAATCGAAATTTCACGACTGCCCTACCCGCTTTTTTCACCCGAGTGCGACTACGAGATGGAAGGTTTCGTTAACAACGTCTGCTTCCCAACCGGAACCGCGCTTTTTGGCGACATACTGTACATTTATTACGGTGCCGCCGATGAACAAATCGCCTGCGCGTCAGTAAGTTTCACGGCGCTTATAACCGAACTGCTGCTTCACTCAAACCCGAAATGATTATGGTACCGACAATTGTATTTCTGACTTCTTATCCACCACGCGAATGTGGAATTGCAACCTTTTCACAAGATTTGATTCAGGCGCTCAACCGGCAGTTTAATCACTCTTTTGTATTGAAAGTAGCCGCTGTAGAAACGGAAAAAGCAGCCAGTTATCCCAAAGAAGTGGCGTATGCGTTGAACACCAATCTGAAGCAATCGTATACCAAATTGGCTTCCACACTCAATGCCGATCCTAACATCAGCTTGCTGGTCGTGCAACACGAATTTGGCTTTTACAAACAGCAAACCGACAGTTTTCTGCATTTACTGGAAGAAGTGGTCATGCCCGTTGCGGTTGTTTTTCACACCGTATTGCCCCGGCCCAATTCTTCCTTATTGGTCGAAATACAACAAATCGTGGCCAAAAGTGCCACTATTGTGGTGATGACCGAAAACGCCAAAGAACTCCTGATACAGGATTATGAAATCAATCCAGAGAAAGTAACAGTGATCCAGCATGGAACTCATTTAGTGAGAAATGGCAACAAAGAGCAGCTGAAGGAAAAATACGGTTTCACCGGAAGAAAAATCGTTTCTACCTTCGGACTGATCAGCTCAGGTAAAAACATCGAAACCACGCTTCAGGCATTGCCCGCCACCATTGAAAAAAATCCGGATTTGCTGTTTTTGGTGATCGGGAAAACGCATCCTGAAATCATAAAATCGGAACAGGAAAGTTACCGCGACATGCTGGAAGGTATGGTGAAAGACCTGCATCTGGAAAATCACGTGCAGTTTATCAATCAGTACGTTTCATTGACCGATTTGCTGGAATACCTGCAGCTGACCGATCTTTACCTTTTCACTTCGAAAGATCCCAACCAGGCAGTAAGTGGTACTTTTTCCTATGCCCTGAGCTGCGGATGTCCCATTATCTCCACGCCCATTCCGCATGCGCTGGAATTGTTGCAGAACACGCCGTATACGATCGTTCCATTCAGCGATCCGGAAAAGCTCGCCATTTCGATCAATCATTTATTGGCAGATGAAGACTTGCGCCATAAAATTCACCTGGATGCCTTGCACCGAATGGCTGCAACATCGTGGGAAAATACGGCAATTCAATACGCCATGTTGTTTCAACAGATCAGCGAAGAGCCGTTCTCATTGGAGTATCGGCTGCCCGACATAAATTTGAATCACATTCAGCAACTAACTACCGATTTCGGAATGATTCAGTTCTCGGTTCTCAATCAGCCGGACATTCAATCGGGATACACCTTAGACGATAATGCACGCGCGCTTATTGCCGTCTGCAAACATTATAAGATTACCAAGTCAGAATCGGACCTCGATCTGATTCGGAGATACCTGGCGTTTTTGGAGTTTTGCCTGCAGCCGCAAGGCCATTTCCTCAATTACGTCGATGAGAAAAAATCCTTTACGGAGCAAAATTACTCGACCAATCTTTCCGATTCAAACGGTAGGGCCATTTGGGCGCTCGGCTATGTGGCTTCGATGAACGGAATCCTTCCGACGCAATTGGTACATCGGGCAGTTGTGGTATTGGATGATGTTTCCATACGCATACCTGAAATGCATTCAACCCGCGCCATGAGTTTCACCATCAAGGGCTTGTATTATTACTATAGCGCATTTCCGCTGGCTTCCACTCGCGGGCTGATGAGCTTACTGGCCGACAGGTTGGTACAGATGTACATCCACGAATCTGACAACGATTGGAAATGGTTTGAAAGTTACATGACTTATGCCAACAGTTTGGTTCCCGAAGCATTGCTGTGCGCTTATGATGTGTGCAAACGGGAACTCTACCGTGACATCGCCAAAACCACGTTCGATTTTTTACTCTCCCATACGTTCAATGAGCAGGGTATTAAAGTCATTTCGAACAACGGCTGGCTACGCAAAGGAGAAACACCTCATTATTTTGGCGAACAACCCATCGATGTGGCTTATACCGTATTGGCATTGGGCCGGTTTTACGATGCCTTTAAGGAAAAAGACTACCTTATGAAAATGGAAACAGGATTTAACTGGTTTCAGGGACAAAATCACCTGCACCGCATTGTGTACAACCCATGTACCGGTGGTTGCTGCGATGGTTTGGAAGAAGATCACGTAAACCTGAATCAAGGTGCGGAATCGACCGTAAGTTATCTCATAGCAAGGTTGGTGATTGAAGATTACAGGGGAGCGCTTCTACACCTTCACCAAAACAAACAATTAGTGCTTACATTTAACGAAAGCTCATTACTCGCCTCTTAATTTTAAACAGCATTATGGATTCCGAAACTAAACTGGATTACGGCATTTACATCGATCCCGACAAAGCGTTTGTCTTTTCGAAGAACCCGTTTGATGAAACCGCACCCGTTTTAACACACATCGAACTCAATCTGCAACCCACTGATATGCCGCATGAATCGGTTCAGGAGCTGCAGACAGAAGATTTTAACGGTAGGATTCTTGACTTGTTGCAATCTCCCCGACGTTTACTGGTCTTCGGGCCTTCTGATGAAAAATACATGTTGTTCAAAGCCATACAGGCGCAACCTGAATTCGGCGATCTGGAAAAAGCCGTCATGGTAGCTACACTGGAAGATCATCCGGAACAGGCACAATTGTTTTTCGAACATTACTTTGTTCTTCACTCAGCGTTCTAACCAGCCAGATTCAACATTCTTTGCTATTTTTGCTTTCATGAAACGAACAAAAATTGCTGAAGTATTGAGCCAACCTGAAGTTGGGGCTACGTATTGTGTGAAAGGATGGGTGCGGGCGTTCCGCAGTAACCGCTTTATTCAACTGAATGACGGTTCTACCATTAATAATCTGCAAGCCGTAGTTGACTTTGAGCAATTTGATGAAGCGACGCTGAAAAAGATCACCACCGCTGCGGCAGTTGGTCTTACGGGCGTTTTGGCAGAATCGCAAGGTAGCGGACAAGCAGTGGAATTAGTGGTTTCAGCCATTGAAATCATCGGTGAAGCACTTCCAGATGATGTACAAAAAACGGTGATGCAACCCAAAAAACACAGTTTGGAGTTTTTGCGCGAGCAGGCACATTTGCGGTTCCGTACCAATACGTTCGGGGCGGTATTTCGTGTACGTCACGCCGTGAGTTTCGCCATTCATCAGTTCTTCAACGACCGCGGGTTTTACTACATTCATACGCCAATCATTACCGGTTCTGATGCCGAAGGTGCAGGTGAAATGTTCCGCGTTACCAACCTCGACGCTGCACAACCACCGTTGAAAGAAGACGGCACAGTCGATTTCGAACAGGATTTCTTTGGAAAACAAGTGAATTTGACCGTTTCGGGACAACTCGAAGGTGAATTGGCCGCCATGGGATTGGGTTCCATTTATACATTCGGGCCAACGTTCCGCGCTGAAAATTCGAATACATCCCGCCACCTGGCCGAGTTCTGGATGATCGAACCGGAAGTAGCATTCAACGATATCACCGACAACATGGATTTGGCTGAAAACATGCTGAAATTCATCTGTCAATACGTGATGGATAACTGCAAAGATGACCTGGCATTTCTCAACGAACGCGAAGCTACAGAGCAGCAATCGAAACCGCAAAACGAACGCAGCGAATTGTCGTTGATTGATCGTTTGCAGTTTGTAGTAGCCAATGATTTTAAACGCATCACCTATACGGAAGCCGTCGATTTATTGATGAATTCCAGTCACTATAAAAAGAAGAAATTCAAGTACGACGTCAATTGGGGAACCGATTTGCAAAGCGAACACGAACGTTATCTGGTAGAAAAAGAATTCAAACGCCCTGTGATCATTACCGATTATCCGGCTTCGTTCAAGGCATTCTACATGCGAGCGAATGAAGGTTGTGAGGCCGGTAAGGAAACCGTTGCTGCGATGGATATTTTGTTCCCGGGCATTGGTGAAATGGTAGGTGGTTCACAACGTGAAGAGCGTTTGGACGTATTGAAGAAAAAATGTGCCGATTTCGGAATCCACGAAGAAGAATTGTGGTGGTACCTTGATACACGACGTTTCGGATCGGTGCCGCACGCCGGTTTCGGACTCGGATTCGAACGCATGGTAATGTTTGTAACCGGTATGTCGAACATCCGCGACGTGATTCCTTTCCCGAGAACACCGCAAAACGCGGAATTCTAGTCCTTTTTTGTATCTTGTAAGACTATCGATCACGTACTATGGCGCTCAGACAACAACTTTCGCAGAAACTCGAACAACGCTTATCTCCACAGCAGATTCAACTTATGAAGTTGTTACAGGTTCCTACGATGGAATTGGACCAACGGATCAAGCAGGAGCTGGAGGAAAATCCGGCGCTGGAAGAAGGTCCTGACGAGATGGACGAAGATTACGACAACGAAGACGACGAGTTCAACAACGACGATGATTACGACAGCGATGACGATTTTGATCTGAGCGATTATTTCGACGATGATACGCCCGATTACAAAACGCAAGCCAACAATACCAGTAAAGACGACGAAGAACGCGCAGTGCCGCTTTCGGTAGAAGCTTCTTTCCAGGAAAAACTCACCGATCAGCTGCATTTGCTCGATTTGGACGATAACCAGTTCCTGATTGCCGACACCATTATCGGAAACCTGGACGAATCGGGTTATCTGAACCGCGAAGTGGAAGCCATTGTGGATGATTTGGCCTTCTCGGCGAATCTTACTGTGACCGAAGCTGAAGTAGAACTGGTGTTGCGTTTGGTGCAGGAACTCGATCCGGCTGGAATTGGAGCGCGCGACTTGCGTGAATGCCTGATTTTGCAAATTGAACGGAAGCAGGATGGAAATATCACGCTGTTTACGGCGAAGAAAATCCTGCAGGACCATTTTGAAGAGTTTACCAAAAAGCACTACGATAAAATCCAGAAAAAACTGGAAATCGGCGACCAGGATTTGAAAGAAGCCATCGATGCTATCATTCGCCTGAATCCGAAACCGGGAGGTTCCATGAAAGAAGGCGCCAAAAGTTTGCAGCAGGTGATTCCCGATTTTCTGATCACCGAATTTGAAGGTCGATTGGACATCTCGATTAACGCCCGCAATACGCCCGATCTGAAAGTAAGCCGCGAATACGAACAACTGATGCGCAGCTACGCCGAAGGCGCCAAAACGTCGAAATCGGACAAAGATGCATTGACGTTTGTGAAATCGAAACTCGAAGGCGCCAAGTGGTTCATTGATGCCATCAAACAGCGAAATAATACGTTGCTGACCACAATGGAAGCGATCATGAATTACCAGCGGGAATATTTCCTGAGCGGTGACGAAACCAAGATGAAACCGATGATCCTGAAAGACATCGCGGAGATTGTAGGGTTGGATATTTCGACCATTTCGCGCGTTGCCAACAGTAAATACGTACAGACTTCCTACGGTGTGTTTTCACTGAAATATTTCTTCTCTGAATCGCTTTCAACCGACTCCGGCGAAGAAGTTTCGACACGTGAAGTCAAGAAAATCCTATCCGACGCCATTTCAGTAGAAAACAAACTGAAACCGCTCACAGACGAACATTTGGCCAAATTGCTCAACGATAAAGGCTACAATATTGCGCGCAGAACCATTGCCAAGTACCGCGAACAATTGAATATTCCCGTGGCACGCTTACGCAAAGAACTCTGATGAATCAACTTTCCCGCATCCTGTCCTGGGTTTTCCTTCCACTTAATGCGCCGGTATTTGCCTTGTTAATCGCGGCCTACATACCCGCAGATACGGTAGTCGGACGCAACGAAGTCGTTTACCTGATTCCGGAAGACTGGAAATTGCTTCTGGTGCTGATGTTCGGGTTCTTTTCCGTCCTCATTCCCGGTCTTACTATTTTATTCCTGCGTTACAGCGGAGCTATTACTACAGTGATGATGGATTCGCGCAAAGAGCGCATGATTCCTTCCTTTTTTGTGAATATTTCCGCAATCGCGCTATTCTATCTCGTGCATCTGAAAGACCCGGGTAGTTTACTGCCGAGTGCCGTTTATGGACTGTGCATCGGGTCGTTTGCCACCGTATTCATCTGCACGATTATCACCAATTGGTGGAAAGTTTCCCTGCATGCCGCCGGAATGGGGATCTTATCCGGTTTCCTGTTTGCATATTACTCCGGCCTTGATTATTATACGTTCTGGATCTTACCTGCAACGCTGATCATGAGCGGAATCGTGATGAGTGGACGTATCTATTTAGGCAAGCATTCACTGGCTCAATGCCTTGTCGGGTATTTTATTGGCGTTACGGCTTTGGCTGCAACGGTATTGTTGTTCCGATCTTAAACCGCTTTCACATGCACGTTCACTCGTTTACCTTCAACGGATTTCAGGAAAACACGTACATCGTTTCTGGCGATCAGCAATCCTGTGTCATCATTGATCCGGGTTGTTACGATCGTTTCGAGCAGCAGGAACTCACTGATTTTATCCAACGCCACAACCTGACGGTAAAAGCTGTCTGGAACACGCATTGCCACATCGATCATATTTTGGGAAACGCCTTTTGTTGTGAAACCTATGGTGTTCCGTTACGCGCTCATAAAGAAGAATTATTTACCCTGAGCATGGCTGAGCGCTCGGCGCAGATGTACGGTTTGGCCGGTTATGTTTCTTCACCCGAACCAACGGAATGGTTTGAAGACCACCAGGTCATTGCAATCGACGACATGGAATTCACGGTGATTTTCGGTCCCGGACATTGTGTGGGTCACGTGGCTTTTTACAACGCGGCCGAAAACCTGCTCATTGGCGGTGACATCTTGTTTCGCGGTAGTTTCGGGCGCACCGATTTGCCCGGAGGATCGATGGAAATCTTAAAAAAGACCATTCACGAACGGATGTTTACCTTACCTGAAAATACGGTTGTTTACCCGGGGCATGGGCCGGCGACCACGATTGGTGAGGAAAAACGAACGAATTATATTTTAGAATTCTAGTAATCTGGAAATACGTTGGGGCCGGTCGCGACCAGCCCCAACAAAAAATCCCTCTTTCGTTATGAAAAAGGGATTCTCTCTATCTGAAATAATCTGTTACTTTCTACGGAAGAATATCCTTACCGGAACACCTTCGAAGTTGAACTTTTCGCGCAAACGGTTTTCCAGGAAACGCTTATAGGAATCAGGAATGTATTGCGGCAGGTTACAGAAAAAGGCAAACGCCGGAGCGTGTGTCGGTAACTGCTGAATGTATTTGATCTTGATGTATTTTCCTTTGATGGACGGTGGTGGCGTTGCAGCAATAATCGCTTGCAAGGTATCGTTCAACACCGAAGTCGGGATTTTACGAATCCGATTTTCGTGTACTTCCATTACTTTCTCCAACGCTTTGTGCATACGTTGTTTGGTAATAGTCGACGTAAACACGATCGGCACATCGTTGAACGGAGCCAAATCGCGGCGCAATTGCTCTTCGAATTCCAGGCTGGTTTTGTGGTCTTTTTCGACCAAATCCCACTTGTTCACCAACACAACAACACCTTTGTGATTTTTCTCGATCACGTAGAAAATATGCAAATCCTGTTTTTGTAATCCTTCCGTAGCGTCGATCATAAACACACACACATCAGAGCTCTCAATTGTACGCACCGAGCGCAATACCGAGTAAAACTCAATGTCTTCGGTTACTTTGGCTTTCTTTCTGATTCCGGCTGTATCGATGAGCATGAAATCGAACCCAAAAGCTTTGAAACGCGTATTGATCGCGTCGCGCGTGGTTCCTGAAATATCGGTAACGATGTTGCGTTCTTCGCCGGTAAGGGAATTGATAAACGATGATTTCCCAACGTTTGGTTTCCCTACAACAGCAATGCGTGGCAATCCTGCCTCTTCTTCACCGCGCGGATCTTCTTTTTCGAAGTATTTTACTACCTCATCCAGAATTTCTCCGGTTCCCGATCCGTTGGCGGCAGACAAGTCGAATACTTCGCCCAAACCGAACGACCAGAATTCACTTGACATACCAACGCGGTCGGTATTATCTACTTTGTTGGCAATCACCAACACTTTTTTCTTGGTTTTGCGCAGCATCGCAGCTACGGTTTCGTCCAAATCCACAATTCCGGTCATGGTATCTACCATAAACAAGATTACGTTGGCTTCGTCGATCGCGATTTCAACCTGCTTACGAATTTCACCTTCAAAGATATCGTCGGATCCGTGCACATAACCACCGGTATCGATTACTGAAAACGGAATTCCGTTCCATTCGCCACGACCGTAAATACGATCACGCGTTACACCACTGATTTCTTTTACGATTGCACGATTGGATTCTGTTAATCGATTGAATAAGGTCGATTTTCCGACATTCGGCCGGCCTACGATGGCAATAATATTTCCCATTTTTACTTTATTTGACGTACTTCACAGCACTACGTTTTAATTGAAAATTGGAAATGTAAAATTTAAAAGGAAACTGCGCTAACGCTTGTTTATATCGATCAGCCGCGGCTGATCTCTTCTTTTCAATTTTACATTTTACATTCTCAATTCTTTAATATCCATATTTCTTCAACTTCTGCTCGCTTGCACGCCAGTCTTTGTCGACCTTTACGAAGGTTTCCAAAAACACTTTCTGGCCGATAAATGCTTCCATGTCGAGGCGTGATTCTTTTCCGATGCGTTTCAGCATATCACCGCCTTTACCGATCAGGATTCCTTTTTGCGAATCGCGTTCCACGATGATCAACGCACGAATGTGCACGATTTTCTCCGATTCCTGGTAGGTTTCGATTTCCACCTGACAGGCATACGGCACTTCTTTATCGCAGTGAAGGAAAATTTTCTCGCGAATCATTTCGGCTACGAAAAAGCGCATCGGGCGGTCAGACAATTCTTCTTTGTCGAAGTAAGCCGGACCTTCAGGCGCCAATTCAAGGATGCGTTCCCAAATGCGGTCGATGTTGAATTTATGCAAGGCTGAAACCGGGATAATCTCGGCATTCGGAACTTGTTCCTGCCAGTATTGGCGACGGGCGACAACTTTATCCTGGTCACCCAAATCGATTTTATTGATGATCAGCAACACCGGAATTTTGAGTTTTACAATGCGTTCCAGCGTTTCCTTGTGATTCATTTCATTTTCGTGCATGTCGGTAATGAACAGCAGGATATCGGCATCTTTGAAGGATGCTTCTACATAACTCATCATTGCTTCGTGCAACTTATAGGAGGCGTTTACCACACCAGGCGTATCGGAAAATACAATCTGGTGATCTTCACCGTTTACCAGCCCGTGAATACGGTGACGCGTAGTTTGCGCCTTGGATGTAACGATGGAAAGTTTTTCGCCCACCAATCCGTTCATGAGCGTTGATTTCCCAACATTTGGGCTACCGACGATGTTTACGAAAGCAGATTTGTGAGACATAATGTGTTGAATTTTTGTGCAAAGATAACGTTAATTACCTACTTACACATTTTCAACCGTTAAAGAACGTTGTCGTTTGAAGGGGAAACAGGGAATTGGAGAGTTGGAGAACTAGGGAATTCTTCTAGTTCCCCAGCTCCCTAAAATTCCCAGTTCCCTCTTAATTATTCCACAATAACAGGTTCACCGTGCTCGAATACTGCATTCCGGAATACTCGTCGAAATACTTGATGGTGTAATTGTAACCGGCCTGAGCGCTCCAAATCACGTTTTTGGTTGACAACAGTTGGAGTCCGGCCACGGGAGTAAATTGCAGCGAAGAAAAATCGCGCTGAAACAGGCCTCCCAATTCCAATCCGAAATACGGAATCATGCATTTTCGTCTTACCATGGCTTCAAACGAGAGGTTCAACCCTACGTTTACATTAAAGATATCCCGTGCGCCATCCGCATTGCTTTTCAGAATGCTCAGGTTTCCGTACGTTTTTACCCGCGACGGACCCGAACGCCATGTTTCACCGCCGCGAGCACGGGCGTAGATCACAAATTCGGTCATAATTCCATGATAAACACCTAAACTATCACTTTGTTTGGGCGTGTAGACTTTGTATCCGATTCCGGGCATAAAATAATCGTCCCATTCGGCGTTGACGCTCCCGTTCTGGGCTTGAACTGTACTTCCAAAAAGAAGGAAGGTCGCTATTAAAAGAGTAATATGTTTCATGGTATTTTTTCGGTAAAGCTAGCCTCTGAGAGATCAATAAGCGTTGGAGAAAACCGTACCTGATTTTGGGATGAAGCGCTTATCCATACACCAAAATACCCGACTCTAAAAGAACCGGGTACGCTGATTTATGGTGATCGTGGTTATTGCTTTGGTTGTTTCTCTGCTTTCTCAGCCTGTTCGACGGCCAGCGCATCGCGGGTATTTTTCTGTATAGCGATGACTCCGAAGAGCGCCAGGATAAACGAGAAGGCGTAGAATCCTTTTTCGCTGCCCCACATTTTGGCATTCCACAATCCTACAACAAGCAGTGCAATGGAAAGAATCGTGCAAAACCAGCTGATTCCGTAATAAAGATCGGTTACGGGAACACCCTCGAGGCGGTCGCGTACGCTTTTTTGTACCGAGATTACAGAAAAGAGTCCGAACATGATAACAGTGAAGTAGTATCCTTTTTCGCTCAGGTACAATTCGCTGCGGAAAAGTCCTGCGAAATATCCGATAATTCCTGTTCCGAAAGCAGCCCAGCTGGCGGCTACAAATGCAAATGAAGGTTTTTGTGTCATGGCTTTTTGTTTTAATTTGTTTTGACAAACCTACCGCTTACTAATAGTTTAGTAAAACGGTATAGCAATACTCAAAAAAGGCAAGTTGCGAAAAGCCGTACAGGCTCATTTTATCATTTTTTGTGTCTTTTATTGGCTTTGCTATTGTTTTGGGCTAAAAAATGCGTATCTTTGCACCGCATTCAAACATTTATTGTTTCAATGAATAGAGTGCGAGGTGGAGCAGTTGGTAGCTCGTCGGGCTCATAACCCGAAGGTCGCACGTTCGAGTCGTGTCCTCGCTACAAAAGAAAAAGGTTGCCAGATTTGGTGACCTTTTTTGCGTTTACTTAATTTTCAAAATCACTATAATGGGATCTATAAACTTTTCCACTAGAGCCTTTTACGACTCAACAACTGAATATATTGGAGTAAAATCAGGGCTTTTATTAAATCGATTTCAAGTACGAGATATTTTGCTTGAATATTACAATGATGATTTTTTACTAACGGATAATTTGGATAAACATGTACGTCTTCATTCATCAAGTCTTGAAGAAATGTTGGTAACAATCCGACAATGTATCGGAAATTTAACTTTCGAGTCAGTCACCAAAGTCGATTATGAGAATTTATCAATATATATAAAAAGAACTAAGGACATTTCCTTAATACTATCATCACCTAGCATTTGTTTGTATTACATCAAACTAAATCCAAATATTGGAAACATTGAACTTGCTAAGTTATTAGAAGAGAAAGAGAATTATCCAAAAGAAATATCTCTTTCGGTTGCCAATATTGGTTTGGAAAAATATGACCATAGTTGCATTCTTCCAGCAAATTCAAATTGGGATGGATGTACAAAACTTTCCGATCTATTTGAATGTGAAATAAATTCAGAAGATTCCAATGATTTTCTAGACCAGAAATTCATCGATTATCTTGCAGCAAATGGTAATGACATTGAAAAGGTTCATTGGAGAAATTTTGAAAAATTTTGTGCTGAATATTTCAAAAGACAGGGTCGTCAGGTTGTATTAGGTCCTGGGACTAACGATGGTGGAATTGACATCCGAGTGTTCGATCCTAATGATTTAGCAAAACCTCTAATTTTAATACAGTGTAAAAGATATAAAAAGGAGAATAAGGTTTCTATTGAAACTGTAAAATCATTTTATTCAGATGTTCTTTACGAAAATGCCACGAGAGGGCTAATTGCTACATCCAGCTACATAGCAACTGGCGGAAAAAAGATTCGAGATATTAGAGGATACAATATTGATTTTGCTGAGTTTGATCGCATCAAAAAATGGGCAACCGAGATGTGGCAGTTAAAACCGTAATTCATACAAACTAGAGGTTTTTCCCTCGAACTTGCTTTCACATTAACTTTAGAGAGTAACCTTTCTTAAGTGTGAGTGTTAGATCTGAGAACGGGATTTGGATTGTCATCTCAATCTTTCATTTTGAACCTATACCTGCTTCCCTCTTTGGAGAAGGATTGAGGGAGAGGATTTTGCGAATTGTGTTCTGTTTTGGATTATTCTGTTAGTTTTGAGATCAGTAACTAACTCTATTCAAAATGGCTTATTCAAAATGTGTAGCTTGTGGAAGCACTTCTTTCGAAGCAAAAGAACATAGTCCTTCCGGATCAAATTTCAAATTGATTTTCATTCAGTGTAGCAGTTGTGGAGGTGTAATTGGCGCATTGGATTATTATAATATTGGATCTAGAATCGATGATCTAGAAAAGAAAATAGACTCTCTCAGATTCAGATAAAGAGAAATTTCCCGTATTTTCAACCCTTCATCTCAAGCTATTCATTATGAAATCCTTAACCATTGCTTTTGTACACGGATACAGCGTTACAAATATCGATACGTACGGCGAAATGCCGAATCGCCTGATGCGCGAAGCCTCGACGTACGGATACGAACTCAACATCAAACACCTTTTCCTGGGGCGGTATATCAGTTTCAACGACGAAGTGCGCCTTGAAGATATTGCCATGGCGCTTGAACAGGCCGTGCAGCAACAGATTGTGCCGAATCTGGCGAAAGGCGAGCGCTTTGCCTGCATTACACATTCTACCGGTGGACCGGTGGCGCGAACGTGGTGGGATAATTTCTACAAAGGCCAGAAGAAGCTTTGTCCAATGAGTCACCTGGTGATGCTGGCACCTGCCAATCATGGTTCTGCGCTGGCGCAACTTGGGAAAAGCCGCCTGAGCAGAATTGTATCGTGGTTTGATGGTGTGGAACCGGGACAGCGCGTACTCAACTGGCTGGAACTGGGCAGCACTGATGCCTGGAAACTCAACAAAGACTGGACGCTTAACGGTCAGCCGTATATCGGTCCGGATGGCATTTTTCCGTTCTCGCTGATCGGGCAGGATATCGATCGTAAATTGTACGATCACCTCAATTCTTATACCGGCGAACTGGGAAGCGACGGCGTTGTGCGCACGGCTTCGGCCAATCAAAACAGCCGTTATGTGAAACTCACGCAGGCGGAACCTAAAATGGTGAATGGAAGCTGGCAGGCAAAGGCTTTAACGATTTCCGACTTTAAACAGGCTCCCAAAACACCGTTCCGCGTAGTGACCAACAAATCGCACTCGGGCGACACAATGGGAATCATGAAAAGCGTGAGCCGGGAATTGAAGGACAGCAAAAGTGCCGAAACGATCAAGGCGATTTTCAGATGCATTGGCGTTACGACCGTAAAAGCATACGAGCAATTGACCAACGAATTCGACGCTGAAACAGCAGAAGTTCAACGAAAAGGTCTGGTCGAGGAGGACAAAAAACTCTTCGGGAAGAAGTATTTTATTCACGACCGTTATTCCATGGTCCTGTTCCGGGTGTTTGATTCGGAAGGCTATCCCGTAACGGATTTCGACCTCATCCTTACAGGTGACAAGAACGATCCGAACGCGTTGCCATCTGGTTTCTTTGCCGACCGCCAATGCAATTCGGTGAATAAATCGACGGTGACCTATTTCTTTAACTACGACGTGCTTCATGGAAGACCGCAGATTGTTTCGGGAGATTTGAAACTCGACGCTCTTCCGGGCATGAAACAGCTGGGACTGATCATTCGTCCACGTCCCGATAAAGGATTCAGTCGTTACCTGCCGTGCGAAATTGTGGCATCGAAGGAGTTGTTTGAGAAAGCCTTTCAACCGAATGCCACTACGATGATCGACATCGAACTGCAACGAATTGTGAGCAGTGAAGTATTCCGGTTCGAACCGTTGACAAATGAGAATAAAGGTCCCGAAATGGATTTCCGGAAAACCGATCCGGGAACGGATATTGTGAAGTAATTCATCGGGGTTGGAACTGGAATCTGCTTCCTTACCATGATAAAGAGCAGAACGTGTTGGTTGCGGGTGAAGAACTTAACTTCACCCTAAAAGAATAACAGGGATTTGGTATCTTCGTGGTAACTGCAATATACAACCCTATGGAAACAACCAACGACCCAACTTTACAATACTACCATGGCACAAAGGCAGATCTAAAAGAAGGAGCCCTGCTTTCGCCCGGTTTCAATTCCAATTACGGACAGCAAAATCAGGCAAAGTACATTTATTTTACAGCCACAATGGATGCCGCCACCTGGGGAGCTGAATTGGCTTTAGGCGAAGGAAGAGGTAGAATTTACATCGTGGAACCAACCGGAGCATTTGAAGATGACCCGAATCTGACGGATAAAAAATTCCCTGGAAATCCGACAAAATCGTATCGCACACAGCATCCGCTTCGCGTTATCGGTGAAGTAGCCGAATGGCAGGGCCACGCACCCGAACAACTCCAGGCAATGAAAGACAACCTTGAGCGATTGAAGCAAATGGGCATTGAGGCTATTGAAGATTGATCCATTTCTTGAAAAAACACCCGGCAAACTTGTGTCTACCGGGTGTCATCGCTAATTGAAACAACCACTACGTTGTGGGGATCAATCCCTTTGAAATCCATTCCAATCCTTTTATTCCGGGCAGGAACAGATACATACTTCCGTCTGTGCGTATGAACCGCGTAAGTCCTGTCATTCGTTCATAGGTTCCATCACTTTTACGGTAGTCGAACTCTGCATGGTTCGGATCCATATCACGTATTTGCTGGCCAAACAGCGGATCAATACCACTGTGATTCGGTGAGGTATCCGGATTACGGAAACCACCCGATTCGATCCATTGGCTCATAATGAACTGAAACTGATCGGTCAGCTTGGCGCCGATGAACAAACCAATGAGCCCACGCTGAATACCATCCGGTTCCCCGGCCACATAAGGCGGTCCGTAAGGCGTTGCCCTGCGCAATACGCGGTGTGTCTGCAAAGGCATATTGTGTGAGTCATTTCCTTTTACACTGCTATCATCACGCGGATTTGAACGTCTGATATGCGCTGCATATGGACAAAGCGCGCCCAGATCATCATCTGCTTTCGGGCCCTTCTGATGATCGCTAGGCTCGATGTAATTAAAATTATTGTTGTCATTACCCGGAAGTGGGTCTTCGCTATGCGGTGACACAACCAATGGATTGCCGTTCAACCAACGTCCACACATTTTTGCCGCTGCCAGGTCAGGCGGTGTATTTGGATCAGATGTGAGAAATGTATTGAACTTTTTCACATCCTGAAACAACAATCGAAACGCCGCAAACGTACCGTTTTTCAAAAGTCCATGCGCGTTGTAAACCGGCGCAACCGGCTCGGTTCCGTTAATGATAAACCGGTAGGCCGGCACCGGAATCCTGTCATCGGGCAGCGTAGTCTCAGACACTGACATTACCGGTACATTATCGAGCCTCGGTTGTGAAATGCTGTCTTTGTAACCAAAGTGAATCACATCCGGATCTTCAGCTACCGGATCAGAATCTTTCACAAAGGCAGGAATCAATGACGGTTCGCCATCGGCCATCGGGATCATACTTAATAACTTCTCGTAATAGAAATCCCTGTCGGCTGGATCTTTGGCAAAAAGCGTGAGCTGAATGTGTAAATCTTTACCCTTGGGATCCGGAAGTGTGTCCAGGAGCCAGCCACCGCTATTCAACCACCAGTTTACCGGCGCACTTGCATCCGTATCTCCGATTTGTTGACAATTATTGGCGTCTGCGGCTCCGTTTTTGTATAGGTTGAACAGCTCATAGCTTTTACCCCATACTTCCGTACATCTGGGCTTGGTGATCAATTCCTCCAACCCATAGTAGGTAAATCCGATATTCAGACAATATTCCGGTTTGTTGTTGCCCGGCCACGCCTCAGCATTTGTGATACTGAGAGGTGCTCCGCTGCCTGGTAATAATCCTGCACAAAACGCCCGTGCTCCGTGAGCATTTTTGATGTTCAGTACCACATATTTGATGTGACGGAAATTGTATCCACGTATCAAAAATCCCTGGATATCCTCCAGGTCAACATAATTATCGCTCATAGTACCGTTTTTGGTTCCGTTTAAAAAAGACTAATCGTCACCACAGCTTGGAGCTACTGACTGTGCAAACTCTATAGGCGCTGCAGGAAAAGGCCACAGGGTATTTGCATCGGGATAATTCTGCAGGATATTGCCAACTGTAAGTCCCGGGAATGTGCCCTGGAAAAGGTATTTCTGAGTCTTGCTGACAGGTGCGAGACTGGCTGGCAAAGTCGGATCTGCAAAATTGTAACGCATCAGGAAACAGTTGAAGGCATCCGGATTAGAAACAACGCCACCATTAGCCAGAATAAAGGCAGCAGAAGTAGGATCGTTGGGATCAACATCAATTTCATCCGTTATCGAAAGCACGTAATTCAGGCCGATAGCAATTGCAGGTACATTGACAAAGGCACTGATATAAGGAGCGAAATCTGCGTCATACAACGCTTGTACTACCAGCAGGTCTCTACCTGGTGCTGTTTGAAAACTTGGCACCGGCAATACCGG
Source organism: Bacteroidota bacterium (assembly GCA_040387295.1). Lineage (GTDB taxonomy): Bacteria > Bacteroidota > Bacteroidia > Flavobacteriales_D > Crocinitomicaceae > Fluviicola. The sequence goes on along the minus strand of JAZKEB010000002.1, from coordinate 812,610 downwards.
ATTAACAGGTGTTGTATCTGCAGGCAAGCCATAAAAAAATGAAAAATGCACTCCCGTCGATGCTCTGATATCGCCCGGACCCTGCGTGCCGGTAGTAACCATTTTGGCTGCATTCGAAAGTTCTGATACGGCTTCTACCGCTTTTTTAAAGGTGCCTTTTTTGATCGGCAGGAACATAAACAACATGTGCTGTTGTTGCGGAGCCGCAACAAACGTAATTGGATCAGCCATAAAATTGGTTTAAGAAATAATCACCTACTCTGTTCAGGCTTTTCGGTAAACGCCTCATTTTAATTATTTTGTTCGCGCCGCCAAATACTCTTCAAACTTTTCCTTGTGACTCACCACTTCTCCGGTTTTCAGGTTGATGGTTTGAAACAAGCGCTGGTCCACACATGCTTCCGAACCTTCATCGACATTGATAAAGACCGAGCCGATCAGGATCGCGTGTTTTCCTTTGAAGGTGTCTCTTGAGTGGTCGATCAACAGGTGAATGCGTTCCGCGATGGCTTCATACATCACTTCTGTTGCTTCCTGAATGGGATCAATCGCCGTTTCAATGCGTTGTTTGTGCATTTGGAACAAAGTCACGATATTGTCTTGCTGGTAGTCGAGTAAAGTGGGTGGTTTGGGTTGATCGTTTAATTTTTTCAATGCCGCCTGAGCAGCTCCGCAACAATCCGAATCGTGGTCCTGACCAATACGGCGTATTTTTCCGATACCTCCTTTTTCGGTAATCCCGATATGCGGCCCGAAATAAATGAGCAACGCACCTTCTTCCGGCATGTGATGCGCGAAAGCCTGGATTCCGGTAAGTCCGGTGAATGGAAAACCGTCCAGTCCACCAAGATAAAACGGCCCTAAAAGTCCCGTATCTGTAATGGAAAATTGCATCGCGTTGACATCATCGCTGCAAACGCTGTTGGCCGCCATGACTTCTCCGGGTTTAAATCCGACCCGTTTCAGGTATTCAAGGATTTCCTTTTCCAACGTTCCGGCATAAAAGGCCTTGGGATAGTAACTGCGAATAGTTTGTAAGTAGGATTGTGACATGGTTTTGTAGTAATAGTGAACAGCATCAAAGCTATTCCAAAGCAAATCACTGCACAAGCGTATAAATACCTGTTTTAGGTAATCGCGTGAGCCGGTTATTTTTTCACCACAAAGACACAAAGAAAAAGGACAAATTTGACTTGTTAAGATCACAAAGAGGTTTGAGTTAGAACACCTTTGTGTTCTTAACACGTTCTATCCTTCAAAAAAACTTTGTGTCTTTGTGGTAAGATTGTGCACTGGTTTTATTCATCCAGCAACCCTTCTTCGAGTGCATAACGCACCAGACTGGCGACTTTATTCATGCCTAATTTGGTGTAAATGTTTTTGCGGTGGGTTTCGATGGTGAGCAGGCTCAGATGAAGCGTTTCGGCCATTTCGCCAGTGCTTTTACCTTCGGCAATGAGGCGCACGATGTCTTTTTCACGCGGACTCAAAGGCGTGAGTGTATCCGGCTTTTTTTTCCGGGGCTGAAAACTGTTCATCATCACTTCTGTCACCCGCCGGTCGAAATACGTGTTTCCGGCAGCGATGGTTTGAATGGCCTCAATGAAAATGGCTTTTCCTGAATCTTTCAATACGTAGCCATCTACGCCTATTTTCAGCATTTCCCGGATGGTTTTTTGATCGGCGTATGTAGTCAGCACCAGAATTTTGATCGTCGGATGGTTTTTTTTAATGATCTGCGCAGCGGCGATTCCATCCATTTCGGGCATGCCAATATCCATCAGAATGAAATCCGGCTGCAGCAATAATCCGGTATCGATGAGTTCTTTTCCGTTCGTTGCTTCGCCCACGATGGTAACAAAAGTCTCGTTTTCAAGCAGGGCTTTGAGGCCGTCAATAATAATCTGGTGGTCGTCAGCTATCAATAAGCGAATCATAATCTGCCGGTTTGAGTGGGACAATAATAACAATGGTGGTTCCGCGGGATGGCTGCGAATTAATTTCAAATGTTCCGTTCACCTGGCCGATCCGTTCGCGCATGTTCTGCAGGCCCATTCCGTCGGATGCAGATGTTTGGTTAAATCCGATCCCGTTGTCTTCGAACAGGATATTGATCTCATCAGCGTTTTGATGCAGGTGAAATTCAACGCTTTTGGCGCGGGCGTGTTTCAATACATTCGAAAGCAATTCCTGGATGACTTTGTAAATCGATACAGCTATTTCGCGCGGCAATTGCAGTTCATCCGGATAGTGATCCCATTGCAGGTGGAACTGACTGGTTGAACGAATGCGCTGGATCAGTTCGTTGATGGAAGGTATGAGGCTAAACTGAACGTCAAATCCGGTAGCCATTTGATGCGAGATCATTCTGACTTCGGCGCAGGCATCTGAAATCAGTTTGGCGGTGGTTGAATAATGCTGCTGCAGTTTCGGATTTTCTGCACCGGGTTTTACTACTTCGTGCTGGTATTTCAGCGTCGCCAGGTAACTTCCCAGGTTGTCATGAATATCTTTGGCCAGTTTTTTTCGCTCGTTTTGCTCTGCTTCAAGGGTGGTTTCCAACAGGTTGATTTCCTGTTCATTGATGAGTTGGTTTACCTGTTCGTTGTGGCGCTGCTGTGCGCCGGCAAGCAATGCACGCTGTTGTTTTGATCGCTGATAGAAAAGCACACTCAGGAAAACGATTCCGATCAGTACCAAAGCACCACTCATCACTGAAAGTTTCAATTGATTGGAAGTGAGCTTTTGTTGCAGCGAAACCGCCTTGTTACGGGCACTGAGCCGGGTTATTTTTTGTGCTTTTTGCTGGGTGTCGTACTTTTCTTCCAGTTCAGACAATTGCTGCTGATTTTCACTGTTGAATAATGAATCAGTAACGGCTGCATACCGCTCGTGCCACATCAATGCCTGCTGAAAGTTCCCTGTTTTTTGTTCTGTTTCATACAACCCGAAAAGTGCTTTTTGTTGCTCGTTGAGCAATCCCAGCTCTGTTCCCCATTCATAGCTTTGGGTATAGTACCGAATGGCTTTGGGATACTTTTTGAGGTAAAACCAATTAGCGCCATACAGGTTTGCAATGAAGGTTAGCGTATGTAAATCATGTTGTTGTGTCGCGGCAGCTTCGGCGATTTTCAGGTAGTGAAGCGCTTGCCTGTAACTTCCCTTTTCGGTATAGGCAAAGGCGAGATTGGTATGGGCAATCAACGTAGTTTCAGGCAATTTTTCATGCCGGATACAATGCAGTGCTTTGCTCAACAAGTGGATCGCCGTATCTTTTTCTCCCATGAAGATATAGACGATTGCTGTATTGATCCACGTTTCAGCCAGCAGCACAGAATCGCCTGATTGTTCATAATAACGGGTCGTTTTCAGGTAATATTCCAGGCTCTTTTTATAGCGTTTCTGTTCTTTATAAATCGTAGCAATATTGTTATGGATCATGGCAATGCCTTCCCGATCGTTTAACTGCTCTTTGATCGCTGCGCTTTCAACGTAATTGGAAACGGCCTCTTTCCAATGCCCTTTGTAATAATCGATATTTCCGATGTTTAAGAACGCTCTACTTTCTCCTTTCAGATCGCCACATTGCCGGGCCAGTTGCAGGCTTTTCGTAAAATATTCGCGTGATTTGTCAAACTCCTGCGCCATCGCATAATTATTCCCGAGATTACTCAACGCAGTGATTTCCCTGTCTGTTTTCTTTAGTTTATGAGCAAGTGCCGAAGCTTTTTTCAGGTAAAACCGCTCCTGGCTGAGGTTGTTATTTACCTGTTCCAAATCGGCCAGGTGCAAACAAAAATCAAGGTGAAGTACCGAATGATCGGCCTTGCTTAATTGATACCCTTTCAGAAAAGAACGTTGCGCGGCTTTCCAATCGCTTTGATCAGACGCCCTGATTCCTTTTCTGAGCAACGATTGCAACTGCGTTGTTTTTGTCGCTGTTTTTCCGGAAGCAATCGTTTGTGCATGTACATCAAAACAGCAGGTACTCAGAACTGAGAATAATAAAATTGCAATCGATTTCTTCGTTAAAGGCATAGAGCTATCATGGCCTTGCTTTTTCAAAACGGATAATGGCTTTTCCATCGGTTTGCGGTGAAAAACTTAATCCTAAAGAAAGTGGACTTATCAAAACAAGTATTGCACCAGCTTTCCCTTCCGGGTTATTGTTGATTGTGACTGTAACATGATTTCCGCGCGATCCGGTGGCAAGAGTGCCTAGTAAAACCACATCGTACACTTCGTCTTCCGTTAGTTCTAATTCGGCTTGTGCTGCTAAGTCTTCAATTGCCTCCAGATCGTTAACCACAGAAAGTGTTTCGTCGTTGAGGCAAGCATCAGGAACGGATATCTTCAGGGAATATGTGTAAATTCCGTCTTTTACCTCGTATGTTAAATCCAAAACGGGGTCTAAGGGATTGTTTGTTTCTAGTGTCATAGTGTAGGTTTTTCAACTGCTTTTTGCAGATTTTTTTGAAATATACCACATTTCATTCGATTCGGGTTTGCGAAAAATACCTGTTCCAAAAAACGGGTATTTATACGCTACCATAGCAAATCGTGTTATCGGATATTTGATTCTCAAACGCTACACTCATGTCACACTGCAACTCCTACTACACTAGCCCGAATATCCGGCTTTAACATTCAGGCAGGTTCACGGCTCAGGTACACTTTCACAATCGCCGTGATATTCAGCACCAATAACACCAGGTAAATCAGCATTCCGATGTGGTAATGTTCAGTCAATCCTGCTCCGTCACTGTTGCACATTACGCCGTTTACGTAAGCGGCCAGCCAAAACGGGAACAACATCAACAGGGTTAATTGAACAAACAACAACTTGAAAACGAGGGAATTATTCCTGATCCGGAAGGATAAAAGCGCCAGTAGAATGAACAGCAGGATGAAAATGCGCTGAAACTGAATGGCAAATGCGATGCCGTCGAAAGAAGTGTCTTTACCTGTAATTGCGCCGCCGTAAATGTACACATGCGGAACGGTTGGGCCGTAAACCAGGTAGCCCTCGCGACTCACTTCCAACCAAACAATCGGTACAAAAAGACTAATCGCTGCCAACAGGCACGAAAGCATTAACAGGTGTTTGTGGGTGATGTTCATGGGAGTTGCTTCTTCTCATTCTAACGCGAAAAAAAAGCCGATATTGCTATTCAAAGGTTACTCCTCTTTTGCCTCGGAATCTTCTTCCTTCTCCATCGGATCCAACGGCGCAAACGGATAATTGCCAAACGCCAGCGACAGGCGATTGATGCCAAACACACGACGAGTATAGTGATTGGAAAGTATGATCATGCAAACCGTGTCGGAGCGCATCGAAGCATAACAACCTGTATTGCCGTGCCACCAGCCGGTGTGGAAAAAGAAGGGTGTTTTTCCGGATTCCTGCCGGATGCGAATGCCGAGACCGTAATTGGCTTTTCCGGGGCGTTCGTAGCTATAACCTTTAAACATTTCGGCTTTCATGCGCTTGCTCAGGAATGTATGCGAATAGGTTCCTTTATCGAGGCGCAGCAAATCGCGGGCGGTGGTGTAAACGTTTTTGTCACCGTAAACGAGGTCGAGTTCCGTTACTTCCTGCAACACACCTTTTGAGTTGTACGAAAGCGCCATGGGTTCCTTGTCGTGCGCGGGTTCGTAAATAAACGTATGCTTCATCTGCAACGGCGCGAACACCAGTTCCTGCATGGCTTCCGGAAAGCGCTTTTTGGTCACTTTTTCCACAATCAGCGCGAGTAAAGCGTAGTTGGTATTGCAGTAAGCAAATTGCGTGTTCGACGGAAAATACAGCTTTGGGTGGTAATGTTTCAGAATGCGCAGGATGCGTTTATTGGTCAACGGTTTTTCGGGCGGACTGATCTCTTTGGGAAAATAGCCGTAGTACGGAATTCCGCTGCGGTGATTGAGTAACATCCGCACGGTGATTCCTTTGTAAGGAATCTGAGGCAGGTAGTGCCGAATGTCTTTGTCGAGTTGGATTTTACGCTCATCCACCAATCGCAACACAGCAATAGCCGTAATGGTTTTGGAAATGGAAGCTACATGAACGGGCGTTTCCGCACTAAAGCGCATGTCGGTTTTTTCGTTGGCCAAACCCTGATACCGTTCATAAATGATTTCGCCGTTTTTGGCCACCAGGAACATGCCGTGAAAGCTTTTCAATTGTAAGCGGTCGTTAAAAAACGCTTCGATCGAATCGCGGTGTTGGCTGGCAAAATCAGGTGGTAACGGATTGAAATTCGGGTCGAAAGAAATCGCAGCTTCCGCTTTCCGGCGCTTTATCTGCTTTGTTTGCAGAAAGGCATAATACGCAGCGAATCCTCCGGCGATTAATAGTATCAGGAGGCCAAATGATCGTTTGCCGGTTGCTTTTTTGCGTTTTTTCATGCGAACCGCAAAGATAGAAGGAATGAGAAACTTCAATTAATTTCTTTTATTTTAGTCGCTCACTATCATTTAAACGACAACTTATGAGCGACATTCTTGACTCAAACAACTGGAACACTCCTACAAGAAGAGAGAAAATTCCCGGAGCGGGCGGTGTATTGGCTATGGGAATCCTGAGTATCGTGTTTTGTATGGGCTTTCTGGGGCCGATTATGGGCATCATTACATTGGCAACTTCAGGTAAGAAGGTGTATATGTATCATGAAGATCCTGACCGTTATGACGAGAGCTCTTTCAAACAACTCAAAGCGGGACGTATTTGTGGGGTTATCGGATTGTCACTGACCGGATTGGTGCTTATTATAGTGCTGGTGGTTGTAGGTGCAAATTCATAATTTTGGTTATTTTAGAACTGACTTTACATTTAAACTACAACTTATGAGCGAAATTATTGACTCAGGCACAAATTTGAATTCCAATAAGCCCAAGGAAAAACTACAAGGTGCGGGTGGCGCTTTAGCAATGGGAATTATCTCCATCGTTTTATTCGGATTAATCGGTCTTATTTTAGCGATTATTACGCTTAGTACTACTAAACGTTCATTAGAGGCTTACCGTCAGGACCCTGACCGTTACGACGAAAGTTCATACAAACAAGTCAATGCCGGGCGAACTTGTGCGATCGTAGGTTTATGCCTGAGCGCCGTTGGTATTATTGCCATTATTGGTATTAATGCTGCATAAGGAATAACTCTTTTACACCGACAATTGTTCCACGTGAACAGTTGTTGGTGTTACTCAATCTACCATACCCTTTTTCTCAGCTCTTCATTCTGCTTGCGTGATACTGGAATCAACATTTCCACACCTTCCAGCTGCAGTTTATATCCTTGTGCGTTACCGGAAACCTTCGTGATGCGGTTGCAATTCACCAGGTAACTTTTGTGCGCCCGAAACATGCCCGGAATTTCAGCCAGTGTTTCTTCCTGCGTTTTGAGTGTGGAGCGCAGAATTGCCTTTGCTACCGCGTCTTCTTTCCTGTAAAAAACCGTTACGTAATTATCGGTCGCTTCGAAGTAGAGCAAACAATCCGGATCGAGCGTCAGTGCTTCGTTTTTATTATCGGATGGCAATGTTACGGGTGAATGGGTTACTTCGAGCGGATGCAAATGATTGGTGAGTTCGGAAGATTGTTCGCGGTACAAACGACTGAGGCGCACTTCGCGCAGCAACACCGAAATCGTTACGGGAAACAAGCCAACCGCCACCGTATAGACTTCATAGGTCAGAAACAATTCCCACGTCCACGCGCCCAAACCGAGCCAGACTACGTAGAACGAATTGCCGAGCCCGATCACTGCACAATGCGTTAGCGACCAAAGAATTTCCTTACCGACCGTCCAGGTTTGTTCCTGAAATGCTTTCGGGAAAAGCGGCAGTATCAGTCCATTGAGTAAGATAATCGCCAACGCGCACCACGCACCGAAACCGGCACAAACAAGCGCTTTTTTATTTCCCAATACCTGAATACCGAACGGTTGAAAGAAAAACAAAAAGGCGGCTACAAATACCCCGAACAACAGCGCTGTCATCAACACGCGTCGGAGCACCATTTCATGCGGGTAAGGACGACTTAAGAATGAGAACATGCCAAATACGTTTTGCGGTAAAAGTAGAAAAATGGCAAACACCTTGTCGTTTCGCCCCAAAAGTTCCCATTTGACCCTTCAAACTTGTGTGCCGATTCAAAGCAATGCATGTTTGCAAGAAAAACATCCTATGAAACTCTTTCTTACAATCGTATTGATCGTTCACGTTGTTGCCGGATTTGCCGCTTTGGGAGTTGGGTTGGGAGCCATTCTTTCCAAAAAAGGCCAGCGCGTACACAAACTCACCGGACGCACGTTTTTTTACCTCATGCTGGCGGTCGCCGTTTCGGCAGCTGTTGTTTCAACCATTAAACTCAACGAATTCCTGCTCCTGATTGCCGGATTTGCTGCTTACCAGAATATCGGTGGTTACCGTTCGGTGAAAAACAAGCAACTCAAACCGAATTGGATTGATTGGTTGGCCACTGCTTTGGGATTGGTGACCAGCGTTTTTATGATTGCTTCATTGAATATCGTGCTCCTCGTTTTCGGAAGTATTTGTCTTTCGCTGGTGGTGTTGGATTTGCGCACTTATTACGCGGTTTTTTCCGGGAAAGCGATTCCGAAACTGGCTTGGCTGGCGCGTCACATCGGATTTATGATGGGTGCTTACATTGCCACCTTTACAGCTTTTGTGGTGGTGAATGTGCAAAACGTACAACCCGCCTGGATTCCGTGGCTGGCACCTACTGTTGTGGGAGTTCCGCTCATGCAGTATTGGACGTGGAAATATACGCGGAGGAAAAACGGGAAGTTCGTGGCTGTAAGTGACAAATAGAAGGTTGGGTGTCGGGGTGCTTATTCAGCACAAAATTGGGGTGAAAAACCGTACGTAATATTGCAAATTGGCATGTCAAATAAACCGTTGTGATTTCGCAATATTACGAACCAGTCGTTTGGTCAGAATTAAGGTCGCAAACGAATATTCGGATCACACGGATCGCATGGAATGTGTACGGTAAAATCTTTGATATTATCGCTAAACGGCGGTAGTACTTCCAGCGTGCTGAATACATGCTTCAACCAGACACTGCAATTCGGGTCATAGGTATAATTCTCTTCTTCGTTATTGTACCGTTTCCCCGGACGAAGTTCATATTTTCCCAGTGGCAACTCAACCTCGTAATGTCCGTGCTCGTCGGTCACAAAACCATATTCTTTGTGAGAAACGGTATGAACAAAAACCAGCGAACGGTTTCCGTAAGGTTTCGGCGTTGCCAGTTCGGTGAGCAATTCCTGTGGCGGACGTGCGCCTCCGCAATAACTTTGCGTATTCAGAATGGTTCCGTAAAAAGCAGAAAGCGAATCTTTCGGCGTTTCTTCGGTGATAACACTCTCGTTTTCCACCCCATCGGCGGGCAAAACGGTATCTGAAGTGCGGGGTGAACAAGCTGCCAATACCATGATAATTGCGCTGATAAATACCAATCCTTTTTTCATATCTCTTTCAAAATGTGGCAAATATAACATTTCGTTGTCGAATTGTTTAAAATGGAAGGAATCTTTTGTGAGAAGAAACCATTCGCACCTTTATGATGACAATGTACAACGATTGATTGTGCAAAACACGCTTTTTTGTTGAAAAAGTGCCCGAATCAATTGTCCTGTAAGAATAAATTACTTTCTTTGTTGCATAAAATTTGATTGTTATGAGTTCTACTCCATTCTTCCAGGCGATAGCAGACTTTCTTCAGTGGTCATTTCAGTTTTTTGACTGGGTAGGTGATAAGTTTAATTGGATGTTGATCGGACTAGGGTTTTTCGGCCTTTTCTATTGGTTGATTGTACAGAAAAAACTCAGTGACAAAGCGGCGAAAGATCCGAATCAACTGAAATAATTGAATCAACATATTCGAAGGTCTCTGCAGCTGTAGAGACTTTTTTTATGCCATGGAAACACGTTCTATCATCATCACAGCAGGAGGAATCGGGAAACGAATGGGTACCGATCAGCCAAAGCAATTTCTGGAATTGCTGGGCCGTCCCGTGTTGATCCATACGCTGGAACGCCTGTATCATTTCATCCCCGGTAGCCAACTGGTATTGACGCTTCCCGAGCAATACATCGAAGACTGGAAAGAACTCTGCTCCCAATACGATTGTCACATTGAACACCTCATCGTGGCCGGCGGAGAAGAACGTTACCATTCCATTAAAAATGCGTTGGCGGTTTGTACCGGCGATATTATTGCGGTTCACGACGGTGTTCGTCCGTTGGTTTCAAAAGCCACCATCGAGCGTTTGTTTGAAGCCGTGGTTTCGCACAAAGCGGTGATTCCTGTAGTAGAAATCAAAGAATCACTTCGCCGGATTGACAATGATCGCAGCGAAGCCGTGCAACGATCGGCCTACCGCATCGTTCAAACGCCACAAGTGTTTCACGCACCCGTAATCCGCAAAGCTTACAACATCGATTTTCACGACGCCATTACCGATGACGCCAGTTTGGTAGAAGAATCCGGCGAGGCGATCTGTCTGGTGGACGGTAACGAAGAAAACATCAAGATTACAACGCCATCTGATCTGGCGGTGGCAATGTTGTTTTTGAGTAAATAATATCCCTTTCTTTTGACTTGATCCAAAAGTTATTCCCTTGGAAATACTGACCAGATGGGAAATTTGATAAAATTGATACGATGAAATACCTACTACTAAGCATGCTGGTCATAGAAATAGTATTAGCAGTAATCTTTATTCTTTACGGTTCGAAAGGCCTTAGTAAACTCGTAATTGGAATCTTCATTTCATACGTACTGATAACCTCATACAAGTTTTTCTTTAAGGGAGCTGCGTCTTTTGAAATACACTTAATAGCGAGAATCGTCTTTTATCTATGTTTACTCCTCTACATTATCCGGCAAAAATTCCTCCGGCAAATAAACTCTTATGAATTCACTATTCTGCTGACACTATTATTGACTTATTGTTTTGGTGTTTACGATCAGAATTGGATAATACTGGTACTAATACCCATTTTGATGTTTGCATTACTCGTCTCAAGAAAGTTGTTCTCTTTTGAAGGTAAACAACATGTCCTGGTTTTAGTGCTTTTTACGCTGGATGCAGTAAGAATAGGAATTGACAAAGTTTGGTAGCGCCTTTGTCCCAAAACCTTTAAATTAACGAAATGGATTCCAACGAAACATTCTGGATAAAGAGTAAAGCATCTAAACAATTCATAATTGGGCAATTAGTCATTTTTGGGGCATTAAGCATTTTCTTACTGATTTATCAGCACTATTATCTCGTGCTTTCTCTTTTAATAGTCAACTTACTTTTTGCTTTTCGGTTTTACAAGCAAGTAGGTATTAATAATGAGCAGATTATCTTCTATTATCCATTCCGACCGTTTTTGAAGGACAAAAAGATTCCTGTTTCAAGACTGAAACGATTCAAATTCAAACCAACCCACGATGGACCTGAAGGTTGGCCTTATATTCGAATGACCTTTTCCGTATTCCCTTATTTCACTGAATTCAGAATTACCGGAATGGATGACGTGTATGAGATTGCCAAACGCCTCGTGGTTAACGGTCATTTCAAAGTCAAAGCATCTGATTACAGAAAAAAGCAATTCTTCAAATACCTGGAAACAAACAAAATTGATCATCATTTAAAGCAATGATAAATCAAACTTCCATTACCCCAACATAAACTTCCCATAAACCCATCTTGCCAAATCGTTAACAAAACCGCCCTTGTCATAATCTTACTGCAATAAAACGATCATGATTGTTTGATGCTAAGCTGAACTAACAGTTACGTGATGAAGAGACCTTTGCACAAAGTTCTTAACTCATGAAAAAAAGCTACATCCTTTTAGCATTTGTATTTCAGGCATTCGCGTCCTTCTCTCAAAATCCGGGGTTGGTGATTAGCGAATTATTAGCCAATTCTGCCGGTACCGACAACGCCTTCGAATGGGTAGAGTTGGTTGCCACAAAACCAATTGATTTTTCCGTAACACCTTACTCAGTTGTTGTTTGCAACAACGGAACAGCTACTACCAACGGATGGATTTCCGGAGGTGCATTGAGCTACGGGTTCGCCATTACAACCGGAACCGTAAACACCGGCGACGTTGTATATGTAGGTGGTTCAACGATGCTTCCTACCGGAACAAAATTGCGCACCATTAATGTCGTCACAACAGCCGGCGATGGTTTCGGAAACGCCGCAGCAGGCGTATTTGGAAACGGTGGTACCAATGCCGACGGTATTGCGGTGTTCGACATGGCCATCGGAAGCTTGACCAATAGCAGCGTACCGGTTGATGCCTTATTCTACGGAACAGGAATCGGAAGTGCGTTGGTAAACAGCGGTGCTGATGGTTATCAATTGCCGGTAAACGATCGTTACGCAGGCGGAAAATTACAGTCATCCACTTTTTTTGCAGGCGATCCGGGTTCGGATGTTGCCATCAAAGGAGCAGGAACATTCAATATCGTTACCAATCAGTGGTTCGGACAACGTGTATGGACTACTCCCGCCGCTGTGAATGACAATGCTACTTCCATTTCATTGGTAACGACTGACCCTCCCGGTTCTGCTGCTATTTCGGGAGTGACACAGACCGTAAGTGAAACAGCTACAACAGCTACCGTAAACGTAACGTTCTCTAATGCAAACGCCAGTCCTGCTAAAATCGCACTCGGACTTTCTACGTATACCGACGCTACGTTCAACACCGATTTTACATGGGCAAGTGATACACTAGTTATTCCCGCCAATACCAACGGAACGTTTCCATTTACCATCGATCTGACAAACGATCTTCTTGCAGAGCGCACTGAGCGTATTGTGGTGAAACTGGTTGGAACTGTGAACGCCAACATCGTTGGAAACAGCTTCCAGATCATTTATTTGACAGACAACGATTACCAGAATCCTGTTGCGACCAACGAATTGCAAATGAGCCTGCTCACCAGCTTTAGTAATGGTGCAGAAGGAACCAATTCAGCGGAAATTGTAGCTTATGATTCTACGACCTATCGTTTATACATTGCCAATTCCATCGGAGCGAAACTGGATATTGTGAATTTCAGTAATCCAAACGCGCCGGTATTATTGTCTTCGATTCCAATGGCTCCTTACGGAAACATCAACTCATTGACCGTTTACAACGGTGTGGTTGCCATAGCGATGGAAAATGCTGATCCGCAAGCAAACGGTTCGGTTGTATTCTTCAACAGCAACGGTGTTTTCATCAGCCAGGTTACGGTTGGTGCGATGCCCGACATGATTACCTTCAACAACGATCACACGAAAATTGTAGTGGCTTGTGAAGGTGAACCGAAATCCGATTATTCAGTCGATCCGGTTGGTTCGGTTGGAATTGTTGACCTGACACCGGGCTACGCCGCATTGACCAATGCTAATGTTTCCATGGCTTTATTTACGGCTTACAACGGACAGGAAGCGACATTGCGTTCTCAGGGAATCAGAATCTTTGGGCCCGGAAGTTCAGCCGCGCAGGATTTTGAACCGGAATACGTTACCATCGCCGATGACAACCAAACGGCTTACGTTGCCCTTCAGGAAAACAACGCAATGGCGGTAATAAACCTGAATACAGCAACCGTTACTTCTATTCGTCCGTTGGGATTGATGGATTACTCGAATGGTAACAACGGACTGGACGCTTCGGACCAAACATCTTCTATTCTGATCAGTTCCATTCCTGCAAAAGGAACCTTTATGCCGGATGCTTTGGCACACGCAACGATCGGTGGGCAGGAATACATTTTCTCTGCTAACGAAGGTGATGCCCGCGAATTTGCTGCGATTACCGATGTGGCACGTTTGTCTGCCACTTCGCTGGATCCAACTGCTTTCCCTGATCAGAATATTTTGAAACACGCTCAGTTTTTAGGTCGTTTGAATGCACTTCAGGCTACCGGAGATACGGATGGTGACGGTGACAAAGACGAAATTCACTTATTGGGAACCCGTTCGTTCTCGATCTGGAATGCCGCTACCGGAGCGTTGGTTTTCGACTCAAAAGATTTGCTCGAGCAGATTACGGCTACTCACCCTGCATTGACCGGACTGTTTAACGCAAGTAACTCCTCAGGAGCTGCAGCTTCAAAAAACAGAAGTGACGACAAAGGTCCTGAGCCGGAAGGTGTCGCGACTGCCGTGATCAACGGAAGTCACTACTTGTTCGTTTCGTTGGAGCGCGTTGGTGGTGTGATGATCTTCAACATCGATCAGCCTGCGACTCCTGTTTATGCGGGTTATTACAACAACCGTTTTGCAGCGGGCAATGGCCCTGACCGCGGAGCTGAAGGAATCATTTACATTTCAAAAGCAGCATCGCCCAACAACAATGCGTTGGTGATTCTTGCCAACGAAGTCAGTTCTACGCTTTCGGTATTCCAGGTAAACACCTGCGTTGAATTGGCAGGAGCGACCATTACTGCCGGTGATAACTCTATTTGCGCGGGAACTTCCACCACACTTTCCATCCCAGGAAATGCCAGTTCATCCGTACAATGGTATCACAATGACGCCATCCTTCCGGGACAAACCGGTAACAGCATCACTGCCAACCTGGCGGGAGATTATAAAGTTTATGTTTCAAATACGGCTTTGAGTTGCGCCGATACAACCGTTGAAACAGCCATCACCATAAATCCACTTCCTACTGTAGGTGCAGGTGCTGATCAATCCATTTGCGCGGGAACGTCTGTTACCCTTTCCGGATTGGGAGCACAAGCCTACACGTGGAACAACAGTGTTACTGACAATGCGGCTTTCACGCCGGTTGCAACACAAACCTACACAGTTACCGGAACAGATGTGAACGGTTGTCAGAATACCGATCAGGTATTGGTAACCGTGAAACCCCTTCCAACAGTGAGCGCCGGTGCAGATCAGATTGTTTGTGCAGGTTCATCCACAACGCTTTCGGGTAGCGGTGCCGTTTCCTTTACATGGAACAACGGTGCTACCAATGGCACTTCTTTTGTGCCAGTTGCCAATCAAACCTATATGGTTACCGGAACAGGCGTAAATGGTTGCCAGAATACTGACCAGATGACACTTTCTCTTGTAGGACTTCCTACCGTAAATGGTGGTTCAGACCAAATCGTATGTATCGGTTCTTCGATTACCTTAAGCGGTTCAGGAGCACAAACCTACGCATGGACCAACGCTGCTGACGGAACGCCGTTCATTCCATTGACTTCTGGAACGTATACTGTAACCGGAACTGATAACAACGGCTGTACAGATACGGATATCGTTGAAGTAACCGTAAATCAATTGCCAACTGTAAACGCCGGAAACGACCAAACAGTTTGTGCCGGTGAAACAGTGATCTTAAACGCAAACGGTGCACAAACATATACCTGGAGTAACGGAACCACGAACGGTTCAGGTTTCATTCCTGCTACTACCGCAACATTGAATGTCGTTGGAACAGACGCCAATGGTTGTTCAAACAGCGATCAATTGACGGTTTCCGTAAACCCAGTACCAACAGTAAGCGCTGGTGCAGATCAGGTGGTTTGTTTGGGCGAAACAGTTGTATTAACTGCAAGCGGTGCGTCAACCATTCAATGGAACAATGGCGTTAACAACGGAGTTGGATTCAACGCTGTAGCTTCGCAATCGTATACCGTTACAGGAACAACGAATGGTTGCACCGATACGGATGTGGTTCAGGTAACGGTCAATTCATTGCCAACCGTAGATTTGGGTGAAGACACAGTTACGTGTGCCAACTACGGTCCGATTACCTTAAACGCAGGTGCTGGTTTTACAAGCTACCAGTGGAACAACAATGCCACTACAGCCACAACCACTGCGCAGGTTACAGGCATGTACAGCGCAACGGTAACCGACCAAAATGGTTGTGAAAACTCGGACGCGATCAGCGTAACGTTTGATCCGTGTCTTGGTTTGGGCGAGCAAGCAATAACTCTTGTTTTGTTCCCGAACCCGACAACCGGTTTGTTAACCGTTCAGTCGACAAGTGAAGAACCGATGCAGGTTGAAGTAATGAACACCGCAGGACAAATCTTGCTGACCTCATTGGAAACAAACATCGATTTGAGCGCGGTTGCTGCCGGAACGTATTTGGTTCGTGTACAGCAAGGAAACGAAACACAGGTTTTCCGCATCGAAAAGACAAACTAATTCATAGCTGAATACTACATAGTGCAAGTCCCGGTGGAATAGTTTCTACCGGGATTTTTTGTTTGATTGGCATCCCACAGATGCACAGATAGGGCTCGCCTAACGGCCTCGCTGCAATTATCATATCGGATAAACTTGACATAATAAATAAACATCATGCGCTGCCGTTAGGAGCGCAAAAAATCTGTGCATCTGTGGGAAATGGCAAACAAGCGCCGTCTAAAATTCCGTACTTTTGCCCCATGAAAAACGGACTTTTCGTACTGCTTCTCCTCGTTTTCGGAAACCTGAATGCGCAAAGCATTAATGACTATTCAGTATACCTGAAACCCAAGCAGATTCCCGAGATGATGGGCATTCAATCGTTTGCGTTTGGTCAGGCGGAAGGTAAATGGGTCTTGGTTGGCGGACGATTAGACGGCTTGCATCGCCGGCAGCCTTTCGCGGCGTTCGATTCTATCGGACACAACAATCACATCATTGTCATCGACCCGAAAAGCGGCGAATTGTGGAAGTCACCCGTAGATCAATTGCCTGCAAACCTGCGCGATCAGCTCAAAGGAACCAACATCTGTTTCACCCAAAACGGCGATCAATTGGTACTGGTCGGTGGTTACGGAATCGGGGAATTGGCTGCTGATCATCAGACTTTTCCGTTTGTTACGACCGTTCAACTTCCGGCGCTGATCAAAGCCGTTCAGGACAATCAGTTGGAGGCGTCGTTGTTTCACCAAACCTATGATTCGCTGGCGGCGGTAACCGGTGGTCAATTGCTTCGATTGGGTTCCGTTTTTTACCTGGTTGGTGGCCATCGTTTTGACGGACGTTACAATCCTGCCGATCGGCCCACATTTGTGCAAACGTATACCAACAGCGTTCGCCGCTTTACGCTCGATGCTGCCGGAAATCCGACATGGTTGCCCGCTTTTACCGATTCGGTGAACATGCACCGCCGCGATTTTAATGTGGTGTTGAATCAGTTGCCGAACGGCCAAACGAGTTTAACCGCCTTCTCGGGTGTTTTCCAGCACAATGTGGATTTACCGTATCAAACGGCGATCAATATTACCGAAAAAGGCCTCACTGAACAACCCGGTTTTTACCAGTATTACAACCATTACCATTGCGCTGATGTGAGTTTATTTGACCCGAAAACCGACGAAATGCACACCCTGTTTTTTGGTGGAATTGCGCAGTACTATGACAGTTTGGGAATATTGGTTCAGGACAACGGCGTTCCGTTTGTGAGCACCATTTCTCGGGTAACACGCCAACCTGACGGAAGCATGACCGAGTGCAAATTTCCGGTAGACATGCCTGCGTTATTGGGCGCCGGTTCAGAGTTTATTGCTTCGACTGATTTACCACGAACCGATAACGGAGTTGCCATTTTCGACGCACGTGAAGACAGCCTGTTTTTGGGAACTATCGTGGGTGGAATTGCCAGCACGGGACGCAATATTTTCTGGATCAATGACGATGCGGAAAGCAGTGCTTCGAGCGGCATGTTTGATGTGTATCTGGTAAAGAATGCAGGCGTTCAGCGCGAAAATTTGGCTAGCAACAATCCATTGCATTTACACGCTGTGCGACATACTACCGAGCCGCGCTATCAAGTGCAATTCACACTGGAAAAACCGGCAAGTGTCGCCATCGAGTGGACGAACAAAAAAGGAAAAGTGAAACACAAAGCAATGATCAATGCTGCGGAAGGTAGACAAATGTATCCTGTTTTTCTGCCAAAGAAACCCGGGTTTTGCCGCATTAAACTGACGGTGGAGAATCAAGCTCCGGTAGAGATGTATTTTTTGATTCCGGAAGAAGAATAACCAATGTTGAATGCTTAATTTTGAATGTTGAATGAAAGTCGCGATCAGAACCAAAACCTAATTAAACATTCAAAACTCATCATTAAAAAAATCGCCTTCGCGATTTTAGTCCATGAACAGCGCCTTCAGCTCCGTAGCTTCCGACGGTTTCATTTTTCCGGCAAGGATCAGCGCCAATTGTTTTCTGCGCAGCGCACTTTCGAAGCGTTCTTTTTCTTCGTCGGTTTCAGGAATCAGTTCGGGAACCTGGATCGGTCCGCCGTTTTGGTCAACCGCCACAAATGTGTAGATCGCCTCGTTTGATTTGGAACGTTTTCCACTCACGTGATCTTCTACAAACACATCCACGAAAACTTCCATTGACGAGTTAAACGCACGTGAAACCTTGGCCTCCAATGTCACGATCGACGCATGGAAGATCGGTGAATTAAACGAAACGTTGTTTACCGAAGCTGTTACCACTACTCTTCTGCTGTGACGGTGTGCCGAAACGCTGGCAATCACATCCATCCAAGCCAACAACTGACCACCGAAGAGATTGCCCAGGGTGTTTGTGTCGTTTGGAAGTACAACTTTAGTAGTAATAGCAAGTGTTTCAGATGCTTTTCTTGCTTTCATGGGATGAAATTTGGTTCAAAATTACGGCTTATTTACGGGATCGTGTGTGAACAATCTAAAAAACGGAGAATTTACATTGCCACAACTTCCACAATAAATGGTAATAGCTATATTTACCGAATCAATTGACGTCATGGAGAAACTGATAACTGCTTTCCCGCAGAATATTACGGATGCGCTCGACATAGCAGCGAACATAAAATTGCAACCTTCCAAACAACGCATCGAAAATGTGGTGATTTGCGGAATGGGTGGCTCCGGAATAGGCGGAAAATTGGTGGCTCAGTGGACGCAGGCCGAATGTCCGGTTCCTGTATTTTCATTCCAGGATTATCATTTACCCGCATTTGTAGGCCCGCAAACATTGGTGATCGGTTCTTCTTATTCGGGCAATACCGAAGAAACGTTGATCGCCGTTGAGGAAGCACACGAACGCGGAGCACATATCGTAGTTATCTGTTCGGGTGGACAAATTCAGGAATTCTGCGCAACTCACAATTATGATTGCATTGTTGTTCCGGGTGGAAATCCGCCACGCACAGCAGTCGGTTTTTCGATCGTTCAGTTAACTGCTATTTTCGTGCAATTGGGCTTGGCTTCTGCCGACCGCATCACGGAAATTGAGTCGGGAAGAAAACTGATTGTTTCCGAATTGGATGCCATTCACGCCGAAGCGAAAAAAATTGCGGCTTTTCTTCATGGTAAAGTTCCTGCGATTTATGCCGGAGCCAATTACGAAGCGGTTGCCGTACGAACGAAACAACAATTCAACGAAAACTCGAAAGAGCTTTGCTGGCAGCACGTGATTCCGGAAATGAACCACAACGAATTGGTTGGCTGGGGCGGCGGTGACGATCGTTTTGCGGCGTTGTTCCTGCAAACAGGTGATTTAACGCCACGTAACCAACGTCGTTTTGACATTTCGGTGGAGTTGGTAAGCGCCAAAACCAAACAGATCCACATTACCCACGCCAAAGGTTCCAACCAGATCGAACGCAGTTTGTACCTGATTCATCTGGTAGATTGGGCATCGCTTTACCTTTCTGATTTGAAACACGGCGACCCGATGGAAATTCGTGTGATTGATTACTTGAAAGACGAACTCTCGAAATTGTAATGTTGAATTTTGAATGCTTAATGTTGAATGAAAGTTTCCTTCAACAGCTTCAGTTTGTTTTCTAAATACCGATTTGGCTAAACTGGTTTTTACAGAACTGTTGGCTCCGGGATTTCAGAACCCCAATTCAACATTCAAAATCAAGCATTCAACATTATTCTGCAAACTCACCTCCAAGGTACACCTGGAACTCAAATCCGCTTGCGTCGGTATGTTTCTGATAATTCACGCGTAATTTCTTGCCCATGTATTTCTGCTGATTGCTCGAAAGCGTCATGATCAACGGGTCTTTAAAGTCGCAACGCAAGGCACTGTGGAATCCGTCAGGATTGTTTTCACCCACGCTCATGTAACTCATTTGATCTGAATCGATGAAGCCCTGGAAGGTTGTTTCGAATTCCTTTTCCTGGTTGAGCGCACGCATGGCACGGGCCATACTGATTCCTGACAACCCAACAGGTTTGTATTTCATCGTCTCCACCACTTCCTGGTAATCGCCTCTACGCTCTTTTGTTTTGATGACTTTGCCTTTGGCGTCGTAATACGAAACGCGGTCAACGAACTGAGGTTTGGTCCCGCTCACATCATCTAATTGCTCCACAGTGATAAACGGTTTTCCGTCGTTGAGGTAATACAATCGGCGGCCGTTATTTTTGCCGTTTCCGTCACTGAAGAATTCTTCGATTTTCAGGATCTGGTTGTTGGAGTTCATGTGGCCGTCGACCTGGATACTTTCTCCGGCTTCTCCTTTGGAATAGTACAACGAACTGGCAACGGTTCCGGCCTGATTGACAATGGCGTCAATTTCAACCATACGGTTGTCCATTTCGGATTCGTTTTCGAAACTCACAACCACTTCCGACGGTTTCTCTTTTTTCGCAGGTTGTTCGTTCTCATTCGTACCGCCACAAGCAGCAAGTACTAATACCAGGGGGAAAATATACTTCAACATATGCTTCGTTTTTTGACTAAATGCCATCGGATTGTAAAAGTAACAGGAATATAACAATAGTCCATGCGATTTTTAGGCAATTTAGCAGTAGCGGGGGTGATAGTCTAACAGATAGCACAGCTCAGTCAGCCACGAATAAACGAATGAAAATTATACATCAATTTAAAGCGAATAAATGGAAACAAGTTTCCATTTTGATTAGTGAAGAACCGCTAAGCGGTTCATTCGTAATAATTGGTACACAGTATATAATTCGTTTCCGCCTGAGGCGGATGGCAAAAAAATATAGTAACTACTTCATAAGGCTTGTGCCATTTAATAGTAAATCATCGTGTCTGGGGCTGAAACCGTTGTCAAATCTACTTATCAGGAATCTATGGAAACAATTCTCATCGCCGGCGGAACCGGTTTAATCGGTCAGCAACTAACGGCTTACTGGCAACAACAAGGACACACAGTTCGCCTGCTCACGCGTCAAGCTTCCAACCCCGAAACCGGCCGTTATCACTGGAATCCGCAAACATCGGCGATGGACGCAGCAGCGTTGGAAGGCGTGACCGTTTTGGTGAATGTGTGTGGGGCCGGAATTGCCGATAAACGCTGGACCAAATCCCGGATCACCGAATTGTTCGACTCACGCGTGGGAACCACCGCTTGTTTGTGGCAGCACGCGCAATCTTCCCCAACGCTGAAGCGCTACCTAACAGCTTCAGGAGCCATTTGCTACGGTTTTGAAGACGACACGAAAACCTACACCGAAACCGATCCGTTTGGCAGCGATTTATTGTCGGTCATTACCCGCGACTGGGAAGCCGCCGCTGATCTTTTTGCGGAAAAATGTCCGGTCACCAAAATCCGCATCAGTGCCGTGATTTCCGGAAAAGGCGGAGCCGTTCCGACCATTGCCAAACCCATCCGTTGGGGCTTCGGTACCATTCTTGGTTCGGGTACACAAGCGATGCCGTGGATTCACATTCACGACCTCGTCCGCGTGTTTGACTGGACGCTTACCCACAACTTATCGGGTGCCTATCATGCCAGCGCAGGGAATACGGATAACGCTACACTTACACGTGCCATTGCGAAAGCGTTGGGTAAAAAGATTTGGTT
Organism: Bacteroidota bacterium; assembly: GCA_040387295.1. GTDB lineage: Bacteria > Bacteroidota > Bacteroidia > Flavobacteriales_D > Crocinitomicaceae > Fluviicola. The sequence goes on along the minus strand of JAZKEB010000002.1, from coordinate 790,788 downwards.
GCCAAAAGCACCGGGGTTTGCACTGAAAATGGCGCTGGGCAAAATGTCGGTGATGGTGCTGAAAGGGTTGAAGGTTTCGAATGAGAAGTTGATTTCTACTGGTTTTAAATTTGAGATAAAGGAGTTGGAAACAGCTGTACAGGAAGTATTCCCCAAATAACTTTAAAGATGGATCCATTTCCCTCCTCAAGGAGGGATTGAGGGAGGTGACAGTCCCAAAACAACAAATCCACGTATCATTTTGCGTGAAACCGCAGTGAAATTAGCGTATTTATACGGTTGATGGTCTGGCCTGGAATGGTTACGTTTAGCGCGCTAATTTAAGAGGACCATCATGACAAAAGAAGAAATAAGTAAGCTATCACAAGAAATTGAGGAGATATCGAATAATTTTGAAAATAAAGCTTGGACAGGAAATGTAAAATTACTCAAAGAAGATTTTGATATTAATTCAATAAACACGCCGAAGCACTATTGGAAAACTATTGACGAATTAGAAGAAGTACTCCGTGAAGCTCGCCTTTTATTTCTCTATTCAATATTAAGCAGGGTATGTAAAGAAGAAGGTAAATTGCACTATTTTGACACCCCATTTCAAGCAGGCATGAGATATGATGCGGTAATGAAAAAAGAAGGAAGTTTTTACATTTTGGACGAAGACAGTCATTATAAAGAAATATTTACAAGTGAAATATTTACGCACTTTATTGATGAGTTATATGGGGAACTATATGAATAGTAATGAATAACGAAGGACGATCACCTAATAACTTCTACACAAGCAAGAGTTGTTCTTTTTGAAAGCTAAGTGTTAAATCCATTTTTTGATCTTTTTTGAAGTTTAGTGCTAAAAATTCCTGCCTGCTTGTAGAAGTGAAATGTTAGCAATAATTAAAAACGAAATGAAGAGTATAATTTGGAAAACTGATTTCATTGAAGCATATAAGAATGGATATTCAAAAAAGGAAATAGAATCTTTTGTCTCAGAAGCAGAATTACTACTTCGACAACTCATAAATCATTTCAAATCTTTAGATGGTAAATATTCTGTAGACAAAAAGGATAAAGAACTTTTAGTTTATCTTGTTTTAAACGAGTTGATCAACTCATTATATGAGGCGGTATTAGCTCTTCAAAAAGGAAATATTAGAATGACTAGTCGTGTGTTTCGGGAAGCAATGGAATGTCGGGACATAATAAAGTTAGTACATTCGGAAAAAGGTGAAAAATATGTTCATAAATGGTTTAAGGATGAATATATAGCACATAGTGATTTTCGTGATACGTTGAAGAATAACAAAAAAGGATTAAAGGATTTAACCAGAGATGTATATCAGCAATATTCTAAGTACACTCACCGCTCATATTCAACCCTAATAGATAGCTTTACATTAGAAGATGAAAAGCTTAAATTCAATATGTATCTAAACATTAATGAGCCATCACACCAAAAAATCATTTCAAAATATTGTATTCACACCGCTCAATTTATTTTAAATGTTGGACTAGACCCGTTAGAATATAATTTGATTTCAAAAATAAGTATGGGTATGATTGTGAACAATATGATGACAGAAAAATAACAATGCTTGAAGCTATTAGGCCAAATGATAACAACTTAAAAATGGATCAGGAAAATCTTGATAGAAAAATTAGAATGTTGAAGATTCAGAATGAACTTCGTGCTAAAGCAAGAATTTCCGAATGCTTTCACTACAATAAAGATGAATGTAAAGGAAAAATTAAAAAGGCTCATAGCATACAAAGAAACGGAAGATTATCGCTTATAGAGGAGGAAGTTGATGGTAATGCTATGTTATACAGCTTTACTGAATTTGACTCAATTGGAGATCAACTCACACTTAAGCCAATTGGAAAAGGAAATGCATCAACCTTTATGGGGTTTTGTGATTTTCATGATTCGACATTATTTTCTCCAATTGAAAACGATCCATATGAAGAAACTGAAAAGCATTGGTTTTTGCATTCTTATAGAGCGTTTGCGATGATGCAACACAGGAAAACGGAACAAATCAAGGCATTTGAATCCGATGCTGAATTCAACGTAATTATGGGGGACACGATTCTACGATCGTTAGAAGGGACGTACATTGGATATCAAGAAGGCGAAGTTGTTCGTGAAAAGTTTAATGAAATCCTTAAAAATCAGAATTATGAAGCTCTTGACTATCTTGTAATTCGATATCCCGATTTTCACCCTATAGCCGCATCTGCTTCTATGACTCCGAAGTACTCACCTAAATCAAACAAAAAATTAAATTACCACTATGAACCTGAAATTCCTTATGAGCATGTTTTTTTTAATTTAATTCCTGATAGGGCTGGTTCTATTTTAATTTTATCATGTTTCCCTGATTGTTCTAAAAGTATACTATATCTGGATGAATTTGAAGAACTTCCAGAACTAACTCAAAAAAAGGTTCTCAGCTCCATTCTTATTGGATACGTAGAAAATGTTTTTATTTCCCCTTTTATATACAACAAGCTGACAGATATTGAAAAACAAATATTAATTCATGAACTGGCTGATACAACAATCTATTCAAAGGTTTATCAAACAGGCCATTTTAGAAGTAAATTAAATTTATTTGATCGGAAATTCGTAAAATAATATACTGCTTAACGATGAAAATCCAGTTATAAATTCCATGGGTGATGAAACAGAATTGGAAGTGAATTTTTCTGAGTCACCTCCCACTCACAAGCCGCGGCTGGCTCTTCCTTCTCAAGGAGCGAAGTCGATTCTAGTCCAGATTTTAGGAGTTTTTTCCACAAAAAAACCCTCCGTAAACACGAAGGGTTTAGCTATTAATCGAAAAAACAAGAGCACCCCTACTCCTGTACTCAAACGAGTCTTTTTAGTGGTTGAACAGAAACAAATTGCGTTGTTTCTGCTCAACAGAACAAAGGTGTTCAATGCATTCGTGTACCGAAAACCAATCTTTTGTACTTTTACGATACCCAAACCCATTTCATTTTCGGGCTTTGCATTGATTAACAATGAGTTATACTGATTTTTGAATTAGAAAATTACAATGTCCACAGGTACTACAGACAGTTTGGTTCGCTTGATTCATTCCCTTACGAAAGCCGAAAAGCGCAGTTTTAAGCTGTATGCCAATCGCAATACTTCCGGAGATGAGGAATTGAAGTACCTGCAATTGTTCGATTTTATTGACAAAACCGATCCGTATACCGACGAACTGGCGCTGCAGAAAATCAAGGGAATTAAAAAAAGTCAGCTGTCGAATATCAAAGCGCATTTGTACAAACAGGTGCTCACGAGTTTGCGGTTGCAGCACGCGCATCACCTTCCCAAGATCGAGATCCGCGAGTCGATTGACCACGCGCTGATCCTTTACCAAAAAGGGTTTTACCTGCAGGCATTGCGGATTCTCGAAAAAGCAAAACAATTCGCCCAGCGGATTCAGGCACCGATTCTGAACCTGGAAATCCTGGAGTTCGAGAAGATCATCGAATCACAATACATTACCCGAAGCATCGGTTCACGCGCCGAACAACTGACGTCGGAAAGCCGTTCGTTGCAACACCATATTGCTACGTCGATCGATTTCTCGAATCTTTCGCTGCAACTATATGCGCTGTATGTGAAAGTGGGATTTGTGCGCGACGAAAAAGATTACCGGTTTGTAAAGGAATTTTTCACTTCGCGCCTGCCCGATTACCGACTGAAAGAATTGGGTTTCGAGGAAAAAATGCACCTCTATAACGCCAACGTTTGGTACCACTACATCACGCAGGAATTCCTGATGTGTTTCAAGTACGCCAAACTGTGGGTCGATTTGTTTGAGGAATACCCGTTTGTGAAAGAACAGCACCGCGAAATGTACCTGAAAGGGTTGTATAACCTGCACAATGCATTGTTTAACCTGCGCAGTTATGAGCGGTTGACCGAAACATTGAAACTGATCGAGAACCTCGACATGGGCGATCGCGACAACGAGAATGTATTGCTGCTGCAACGCCTTTACTGGCTCACCGGAAGGATTAACCAGTTTTATTTGGGTGGAACCTTTACCGAAGGTTTGACGATTGTGGAAGAAGTGGAAGAATTTATCCGCGACAACAGCGATTTGCTCGACAATCACCGAACGATGGTGCTGTATTATAAAGTGGCTTGTTTGTACTTCGGTAGCGGCGACAATAAATCGGCGATTCGTTACCTGAACAAGGTGATTCAAATGAAAGATGTGTCGTTGCGCGAAGATATTCAGTGCTTTGCCCGCATCCTGAACCTCATCGCTCACTTTGAACTGGGAACTGCCGATTTGCTGGATTACCAGATTAAATCGGTGTACCGTTTCCTGAGCAATATGGGCGATTTACACGGTGTGCAGCGCGAAATCCTGAAGTTCCTGCGTCAGCTGCCGTTTTCGGATGAAAAATCGTTGTTGCGGGCGTTTCGCGTGTTACATGCCAAGCTGGTGAAACTGAGTCAGCTTCCGTATGAAAAACGTCCGTTTTTGTACCTGGATATTATCTCGTGGCTCGAATGTAAAATCGCCGGAAGAACGGTGCAGTCGGTGATTCGTGAGAAGTTTAAGCTGGAGCAGGAAACAGGTAAAAGGGTGTACTTTCCGTAATCAGTCTGAGCCCGACACGGTATTGTGGGATTACTGAATTTCCGTTGTGGAGAATTTTGTGTTGGAAAAACAAACTTCAAACCTCAGTGCAGCTGCCCATTCTTTTCAACTAGCTGTATCACCACACTGAGGTTGTTTAGTAAAAAGTCCGGTTATCTGTTACCAAATTTGTCGACTTTACAGTCTGTGCTATGATCAGTAGAGTGAATATGACCCTTTTTCTTCTCGAATTTAAAGTCTATTCTAGGGTGTTGATCCCGTGGGTCAAAGTGCACCCAATTCTCCATTAAGACATCTCCGTCTTTGCTATTGAACAGGTGATCAATGAGTTTATCCGTTGCCTTTTGAAGCACCAGTGTTGTTACTTCGTCATCTGCTACATCGAAAACGTCAATTGCCGCATCACAAACGCCTTTCACAACATCCTCACCAAGTTTTTCCCAAAACCCTTCCGTCTTTGTGAGATACTCTACATAGTTGTTGTTTTTTCTTTGCAGTGCAACAGCCCAAACATCGTGCATATGCTTATTTATCATCACTACATTGTTTGCCCACCACTGATTACCGTTTTGTTTGAATTGGTATGACTCTTTTTTAGTCCATTTATACAAACTAAAAGGTTCCTTGCTGCTCGTATCCGGATTCGCATACACTCCTTTACTTACGATGCTTGTGTGCAGTATCACAAGGCTAATGATTGGATTACTGTTGGCTTCAGTATCTTCAAAATAAATACTTGCCATTCTTCTATCTTCACTCATGATTTATCGTATTAAAACCCTACTCGTAAAGCTTTTCGGTTCCGCCCCTGTATAAATTCCCTACAGGAAGGTTCGTTTTTTCTGTCCGCCGTAACGAACTGAGTGGGTTCTGCTCCACTGTTTTGTCCTTGTCTGTCAACAACATTTGTTGATCACCCATAAATTCGCGTTGTAACATACCTGTGGAATTTTCTATTCCATGTGCGATTTGGAGGATCACCATCTGTTCTTAACATCGTTTTTTCTTTATCAGCTGAATTCAGAAAATAGTGTTGATTACCAGTTGTAATCTGTTTTTCAAAGGTCCGGATATATAAGAGGAAGACATTACCCGAAAATGGGTAAATGAATAACTACCCGGAAACAGGTAGGTTTTTTGGAGTGACAGTGATCGGGGATTGGGGGAAAGTTTGGGTTGGGGGAAACGGGAAGAGAGTGTATTTTTCGTAGGGAAATTGCGGTTAGAATAGTCCTCCCCCTTAATCCCCCTCCAAAGGGGGAAATGAGAGCCTCCCTTGCAAATCAGCTTGAATACTTCCCCCATCCTGCATCTCCATACAGTTAAAATGCTTTTTCGGACATTCCTTGTACCCGATTTTGGAACACGGTCGGCAAGAAAGATTGTTCACTTCGTGAATGGAATACAGTGATCGGTCTTGCGGTGCATACGGATACATCCCAAACGCCGGAACGGTATTTCCCCAAACACTCACAATCGGAACGCTGAACGCCGAGGCGATGTGCATCAATCCGGTATCTCCTGTGAGGATTGCCTTGGCCTGGCTCACCACAAATGCCGATTGACGCAAGGTGATTTTTCCGCAGAAATCAACCACTTGTTGCGAAGAGAGTTGTTGTTTGAGCAAATTGGATCGTTCAAGATCTGTTGGTCCGCCCAGCAAAACAATGGGTAAATCAATTCCTGAAAGGATATCTGCCATCAAATGAATGGGCATCTGTTTCGTTGCAAATTGCGCTCCCATGGCGACCGCCACAAACTGTTTAGGCAGAAGGTTGTGTTCAGCTAAATTGACCTCATCGGCCGATGATAAAAACAGTTCGCAGGGCAAGCCGTCGTTTTTCACACCGATGGCGCGTACCGCTTCAAAATAACGATCTACCACGTGCACATCCGGCATGCGGTTGATCTTGAAATTGGTCAATAAAAACTTCTCGATGTTGCGTTTCGGAAAGGCGTATGATTTTACTCCGAGTGCCCGCTTCAAACGCAAGGTGCGCACGTTGCGGTGCAAATCAATAACCACGTCGTAGTTTTCGGCCTGCAATTCGGCTTTCTTTTCGCTCACCGATGATTCGACCGTAATGATCTTGTCGATGTGCGGATTGCCTTCCAATACCGGAAGAAATGCTTTTTTGGTAATGTAATGAAGTTCGGCATCGGGGAGTTGCTGCGCGATACAACGAACTACGGGCGTAGTCAACACCACATCACCGATAGAACTGAACCGTACCACCAAAATCTTCATGCAGCAAAAGTAGCCGAAAGTTTGAATGAAGGTTGTATTCGGAGCTTACCTTCGTGAAAAGACAAGCCCCGAAATGAATACTTCTAAATTTAACGAATGGATTTTTTCTTCTTCTCCACATCACCGATTTTGGTGGTTTGCGTAGAAATTTCTTCGCCTTTTTTCACTACGCCGCTTTCGTTATCCTTGATTTTTTGCTCGGCTTCCTCAATGCGTTTTTTGTAATCTTCAATGTCTTTTTTCGAGTTTTCGATCGATTTTTCCATGTCGGCCTTATCCTTTTCCATGTCTTTCAGGATCTTTTGCTCGGCTTCCAATTCGTTATCTACTCCTGCAGTCGCGGTTTTGGTTGCGAATTTTTTCGCGCGTTCCTGGATGGCTTTGTACTGCGAACTATGCTGACGGCTATCCATGTAAGCACCACCCAAATCAACGGCAAAAGCAACTTTAATCACTTCGCCGTTCTCAATGATTCTGGCATATCCGTCAAATGGTTTTTTACCCATCGATTTCATCGTTGCCTGAGAAGCAGTATGTTCGCCTCTTGAACTGCTGTGCTTTCCGCCCCAGTCTTTCATTTCCGATTTCAGTTCTCTTTCCACCACATCTTTGTTGGCAAACGGAATGGTTACAACAATCGCGTTATGGCTTCCGTTGGCAAAGCTCACCGATTCTTCGGATGTTTTGACTTCCTGGGCAAAAGAGAATACAGCTGTAACTAAGGTAACAGCAAGCAGAATTTGTTTCATGTTCTAGTTTTTTGGAATCACAATTTACAAATTATCTGCCAGAATTGAGTGCTGGGAGATTTTTTCAGAAAATAAAGAATCAGTGGATGAAAATCGGGACTAGGGTTGTGGAAGTTATGCTTAAGTTAGAAGGTGGGTCAGTCTCCCTCCTTGAGGAGGGAAGAGCAAGCACTGCTTGTGAAGGGAGGTGACAAACTGCTATGGGCATATACAATGGTCACCCTCCTCGATCCTCCCTCAAGGGAGGAAGTAGATGATTCTCCATCGGTATTCGTAAAATTCCACCCGAAATTCTGCCACAGTAATTAAACCACCCCTAACTAATCACCAAACTAAAATTAACCCTAATTTTAGGCCATGCAATTTTCGGCGGTTATCGGGCAGGACGAACTCAAACACCATTTGCTTCACGAAGTAAAAGGCGGAAAGATCAGTCACGCGCAATTGTTTCTGGGTAAGCCCGGTTACGGTTCGTTGCCGTTGGCGCTGTCGTTTGTGCAATACTTGTTTTGCGAAAACCGGTCTGACACCGATAGCTGCGGCGAATGCGCGCAATGCCGGAAAGTAAGCGAATTGCAACATCCCGATTTACACTTTTCGTTTCCTACCGTATTGGCGATTGCCAAAAAAGCAGATGCTTTTATCAGTGACTGGCGGGCGCAGATCAAGGAAAATCCGTATTTCAACTTACACGACTGGACCAAACGCATCGATTCTTCGGAGCGGAAACCGATTATCGGTGTAGATGAAAGTCTGGAGATCATCAAAAAACTCAACCTCAAATCGTTTGAAGGTGGTTACAAGGTAATGGTGATCTGGATGGCCGAAGAAATGAACGCTGATTGCGCCAACAAGCTGCTCAAAATCCTAGAAGAACCGACTCCGAAAACACTTTTTATACTCCTTGCCGAAGCGCAGGATAAAATGCTTACAACCATTCTTTCACGTACCCAGATCGTGCGTGTTACGATGTTGCCCACCGATACCATTCAGCAAGCATTGGAACAACGTGGTATTACCAAAGCCACAGCGGCCAGTATCGCCGGCAGAAGCGACGGAGATTTCCTCGAAGCGCAACATTTATTGGGCGACACTGAAGAAAGCGACTACAACCGCGAATTGTTCATTCAACTCATGCGCGTTTGTTTCAAAAAAGATGTCAACGGAATGCTGGGCTGGACAGACGCCATTGCCACCCAAACCCGCGAGGGCCAGAAGTTATTCTTGAAATACGCCCTGCACATGGTACGTCAAAGCATCCTGAAAAATTACACGCAGGAAATGCTCACCAAAGTTTCTGCCGAAGAAGCCGATTTCCTGAAAAATTTCGCGCGTTTTATTACCAACAACAACATCATGGACTTCATGCAGCTCTTCAATGATTCGCATTATCATTTGGAGCGTAACGCACATGCCAAATTGCTCTTTACCCAATTGTGTTTTCAGGTAATGCGATTCATCCATCGAGCCTAAAACGGTTTAGTTATTAGTATATTAGCCGCATGAAAAAATTCCTTTTTCTGGTCATTGCGTTTCTATGCAACGGGATAATCGTTGCACAAAAAACGTCGTGTGCTTCATTGATAAAGCGAATTAAAGCCGATTCGGAATGGAATGCGATTCACTATTTTCCGGAGATTGACCGTGTACTTTCAGAATCAACCTGCGATCCCGAATCAAAAGTGACTTTGCTGATGATGAAAGGTCATTATTATTCCAACGTACAGCAATATGAGCGGGCATTGGAAATCACACATCGCGCGCATAAGTTGCTGATGGCAAACAGTCAGGACGATAGCATTCAGGCTGTTATTGCATTACGTCAGGCGGGTTATTATGCCAACCTTCACCAGTATTTCGAAGCCTACCGCGAATGGCTAAAGTGCAACAACTATTATTTGCTGAACAAAAACTACGAAGGGCTTTCCTATACGCAGCAAGTGTTGGCGATCATTTACCTGAATCTCAATCAGAAAGAATCGGCCAAAAAAGCATTCCTGAAAGCACGCAAATATGCATTCATCCGGCGAAATCCAAGAGTACTCAACGATCTCTACGGCGGACTTTCCTCTTACTGGGGAATTTGTGGTGATTACGACTCGTCGCTGTATTACCTGCGCCTGAGCGAGAATTACGGGCCGTTGAACAAAATCGATCTTTCAGCCGATTACAACAAAGGAGCGATCTATTTCAACATGGGCAACATGGAGAATGCCCGGCTTTATTTTCAAAAAACCATCAACGATTCCTACAAAGCCAATTGCATCGGATACGTGGGTGTGGGGAAATACGGTTTGGGAATTACCTACATCGACGAGGATAACCCGAAAGCGTTTCGCTACATGCAGGAAGCTTTGCAATTGATCGACCAGCACAATCCCGACCTGGGAATCAATATCTGCGAATGTATCCTGGACAATTTTACTGGCAAGGAATACGCTTCGCTACGACCATTTTTCGAGAAACGTAAACAGCAATTCAAGCTGAAGAAAGAACACATGGACAAAGTTCAGGTGGGGAAATTGTTCAATATGAGCAGTTCGATGAACGACCAATTGATGAAAACCCAGCATCAGCTCGAGCGAAAACAGGTGGAAGAAAACAAGCAAAAACAATGGTCGTCGTTTTTATTGATTTTCGGGATCGGTGTTTTGGTGATTCTGATCATCGTGTTGTATGCCTACTATGTTGTTTCCCGTTCGGGGAAAGCGCTGCGCGAGCAAAACGAACAGCAGAAAAAAGTGCTCAACAACTCCATCGTCACTATTTCCACTTACGATGCCATGACTGATGGCCTGACGCAAAAACTCAAACAGCTGGCCCTGCAGCAACCCAATAAAAAACTCAGCGACGAACTTTACGACCTTTCGCGCAACATCACCGAAAAAGCGGTCGGCACCAAAAGCAAGGAACTGAAAGACCTCGATCTGGTGATTCAATCGGTCAACGACGGTTTCGTAAAAGCACTTTGCCGCAAATACACCAATCTCACTTCGAGCGAAGTAACGCTGGCTATTTACCTGCGCATGAATTTTTCGACCAAACAAATTGCCGAATTGAAAGGAACCAGCGAAAACAGCATCGACGTCGCGCGATCACGACTACGCACCAAACTCGGAATCAAAGGTGAGAATGTGGATTTGACCAATTTCATGAATCAGCTGTAAACCACGGATTCATTTTTATCCACACTTATTTTTTCGCCACGAATAAACGAATGAAATTATCCATTTGATTATGGCGAATGCGGAAACCTTGTTCCCAACCAATATTAGTGATACAGACAAAGTCTGTAATTCGCTGAAAATTATATCCAACTCTTCATTCGTTCATTCGTGGCAAAAGCTGCGTCAAACATATTCATTGCAGTAGCAAACAATAATCAATTGATTTTTAATGCATTATGTATCAATGTAAGGTCTTGTAAGGTGCTAAATCGACCCTGAAAGAATTAGTATATTAAGGAATCATATCCGGCCGGTAAAGTTGGAATAATCTTGTGGTGAAATTTACTCCCACACGAACGATGAAAACAAGTTACCTCTTGCTTGTCTTATTGGTTTCTGCCAAAGCAATGTCGCAATGCGCGGTGTATGGCCCGAACCTTATTCCGAATCCAAGTTTTGAATTGACCACCGCCTTTTGTACCGGTACGGACAATCAATTGTATGTAGATCAGAGTCCGGTTCAAAACTGGATTGGCACCGACCCGCTTTCAAGTGGTGGAAGCACACCCGATATTACCCGAAACGACGCAACTGTCTGCGGTTCCAGTGTCAATGCTGCCAACAATACCTGTTTTACCGGAACCAAAAAAATGGGCCTTTTTGTATACGTCGGTTCCAACAGCCGCGAATATGTTCAGACAGCGCTTGTCTCTAACCTGATAGCGGGAAGAACCTATTGTTTTTCCATGGATGTTCGTTCGCGTTACGGAGCCGCAGGAAATGTGCTGCTCAACACCGACGGAATCGGGGCGCATTTCAGGAATTCCGGAGCTATTAATATTCAAACCATGAACGGCGGTAACCAGTTTCTCGGGCCGGGTTCCACCATCAACGCCACACCGCAAGTGCAGCAACCTGCGGGGGTTGTCATTACAAATACCTGCACGGTGGTTACCGGAACATTTGTAGCCGCTGGCGGCGAATCGCGCGTGGTGATTGGCAATTTCAGGAACAACGCTGCTACAACCACTGTCGGAGCGGGTTCGGCCGGTTATATGTACATCGACAACCTGACATTGTATGAAGTGAATCCGTTGCCGGTAGAATTGCTTGATTTTAACGCAAACTGTGCTGACGAAAAAGTATTATTGACCTGGGCCACCGAATCGGAACGCGACAACGACTTTTTCACCATCGAAAAAAGCTGCGACGGATTTGGGTTCGAAAAAGTAGCCACCATTCCCGGAGCCGGAAACAGTTCCGTTACACAACACTATACGCTAACCGATCCGCAGCCGTGTCATGGAACAAGCTATTACCGCCTGAGTCAGACCGATTACAACGGTAATATGGAAGTCTTCGACCTCGTTACTGTCAGTTGCGGAAATGCCACCGAAGCGCTGCTTTATCCCAATCCGGCTTCTACAAGTTTTTCACTCATGGGGAATCTGAACGCCAAAGATCAGCTGCAATTGTTCAGTTCAAACGGTGAATTGGTTCGCGATTTCAGCGAGCAATTGTCGGATACAAAAAGCTTGTTAACGGTCGATATCCGCGGAATCAGCTCAGGAGTTTACCTCTTGCGCCTGGCAGGTCAGGGTTCCAATCCGGTTATTTACAAACTGGTCATTCAGGAATAACGCCTAAAATCTGATAGAGTGAGAGAAATACGAGACATCAGTGAACATCATAAGTAGATAATAACAGTAGGTTAGGTTAAATTTTAAGCAGTTAAGTTAGGTAATAACCCGTCTCGTGTTTTTCCATTCTGTCTTCAACCATAAACAGGGAGGTTCGAAGTAAGTATGAGTAGTAAGTTAGGTATGTAGTAACTCGGATCTCCCTTTTTATAATGTTGGATTTTGAATGTTGAATGAGGTTGCTGGTAAAACGCACCGTTTTTTCTCTCTTGGTTTCAATCATGGTAAGTAAATCCGGATAATTTACCGATTGTTTCATCCAACATCAAAAATCCAACATCAAGCATCCATTCAACATTCAAAATTAAGCATTCAACATTCGCAAGCATTATTCACAATCCCCTGTTTCCAAGTCCTTCCACCATCGCACCAAGCAACACTTCTTTTTCGTATTTTTACCACAAATTCAGAAAAACTATGGGCTGTTCCTCATGTAGCAGCGGAGGTGGTACACCACGCGGCTGTAAAAATAATGGAACCTGTAGTTCTGGTGGATGCAACAAACTAGGTGTGTTTGATTGGTTGGCGAATATGCAACTGCCTTCCGGACAAGCACCTTACGATATATTGGAAGTTCGTTTCAAAAACAGTAGAAAAGCGTTTTACAGAAATGCAAAAAACCTTTCACTGCAAGTGGGCGACGTCATCGTTGTAGAAGCAAGTCCGGGTTATGACGTGGGAATTGTCTCCGTTGTAGGCGAACTGGCCAGAATACAGGTAAAGAAAAAAGCGCCGGGCCTCAAACCCATGGAAGTGCGAAAAATCAATCGGATCGCAACGCAGGAAGACATTGACAAATGGATTCAGGCGCGTACGCTGGAGACGGAAGTCATGTTCCGTTCGCGCACGCTGGCTGTTAATCTCAATCTGGAAATGAAAATTTCCGATGTCGAATATCAGGGCGATCTAAGCAAAGCAACGTTTTATTACACGGCCGAAGGTCGGGTTGACTTCCGTCAGCTGATCAAAGACATGGCCGATCAATTCAAGATCCGCGTAGAAATGCGCCAGATCGGTTCACGCCAGGAAGCTCAGCGTTTGGGCGGAATCGGCTCATGTGGACGTGAATTGTGCTGTTCAACCTGGTTGACGGACTTCCGTTCGGTTTCCACGTCGGCAGCGCGTTACCAGCAATTGTCATTGAATCCGCAAAAACTGGCGGGTCAATGCGGTAAACTAAAATGCTGTCTCAACTACGAATTGGATATGTACCTGGATTCGATCAAATCGTTTCCGTCGACAGACACCAAATTGCACACCGAAAAAGGTTCGGCTTATCACATCAAAACCGATGTTTTCAAACGTCAGATGTGGTACGCTTACGAAGGCGATGCTGGTGTTGGCACAGGTCTAACGCCACTTTCTCCGGAACGTGTACGCGAAATTGTTCAAATGAATACGGCAGGTAAAAAACCGGTCGATCTCAAAGCATACGAAGAAGCAGTCATTCGCCAGGAACCGGATTACGATAATGTAGATGGTCAGGATTCATTGAACCGTTTTGATAGTGCGTTTAAGAACAACAAAAAACGCAAGAAAAAACCAAAAGGTAAAGGTCCGCGCGCCGAAGGTGAAGCCGTAACAGCCGCACCACAACCACGCGATAACCGTCCGCCGCAGGCACAAGGTGCGCCCAAGCCAAAACCGCAGCAGCAACGTCGTCCGGAACGCGATAACAGACCGCAGGGCCAGCCACAACAACCGAAACCGGTTGCAGAAGGCCAGTCAACTGCGCCTGAAGGAGCCGAAGGACAACCGAAAGCAGCAAATCCGAACAAACGACGCAATAACCGTCGCCGGCCACCGCGTCCAAATACAGGTCCAAATGAAACAGCTGGTAGTTAAGCTTTTCCTGGTAGTTGGCATCATCGGTTTCCTTGCTTCGTGCGGGGAAACACCGTTGTACACGAAATCGTTTTCATTCAAGAACAATCAATGGAAACAAGACATGAAACCCGTGTTCAAGGTGAATATTCCCGATACGACCAATTATTACAATATTACCATCACGTTGCGCACAACAACTGATTACGCTTACAGCAACCTGTGGTTTTTCCTGCATTCCAAAACACCGAAAGGCCAAACGGGCCGCGAACCTGTTTTGATGGAAATCGCGCATCCTGACGGATCGTGGGTGGGCGAAAAAGCCGGAACGGTTGTCACGACGACAGCAGGATTTAATCACCGGAAATTTCCGCAAACAGGCTGGTATACCTTCACCTTTGAGCAGGGAATCACGCAGGAAATTGCCGGCGAAATAATCGATATCAGTTATACCGTTGAACGCGACGAAAATCAAGAACAATGATTTCAATCAATATCCGCAATCAATCGACCAACGAATTGCCTGACTACGCCACCAACGGCGCTGCGGGCATGGACATTCGTGCTTATTTACCCGAAGCTGTGACGCTTCAGCCATTGGAACGACGTTTAATTCCCACGGGATTATTCCTTGAAATTCCATTGGGTTTCGAAGTACAGATTCGCCCAAGAAGCGGCCTGGCTTACAAACATGGCATTACGGTGCTCAATTCACCCGGAACCATCGATTCGGACTACCGCGGTGAAGTGGGTGTATTGCTTGTGAACCTTTCCAATGAAGCATTCGTGATCGAAAACGGTGAACGCATTGCCCAAATGGTTGTAGCAGCACACGAGCAGGCTTCGTGGAAAGAGGTCTCGGAATTGTCGGATACCGATCGCGGTGCCGGCGGATTCGGAAGTACCGGGAAACACTAAACTTTAATTGACGCATTTACAGCTTATACTATGAAAGTAATCGTACCCATGGCGGGCCGCGGAAGCCGACTCAGACCGCATACACTCACTGTTCCGAAACCATTGGTTCCCGTTGGCGGAAAGCCGATTGTACACCGTTTGGTGGAAGACATTGCCGCTTTGTGCAGCGAACCAATCGAGGAAATCGGGTTTGTGATCGGTGATTTTGGTGCGGAAATTGAAGCCGAACTGATCAAAGTAGCTGAAAAATTAGGCGCAAAAGGACGCATCTTTTACCAGGATAAACCATTGGGAACTGCTCACGCCGTATTGTGTGCTTCAGCCTTGCTGGAAGGTCCGGTAGTGGTGGCTTTTGCCGATACATTGTTCCGCGCCAACTTTAAAATTGACCCCAAAGCCGACGGTATTTTGTGGGTGAAACAAATTGAAGATCCAAGCGCTTTCGGCGTGATCAAAATGAACAGCGAAGGCGAGATCATCGACTTTGTGGAGAAACCCAAAGAGTTTGTTTCAGACCTGGCCATGATCGGAATTTACTATTTCAAAGACGGCGAAGCGCTTAAAACCGAATTGAATTTTCTGGTAGAAAACGGCATCATCAAAAGCGGTGAATACCAATTGCCCGATGCTTTGCGTCGAATGACCGAAAAAGGTAAACGTTTCAAGCCGGGTGAAGTGCAGGAATGGCTCGATTGCGGAAACAAAGAAGTGACCGTGATCACCAATCAGCGCGTACTGGAATACGATTACGAAAAAGGCATCGAAATGATGGATCCTTCGGCAAAATTGCTCAACTCGGTGGTGATTCCGCCTTGTTTTATTGGCAAAGATGTGATCCTTGAAAACTCGGTTGTTGGCCCGCACGTTTCGCTCGGAAAAGGCTCATTAGTAACCAATTCCATCATTAAAAACAGTATCTTGCAGCAATATTCCATCATTGTGGATGCCAATTTAAAAGATTCCATGTTAGGTTCTCATTCCAAGTACAAAGGTTTGGCAAGGGATTTGAGCTTAAGTGATTATTCAATTATCAGTTAATGCGTTTTTGGTTCATTTGTATACTATTGGGTGCGTTGGTCACCGCCTGCGGAACTTCCAAAGAGGTTGTGACGACTGCCAATGTGGTGGATGCAGCCGATTACCCGTACATCGAAAAATTTCACGAAGGCGTTCGTTTTAAGGTAAAAGGCCAGTTGCAGGATGCCGTGGAGGCATTTCAGGTATGCGTGGCGCAGAAACCAAACGACGATGCCGTGGTTTTTGCCCTGGCGCAATGTTACCTCTTGCTCAACGACCGCGCGAAAGCAGCGGAATTTACCGAACGGGCAGCCAAAATCGACCCGAAAAACATCTGGTATACGCAGGAACTCGCCTACATGTACTACGAACAAAGCCGTTTTGAAGAATCGGCCGCTTGTTTCCAGAAAATGGTAACCAAAGAACCCAAAAACACTGACTGGTGGTTTGGTTATGCCGAAGTACTGAAACGCTTGAACAAACGCCAGGAAGCCATTGATGCGTATACGCAGATGGAAGACCAGCTGGGCGTAATTCCTGATTTGTCGATTCAGAAATTTGATCTTTACCGTCAGTTGAAACAAGACGAAAAAGGTTTGAAAGAACTCGAAAAGGCCCGTAAAATGTATCCGGATGATATCAGTTTGCTGGGAACTTACATTGATTATTACTTCGAAAAACGCGAGATCAATAAAGCACGCGACATGCTGGTGGAATTGGTGAAAGCTGATCCGAACAACGCAAGAGCCAATCTGGCTTTGGGCGAGTTGTACATGCGCGAAAACAAAAAAACCGAAGCGTATCCGTATTTCAAAGCGGCGTTCAACGGCGAAGGTGTAGACGTGGATACCAAAATGGATGTCTTGTTGTCGTTCTACGAACAGCAAACTACCATTGATCCGGAAGTATTCGAACTGGCCGATCTGATGGTGATCAAACACCCGAACGATGCCAAATCGTATTCCATTCAGGGTGATTTATACCTGAAAAACAACCTGAAAGAAGACGCCCTTTCTTCGTACAAGGAAGCGCTCAAATTCGACGAAAGCAAATACGCTATCTGGTACCAGGTGTTGATGCTGGAATACCAGCAAAGTCAATTTGCCGACCTGTACAAAGATGCCCGTGCGTGTAGTGCGCTTTTCCCTACGCTTTCGAATGTGCAATTGCTGTATACCATCGCCTGCGTTCAAACCGGCCGTTACCAGGAAGCGATTGACGCAGCCGACATCGGGAAAGAACTGGTGGTGAACGATCCGGTAACCGAAGCTGAATTTTATTCGCAGAAAGGTGAAGCATTGTTCCTGTTGAAAATGGTTCCTGAAGGCATTGAAAATTACGAGAAAGCCCTCAAACTCGATCCTGTCAATCACCTGGCGAAAAACAACTTTGCTATGCGTTTGGCATTGGCCAATGTGCAGCTTGAGCGCGCTATGCAAATGATCGAAGAGGTGATTGCCCAATACCCAAAACAAGCACCGTTTTCCGACACAAAAGGAATGATCCTCTTTCAACAGGGCAATTACACCGAAGCGTATAAATTCTTCGAATTGGCCAATCAATTGCAACCAAGTAACCGCAACTACGTAGAACACGTGGGTGATGTGCTCTTTAAAATGGGCGATGTGCCGCAAGCGGTTGTGTTGTGGAAAGAAGCAAAATCATTGGGTTCTGCGAATCAGAGTCTCGACAAAAAAATTCAAAATAAAACGTACTATGCGCCTGTATACTAGTGTTTTCACCTTCATCACCTTCCTGGCGCTGGTAGTTTCCTGTTCACCTAAATTGCACCCCGAAGCGGAGTTGGAAAAGGTGGAACGTCGCAAAACGGACGTCCTGGTAGCTGCGTTAGATACGATGTCACAACTGCGGCCCACGTATTTCTACAGCAAAATCAAGTGCGATTATTCCGACACGAACCAGAACAAGAGTTTCAAAACGTCGATCAGAATGGTGAAAGACAGCGCCGTAAATGCGTTGATTACCTTTGCGACCATTCCGATTATCAATTCGATTGTTCGTCCCGATTCGGTGATTATTACCAATCGTCAGGACAGATGCGTGATTCGCCGTGATCTGGATTTTATCAAAGAACAATTCGGGGTTTCGTTTGACTACCGCAATATCGAGGAATTGCTGTTGGGACTTCCCATCGGTTTTGATACCACTCAGAAATATTTCCAGATTCACGATCCGCACAATTACATTTTGTCATCGCACAAGAAGCGGGAAATCCGTCGTGAAAATCGCAATAACAAACCCGAGCGCGATCGCAACGGAAGATTGATTCGCCGTGAAGATCGTGAGAACAATGAAGAGGAAGAAGGCGAAGATGTGATCTTGAAATATTACCTCACGAACGACCTTCGTACGCTGAAAAGCATTTTTATTGACAGTCCGGACGATACAACTACCATCCAGATTGATTATCTTACACGTGACTCTATTGATCGTTACCTGGTGCCGAATGATGTGCAAATGGTGATTGTAACGCCTCGAAACAGGCTCGTTATAACATTGGATTATGAGCGCACCGAAGTAAATGTGCCACAAGAAATTCGTTTCGTAATACCTGAAGAATATGGCGAATGTACTGAAACAGAAGCAAACAAACCCGAGGAGGAAGAAGAACCTGAGTCTGAGTAGCTGGTTGTTACCCGCTTTCCTGGTCTGTTCATTCATAGCAACCGGTCAGAAAAAAAGCGATCAGCTGCAAGCCGAACAGAGTAAACTCGAAAAGAAACTTTCGACCACCAAAAACTTATTGGAGAAAGTGAAATCTGGAACGCAAAATTCCATGAACGAACTCAAGCTGATCGACAATCAGGTGAAGTTCCGCGAAGAGTTGGTGCAGAATTTCGACAACCAGATCCGTGGCGCCGACCTTACTATTTCGTCCAAAGATTCGGAAGTAAAAGCATTACAATCGAAACTCGAGCGTTTAAAAGCGCAGTACAAAAAACTCCTGATTTACGCCTACAAGCACCGCAATCGCTATGGAAAGATGATGTACATTTTTTCGGCGTCCAATTATTTCGAAGCGGTGAAACGCAATTCATACCTCAAACGCATCGCCGAAATTCAGGAAAAACAATTCCGGATCATCAAACAAAATCAGGGGGCGATCAAAACGGAAATTACGACCATTCGCTCGGAGAAAACGAAAAAAGAACGCCTCCTTTCGGAGAAAATCATCGAGAAAGACAAAATCCTGAAAGACAAGGAGCAAAAGCAAAAAGCGCTTGATAACCTTCGCAAGGACGAGAAAAAACTCATGGCTGAACTCAAAAAAGCCGAGAAACAAAAAGATGAGTTGAAGCGTCGCATCAAACAAGCCATCGAGAAAGAATTGGCAGATGCTGAGGCGAAAGCCAAAAAAGAGGCCAAGAAAACCGAGACCGGCGGAAGCAAAAAAACCGAAACGAATAGTGGCAGCAGTTCCAGTTCAGGAGCCACAACCGCCAAGAAAGAAGTAGCGCTGACCGAAACCAAGGAAAGCATTGCAATGGGCAAAAACTTCGAGTCGAACAGAGGTAAATTGCCATGGCCGGTTGCCAAAGGAACGATCACGGAAGGTTATGGTAAAAATCCGCATCC
Organism: Bacteroidota bacterium; assembly: GCA_040387295.1. GTDB lineage: Bacteria > Bacteroidota > Bacteroidia > Flavobacteriales_D > Crocinitomicaceae > Fluviicola. The sequence continues at coordinate 770,943 of JAZKEB010000002.1, read as the reverse complement.
GTCGATGGCAAACGTCTACACCAACAACAACGGAATCGATATCGGAGCACCGAAAAATGCGCAAGTGCGAGCCGTATTTGAAGGTGAAGTGACGAGTGTACTGAACATTCCCGGTGCCGGAAAAGTAGTGATTATCAAACACGGAAATTACCGGACTGTTTACAGTAACTTACAGGATACCTACGTTTCCGTTGGTTCGAAAGTCACCACCAAACAAACCATCGGTTCGTTATTACCCGACGGTGAAGGAAGTTTGTCGACCTCGCATTTTGAAATTCATCAGGTAGTTGACGGCGCGTTGGTAAAGATGAATCCGACGTTGTGGTTATCGCAGTAATTCTTCATTCTCCTTCTGTTTCTCATTCTTAAAAGAAATAGAGAATGAAGGTTAAAGAATAGAAGTTAGTTTATCCGCCAACTCGTCTTTATTCACCCGTTCAATCGGATGTTGCCAACCTTCTACCCGCTCGAAAGTTGCCTGCGATAATTGCTGTTGAACGGCCATTGTTTCTTCCGGAGTAACCATTACATCTTCCGACCCCAATAACAATGTTACCGGAATCGTAATTGATTGAAAGTCCTGTTCCGTCAACGCTGGTTGATTGCCCAAATCGAGCATCAATTGTGCGGTTTTATACATCACTTTTTTCCAGTCGAGCGGAGCGTGCAACTGTGCCAAAGCAGCGGCAAATTTGGGAACTTTTTCTTCTATTTTCTGCGGATTGAGCATCGCGGTTTCTTTCACAGCAATTTCAGGCGACCAGCCAAATTTGGTTCCCAACGTCACGATTTCGTTCACTGTTCCGGGAAATTGAGCTGCCAGTTTCAGCGCCACATAACCACCCATACTGTAACCGAAAACGGAGCACGAAGAAAGATCATTTTCCTTCAGGTAATCGCGTACATTCTGCACAAACAAACCGATGGAAAAATCCTGACCGGAAGGTCGGCCGCCATGGCCCTCGAAATTGAGTGTATGAACTGTGAAATCGTTGTTCAGCAGAGCTGCTAATTCCTCAAACTGTTGCTGAGCGCCCAATGCGCCGTGTAAAACCAAAAGGTGTTTCATACTGCGAACTTAACCGTTTTTTAGGATTCGGACGATCACAGCCACATCCTTTTCTTCAAACCGGCGAATGAGGCGAATGGTAGAGCGCAGCAACCATCCTTTCGGTTTACGAAATTCACCGCCAATGAGCGCAACGGCTTTGTCAGTAGATAAACGAACGGATTCTTTCTCGTGCGATCCGTGTGCGTTCCAGATCCTGTTGGCGGTAACCCACGAAAAATCGCGCGCTTTTTTGATGCTGAAATTGATGAGCAATTCATCGTTCCGGCGGCCCAACCAACTGGCCAAAAAGAGCAGTCGGGAAGCTTTCCCGAGGTTGGATTGCATTTCATCAGTGAGGGCAAACAAAATGGTATTCACCCGCATAAAATCGGTCTTCAGATCTACCAACGATGCATGTTCGGCTTCGGTGGCAGCGGTAACGCCCAAATCGAGGTTGATGTGTACGTTCATTCCCAGCACAATGTGCTGTACAATACACATCGGTTCTTTCGCCGATTCAAAAGCTACTCTCCACGACGCGCTGATCGGTTTATTGTTGCGGTAATTGTGCCAGGCTTCAATGTAATAATTGGCAAAACGCACATCAAATTGTTCCATGCGTTCATTGTCTTCAAACACACCGGCCAGCACATTCTTTTTGATCTCGGCCGTTGTGCGCCGGTAGACATACGCAAAAATCGCCATGGAGCTGTTTTCCGCGACGGACACATCAATAATGTGATCGAGTTCGGACAGAACCCCATCTATTGTAGTTGGTAAGTGCATGTTTGTGTGTTCAGTGAATACTTTGAATGCAAACGTACTTATTTTCAGTTATTCAGGCAATAAAAGCCCGGCAATTATTGTTTGTTACTTCAAAACGGCTACGAAACCGTTTGTATAGTAAACCCGTTCATTTTCATATACAATTCTAACCGAATACGAATAAACACCATCGGGAACAGGTTTTCCGTGGTACGTACCGTCCCAACTCTCGTTTACTTCATCAATCAGTGCGATTTCCTCCCCCCAACGATTATAAACTCTGCATTCAATTGACTTAAAACAAGTGCCAGATACTGACCACGTTTCGTTGTATGTGTCTGAATTTGGCGTAAAACTATTGGGGATATAAAGCAGATTATCTTCGCCTGTGAGGGTAAGCGTTGTGTCAAATGAACAGATTCCTTCACCAATTTGTATACTCAACGGATAAACGCCCGCTTGCAGATTTTCAAAAGAGTTTACTACTGAAAATCCGCCATTATTGAAATTATAAAGGATCAAATCCTGCATTGGTGAAGTGGCCTCTACCGTAACTATTCCACCTTCATCACAAGCCGCATCTGTGACAGTAAGGAGCATATCAAAAATGGGAGTATTGCCAATAAAGATAGTTACGCTATCGGTTGCCATGCAGCCTTCGGGTGTAAACGCTGTGAGGTAATACGTAATTGGATCAACCACTGTGGCAGTTGTTGTTGAACAATAAACACAACTTAATCCGTTTGAAGGTGACCAGGCAAAGCTGTTAAACGTATCGTTACTTGTATAGGTCAGGGCAATACTTGAATTGGAACAGACAGTCAGGTCTTGTCCTAAATCCAGCTCCGGTGAAGGTATCAGGGAAATATGTACCGTATCGGTTTGCATGTTGCCGCATGAATCGGTTACTGTTACCCAATAGGTTCCTATTCCAAAAACGGTTAGTGTTTCTTCCGTACTGCCGTCATTCCAAACATATTCCTGAAAACCGGGATCGGCAACCAGAACCTGAGTGCCGGACTCGCATAGCGTTAAATCAGGCCCGAGATTCAGTTGCGGAGCAGAAGTGTTTTGTACGGTTACTTTCACAATATCGGTTACTTCACATGTTTTTCGGAAGGAAAAATCATCCACTCCAAAATCGTTGCCAAAGCTGTTTGTTTCGATGTTGACCACGCGCAAAGTAACAGAAGTGTTGGAAGAAGAATTCCAGTTTGAAACCCCGTATTCATCCCACGTCCAAACACCCGCATAAGGAATTCCGGCTTGTGTGGCAGCCAGAAGATCTCCGGTTACATCTCCGATTAAATGAATTTCAAAATTCGGTTGCACCTGGTCTGCTCTCGAAGCCCAAAATTTAAACCCGTAATTGGTATTCGGATCAAGCCCCATAATGGTTTCTTCCCAAATTACAGAAGCAGGCGCACAACCATCTATACTAAGATACAAACCATCAGCGGTTGGTGTGTGATCGATCAGGCTTGGATCGGGATAGGTAAAAAACAGATTGTTTACATAATAATTACAGGGTGAGTAAGAACTCGAATACGTATAAGTATTTGTGAAACCTACATTTCCCGCACTGAAATCACCATTTACAGCCAGTTCAGGTCCTAAAACAGAAGCCGTGACAGTGTAATCGGTCGTTACAACAGGATTGGCCACCGGAGCTTGTATATTCGGATCTGACAAACCAATTGGCGGCGACCAGGAATAAGAATCAAACCCGGGTGTGGCTGAGAGCTGAACGGGAGTTCCCGAGCAAATAATAGTGTCATTCCCTGCATAAACAGGCGGGCAATTACAATCCTCATCGGTAAAACCATCATTGTTGTCATCGATTCCATTTCCGCAAATCTCAATGCAACTTGCTATACAGGTTGTTCCAATGGAAGATGGTTCTTCGGCAGACCAGCCTTCCGAAACGGAAAAAGTGCCATCCGCGTTATTAGGAGTAGCATCAATAACCGTAGATCCAGCAGCCTGATTACAGTGATAATACACCAACAAATCAGGTTCATTGTTCGCAACACATTGGTTGTAATAAGTCGCTATTTCGGTTGCGGTCCTCGGAATACCCCAAATGCGTACTTCATCCATATTGCCTCTAAACGAATAGGGCGTATTATTCCAGTTATAACTCAATTCTGTGGGAATGTCTCTGGTAATAGGAGCTGTGGTAATCGGTCGTGTATCTACCAATTGTCCGTCGAGGTATAACTTTGCCTGTTGTATCGAATAATCCATCACTCCGGCTGCGTGATACCAGGTACCGATTTGAAATCCTCCGGGTGGAGCGTAACTGCAATTTGGCGCACTGGGAACAGCACTATTCGGACCATCTACTTTGAATACCAATCGGTTAACTGGTTCATTAAAAAACCCGCCCTGCCAGCCGAAGCCAAGCCACATGTCTTCAAATACAACCTGATCAACAGAAGAAATCAATGGGCGGACTGCTCCATCAAAAGGATCATTTAGCTTAAACCAGCATTCCCAGGTATATCCGTTGTTTGCCCCACTGTAATACTGGTTGCTCAAAGGTAAATCGACAGAAATATTATTGACGTTATCAAACAACAATGATCCGTTGCAAGAGGTCACAACCGGCGCTGAAACAATTATTAAGACAGAATCCAATCCATCCAGACAAAAATCGGGATCACTGCTCACGCCTCTGAACTTCATCCAAAAACTCCCGGAGTTGTTAAAGGTATAACTAGCCGTAAGTGTTGTACTCAGAATATTTCCCGGAACAAGATACCACTCATAATTTGTCGTATTGGTGACAGTGCCTGAAAAGTTGATGGTTGTTCCTATAACAACATTCATTGTCAGTGCGGGCATATCAATAGTCGTGGTGATTGGATTTTGACAAGGTGGTGTACAACTGAGGCATCCCAATAAACTTTGCCGGGTTGTGGTGAGAAAATAATACATCCGGTCATACTGTCCCTGCGTAAACTGATCATAGCAGCTGAGGTTGCTGTAATCCATATAATCATCACTCAGGTCGGCCACATCCGAAGAAAAAGGATTGTTTGCGCTTGGATCATCTGCATCTGTGCTACAGGAATTGGCCGGTGGATTGCACGAAGCAAAAGTTGTTTGGTCAGGCGGTGTATCACAAACCCGATCACCGTTCAATAAGCAGTCGGCATTGGTACAACCTCCTTCGAAGGTATGATAGAGTCCTAAATAATGGCCTGCTTCATGCACACCAACGGCGTCATTTTCATAGCTGCTGCCAAAATACCCGGCTTCAATCACAATTCCATCCATTGGAAGTCCATGAGCAGAAGGAAAAAATGCATACCCAACAACACCGTTTCCAGCGCTTACACTCATGATCTCTTTCACCACCCAAATGTTAAGATAACAAGTTGGTGTCCAGCGATTAATATCTTTCAATGTCACATCGTCCGACTCCATTGTTTCGGTGGTTAACGCAGAAACATCGCGTGTGATTCCTGTGGTGGCGTTCCCGTTCGGATCGCGTTGTGCCAAACAAAATTGAATTTGATTGTTGGGGCTTTGGGCAAATCGGGTGTTAAAGTTGGCAATAGCCGTCACAACCTGCGCATCGCTAATGTTTTCAATTCCTCCATTGTGTACAATGTGCACAACCACCGGAATAATTTGCAGCGCTTTTGAATGTCCGCCTTTTGACGGTTTCGTTTTTGGCTGCCCTTTTATAGATTCATAAAGCCCATTATCCAATAATTGCTGCTTCTGCAATAACGAGGAATTACTTTGTAACACCTGATCGCTTGCACAACCGGTAAATGGCACTTCATGAGAAGATTGAGCAAACAAACACTTTGTGAATAGCAGGCAAATGAGTAGTAAATAGGATTGTGTATTCATAATTCAACTCCAAGTTAAGCTTAAAACGCTTTACATGTTGCCTCAGTTGCCGAAAAGCATTCTTTTTTAATCAAAATACTGTTTCAGGCAACTTTTTGAATTACAAGGAATAATTAATAAGAGAATAAGCCCAAACGGTTCTGGTTGCAGAATTTGATCCGTACTGAGGTTTCTTAAGAGTAGTTTACTGTAAGCAGAATGCTGGTCCGCCTTAGGTGGACTGGCATTTTGTTTTTTAGGTTGGTTTTACTGAAGGTTAAACGGAATCGGTAGATTATAAATCATCTTATCTGCTTTTCCATTAACCTTCCCCGGAATCCACTTGGGCATCAGTTTGATCACACGAATAGCTTCCTCATCACATTCCGGGCAATCGGGAACACCTCGTTTTACAACAAGATTCGTAATCGTACCGTCTTCGGAAACGATAAACTGGGTATAACATTTTCCAGTTATTCCTAATTCCGCCGCTCGCTGAGGGTAACGAAGATGATCAACCAAAAACATATTTAATGCGGATTTTCCGCCCGGAAACTGGGGTTCTTCATCAGCATACTTATAGACGGGCGGTGGCATTTTTTCCAGTGGTTTCTCATTTACAGGTAATGTGAATTTTACCGGTAACGTATAATTCGTTTCTACGGCTTTGGAATTCAACTGGGCCGGCGCCCATTTCGGCATTAGTTTTACGGCTCTGATTGCTTCCAGGTCGCAAGCCTGGCAATTAGCCAGCGGTCGAATCACCTTCACATCGCGAAGCGTTCCGTCTACTGCCACCACAAAAGTCAAATACGTTTTCCCCTCAATGCGTTGGTCCAATGCTTCCTGCGGATAGACAATCGTTCGTGCTAAAAACGCTTTCATAGAATCTATACCGCCGGGAAAACTTGCTTCAACATCCGGAAATACATGAACTTTATCATCGTCTTGTGCAGAAGCAGTGAAGACAACAGTTGGTAACAGCAATAAGGTGATGAGCAATTTCATGGTATTCATTCTAAATGACAAAATCTGACCGGCAGGTTGAAATACGAATTTACGGGTTTTCCCTGAATTTTTGCAGGGATGAAATCGGTTATCTTCCCAACACCAATTGCGTAGTTGTTTGTTCGCCTTGTTGGTTCTCCAGCGTCAATAAATAGACACCATTTCCGACAGCAGGGTCAAGCGTAATTTCCAATAGGTTTCCTTGTTTCACCAAATTTCCTGCAACCGCTTTTCCGGAAAGATCGGTGACAGACCAACGGGCAATTTCGGTTGAAAGTCCGTTGATCACAAACACACCTGTCGCTGATGGGTTCGGAGAAACCGAAATGTTCGAAAACGCATTTTCATTCGTTCCGGCAACATCGCTTACTGTTCCTTTGCGGTAAATTACATCGCCTGAAGATGCATCCTGATACACAATGTGGGCAAATCCGTTTTTGTAAACAATATCCGGATTGGTTTGAACGCCTGTTGTTACGGTATTCACACGGGCTTTGTAATCGCCAAAACTGTTGATGTTTCCGTTGGTCACCACAGCACAAAACACATCCGGATTGGACGTTTCCTTTTCTTCCCATACCATGACCATCGTGTTTCCTTCACCACTAATGCGCGGGTAATTTTGTGTTCCGTTGCTATTGGTGGGTGGAATGGGAGATGCCTGATTCACCAACGCGAGGTTTCCACCGGTAAGATTGCCCGAACCGATGTAAATGCGGTAACTTCCTGTAACTCTGCTTGCGGCAACCGTAAACAAACTGTCACCGATAATGATACCCTGCGGACCGGTTGAAGGACAGGAAGTAATAAACCAACCCAGTTCTTCCATATTGGCATCCGCCGGGAAAGTAGCGCCACCATCCGTTGAGCGAACCGCATGAATATCACGCAGGTTGCTTTCGTTGTTTCGGAAAAGTAAGATCTGATTGGTGCCGTCGGTTACCATTTCGGCAGGACAGCAATCGCATGCTTCACCGGTAACACCCGAAGAAGCAACTACTCCCTGACCGTAAGTCAATCCCGCATCTGCAGATTGTGCCACCACGTAACGCGGATTGTCATTCGGTCCGTCAAAAATCATATAATCCACTATCGGATTTCCGCTGGCATCGATCGTCAATGCCGGCAGGAACGTCCTACCCGTTTCGTGATCATCGACCCGAATGGTGTCTGAAAATGTGAGCCCGCCATCGGTTGAACGAACGGCATAAATATCTCCGTCCTCAAACGGCAATGCTTTGAAAACCGCAATGATCGTATCGCCTTTGGCAGCGATATCCGCACCGGTCCAGTTTGCGAGGTACGTTCCCAGATTATCGGGTAAAATATCGACGGGCGTACCGAATGTTCCGCCATTTCCTTTTGCAACGAAGAGTTTGCCAATTCCGTTTTTCCCGAAAATCACAATCGGTTCGTCACCGGCTGTCAATGCCAGTCTCGGACGAATATTTCCGTAAGTCGCGCCGTCGGCAACGCTGATTTCAGGCCCCCAATTGATGGTTTGCTGCGCAAACGTGTTCAGTGAAAGGAGTAAAATGGCGGGTAAAAGAGTAAAATAATGGTTCATAGTGTATGTGAGTTTGTTGGCTACAATTTAAACATTATAGGCAGGTTAAAATTTGATCGAACCGGGTTTCCATCTACTTCGCCGGGTTTCCATTTCGGCATTATACCAACTACACGCAAGGCTTCCGCATCGCATTCCGGACAGTCGGGGACACCTCGTATCACCTTAAAGCTGCTTACCGTTCCGTCTTTTTCAACAATAAATTGCAGAAAGCATTTTCCTTCCAATTGCTGTTTTACAGCAATTTTCGGGTATTGAATATTGGCCTTGATGAATTTAAGTAACTCCGCTGTTCCTCCAGGAAATTCAGCATGGATATCAAGATATGGATAAACATAGTCTGAATCTCCGGCAGCAGGAACACGCTGCGCAGGAATATCCGGTATGGGTGCAGTTTGCGGTTCTTCTTGCGACCATAATATTCCACCAAGAAAAAGAAAGACGAATAGAATGCTTGTTTTTTTCATAAGTACCTCAAATATAACAGCTATTCGTTATTCTGCTCCTGCTTTTTAGTGTACAGTCGTGTTGCTTTAGTAATCCGTCGGTCAATCATCGGGCACAGTTATGTGTAAAGGCTTATTCCCGTATTTCATTTTCAGATTTACATAAAAAGCCGTATTTTTTCACCTATCAAACAATCAATTATGCGCTTATTACTACTTACGTTCTTATCAATCACTACCTGTTTCACCCTCAACGCTACCATCTGGTATGTTTCACCTTCCGGATCAGGTGATGGTTCCTCGTGGGCAAACGCAGCTCCAGGAGATGACCTGCAAACTATTATTGACAATGCGGCTGTCAACGATCAGGTTTGGGTGATGTGTGGCACTTATTCTACAACCGGAACCGCCGATCGAACGATTGCTTTTCACATGAAAACCGGCGTAGCGATTTACGGAAGTTTTGCAGGAACAGAGACCCTTCTTTCTCAACGCGCCTTGACCTGCGGGCCTTGCAGCACGCTTTCAGGCGAAATTGGGTCAGTCGGAAACTCCGACAACAGTTACCATGTCGTGAGCAATTCTACCGGAATTAACAATTCAGCCATTTTAGACGGTTTTATCATTGAAAACGCCAACGACGACCGCGCAGCTGCAGGTAGCGAAGGTTTGGGTGGCGGTATTTTCAACAACGGAGAATTTGGCGGAAACAGTTGTAATCCGACCATCCGCAACTGCCTGATCCGCAATAATTCGGCACAATTCGGAGCCGGAATTTTCAACAGTGGTCACTCCGGCGGGACAGCTTCTCCGGTGATTTCCAATTGCATTATTACCGGCAACACCGCTTACTTAGGCGGTGGCGGAATCGATAATTTCGGTTTGGCAGGAAACGCCAGCCCAACGCTGACCAATTGTTTGGTTGTCAATAACACCGCTCTTGAGCGCGCCGGCGGCATGTATTGCTGGGGCGGAAATAACGGAAACGCCAATCCGGTAATCATGAATTGTGTTTTTGCCAATAATACAGCCATCGATGGCGGTGGTTTGGTTTCGGATCGTGAAAACGCACCTCCGGGTTCGTCTTCCGGAAACAGCAATCCGACAATTATGAACAGCATTTTCTGGGGAAATACCGCTTCGGGAACCGGTGATCAGTTTTTTCTGATCGGCAATGCTACGTTCAACGCCACTTATTCGGATGTCGATCTCACTGACCAAACAACGCCGCATACGCTCACAGGTCCGGGAACCGGAAATCTGAATATCAACCCACTTTTTACAAATTCTGCTAACCCTATCGGAACCGATAATTGCTGGCTTACGGCCGACGACGGTTACAGCCTTCAGGGTTTAAGTACGCTGATTAATGCCGGAATACTTTCCGGAGCTCCGTTGACCGACATTCGTGATTCGTTGCGAACCGGAAATCCTGATATGGGTGCTTACGAATACCAAATTCCGTCGGTAGCGTCTTTGCAGGAAACAGATGTTGTGACGTTTATTCTTTCACCCAATCCGGCCTCGGAGCAACTCACCATTACATTCGCTGATGCTGATTTACACACGCTCCAACTGATTGATTTAACCGGAAAAACAGTGTTTTCAACCCACGTTCAGCAAAGTAAATCAATGGATGTCAACTCCTTAAAAAGCGGTGTTTACTTCGTGCGAATCGATGGTGTTTCCAGTGAGAGATGGATCAAAAAATAATCGCTATTTTTACGTAAACACATCTCCCATGCACTATTACTTCAAAACGTTGGCTTTTGCCATCGGTTCTTTGTTGTTTTCTTTTTCTACCGTTGCGCAATGTCCAACGTGCGGAAATGGTGTAATTGATGCCGGGGAAACCAATCTCAACTGTCCACAGGATATCAATCACGACGGAACATGCACTTCACCCTGTGCACAACCTGCCCCTTTTGAAGTAGCTGCAGGTTTGAGACAAACATTCGATTTTACAGGAACAACAACTTATGGAGCATCAGCTTTGCCTGTTGGCTGGGCCTTTGCCGGAGCACCAACAGCCACCACATCCGGAGCTTTGCCGGCAGCAGATGGTTATGGCGCAAAGGCCGGATTGGTACAACCCAATTGTGGTGGTTCGTGTGCTGCAACCAACGGTTTCTGTATTGGAAATATTGCCAACTCGGTCGCCGTTGGCGGAAGTGGTGTGGGCGGAAAATTGGGCGCCAATTTCGATGGTCGTGTTAATATCGCTCAAAATCTTAGCTATGCCGTTTTAAGAGGTCAGAGTAATCCTACACTCGTTTCACCGACTTTCAATATGAGCGCGGTGGAAAGTTTTAAGATCCAGTTCTGGCTCAACGCTTCCGAAACTTCGTGCGGGCAAACCAATGGTTGGGGAAGCTGCACAGGGAATGCCGCTTTCCTGGATTTTTCTTCCAATGGTGGAACGAACTGGGTACAAATCATGACCCTCAATACCAGCAGCACCAACTCCGATATGGCTACTAATTTTAGTTCCAACACATTCTGGATCCAGGAAGGAACATGGTCGCGGGTATGTCTTACCTTGTTTAAAACCACCTCATCTGCCGGAAATTTTTACCCGGCAGCTACTGCAACAACTGCCCCAAGCGGCATGATGGTGGACGCAGCTTACTTCACCAACAATTTCAAATTCCGGATTCGCTATGCGCAAACGGCGAGTTGTACCGGAACTGTTACCACCACCAACCCCGGGCGCTATCTGGCTATCGATTATCCGGTGATTACTTCAGGCGATCAATGCATTCCGTGCGGATTGTCGTTCATCAACATGTGTGGTTATGGTGCCGATAACAACGACGATGGTGTGGGCGGAAGCGGAACAACAACCGCAACTGCTTTCGGAACCGTGAAACGCAGTATCAATAATGCCGAACGCGGCGTGGAAATCCTTACCTCACAAACGCCGGCATTCGCTTCACAAAATCTCAGCGGCTCCGCCTTTGCAACCAATTACGACCTCTGCAACGCCGAAGGTGGCGACCGGCAATGTATCGATTGGGAAACCAGCAACGGATTTTATACGACGGTTTATGAGGTATTGGCCGATTTTGAAACAGCCAACATCAACCTGCAATATTACAAGGGAACCACTCCGATGTCGACGCCACTGACCAAAGTCAGCGCCGGCGGAAAAACCCCAACCATTGGCTGGCGCTACTCGGGCAATCGCTTTGTTTCCTGTTCCACCACTTCCGATCTCAATCCCGGATGCAACGGTTACTCCTTCATTACACCGTCATTACCCACACAGTTCATTCGTGCATTTTATGCGCTGAATACCAACTCGTTGGGTCGGGCGGCTTCTTACTACGGGCCTTCATCTTCAACGCATTACTTCAACGGGCCGATGTTCGCTCCGATCAACCGTCCGGATACCTTAACGGGTTCGGGAAACTATATTATCTGTAGTGGAACTGATCCTGTTTTTACCGGAATTGTGGACTACTGTTTCACTTCTACCGGAATGTCGGGAAGTCCAACGTTGACCATCACAGGTCCGAATGGTTTTTCGGAAACCATCGCAAGTGGTGCAGCGGGCGTTACACCTGTTGTGGATGAAGGTGAGTACATCATTACTTCCGCTCCGCCAAGCACTCCTACGCAATGTCTTGACTGTTCCAAATCGGTTTGTGTCACGCTAACGGCCGCCGATCTTGTTATTTGCGACGGAGCACTTGGTGTTGATTTAAAAGCTTTCGATGGCTACTGCGAAAACCGGAAAGCTTACCTGAACTGGACCACTGAAACCGAGGAAAACAACGACCGGTTTATCGTTGAACGTTCCTCAGACGGCCTTGCTTTTGAAGTCATTTCATCGGTAAAAGGCAGTGGAAGCACCAATTTGCCAACGGCTTACAATTACATCGATGTAAATCCGAATAGCGATCAAATCAACTATTACCGTTTGCGCCAGATAGATCTCGACGGCAAAGAAACCATCCTGAAAACCATCGCGATCGATTGTTCGGGTGACAATCATTTGGTGATTACGCCTACGGAATCACATGGCGATTTTCTAGTGGTTGCCGGTTCGCATACATTGGCTGATGCACCATTTGCGGTGTATGATTTATTAGGCATTAAAATGGCTTCCGGGAACCTGAAAAACGGGCAAACTACCTTACATTTGGGCAAAACAAAAGGTCTTGTTTTTGTGCGGGTTTCGGGAGATGGGTTGACACTGGAGCAGCGATTGGTGGTGGAATAGAATCAATTCATTTTTTGAAAATGGTGTTCGCGAATTCGCAATATAGCGAACACTCGAATTCCCGAATTTTGTTTCTCCATTTTCCCCACTTCTCCAAACGCCTCTTTTTGGTATCTTTGCCCTCTGAATTAGCAGGAACAGCAGCAATTATGGAATACAATTTTCGCGATATCGAATCCAAATGGCGCCAGCAATGGGCCGCAAACAAACCGTTTAAAGCCGCTGATATCAGCGATAAACCCAAGTACTATGTCCTCGATATGTTCCCGTATCCATCAGGAGCCGGATTGCATGTGGGGCACCCGCTGGGCTACATCGCTTCGGATATTTTCGCACGCTACAAACGGTTAAAAGGATTCAACGTGCTGCACCCGATGGGCTACGATTCATTCGGTTTGCCCGCCGAGCAATATGCGATTCAGACAGGACAACATCCAGCAATCACGACCGCCGAAAACGTAGCACGTTACCGCGATCAGTTGGATAAAATCGGATTCTCATTTGACTGGGACCGCGAAGTTCGAACTTCATCACCGGAATATTACAAATGGACGCAGTGGATCTTCAAACAAATCTTCAACGCCTGGTACAACAACGATACCGACAAAGCCGAACACATCGATGGTCTGATCGAAACCTTCCGTACGAAAGGAAATGCTTCGGTGAACGCCTGCTCGGATTATGAAACGGTTTTTACTTCCGAAGAATGGAACACCAAACCGTCGAAAGAACAGTCGGATATCCTGATGGAATACCGTTTGGCTTATTTGGCCGATTCATGGGTGAACTGGTGCCCGGCTTTGGGAACCGTGTTGGCCAATGACGAAGTCATCAACGGCGTTTCGGAGCGCGGTGGACATCCGGTAGAACAAAAACTCATGCGTCAGTGGTCGATGCGTATCAAGGCATTTGCCGAACGACTGCTTACCGGATTGGAAACCGTCGACTGGACCGAATCCGTAAAAGACATTCAACGCAACTGGATCGGGAAATCAGTTGGAAGTTCTGTCCGCTTCCCCCTTTGGAGGGGGATTGAGGGGGAGGATTCTGAACAATTTATTGAGGTATTCACCACCCGCCCCGACACCATTTTCGGCGTTTCGTTCATGGTTCTTGCTCCAGAGCATCCGCTTGTCAATGAAATCACAACCGACGAATTCCGCTCTGCGATTGAGGCTTACAAAACCGCCGCTTCATTGAAATCGGAGCGCGACCGCCAGGCCGATGTAAAAAACATTACCGGACAATTTACCGGTGCTTACGCCGTGCATCCGTTTACGGGTGAAAACATTCCGATCTGGATTGGCGATTATGTGTTGGCTTCCTACGGAACCGGAGCTGTAATGGCCGTTCCGTGCGGTGATCAGCGCGATTGGGATTTTGCGAAACACTTCAACATTCCGATCAAAAACATTTTCAAAGACGTCGATATTTCCGAAGCGGCTTACGCTGAAAAAGAAGGAACAATCACTGATTCCGGTTTCCTTACTGGTCTTCCGATCAAAAAAGCGATGGAAACCGCCATTCAGGCCATTGAGGAAAAAGGCATCGGAAAAGGAAAAACCAACTACCGTTTGCGCGATGCGATTTTCTCGCGTCAACGTTATTGGGGTGAACCGTTCCCTGTCTTTTACAAAGACGATATTCCGCAGTTGGTCGACGATGCCAATTTGCCGATCCTGTTGCCGGAAGTAGACAAATACCTGCCAACCGAAGACGGTGAACCGCCTTTGGCACGTGCCGAACAAAGCGCCTGGAATCATTTTGAAGGCGACCGCATGGAAACCAACACGATGCCTGGCTGGGCCGGAAGTTCGTGGTATTTCCTGCGTTACATGGATCCGCACAACGAACAGGCATTCGTTTCCAAGGAAAAAGCCGATTACTGGAATCAGGTCGATTTGTACATCGGTGGTTCGGAACACGCAACCGGCCACTTGCTATACGCCCGTTTCTGGACCAAATTCCTGAAAGACATGGGCTTCATCAACTTCGATGAGCCGTTTAAGAAGATGATCAATCAGGGGATGATTTTAGGGAGAAGTAGTTTTGTTTATCGCCTTGCTGATAATAAAACATTTGTGTCAAGCTCGCTTAAAAACGAACATGATGTCACTCCGCTACATGTTGACATTTCTTTCGTTGACAACGACAAACTCGACATCGAAGCTTTCAAAAACTGGCGTGAAGAATACAAAAACGCTGAGTTCATTTTAGAGGAAGACGGTTCGTACATCTGCGGCTCCGAGGTCGAAAAAATGTCCAAGTCCAAGTACAACGTGCAAACGCCTGATGAGTTGGTCGAGAAATTCGGTGCCGATACGCTGCGTATGTACGAAATGTTCTTAGGTCCGTTGGAGCAATTCAAACCGTGGGATACTAAGGGAATCAACGGCGTTCACAACTTCCTGCGCAAACTGTGGCGTTTGTTTTACAACGAAGGAAACATCATCGTTACTGACGCTGAACCAACTAAGGATTCGTTGAAAACATTGCACAAAACCATCAAGAAAATCGAGGAAGATTTGGAGCGTTTTTCGTTCAATACAGGTGTTTCCAATTTCATGATTTGTGTGAACGAACTCACCGAGCAGAAATGTCATTCAAGGTCTGTTTTGGAACAATTGGTAATTCTACTTTCGCCCTACGCACCGCATGTAGCTGAAGAATTATGGGAAGCATTGGGTCATGAAGCCGGAAGTATTTCTACCGCTGCGTTCCCGACGTTTAATCCAGATTTTCTGGTGGAAGCCAATTTCGCTTATCCGGTTTCATTTAATGGAAAAATGCGTTTCTCGGCCGAATTGCCAACGAGCATGAGCGCTCAGGAAGTTCAGGCTGCTGTTTTGGCGATGCCCGAAACCGAAAAATGGCTCGAAGGAAAAGAACCGAAAAAAGTGATTGTGGTTCCGGGACGGATTGTGAATATGGTGGTTTGATTCTTGCAAAAGCAACTTAAATTGTCCTCCCCCTCAATCCCCCTCCAAAGGGGGAAACGAGACTCTTACACCAACCCCAGCAAATCTTCCTTCGAAAGTGATTTCAGCACGGTTGTATCGGTGTGAATGAGATCATTCACCAACTCGCGTTTGCTTTCCTGCAGGCGCAGGATTTTTTCTTCGATCGTATCCGGGCAAATCAATCGAATTGCCATGACATTCTTCTTCTGACCAATGCGGTAACAACGGTCAATGGCCTGATTTTCAGCTGCTGGATTCCACCATGGATCTACGATGTAAACGTAATCAGCTTCGGTGAGATTGAGGCCTGTTCCACCCGCTTTTAAGCTGATGAGAAACACGCGCACATCATCTTCCGACTGAAAACGTTCGACTTGCTCGGCCCTGTTTTTGGTTTTTCCGGTCAGGTAAGCAAACGGGATTTCCAGCCGTTCCAGTTCCGGCCGAATGAGTTCGAGCATGCCCACAAACTGCGAGAAAATCAGGATTTTATGATTGGGCGATTTGGATGTAATCTGCTCCATCAGCTCGGTCAGTTTCGCCGATTCATCACCGTAATATTCCTGATCACTGAGCAAGGCCGGTGAGTTGCAAATCTGTCGCAACTTGGTCAATCCCGCCAGAATATGCATGTTTCCGGTGGCATAATCGGATTCGTTCATTCCCGCCAGAAAGCGCTGAAATTCGGCTTTGTAGGTATCGTAAACCTTGCGTTGTTCGGCGCCCATTTCGCAGTAAACCACCATTTCGGTTTTCTCGGGCAACTCGTGCGCAACCTGTTTTTTGGTACGTCGCAGCAAAAACGGGTTGATTTTGCGTTGCAATTCTTTCGCTCTAGCCGAATCCTTGAATTTGTCAATCGGCATGGCGTAATGGTCGTTGAACAACTTGGGCGAACCCAGCAATCCGGGCACGGCAAACGACAATTGCGCGTACAGATCGAAGGTGTTGTTTTCGATCGGCGTTCCCGTGAGCACAATGCGGTTTTGAGCTTGTAACAATCGCACGGCCTTGTACCGCTTCGATTCCGGGTTCTTGATCGCCTGCGATTCGTCGAGGAAAATAGCCTGGAACCGGTATTTTTTCATGAACGTGATGTCAGATAATAGCGTTCCGTAGGTCGTAAGAATGATATCGAACTGACTGAACGAATCGGTATTTTTCACCCGGTTAGCGCCGTGAATAGTAGTGATTTTCAACGACGGCGCAAACTTTTTTACTTCGGCGATCCAGTTGAAAATCAGCGAAGTTGGCACCACTATCAGGTTGGTATGATGCCCGCGTTTTTCCTTTTGGGACAAAATAAAGGCCAATACCTGAACGGTTTTCCCCAATCCCATATCATCGGCCAGGCAACCACCAAATCCAAATTCATCCAGGAAATTCAACCAATTGAGCCCCTGTTTCTGGTAATCGCGCAATTCGGTTTGTAAAGCTTCCGGCGGATCAACGCTTTCAATTTGCTCGAATTTCGCCACTTTTTCCTTGTAGAAACTCAGTTCGCGCAGCACCTCTTCCGACAATACTTCGTCGGCAAACAACTCATCGACCTGAGCGTACAAACTTTTTGGGATGCGGATACGATCATCGGCAATTTCACCCGTTCGGAAATACTCGGCAAATCGTTCCATCCATTCCTGCGGTAAAATTCCCATCGTTCCGTCGCCTAGTTTCACATAACGCGTTTTGTTATTGATGGATTTCTGAATTTGCTTCAATGTCACTGACTGATCGCCAAACGAAACCTTCGCTGCCGTATCGAACCAATCAATTTCACTACTCACCCGCAGCGCCACCTTCATCTTATTGGAATTCAGGTTGTTATTACGCAACGTGCTGAATCCCAATATGCTATATCCCAAGCTATTCCAATGTTCAAATGCGTCGAGGAACCAGCCTTCGTGCAGAAATTCCTGCTTGTGGAGGTAGAAAAACTCGTTGCCTTCCTGCTCCGGAAAATCAGGATGCGTGCGTAATACTTCGTGCAAAAACTGCTGTTCCTCGCGTTCGTTCCGGTCGATGGAAAACGTAGCACCCGTTTGATCAAGCGTAACTAACTGCCGGTTGGAAAGCACCGGAATTTCCACATCGCCGTATTTGAGCGCCGGTGTAATGAGCACAAAATTTTCGGAATCGGTGAGAAAGATGACCTTTTCGCGAATCGTGTTCAAGCCGGTTTGTTCCACCAGTTTCAGCGGAGCCGGTTTGATAAACGCGTAGCGAATACTCACTTTCGATTCCAGCGGAGCTAAAAATTCCTGCCGGAATGCATCAAATTTACTGGCGTGAATGACAATTTTATTGTTGTTGAGTTTTAGAAAATCGATGGTGCGCAGGTAATCGAAATGATCGATGAGCGTGAGTTGATCGCCATACAGCACAAAGTAGCGGTAAATGAGTTTGAGCCGATCGACAGGAATTTGTTTGTTGAACGCCTCCACCATTCCGGTAATTTCATAAAAAGGTCCGGTTTGACTTACGTCCAGCGAAAGCGAAATACCGGCCGGATCCAGTTTTACTTCTTCGATCGAAGAACTGGTAACGCTTTGCGAAACGTCGTCGGAATGACGGTAAACGGGCAAGCTTTCCGGATTGGCCAACACGGCCTTGATTCCGGTCATTTCTTCCACAAACTGCTCGGGTTCCATTTCCGAAACGGGCGTCACATTCCGGTATTCGGATTGGTATTTGGTCAGTGCAGCATAAAAACGCAGCACCTCGGGTTTATCTGTTTTCAGGAGTTGATCAACGGCGTTGACGAGTCGAACCGGGTTTTTGACCTTGTCTTCTTTCGAGCGTTGGGCGCTATATACTTTCAGGCTCAATGCTTCCGTGTAATTGGTCGAGCCGATTACTAACAGTGGTTTCCAGCCGGCCGTTTGATTTTCTTTCAACAGCGATTCGGGCGAAAAAGCCTTTGGCAGTAATTGCCGTTTCATGCGCTCGGTCGATTGCGCGTTGAAAGGCAACAACGGCATGAGCGGTTCTATCTTCGTGCGGCCGTTTTTCCATTGCACTTCGAAAAAGCGGTCCAGATACAGTTCATTTTCCAGGCCATATTCTTTGGCTTTTCCCATGAGGGTTTTCTCCCGCAAATCACGGTCAAAAAACAAGCGAATGGTATCCGATTCAAGGATTTCGTTGAGCACCACAGTTTGGTGTTCGCACAATTTTTTATCGGATTGATCGCAGCTGCAAACCACTTCGATTCCGGCGTCGTTCTGATCTACTTCTACCAAAAAACTGCTGTAGAAATTCACCGAATAATCAAAGGTTCCATTGTCGACAGCCAGGTGTTTTACGTCCACATTGCGTCGTCCGGCATTCATTTTGGCAAACCCGAAATCGGTTGAATGCTGAAACAGATCGGAGATCGACAGGTCCGAAAAATGTTTATCAGGAATCAGGAAAGCCGCTTTTTTTCCGGAAGTATCAATTTTGGTTTCACCCAATGAATCAGCAGCCGTTAAAACAGCAACTACATGCTCGCAGACAGGTCCACGCCTGAAATCGCAGGTACACAATGATTCTTTGATCCGGCGTTCGGAATAATCCACTTCCACTTCGTAGACCAGCCCGATGCTGTTGCGCACTTTTCCGGTAATCAGGTTGTCTTCGTCCAATAAACTTTCCACCGTACATTCATCCACCCGCGCCCGTGTTGAGGCCGAGGTCATGGTTTCGATGTAGCGCTGAAAAACGGAATTGGACAATTGCATAGGTGCAAAAATACGGGTATCATGAAATCAAACGTCAGAAAGGTTAAATAATCGGCTACAATACATTAACTCATTGATAATGAAAGGCTTTTATCCTTCATTTGCGACCAATCCTTCTTTCCGGAAGCGTTAAAAGACGTTAAAGTGGAAATTTAATGTACCAAATGCACAACTTGTGCGTTTAAGAGATAGACACCGGCTCAGTCCGGATCTGTTCATAAGTAGTAGTAGTTAGGTTTAGGTAGCGTGTAAAGAGAGGTGAGTAGTGTTACCTCTCTTTCTTTTTAATCTAATCTCAAACCTTCAACGCTCCGCTCACATCCAGCAAATAGAAATCGTAGCTATTGAGTGCTTTCCAAACCAGTTTCACTTTCTTCGGACTAAAATCACTCACCGTATAGGGTTTCCCGAGACTTTCGAAGAAACGGCTGTCGGTCTGGTAAAACGGTAAATCATCGTAATCGAGATCACGCGGCACCTGGCTACCCGGAAGCACCAGCATTTGTTCACCCGGATTGAGTTTAAACGTTGTAATACCGCCTTTTTCGACATAACCCGTAAACACCCATTCGTCGGCCCGATCTTTAAAGATCATGATGAAAACAGACAATTCGGTATCGTTTTGAAATTTTGCAGTCACGGTGCCGGTTTTGTCTTTCAGCGCTTCGGTCATCGGAAAAGAGCGATCGTCTTTTTTACTATCAGCCGAAAGCGGTTTGCGGCCCAGCGAATCTTTCTCTCGCCAGCGCGAAATGAGTTCTTCCGCCTGCAGGTTGTTCCACGGAATGTTCACAATCAAATCTTCGCCAACGTAATCCAGGTCCGGACGATCGACTTGATTATCCGTTCCCTCACGTTGTTGTTTGACCTGATGCAACAGTGAATCCATCGTGGCCCGTTCCTCAGGCGTAAAATCCATGAAAGCCGTTTTTTCCTGTGGTTTATCCCGTTCCGGCTCGGTTGGCAACCACCAGATCAACCGGATCAGAAAGAGGAGCGTAACCACACCAATCGGAATAATAAAATATGTTTTTGCGTTTGTTTTCCGGTTCTCGACTTTTAGTGTATTGTTTTTTACCATCCGTTCCATGTCGCGCAATTCCTGCAAATGGTCGGCGTTTAGATTCAATCTGTTCAGCTCTTTGATGAGATAAAGCACCAAACGTTTGGACGAATGCCTGTGATGCGCCACTGCTACCAGTGTCTCTACCCACATTGTTTTGGCCCGGTAAAAAGAAAGCGTGAACAGGTTTAGCAGGTCTGTGAGTTGTTGTGTCAGGTTTTTCAGAAGTAATTCGTGCAATTCTTTTTCCGAAGACGCCCTGAAAATTTGCGGTGTCAGCAAAGTATGTTGCTGGCGTAAATGCTCATAAACGGTACTTTGCACCACATCCGCTTCGCGCTCGTTGAGCAACACCAGATATGTCATTCCCTTTTGCCAGATCTCCATGTTTCCTTCCTGCATCAACTTATTGAGTTTCTTGCTCAAAAAAGGTGTAATAAACTGCTGAAACCGGGTAAACAAGGCATGGCGGAGAAGATGGGTTGTGTTCTGAAAAGCAAGCAAAGGGCCGTTTTCGGACAATAAAGAGGCCAGATTGCGTTCCTGTTCGGTCCAGTCTAAAAAGAGCACAAACTCCTCCGATTGAAGGTTAATGAGCCATTGTTCCTTTTCAGGAATACTGTTTTGGGAAGCGCATTCGCTCGCATAAAACGCTTCTCTGAACGCGTCCTGATCAATTGCCGCAACGGGAAAATGAACCGCCGGGAACTGTTGTCGAAGTGTGGATAAACGGATAAATTGCATGACTATGTGAAATTACACAATTTTCAGTGTCCGTTAAAGATCACATTCTTTTTTTCGGTGATCCAACTAAAATTGTACCTTTAGTAACGCAACTGATTGATTATGAAAAAATTTACTACGCTACTTTTTGCAGTTATTGCTACATCCGGCTTTGCCCAGACGTGGAGCGATGACGTGGCTTCCATCGTTTACAACAAGTGCGCAAAATGTCACCACGATGGCGGAATTGCGCCTACTTCGCTGATGACATATGCCGAAGTGAGCCCAATGGCAGGCGCGATGTACGATGCTATCATTACAGAAGAAATGCCGCCGTGGCCACCGAATGACGATTACCAGGAATATTCCCACAAACGATCGCTCAGCACTGCTGAAAAAACAACTATGCTGGCCTGGCTTGACAACGGTTATCCTGAAGGAAACAGCGCCAATACGCCACCGCCACCGGTTTTCAATCCGGGTTCGCTGTTGGGTAACGGTGACCTGATCGTTCAGATTCCGACTTACATGAGTAAAGCAAATAACCAGGACGATTACGTTTGTTTTTCGGTTCCTGTAGGATTGGCGCAAAACCGCACTATCCGGGCTGTTGAGATTGTTCCCGGAAACCGCGCAATTGTGCACCACGCATTGATTTATGTGGATGATACCGGAACGTATCCTACTGATACCATCGGTGGAGATTGTATGGGGCCGGATGCCAAACTCATTGGTGGTTACACGCCTGGTTCTTCGCCTATGGTGTTTCCTTCAGGTGTTGGATTTAAGCTTGGAATGGATATTCCGGTCGGTAGTAACATCATCTTCGGCATGCACTATCCGGAAGGAAGTTATGGCGAGTACGACAGCACGAAAGTCATTTTCCATTTCTATCCGACCAATGAAGTCGGGATCAGGCAGGTTTCCGCCGATCCGATTCTTCAGAACTGGTCACTTTCACTTCCTCCCGACCAGATCACAAACGCAACAGCGCAATACGGTGCTCCAAACGGAATTCCGGTAGATGTTTCGGTACTCAGCGTCTTTCCGCACATGCACCTCATCGGTGAAAGCATCAAAGCCTACGCGATCGACCCGCAGGATGATACGATCAAATACATCGACATTCATCACTGGGATTTCCACTGGCAGGATTTCTATTTCTTCCGCCATATCCAAAAAACACCGATGGGATCTGTTTTGCGTGCCGAAGCGGTTTACAACAATACCACGAACAATCACCACAATCCGTTCGATCCACCGCAACACGTGTATGCAGGAGAAAGTACCACCGACGAAATGATGATGGTGTATTTTCACTACCTCTTATATCAACCCGGTGATGAAAATTATGACTTGGAAAGTCTGATGAATGTGGGATTGACGGAGATATCAAACGAAAACAACGGCGATTGGAACGTGTATCCGGTGCCGTTTACTGATCAAACGACTATCAACAACGATCAATTTCAGCAAGGTGATCGTGTTTCGGTTTACATCTACGATTTCCAGGGAAAACTGATTAAACAATTGGCCAACCAAACGGTTATTTCGAGCGGCTTTAGCGGTTTTGTCTGGGACGGAACCAGTGATCAGGGAGCAGCTGTTACCAAAGGAAGTTACAAGGTTTCGATGAACAGGAATGGTAGCTTTAGCTCGACGACGGTGATGAAGCAGTAAAAATTAAACAGATAAAACAAAAAGTGGGGTCGTGATAAATCGCGACCCCACTTTTTTTATAACAATCCTATTTCGATTTCAAAAACTTCAACGCTTTCTGAACGTCCGTATCGTATTTCGTTGAAACCGTGAAATAACCTTGATCCAGGAACAACTGGCGGGCAATTTCAGCCTTTAACGAACGACGAATCAATTCATAACTGGTCTGGTAATCTTTGGTGATGAGCGGAACATTATTGTTGTCCTCAGCGTAGTTTACAAAGCGTTCCATCAAGTCGTTGTTTACCTCAAAGCTTTTCGAGAAATCCTGCTCGTTTTTCCAGTTGGAACGTTTGTTCTGTACAAAATCAAACGCAAAATTCTGGAAGGCAGGCGAGTAACGTAAATCCAGGTAATAATACGTGGAATTGGATGTGTCTACCGCTACAAACAGATCGGGCATGATTCCACCACCACCATAAACGATGCGTCCGTGAAGCGTTTTGTATTTCTTCGCGTTTTTGAAAATCGAGGAATCGGGCGCAAATAATTCACCGTTTGACTGACGATCAAATTGGTCGTGGTAATACTTGTCATAATTGCCATCGAAGTCTTTCTGGATACAACGCCCTGAAGGTGTGTAATAACGCGCAATGGTGAGGCGCAGGTTACTACTGTCGCGTAGCATGAAATCCTGCTGCACCAACCCTTTTCCAAACGAACGACGGCCAATAATCGTAGCGCGGTCGTTGTCTTGTAATGCGCCCGCCACAATTTCACTTGCCGAAGCCGAGTTTTCATTGATCAATACAACCGCCACCGTTTTTTCAAGCAATCCGCCTGAAGTTGCGATCACTGGTGGGTTCGACATTTTTTTACCGCGTACTTCCACAATTTTGGCGCCTGCAGGCAGGAATTCATCAGCAATTTGCACGGCTCCGTTCAAGACGCCACCACCGTTTTCGCGCAAATCGAAGATGAGTTTCTTCATCCCCTTTTCTTTCAGTTTACGGGCCGCCTCATGGAATTCATACGAAGAACTAACCGAAAATTCATTCAGACGAATATAGCCCGTTTCCTTGTCGAGCATAATCGCACACACAATGGATTCTATCGGAATAATGCCACGGATGATTTTCTTGGAAAGTTGTTTTTTACCACGCAAAAGCACCACGTTGACTACCGTGTTTTCATCGCCTTTCAGCATGCCCATGATGTCTTTGGATTCGACCTTTTTACCCGCGATTTTCTTTCCGTCGATTTTAATAATGCGATCACCGGCATGTACTCCGGCACGTTCTGATGGAGAACCAGGAACTACATTCGTTACACACAATGTATCGCGGATGATCGAAAACCGGATTCCTACGCCACCGAATTTCCCCTGGATCACTTCATTGGCCGCTTTTAGATCTTCGGCGCGGATGTAGTTGGAATGCGGATCGAGCTCGTGCAACATGTCCGAAATCGTTTTCTCAAACAATTCGTCGCGCGAAATCGAATCAACGTATTCCTGGTCCAGAATCCCGATGATTTCCTGCATCTTCGAGAAGTTACCCGAGTCTGGGGTTGTGGCTGTATTGGTACTGATAATGCGACCGATAAAAATTCCCGCCGACATAAAAGTCAGGAACAGGAACGGCAGCAAAAAGGTATTCTTAGATTTCAACATCGTCAAAAGGGTCTGGAATATGAACAACTTCAACACCCGCATTCTTCAGGAAATCAATTCCGGCGGTGTCTTTGTACTCTTGTGAATAGACTACCCGGCAAATTCCCGCCTGCAAGACCAGTTTACTGCAATCTTTACAAGGTGAAAGTGTGAGGTACAAAGTAGCATTCCGGCAATCATTGGTAGACCGGGCTACTTTTAAAATGGCATTTGCTTCGGCATGAAGTACATACCAATGGGTTTCGCCCGCGTCATTCTCGCAGGAATTATCAAATCCTGCCGGAGTACCGTTGTACCCGTCAGAAATAATCATCCCGTCGCGCACGATAATTGCCCCTACTTTTTTGCGGCAGCAGTGCGACAATTGTGCCCATGTGGTAGCCATACGCAAATAGGCTTTATCGTATCGCTCGAGTTTTGTTTGTATGGAAACGGATTCAATTTCTGACATGACACAAAAATAGGATTATTCGGGCAAAGTAAACTTGTATCCCACCCCGCGGATGGAATGAAAATAAAGCGGGTTTTTCGGGTCTTTTTCAAAAAGCTTCCGGAAATTCAAAATATAATTGTCGATCGTTCTACCCGTCGGGTATTGATCATTTCCCCAAAGCGTGGCTAAAATCTCGTCGCGGGAAACAACCTGGTCCTGTTTCGACTGAAACAATTGCAGCAATTCAATTTCGCGCTTGGTCAATAGTTCCTTTTGATTGGTAGCATGATCCACTACTTCATAGGTCGCATACACCACTTCTTTGGTACCGACTACCAGGTTTTCAGCTCCCGCCAGTTCCTTTTCATTGGTTTTCAGCAGAATTTGAATGCGTAGCAATAATTCTTCGAGATCAAAAGGTTTGGGCAAATAATCGTTGGCACCGAGCTTCAATCCGGCGATGCGGTCAACCGTGGTGCCTTTTGCAGAAAGAAATAAAACGGGAATATCGCTCTGCTGTCGGAATGCCCGGCAAATGTCCAAACCGCTCACTTCGGGTAACATAACGTCCAGAACCACCAACTGAAACTGAGCCAGCTTTTCGGCAAAAGTCAAAGCCACGCGACCATTATTGCATGTGGTAACGTCATAACCCTCCAATTCAAGGTTTAACTGGATCATCTCCGACAACGCCGGTTCGTCTTCAATGACTAAAATGTGGTACATGGAACAAATTCTACGGTAAAAAAAATGGAAATAATTGGATTCTTATGTTAAAAGACATTAAATTTGGTGACTATGCTAAAATAAACAAGTAAAATGAAAAGAAAACTACTCTCCGCAGGGTTCTTCTTATTAATGCTTGGTTTTTCCGGTTTTGCACAATCGGTTCCCAACCAGGTGTTTTCGAAGAATTTAAAGCTCTACAGCGGTACTCCAACCGTAACATTCCCACAACCAAACATGGAAGCGATTCATCAGGAAGATGAACAGCGTGACCGCGATGGTGAACTATACCGCATCGGTGTATACGCATTTACAGATATTACTACGGCTAATTCAGGCGCATGGAAAACCCTTGAAAACGGTGACCGCGTTTGGCAATTGCACGTAAAATTTGACGGTGCAGAAGCATTGAGCTTCTTGTTCCAGACATTCAAAATTTACGATCAAACTACGGTTGACGTATTCAATACAACAGGAGAGCGTGTTCACAAAACGTTCACATCAGCTGACGTACTGGACCATTTCCAACAAAATATGGCCTTGTGTTTCGGTGATGAAATGACACTTCAGATTACAGAGCCGGTTGGTTCAAAAGCATCTGAAATTCAAATGGACCGTATTGTTTACAACTACCGTTCTACCGGAAATCCGGCAGTTCAAAAGATCAACGAATCAGAATCGTGTGAAGTAAACGTAAACTGTACTCCGGTTGGTACCAACTGGCAGGACGAAAAAAGAGGTGTTGCCCGTATCTATGTAGTTGATGGCGCTGGTGCCGGATGGTGTACCGGAAACCTGGTAAACAATACCGCTTTGGATTGCAAACCGTTGTTCTTAACGGCCCTTCACTGTGGTGTCAATACTTCTGCTTCCAACTCCAATCAATGGCGTTTTTATTTCCGCTACGAAGCTGTGGGCTGTACAAACCCTGGTTCTGCCGGAACATTGGATGACAATTTCATTACAGGATGTGTGCGTTTGGCGAATTCAAACGACAATGGCGGTGACTCCGGTTCCGATTTCCTATTGGTACAATTGGGTTCTGTAGCCAATCAGGCAACAACCATTACAACATTAAAATCCGCTGCATTCAATGCTTACTGGAGCGGTTGGGACGCAAATACCACAGCTACAACTGGAGGTGTTGGAATTCACCACCCGGCTGGAGATATCAAAAAAATCTCTACGTTCACCGGAACCACTACTAGTACTTCATGGGGCGGGGCGGTTTCCAATACACACTGGCAGATGTCATGGACAGCTAACTCTAATGGTCATGGTGTTACCGAAGGTGGTTCATCAGGTTCACCGTTGTTCAACAATGCCGGTCGTCAGGTTGGTACGTTAACCGGAGGAAGTTCTTACTGTAACACACCAAGTTCACCGGATGCTTACGGTAAAATGTCGTTTCACTGGACATCAAACGGTGCTCCGGCCAACGAACAATTGAAAACATACCTTGATCCGGGAAATAGCGGGTTAATGGTGTTGGACGGTTCTGCAGATCCTTGTACTGCTGTTACCCCGGTTACTCCGGTTGCTGATTTCGTTGGAAACCCAACTACATTAAACGTGGGTGGAACGGTTGCATTTACTGATCTTTCTACCAACACACCTACCAGCTGGTCATGGTCAATTACTCCTGCTTCAGGATGGTCTTACTCAGTAGGTTCAGCTACTTCTCAAAATCCGTCGGTTACGTTTACAACTCAGGGTGTGTACACTGTTGCTTTGACTGCGACGAATTCTGCAGGATCGGATACCGAAACAAAAACAAATTACATTACAGTAACATTGGCAACCGGTCCTTGTACTGCTGCTTCTACTACATGTGATGAGTTTATCCAAAATGTAACATTGGGTTCTATCAACAGCACAACTGGCTGCACAAATTATACGAGCTACGCTGCAAGTGCTACAGTAGCAACCAATGCACAATACACTGTAACATGTATTCCGCAAATTACGGGTCAGGGAGTTGGTACAGCTTATACAAACGACGAAATGGCCGTTTGGATTGACTGGAACGACGACATGGACTTTAATGATGCCGGCGAACAGGTTGGTTATGCTATTGCTACCCAAAGTCAGTTCAATACCGCATTTACATTTACCGTTCCTGCTGGTGCAACCATTGGTCAGACGACCATGCGCGTGCGTATGTCTTACCTGACAGATGACGGAGCAATTGTTCCTTGTGGTTCATCAACTTACGGTGAGGTAGAAGATTACGTAATCAACATTCAGGCAGGTCAGGTTTCGTTGGAAGAAAATATCTTCTCAGGTGTTACGGTTTATCCGAACCCTACTTCTTCTAATCTTTCGATTGATCTTTCAAATGTAAACGAAGAGCAGGTTTCAATCGCGTTGATTAATATGACTGGTAAAGTATTGGCGGTGCAACACAATGTTGCAGGTTCAATCGCTCAGTTTGATATGACAACTTTTGCCAAAGGAATGTACCAAATCCGCATCAGCAATGGTTCGGTAGTAAGTACACGAAAAGTGACAAAACTATAATTCCGGTTTTTCGGAAAGAGAAGGGTGGCGGTTCGTCACCCTTTTTTTGTGAACTAAACCATCGTTTTTCACGTTAAACAAATCATTGAACGGATTCTGCTATTTTTGGACACCGAAAGAACTCATGTCAAAGCCCAAAGCAATTGTAAGTGTCATCAACGATTTAAGTACCGACCAACGGGTGCACAAGGTTTGTACATTCCTTACCGATCAGGGATATGACGTATTGCTGGTGGGTCGCAAAAAGCGCGACAGTCTTCCACTCAGTCCACGGGTTTATGCCACCAAAAGAATGGTGTTGTTCTTTGAAAAAGGAGCATTGTTTTACGCTTTTTTTAACCTGCGACTGTTCTTCTTTCTGCTGTTCCGGAAAAGTCAGTTATTGCTTTCCAATGATTTGGACACCTTGCTTCCCAACAAGCTGATTGCCGGTTTAAAGGACATTCCGCTGGTGTACGATTCACACGAATACTTTACGGAAGTTCCTGAATTATTGAGTCGGCCTAAAGTGCGCCGTATTTGGGAACGCATCGAACAATACGCGTTTCCGAAATTGAAAACAGTTTATACGGTGAATGAATCCATCGCAGAAAAGTACCGTCAAAAATACGGTGTTCACGTTCAGGTGGTGCGCAACGTTTCACCGCTTTGGCGACCAACGACGGTTCCTGGTAAACACGAACTCGGAATTCCGGAAAACAAGCGATTGCTGATTATGCAAGGCGCCGGACTCAACATTGATCGTGGTGTGGAAGAAGCCATTGCCATGATGCGTCATCTCAATGATACCGTGCTGATGCTGGTTGGCGACGGTGATATTATTCCGGCGATGAAACAACGTGTGGAAGCAGAACAACTCAGCGATAAAGTCCTGTTTTTCGGGAAACGTCCGTATGCAGAATTGATGTTTTTTACCTTTCACGCCGATCTGGGATTGAGCCTCGATCAGCCGACCAATCCCAATTACGAATTTTCGCTCCCGAACAAAGTATTTGACTACATGCATACCGGCACGCCCATTGTGTGTTCCGATGTGGTGGAAGTTGCCAACCTGGTAAAGCAACATGATCTTGGACTGATATTGACCGATTATAAGCCTGAACACATGGCTTCGCTCATCGGCAACCTGCTTGCGGATAGCGAACGCATGAACCAACTGAAACGCAATTGCGAAAAAGCCGCATTGATTGAAAACTGGGAAAAAGAAACGGAAACCCTTCAACGGATTTACGCCGATGTCTGATAAACAATCCATACACGTTGTGGCCTTTGATGTGCCGTTTCCACCCGATTACGGTGGTGTGATGGATGTTTATTATCGCTGTCGCAGCTTAAAAAATGCCGGATATCATGTCATTTTACATTGTTTTGAATACGGTCGCGGACGTCAGCACGATTTTTCTGCAATTGCGGATGAAGTGCACTATTACAAGCGGTCGAAAAGTATTCTGAGCTGGTTTTCGAAAAAACCCTTTATTGTTGCTACCCGTAATTCAAACGAACTTTTACACCGACTACTACAAGATAATCACCCGATTGTGTTTGAAGGTCAGCATTGTACTTTTTGGCTGAACCATCCGCAACTGAGTAATCGCAAAACGATGGTACGCCTGCACAACATCGAGTGGCAGTATTACGAAGGTCTGGCAAAACGCTCAACCTCCTTTTTCGAACGCTGGTATTTTAAATCGGAAGCGCGCAAGTTGAAACGGCACGAAAGTGAACTGAAGTATGCCACTGTTTTGGCAACCATCAGCGAATCGGATACCGGCTATTACCAATCGCGGTTTGAAAATGTAGAATATGTCTCTGTCGGATTTGAGCACTTTCCTGCGAAAGTAGCTGTCAAACCACACGATCCATTTTACCTGTTTCACGGTAATCTGAGTGTGGCCGAAAACCGCGAGGCTATTCATTGGCTACTCAATGCCTTTCAACAAACAGCCAACTCACAAACACTGATCATTGCGGGGAAAAATCCGGATCAGGCATTGGCAGCAGCCTGTTCACAGCATTCCAACGTGCAACTTGTTGCCAATCCAAGCGATCTTCAGTTGCAGGAACTGATGCAAACTACCAGCGCGCATCTTGTCATCGGATTCCAGCATTCGGGTATCAAACTCAAATTACTCAACGCATTGATGACGGGCAAAAAATGCATCGTCACACCGGAAATTGTTGCCGGATCGGGGTTGGAACACCTTTGTACTGTCATTTCAACACCTGAAGAACTGGCAATTAAGCTGCTTTCGGAAACCAATTTTTCAGAACAGGAATCAGCGAATCAACTCGCAGAAGTACGGGAACTTTTTTCGGAGAAAGCGGTGTTGGAGGCGGTGGAAAAGTATCTTTTCAGCAAGTAAAAATCACTCAAACATCGGCTGGAACGGATCAAAACGGTTCATCGTTTCCAATGGTTTCAGTTTACCGTCTTCTACGCGGATCACACGGCCCGGAAATTTCTCGATCATTGCCATATCGTGTGTAGCCATCAAAACCGCTGCCTTTTCTTCTTTCGAAACGGCAATGATGAGTTTCATGATTTCAGCTGACGTTTCAGGGTCGAGGTTTCCGGTAGGTTCGTCGGCAAGGATCAGTTTTGGATGATTGATCAACGCACGGGCAATCGCCACACGCTGCTGTTCACCACCGGACAATTGATGTGCCTGCACCTGGCCTTTGCTTTCCAAACCAACCATAGAAAGTACCGTTTTGGCCCGGTTTTCCATTTCGCGTTTGTCTTTCCAGCCGGTAGCCCGCATTACAAAATAGAGGTTCTCGGCAACCGAACGGTCGGTGAGCAACTGGAAATCCTGGAATACAACACCAATCGCTCTGCGCAATTGCGGAATGCTGCGTTTGTTGAGGTCGTTTACCGAAAACCCGGCCACTTTTCCGCTTCCGGAACTGAGTGACAATTCGCCGTAAAGCACCTTCAGCAAGCTACTTTTTCCGCTTCCGGTTTTCCCGATAAGGAACACCAGTTCATCGGAATTTACTTCCAGGTTCACATCGTCCAAGACCACCTGGTTCAGTTGAACGATTTTACCATGCTGAATCTGTATGACCTTTTCCACGCGACTGCTATTTTAAGGTAAAGGTATCAGAACACCCGCAAAAAATCGGGCTTGCCATGAAATAATCTTAACACGTTCGCGTTTAAAACTTTTAGGCACTCACGCTGCTACGACCTTTCTTTGCGGTTAATTTTACTAACTTATAAAAACCAAGTCGTGATGCGCCATTTTTTGATTCTCTTCTTCGCTCTTGCCTTCGGGCAGGCATGGACGCAGCAAACTGAAAAATACCACTCTCCGTTGGCCGGTTTTTACCGCTCCGAAGACCTGTTTGAAAAGGAACAATTCAGTGCTGCCAGAAAAGAATTCCGTTTGTTTATTGATTCGTACACCGGTTCCAAAAACGATCCGTTCTATATCAAAGCGCTTTACTACGAAGGCATT
This sequence comes from Bacteroidota bacterium, assembly GCA_040387295.1. Classification (GTDB taxonomy): domain Bacteria; phylum Bacteroidota; class Bacteroidia; order Flavobacteriales_D; family Crocinitomicaceae; genus Fluviicola. The sequence continues at coordinate 739,099 of JAZKEB010000002.1, read as the reverse complement.
TCGGCTTTGTCTCTGTTCAACAATGACGCCATTCCTTTGCTTGAATCGTTCAATCGCGAATACCCGGAAAGTATTTACAAATACGATATATTCTTCCGCTTCGGGCAGTTTTATTACCAGAAAAAGGATTACGCAAAAACCATCGAGTGGCTTGCGCAATTAAGTAAACAACACGTGGAACCTCAAAACCTGCAGGAATACCATTTCAAACTGGGTTACTCCTACTTTCATGAAGAGCAATTTCCGGAAGCTAAAAATGCGTTTTACGAAATAAAAGATTCTACCTCGCAATACGGCACGCCCGCACTTTATTATTACTCGCACATCTGCTATACGGACGGTTCTTACCAAACGGCGTTGGAAGGATTTGAAAAACTCATGAGCGACACGCGTTTCAAAACCGTGGTACCGTACTACATTACCCAGATCTACTATTTACAAGGGAAATACCAGGAAGTAACCGAATTCGCGCCACCTCATCTTGATAGTATGAAGGCTGGTGATCAGATTGAAATGAACCACCTCATCGGTGACTCGTATTATAAGATCGGGAAGTTCGATGAAGCCGTGCCGTTCCTGGAGATTTACAACGAAAAGTCGACCACCACACGCGACGATGATTATGCGCTGGGTTACGCCTATTTTAAAAGTTCGCAGTACAGCAAAGCCATCGTTTATTTCGATAAAGTATCGCGGGTAAAGGATACACTGGGACAAATCTCACTGTACCACGCCGGCGAATGTTACATGAACCTCAACGAACTGGCCTACGCCCGAAAAGCATTCGGAGCGGCAGCGCAGATCGATAAAGACCTCATGATTCAGGAAGATGCCTTGTACAATTATGCGGTTCTTTCCTACAAACTCGATCTGAATCCATACGACGAAGCCGTGATCGCCCTGGAAGATTACATTACCAAATACCCCAATTCACCACGTAAAAATGTGGTATACCAGTATTTGGTGAATTGTTATTCTTCGACCAAAAACTACGCGAAAGCACTGGAATCGCTGGATAAATTACCAACCAAAGATTCGAAACTGAAAAGTGCGTACCAGATGATCGCCTTTAACCGGGGAGTTGAATTGTACCAAAAATCGGAGTTCAAACAAGCGATTGCTGCGTTTAAATTGATTGAGAAATACCCGCAAAGTCAGGAGATTTCGGCAAAAGGTGCTTTCTGGACCGCAGATTCTTACTTCATGCTGGCAGATTTTCCAAACGCCATCAAGGAATACCGCGCGTTCTTAACGATGCCTACTGCTTACGGTTCTGCACTGAAAGCGGATGCACTTTACAATATCGGTTATGCTTATCTGGGTCAGAAAGAAAAAGATCAGCCTCAAATCATTGCTGCTTTCCAATTGTACCTGCAGGAACCCAATCTTACCAACAAAAAGAAAAAAGCAGATGCGACCATGCGTTTGGCCGATGCCTATTACGTGACCAAACAAAACGATCTGGCACTTGAGTTTTACGACAAAGCGCATGACCTGAAAATGGGTTACGAAGATCAGGCATTGTTCTACTCGGCGCGTTTGTACGGTTTCAAACAAAACAGACAGGAGAAAATCAAGCGTTTGCTGGATATCATCAACAATTATCCCAATTCAAAATACCTGCTCACTTCGGTATTTGAGGTTGGTTTGAGTTATTACAACGACGGCAACAACGATCAGGCGATCCGTTACTTCAACCAGGTGGTGAAAGATTATCCTAGCTCCATTCAGGTGAAAGACGCTCTGCACTACATCGGTGATGCGTATTTCAAGAAGGTGGAATACAATCAGGCCGAGTCGTATTTCAAACGCGTGCTCGACGAATACGGGACAGACCGCGCTACCTGCGTACGCGAAACCAAAGCCCTGGCCGATGTGTATACCGCACAACGACGATTGGATAAGGTAGAGAACCTCGCCAATATTTATCCATGTGCCGATTCCATCCGTTTCGAAGTGGAAGACAAGTACTACGAACAAGCCATGGAAGCTTACGAGCGAAAAGAATATCAGGCATCTTTGGCCGATTTCGACGGTTACCTCAACAAATATCCGAACGGAAAATACAAGCAGGAAATACTCAACTACAAAGCTGATGCGCTCTATATCCTGAAACGCGAAGCGGAAGCCGTTGATATTTACAAACAAACACTTGAACGTCCAAACGACGATTTCACGGAAATTGCTTCGCAACGTACCGCCAAATTCCTGTACAACTCCTATGAGTACGAAAAGGCGTTGCCGTATTACACGCGTTTGGAGCAGGTTTCCAAATCGCCGGAAATGACCCAGATTGCCGAGCTTGGACTCATGCGTTGTCATTACGTAGTCGAGAATTTTGCCAATTCGGCTGAATACGCGAAAAAGGTATTGGCCAACAAACAAATCACCAATACCGTGAAGCTGGAAGCCGAATACATCAAAGGAATCTCACTGGCGAAAACGGACCGTTTCACAGAAGCTTTGCCTTCATTGGAATACGTAGTGAAAAACACAACAACCGAGTTTGCAGCCGAATCGAAATACACGATTGCGGAAGGTTACTTCAAAAAAGGAGACCTCACCAAAACCGATGCGGAAATCCGCGCCTTGCTGAAAATGAAACCGGGCTACGATTACTGGATCGCCAAAGGGTTGATTTTACAAACAAAAGTGTTGGTCGAGAAAAAAGACCTGTTCCAGGCAGAACAAACCATTCGTTCGGTGATCGACAATTATCCTGACGACGAAGACGGTATTAAGGTAGAAGCCAATGATTTGCTGGAAGAAATCCTGCAGATGAAAAACAAACCAAAATCCCTGCTCGAGCCTAGTGAAACGGAGATTGAAGTTGGTGACGATAAATCAGGGAACTAATGAGACAGACAATCAATCAGATGAAAACGATCGGCGCGTTATCTTTCCTGCTCTTTGCCGGGTTGAATGCGTTCGCTCAACCTGTAAATTCTGGAAACACAATCGAACTGGGTGTCGACGCGCTTCGCTCAATAGAACCGGCTTACCGTCAGGCGGAAAGTCCGAAGATTCTGGATACGGTTTTCCCGAATCCAACGGCTACATTTCCATTGCTGGCAATGAGTTACGCTCCGGAAATCGTAGTGAAGCCTATTCCTGCGGCTACGGTGAAAACCGTTGAAAAATTACCACAATTGTACAATGGCTATGCCCGTTTGGGAATCGGTTCGGTATTTATGCCGTTGGCCGAAGTGTACTACAACAATACGCGTACCCGCAAATTCAATTACGGATTTCACGGTCAGCATATCAGTTCATTCAGCAAGATCAAAAACTACGCTCCGGCCAATTTTGATAAAAGCAATTTTCGCGCATTCGGCGGTATGAACGAGAAACGCTACGACTGGATGGCGGAAATGAATTACAACAACCGTGGTTTGCATTTCTATGGTTTCCGCAACGAAAACGCCAATGTCGACAGTATTGCACAACGTTTCAACACCTTTAACCTGAAAGGGCAATTCAGTTCACACAAACACGATAGTTTAGGCGTAAACTGGCGTGCAGGCTTTGAATACCGTCATTTCAACGACAAAAAACCATCAGTTGACAGCTTGGAAGACTGGCGTTCGAAAGAGAATTATTTCAGTCTTTTTGGTGGTTTCACATTCAAATGGGGCAATGAAATCTATGGTGCCAACGCCGATCTGAAATACAACGGCTACAAATATGGCATCGAAGATTCTTCATTAACACTTGTAGATTCGGGGATTGTACGCAATAACACGATTTTCAGTTTGCGTCCTTACATCACAACGTATTCCAAAAACAAGCGCCTCAAAGCCAATATCGGGGTGGATATTACAGTAAGTGCTGCTGAAAAAACGCGCATTTACGTGTACCCGAATGCCGAAGTGAAGTATTCGTTGTTTGACGATATCCTGATTCCTTATGCGGCTTTGCGCGGTGGTATGACCCAGCAAACCTTCAAAGCCATTACCGATATCAATGAGTTTGCGCTGTCTAATCAGCAATTACGCAATGAACACAAAGCCATAGAAGCGGCTATCGGACTGAAAGGCACATTGAGTAAACGCATCGGATTCAATATTGGGGCCAGCTTCGGGAATATCAAAGACAAAGCCTTGTTTATCACAGACACGGTGCATTCGGCAGGAAATCGCTTCGCGGTAATTTACGATACGATGAATGTAGCAACCGTAGAAGGTGCGTTGTATTACCAATTGCTGGAGAAAACTAAAATCGATCTTATCGGTCGTTATTATTCCTACAACGCGTTGAGCAATACGTATGCGTGGAACTTGCCGCAATTGCAATTCATTTTACGTGGAAGTTACAACCTGTATGACAAGTTTATCTTTACCCTCGACCTGAACATGGAAGGCGGTCGTCGTGCATTGGTGTATGCCAAAGAAGAAGACGTGACGGAAGAAAACAACCAACTGGCTAAAAAACTGGGTTTTATCGCCGATGCCAATCTGGGTGTGGAATACCGTTACAACAAGCGGATTTCGGCTTTCGTAAACGTGAACAACCTGGCTGCGCAGCGCTACAAACGCTGGTACAATTATCCGGTGCAGGGCTTGCAGTTTATGGGTGGTGTGACGTTTAGGTTTTAAGCCGTAATGTGATCGTCCTCCCCCTCAATCCCCCTCCAAAGGGGGAAGCAGGTTACAGTAATCCTTTAGGACTTCCCTTTTGAACCGAAATTTGGATTTGTTTTTCCTTTACTTTGTTAGCGAAGGTGAATCTACTTCCCCCTTTGGAGGCACGGCAAACGCATTTAATGTTTCTTACGTTCCTGAATGAACTCATCGATGCTGATTTCCATAGCTTCGCAGAACCGCTCTATCCAGTAGTACGTCACGCTCACCTTTCCCAGTTCCACGCGTGACACATACTGCTTAGTACAGTCCAACAGCGCAGCAACGTCAGGCTGTTCCATTCCCCTGCGTTCACGTAGTGATCTGACGCACCGCCCTAGTCGCTGATTTGAAACTTCCTTATCCATTGAGTAGCGGGCAAAATCAGAAATTTACGCCTCTTTAAGTCAATCTATAAGTTGACTTTGGTATATTTGGTTCGTATTCAAAACAAAGACTATGAAATTGTTATTAACTATTGCGGTAATTACGGTAGCATTTGCCGCCTTTACTCAAGAAAGAGAGGACCGAAAGGATGCATCATTTGATTCAATCACTGAGAAGATAACCACAGCCACAGGATGGGAACTCAATGAATCAACCGGCAAGTGGATCGAGAACAAGAATGCTATCTACGACAAGAAGTGTCCCGAATCAATGTTTAGCCTGGTATCTCAGAACTTCAAGTGGATCAAAGCAGCACGAATCACTTGCAACGGTAAGCGATACTACGTGATAATTCACGAAAGCATTGGAGGAACCTACAAATACCCTGAAATCCGGCAGGACTGGCAGGAACACAAGGAAATGAATTACTTCATCCTGGATTCTACTGGTTACGCTGACCTGAACAAAGCATTGAATGCAAAAGATTCTACCGAGTCAATCATTAAATCAAAGCTATACGGGAACATCACAGATCAGTATGTGATCTTAGGAGGTGAACACCTGTACAATGATCAGAACCTCATCAATTCAATTGTCGCTACCATAAACAATCCAAAGGAATACTATCCATCCTATTCGTTTTATGTAAATGTGCAGACGGTTAAGGGAATTAAGGTTGTCCGCTTCAGGCTTCCGGAATCTAAACGGATGTCAACGGACTATCAGAAGGAATACTTCGAGATCAAGCACACCGACCTGATCAAGCTGGCAGGATTGAAATAGAAAAGCCCCGGACGAACCGGGGCTTTTTGTTGTTATGATTTGATGATCGTTAATATCAGGGTAACGATAGCCATTATCCCCATCGTTACCGCCCAGATTGTCTTGAGACGGTATCTGCGTGCCATGCGCCGGAAGCTTTTGTGTTCTTCCAGAAACAGCCATCCTTTGCCGCTCAATCGCCAGAAGTTCAAGCCATACAGACGCAACTCTTCCGAATCGATGTTCGGGTTCATTATCTTCTTGAGATCCGGAACTTCATTCTTCACGAACTCATAATTGTCACGAAGGAGTTCGAGCCGGTCTTGAATAATGCCAACATCTTTAAGGTGTGGCCGCTTCTTTTGAATGCCTTCAATCATGGCAGGAGACGACACCTTGTGAAGTTCCAGCAATGCGCTCATTATATAATCGAGTTCTTCCTGTGTTTTGCGGTTCATGTGACGAATGTATTCATCCCGATCTAAGGTATCAAACCATTCATCATAATATAGTCCGTTCAGTAAAATGTACACAGAAACCATCAATACAGTTGACGCTGTTATTACAATTATTTCGACCATCATTACAATTGATTGATTACTTGTTCCCGGTAGTTCATATCCATCATGGCCGCTTTCCTGCGCGACTTCATGCCGATGTTCTTGTAGCTGACTTTCGACAGTCCGACCATTGAGATTTTACGGATCAGCGAGAAGTTGACAACGGCGTTGTGGTTGCGCTTGCGATCAGCGTCTTCACTGAACACAACATCAAGCATCCAGTGCAGGTTGTTCTCAATAGCCCAATGCGCACGGATGATCTCAGCAGCACGCATTGCGGTGATGTTGGGAACACTTGAAATGTAGTAGGCGACGTTGTTGTGTTCTTCACCGGTAAGGTTGTCCTTTACCCACCGCGTAACACGAATGATCGCTGATAGATCTTTCCACTCGGTGTTGCCGGTCATGACAACCTTGTCTGCAGGGATTACGGCAATGCGCCTTATTTCCGTTCTGCCGTGCGCTGACTGCTCCGTTGTGTGCCGATCAGGTGTGTGATATACGAAAGCGTTTTCGATGTCGTTGAATAGTAGCATGCGATTACGCTTCACCTGAATCATGTAATGTGCTTTGCGTTCCCGGATCTTTGAGACGATGTGCGGGTGTGTGCTGAGCGCATCGAGTGTTACGACAGCTCCTTCCAGGAATAGTGAATCGAGCAGTTCTAATACTGCGCTGAGTTCGCCCCCTTTGTCTGGTGTCTTCACTTGTCCGAGTGTGATCCCTGCAGCAGCTGACCATGCACTGACGATGTGTAGCGCTGATGTTGGCCCGGTCTTGCAACCACGTATTGATTTACCATCGAGACTGACTACGCTGTCGTCGAGTTCTTCAGTGAATGAAGCGACCCACTTGCGGAACGCTTGTTCGAACGGTTCGGGATCCATGTAGGAAAAGAACCGGTTGAATGTGTCGTGTGATGGAATGCCGTTTGGTATGTCAACGTATCGTTCAATCCAGTCGAGCTGTGTTGTGCCGAATAGTTCGACCTCGTTCCATGTCTCGCAGCCGGATATCACGGCGGAAACGGTGATGAAGATGATCGACGACATACTGTGCAGCTTGCGCCGCTCAACTCGGTGATCAACCAACCCATCTACAAATAATGTGTTTTTATGCGTTTGCCCTGCTTTGGAGGGGGAGGAAAAAACGGGGAAATCAACCCAACAAAAAACGGCCGCCTGAAGACGACCGTTCGAACATTTTCCAATAAAATAAATCTCTAAAGGATTTCACTCAGGGCTAACGTACTGTTATAAAACGAGATTACTTCTTTTCTGTTGCCATCAAAGTAGTTGGCCAGAATGTAATTCGCTAAATAATCACGGTACTGTTCACGTGAAATCTTGGGAAAATAAATGTATCCTCGTCCAACAGGTTTGTGCTTAATGAACTTTTTACGTTCAAGAATGCGCACAATGGTAGATACCGTGTTGTAAGCAGGCTTTGGGTTGGAGTAGAGGTGCACAATTTCCTTTACGGTGGCTTTTTCCAACTTCCACAGTTTCAACATTACTTTCTCTTCGGCAGGTGTGAGTCTTTCCATAATTCAACAAATAGTGGGTTACAACGAAGATACTAAATTTTCTATCCGAAATAACCCTGGTTTACACTTAAATTTTCAGTTTGGAACGTACATCTTTGGTGAGCGCGTCTTTATGCAAGTAGATGTTAATCGTCTTCAAGCGAAAATAATGCTCTGACACATAGAGATAACCTTGTGGTAAGTTATCGGTTCCCCATGAGTTTTTTACCAAAAAGAAGCGTGTTCCGTTTTGATCTTTATACATTCCGACGATATGCATTCCATGGTCATCGGTAGTCACTTTTTCATCGTATCCTTTTTGACGCATATCCTGCGACACAGTAATTTCTTTTACAGGCTCCAAAAATGCATTCGAAGAACGCTCCGCTCCGGCATCATTGAAAGTTTTGCTGTCTCTTCCTTTGGTTTCAATGGTAGAAGGATCTTCCGGTACAATGGCAATTGCCTGACGGAAGTTAAATCCTTTCTCTGAAACATCGGCTCCCCATGCAATGGTATAACCGTTATTCAACGCCGTTTCGGCAATACTCACCATATCTTCCAGCGGTACATTGTAGCTGTCGCCCCAAGCCCAGTTATCCGGAATGGCAATTTCGCATGACGTATAAAACGGATCGTTGGTAAATGAAGTTACAGATATATAATTGTCCATGTTGAAGCCCAACGAAGCAGCATATGTTTGCGGAGTGTATTTTTTTCCTTTTACGGTAAACTCTGTTACATCGGGGCCCAAATACGCATCAAGAATAGAAGAAAACGCTTTTTTCCACTCGGTTCCGATTCCTTTGCCTTTTTGCACTTCACCCAAAATGGTTTGCATGAAGCTGTTCAATACATTGAATAATTCTTCGTGATTGAAGCTGGTTTTGCCGTTTGAAAGTCCGGTATAAACGTCTTTCGGAACAATTCCGTTACGTTTGATGATATATGGAATATCGTGAAAAGCACCACCTTCGCTAAAATTGATTTTACCATCCATGCGGATAAAACGATCGGCTTTTGCTTCATACGCTTTGCGCACGATATACATTTCTGAAAGTAAATCGGGTTGTTTGATGCCCATTCGGATCAATTCCGATTCAAAGAAAGACAATGCTGAAAAACTCCAGCAAGTTCCGGTATAACCCTGATTTTCTACCGGTGTAGCGTCAAGGTGTGAAACCTTTGTAAAATCATACTTACTATCGGTAGCATTTGTGATTTTTTGCGCGAACGCCATGCTGACACTCAATCCGGCAATAACCAACAAGGATTTTTTCATCATTCGAGAATATTTTAACGCTAAGTTAATAAAGTCTCTCTTAGATGATTCACTTTTAGGGATAAATAACGATTCAGACAATACAAACTAATCAAATAAGTGAATAACGCCTACCCGGAAGCGCCTTTACAACTCCCTTAAATTCAAGGTTTAACAGCAATGCCGACACCGCACCAGGCGATAATGACGTTAAATAACCCAATGTGTCTATGGCGGCTTCCGGTTTCGTTTTTAACACTTCAACCAGTTGCGTTTCGTTTGTTGTAAGCTCAACAAACAGGTTCCGCTGCACCACCTTTTTTCCGGTTGGCGCTTCCCAATTCATCGCTTTCAAAAGATCAGTTGCACCGGTCAAGAGATGTGCTTTGTGTTGCTGGATCAACCGCAAACACCCTGCTGAAAAGGGTTTGTTCACATCTCCCGGAAAAGCAAACACATCGCGGTTGTAATCGTTGGCCATGGTTGCCGTAATTAGTGAGCCGCCTTTGATACCGCTTTCAATCACAATCGTTGCATCTGCCAGGCCCGCCACAATCCGATTCCGCATGGGGAAATAAGCCGGTTCAGGTTTCAGGCCGGGAGCAAATTCACTTACCAAACCACCTGTGGCGAGCATTTCCTGCGCTATTTTTCGGTGCACAGCCGGATAAATGGTGTGTAAACCGTGGCCCAACACACCAATAGTAGGTAACGCATTGTGCAACGCTGTCGCATGAGCCGTTACATCTATTCCATACGCCATACCGCTCACGACGGTCGCGCCGCATGCTTTTAAGCCTTCCACCAATTCTTCGGTTAATTGTTTGCCATAAGCCGAAGCGTGACGTGTCCCCACAATGGACACTACTTTTTCGGGATTCCAGTTTATCTGACCTTTTGCATATAGTAGCAAAGGAGCATCCGGACATTGTTTGAGGCGTCGCGGATATTCCTTTTCGGTGAAAAACACCGTAGTAGCACCGATCTTATCCAATAGTTCGGTCACTTTTTGGGCGGCTTCCAATGCGGCAATGCGTTGTGAATAACTCACAAAGTCGGGTTGAATGCCGGGTATTTCCGCAAGATTCAATTTCTTTTCACTAAAAAACTCATTCAAATCATTGAAATGACCAATAATGATACGCGCTCTGCGACTTCCGATTCCGCTCAGAAAAGTGAGGGCGATTTGTTGTTGTGTAGGACTAAAATTCAAAATAATATGGTACTTTGGTCTCTTGAATATACTGATAAATACCTTCATGAAAAAGGCTCTACTACTCTTTTTTTTGCTTCCAATATCACTTTTTTCGCAAACCATTTCGGGTAAAGTGATTGATAAAAGCACGCAGGAACCCATTCCAACACCACAGCTTTCGGCCTCTAACGGTCAGCAGGTTATCGGTGGCATTGACGGTGATTTTTCGTTTCCGGTTACCACTTTTCCGGTTACGGTTATTGTAAAAGCATTGGATTATATTCCGGATACTATTGTGGTCACCAATGCCGATTTCCTTACAATAGCGCTGGTTTCGGTAAACGGAACGCAGACAACTGACTTGGGGCCAGTGGTGGTTTCTGCTTCGCGTCGTCAGCAAGCGATCGAAGATGTTCCGATCTCGCTGGAAATTCTGAAACCGGAGCTGATTTCAAGTAAGGGAGTTGTGGATTTAGAACAAGCAATAGACCAGGTTCCAGGAGCTTACTGCATGGATGGACAAGTGAGTATTCGCGGCGGAAGTGGTTTCTCTTACGGAGCCGGAAGCCGTGTCTTGATTATGTGGAACGAGGCGCCAATGCTTTCAGCTGATGCCGGTGATACCAAGTGGAATGCTCTTCCGCTGGAAAATATTGAGCAGGTGGAAATCATCAAAGGTGCATCATCGGTGCTTTACGGTAGCGGGGCTTTGAATGGCATTATTTCTATCGTGGAACGCGAACCCGGAACGGAACCGTTTTTTTCGGCCAAAGTACAGGCCGGAGTTTATGACAATCCGAAACGTTCTACCCTGAAATGGTGGTCGAAAAATCCAACACTGTACCAGGCAGAGGTAAGTTTTGCCAAACAATTGGGTAAAGGTTTTTCATTGACGTTGGGCGGAGCCGGTTTCACAACCGATGGTTACCGTCAGGGCGAAACCGAAGACAGAGGCCGTTTTAACGGAACGTTGTATTACCGGCCGAAAAAAATACCGAAACTTCGCGCCAGTCTGGGTTGGAATGCGCAATATGGAAAAGCCGGCGTTTTTATCATTTGGAAAAGTGATACAAATGCTTACCAGCCTTCGGGTGGTGCAGATACCAGTAAGGCCGAATCCACACTGACCTTCAATCGCGGAATCCGTCTGAATATTGATCCTTCGATCAAATACTTCGACAAATTTGGCAACAAGCATCAGTTAAAAACGCGCTTCTTTTATACGGATAACATGAATTACAGCAATCCGGGACAAAACGCCATCGGGCAGGTATTTTATGGCGATTACCAGTTTCAGCGCGGTTGGCAAAACAATACATTGGTACTGACCACCGGAGCTTCAATCAACAGGGGGCTGGTGACTTCTTTCCTCTTCGGTGATCACACTTCAATCAATACATCGGCGTATGCGCAGGGAGAAAAGAAGTGGAAAAAACTGGACATCACGGCCGGCGTGCGCTTTGAGTATTTCAAAATGGACGATTTGCAAAGTGATTCGGAAACTTATCTTGGAAAAGATTCGCTGAAATTGCCGGTGAAACCTATTCTGAGAGCCGGTGTTCACTACGAAGTAGCCAAATACACGCATTTACGCGCTTCTTTCGGTCAGGGAGTTCGTTACCCGAGTGTTGCCGAGCGATACACTGCTACCAACGTAGGAAGTTTGTTGGTTTTCCCAAATCCGGCATTAAAACCTGAAACCGGTTGGGCCGTAGAATTGGGAATCAAACAAGGTGTAAAAATCGGTGGCTGGAAAGGATTTGTTGACCTTGCAGGTTTTGTAAACAACTACAAAAACATGACCGAGTTTACTTTCGGGAATTACATTCCTGACAGTATTCCACCGAGTTTCAACCCGAACAACCCGGGTTATATCATGAAATGGCTGGGCTTTAGAGCCGAAAATGCCGAGTCAGCCCAAATTTCCGGAATGGAACTATCGATTAGTGGTGAAGGCGACATCGGGAAGGTGAAAATTCAAACGCTCATGGGTTACACCTATATGAATCCGGTGACCAAAAACAAAGATTCGGTTTACCTTTCTTCCTTCTCAGACAGTTCTTCCACGATGTTGAAATACCGTTTCCGCCACATGGCCAAATTCGATATGCAAGCTACTTACAAAGGTATTAGTCTGGGAGCTTCTATGCGGATGAACAGTTTCATGACCAACATCGACGCAACGTTTGAAGACGGTATTTTGGGAACCGAGATTTTGCCCGGTATAAAGCGTTACCGTGAAGAACACAACGGAATGACGTATGTATTCGATGTACGAATCGGTTATGAATACAAAAAACATTACCGCATCGGTTTTATCGTGAACAACATTTTGAATGCTGAGTATTCAAGCCGTCCCGGAGATGTGCAACCACCACGGACGTTTATGGTGCAATTACAGTACAAGCTTTAAATTAATGTTGAATGCTTAATTTTGATTGTTGAATTGAAAATTGAGTACCAACGTCATTCAACATTAAGCATTTAAAATTCAACATTAATTATGCGTATCCTTGGTGTTATTCCTGCTCGTTATAGTTCTTCCCGTTTTCCGGGAAAACCGCTCATTGACCTGAAGGGAAAAACAATGATCCAACGCGTTTATGAAGGCGCAAAACAATCAACGATGCTCACCGATTTGGTAGTTGCGACGGATGATGAACGCATTTTTGCCGAGGTCATCCATTTTGGCGGAAAGGTTTGCATGACGGCAACGCATCACCAAACGGGAACCGATCGCTGCGCAGAAGTAATCGCCACCCTATCCGAAAGCTACGATGTGGTAATCAATATTCAGGGTGACGAACCGTTGGTAAATCCACTTCAATTGGATAGTTTACTTGCCGCGTTTCATGATTCATCGGTAGATATTGCAACGCTGGCTTCGCGTTCCATCGAAGAGGTTGATCTTATCAATCCGAATCGCATCAAACTGGTGGTAAACCACGAGCACCGCGCACTTTATTTTTCAAGAAGTGCCATTCCCAATTTTGCCAATGCGAAAGGAAAACCACTTGAAACGTATCCTTATCTGCGCCATATCGGTTTATATGCTTATCGATCTGCTGTTTTAAGTGAAATCAGTCAATTAAAACCTACAGAATTGGAGCAGGTAGAATCACTCGAGCAATTGCGCTGGTTATATTACGGTTACAGCATCAAGGTAGTGGAAACGGATATCGAAACACCCAACATCGACGTTCCTGAAGATGTGGCGAAAGTGCTGGCGTTTTTGTAGAATGAATGCTTTCTGTGTACATTTGCGCAAAAATCAATACAAATGATCAGAAATCTACTCTACACCTTTCTTGCTTTAATCGCAGGAACATTTACCATTCAGGCTCAAATTTATGACAACGGCCCTGCATTCAACAGTGTTGGAACAGGAGCTGGCGGCGCCAACGAGAGTGTGCTTTACACCACTACTTTCGGCATGGGAACCATTGGCTTTGGGCATCAGCAGGCACTTTTTAACCGTGTTGCCGATGACATTACCGTTGATTGTTCATGGACAATCGATTCTATTTATTTCTATGGTTACCAAACCGGCTCCACAACAACATCTACCTTTACCGGTTATACCCTGCGTATTTGGGACGGTGTTCCGGATGCTGTAGGATCGAACGTTATTTGGGGTGATACCACAACGAATCGATTAATCCGTTCAGTATTCAGCAATGCTTACCGCGTTACAGAAACCACAGCGGGTAACTCAACCCGTCCAATCATGCAAAACACCATTAACGTTGGCGGATTCACATTATCTGCCGGAACCTACTGGTTCGATTGGGCAGCTTCAGGATCTCTCGCTTCAGGACCATGGCAACCAGCTGTTGTCCCTCCCGGACAAGCAATTACCGGAAACGGACGCCAACGAATTGGCAGCGTATGGAACAATCTGCTTGATGGAGGAACAGGAACACCTGCACAAGGAGCTCCGTTTAAAGTCTTCGGAACAGCAGTTACAGTTACTGCCGATGCTGGTAACGATGCCACTTTTTGTTTAAATACGACTGCTGTTTTGGGAGGTTCGCCAAGTGGTACGAGTTCTGTAAACAGCCCGCTTACTTATGCATGGCAAGGTGTCGGGATCAGCGATACAACGTTGAGTAATCCAACTGCTTTGATTTCGGGTACATTGCAGTTCATGGTGACTATTACAGACACCATCGGTTGTGTGGCAATGGATACATTAACCATTACTTCAGTTCCGGTAGTTCCGGTCTCCATAAACACTTCTGAAATAGAATTTTGTATGGGTGACGCCGATCTTTTAACTGCAGATCAAACGGCTAATCTTAGCTGGAGCACGGGTGATACAACAAGCACGATCACTGTCAATCAGGCCGGAGCGTATATTGTTACCTATATCGATACGAATGGTTGTAGTTCTTCTGACACAGCCACCGTGAATGTATGGGCCTTACCCACATTAACTGTTAGTGATTTAACCGTTTGTGACGGTGATCAGGCGCAATTACTTGGCACGGCCGATTATCCGATATTCTGGAATGATACGATTGCAAATGGAACCATTATCAGCCCTGCACTTACAGAAAATTTCGTTGCAAGTACAGTTGACACGAACGGTTGTGTTTCTACTGACACTATCACGTTGAATATAGCTGCGTTACCTATGTTAACGATTCCTGGTGATATAACCATTTGTGAGGGCATGCCTGTATTGTTAACCGGAGCAAGCAATTATCCGATCTTCTGGAACGATACGCTTGCAAACGGAACGGTTGTCAATCCTGTACAGACATCCAGTTATGTTGCCAGCACAGTTGACACGAACAACTGTTCAGCACAGGCTACTTTTACAGTGACTGTGAATGAGGCTACAGCCGGAACAACTTCTGCTTCCGGAATGGATAGTGTCACTGTAAACGGAGAGACCTTTTACCAGGATGGTATTTACACTCAAAACTTAACAAACGCACAAGGTTGTGATTCGGTTCTGACAGTTACGGTTGACTTAAATTTCACCGGATTGAATGAGTTGGATAACAGTTTCAGTGTAGCGCCAAATCCGATGATCGATGTGCTGATGGTACACAACCTATTGAATACCAACAATCGCTTCGTTGTTAAAAATATCGCCGGACAAATCATTTTAAGCTTTGTAACGAATGGCGAATCTACAACCGTAGATGTGAGTTCGCTCACGCCGGGAACTTACCTGCTTATAGAGCAGGCAACCAATCAAAGTAAGCTGCTGGTAAAACAGTAATCGATATCAAAAGGCCGGATGAAAACATTCGGCCTTTTTTATGCCTTGATTGTGTGATCACATGTAACCCTTTCCGCTTATTTGCGTAAACATTCAGGTTGTTTTTGTAACTTTGTGACATGCTGACAGTTGAGGGAATTATTGGTGATTTATTATTGCAGCACAATTGTGTGATTGTGCCAACGTTCGGTGGGTTTGTTACCCAACGTGTTGGCGCACAGCTCGATGCTGCAAACGGCACCATGACTCCACCGCGAAAAGCTATTTTATTTAACCGTCAACTCATCAATAACGACGGTTTGCTGATCGCTTCTTTCGCTCATCAAAACAGCGTTCCTTACAACGAGGCTCAGGCAGCTGTTTCGGAAGCAGTGTTACTTTGGGACAATCAACTGAAGCAGGGACAGCGCATTTCGATTGATCGCGTGGGATTTTTGTACCTCGATCAGGAACGCAATCTGTGCTTTGAACAAGACCGTTTTTATAACCTATTGATGGAATCATATGGTTTAAGCGCCATTCATTTTGTTTCATCGGCAGATGTGGAAGCTAAAATTGCGCACGAAGCCATTCAGGAATTGGTGCGCGAAACATTGACCGAACCGTTGGTTGAATTTCAACCTTCTCAGATAGAAGTTGTAGCAGACGAAACACAGAATGAAGCACCGATTATTGCGATCGCGATGCCGAAAAAACCGATACGTGTCTGGCGATACGCAGCGGCAGCGGCCATCCTTCCGATTGCTTTTTATTCGTTGTGGATTCCGATGAAAACCGATGTGCTGGAGTCGGGCATGCTTTCATTGAGCGATTTTAATCCGTTCCATAAAAAATCGGCACCTGCTTATCAGCCGTCGACAAAAACGTATACCATTCCCAAAAGAGACGTCCCGCAATCGCAACTGGAAAATATTCCGGAAGGTGTTTCGGTTTTCTCATTCTCGCTGGACGATGAAACGTTTGTTCCTGTTCGTGTCAATCAAGGAGAAGCTATTGTTTCGAATGATCCCGAACCGGTTTCGCAACCAACAACTCCTGTTGCGGTAGCTCCTGCTTCTTCAGGTTCGTATATCATTGTAGGTTGTTTCAGCGATGCCAACAATGCCAATCAATTGGTGAAAACATTGCGCTCAAAAGGCTTCGATGCCAAAATCCTTCCCGGCAGCGGTTTGACTCGCGTCAGCGCAGGCGACGGCGCTCAGTTCAATGAACTCAATCCGAAGTTGAAAGCCGAAGGTTTTTCGGGATGGGTGTTGAAGTAACTACTTCTTACTTTTTTCCAAAATAGCGAAAGCGAATCTACTTCCCTCCTTGAGGACGGGAAAAGCAAGCACTGCTTGTGATGGAATAAGGAGGTGACTCATAGCGATGGATTTGAATAAGGAGGTCACCCTCCTCGATCCTCCCTCAAGGGAGGAAGCCGACTCCCACATCAATGAAAACCTTTAATTCCCAATCTCCTTCAACCGCTCAAACGCATGGTCCATACTCATGATGTTGCTGTAAAGCATCCGTAAACGATCGTTTTTCTCACTGAGTTTACAATCTTTGGGTTGCTGCTGCACGTATTTGAGTACTTGCGTGAATTGCGGTGAATCGTAGTATTTCGATTGTGAATTGGCGACGAAATAACCGATCATCGTTCCTGATTTGATCACCAATCGTTCGAAGCCGATTTCCTGCGCCAGCCAACGCATTTCAAAGGAATGGAACAATTCTTTCACCAAACGCGGCATCGGACCGAAACGGTCGATGAGTTGTTGTTTGTGTTGCTCCAGTTCTTCAGCGGTCGATAAGCCATCCAATTCCTGGTAAATGCTCAAACGCTCGGCGACGTTGTTGATGTAGTCTTCCGGGATTCGCAATTCGAAATCGGTTTCCAGCACGCAATCACGCACATAAGAAGTCAGCTGATCGGTTGTACGTTCTTCGAATAAATCCTTGAATTCTTCTTCGCGGAGTTCTTCGATGGCTTCGTTGAGAATTTTCTGGTACATCTCGAACCCGATTTCGGAAATGAAACCGCTTTGTTCGCCACCCAACAGGTTTCCGGCTCCACGAATGTCCAAATCTTTCATTGCGATGTTGAAGCCCGAACCCAAATCAGAAAACTGTACCAACGCTTCCAAACGTTTTCGTGCTTCGGAAGTGAGTAAACTAAACGACGGCGCAATGAGGTAGCAGAATCCTTTCTTATTGGAACGTCCCACGCGGCCACGCAACTGGTGCAAATCGCTCAACCCGAAGTTGTGGGCATCGTTGATAAGAATCGTATTGGCATTTGAAATATCAATTCCCGATTCAATAATCGTGGTGGCCAACAACACATCATATTCACCGTTGATGAAATCCATCATGATCTTTTCGAGTTGCTTTCCGTCCATTTGTCCGTGACCAATTCCCACCCGAACACCCGGACACAAGCGCGAAATCATTCCCGCTACTTCCTTGATATTTGACAAGCGGTTATTCACGAAATAAACCTGTCCGCCACGGCTCACTTCATAGGCAATCGCGTCGCGGATAATCTCTTCGTTGAATTGAACCACTTCGGTTAAAACCGGTTGTCTGTTTGGCGGCGGCGTATTGATGACGCTCAAATCGCGTGCTCCCATCAGGGAAAACTGCAACGTTCGCGGAATCGGTGTTGCGGTAAGCGTGAGCGTATCAACCGTTGTTTTGAGCGTTTTGAGTTTGTCTTTTACCGCGACCCCGAATTTTTGTTCTTCGTCAATGATGATCAGTCCGAGGTCTTTGAATTTAACGCGTTCTCCCACAATTTTATGGGTTCCGATCAGAATATCAATCTGGCCTTTTTCGAGGCGTTTGAGGGTTTCGGTAATTTCTTTGGCCGATTTAAACCGGTTGACATAATCGACCGTACACGGAAATTGTTTGAGCCGTTCGGCAAACGATCGCGCGTGTTGGTGACACAAAATGGTCGTTGGAACCAATACCGCCACCTGCTTGCTGTCGGCTACGGCTTTAAACGCTGCACGAATGGCAACCTCGGTTTTCCCAAAACCAACATCTCCGCAAATCAGGCGGTCCATCGGAATGGGTTTTTCCATGTCTTCCTTGATTGCCTGCGTAGCTTTGAGTTGGTCGGGTGTATCTTCGTACATAAACGACGCTTCCAACTCGTTTTGCAAATACGTATCGGGTAAAAAAGCGTAACCCGGCTGGCTGCGACGTTTGGCATAGAGTTGAATCAAATCGAAGGCCAGTTCCTTGATTTTTTTCTTCGTTTTTTGTTTCAACGTTGCCCAGGCTTGCGTACCCAATTTGTTCATTTTGGGCGCAGAACCTTCTTTTCCGGTAAACTTCGAAATGCGGTGCAACGAGTGAATACTCACGTACAACACATCACCATCACGGTAAACCAACCGAATAGCTTCCTGCTGTTTTCCGTTCACATCAATGGTTTGCAAACCCGAAAACTGTCCCACACCGTGATCGATATGCGTGACATAATCGCCTTTTTGCAGGTTGTATAATTCTTTGAGCGTGAGAGCTTGTTTGGCTTGACGGAATCCTTCCTTGAGTTTGAATCGGTGGTAACGTTCAAAGATCTGGTGATCCGTGTAACAGACCAATTTCAGTTCGGGAGCGATGAATCCTTCGTGCAAAGCGATGTTCATCGGCACAAATTCCACGTCGCCACCAATGTCCTCAAAAATCTGGTACAAGCGTTCAATCTGCTTGGGTTGATTGGAAAAAATGAGATTGGTCGCTCCCTGATTTTTCCGCTGAATCAGATCTGTTTTCAGCAGTTCAAAATCTTTATTGAAAGCCGGTTGCGGCTGAATGTGGAACGAAATAACGCTTGTTGCCTTGAAATGGTAATCGGGGCCGAACTCGATGGTGGAACACTGTTTCAGTTGTGTTTTCCAATCGGCGGGATGCATATATAACTCACCCGGCAAGCTATGTCGAACCGTATCTTTATTGAGTTTCTCGTAAGTAGCAATTGCTTTTTCGTAATCTTTCTCGAGAGCTTTCTCCACCATTTCGTGGGAAGCAAGCCAGATGGTGGTGTGTTTTCCGATGAATTCCAGAAAGGTTCCGTTACCGTCGAGCACCAGTTGTTTCTGCACATTCGGTACGATGGAAAAATGCGTATGCGTGCTGACCGACAACTGCGAAACCGGATCAAACGTACGAATGGAATCGACCTCATCACCGAAAAATTCAACACGGAACGGATGATCGTTGGAAAACGAGAAAATATCCACGATTCCCCCGCGGATGGAAAACTGCCCGGGTTCGTACACAAAATCAACGCGCTCGAAACCGTATTCCATGAGCAATTCGTTGAAAAAGTCGATGGAATATTTTTTGTTGCGTTCCACACGCATCGTGTTTTCGGCAAGTCGTTTTTGGGTCGGAACACGCTCAAACAACGCTTGCGGATAGGTAATTACCCAGCAATTGCGGCCGTTGTTGATTTTCTCCAGTACTTCGGCGCGCGCCACCACATTGGCATTATCGGTTTCTTCGAGTTGGTAAGGAGCACGATACGAAGCCGGATAAAACAACACCTGGCTTTCACCCGGATACAACTGCTCCAGATCGTTGAGAAAATATGCGGCCGATTCCTTATCCTGCAACACAAACACATGATGTCCGGGCACTTGCTCGGCCACGGCAGCTGCAGCCATCGATTTCGACGAACCCACCAACCCTTTCCAATGAATGCGCACTTCGGCTTCCTGCAGGGCATTGGCCGTTTGATCGATTCCGGAAAGTCGTTTGAAAAGTGCTTTGAATTGTGTTTGTTCCATTGTTGGGATTGCGTCGTTGTGTGTCGAAAAAAGGGTGTTTTGTTTGGAAGTGCAAAGATAGGGCAATTTTGAATTACGAATTGAAAATGCAAAATTGAAAAGGGGGGTATCCTGTTAAAATTTGAGGTTTCAGATTGCAACCTCAAGTTGGGTTTTCGATGTCCGCTGAAATCACTTCCTCCGGAATCATTTCCCAATTGAACTAATCTAAATAAAATGAGTTGGCTTAAAGGATAGCTCTTTTCATACTACTCTCGTTTACGGCATTGACTTTAAATAATTCCAGCTGCTTCAGTACGACCAAACTTAGTTACATTCATCCCTAATTCTGTTCCTAATGAGGGTGAAAATACTTTTAAAGTCCATTTAGAAACTCCAAATAGATACTGGTCAAAAATCATCACTGGTGCTTTCATGTCCTCAATAGTCATCGCCCATTCAAACTTGGCTGTTAATCCAACCCGGTAAAATTCTTCGAGTCCCTTTATATATACTGCTCTTCCTTTCTCCGGGTCCAATTTGATGTCCCGAGTTCCATTAGTTTGATCTGGCCTGGGTTTAACGAAACTAAGTAATAGACTTTTAAGACCAATCATATTCTCACCATCTAATGAAAACCGATGTTCTAATACAGAGGGGTCCAAGAACTGCTTCACCTCCTTTTCCACACTTGAGGAGATGTTTAACACGATGCTGTCAACTTTTACCAATCCAATAGTATTTTGTTTTAAAGTTATGTTAAAGAAATGGAGAGGTATGCTTCGTGCTCGCTCACTATTAATGTTTAATATGTAAAGTTCGCTTTGTAAAACACTAAGATGGTTCACCACTTTAGGCGTAAGCGTCCCTTTTACGATCAAAATCAATTTATCTAGTTCCAACTCCAGTAGATATTCAATCCATTCATCAACATCCTCAATCATTATATCTTCCTCCGAATCGAATATTTCAATTCCACACCTATGCACACCCTGAATTAAATACGCAATCTGAGATCCAGCTTTCTTTGACCGGTAAGGAACTTCAGTCCTCATTTGCAGTGTCTCATTGGAAGCAATAGAGTTCCGAATTAGATTTTCCAAATATTCAAAATAATTACCGGCCGCAATAACATTCAAATCTTCGGTAATCACCGTATGCTCAGGAGGATCGAAAGGCACAAGTTCGCCAGAAGGTTCTTTTATCAGCACTTCATAACGAATTGATTCAAATGATATTTGGTTTGCTAGATCCAGTCCTATATAGACAAATTCTTCAATAACCCTAGGAGCTTCAAGTATTTTCGGCTTCCAAAAAATATTCAATTCTAGTCTTTTTGATAAAAAATCTGCCGTTTCCCATGCTATTTGTAAAAAATCAAACCTTCCATGTTCGGGATGATGCACATTAATACAATTTCTTATAAATCGAAAATGGCCTTCTAAGAATTCAAACTGCGAGCTAACCTCCATTGTCACGGCCTTATCACCTTTTAAATTTTCGTGCTTGGTTGAATTCGCCAAATCGATAATAATTTGATAAGCTGTAAAACCCTTTTCTCCTCGTAAGTTACTCTTCTTCGCAATCTCAGGAAAATGATTCAGTCTGATGGCCAAACCTTCAGCAATATTGATTAAATCTGAAATATTGGAATCAACTGTCAGCTTTTCAGTTAGGCGTTCATTAAGAGTCTCCCATGGCTGAACGATCGAGGAGAGGAATTTAAGTTTCAAATTCATAAAATGTCGTGATTGGTTGCAGTTCCTTCAAAATTACCTTTATTGTCGATCACATCCATTTGAAAATAAACGATGCGTTCGCCACCAACGAAGTTCGAATCCTGATAGGAAAACCAGCCTTTGAATTTAACGCGTTTCATTGCGTATCACACCACACTTTTCGCGGCTTCCAAACAGGCAATGGCTTTTTCCATCATTTGTTTTGAGCCTACGAAAAACGGCACGCGCTGGTGCAAACGTTCGGGTTGAATATCCAACACGCGTTGTGTTCCTGCAGTTGCCAGTCCACCTGCTTGTTCAGCGATCATCGCTAATGGATTGCATTCGTACAACAAACGGAGTTTTCCTTCGGGAGATTGGTTTGTAGCCGGATAAATATAGATTCCACCTTTGATAAGATTGCGGTGAAAATCGGCGACCAACGAACCGATGTAACGGCCCGAGTATGGTTTATTCGTATCAGGATGAACCTGCTGGCAGAAACGAATGTAATCGCGTACGCCTTGTTCGCATTCGTCGATATTTCCTTCGTTCATGGCATACAAACGGCCGGTTTCGGGAGTGCGCATGTTCGGGTGCGAAAGGCAAAATTCCCCGATCGACGGATCGAGCGTAAAACCGTTCACGCCTTTTCCGGTGGTGTAAACCAGCATCGTGGATGAACCGTAAAGCACATATCCTGCAGCGATTTGGTCGGTTCCCGGTTGCAACATATCTTCCAGCGTAGCTAACGTTCCGCGTTCGGATTTGCGTTTGTAAACCGAAAAAATAGTCCCGATGGAAACGTTTACATCGATATTGGAAGAACCATCGAGCGGATCGAACAAGACCACGTATTTTCCTTTTTTAGCCAATTCGTCTGTAAACGCCAGGTAATCGTCGTTTTCTTCGGAAGCAATTCCGCAAATTTCACCACCTGATTCAAACACACGAATGAACTGGCGATCGGCCACCACATCGAGTTTTTGTTGTTCTTCACCCTGAATGTTGGTTTCGCCCTGCGCGCCCAGAATATCATCAACCAAACCGGCACGACGTACATCGCGGCTTACAATTTTGGAAGCTACCGCAATATCATTGAGGATGCGCGACAATTCGCCGGATGCTCCCGGAAAATCGGCCTGGCGGTCCATGATAAATTCATTCAATGTGGTGATGTGTGACATGCCGAAAAATTTTAGCAAAAGTACGCAAAAAAGCTAATTTTCGAGGTACACAAACCGCAGCATTGCCCGTCAAAATAGTACTTTTAGCCCATGTTCCAAAAAATCCAACATTACCTGTTGCTGCACGTGATCATTTTCATGTGGGGATTTACAGGAATCTTAGGGAAACTCATTCACATCGATGCGCTTTACATTGTTTGGCACCGCATCCTGATTGCGTTGGTTTCGCTACTGATCGGATTGTATTTTTTGAAAATGCCCATGCGCATTCCCAATCGCAAACTGATGCTGAAAACATTGGGCGTGGGAATGATCGTGGCAACCCATTGGATCACGTTTTATACTTCCATCCAGTTATCAACGGCCTCGCTGGGAATTTTGTGCCTTTCGACCACTACACTTCACGTAACCTGGCTGGAGCCACTAATTCTGAAAAAGCGCTTTTCATGGGTGGAATGCCTGTTTGGCTGTTTGGTGATTTTCGGGATTTATTTTGTTTCCGATTCATTTGATGCGAAGCAAAATCTCGCACTTATCGTAGGGCTACTTTCTGCATTGTGCGCCGCGTTATTTTCGGTTTTCAACGCCAAACTGGCCGAAGAAGTCCCCGCTTCGAGTATTACCTTGCACGAAATGGCGATCGGTTTGGTATTTATGACCGTAGTACTGGCAAGTCAGGGAATGCTGAACGGGAACCTGTTCAAAATGACGGGAAGCGATTTTAGCTGGTTGTTGTTTTTGGGAATTATGTGTACGTCTTTCGCGTTTTTAGCGACCATCGAAATCATGAAACGCCTTGGTGCATTTACGGTGGCGTTGAGCATTAACCTGGAACCGGTGTATACCATTTTGCTGGCCATTCCCATTTTGGGAGAAAACGATTTGCTGAACAATGATTTTTATATCGGTTCTGCGATGATCATCGCGGTGGTAATTGCCAATGCGGTATATAAAGCGATTGTAAGAAACCGGCAGGGGGCGAAGGAAAATGGGTTGTTGGATTCGTGAGAAGGTTGTTGGTTAATTCGCCAACACACTTTTAACTGATTGATTTTCAAAAACATAGTAATATTGCAATATTACTCAGATTTTAACCGTCGATTTTCTTAAAATTCCGTTCTTTCAAACTGACCGATAAACAACAACCACTCCGTCGACTGGTGCTTGTTCATCACCCGCGGAAATTTATTCTGCGACCCCAATTTCCCTTTGGCTTCCATGAAATCATAGAAAATCTTCATGCTCGTGCAATTCACGATCGGGTCGCTGAGCGTTTTGTAATTCCGCACAGCGCGGTAATCGTCGTTGAGTTCTCCCAAAATGCGATCAACAGCTTTCATTACCTTATCTCCATCCAGTATTTCGCAAGAACCGAAGTACCAGCGATGACATTGTTTTTCGGTATCGGCAAAAAGGCAGAATTCCGGAATATCAATTCCCAATTCATCGCTTGCTTTTTGAACGGCTACATTGATATTATCCAGTGACAAGTGTTCTCCGACAAGGCTCAGGTATTGTTTGATGCGGCCGCTGATCTTGATTTCGCGTTGTTCCACATCGGTAAATTGCACCAAATCGCCAATCATATAACGCCACAAACCGGCATTGGTAGAAATCACCAACGCATAATCTTCATACGGAAGCACCTCATTGATTGTCAATGCATTGGCTCCATCTTTGATGTTTCCGCTTTCGTCAAAATTCTCGCGGTTAAACGGTACAAATTCAAAGAAAATACCCGATTTGAGCAGGAGTTGCATGCCTTCGCTCGCCGTGTGTTTTTGGTATGCAAAATAACCTTCACTCGCCAAATACGTGTTGCGCGTATGAATAGGCCTTCCGCACACTTTGTGCAAGCGCGATAAATACGGTTCCACATAAACACCGCCGTGCATGTACAATTCGAGATTGGGCCAGATATCGTGAATATTATTGACTTTGTAATGTGCTACAATGCGTTCCATGAGCATGATGCACCAGCTCGGAACACCTGCAACGGTGCTGATATCCCATGATGGCGCCATTTCCACCATGCGGTCGAGTTTCTTGTTCCAGTCCTTGATCGCGGCGGTTTCGGCATCGGGTTTGGTCAGCGGTAATAATACAATGGAAGTGTGTTTCTTGAGAATTCCCGACAAATCACCTTCAATGTGATTACCCACTTTTTCCAGTTTGGAAGAACCACCAACGGCCAGAAACGATTTCTGGTAAAACGCGTCGGGCAGATTGAGTTCGGCAATCGACGTAAATTGCTTGATCGATGTACGTTGAAACGAGCGGATCATTTGTTTGGTAACCGGAATGCGCTTACTCGGCGAACCGGTAGTTCCGGAAGACAATGCATAATACTTTACAATTCCCGGCCAGGCTACATCGCGCTCACCATCGATGGAACGGTGCAGCCAACGGTCGTAAAAAACCTCATAATCGGTAATGGGAACCTGACGCTGAAATGCTTCAACCGTATCCGGAGCCTCCAACAACTGCTGAAAATGGTGGTGAAACCCAAACTGCGTTTTCGTGGCCATCCGCAACAATTTATTGAGCGTTTTGAGTTGGTCTTTGTAGTCCAACCCCTTGTGCACCGTTCGCTTGTAGTTCAGCTCCGTGGTCTTCTTAAGCAATTTTCCAATGATGGGCATTTCTGAGAGTTTTACTCCGTTGTTATATCGGAGATCAATTACAAAAATGAGAAAAATAAGTACGTCATCGAATTAATAAATGTGAATTGGGGATACAAATCGAACGGAAATTGACAGATTTCTTCCCAAAAATCGTGTTAAATAACATTGAATTATTAATATTGAAACGTATAAAACTGTTCAGACAAAATCGCTTTGCTTACTTTTGTACACTAATTATGAAAACCGAATTCTCTCCTTATGGAAAAAAAGACGATTATCGTACCACATGATTTTACACCGGTTGCAGATAACGCTCTGAATCATGCGATTAATACTGCTAAGATTACCGGCGCCGAAATTCATGTTCTGCATGTAGTTGCCAAAGAGAAGGGCATTACCGAGGCCGAAACGAAACTCAAACAAGTGTTGGCTGCGATTGATACAACCGCTGTTTTACACGCTGCTGTTCGGGTTGGGAATATATTTGACGACATTGGTGACTTTGCAAGCGAAGTGCATGCTGAGTTGATTTTCATGGGAACCCACGGTCAACACGGTTGGCAACACATTACCGGAAGCCACGCGCTGAAAGTGATTACTCATTCCAATGTGCCGTTTATTGTGGTGCAGGAAAAAGAAATCAAAGAAAGCGGTTATGATGACATCGTTGTTCCGTTGGACCTGAACAAAGAAACAAAACAAAAACTGGCCTACGTTGCCAATATTGCTACCTATTTCAAATCGCGTGTGCACATCATCACACCGGATGAATCGGATGAATTTTTACGCCATCAGGTAAAAGCAAACATTCAGTTTTCAGTGCGGTTTTTCCAGGAACGCGGTATCGAAGTGACGACCAAAGTAGCTCCGAACAGCGGTTTTGATAAAGAAGTGGTAAAACATGCCGTGACACTTGATGCTGATTTAATTGCTATTATGAACCTCAACCGCAACAATATGTTGGGTGCCATTACAGCAAGTCACGAGCAATACATTCTTACCAACGATGCACAGATTCCTACGTTGATCGTGAATCCGGTTCAAGGTAAATACGGAAGCGTTTTATTCAGCTGATTTCAACAATATTTAAGTAATACTAAAGTCCCTTCTTGAAATCAGGTTGGGACTTTTTTCTGAACTACCGTTGCCCGAGGTTCTTCATTTCTTTTTTTCAAACAGCGTCAGAATCACCTTTGTCGGTTTCTTTCAAACATTCGTGAAAACGCTTTATCGTGTTGATATTGTCATACATAGTGCGTAAATCTTTGTCCAGCACATATAGCGTGAAACCTTTTCTGATAAGTGTTTCTACTGCATCGCGGGTTGTGGTATTAAATCCTCTTTGCATTTCACGCCAAACGGATTCTTCAACATTAATGATCAAACAGTTCATTGCGGTAAAGGTTCTAAATAATTTATTTCAATAATAACTTAAAATTTTGTAACTTTCGACAAATATATTCAAGTTTTTATCCATACATCTTCTCTTCTGCACCAATACTTTTGAATATGAAGGAGAAGGTTGCAGAAAAGATTCGGATATTGCGCTTATCCAAGAATTTAAGTCAGCAAAACATAGCGGATGAATTAAACTTAACCGTTGCGGCTTACTCGAACATAGAACGAGGTGTTTCGGATATTAACCTCGCTCGCTTGAGCGATATCGCCCGCATTTTAGACACCACCCCTATTGAATTACTTTCCGATGATTTGATTGTCCGCGAACCAAATTTACACTATCAAAACAACATCAACCAACAATTGTTATTGATGATGAAGCAGTTAGAGTTGTTTCAAAATCAATTAGATGCCCTGCAACAAGAAATTACCCTGCTCAAAAGCAAGTAATTTCCGCACAATCAAATTGTGGTAGAAATACGTTGTGTTTTCATAATGAATTAGTTACATTTGCGCAAAATTTATAAAACGCAACAAATGCTACGCACAAATTACTACTTCTTAGCAGCGCTATCCGTGCTGTTTTGCGCTAACCTTTGGTCACAAGGAATTCCAAATCCGGAAATATTGTACTACAAATTTGATCAGGTAGGTACAAGCGTAACCAATTATGCAATAAATCCTCCCGCAGGAACAACAACCGCAACCTTATTGGGAAGCGTTACTCAGGGTTCAACAGGCCAGTGTAATGGTGCTATTATCGGGTCAGGAAATTCCTCAACATCCGATTATATGAACACCAATTGGGCTCCATCCCTGAACTCGGCAACTCCATGGACCCTTTCTTTCTGGACATCCGACATTGGCGCTTCAGCTACGCTATTCTACATTTTCGGTGATGCCAATTCTAATTCTTTTCGTTGCTTTACCAATGGTGTGGCCGGAGCCAACAACTGGATTTTGAGATGTACCGGTATGGTAGATGTAAGCATCCCCGGAGCTGCGATCATGACTCCTACGATGACAACGTTCACATTTGACCCTACTACCATGAATATCAAAGGGTATGTGAATGGTGTACTTGTAACGACTGTTGCTCAGACGAATGTTCCCATTTCAGGCCCTGGCCCGTTTAAAGTATGCGGATACGGTACCAATGTAGGTTTGCCTGCAGGTGGTAAGATGGATGAGTTCCGTTTATACGACCGCGTTATTTCTGATGCTGACATCATGCAATTATACACACGCAATACAAGTGCAACTGTATCTGTTTTGTCATGCGGCGATTATACAAGCCCGAGTGGCAACTATACCTGGACAACCGACGGTACTTATTTGGACACGATTCCGAATTCATACTGCGGCGACAGCTTGTTGACAATCAACTTAACAATCGCTCAGCATAGTTTCGATACGATGGATGTGACTACCTGCGATTCTTACAACAGCCCAAGTGGCATGTACAACTGGACAACTTCAGGAATGTACTACGATACCATCCCGAATGCTGCAGGTTGTGATAGTTTGCTTACCATCAATTTAACAATCAACTATTCTACTACCGATACGATGAACGTAACGGCTTGTGAAAGCTATGATAGTCCAAGCGGTTTGTATAACTGGACAACTTCAGGAATGTATTACGATACCATCCCGAATATGATTGGTTGTGATAGTTTGCTGGTGATTAACTTAACTGTCAATTACATCACATCGGATAGTATCGTTCTTACGGATTGTGACTCCTTAGTAAGTCCGAGTGGAAATTACACCTGGACAACTTCAGGAATCTATTACGATACCATCCCGAATGCTGCAGGTTGCGATAGTTTGATGACTTTCAACTTAACGCTCTTACAAGGTTCATCTTCAACAGTTACAACTACTGTTTGTAGTGGCTATGTAGGGCCTGATGGTACAACTTATACAGCAAGCGGAACTTATATTGCTGTTATTCCAAATGCAATCGGCTGTGACAGTACCATTACGCTCAATCTTACTGTTTTGACCATCGACACTAACGTGACGGTTTCAGGCGCAACACTTACATCCGATCATGTCGGAGGAACAAGTTACCAGTGGGTTGATTGTGCTACACAAACACCGATTGCAGGAGCAACAAGTGCTTCTTACACAGCAACGGCAAACGGAGATTATGCTGTAATGATCACGAACGGTCCTTGTGGCACTGAAATGTCTGAATGTACAACCATCAGCAACATCGGTATTGAAGAAAACGGCGTAGTGCTGGTAACTGCTTACCCAAATCCGGTTTCGACCAAGTTGACGGTTGTAAACGCTGATGCAAAAGCGTTGACATTGCGTTTATTGGATTATGCAGGAAAAGAAATTTCTTCGCGTGTTTCTTCTGAAAAAGAAATCACCATTGATATGAAAAACCTGTCGACGGGTATGTACATTTTGAAAGTATCGAACAACGGTTCGGAACAAACGATCAAAGTGATTCGCGACTAATTTTTAGAATCGAACGATAGAAAGGTCATCGGCTTCGGTGGCCTTTTCTTTTGTATGGTAGATTACTTTGGTTGGTACCGGGTAAGGCATTTTTAGCCACGAATGAACGAATAAAGAACTGTTTAAAATCGTTTACGAATTATCGCCATGGCGATTTTCACTAATCATAGGACTTATTCGTTGAAAACAACGTTTCCCATTCGCCTTCAATTGTGCCTAATACGTTATTCGTTTATTCGTGGCGGAAAAAAGCAACTATCATAAGCGACAGAATAGGCTCTATCCTTTCCGTTTAATTCCGTGGCTCTCGTATAATTTTACGCCTTTTTTACCGTTAATGGCTCACAAACTGTAAATTCGCAGCTCTAAAACAAACACTACATGGAAGAAAGTACTGCAGTAATGCAAGAACAACGCATGAACCTACTGGTAACCATCTGGAGAAAACGCAAAATTTTATTGATCACCACCGGAGCCGCATTTGTTGTGTCAGCGGTAATTGCGTTTCTAATGACCCCGATCTATCGTTCCACAGCCATTGTTTTCCCGGCAGCTACAAGCACCGTTTCTTTCTCCGAGCAACGAAATGCCAAAGCGTCGTCTATGGACTTCGGGGAAGAAGAACAAGCCGAACAATTGATTCAGATTTTGCAATCTTCTAACATTCGTGACAAAATTGTAGCGGAATTCGACTTGCAAAAACATTATGAAATCGACAAAAACGACGAGAACAAGTATTACAAATTGGTGAAGGAATACAACGAAAACATCCTGTTTGTAAGAACGCGTTACGGTTCCATTCAAATTGACGTATTGGACCGCGACCCGGTTTTAGCCGCAGATATCGCCAACAAAATTGTTGACCTCATCGATACGGTGAAAAACGAAATGGTGGCTGCGCGTACCATGCCGGCGTTCGAGATTAACAAACGAAAAAGAGATCAAATGGAAGCCGATCGAAAAGCAATCCTGGATCAGCTGGATTCCCTGGCTGCCAAAGGTGTGCTTCCGCTGGATTCCCGTGCCGGACTTTTTCAGGCGTATGTAGATGCAAACAGTCCTGAACAACGTGCTGAGATCAAGGATAAAATCGACACAAACAACAAGTACGGGGCTCTTTTTGACGGATTGGAATACATTCGAAACGAAAAAATCGTGAAACTGGAAGACTTCTCTGTCTCTTATGAACAAGCCGAATCGGATGCCAACACCCAATTCAGCCACAAGTTCGTGGTAGAACGCGCCGTGGTTGCCGATAAAAAAGACAAACCGAAACGCATGATCATTGTCTTGCTTTCCGTGATCGGAACCTTCATTTTCATGGTGTTTGCCTTGTTGCTGCAAGATAAATTGAAAGAACTTCGCAAACTGGCGTAGTGGCTTTTCTGCGCGAACATAGCTGGTTGTTGCTTTTCGCAGCACTGTTTATCGGTCTTACGGGTTATTCCATTTGGATTGACTTCTGGTATGCCTACCTGATTCCGTATGCGCTGGTGGTGCTGTTCGTCGCTATCTTTTACACCGAATACACGTTTTTCTTTATCATCGCCATGACACCGCTCTCGGTGAACATTGAGGAATATACCGACGGTTTCGGACTCTTTCTGCCCACCGAACCACTGCTGTTCGGAACCATGGTCTTGCTGGTGATGCAATCGCTTTATTCGCGGGTATTCCCCGATTATTTGTGGCGGAACCCGATTGTGATCATCATGCTCATTTACCTGTCGTGGATTTTCATTACTTCCATCACTTCGGAACAACCGGTGATTTCGTTTAAGTATTTGCTCGCACGCTTGTGGTTTGTGATTCCGGTACTCTTCTACGGAAGCAACCTGTTTTTCGAACCGAAAAAAGTGCGGTGGTTCCTCTGGCTCTTTATCACCGGAATGATCATCGTGATCTGTTACACGCTCACCATCCACGCTTATTATCGCTTTGGCGAAAAGGAAAGTCACTGGGTGATGTGGCCGTTCTTTAAAGATCACACCATTTACGGTGCGTTGGTAGCATTGATTGTACCATTGATTTTTGCGCTTTATTTTTCCAAAAAACATCCGCCATTGGTGCAATTTATCCTCATCGGATTTATGGTTGTGAACCTCATCGGATTGTACTTTTCATACACGCGTGCGGCCTGGTTGAGCATCGTTTTGGCCTTGGGCGTTTGGGCGCTCATCCGCTTTAAAGTGCGCTTCAGTGTTTTTTCGACCGCTGTTTTAATCGTACTCGGATTTATCTGGTATTCGTGGGATGGTATTCAACAGGACCTGGAACGCAACAAATCCGAGCACACCACCGAAGAGTTTGGCGAGCGTTTGGAAAGCGCCACCAACGTCACCACTGATGCCTCCAACCTGGAACGCATCAATCGCTGGTCGTGCGCCATCGACATGTTCGAAGAACGTCCGCTGGTCGGTTTTGGCCCCGGAACATATGCCTTTGAATACGCCCGTTTTCAGGAACCGGAAAACACCACGATTATTTCTACCAATTTCGGGGTTATGGGCAATGCCCACAGTGAATACCTTGGTCCGTTGGCAGAAATGGGATTGATTGGAATGTTGCTGGTTTTTGCGCTGGTTTTTTCCATCTTTTACTTTGCCATCAAACTCTATCACCGCTGGCCGGAAAGCGATCGCGAAATCCGTACGCTGATCCTTGGAATGATCCTGGCGCTGAGTACGTACTTTATTCACGGTTTGCTCAACAATTACCTCGACACTGATAAAGCCGCCATTCCAATCTGGGGAATGTGTGCCGTATTCATTGCCCTGGATGCGCGTTTGCGGTCGGGCAAAGTGAAGCAGTAATTTCCGCATTGCGCGTTCGAAGTCAGCAATTACCCGTAAATTTGCGACACAAAAACACAAACAATATGTTTACGGGAATCATTGAAACTTTAGGAGAAATCGTCGCCATCGAACGCGAACAAACCAACATCCATTTTACCGTAAAATCGACCATCACCAACGAATTGAAAATCGATCAAAGCGTTGCCCACAATGGTTGCTGCCTCACCGTAGTTGCCATTGAAAACAACAACTATGTGGTGACGGCCATTCAGGAAAGTTTAGACAAAACCAACCTGGGTAACTGGACCATCGGCAGTAAAATCAACCTGGAACGTTGCATGCAACTGGGCGCGCGTTTAGACGGACACATTGTGCAAGGCCATGTAGATACCACAGGCGAATGCATCCGTGTGGAAGATTTGGACGGCAGCTGGAAATATACGTTTACTTACGACGCTGCCTATCCGACTGTTGCCAAAGGTTCGATCACCATTAACGGCGTGAGCCTTACAGTGGTCGATTCCGAAAAAGGGCAGTTTTCCGTTTGCATTATTCCATATACCTACGAGCATACCAATTTCCATACGTTTGAGGCCGGAACCAAAATCAACCTCGAATTTGACATTATCGGAAAATATGTTGCCCGGTTGATGGAACAGCGTGAAGCTTAACAGTTTAATAATATCTCCCATATAAATCGATTTAGTGACCACTAAAGACCTGTAAAAGAAGGGTTTTAGATTTCTGTTTTTCGAATTACTCCGGGTAAGCGGTCAAAAAAAACTAGCTTCGTACGGGTGCGTTTTCCTAACTTTGTACTAAAATTTAGTTTAATGAGACATTTTCTACTTTTCACCTGTTTGTTTGCCGCAGCCACCCTATTCGGGCAAACAGAACCATTCAATTACACCGGTGCTTTAACCGCCAACGGCTGGGCCAATCATTCCGGAACTCCCGGGCAATTGGTTACCCTTACTACACCAAGTGATTTGGGAAACAGTTTGTCATATCCGATGTTGGTCACTTCAACGGGAAACAGGACTACAACTGTTTCAGGAAATGGTGAAGATGTCAATATGGCTTTGACCGGTATTACGGGGATTGGTTATTATTCCTTTTTGATGAATGTGAGCAATACTACTAGTCTCACTGCGGTTGGAGGAAACGGTGATCATTTCATTGGTTTTGCTCTTACCAGCAGCCCCGCAGTTGTCAGCGCTTTCGGAGGTCGTGTTTATATTAAAGCCGGAGCAACCGCCGGAACATTTGTATTGGGAACATTGAATCATACAGGAGGAACGACCACCACCACTTTTGGTCCAACCGAATATCCGATCAATACCACGATGATGGTAGTCGTAAAACTGGATGCCAGCGCTCCGCTGGCCGTGTCAAGTGTTTTCGTTAATCCAACACCCGGATCAGCCGAACCGGCCGCAACCTTTACCAACAACTCCGGCACAACCGCCTTTTCAACGTTTGGTTCGTTGTATTTGCGTCAGGGTACCAGCACCGGAAACGTGCAAATCGACGAAATCCGTATGGGTTCCACATGGTCTTCGGTGACGCCTTCCAATTGTGCTACAACCAACACGATGAACGTTACCAACTGTGGTCCTTACACCTTAAACGCAACTACTTACAATACTTCAGGCACTTACAACCAGACATTAGCAGGAGCCAACTCAGTAGGTTGTGACAGTAACATTGTACTCAATCTGATTGTAAATTCCAATACCAGTTCTGTCATTACAACATCCAGCTGTACTTCATACACCATGAATTCGGTTGTTTATACCGTTTCAGGAACGTACTATGATACCATTACGAATATAGCAGGTTGTGATAGCACGATTACCTTAAACCTGACAATCGTTGGTTCGATTACCTATTATGCGGATAACGATACCGACGGTTTCGGTGATCCGGGCGACACGCAATCAGGTTGTGTGCAGCCTCCGGGTTATGTTTCCAATGACGACGATTGCGATGATAATAACAACCTGATTGGCGTTGGTGCCACCTGGTATCTTGATGATGACAGCGATACATTCGGTGATCCGTTGGTCGATTCTGTTGCCTGTACACAGCCGGTTGGTTATGTTTCCAATGACGACGATTGCGATGATAGCAACGGTTCTATCGGAATGGCACTATCGTACTATCCGGATGCAGATGGCGATAATTACGGAAATGCAGGTGCAAGCGCAACAGTAACTTGCACACCACCCCTCAACTATGTAACTGACAATTCCGATTGCAACGATGCCAACCCGAACCAATACCCGGGAGCAACGGAAATTCCGAATAACAGCGTTGATGAAGATTGTAACGGTTCTGACCTGAACACAGTCGGTCCTCAAATAGCTCAGTATACGTTTACAGGAAACAACTGTGCAACTCCGGTTCACAGCGTTGTGGCCCAACCGAGCAATGCCATCTTTAGTGATTACTCTTCTGACAGTGTAAACTGCGTGGTTGCAGCCGACGTATTCAACTACAGTGGCTGGAATACAACCACAACCGTTGATCCGTTGGAATATTACGAATTCAGCATTACTCCTGACAACTGCTATGAATTGGCATTGACACAATTGACGTTCACGCACCGTGGAAGTCCGGGTTTAGGAACGCCTACCATTCACGTGCGTTCAAGCCTTGATAACTATGCAGCTGATTTTTATACCGTACAGATTGCTGTTGCCGGTACTGCCCAAACAGAGAATGTTCCGCTTGCCGGACCTTTCACCAACATTGCAGGACCTGTAACGTTCCGTTTCTACCTGACTGGCGCTACCGGAACCACCACCACTTACCGTCACGATAATGTTTCGGTTTACGGCGCTATCAATTCCTTACCGCAACAAACATATTATGCCGATGCCGATGGTGACGGATTTGGTAACCCGGCCGTTGATTCAATGGATTGTGTAACTCCGGCAGGATATGTAACTGACAACACAGATTGCAACGACGCCAACGCTGATGAAAATCCGAATGCGGTTTGGTACCAGGATTTTGATACGGATACTTACGGAAACAACGCTGTGACACTTACACAATGTACACAACCAGCCGGTTATGTCGCTGACAATACTGATTGCGACGATACGGATGACAACATTGGTGGCGCGATTACCTACTACGAAGATGCCGACAACGACACTTACGGAAATAGTGATTCAACAGTTCAGGCTTGTACACCACCGGTTGGATATGTATTGAATCCGAACGATTGTGATGACAACAACAGTGCTATTACCGTTGCAACGGATGAGTTTTACATCGACCAGGACAACGACGGATTCGGTTCAACAGCCGTGGTTGTAACGGCATGTACACAACCTGCAGGTTACGTTTCAAATGATGATGATTGTAATGACAATGATGATAACATCACACTTGGATCCACCTTCTACGAAGACGGTGACAATGACAACTTCGGAAATGCCAACAGCACGATTGTTGACTGTACAGCGCCAAACGGCTATGTAGCCGACAGCACAGACTGTGATGACACCAACAACGCTATTAACCCGAATGCAACGGATGTGCTTGGAAACAGCATTGATGAAAACTGTGACGGAACGGATGGAAATCTTGGCTTGACAGACGCAACAATTGCTACGTTTAATGTCTTCCCGAATCCGGGTACTTCAGCTGTAACCATTACCCTGAACGGTTCATGGAATTCAACTGTAACAGTTACCATTCTTTCGGTAGACGGTAAAACGGTTCAAACGTCAACCGGTTCTTC
The DNA here is from genome assembly GCA_040387295.1 of Bacteroidota bacterium. GTDB lineage: Bacteria > Bacteroidota > Bacteroidia > Flavobacteriales_D > Crocinitomicaceae > Fluviicola. The sequence continues at coordinate 702,840 of JAZKEB010000002.1, read as the reverse complement.
AAACGGAGCGGTTATTGTGAACACAACCCAATTGTTACCAAGCGTTTATTTTGTTCGTGTGAATGACGGAACGCATACTTCCGTAGCTCGCTGGGTGAAACAATAAACGATCAGATATCTTTTTTGGAAATCCTTCCATTCGCAATGCGGGTGGGAGGATTTTTTGTTGCCTGGAAGTATTTATGTTTTTATATAAGTCCCGTAGGGAACGCAAGAAGCCCAATTCACCCAGGCCTAAAAACAACAAGAGAGAAACGGGCGTTTCTCTCTTGTTCCAACCTAAACTACTACTACTTATGAAAACTAACCTCTAATTATCGTTAATCAAAATTCGCGCCAAAGTTTGAAGATCGATTCCGGTAACTAGGTAATACAAAGATAACGCAGGTTTTGTAACTGTATTTCGCAAGCCCTCTGTTTTTAACAAAATTTGGTGAACGCGTTTTTTTCCGGTTACACTACTAAACTGTTTTATTCCCTTATCTTTGCCCACTTATCAAGAACTCAAGGTCCAGACGACATGAAAGTTATCGAACACATTAACCAGGCGAAAGACACGCTGTTTTCATTTGAAATTCTTCCTCCGCTTAAAGGAGCAACGATACAATCCATTTACGACGGCATTGATCCGTTAATGGAATTTAAACCCCGATTTATCAACGTCACTTATCACCGCGAAGAGTTCATTTACAAAGAGCGCGAGAATGGGTTGCTGGAAAAAATCGCCATTCGCAAACGTCCGGGAACTGTTGGGATTTGTGCGGCGATTATGAACAAATATCAGGTGGACGCCGTACCGCATTTGATCTGTGGTGGTTTCTCGAAAGAAGAAACCGAAAATGCATTGATCGACCTTCACTTTTTGGGAATCGATAATGTGCTGGCCCTGCGCGGTGATTCCATCAAAACGGAATCCACGTTCAAACCACATCCTGAAGGTCACCGTTATGCGGTTGAGTTGATTCAGCAAATTGCCGAGATGAACGACGGTCGTTATTTTGTGGACGATGTGCAACTGGCGCCAACCAACTTTTGTATGGGAGCTGCCGGATATCCTGAAAAGCATTTCGAGGCCATGAACCTTTCAACCGATTTACAGTACCTGAAAGCAAAAGTAGATGCCGGGGCCGAATACGTGGTAACACAAATGTTTTTCGATAATCAGAAATACTTTGATTTCGTGGATGCTTGTCGTGCTGCAGGAATTACTGTGCCGATCATTCCGGGATTAAAGCCGATCAAAACCATGAACCATATTGCGTTTTTACCGAAGGTATTTCACATCGATTTTCCGGAAGCGTTGAGTAATGAATTGCTGAAATGCAAAAGCAGCGCCGACGTAAATCAGGTGGGAATCGAATGGGGAATTCAACAATCGAAAGAACTGAAAGCGGCCAAGGTGCCGTGCATTCACTATTATACCATGTCGACTTCCGACACCGTGAAAAAAATAGCCAGCCAAATATTTTAACCTATGAAACAGCTCATCCTACTCATCGCAGTCATTGGTCTCGGATCAATTTCAATCGCACAAACCGATAGTCTTCACCTTACCAATGCCCTGGTAGTGAGCCATATGGATAACCAGGAAGATCGTTATTCACTGGAAGTAGCCATTTCCGAGATATTGACAGCCAATCAGGTGAAAAATGCCGTTTCACTCAATATTTTAAAACAAGGTGGTGATCCGCAGGTATTGATGACCGATTCTCTCACGCAAATGCTCAATGCAAAAGGAATCAACACCCTGATGCTGGTTTCGATCAGAGGATATGACAAACGTTTCAAGCGCTCCGAAAAGAAATTGACACTGGCCGAAGATTTGTCGGCAGCCAACCTGTTTTCGTTGTACAAAGACGATATTGTTTCGGTAACACTCGAATTTCACTTCTACCGAAACGGTAAACTCGTAGGTTCTGATTTGCTAAAGATCGGCGCCATCAGTTCACGCGAAGGTGTGATGAAAAAACTCCGTAAAAAATTGCCGAAACGCATTCGCAAGCACTGGAAGTAGAGACTGAAGGCGAGTAGACTTGAGACGAAAGACATAAGACTGTTTTTCAGAAACCTGTCTTTTGTCTTTTAGCGAAGCGGTCTCAAGTCTTGTCTAGTTGTCTTCAAGGGCTTTTAACTGTTCTATTTTCGCTTCAGCTTTTTCAAACTGTTTTGTTTTAGAATAAGCTTCCGCGCAATTAAGTAGTGTGTCTTTTCCTTCGGGTTGAATGGTAAGCGAATGTTCCAGATCGGCAATCGCCTCCGAATAACGGCCCAGTTTCAGCAGGCAATAACCTCGTAGATCAAAAATCCGGTAATCGTATTTGGAATAGCTCGCGGCTTCGGTAAACAACGAAAGTGCTTCCGTGATTTTTCCCTCCAATAACAACGCTTCTCCGCGTTCAAGAATCACGACCAGATTTTCAGCGCGTTGCTTTAAGCCCGATTCAATGCGTTTAAAATTGGCGTATTCTTCCAGTTCTTCGGCTGAAACCGGTTCATTTGTAAGAATTGTAATTTGTTGATTATCAACCTGAAGCGATTCACAGGCCGTTCTTAAATCGAATGATTTCCAGTTTTCGGTCGTTGGCACAACATCAACCGGCCAAAATGCTTTTACATACAACCGGTTATTTTCACCCAACTGAACGATTTTGTAAACTGTATACTCGCCGTTTTCCTGCTGAAAAAACACATCACCGTTGCGAAACGTTTCCATGGATTAGTTCATAATTGCATCCAGCGCATCGATGAATCGCGTTGCTGCAATTTCCAGGATTTCGTCGGTGTGGGCGGCAGAGATAAACCCTACTTCATAACCACTCGGACCAAGGTAAACACCACGTTCCAACAAGGCTCTGTGCAGGTGTTTGAAACCGGTCATATCCGGATTGATCTCATCCGACTGGCGAATGCGTTTCGAATCATCAAAAGAAATCCAGTATATGGAACCGATGGTCACCAACTCAAAATGATAGCCTTTCGCCTGAGCGTGGGCATTGATTTTATCAGTAAACAATAACGTTCTGCGCTCCTGGTCTTCATAGAATCCCGGTTTGGCAATCTCGGTCAATTGGGCAATTCCGGCAGCCATCGCCACAGGATTCCCTGAAAGCGTTCCCGCCTGGTAAACAGGGCCGTCAGGCGAAATTTGCGCCATGATTTCCTTTTTCGCTCCATAAGCACCAACCGGCAATCCACCACCGATGATTTTCCCGTAAGAAACGATATCCGGAATCACACCATAAAGCTCGGTCGCGCCGCCAAAAGCCACCCGGAATCCGGAAATGACCTCATCAAAAAACAACAGTGTTCCGTTGGCAGTACACACTTCGCGCAGGTACGTCAAAAAGCCTTCTTCCTGCAACAACAAACCATTATTCGCCGGAATCGGTTCGATGATCACACACGCGATCTGATCTTTATAATCGGCAAAACATTGTTTTACAGCTTCTTTATTATTGAGCGGTAATACCAGTGTTTCGTTCACAAATGCTTCAGGAACACCAGCGCTTGAAGAATTTCCAAATGTTACCAAACCCGAACCTGCTTTCACCAACAACGCATCGCTGTGTCCGTGGTAACAACCTTCAAATTTCACGATCTTATTGCGTCCGGTATAACCACGGGCCACACGAATTGCCGACATCACTGCCTCGGTCCCGGAACTGGTAAAACGCAGTTTATCGATAAAGTTGTTTTTGCTCAAAATCAATTCGGCCAGTTCATTTTCCAAACGCGTCGGCGCACCAAAACTCGATCCGTTTCCAAGGGCTTCCACCACTTTTGAATACACCGCAGGATGGTTGTGGCCCAAAATCAGCGGACCCCAGCTCCCACAAAAATCAATGAATTCATTGTCGTCCTCATCCCAGATATACGCACCGTTTCCTTTCTTAATAAACAAGGGTGTTCCGTCAACGGATTTAAAAGCCCGAACCGGCGAATTCACTCCCCCCGGAAAGTACTTTTTTGCGGTTTCGTACAACGCTTGGGAAACTGTCTGCTTCATGATGATTGTCTTAGAATGTGTATCTTTGGGAACGGTTTTTAAACAGCCGTCGCAATTATTAAACAAAATTAGCAGAAATAAGGTTTAAACATGGCCGAATTTGTGAATTCTCTTGCAGCCGCTCAGGCATTAGACGCTGCCGACCCGTTAAAGTCATACCGTGATCGATTTTATATTCCAACATTCCATGAAAAAGCAGTGCGCTATTTCACAGGAAACTCATTGGGATTGCAACCGAAATCAGCGCAAACCTACGTACAGCAGGAAATGGATGATTGGGCAAAATGGGGTGTTGAAGGCCATTTCCACGGTAAAAATCCCTGGTTTTCCTACCATGAATTTCTGACCGAAAAAGCCGCCCGCGTTGTTGGAGCTTTGCCAAAAGAAGTGGTAGTAACACATTCATTGACAACTAATCTACACTTGTTAATGGTGTCGTTTTATCGTCCTGCTGGTACACGCACCAAAATCCTCTGCGAAGCCAAAGCATTTCCAAGTGATTTGTACGCATTGGAATCGCAGGTGCGTTTTCACGGCTTGGATCCGGATGTGGATTTGGTAGCACTCGCTCCGCGCAATGGTGAACACTTATTGCGTGAAGAAGATGTGCTGGCAAAAATTGACGAATTAGGCGATACGCTCGCATTGGTCATGATTGGTGGTGTGAATTACTACACCGGACAATTGATGGATATGCCAGCCATCACCAAAGCCGGACATGCTGTTGGGGCCATTGTTGGTTTCGACCTGGCACATGCTGCCGGAAATATTCACTTGAAATTGCACGAATGGGACGTTGATTTTGCAGCGTGGTGTTCGTATAAATACCTGAATTCAGGACCCGGCGGTGTTTCCGGAATGTACATTCACGAACGTTTTGCCAACAGGCCCGATCTGCCGCGTTTTGCCGGATGGTGGGGTTATGATAAATCAACCCGTTTTCAAATGGAACCGGGCTTCAAACCCATGGAAGGTGCTGAAGGCTGGCAGTTGAGCAATGCTCCTGTGATCAGTATGGCCGCTCATTGGGCATCGCTGGAAATATACGACGAAGTGGGCATGGAACGCCTGAACGAAAAAACCGTTCTGCTTACCGGTTACCTGGAATTTATTCTGGATGAACTGACGGCAAAATACCAGGACCAATGTCGTTTTGAAATCATTACGCCACGCGAAAAACATAGAAGAGGTGCGCAATTATCCATTCTCGTTCACGGAAAAGGAAAAGCTCTGTTCGACGCGCTCAGCGCAAACGGAGTGGTCGCTGACTGGCGCGAACCGAATGTAATTCGTGTTGCTCCGGTGCCATTGTACAATTCCTTTGAGGATGTGTATTATCTCGGGAAGTTTATGGAAGAAGCGATTTTGGGGTGATTGTGATTTGTAGTTAAGAATTGTCACCCTTCTCAATCCTCCCTCAAGGGAGGAGGCGGATCTGCTTCCCCCTTTGGAGGGGGATTGAGGGGGAGGAAAAAACAATAACAAAATGAAAAACGTTGCAGTAGTCGGAGCAGGATTGGTAGGTAGCTTACAAGCGATCCTCATGGCGCAGAAAGGATACAATGTCTCGGTGTTTGAACGCCGTGAAGATTTGCGGAAAGCCAAATTGATCAGTGGAAAATCGATCAACCTTGCGTTGTCTGACCGTGGTTGGAAAGCCTTGGAACTGGCAGGAATTGCGGAAGATATCCGTGCCATTTCCATCCCGATGCACAGTCGCTGTATGCACGCAATGGACGGATCGTTATCCTATCAACCTTACGGAAAAGAAGATCAGGCAATCTACTCCGTTTCGCGCGGTGGTTTGAACCAAAAGCTCATGAATCTGGCGGATGATTATCCGAATATCCAATACTTTTTCGACCGCAAATGCCAGGATCTGGAACTCGCTTCCAATACCCTGACGTTCAACAATACCAAAGAAAAAACAACCGAAAAGCATTCCTTCGACCGCATTTTTGCCACCGACGGTGCTTTTTCAGCTGTACGTATGCGCATGCAAAAATCAACCCTGTTTGATTATTCGCAGAAATACCTCGATCACGGTTACAAAGAACTGGTGATTCCAGCCAATGAAGACGGTTCGCACAAACTCAACAAAAACTGCCTGCATATCTGGCCGCGCGGTGAGTTTATGATGATCGCATTGGCCAATCTCGACGGTAGTTTTACTTGTACACTCTTTTTCCCGATGAAAGGCGAAACGTCGTTTGAAAGCTTAACATCTCGTGAGCAGGTAAGCGCTTTTTTCGATAAGACGTTCCCGGACGCTGTATCAATGATGCCGACCTTGTTAGACGATTACTTCGATAATCCGACTTCGTCGCTGATCATGGTACGCTGTGAGCCCTGGAACTATCAGGATAAAGTATTGTTGCTGGGCGATGCCGCTCACGCCATTGTGCCTTTCTATGGTCAGGGAATGAACTGCGGGTTTGAGGATTGCACCGTTTTCGACGAGATGTACAAACAGGCCAACGGCAATTGGGATGGCTTGCTGGATCGTTTCTCAGACCAACGTGTTCCTGACGGAAATGCGATTTTGGATTTAGCTCTTTTCAATTATGTTGAAATGCGTAATTTGACCGCCGATCCGGATTTCTTATTGCGTAAAAAAATCGAGGCGAAATTCTCAAATCTGTATCCTGAAAAATGGATGCCGCTTTACTCACAGGTCACGTTTAGCCACATTCGTTACAGCGATGCGCTGAAAAACGGACAGTACCAGCAAACGATCATGGATCAGGTAATGCAGCTGGAAAACATTCACGAAAAATGGAATGAACCGTTTGTTATGGAAAAAATGTTGGCACTGGTGTTGTAACCAAACGCCAGTATTCGGATATTTACAAAAACGCTCGTTATGAATCGACTATTTCTTGGAGTATTACTTTCGGTAGTGATTGCAGATAGTGCAATCGCACAGTACAAACCTAAAAAACGCAGAGGTGATTTTTTTGGCGGGGCTGAAGACTACCGTGATATTTCCAAAAATGCGTTGCAGATTTCATTCGGGCCAAACTATACCCTGAGTCGTCTCAAAAACGAAACAGTCGACGGAGTTGATGCCCTCAATCGCCCCATAGATTACACGATTGATCCTGCAGGAAGAGTAGGCGGTTTTATCGATATCGGAATGGCACATTACCGTTTCAAAAAGTCACGTGTGTTGGGCGCAATTTATAAAATGCGAGGCGAAAAAGGTGAAATCAAATGGATCGGCGCCAACCTTATTCACCGCGTAGATTGGGGCTTGGGCTTTGATTACATCGGCGGAACCGAAAAAACAACGACCAATTATCTGGACCTCACAGGCAATGTCATCAACACCGTTGAGGGCCAGGGAAAATTCTACAACGGCTACCTTTACGGACGATTTACAGCTGACCGTTTCACGTTGTTAAATGATAACTGGCACCTGGAAACCGGCCTGGGCGTGAATTTCAATTACATGATTATGGAGGGCTCGCAGGAATATTCCGAACCGGTATTTGCCGAGCAGAAATTCCAGAAAAACTTCATGGCCCAAATTCACGGACACATTGGGTTTCAATACCGTGTGCGCCGCGGCGATTATTTGGTTTTCGGATTTTACCTTCCAGCCATCGGCGTGTACGAAGCGAATCGTTTGAAACCGACTGTTCAATGGTTTTCGAGCAATTACTGGCCGATGCATTTGCAGGTAAAGTGGATTCATCATTTCACCAAAAAATCGAATGGCTGCAATACCGGAACGCCGGAAGACCGCAAGCGCAACGACGAATACATGCAGAACCGATAATCGGTGATTCGAAGGCTCATTTCCCGTTTCAAAAGCGAACCGTTTTTATGGTCGGCACTGGTGATCGCGGCCCTTGTTTATGCACTCATTTCGTTTGTCAATCACTACTGTTTTCGCACGTATACGCTCGATTTAGGCGCTTATACCAACGCGTTGTACGATTACGCGCATTTCAGTTTCAACGACAGCTCTACCTTCAAAACCGTTCCTGAAAACTTACTGGCTGATCATTTTGATCTGTACTTGCCCCTCTTTTCGCCACTGGTTTATCTGTTCGGGACCTACACATTGCTGGTGGTCCAATTGATTTCCGTATTGGTGGGAGCAACAGGCATTTACTGCTATTTCGATTACCGTTTTCCGAACACGCATCTCAAGCGATTTGCACTGATTTACTTTCTGTTGTTCTTCGGCATTTTCGCTGCTTTTTCATTCGATTATCACAGCAATGTTGTGGCAACAATGTTGGTTCCATGGCTGTTGCTTGCTTTCGCGAAACGGAAAATCAGAACCATTGTCGTGTTGACCATCCTGATCCTGATTGCCAAAGAAAACATGTCGCTATGGGTAATTTTCATTGGGTTTGGATTGTGTTACACTTATTTCCGCGACAAACAACTGCGGTACGTGGCGCTTGGCATCTCCGGTTTTGCGATGCTCTATTTTGTGCTGATCACCGGTGTTGTAATGCCTGCGCTTTCCAATTCGGGAACCTATCCGCATTTCCATTATTCGGTGTTGGGAAGCGGTGCCGGTGAGGCATTAGTTCAATTGCTTTCGCATCCGATTGACAGTTGCAAATTGTTGTTTGTGAACCATAGTTCTTTTCCGGAACACAATGGTGTGAAAGCAGAATTTTGGATTGTTACGGCGGTTTGCGGACTTTTTTGCCTCCTCCGGAAACCGATTTACCTCTTGATGCTCATCCCCATTTTTGCCCAAAAGTTGTTTCACGACAATGCCGCCATGTGGGGAATCAATCAGCATTACGCCATTGAACTGGCTCCATTACTGGCGATCGGAACGTTCGAAGCCATTTCCAAATTCCAAAACCTGCGGTGGAAACGCATTGCTTCCTTTACAGCGGTGATTTGTTCGCTTGCCTGTGCAATTCGGGTGATGGACAATACGATTGCGTATGCCGAAAAAGCCCGAATCCGGATTTACAAGGAAGCGCATTACAACCGTGAATTTCCGATTGACGAGGCTTACGCTGTTCTCAATCAGATTCCTGAAAATGCCGTCGTAAGCGCACAATCGGCGTTTGTTCCGCATTTGGCGGTGCGCGAATCGGTGTACCAGTTTCCGATTATCCGGAATGCAACCTATATCTTATTGTCGCCGGTTGAAAATCCATATCCGTTAACTGCAGAAGTATTTACCCACACAACCGACAGTTTGTTGAACACTTCCACCTGGAAAATTGTCACACAAAACAAAACGTTTATCTTGCTGAAAAAACAATAACCATGAAACGAATTTATCATTTGAGCAATTGCACCACCTGTCAGGAAATTCTTCGAAAAGTAAATCCGCCAAAAAACGTGGAACTGGTTGACATCAAAGAAACCAACATTGACGGCGATACATTCGATTGGATCAAAAACAAAGTGGGTTCATACGAAGCTTTGTTTTCGAAAAGAGCCTTGAAATACCGTGGAATGGGATTGAATGAAATGAACCTCACTGAAGCCGATTACCGCAAATACATGCTCGAAGAATACACGTTTTTAAAGCGCCCGTTTATCATTTACGATGAAAACCTGTGGATCGGAAACGCGAAAAAAGACGTGGAAAGCGCTGTGGAGTTTTTCGGTAAGTTATAACCCCCTAAGTATCGGCTTTGTCAAGCATTCTTTTTCCCACGAATGCACGAATTTGGCTCGCCTAACGGACTCGCTTTATATTGGATAACATACAGTAAATAACTGCTATAATTGTCAGCGCGTCCGTTAGGCGCGCAAAAAATTCGTGCATTCGTGGGAAACAAACTTATTCATCGACTAGTCGATGAATATAAATTTTCGAGAGGTGTTTAGAAAAACCGCATTCTGCTACGCAGCACCGAAACGCGGTAATCATCCAGCCGTTCGTCTACTTTTTTAGCAATAAACCGGCGAATGATCTTGTGTGTTCCTTTCCCCATTTTGTAATCGAGTTCGTCGCCGAAAATGGGAACGATGCTCAGGAAGTGAATCGTCTTATCAGCTGATTCGATCGGTTGAAGCGCATCTTCCATAAAGATTGGATCGAGGAAAATAAGGTATTCCTGTTTCATCGTGATGGAAATCTGCTCCGGAGGATTGCCGCACGGAATGGTATGTCCGGGCCCGAACCACGTGTTTTTCTCGCGAACAAAGGTTTCCAGCTTAAAAATCCAGTGATACACCCAGTTAAAGTTGGGGTTTTCGAGATCGTCCATGTCCCAGTAAGTGGGCAGGCAAAAGTACAATTCCGCGTGCTCTCTGCCTTTCCATTTTTCGGAAACCGGCATCGTATAATCCGACAAACCGTTGGTCAGGAGAATGGTCACCGGAATGTTCAGTTCGAGGTATAAAAAGATCAGCGATTGTTCAGGATGAAGCGGATTTTGGATAGTGCGCACACGGTGTGCTCCAAAACGTTCTTCCAATGCCGGGATTATTGTCATGGTGCAAAGATAGTCTTTTTGGTGGTGAGTTTGTAGGCTCGGGATGCGTCCCGAGCTTACTACAAACCCACAAAAATCACGTATTTCGTTTCAATCGGATCAGTCTTCGAGGCCTTTGACCAACGCTTCCCAAAATTCAGGTGTCGACAACACACTTCCCTGCTCCAGCAATGTGTGAATTTCCAGTTCGCGGGTTTCGGCATACGGTTTTGAGGTGCGGAACCACGTAAGTCCGTAAGCATGATGAACCAATGCTTCGTGAATCGATTCGGGTGTAGATAGATCGCATGCTGTTCCGGGAACCCGGCTAATGGAAATCAAATCCATCTTATCGGCAAGGCAATGGAACACCAAACACAAGTCGGGGCTTCTGTATTCCAGGAAACGGACTTTCTCGTAAACGGTTTGCAGTACGTTGTCTGAAAACAATTCCACCAGCGCAATGGCTTTTTCCGGTTCCGATTCATTGAGTGTTTTCCAGCGATCGCCTTCTATGCCGTTGATGATCAGAAACGCTTTCAAATCACCTTCCAGGTGCTGCAGTTCTTCGTCGGTAAGTATGCGGTATTTCATGCTGCAAAAGTAAGAATCTCCCACTTAAAAACTCCGGAACGGTCCAAACTCAGAAACAATCAAACTCACGAACTGCCAAACTCCCAAAATCACGTTATTTAAATTAATTTTGTTCCATGCATCAAAAAAAGGGCGTTGCCATTCTGGGATCAACCGGTTCTATCGGAACACAAGCTTTGGAGGTTATTGCAGCCTATCCGGATTATTTTGATTTACAGGTCATTACGGCACAATCCAATGCAGAGTTGCTGATTCAGCAAGCCTTGCAGTTTCAACCCAACGCGGTGGTTATTGCCGATGAACGTCATTATGAAACGGTAAAAAACGCCTTGTTTTCTGAAGACATTCACGTATACGCCGGAGCGAATGCCTTGTGTCAGGTGGTTGAATTTACCGATGTACATATCGTGCTCACCGCTTTGGTTGGCTATGCCGGATTAAAACCGACTTTGGCTGCTATCGCTGCCGGGAAAGATTTGGCACTTGCCAATAAGGAAACGCTGGTGGTGGCGGGCGAATTGGTCACGCAATACGCAAAGGAAAAAGGCATCAATATTTATCCGGTCGATTCGGAACATTCGGCTATTTTTCAATGCCTTGTGGGCGAATTTCACAATCCGCTTGAAAAGATTTACCTCACAGCTTCAGGCGGACCGTTTCGCGGATGGACTACCGACCAATTAAAAACCGTTACGCCGGCGCAAGCGTTGAAACATCCGAACTGGACAATGGGCGCCAAAGTCACCATTGATTCTGCTTCGTTGATGAACAAGGGACTGGAAGTGATCGAAGCCAAATGGCTGTTTAATCTGAAACCAGAACAAATTGATGTGATCGTGCATCCGCAATCGATTGTGCATTCATTGGTGCAATTCACCGACGGCAGCATGAAAGCCCAAATGGGTTTACCGGATATGAAATTACCCATTCAGTTTGCGCTGACCTATCCGGATCGTTTCCCGACTACTTTTCCACGGTTCAATTTCCTTGATTACCCGAGCCTGACATTCGAGCCGGCCGACCGTCAAACATTCGGTAACCTCGATTTGGCATACCAAGCCATGGAATCCGGCGGAACAAAAGCCTGCGCACTCAACGCATCGAATGAAATAGCTGTAGAAGCTTTTTTACAAGAGAAAATCGGGTTTTTGGACCTGGCGCGGATCAATACCGCTACCATGGAAAAAACGGGGTTCATTGCCAAACCTACATATGAAGATTATGTGGCTGTGGATGCTGAAGCACGGCGCATTGCCGCTTCATTGTGTCAATGAAAAGAAATACCACAATAACCCGTATCGTCCTGCCTTTCCGGCAATCATAAACAACGAAGTCATTAGGAGCGGTGTGCGGTAAAATCCGGCTGCAATCAACAACGGATCACCCACAAACGGAACCCATGAAAACCATGCGATCCAGGCACCATAACGCCGGATAAGGTCTTTTCCTCTCGGAGTTTTCCCGCGTTTTTCAAAGTAGGTTCGGCTATACCTTCCCAAAAGCAGGTTGGTCAATCCACCCAGACTGTTGCCAACTGTTGCCACCAGAAAACAGGTAAATGGATCGGTATTCAGCGCAAGCAATGCCAGGAAAAGCGGTTCGGAAGAAAAGGGCAGAATGGTAGCCGCAAGGAAAGCGTTTGCAAACAAGCCAAATAATTCTCCCATGTATAAATCCGATTAAATAAAAAAGTCCCGCCATTACGACGGGACTTTCTTTATAGCTAAAGAATAGCTTATTATTTTTTAACGATACGTTTTGTAACAACGTTGTTTCCAACTGTCAATGTGTAGTTGTAAACACCAGCGTTCAAAGCAGTACCATCGATAGATACTTTTTGTGCACCTGCAGTGTAGTTAGCAGTAGGGATAGTCATTACTACACGACCAGCCAAATCTGTTACTACGATAGATACTTCAGCATCTGATTTCAAGTTGAAACGAATTTCAGTTGCGTTTGTGAACGGGTTTGGAGAAGCACTGATACCAGCAACATCTTCCAATTCGTTAACACCAACGTAGCTTTGGAAATCCAAACGAACTACAGGAGCTTCAACGATGTTCGGAGTAGCAGGGTCAGAAGCCAAACGGATTACGTCAGCACCATCCAATCCTAAAGTAGTTCCTGCTGGAGCCATTCCTGAGAATGCAACCGGAATCTCACCACCAGTGTAGCTGGCAGCAAGTACAAGGTAAAGACCTGGTCCAACCGGAATAGTACTGTTTACCATGTACATTTTCACAACGTTACCAAAGTGTGCAGCTTCCAATAATTTTGGATCAGACTCATCGTAGTACTCAAACTCACCGCTTACGTCGTTCAATTTGTAGATTTTACCCAAGAACTCACGTCCGATGTAATCAGCTTCAACATCAACTTCACCAATACCAATATCGATAGAACCGATTTCAGCGTCTTCGAAGATTTCATACATTGTACCGATTGCAGGGTCACCTGAAGGTGTAGCCCATTGCTCGAAAGAACCATCGATAGAAGCAGGAGTTCCGTCGAAACGGTCAACAGCATAAACAGTAGGTGTTACTTCAAAACCAACTGTTCTTGAATCATCAGCAGTTACGTCCAATGGACCAGCTGCAGTCAATTCGAACGTGAAGTTAGAAACACCAACAGATGAAGGCATTGCTTTACCAGCTGCAGTAAGGATGTCAACTGAGTCAAGTGTAAATGCAGGTGTAGTTACCGGAGAACCTGTAGCATCATACCCACCAGAAGTTACGTGTAATGATACATCTTGTGAGTTGTAACCAACATTTTTGAATTCAGCACCGAAAGAAATGTTTCCTGCAGTTGCAGCTTGTGTAAGAGGGAATTTAGAGTACTGCAATACTTGCGCACCAACTCCGCTGTATGTATACAACAAAGAAACATTGTCACCGTAACCTTCATAGATTTTTACGTCGTCAACACACCATCCGTAACCACTACCAAAAGCGTTATCGTCTGACATGTTTTCCCAACGGAAACGAACCATACCGGTAGCAGTACCACCAACTGGAAGATCCAATGTGATTGTGTTTTGAATAGATGCACCGTTTGTTGGAGCAGCAACGTTTACAGCTTCAGAAAATGCCCATGTAGCACCACCGTCAGTTGAGAACTCAACATAAGTAACATCAGAGTTAAACGCACGGTAGCGTTGCTCGAATGTAAGACTGATTGTTTGAATTCCTGTGAAATCGATTACTTCAGAAGTAACAGATGTGTTTTGCGGGTCAACTGGTGGCTGAATAAGGTATTGTGATCCGTTAAAGAACGCAAAACCGTTAGCAGCTGTAGTTGAAGCCATGTTACCAAGGTAGTTGGCGTTGCTCACCATTTGTGCGTGTGCGTTGGTACCAATGATGAATGTACCTTGTCCTGATGTAGCGATTGTCCAAGGATTAGCACCGCTGAAGTCATCTGACCAAAGAAGATCTCCTCCGGCTTTCAATACGCCTTCATTTTTTTTGCTTTCGATGCCGTTTGAACCAGCGAATTTCGAAGGTCTTGCTTGTTTTGTTGGAATGTTCTGCTGAGCGAACGCTGTTCCAGCTAACAAAGCCAAACCAGAGAGTAATGTAACTTGTTTTCTCATAATTTAGTTTATTAATTCTACCAAATATAGTAGCTTCTTGTTATTTTATGGTTATTTTTTTATGTAAAAGGTATTATCTGTTGAATAAACGGTAGTTACTGTCGTTTAAAAAGGGAAGTCGCTCACGTACTTCATGCAAGTCTTTAGGTGATAGCCCGATTGTTTGGATCGCTTCATTGGCGGGTAATTGCGCTAGTTCTTCACCCAATGCGGAATGTACCACACTATCACCTGAGTAACTCAATGCAAGCGCATCGGTCCCAACCCGGTTTACACCGGCCACATAGCATTGATTTTCAATGGCCCGCGCTTTTAAAAGTGCTTTCCAGTGACTCGCCCGGCGCTCAGGCCAATTGGCCACATAAATCAGCAGATCGTACCTTGCCGATCCGTCTTCCGACAAACCGTTTCGGATGTTTTCCGGAAACCGCAGATCATAACAAATCTGGAGGTTGATTTTCCACCCCAGATACTCCACGATTTGTTCTTCCGTTCCGGCGGTGTAAACGGCATTTTCGCCCGCCAGACCAAACGTTTTGCGTTTGTCGTAAATGTGCACATTGCCAGACGGTTCCACAAAAACACCGCGGTTGTATCGTTTATCCTGGTCACGGGCAATGAAAGAAGTATAAAAAGCGGCGTTTTTTTCGCCAGCCATTCGTTTCAACCAGCGCAGAGCCACAGAATCATCCATGGTTTCGGCAAGCGCCTCGCCGTTCATGCTAAATGCCGTGTGGAACATCTCAGGAAGTACAACCAAATCGGTTTCCGAAACCGGCGCCAGGATTTCTTCAAAATGACGCAGGTTCGCGGTTTTGTCTTCCCAAACCTGGTCCACCTGTGCAAGGGTAATTCTTAGATCGCGCATAATCGTTGAGCTGCTAGTTGAAGGGTTTCATCTGTTTTGGCAAAACAAAAACGAACCGTTTGATAATCGCGTTCGTCTTTGAAAAACACCGACAGCGGAATGGCTGCCACACCCGCTTCCTGCGCCAACCAGGTGCAAAAAGCCACATCCGATTCACTGGAAATAGCGTTGTAACGTGCCGTTTGAAAATAGGTGCCTTCGCAGGGTAACAATTCAAATTTACTGCCTTTCATCAGCTCGCGGAAACGGTCGCGTTTTTCCTTGTAAAAGGACCCTAGTATACTTACATCGGCAATGGCCAAATAGTCGGCCAGTGTTTTTTGGGCCACGCTGTTCACCGAAAACACGAGGTATTGATGCACTTTTTTGATTTCCTTCATCAGGGCTTCCGGGGCGATCATATAGCCTGTTTTCCAGCCCGTAATGTGAAAGGTTTTACCAAAAGACGATACAATCACCGAACGCTGCCGCAACAATTCGTGGTCGTGTGCCGAGCGGTGCGGTGTTTCAAAGTGAATGAATTCATACACCTCATCCGAGATCAGCAATAAGTTCGGAAAATCGGTCATCAGTTGCACCAGCGCCTGTTCATCGCTTTCGCTGAGCATCCGCCCCGATGGATTGTGCGGATTGTTGAGGAACAACAGTTTGGTGCGTTGCGAAATCACTTCCCGCAATTCGGCCCAGTTGATGGTAAAATCTTCACGCATGGCAACGTGAACAGGTCTTCCGCCGGCCAGCACAATGGCCGGATCGTAACAATCATATGCCGGATCAATAATCACCACTTCGTCACCGAATTGCACCAGCGCCTGAACGGCTGTAAAAATGCCCTGTGTTGCGCCGGCCGTTACCAGCAATTCAGTCGACGGATCAATGGTGCGGCCATAACGGTTGGCCACCAAAAGCGCCAGTTGTTCATGCAACACCGGCAAACCCGCCATGGGCGCGTATTGATGCACGTTTTCCTGCACGTTTTTGGTCAATAATTCCTGCAAACGCTCATCGATTGGGAAATTGGGAAAACCCTGCGACAAGTTAATCGCATTGTAATCGGCCGCCATTTTCGACATCGTGGTAAAAATGGTCGTGCCTATGTTGGGAAGTTTGGATTGCATCTGGTTCGAATTCGTGGGTGGAAATTAATAACTATTGTTGAAATCCCATCAAATTGCTTCATCCATTCTTATTTTTTAAGTAACCTCAAACACCTGAAAAAACAGATATCTTTGCTTCCTTAAAACTAATAAATTAGATATGAAAAAACTTCTCCTAACATCAATCGTCCTAAGTCTTTCAACCGCTGTCTCTGCACAAACCTACTGGACCGGATCAGCTACGGTTACTACAACTACAACAGGCAATGCAACTGTTAATGGAGTATTGACTGCTGGTGGCCTTATTTCCAACGCGGGAATCGGCGGCACGTCCCTTAGTTTGGGATCAACCGGTTACATTAATTTAAGTTCAACATTGGGTTCCAATAATTATAAGATTTACTCCGAAAACACCAATAATCTTAACAACGGATTTGCAAACTTTGTTACCAATACAGTGACAGGTACACAATATGGTTTTCGTAACGACATTACTCTTTCAGGTGCAACTGGTTCGAAATATGGTTTTTACAACAATGTGACTTCTTCTTCCGCTAGTCCTAATTACGGTATTTACAACAATCTAACCGGAACAAATAACAGTACTCGTTATGGAATTTACAACAAAGTAACAAGCACAGGAACCGGAACAAAGTATGGTATCTACACACAGGTTACCAACCCGGGCACGTCTGAGGCTCGCTTCGGTATTTACTCTGATGCTTTAGGTACAGGCGCCAAAGCAGGTTATTTCTTAGGTGACGTCGAAACAAAAGGGAAAATGATGATCACCGGAAATACACAAGGGCGGTTTGTTATTGCTTCTTCGATTCTAACTACCGGAGCCATCGGCGACCAAACACTTACCATTACCCCAAACACCACTGCCGGTCAGGATGATTGGAATACCAATAACGAACTTAAATTTTACAATAACGGGTTGTTGGAAAAATCAACTGTAACCGCTAGCCAGAAAGTCTTGACCGTACACCGCCCTGATTTGACACAAGATGTATTTCGTGTGTACGGTAATGGCGTTGTTTGGGCTACGGAAGTAAATGTAGCTTTAACATCGGGTTTCCCTGATTACGTTTTTGAATCTTCTTACGAATTAATGCCTTTGAGTGAAGTTCGCGCTTACATTCAAACCAATGGCCACCTTCCAAATGTTCCAACTGCCGCTGCTGTAGCAACCGATGGAATCAATGTAGGTGAAATGACCAAAACATTGGTGGAGAAAGTAGAAGAATTAACCCTTTACTTATTGCAACAAGACGAAAAAATGAAACAGCAGCAAGCTGAGATCGATGCCTTGAAATTGCAGTTGGCATCACCAAAACAATAACGAACCGCTAAATTAGAATAGTATGAAAAGATTTAGCTTGATTGCAGCAGCAATCACCCTGTTGCTGAGCACGCAATTGTCGGCGCAGGTTTCGGTTTTTGGTGATCCTTATTTTGATCAATCGGTCACACAAACTGAGGTTGACAATGCCGGACCGGTATTCAGTCAGCAAACCGTCCTGTTCCCATCTACACAAACTTTTTTGTTCAACGGAACAAGTCAAAAAGAAATTCGGGCTACCGACCATATAAAAATTCAACCCGGGTTTAAATCGGGGACTTATTCCGGTGCCGGAAAAATGAAACTCACAGTAGCACCATCTCCTTTTGATGTAGCTGTCATGAATTATGTCGATGGTGTGGAGCATGTGTTGGGTTATCAAAAACTCGAATTAGGAGTGCAGCTTCCTACGGACATCAACACAAAAGTTTCAAATTTTGTAAATGGCTTGACAACCAACATCCTCAATCCATACATGGACTGGGACTTACGCGTTTATGCCGTTTTTACACATCCAAATGAAGCAGAGCCAATTATTATTGATGGTTATTACAGCAAAGAGTTTACCTCATGGATGGTAGATCCGTTGCCGGCACCTGACAGTGGCCCGCATTATCAATCTTCAGAGTATAGTGCATTAGGTGGTTGGAATGAAGATGCCACTGCTTACCCTTTTCGCGTTCGTTTTTCACCCACCCAAAGCGGTGTATGGAAAGCAAAAATTGTCATTGCTACTGAAGATGGAACGGTTGAAGTAAGTTGCCCTGATTTTGAGTTTAACGTATTTGGAACGAGCAATCACGGTTTCGTAGATGTGAGTTCAAATAATCGTTTCTTAGAGTTGGATGGAGAGTCCTTTTATCCTGTTGGTTGTAATGTGCCATGGCCGGAAACCACTTCATTCGGTGATCCTGAATTATATGCAAAAATGCCCCATGGTGAAGATTATTGGTTGGAATTTTGTATCCCTCGTGTCTACGAAAAATACCGGGACATAATGACAAATTTAGCTAATAATGGAGCTAATTATATGCGGGTCATTATGAACCCAACCGGCACCGAAATTGAGCATGAAAAATTGGGCGATTATACCGGGCGTTTACATATGGCCGATGAGTTGGATAAAATTGTAGAGCTTGCTGAAGAAGAGAATGTTTTCCTCCACTGGAATTTTAATATTCACTATCAGTTTGAGTATTGTGATAGTGAACATTGGAGGCCATGGAACTGGAATGTCACTTCTTCAAATGGGGTGCCTTATTGTTATCCGGCAGAAATTCCCGGTGTTATCGCTCCTATCGATTATTTTACGAATACTGTGGCCAAAAAGTACCACAAACAACGATTGCGCTACTATTTATCACGCTGGGGTTACTCAACGAGTATTGCTACTTTTGAATTGTTTAGTGAAATTTCGAATGTGGGTTCTCATGGGCCCGATAGCAGTAAATATTTTATTGGGGAAAATTATAAGAAGTTTCGTGACTGGCAGGTCGAAATGGGTGATTACATGAAGTCATCTTATTTGGGTAAGCAACATTTATTATCTGCTAGTTACTCAGGATCAAAACATACAGAAGTTACCATAAATGGTGCAGGAATGGCAGATGATGATAACACGTTTAACTTCCCATGCTTCGATATAATGACAAGTAATGTCTATGACTTTGATAGAGCAGATGGCTCAGCTTTTTTTGTAGATAATATTTCCAAGGAAATGTTGAATGGACAAACTGCACATTCGTATGTAAAAAACTTCAATGTCAGTGAAGTTAATCCCATCATTAAGCCATTATTGTTGGCGGAATGTGAACCCATATGGAATCAATGTGATGATTTCAAAATAGAAATAAAACGATCACTTTGGCAAAGTATGTTTTCCGGTCTTGCCGGAGGTTTTTCCTGGATAAGTTGGCAATTCCCGGAAACGTTTTCAACGTTTGGTAAAATGCATGACTTCATTTCCCAATTTGATTTGGGAGATGAGAACTTTCATCCTGGGGCTTCCAAGCTTGCAGTTTATGATCTAATTTCTAATGGTGAAAGCGAATTAAATTGGTTCTACCATTCACCTTACGCTAATACCATGGGATTGGAGGAAGAGGATAAGGTTGATTTAAGCTATCTGCGTTCAGGTGATGGTGATAAAGCAATTGGTGTTATTACTAACAAAACCGTAAATCCCTACTCAACAGGTGATGAATGCATCGATATAGATTGGGTAGATTATACTACCCCGGAAGCAGTTAACGTGACATATGAGAATTTGAAATTAGAAGGAATGAATTACGGCGAATACCGGATTGAGTATTATTTCGCGAATGATCCGACAACAGAAATTCACCACAATGATGCTTACGGCCCTATTCTACCCATTGAAGTTGGTTTCCCAACCACCGATCTGTTGAATACTGCCTTCATTTTGTTCAAGGCCTACAAACTCAGTGGCAGCCGAATGGATAGTACAGCTATCATTGTTGATCAGGAAAACGTCAATTCTGTAGTGGATCGCAATAAAACACCGGAAGTGTCCGTTTTTCAGGTTTACCCGAATCCGGCGACTTCTGAAATTTTTGTAGAGATTCCAAGTAATAATTCAGAAAATATAGTTATAATTGAATCGCTTGATGGTCGGGTGAGTAAAAAACTGTCTTTTTCTGAAAACAGAATGAGTATATCAATAGCAGATCTGAAACCGGCAACCTACGTGATAAAATGTTATGCCGGTGAAAATCTGGTTGGCTTACAAAAAATAGTGAAATTATGATAAAACAATTGGTACTCTTATTCTTGTTCGGTTGGTTCTACACAGCTTGTTCTAAAAAAGCCGACCAGCTTGGATCGGAGTACCAATCCCTCGTGGGGAAATGGGAAATCGTAAACCAAAATGCTGAACGGGTCCGCATTACGTTTAAAGCAAATGGAAAAATATTAATTGAAAACGGCGCGGACAGAGGAGCCAAATACAAAGTCACTGAAGTCACAGAATTATTCCCTCCATCAAATCCCACTCCTGAGGCATGGCATAGTTTTCTTTTAAAAACGAACGGCAGACAGATTGTTGTAAAGAAAAAACTTGGTTATGTAGATACCATTAGCACCGGTGTTAAAATGATATTAATTGATACCGTCGGGGTTGCTACAGAGTTTAACTTTTACAGGATTAAGAACTGATTTATGAAAAAAAGGCACTGCTGTTTTCTTGTTCTTATAATTACCTCATTGACTACCGGTAATGTGTTAGGGCAACAAACATCCGGTATTCATATTGGCCTTCAGGCGAATTTAGATATTTATGAACCCTACAGCGAATTTGGTAAAGAGTTTAACGACAAATACAACAACGTTTCCAGTTCCACTTTTGGTGCTTATGCATTTTACAACAAAGCGTTAAATGCAAAAAACACCATTGGCTTTGGCTTTTGCTCCAAGTATATTACGCATAAGATCACAGATAAATTCAATTACCAAATGTATATTTCCAATCCACCCTCCGGATCGCCTGATACAATGGTTTTTTATGATCCGGTTAACTTATACAGTCGGTCATTTAGTATCGGTACTCATCTTGAATACAACAGAGTCGTTCATTCGAAAAAAAACGTAACTGGTCTTGTGGGTATTGCCACACAATTCTATTTTCTGGAGTTCTTCAATGCGCATTACAATGAAAGCACTGTTGGTCTTCAAAATCGGGATCCGCTGCTATCAGACACCCCACGCAATTTTTTCTTTTCCTCCGCAAACGTTTCCGCGAGTTATGCTCTCGAATTCAATACCAAAAAATCAATTTCACTCCGCTTAAAAGCTTCTTTAGGCACCAACCTCTACTCCGATTGGGATCAATTCAGTAAGTACGTTTGGATCGGCTTAGGAGGCGAATTGGGAATCCCGTTCAGAAACACCAAACCCGAACCAGTTAACGAATAAGCTTGAAATCCTACCATTTCCCCACAACTCCCCATTCCTCAAAAAAACACCGCTCTTTCTTCCTGAAACCCCTATGAATAAAGGTATACAGTGGCTTGCTCAGGTCTCACCCATACTTCACCCATAGATGACCCATACTTAGCCCATATATAAACTATATCCGGAAACACAAAAAGCGATCCTCAAATCCTTGAAATCCTACCACTCCGAAGTGCCTGAGGCACGAAGCCTACTTCGCAGTTCTTTTCAAATCTGTATAGTAATTTTAGGACAAGGTTCACCCGTAGATGTCCCGTACATATCCCGTGGATAACCCGTAGATACTCCACCATTTGTTAAACATCATTCTCGCTCTGTTTCTCATTCTGAAAAGCTCACTTTCCATACTACTTAAGTACAGTTTCAGTACGGTTCAAGTACCGATACAATGCTAATTGTACCGTTTCTTAACAACTCCGCACCTCTAAACATCATTCTGTTCCTCATTCTCATTCTGATAATAAGTCCCTACCTTTGCCTAAACGTATCAACTTATGAAACACCATTTCCACTTTTGCCTGTTATTCGCTCTTGTTTCATTCCAGTCTGCATTTGCGACCGATTATTATGTTTCACCTTCGGGAAATGACAGTAATCCGGGCACTTCGGGTGCTCCCTGGCAAACGCTGCAATATGCGGTTGATCAGCTGCAGCCTGACGATATATTGTATGTTGCCTCAGGTACCTACAACGAAAAAATAGTGCTGAATGTGAGCGGGACAGCTGGTCATCCGATTACCATCAACGGCGCGTTTCCACTTCCGGTAATTGATGGTATGAGCCTCACTTCTCAAAATGCGCTCATTGACATTACCGATCAATCGTACATTACGATCAACCAATTGGAACTGCAAAACAACGTGATGAACGATGCGCAGGGAATTTTGGTAGAAGGCAATTGTCAGGGAATTACCTTGTCAAACAATTACATACACGACATTCACTTTTCGGCCAATGCCTCAGATACCGCCGATTCAAGCACCAACGCACAAGCCATTATCGTATTTGGTACCGATCCCGCACAAGCCATTTCCGATTTACTCATTGAACGGAACTCCGTTTTTAATTGCCGCCTCGGATACAGTGAGGGCATTGCGGTGAACGGAAACGTGGATGGATTTATCGTTCGGTACAACGACGTTTATTCGCTTACCAATATCGGGATCGTAGCCATAGGTCACGAAGAAACCTGCTCTGACCCTTTACTGGACCAGGCCCGCAACGGATCAATTACGGGCAACGTGGTGCGCTACTGCAATTCGCCTTATGCTGCGTGTGGCGGTATTTATATCGACGGGGCGAAAGCCATTACCATTGAGCAAAATTCGTGTTACAGCAACGATTACGGCATTGAAGTAGGGTGCGAACATCCCGGAAAAACAGCTTCGGAAATCATGGTGCGTAACAATATCGTGCGCTTTAACGCCTATACCGGTATTGCGTTTGGCGGTTACAATTTTCCAAATTTATCGGGAAGCGTAACGAATTCAACGGTCTATAATAACACGTTGTTTAAAAACGATACGCTTCATGATGGTAACGGAGAAGTTGCTCTCACGTATGCGCCCAACTGTTTATTTGAGAACAACATTTTCTTCACCAACGAACAGCACAGAGCGGTAACAGTTGCAAATACCATAGTGGGCATTCACTTCAATTACAACTTGTACTACAACGAAGCACTCGATTCGAGTAACCTCATTGAAACAACCGACGGGCAATTTACACTGGCCGAATT
This sequence comes from Bacteroidota bacterium, assembly GCA_040387295.1. Taxonomy (GTDB): domain Bacteria; phylum Bacteroidota; class Bacteroidia; order Flavobacteriales_D; family Crocinitomicaceae; genus Fluviicola. The sequence goes on along the minus strand of JAZKEB010000002.1, from coordinate 679,218 downwards.
TCAGTTGGCCGGTCAGGAAATCAATGGCTTGTTCGGCGATCCGAATTTTGACCTCTTATCCATCAGCGATTGGTCATTTTCTATGGGTTTTAACAGCATTTCGGCCGCAATCGATAAGGGTAATCCCAACCACACTGAAACGGAAGTCGGCTATGCAGATTATTTCCTTTCCACGCGCATCTGGAACTTTCCGGTTGACATAGGCGCTAGTGAATTCTGGATGGAAGGACTTGAGGAAACAACACTGAAAATCGTTTTGGTTTCCCCCAACCCAACAACCGATATTATTCAGCTGGATACAAAAGGTGAATACGATCAGTTTACAGTCTTTAGCATCGACGGAAAACCCATGTTGGAAGGAAAAATCATCAATGAAGAAGTGAATCTGAACAGGCTTCCGGATGGCGTGTACCTGATTCGTTTTTCGGGAATCGACGGGTTAGCGCAAAGCAGGATAGTTAAAATGAGTTATTGAGTTTCTAAGTTAGAACGTAACTCAATAATTGAAAAAACGCAGAAACTTAATCACTTAAAAACTTCTATTTTTACAACTTAAACCCATATCATGAATCGAGTTTGTCGGAATGCTTTTTTTGTCGGAATGACCATGCTAGCGCTAAATGCCTGCAGTGAACCGGATACCATTTGTGCCTGCATCGAATCGGGGAATAAGCTCAATCAAAAAGCCAACACCATTTTGCAGAAAGGTTCCACCAAAAAAGACGAACAGGAGTTGCAGCAACTCAAAGCCGACAAGCAGAAAAAATGCGCCGAATTTGAGCACATGCCCGGTCCGGAGATGAAAGAACGGATGGAGAGCTGCGAGGAATAGTTGGAGAGTTCATGCGTTTTTAAGTTTGGGAATCAACTTAACAAACTCAAATTATTTATTGCGCCGTTTCTTCCTTGAAATAGTTACGAACTTAAATGAAATCGGCAGATAGAACGTCGAAGTACAATACCGGTTGTGGATTTTAGCTGGGGTCCAAAGTGGCATTTCTTTTACCACACGTACACTTTCCTTATCACATTCCGGGCAATCAGGTACCCCACGCATGACTTTCACATCGTATATTTTGCCGGTTTCGTCTATCTGAAACTGAAGAAAACACTTCCCTTCTATACCTAATTCTATCGCTATCTGTGGGTAAACGATACTATCGGCCAAATACTTTTTTAATTCAACAACTCCGCCTGGATATTCGGCCATGATGTCTGCAGAAGTTGTCACCGTATCTTTTGTGCCGTCATCATAGAAAAGTTGATAGGACATCAATGAATCTTGTTCATAATGCTCAATAGCCGAAATCACCCCGGTTTTATGGTAATAGGTAGAAATGCTGTCATGCAAACCGTTTTTAAAGAATTCAACATCTTTGATCATTCCGTTGTCATAATACGTGAGTGCCTGACCGTGTCGTTTGTTATCCGCATACGTTACATCTTGTATGACCGTTTTACTTTGGTTAATAAAAATAAACCGACCGTTTTTTTCGGAGATTTGGGATGGTTTAAAGGCTTCGTTTTTTTTCAAAGAATCGCCCCGGTAGTAGGTTTTAGACGGGTTTGCTTTAGAACGGAAAAAAGAGGCCTTCGGAATGTTTGTAGTAGGATTTCCAAACCAATCAAAGTAAGTCACAATTGTATCTTGTGCAAAGATGCTTGAAATTGAACAAAGTAAAAAGATGGCGAATAGGTAACGCATAGAGTAATTTTTACAAATATATCGAATTAAAAGTCCCCATTAAGAGGCAAACGGTTCCACTTCTCACAATGTACAATTAATCCGGTTTTCATGCGTTTTAACCAAATCTCCGGTCCCAAATTCCCAATTCTGTTACCTTCGCATCTGAAATAACGCTTAAATTTTATGACAAACAACCGCAATGTTATTCAGTAGTCTGGTTTTCCTGTTTTACTTTTTGCCGGTCGCGCTACTGATCTACTACCTGGCGCCAAAAGCTGCGCGCAATGTGGTCTTGCTGATTGTCAGTCTGCTATTTTACATGTGGGGTGGAACAGGTTTTACACTGTTGTTGATTGCTTCTGTCCTGGGAAATTTTCTGATCGCCAAACTAATCGAACGGTCGAAAGTGCATGCCAAAAAATGGCTGATTCTGGGAATCGTGGTCAATGTGACCTTGTTGTTTAGCTACAAATACCTGCAGTTTTTTATTCAGGTTTTTACACCCGGGCCTGTACCGGAACTGACTCCCGAACAGCAGGAAATGGCCAAAGTGATTTTGCCGGTTGGTATTTCGTTTTATACGTTCCACCAGCTCTCGATGCTGCGCGATATTTACCGCGATCGTACGCTTCCCAAGGTTTCCATTGTGAATATGTCGCTTTACGTGGCCTTGTTTCCGCAGCTGGTTGCCGGACCGATTGTGCGGTACAAAGACATCATTTACCAGATCCACAGCCGTAAGGAAACCATCGACATGTTGTATCGTGGCGTGCAGCGCTTTTTGATCGGATTGTTCAAAAAAGTGATCATTGCCAACACCTGTGCCGTGCTTGCGGATAATATCATGGAACAGGATGTTTCGTCCATTTCGGCCGGAGCGGCCTGGTTGGGAATTCTGGCTTACACACTGCAGATCTATTTCGACTTTTCGGGGTATTCAGACATGGCCATCGGCTTGGGGCGTTTGTTCGGCTTCAATATTCCGGAGAATTTCAACCTGCCCTACATCGCTCACAGTATCAAGGAATTCTGGCGCAGGTGGCACATTTCCTTATCGACCTGGTTTCGCGATTACGTCTACATTCCGTTGGGAGGAAACAAAAAAGGTCCGGTGCGCATGTACGTGAACCTGATGACCGTGTTTTTACTCACCGGTTTCTGGCACGGCGCTTCGTGGAGTTTCCTGTTCTGGGGATTTTTCCACGGTGTGTTTTTGCTCATCGAGCGGTTGGGTTTCGATAAGGTACTGGACAAACTACCGAAGCTCGTTGGTTGGGCTTACACCATGTTGATAGTCATGATCGGTTGGGTATTTTTCCGAATCGAAGCGTTTGGTGACGCGGCATTGTACGTGCAGCGGATGTTTAGCTTTTCAGCCGAATATCACCGGAGTGCGTTGTATTTCCTCGATTACGAATTGCTCACAGTGTTAATCGTAGCGTTGGTACTGAGCACGTATTCGTTCCGTTGGTTCAAAGAACAATCGTTGATGGTGCGCGTTACGCAATCGGGGGTGTTTGAACTGGCAAAAAACACCGTGTATCTCGGATTGTTTGTTTACTGTGTGATGGCCCTGACTTCGTCGAGTTACAATCCGTTTATTTACTTTAATTTTTAGGGTTGCTATAATCGAATGATTAACTTAATTCTTCTGGTACTACGTATTTTGAAATAAACATAATCGTTGACCAGCCAATCATTTTTGTGTATAATCATTTGGTCAACATCAAATTCAATCTTCCTCCCAATCTTCTGCATACCCATGTGGAGTCATTGTAAATAATACCTCGCCTGTTTCAGCTAATACATATACGAAATAATCAGTAGGTAACTGATACCCTTCTCTACTATACGAAACAACAAAGACGTTTTTGTGTTGGCTTTCATATTCTCCATAATTAATATACTCGTTCTCTTCATAAAAAACCTTGTCGATACTTAAATATTCACATTTTCTTTCTTCTAAATAGTGCTTCACTATTTCAATTGCTTTTTCTTCTGTGATCATGGCTATTTCAAATTAAACGAAAACCCACCAATCAGCCACGGCTAACTGATGGGCTATGTCTTGAGACACTGTAATCAATTAATGGGAAATTTTTCCTTTACGAATTTTAATAACTCTTCTATCGAAGAAAAGCTTTCTTCCATTGGATCATTGTAATAAAACCATGAACAAACATAGTCGTTTGCTTTTTCTGATACTTGGAACATTAAATCAAGTTTCAGAACCGTCCTATCATCATGGATACCGCAATGAAGTGCATCAGTTATCTTATGGAAAGTGCATATGTAACCACATTCCTCTAATTCTGTTTCTACTTTTTTTAAGCTCATGACTAAATTATCTCATGGAGAATTTCCGTTGCATCAGCTAAAGAAAGACTTGTCAGATACTTTATATAAAGTAATATTTCAGTTGGAGTATTATCCTTTTTAATACTTTTCATGGCTTCAATAAGATCCTGTTGAGAATTAATCTTATTGAAGGTTTTTTTGAATAGCTCCAAATCCAAATGGCTAAGATCTATTGTCTGAATGATTAAATCCAAACTTTTCCCATTGATGGTTTTAATGCCATCGTTTATTTCGAATTGTATCATATCTAAATCAATTATAAAATGTTACGTTAATTGTTTTATAGGGTGGGCTATCTGGAACCAATTTATCAATTTTTACTTTAGTAAAGCCTTTTTCTTTGGCTCTTTGTCCAGTCCAAGTTTTAAATGCTGCTTCTTCGGTGTTCATTCCTTTTTTGATCGATTGATTGAATACAATATTATTGTCACTAGCAACCCCCCATAACCCCCTTATACCTTTATAATTTATTTTATTTAAACGCAACTGCTCGATAAGGGAATCAAAAACTTCTTTCCCCGAAATTTTAGTGGTAAGATTTTTTCTGTAAATAGCAAATTCTAGAAAACCATCATTTACTTCGACCAACCCAACCATTTCTTTAGTGTTTGTATCGTTAAAGATTAATGTGTTATTCTTATGGATTATCTCACCGTTTTTTGGCAAATATTTATTAAATCTAATCATTTCATCCAACTTCGCCATCAACTTTGTACCCTTCAACCCCCAAATTTTCTTCAATGCTTCCCTCACCTTTTTGGCTTCACCCATAGCAAGCATTTCGCCTCTATAAAACACGGCAAATCCATTTTCCAACACTTTTCCATCTACTTTTTGCTGCAGTTTGGCGAATATAACACCCGCTTTTTGAAGTTCTGTGATTTGCAGAATCTTGAATACATTCCCTGATTGGGAAAAGACCTGTTTACCTGTTTCGAGGATCGTGAGCGAGTTTTTGGAAAACCGAATATTCTTTTCCAGGATAATTTTCATCAAACTGGCGCAGAGAAAGTTTTTGGTCTCGGCTTTGGCTCCTGCCAGTGTGGCCCTACTAAACAGTTTGGTTCCTGAGGTAAACGCAGTATCTAATAACAGTGGCCCTGCCGTAACAATACCGCCAAGCAGCATAATTTTATTCCAGGTTGCCAAAAACTCCCTTCCCTCAGGTGTTTTCATGTAGGCATCTTCGTTCAGAGCGACCCATAAATCACTTACAGACAAACCAATATCACCTACGGCCAAAGCCATCATTAGCGGAGTGCCGCTCCCCAGCGTGGCAATACCGATAAGAATGGCAAGCAGATCGGCACCTACGCGTACACAATCCATAATGTCTTTCCATTCCTGAGTATCTGCAAAGTACTTCACTAAAATGGCAGGCACCCAAACCGGATCATTGTCTTCGGCTTCCATATCAATAAACCTGACCAGGTCGAGCGGGTAATAGTATTCTCCATTTGTTTTTGGAATATCAATGGTTGTAGTAATGCTTTCAAATGGTTGAAAATTAATCATGTCATCCCCTGATTCTTGTGGCGGCTGAGTTGACCGTGTTACTTTTCTGTAATACTGCTTCAGGAAGATTTTGTCTTTGACGGTGTCATTTCCGGATAAAACATTGCTGTCAGGAAAGTACTTTTTTCCCATTCGATAAACATGCTGAATTTTTTTCAGGTCTTTAAACCCATTCTGCATGCACAATGCATAAATGAGATTAACCAAAAGTGATCGATTGGGTACCAGATTACCTTCAAACAAGGAAGAATCATCCATATTAATGTATAATTCCTTCACCATTTGCGGATGCTTTTTACAAACTTCCAGCAAAAATGACGCGTCCTTTTGGCAAAGAAGACGCAATAGGGTAATCAGTGAACCACTACTGTCTAAAACATTCGAGTTTTCATCAAAGCTTTTTAGAATATAAAGGTGCCGCATAAGAAGCTTTTCACCTAGTTTCTTGTAAAGGCCCTCCATCACAATTTCGGGAATATTTCTGTACAAAAAATCAAGTCCCTTACCCGAACTGGTCCTTTTGAGGTAGTAGGCGATTTTCTCTGTGATCTTCTTTTTAATAAGTTCTTTATCCGAATCTGTATTGTTGATCGTTGTGAATAGGTAATAAAAGTCCACCAAACTACTCGTTTCTAAAATGATCGCAGCGTACTTATCACTAAGGTTAAAATCGGTTGGGCTTTCCGTTTCAGTTATATACTCTCGTTTGTGAGCCGTTTTTGCATAAAAAACCCTATAATTTATATGGATGTGTTTCTTGGAAGGATCAATGGTAATCCAATAGCTATAGTTCGGTGAAACCAAATCGATTCGCCTGTTAATTTTGGCTGATACATTGGTAACAATCTCTTGTTGCTGTTCATTTTTATAAACAAACGGAGTGCCCTTGGAAACGATAACTTCGCGATCAATGGGTTTATGCTCCATTGGAATCCGTTCGGTATACCTTGAGGAACCTTTTGCATATTTTTTCCAATTGAAAACTAAATTCCCATCAGTAGTCGATTTGATGATATAATCAATCAGATTTTTCAGATCAATCCCATCATAGGCTGATTCTCCGTAAAAATCTTCCTTGTAATCATCCCCCTCATCCCGTTTCGGCCCCGAAAAGGGCGTTCCGGCCTGCATTTCTTCCCAGATTTCCTGGGACGTATTGTCAAATTCCATGTGATTTCGTGTTAAGTGATTAAAAACAAGACCGCCCGCGCGGGGCAAGCGGTCCTGTTCATTGATGTAGGTGGTGGTTTATTATTCTTCCGGATCCGGTTCGTCGGTTTCCGGAGTTTTGCCCGGAATGTAGACTTCCAACTCAAGTAGCGGATCGGTTTCCGGTTGCACGATGCTTTCTACCGGAGCTTCCTCCTCGTCGCAGTAGCACGGCAATCCTTCGGCTTCCAACGCAATGGTTTTGGCCTGGATTACTGTAAGCGTCGATGGAACACGGGTTTCCCAGGTTTCGTCGATGTAGTAATCCGGTTCCTGCAACTCGCGTACGATCGACAAATACAGATCGTCGCCGATAACCGGTGCGTCACCGCCATTCCAGATCTGGCCTGTTTCCATGTAGTACATCACCGCTTCTTCGAAGCCCGGACGAACGGTTACATGAACACGCGCCATCCCCGACTGCAGGAATGAACGGAACAAGGCGTCGTCACTGTCAATGCCGTAGAGTTTGCCCCAGTTCTGGCGATTGGCCCAATAGAACGGATAGAATGTATAATCCATGATGTTCCACTCGAAAGCCTGTTCGAAGAATTTCACCGTGGCCGCATAACGGTCCATGTTGTGACTGATCGCCACGCGGGTATTCGACACATTATCGGCCTGGATAAAGTTTTTACCCATGTTGAGGTGGCTGATCATGTACGCAATACAGTTTTTCTTCAGCACCGTGTTTTCGATGCGGCGGAAGTATTTCGGATTATCAGACAAAAGCTGTGCGCGTTTTATCTCTACTTCGGCCAATGAATCGCGGTAGTCCTGCACACGTGCATTGTACGCTTCCAGAATGGCGTTGTAGGTCTCCAGCTGCCACTCGGCGAAATGCGATTCCTTGCGGATCAATTCCAACTCAATGGACACAACACCGCCTTCGATTCCGGTAAACTGAACACCAACGGGAACGCTGTCGGTAAAACGGCTCAACTCTGGTTTGGTCGTAAGGTCGGCATGTAAACTACGCGCATGTGGCTGCCCCACATACCAGTACACAAACGGAATTCCGGCAACCGAAACGTAGTAACGCGACCAGTTTCCGCCATTCGGCAATGTGGCGCGATCACCGTTTCCGAGTGAGTTGACATACACACGGTTGATGCCGTAACCATCAGGTAATTTGATTTCTTCGGTAACCGGTTGCGATTTACTCCACAATTCGTTGTCGAGCGAACTCACAATCGATTTACCGATCACCATCGTGCTATCCGGCGGAACCGAAACGGTAGCTCCGTAAGCGGCAGCCCATTGCTGGTAATTCGACTCGTTGATCTGAGCTGCGTGCGTAATCGGTGTCAATAATCCGAATGCATTACTGCGCGGATCGATCGGTTCACGTACCGGAATTCCTTCAGAGGTATTTCCGATAGCCGTTTTCGCCATCTTGTGAAACGACGCCGGTTCCGGAATCATGAATTCGTACAACAAACGATTGCGGTAGTTGTGTACCTGATTTTTGTACACTTTATCTACCCAGCGGAACACGCCCGAAATGTGATCGGCACCCTGACGGTTGTCGAATCCATGGCGGTTTTGCTCTTCGAATTCTTCGATCATTTTTGAAACGCGTTCTTCACTCACTTTTGATACCAGACGATCCAGTGCTTTTTCGGTGACTTCTTTGGCGAAAGTGACCGATTCGCTGTTGGAGTTTTCCTGCGAGGAACTGTTGGCAAAGTTGGAAGATGTATCAAATGAGGTGTCCAACGATCCCACAAAATCAGCACCCGCGGAATAATTCGCACTGGCATTGACATCCGTAGAACGGTCCTGACTTTCACTCAACACCTGCGAAATTTCCTTTTGCAATTCATAGCGAGAGGTAGTCGTGGTATCGGTTTGGTGCTCACGTTCGCTCGACGAAGACGTTGTTGTGGTGTCTTCGGTTCTGCGCAAACGACGCGTACTGCGTTCTTTGTACTCCCGCGCCATGATGTTCTCGATGTGCGACACTTCTCCCGGAACATAGCAGCACAGGGTTTGTTCTACTTTCCGGTAGTCCGAAACTCCCAGACGGGTGATTCCGAATCCCTCAGGAGCAAACAAATCGGCATGTGTTGTTTCCGGTGAATTGACAACCAATGTGTCGAACAACCCGGTTGAAAGTGTGATCTCGGTAGCGGGTAAAGTCAAAATGAGTCCATTACTGAAAATCAATTCTACCGTTACTTTCGATGTCGGTCCTGACAAGGTCAAAAAGCTGTTTGGCGTAGCGTTAATGGTTACTACTCCATCTTTGTTGGACTGCTGAAACTTGGTTAAAGTCGCCGTTACCGGATCACCGAATTTCAACTCCATGCTTTCCAGTTTCAGGCACGAAGAACCCACGTCTACGATGAACAGAAGGCTGTACTTGGTTTCGGCCTGGCGAACGGGTTGCATCACGAATGAAAACGGCTGGTTGGCGCGTGATTCGGAACATCCGCGTGCCAATACCGTACCGTCGACAGCCACTTTTTCGGTAAAGAACCCGGTGCGTTTAAACGCCGTATCCTGTTGTTTCCGGATGGCATCGCCCAGTTCTTTTTCGAGGTCGTTGAAGGTTTTGCACTTAAACAGTCCGAGTCCGTTGATGAGTTTGTAGGTCACATCCGACAATGCATCTTCCATCGTATCCTGCACTACTTCCTGCGGTTTCACGTACTCGTACGCCGGAATCTCATTCATGTCGATGGTCGAATCCTTTTCAGCGCTGCGAATCAAGGTCGTGAGTTCTTTGTTGTAGGTCTCAATTTCCGTTGCTTCCTCGGCCGTTTGTGTTCGGTGATACTGCGCTCTGTAGGTTTTTACTTCGTCCATTGCAGCAAGTAAAAGCTGTGCCTGCAGGTTCGATTCAGCAGTAGCCAAATGCTCATTTACCAGATGCTTTCCGCTCACACTATCGGTTGTAGTGGTTGCACGGCGATACGGTTCGTCTGAACTGAACAACGAGGTTGGAAGCACGATCCGTGATTTTGCAAGCTTGCGAAGTTCCGTGTCGGTAGCGCCAATATGTGTGAATTTGGTTACAACATGGTTCACCAGCAAGAGTTGCAAAATCGCTTCGCGGATGGGCCCTGATTCGGAAGTCACTGTTTGATAAAACAAGTTGTCCCAAAGTACAAGCAGATCCCCCGCATCAAGCGTCGTAAGAGCTGCAATGTCAGTTTCGACCGTCGTATATACGAGCGAATTGCGGTTTTTGAGCAATACGGTCCCATAATCGTACAAGTCATCATTCAGGCTGCGCACAGCGGCTACAGATGCAAAAGCTGTAATGTCATCTGCACAAGTAATCATCGCAGCCATTTTGGTTTCCGATGGGTCTTTATCTTCTACTGCTTCGAAGAAGGGCCCTGTAGATCCATCAGGATGTGTTACGAAGTACAATTTTTTTGCGTCTTCGGTCAATAACCCTGGTGTTCGCAAGGTGCGGAACTGAAACAGGTTTTTTTTGTTGGTTGATGCCATAATTTAAATGGTTATTTGGTGAATAAGTGATTATGTGAGCCTTGATTATCAGGCTCGTGAATAGTGGCGGTTCCAATTGACAAAAAGCACGATTGGTTCCGTTTTGTCTGTGGTTGCAGACGGGTGATTTAGTGGTTAATTCAGCATAAAAATTTCAATTTTAAAGGTGAATACTGGGCAGTTCTCAGCCGGGGAGAGCGTTCGCGCGCACGCCTCCAATGAGCTGATTGTTACCGATGATGGTGTTTGCCTTGTGATGAGGCGACCTAACAGACTTTACTGATTTTTCCGGAATTCAGTAAGATGGTTTTGGCCTGGCGCAGCCGGTTAAACTGTTTTTGCCAGTACCAATGTGATTTGGATGGTGGCGCAGGTCAACCGTGAATGGAAGCCACGCCAAGTGAAATAGTGATCATGTTACGTTGTTTTTTCATGTTAAAACCCTCTTTTTCTTTGACATACCAAAGATACGGCCAGTAGAACGTAATCTATTTACGCACATCGTCGGAAAAATGAAAAAAATCGTTTATTTTTCGGTTTATTCTATCAACTTAACTTTTACGTTTGTAACGCGTTCTTTAACAGAAAAAAAACACTTACGCCTTTTTCAATTGTCTACATTTGTTTCAGAAACCATTCTATGAAAACAGTACTTTTTTTAGGATCATTGGCCCTTGTTGCCATGATTACATCTTGCAGAACCACTGAAGAAATCAGCAACGTTGAACCAACCAAAGAACCGGTTACCGTTCCGGTTGAACCAGCCAAAGAAGAAGGATTATCTGCGGATGCACTTGTCGGAGAAGGGTTGTTTAATCAACATTGCGGCCGATGCCATGATTTACCGGTAATTGCAGATTATTCTGCCGAAAGATGGGATCGGATCGTTCCTTCTATGGCGAAAAAATCGCGCCTTACAACGGAACAGGAAACATCGGTAATGACTTTCGTGAAAGAGTCGTTGAAATAAGATTCTTAATTCCGGGTATACGTTTGGGTGCTGGTTTTTTTCTGCTCACCCTTTTTGTTGGTAAGTTTGGTTGTGGTTGTTTGCTCTATGGAGTTCATCCAGCCTGAAGAAAGTTCCATCTTCATTTTTTTGCGGGTGTTCATCGTGATGCTCAATTCTTCCATCGAGATTTTCTTGCCGCTGTCCATCATAAAGAGCAACGCCAACGAACCAACGTATTGCGCCAATTCATCGCGATCAGGCTTTTCGGTAGTGCTAAAAATACATTCGTCTTTTGTTTTATTGATGGTATTCAAGGTTACTTTTCCGGTTCCGGTAAGTACAATGTCACCAATCGTCGGGTAGGCCAATTCAATGTCTATCGGTTTGCTTTGTTGCATTTCCAGTCCATAAAATCCGTGAATCATGAGGATATCAGTCAAAAACAACGCCTCAATACTTTCCAGCTTTTGGAATTGTTCCGACATATTTGAAATGACCATTTTGTAGATTTCCTTCATTTCCTCCTCTTCGTCTTCGATATAGCTAACACTCAACTCTAAGCGTTCAATGAGCTGTTGCTGCAATTCCACCAGATTCAAAATCGTATCAAACTGACCCAGGTCGTTGGTCCGGTAGCGAATGGGTAAATCATTCTGAAGTTCGGCCATTTTATGAATGAACTGTTTTGCATCGGCATCGGGCACATAATTGGTATATTCCATTTCAAACACATAACTGTCTTCAGTACTGTCTGTTACCTGCAGTTCGATGTCGTATTCGCTGGAGGTTGATTTGAACGGTTTTTCCGAATTTCCTTTATATGACGCGTGTGTTTCTTTCACATGGTAATCGGTCGATTGACCGTTGTTCCAATAACCGATGGTTGTGACCTTGGTAGGTGAAATCAGATTGGGGTATTCCTGCGCGTAAATGCTTGTTATTGAGCAAATAAAAAAGCTTAGGGGGATGGAAAAAAGATGATTCATTGTTGTAATTGAAGGTGCAAAAGTACTGTTTTTACTGGGTTTTTCAAAGATTCAGGCACATTTTTAGTTTCCAGAGGATTTTTGCAAATTGGACAATTGTCCAATTCCAAATTTTGAAACATTTCCAATTTGCTCAGCAAAATCCGACGAATGTTAAAACACCTTGAAAACCCACCACTTGTTCAATTAATCCGTAATTTTACGACCATGAAAAGAGCATTGTTACTGATTGCCGTGGCGTTGATTGCAGCAGATGTAGCCTGGGGACAAGGATGTTCTCAGTGCAGAATGATGTCGGAGCAAAGTGCTGAATTGGGCGAAGATTCATTCACGAGTAACATCAACTTCGGGATTTTGTACCTGATGGCCGTTCCTTATTTGCTGATAATGTTCCTATTCCGCAAGCGGATCTTCCGTTTTTTTAAAGGACTTCGTAAAGGATAATCTTACTTGTAGAAGTTCATTTCATCGAGGTACTTATGCACCGGCTCGGTGAGCAAATACCGCACATCTTTTCCTTCTTTGATCGCCTGACGGATAAAACTCGCCGAAACCTTCATTACCGGGGCTTCCTCACACATAATGATCGACGGATGTTTCATGAACTCGTTTTCGCTCAGGGAACCCATTTCCACCACTTCCTCTTCTTCCTGAACGGTCAACACGCGCGGATACACATAGAACGTATAATTTTCCATTAAATGCTCGTGGTTGTACCATTTGTGCAAGGTGCGCAGGTTGTCTTCGCCCATGATCATGGAGAAGGTATGCTGTGGGTGTTTTTCCTTCAAATGCGCCAACGTTGTTGAAGTATAATTGGGCTGGGCAAGCTTGAATTCAACATCCGAAGCGCGCAATTTATCATTGTCCTGAATAGCAGCCTGTACAAGCGCCAATCGATGGTAATCGGCTAATAATGAGGACTTTTTCTTTAACGGGTTTTGGGGCGTTACCACCAACCAAACCTGGTCCAAATCGGTGTATTCGGCCATATAATTGGCAATTACCAAGTGCCCGACATGAATGGGATTAAAGGTGCCGAAATAGAGTCCTATTTTCATGCCGTTACCAAAAATTGATGCACGATTTCTTCTGCTTCCGCACAAGCGCGTTCCAACTGATCATTGACCAATACCACATCAAACTGTGAGGCCGAAGCCAATTCCTGCTTCGCTTTCGCTAAACGAATCGCGATTTTCTCGTCTGATTCGGTGCTTCGTCCGCGCAGGCGTTCTTCCAACGCATCAAACGTAGGTGGTTGCACAAAAACCGCCAGGGCGTTATCCCCAACAATGCGTTTGATATTCAATCCGCCAACCACGTCGACATCAAAAATGACTGTTTTCCCGGCACTCCAGATGCGTTCGAGTTCCGAACGAAGTGTGCCGTAAAAGTTGTTGGCATAGACCTCTTCCCACTCCACAAAATCGCCGTCGGCTATGGCCTTTTTAAACCCTTCAACCCCTAAAAAATAGTAGTCTTTTCCGTCAGTCTCGTTCGGACGAGGATCACGGCTGCATGCCGAAACCGAAAATGCAAGCCCTAAATCGGCTCCCAGTAAATGGTGCACAATCGTTGTTTTTCCAGCTCCTGAAGGTGCTGAAAAAATAATGCATTTACCTGTTTGTTGCAATTCCGACATACAACTCCGCTTAGAGGGTATTCAATACTTGTTCTTTTATTTTTTCCAAATGGTCTTTCATTTCAACCACCAGTTTTTGCATTTCTACGTGATAGCTTTTACTTCCAAGTGTGTTGATTTCACGACCGATTTCCTGCGTGATGAAACCTAGTTTCTTTCCACAAAGTGGAACTTCCATGGTATCAACAAAATAGTTCAGATGATTAGACAAACGCATTTTTTCTTCCGAAATGTCCATTTTCTCGATGTAGAAAATCAATTCCTGCTCGAAGCGATTGTCGTCAACAGCCGTATTGCTGATTTTCTCAAGGCTTGTGCGCATCCGTTCGCGTACAATGTCAATCCGAACGGATTCGTATTGTGGCACCTCATCCAATAGTTCATTGATGCGCTGAATGTTTTGCTCAAAATCGCGCTTCAACTGATCGCCTTCTTGCTTGCGGAATGTGATTAATTGCTCGCAGGCTTCGTGTACCAATTGATTCAGGAATAAACCTTCATCTTCGGAAAGTTGTTCTTTTTCGTTGGTAAAAATCTCCGGCATCCTCATCACGATTGCCATCAGGTCTTTCGGTTCTTCGCCAACCGCCTGGGCAACTGCTTTGATATCATTGTAATACGCCTGAGCAAGTTCTCTGTTGATGGTATAGTTTTTCGAATCACCTGAGTTTTCAAGAGAAACCGATACTTCTACCTTACCACGATCCAGGTGTTCACCGATAATGGCGCGCAGGTCCAATTCTTTCTCGCGATACAAAGGCATCAAGCGCAGATTGAGATCTAAACTTTTGCTGTTCAACGAACGGATTTCCACCACGATCTTTTTTCCTTCGAACGTTCCGGCAGCTTTTCCGTAACCTGTCATTGACAATACCATACCACAATTTTGTGCCAAAAGTAAGGAAACTTAGTGAAATGAGCGGGCGCAAAGCAGAGAATGAAAACGCTCTGCCGAAAAGGATTCCTCAAATTCCGGCAGAGCGCTGTATTGATTATGATTTGAAGTACTTGTAAACGAGTCCGGCCAATGCTGCACCCGCAATTGGTACTGCAATAAAAAGCCACAGCTGATTCAACGCCCAATCGCCCACAAACAATGCCTGGCTGATACTTCTTGCAGGATTCACCGATGTATTAGTAACCGGGATGCTGATCAGGTGAATCAATGTAAGTGTTAAACCGATCGTGAGTCCGGCAAAACCTTTGGGGGCTTTTTCGTCTGTGGAACCCAAAATAACCAACAGGAAAATAAACGTCATCACAAATTCGGTAATGATGGCCGCCTGCATATTATAGCCGTGTGGCGAATGGTCGCCAAAACCGTTTGCTGCAAACCCGCCAATCTTCGATCCGTTTCCGGTAGCAATAAGGTATAAAACTCCGGCTGCTGCGATTCCTCCCAGAATCTGGGAAATGATGTAACCCGGAACATCTTTTGCTTCAATGCGGCCAGCTACCCATGCGCCTATTGTTACCGCCGGAT
Organism: Bacteroidota bacterium; assembly: GCA_040387295.1. GTDB lineage: Bacteria > Bacteroidota > Bacteroidia > Flavobacteriales_D > Crocinitomicaceae > Fluviicola. Next base: position 663,924 of record JAZKEB010000002.1, on the reverse strand, counting down.
TTAAATGCGCACCCGAAATATGTCCGAACGCATAGGCAATTGCAACAACGGTTAAACCAAATGCCAGGGATACGCCCACGTAACCAATTCCTACTCCAGGAATGCCCGCGGCAAGTACCGCGCTTCCACAGCCACCCAGTACAAGCCAAAATGTACCGATAAATTCTGCTAAGTTCTTTTTCATCAATGTATAGTTTAAGGTTTCTACCGGTATGAAATATACACAAGTTGTGGCAGATGTCCGCTAAAAAGGATCAAAATAACATCAACTTACACCAACAAAAAATGCTCCGAACAACTGTCCGAAGCATTTCCTAGAAACGATATGCAGTTAGCCTTGTGCCATTACCACAGCCGCAGCGGCCGCAGGTGACCCAAGAGCGTCTTTGATTTTCAGTTCCAGTTCATCCATTAGTTCAGGATTGTCGGCGATCATGCTTTTTACAGCATCGCGACCCTGACCCAAGCGGGTTTCGCCATAGGAGAACCAGGAACCACTTTTCTTCACAATATTCAATTCCACACCTAAGTCGATGATTTCCCCCACTTTGGAGATTCCTTCACCGTACATGATGTCGAATTCAGCTTTACGGAACGGTGGAGCCACTTTGTTTTTCACCACTTTCACTTTCACACGGTTTCCGATTACTTCCTCGCCTTCTTTGATCTGGCTTGATCTGCGAATATCAATTCGCATGGAAGCATAAAATTTCAAGGCATTTCCTCCGGTAGTTGTTTCCGGGTTACCGAACATCACACCGATCTTATCCCGCAATTGGTTGATAAAGATGCAGCAGCATTTCGCTTTGCTGATTGATCCGGTGAGTTTACGCAAGGCTTTAGACATCAAACGCGCCTGAAGTCCCATTTGCGAATCACCCATTTCACCTTCGATTTCCGCCTTTGGCGTCAATGCCGCTACGGAGTCGATAACCAATAAGTCAACTGCTCCCGAACGGATCAGATTATCAGCGATTTCCAATGCCTGCTCACCGTTATCCGGCTGAGAGATCAATAAGTTGGCAATATCCACACCCAGTTTTTGCGCGTAGAACTGATCAAAAGCGTGCTCCGCATCTATAATTGCTGCGATACCGCCTTGTTTTTGAACTTCCGCAATGGCGTGAATGGCCAGTGTCGTTTTACCGGATGATTCCGGTCCGTATATTTCGACAATTCTTCCTTTTGGAAAACCGTTTACGCCAAGGGCCAAATCGAGCGTGATGGATCCGGATGGAATTACTTCCACTTGTTCCACAGGCTCATCGCCCAATTTCATAACGGTTCCTTTACCAAAGGTTTTGTCTAATTTTTCCATGGTTAACTGAAGTGCTTTCAGTTTGTCTGCATTGATTTCTTTAACTGCCATAACGTTCTTTTTTATCGTTTACCTAATCGTTTCTGCAAATCTACACCCCATAGAACGTAATCTATTTACGTTCTTCTAAGGTTTTTTGATTTTTTTTTCATTTTTTCAAAGAGCGAGAATTTCTTCTCCGTGCACTTTGGTTTTGGGCTTTGTAATGATATGCCGCACTATTCCCGCTTCGTCAATCACAAAAGTGGTGCGGTGGATTCCATCATAAATACGGCCCATAAATTTTTTCTCGCCCCACACATCAAATGCGTCAATGACTTTCCGGTCTTCATCCACAATCAACGGAAAGGGCAAATTGTTTTTTGCGATGAAGCGGTCATGTGACTTCGCGCTGTCCATGCTCACGCCCAATAACGCATATCCTTCTTTCAACAAGTTCCCGTAATTATCGCGTAAACTACACGCCTGGTTGATGCAGGCCGGTGTATTGTCTTTCGGATAGAAATAAACAATGAGTTTCTTTCCGTTGTACATCTTCAGGTTGTGCGTTTTTCCGGTTTGATCGATCGCTTCAAAATCCGGGGCCTGCTGTCCTACTTCTATGTGCGTCACGTGATGAGTTATTAAACGTAATGTTGACGAATTATTAATCAAATATATCAACTATTTTTATTTATGCAACAAGTTACGTGAATTTTTTGTTTAAAATCTCGTCATTTTAATTGTTGCTACGCAAAAACACACCTATAAGTACAAGAAGCTGACAAGGATCATAAAATAAATCCCAAACGTTGATTATATTAGTACTTTCAAAGCAAAACTCGCAACTATGAAATCTCCTATTTATTTAATTCCTGTTGATTTTTCCGAAGTCTCAGAGACCGCAATGCGTCAGGGTGTTGATTTAGCAACAGCCAATGACGGTTCGGTATTGATGCTGCACTTTGTAGATAAAAAACAGGCCGTAAAAGACGCGAAAGAACGATTCATCACCTTTGCACAAAGTTTGTCGGATGCCGAGCGCGCACTGACAACCACTAAAGTATTGGTCGGAAATATTTATGACAGCATCGCTATTGCCAGTGATGTGATCGGCGCCAGTTTGATCGTAATGGGAACGCACGGGGCAACCGGTTTCCAAAAGCTCTTCGGAAGTCACGCTTTACGACTGGTCAGTTCAACAAGTACGCCGTTTATGATTACGCAAAGCAACACGAGCGGACCGATCAAAAACATTGTGATGCCTTATTATTTTGAGCGTGAAAGCATGCAGATTGCGAGTTTCGCGGCATCTATTGCAAAGCAGTTCAATGCGACCATTCACCTGGTTGGTTCGCATCATACCGACGAATGGCTGGCCATCAAAACACAAACCAATCAAACGGTGTTGCGCAAGTTTTTTGCCGAACACGGAATCAAATGCGAGTTGCAAAACCTGCAGCAGCGTAAGACTTATCAGCAGGAATTACTGGCTTATGCCGAATCGGTTGATGCTGATTTGCTGGCCGTTTCGTACCACCACAGCGATACGTTCCTGCCGACCATGCACTCGTTTGTACAGCAATTATTGGAAAATGACAAGAAGATTCCGGTACTTACAGTGAATACGGAAGATCTGACATTGACATCGGGGTATTCGTTTATTTCTACTTGATTTTTTAAGGGCTCCGAAGCAGACTTCCTTCGTCAGTCGCTGCGGAGCAGGGAACTGAAAAACTAAATAACTGGCAAACTGACAATTCACGAATGATTCCGTTTACCGATCGCGTTGCCGCGGCCATCATAGAGCAGGGAATTCCCTTGCATCAGCTTACGGTAATTGTGCCGTCGGAGCGAATGATTGCCTACATGCAGCGCGCTTTGTTTGCGGTGGATAATCAGCCCAAACTTTCTCCGAAAATAGTCACCATCGACCGGTGGATGCAGCAATTGGTAGACGAACCGGTGGCAGATCGCACGCGTTTGTTGTTCCAGTTGTATGCCATTTTTCGCGAAGATCCGATCGAACACGAAACCGACACCTTTGATGCTTTCCTGAATTGGGGACAACTATTGTTGAACGATTTCGATGAAATTGATCGCTACATTGTTCAGCCTAAACAGTTGTTCAAAAACCTGCGCGATATCCGCGAGTTGGAAAACTGGAGTTTTAACCAGGAAGAACTAAGCCTGGGACAACTGAAATTCATGGCTTTCTGGGAAAAACTGGGGCCGTATTATTTCGCTCTTGCCGAAAAACTGGTCGCCGATAAGCAAACGACCAAAGGAAAAGTATACCGCGAGGTGGCTGAAAACATTGATCGTGTGTTCCGGAAAAATGCCAACGCTCATTTTGTTTTTGCCGGTTTCAATGCCCTTTCCATTGCGGAATTGAGCATTATGAAACAGCTGTACATGATGGGTCGCGCGCAGATTTTTATCGATAGCGATAGCTTTTACCTGAACGATTCATTGCACGAAGCTGGTGCTTTTCAGCGCGTTTTGCTGGAACATTTGCAGGTAAAATCGCTGCCATTTGTGGTGAATGAATTGCAACACAAATCCTGCCCGGTTGAAATTGTGGAATGCGCTCAAACCACCGGACAGGCAAAGGTTGTGGGAACATTGCTGGCCGCACTCACTCCCGATCAATTGAATGAGACGTTGGTATTACTGGGCGATGAACAATTGATCGTTTCGCTCATTCAGCATTTGCCGGTTTCTATCGGAAAAGCCAATATCACACTCGGTTTACCTTTGCGGGCGACATCGTTGCGCTTGTGGGTGGATTTATTGTTCCGCGTTCAGGAGCAATACGAGCGAAGAAAAGGAAAGTCTATTTATTACAAAGACGTTATTCAATATTTCCACCACCCGTTTGTGCAGGGAATCCTCACCAAAGAGGAACTCAACGCTATCGGGAAACTGGAAAGCACTATTGTGGCCAATAATCGGTTGTTTTTGAGCGTGAGTGAACTGGACGTTAGCGAACGTCTGCAATTGCTCAACAGTGCGGTGTTTGAACCTTGGAAAAACAATTGGCAGAAAGCCATGGAACTGATCCACCAGCTCAACTCGTGGCTCGATGAATTGCTTCCCGAAAAAAACCTATTGGAAAAGGCCGTGCTGCGCAGTTTCGATCACGCGCTGATTGGGTTGACCAATGTGCTGAACGAAAATCAGGTTCCGGAAATGCAGTTGGGAACGTTCAAAAATCTGTTCAACCAGCATTGGAACGGCGAAAGTATGTCGTATTTCGGAAACCCTATGGAAGGTTTGCAAATCATGGGATTGCTCGAAACACGTGGGTTGGATTTCAAACGACTCATCGTAATGGGCCTGAATGAAGGAACGATGCCGCCTACCAATCCGATCCAAACCCTGATTCCAATGGATTTACGGCGGTTTTTTCAATTGCCGACTCCGCGCGAAAAACAAGGATTGTTTGCCCATCACTTTTACCGCTTGCTTCATGCGGCCGAGGAAATTCATATCACCTATGCTACCGCGCAAGATGGCGTGGGTTCGCAGGAACCGAGCCGTTTTATTCAGCAAATGGAACTGGAACTCGCCGTGGTGAATCCGCAATTCGTGATCAACAAACGCTTTTATACACTTGGAAATGACGAGCACATTGCCGAACATTCGGTGGAAAAAACGCCCGACCTTATTGCCCGGCTTGATGCCTTGCTGGTAGAAGGGCTCACTTTTTCGAAACTGAATTCTTTCCTGGAATGTCCGCTCAATTTCTATTACCGCTATGTTATGCGGATCGGGGAAGAATCGAAAGTGGAAGAATCGATTGAGAGCAATACGCTGGGAACCATTCTGCATGAGGTGCTGGAAAATCTGTTGTTGCCTTTTGCCCGGACCAATCCGCTGTACCTCGAAAAGAGCGTGATTCCGAATGCGATTGGAATCGATGACTGGAAAAAAATGAAGGACGCCGCACCACTGGAAGTAGACAAAGCATTTCAGGTGCATTTCAGTGAAGATCCGCTGGTGTATGCTTCAGGCACCAATCACATTACGTATGTAGTGGCGAATGAAATTATTCAGAAAGTACTGTCGCGCGAAATTGCAGCCTGCGAAAGCGATCCGCAGAGCACTTTACACATTGAGGCGCTGGAACACGAAATTGTGGTTCCGACTTCGTTTGAAATCGACGGAAAACAACGACCGGCGAACTTGCAGGGAATTTTGGACCGCATCGATAAACGCAATGGAAATTATCGTGTGATCGACTACAAATCGGGTGGTGTAAAACCCGAAGCCGTTGCCATTTCATTAGGGAAATCGACCGATTACGTGGAAGCCATTCTGAAAAAAGTGCGGTCGAAAAGCGAGAAAAATCACGTGCTGCAGTTGTTGATTTACTGCTACCTGTTTCGTCACGCTTACGGCAAACCACTCGACGAAGTGGGTATTTTTTCCTTTATCAATACGTCGGAAAGTCCGTTTCACCTCGATTTCAAAGGTGATTTAACCCTCAACGAAGCAACAGATCTGGTTGAGCAGGTGATTCAGGAAATTCTACAAGATATTTACGATACGGAAACACCTTTCAAACACCGTCACGGTGCGCAGTTTTGTTCGTATTGCGGTGTTGGGTAATTCTTAACGTGTTTATCCTTCCAACAAAAAAGCCCATCCACCAACCGTGAATGAGCTTTCGTTTCCCTGGGGAAATGTATTTATCCTCTTCTGCGTTCCAGCAAAATCATCATCATCAAGGCCAACATCATGCGTTCGCCATCACCTTCAGGAAGCTCTTCGAGTTTTTCCAGTTTGAATCGACGACCGAAGAACGACGGTTTTTTCGACAAACGGGCGAAGATTTTTCCGTCGTTGTCAAATACACCATATTTCGGGTTGAACAGGTATCCTGAGAACATTCCCAACAATGGAACTTCGCACAACAATGCATCAAATACTTTGCTCCACGGGTTTTCTTCCTTGATGGAATATTCCGTTTTGTTGTCGTTGTCGAAAATCTCGTAATGTGCTTTCAACAAAGAACGCATTCCACGACGACCAACGCGACCCAATACCTTGTCGTTAGCATCGGTAAAGCTGTAGCTGGCGTTGAAGTCAATCATACGGTCGGCATTGATTTTATACAACAAATCGGTTTTCTTGTCATTGGTATAAATCATGATCGCTTCCTTGAACTTGAACATCTTTTGACGCACGTAAGCGATGGTTTTTCCGTTGGCATCCGTAGCAATGAAATCATTGGCTAACGTTCCGATTTTGAATGAAAATTCAATCGGGAAATCAAACTCTTTGTATTGAGCAGGGGCGACAAAATTGCTGTCTAGTAGATCAGTTTCTTGTGACATATCGTTGTTTTTTATTGGTGAACGAAGAAACGCATTTATTTGGAAACGAGAAAGGAAAAACCGATAAATGTTTCGTTTTGAACGCTCTAATCGATTTTTTGTAGGTATTTATTACATCCGAATGATGTTACCGTCTTCCATTTCGATGATGCGATGGGTGCGCTCAGCAAAGCTATTGTCGTGTGTTACAATGAGTAACGATTGATGGTATTCTTCTGCTAATTCCCGAAAAATAGCAAAGACAATTTCACTGTTTTTTTTGTCGAGGTTTCCGGTGGGTTCATCACCCATAATGATAAGTGGATCATTGATGAGCGCCCGCGCAATGGCAACACGCTGTTTTTGTCCTCCCGAAAGCTGATTGGGGTTTTTGAGCGCTTCGTTTTCGATACCCAGAATTCTGAGTTTTTCATAGGCTCTGTGCTCTATTTCCTTTTCAGAGTGCTTCGCCAATTTTAGACCGGGAAGCATTACATTCCGAAGGACCGAAAATTCATTGAGCAAGTAGTGAAACTGAAAGACAAATCCAATTTTTTCATTGCGAATAAATGCCAATTCAGCTTCTTTTTTTTCCCTGATAGATTGCCCGTCAATAAATAATTGTCCCTCATAATCGGTGTCCATTGTAGAAAGAATATACAGCAAAGTTGATTTTCCACAACCCGATTTTCCGATAATGGAGACAAACTCGCTCTTGCGGATGGAAAACGAAATATCCTTCAGCACCTGAACAGTCACCGGATCATGGAAGTATTTGTTAATCTGCTTGGCCTCAAGAATAATTTGTTCCATGCTATTTGCCTCTAATAATAACTACAGGGTCTACCTTACTGGCTTTGCGCGAAGGAAAATAACCTGCAAAATAAGTGGTGACCAATGAAAAGATGCCCCCGATAATATAAAACTTGGGGTTGTAATTTACAGGATAGGTCTTAATGGTTGGCAATGCCTCTGTATTAAACGGAATCTGGTCTATGATGGCTGAAAGTCCCAAACCGAAAAGCAGTCCGAAAACACCCCCTACCAAACCGATCGTCATGGCAATTGTGATAAAAATGAGGTTGACATCTTTTCCCGAAAAACCCGTCGCCTTCAAAATGGCAATGGAATCCATTTTTTCGTAAATCATCATGTTCAGGATGTTGTAAATGCCGAACCCGGCCACAACCAATAAAGTGATTCCAACGGCATACGAGATAAGGGTTCTGATAAAACTGCCTGTTTCAAATTGGGAATTGGCCGTTTGAATATCGATTGCCTCCACATCAAAGGTTGATTCCATTTCTTTGGCCAAAGCGGGCGCTTCGTTTAGGTCGATCAGTTTGACTTGCAAATCGGTAATGTAGCTGTTTGGAACTCCCAGCATTTTTTGAGTTGTATTGAGCGAGGCATAGCTTTGCACCTTGTCGATGTCTTGCAATCCTGATTGAAAATAACCAACCACTTTGAGCTGTATTCGCTCACCCCGTGAAGTGGTTATCTGTACAACGTCACCAACGGAAGCCAGCATTTTTTCGGCCAGAGCCTTCCCTAAAATAATGCTGTTGGGTGTGTTTTTCAAATCCATAAAATCACCCTCTACTACATAATCACTAAAGGTAAACAGTCTGTTTTCTTCTTCCACGTCTATTCCGTTGACAACACCGGTAAGATCAATCGATCCGACGTTGAAAAAGACCTGTGCATTGATTTTCGGAGCTACACCCAATACCCGTTTGTCGCTACGAAGTGTGCGGATAATGGCTCCGCTATTGCGCAAATCAGGTCGTTCATTTTTTGGTTTAATGGAGCTCACAAAATTGTAGTCTTCCTGGTATTCGGATGAAACATCAATCGGTTGGTGTTTGGCGGGAAGGATTTCGTTGTACAATCGTACATGCGGCGTGCGGTTAATGACCAATCCATCGAGCATGCTGTTTAATCCACCCATAAAACTAAGCAGTGTAATAAACATGGTGATACTGAAGGTCACACCGATTGCCGCAATCAGTGTTTGCTTCAATCGCGCGATTAGCAGCGACCGCGATACGCTTATGATGAGTTTCAGGTTCATTCTTCCGGTTGCATCAATTCATCTGTTGCCTTCAAACCTGAAGTGATTTCCACTTGCTGGTAATCTTTTAGACCTATTGTCACTTTTCTTTTTTCACCGTTTGCCAATAGCACCGTATTGTCGGGCAACAACAGTGATCGCGGAATAAGCAATGCATTTTTCTTGGAACGCAGCACAATATTGGCTTCGAAACTGAAATTCGGGAACAATACCGGTGGTTGTTTTACAAACATGGCTTCTACGGTAAATGATTTGGTTCGCTCATTCATCATCGGGTTGATCTTCGTTACCCGTGCTTCGAAGGTTTCTCCCTGATAACTGTCCATTGAAACGATGACTTGTTGTCCCTTTTGTATTTGTGTGATGTCGTATTCGTCGACTTGCATTTCCAAAATAAACTTGCTGGCATTTCCAACCACGGCAATTGGTGTTTGTGGGCTCACCAGTTCTCCTTTCCGCTTTGATACATTGTAAACAATCCCATCGAGTTCACTTCTCACCACATAATCGTTGTTGATTTGTTGGGCAATCAACAGGTTTTTCTTTGATTGAGAAGAGTTGAATGCCAATTGTCGTTTGAGGTCATTGTATTTTACAATTGCCGACTGGTAGCTGTTTTGTGAATTTTCGAAGGCAAGCTCTCGTTGCTCCAATTCTACTTTTGAACCCACATTTTGTTTCCAAAGCGAGAGTTGGCGCGCATACAACGAACTGTCGTTTCGCATTTTATCCCGTGTTAACAGAACCAGTTGCCCGGCATCATTGATTTTTTCCTGATTGGCGTTGAGATCGTAAAATGAAGCTGTAAGTGTTGCGTTTTCGTTGTTGAGTTGCTGAATAGCATTGGCCAGGGAAAAAAGTGGTTGGCCTGTTACTACCGTGTCTCCTTCTTCTACAAACACTTTTTCTACAATTCCATTCACGGTGGCAAAAACCTGGTATTGGTCCTCACTTTTAATAACACCGGAAGCATAAATGGATTCGGTAATGGTTTCCACCGACGGTTTTAACACTTCCTGTTCTCCGGAACAACCGACCAGCAGCAACAATAGAGTAATCGCAGCAATTTTTCGAATCATAATCACAACATGTTTCACCCTTAAAGGTACAGACTCTGGGATAACAAAATATGACTTTTGTCTGTTTTGATAAGAAGCGTGGTTTTTAGCCCTTCAGTTCTTTTTCAACCTGTAGCAGATCATTGTAAAATTCTTCGCCGTAAGCACGAATCAGGGGTTCTTTCAAAAAGCGAAATACCGGTACGTTCAGTTCCTCACCACAGGCGCAGGCAGGCTTACAGATCGGCCATTCGTCGTAATTCAACGCAATGGAATCGCCCAGATCTTTTACACGAATGGGATACAAATGGCAGGAAATTGGCTTTTTCCAGGTGGTTTTTCCTTCCAGGTACGCTTTTTCGATCGCACATTTGGTAATGCCTTGATTATCGAAGTACACAAACGCACATTCCGCACCATTGACAAGTGTGGTAGCCGGTTCGTTGGTCATGTCCATGTAAAAAACACCTTCTTCTTCAACCGCGGCAATTCCTTCCGGACGCATATACGGTTTTACATCTTCGTAAATTTCTTCCAGGATATCAACCTCTTCCGGCGTCAGCGGAGCTCCGGAATCGCCTTCTATACAGCACGCTCCTTTACAAGCATTGAGATCGCACACAAACTTGCGTTCAAACAACTCGGTTGAGAGGATTTTATCGTCGATTTGCACTAACATACGCCTGAAATTTGCTGTTGAAAATAATGAACGGTATCGGTTAACGAATCAAATTGCACATCGGCCAGCATCAGTTTTGGTTCGGGTGAATGACTTTTTTCGGGAACACAAATCACGGTCATGCGCGCTGCTTTGGCAGAAATGATACCGTTAAGTGAATCTTCGACCACCAAACATTTTTGCGGAGCAACACCCAATTGCTGTGCGGTCGTGAGATAAACGGCAGGATGGGGTTTTCCAAATAATTCGCGTTCGGCCGAATGCACCTGGTCGAAGTAATGTTTGATATCAAGAGTCGTGAGAATGGTTTCGATCAGGATCTCATACGATGAGGTGGCCAATCCGATCTTTTTTCCCTGTGCTTTAAAAAATTCCAACGATTCGATCACACCTGGCAAGGGAACCGCTCTTTCTGTCAATAGTTCGACCATTCGCTGGATAATCATCTTTTCCACTTCTTGCGGTGATGCTAGTTCCCATGGAGCAACGCTATACCAATAAGTAACTACCTCATCGATGCGCAAACCGACGGTGCGTTGAAAATCATTGCGGGTAAGCGTGCAGCCCACCGAAGCGAAGACTTCTTCCATGGCAATTTTCCAGATCGGTTCCGAATCGGTGAGTACGCCATCCATATCGTAAATGACCGCGTCGTAATTTTCTAAATTCATAGTTTCTTTTCCTTTTGGGTCACCACAAAAATGGTTCCGCCGCCAATGATTTTCTGGTGTTCGTCGGTCACATAGATTTTCCCGTTCTTCTTTACAGCCAGGGCCTCCTTTTGCGTAACGGGATTGATGGAAACCTGTGTTTTAAAAGTTCCCTTTCCGTCAGCGCCGATGGTGTAAATGAGGATCTTGGAATAGGTGAGCAAATACAATTCTTTTTTGTGGATGTCGGCCGCAGTTACCGAATCGAATAACCAGTTACGTTTTCCGGTTTTGAGGTATGTTTTTCGTTTGGCTTTATAGGTTCCGGGCACAGTGGGAAGTCCATAAATCATGCATTTCCCGTCGAAAGGAACCGCGCGGCATTTGGTGTAGATCCAGATCGAATCGTTGTAATAAGCCATGGCTTCGGCGTCGAAATGGCGTTCGTTTTCCGCAGCGGGAAAAGTCCGCTGTTCGGCATAGGAAAAACGAATGGCTTTGCCGGTTACCGCTTCTTTGGTCAACACCTCTTCTATATTGAGTTTGTAAATGGCCAGATCGGTGCGGTCGTTGTTGTTGTTGCCGAAATCGCCGAGGTAGAGATGGGTTTTTCCATCGGTGGTAATGTCTTCAAAGTCGATGTTTTGGATTCCGTTCAAGCGGGTTTGGTGGCGAATGCTTCCATCGAGATTAAGTACATAGAGAATCTCTTCGTTTCCGCCGTCGTTATGTGCAATCAAGGTGGTATCATTCACGAAAACCCACCCGGAAACTTCTTTCAGCTCTTCGGGCAATTGGCCTTTTCGTTCCACACTACCGGCAGCCAATAACACGGCAAAAAGACCTGAAAGCAAGAGCAAACGCATCATGGGGTAAAGGTACAAAAATGCGTTTGAAAAGAGGAAAATGGATTTTGAGTGGATCGGGATTAAAAATGGCGCTTTTTCACGGTTGAAAAACCCACGTAATATTGCGAATTTACTGATCAAAAAAAGGCACGTAAATTCGCAATATTACGTGCCTTTTAAAAGGTTGTTAACCACAAGTAAATCAATGGATTATGGTTGGTTATTCACCAGACTAAGCCAACACCGATTCCACCCATGATTTTCCCCACTGTTCCACTTCATCCTGCGACCACAGGTTTGGGTAGAAAATGCGTTTCTGAAAACGCGGAGGAAGGTATTTTTGCCAGTTGGTTCCACCCGTTGCCGGAATGTCGCCCTGATTGTGTTGTAAGTATTTCACCGCCGATTTATAGTGCATCAACGGCCAATTTACATTCACATTAATATCGTTTTGTTTCATCACCTGGATCACCTCGATCTGATTTTGTTCTTCAGGCGAAAGGCGCAGGTAACATTGCCACAAATTTTTGGTGCGCTGCTCTTCTGCCAGTTCAATGAATTCATCTTTGTAACGACGTTCGAAATCTTCCAAAGCCAGGGTTTTTTTACCCGTCTCGGCATCGGTTGCGCCTTCTTTCCAATAAACGTTTTCAAACAAACGGCTAATCGGTTCTTCACCGGTAAATGATCCGCGTACGTCTTTGTGCGTCAGTTGTAAGAAATCGGTTGAGCAAATTTCGATTTTCCGGTATTGCGCCGATTGAAAACCAGAAGCCGGATGCAATGTCATTCGGAATTTGAGGAACTGTTCGCGTTCCATTCCGTCGATCATGATCTCGAAACTCTTGGTTAATGCTTCAAAATAACGGTTGATGCGTTTCACCCGTGCGATGAAAAACGCAGCCGTCATATTTTCCAGTTCGCCCAATTGCTTGAACTCGTGTAATGCCAGTTTAAAATACAATTCCGTAATCTGATGATACACCACAAAAATGGTTTCATCCGGAAAATCAGTTGACGTTTTCTGAAGCGACAATAGGGTGTCTACCTGGATATAATCCCAGTAAGTGACCGTTTTTGCGTGCAATAAACCATCAAGATAAGGTAACAGGTCTTGACCCTGTGCGTCGTATTTTTCTTTGAGGAGCACCAAACGTTGCTGTACCTCAGGTGAGAGTTCCATACCTATATGCCGTTTAGACAAAAGTAAATCAAACCGATGTATAAATAGTAAACAAATTTGTGAAATTTATCACAAAACTAAACTTTTAGGGTGTTTTTATTCTGCTGATTGTGGTTGTTTTTGTGAATATATTGTTTTCGGGTTGTTCCCCTAGAATTGGAAAGAACCACTTTCTGAAAACAGTGTTCGCAAATTTGGATGTTCACAATATCCCGAATTTCATTTTTGAAAACGCACCAAACTAAAAAGCCACCAACCGGATTGTTACCGATTGATGGCTTCATTGGAAATAAGAGCCTGTTTAAAGTTTGATCTAAAAACAAGCTCTTAAGTTGTACTATTTCACTTTCACAAGGTCCTTTTTCAGGCCTGACCATTCCACCAGGTGCAACTTCACAGTTCCAACCGGAATTTTAGCGCGGATCAGTATCGGAATACGGTTTTCATCATCGGTCACCCAGAAGTTCACATCATTTTCGCTTTTGAAATAGCGCCCCGTTTGCACCACCGGAACAAACTTCTTACAAGCGAATTTTCCTTTGCGGATATGAATCACCTCATCTCCTACATATTTCACCTTCAACGGCCATACTTTATCGTCCATGAAACACTTGAACTCAAAAATATCACCTTTCTTCACGTTCTTGAAATCAAGCGTTCGTGCATAATAGAACGATGAAATCATGTCCTGAATTCCCACCGGAATGGTAAATTCTTTCCCGTCGCCGTTGTCTACTTTCAGCTTATCGTGTTTGAAGGTATAATCCTGGTTGATTTTATAACCGCCTTCATCTACACGGCGCACAAACTGCCACGGAAAGATCCCTTTCTTGTCGATGTAACTTTCATACGTATCATTCACTTTGAACACTGCATTAAATCCGCCGAGCGTTTTACCCGTTCCTTTTACATGCAACAATTCGCGTGAGCCTGCTCCTTTTTTTGTGGTCGATTTTACTTCCAGTGTCGCCTCACCGGCGTCCACAAACCCATAGGTAATTCGGTAGCGCAATTTCTCGCCTACCTGAAACGATTCGTTGGTGACGCTGGGGTAAGTTACCAGCTGACTGCTTGTAACAAACAACCCGACTACCAACAACACAACAATATACATTCCTTTTTTCATGACTAATTTTCATTAATAGGTCAAAACGTACTTGCAAAACCAATGCCAAAGTATGAAAGTCCGCTTAAAATTCTAACGTAGTTTACTCTAAAATAGTACATTTAGGGCAAACATCCCAATCGAATGGCGGTGTTTGAAGAAAACTACTACGTCTCGACGTGAAAATTGAAGTACATGGAGGAAAACGATACACCGTCTGTTGTTTCAACGAAAGTGCGCACTTATGAAAACTTCCACATTCTGCTGTGGCTGTTAAAAGACCTTTGCTGGGTCGCCGATTTTAAGGTGATGGGAACCATCATGATCGTTCCAACAGTGTTGGTGGCGATTTTCATCACCATCATGACGCGCAAAAACCGTTCGGAATTGTTTCACAATCTGGCCGTTGTTTGCTGGATCATGGCCAACTCGGTGTGGATGCTGGGTGAATTTTTTGCCAATGACAAGACACGTCCTTACGCAACCGGATTTTTTATCCTCGGACTGCTGTTTATCACCTATTTTTATGTCAACCGTTTTGTAACGCGTCCTAAAAAATGAAGCTTCTTACCGCGTGTATATTCTTTCTGTTTTGTCTGAGCGCATCTGCCCAGCAAGCGGCGGTTTCGTTGCACGATTCGGTGGACACCTATATTTTCAGCAATCCCGAGAAAGCACTGGGCTTTTCAACCCGCGAATTGCTGCTTTCAGATCCCAACAGCAAGACCCGGGTACGCGCATTACTCGATTTGGGAACGTGCCATTATTATTCTGATGAATATGACCTTGGTCGGAGTTTCCTGGTAAAAGCCCAGAAATTAGCCGAAAAAATTCACGATGAAGACGGCAAAGCATGGGCGCTGTTTTATACCGGTGACCTCGAAATTCTGGAAGGAAAATACGCCTCAGCTGTAGAACACATCAGCCGGGCGCAGTCGTTGTTTAATAAAACCGATAATTCCACCGGAAAAGCCATGTGCCTGAACGGTTTGGGCGCCATTCATTTGCAGCAGCAGAACTACGAGAAAGCGATGTCCTATTTCAAAGGGGCATTGAAATATGGCGATAAGATCACAAAAGGTGATTCATATGCCAACCTGTCGAAGCTTTACCTGGAAATGGAGGGTTATGCCGGCGCGAAATCAAGCGCGAAAAACGCCTTGCGGCTTGGCCTTGAAAATGAGGACCAATATGTGCAGTCTACCGCTTACGACGTGCTTGGAACAATTGAGCTGAAGCGGGGAAATTTCTGGGCGGCGGAACGGTATTTACACAGGGCTATCAATCTCAAATTGTACCTTGATGATCAACAAGGTTTGGCGATCAGTTATGTAGATCTTGCCAAGGCAAAGCGGGCAACGGGCCAACCTGATTCGGCGGCTTATTTTTCATTGTTGGCTTACAACATTGCCAGTGACATCGGCGCGAAGGAGGAAATCAAAAATGCCGCGTTTTTATATTCCAAAATTTTGGCAACCAGAGGTTTGTACGACAGTGCGTTTTTCTACCAAAATCAGTATGTCCAGTTAAGTACGGAGTTGTTCAACCAAAAGGTTTCCAAAAAAATGGCCGAAATGGAAGCCGCTATTTCCATCAAGGAAAACAACCAGCGGATTACGATGCTGGAGCACGACAAGGAATTCGCAGAGAAATCAACGCGTTTGTATCTGATTACCGGTGGCGTCGGTATTCTATTGCTTTCCATAACGGTGTTTTTTGTGTTCAACCGCTACCGGTTCAAGAAAAAATCGCACGATAAACTGGCTGCCACCAACGCTATTATCGAACATCAGAACACCGAGATTTTGCAGAGTATTCGTTACGCCAAACGCCTGCAGGAAGCCATTCTTCCCGAAAAGGAACGGATCAGCCGTGTTTTTCCGAAGTCGTTTGTGAGTTATTTTCCAAAAGACATTGTTGCCGGCGACTTTTACTGGTTTGAAAAAACCACTTCCGGTTACCTGCTGGCATGCTGCGATTGTACGGGCCATGGTGTGCCGGGCGCGATGGTAAGTATTGTGTGTTCCAACGCGATGAACCGTGCCGTTCGTGAAATGAAACGCACCATTCCCGGTGAATTGTTGGATGAAACCCGCCGGTTGGTGGTGGAAAATTTTAACCAGCACACTTCCGAAAGTCAGGTAAGAGATGGGATGGATATTGGAATTCTCTCGTTTTCCAACGACCTTTCCGCTGTTCAATTTGCCGGAGCGCACCATGCGTTGTGGATTTTACGTCCGGAAGCCGATGATTTTGAAATCGTGAAGGGAAACAAGGCTCCCGTGGGGAAATTTGATCGCTACGAACCTTTTTCAACGCATGTTCTTTCGTTAAAATCCGGTGATCGCCTGTACTTGTTTACCGACGGTTATGCCGATCAGTTTGGTGGTGCTGAAGGTAAAAAAATGAAAACACCAATCGTGCGACAATACATTCTGAGCATTCGTCATGAATCGTTGGTCCGACAGCAACAGCTTCTGGAAGATTTTTTCTTTCAGTGGAAAGGAGCCGAAGATCAGGTGGATGATGTGTGTTTCATGGGGGTGGAAATTTGAGTGTCGATTCTTTCGCCAATTCCTTACTTTTAAACACAATTAAGTCACTGCCATGAATAAGGAAAACTTTATCAAGTTGCTTCTTTCAATCCTTATGGGATCGATTGGTGGTGGAATTGCCCATCATTTTATGCCTGCTTCTTCTTTCGTCGTTTTAGCCGGATGGGATTGTTTCGCACTCACGTATGTGGTCATCAGTATTGTTGTTTTTTCCAGGGTACCACAAAAGAAAATTGCCGAACGGTGTGCGCAGGAAGATCTTAAAAGCTGGTTGCTGTTTTTGATCGTCGTGGTGGTTTGCAGCGTTTGCCTGGGCGTGGTGCTTTCCTTTTTTGAATCGCGGAAAGAATGGAATATTGCTCCGTGGATAAGTTCAGTCGTCGGTATCGGAGCCATTGTGTTTTCATGGATGGTATTACATCTGTCGTTTACATTCCGGTATGCACATCTCTTTTACGGTGATCAAAACAGGCAGTTTGCGAAGCATGCAAACGGACTCACGTTCCCGGATGATGACAAACCCGATTATTTCGATTTTGCCTATTTCTCATTTGTGATCGGGATGACGTTTCAGGTGTCGGATGTGGTTATTACCGGTAAAGGTGTTCGTCGGTTGGTCTTGCTCCACTCTATTATCGCGTTTGTGTTCAACACGGTGATTATCGCCATGACGATCAGTGAACTGGTGAGTATGGGTTAATTTCTTTTCAGCTAAACGTTGTTTTTGATTGATGTGACAATTTGGTGTTGCTTCTGCCACGAATGGACGAATAACAAACTAACTGTAATAAAATAACGAATACCGCTATCGCGGTTTCACTAATCAGATTTGTGGTATAAACAACGTTTATACATTCGCTTTGAATTGCACAAAGCACTTTATTCGTTCATTCGTGGCGGACGGCTTTATAATTTTATTCCATAAAATAGGGCCCTGTCGATCAATCCTCGTATTCATCGCGTTCCAAACGATCGAGCACTTCCTGCAGGTTTTTGTCTTTCTTTTCCTGGCGGCTGGCAATGGCTGTCGGTGTAAAATAAACGTGCATGCGCAAGAATGAAACCTGCATTTGGTCCCACTTGCGGTCGCTGTCTATTTTCCCGTGTTCCTTCAATTCGCGGCGCAGTTTGTCGGCAATTTCGTGGAAATCATCCCTTCCTAAATAGTCGAGATCGGCATCGCAGATGATCTGTTCCAGGTGATTTTTCGGTTTGTGCGGAATCTGCGTCACAAAGATCAATTCCTTGATTTGCGCAATATGTTGCTCGGAATAACCGTATTTCGGCAGGATTTCTTCGGCCATACGGGCTCCGATCGGTTCGTTAAGTTCATAGTTTTCCACAAACCCGGCATCGTGATAGGTCGCCGCCGATTTCAACAGGAATAAACCTTCATCGGTCACACCTTCCAATAAGGCATAACGCTCCACTGCACGCACCACGTCTTTGGTGTGCGCGATACTGTGATAATGCAATTTTGACGACAATCCGCGCTCAAGTACTTTCATGATGTGACGTTCTGCTTTGTAGTAATTGATACTACTGTACAAATGCAGGTTCACGATTTGCTGGAAACGGTCGTTTGGCAACAATCCTTCACCACTGATGGAAAGTTCCGGCTTGATGCGTTCCACCGTGAACATATCGATCATTCCCTTGCTTTTCGACTGTACTTTTCCACGGAATGTGCATTCGAAATACGGTTCAATCAGTTTGAAAGTCGCGCCGGAAATGGTTACCCTTCCCGCTTCGCCCATCATTTCCATGCGCTGTGCCTGATTTACGGTAGCCCCCCAGATATCATACGCCAAACGTTCCGAACCGATTACACCGGCCGTCACTTCTCCGGTGTTGATCCCAAGACGCAACTCCCAGTATTCGGTATCGTTGGCAAGCGCGTCATTGCGCAAACGCAGCATATAATCCTGAATCTGCAAAGCCGCTAATACGGCATCTATCGGGTTGGTATTGTTGCGCACTGGCACACCGCCTGCACACATGTATGCATCACCGATGGTTTTGATCTTTTCAAGGTTGTTGCGCACAATGATTTCATCGAACTTGCGGAAATAAATATCCAGACGGTTTACCAGCTCAGTCGGCTTCATGCGCTCGGCACTTTTGGTGAAACCTACAAAATCGGTGAACAACACCGAAACAGTTTTATAAGCACGCGCCGATGCCCGGCCTTTTGTTTTAAGTTCTTCAGCGGTAGATTCAGGAATGATATTTCGGAGGAGTTTTTCCGATTTGTCTTTTTCGATCTGTAATAAACGCTTTTGTTCTTCAACCTTGTGTTTCTCCTCCTCAATGATGCGTTTTTGCGACTCGATCTTGACGTTTTGCGCCCGGATTTCCTTGGTTCGCTCTACGATTTTCATTTCCAACCGCACCTGCTCACGACGGGCCTGTTCTATTCTTCCGCGAATCACACCATACGTAATCAATGCAATCACAATGGCCGCAATTACCCAAAACCACCACTTCCACCAAAACGGTGAAGCCACTTCTATATCAAGCGTTGCGGGTGAAGAAATCCATTCACCATCGGTTCGGCGCACATAAACTTCCAGCGTGTATGTTCCGGGTGAAAGCGAGTTGAAGCGAATTTCATTGGTGCTTCCCAAAAAGATGGTTTCTTCGTCGGAACCTTTCAGGCGGTATTTGTATTCCAGCAATTCCGGATTCATAAGGTCGGAAGCCACAAAATGCAAGGTAAAACTGCGTTGATCGTAAGGCAACTCAATGCGGTTTACTTCTGAAATTGTTTTTTTGAACGGCGCATCTTTATCACCCGGGTGCAGCCAGTCTTTGTCGAGTTTGAATTTGGTAAAACGAATTTCCAGCGACCGCTGCTGCTTGTTCATGGTCAGCGGGTTGAAGAAATTGTAACCGGCAATTCCGCCGAAATACAATTCTCCGGTTTTTGAAGCCAGGTACGCGCCCGTGTTGAACTCATTGCTCATCAGTCCGTGTACTTCCGAGAAGTTGATACACGAATTATTGTCCGGATCAAATTTACCCAGACCCTTGTTCGTGCTGATCCACAAATCACCGTTGGCATCGGGTACAATTCCGTAAACAAAGTTATTGGGAATGCCGTCTTTTTTCGAGAAGCTGTCTACTTTGCCCGTTTTGAGGTTCATGTACAACAAGCCAGAACCGGTAGTTGCTATCCACAAATCGGTTTTTGTGGGTTGATACAGCGCCGACACGTAATCTTTTGTGATGATCGCCAACCGGGCGTTGTACCGGAACGGAACAATGGAAAGTTCACCGTTCTTATCGGTTTTCAGCACATGCAGTCCACCGGTACTTGTGCCGAAATAGATGGTGCCGTCTACTCCTTTATAAACCAGTCGACAAACGCCCGCTCCCAGTGTTTTCTTAGGTTTTTTAGAATCGTGGACAAAACTGACCGTGGTTTTTTTAGCGTGATCGTAGAGCAGTACCCCGCCTTTCGTTGCGAGGAAATAGCGGCTGTCTTTGTAATGTAAAATCCTGTAAATACGGTCGAAGTTGGTAGGATTCTCGAGCTTTTTGTATTCTACTTTTTTAAACGTGTAAGCTGCCCCGAAGTATGTAAGCAAATACAAACCGTCGGTACAACCCACCAATATTTCGTGGTCATTGATGTAGAGCAGCGACATAATGCTCGACTCATCGTTTTCCGAACCTTTTGCCAGGTAATATTGCTGAAACGAACCTTTTGAGCGGTCCAATGCCGAAACCGCGAAATCGGTGGCTACAAATAATTGTTTCTGCTTCGGATCTTCGGCAAAAGCCCACACACTCGCCGACGGCAATCCCAGCTTTAGATTCCCTGAAGGACCAATACCCAAAAAGCCCTGGTTGATCGGGTCAAAACAACTCAATCCGCGCAGCGTTCCTATCCAGATTGCCCCGTTCTCGTCAGGGAACAAGGTGTTGATTTCGTCGTATAATAAAGCGTTTTTCTGGAAAATATCCTGCTTGCTTTGGTGGATGGAATACACACCATTGTTTTTCAAAACCGTCAGCAATCCTTTGTTTTGAGTCGCTACATAGATCTCGTCGGTTGAGCGCAGATACACATCCGAGATTTCAATAATCCCGAGGTCGCGTTCTATTTGCGTCAAAAACGGTGAAACGGCATTGGTCGTGTAATCGTACAGCCAGATGCCTTTGTTGGTGCTGAGAATGTAAACGGTTCCCGAAAAGTATTCGGCATCGTTTACGAGCCAGTTTTCAATCTTTTTTTTCTTTGGAACGACTTTGTACCAACGATCGGTCTTGGTGTTGTAATTAAAAACACCTTTGTCTTCCGTGGAAATCAACAGTGTATTGTCGTCCAGAAACCGGACAAACAAAATGCGTCTGCTTGGAAAGCGGGCATTCACCAACTTCAGTTTCCGGGTTTTGCTTTCCCATTTCACTAAGCCCTGGGTAGACGTTCCCAACCACAAATCGCCATTGGTTGCTTCAGCGATTGCTTCTATCGAAAGCGGGTTGTTGGACCCAACACCGTAGGTAATAAACTGTTCTTTGTCCTGATCATAACCGGTAAGCCCATTGGAAGTGCCAAACCACAGTTTGCCGTTCTTGGCTTTGAGTGATGAATGAATGTATTCACTTTCCAGTCCTTTGGTATCATCGGAAGTGAAGAGTTCAAACTGCCGGCCGTCGAAGCGGTTGAGTCCGTCCTGCGTTCCAATCCACAATGTTCCTACGTCATCCTGAACAATACAGGTCACTGAACTTTGTGATAAACCGTCGGTGATGCTGAAATTACGGAAACGATAGGCCAGCTGGCTATGCACCAGCGCGCTCAGAAAGAGCATTGTAGTAAGACCCAATAACCGATTGATCATTGTATAAATATAATGATTCCTTTATTCCATGGAGCGCAGATCGCTCGTTTTCAGCATTATTTTATGCCTTGCTATCTGCTCCGGGCGCTGCCGCTTTTGCTGCCTGATTTTCCAGGTCGCGGTCAAATAAATACAATCCGCCTTTATCACCGCCAATCAGACGCAATTTATCCAGTATTCCACGCGCCAATGCTTCCTCTTCCAATTGCTCGGAAACGTACCATTGCATGAAATTATGGGTGGAATAATCTTTTTCCTGCAAGCAAGCATCTACTACGTCATTGATGCTGGCTGTTACCAATAATTCGTGCTCGAGCAATAATTCAAATACACGCTCCAGTGAATCGAATGTTTTGGGTGGTTGTTCCACCGCCGGAACCACCGCCACTCCACCACGCTCATTCACAAACTTGATGAGTTTCAGCATGTGAAAACGCTCTTCATCCGAGTGCTGGTACATAAATTTTGCGGTTCCGTTCAAGCCGTTATTTTCGGCCCACGAAGCCATCGCCAGGTAAAATTGAGAAGAAGAACTTTCTTTCTGAACCTGATCATTCAACGCTGCTTCTATTCGCTTATTCATAGGGTTATTGTTTTTCGTGTTTTTACTTCTTCAAAGTTAATGTTCTATTAATGGTATTCCACCCTTCATCAGGGAATTAATCTTAATTTAGCAAGAGTATAAATAAAAGAATGGGCTATAAACGACCGCACAAGCAAAAAGACAACAAAGACAAGAAATTAAAGCAGAGTCTTTTTCATATCATACGCAAACTTTTTCAACAACAGCCCGATGCCTTGCTCAATTACAAGCAGGTCTGCATGTTGCTGCACATAAAAGATGGTGAGTCCCGCAAATTGGTGGTGACCATCCTCACCGAACTCAATAAAGAAGGTTTCTTAAAACAAGACGGCCACGCAACGTATCGTTACTCCAACACCCAGGAGATTGTTCAGGGTGAACTGGAACTGACGCAGCGCGGATCGGGTTTTGTGGTCATCGACAAAAAATCAACGGACATATTTATTCCGCCACACGCTATCGGACAAGCCATTCATGGCGACACGGTAAAAGTGGTAATTACCAAGCGTGGCGGCGAACGCATTGAAGGAAGAATTGTGGAGGTGGTTTCGCGCGAACGAACGCAGTTTGTGGGAACCATTGTGATGAAGGATAAATTTGCGTTACTGGTTCCGGATAATGCCCGGACAGGCGTAGAAATAATCATTGCAAAAGAAAACCTCAACGGTGCCAAAAACAAGGATAAAGCGTTGGTGAAAATCACCGTTTGGCCAAAAACATCTGAACACCCGTTTGGTGAAGTTATCCAAACGCTGGGCGGTAATTCACTTCATGATAACGAAATGCTGAGCATTTTGGTGAGTCATGGTTTGGACATTGAATTTGACTCAGCTGTGATGTCGGAAGCCGAGCAGGTAACCATGGCGCTCGATCCGGTAGAAGTTGCCAAACGACGCGATTTCAGAGATATTCTCACGTTTACCATCGACCCGGTTGATGCCAAGGATTTTGACGATGCATTGTCGGTGAAAAAACTCGAAAATGGCCGCTGGGAAATCGGTGTACACATTGCCGATGTGAGTCATTATGTACGCCCGGAAAGCGCCATGGACAAGGAGGCCCTCAAACGCGGAAACTCGGTTTACCTGGTCGACCGCGTGATTCCGATGTTGCCCGAGCAGCTTTCCAATATGGTTTGCTCCTTGCGCCCACACGAAGATAAATTTACCTTTTCGGCGGTTTTCGAACTGGATGAAAACGGAAAGGTCTACAACGAATGGTTCGGGAAAACCGTGATCCATTCAGACCATCGTTTTGCGTATGAAGATGCGCAGGTGATTCTGGAGGGCGCCGACGGTCCGTACAAAACCGAATTGCATTTACTGGATAAAATTGCCAAAACCTTGCGTCAGGCCCGTTTCAAAAAAGGCGCGCTGATGATCGCTTCAGAGGAAATTCGTTTCCAATTGGATGAAAAACGCGAGCCGGTCGGTGTAATGGTGAAAGTGTCGAAAGACGCCAATCAGCTCATTGAAGAATTCATGTTGCTGGCCAATCGCCGGGTTGCCTCATTTGTGGGCGAACCGAAAAAAGGCCGGGATATTATTCCGTTCGTGTATCGTTGTCACGACAAACCTGATCCGGAAAAAATTGCGTTGTTTAACGTGTTCATCGATCATTTTGGGTACGAACTCGAATTTTCGAATCCGGAACAGGTGGCCAAAAGCATCAATAAGTTGCTGGAAGATATTCGCCTGAAAAACGAGTTCAGCATCATTCAGCAAATGGCTATTCGCAGCATGGCGAAAGCGACTTACGAAACGCTCAACATTGGGCATTACGGGTTGGCATTTGAGTATTATTCTCACTTCACTTCGCCAATTCGTCGCTATGCCGATTTGATGGTGCACCGCATTTTGCTGGAAACATTGGAAAACAAACCGCATAAATACAACGCCGTGCTGGATGATGTGTGTAAACGCATTTCCCGTCAGGAACGCAAAGCCACAGAGGCCGAGCGCGAATCGAATAAGTATTTCCAGGTGGTGTTTGTTCACGATAAGATCGGGGAAGAATTTGAGGGAATTGTTACCGGTGTTGCCGAATTTGGACTGTTTGTACGCATGAATGAAAACGCGTGCGAGGGCATGGTTCCGCTACAGGAAATTCCGGGCGATCGTTTTAGTTTCGACGCGAAGAAATATGTAATCGTTGGTCAGAAAACCGGAAAGGTTTACAACTTCGGCGATATGGTAAAAGTGAAAATTACGGAGGTTCATCCGCGCAGACGCCAGATCGATTTGGCGCTGGTGGTGTGATTTACCACTAAATAAATACTGACCCCAGCCATGGCTGGGGTTTTTGTTTCCCACGAATTCACTAATTACAGCTCGGCTAACGCACTCGCCACTATATTAAAGCGTGTCCGTTAGGCACGCAAAAAATTCGTGAATTCGTGGGAATCCTTTTGTCTCTAAAGTTTTGTGGGAGTCTGATTTCAAAAAAGAAAGGCGAGCATCGAAATGTTCGCCTTTCCTTTTATCTTACATCAATCAGTATTATCTTTTTGTGCGTTTTACCGGATAGATCCTGGTAAACAGCTATACAGGCGTATGTTCCTTTTTCGACGAAATCTTCTGTTCCGTTAATCCGACCATTCCATTTGAAATTCAAATCAGTGGTTTCATACACCAATCTGTTTTCGGTGTTTTGAATGATCACATGAATGGAAGCAATGTTTTTGCATTTGATGAAGTACTCATCATTCGCATTGTCCTGAACCGAAGGCGTAAACACATTCGGGAATTCAATGCTTGCTTCGTCGTTTTTCACCACGGTGCTCGGAGCTACTTCATCCGCTGGTGTAGTCTCATTTGTTCCTTCCGGAATTCCGATCACTTCCACATCAGCAGGTTCTGTGTTTTTTGGCACAAGAGTCGCTGATACCAGTGGTAATTCGTTTGAGGTAATTCTTTCCTGTATAAGAGGCATGTCTAAGTTGACAACATATGGCACTGGTCCTACAGGATACATATTACTTCCATCCGGCTTCAACACCAAATTTGTTGCTGCGTTGTTATCCACCGAAGCTAACGGTGTTGTTGATTCAGCAACCGAAGGATCGGTCACTGCAGGAGTACTTATTTGTTCTTGCGTTGGCGCTTTCGGTTGTTTCGTTTCTTCATTCGAATTGAGAATGGCAACAGTGGTCACCACAGCTGTAGTAGCCACCGCGGCGCTTCCAATGATCCACTTAGCGAGCAAAGAAACACCTTTCGTTGCGGCAACGGAAGAAACTCCGGCTGCGGCCATTTTAGCCTGCAAACCGTTCCACAGCTCGGGCCTTACCGGCGCGGTGTGGTTTCCCAATGACTTGGAAAACAGTTCTTGTATGTTATCTTTTTCAATCACTTTCTATCTTTTCTAATTGATTGCGTAAAAAGGCCCTTGCACGGGAGTATTGCGATTTGGAGGTATTCTCCGTTACTCCTAATGTGTCGGCTATTTCTTTATGGCTATAACCTTCTATAGCAAACATGTTGAATACTACACGATAACCGTCGGGCAACGCGTCGATGAGTTTGAGCAAATGATTTACATTCATTTCATCAAAACCATGGTCGGTAAATGACACTTTGTACGAAACATCGTCCAGTTGTGTGTCGCCCAGCAGTTTTTTGTTCTTGCGCAACATATCCAAAGCGGTGTTGACCATGATTCTGCGAATCCAGCCTTCGAGTGAACCCTCCATTTTAAATTCGCCGATTTTCTGAAAAATTTTCACAAAACCATCCTGAAGTGTATCTTCCGCTTCTTCCGTATTGCGCAGGTATCGCATTAATACCGCCAACATTTTAGGAGCAAATTTATCAAACAACGCTCGCTGTGCTCTGGTGTTTCCTTTGGCGCATTCTGATACCAATGTAAAATCGTCCATAGCATTTGCTGAATATCTAGACTTGAAACTTAGGAAAAAGGTTGCATAGGTGTGTTATGTAACAAATAAAAAAACTAATTTCGTTGCAATCGAAAAGAAAATGAAGTTCATCACAATTGGTGCTTTCACCCTTTTTATAAGCGCCAATGCTCTCCTTGCACAGTCGGTTTCTCTCAAAACGGGAGCCTATAATGCGCGTCTGCAACTCAACCAGACCACCGCGCTTCCTGTGCGGTTAAAGGTGGAAAAACAACAGAAGTCTACGGTTTTGATTATCAGCAATGCAGAAGAACGCATCGAGCTGAAAGCGACCAAAAAAGTGGGCGACTCACTCGTCTTTTCCTTCCCGAACTTCGATTCTGAATTGCGTGTCGTAGCTACCAAAAAACGCCATTTGAAAGGCTATTGGATCAATTTCAACAAAGCCAACAATTACCGGATTCCTTTTGAGGCCCATCTGCAAAACAACTCGACAGTACCTGTTGCTGCCGGAACAGACATTGGCGGAAAGTGGGAAGCTTATTTTTCACCCAAAACAGATGATCAGGAAACGGCTGTTGGTTTATTCAATCAAACGAACAATACGGTTACCGGAACATTCCTCACCGAAACAGGCGATTACCGCTTTCTGGAAGGCGTGATCGAAGGATCTTCTTTTTATGTTTCGTGTTTTGATGGTTCTCATGCTTTTTTAATGACCGGTTCGGTGGAGAAGGAAACCATTCAGGGAACTTTTTATAGCGGGAAACATTACCAGACAACCTGGTCGGCAAGTCGCAACGAAACGTTTGAATTAAGCAATCCGGATTCATTGACCTATTTAAAGGAAAACGAATCGCAGGTGAAATTCACCTTGTCTGATTTGGCCGGGAATAATTACAGTTATCCGAATACCGCCACCGAAGATAAAGTGGTGATCATTCAGATCATGGGAACCTGGTGTCCGAATTGCATGGACGAAACCAAGTACTACAAAGAATTATACGCGACCTATCATGATCAGGGATTGGAAATTATTTCCATCGGTTATGAAGCGGCAGACACCTTTGAGGAACAGGCAACGAAAATCAAACGGCTACAGGAAAGGCATAAACTTGATTTCACATTTCTTGTAGGCGGAAAAGCCAACAAAGGAAAAGCATCTCAGGATTTTGCGATGCTCAATGAAGTCATTTCGTTTCCTACTACTATTTTCATCGGAAGAGACGGAAGTGTGAAACGCATCCACACCGGATTCAATGGTCCGGGAACCGGGAAATACTATACGGAATACGTGGAAAAAACGAATGCGTTGATCGAAGCTTTGCTCGCAGAGTAAATCAATAATCCAACGCCGGACGTTGATTCCCATTCGCCAATAACCACGCTGTTGAAAACACCAAACGTGCTACCTTTTCTACTTTCGTGAAATTGATCTTCTCGATATCGTCCGTTGGCTGGTGATAATCTTCGTGAATTCCGCTGAAGTAAAAAATGCTGGGAATGTTGTTTTTCGCAAAATTGTAATGATCTGAGCGGTAATAGAACTGATTCGGATCTTCTTTGCTGTTAAACTTATAATCGAGGTTGAGCTGTGTATAACGCTCATTCGCCTTTTCGTTGGTGTTGTGTAAATCGGTGCTGAGCATGTTGGAACCAATGATGTACACGTAATCCGATTCTTTTTCGTGTGCGATATCGTTGCGGCCAATCATGTCGATGTTCAAATCAGCAATGGTTTTTTCCAACGGCACAATCGGGTGATTAACGTAATAGGAAGATCCGAGTAATCCTTTTTCTTCGCCCGAAACAGTCATAATAAGAATTGATCTGCGCGGCGCGTTTCCATCTCTTTTTGCTGCCATGAACGCTTCGGCAATTTCCAACAAAGCTACAGTTCCAGTTCCATCGTCATCAGCGCCATTGTAAACAACACCTTTATCGTCGATTCCAATATGATCGTAATGTGCGGTCAACACCACCACTTCTTTTGCCAAAATTGGATCGCTTCCCGGAATATACGCCAACACATTGGAACTTTTCAAAACCGCTTCTTCGGTATTTAACTTCGTTGTGAACAACGTAAGCTGTTTCCCCTTTTTGGCTTTTTTCTCTTTTCCTTTTCCGAGTAAATAAGCGTACTTCTTGCTCATCGTTCCAGCCAATGCTTCCGCACGAACCAAAATTACCGGAACTTCTTCCTTGGTTGCGGCATCTTTCAGACGCATGGTTTTGGTGGTCACATTGTGCTCCAGGTATTCATACAAATCTTTGTAATTGGTCGTCACCAAAACAATTGCTTTCGTTTTTTTAGATTGATTTTTGCGAATTTCATCCAATTCCGCGCGAATATCCATTCCTTTCAGTGGATGGATCAACACAAAATCAGCGGTCGGTTCAGCCGGAGTTGTGGCCAATGTAAATACGGGCAATTGACTCAAATCTACTTTTCGTTTGGCGCTCATATAAACAAAGTCTGTTTTAAACACCAATTCCTTTTTGCCGAATGTTACGGTTCCTCCCGGCGTGGTTTCGATCACTTCAAAGGTTTGTTGAAACTCACTCATTCCCGGAACATACGAACAGCCATCTTCTTTAAAGGACTGTTGTATATAAGCTGCCGCCAGTTGCTGACCTTTTTTTCCGGTTTCTCTGCCTTCGTATTCTTCACTTGCCAGAACAGTCAAATGCTTTCGCAAGTCGGATGAATCGATATAAGCGCCGTATTTTTTCGCCAGATCAATCTTTTCAGCCGTTTGAGCAAAGGGATTATTTTTTGGTTCTTTGGTCGCTGCTTGTGCGCAAACAGATCCTGTCGCAAACAATAGGTAAAGAGGAAGTAGTTTTTTCATAGGATCAGCAAACTGGAATTTTTTCGATTCGTTTCTGGTGGCGCCCACCTTCGAAAGCCGTAGAAAAAAATGCATCTACCATTTCGAGCGCAGCTGCTTCGGTAATGAAACGCGCCGGCAACGTAAGAATATTTGCATCGTTGTGTGTGCGAGCCAGGGTTGCTATTTCAGGTGTCCAGCATAATGCGCCACGAATTCCCTGGTGTTTGTTTACCGTCATGTTAATTCCGTTTCCGCTTCCGCAAATCACAATTCCCAACATTCCCGGGTTGTTTTCAACGTGTGAAGCTACCGGATGTCCGTAGTCGGCATAATCGATACTATCTTCCGAATAACATCCGTAATCTTTTACTTCGTAGCCTTTTGCCTGCAAATGTGCGATTACTGTTGTTTTGAGCTGAAAGCCTGCGTGGTCGGCTCCTATGGGAATAATCTGAGTCATTGTCGTTGTTTTTTTCAAAGGTATCGCTTATCAACAAAACCACCAAGATATAAACATTGGCCTGTTTGGGTAGTTTTCAACTATCAGTAAAACAAGGGGTTTACGAAATCCGTTTTCAACAGGAAAGATGTCGTAATTGTTAGCAGCTGTTTACAAGTACTCAAAAGAAAAGCTTGCATAATTCAACATCCCGTCATATATGTTCTAATTATTGGATTGACAACTAAAAGTTAGCGAAATTTACGGAGAACTTTCACACAGGTTTCACTCAATTCTAACATAGCATTTACATAACTACTTATTCACATAACCGTTTATTAACACGATTGTGTATAAGTGTATAAGTGCACTAAAATCAACCCGATGATGGCTTGTTTTGATGTGAATAAGTAGACCTTTTTTTGGGATAACTCATTTTTGCAATCAAAACATCGGAAAGTTCTACAGCTATTAACACCCTTAATAATAGTAGTAAATCTTTTTTAAATCTTTAAACTTTCTTTATTCTTATTATTTAGTTTTCGTCGGAAAGTTGAGTTAATTGGAAATGTGGAATTGAAAGTGTATTTTCGACAAGCTGAAAGAGCAAATTTGAAAACTTAAACAAAGGTTAGGTAAAAACGTTTTTTTCTATACCTTTGATTTACAAAGCCAAACGCTATGACAAAGGCCAATGTACTGGTCGTCGAAGACGAATTTATTGTTTCAAAGGATATTCAATCGAGCTTGAAGAAGTTGGGTTACAATGTCATAGGTGCTGCTCCTTCCGGAGAAAAAGCCTTGGAGCTGTTGGCTGAAGAGCAACCGGATATCGTGTTAATGGATATCATGCTCAAGGGCGAAATGAACGGAATTCAGACAGCCGAGATCGTTCGGGTTGAATATGCCATTCCGGTTATTTACCTCACAGCTTACGCCGACGAAGCCACATTAGCCAAAGCGAAAGTCACAGAGCCTTACGGGTACATTTTAAAGCCGTTTAAGGAGATTGACCTTCACACATCTATCGAGATGGCGTTGTACAAGCACAAGAAGGAACAAGAGGTGGAACGCGAACGTGACATGCTCTACTCACTTGTGGAAAACAAGGAAAAGGAAACACAACACGATTTCATCTTTGTGAAGTCAAACAGCAAGTTGGTGAAGCTGAACATGAACGAAATCTATTTCATCGAAGCATTGAAAGATTACGTAGTCATCAACACCAATGAAACGCGTTATACTATTCACTCCACCATGAAAGACATCGAGTCAAAATTGGGGAATGAACAATTCATTCGCGTTCATCGTTCGTTCATCGTTCGCATGGATAAAATTTCAGCGATCGATTTCCCGAACCTTCAGCTGGAAAACGACCGTAAACTCATTCCGATCGGTGGTTCTTACAGAGATGATCTGACGAATCGCATCAAGATGCTGTAAGCCTGAAAACGGCTTCATTTCTTATTATTTTATTGAATTTTGCGGAAAACCAGCTAGCAGCTTATTGACCACATAGTACACATCAGGAAAACATAGTTTTGTCTTGGTATTTTCTATGTGGTCTACTGTGGTTAAATTTTTTATTCAGGCTCTTATTAAAACCAAAAAACCTCCGTGGTTTACACGAAGGTTTTGAGGTCTCGAGCGGATTCGAACCGCTGTACGCGGTTTTGCAGACCGCTGCCTAGCCGCTCGGCCACGAGACCAGTTGAGCTTGGGCGACAAAAATACTAAATTTTTCTATTCTACGCTGTCCAATTTCCTTCTTCGATGATTATTGCTACGTTTTGCACATCACCGTTGATGGGAGGACAGATCTTAATGACCTTTACACGAACAGCTTCCAGTTGTTGAACTTCCCGCTGCAAACGATTCACAATTCGTTGGCCAACATGTTCAATTAATTTGGAACGGATAGCCATTTCTTCGGTAACAATTTGATTTACTTGCACATAATCAATTGTTTCCGCTAATTCATCTGATGCAGCTGCTTTCGAAAAATCCGTTTTCATACAAACGTCAACCGTATAATGGCCGCCAATTCTGGCTTCCTCTTCCAGGCAACCGTGAAAAGCGTAGAGTTTGATCGAATTGATTTCTATCAGGTGCTTCATGCGTTAACCCAAAACAGTTAATCCATTATCCATACGTGCCAGGCATTCTTCTTTTCCAAGGAAAGAGGCAATTTCAAACATACTTGGACCGGTTCCTGCTCCTGTTACCAACAAACGGAACAACGGCAACACAGCACCGATTCCCAATTGTTTTTCTTCAAGGAATGCTTTAAATGTTGCTTCGATTGATGCCGGAACAAAGTCAGCAAGATTAGCCAATTGATCTTTCCATTCAGTCATTAAAGCAGCTGATTCCGGTTTCCATTTTTTGGCTACCGTTTGCTCATCAAAACTTTCCGGACGGGTAAACAGGTAAGCGCCTTCTGTCATCATATCTTTCACAAACGTTGCGCGCTCTTTCATCAAATGGCAAAAAGAAGCCAGTTGCGCATCCGTTACCGAAACATCAAATTCTTTTCTGAACAATGAAGCCAGTTCCTCATCGCTGCTTGCTTTCAAATATTGCTGCTGGAACCACTTTGTTTTATCCGGATCAAACTTCGCTCCTGCTTTCCCAACACGTTCCAATGAGAATGCGTCGATTAATTCCTGCATGTTGAAGATCTCCTGAGTCGTTCCCGGATTCCATCCCAAAAATGCCAACATATTGATAAATGATCCCGGGAAGTATCCGTTTTCACGGTATCCGGAATACAACTCACCTTCGGCCGTAATCCAGTTAGTCGGGAATACCGGAAAGCCCAACCGATCGCCATCACGTTTCGATAATTTACCATTACCATCCGGTCGTAACAACAACGGAAGGTGCGCAAATTTAGGAGCTTCCCAACCGAAAGCTTCGTATAATAAAACGTGTAGCGGAGCTGATGGCAACCACTCTTCTCCACGGATCACATGCGTAATTTCCATCGTATGGTCATCCACAATATTGGCCAGGTGATAAGTTGGCATCCCGTCGCTTTTGAACAAAACTTTGTCATCAAGATTATTGGTATTTACCAACACCCATCCGCGAATCACATCTTCGAAACGCACATCGTGGTTGCGTGGCATTTTCATGCGGATTACATAGGGCTCACCTGCTTCCAAACGTGCTTTTACATCGTCTGCAGAAAGCGTCAGTGAGTTCTTCAACGTTGCACGCGTAACACTGTTGTATTGCCAGTTGGGCATTCCCATTTGTTTGGCTTGCTCACGCACATTATCCAATTCTTCCGGTGTATCGAAAGCGTAATAAGCTTTGTCATTTTTCACCAACTCTTCAGCGTACGGTTTGTACATTGCCTGACGTTCACTTTGAACATATGGACCGTATTCACCGCCGATTCCAGGGCCTTCATCGGGCGTAATGCCGCACCATGCCAATGCATCCATGATATAATCCTGTGCACCGGGAACAAAACGTGTTTGATCGGTATCTTCAATACGAATGATAAACGTACCGTTGTTCTTTTTGGCAAACAGGTAATTATATAATGCAGTTCTTACGCCGCCCATGTGAAGCGGTCCTGTGGGTGATGGTGCGAAACGCACGCGTACTCCTGAGTTCATGAAAATGTATTTTGGAGGCAAAAGTAAGGATTAATTGAGCCAATTTGTTGTAAAAGTGTACCGATGATGGATTTGATAGTGTTGAATCGGTTGCCGTTTTGTAACTTAGTATGTTGTTGTATTTAAGAGGAGTATTATTATGTCAGCTTTTGATCGCCTTATAGAGCAGATTGACGCCTTCATACGCAAATACTATAAAAATGAAATGCTGAAAGGCGTTTTGGTATTTGTTGGGTTCTTATTGAGCTCATGGTTGTTGGTAAGTACGCTCGAATATTTCGGACAGTTTAGTTCTACTGTTCGATTTATCCTATTGGTTTCCTTCATTTTAGGGAACAGCTACATCTTGTTTAATTACTTTTTGAAGCCGTTGTTGCGTCTGTATTCGTTCGGAAAGCGAATCAACCGTTACCAGGCGGCCAGAATTATTGGTTCCTTTTTTCCCGGAATTTCCGATCGTTTGCTGAACACACTTCAGCTGAATGAAGCGCATAATCCGAATGACAGAAGTTTTGAATTGTTGCGCGCAAGTGTGGCACAGCGATCCAATGAATTAACAGCCGTTCCGTTTGTAGATGCCGTTCGTTTTGAAGAATCGCGCCGTTACCTGAAATTTGTGATTCCTGTGGCTTTGTTCTTTTTATCGGTTGCTGTTTTTGTGCCGGCTTTGCTGGTGGAAGGATCTTCGAGTATTGTGAACTACGAAAAAGCCCAACCGGCTCCGTTTAGTTTTCAGTTGTCGAGTGATTTGGATGCGGTAAACGAGGGTGAATCGGTAGAAGTAAAGGCTACAATCAGTGGACGTGAGATTCCGGATAAAGTCTATATCGTTTCCGAAAGAGGCCGTTTTCTGATGAAGAAAACCCGTAAAAACGAAGTGATCTATACCTTTGATAACATGAAAGCGTCTACTGATTTTCATTTCGAATCAGGTGACGTGGGTTCCAATTCCTTTCACATAAACGTCATTGGAAAATCGTCTTTAGGGAAACTGGTAGCTGAATTAAACTACCCGAAATACCTGAACAGAAGATCTGAAATCGTTTCCAATATTGCTGATCTGGACATTCCTGAAGGAACGCAAATCAATTGGAGAATCGCTGCTAAGAATGTGAAAAGTATTGCCGTTACATGGCATGATTCAACGCAGGTTTTCAATTCTTCCGATGTTGCTTTCTCTGGTAAATACCGTTCTTCGGGTGAAATGAGTTTTGCGTTGAAGAACAGTGTTACTTCGAAAATTGATACATCAACGATCCAGCTGAAAGTGGTGAAAGACGCTTATCCTTCTATCATGGTGAGCGAAGAAACAGACAGTGTTCGCGCCGGTGTGAAAGCTTTTGGCGGACTTGTTTCGGATGATTACGGATTAAACTCATTGACGTTCCATTACCAGATTACGAAGAAAACCGGGAAGGAAATCAAGCGAAGTATGTCGGTTCAACGTGTTTCCGGCACTTCTCAGAAATTCGGGTTTGCGGTTGATTTTAGTCGTGAGGAACTTGATGTGGAAGACAAGATCACCTACTATTTTGTAGTGTCGGATAACGATGGTGTCAATGGTTCCAAATCGACGCGATCGCAATCTTTCGTGTATGAACTGCCTACGTTGGAAGACTTGAATGAGAAACATGATGATGTTCAGAAAGCAGCTCAGGCTGACCTGTCTGATGTCATGAAAAAGGCAGAAAAGTTCCAACGAGATGTAGATAAACTGCAGAAATCACTTGCGTATAAGAAAGGTGATTTCAAGACGATGGAACAGATTCAGCAATTGCAGCAGGATCAGCAATCGTTACAGGAACAGCTTGAAAACGTTCAGGAACAACTGAGTGAAAGTATGGAGGAAAAGAATCAGCTTTCCGAAGTTGATGAGGAACTCCTGAAGCAACAGGAAATGATTGATGAGTTGATGAAGGAAGTAATGGACGACGAGCTGAAAAAGCTGTTGGAAGAACTCGAAAAACTCCTGGAGAACAATCAGCAGAATGAATTGGAACAGGAATCGGAAGAACTGGATCAATCTTCGGAAGAGCTGAAAAAGCAATTGGATCGCACGATGGAAATGCTCAAGCGTTTGCAGGTGAATGAAAAAATTGATGACATCGAAAAAGAACTTGATCAACTGGCCGAAGAGCAGAAAGAATTGAAGGAAGATATTCAGGAGAACAAATTATCGAAGGAAGAGAGCCTTAAAAAGCAAGATGAAATCGACAAGAAGTTTGATGAGTTGAAAGAAGACTTGAAGGAACTAAATGACCTAAACAAGGATTTGGAAAAACCAATGGAGTTGGGTGATTTCCAGGAACAGCAGGATGCTATTGATCAGGAAATGCAGGAAGCTTCCGAGCAGTTGCAAAAGGAAAAGAAATCAAAAGCAGGTGAAAATCAGCAGAAAGCTTCGGATGGTATGAAGCAGCTTTCCGACCAATTGGACAACGCTCAGGAGCAGGCAAACAAGAAGCAGAATGAAGAAGACATGGGCCTTTTGCGTATTCTTCTGGAGAACTTAATGGCTTTGAGTTTTGATCAGGAAAGCAACCTGCAGGCCTTTGCTGATGTGCGCGACACCGATCCCGCCTACCGCAGGTTGGGCCGCAAGCAACGCAGCATAATGGACGACACAAAGGTTGTGGAAGACAGTTTGATGGCTCTCGCCAAACGCCAACCGAAGATCGCAACCTTTATTGATAAGGAATTGCATGAGATAAAATCCAACTTCAGATTGATGGTCGATGAGATGGATGAACACCGTCGCCGCGAATTGAGTCAGCACCAGCAATTGGTCATGACTTCCTATAACAACCTTGCTTTGTTGCTCAATGAGAGTTTGCAGAGCATGCAGCAGCAAGCACAGGCTCAAAGTAAACAACCCGGAAGTGGCGCATGTAAGAATCCTGGAGGTTCCGGCAAAAAACCGGGTGAAGGAATGTCGGGTCAAGACATGAAAGAAATGCTCAAAAAGCAACTCGATCAAATGAAGAAGGGCCAGAATCCGGGTGGTAAAGAACCGGGAGATAAACCTGGTCAAAATGGCAAACCAGGAAATCAGGGAATGCCAGGCTTGGGTAATAAAGAAATTGCGAAAATGGCCGCGCAACAAACGGCGATTCGTCAACGTTTGGAACAGATCAGAAATGAAATGAACAAGGAAGGTCAGGGTAAAGGAAATGGATTGAATCCGTTGATCAAGGAATTGGAGCAGCAGGAGAAAGATTTGATCAATAAAAACTTCAGCCCTGAGATGATTCGCCGTCAGCAAGACATCCTTACGCGTTTGTTGGAAAGTGAAAAAGCGTTGAAAGAAAGAGGCTTCGAAGAAAAAAGAGAAGCTGAAACAGGAAAAGAGCGCAATTATGGTAACCTTATTCGATTTGATGAGTATAATCGTCAAAAGCTCGGTCAAATAGAATTATTGCACAATGTAGATCCGCTGTTATCGAAGTATTATAAGGATAAGGCAAGTGAATATTTCAACAGAGCTCAGTAGTACTTATTTAAATGTATTGTGAGGCAATGAAGCAAGGTTATACTCTGATTGATTCGTTAACCATTCGTTCTGAACTTGATAATCTACCTGTAGTAGAATCGCTGATTGACAAGGTTTGTCAGTCGGTAGGTGTGCACGAAGACCTTTATGGCAATGTGTTGATTGCGGTTACTGAGGCAGTAAACAATGCGATTATTCACGGAAATAAATTGGACAAAAACGCTGCTGTAGAGCTAAGTGTTTTTGATGACGCTGAAACGTTTGGGTTTAGTGTTGCGGATGCCGGACCGGGTTTTGATTACAAGAACCTCCCCGATCCTACTGCGCCGGAAAACATTGAAAAAGAACATGGCCGTGGTGTTTTTCTGATGCGAAATCTGGCGGATGAAGTTGAATTCAACGACCGCGGAAATGAAGTAATTGTCTTATTTCATAAGTAAATGGTAGAGATACATGTCGAAGATGTTGAAGAAGTTCCGGGTATTAATCCGGAATTTTTGTTTGCGTGGTTTACCCAGGTGTGTGAAGTTGAGAAGAAAACACTGGGCGAAATCTCCATTATTTTTTGTTCCGACGAGTATTTGTTGGAGATGAATAAAACACATCTGAATCATGACTATTATACAGACATCATCACGTTCGATTATTCTGAGGCGGATGAAGTGAGTGGTGATTTGTTTGTTAGTGTTGATCGTGTTTCGGACAATGCGAAAGAATTGTCGAATCAATTTATTGATGAATTGAACCGTGTTTGTGTTCATGGCCTTCTCCACCTTTGTGGGTATAAGGATAAATCTTCCGAAGACGAATCATTGATGCGATCAAAAGAGGATGAAATGTTAGCGCTTCGTGTGTTTCACGTGAAACATTTGGGCTAGCATTTTCTTTTGATTTTTTGTTTCACGTGAAACATTTCCCATTGATCTTTATTTGAGTTGTAATTTTGTTCCACGTGAAACATTGTTGGTATGTTGAAAGAGTATGATGTAATTGTTGTGGGTGGTGGTCACGCCGGTTGCGAAGCCGCGAATGCGGCCGCGAAGCTGGGGTGTAGTGTGTTGTTGGTGACGATGAACATGAATACGATTGCGCAAATGAGCTGCAACCCGGCAATGGGTGGTGTGGCAAAAGGACAGATCGTCCGTGAAATTGATGCGCTTGGTGGTGGAAGCGGAATTGTTTCCGATTTGAGCGCGATTCAATTTCGAATGCTGAACCTTTCAAAAGGGCCAGCAATGTGGTCTCCCCGCACCCAAAATGATCGCATGAAATTTGCTGAAGAATGGCGATTGCTGTTAGAGCGAAATCCAAACGTCGATTTTTGGCAGGATATGAGTAATGGTTTGCTTGTTGAAGGCGGAAAAGTGGTTGGGATCAAAACAGGATTGGGTTTGCCGATTTATGGCAAATCAGTTGTGTTGACAAATGGAACCTTTTTGAATGGATTGATTCACCTCGGTGAAAAACAATTTGGCGGCGGACGTGTCGGAGAGAAAGCCTCTTTCGGAATCACGGAAGATTTGCTCGCGCTTGGCTTTGAAGCTGGCCGAATGAAAACAGGAACTCCCCCACGCATTGATGGCCGTTCATTGGATTATTCGAAAATGGAATTGCAGGATGGCGATGAAAACCCTTCGAAGTTTTCCTATTCAGATACCAAACCGTTGTCGGTACAGCGACCATGTCACATTACTTATACTAATGAAGAAACGCATGAATTGTTGCGTGAAGGTTTCGATCGGTCACCTATGTTCAATGGTTCAATCAAAAGTTCGGGACCGCGTTATTGTCCGAGTATTGAAGATAAAATCAATCGTTTTGCGGAACGTGACCGTCACCAGATCTTTGTGGAGCCGGAAGGATGGAATACCATTGAGATCTATGTAAACGGATTTTCTACTTCGCTTCCGGAAGATGTACAGCAACGAGCTTTGCGTTCCATTCCTGGT
Organism: Bacteroidota bacterium; assembly: GCA_040387295.1. Taxonomy (GTDB): domain Bacteria; phylum Bacteroidota; class Bacteroidia; order Flavobacteriales_D; family Crocinitomicaceae; genus Fluviicola. The sequence continues at coordinate 625,524 of JAZKEB010000002.1, read as the reverse complement.
TTTGAGCAAGCAAAAATGTTCCGTCCGGGCTACGCGATCGAATATGACTACTTCCCTCCTACTCAGTTGAAACATACGTTGGAGACGAAGTTGGTGGAAGGATTGTATTTCGCGGGGCAAATTAATGGAACAACCGGATACGAGGAGGCAGCTTGTCAAGGTTTGATGGCTGGAATCAATGCTGCTCTGAAAGTTCAGGAACGTGAATCCTTTATTTTGGGTCGTAGCGAAGCATACATTGGTGTGTTAATCGACGACCTGATTACTAAAGGAACGCAGGAGCCATATCGTATGTTTACAAGTCGGGCGGAATATAGAATTTTGCTTCGCCAGGATAATGCGGATGTGCGTTTGACACCTTTAGCGCACAAATTAGGTTTACAAGATGATGTAGCAATGGAGCGTGTAACTAAAAAGACTGCCGCCGCTAATCAACTAATGAGTGCGTTGAGAAAAGAAGGTGTTACGCCGAGTGTAGCAAATCCTTTTTTAGAGGGAGTTGGAAGTTCGTTATTAACTCAGCAAGTAAAGCTTTCATCAGTTATTACGCGACCTCATGTAACAATGGATCACGTGTTGGCGATGAGTGATTCTGTGAAAGAATTGGCAGCGCAGCTTACGTTGGAACACGAAGATGCTGTAGAACAAGCAGAGATTTTATTGAAGTATGAAGGATATATTGCACGTGAAGAAGAAGTGGCATTGAAACTGTCGCGCCTGGAATCGTTGGCAATTCCTGATACAGTAGATTATAAGTTGTTAGGGAGTTTGAGTAGCGAAGCGAAAGAAAAGCTCTCAAAAATCCGACCGGTAACAATTGGTCAGGCTTCACGCGTAAGTGGAGTTTCACCAAGTGATATTTCGGTGTTATTAATTCATTTAGGAAGATAAACGTTTCACGTGGAACATACAATAGAACACAATTGTCCGGCTTGTAACAGTGGCCAAGCGACAGCTTTTTTGGAAGTACCAGACCATTTCCTGAGTAAGGAATCGTTTACACTGCTAAAGTGTGACAGTTGTAGTTTGGTATATACAACTCCCCGGCCTTCTCTGGAAACCATTGGTGATTATTACAAATCGGAGGACTATGTTTCACATAGTTCTACCAAAAAAGGATTGGTGAACAGCATTTATAATAAGGTTCGAAACTATACCCTGAACCAAAAGGTGAAACTGGTAAAACGACTGGTTTCTGGTCATGATTTATTAGATGTTGGTGCCGGAACCGGACATTTCCTGAAACGTGCACAAGACAACGGCTTTACTGTATTGGGTTTGGAACCCGATGAAGATGCACGAACAGTTGCGCGTGAACAAAACAATGTAACGCTTCAAACCCTGGATTCTCTTTCAACACTTACTCAGGATTCATATGATTGTGTGACGATGTGGCATGTACTTGAACATGTTTACAACTTACAGGAAGACACCAAACAGATTGCTTCGCTGATCAAACAGAATGGTGTGTGGATTATTGCTGTTCCGAATCACACTTCTTTTGATGGAACGTATTACGGGTCGAATTGGGCTGCGTATGATGTTCCACGACACCTCTATCATTTTTCTCCGGCAACAATTGTTCCGTTCATTGAGCAATTAGGTTTCACGTTGGAAGAACAACTCCCGATGAAGTTTGACGCCTACTATGTTTCGATGCTGAGTGAAAAATACAAGGGTGGATCTTTATTAAATGCTCTTCGAATAGGTTGGTTATCCAATATGCGTTCTAAGAACGGTAAATGTAGTTCCCAAATCTACATTTTTAGGAAGAAGTAGGCTTTTTAGCCGTTTTCTGCGCTTTTTGAGGGTTCTAAGATGGAAACACCTTGGTTCAGGGGAGAAATGCGCGCTATTTAAGTGAAATTTTCAACAAAAAAGAGGGTTTTGACTACTTATTGTTGAGTTCCACCCAATCACCGTGTTCACGGATCAATTCGATCAGAGCGTCTACCGCTTCGTCTTCAGAGACATTTTTTCGAACCACCGTTTTTTCTTTGTATAAATTGATTTTCCCTGGACCGGTTCCAACATATCCGTAATCGGCGTCGGCCATTTCGCCCGGACCGTTTACAATACATCCCATGATTCCGATTTTGATTCCTTTCAGGTGTGAAGTGCGCGAGCGGATCTTGGCTGTTGTTTCCTGTAGGTCAAATAACGTTCTTCCACACGAAGGACAGGAAATGTACTCTGTTTTGGAGATGCGCGTTCTGGTGGCCTGCAGAATGCCAAAAGAAAGCGAATTGAGAGCAATGGTTGGAATGTCGGCTGTGATCCAGATACCGTCACCAAAACCATCTATAAAGTGAATCCCTGCGTCACTTCCGGCATACAATTGCGTCGTTTCAACATCATTCAAGGCATACTGAAATTGCAGAACGACCGGTGAATGATTGTTGTTTTCCGCTAATTCATATTGAAACTTGCGAATTTTCTGTGTTTTCTGCCGATCACTTGTTGATACAACGAAGATAACGTTTGTTATTGGAAGTGATGCTACTGATATTTCTTCATCCAATGAAAGCAACAAAAACGCCTCTTGATTCTCGTTCAATTCCTGGTATTGTTCCAGTGTACAAAGGGGTAAACTAGTGGCATTACGTTGTGCTTTCCAGGTGGAATAGTTCTGTACAATCCGCAGCATTCCCGGAACCTCAAAATCAAGTGTATGATCACCGGTATACAATACATCAGCAGCAAGATCTTGTACACTCCATTTATCTAATTCGACGGAATAACTGTATCCAATGCCGAATAAATTAGTTGATGAAATCTGTGTTTTTTTTGAAAAATCTGCCACAACAACCGGAACGTGTTTGTTTCCGATTATTTGGACACCAATGCTTTGTCTGCGTTGATGCGAATAATAATTTATATTATTAGTTGAACTATAATTTAAATGTTTTTGTTCGGTTTGATTAAACTTCTCTACCAGCTTTTGAGCTACCGGTATTTCAAACTCCGGATCTTCCGTCAGGGAAACACGAATAGTATCACCAATTCCGTCTTCCAGCAACGCACCGATTCCAACAGCCGATTTGATCCTTCCGTCTTCACCGTCACCGGCTTCAGTTACACCCAGGTGCAGCGGATAATTCATTCCTTTCGCTTTCATGGTAGCAACGAGCAATCGATAAGCTTGCACCATGACCAGGGTATTACTCGCCTTCATGGAAATCACCAAATCATGATAGTCGTTTTTACGGCAGATCTCGATGAATTCCATGGCAGATATCACCATTCCTTCAGGAGTGTCGCCATAACGGCTCAAAATACGGTCTGAGAGCGATCCGTGGTTGGTTCCAATGCGCATGGCCGTTCCGTTTTCTTTGCAGATCAGAACGAGCGGCGTGAACTTTTCTTCGATACGTATGAGTTCGGCTGCGTAGCTTTCATCGTTGTAATCGATTTCTTCGAACTTCTTCTTGTCGGCGTAGTTTCCGGGATTCACGCGGACTTTTTCAATAAGGCGGGCGGCAATTTCGGCAGCGTTTGGGGTAAAGTGAATGTCGGCCACGAGGGGAGTGTTGTATCCTCTTTTGACCAGTTCGGCCTTGATGACTCCCAGGTTTTCGGCTTCCTTTTTACTTGGGGCGGTCAATCGCACCAACTCACAACCGGCGTCAATCATCCGGATCGATTGTTCCACGGAACCTTCCGTATCCATCGTGTCGGTAGTGGTCATTGACTGAACCCGGATCGGGTTATCGCCACCAATGGCTGTAATTCCGACTTTGACTTCCCGGGTATTGAATCGTTTGCGGTTGAACAGATTGTCGCAAAACGGAAGATTTTCACTGGCAGACATGTGCTTGTTGTTTGTAGAACAAATGTACGCAATCAATGTTTACGCTAAGTTAAGCAGGATAAAACGAATGATTCCTTATTTTCGTAGCATGCATCTCGATGAAATCCTCCAGTTTTGCCTTCAACTCAAAGGAACTACCGAACATTTTCCGTTCGATAAGAAAACCCTTGTGTTCAAGGTTATGGGAAAAATGTATGCCCTGATTGATGTTGAAACGCCTGATTCGATCAACCTGAAATGTGATCCGGAACAAGCGATAGACTTGCGTGAGCGATACACGAGCGTTCAACCGGGTTTCCACATGAATAAAACACATTGGAATACTGTTTTGCTGAATAATGAATTAAGTACTACTCAAATACAGGAGTTGATCGTACACTCTTACGATCTGATTATTGCGTCACTTCCTAAAAAACTACAACATGAGCTGTCGGTTGGATAAATTTATTTGGTTTGTGCGCTTATGTAAAACCCGCACACTAGCCACCGATTTGGTGCAAAAGGGCAAAGTGAAGCTAAATGGTATGGGCGCAAAACCTTCCAAGGATGTGAAGGTTGGAGATACGATTTCCATCATTAAAAACAACGCTGTTTTTTCCTATAAAATCAAAGATTTGCTCGAAAGACGGGTAGGAGCAAAGCTCGTTGCTGATTATCTGATTGATGTTACCGACCCGATGGAACTGGAAAAATTCAAAACATACCAGCAGGCGCAAAGTGTTTACCGCGAGTATGGAACCGGAAGACCTTCACGGAAAGACCGCGATAATTTCGACTCGTTTTTCGAATGGTTGGAAGATGATGAAACGGAATAGCTTACCAGCCACCGCCACCGCCACCACCGCCACCGCCTCCGGAGAATCCACCACCACCTGAACCGCCAGAAGAAGAGCTTGGCGGGGTTGATGCCGATGAAATAGTGCTCGACAAATCGCCGAAATCAAATGAATGCATTCCCATTAACATGGCACCAGTGTACCAATAATGTCCGCCCGACATGTGACTTTCAAGTTCCGCCTGATCAAATTGTCCTCTCCATTCTGATGCCACTCCAAGAGCGATAGCATACGGAAGATTCTTCTCAAAATGATCGAAATTCATGGTAGGAGGATTGGTCAAGCGAATGCGTTCACGATCAGAATATTCCATGTACATTTTGAATCCGGCAAGTTCGTCCATGCGCTTTCTTCCCAGTTCGGTAGGTTGCTCAAACAACAAGCCGAAAATGATATTCATGATCACGGTAACCACAAAAAACACGATCAAAATAGCGATGTTTCCACCGAACAAGAAACTTCCACCAATCCCGATTAATAATGCCAAAATAGGGAAAATGTATTGTTTGGCTTTCAGGTTATTGCGTTTCAGGATATACTTTTCTCCCTGTTCCTCCTTGATTTCCGTAATTAAATCAAGCTGTGTTTGCTGCAGGTTTTTATTGTAAGATCCCTGAGCAATGTGAACAAGACTTCCATGAGCAAACAGGTTGTCATAAAGCATTTCTTCCGAAGGTAATAAAGCCCCTTTTTTCCAGTCCGAACTTTCCGTTTGTTTGATGGTGTACAATTTTTTGGAAAACATTCCGCCACCATCCTGCACATCAATGGTCAATCTTCCCTTGGTTGCCAAACCAACTAATTGACCTGTAAACATATTGGTAGTACGACGACCATAATTATTCAGGTAAGCCGCATCTGCCGATGAAAATCCTTTCGGAGCTTCGTATTGTGGCATAATGACACCCGGTTTCGGATCGCGGCCATGACGCAGCCAGGTTACATAACTATAAAGCAATGTGATGATAAACCCCAAAATGCCGACAATCCACAAAAAGTGCGATTTCATCCAATAAATCAAATTGTCGAAACTGCTTGGATATGTTAAATGATTTTTTTCCCAGGCGACGGCAACAGTCATTCCTTCCTGAGCAATAAACGCTTTGGTTGAGGTAAATAATACACCGTCTTCCAGTGTGTCTGCTTTAAAAGCCAATCCCATTTCATTCATTCGACCAGTGTACGCTCTGAACTGAACCAATTTAGCGTCAGAAGGATAATGCAACTCTCCGCGTATCGTATCAATGGTAAAATTCCATCCATTTCCGTTGATATTCCAGTAGAACTCATCAAATTTCGGGTCTTTCAATCCCAATGCATGATCAACCGTGTAAGAAAACTCATACGTATGCTTTCCGTCAGAAACAATTCGTTCCTCACTACCGGCATAAATCCGGATACCATTCTCCATGTCCTCGGTGTGATAATCCTCCTGTTTTCCGTCGAGGGTTACACTATTGAGCGTAAAACCCACATCGGTTCGGCCGCCTTCATAGTTGTAATACAAGGGTAAATCGCGGAAAATTCCATGATTGATATCAATGCCTTTTGCGTAAACCGTAATGCGTTCTGTGATCTTGACCGAACAGTCTTTTTGCACCCGCATAATGGAATGAAAGCACATAATGCGTTCATTTTGATAAACGTACGGATCGGATGTGCCGGTTTGAGCTGAAAGCTGAAAAATGCCCAGGCAGGCAAAAAGGGCAGCAATAAAAAATGTTTTGATCATAAAGTTGTATTTCCTGAAGGATTAAAAGTAATCAGATAACCGGAACATCGCGGTCTGAGGCTGAACTTACTTCGTAAAAAGGGAGTGATTTGAACCCAAATAGCTTGGCCACAATAACTGCCGGAAATGACTGGATATCGGTATTGTAAACGCGTGTGGTTCCGTTGTAAAACCGGCGGGCATAAAGCAGGTGATCTTCAATTTGGCCAAGGTCTTCCATCAGTTTCAAAAAGGTGTGATCGGCCTTTAAGTCGGGGTAGTTTTCAACGACAATGCTGATTTTTTTGAAGGCACTGCTTACTTTCTCGTCCAATGCTGATTTTTCCTGAATGGCTCCGGATCCGCTGCGTTCCTGCACCAGTTTTTCCAGTAATGAGCTTTCGTATTGCGCGTAATTTTTGGTAATAGCTACCAGATTTGGGATCAGGACAAAACGTTTGTTCAGGTTTACATCAATATCTGCAAAGGCACTTTGAACCAGGTTTCGCGATTTCACCAAACGGTTGTAAAGTGCGATGAAGACGATAATCAACACCAATAAAACAAGCAGACAAATACCGGAAATGAGTAACACGTTGTGGGTTTTAGCACGAATATAGGGTATAAATTGAAGTGGTTGCGATTTGAGAATATTTTTGGCTGCGCCATATTCCGGAAAAATCCTATTTTTAAAAGAAAATCATGCGCTTACTTTTTATCATTCTCGGGGCTCTTTTTTTGATCGGTGCAGCTGTCATGTACTCATTCAGAGACAGCGAAGATTTTTCTGCATTGGGTGATTTGTGGTGGATTCCGCTTCCGCTTTCCATTGGTTCCATCATTATAGCGGCGCGGTCCAGAAGTTAGTAACAATCTGTCAAACGCTTATTTCCCCGCAGGTTCTTTATGAACAGCACATTTTTCGCACCCTTTTTGTTGCGTGCCAAACCAAAGCCTGTAGGCTCTCAGGCCCAAATAACCTGTGGCGGCTGCGATGATCAATATGACAATGACGGTTTGCATTATTTCAGCAATTGATAAGCGATGAAAGCACCAAGATACGCCAAAACGCCCATGTATCCTAATTGAATGAGTGGCCATTTCCACGATTTGGTTTCACGTTTCACAACAGCCAACGTTGCCATACATTGCATCGCAAAGGCATAAAACACCAATAGCGAAACACCACTGGCCAATGTATAAACCGGTTTTCCGTCGGGATATTTTTCACTGCGCAACCGATCAATCAAGGGTTTTGGATCATCGTTTTCCTGATGGACAGAATAAATCGTTGCCAATGAACCCACAAAAACTTCGCGGGCAGCAAAGGACGTAAGTAGTGAAATCCCCATTTTCCAATCGTAGCCCAATGGTTTGATCACCGGTTCGATGGTTTTTCCTAAAATTCCCATGTAAGAATGCTCCAGTTTTGCGGCTGCCACCTGATCTTCGTAAGTGGTTACGGTTATTGGGTTTTCGGTGGCCGGAACTGTAATAGATGCGGCGGCTTTTTCCATATCATCACCCGGACCAAACGAAGCCAGCGCCCACAAAATAATGGAAATAGCAAGGATTATTTTTCCGGCATCGAGTACAAAGAGTTTTACTTTTTGAAAAACTTCCAATCCGACATTCGCCCAGCGAGGTGCTTTGTAAGCCGGTAGTTCAAGCAAAAAAACACTGAGTTCGGTGCTTTTTCTGAAAAACTGTTTGATGACCAATGCCACCAGCAGCGCAGTTACCAATCCTAAAGCATATAAACCGAAAAGCACAAGCCCCTGCAGGTTAAGAAATCCCCAGATTTGCTGGTCGGGAATCACCAAAGCGATCAATAAGGTATACACCGGAATTCGGGCGCTGCAGCTCATTAACGGAGCCACCAGGATTGTTGTCAGTCGCTCGTTCCACGATTGAATGGTGCGAGTGGCCATCACTCCCGGAATGGCGCAGGCGGCGCTGGAAATAAGCGGAACCACGCTTTTGCCGTTGAGTCCGAATGGACGCATGAGTTTGTCCATAATGAATACCACGCGCGTCATGTAGCCGGTTTCCTCCAGAATACTTATGAGGAAAAACAACAACCCGATTTGCGGAATGAAAATCAACACACCACCGATTCCGGGAATAATTCCTTCGGTGAGTAAGCGCGAAAACATACCTTCAGGCAATGTTGCCGCGGTCCATTCGGAAAGATTCGCAAACCCCATGTCAATCCAATCCATCGGGTAGGAAGCCAGTGAAAAAACGGTTTGAAAAATGACCAGTAATACCGAAAAGAAGATCACGTAACCCAAAATCGGATGCACCAGCCAGCGATCGAGTTTGGATGAAAATTGCTGACTTACCGGATTTTCTTTTTTCGTGACAACATCCGCAACAATACGCTTGATGCGTTCAAATCGGGTAGTGGTATCAGCGCTTTGTGCAATCGGATCATCCATCGCGATGAGGGATGTGGTATTTCTATTCTGCTGTTTTTCTGAGTCACTCAAACGTGCAATCGCGTCGTGAATCTCCTTCATACCCAAACCAACACGTGCATTGCTGCGGACAATGATCGTATTTGGAAAATGGGACTGCAATTGATCGGTATTGATAATCAATCCGTTTTTAGACGCCACATCCGTGAGATTCAACACCAAAACGGTTGGAATGTCCAGGTCGTAGATCTGTGTAAACAGTAATAAATTTCGTTCCAGATTGGAAGCGTCGACAACTACTAGTGCCAGATCAGGATAATCCGAGTGATTGGGATTGCTGATGACGTTGTAAACAACCTGTTCGTCTGCTGAGCGCGGGTAAATGCTGTAAGTGCCCGGAAAATCGATGATTTGAACGGTTTCGTTGCCAAACTTCAGATTCCCCAGTTGTTTGTCAACGGTGACGCCCGGAAAGTTCCCGACACGTTGTTTTAGTCCGGTCAATCGGTTAAAAAGCGAACTTTTTCCGGTGTTCGGATTGCCGAAGAGTCCAACTTTTTTCATTAAATCATTTCTTCTATTTGAACCAGACTTGCTTCGTTGAGTCGCATGGAAAGCACGTATCCGTCTACATCAACAGCTATCGGGTCGCCAAACGGAGCTTTGAACAACACCGAAACCACTTTACCCGTATAAAGTCCCATCTCCAATAATTTGGGTTTGAGATCGCTATCCGAAATGCCGGTAATGGTGGTGCGCTTGTGCAATTTAGCCTGTGCGAGCGTTTTCATGGATCCGTTGTAAATGACACGTGTAACGCGCAAAAGTAAATTAAATGAAGGGAATGTTAACTACCGCTAAGAAGGTATTTTTTGAATGTTTGATGTTGAATTTTGAATGTTTGATTGGGTTTTTGGTAAAATGACGATTCAGGAAACATTATGACTCTCGAAGGATTCACCCAATCAAACATTAAGCATCAAAAATCCAACATTATCTTAAGCATTTTTGGCTGCCAGATCATCCAGGATTTTCTGCACGTCGTTTTCCGTAGAAGTAAGTTTTTCCTTGCAAAAAGCAATCAGTTCTGCCGCGCGTTTTACCTTTTCGGAAAGGCTGTCAACGGAGATTTCACCCGCTTCAATATCGGAAATAATGGTTTGTAATTCGGTATATGCTTCTTCGTATGTCATTTCCGGTTGTTTGTGTAAAGATAATTGTTTTTTAAGGGAATTAGGAAACAGGGAGCTAGGAACTAGGTGGTAGAAGGATTGGTTTTAACAGTCTTTGTTTCCGCTATTACCGTTAAATCCGCTTGAATAATGCGAATTTCGCTTCCGTCGGCCGGAATGTTTTCGCTTGAAATAACGCCATTTTCATTCGTCACGATTGAATAACCACGCTTGAGCACATGGATCGGATCGATGAGCTGAAGGTTGCGCTCAATGTTTTCCAATCGGGCCGTTTCGCGCTGCAATAAAGGCGAAATGCGCGGACCAAGTTGCTGCTGCAAATGATTGAGCAAAGTGGTTTGCTGACTCAGCTGATTTTTGCTGTGAATGCCCATGGTAACACTCAGGTTTCCTACTTTGAGCAAGCCGGTTTGAACCGATTGTGTTGCGTACGAACGAAGCAGATTTTGCTGATTGACCAATTCATTGTGTTCGCGCTGAACCGCAATCGAAGTCACACGCTGAAAGTCTTTCACCAACGATCCGCTCACGGTTTGATGCGCCTGTAGCACGCGTTTGGTTTCGGTTTGGAACGTGTTTGTGGTGCGCTCAAAATCGGTTTTTAACTGACGTAATAATCGCTGAATAACAGTTGGTAAAACCAGTAAAGTTTCATCGAGTGGTTCGTCGAGCTCCTCAAAAATGCGCAGGAAATAATACGCCAGGTCGGAAGGCGTGATCCCGTTGTTGAAGGCCACCATTTCGCAAACGGTCATGTTCGTCGAGTGGCCGATTCCTGTTAAAACCGGTAGCGGAAAAGTAGCAATGGCTTTGGAAAGTTCATAGTTGTTGTAGCAATGCATCCCGATTTCGCCACCACCACCACGAATGATCACCACTGCGTCGAAATGATGTTGAATTTGCCGGATGCGTTCCAGTTGTTTGGTTATAGAAGCAATGGCAGCATCGCCCTGCAAGGCGGCTTCAAACAAAAATGTGTTGAAATGGTAGCGTTTCGGATGACCGTTGAGCAACAACGAAAAATCAGAGTAGCCTTTACTATCGGCCTGTGAAATAACCGCTAACCGCTTCGGAAGAAGCGCCATTTCCAATTCCTGGTTGGCGTTCAGAATGCCTTCTTTGACTAATCGTTCCAGTGTTTCCTGGCGTTCGCGTTGCAAAGCTCCTAAGGTATAATTCGGATCAATGTCAATGATTTCAAGACCAAGATTGTAAATCGGATGATACACCACGCGCACCAAAAACAACAGTTCGAGTCCATCGCGCAATGGTTCCTGAACCACTTCTATAAAACGCCGTTGAATGTTTTCAAACTGTGTTTTCCAGATCGTTCCGCGCATTTCAACCACAATCAGATCGTTTTCTTTTTGCACCAATTCGGGGTAACAATGACCTTTTTTGGTTTGGTTGAGCTTGTGCATTTCGGCCGTTACCCAATAGGTGCGGTTGTAGCGCGATTCGATGGTTTTTCTGATCGAATCTGCTACTTGCTTCAGGGTAAAACGCTCGGCGGGAGTTTGCATGAGCTAAAGTTACAAGAAATTCCTGTGAGCCGGTTTCAGTTCATTCAATACAATAGAAGAATGAGCAGAAATCCAAAAATGTGTACATTGCACCAACAAATTAGCAACTATGGCTGCACTGCAAGACTTCAATACATCTATACCAAATTCCGAAAAAAAGCCGCTTTGGCAGCGTATTCTTACCAACCTTACCTTTTGGGTGCTGATCGCCATCATTGCAGGTATTCTTGTTGGACATTTCGCACCGGAAACAGGGGTAAAAATGGAGTGGTTAAGCAAGCGGTTTATTGATCTCATCAAAATATTCATTCCACCGATTATTTTCTTCACGATTGTGTTGGGAATCAGTAGTATGGGTGATATGAAAAAAGTGGGCCGGATCGGAATCAAATCGCTGCTGTATTTTGAAGTGGTTTCGACTTTTGCACTGATCATCGGTATTGCGATGGCGTATTGGATTCAACCCGGAAACATTGACCGGTCATCTATTCCGATGGGCGACGTGAATGATATTCCGGAAGCAAAAGCGTTCAGTTGGGTGACGTTTTTCTTAGATAATATAACACTTCAGGTATTGGTTGGTTCAATCATCATCGGTATTGTGCTCAACTATTCCAAGAAAAGAGAACAAGCTGTAGTCTTGTTGAACAAAGGATCAAAAATTGTCTTTACAGGATTAAAATATGTCATGTACCTGGCGCCGATAGGAGCATTTGCAGGAATGGCATTCGTTATTGGAAAATACGGTTTGCATACCTTGGTTCCGTTGGGGAAACTGATGGGAACGGTTTACCTGACCATGTTCCTGTTTATCTTCCTGATTCTTGGCGGCATTCTGCGGTTTTATAAAATCAGGATTTGGCAATTGCTACGCTATATCAAAGAAGAAATTTTACTGGTGCTGGGAACTTCTTCGTCCGAATCTGCATTGCCGTCCATCATTCAAAAGTTAGAGCGAATGGGCTGTAGTAAATCGGTGGTCGGTTTGGTTGTTCCCACAGGCTATTCCTTCAACTTAGATGGAACGTCTATCTATCTTTCGATGTCAGTTATCTTTATAGCTCAGCTTTATCATGTTGATTTGTCTATTGGTGCTATGGTGGGTATTATCGGTATTTTGATGGTGACCTCAAAAGGTGCAGCCGGTGTGGCCGGAAGCGGCTTTCTAGTGTTGGCTTCTACACTCACCGCTTTTCCGGAAATTCCCATAGAAGGATTGGCCTTTCTCTTTGGCGTGGATAAATTCATGAGCGAAGCGCGCTCGATTACCAACCTGATCGGGAATACCGTAGCGACGATTGTGATTTCAAAAAGCGAAAAAGAATTTGTAGAACCGAAACTGTAAACCAATGCCAACAAATGAACACCACTATTTGCCGAGAATTCTCGGTTTTTTGTCGGAAATAGGTATTTCGGTACACGAAAAAGCATTGCCTGCTGACACGTTTCTTCCCGGCCTGGATTTGGGTCCCGGCTGTTTGCATGTCGATTTTAATCAGTTGAAATATCCAGGAGATTTGTTACACGAAGCCGGTCATTTGGCGGTGACAACACCTGAGCAGCGTGTTTTGATCGGAACAGATGCTATTGAACAACCCTGGCCAACCGACGGCGAAGAAATTGTTGCGGTTTTATGGTCGTTTGCGGCTGCCAAACACATAGATCTGCCCCTGGAAGTACTCTTTCACCCGAACGGTTACAAAGGTCAGTCAGATTGGCTGATCGCGAGTTTTGAATCGGGAACCTATGTTGGTTTGCCGTTGTTGGAATGGATGGGACTTACCGGTCCGCAGGATTCAGAGGATGCCTTTCCGAAGATGAAACAGTGGTTGCGTGTGTAGGCGAGTCGTATTCGATCCTGTGCTGGCTCGGGATGCGTCCCGAGCTTACAACAGCCTCACTCCCCGCCTAGCTTGTAGGTATACTGCACCATAATCGTACGTGGCGGTTCAATTTTCAACGGTCGTAATGAGTAACTGCGGTTCAGGATATTACTACCAATGAGCGCCAGTTTGTGATGTGCATTGAAGTTGTAAGAAACCCGTGCATCAATAACGATGTTTCCAAAACGATGGTTGTCAAAATAATCCATGTAGCGGATGTTCTGAACGTAAGGCGCATCGGCTGTGAACTCTTCAAACTCTTTGATGATCTTGTCCATATTCACGATCTTGCTGAAGTATTTCACACTCACACCAACCGCAATTTTCTTTTTCCAGGCCCATTCCACATCAGCTTTTACATTGTGCAGAAAACGGTATTTCAAGATTCTGCTGGCCGAATCGAGCGAAGTGGAATTGTAACTGAACACACGGTTAAAATCGTCAATGGCGTACACGTAATCCGGATTCAGGGTTTTCGGAACAATGTAGTTGTAACCGGCCATGAAGGTGATTTCGTGATTTTTACCCGCTTTTGCGATCCCGGAAAATGAAACATCAATTCCCAAAACACGCGATTTTCCGGTGTTCAGGAATTTGAATCCCGCAAAAGAAGTATTGCTAGCGGCATCCCAGATGCCGAACATGTATTCGATCGTGTTCTCGTATTCCTGCCAGAAAGCTGCCACATCGAGGTAACCCATTAGTTTCCCGAATTTCAACCCTTGTTTCACACCGACTTCTGCATTCCAGCTGCTTTCAGGCTTTAATTGAGGATTGGGAAAAACACCAAAATTTCCGATTCCCGTTTTAATGAATCGTTCGGCGATGGTCGGGAAACGATAACCTTGTCCGTAAGATAAACGCAGGTAGGTTTCCTGGTAAATTTTAATACTCGAACCTGCTCTGAAAATGGGTTTCAGCGCCGTAATGCTGTCGTTGAGCTGAAAGTATTCCAGGCGTCCACCGACCGAAAAATTGACCGTTTTTTTGATCTTTTTCTCGCCCTGGGCATACGCCGAAATGTTCAGCAATTGGTTGGTCGCATTGCCCGAACCGACGTAAATATTGGAGTAAGAGTGCGTATTGGTTCCGGTCAAACCGCCAATAAACTCAAAACCGTTCAGCACGCTGTATTTTTTCTGGAACTCGTAATTTCCGTAAATCACCGTTGACTGGTTCGACTGGTTGGCCGACATATCGTTTACTGTTCGCAATATACGCGATCTGAAACTGTGTTTACCCGAAGTGGCCGTATAAAACGTAACGAACGGATCCACATTAAAAATGAGCTGATTTTGTAAAAACATGGCGCCGGGATAAGCGCGGTAAAGGCCTGAAGTATCGTCCAACCACGCGAAAATCATGTTTGTTTGAGCATACATGAAATTCCCGTTTACGCCGTAAGCCAGCCCTTTGTATTTTTTGGAACGGTGTTGCAGGTTAAAATTTACCCGCGCACGTTTGCTCGACATGTTTTTGTTGGAGAATTTGGTCACTGAATCTTCAATCACCAGTGGGCCAGTAATAGGCGGGCCGGTATAACCGTGATCGTAATTCACATTTCCACCCAATACCACGTCCCAGTTTTTGATCTTGCGCGAATGCAACAGATTTACACCCGAAATGAGCGGAACATCCGAATACCAGTTATTGCTTTGGCCTTCCGGTGTGCTATACAATCCGCTATACACATTCACTTTTGTCAATGGTTTGGACGTCGGGTAAGCCGTGCGAATGTGAATGGAACCCGAAAGCGCGGAACTTCCCGATAAAACGGATGCCGCGCCCTTGATCACTTCAATCTGGTGAATGTTTTCGACGGGAATAAATCCCCATTCCGGCCTTCCGGCATCGCCCGAAAGCATGGGCATATCATCGACGATTACAGCGACTTTAGAACCAACGCCAAAGGTAAATCCGCTTCCACCTCTGATTTGCGGCTCGCCGTCCAGAATATTGAGTCCCGGAGTTTGGTCCAAAGCCGTTTCAATGCTTCTCGTATTTTTGTTTTCAATGATTTTCGGTTTCAGAATTTCCATCGAAACCGTTTGATCTTCATACGGCGTATCGAATTTTCCTACTTTGATTTCAAACTCCTCGAGGTCGGTAACAACGTTACTTTCAAGCGTAATATCGCGCTGAACGGTTTGGTTTTCAAAAACCACGACCTC
Organism: Bacteroidota bacterium; assembly: GCA_040387295.1. GTDB lineage: Bacteria > Bacteroidota > Bacteroidia > Flavobacteriales_D > Crocinitomicaceae > Fluviicola. The sequence continues at coordinate 609,976 of JAZKEB010000002.1, read as the reverse complement.
AAACGTATCGGTTTTCATATCGGTAAACCGGCAAATCAGCTGGCATTTTCCTGCAGGAAGTTCGATGATGTAATTACCTGATTCATCAGCTACTGCGCCGATTGACACGTCTTTTTTGTACACAACAATCGCCCCGATGAGTTCTTCACCGGCCGTGTCACGGACTTTCCCGACCACTTTTCCCATTTGGGCAAAACCGGAACTCACCGCCAATAAAAGGAGCAGTAAAACAAGATGTTTCATAGGCTTGAAACCGACAAATTTTAAAACCAAAAATGCGCGTTTTTTGCGCAGCTTCGATTAATAGTTAACAACCTTTTTGGTCATTACTCCCAGGCTGGAAGCAACTTTCACAAAATAAACACCCGATTGATCAAACGTGAATGAATCACCGATTGTTCCTTCGTGTACCAATTGACCGTTCGCCTGGTAAACAGCAACTTCGCCTGTTATGTTTTCCTGCGTTTTAATCACCAACTGGTGGTTTTGAATGCTCACTTGCGCAAAATCGGCGGTGTTTTCAGCAACAGATGAAGGATTGTAAATCAATTCCATATCATCGATCCAAACCTGGTCGTTATCGCTTCCTCCACCCGGAGTTTTATTCGTGGTGTAAGTAATCAACAGGAACGCTGGTGTTGATGCCGGACCTGAATAATCAAATGGTACCGAAATACGCACCCAGTTGCCGTTTGTATTGGCGTAATTTCTGGTTGCAGAAGCCACTAAATGCGGTTCTGAAGCAGCATCCGTCGGATCTCTGAAAGCATAATTGTCGTGAATCGCAGCACGCACACGGGCTGAATCATTTCCTGCACCATTTGCCGGGGTAAATTTCGCCCAAAACACCAACGAATCCGGTGAATCAGTTAAAGCTTCTGAAAAATCAACATCAGCAATAATGGATGAATTGTAATTGCTTGAATTTGTAGGAGTAGCGCTTCCCATGTTGATCTGACCAACTGTCAGGTTTCCGTTGGCAATCACACCGAAGACTTCATTTGAAAAAACATGTGCTGATTTCGTGCCGCTTGATCCCGGGCGAACATCTGTTGAGCTGTTCAGTTGATCTCCGCCTGCAAAACTAAATGCTCCACTTGCGTTCAGGAAACTATTCCAGTTCACCGGTTCTTCTCCCGGATCAACGGTTTCCCATGATTCAAAACCACTATTGCCAACTTGCTGTTGCGCAACAAAAGCCTGTGTAAGGCCAATAATACTAAGGGTAAGTACAATTCTTTTCATAAGCTGAGTTCTTTTGTTTAGTAGCGCGCAAGATGCTTTATCTTACTATACAAAGGTAAAAAAATGCTTTAATCAGCAGAATGATAGTTTTTTAGAGGAATAATGGTTGGTTCCTTAATCTGGCGACAATGGAGGTGTAGTTAGCTGAAAATCAAATAGATGTCAGTGTTTCAATATTGATTTTTTAAGAAAATCGAATCAAAATGATCCCGGAAAATAGTGCGATGACGCTAAAAAATGCAGTAGGAATAAGGGTTTCAGAGCAACTAGTATGGCGTATGCGAAACAGATGTAATCCCTAAAAACAGGCTTAAACATGCATTTTGAATTCGAAAATTGTACCAAAACACCTGTGTTTGTTGGTGTAAAGTGTTGTTTTTCAAAAAGATAGTAATAGTGCAATATTACCCGGAAATTTAGATGAGGTAAGTTAACGGCCGCTCTGTATAAACTGAATCTTCATTTTGTGTTAAAGAATGGCAAATTTCCCGACCTCTTTTCGCACAAATCACTGTCAATAAGTTTGGTGGCACGCCTATTGCTGATTTGGTGTATTGAGTATCTTGAACCAAAGAATAGTACATGCCCAAAAAACAAAAATTATTTGTGCTCGACACATCCGTTTTGTTGCACGACCACCATGCTATCATGCACTTCGAACGTCATGATGTAGCCATTCCAATTACCGTTTTGGAGGAATTGGACAAGTTTAAAATCGGAAATGATACCAAGAACTTTTCGGCAAGGGAAGTGATCCGTTTCATCGATCGTATTTCGCTCACGGGCGGTTTACAAACGTGGATCAGTTTGGGGAAATCGATGGGGTCTTTCAAGGTTTTGCTGAATCAGAGTCCTACCGGCATTGATGCCGAGGAAATGTACGGATCGGGTAAGAACGATCATAAGATTATCAATGCGACACTTGCCGTAAAGGAAGAAGATGCGAACCGCGATGTTATTTTGGTAACCAAAGACATCAACCTGCGCATCAAGGCCAAAGCGCTGGGAATTCATGCCGAAGATTATGAAACAGGTAAGGTAGACGATACGGATCTGCGCACGTCAAGTACTACAACGATCGAAGATGTGGACAGTGATGTGATCAAACAACTGTTTCTGAAAGGTAGCATTGAAGAAAGTGGTGTGTTGGGAAGTCTGAAAGTCGCCAACGGCTATTATATTTTGAAAAACGGGAAAAGTTCCTCACTCACGTATTTCGATCCGTTGACAGATACATTGCACCGCGTTGAAAAGGAATATACTTCAGGTATCAAACCCAAAAATGCTGAGCAGGCCTTTGCGGTAAACGCCCTGATGAACAATAATATCAAGCTTGTTGCTTTACAGGGTGTTGCCGGAACCGGAAAAACATTGCTTGCTCTGGCTGCAGCTTTGGAACAGCAAAAACAATTCCAGCAAATCATCCTGGCGCGACCATTGGTTCCGCTTTCCAATAAAGAAATCGGGTTTCTTCCGGGTGATGCCAAAGACAAAATAGGTCCGTACATGGAGCCGTTGTGGGACAACCTTAAATTCATCAAATCGCAATTCGGTGAAAACGAGAAGAAGCACAAAGCCATTGTTGAAATGGAAGAAAGCGGACGGATTTTGATTACACCGCTGGCATTTATCCGTGGTAGAAGTTTGTCGAATATCCTGTTCATTGTGGATGAAGCGCAAAACCTCACACCGCACGAAGTGAAAACGATCATTACCCGTGCCGGTGAAGGAACCAAAATTGTGTTTACAGGTGATGTCCACCAGATTGATACGCCGTACTTGGATGAAAACAGTAATGGTTTGGCGTATCTGATCGACCGTTTGAAAGGCCAACCGCTCTTTTCGCACATTCGTTTGGAGAAAGGCGAGCGTTCCGATTTGGCGAACCTAGCGAATGATTTACTATAAAGAAAGCACATTCATAAAAAAGAAAAAGGCCTGGAAATTACTCCGGGCCTTTCTTGTTTTATTATAGATCGTAAGTCTTTACGAAGCTGTTCTTGTGTTTGATTACCGAATTTCACCACCGGCCTCAAATCCTTTTTCCGGGATCATAAAACTCAGTTTTCCTTCTTCGTTTTCAGCCATTAAGATCATGCCCTGAGATTCTACACCGCGAATTTTACGCGGAGCAAGATTCATCAATACGGCAACCGTTTTCCCGATCACTTCTTCGGGTGTATAGTGCTCGGCAATGCCCGAAACAATTGTACGTGTGTCCAAACCGGTATTCACGGTCAATTGCAGTAATTTATCGGCTTTCGGCACGCGAATCGCGTCAACGATGGTTCCCAGACGTATGTCCATTTTGGTAAAATCATCGAAGGAGGTTTCTTCTTTTTGCGGCGGGAAATTACTTACTGCCGGTTGAGAAGCGTGCAAGAATTCTACTTCACGCGCCACAAATTCATCGTCGATTTTCGGGAACAAAATAGTTGGGGCAGCGGTTTGATGGCCGGCTTCAACCAATAAACTTCCTGAAGCATTCCAATCCTGCGCTTCGATATTCATGAACGCACGCAATTTAGCTGCTGTTTCCGGTAAGAACGGATCCAATACCAAACCAAGATTAGCCGTGATTTGCAAGGCAATGTGCATGATCGTTTCCACGCGTTTCGGATCGGTTTTCACCAATTTCCACGGCTCGTTATCCGCTAAATATTTATTCCCGATGCGGGCCAGTTGCATGGCTTCGGCTTGTGCATCTCGGAGTTTGTATTGATAAACCAACTCTGCTATTCGCTCCGGTATGGCTTTCATATCGGATAATACAGCCAGATCTGTTTCGGTCAATTCACCGCAGGCAGGAACAGCCCCTTCATAGTATTTTTGGGTCAACACCAACGCGCGATTCACAAAGTTTCCGAGGATATCCGCCAATTCGTTGTTGACACGTGCCTGAAACTCTTTCCAGGTAAATTCCGAATCCTTATTCTCCGGAGCAATGCAGGTAAGTGTGTATTTTAGTTCGTCTATTTTATCCGGATAGCGCTCCAAGTATTCATGAAGCCAAACAGCCCAGTTGCGGGAAGTAGAGAATTTATCGCCTTCCAGGTTCAGGAACTCGTAAGCGGGTACGTTATCGGGAAGGATAAAATTTCCGTGATCTTTCAGCAAAATCGGGAAGATGATCGCGTGAAAAACGATGTTGTCTTTTCCGATGAAATGCACTAGTTTCCGATCGTTGGTTCCGTCGGTTACCCAATAATCTTTCCAGTCTTTTCCGTTGTCGAGCGCCCATTGTTTGGTTGCCGAAATGTAACCGATCGGTGCATCGAGCCAAACGTACAATACTTTTCCGTCCGAATCGGGCAATGGAACGGGAACGCCCCAATCCAAATCGCGCGTCATAGCACGTGGATGCAAACCCCCATCGATCCACGACATGCATTGACCGATCACCTGATTTCGCCAGGCTTTCGGGTCGTGTTGTTGTTTGCCGTCTAAAATACCTTCTTTGATCCACGGACGTAGCCATTCTTCGTGACGGTCCATCGGCAAAAACCAATGCGACGTACTTCTCAGAACAGGAGATTTGCCACTCAGGGTAGAAACCGGATTTTTTAAATCGGTCGGACTCAAATCAGAACCACATTTTTCACATTGATCACCGTAAGCACTTGGGTTTTGACAGTTCGGACATTCACCTGTAATGTAGCGATCGGCCAGGAATTGCTGAAAATCTTCATCGAAATACTGCTCAGTGGTTTCCTGAATGAATTTACCTTTTGCTTCCAGCACTTTGAAGAATTCCTGAGCTGTTTCGTGATGCAGTTGTTCGGATGTTCGGTGAAAAATATCGAATGAAATATCGAACTGACGGAACGAATCGCCAATAATCTTGTTGTATTTATCTACGATTTCCTGTGGCGTAATGCCTTCTTTTTTGGCGCGTAGCGTAATGGCAGCACCATGTTCGTCGGAACCGCAAATAAAGGCCACGTCGTGTCCGTTTTTACGCAAAAAGCGCACGAAAATATCGGCAGGAAGATACACTCCGGCAACGTGCCCGAGGTGAAGCGGCCCGTTTGCATAGGGCAATGCTGCCGTGACGGTATATTTGGCTTTACTCATGATTCTGAACTATAGCGCAAAATTAGCAGGAAAAGTGGAAGTGATGACGGAGTTTTTTAAGTTACGTTGATGCATCTACTACTTTCACCAAAAACCACTTTCCTTTTCGTAGTACGAAAATAAATTCCTCATGTATACCATTGTCTATACCCGTAAACTTAACCCATGTGGTGTCTTTTTTAGTTTCAATAATTCGTTGAAAAGCGTTAAACTCTTGTTTTGCAAGCGAATCGTGATAAGTCAAATCAAGGATTAGGTATTCGGCGGAATCAATCGGTTGATTGACTAATTCATAGTCCGCACTTTCTTCAATAACAGCAAAATAGTTAAGAGGAAAATCAACTCGGTTCCGTTGAAAAATAGTATCCGTATTAAAACGATCAAAGAAAGGGTCAAACGACTCACGGTATTGCTTGATGAAAGTGGTAGATGTTGGTTTGTCTATTCTATTACATGAAAAAACCACGAATAACAATGTGGCAAATAATAACGTTTTCGATCGCATAATTCAGTTATTGTTGAAACACTAAAGTTGTCGAAATTTCTGTTCAAGAATAGTGTTTCCGCCAAAAGCATGAATGGCACAGAAACAGGCGTCTCCATACCATTCACATTCAACCTAACCACCTAAATCATAAGTAGATATTCAACAATCTTGCCAAAGTTGCCTGTCGTTTTGTTTTTCGATAAATTGGTTGTGCAGGCGTGGGACGCATCCAGCGCCTACGGTTTTTGTATGATGTAATTTTCAATCACCACGACATCCAGCGCGCTTTCCGCAAATAACGCCAGTGCTTCCTGCGGCGTTTCCACGATGGGCATGCCTTTTTTGTTGAGGCTGGTGTTAAGCAACACCGGTGTTCCGGTTATTCTACCAAAGGTTTCTATTAATTGGTAAAAGACCGGATTCCAGCGGTCATCAACTGTTTGAACACGAGCGGTGCCGTTTACATGTGTTACATTTTTGAGTTTTTCCAGGTACTCGGGCCGTGTTTTATCCACCAGAATCATGTATGGACTTTCTCTGCCCGAAACAAAAAACTCAGAGGCCGAAGCCGGTAATGTTGCCGGAGCAAACGGACGAAAATCTTCGCGAAACTTGATGTTGGCGTTGATGTGGTTGCCGATTCCTTCGATGCCGGGATGTGCCAGAATGCTTCGATGTCCCAATGCACGTGGACCGAATTCGGCGCCGCTTTGAAACCAGCCTACGGTTTTTCCTTCGGAAAGTAATTGTGCGGTTGTTTCGATCATTTTTTCTTTCGACAATTTTTCATGAGAAACGCCGGCTTTTTGAAGTGCCAGTTCTATTTCCGCATCAGAATAGCTTTTCCCGAAACAGGTATTTCCGTCGTGTGGCACTTTCGGTTGATTGAGCACTTCGAGCCAGCCGTAAAATGCGCAACCGAGCGCCAAACCATTATCTCCGGCCGCGGGTTCCATGTAAAGGTTTTTCACAATGTTGTTTTCCAGCAATTGTGCATTGGCGACTGCATTGAGCGCGACGCCACCCGAATAACAAATATTTGGATGCGGAAACTGGTTTAAGCGTTCGGTAAAACAAGCCATTATCGCTTGTTCCACCTGTTGTTGCGCCCACCAGGCCACATTGGCATAATATTGAAAATGTGCTTTGAACTGTTCATAACCATTGGAAGGTTGCGTGAGCTCTGTTTTCCATGCGTCGCGCACAAATAACCGGCCTTTTTCGATGGAAAAAGCTTCCATGTTGAATTGATGAGGTTTTCCGTAGGGCGCCAATCCCATGAGTTTGCCGACATCATCGAGGTTTCCGAATACGTAATGGCTTACGGCAGCGTAAAATCCGCCGATGGAATGCCGGGTTGTAGAAAACCGGATAGTGTGCCCGTTACTTACCGCGATCGGACTAAAGTCTTTGTAGAGCGCCCGTACTTTTTGTCCGTCGAAGGAATAAAAACTGTCTTTTTCGCACCACATTTTGTCTTGAGAACCTGCTTTTACATCGTCGGGCAAAGCGGTGTTTTCGCTGATATCAGTGCATTGGTCAAACGGACTTCCGCAACCGTCGATCACCATGATGTTGCATGAGTCGAAATCACAGGTTCCCGCTGCGCTGTAGGCATGTGCAAGCTGATGCGAAATGCTTGTTAACGGTGGTTTTTCCGTTCCTTCGAACAGACGTTTTCCATGAAATCGCTCGCGATCAGGCACTTCAAAATTGGCGCATTGCACCACAACGGCAACATCTTTCAAGGTAATGCCCTCGGCTTCCAGGCAATAGGTAATGGCCGCAGAATCGTTTCCTCCGTCTTGTTTTACACGGGTAAGACGTTCTTTTTCAATGGCTACGCAGATTTTTCCGTCTTTCAGTAAAACAGCCGATCCGTTGTGTGAAAGTCCGGTGCCGAGAACATAAATGGGTTGTTGCATGAAGTCATGATTGGTAAGCAGCAACAAAGAAGCGAAAAAAGGGTGAATAGTGAATGAATTCAATCAATCTGTCGGTCTTCCCGGTAAATCGAGATAGCGTTCCAGAATAATGGATTCTCCGTCGTTCAATTCAATCAATGCCGAAACGGGAAATTCACCATAGACCACCAGCCATAAATCAAAATTGCCTTCAAGAGCAGTTGTAGTAAACACTTTGCTGCTGAAATCATCCCAAACGCGATAACTGACTTGTTTCACATTTTTGATTTCTTGTGGTTTCAAGAAATGTTCGATCCAAATCCGTACGCGGTATCTTCCTGATTTTGAAGAAGTGCGATTTTGTAGCATTTCGGATTGATGAATGATGCTATAACCCATGTTCTTAACACGATTGTACCGCTTTTCAAGTTTATCGATTAAATCGCCTGAAACGGACGTTTGCTTTTTAGATGAATCAGTCGTAGCAATCGTAGCTTTTCCTTCGGAAATATCTTTTGGGATCTTTACTCCACTTGCCTCAATAAAGTGTTCCGAACTGTCATAATCACTAGGGGCATACAACTTTTGATGATGTCGCGATACTAAATAAGCGAAAACGAGCAGCACGATAAATGGAAAAATGGCCAGAAACCACGTGAGCGGATGATAAGCAATTGCGAGTAGCTTTTCCCCACCAACGACAACTACCATTGATCCCAAACCGTAAACAAGCACGATAAAAAGGGCAATAATTCCCAACGGATTTTTTGAGAGCGCCTTTGCTGATTTCCTAAATCCTGAAATGTCACCTGCCATAGAAACTAAAATAAAGGCATTATTCAGGAAAATGGAATTGTGAACAGTGCCGGGTTATCAATATTACGTCTTCCTCCAAATGAACAATTGTTCAAATCAAGTCATTCAAAACTAATGGAATAATTGAACTATTCTAAAATTAATCGGCCATTTCTTCCAGCGCTTTGTTTTTTCCTCTTTCAAAGCCGTTGGTGTAATTGTCCTGATTGATATCCGGGATCGGGCAAATGGGAGTGATTCGAAGCGGGGTAGTGGCTTTGTGTTTTTCTGCCCAGAGCTGTAACCCGACTTTATATCCTTTTTCCCAGCCATCACAGAATTCGCCATCGGCATCGTAACCGATTATTTCGTCGTTTTCCACTCCAAGTTGCTCGTTGGCCTTTGTTAAACCCTTGATGTAGCCCGATTCGTAATTGTCTTCAGTGAGCATGGGAATGGGACAAATCGGTACGATAAAGGCCAATCGGCCACTTTTGTCCATGGTAGCGGAATACCCTTTTTCCCAGCCATCGCAAAAACTGTTTTCTGAATCCGAAGGTGGCAGCACCACGCTGTTTTTGGTTCCGGTTGCTTTTTCATACCCCAATTGGAAACCGATCTCATAGGTGTCGGCATTGATCCTTGCGATAGGACAGATAGGCGTAATCCCTACAAATTCATCCAACGCTATTTTTCCGCTTTCATAGCCCTCTTCCCAGCCATCACAGAATGTTTTTTGGGAAAAGGAGCTGAATGAAAAAAGTACGACGAGTGTAGAAAGTAGTATGTGATTCATAACGGGACATTTAGAGGCTTGGTTTTCAGCAAAAATTGGGCCGTGATGGTTACATTCAGTTAATTTAGGATTGTGAAAACGAGCATTGGAGAGCATTCGATTGATCATATCGTTGATCGAATTGTTTACTTTTTTGAGTGTGACTTTGTAAAATTCAATTTATTCCCTATTTTTGCACCCGCTTACATCGGTAAGTGGCTGTCAGTCGGACAGCAATTACAAATGCCTCGGTGGCGGAACTGGTAGACGCGCTGGATTCAAAATCCTGTACTTTCGGGTGTGCCGGTTCGATTCCGGCCCGAGGTACCCAAAAACAAAAAAAGCCTTTGGAGATTTCCAGAGGCTTTTTTTATTAGTTTACATTGCTAAATTATTTCATCACCTTCAACACACGTTGATCATCCCCACGCGTAAGTTCCACAAAATAAACACCTTGTGAAAGATCAGACAAGCCTGTCAAGCCAAAAGAACCGTTAAACAAATCACCTTTATTGATGACCGTTTCGCGGAAAAGTCGACCCGTTTCATCGCGTAAACGGAGCGTGCAACCGGTTAAATCACCCGAAGGCCATTCGATGAGTAAGGTATTGTCAAACGGATTCGGATAAGCAACAATCTGCGCATTTCCGGCCAATTGGTTCACACCAGCCATGCTACAACCATTCAGAGTTCCGGGCATGTTGGCGTCTAGCCACGTTAAGCGACGATCCAACCAATCCTTTAAACGCTGCACTTCTTCGGCGTAGCTTTGACTCGGCGCCTGCACTTCCGGTGTTCCGGACGATTGCCCCATGTGGCCCCAAACCTGGTAGTGCCAGGCCTGACTTTCGTCCACCAACGCTGCGATTGAATCAACTTTGCTGTAGAGGTAACTTTCGCTCAAAATACTGCGACGCAAATCATCGTATCGGCAACGCAACTCATTGGCAAAAACCGTGTCCTGCAGCAAACGAATGTACCAGCCGGGAGCATTGACGTCCTGATCGGATAATCCGTACATGAATCCTGAACCGTCGTCTGAACCGGCATCGATATCTTTCAGCGACCAGTCAAAATCCCAAACCGGTCCGGCTTTCAATTTGCGGAAAGTACCGTCGGTGTGGTCTTTGTCTTTGTAGAAAAAGCGACTTTTTTTGTAGCCATCCACATTGCGTGTTACTTCGCTGATAATGAAATAATCAATGAAAGTAGATGTGCTGATGTATTGACGGTAGCCATTTACCGGATCATCAAAATTGAGTCCGTAAAGTGCTGTTTCAAACGCATCGATAAAACCGTGAATGTATGTTTTCTGCTGAATGACCAGATCTTCCGGTTTTGGATAATAATACACCATGTGAATATCTAATCCCGGAAAACCGATAGGACTATTGTTCAATTGCCATGAATTGCTGCCGTCCCAATAATCGATTTTCAAAATATAACCGCCTGTAACATCCACTCCGGCAATTTCGGTTGCGGTTAATTTCGGCACATCCACACGGCTCGAATCGCGTTTCACTTTTTCAGCAAATTGATAAATTCCGCGGTATTCGCCATTGATGACCACATCTACCAAACGCGAACGCACGGAATAGTGGCCCATGGAATCGTATAAATGAAAGGGTAATGCATTGCGTGCGAATGATTTGTCATTGTACGTTGCCAGCAAGAGCCATTCCGATTCCACCGGCATTCCCAGAATCGACGAATCGATTGTGATGCCGTTTACGTCCCATAACTCAAGCGCATAGGGCTTTTGCGGAAGCGAAGCAGAATAATTCCCGCGGATTTCGATGCCGATTTTTCCGTTGTAGTCATTTTTTGGGTCCGTTACATGATTTCGAACTCCGGGCCCGTTGTAAACGATTCCCATATCGGCCATGATTTTTGGGTCGTTCGTAATTGTGCCGCCGTTGGTGTTGATGATGACGATCGGTAAATCCGATTCCGAGAAAGCAAAATAAGTCGCCGGATCGTTACCGAAAGTAATGGAACAGCTTGTTACTGCGCCCTGATCGCCACCGGCATTGTCTGAAACACTGATTTTCCAGGTTCCGTTTCCGTTCTGGCCGTTGTTGACCAATCCCATTTGTCCGGAAGGTTTATACGTGCCTGAAAAAGGGGCCGATCCCGCGCCAATGCTTGTGGCTGCATCCCAGCGAAAGCAGGTATTGGTGAAATTGTCCTGATCGCCGCCCACGCCGTCTGCCAAAATAGCGGTTGTGCCGTCGGGCGCTACAATGCGAATGGTCAAATCGGAATCCCAGGTATGCGTCAGATTGATGCACACTTGTTCGAGCCCGAAGTTGGTTGTATCAATCGTTGTTGGGGATAATCCGGAAACAGTAATCGGAATATCAACCGTTTGATAATCAAGGATATTTCCGCTGCCACCGTTATAGGTTTGGGCATAAAAAAAAGAGTTGCTTCCGGCCAAAAGCAGAAGCGTCGTTAACAATTTATTCATATTGGAGTAACAATTCGGTGACGTAAAGTACAAAAAAGATGTTTCAGTGTACTTTTATCAACGGTTTTATTAGCTGAAAAGCGCATGATTGACGACTAATTCACCGAAATTGATACATTTGATGTTCTACGCTAATCTGATAAACAATGACTTCTAGCTTCTTAAGCTTTGGCGCTCACCACCCCTTTTTGATCTTGCCTTGTAGTATTATCGCCATGCTACTCATCTTTCGTTTTGGTAAAAAACGTTATCCGAAAGCATCCATGCTTGCATTATTGCTGCCGGTATGGGGTATACTTAACCTGATATACGGCGGTGATTGGAATAGCGAATATGTATACAACCATGGTGTCAAAGGAACCGGAGTAATTGTGCGGGTAGAGAATACCAATAATTATGTGAATCGTGTTCAGGTGGTCAATTATCATTGTTTGATCAAAACCAGAGAAGGAAAAACGGTAACAACTTATTTTGAGAATAGTGGGGATGCGTTTTATCCGGCAAACGAACTTGAAATTCCACCTCAAATCGGAGAATCGTTTTCGGTTAAATACATAGAGGGCGACGAAGAGAATTTTATCATTCTCACCGATGATCAAAAGAGCGGTTATTCCAATAAACTCAATTGCACGAAGCTGCTGCAAGAAATGGTTTCGGCACAGGCGGCTTATAATTTCGACAAAACAAATTCGGGCAATAAACGCGAGTTCAAACAATTGGTGGAAAAATTCCTGAAAACCCCTTGTGACACAAACCTGCAACGGGTCTACCGCATGCAGTTGGAGGAGTTGAAATAGGATGATTCTCTGAAAATCACAGGGTTGATCTATTTCCCCCTTTGGAGGGGGATAAAGGGGGAGGACATTCACTAAACCATTGATAATGAACTTCCGCCACCTCCCTCAATCCCTCCTCAAGGAGGGAAGCAGAGATATGCTTCGAAAAACAGGGTTATTTTCCTGCAATGAAACATCCCTTTCAAACACATTCAAAACAGATATTCCGTAAAATTGCACCATCATGGCGAAAATTTTAATCAAAAACATCAAGTCCTTGCTGCAGGTTGGGGAAGATTTTCCTAAGTATGTGGCCGGATCGGCAATGAAAACGATACCCGCAATCGATGATGCTTTTCTGGCATTGGAAGACGGCGTGATTGTAGCTTATGGTCCCATGAGCGAGTGGGGCGGAATCACCGATTGGCGCGATTTGGAAATCATCGATGCCGAGGGCTGTTTTGTGTTTCCGGCATTTTGCGATGCGCATACGCACACAGTGTTTGCTGCCAGTCGTGAAGAAGAATTTGTTGACCGCATCAACGGACTTACCTACGAAGAAATTGCGCTTAAAGGCGGCGGAATCCTCAATTCGGCCGGAAAACTGGCAGGAATGTCAGAAGATCAGTTGTTTGAAGAAGCATTGGTGCGCATCGAACGGATGAAAAGTTATGGTACCGGAGCGCTGGAAATAAAATCAGGTTATGGCCTGAGCGTTGAAGCTGAATTGAAAATGCTGCGCGTGATCAAACGCCTGAAAACCGAAGCCGGAATCGCCATCAAAGCCACATTCCTTGGGGCACACGCCTTTCCGAAAGCCTATAAAGAAGATCACGAAGCCTATATAAAACTGATTATCGAAGAAATGCTTCCGAAAATCGCGGAAGAAAACTTAGCCGATTACATAGACGTGTTTTGTGAGCGCAATTATTTCTCGGTAGATGAAATGACCCGCATTTTGCAAGCGGGCAAACAATACGGTTTGATCCCGAAAGTGCACGTGAACCAATTTTCGGTGCTTGGTGGCGTGAAAGCTGCCATTGAATGCGGCGCGTTATCGGTTGATCATTTGGAAGAATGCGATGAGGCGGATCTTGCTGCGTTGAAAGACAGCGGTTGTATGGCCACATTGCTTCCGGGTTGTTCCCATTTCCTTAGCATTCCGTTTGGTAATGCACGCGGAATGATGGATGCCGGACTTCCCGTTGCATTAGCGAGCGATTTTAATCCGGGTTCCACACCATGCGATAATTTAGGCATGATTTTTTCTTTAGGCTGTGTCAAGATGAAAATGACCCCGGAAGAAGCTCTCAATGCCCTTACGATAAACGCAGCCTACGCGATGGGATTATCGAATACCCACGGAACGATTTCTCTGGGCAAAACTACTCCGGTCATTCTCACGAAGAAAATTCCTTCACTTGCCTACATTCCCTATGCATTTGGGGATGTGCACGTGGATCGTTTGATAGGAGGTGATGTTCGTCTCATCTCCTGAGAATCGATTTGTCGCCACATGAACGCAGGATTGTTAAAACAGGTGAAATTTTCCGCAGGACGGCCAAAAATGCATACGTTTGAGCTGATTAACACACTGGTAAATAAACAAATGAAACAAATACTCCTCATAGCACTGCTTTTGGCCGGAAAATTTTCGGTTGCGCAAGACACGCCCGAGTATCAGCTATTGTGGGAAATCAAGGGCAAAGGATTGAAAAAACCGAGTTATTTGTTCGGTAGTATGCACTCTAACGATCCGCGATTGTTTCAGTTTCCGGATAGTTTGTACATCGCTTTTGAAAAAGCGGATGCTGTGGTACTGGAAACCGATGTTTCGGCTTTGTTTGATGAATACGACGTGCGTCTGGACCTGTTCGATCTTGAAATTCTTTCCAAAAACAAACCGTACACCAACTCGCGCGAAGCAACAGCAACGGTTTATGGAAACGAAGATGGTCGGCCACAATTCATTGACGCCTGGTTACAGCAAACCGGCTATTGCGCCGGAAAAGATTTTTACCCGCTCGAAGGACTGGAAGATCAGCTAAAAGCAGTGGAAAAAATCAGCAATATTACGGCGCGTACTGCGCTTTCAAGCTTACTCTTTTCGAAAGAAGCGTTTGTGCAATCCTACATTCAGGGCGATATTGCCACGCTGAGCAAAATGCTGAAATCGCAATTGGAAAATGTCCCGGGCGCCTACGATGCACTGATTACCCGCCGAAATGTGGTGATGACCACCGGATTGGATACGTTGATGCGCAAGCAATCGGTATTTTGTGCGGTCGGATCGGGACATTTACACGGAACCGACGGGATTTTACAATTGCTCCGATCAAAAGGTTACACCGTGCGACCTGTAAAAGCGACCTACAGTACAGAACCGATTCCCGCTCAGCAAACCGTCAACAGCTGGCGTGTTTATACCGTTGAAAGCGACACGTTTGGTTTCTCTATTCCGCTTTCGGGCAAGCCGCTCGAGTTTGCTTCCGAAGAAGATTACCGTTTTGTTTACCAGGAATTGGGCCAGGGAAATACCTACGAGCTCATTATTCGTTCGGCCGATGAAACATTGAGCAGCTACAAAAAACAATTCATCGACAATCAGCGTCAGCGCCCGGTAGAACTCACACTTCCGAATGGCATTCAGGCGATTGAAGGAATGGTGCAGGACGAGTGGAAAGGCCTTCAATGGCGCCGCATTTTTATCCACGACAACAAAGCCTACATTATGGTGTGCTATGGTGGCAATAAGTTTATGCACTCTGACAGACCGAAGAAGTATTTTGATCGATTGGTGTTAGTGAACTAGTAATTGGAGAGCTAGGGAGTTAGACACTTCCAAGTTCAGAATATCCTGGCTCCCCAGTTCCCTGTAAACCAGTTCCCTCCAAAATTATCAACACCTCTTTGAGTATTCTTTTTCGCAGAAATCAACACAATAAATCGAAAAGCCACCTAGTTTTGATCAAAATTTGAAACAATGATCAAACGAGCGCTTCAGCCTGTTCTTCAACAAAAATTAGCCGAAAGTAAAATAGTCGTGCTGCGCGGCCCGCGAAAATCAGGTCGGAAAACATTGCTTGCCGAAGTTCTCGGTCAAAAAAGCCAGCAAACAATTACCATCGATTGTGCCGACAAAAAGCAACGCAAAACCATCGACGAAGTTGCTGACTTTCAAGCCATAACAAGCGGTTTTTCCATCATTATTTTGGAAGAAGCACAATACCTCGGTCAATTGCAGGCCATTATCGATGAGGTGCTCGGAAATGACACCGTTGAAAACCTCGTGCTCTGTTGTTCGTTCGAACCGGCATTGCAGGAAGAATTGTGGGAAGCTTTGCGGTATCAGGGATTGGAATTGGTACTCTTTCCGCATTCCTACCCCGAAATGGTGCAGGCTACAGGTATGGGCGAAGAAGAAAAAGAAGTGGAACGACGGTTGATTTTTGGTTATTACCCCGAAATTGTGGCCAATCCGGAAAACGCGGAAGAGCTGTTAATCAACTTGTTGGAAGAAAGTGTTTTTACGCAATTGGGAGCTGCTGACCGCATCAACAAAAGCGAACAACTTATCCAATTGCTGCGTTTGCTGGCCTTCAATATCGGTCAGGCAATCAGTTACAACGAGCTAGGCGGAAAATGTGGGTTGGATAACGAAACGGTGGAACGCTACATTCAATTACTCGAAAAAACACAGCTGTTGTTTGTATTGCCGAGCTATTTCAACGATCACCGCTACGAGCTGAAAAAAAGCCACACGGTTTATTTTGTAGACAACGGTCTTCGAAATGCGCTCATTCGCCAGTTTCAACCACTGGAATTCCGTAATGATCTTGATCTTCTTTGGAAAAACTGGGTGATTTCAGAACGCCGAAAAGCCAATGCGTTGGCGGGAAGAAACGTGGCCTCGTATTTCTGGAAAACCCATACCAAACAGGAAATGGACTACATCGAGGTTTCCGAAGCGGGCATCAATGGCTATAAAATGCAGTGGGACAAACGCAAAAAAATCAAGGTTCCGGCCAGTTTTACAGATTATTACCCGGAGATCAAAACAACTGGTATCAATCGTTCGACGTTTTTGAGTCTTATCACCAAAAAGTGATGTTGGATTTTTAATGCTTGATGTTGGATTGGGTTTTTCCAAGGATTTAAAGAGTCCAACAAAGTTCAGCTGATCTCAGGTATAAGTTCCGGAATTGTGGGATCTACCGGAGCCGTCATCAAAAATCAAGCATCCAACATCAAAAATCCCCGCGCAATCCGTAAGTTTGGGGAACAAGAAAAATAACGCATGAAATCAAAACAGGAAATCGTAGAAAACTGGCTGCCACGCTATACGGGTGAGAAATTAGAGAATTTCGGAGAGTATATTTTGCTCTGCAATTTCCACAATTATGTCGAGAAATTTGCGGCCCTTCATGATGTTCCTGTAATTGGTAAAGACAAACCCATGCAATGCGCCACGGCCAACGGCATTACCATCATCAACTTCGGGATGGGAAGCGCTTCGGCGGCAACGTGTATGGACTTGCTTTCGGCGATCAAACCCAAAGCGGTCTTGTTCATGGGAAAATGTGGTGGCTTGAAAAAGAAAAATTCGGTTGGCGATTTGATTTTACCCATTGCTGCCATTCGTGGCGAAGGAACAAGCAATGACTATTTCCCGCCAGAAGTTCCGGCTTTACCGGCGTTTGCCTTGCAAAAAGCGATCTCAACCACTATCCGCGATCACGGGTTCGATTACTGGACCGGAACGTGCTACACAACCAACCGTCGAGTTTGGGAACACGATGAAGCGTTCAAAAATTACCTGAGTTCCATTCGAGCCATGGCCATTGATATGGAAACGGCGACGATTTTTATGGTTGGTTTTGCCAATAAAATTCCTACGGGTGCTTTGTTGTTAGTTTCAGATCAACCAATGGTTCCGGAAGGTGTGAAAACCAGCGAAAGCGATAGTAAAGTGACTTCAGAGTTTGTCGACCGGCACATCACTGTCGGTATCGAATCACTGAAACAGCTCATCAATAACGGTGATACGGTAAAACACCTGCATTTCTGATGATTACTCTGGTCGTTCGATAAAGTTCGGATTGCCTTCTACCGGACTGCCTATCGCATATCCAATCCCGAATCCACCACCGAAACTCCAGCCCATTCCGGCTACTTTGCGCGTTTCCACAAAGGCGTTCAGCGTAAAATCGCTGTAAGTAAGATACGTGGTCTTGCAACCGAACGACATCGCATATTTGAAATTGTTGTGATTCGTGTTCTTATTCCGCACAAAGTCAATTCCCAACACATTGGCATACGGCGAAATATCCCATTTATACGAAACCGGAATGTGAAAGCTCACTCCGTCGGGTGCCACCAGGATCAAAACTCCCAAAATGGCGCCCAAAGCTCCCAGGTTGAATTGCGAATCATCGGTATCGTTACTGTTGGAAGCGGCCGAAATGATCCCGATTAAAATTAGCGGTGGACCAACCAATGCACCAACCGATGAGTGAAACTGGCGAATGTTGTCGTTGCGAAACATCAGGTCGAAATTGTAGTTCAACCCGATGTAAGGATTCAGGAAATATTCGCCCGAAACGGAATAATTGTGATAACGCGCCGAATCGACGATTCCGTAACTGTATTTGGCAAATACATGCCCGTCACCTTCTGTTAATTGGGCATGAACGCTGGGAACAGATAAGAAAATGATCAGGCTTAAGATAAAAGTTCGCATGAACCAAATATAGTATTTCAGTGATAAATATCATGATTTGGTGCACATATTCAACGTATTTTTGTGGTCAAAATCTAGAAAAAATGCGCGTTGCCATCATCCTGGTTATTGCTCTTGCGGGAATCATTACAGCTTATCTGATCACAAAACCATCAGATGAAAAACCACTTCCGGTGATCAATCCGGTTGACCTCAATGCTGAAATGGTTGATCCTGATTTGGTGCGTCAGGGCTTCGGGCACAAAATAGGCGACTTTTCATTTACCGATCAAACAAACAAGGCTTTTGGCCTGAAAGATTTGAAAGGAAAAGTGTTTGTGGCCGAGTATTTTTTCAGCACCTGCGCCACTATTTGCCCTAAAATGACCGCCCAAATGGAACGGGTTCACAATCATTTCAAACAAAACAACCAGGTCGCTATTCTGAGTTTTACGGTAGATCCAGAAACCGACTCGGTTGCCCGATTGGCCGAATATGCGCAATTACATCACGCCGACTCCAAACAATGGCATTTTTTGACAGGTAAAAAAGAAAAACTATACGAAGTTGCCCGGCGTTCGTTTTTTGTGCTAAAACCCGCTGCCGTTGAAAATCAGGGCGATGTCGGTTCCGATTTTATCCACACCAACAATTTTGTGCTGGTTGATCAACAACTACGCATACGCGGTTATTACGACGGCACTTCAGAAAAAGAGGTGGGTCGTTTGATGAAGGATATGGAGCAGTTGCTGGCAGAGTGAAATGGAGTTTTGATGTTTGATGTTGAATTTTTGATGGAGCTCCCGTTAAATTTCAACAAAGTCTGATCCAACATCAAGCATCCAACATCAAAAATCAAGCATCTCAAATATTCTCCCTATTTTTCGCCCCTAAACTTCTTCTATGGAAAAAACGATCAAGCCCACCAATTACGGAGCATTGTCAACGCTGACAACCGTTTTCTTTTTTTGGGGATTCATTGCCGCCGGAAACAGTATTTTCATTCCGTTTTGCAAGCATTATTTCCACCTTGATCAGTTCCAAAGCCAGCTCATCGATTTCGCGTTTTACGGCGCATATTACCTCGGTGCGTTAGGTTTGTTTTTGTTTAGTACCGCAAGCGGCCGCGATTTGGTCGGATCATGGGGTTACAAGCGCAGCATCGTTTATGGATTGTTGTTTTCCGCTCTTGGCGCGGTAGCCATGATTGTGTCTGTTTACTTCAATGTATTCGCAGGAATGCTCTTCGGACTGTTTATCGTAGCGCTTGGTTTTTCCTTGCAGCAAACATCTGCCAATCCGTTTATGATCTCATTAGGTGATGAATCCACAGGTAGTAACCGCATCAATCTTGGTGGATCGATCAATAGTTTGGGAACGTCTATCGGACCAGTGATTATTTCCCTTGCCCTGTTTGGCACCGCCGCGGCGGTAGATGACAAAATGATCCAGGCGCTCAGCCTTTCCAAAATCATCATTTTGTATTCAGCTGTTGGGTGTTTGTTTTTGGGAGTAGCAGCGTTATTCGGTTTTTCAAAACGTGTTCCGGATGGAAAAACAACCGATGCAGCGTCCGCTTCGAGCCATGAAGTCATTGATAATCCTGTTACTGAAAAAGCTGATTCCGCTAAAAAAGCATTGGTCACTTTATTCATAATCACAGGATTACTAATTGCCTGCTTTGCCCCTGTTTTCAATAGTTACCGGACAGATGAAGCCAAACAATTGGTTGAGTTGAATCATGATCTTGAACTCGTGTCATTGGATGAACAAGGTGTGGAAATACCGCAACTAACAACAACTCAACGGGAAACGAAAGCTGCTATTCAACAAGAAATAGACACGATTCAAAAACCGCTGAACCGCATGCGTATTATTTGCTGGACAGGCGGATTGGTAGCAGTTGTGGCCGGAATTTTATTCGCCTACGGCAGGGGTTCACGCCAGAAAGAAGGTTGGGGAGCCATGCAGTTTCCGCAACTCACACTCGGGATGCTGGCCATTTTTGTGTACGTTGGAGTGGAAGTCGCCATCGGAAGTAATCTTAGTGAATTACTCAAACAACCGGCTTTCGGCGGATATGAATCATCGGAAACAACACCGTTTGTGTCCATGTTTTGGGGAAGTTTGATGATCGGTCGCTGGGCCGGTTCCATCAATGCATTTAAACTGGCTCCGCAAACCAAAATGATCCTGCGTTTTATCGCTCCGTTGACCGCATTTGCAGTTGTGCTCGGGTTTACCAAACTGGCCGGTTACAACATTGATTCGTTGTACTGGTATATTGGTTGCGTGCTGGTTCAAATCATTGCGTTTTACCTCACCAATGACAAACCGGCATTGACGTTGACCGTTTTCGGGATTTTGGGTGTCGGAGCCACGGTCGTTGGCCTCACAACTACCGGAATTGTTTCCGTTTACGCCTTCTTAAGCGCCGGATTGTTCTGCTCCATTATGTGGCCGTGTATCTTTTCCCTTTCACTCGCAGGATTGGGCAAATACCAGGCGCAAGGCTCGGCATTCCTGGTGATGATGATTCTGGGTGGAGCGATTATTCCTCCATTGCAAGGAAAACTCTCCGATATTATCGGCATTCAAACATCGTTTGTAGTAGGAACCATTTGTTTCTTGTACATCACCTTCTTCGCGATCTTCGTCAACAAACTCCTTAAAAAACAGGGTGTTTCGCTGGATGATGCAGCTGCGCATTGATCGTTGGTGAGTTGGAAGTGAATCAGTGTCCCCCTTTGGAGGGGGATTAAGGGGGAGGATAGAAAGTTATAATGGCTCAATACTATTTAAACTCAATTCCTTCAAGCGTCTCTTTCAAACTGGCTTTTTGCCCTTTATCGCAATACGTGAGTGTAATCATCAGCCAATAATCTTTGATCGGGGTAGCGTAAAACTCCTGAACGGTTTCCACATCATTGTCGCTATCAATGCCATAGGTCGACAACCGGTGAAACTTTTTTCCATCAATGGTGGTGGTCGTAATCTCGCTGATCTCGTCGGTTTCCAGCGCCAGCATTTCCAGGCCTTCTTTCAGTTCCAGCAAATAATCGCCGCCATCGTCCATCATCGGATTGTGATTTCTGCGCTCTGCAGTGATGTAAATATTTCCGTTATCGATATAACCCGAGTCCAGCGGATATTCAAATGCCTGGAACAAATCCACCTGAAACGGATTGGTTCCTTTGACCGGTGCCTGATCCTGAATTTCCCAACCTTCGGGTGAATGTACCTTGATGTCGAAATAGGAATTGGAGTAAACCCTTCCCTGTACCATTCCTGCAACTATTTTTTCTGCCGGAGCTTCTTTTGCGGAACCTCCCGGAATGCATCCTGTGAAAAGCGAAAGAGTGAGAACTCCGGTCGAAACAAGTAGTGTAGACTTCATACGTATAGGTTTGCTTATCACTAAGATACTTGAATCTGTGATTGTTCTGAAAAAACAACAATCTAAATTCAATCTAAATAAGGTCGGGGTGAACATCGGGTTGCTATAGCAGTTAAATTTGTGGATCGTTTTTAATAAAAAACCAAACATGAGTAAATCGGCAATTTTAAGATCATCCATCGCCAAAAAATATTGGATGGCATTGACGGGACTGTTTTTGTGCACGTTCCTCATCGGACACCTCATTGGAAATCTTCAATTGATTTTCATCCATGGGGAAGAGGGCAGGAGAGCGTTCAACGAATATGCCTACTTCATGCAGCACAACATTTTCATCAAAGTGTTGTCTTATGTAACCTACATTTCCATCCTGTTCCACGCTATTGACGGATTAATGCTGGCGGTGCAAAACAAAAAAGCACGTCCGCAGAAATACGCTTACAACAATCCGGGAGCCAATTCTTCAACAGCGTCGCGCCAAATGGCCTTGCTTGGAAGCATCATCCTGATCTTCATCGTTACGCACATGGTGAATTTCTGGGCCAAAATGCACTTCGAGCATATTCCGCTACATACTTATGAAGTTACCTTGCCAAATCAGGAAAATTCACAAACTCTTTATTACACACATGATCATGGTTTGCTTCCTGTACAGGTAGATGAGGCCGTAGTGGTAAGAAATGAGACTCACTTGTATTTAGAAAATACAGATCACAAAATGGGTGAAGGTTACAAAGATTTGCATTCAGTCGTAATGGCGTTCTTCGGTCAGTCGAAAAACGGGTTTGTTACCAACTCACTGGCGTTATGGGCAACCATTCTGTACGTACTTTCAATGGTGGTGTTGTCATTCCACTTATGGCACGGATTCGCTTCGGCGTTCCAGTCGCTGGGTTTACGCCACAAGCGCTACACACCGATTATTGCAGTAACAGGAAAATTATTCGCCATTGTGGTGCCGCTCTTGTTTGCCATTATCCCGGTACTCATTTTCATTGGGTTCGTTAAATAATCAGATTCATTTTTAAAAAGAAAAGATATGTCTCAGTTAGATTCCAAAATACCTGAAGGTTCTATTTCAGAAAAATGGACCGATCATAAAAATCATTTAAAACTGGTTGCACCCAATAACCGCCCTAAAATCGATGTAATCGTTGTGGGAACCGGTCTTGCAGGTGCTGCCGCTGCGGCCTCTCTTGGCGAAATGGGCTACAATGTAAAAGCATTCTGTTTCCAGGATTCTCCGCGTCGAGCGCACTCAATCGCAGCACAGGGTGGTATCAATGCCGCTAAAAATTACCAAAACGACGGCGATAGTGTTTATCGCTTGTTTTACGATACAATCAAAGGTGGTGACTACCGTGCCCGCGAAGCAAACGTTCACCGTTTAGCTGAGGTTTCCGGAAACATCATCGACCAATGTGTGGCACAAGGTGTTCCTTTTGCACGTGAATACGGAGGTTTGTTGGACAACCGTTCATTCGGTGGAACACAGGTACAACGTACATTCTACGCTGCAGGTCAAACCGGACAACAATTGTTACTTGGAGCTTATTCGGCGCTTTCACGTCAAATCGGTTTGGGCCGTGTGCAAATGTACAACCGTCACGAAATGCTCGACATCGTGAAAGTAGATGGAAAAGCACGTGGAATCATTGCCCGCAACCTGGTTACCGGCGAAATCGAACGTCATTCGGCGCACGCGGTGATCATCGCTTCAGGTGGTTACGGAAATGTTTACTTCCTTTCAACCAATGCGATGGGAAGTAATGTTACCGCAGCATGGAAAGCGCACAAACGCGGAGCTTATTTTGCCAATCCGTGCTACGTACAAATTCACCCGACTTGTATTCCGGTTCACGGAACCAACCAATCGAAACTGACGTTGATGTCGGAATCATTGCGTAACTCTGGCCGAATCTGGGTTCCAAAGAAAAAAGAAGATGCAGAAGCGATTCGTGAAGGCCGTTTGAAACCAACACAAATTGCCGAAGAAGACAGAGATTATTACCTGGAAAGAAGATACCCTGCGTTTGGTAACCTCGTGCCGCGTGACGTAGCTTCACGTGCGGCCAAAGAGCGTTGTGATGCCGGATTCGGAATCGAAGCCAACGATACCAACGAAGGTGTTTACCTCGATTTCTCATCTGAGATCATGGCCAAAGGAAAACAGGCTGCTTATGCTTCAGGTGATCACAATCCATCCAACGAAAAAATGTTGGAATTGGGTAAAAAATGGGTCGAAAGCAAGTACGGAAACCTCTTCCAGATGTACGAAAAAATCACCGACGAAAACCCATACGAAACGCCGATGAAAATCTATCCGGCGGTTCACTACACCATGGGTGGCGTTTGGGTTGATTACAACTTGCAATCTACTATTCCGGGTTGTTTTGTGGCCGGTGAAGCCAATTTCTCTGATCACGGGGCCAACCGTTTGGGTGCTTCGGCATTGATGCAAGGTTTGGCTGATGGTTACTTCGTGTTGCCATATACGGTTTCTGATTACCTGGCGAATGAAATCCGTACCGGAACCATTCCAACAGACTCACCGGAATTTGACGAAGCTGAAAACAGCGTAAAATCCATCATCAATAAGTTCTTAACGAACAACGGTAGCAAAACCGTAGATCATTTCCACAAACGTTTGGGCTTGATTATGTGGAACAAAGTAGGAATGGGTCGCAACGAACAAGGCTTGAAAGAAGCCATTGCTGAAATTGCAGCTTTGCGCGACGAATTCTACAACGATGTATACGTTCCAGGTGACGCCGATGAATTGAACCCTGAATTGGAAAAAGCGCTTCGTGTTGCCGATTTCTTCGAATTGGGACAATTAATGGCACGCGATGCTTTACAACGAAACGAATCATGTGGTGGTCACTTCCGCGAGGAATACCAGGATTCGGAAGGTGAAACATTGCGCGACGATGAAAACTTCAAATTCGTTGGTGCATGGGAATACAAAGGCATGGATATCAACCAGTCTGAGTTGCACAAAGAAGCGTTGAATTACGAATTCATCAAAATTGCGGCACGTAACTATAAGTAAATTTTTGATGTTGGCAGCTTGATGTTGAACGAGGATTTACATCCAACATCAATAATCAAAAATCCAACATCGCTTCATAGAATAGAAATTGAAGAAACATTAGAAATTATGGCATCAAAAACAATCAATATCAACCTCAAGATCTGGCGTCAGAAGAATGTCAACTCGAAAGGGAGTATGGAAACATACAAATTGGACAATGTGTCAACCGATAGCTCTTTCTTGGAGATGTTGGATCAATTGAACGAACAACTGGTAAATGAACGCAAAGAGCCGGTTGCATTCGACCACGACTGCCGTGAGGGAATTTGCGGAATGTGCTCGTTGTTCATTAACGGTGAGGCTCATGGTCCCGATCGTGCGGTGACAACGTGTCAGTTGCACATGCGTAAATTCAAGGATGGCGAAACGATCTACGTGGAACCGTGGAGAGCGAAAGCATTTCCGGTAATCAAAGACCTTGTGGTTGATCGTAGTTCGTTTGACCGTATTCAGCAGGCCGGTGGTTTCGTTTCGGTCAATACTTCCGGAAACACCATTGATGCAAACGCCATTCCGATTGGAAAAGCAGATGCGGATAAAGCATTCGAAGCTGCTACCTGTATCGGTTGTGGTGCGTGTGTTGCTTCTTGTGTCAACGCATCAGCCATGTTATTTGTTTCGGCGAAAGTTTCCCAATTGGCACTATTACCGCAAGGAAAAGTGGAAGCGCAGCAACGTGTGTTGAACATGGTGAAACAAATGGACGAAGAAGGATTCGGAAACTGTACCAATACCGGTGCTTGTGCTGTTGAATGCCCGAAAGAAATTTCGCTGGAAAACATCGCACGTATGAATCGTGAGTACATGAAAGCAATGGTAAGCGCAGAATAAACTGATTTTTTACAAGAAAAGACAAGGGAAGATTTACGCTTCCCTTTTTTTGTGTTGTGTAATTAACAACCAGTCCGTATCAGCTTCATTTCCACTATATTTAGCTGTTATTAAAAACTATATTGTATGAGAAAACTATTACTTTCATTTGGGTTGCTGGCGTTCGCTTCCAACTCGTTTTCACAGGTTGTCTTTTCGGTAGAAGAACCCGCCGCGATTATGGGCGGCTACCAATTGACATATACCGACGGTTGGGCCGCCGATCTTACCGATCCGGCCAATGCTGTACTGGATACCGTTGTGCTGGCCGATGATTCACTTGGATGCACGCCAATCACCAATAATTTGACTGGTAAAATCGCGATGATTTACCGTGGAGGGTGCGAGTTTAGCGAGAAAGCGCTTGCTGCTCAAAACGCTGGGGCAATTGCAGTAATCGTTGTCAACAACATTGCAGGACCACCTACAGGAATGGGCGCAGGTGTTTCTGGAGCGGCTGCCAGTGTTATCATTCCGGTGGTAATGATCTCTAATGTAGACGGAGATTTGATCCACGATCAAATGGAAACAGACGACGTGATCGTCTTTATCGGAGAGAAAAACGGCTATTACGATGATGATTTAGGTTTCAAAATCGCTGATATCCTACGTGCCGACGCAAACGGACTCCCTTCGCAACTGGCAACCAACGCAGCTGAATTTACCACAACGATTGGTGGTTGGGTATTCAACTACGGACAAAATGACCAAACCGGCATTACCCTGAATGCCACGGTAAACAACGGTTCAAACGTATACAGCGAAACATCTACCTCGTTCAGTTTGCTGGCCGGTGACAGCGCATTTATTTCGCTTCCTGATTTCAGTTTGGCCTCTTATCCGGGCGGTGTGTATACACTTTCCTACACAATCGCTTATGGTATTACAGATCAATATGCGTTAGACAATACCATTGCCACGACTTTTGATATTCAGGATTCCATTTACTCGCTTTCCCGCCTGGCGAATGGGATACCGGTTAACACAATCGGAACACAACCTTCGCCAAACGCTGGTTCTTACACAAGTTGTATCGCGTTCACGAATGACAACGCCAGTCGTATTGGTGTTGCGGGAATGCACTTCAGCGCTTCTGTCAATGCGCCCGATTCATTGGACGGCCGTGAAATCCTGCTCAGTGCCCGTCGTTGGGAAGATGTCTTTACAGATATCAATGATCCTGGTTTCGGGTTTACAAGTTTGACAGAAGTAGCTTCTGCCATCTTTAATTATCCGCCAAGTATTCCAAGTTTGAATGGTGTAGACCAATATGTAGCATTTGACACGCCGGTTGTATTGGAAGACGGTCAGCGTTATTTGTTCTGTGTGCAAACGTTCGACACCAAAATATTCCTTGGTTATGACGAGCAATCGAGCTATGACGAGAATATCACAAGTGATATGCAGGTATTCCACCCGATTGAATCAAACGGAACATTCTTCCGCGATGGTTTCACCAGTGGTTATACGCCGGCAATCGGTGTGAAAGTGTTCGATGCAGATGATTTGACAGTGAATGAAAACGTGATCGAAACATCTTCGTTCCCGAATCCTGCTATAGACTTAGTTACTGTGAAAGTAAACGCGAGTGGAACAGCTGCTTTAACGATCACTGATTTGTCTGGAAGATTGGTTTCTTCTTCGGATGTTACCATCGTAAACGGACAATTCAAAGCGAATGTAGACGGGTTTAAAGCCGGAACCTACATCTTCGCGCTTGACTATGCAAACGGTACGAAAAGCCAGTTTAAAGTAATTGTATCAAAATAATCGTCGCCGTATGTCCAGACATACGGATTGATGTTTTATTGAACCAAAGGGACGCCCATCAGCGTCCCTTTTTTGGTTTTGTGAAGCAGTCAAAAAGAGGTGCGTTTGTGCGAAAACAGGGAGATAAATTTGAGGGTTAACGGCATTTGCTTGTCTTTTTTTGCAAAATCAGGTTCGTTTGCATTACCTTAGCATGTCTTTAATCTATTAACAATATGAAAAAACTAATACTTTCACTCGGATTGGTGTTTCTCGCAACCAATTCATTTTCACAGGTAATTTGTTCGGTTGAGGCTCCGGCCGGAATCGCAGGAGGTTATCAGATCACGAATCCAACAACATGGTCGCTTGACATGTCAAATCCTGCAAACGCTGTATTGGATACAGTTATACTTGCAGATGACTCATTGGCTTGTTCAGCGTTGACCAACAATGTTACAGGTAAAATCGCATTGATCTATCGCGGATCTTGCGAGTACGGTTCTAAAGCCCTTAGAGCTCAGAACGCAGGAGCTATTGCGGTGATTATTGTAAACAACATTCCGGGAGCTCCAGTTGCAATGGGAGGCGGTGTTGACGGTCCATCGGTAACAATTCCGGTAGTGATGGTCTCTAATCTTGATGGTGATATTATTCACGATGCAATGGAAGCCGGTCAGGATGTTGTTGCTTTTATCGGTGAGAAAAACGGCTATTATGATAACGATTTGGGTTACAAAATTGCCGATATCTTACGTGCTGATGCCAGCGCGATCCCTTCACAATTGGCAACGAATGCAGCTGAGTTCACCACAACTCTTGGTAGTTGGGTATTCAACTACGGACAAAATGACCAAACCGGAATTACCCTTAACGCTAAGGTGAACAACGGTGCGAATGTATACGACCAAACATCTACGGCATTCAGTTTGCTGGCAGGTGACAGTGCGTTCATTACGCTTCCTGACTTCAGCCTTGCTTCTTACCCGGCAGGTGTTTATACCCTTACTTATGAGGTTGCTTCCGGTGTTACGGATCAGTATGCATTAGACAATACAATTGCTACTACATTCAATATTCAGGATTCTATTTATGCGTTAGCTCGTATTGATGGCACAGGTAAACCATTGAATACGATTGGTTTTATGCCATCGCCGAATGACGGTTCTTTTACAAGCTGTATTGCATTCACAAATGACAACGCCAGCCGTATTGGTGTATTGGGTATGCACTTCAGCGCTTCTGTCAATGCTCCTGATTCATTAGACGGTCGTGAAATATTGATCAGCGCTCGTCGTTGGGATGATGCGTTTACAGATTTGAACGACGCGAACTTCGGATTTACAAGCTTGACAGAAGTAGCTTCTGCCATCTATAACTATCCTCCGAGCATTCCAAGTTTGAATGGAGTCGACCAATATGTACCGTTTGATGTGCCGATTGTATTGGAAGACGGACAACGTTACTTGTTCTGTGTACAAACATTCGATACCAAAATATTCTTTGGTTATGACGAACTATCAAATTACGATGAAAACACGAACGATGATTTGCAGGCATTCCATCCGATTGAGTCTAATGGTGACTTCTTCGCGCTTGGATTTACATCAGGTGCGGTTCCTTCATTGGCCGTTAATGTGATAGATGCTGCAGATTTGGCGGTGAATGAAAACGTTATCGAAACATCTACATTCCCGAATCCTGCTGTTGATGTTGTTACTGTGAAAGTAAATGCCAACGGAACAGCTGCTTTAACAATCACTGATTTGGCAGGAAGATTGGTTTCTACTTCTGACGTGAACATTGTAAACGGAGAATTCAAAGCAAATGTAGACGGCTTTAAAGCCGGAACATACATCTTCGCACTTGACTACGCAAACGGTACTAAGAGCCAGTTTAAAGTAGTTGTATCGAAATAATCATACACATCCGTCGAGACGGATGTATTGATAATTTTTAGAATCTAAAAGGGTCGCCATGTGCGGCCCTTTTGTCGTATATGAACATTTCGAAAAATCGGTTCATTTCTACCTGTTTGTAAAACAGCCTGTTGTTTTGCACTGTTAAAAGTAACCACTTGTCTTTTTTTGTAATTGTTAAAGACAAATTAACTATCTTTAACACGTCTTTAAATTTACTTATGCTATGAAAAAAATGCTACTCTCCTTTGGATTGGCACTTTTTAGTGCCTTTTCATTTTCACAGGTGATCTTTACGGTTGAAGAACCGGCCTCGATCGCAGGATCTAAAAACTTTACGTATACCAATGGCTGGGCAGCCGACATGAACGATCCGGCAAATGCCGTTTTGGACACAGTTGTGCTAGCCGATGATTCATTGGCCTGTTCGGCACTTACTAACGGCGTTGATCTTACAGGTCAAATCGCTTTGATTTACCGTGGTACATGCGAATTCGGTGCAAAAGCACTTGCTGCTCAAAATGCCGGAGCAATTGCCGTAATCATCGTAAACAACATTGCCGGAGCTCCTATTGCAATGGGTGCAGGTGCTGTTGGTGGATCGGTTACCATTCCTACGGTAATGATTTCACAAGCAGACGGTGAGGCTATTCACGACGCGATGGAAGCCGGCGATGACGTAATTGTCTTCATCGGTAACAAATCAGATTACTACGCAGATGACCTTGGCTTTTACGCGAAGAACGTATTGCGTGTTAACGGAAATGCCATTCCTTCTTTATTGGCGCAAAACGCTACTGAATTCAACACCGAATTGGGTGGATGGGTATACAACTACGGTTCCAATGACCAGACAAACATTACCCTGAATGTAACCGTGAACAACGGTGCAGATGTTTACGACAATACATCTACTGCATTTAACCTGCTTTCAGGTGACAGTGCTTACATCGCAATGCCTGATTTCAACCTGGCGAGTTATCCAGTGGGAGATTACACGTTGACATATGAGGTGAGCAATGGTGTTACAGATGAGTACATTGGTGATAACACAGTTAACATCGATTTCTTTGTAAATGATTCTATTTTCTCTCTTTGCCGTTTGAACGCTCAAAAAATGCCTGTCAGTGATGGTGGTATTCGTCCGAGCACAAACAACAACTCATACTCTTCTTGTATCGTATTCAGCAACGCAAACGGAAGTCGTTTGGCAGCAGCCGGTATGTACTTCAATGCATCAACTGCAACAGATGATTCATTGACAGGACAGGAAATTGAGATCACGGCTTACCGCTGGGACGATGCGTTTGTTGACTTGAACGATGCAAACTACGGTTACACTTCCCTTAATTCAATGGCTTCAGGAAACTACTATTTCGATTCAAACGATCAAAACGTTCCGAAATACCAGTCGTTTACGCAACCGTTTGTAATGGAAGACAACCAACGTTACCTGTTCTGTGCAACTACCTACAATACTTCCGTGTTCTTAGGTTATGACACAGAAACTTCTTACCTGTTAAACGAAGGCAATGATCTTCAACCGCTTTACCCGGTAGAAAGTGATAACGCTTACTCAGCAGGATTTGAAGGTGGTGATGTACCATCATTGTCGGTGCGTGTTTTCGATGCGAATGATTTGGCAGTGAATGAAAACGTGATTGAAACCTCTTCATTCCCGAATCCGGCGAAAGATGTGGTAACTGTGAAATTGAATGCAAACGGAAAAGCAACATTGAAAGTAACCGATTTGTCGGGTCGTTTGGTGAATGCAGAAGAAGTAAGCATTGCTAACGGACAATTCACTACAAATGTTGCCGCTTTCAAAGCAGGAACATATGTGTTCTCATTGACTTATGCTGATGGAACAAGCAGCCAGTTCAAAGTGGTTGTGACAAAATAAAAATATTGTTTTCTCAACAATAAAGGGGCTTGTAGCTGCGGAAACGTAACTGCAGGCCCTTTGTTTTTGGCCCCCTCTTTTTGTGACCGTGGGATTTATCTCGCGGCTTGTTTCGTAAAATTGATGTTGTCCTTGAATGTTGATGATTAGCCTGCGGTTAGCAGAGACGTTATTTCACCAGGGATTCACGAATAGGGCTTACCTAACGGAATCGCTTACCATTACATATGCCCTCGTATATATTTAACGCGTCCGTTAGGCGCGCAAAAAATTCGTGGGGATCATTTACATTCTGATACAAGGCCGTCTAATAAAATGGGATTCATCGGGCATTTACGAAACCCGTGGAAACTGCAATACCATCGTGGTTCCCGAATCGCTGGTTTGTTTTACCTCAATGGTGCCATAGTGGCCTTCTACAATCTGTTTTACCATTGCCAGTCCAAGGCCGGTTCCGGTAGATTTTGTGGTGAAATACGGCTCAAATATGGTCGACAATTGTTCTTCCGGAATGCCACAGCCGTTATCGGTAATCGACACTGAAACAGTGGAATCGTCAGCTGTTAAGAGAATACTTACGCTTCCTTCCCGATCATTCGGAATGGCTTGAATACCGTTTGTAATCAGGTTGTTGATCACCCGCAGTAGCATTTCTTTGTCGCCTTCCACATAAATGGTCTCCTGCAAGGCAGTTAACGTTACGTGACAACTTTCTTGGGCTTCAAACACCGCAACAATCGATTCCAGGAAGGACCGGAATTCCAGTTTTTCTACTACCGGTTGCGGCATTTTGGCAAAGTTGGCAAACGCGTTTGCAATGGAAGTCAATGCATCGATCTGTTCGATAATCGATTGCGCTACCCGGTCGATCTTTTGCTTCGATTGCGGATCGTTCGGATCAAAAACCCGCTGCAATTGCTGAATGGAAAGTTTCATCGGTGTCAGCGGATTCTTGATTTCATGCGCCACCTGTTTCGCCATTTCACGCCAGGCGCTTTCACGCTCATTTTGCGCCAGTTGTAGAGCCGCCGTTTCAAGATCTGTCAGTTTCTGATTGTATTCACGCACCAGGTCGCCCAATTCATCATTGCTTTGATAATCGATTGCCTGATTGTTTTTCCCCAACTCCATGCTCGAGAAACTGCGCTGGATCATCCTTAGCGGCAACGTAAGCCAGTTTGAAACCAAAATGGCACCTACAATCGACAACGCCAACAGAATCATAAATACGTTGATAATAGCCACCAAAAAGTGCTGAATCTGACTTTCAAACTCGTTTTGCTGATCGAAATGCTGAATATTGAGGTAGGCAATCAGTTTTCCTTCGTCGTTGAAGAACGGAATGTAGCCCGAAAGGTAATTCAGCGATCCGATGCGCTCCTGGTGAATGTATTCGCTTTTCTTGTCGAACATCAGCGCTTTGCGCGCCAGCGGATTCATTTGTTCGCTCAGCAAGCCGATGTTGTAAATTTTAGGACGGGAAGAACCGATCAACTGTCCTTTGATATCATAAACGTTTACATCCGTTACGAAAATCTGTGACCAGTTGCGCAGGTAATATTCCAGTTCACCGCTGTTGGAAGTGTCACTGATATCCACAAAATTCCCCAAACGCAATTTCCCAACCGTTCCTACCGATTGCAGTTTTTCGCGGATCACATCGTCGGTATATTGGGCATATTGGTTTTTCACGAAAGTACCGCTGCCAATGCTGAATCCAAGCAACGAAAGGAAAACCAACCCGACCAATACCACCTGAATTTTTACGGCCAGCGAGAGTCGTCTGAAAGCCAAGCGCTTGTTTTTGGCCTTAAACCAGCTGTAAATGGCCAGTAACAAACCGAAAGACACAAACAGGAAGGCCATTGTAGTAACGCCGTTTACCCAGCTCGAATCCTGCTTGGAAAGAATGATCATGTCACTTTTTCCGCGACGGAGCATAAAGTGATTGTAGCCGTCTTTGTTGAAAAAGCGCTTGGATCCTTTTCGGGTTTCTTTCCAGGCGTCGGCCGAGTAGGGGAAACTGTAATCGCCGTATTTATTGACCAGTTTTCCGTTGTAGTATTTCACAATCGAAAAATTCTCCAGTGATTCGAAAACCTTGGCTTTATCTGAAATCAACAACCGTGGAAAACCGATTTCCTCCGGAATTTTCTTCGATTTCAGCGTACAATACAACCAGATACTGGCGGTAGGCGTTTGGATTTTCTCACGGATCACGTAACTGTACTGACTGGTGTAATCCTTGATCAGGAAAACACAGGAATCCAATTCAGACACCATTCCATGTCGGTTGATAAGCTGTTCCAGATCTTGTTGATTTTCACCGTTGATTTTCGATAATGAGTCGGTGAGCTGGTAATAGTAGAAATCGATGTCGTAACGTTCCCAGAAACCATTGAAAATGCGGCGCTCGAGTGCTTCTTTCAATGCCGATGGATTCGGGCGATCTTTGAGTGAAGTAAGTCGCTGAAGATAAGGCTCTTCCAGCAAGTGTTGTTTGGTGCTGAGGTATTCGATTTCAGTATTGATATCCTGATCGTCGGCCAGTTGATTGGCATAAAGCTCGCGTTCGGCGCGTTCTTTTGTCTGCGAAAAGGTGTAAAAACTCGATGTTGCCCCTACAGAATAAATCAGCAAGAGTAACAAAACCAATGAAAAGTTCCATGCCTGTACGTTTCGCAACACGGCCAACAGGATAATTCCACACAACAGAATGGGCCAGCAAATGGCATTCCAGTTGCTTTCAATGTACCATCCAACCAACAAATACGTGAGCGTGCTGAAAAGCCAAAAAGTAATCAACAAGCGTTTGCTCCAGCCAGCTCGCAGAAAAGCAATGATCGTTTCAAAAAACAGGAAGAGGTAGGCAAAACCGGCTATTCCTACGATTAGCAAGACAAAGAGCGAGAAACGTGTCAATGAAAAAAGCTGGTCCAGCTGCAAAGGAATCGACGAGTTCTCAACAATTTGCTGTCCCACAGATCCCATCCACCAGGATAAAACCGGAAATGTGACCAGCAGAAGAAGGATGGAGATTTTGGAGAACCGGTGATTGGAACGAATTTTCTCCAATGCATTCAGCAAGGTGTTGATAATCAGTAAAAACAAGACAAATGAAAGGACGAGTTCACCCAGGTTTGGCGTCCATTCACCCAGGGCGAGTATCGTAGGGTCGAACAAATCGCTGTGAACGAAGCTTTCGAAAAAGTTGGCATTCAGGCTCCACAATCTGAGTCCGGTGAGAATCGTAACCAGAATGATTCGGGTCCAGATACTCGGAAACCAGCGATTCAGCTGAATCCAGAACAAGATGATAATCAATAGAAAACCACCAAACAAAGAGGTTTCTTCCAATCCTCTGTCGGCATCTTCGAGTGTTTGCTGTACATTGAATAAAAAATCACCATCCAGATTTTTGACTGTTATTCCTTTGGTCGAATCGAGTGAGATCGTACCGATCGAAGCACTTAGGTTGCTGTTAAAGGTGTTTTTCAGCTGATCGTTTTCATACGGATAGGCGTGCTGAATCAGGAAAGATCCCACGCACATCGTGTTCTTGTTTTTGATTATTTTGGTATAATACCAGCCGTTTTGCAAGCGCACGACTCCCTCAACCGGGAAATGCAGTTCGGCAAACGAATAAACGGGTAAGTGATTGGTATTCCAGAAAACGAGTGAATCGCCGTGGTAAACATGCAGAAAAAAGTCGTCGTTTTCCGAAGCGCTGTATTTTTCCGTAAGTCCTTTCTGGCCTTTTTGTTTTAAACAGGTATTTGCGTTGGCCGTAAATTCATCGAGTTGTTGTTCGAGTAGGGAAAATTCCCCTTGAAAGTCTTTAAAATCGGCATGTACATCCTGCTGAATGTGGCTATAGGTGATAATAATGAATAAGGCAGTAACTGCAATGGCGGCCTGAAGCCCAAAGGTTCTGAAAAACTGACTTACACGTTTGACCATTCGAGTTTATGACTGAGGCTTTCCAGCAAACGATCAAATTCCTGATCGGCATGGTTGTCATTCTTGAAATGAAAGTCAGCAATGTCTTCGTAAGGCATTAAAAACTGTTCAAAACACGGAATAACGTGGTGTTCCCACTGATACAAAATCGCTTCCCGGGAATAGCCGCGCGTTTCCTGATCGCGGTACAATCGTCTGTCAAGCTGGGTTTGCGGATCAACATCCATGAAAACGGTAAAATCGAGCATCTCGCGTACTTCGCGGTAATGAAACAGGAATAATCCTTCTACAATAATCACGGGTGAAGGCTCCAGCGTAATCAATACATTTTTTCCCGGAGGCGCATTAAAATGGTATTCTTTTACCTCGATGGCTTCGCCGCTTTTGAGACGCGCCAAATCAGAGATCAGTTGTTGTTCATCCAGTGCCGTGGGCAAATCAAAATTCACCTGGCCGTTGGCGTCCAGGCATTGTTCTTCAATGGGCCGGTAATAATTATCCATAGAAAAAACGGTCGGTTTCATATGCTCGAAGTGAGCCGCCAAACGTTTCAATAAGGTGGTTTTTCCGGAACCACTACCGCCACAAATCCCAATAATCATTTTTCCACGTATTCAAAAGAAACGGCTCCCTTACTTGGTAATTGCGAAGCAGCAAACACCAACCAGCGAGTTGCTAAACTGGCTACAAATTTACCGGTAAATTCGGCGGTAAGTAACCTGCTTGGATTATTTGTTTGTTGATTTACGGCGCCCGAAACGATTCCGGTAGCATTGGTGTATGAATGAAAATGCCCTTCGGCTGTGGTCGATTTTACATACCAGCCAAGACCTTCCAGCATCGGGTAATACCCCACTTCAAGGCCTTTTTTAGCGTTGTAACCGCTTACCGGAGAACTCGCCGATTTCACCCATTCGTTGTCTTTCAGGACATAAGTAACAAGATTGGCTGCGTTGTTGACCATTTCCACACCACCCACATAATAAGTGCCGTTGTTCACCACCAAAGTTCCTTTTTCCATCGGTTCAACGCGTTTCAGCAACGCACTTCCACGGGTTCCGAAACCAACGCGAGCATGCTCCATAAACACCATTTTGTTGGCCTGGATGGTAAATTCGGATTGCAAAACGCCTTTCGGTGTAAATTGTTTTACCAGCCAGCCTGCGTCTTTTCCGGCGTGAGTACGCGCCGCGTAAACGATTGATTCGCCTGTTTCACCGGCCATGTACCACGAAACCTGGTCTTCCACCTTGTTGGAACCGGTCACGTTTTGCGCTACCAAAGTCGCATACACCAAAAAGTTGTTATGCGTCATGGTGATTGCAATGGTGGATTTGGTCTTGCTACCGTTATCGGTATGAGAAAACAGGTAAATAAGCGCCTTTTCGGAAGTAACAATATCCAACAGTGTCAATTCGTCTGCAGGGAAATCACCGATTTTTTTCAGCGCCGCAGTAAATGAAACAGCATTGCTTTTAATGTTTCCGGCAATGTTGAGTTGGTGAAAGCTGATTTTACCGCTTTTCAATTCCAAATGTTCCAAAAAGTATACATAACGGCCGGCATCTTCAGAAATGTAGAAAAACTCTTTGCCGCCGGGACTAAAATTCTCATTCCACGAGCTTTTTCCATCATTTGCCACCAACGTCAAATACACTTGTTTCTGATTCATCGACGGGTCACGGTTCAATAAAATTGCCCCTTGTCCTTTCCATTCCAACACTTCGTAAAACGGGAATCCTTCTGCCGGAATTTCAAATGTTTGCGCATTCAGGAATCCTGTAAACAGCAAAAAAAGTGAACTAAATAGTACTCTCATAATGGCAATTTATCGTAATTTGTGAGTTTAAAACAAAGATTGGGTAAATTTATCGGATTTCCAATCATAAGATAAAAGTTCAAACGAATGAAAACGAGAAACATCTTTGCGGTTGCATGTATTGCGCTGGTAAGCGCTGCCTTTACAGTTGGAACCCCCGACGATAAACAAGCCGGACTAAAGATCGGTGATAAGTTGCCAATGGCCGAAACAGATATGAAAGCCACAGATGGAACTGCAACGAATCTTACCAAACTTATGGGTAAAAAAGGACTTGTGGTTGTTTTTTCTTGCAATACTTGTCCGTTTGTTGTTGGAAGCGAAAGTTTTGCCGGTTGGGAAGTACAATACAACACATTGCACCAATTGGCCAAAGACTCGAATATCGGTTTTGTGCTTGTTAATTCGAATGCTGCAAAACGTACAGGTGATGATTCCATGGAAGCAATGATTACCAGAGCCGGTGAAAAAGCATATACCATGCCATATTTGGTTGATGAAAACGCAACATTGGCTGATGCTTTCGGTGCCAAGACAACGCCACATGTTTATTTCTTCAATGAAAACAGCGAATTGATTTACCAGGGCGCTATTGATAACACCGTTGATGGTAAACGAAAAGAAGATAAAAATTACCTGCAACAAGCCATGCGCGACCATCTTGCAGGTAAAAAAGTTTCCGAAAATACAACTCCTCCACGCGGATGCAGCATTAAGCGCGTTTCGTGATTTCCCCTGTATATACTCTCCAAAAATAAAACCATGAAAAAACAACTACTTTTAGGTGTGTTCTTTCTGTCGGCACTCCAATTGTCGGCGCAGACAGAACAGCTGGGTCAACCGATCTCCTGGAACGGAAAGGTGACTTCATCCAAAAAAACCATTGAAATGCCGCTGGTGGATAACCAGGCAGCACAAACAGCCGAGCTCGAACGAAGAGCCACCAGCCTTGAAAAAAACTTACGCTTCGGTGTTGAACAACAAGTCAATATCAATGTGATGCAGGAAGCTGAAATGCAGGTCCTTCCCAATGGAAATGTATTGCGCCAGCTAATCATTCGCTCGGAAGGCGCGCTTTCATTAAACGTCATTTTTTCCCAATTTGAACTGGCGCAGGGAACGCGTTTGTACCTCTACGATAAACTACATACCGAATTTATCGGTGCACATACATCTTTAAACAATAATGCAAACCGCGTATTGGGTACAGAACTCATTCACGGTGATGCCATTGTGATTGAAGTGTTGGAACCTGCTGCAGTTGCAGGTCAGTCTACACTGGTCCTGGGAACGGTTGTGCATGGATACTTAGACCTTGAAAAAGAACTCAAAGCGCTCAATGATTCAGGCGATTGCATGTACGATGTCAACTGTCCGATCGGTGCCGGTTGGGAAAATCAGCGTAATTCCGTTGCCATGATGGTAAACGGTGGCGGTTTTTGTACCGGATCGTTGTTGAATAACACCAGCGGAACGATTATCCCGTATTTCCTTTCGGCAAATCACTGTGGTACAACTCCGGCCGGTTGGGTATTCAGATTCCGTTGGGAATCACCTGCCGGACAAGCAGATTGTGCTACTGCAGCCAATTCGGTAAATGGTCCTACGAACATGAATGTAAACGGTGGAACGCTTCGTGCCAATAATGCAGCTTCCGATTTTACACTAACAGAGTTGAATTCAGCTCCGAATCCTGCATGGGGAATTTATTACAACGGCTGGAACCGCACGGATGTTCCTGCAACATCAGCTGTCGGGATTCACCACCCATCGGGAGATATTATGAAAATTTCATTTGAAGATCAGGCGTTGATCTCCACAACTTTTGG
Source organism: Bacteroidota bacterium (assembly GCA_040387295.1). Taxonomy (GTDB): domain Bacteria; phylum Bacteroidota; class Bacteroidia; order Flavobacteriales_D; family Crocinitomicaceae; genus Fluviicola. Next base: position 571,191 of record JAZKEB010000002.1, on the reverse strand, counting down.
TGCTTCTCCGGCAAATAGCCACTGGGGCGTTACCGATTGGGACAATGGTGTTACCGAAGGAGGTTCTTCCGGATCGCCGTTGTATGATCAGAATCACCGTACCGTAGGTCAATTGCACGGTGGTGCTTCAGCCTGTGGCGGTGGTAACTTGTCTGATGAATACGGTAAAATTTTCACTTCGTGGACAGGTGGTGGTGCCAACTCTTCGCGTTTGAGCAATTGGCTCGATCCGGGAAGTACAGGTGTTACCGTTCTTGACGGTGTAGATCCTGCCGGTCCGGGAAATACCATTGATGCCGGTGTTGGAAGTTTGTTGGGTGTTTCCGGAACGTTTTGTTCGGCAACGGTGACACCTCAAATTACCATTACCAATAGCGGTTCAGATCCGTTGACTTCAGCAGATATCAATTATGGCTACGATGGCAACATCAATCAGGTGTACAACTGGACAGGAAATCTTGCCCAATATGCTTCACAGGTCGTAACACTTCCTTCCGGAACATTGGCAGGCGGAGCGCATACATTTGATGCCAACGTGACTAACCCGAACGGAAGCACCGACCAAAATGCCGGAAACAACGCCGTTTCTTCCAACTTTACAGTAGTTGTAAGTGGCGAAACAGCCGATTTGACGTTAGTGCTTGACTGCTATGGAACAGAGATTTCATGGGAAGTACAAGATCCTACAAACGCTACGATTGTTTACTATAGCGGTGGTTCGTACCAGGATGTTGACGAAGGTGAAACAATCAACGAATCATTCTGTTTGGCTGCGGGTTGCTACAAATTTGTGATCGAAGATACCTGGGGTGATGGACTTTCCAATACCGATTGTAACAACGGAGACGGTTCATACACAATCGTTGATGCTAACTCGGTTCAGGTTGCCGGCTTAACTTCAGCACAAGCAGATTTCGGAAACAGCAACACACAAACATTCTGTGTGGGACCGAATAACGTTCAGGAAATCACTGCACTTCAGCAGGAATGGGTAGTTTATCCAAATCCGGCTGATAAAATGGTGAACATCGAAATGTCAGCAATCGACGGGGTAAAAGAAATTACCCTAATGAGCCCGACAGGTCAGGTTGTATCAACCGTTCGTTCGGCTCAGGGTCAGGCAAGTTTCGAGGTTACCAACCTTGCAAAAGGCGTATACTTTGTGCGTTTGACTTCGGATAAAGGCACAACAACCAAAACAGTTGTGGTGAAATAAATTTTATTGAACTAAAAGAATGTTGTGGGGTCGCGATTTATCGCGACCCCACTGCTTTTTATACAGCCACTCCTAATTCCCGTGTTGCCTGTGAACTAGTTCCCTTAAAAAAATCCTTATTTTCGTCACGTTCTATTTATTCCTCATGGCAAAAGTAAAATCAGCTTTTTTCTGTCAAAACTGCGGTTATGAAACCCCGAAATGGTTGGGGAAATGTCCATCGTGCAGTGAATGGAACACCTTTGTGGAAGAACTCGTTGAAAAGAATCTTCCGCAAATTGTAGCCTTTTCAACTTCTTCCGGAAAAAGCGCCAAAGCACAAGCCTTGCAAGCTATTGAAAGCAACGGACAGCGACGCATTCAATTACCCGATCCCGAAATAAACCGCGTATTGGGCGATGGTCTTGTGCCCGGATCGTTGGTGTTGTTTGGCGGAGAACCAGGTATCGGTAAGTCGACATTGCTCTTGCAACTCGCTGTTCAGGTGCAACTTCGTGTGTTGTATGTTTCCGGAGAAGAAAGCGACCAGCAGATCAAAATGCGGGCAGAACGTATCGGTCAGCAAAACGACGCCTGTTTTATCCTCACCGAAACAAATATTCAGAACATCTTCAAACAGGCGGAAGAAACCACGCCTCAATTACTTATTATAGATTCCATTCAAACCCTTTTCAGTTCGGCCATCGAAAGCGCTCCGGGAAGTATTTCGCAGGTCAGGGAATGTACTGCCCAATTGCTTCGCTATGCGAAAATGACCGAAGTGCCTGTGTTTATTATCGGGCACATTACCAAAGAAGGCTCGCTTGCCGGACCAAAAGTTCTGGAGCACATGGTTGATTGTGTTATTCAGTTTGAAGGCGATCAACACCATGTTTACAGATTGCTTCGAGGTATTAAAAACCGTTTCGGGAGCACCAACGAATTGGGAATTTATGAAATGAGTGGAAGCGGCCTGCGTGCTGTTGAAAATCCGTCTGAAATATTGATTTCGAACGGCGACTCGGGCTTAAGTGGTGTGGCCATTGCTGCAACACTGGAAGGACTAAGGCCGTTACTTATTGAAGTGCAGGCGTTGGTTAGCACAGCCGCTTACGGAACACCACAGCGCTCATCAACCGGCTTCGATCTCAGACGTCTCAACATGTTGCTGGCCGTCATGGAAAAACGCTGTGGATTCAAACTTGGTGCAAAAGACGTGTTTCTGAATATCGCCGGTGGAATTCGCGTAGATGATCCCGCGATCGATCTGGCGGTAGTCGCTGCGGTACTTTCAAGCAACGCCGATATCGCCATCGAACGGTCCATTTGCTGTTCGGCCGAAGTTGGTTTGTCGGGTGAAATCAGACCGGTCAACCGCATTGACCAACGCATTCGCGAAGCTGAAAAACTGGGCTTTGAAAAAATCATTGTTTCGGCTTACAACAAAGGTCTCGATCAAACCAATTACAAAATCGAATTAGTACAATGTACCCGAATTGATGAGGTAGTACGCGCACTTTTTGCTTAAAAACAGATAAAAATCTCCATTTAGTCAATTAGTCCGTCGAATTATTCATTGGATAGGTCGATTTCTTTCTATTGTTGGTGTGTTTCACTAGATTTGTTGTTGATATCCACACAGGTTATGAAAAGATTACTACTTATTTGTACTTTACTCGTTAGTTCCGTAAATATCGCTCAGGTTGTTTGGCATGATTTGCCAAACACACCCGTTGCTCCAAGCGCCGGTTCGGTTGCTCAGGAAGCAGGCGATGTTGTGATGACAGACGATGGATCTATTTTCGCTTCTTATATCTGGGACGATGGTTCCGGCTACAAAATTTATTTTGACCATTATAACTCAGCAAGTGGTTGGATGCCACTGTATTCCGAAACGGTTTACGAAGGGCTTAAAATGATCAAATCCAGAAAAGTAGGTAACGATGCGTTTGTCCTTGTAAAAACAGGAAATTCGAGTTTGCAACCGATTTTCAAAATCTTTAAAGTAAATACCGTTGGTGTTACTGAGATTGTTTCTTTCCAATTGGCCGATTATCAGGATGCCGGAGGGTTTGATTTTGAAATGGGTGCAGACGCCAATTTCGGCTACATACTTTACCGCAATAACCCTGGGAATTTGGTGAAACTTACGAAGATCGATTATACAACAACAGCCGTATCGATTCAAGCACCTACAATTTCAGCAACTTCCATAGATGGTTTCGACATGACCATTGCAGGCGATACGCTTTTTGCTGTGGTGAGCACTAACACTCCTTCAGGATTGTTGCTAATGAAATCCGATTTGATTACAGCAACATTGGTTCCCTATGTGGCCTCTTCTGCTACGGGTGAATTGTTCAATGGTGGCCAACCGATCACCACTCACAACTCAATGATCAATTCCGACGGCATTAGCAAAGTGTTCGTTCTTGGTTATGATCAGGGAAATATCGCCGGAATTGAAAAACGATATGAAGCCGGAATACTCACGGATTTTTCATATTCAGGAAACCTTGCCGAATATTATTCCATGGGTGCTACTATCGGAACGGCTGAAGATCTATATTATTTGAATAATTACAGTCCTTCCAATGCCAATCCGTATACGACTTATGTTTCTGTTCGTGACGTAAATAGTGGAATCTACGATACCTTGGGTGCACCGATGAATTATTCACTGGCGGTCAATTCACCGAAAGAACACCGAATGGGTTACTCACTTTCCAACAAACGTTTTACAGTTAGTTTTTATGATCCAACAGTGCAGGAACGATTCTTCCGATTGTCGAATAACATTCCTGCAATTGATCAATACAATTTAGATCAAACACCGCAATTGTGCGAAGGTCAATACAATACAGTTTTCAACAACTTCGGAATCATTGACAAAAACATGGATGTGGTAACCATTCTGAATATTTTCTCTTCGGATGTTGCAGTGATCGATCCGGCAAACGTAACGATTAACAACCTTGGTTTAAATGCCTTTAGTTTAACCGCGTTGGGTGATATTCCGGGAACGGCGACCATAAGTTTGGAAGTAACGGATGGAATGGATACGGTTGTGTTGATGTTACCTGCAGTCACCGTAACACCTTCCAATCCGCCAGTTTATAACGTTGCCGCCGTTGATGTTTGCTCTGGTCAGGGCGAAATAGACTTCGATGATTTTGTTTCGATTCCTGGTGGCCATTTCCGCGAAAATATGCTGGAGATTGATTTTATGAACGGAATCTTTGATACTGATAATAGCCCGATAGCCGCTGAAACAGCTTATACACTTTCGTATGAGTATGACGATGGGATTTGTTATTATTCAATCGATGCGCCATTCATGTACCACGTTTCTCCGGATGTAAACATTACACAAACACCAACACTTTGTAATGGGAATTCAGGAACGGCATCTGCACTGGTTTCAGGTGGTGCAACGCCTTATCAGTTATCTCAATGGAGTTCGGGTGAGCAAAACACCAACAACGTAAGCAACCTGTCTGCCGGACAATTCAGTTATACGCTCATTGATGCCAACAATTGTATCGTCAACAAATACTTTGAAATCGTTACTTCAGGAACCGACCTCACCGCTGTGATTACAGATGTTTCATGTAATAGTCAGGCAAATGGAGCAATCACGCTAACACCGGTTGGATTGGTAGCGCCACTAACTGTTATTTGGAGTTCAGGTCATTCTACATTGAATCTTACAGGAGTTCCAGCAGGAAACTATACGGCTCACGTAACCGATGCGACCGGTTGTTCTATCTCCAAAACGTTTACTGTTGCGGAACCTGAACCGTTGATGACTTCCGTATTCGCGACATTTACTGCTTGTGGCTTGTCTACCGGATCGATAGACGTAGATGCAACATCGGGTGGAACAGTGCCATATACCTACGCCTGGAGCAACGGAGATACGGGACCCAATACATCCAACCTTCCATGGGGAATTTATTCCTTGACCACAACGGATGGTAATAACTGTATTACTGCCAACACCATTTACATCAGTGAATTGGGTAGCGGAAACTTGTACGGAACTGTTACCGGAACTGATTGTGGAGCTGCAACCGGAGCAATAGATACGTATCCGGACATTCCTATGGGGGAAACAATCACCGCGATCGATTGGTCGAACGGTGAAACAACCGAAGACATTGAAGGTCTTTTGCCGAATCTTTACATTTGTACCCTAAGCCTTTCCAACAACTGTCATGCCATCAAAGGATGGGATATTCCGGTGGTAAAACCATTGCGGAATGATATTTGTGTAGTAACAGTTGATAGCGCCACCACAACCAATCTGGTTGTTTGGGAGCCGGTGCAACCGATTGGCATTGCTTACTACAAAATTTACCGTGAAACATCCATTCAGGGTGAATACGCATTGATTGACACGGTTCAAGCAACCAGTTTATCCTTGTTTAATGATGTTGTAGCCTCACCGCTTTCACGTTCATGGCGCTATAAAATATCGGCGGTAAATGCCTGTGAAGTGGAAGGACCTCTTTCGGCAGCACACCAAACCATCCATTTGGATGTGATCGACAATGCCGGACTAGATGTTACGATTAACTGGAATGCTTATGAAGGTGCTGCTTTCAGCAGCTATATTGTTTGGCGTTATACGGATGTAAATGGCTGGGAAATAGTTGCATCCGTTCCAACAACACAGTTTTCGTACACGGATAACTTGCCAATTACAACTTTAGGGTTGGATTACATGGTGGAATTTGAGCTCGATGTAACTTGTACAGCAACTGTTTGGAGAGCGCAAGATTTCAACTCAGCCCGTTCCAACAAAGAAAAAGGTCAATTCTCAACCGGAAACGGAACAGGTGATTCCAACAACGGAGTGGATGAATTGTATTTGGATGGAATCACCGTTGCTCCTAATCCGACCGACGGAATGCTGACCATTTCACAACTCGATGCCCGAAAAATGGAGATGGAAGTTCGTTCTGTTGATGGTCAATTACTACACACAAGCACCATCAGTTCATTGGAAACACAATTCGATATGAATGATTATTCCAAAGGCATTTACTTCATCACGTTTAATTTGAATGCGGTTCGTCAAACGATTCGAATCGTAAAACAATAACACCTTATTATGAAAAAACTACTGCTAGTTGCATTTCTTTTACTCAACGCTGGTCTTAGCTGGTCGCAGGAATATACCTGGGCAGCTCTCAATAACCCGGATTATGGCGCTTCCAATCAGCCGTCGAGCGTTACCATGGTCGATGGTAAACTATACCACATCTATGCCAGCGGTTTTACATCAATTCGTGCCAGCGTGTACGATCCTGAAACGGGTAGTTGGACGTTTCTAAACCAAATGACCACGGCAATGTCGTCAAACCGTATCCAGACAGTCTACAGAAACAACCTGCTTTATTTTGTTGCTTCCACTACAGGTGATCTGGTACTTTACCGATTCAATCCGGCCGACAATACATTTGCAACACTTTCAACCCCTATAACATCAGGGATGATGAATTCCAACTGGCAATTGAAAGCTGGACTGAACAATGATTTGTACATGTTACGGGTTCAAAACTACAGTCAGGTCTATCTTACACGTTTCGATCTGGCTTCGGGATTGATGACCAATAATGTTGATTACAGTGCCTTGTTGAATCCATCAGGTGGTATGGGAGTCGCTTCCGGACAAGTGGAACTCTATATCTCAAGCGCCAATATTTATTGCGGGCTTGCTGCTGATGACGACCGTTTGGGTACCACAACCCAGGGCACCATCAATACGCTTACGCCTTATAATACATCAGGTGCCAATAACGGGGGTGTTTATCTGAATGGAAGCTTAAGCAGCAGTACTCAGTTTTACCTGGTAGGTGATGGTGTGAGCGCGCCAACGATGCATGTAAAAGATGTATCGGCAGTAAAAACCTGGGCTTTCCCGGTGGGAAACACAGATATCAATGCGATTTCTGCCAGTACACCCAATGTCGATTTTAACGTCTACCAGGGAGCATATGCTGCTTTAGAGCATCCCAATTACGCTTACCTCATGTCGTCTTTCCAGCCTGTAGGTGGAGGTTCGGCAGATAAATTTTATGTGTACCGTCAGAATATTGGTTCGGGAATTTGGGATTCACTTGGCCCGAAAATCTACCCGGGAGATCCTTTCCTCAATAGCGGAACCTGCTCCATGTCAATCGATAATGATGAGCAGCACATGTCGGCTCAGTGGGCAAGCAGCCTCAACAACGGCGAGTTTGAATATGCTGTTCTGAACCGCAACCCGTATTTGAATCCTGGGTCTGAAACACCAAATTCAGGAATTTGTGTGGGTCACGCGAATGAAATTTACCCGCAGTTGGAATACATGGATGAAGACAACGACAAAGTGCGTATCTTGAATGTTTCCTCACAATTCGGGGTTATTTCCAACTTGTCTGCGGTGGCATTCGGTCATTATCCGGGACTTCCTTCCACATCGAAATTCAAGATTTACGGTACGTTTAACTCTTCAGCAAACGATGCGGTGATTATTACCTATACCGATGGCTGGAGCTTGTTTTACGACACACTTCCTCTTATTTCAACCGGAGCCTCCGCACCAAACATTACCTTTTCTTCCAGTCCTCTGGTGTTCTGTAACAACGAAAACATGATCGACCTTGCCAATTATGTGAGTTACCTCGATCAGGGAACCTTCACATTAAACGGTTATGACTTAACAAGCTCGGTGATCGACGGAAGAGAATTATCGCTGACCGATCCTACCGGAACCATTTATTACCGCGTAAGCGTTGGGGGTTGTATCGTTGAAACAGGTGTTACCTTTTCATTCGTAACTGCAGGAACGGCTTCTACTAATTCTACGCCAAGCGCTTGCGGTTCGGCAACGGGAACAGCCGACGTGATTTTTACACCGGGTACATCCAATATTACAACGGTAGAGTGGAGCACCGGTGAAACGACGGCTGCTATTTCAAACCTGATTCCGGGAGCGTATTATTACGCTGTGAAAGATGAATATGGTTGTAATGTGACCGGCTTTGCCAATGTGGATATTACCGGAATCAGTGCTACAGCGAATGTAACCAATGTGAGTTGCTATGGAGCAAATAACGGAAGTATCACGTTGAACGTGGTTGGTAGTCCCGATTACGATGTACTGTGGTCTAACGGTTATTCCACAACAACAATCTCAAATCTTGCCCCGGGTAATTACGAAGTCACAGTTTACGATGTTTCGGGCTGTCAGGCGACGTATTCTTATAGTGTTACCGAGCCGGCACCCATCACAGCAAGTTTTTCAACCTACGATCCGGATTGTAGTGAAACCAACGGAAACATTTATGGACTTTACAATGGTGGTGCCGGAAACTATACGTACGATTGGATAGGCCAGGGACAAGCCACAGCCGATTTGTACAACGTTGGTTACGGATTGTATCAGGTAGAAGTGACCGACATGAATGGTTGTTCGCAGATCTTTGCTTTTCAGCTGGACGAATACCAGGCTGTTGATATCATCGATAGTATCATTCCGGCGACTTGCGGTGCAGAAAACGGTGCCATTATCGTTAAATTCCAAATGGATCCAAACGGCGGACCTTCTACAGCAACATCATTTGATTGGTCGAACGGAAACTTGCTTCAGAATAATTACAACCTCGGTGCTGGAAGTTATACAATCACGGTTGTCAGCGGTCCAAGCCCCTTCAACAGTGAGATGTGTCATTCGGCGAAAACAATGGAAGTGGGTGTTCGCGCCCCTGTTTTGCAGTCGATTTGTTTGGTGACCGTTGATACAACTACAACAACCAACCTCGTGGTTTGGGAAAAAGTAGAAACCTTCGGCATCGATCATTACAACATCTATCGTGAAAATGCCATTGCCGGTAATTTCATGCTGATTGATACCGTACAATCCGGCAGCGAATCATTGTTTAATGATGTAGTAGCCTCACCGATCGATCGTTCATGGCGTTACAAGATCTCTGCGGTAAACGATTGTGGTGTTGAAAGCCCAATTTCCAATCCGCACAAAACAATGCACCTGAATGCGATTGTGAATTTAGGAAACGGATCAAACGATATTTACTGGGATGATTACGAAGGTTTGGTAGAATTGGAATACATCGTTTACCGTCATACAGACCAAAACGGCTGGGAAGCATTGAGTCCGGCGGTTCCTTTCGGAACAACGGTGTTCAACGATACACCACCTTTGGGTTCTACCGGAATTGATTATTATGTGGATATGGACATCGCACTACCTTGTTCAGCAGAAAAAGCACAGGATTTTAACTCAGCGCGTTCCAACAAAGACAAAGGCCAATTCTCTACCGGTAACGGTACTGGCGATTCCAATAATTCTATTGATGAATTGATCGGAAATGCCCTGGTAGCTGTCTATCCGAATCCATTTACAGATTTACTGACTGTTCGTATTGCGGATGCAACCAGCGAAATTTCTGTAACTGTTTACAGTGTCGACGGTCAATTACACTATGCCGGTAGCTTTATGAATGGAACCAATGTCTTAAACCTCGAGCATTTGCAAGCAGGAATTTATATGGTGAAAGTCGGAGAAGCACACACGATGCAGTTCATTAAACTTTAAAATGAAATAGATTTAGAAAGAGGGAATTTCGATACAATCGGGATTCCCTCTTTTAATGTTGAATTTAAATGGGGCACCTTCTTAGATGGAGCTTAATTCAACATTAAGCATTCAAAATTCAACATTCTAAAAGGTCAACCCCGAATTTCACTCATAAGAAACCGCCAATGAGTAGTCTGCGTTTGATGCATTGAGTTGTTTTTCTTTACTTTGCGTTCGCTGCTTATTAGATTCTTCAACAATAACCGGCTGCTTTAATACTAAACTTATGAAACAATTCGTCTTTCTGATTGCATTTTTGTCGTGTGTAACTATTGGCAATGCTCAGTCTTGGAACTTTGTCGGCTCGAGTGTAGGCTACAATGCCTCTGAAGTGGATATCGAAATTTCCCAAACAGGACAGCTTTACATGGCGTATATCGATTTGGATAACAGCAGTAAAATTACCGTTCGCAAATGGGTCAACAATGCCTGGCAACTGGTAGGAACGGCAGGGCAGGGAACCGCTAACGCGTTCGATATTCAATTGGTTATTGTGAACGATGATTTTCCGGTTGTGAGTGCTAAATGTATGTACTCGTCATACGAAATCCTTGAAATCTATAAATGGTCGGGTGCAGCCTGGCAGTTTCAGGGAATCGGTGACCCGATGTGGACGTACCACGCCGATGACTACAGCCTTCGCGCCAACACTGCCGGTCAGATCATGATTACTTACAATAACAGAACAAATACGTATACATTGGGTTTGATCACCATTAATCTTTCCACGCTGGCACAATTGGGTGCAGGTGCTGCAGGTGATTTGGATCAGGGAAATTTCGGGAATGCCGTTACCAGCTGGGCAGGAACAAACAACAACGTTACAGTAGTTCACGAAGAAAACGATATCGGCGATTATTTGCCGTTTGATCAATTCGATGGATCTTCCTGGAATGGCTATACCTTATCAGGAATTGACGGCGCTACCAAAATGAAAGCCGAAAAAGGAATGAACACCAACAATCTTTGTACTGTTTGGAAAAACGCTGATGCGACTCCACAACTCAATTTCAGAGCATTCAACGGTGCATCTTTCGGAACGGAATTTACACTTCAGTCTTCTACGTTACTGGCCGATTTCGATTTCGATACCCAAAATGACAATGCATTTGTATTCTACCGAAGCAGCACGACTTGCTATTTCAAACAGTTGACCGGTACGATGGCTCCATCTTCCACCACGATTACTTCCGGAACTACGTTGGCACCAACAGATGCTACCTCAATGGCTGCCGAGACTTATTACGGTGTACATGTGATTGCTTACGTAAGCGCGGGAAAATGTTTGGTGAAGGAATACAACCAAAACGCCAACATCGAAGATTACGACAACCTTTCCATGTGTGAAGGAACATCATTTAACAACGGTGGCGATTACGTGGTCGTTTGTCTTGACCCGAATTTCGCACATACGAATATGACGATGACCTGTACATCTCAGAATACAGCTGTTTTGCCGCAATCAGCGATCAGCATTTACCCTTCTGCAGATAATTTATTATGGTATTTGACTATTTCAACAACCAACGATGTGGTTACACCTACGATTGTTGATTTGGAGTGGATTCTTTTTGAAAATGGCGTTCAGGTTGGTTCGTTGTTTATTCCGTTGACCATTAACCCGAGCCCAAATATTCAGTTTGTATTTCCAAACGCCACCGTTTGTGAGAATCTTTCACCTGTGAGTCTGGTGAATAAAGTTGTTCCGCAAGGTGGAACCTGGTCGGGTCCTGGTGTCCAAAACAATATTCTGTACCCTGGATACAGTCCTGTTTCGTCACCTACTGACATTACGCTTTCGTATACTAAGACCAATATTTATGGTTGTACAGCTGCGAGTACAGTAGATGTTACCATTGTACCTACTCCGGTGTTGAATGTGACAACTATCGATGCCGATTGTAATTCTACGAATGGTGGTGCAGCGGTTACTATTACAGAAGGTTTAAGCCCGTATGATATTTACTGGAGCAGTGGTTCAACGCAGTCAAGTGTTACCAACCTGCCTTCAGGCCAATACTTCTTGTCGGTGACTGATGACAATGGTTGTCTTTCCACACAATCTGTTTTGATTGGAACAGATGGTATTACGCAGACATCTGCCCTTACCAATGTAAGCTGTGCCGGTGAAACGGACGGAGGAATTGATCTTACGGTTACCGGAGCAGTGGGAGCATTGACATATGAATGGTCGAATGGTGCCACGACACAAGATTTGACCAACATCGCAGCCGGTCCGTATGAAGTTTCCGTAACAGATCAGGACGGTTGTGTTTCCACATCAAGTTATGTGGTTACCGAACCACAGGCGATCATCGTCAACTCATTAACAACAACACTGGCTTCGTGTAGTACAAGTAATGGTACTGCAAGCATTCAGTTTGTAGGAGGGACACAGCCTTATACGTATAGCTGGTTCGATGACCAGGGCACGAACCTGAATGTGTCCACAGGCACGCTTTTAAACGCCGCTGCCGGAATGTATACATCAGTTGTAACAGATGCGCACGGATGTTCGCTTTCAACCACTGTAATGGTTTCTAATGCCAACGGTCCGGTAATCGCGATCGATACAATAATTCCTTCATCTTGTGCCAACGACGGATCAATCGAATTGGTGAATGTTGCCAACAATGCGCAAACCTTTTTGTGGAGCAATGGAGCCATCACACAAAACATTTCTGGCCTCGCGCCGGGACTTTATGTAGTAGAAGCTACCGGAACAAATGGCTGTACAACAATGCTAAGCGCACAAGTAGAAGCAGCATTGCCAGAGGCAGTTGATATTTGTTTGGTAACCGTTGATACCAACACCAATACCAACTTGGTAGTGTGGGAAAAACCAATTGTTCAGGGCGCTATCGAGTCATTCAATATCTACCGTGAAACCTCACAGGCAGGTTTGTATCAGTTGATCGGAAACGTTCCGTATGCGGATGAATCAATCTACAACGATCTTGTGGCTTCGCCTTCGGTACGTTCGTGGAGGTACAAAATTTCTTCGGTTGATGCTTGTGGTGTTGAATCAGAGATCAGCGAAAATCACAAAACCATTCACCTGGTGATCAATCTTGGTTTGGGAGACGACATCAACCTGTCGTGGGACAGCTACGAAGGTTTTGCGTTTCCGGAATTTGTGATCAAACGTCACACCGATGCGGATAGCTGGACAACAGTTGCGCAGATGCCAACTACCTTGTTTAGCTACACTGATACACCACCAACAACAGACGGATTGGTGTATTTGGTAACCGTTGCTCCACCTGCTACCTGTACATCGACCAAAAGCCTGAATCAGGACTTCAACAGCGCGCGTTCCAACAAAGACAATCGTTTGCAAACAGCTGATGCTTCGTTGGATGAATTGTTAGCAGCGAATATGCAGGTGTATCCGAATCCAACGAATGGTGAGATTACACTGGAAAATTCGACTAGTCAAACCGTAACAGCAAGCTTGTATGACGCCAGCGGACGTTTATTGACAACCATTTCTGTTCCGTCGGGAACCATGCAAACCGACGTAAGTTTCCTTGACAGTGGCATGTACCAATTGGTTTTCACAACCGGTCAGGCCAGAACATCACAAAAACTATCAGTTACTCATTAATAAAGCGGGGAGTTAACAGCTCCCCTTTTTTATGCGTTTAATTGCTTCTTTATCCTTCTTTTTATTGCTTGTCGTCGCTTGTACAACTACCAGAGAAAGCAGCAATAGCAGCATCGAATCAGAAATTGAGGTTCGACAAGAACGGGTATTGAGTTATCGCGATACAATCATAGAAACGGATAGTACGTTTGAAATCGGGAAAGCGTGTGGCGTGTTTTTCACACCTTCAGATGCCGAATTGCTGCGCCTGAAAGAAGAAATCGGTGAGGAAGACTTTTTTGCCGTGATGGACGATTACGGCTGGTATTTTTCAGAGTCGAACAGCTTTCTGAAGGATAAGGGTATCCAGACAATCATGACTTCTGAAAAAGACGTGCGGTTTCACTTGCTGAACGGAAGTATTAAAACCTTCCATCCAGTCGATACAACGATTGATTGGTCACCTCTTTTGTTCGATGGGAAAAACACCATTGAGAAAATCGATTTAGTCAACATCAAAGCAGGTTACGAGTCCGTATTTAAGTAAGAATTAACACCGATTTATTCTGCTTTGCCATTTACACTTACCTATTTCCACTACTTTTAGCATCAAATAATTCGAATGAATACACCCCTTTTAGCAGAATTGTGTAAAACACCTGGAGCACCGGGTTTTGAAGAAGCGGTCCGCAAAGTTGTTTTGCGTGAATTGGCCGGTTTGTGCGATGAAATTACCATCGATAACATGGGTAATGTGTACGCCATCCGCAAAGGAACATCTGACAAGCGCGTGATGGTGGGAGCGCATATGGACGAAATCGGATTCATGGTGACGCACATCGACGATAAAGGCTTTATTCGTTTTACGACCTTGGGCGGTTTCGACCCGAAAACACTGACTGCTCAGCGCGTGATTATTCACGGAAAGGAAGATATTATAGGCGTAATGGCTTCAAAACCCATTCACGTAATGACACAGGATGAGCGCAATAAAGTCGCGAAACTGTCCGATTATTTTATCGATACGGGTCTTTCGGCTGAAAAGGTAAAGGAGCTCGTAACCATTGGCGATCCGGTCACTCGTGAACGTTCGTTCATCGAAATGGGCGATTGTGTAAACTGCAAGTCGCTTGACAATCGTTTGGCTGTTTTTATCCTGATCGAATTATTGAAAAACCTCAAGGGTCAAACCCTTCCATATGATTTGTATGCGGTGTTTACCGTTCAGGAAGAAGTAGGTATTCGCGGTGCGAATGTGGCTTCATTGAAAATCCAGCCGCATTTCGGTTTCGGATTAGACACGACGATTGCGTTTGATTTGCCGGGAGCGGCAGCGCATGAAATGATCACCAAACTGGGCGAAGGAACAGCCATCAAAATCATGGATGCTTCAACGATTTGTGATGCACGCATGGTGCGGTATATGAAACAAGTCGCCGATCGCAATTCCATCAAGTGGCAACCCGAAATTTTGACTGCGGGCGGCACGGATACTGCCGGAATTCAACGCATGTCGGCCGGTGGGTCGATTGCCGGAGCGGTTTCTATTCCAACCCGACACTTGCACCAGGTGATCGAAATGGCGCACAAAGACGATATTCAGGGCAGCATTGATTTGCTGACAGCCTGTGTGAAGGAATTGAATCAATTTGACGAACAATTTTAAGTTATGAAGAAAACCGTAAAACTCTACGGAGCATTGTTTTTCCTGCTACTGATTGGTATTTCATGTGCTGTATCGTATGAAAAACCGGCCAAAAAAATCAAGTTAAAGCCTTATAGCGGACGCTCGATTTCGTTTTACAACGTTGAAAACCTCTTTGATACGATCAACGATCCGAACATCATTGACGAAGAGTTTTTGCCCGATGGGAAATTGGCGTGGAACACTGAGCGTTACAACAAGAAGCTCAATCACATCGTTGAGGCATTGACGTTGAATCAGGAAGAAAATCCGATGATTATCGGTTTGGTTGAAATCGAAAATTACCGCGTATTGACAGACCTGATCAAAACCGGCCGGTTCGCACAAACAAAATACCAGATTGCACACAAGGAATCACCGGATTTACGTGGAATCGATTGCGGATTGTTATACGACAGCGAGCGTTTTAAACCGCTGGTGATTACCAATCTTGCCGTGACGCTTGATTCCGTCCCTGATTTTAAAACCCGCGATATCCTTTACGTTCAGGGCGAATTGGCAGGTAAAAAGAAGCTACATATTTTTGTCAATCACTGGCCCTCACGTCGTGAAGGCCAAAAAGAATCCGAACACAAACGCATCCGTGCAGCAGAAGTGGCGCGCAAGAAAATCGATGAAATCCTGAAAAAAGATCCGAAAGCGAACATTATCCTCATGGGCGATTTGAATGATCACCCGAATGATATCAGCATCGAACAAACATTGAAAGCAAAGCCAACAACCGATTTAAAAGCCGATTTGATGAACCTGATGTATGATGATCAATTGGCAGGAAAAGGAACCCATAGCTTTAAGGGCGAATGGGGCGTGCTGGATCAATTCATTGTTTCTTCTACGTTTTTCAACGGAAAAAAAGGATTGGTCATTGACGGACAGGATGCCAAAATCGTTTACGAAGAAATCTTGTTGTTTACCGATAAAGCCGGAAACAAGAAACCGAGCACGACTTACGGCGGACCCAATTATTATGGTGGTTACTCGGATCATTTGCCGATAACATTGAAGCTGAAATAATATATTTTGGTATATTCGTTCCAATGAAAACCATCTCGTTTACAACGGCCCAATATGTAAAAATTGATTACGAGCTCGCACCTGCAGTTTATCGTGTGGTGGCGTCGTTCCTCGATTTTGTGCTGTTGTTGATCTACATGTTGATTGCGAGTTTGTTTGTTGACGCAGCCCTTTTTCAGGTTGAGACACAGGGAACACATGAATTCATTACGGTTTTACTGATTCGCCTGCCTTGGTTTTTCTACAGCCCGATTATCGAATATTTGACCAATGGCCGATCGCTGGGCAAGTACATTATGGGAATCCGGGTTGTCAGAGCGAATGGCGAAACTGCCGGTTTGCGCGAGTATTTCACCCGCTGGATTTTCCGTGTAGTAGACATTTGGATCGGCGGTTTTGGGTTTTTGGCAATTTTGCTGGCCGGAACCACGGAAAGACGTCAGCGTTTGGGTGATATCATGGCCAATACGGTGGTGATCCGCACCAAAGACACACAGATTTATTCCCTGCGCGATTTGTTGAGTATCAAGAGTCAGCAAAACCACGAACCGACTTATCCGGCAGTGATTCGTTTTTCAGACGAAGACATGTTATTGATCAAAAACACTATTATTCGCGTTCAGCGCTATCCCAATGATGCCAATAAGGCTTTTGCTATCGAGCTGGCCAATGAAACGGCACAATTGATCGGATTGCCTGAAACACCTTCCAAACGAATGGAATTTCTTAAAACCGTGCTGCAAGATTACGTGGTGCTCACTCGCTGATTCATGGGAAAATTGGTTTTGGTTCCTACACCCGTAGGAAATTTACAGGATGTTACCTTGCGTGCATTGGATACCTTGCGTGAGGCAACCACTATTTATGCCGAAGATACGCGGGTCACACGAAAATTGCTCAATCATTTCGAGATCCAGAAACAGCTCATACCGTTTCATGCGCACAATGAGCACAAGCAGCTGGAACGAACGTTGCAGACCATTCGTGAAAACGAGATCACCGTATTGGTTTCAGATGCCGGCACTCCCGGAATTTCCGATCCCGGATTTTTAGTGGTGCGCGCCTGCATTGAAAACGACTTGGAAGTGACCTGTTTACCAGGCGCTACAGCTTTTGTTCCGGCACTGGTGGCAAGTGGTTTCCCTTGCGACAGATTCGTGTTTGAAGGATTTTTACCACACAAAAAAGGCCGTCAAACCAAATGGAAATCGTTTGTAGACGAAGACCGGACCATCGTTTTGTATGAATCTCCGCACAGGTTGGTAAAGGCCTTGGAAGAAATCTCGACGTTCCTTGGTCCTGATCGAATTGTGTGCGTAGCCCGCGAAATCAGTAAGTTTTTCGAAGAATTTAAGCGTGGAACAGCTGCCGAAGTATTGGAACATTTCAAGAAAACACCACCGAAAGGGGAAATTGTTCTCTTGATCAAAGGACTCTAAAAGATGTTGGATTTTAGATGCTTGATGTTGGATGAGGCTCGAGCTGAGAATCCGGGAAATTTAATTCAGATCGGAGAGTTGTATCTTTACCTGGATCCAATCAAAAATCAAGCATCCAACATCAAAAATCCATAAAATGGAAACAACAGCTTTTGTACTAACGAAAAAAGGGGATGCAACTACCGCTTTTTCGTTGCAAACCGTTCCGCTTCCCGATTTAAAAGAACAGCAGGTAAGCATCAAAGTTGAAGCATTCGGCCTGAACTACGCTGATGTGATGGCCCGTCGTGGTTTGTATCGCGAAGCACCACCCATGCCTTGTGTGATCGGTTATGAAGTTGTGGGAATTGTAGAAGCCGTTGGAACCAATGTTAATCAGGCATTAATCGGAACGCGTGTAGTGGGTTTTTGCCGTTTTGGCGGCTATGCAAAGCACGTTCTTACAGAAGAACATGCAGTTGCGCCCATTGGTGAAATGGACGCAGCAGAAGCGCTTGCTTTGGCGACTCAGTTTGTAACGGCGCACTACATGGTAGAACGTACGGCAAATGTGCAGGCCGGAGAACGAATTTTGATTCATGCCGCAGCGGGTGGAGTAGGAACCGCCTTGATTCAGCTGTGTAAGCGAAAAAACGCTTTGGTTTGCGCAAAGATCGGATCGCGAAGCAAGGAAAAAACCGTACGTGATCTCGGAGCCGATGAGGTGGTTGTGTATTCGGAACAACCATACGCGGAAAGCGTACAGAGCTGGTTGGGAAACAATCGGTTGGATGTAAGTTTTAATCCGGTTGCGGGTTCAACATTTAAGCGCGATTTTTCGCTTCTTGGAACCGGTGGCCGAATGGTGCTTTTTGGTGGCTCGGAACTTTCGGGCAAACGCTGGGGTATTTTTTCGACCCTGAATTTTGTGCGCAAAATGGGTTTCGTGATTCCGATTGGCTTAATGATGCGTTCCAAAGCGGTGATGGGTGTGAATATGCTCAAAGTAGCTGATTTTAAGCCCGAAGTGCTGACACAATGTTTACTTGAAGTGGTTTCACTGGCAAAAGCGGGTGAAATTAAACCGATTGTGGGTGAGCGTTTTCAGCAGGAAGATTTTGCCAAAGCACACAATCAGTTGGAAAGTGGCACAACAATTGGAAAACTAGCCGTGTTTTGGAATCAATAATTGTATTTTTGCAGTATGAATAAACGAGTGCTGACCGTTTTTTTGGGATTGTTTCTATTGGCTGCAGGCTGCATTGAGCACCGGCCAACAGATACTGTTTATACAGCTCCCAAAGATGAAAAGAAGCAGGAGGTAAAACCGAAATGGAAGGGCCTTCGTGTGTATGAAGGTGTGATTCCTTGCGCGGATTGTTCCGGGATTTATCAGCGTTTATCGTTACGCGGTGATTCTATCGGAGCGTTCCGGTTAACGGAAGTATACCGCGATGCCACAGAAGACGGCGACGAAACAATCGTGACAACAGGTTCCTGGAAACGTTATTATTCAAAAAAATCATCCGATCAGCGTATGATGTTCTTCCTTTCGGAAGGTTCGTTACAGGATTCAACACGCGTTCAGCGCTATGAAGTGCAGGACGGTCGTATCGTTCAGGTTGACTTTAACGGTAAACAAATTGCTGATTCCAGCGGGCGGTATGTGTTGAAGTTGATTGAGAAATCGAAATAAAACCGGTCGAAATTTTCTGAAAATTTTCTGAGAAAATTCTAAAATTGTACACGTTTCAAAGAAGTCCATTTTTAGTGGCCTGCAGAGCTTCCCTTTCGCGAAAACAACCTTACTTCAACCCCAATTCTTTTAACTGAGCTGCATCAATTGTTGACGGCGCATCGATCATGGTGTCGCGGCCGCTGTTGTTTTTCGGGAACGCAATATAGTCGCGGATAGAATCGGAACCACCCATGGTAGCTACCAAACGATCCAATCCGAAAGCCAATCCACCGTGAGGCGGAGCTCCGAATTCAAAGGCATTCATCAGGAATCCGAATTGTGCTTGTGCTTGTTCAGGTGTAAAGCCCAATAATTCAAACATACGCGCCTGTAAATCACGGTTGTGGATTCGGATAGAACCGCCGCCTAATTCAACGCCGTTTACAGCAAGGTCATACGCATTGGCGCGAACCGCTCCCGGATTGCTGTCGATGAGGTGCATGTCCTCAGGTTTTGGTGACGTAAACGGATGGTGCATGGCATGAAAACGATTGTGTTCTTCGTCCCATTCCAACAACGGGAAATCGAGTACCCACAACGGTTTGAAGACATCCGGATTGCGTAAACCGAGTTGTGTTCCCATGTGCAAACGCAATTCGTTCATCTGCTTGCGTGCTTTATCGAGGCCACCGCTTAATACAAAGATCAAATCACCGGCCTGTGCGCCAGTTGCTTCGGCCCATGTTTTCAAATCGGCTTCACTGTAGAATTTATCGACCGAACTTTTAAAGGTTCCGTCGGCATTGCATTTCACATATACCAAGCCTTTGGCACCAATTTGCGGACGTTTCACCCACTCAGTAAGTTCATCCAATTGCTTGCGGGTATATTCCGCACAACCAGGAGCTGCAATTCCGATCACGGCTTCGGCATCATCAAATACCTGGAAACCTTTGTTTTGAGTCAATGCATTGAGGTTGGTAAATTCCATTCCGAAACGAATGTCCGGTTTGTCGGAACCGTATTTCTCCATCGCCTCGGCGTAGGTCATACGCGGGAAATCACCTTCGAATGTGACATTACGAACAGTCGAGAACAAATGTTTGATCAATCCTTCAAACATGTTCAGAATATCTTCCTGCTCCACAAACGCCATTTCGCAGTCAATCTGCGTAAATTCCGGTTGACGGTCGGCGCGTAAATCTTCATCGCGGAAACACTTCACAATCTGGTAGTAACGGTCGAAACCAGAAACCATCAGCAATTGCTTGAATGTTTGTGGTGATTGCGGCAACGCGTAAAATTCGCCCTGATTCATGCGGCTTGGTACCACAAAATCACGGGCTCCTTCCGGAGTGGATTTAATCAGGTAAGGTGTTTCCACATCCCAAAATCCCTGGCTATCCATGTATTTACGGGTTTCCAATGCCACCTGGTTGCGCAAACGCAATTTTTGCTGCACCGGATTACGGCGCATATCGAGGTAACGGTACTGCATGCGCAATTCATCGCCGCCGTCGGTATCATCTTCGATGGTAAACGGTGGCAATTTCGCTGCGTTCAAAACAGTCAATGTGGTAACGATGATTTCAATTTCACCGGTAGGGATTTTGGTGTTCTTACTGGAACGCTCAATCACTTTTCCGGTAGCCTGAATCACAAATTCACGGCCTAACTTGCGTGCTTGCTGACACAATTCGGGCTGTTCGTCCATGTTGAAAGCCAATTGGGTAATGCCGTAGCGATCTCGCAGATCAAGAAAAGTAATTCCACCCAAATCTTTTGAGCGTTGTACCCAACCTGCTAAGGTTACTTCCTGTCCGATGTGTGCCGTGCGTAATTCACCGCAATTGTGCGTTCTATACATAGTGAAATCAAATGATGCGCAAAAATAGGGGTTTAATTAAGACAGCTGTTCAAAAGAAGGGTAGATTTTATAGTTTTCCATATTTCTGTGAAATCGCCCAACTCATTGTATAATTAGTTTTTCTTTAGCCAGCAACACACCATCTTCCCGAAGATAGATGAAATAGAGTCCTGGTAAGAGGTCTGATTTTTCAATTACAAGTGCATCGGATTGAATGGCGTTATATTGTCTGAGCAGTTCACCGGCGGAATTGTAAATAAAGACTTCACGGTTTTGAAGGGAAGAATTTTCAAAACGAATGGTTGTGAAATCGGTGGTAGGATTTGGAAAAACAATCAGTTTATTGCTTCCTAAAGTTGCTTCAAAAATGCCGCTTGTCTGATCAGGTACACCTTCCATTCCCAAATCTATTGCATAACAATCGGATTGATCCTGGAGATCAGTACTATCACAATCAACGGGCAACGAAAATAAAACAGCTCCCAATAGAGCGTTGTCATAGACGTCGATAATTTTCTCTGTAATTAATAAAGAATCGACATCGCACCAGCAATTATTTCGGAGATCGTGGTTGTAAAAAGAGGATAGCTTGACGTTGGCGGTACTATTATTACAAATGTAATTGTTGGTGATGTCTGATTGATGAGGAAGGATCATTCCGATGTTGTTTTTTACAATTGCCGATCTTTTGACCGTAATTCCATTAAAAATATCAAAGTAATCAATCCCTGTATTGTTGTCGGAAATCGTACAATTTTCAATCAGTCCGGAGGTGAATTTGAGTCCTGTGTTATTGCAGGCAAACACACAATTTGAAACGGTTCCTCCGGCATTGGCAAGACCATATTGGTTATCAATGAAATAAGAATTTGTTAGTTTGAATCCACCTGTGGGAGTCATGGGAACAAGCCCGATTCCAAATGTATTGTTGATGAAATGGCAGCTGTCAAAAATAATTTTATCAGTATGGCTATAGCCGATCAAACCACTGATGTTCTTTTCAATCAGTGAGTTTCTAATCGTTATCGGGTCCAGTGAAACCGATCCGAAGATTACATAAAAGGCATAACGCGCCTGTTTGATTTTTGTGTATTGCAGGTCAATGATTGCATGTAGCTCGAGATTAACGATCATGCCAAACCAGCTTCCGGGTAGTTCACTTACGTTCGAAACGAAAGAAATGCTATCCGTTACTGTACCTAAAGCGGTTAATTTACCTCTTACATCCAGCAGTTGGTTGGCATCAAATTTAATTTCCACACCGGGCTCGATAGTTAGTGTTACGTTGGGCAAAATCACAACGGTATCGGTTACAATATAGGGGCTATTGGCTATTGTCCATTGAGTGTTCGAGGAAATAACACCACCTACATTTGTTTGAGCGAAAGAAGAACAGTTGCTGAAAAATAGAATGAAAAAGGCAATTAGTTTAAAGCAGTATAAAGAATGGTTCATTGTAGTAAAATTGAAGGTTTTGCTAATGATTCAGTGAAACGGAAAATTCAACCTTATATTTTGTAGATATATATTTGGTTGGCAACTCGTTTCAATTTTATCAATACCAAGGTTTTAATGGTTTTTTAGCATTTATTCTAAAAACACTGTCGGGTTGATGAGGAGGTAGTTTGTACATTTACCCAAAATAAATCGCTATGATCAAGTATATTTTTGCCACAGCACTGATTGCCCTCACGTTTTCTTCGTGTGTGGTCAGCAAGAAAAAGTATCTCGGTTTGCAAACCGAGTTGGAAACCTCAAAAAAGCAACATGACGAAAGTCTGGTCAAATTAACCAACTGCGAAAACGACCGGGCTCGTCTTGACCGCGAACTAACGGTTGCTCAAAGCTCTATCATTACAAAATCAGACCAAATTGTTGATTTGAAAGAACAATTGGAAGATTGTAAAGCCGTTCGCGACAAACAACTCACACAGGTGGGTGATTTGACGGTGATTACGCAAGCTGCCAACGATAATATCAAAGAAACGCTGGCGCAATTACAGCAAAAAGACCAATACATTCATTTGTTGCAGGCTGCCAAATCAAAAGCGGATTCCATTAACCTGGCATTGGCGGTGAACCTGAAAGGTGTGTTGAAAGAAGGCCTAGACGACCAGGATGTGGAGGTGAAAGTCGATAAAACGGTGGTGATGGTAAATCTTTCGGACAAAATGCTGTTCAAAAGCGGAAGCGCTGAATTAACAGCTAAATCGTCTGACGTACTGGCTAAAATCGCACAGATCATCGAATCACGCCCCGATTTGGAAGTCATGATCGAAGGTTATACAGATAGTGATCCGATCAAGAATTCGTGCATGAAAGACAATTGGGATTTGAGTGTGAAACGAGCCACTTCGGTTGCGCGGGCGTTGCAGAAAGATTTCAATATCAATCCGAATCGTTTGATTGCCGCAGGCCGCGGCGAATATAACGCTTTGGTGCCGAATGATACTGCTGAAAACAAAGCCATTAATCGCAGAACACGCATTATCATTATGCCGAAACTCGATCAGTTTTACGATTTGTTAGATCCTGCGAAAGCACCGAAATAAAGAAGTTAATTGGTTAAAGAGTTTAATAAGTTTAAAAGTTAAAGCCGATACAGTTCAACTGGTATCGGCTTTTTATTTTGATGTGCTGTAGGTTTTCACAGTTAATCGTGAGTTCAGGTTATAGATATACCGATAGTCCGGTAGCTGTGAAAACCTGCAGCGAAACTAGATTTTACTGATGCGAACGGTTTCTTTATAGTCTTTTGAGGAAATGATCAGCAAATACATTCCCGGATTCAAATCGATAAGATCGAGTTCCTGCGTAAACGTTCCACGGTCGATTTTTCCGTCGTAAACTTCCCGAACCAGCTTCCCGTTCATGTCGTACAACGCAATTTCAAACCGGCTTTTATCGGGAACACTCAACTCAAAAGTGGTAAAGTCCGCTGTCGGATTCGGGAAGGCAGTCGCTGCAAATTCAGTTGGAATGATGCGATCGATTTCTTCCCGTTCCAGCGAAGTTTGAACCACTGTTTCCCTAAGGTATTCATCATAGTAACTGCTGCGGCCAATTCCTCCGTCGACCTGATTCTGAATAAAGATCATAGGTGATTCCATCACGGGATATGGCATTATGGTGTCACTATTTTTGACATAATCGTATTCCAAATAAGGAATCCGTTCAAGTGACTTATTTTTAACTAATTGAACAGATTCTTCAACCAGTGTTTTTTGATCAACAGATAAATGATCAGTTGTTTCCACGAAAGATGACGACGCATTCATGACGTTTAATGCAACAGCCTGAATTTCCTTGATTTGTTTTCTGTCATGTTCATTCGAACAACTGAAAAGCGTGAGCCCGAAAACCACGACCAATGAAAACACCATGGCGCGTTGAAACCCTTGTTTGGATTGAAATTTCCAGGCTTCAAATTCGGCATTGAGCGCGATTTCCTGATCGGCAGTCATGCGTCCGCAAATTTCCTGGCCCATCATATCACGAAAAACCTGTTTGATTTCACTTGTCGATTTGTTGGTGAAATCGTGTACTTGTTTGGCGCATTTGTGACAGAACGAACCCTTTTCGTTGGGCGTCATGTTACCTCTGTCTTCCGAACAAGGTGTTTGAATGCCAATGTGTTTCATGGTGCCGGATTTTAGATTTTGCTGATGCGAACGGTTTCTTTGTAGTCTTTCGAGACGATCGTTACGAGGTAAATGCCCGGATTCAGGTCCAAGAGGTTGATTTGCTGCTGAAATGTTCCGCGTTGGATTTCACCACTGTGAATGGATTGAATGAATTTTCCGTTCATATCGAACAGGCTGATCTCAAATTGATTGGTAACAGGAACCGCCAGTTCAAAGGTTGTTTCGGTAGTTGCCGGGTTCGGGAAAACAATTGAAGAAAACGCTGTAGGAATCAATCGGCCTTCCGGATCGTATTCCTCGACTAATTCAACTTCCTGCACTAAAAACTCGCGGTAGGGTTGGCTGTACATCATCGCGCCACCGTAACCACCACCATAGCGCTCTCGTTGTACTTCTATTTCTTCGAGATCCAGTTCTTGTGCGAAGTCTCGAATTTGGATCTCATCATACATTTCAAGCATAACTGGCGCTGCCATTTCGACTTCCGGTGCTATCAATTCTATTCCGGAAAAATCCGATTGACCAACCTGTTGTTTTTCAATGGCTTTCATCGCTGTTGCCTGTAATTGCTCGATGTGTTTTTTATCTTGTTCGTGTGAACAGCTAAAGAGCGTCAATCCGAAAACCACAATCAGTGAAAAAACCATTGCGCTTTGCAGGCGTTGTTTTGATTTTCGGCTCCAGATCTCGAATTCGGCATTTAGCGCTGCTTCCTGGGGACCTGTAATTCTGCCACAAACCGGCTGACCGATCAGTTCACGCAACGTTTGCTTGATCTCGAGGCTTGTTTTGTTGGTGAAGTCGTATACCTGCGTTGCACATTTCTGACAAAAAGCACCTTTTTCGTTTGGCGACATTTCGTTCCAGTTTTCAGAACAAGGTTCGTGGATTCCGATGTTTTTCATAGCAGGGTTGTTTTAGCATGTATACGTAATACACCTAAGATGCTGTAAACGTTCATTTTCCATAAATATTTATTGGAACGGATGATTTTTGGGTTCATAAAACAGCAAAACACCGAGTATGGAGGCAAAATTCAAGATCGTTCCTCCAATTTTTGCGTCATATTGCAATATTACTATGTTATTGAAAAACAATTGATTATAGATTAATTTAAGTTTTTTTCTATTTTTTTTCGGAGTAGCTGTAACAAAACGCCACGTACTTGGTCATACAATCAAACAGCACGATAGTCGGTCAGCGGATCGACAGTCAGTAAAACAAGAAAAACACATTTAAAACATAGAACACATGAAAGCAATTTACATCAGCGTATTCAGTTTATTGTTCATCGGAACAATCAGCGCACAGGAAAAAGAAAAGGAAGCACCCGACACAACCCGAATCAACTTAGGAGAAAAAGAATTCATCATTATTTCCCGCGGAGATATAGAAGTCATCGAAGGTGATACAATTGATGCCGCACCGGACGAAGAAGAACAAGCTGAAATCGAAGCACACTGGGCAGGTTTGGAATTCGGACCAACACTTTTACTCAACGATGCCATGAAAAGTAGCTTTCCAACCGATCAGCAATGGGAAAACGATCCGGGCCGTTCATTCAGCTGGAATCTGAATTTGTTGGAACACAAGTTCAAGATCTACAAAAACTATGTGGGCGTTACTACCGGGCTTGGATTTAACTGGACACAAATCGGTTTGAAACAATACCACCTCAACATCGATGCCGATTCATTGTGGGCAACTACCGACACAATCAATGATTACAAGAAAAACAAATTGCGGGCAATTTACCTTACAGCTCCATTGATGGTTGAGTTTTGTACAGCAGATGGCGACGAAGGATTTTACCTGGCAGCAGGAGTAATCGGAGGTGTGCGCATCGGTTCAAGTGTAAAACGTACCATCGAAGCTGACAAACACGATACAAAAGAAAAACTGAAAGGGTCTTATGCCTTGAACGCTTTCCGTTTGGATGCCGCAGTGAAAATGGGTTATAAAGATTGGGGTGTATTTGCAAATTACAACGTACTTCCACTCTTCGACACCGATAAAACAGCAGCGGTGTATCCGTTAACGTTTGGTTTAACATACAATTTTTAACGCTTAGGTTGGCTGATTTCGTAGCATAAGTAAAAACAGTCAGGAAAGAGATACTACCACAAGTAGTGTCTCTTTTTGGTTTGGAGGGTTTTACTACAAAGGCACACAGAAGAGAAATCATCATGCGTAACTATTTCATTTTGATGCGGTTTGTCCGTTTCCCCCTTTGGAGGGGGATTAAGGGGGAGGACTGTTGAGTCCAATCTTCAAAAAAACGGTTGTGCCTTTGTTGTGAATAGCATTTTACTCCGGATTTTACCTAACTTTGAGTGGATTTTTGAACCCCATGAAGATTGCGCTAATCGGTTTGTTCTTTCTCGCAACTGCACCTGTTTCTTTCGGTCAGAAGAAATGCGATTGCCAGTTGGTCGAAGACTTTGTGAAACGGCGTGATTTTGATGCAGTTACTGAGTACAAGGAAATCCAGCTACTGAAAGAAAGCAAAGTCTTTGCAAAGAACAAAAACACGGTGTGTAAAGCGTATGCCGTTCACCTGAGAGCTGTTCATGCGATCCGTTCGGAAAATTACGAATGGGCAAAAATTCTCCTCGACCGCGAAAAATTTATGCTCGACAGCATTCATTGCAAAAGCGTCAACTACCTCGAAAACAATATCAGTTACGGTGATTATTTCCTGCGTGTAGGTCAGTACGAAAGCGCGATAGAACATTACAACAAAGCATCGCAATTACTGGCGCGTCAGGACAACAAAACGCTCGAAGCGCATGTGTTGCTTTCGTTGTCAAACGCTCAATCCAAACTCAATCAGGAAGACCGCGCCCGGACAGCACTTAAACAGGCACATCCTTTGGTATTGCTGTTGCCCAACGGTCAGAACAAAGTAGAATCGCTGTACAATTTATCGGCACGTTATTATTACCAGTTTCAGGTTACAAACGATGCTGCATTGCTCGATTCGGCCGAACACATGGCCACTTTCGGAATCGAATTAGCGCGTCTCATCAAGTATCCGGAAGGGTTTATTCGCGGGTATAACTTATTGGAAGACAAGCAGTATCATGAAAAGAATTACCGGAAGGCATTGATTTACCTCGATAGTGCTCTTTATTTCACTTCGCCTTTCATGCATGCCAGTGAGCGATTGGGAATTTATTCGGATATGGCCGATATCTACCTCGAACTCAAAAAGTACGATAAGGCTTATACCTGTGCCGATTCGAGCCTTGTTTATGCCAAGCAGGTTGGCAATCCGTACAAGCTGAAAAATACCTTGGAGCTGCTTTACAATTGCTCTAAACTAAATGGAGAATATGAGCGTGCGCTGACGGTTTATGAAGATCTGGCGTTGATGCGCGATAGCATCCTCAAAATAGAAAATGACAAACTTTCCAGCTACAATAGCGATTTGGAAGATAAGTACCATCGTGTGCGTAAAGCAAAAACCGATTCGGAGTACGAACAAGACCGTAAATTGCTCACCAAGCAACGTGAAATCGGGAACCTGCGTTCCAAGCTGATTACGGTCGGAATTGTGATTTCAGCCCTGCTGTTGTGCTATATTTTCATCATTTTCAGGCAGAAAAACATTCGTCAGAAACAAAAACGTCTGGAAGTGGAACATCGCTTGCAACGCGCCCGGATCAATCCCGATTTTATTTACAAAGCACTCAATAACCTGCAGAAAATGGCGGTGGACGATCCGACCAATACGGCCATTGCGAAAAAACTGGCGTCGTTTACCAAGTTGATGAAACAAACGCTCGATAGTTCGCACGACGATTTTCTGACGCTGGATAAAGAGATTGATTTCCTGACGTATTACATGGAATTGCAGCGCGATCGTTTAAAACAACACTTCGTTTTCAGTTTCGAGGTCGATGAACAAATCAATCAATCGGATGTGTGTTTGCCCACGATGATCCTGCAACCGTTTATTGAAAGTACCATCGAACAGGGCTTTAAGAACCTGAATCACGAAGGGCAGATTACGATTTCGGTGAAACAACTTCAAAATGAACTACGCATTCGCATCGATGACAACGGAAAAGGCCTGAAATCGGTTTCCTCAGCGCGTGCGTCCGAGATTATCAACGACCGCTTCTACCTGTTGAATAAGATGAACAAAACAAGCGCCAGCTACCTTATACGCGAACGCAATACAGGCGGTGTGCAAGTGGAAATATTTTTACCGCTGATTACGCGGGAAATGGCGGAGTCTCGCCGTAGAGAAGATTAATTCTCTCTGATTTGATTTGTGAAACAGACAAGGTCTGTATTCGCTGAAATTACATGCAGCTTGTTATTCGTGGCGGAAAACGAGTCAAATTGTATCTATCAGTAAATAAAGAATCTATTTCCCTTTTTCCTGATAATACTTCCACAACTCCTGTTGCGATTGAAACGGAGGCCCCGAATTTTGTTTGTAGTTGTTGCGCTGGGCTTTATCGAGTATCCGGGCTTTTACAGAATCGTTCCATTGCATGTTGAAAATCGTAGCTAATTCCTGCTGTAAATCCGCATCAAAAACGGGTACGCCCACTTCGATACGTTTATCCAGGTTTCGTTCCATCCAGTCGGCTGAACTGATGAAATAAAGCGGTTCGCCACCGTTGGCAAAAATCATCATGCGGGCATGTTCCAGGTAACGGTCTACAATACTGATCGCTTCGATGTTCATGCTTTTCCCCTTGACTTTCGGGATCAAACAACACACCCCGCGAATGATCAATTCTATTTTTACGCCGGCGTTGGAAGCTTCGTACAACTTTTCAATCAGTTTATTATCGACCAGGTTGTTGTTTTTGAGCTGAATTTTGGCCGGCAATCCTTTCTTCGCGAATTTGATTTCGTTTTGAATAAGTCCGAGCAACTTGCGGCGCGAATTGACAGGCGAAACCGACAGATAACGGAACGTGTGGTGGTGAAGTGATTGTTCCATCATCTGGAACACGTGATGAACTTCGTTCGCGATGCGTCTGTCAACAGTTAACAAGCCCAGATCGGTATAAATTTCGGCTGTCCGCTCATTGAAATTTCCCGTTCCGACGTAGGTGATCAGTTGTTCCTTTTTCTCAGAAACCCGACGAATCTGCAATAACTTAGAGTGGATTTTCAGGCCTTCGTACCCGTATAAAACCCGGGCGCCGTAGTCTTTCAGCCGTTCTGCCCAATATAAGTTGTTTTCTTCATCGAAGCGCGCCTGCAATTCGAGCACTACCGTTACTTCCTTACCGTTACTCACGGCGTTGATCAGGGCGTTCATTACCTGTGAGCGACTTGCCACGCGGTAAACGTTGATTTTGATCGAAGTTACTTTCGGGTCAATGGCGGCTTCGCGGAGCAAATCCACCACATAATCAAACTTCTGATACGGAAAATGCAGTAAAATATCTTTGCGAATAATTTGTTTGATGAGACTGCGCTGTCCTTCAAGATCCGGGTGCGGGCAGGCAGGATTTTTCTTGTAAAGGAAATCGGGATTCCCAAAATCCGGAAACTTCATAAAATCCTTGAAGTTGTGGTATTTTCCACCGGCGATGGAGTTGACTCCCGTTTTCAGATTCAGGTTGCGCAAGAGCAATTCCAGCAAATCTTCGGGCATGCGGTGATCGTATACTAATCGCACGGGCTCACCTTTTCGACGTTGTTTGATGCTCTTTTCCATTTTTTCGATGAACGACATAGAAACATCATCATCGAGGTTGAGTTCGGCATCACGGGTAAACTTAAACGTAAATGCTTCAATGATATCAAAAGAGAAAATAGGGAACAATTCCTCCAAATTGAGGCGTACAATATCGTCCAGCAGGATAATTCCTTTTTTTTCGCCGTTTTTCAGTGCATAAAAGCGCGGAATAGAAGATGGAATTTCCAGCAAAGCATAACGCACTTTTCGTTTTTGGTCCCACTGCATGCGAATGGCCAGGTAAATGGCTTTGTCACGTAGTCGTGGAAACGGATTTTTGCGGTCGAGAATAATCGGCACCACATCGTGTGCAATTTCCTTGCGGAAGTATTCGGTCAGTTCTTTACGCTGTTCTTTGTCAATGGAGTTTTCGTCGAGGTGATAGATGGATTCTTTTTCAAACAATTCGATGATTTCGCGGTAAGCGTTTTCGAACATGCGCTGTTGCTTGATCACAACGGTACGGATTTCATCATACAAATCCTCGGGTGTTCCCCTGAAACCATCGACCTTTTTGTTTTGCAACGAGATCAACCGCTTAATGTTTGCCACCCGAACGCGGTAAAACTCATCCATGTTATTGGAGTAAATTCCCAGGAAACGCATACGTTCTACCAAAGGAACGTTTTTATCCAGCGCCTCTTGTAATACGCGTTCGTTGAACGACAACCAACTTAATTCGCGATTAATGTAGTTCATACTACAAAAATGCACTTTATTCTGTTCTGTTTTAAGCATTTTAACTATCCGAAACGCGACAAATTACCCGCACGGGCACAATGGGATGAACCATTGTGCCATCGGGTAAAGAAAACTCAATTGCTGTGAGCAAAAATAGGCGTTGGATGGCCGCAGAATGTTACGGGAATGTTGTGGTTTTGTAATCATTTTTGTAAGGATGGTTGTCAAACCAATCCGGGATGATTATTCCTTTTGTTGCCACAGATGGCACGGATTTTCACAGATGTTATGACAAAATTGATCTCGGTCTAATGGAATGCGAATGCATTCCAAATCTGTGTGAATCTGAGTCATCTGTGGCAAAGATAAATTCAATGTTATTTGTGGTTTTGTTGAATCGCAATCCAACAAAAAAAGCGGCCCGGAATCCGGACCGCCAATACTCTGCTGCAAGCTGAGAGCCAATTAATTGTTTAACGTCTGTTGTAGAACCTACTTCGGTTCTTTTATAAAGATAGCCGAAAAATCTAAAACTTCCAACGAATTTGTTTCAAAATCGCGCACCCGTGAATTGATCATTGTAATAAAATCATCCGTAATCATTGGGATCACTACTGCGTCATCAATCACCATCTGATCACAAGCTACAAGTAGTTTATTGCGTTTTTGTTCGTTCGATTCGCTGGCTGCTTCGCGGTACAATTTGTCGAAAGCGGCGCTTTTGTATTTGAACGGATTTACGAACTTGGAGTTGGCTTTGATATTGCCGCCATAGAACAAACTCAGGAAACTTTCAGCATCCGGATAATCGGCAATCCAGCCACTTACCCAAATAGCTGCTGCGCCACTGCTTACGGCTTTGTTGCGCTCGTCGATGTTGCACAGTTTTATCTTCAGATTAATGTTGAGATTCGTCTTCATTTGATCTGCAAAACCTTTCGCTAAACGGTGTCGGTCAGAATCCTTTTTCCCGTTTACATAAATGGTCAATTCAGGGAAACCAACGCCACCAGGATAACCTGCTTCGGCCAGTAAACTTTGTGCTTTCGCTACGTTGAATTGAAATCCTTTCACTTGATTGGCCGGATAAAAATCGCTGCTTGGAATAATACCATTGAGCAACGGATAACCTTCACCTTTCAGGGTCATGTTAACAATCATCTCACGATCAACAGCCATGTTCAACGCCTGACGCACACGCTTGTCCTGAAAAGCAGGGTTGGTGTGTGAAAGTCCGAAAAACGAAACCGAAAGCGATTGCTTGGAATCTACTTTGTGTTTTACTGTTTTACCAGCTTGTGCTTCCTGTAAAGAACCCAATACGTTTTCTACGTCATCGGCCGGAATCTCCAGTACCAAATCAATTTTCTGGTTCCGGAAAGCCATCAACTCGCTGCGTTTATCGGTAGCGTAAGTCATGGTGATTGTTCCCAGGAACGGCAATTGATTCCCGAATTCATCTTTTCTCCAGTAACGTGGGTTACGCTCCAATTCAATTTTGGAAGTGGTCATTTCCTTGAGTTTGAACGGACCAGTACCAACCGGGTGTTTTTTCAATTCTTTCCCGTATTCGTCGTATGCTTCTTTCGGGAAAACACCGAAACCACCATACGTCAATACTTTATCGAAACTTGCAAATGGTTCGGCCAGTGTAATAATCAGTGTGTTTTTGTTGGATACTTTGATTCCGGAAACACCGCCTTCTTTGAATGATTTTTTGGTAGCGTTGTAGAAATCACGTCCGCCTTTGATACGATCCACCAATACCCAACTCACTTCATTTTCAGGAAGTCCGCTGCAGGCCATGTCGAGTGTAAACTTGATGTCTTCTGCTGTCAGCTCGCGTCCTTCGCCGCCAAAACAATCGTCATCGTGGAAGAAAACGCCTTTTCGGATTTTAAAGGTGAAGGTGGTTGCGTCTTGCGAAACCGTATAACTTTCTGCCAATGAAGGAACAACGTTTTTACCTGAAGCATCCAAACGCAATAACTGGTCAAACAATTGAGATGTAATGCGCTGAGTGTAAATGTCTACCGCCTGAATGGGTAACAATCCGGACACTTTTTCCGGGGACATGAACCGGAATTCACCGCCATATCGTTTGCCGCCCACCGCTTTTAGGTTGGAAAGGTCACTGCCCGAATCGGAACACGAAGCAATCGTGACTAAAGCAGTAACACAGATGATTATGTGTTTTAACATAAGGAGAAGAGTTTTTCTTGTCGCGAACAAATATAATAAATCATTGATATGATAACACCTATAACGTTTTATTGAAGTGAAAAAGCCCCTTGGAGGAGGAGCTTTAACATTGTTGGTTTAATAAGAGTAGTTTATGTTGGTGTAACATAAGTTGATTCAAATATACATATTTTCTATTCAACGGTAAATAGTTGTTGAAAATTTTTTAGTATCCAACTTTTTGACGAACACGCTTTAAAACATCTTTTGCCACGAGGCGTGCTTTTTCTGCCCCGATTTTCAAGGCAGCGTCTATTTCGTCGAGGTTATTCATCAGGTAATCGTAACGGGTTCGTTCCTGTTCGAATTTGGTTAAAATGAGTTCAAACAAGGCCAGTTTGGCATGTCCGTAACCGTAACCACCTGCTGTATAGTTGTTTCGCATGGTTTGAATGGCATTTTCGTCGGCCAGTAATTTGTAGATGGCGAAAATGTTGCATTCATCCGGATTCTTCACATCTTCAAGGCCTTTACTGTCAGTAACAATGGCCATTACCTGTTTTTTTAATTCTTTTTCGGGCAGAAAGATATTGATGAAGTTGTTGCGCGATTTGCTCATTTTTTCACCGTCAACTCCGGGAACGAGCATGGTGTTTTCATCGATTTTCGCCTTGGGTAATACCAATATATCACCATGAATATGATTAAAGCTTCCAGCGACGTCACGGGTCATTTCAATGTGTTGCAATTGATCACTTCCTACCGGAACCTGATCGGCATCATACAATAAAATATCGGCAGCCATCAGGATGGGATAGGTAAACAATCCGCCGTTGACATCGCTCAAACGACCTTTTTTGTCTTTGTATCCATGGGCGAGCTCCATTCGCGGAACCGGAAAAAAACACAACAGATACCACATCAATTCGGTTACTTCCGGAATGTCGCTTTGACGATAAAACACCGTTTTTTGAGGATCGAGTCCGCAAGCGAGCCAAACAGCCGCTGTTGAATACGTGTTTTGACGTAAAACGCTGCCGTCTTTGATTTGCGTCAGAGAGTGCATGTCGGCAATGAACAGAAACGAATCATTGTTGCTGTTTTTCGCCAGTTCGATTGCAGGCAGAATCGCGCCGAGTAAATTTCCCAAATGCGGAGTTCCGGTGCTTTGAATACCTGTGAGAATGCGTGCCATGAATTCTTTTTTGGCGAAAGTACAATTTTCAAGAGTTTCGTGCGAGAATTTAGGAATTTCAAATAGGCGAATTTCACCACAAAGGCACAAAGTTTTTTTGAAGGATTGACATTTTAAGAACACAAAGGTGTTCACCCCGCTTCGCCTTTGTGTTCTTTTAACAGGCCAAATTTGTCCTTTTACTTTGCGTCTTTGTGGTGAAAAAAGAGTTGTTTCGGTTACTTAAGCCTTAGCTAAATCCCCACAATACGTTGATGATTTTCCATTCGCCATTGAGTTGCCCGACTTGCACGTAGTCGAAAAACTCAGGCATTTTGTTGGAAGTAACTTTGGCCAAAGCAATACCGTTTTTGATATCGTAAATTGTAACAGTTGCTTTGAAAGGTTCAGTCGGATTGGGATCGGGCATTTTGTAAGCCGGATTCACATAACCGATCAGTTCTTTTCTGCCGATGGTATTGATGGTGCTTTTGCCACCACGGTTGTCGATGATGCGTTTTACCAATTCATCAGAGAGGCCGTTTTTCATGCGAACT
This sequence comes from Bacteroidota bacterium, assembly GCA_040387295.1. Classification (GTDB taxonomy): domain Bacteria; phylum Bacteroidota; class Bacteroidia; order Flavobacteriales_D; family Crocinitomicaceae; genus Fluviicola. The sequence continues at coordinate 536,134 of JAZKEB010000002.1, read as the reverse complement.
GTATCGGCTGTATAAAAACCTTCCACATAATCCGTCGCAGCAGTTCTGATACCGGTTGAATCGGCTGCAGTTTGTGCCTGGAGATAGCTTCCCCAAAAAAGCACGATGATTAAACAGATTTTCTTCATGATCATTCAGTTTTGTTAATTGACTTTCAGCCACTTGATGGTTTCATCAGCAATACCGTTATGGAAGTTTCCTTTGGTGTATTGCTGTTCTTTGAAATTGATCACGGCCTGTTTCCAATCGGGACTTTTCATCATGAAATGGTCAAGATCCGGAATGGTAATCCATGTGGCTGAATTGGGATGCGCTTCGTTGACCGTTTTTTCGATCATCATCGGTTCCACCAAACTGCATTGTTCGTAATCGGCGCCTCCGTGCAGGATCAGCACCGGACAATTGACTTTCGCCCAGCTGTCGGCAAGGTTGATGGAATCCAGTTGCTGCCAAAACCGCCAGTGACGTCCCCACATATCGTTGCTTCCGGGTTTGTAGCCCAATTCATTTTCTACCAACGTTTTGTATTCAGGGATTTCGTTGAGCTGAGCCGGTGTTTTTTTCAGTACAAACAATTCGTAGTAAATCTTTTGGATTTGCCGGGTAAAGTCTTCGGTTTGCTGGAGTGTCATGTTTTCGAGCAAGGGTTTTTGTACACGGTGCATTTCGAGTAAAAACTCACTCCACGGGCGAAATACGCAACCGAACACCATAATCCCTTTCGGATGATGATGTTTGGCAACTTCCGGAGCGATACTTCCACCCAAACTGTGTCCCCAGATGTAAAGTTGTGATGTGTCCACGAACGAAAGCTGCTCCATGAAACGGTAGCCGGCGTCGAAACTTTCGATATCGGTTGCCAGGTCTACTTCTCCGCACGGAGCACAACCTTCGCTGTCACCCAGTCCGCTTTTCTCAATGGTGACCACAGCATAGCCGTTTTTCAGCCATTCGTTCATGAGTTTTCCATTGTAACTATTGCTATAGTTTTCAATGCTTCCGCAACCATAGCCGGGAATGAGCAGAATACAGGGAACGCTATCTTTTCCTTTCGGTTTTCGAGTGATGGTGCGCAGGTATCCGTTCCGGAATTTCACCCAATCGTAGGTGATATCGGCGATCGGTGAAGTTTCAAATGGTTTTGCGATGGCTTTTGCGGTGGCGTTTTTTTCTTTCCCTTTTCGCAGGTAATTGATTTTAACCAAATTACCTTCTCTTACGGTTGAAACAATGCTGCCGTAATCATCCAGGGTAGCTGTAGATTGGCCATTCACCACCATGATGATGTCTCCTTTTTTGAGACCGCTTCCGGCAAATGTTGTTCCCGGTAAAATACTGTCGATGATGATTCCTCTGTTACCGATTTGTCCGCGCATTCCCATAATCGCTTTTCGCTGCGGAAATTGGGCCGTTAAACTGAGGGAAATCAAGAGGAAGACAAACGGGAGATACGCGTTTTTCATAACTTATTTTAAATTGGTTGTCATTTACCCCGTCCTGTTGAACGAATAGATTAGTTGGATGTAAAAACCTGTAAATGATAACTTTTGGAAAAACTACTGTTTTTTGGTAAATGACAGCTTGTCGGAAAAATCATTTTGCAAAAAAGTCAATGAAAATCTTATTTTTGGCGTATGAAGGCACTGTTGGGGATTCCATGCTTGTTGTATAAAGTATATGTTGGAATTGTCTTCATATCCACGCTGCTGGTGCTGTATCCTTTTTTTCTGATTATTCTTTCACGCAAATCGTGGCGCAAATATAGCTTTCCGCTGAATGTATTCTGGAGTCATTTGGTGCGGATCCTGATGCTGGTGTTTGTGCGGAAATTGTCGAGTCCTAAAATTCCCGACGGACCTTATCTGATCATTGCCAACCACGCTTCGTATTTCGATATTTTCCTGATGTATTCCCTGCTTCCCAATCACCGGTTTTTGTTTTTGGGAAAGAGCGAGATTTTGTCGTACCCGCTGGTGAAAACGTATTTCAAGCGCTTGAATATTCCGGTACATCGCAGCGATCGCCGAAAAGCGGCACAATCGTTTATGCAGGCGCGTCAGGCAATTCAGGAAGGCTGGTCGTTGGTGGTTTTCCCTGAAGGCGGTATTCCTGACGAAGATCATCCGACAATGATTCCGTTTAAAGAAGGAGCGTTTAAACTGGCCAAAGGTGCCGGAATTCCAATTATACCAATTACATTTCTGGATAATTACCACTTGTTTTCCGATCCGGGTGATTTATTGGGCCTGGCACATCCTGGAATCTCGCGGGTGATTATTCATCCGGTGATTGATCGGGAGGAAGTAAAACAGCTTTCCGAACGTGAATTGCTGGAGAAAACGTACCAGATTGTTTCTGAACCGCTTGTAGAAAGAGGATTGATGAAAAGAAAATAACCACTAGTTAATTACTCCTTTTTTAGCCACAGATGTCACGGATTTTCACCGATAAACTTATTAATTGTAAACTATACGCTAGCGTATAGTTCCACATCCGTGTAAATCTGAGCCATCTGTGGCAAAATTAATTTCAGTGGCCTGAGTGGGCATGATTCAAAAAGAGCCACCCGAAAGCAGCCCTTTTTCTCTTAAGTTGGCCAATTTAATCGCGAGACATCAGAAGTCATACTTGCCTGAAGCTTAGCAATCTCAAGCTTGCGGGCTGACGTCCCAATTCGTCTCTGATTTCCTTGTATTCCGGACCATAAGCCAGATTCTTGTAGTTGGAATGATTGTATTCCAACGGATGTAATTTCGTGCTTCAATGAAAGTGGTCAATAGCTAAAGCCATTGACAGTTTAAGCGTTATTGTTTTTTAAAACCGGATACGATTCAAGACAAGAAGATTCTTGTTCAGCGAATAGTTCTGATTAAAATGTTGAGGCAAGATAGTGATTATCGGTTATGGTTCACAGTAAAAGAGTAAAATTCACAAGATTGTCAATGACAAATGCTTAAATTTGCTCCATGAAAATTACAGAGGAAACCATAGATCATATTGCTCATTTGGCACGTTTGCGTTTTGAAGGACCGGCTAAAGTGGCCATTCAGCAAGACCTGGAGAATATTATCGGTTTTATGGGAAAACTCGCCGAATTACCTACTGACAATGTGGAACCGCTTGTATTCATGAGTGATGAGGTGAATGTTTTGCGTGAAGATGTTGCCGAAGAAACGGTTACACAGGCCGATGCGTTGAAAAATGCTCCGAAAAAAGATTCGGATTATTTCCGGATTCCGAAGGTGTTGGATAAGTAATTTTTATTCCTGTATTTTCAAAAATCACCGGGTAATATTGCAATATTACTATCTGATTGATAATCAATTAATTGAATCGGAATCCATCCAAAAATAACTGCCCTGCACTATAACTAGGATATTCCGTTGCACCGTAAATGAACAATACTGCCATTGTAGAGCCATCAGCCCAGGCTTTTACCGACCACTGATCTCCTTCATCATCTTCCCAATAATCGATCATTCCAACTGCTGCAGGATTACTTTCCATCGTATGGCCTTTACCATAACCGGCAGAACCAACAATACTGAATGTTCCCTGCAAATAGTCGAGGTAAGAAACCAGCATATCGTCCTTTTCTTCAGCAGTTGCCATCACAAGATCTTTCAGCTGCACTAAAATGATGGAGTAATGAAAATTACCGGAGAGAAAATCACCGGTGTACACTTCGGAGCTGTCGGGCGAGTAACTCAGGTCAAATACCATTTCCACATCATTCGGGAAATAAGCCGAACAACCCGTGTTTTCAATGGGTTGTTTCACAAAACGCGGAACCTTGAATTCGTCTTCCTGTGCATGGGAAAAACCACAAAAGAGGATTAAAGCAAGAGAAAGGGCAAGTGTCTTCATAATTGGTTGTTGTTGCATCAAATATAGTGGAATGTGCGTTTACAGCACTACTACATTTGGTGTATTCTTTTGGGAATGAGCAAATAATGTGCCGTAGCTTGAAAATTTAATCCATAACAGATTTTCAAAACTTCCGTAACCCCGATACACTGCGTTGCAAAAAAGCAACTGGTTATCGGAATCAGCCTTAGGCTGACGGGATTACTGAATGATCTGAAAATCAAAAAGATAACACTGTTTCAGGATTGTCTACGATCTAATCGCCTTAATTCCCGGCAACTCAATTCCTTCCAGGTATTCCAGCATCGCGCCACCGCCGGTAGAAACATAACTCACTTTGCTGGCCAATCCGAATTGATTGATTGCCGCCACCGAATCACCACCGCCGATCAACGAAAACGCACCTTTCGCCGTTGCCCGAACGATCGCATTGGCTACTTCGGCAGTTCCGGTTTGGAAGTTGCTCATTTCAAACACGCCCATCGGGCCGTTCCACAAAATCAATTTTGACGATTCGATGATTTTGGCGCACGCTTTGATCGTTTCCGGACCAACATCCAATCCCATCCATCCGGTTGGAATAGAGCCAATTGCAACCAATTGCGTGCTGGCATTGTTATCAAATTTATCCGCAACAATAGTATCACTTGGAATGTATAGATCAACGCCTTTTGCTTTCGCTTTTGCAATAATGTCCTTCGCAACATCTAAAAATTCATCCTCAACCAATGAATTCCCGACTTCGCCGCCCATGGCTTTCACAAACGTATAAGCCATTCCGCCGCCAACAATCAGGTGGTCCACTTTTTCCAGCAAACGCTCAATGATAGTGATTTTAGACGATACTTTCGCTCCGCCCACAATGGCAGTCAATGGTTTTTCGGCGCTGTTCAATACGCGGTCAACACTTTTGATTTCAGCTTCCAGTAAGAACCCGAACATTTTGTCGTTCGGAAAGTAATTGGCAACCACCGTCGTACTGGCATGCGCCCTGTGAGCCGTTCCGAAAGCGTCATTCACATACACATCACCGTGTTTCGAAAGCTGCTCGGCAAACGATTCCGTTCCTGCCGTTTCCTGTTTGTAAAAACGGACATTCTCCAGCAACAATACTTCACCTGGTTTCAGGTTTGCACTCATATCCAGCGCAGACGAACCGATACAATCTGCGGCAAATTTTACCGGTTTCCCCAATAAATGCTCAATTGCCGGACGAATATGGCGCAATGAAAAACGATCTTCCGCACCTTCTTTCGGACGTCCCAAATGCGAACACAATACCACGCTTCCGCCATTTTCCAAAATGTGTTTAATGGTAGGTAAAGCGGCACGAATGCGTGTATCATCGGTTACTTCGAGTGTTTCTTTGTTCAGGGGAACGTTAAAATCCACGCGAACCAATGCACGTTTTCCGGTAAAGTCGTAAGAAGCAATTGTTGCCATATTGGAGCCTGTTTTTTGGACTGCAAAGTTATTCATTAAATTTAAAAGACGATGCTCCACGGATCACCCATGTATAACCCGTATTTATCCCATACATAACCCGAGGATACTCCACCATTTGTGAAATGACAACGGAAGTTCACTAACGATTAAATACGAATAACTAACCACTGATTAAATAGTAGTACAACCCCAAAACAATTAGCGTTCCGTCCCAAATAAATTCAAGTAGGTGTAAGCGTTGAGGTGTTTGTTTCCACCATAAACCGATAAGCGTGAGCAGGGCAATTACAGGCAACAAATAATGAAAAGGATGAAGCAGCAAAACGATGTAAACCAGTGAAACAGTAAGCAATGTGCCCACAATCTGAGCTCCGCGAACACCGATGAGTTGTGGAAGTGTTTTCATGGAAGTAGCATCGTAGCTCAAATCACGGATATCAAACGGAATAATTTGTACAAAGGTGAACATCCCGATAACAGCGAGATCCGCATAATCGATTGCGTAGTCGTATTGCAACAGTGGAAAATAGAGCAGCAATACCCAAACAAGCGTAATCCAAAGGCCTTTTAACCCGCTGATATCGCGCAATGATTTCCCTAACAGCGGAATGGGCAAAGCATAGCCCATTACGATAGTGCCGGCAACAGCCAAAACCCATAGCGAAGAAAGGCGGATAGGAAACGTGAAAAACAAGGCAATCGCGGTGATGGCAAAAATTGCCGTGCAAACGAAGATGAGCGTACGATGCTGATCCAGCCAGCGACCGCGATCGGTTATAATCTGGGCTGTTTCAAAGGATTTATGGCGTACCAGACGGTGAAAATTGTAGGTGACAAACGTGCCTGAAAACGCAAAGAATCCCCAGTAAAATGCCGAATGAATGCCGTGATGATGTGTCAAACCTGTTACCAGCATGCCCACACTCAGCGCGACCCAACAATTGGAAAAAAGCAGGAAGCGGATGGTATGGTCAATGGCCTGTTTCACCGGTTTTCGAGGACTTTTTCTACGGTAATTTGTTCAATACAGGAGCACGGTTTTTTCGCTTTGCAGGTCGGACAATCCGGATCGAACACCAGCGCGATGGCTCGTTCACCCAGGGCTCGCCACCTTCCGGGATGAATCGGAATGCGGGGAGAAAACAATCCGATAGCACGTTTACCCAGAAATCCGGCAATGTGTAAAGGTCCTGTGCTGCAGGCAACTAACAAATCAATTCGGCTGAGCAATACCAGTAATTGCTCAATGGTGAGTTTGCCAGTCGTGTCAATGATCATTGGATTGTCAGGCAATACTTCACGAAACAACGCTCCTTCCTTTTCGGTTCCCGTAAAAAAGACGGTTGTGTTGTCGGCAACTAATTTGTTTGCCAGGTCAATGTACTTCTCCATCGGCCATTCACGGGCGCTTCCCTGCGATTTGGGGTGCAATACAGCCGCTTTGGTTGATTGCTGCAAGGCTTGTTCTATTTCTTCAGGTAAAGCAACTGCAGGAACCCGAAAACGCTTCGTCCATGTATTTAATTGCTCAAATTTCGGCAAAGCGATTATTCCCAACGGACGCAACAATTCAAAGTTGAGCTGTGCTTCGTGTTCCGAAGAACGTTTGCGTGAAAAGCTTGGACGAATATTACATGTAAGTATATGAAATCCGCGATGCGAGGTGCCGATTCGTGCCGGAACAGCTGCTTTTTTAAACAATTGTGCCAGTTCCTTGCGCGGAAAAACGTGAACGATCACATCGAATTGCTGTTCGCGGATAAATTCTACCCGTGATTGTGATGGCAATGCCTCCAGGGTTTCCAGCGTCAGCACTTCATCTATGCCTTCGTAGCAGGATACAATGGCTTTGGTATAATTGCGGCACAAAAAAGTAATGTGGCAGCTTGGGTACGTTTCTTTGAGCCACGCCACGGTTGGTAAAGTCAGCATCACATCGCCAATGCTATCGGTGCGACTGATAACAATGCGTTTTTCGGTGCAATCAATGGGTGTTTTCACGGTGTAATCGAATCAGTTCTTTGTATTTCACAACATTGGATTGGGCGCTGATTTGTGCAATCTTAAACCCCATCTTTCCGTCTAAAAAGCCTTTTTTGAGCAGATACATGGTAATGAACCGCCCAATAGCACTAATATAAGGTTTTAATGGACCAACTTTTTTACCTGCCATGAAGAATTTTTTGGCCGTCAGTAGCGAATACTTGTCGGCCCGTGCGCGGTGATCGGTATACGAGTAGTAGGAATAATGTTCTACAACGCCTTTGAATGTATGATGTGGAGGCTCAGGCGTGATCAGTACCTCATGCACATATTCACCCGACCAGTAGGAACCTTCCTTGGGAAACAATCGTGGTTTGATATCCGGAAACCAGCCGCTGTGATAAATCCATTTTCCGCAGTAATTGGTAAGGCGGTTCACGTTGTAAGTTCCTGTCAGACCCGCTGTTTTTGCCTGCTGTATTTCGGTAATCAACTCCGGACTCAATGCTTCATCGGCATCAAGTGAAAGGATATAATCGCACGTTACCAACGAATTGAGGTAGTTTTTAGAAGCGGCATAACCTTCCCAGGTGCGTTGCACGAATTGTGCGTTGTAGCTTGCGCAGATTTCACCCGTTTTATCGGTCGAAAAAGCATCCAGTACAATGATTTCATCGGCCAAAGACTGCACCGAAGCCAAACACCGACCGATGTTGCGTTCTTCGTTGAGGGTAATGACGACTACTGCCAGTGTGTTCATAGATTGTTATCTGAGTTTCTTAAGGTTATAAGTTTTGTGAGTTCATCGAATAACGTATAAACTTAAGAAACTTATCTAACTCATAAAACTGAAAAACTGCCTTACTTCGTCCGAATCTTCTGTCCGACAGAAATACGGCTGGCGTTCACTCCCGGATTCAGTTTTTTCAACTGTGTCACCGTTAAACCGTGTCGGCTTGCAATGGCTGAAAACGTATCACCCGAGCGCACAGAGTAGTACTTTTTACGTACTTCCGGCTTCGTTGGAGGCTTTGGTGGCGTGTTTACCGGAGTTTGAATAGTTGGCTTCAAGGTGTCAGCTTCAGAATCACGCAATGAATCCTGCTGTTGCTGCAAATATTCCGGATTTTCAATCGTCGTAGTGACTTTGGTCTGAATTTTCAGCATTTGTCCCACGTTGATGCGTGTACTCGTCAATTGATTCCAGTCCATGATTTCCTGGATGGAAGCACTGTATTGCGAGGCGATTTTACCTAAACTTTCACCTGTTTTTACACGGTGATAGGTGTAATTGATGGTTGTAACAACTTGTGTTTTCGGAATTTCTTTTACAGGATTTGGATTCGAAACCACCATTTGGTCGGCATTGTTATTCGTTGGCGGAGTCACTTTTACCGGAACGGTATTTCCAACACCGTATAAACGGCGTTCGGTGATGTACAACGAATCTTCCAAACTTACCAGCAAACCGATTTTTTCCAATGGGCCCGTAATGCATTGCTGCGGATACGTCGGTGGAATGTAGGTGGTTTTGTAAACCGGATTCAACGATTGAATGTCTTCAGGTGTCCAGCCAACCAGTTTATCAATGGTTTGCATGTGGATTCCGCTGTTCAGGCACATGGTATCCAACTGATAATAGTGAATTTTCGACTCGGCAGGAACAATGTTGTGCTCAGCGTGGTACGTCAGTAAATAAGTCGCGGCGATGAAATTCGGAACGTAACCTTGTGTTTCGGCCGGTAAAAACGGTCTGATTTCCCAGTAAGTGCGTTTTCCGCCCGAACGTTTGATGGCTTTGTTCACATTTCCCGGGCCGGCATTGTAAGCCGCAAGCGCCAGGTTCCAATCGTCGTAAATACTATAGAGTTTTTTCAGGTAACGGCAAGCTGCGTCGGTCGCTTTCAACGGATCCATGCGCTCATCGATGTACGAATTTTCCGATAAACCGTACTGTTTTCCGGTGGCATACATGAATTGCCATAAGCCCAGGGCTCCGGCGCGCGATTTTACCTGCGGACGCAAACCACTTTCAATCACCGAAAGGTATTTCAATTCCAACGGAAGGTCGTATTCGGCTAGTTTTTCTTCGTATAAATCGAAGTACAGTTTTGAACGGCCCAGCACCACCTTCGCGAAGTTGCGTCGGTTTTCGGCAAAAAACTTAATGGTCGTTAATGAAACGTTGTTGCAATCGAACCCGAAATTGGAAATTTCGTTCATTTTCGCCAGACGCTTGCAGTATTCATCATCCGTAAACTGAGGAATAGCACCGGCTTCGTAAGCCAAAGCATCCACAATGGAATCGGTTGATCCGTTGGAAGCCAATTCTGCGTAATAAGAAGAAAGACTTTGTTCGACCATGCGGCTAAAAGCAGCTCCGCTCAAAGTATCTTTTACCGGAGGATATCCTTGAGCCACTGCGGCGGTTGAAAGGAATGTCGATAGGATGGCGATGATGAGGTGGAGCTGTTTGTTTACCTGCATAAGCTTTAGGGGGTTGTCGCAACCAAATGCTGTGCGAAGTTTAAAAGTTCGTGTTCCTTAAATGCGTCGGCCATGAGCTGGATCCCGAAAGGCAACCCATTGCTGTGATTACCGAGCGGAATAGAAATAGCCGGATTGCCCGTAAGATTGGCATGAACCGTAAAAATATCCTGTAAATACATCTGAATCGGGTCGTTTACCGCGCCGCGTTCAAATGCCGTTGTAGGCGTGGTTGGCAATAATAACAAATCGTATTCGGCAAAAATAGCCTTGGTTTTGTCTTGCAATACACGGCGCACTTTCATGCCTTTGGTGTAATACGCATCGTAATATCCATGCGAAAGCACAAATGTTCCGGCCATAATTCGGCGTTTTACTTCCGGCCCGAAACCTTCGGTGCGCGAAAGCACATATGTTTCTTCCACACCTTTTGCCTGCGTGCTTCGGTGACCGTAATGCACACCGTCGAATCGTGAAAGATTGGAAGAAGCTTCAGCTGTTGTCAAAACGTAGTAGGTTGGAACCAAATAATCTAAATAAGGAAAACTTACCGGTTCTACTGTATGGCCTTCGGCACGCAGTTGAGCAATGATTGTTTCCAAACGCTCACGCACTTCTACATCCACGTTTTCGTTTTCCAACGCTTCTTTTAAGTAAGCAATGCGCTGTTTTGAAGGCGTTGAGAATGAAGTATAATGTTCAACCGGTCGGGAAGTGGACGTGCTGTCCTGCTGGTCTTTCCCCGCCATGATCTCCAACAGCAAAGCGCTGTCTTCAACACTATTGGTAAGCGGCCCGATCTGGTCGAACGACGAAGCATAAGCGATCAAACCATAGCGACTGATGCGTCCGTAGGTCGGTTTTAATCCAACCGTTCCGGTAAATGAAGCCGGTTGACGAATGGAACCACCTGTGTCGGAACCCAATGCTACGGTGCACAAACCGGCGGAAACAGCTACTGCCGAACCACCTGATGAACCACCCGGAACATGCGAAAAGCGAAGGTTGTTTTTCACCGGACCGTATGCCGAATTTTCATTCGAACTACCCATCGCAAATTCATCACAATTCAAACGACCGATAATCACGGCGTCTTCTGCCAATAAACGTTCTACGACAGTTGCCGAATAAATGGATTCGAAATTTTCAAGGATTTTCGAGGAAGCAGAAACTTTGTGGCCTTTGTAACAGATATTGTCTTTCAGGCCGATCACAACGCCTGCCAGTTTTCCGGCAGTGCCTGCTTTTAGCTTCGCGTCAACCGCTTCGGCTTGTTGCAGCGCTGTGGTTTCGAAGACTTCCAAAAAGGCGTTCAGGTCTTTGGCAGCGTCTATAGCCGAAAAATAATCATTGACGATCGCAACAACAGTTCTCCCTGCGGAGAGTGCATTTTTAACCTCCGAAAACGTTTTATACATTCGAAAAAATTAGACTTATTTTTTTTCTTCCGTCGCAGTTGGAGTTGCAGAAGAGGCCTCTTCACCTTTACTCGCGTCTTTGAATTCTCTGATTCCCTTACCCAATCCCTTCATCAATTCAGGAATTTTCTTACCACCAAACAACAACAAAACAACCGCAAGTATCAAGATGATTTCAAAAGCACCAAACTTTCCCATAATTCAATTTTTTACAAAATTACGCAATTCTTGCAAAGATTCGTGCATTAATGCAGGTTATTCAACTTCTTTAAGGTAGTTTAACGCTTCTCCGGCAAACAATTCCTGGCGCAACGAAGGCCATTGTTCGGTGGTTGGGGTCACGATATCCACCATGGAACCGTATTCTTCCACGCTGGTGACTTTCAGTAATTTTGCAAAAGAAGGCTGGTAATTCAATTCGCCGTGTACGATTTTCATAGCACCTTTTTCAAAGCTTAAAATACTGGGCTCGAAGTAATTGCCTACGTGAAAATTGATGAGGTAATTGTTGTTATCGATCTTGCTCAGCTGGTGCAAACTGCCCGAACCGATGATCACTTCTCTGTGTTGAATACCATAATAATAACGTTCGCCTTCCAGCACACAAGGAATGGAATCGCCTTTGCTGATGCCGAATAAATGTTCGTTACGCACCTGGATCGTCGCCGATTCGCGCAATTGCTCACGGGTGATATAAGCCACAAGTGTAGAAACAATGTAAACTCCCGACGCATCGAATAGGTAAACGGTTTCGGAGTTGGTACTTTTGTACGATCCGAACTGTGATTTGTTCACGACTTCTACCAATGTGTAATTGGGCGGTAAAGGATCTGCAAATTGAATGGTTTTTTGACCAAAAAGGCTAAAAGCGCAGAAAAAGATGCCGGTGAAAAGAACTTTTTTCATATCTTAATTTAGAAAACGGAAATGTATGCAAAAACGCTGGTTTATCAAACAACGCCCCAACGACCAACAAATTCAAGAACTGGAAACCAACCTGAAAGTGTCGCCGCTCATGGCAGCATTGCTTGCCCAACAAACTCTTACAACTCACGAAGAAGTTCGTTCATTTTTTGATCCGCCGGCTTCCACAACACACGATCCGTTTTTGATGAAAAACATGGATTTGGCTGTGGAACGATTGGATATCGCCATTGCCCAAAAAGAAACCGTACTCGTTTTCGGTGACTATGATGTGGACGGCACAACCGCCGTTGCGTTGGTATATTCGGTACTGCAGCAATATGCTTCGGTGCATTTTTACATTCCCGATCGCTACGAAGAAGGGTACGGATTGTCGTTTCAGGGAATCGACGAAGCCAAACGATTGGGAGCAACGTTGGTTATCGCGCTCGATTGCGGCATCAAAGAAATAGAAAAAGTGCGCTATGCCCGCGAATTGGGAATCGATGTCATTATTTGTGATCACCACACGCCGGGTGATGAATTGCCCGACGCAATTATATTGGACCCCAAGCAGGAAGATTGCAATTATCCGTTCAAGGAATTGTGTGGTTGCGGTGTTGGATTTAAACTCATGGAGGCATTTCACCTGAAAAATGAAATTGATCCGGCTGCGTTAAACGATTACCTCGATTTGGTGGCCATCGCAATTGGTGCCGACATCGTAGCGGTGACAGGCGAAAACAGGGATTTGTGTAAGACAGGATTGAAGGTGTTGAATACTAAGCCGCGTGCCGGAATTCTGGCGCTTTTGAAACATGCCGGTCGTGCTTTGCCGCTTTCACTGTCGGATGTGGTGTTTACCATTGCGCCGCGCATCAATGCTGCCGGTAGATTGGAATCCGGCATGCGGTCGGTGGAATTATTACTGGCCAAATCTGCTTCGGTAGCGGACTCCATTGCCTCCGAAATTGATGAATACAACAAAAATCGCCGCTTGCTCGATGCGCAAATGACCGAAGAAGCGTTGGAGCAAATAGCAGCCGATCCGAAACACGAACAACGTAAGTCAACGGTGGTGTTTCAAAACGACTGGCACAAAGGCGTTGTCGGAATTGTGGCTTCACGATTGATTGAAACTCATTACCGGCCTACGATCGTATTGACCGAAAGCAAAGGCGTTGCCACTGGTTCGGCACGTTCGGTAGACCGATTTAATGTGTATGAAGCCATTCTGGCGTGCGAGCATTTACTGACGCAATTCGGAGGGCATTTTCACGCGGCCGGACTTACATTGCCTGTGGAAAACGTTCCTGCATTTCGTGATGCATTCGATGAAGTGGTAAAACAAACCATTGAATTACAGTCAGAAACACAGGAATTAGTGGTCGATATGGAAATCAAATTGCACCAATTGTTTTTGGCCGGCGAATCTGCAGGACAATTGCCTCGCGTGTTTAAAATGCTGGAACAAATGGAACCTTTCGGACCAGGGAATGACAAACCGGTATTTTGTGTGCGATCGGTGTATGCGCGATCGAGTCGTTTGCTGAAAGGTGCGCACCTAAAAGTGGAAATCATGGACCCCGAAACGGGAATTGTATTGCCTGCTATTGGTTTCAGCATGCCTGAACACCTTGATCTGGTAGCGGCAGGTTGTGCGTTTGATTGTGCGTTTACGCTGGAATCGAATACCTGGAATGATAAAACGACCTTGCAATTGCAGATCCGGGATATCCGCGAAACGGTAATGTTATAACATATATGACCCCAAATCGATTTCCAGATCCACCTCAAACAGGTGTTCTTCGTTTTTTACGTCCAGATTGAAATCATTGTACGTGAGTTCCAGTTGGCGCCTGACGTTTTTAAGGCCAATTCCGCTATGATCATCGGACGTTGCGTTGCGTTCCTTGCTATTTTTCACCGAAGCTTTTAGGTGATTGTTTTGCTCGGAAATAACGACCTCAATGAAAACTGTTTTCATGCTTTCGCTGGCGCCGTGTTTAAAGGCGTTTTCAATCAAGGGAAGCAGGAGCAAGGGCGTTATATTGGCATTCGGATTTGAAATATCTATGGAAATCGTCAGCGATAAGCGGTCGTTGTAGCGAATGCGTTCCAGTTCGATGTAATCTTCGAGCAGTTTCACTTCTTTGCTGATCAAAATGCGGTCTTTCTCTGATTCGTACAACATAAAACGAAGCAATTTCGACAGTTTCATGACTACAGGTCCCGTATCGTCTGACTTTTTCATCGCCAGTGAATAAATATTGTTGAGCGTATTGAACAGAAAATGCGGGTTGATTTGCGATTTCAGCAGGTTCAATTCCGTTTCAAGCTTTTTCTTCATTACTTCCTGCGAAGCTTCTTTTTGCCGGAGATTCATCCGGATAAGTTTGATCGTAATGGCCATTCCGCAGGCGAAACTGATGATAAACGCAGAGTAAATGATGCTGCCCAGTACAAAACTCGCTTTAAACGATTCCTTGTAACCGTAAAACCAGTCCAATACCACAAAATGGTTGACAACGACGTAGTTAAACGTAGAAGCAGCAAAAATCAACAAGGCGATCAGAACTGACTTTTGGAGCGACCACTGACGCTGGAAATAACGGTTAATAATGCCGAAAAGCAGGTACACCAGCGGAATTTTCACAATCAGGTACACCAATTGCGGAATTAACGACGATACAAAGAGTTGAAATGAACCAATTCCTTGTTCAGCATCAGGCGACGTTGAATAATTGAGGTAGCTTTTGAACAACACGTAAGCAACCCAAAAGGAAATATGATAAAGAATCCGTTTTTGCATGAAACACGACTAAGCCAGAGCGACGTGCAATTTACCACAAATTTCTTCGGCAAATTTGAAAAGCAGGTTTCTGCCAATAAACAACCGGGAAAAGATGTTTAATGTTGGATTTTTGATGTTGGATGAGGTTGTAGGAAAAGAGTTTAGCTTCCGGAAACCGAATTAAAATTATCAAGAAGGCGCCTACAGAGCTCTCGTCATCAAAAATCCAACATCAAGCATCAAAAATCACAATGGAATATTCCCATGCTTCTTCTTCGGCAGCGTTTCCGATTTGTTTTCCAGCATTTTGAAGGCAGCGATCAGTTTTGAACGCGTTTCTTCCGGCAGAATTACATCATCGACAAAGCCACGCTCAGCAGCGCGGTAAGGGTTGGCAAACATTTCGGCGTATTCGGCTTCTTTTTCTTTCCATTTTGCCTCTTTGTTTTCAGCTGCGGCGATTTCCGATTTGAAAATAATTTCGGCAGCGCCTTTTGCGCCCATTACGGCAATTTCGGCTGTTGGCCAGGCATAGTTAAGATCGGCGCCGATGTTTTTGCTGTTCATCACGTCAAATGCACCACCGTATGCTTTACGGGTAATCACGGTCACACGCGGAACGGTTGCTTCCGAGAAAGCGTACAATAACTTCGCAC
The DNA here is from genome assembly GCA_040387295.1 of Bacteroidota bacterium. Taxonomy (GTDB): domain Bacteria; phylum Bacteroidota; class Bacteroidia; order Flavobacteriales_D; family Crocinitomicaceae; genus Fluviicola. The sequence goes on along the minus strand of JAZKEB010000002.1, from coordinate 520,580 downwards.
CATGCGTAATGATTCCACGCCATTCCTGATCGGTTCCAGGCAAAAAGCCCGGAACGTCTTCGAGCACAAGCAACGGAATGTTGAACGCATCACAAAAACGAACGAACCGAGCGCCTTTACGCGAAGAATCGATATCCAAAACGCCCGCCATTGAAGCCGGTTGATTGGCAATAACTCCGATAGAACGGCCGTCTAAACGTGCAAAACCAACCACAATGTTGGTGGCAAAATCCTGCTGTACTTCACGGAACGTATCGTCGTCAATCAAACAATCAATCACCTCGCGAATGTCGTATGGTGAATTGGAATTGTCAGGAATGATATGCTGAATGCGATTGAGTTTGTCTTTGCTAAATGGTTTGCTGCTTGCAATTGGCGGAAGTTCCAACGTGTTTTGCGGCATGTAGGTCACCAATTCGCGCACTTTGCGCAAACATTCAACATCATTGGCTGCGGTGAAATGAGTCACACCTGATTTTTCGGCATGTGCTTTCGCTCCACCCAGATCTTCACTCGAAACTTCTTCGTGTGTCACCGTTTTTACCACATTCGGGCCGGTAACAAACATATAAGAAGTGTCTTCCACCATGAAAATAAAATCGGTGAGTGCCGGGCTATAAACGGCTCCGCCTGCGCAGGGACCCATGATCACACTGATTTGCGGCACAACGCCCGAAGCGCGTGTATTCAGGTAAAAAATATCGGCATAACCTGCCAGTGAAACCACACCTTCCTGGATTCGGGCACCACCGGAATCGTTCAATCCAATCACCGGCGCTCCGTTTTTCATGGCTAATTCCAATACTTTACAGATTTTTTCGGCGTGTGTTTCAGAAAGTGAACCACCCAAAACGGTAAAATCCTGCGAAAACACATAAATCAATCGTCCGTGAACGGTACCGAAACCCGTAACGACACCATCTCCGGGACTTTTCTGCTTATCCAGTCCGAAGGAAGTAGAGCGGTGTTCAACGAACATTCCGATTTCCTGAAAAGAGCCTTCGTCCAATAACAGCGTAATGCGTTCGCGGGCACTCAGTTTTCCTTGTGCGTGTTGCTTGTCAATGCGCGCTTGTCCGCCACCCAGCTGGGCTTTTTCTCGTTTTTCCCGTAACTCGTTATTGCGATCGTTCATGAAATGTGTTTGTGGAAGCCAAAGATACACTTTCCTTTTTCTTGCAAAACGAATAAAGCTGACTTTTTTGCCCAAATAACTGCCGGTTCTAACGTTAAAAACGATCCCAATACAGCTGGAAAAGCGCCAAAATCATTCGTTATTCAAAAAATTTAATCCGGTGCTAAATCCAAGTGTAAAAAAATCTCGTAACTGTTTTTGATGCCCCCTTTTTTTTCTCTGAAGAAACGGGCGGTAACAATGGCAATTTTTAACGAATCGTAACGGAATTTGGCATAGTATTAGTACACAATCAGAATACCACTTCACTTAAACAGATAAATTATGGACATAGTTTGGAAACCCATCCCGGGATTTACGGATTACGAGATTTCGACCATCGGAACCATCCGGTCGTTGGATCGTGTAAAACAGTACCGATCGGGCAGGAAAATGATTTTTTCCGGAAAAGAAAAGCTTCTCAGAGTGCATCCTTCCAACGGATTCCTGATGACTGACCTCATTGATGACAGGGGAAAGCGCAGAACGGTATATCCGCATAAGATGGTTGCATTGGTCTATGTTGCCAATGATAAGCCGCGAAAACGAAAAGTAGTGATCCATGTAGATGGCAATCCACGCAACAATATGGTGGATAACCTTTCCTGGAGCAGCTTCAGCGAATCGATCAAACGCGGATTTGAATTGGGCCTGCGCGATAATTCCACCTTGTGGGAAAAGCGTCGGGCGAAATATGGCCCGAAAGGCGGAAATAAAGCCATGGGGCGACCCGATCCGCTTTCGGAGGAACAAAAGCAGGAAATTCGCAACCTGCATGCGAATGAAAAATTAACGCTTGCTGTGCTCGCTAAACGCTTTAATTGTAGTATTTCACACATACACAAAACCTTGAAGCGCGCAGAGTAATAGCGTTACAATTTGAAGTAAAAACAGGTCTGTTCTGCGCAAGCGGATTAGGCCTTTTTTGCGTATATTCGCGCCCGCCCTCGTTTTTAGCGGTGCGTTATCAAAAACAATACAAGACCAATGAGTCAAAAATATCAGGAATACAATCGATTGGATTTGCCCAATGTGGCAGAAGAAGTGTTGCAAAAATGGAAAGCAAACGCTGTCTTCGAAGCATCCGTTTCTTCGCGTGAAGGAAAAACGCCGTTCGTTTTCTTCGAAGGTCCGCCTTCGGCAAACGGATTGCCAGGTATTCACCACGTAATGGCCCGATCGATTAAAGATATTTTTTGTCGTTACAAAACCCTGAAGGGGTTCCAGGTAAAGCGTAAAGCCGGCTGGGATACCCACGGTTTGCCCGTTGAATTGGGTGTGGAAAAAGAATTGGGAATCACCAAAGAAGATATCGGCACCAAAATTTCGGTGGAAGAATACAATAAAGCCTGTCGGGAAGCGGTAATGCGCTACACCGATATCTGGAATCGCCTGACCGAAAAAATGGGGTATTGGGTTGATATGAACGATCCGTACATCACTTACGAACCCAAATACATGGAATCGGTTTGGTGGTTACTGGGCGAATTGTACAACAAGAATTTACTCTATAAAGGCTATACAATTCAGCCATATTCTCCAGCCGCCGGAACAGGTTTGTCATCGCACGAACTCAACCAACCCGGTTGTTACCAGGATGTAAAAGACACGACTGTCGTAGCGCAGTTTAAGGTTCTACCGGACTCTGCTGGAGTGGAAAATCTTCCATTTTCCTCCCCCTCAATCCCCCTCCAAAGGGGGAAGAATGAAACTTTCTTCCTCGCCTGGACCACAACACCATGGACACTTCCATCCAATACCGCATTGTGTGTTGGTCCGAAAATCGATTATGTACTGGTAGAGACATTCAACCAATACACACACGAGCCGATCAATGTGATTTTAGCGAAAGAATTGGTTGGTTACCAGTTTTCAAAAGGATATACAGCTGTTGAAACACAAGCTGAACTGGCGAATTACACTGCCGGAGACAAAACCATTCCTTATTTCATCTCTAGCTCATGCAAAGGTTCTGATTTGGTAGGAACCCGCTACGAACAATTGCTTCCCGGAGCGTTGCCGTACGAAAAACCGGAAGAAGCGTTCCGTGTGATCAGTGGTGATTTTGTGACCACATCAGATGGTACGGGAATCGTGCACATTGCGCCCACGTTTGGTGCGGATGATGCGCGTGTGGCAACAGAGTCGGGCGTTCCTGCCATGTTGGTGTTAGACGAAAACAACAATCCGGTTCCGCTGGTTGATTTACGAGGTCGTTTCCGGAAGGAAGTGCCGCAATGGGCCGGCATGTTTGTGAAAAACGAATATTATGCCGACGATGAAAAGCCGGAGAAATCGGTCGATGTGCAAATTTCGATCTTTTTAAAAGAGCAGAACCGTGCGTTCAAAGTCGAAAAATACGAACACAGTTACCCGCATTGCTGGCGAACCGATAAACCGGTCTTGTATTACCCACTCGATTCATGGTTTATCAAAGTAACCGACGTGAAGGAACGTATGGTGGCGTTGAATAATACCATTCAATGGAAACCGGAATCGACCGGAACGGGGCGTTTTGGAAACTGGCTCGAAAATGCCAACGATTGGAATCTGTCGCGTTCGCGTTACTGGGGAATTCCGATCCCGATCTGGTCTACCGAAGACCGTGCGGAGCAAGTTTGCATCAGTTCAGTTGAACAACTCAAAGCCGAATGCGATAAAGCAGTGGCTGCGGGTGTGATGACTGAAAATCCGTTAGCGGGCTTTGTACCGAATGATTTTTCGGAAAGCAATTACGCGCAATTGGATTTGCATAAGAATTATGTCGATTTGATCGTGTTGGTTTCACCTTCGGGCAAACCTATGAAACGTGAAAGTGATTTGATCGACGTGTGGTTCGATTCAGGTGCCATGCCTTACGCACAATGGCATTATCCGTTTGAAAACAAGAATCTGATCGATTCAGGAGCAGGTTTTCCTGCCGATTTTATTGCCGAAGGCGTGGATCAAACCCGTGGCTGGTTTTATACCCTGCATGCGATTGCGACCATGGCATTTGACAGTGTTGCCTACAAAAATGTGGTTTCCAACGGATTGGTACTCGATAAAAACGGCGTGAAAATGTCGAAACGATTGGGCAATGCCGTTGATCCGTTTGAAACACTTGAAAAATATGGTCCGGATGCTACGCGCTGGTACATGATCACCAATGCGCAACCGTGGGATAACCTCAAATTTGACGAGGACGGCATCACCGAAGTGCAACGCAAGTTGTTTGGAACGCTTTACAATACTTACTCGTTCTTTACTTTATATGCTAACATCGACGGTTTCTCGTATGCCGAAGAGGAAGTTGCGTTGAACGAACGTCCTGAAATCGACCGTTGGATTTTATCGAAATTACACTCGCTGATCGCGCAGGTTGATGTGGCTTACGAAAGTTATGAACCTACACGTGCCGGGCGTTTGATCCAGGAATTTGTTTCGGATCAACTTTCCAACTGGTACGTGCGTTTGTGCCGTCGCCGTTTCTGGAAAGGCGATTATTCAACGGATAAGGTTTCGGCCTACCAGACGCTTTATACCTGTTTGGAAACCGTGGCTTTGCTGGCTTCGCCGATTGCGCCGTTCTATCCCGACCAATTGTTTACCGATTTGAATAACATTACCGGCAAACACATGGTGAATTCAGTGCATTTGGCCAATTTCCCTGTGAGTGATGCTTCTGTAATTGATATGGAACTCGAAGCGCAAATGGACATCGCTCAACGGGTTTCTTCGTTGGTGCTTGCTTTGCGTAAAAAGGAGAAAATCCGTGTGCGTCAGCCATTGCAGAAAATCATGGTTCCAATCCTGAATGACCAATTTGCGAAGAACATTCTGCACGTAAAGGAATTGATCCTGTCGGAAGTAAACGTGAAAGAACTCGAATTGCTCGATGAGTCAAATACGATTTTTGTGAAATCAATCAAGCCGAATTTCAAGACCATTGGCCCGAAATACGGAAAACAAATGAAAGCCATTGCTGCTTTGGTAGCGGAGTTTGACCAGGGAGATATCGCCGGCGTGGAGCTCAACGGCGGCTGGAAAGGCGAAGTAATGGGAGATGTAATCGAATTGGATTTGCTGGATTTTGAAATCCGCGCCGAAGACATTCCGGGTTGGTTGGTTGCTTCTGAAGGAGGCATGACGGTAGCGCTTGACAGCACTATTACGGAAGAATTGCGCCGGGAAGGAATTGCCCGTGAGTTGGTGAACCGTGTTCAGAACCTGCGAAAAGATTCGGGACTGGAAGTAACCGACCGTATTCAACTGACGTTGGAAAGCACCGCTGAAATTCAATCGGCGATTGCCCAAAATCAGGAATATGTGCGCAACGAGGTTTTGGCAACTGAAATCACATTCGGAACGGTGACCATTTCTCCGCAAGTAATTGATTTATTGGAAGAAGGCGACGCAAAGATCGGGTTGGTGAAAGCGTAAATTTACACACCGGAAGTTCTGTAAAATAACTTTTTGTGTGGTTTCGTGATGTTTTTTTCACAAAAATGAACGTCCCCGGGCAACTTATGTTCGGGTTCCGGCGTCAATACTACCACATCATAAATCAATGTATACATGAAAAAGAAGTTATTACTGCTAACGCTCCTTGCGGGAGGAATTACCGCATGGGGACAAAAATCTCCTACCATCCAAACGGCTCCGGCCCATTCCCTGTCAGCCAAAACAGAAACTTCATTCGGAGGATCTGTTGAGAAAACCCTCCTATGTCAGGATACGATTCGTTATCCGCAAATCAAAGAACAGGTTTTGGGTACCGAAAACTTTTATTTCTTTGACGTTTGGCAAGCCGATGCCGAAGAAATGGCTCAAACATTCACCAATACCGGATCGTTGAGTATTGGTGGGATTGAATTTTACGGAATGAACAACGATGTAGACGGAATGCCAAGCGTTACCGTTACTGCTTCTATTTATAACGTAAATGCATCGAATGTTCCTACTACGCTGGTTGCAAGTGGGACTACTACCTTTACAAATAACGTAGATGCTTATCATTATGTGAGCTTCGCTCCGGTAACTGTTACCGGAAATTACGCAGTTGTTATTCGTCCAACGAATACAGACGGTGTTCTGTCATTGTTTATCAATGACCCTTTAGTAGGTCAGCCTTATGATGAGGCTTTTGCGAAAGTCAAATCAAGTTTTTACGCCAGCTCAAGCGGAGCCTGGATTTCACCGACATCACTTACAGAGTTTGGAAATCCTAATTTCGAACCGTTGGTAGCGCCGATTGTTTCATATACCGTCAATACCAGCTTCACTGCAACACCAAACCCGGCTTGTTTGGGAACGCCTGTTGTATTTGCAGGAACCAATACACCTGCTTCGTTTTTGACGAACCGTATGTACAACTTCCAGGTATTCGAACAATACTTTCAAGGTTCTCCTGATTCCACGTATGTGTATGATATGGACAACACAAACCTGGTTTGGAGTAATAATACTTCGTATACCTATCCAGCAGCAGGAACGTATGATGTGACGTATTACACATTGGGTGGTTTCTGGAATTCATGTGCTGATTTTACATCAACTCAGGTTGTGATCAACCCGCTTCCGGCTACACCAACCATTACACCTGGCGGACCAACAACGTTCTGTGCGGGAGGTTCAGTTAACCTTACTTCTTCTTCAGGAAGCGGAAATCAATGGTCTACAGGTGCTACAACAAATTCGATCACCTTATCTGCATCTTCAAGTGTTACCGTTACCACAACAGCATTAGGTTGTACTTCTGCCGCTTCAACTCCGGTTGCTATTACAGTAACTCCGTTGGATAACGCGTCATTTGCTTATATATCCAATACGCTTTGTACAGGTGGTGCCAACGAAACACCTACTGTTGCTACAGCAGGAACATTTTCAGCTACACCGGCAGGTTTGGTCATCAATGCTACTACAGGTGAAATTGACATGACAACAAGTGCCGACGGAACCTACAGCGTTACGCACAATACCTCAGGTACTTGCCCGAATTCATCTTCGCAAAGCATTACCATTACTGCTTCACCGGATGCAACATTTACGTATTCAGCAGCAACATTTTGTTCGGCAGATAGTGATCCGGCACCTTCATTCGGAGCAGGAGCAAGCGGTGGAACATTTACTTCTACTGCAGGATTGACTATCAACGCTTCAACAGGATTGGTTGACTTATCGGCCAGTACGGCAGGAACATATACAGTAACCAACACAATCGCTGCTGCAGGTGTTTGCCCAATGGTTGACGAAGATTTCACGGTTACAATCAACGCAACGCCAACAGCAACAGTTAGCGGTGGCGGACAATTGTGTGGCGCGGGAACCATTCCGGTTACTGTTACATTGACAGGTGCAGGACCATGGGATTTTTCTTATTCTGATGGTGTAACTACAACGCCAATTACTGGCCAGGCAGGAGCAACATATACAATCAATGCTACAGCAAACGGAACTTATACGGTTACTACTGTAACAAGTTCGGGTTGTTCAGCTACCGGAAACGGTACGGCAACAGTTGTTTTCAACCCGAATCCGGTTGTTACAATGAGCTCACTTACTGCGGTTTGTGAAAACGGTTCAGCAGTTTCGCTTGTAGCATCACCTGCTGGTGGTACATTCAGCGGTACCGGAGTTTCCGGTTCCACGTTTGATCCTACAATAGGAGCGGGCACTTATACTATCACTTACAACTACACCGATGCAAACGGTTGTACAGGTTCAGCAAATACAGATATTGATGTAAATGCTGCTCCGGCAGTTGCTATCAGCGCTTTACCAGACTTATGTATCTACAACAGTGCAGTGGCCCTGACACAAGGAACACCTGCAGGAGGAACATACAGCGGAGCTGGTGTTACAGCAGGTTCTTTTGATCCGTCTGACGCAGGTGCAGGAACGCATGTGATTACCTATAACTACACAAATGGTGATGGTTGTTCAGGACAAGCACTTGAAAACCTGGTTGTTGATTCATGTTTGTCGGTAAACGAATTGTCTGAAACCGATTTGATGATCGTTCCGAATCCGTCAAATGATGTGATTACCATCTCTTACACCAATACAACACTAGGCGCTGTTGAGCTTTCATTAACTTCAGCCGATGGGAAAATTGTAGCGTTCAGAATTGTTCAGGCTTCAGCGAGCTTCAACGAAACAATGGACGTTAGCGCACTTTCCAGTGGTGTTTATTTTGTGAAATTGAATATGAATGTAGGAACGGTTACCAAGAAAATAATCGTTCAGTAAATCAACCTTATTCATTTGTGAAATGCCGTCTGCTTTTGTAGGCGGCATTTTTTTTGATTCGGCTTTCGGCAGCCTGTTTAAATTCTTAATTTTGCTCCACGCAAATTTGGTATGGCAAAAAAATACGCAGCAATCGATATTGGTTCCAACGCCGCCCGGTTATTGATCGGAGAAATGGCCCAGGAAAACGGACATGTTTTCGTAAAGAAAATATCGTATACGCGTTTACCATTGCGGTTAGGCGAGGAAGTTTTTGAGAACGGAAAAATTAGTTCAAAAAAAGCAGATGACTTTCTCAAAACCATGAAAGCGTTTGGTTTGATTGCGAGCATTTTTGATGTTGAAAAAATTCGCGCTTGTGCCACTTCGGCCATGCGGGATGCGGAAAACGGAAACGAAATCATTCGTTCAATCAAAAAAGAAACGGATATCGAAATAGAAATCATTTCCGGTGACGAAGAAGCCCGATTAATCTTCGGAACGTTTGTTCTCCTGGATATTTCGAAAGACAAACCGTATCTCGTGATTGACGTTGGTGGTGGTTCTACCGAAATCAATGTGTTTGAACACGGAGAACGCGTTGCGGCCAAATCGTTTGATATCGGAACGGTGCGAATGCTCAAAGGCAAGGTCGACAAAGAAGATTGGGAAGCTGTTCACGATTGGATTGCCCATAATGTAGAATTGCATGATCCGCATGCCGTATACGCAACCGGAGGAAACATCAACAAAATTCACAAACTGCTTGGCGTAAAAGAAAAGTCGCCGGTCAGATTGAGTGATATGCAAGCACTTTATGCCGATTTATCGGAGCTTTCGGTGAATCAGCGTATGGATCGTTATCAGCTGAAACCCGATCGGGCAGATGTGATTGTTCCGGCTCTGGAAATCTTCACGTTTTGCATGAAAGAACTGGGCTGCAGCGAGTTATTTGTTCCCAAAATCGGTCTGTCCGACGGAATGATCTTTGATTTGCACCAGCGTGGGTTGGTGGAAAACGATTAGGAAGGATTCTATAAAATCAATTGATTTACAAATTTCTAACTGCCAATTGTGTTTCCAAAAGCGGGATTTCCGGAAGAATAATTACCCAAAATATCAATTCAAATAATTGATAATCAAATGGATAGTAATATTGCAATATTGATTTTTTAACGATCTTGTTTATAACTGTTCTAAATTGTGGATTCTGACAGTATTCTGACAAATAATCGCCTGTCAATACCGACTTTTGTGCTGTAGTTATTAAAAAGACAGGTAAACACACGTGCTGACTCATTTTCATACCATCGCTTTTACACATCGCAACCTTGATGTTTCGGCTATCGGAAAGCTTCATATTGAGGCTGAAAATCAGCAGGATCGTTTTAGTCCGGTAAAAGAGCAACTGCACATCGACGAATTACTTTTTTTATCTACCTGCAACCGTGTTGAATTCCTTCTGGTTGGCCCGCAGGTAGCTTCCATTGATTTTCTGACAACATTTTTCAAACGACTTTATCCTGATTTCACAGAGGAAACCGTTGATTTTTACGTGGCCAACGCCAGTGTTGTTTCCAATATCGAAGCGATTGATCATCTTTTGAGAGTTGCTTCCTCCATTGATTCACTGGTGATCGGCGAGCGCGAGATTATCACGCAGGTCCGTCACGCTTACGATGCAGCTCACAAAAACGGTTTTTCGGGCGACTTCATCCGATTATTGATCAAACATGTGATTCAAACTGCCAAACGCGTTTATACCGAAACCAAAATTTCGATGAAACCCGTTTCGGTTGTTTCCATCGCTTACCAGCGTTTACAAGGCATGGATGTTCCTGCTGATGCGCGCGTTTTGGTTGTGGGTGCCGGAGTTACCAATACTGCTATGTGTCGCTTCCTGAAAAAACATGGAATGTCTTCGTTTGTGGTGTTCAACCGAACATTGGCGAAAGCACAGTTCCTGGCTGAAGAATTGGGTGGCTTAGCGTTTCCGCTGGACCAATTGGCTGATTACAAAGGCGGTTTCGATATCCTGGTGACATGTACCGGAGCCGAAGAAACGATCGTTACTCCGGAAATTTACAAGACACTTCTTCAGGGCGATACTGCTCCGAAAGTCACGATAGACCTGGCTTTGCCGAACGACATTCATGCCGATGTTCACAAGCAATTCCCAACCCGCCAGATCTCAATTAACGTATTGCAGACCATTTCCGACAATCATTTGCAGGAGCGCTCTCAGGAAATTGAGCACGTAGAAGCAATTTTGGCAGAAGCAATTGAATCGTTCAGCCACTTGCTGAAACTACGCCGCATTGAAATCGCGATGCGCCCGGTTCCACAAATGGTAAAAGACATCAAAGCAACGGCGTTCAACGACGTGTTCAAAACCGAATTGGAAAACATGGATGCCAACTCGAAAGAACTGCTTGAAAAAATCGTTGGCTACATGGAAAAAAAGTACATGAGCATGCCCATGAAAATGGCAAAGGAAATCCTTATTAAACATTAAATCTTCTTATGCGTTCAATCCGAATTGGTTCCCGCGGCAGTGATCTTGCATTGTGGCAGGCCAACCACGTGAAACAACAACTCGAAGCACTCGGTGCCGAAGTTTCCATTACCATTATCAAAACACAGGGCGACCAGATTCAGCACCTGAGCTTCGACAAGCTGGAAGGGAAAGGATTTTTCACCAAAGAAATCGAACAGGCGTTGCTGGACAATGAGATCGATTTGGCGGTTCATTCGCACAAAGATCTCGAAACAAATCCACCCCAAGGTTTAATCATTGCTGCTGTTTCCGAACGCGAGCATCCTTCCGATGTGTTATTGATCCATCCGCGTGCAGTAGATACAACGCAGCACTGGAACCTGAAAAAGGAAGCTGTTGTTGGAACGTCATCTGCCCGCCGGAAATCGCAACTTGTAGCTTTCAGAGACGATACGACGATCAAGGATTTACGCGGAAATGTACCGACACGTTTACAAAAATTGGTCGACGGTGAATACGATGCCATTTTACTGGCAAAAGCCGGTTTGGATCGTTTGAACCTGGATTTGTCAGCCGTTCATGTGGAAGTGCTGGATCCGGAAGAATTTATTCCCGCACCGGCGCAAGGCGTGTTGGCATTGCAAATTCGCGAAATAGATACCGATTTGTTTGAATTCATGCAGGCGTTGCATCACGTAGATGTGCAGGCACGAATCATTATGGAACGAACGGTCTTGAATCGCCTTCAGGGCGGATGTCAGCTTCCGTTGGGTGTTTATTGCCCGGAAGAAGGAAGATTATTGGTTTCGTATGCTGCAGCCTGGGAAGACGGAGCGCAATGGTTCCAGTTTGAAGGTCCGCATGATTTGGAAATGGTTGATGTGGTACTCGACGCCCTGTTGACACCCGAAGAAGAAGATGAAGACTAAACTCCTTTTTTCGGGAATTGTCAAACCCGGCGGAGCATTGATTTCTTTCTGTGAAAATGCCGGTTGGGAATTAACACAACAACCGCTTATTCGCTTCGAAAAATTGCCGTTTGCACTTCCTGAAAACTTCGACGTGGTCTTTTTTTCAAGTCCGCGAAGTGTTGATTATTTCTTTAGTGAAAACGAAATAAATAGTTTATCAAAAATTGCTTGTATTGGAAGTGGTACAGCCTCCGCAATTCACGCTAAAAACTTAATACCTGATTTTATAGGTTCAACATCCGGAAATCCCGAAACAGTTGGTAAAGAATTTTCAAACTGGCTGGGTAATAGAACTGTTTTATTTCCATTGGCTAAAAACTCCAATGAAACAATAGTAAAAGTCATTCCTGATAATCAAAAAATGATTGTCAGGTGTTATGAGACAATTTTAGTTGAACAATCGGTAAATCCACACGAAATTTACGTGTTCACAAGTCCAAGTAATGTCACTTCTTTTCTGAAATTGAACACCTTTCCTGAAGCTGCCAAACTCATCGCCTGGGGAACAACCACCGCAGCTAAAATGCGCGCATTCGGTTTGGAACCAACAGCCATTTTGAATGAATCTTCCGAAAACGCTTTGGTGGAAGTATTGGGAAATTTAGCCGCAGATGGCTCAGATTTGCACGGATAAAACCGTGAAATCAAATTTACCATTATTCGTTGGCGGATAGTTTCTCGATCTGTGAATATCCGTGTCATCTGTGGCAAAGAATTCGTTGTGGCTACTTGTTTATTTTGTGGTAAACCCCTATCTTCAAGTAACCAATCACTTGGATGTATGACAATGACACAACAGGAATTAGGAATCTACGGCGAACAACTCGCCCAAAAACACTTACTAAAGGCCGGCTACACCATTCGCACGGTCAACTATCGCTACGTAAAATACGAAATCGACATCGTGGCCGAAAAAGAAGACAAAATCATCGTGGTGGAAGTGAAAACCCGTCAAACTGCCGAGATCGGTGAACCTTGGATGGCAGTAACGCGGCGCAAACAACGGCAGATTATAGCTTGTGCAGATCATTACATCCAATCACGTGACCTTCCCAACGAAGTCCGGTTCGACATCATTTCCATCGTTCACAACAACTTTCGCACCGATTTGCAGCACATTGTTGATGCCTTTTCGACCTAAATTGTAGTGGAACTTGTGGCTCAAATCACCACTGACAGCCCGTTTGTAACCTAATTTACCTAAAATGCGTTATCTTTGTGCCGACCACCGAAAGGTGGCTTTATTAATTTATGCTCGTGATGAACACAAAAAAACCGAGCGGCGGCGCTAAAAAGCCCGCTGCAAAAGGTAGAACTACCGGATCTGCCCCTTCAAAATCAAGAACCTCGGGTTCTTCAACTCCCAAGAAATTTGCCGATCGAAAACCCTTCGATAAGAAGTTTGCCGATCGGAAACCTGTGGATAAAAAAGGCGCTCCTGAAGAGGAAAGCGATGTGCGTAAACCGCATTTTCCGCCCAAAGTACGAAAAGGCGATCCACTTCCTTCGTTCAACGAAGATGAGGTGCGTTTGAACAAATACCTTTCCAATGCAGGCGTGTGCTCGCGTCGCGAAGCCGATGTGCTCATTCAAAGCGGCGTTGTAAGCATCAATGGAACAGTAGTAACCGAAATGGGTTACAAAGTGAAAAGAGGTGATGCCGTGCAATACGACGGTGAAACGATCAATGCAGAAACCAAGCGTTATGTATTGCTCAATAAACCGAAAGATTTCATTACGACCATGGACGATCCATGGGGAAGAAAAACCGTAATGGGATTGGTGATGAAAGCTTGTAAAGAGCGTATTTATCCTGTTGGAAGGCTCGATCGTGACACAACCGGTTTGTTATTGTTTACCAACGATGGAGATATGGCAAAGAAATTGACGCATCCGCGTTATGAAGCCAAAAAGATCTACCATGTTGAAGCTAACCGTCCGGTGAGCAAAGAACACCTCGAGGAATTGATGAAAGGAATTGAACTCGACGATGGTTTGATCAAATGTGATCAGGCTGAATACGTGAAAGACGGTGCTTCGGCACGTGAAGTGGGTATTGAAATCCATTCGGGCAAAAACCGCATTGTGCGTCGTATGTTCGAAAAACTGGGTTACGAAGTCGTGAAACTGGATCGCGTGCAATTTGCAAGCCTTACCAAAAAAGACCTTCCACGCGGTTTTTACCGCCATTTGACAGATAAAGAAGTTGCATTTTTAAAAATGACCAAATAATGAACTGAAAACCCCGCCATGAAAAAAATACTTCTCCTTCTCCTTTTGTTGTGTTCAACACTGGCAGTAAATGCGCAGGTGAGTAAACACAAAAAGAAACACAGTACGGCCGCCGGAACCTTATTTTTTTATTGGGGCTATAATCGCTCGTATTACACCCATTCCAACATTCGGTTTATCGGCCCGGATTATGATTTTAAACTCAAGGATGTGGTGGCGTATGATCGTCCGGACAAGTTCAGGGCGAGTGTTTATTTTAACCCGACAACCATTACGGTGCCGCAATACAACGCACGTTTGGGTTATTATTTACGCGATAAGTGGGCGGTGTCGGTTGGAGTTGACCATTACAAATACGTGATGGCTGATCACAACGAAGTATTACTCGACGGATTCATTGCTGATGGTGTCGATACAACATGGTCGGGAAATTACGATGATGAACCGGTTGTTACCGACATCAATAAATTCCATTACGAAAACACCAATGGGGTCAATTTTATACGTTTTGAACTCATGCGTTCGTTTGATTTACTGGAATTAGGCGCCCGGCGACAGATTGCCTTAACGGGGAATGTCGGAGCAGGGTTAGGGCCGGTACTGACATTCAACGATTTGAATTTCGCACAGGTTCATACGCTCGCAACACCGTCACTTTCAGGTTATGGAGTTGGAATTAACGGCAGTTTGCGTTTGGAGTTTTTCCGCCATTTCTTTGTTTCCATGGAATCGGGTTTGGGCTTGATTCATTTGGTACATGTGCGCACCCGACCGGATGACCGTGATCAGTACGCCAAACAGAAATTCGGTTTTTCATCCTATTTCGCTACCGTAGGCGGGATCTTCTATTTACGTCCGAAAAATGGCTGTGATAGTTGCCCGAATTGGTAACTTTACTTTCTTTTGCATAGCTCCGGCTTTGCGTCATTTAAATTAATCAAACAATGAGTGTAAACGAACTCTCAGAACTGGAAAGACAGCGACGTCAATCGTTGCAAAAATTAAGAGAATTGGGCATTGAGCCTTATCCTGCGGATTTGTATCCGGTGAGCGATAAAGCAGATGACATCAAAACAGAATACCAGGAAGGTAAAACCGTTTGCCTTGCCGGCCGAATGATGAGTAATCGCGATATGGGGAAAGCCTCTTTCGCTGAATTACAGGATTCTTCAGGCCGTATTCAATTGTACATCAACCGCGACGAAATCTGTCCGGAAGAAGATAAAACCCTTTACAATACCGTTTTCAAGAAATTGCTTGATTTGGGTGATTTTATCGGGGTAAAAGGGCATGTGTTCAAAACGCAGGTGGGCGAAATTTCCATCCACGTGAAAGAACTTACCTTATTGAGCAAAGCGTTGAAACCGCTTCCGTTGCCGAAAACAGATAAAGAAGGAAATGTGCATGATGGATTTACCGATCCTGAAATGCGTTACCGTCAGCGTTATGCTGATTTGGCTGTGAATCCGCACGTGAAAGAAATTTTCGTGAAACGTACCAAACTTTTCAATGCCATGCGTCAGTTTTTCAACGACGCGGGTTATATGGAAGTGGAAACGCCGGTTTTACAAGCTATTCCCGGTGGAGCTGCTGCGCGTCCGTTTGTGACACACCACAACGCGCTCGACATTCCGCTTTACATGCGAATTGCCAATGAATTGTACCTGAAACGCCTCATTGTTGGTGGTTTTGATGGTGTATACGAGTTTTCGAAAAACTTCCGCAACGAAGGAATGGACCGTACACACAATCCGGAATTTACTGCCATGGAAATCTATGTAGCTTACAAAGATTACAACTGGATGATGGATTTCACCGAACGCTTGCTCGAGTATTGTGCAACTGCCGTAAACGGGACTTCAGAAGCAACGTTTGGCGAACATACAATCAATTTCAAAGCACCTTACAAACGCGTAACGATGCGTCAGTCCATTATCGATTTCACCGGATTCGACATCGCCGGAAAAAGCGAAGATGAATTGCGTGCCGCTGCTCGTGGAATGAATATCACCGTGGATGAGACCATGGGGAAAGGAAAATTAATCGACGAGATTTTCGGTGGAAAATGTGAAGGAAATTACATTCAGCCGACCTTTATCACCGATTACCCGAAAGAAATGTCACCGTTGTGCAAAGTACACCGCAATGATCCCGAACTCACCGAGCGTTTTGAGCTTATGGTGTGCGGAAAAGAGGTTGCCAACGCCTATTCGGAGTTGAATGACCCGATTGACCAACGTGAGCGTTTCGAAGAGCAGGTGCGTTTATCCGAAAAGGGTGACGACGAAGCCATGTTCATCGATCAGGATTTCCTGCGCGCTCTTGAATACGGAATGCCACCTACAAGTGGTTTGGGAATTGGTATGGACCGTTTGATCATGTACCTAACCAACAATCCGTCTATCCAGGAAGTATTGTTCTTCCCGCAAATGCGCCCGGAAACCAAGTCTGTGAAAATTGTACTCAACGACAATGAAAAACTGATTTTCGACATCGTTCAACGCGAAAAAAGCATGGAACTGATGGCGCTGAAAGAACAGGTAAACCTGAGCAATAAAGCATGGGATACCAGCATCAAAGGCCTCACCAAAAACGGCTTGCTGAAAGTGACAAAGACGGATGAAGCGTTGATCGTTGATCTTGTATAAAGTATCAAATTGAAAATGTAAAATTGAAAAGGGGCTTTAGTAATTAAAACAAAGCCCCTTTTCAATTTTCAATTAAATGCTTTTCAATTTGACTTCAGTCAGGCAACGTTTTGTTTTTTTCGTAATATTACTAACAGATCGAAAGTTATTTGTTGAAGGTTTTACGCTGTGAAAAAAATGTACCTTTTTGCGGCGAAAAACAACCAAATTGCGTTCGCGTCGTTTACTGTATACTCTGAATAAACCAATGCTCTAATGAAAAACATACTGTATCTCCTCGGTATCCTTTTACTTGTTGTTGTCTTAATCGTTCCTTCCTGTCAAAAAGACCCGGATGTTTCACCCATGGGGGATAGTGACGTTACGGTTGACCTTACAGTGGTTCCGTATCCGGTATTGTCTGATTACAAGTTTTTCCGCGGTGTGATGAAATACCAGGTTCCGGCCTCGGATGTGATCGCTTTTGCACCTGCTACACCATTGTTTACCGATTACGCGCTCAAAAAACGCTTTATCTGGATGCCAAATGGCGAAAAAGCCACCTATGTAGCGGATAACAAAGTATTGGAAATGCCGGTTGGAGCAGTGTTGATCAAAACGTTTTATTACGAGAATGTACTTCCCGGCGGATCAACCCGCATTTTGGAAACCCGCCTGCTCATTCGCAAAGCAAGCGGCTGGATTTTCGCCAATTATAAATGGAACGACGAGCAAACTGAAGCTTATCTGACCACTACGGCAAGCACTATTCCCATTACATGGATGCAGGACGGTGAACAAAAAAGTACCAATTATAGGATTCCTTCCGAAACCGAATGCCTGATTTGCCACAAACATCAGGGCCAGCCAATTCCAATCGGAATCAAGCCGCAAAACCTCAACAACAATTACAAATATGTGGAAGGTTACCGAAATCAATTGAGTAAACTCATTCAGGCAGGTTACCTGGAGCCGGGATTACCGTCGAATATCTATTCAACCATCAATTACAAAGACCACAGCAAATCGGTCGACCAGCGTTTGCGCTCTTACCTCGATGCCAATTGTGCGCATTGTCATGCGGAAGGCGGCCACTGCGATTACCGCCCCATGCGTTTGGCGTTCTCTGAAACCGTTGACCCGGTAAACATCGGACTTTGTGTGGAACCCGACGAATTTGTGGGAGCAGAATACTCATCGATTATTACGCCGAGCCAACCTGACCGCTCAGTGATGCGTTTACGTTTGGGAACCAATCAGCCCAACCTGCGCATGCCACTTATCGGACGAACTATTGTGCACGAAGAAGCCGTTGAACTCCTCGAAGAGTGGATCAACTGGAAAAAAGATTGCCATTAAGAAAACCAACATACTACGCTGACTGCATTTACTAACGAATCTTTAAAAAACATGAAAAAGCTTTATTTCCTTTTGTTGGCAATCGGTTCTCCGTTTTTGTCAACAGCGCAAGTCACGTTTACAGCCACCACTTACAATCAAATTCCAAGTGGATGGCCCAGCTACAATCTAGCTACCGTTGATATGAACGGCGATTATTTGGATGATATTGTTGTTGTTTCGTCAACGGAAATCACCATTTTGTACCAGCAGGCAGTAGGCGGTTTTACGTCAACGACTATTACCACCACCAGCGCCGATTATACACCCGATTGGAGTATGGCCGTGGGTGATATCGATAAAAACGGATTCAACGACCTGCTTTACGGAAGCGGCGGAGGAGTTACCTTCATGAAAGCCAATGCAACCGGAACAGCTTTTACCGAAACATCGTTCAACGAATACGTTTTTTCACAACGCACCAATTTCGTAGACATCAATAACGACGGTCATCTGGATGCTTTTGTTTGTCATGATGTAGCGCCAAATGTGTATTACCTGAACGATGGCTCCGGAAATCTGACTTTTCATCAGGGTGGAATCGGTGATCACGCCGAAGGCGGAAATTACGGCTCTATCTGGGTTGATTACGACAACGATGGCGATCAGGATTGTTTCATCGCCAAATGTCGTGGTGGTGGCTCAACGGCCAGTATCGACGAATTGCACCAGAATGATGGCAACGGCAACTTTACCAATGTGGCTGTAGCTGCTAATATGGCCAATGCCGATCAATCATGGTCGGGCGCGTGGAATGATTATGATAACGACGGCGACATGGATGCGATGGTTGGCGCCAGTTCGGCTCCAAACGGAGAAACGGGAGTGCATTCACTGATGCGTAATAACGGTGACGGAACCTTTACCAATATTACGGCCGGAACAGGTTGGGAAAACAACAATACCCTGAGTATCGAACACATTTCGTATGACTTTGATAATAACGGATTTGCTGATATGTTCGGCGGTTCGGACTACCTTGCCGGCGGTGGCGGAAAATTCATGTACAACAATGGAGACATGACCTTCACAGCCTTTGTAGATGCCGGAGTAAACATTTCAGATGCTTCTATCGGTGATTTGAACAACGACGGCTTTCTTGATCTCAGAGACGGACAAATTGTTTATTACAACAATGGAAACAGCAACAACTGGATCAAAATCAATCTGAAAGGAATCGCGAGTAATTTCAACGGAATCGGCGCGCGCGTAGAAATTTACGGTGCCTGGGGCAAACAAATCCGCGATGTACGCAGCGGCGACGGATTCGCACACATGAACACACTCAATGTGCATTTCGGGATCGGAACAGCTACGGAAATTGATTCTGTACGCGTTATCTGGCCTTCAGGACATGTTGATGTAGTTGATTCACCTTCCATGAACGATGACGTAACCATTGTAGAAGGTTCGGATCCGTTGAGTTTGGTTGAAATCGGTAATCAGAAACTGGATGTATTTCCAAATCCGGCGACAACATCGCTTTCCATCAACAACATCGGTTTGCTGAATGTATCGGAAGTAATGATCTACAATATGCACGGCGAAAAAATGCTCACGCAGTCGGGCAATTTCGAAAAAATCAATGTATCAGCACTTGCAGAAGGTGCTTATATCCTCATGATTCAAACCACAGACGGAAACCGGTATTCGGAATCGTTTGTGAAGAAAAATTAACCGGATTAATTCTACGACTATGAAAAAAGGATTATTGGCAGCAACCCTGGCGTGTTCTTCGATGGCAATGGGGCAGATTTCGTTTTCTGCCGGAAGCAATATTAGTATTGGAGCCAATTATGTAAGGGCAGCGGTTGACATGAATGGAGATTATTTGGATGATATTGTTGGGATTAACAACTCAAGTATTGTCATCCTGTACCAACAAGCAAATGGTACTTTTACTCCAACAACGATCAGCACAAATATGGTTACCAATACGCCTGACTGGAGTATGGCTGTTGGCGACTTTGACAAAAACGGTTTTAACGACCTCATTTACGGTGGCGGTGGCGGTGTGTCTTTTATGAAAGCCAATTCAACAGGAACAGCATTTACGGAAGTTCCATTTCCGGAATATGTGTTTTCGCAACGCAGTAATTTTGTAGACATCAATAACGATGGACATTTGGACGGGTTTATGTGCCATGATGTGAGTCCGAATGTCTATTACCTCAACGACGGAACCGGTAACCTGGTCTACCATCAAGGTGGTATTGGAAATCATCCCGAGGGTGGAAATTATGGTTCCATTTGGGTCGATTATGACAATGATGGTGACCAGGATTGTTTTATTGCAAAATGCCGTGGAGGAGGTTCAACAGCCAGCATCGATGAGTTGCATCGCAACAATGGCGATGGAACATTTACGGAGGTAGGTTCTGCGGCCAATATGGATCACGGCTATCACCAATCATGGTCGGCGGCCTGGAATGATTACGACAATGACGGTTTTATGGATGCTATGATCGGAAGTAGTGATGGTAGTTTGCATATTCTGAAACACAACAATGGCGACGGGACATTTACGGATGTGACTACTGGTTCGGGTTTTGATAACGCTTCCGGATCAAGTATCGAGCATGTTTCATTTGATTTCGATAATGACGGATTTACGGATGTTTTAAGCAATGGCACCGTATTGCGCCGGAACAATGGTGACATGACCTTTACACAAGTCGCCATCAGTGCAAGCGGCTCTTCAATTGCCGATCTGAACGATGATGGGTTTTTGGATCTGTTAAACGGTTGGGGTGGAGCGATCTATTACAATAATGGAAACAGCAATAACTGGATCAAATTTAACCTGAAAGGCCTTGCGAGCAATTACAATGGCATTGGGGCACGCGTTGAAATTTACGGCTCATGGGGCAAACAAATCCGCGATGTGCGCAGTGGCGATGGTTTTGCCAATATGAATACACTCAACGTACATTTTGGCATCGGAACAGCTACTGAGATTGATTCCGTACGTGTTATCTGGCCTTCAGGACATGTAGATGTAGTGGATTCACCTGCTATTAACAACAACGTAACCATCGTTGAAGGTGCAGATCCGTTGAGTTTGGTAGAAGTGGCAGGACAAAAAATCAGTCTTTTCCCGAATCCGACAACCGAATTTATTGCCATTCAAAACATTGATTTGCTGGATGTGTCGGAAGTAGTTGTTTATACGATGAAAGGTGAAACCATACTCACACGCACCACTGATTATTCAAAAATAGATGTTTCAGCTTTGGCAGAAGGCGCTTATATCATAGTTATCCAAACAAAGGCCGGCGAACGGTATTCGGAAGCATTTGTGAAGAAAAACAACTAAGCAGGTTTATAAGACAACCGGAAAGGATGGCTACTGGTCATCCTTTTTTGTGCGGCAACCTTTCGCAAAAGCTGCGTCTTTAAAGGACGCCGGTTGCAACGAGTAACTTTTTTAGTGCAAAAGGTGAGTTTTATACAACTTTTGTGAATTTCAAGAGTACCTTAAGGAGAGTTGTTGTTAATTATTCAACCGGAGTGTACTTTTTAAATTAATTTCTTACTTTAAGGGGTTGCGAAAGGCTAATCAACAGCCCGTTACAATGAATTTAAACCATAACTCAATAATACAAGGCTATTACTCAAATAACGATAACTATGAAAAAACTGTACTTCTTCTTATTAATCGGACTTCCGGTTGGTGCGACGGCACAAAATAACTGTGCTACTGCTTTACCGATCGGTGCGGGAACGTATACTGTTTCGGCGGTAAACGGAGCCGGAGCCCCTACGGTGATTTGTGCACCAAATGGTAATACCAATGTCACTGCCGGTGAATGGTATACCTACACACCATCTACCAATTACACGGTAACACTCACAACCGATCTTGCAGGCAGCGCGGGAGTAGATACACGCTTCCATGTCTATACCGGAACGTGCGGAACGCTGGTTTGTCATTCGGGTGACGATGACAGCGGATCAAACCTCACATCCGTTGCCACGTTTAGCGCAATGGCCGGAACTACCTATATCATTGCGTTTGATAATCGCTGGTCTTCGGCAGGTTTCGACTTTCAACTGATCGAAAACCCGTTTGTAGAACCACTTTTACCACCTGTTGATTTTACAGCTACTCCGGTGGGTGTTTCAGGATCTTACAGTCTTGCGACGGTTGATATGAATGGTGATTACCTGGATGACATCGTTACGGTTTCAGGCGGGTCTATTCAGATTTTGTACCAGCAAGCAGGCGGAGGTTTCTCAGCAGTTACCTACACGACTACCAACAACGGTTATTTGCCAAGCTGGAGTTTAGCAGTTGGTGATATCGACAAAAATGGGTTTAATGACATTGTTTACGGTGACGGAAACGGTGTGACATTTATGAAAGCCAACGCCAGCGGAACGGGTTATACCGAATCGTTTACCAGCGAATATGTGTTCTCACAACGAAGTAATTTCTCTGATATCAATGGTGACGGTCATTTGGATGCATTCGTATGCCATGATGTTGATCCCAATGTTTATTACATCAACGACGGAAGTGGTAACCTCACTTACGGACAAGGTGGAATGGGCGATCATTCCGAAGGTGGAAACTATGGTTCTATCTGGGTAGATTACGACAACGACGGTGATTCGGATATGTTTATTGCCAAATGTCGTGGTGGTGGTTCTACTGCAGCGATCGACGAATTGCACCGCAACAATGGCGACGGAACGTTTACCAATGTAGCTGTAGCAGCCAATATGGAAAACGGATTTCACCAATCATGGTCAGCAGCGTGGAACGATTACGACAACGATGGCTGGATGGATGCTTTGGTAGGTGCAAGTTCATCTGCTGAAGGAACTCATAAACTAATGAAAAACGATGGTGACGGTACGTTTACGGATGTAACTGCCGGTACAGGCTGGGATACGAATCCGGACTTAAACATCGAGCACGTGAGTTTCGATTTCGACAACAACGGTTTTGCCGATGTGTTGGGTGGTGGAAACAAAATCATGTTCAACAACGGTGACATGACTTTTTCACCGGTTGATTATGCATTTACCAACGGTTCTATCGGTGATTTGAACGACGACGGATTCTTGGATGTTCGCAACGGCGGAACAGTCTACATGAATCAGGGAAATGCAAACAACTGGATCAAAATCAACCTGCAGGGTGTTGAAAGTAACGGAAACGGAATTGGTGCCCGTATCGAGATTTACGGTGCATGGGGCAAGCAAATCCGCGATGTACGCAGCGGTGACGGATTCAGATATATGAATACACTCAATGCGCACTTCGGAATCGGTACAGCTACGGAAATCGACTCTATTTACATCAAATGGCCTTCCGGAAATGTGGATCACATCACCGATCCTACAATCAACGAGTCATTGACAGTAGTAGAAGGATCAAGTCCGTTGAGTTTGTTAGAAGTAAACGGTAAGAAAGTTACCTTATTCCCGAACCCGGCTACGGAAACAATTACAATCGATAACCTGAGCTTGTTGAATCCGGTAAGTGTTACCGTACTTTCCAACATCGGGAACGAAGTGATGAAACAAGACAAAAACAATCCGAAGCTGAACATTTCGGCGTTGGCAAGCGGTTTGTACATCGTGATTATCGAAACAGCATCAGGTGAGCGTTATTCTCAAACGTTTATCAAGAAATAAAGTTAAACTGATTTATACAAGGGGCGGGATTTATTCCGCCCTTTTTCTTTTGCTAAAAAACCGGTTGCATCTAACTGACACAGTAACAGACTGGTTTCTAGCGAACAACCTCTTTTTCTTCAGTGAAATCTGTTGTTTAATCATGTCCATTAATGATTAAAATCAATGCCACGACTGATCTGGCACATATTGTAACGGCAATTGCGCCCCGATATTTGTATCGTAGAAAACATTGATTATGAATCCACTATCACAACACCGAGTTCATCAACACGCTAAAATGCGACAAACCAAAGCTACGGGTTTGAAACAGTTAATCGTTTTTGGAGAAAAGTACCGATTCGGCATAAGTTGTTTTATGCTCATAATTGCAGAATGCCTAAGCTGTATTATTGCACTGTATGGAGCGACGCACTCCACCGCCATGTTTGTTATAGCAGTACTATCAGCCATCATTATGGTGGCCCTGCTGCTTGCGGCTGCACCTATGCGACTGATCTACATTGCCTTCGGGCTAACGCTAACCACTGATTTGTTTATTTTGCTTGGTCTTCACCTATGACAGAATTGACTCCGATTAGATCGAAAAAAGGATGCTTACCACGGGCATCCTTTTTTATTTCCCAGTACTTATTCAACGATTAATTTTCCTGACAAAAATCAGGTTTTTATCTGATTTGTCTCATGGTGTAACCGCGTTTATCACACGAACTTTGACGTATATAAATTCGTTGATTATGAACACGGTAACACAACACAGAACCCGCCAACATGCAATGACTCAACAAACCGAAACCACAAGCTGGGAACGGTTTATTGCCTACGGTGAAGAAAACAGATACGGCATCATTTGTTTTGTACTCTTAGTTGTCGGATGTCTTGGAGGCATTACGATGATGTATGGAGCAGCGCACTCAACAGCAACATTAATAGCAGTAATAGTACCAACCATGACAACCCTGAGTTTATTACTTTCTGTCGGACCGATGAAACTCCTTTACATGGCTTTCGGCGTTACAGTAATCATCGACCTGGTTGTTTTGCTTATTCTTAACCTATAACGGTATCAATACTACTTAAATCTGAAGGATGTCTGAAATGGCATCCTTTTTTTGTTGTCCGAATTAAACATTAATCGCGGAAAACGAACTCAAACGCTTTGTTCAAGAGGAACGTCAACAAAAGCAACACCAGTATGATTCCGATAATAGTGAAAATGAGTGCCCAGATCCCGAAAGCCAGGTAGAAATAAATGGCCAATAGTATCAGTGCCGCGACGATGAGCAAGACCGAGAAGAACATGAAGGTAACGCGAAAGGCTGCCAAAAACACTGATTTAAATGTTTTCTGATCGTCAGATTTGCTTCCATTGGAATCAAATGCCGAGAAGTCACTGGCAAGAAAGATGAGCAATACGGCAAACACCGAAGCAATTATTCCGCAGATGATTCCCAGGAAAACAGCCAGAAATTGCATAAAGCCGTTGGGATAGTTGGGTTCACGTTCTTCTTCGGGGTCGTTGTAGACGATGGTGTTGAGTGCTGTTTTTGGGTGAATGATCTTCTGTTTCAGTTGCAATGGAATATCCTGTTGCTTCGCGGGAACAACAATTATTTCATCCGGCTGAATTTCTGTTGAAACAGCAGTATCGCTAACCGGTTGAGAATCGGCTGGTTGTAACTGTTTCGTTTCCGCTTTTTCCCGCACCATAATCGGGTTGTTTTCTTCCTTCAAACGCAGCGTAACTACATCATTTTTCACTGTTTCCTTGCGGTGTTTCCAATGAATGGAATAACCCGGAAGATAGACACGCTTTTCGATGGTGCACGAAAACACGCACAGCAATAATAGTATGAGGATTCCTTTTTGCATACGCAAATGTAATCACCTGCCGGAAAACTTGACAAAGTGATTGATAAGTGACCGCAATCATTTTGAAAGTGCGCAAAACGGGCGGATAAGTGTTTGAATAGAACTGCTTCGCAACCGATTTACACTTGTTTATCGTAATTTTGCGCCATGAATCATTCGCTTTCTTCCGATACCATTTGTGCTCTTTCAACCGCCCAGGGAATGGGTGCCATTGCCGTGATCCGCATTTCGGGGAAACAGGCGTTGGAAATAGCCTCTTCGGTGTTTTCGAAATCGCTGGAAGAAGCGGCGTCTCATACCGCACATTTCGGACGTATCCGCACGTCGGCAGACGAGATCATCGATGAGGTACTCATTACCGTTTTGCGTGAAGGACAGAGTTTTACCGGTGAACACACGGTTGAAATTGCCTGTCACGGATCGCAATTCATTCAGCAGCAAATCCTGCAATTGTTATTGGAACGCGGTTGCCGCATGGCCGAACCGGGTGAATTTACGATGCGCGCCTTTATGAACGGCCGCATGGATTTGTCGCAGGCCGAAGCTGTTGCCGATCTGATTGCTTCCGAATCGAAACGGGCACACGAAGTAGCCATGAAACAGATGCGTGGTGGCTTTTCCAATGAACTAAAAGACCTGCGTGAAAAGTTAATTCATTTTGCATCTTTAGTTGAATTAGAGCTTGACTTTGCTGAAGAAGACGTGGAATTTGCCGATCGCACGCAATTGAATCAATTGATCATTGAAGTGTTGACCTACGTGCAACGCCTCATTCAATCGTTCGCGTTGGGTAATGTGCTCAAAAACGGCGTTCCGGTAGCAATAGTCGGTGCGCCGAATACAGGAAAAAGCACGCTCTTGAACCAGCTTTTGGGTGAAGAACGCGCCATTGTGAGCAACATTGCAGGTACCACACGCGATGTGATTGAAGAAACATTGAACATCGACGGAATCTTGTTTCGACTGATTGATACTGCCGGAATCCGTGAAGATGCCGAAGCGATTGAAGCGCTTGGAATAGAACGTTCGCACGAAAAAATCAAGCAGGCACAACTGGTGTTGATCATGAGCGATTACAGTCTGGCAGCATCACATTCGGAAGGTCACCAATCGATGAACGAAACGGAAGCCACTAAATGGAGCGATCGTTTGTCGGAACAATTCCCGGATAAACACTTTCTGGTGGTGGGTAACAAAGCTGATTTACGTTCGGCGAACGACGCAACTACCGATGCACAAACAACTGCATTCCTGCCCATCAGTGCCAAAACCGGCGAAGGAATCAACGAACTAAAAAACTGGTTGGTTGATCAGGTGATGGGTGACTTCAACACACAAACCGATACGATCGTCACCAACGCCCGTCATCTAGACGCCTTGCACAAAACCGCCGAATCGCTCGAAAAAGCCAAATGGGGACTAGACACTAACGTGACCGGCGATTTCGTAGCCATGGACATTCGCCAGGCGATGTTTGAGCTCGGTACCATTACCGGAGATATTTCTACCGAAGATTTATTGGGGAATATCTTTAGTAAGTTTTGTATCGGGAAGTAACCCAACAAGCGAATTTATAAGCAAAATAACGTGTTATTCACCAAATTCTGATTAATTTTCCATCATTGTATGGAGCATTCCTATCACACAAAACGCATGGAGCTTACTGCTGTTACGTTACAGCGGATGTTGGGGGCGACGCCTTTTTCGGTATCGCTGGCGGAATTGAGTGAAGAATTGCAACTCGGTGTGTGGGAAACGCAGCATTTGTTTCAGGAATATTTGGGTTGTGATCCGATCCGCGTACTCCACAATTCGTGGTCGCCGGCATTGGCACAGGTAAAAGCACCGGCCCAACTCTCTATTTTTGATGCGCCAACCGAACAAAGCTCCGGTAAATTCCTCAAGACCACTTGCGAACTGGAACCATTGAACCAAGATCCTGCGGAAATAGCCTATGGCATTCACACGAGTTGTTTGGGAGAGGTGTTTGTGGCAACAATTTCTGACGGTATTTGTCAACTGACGTTCGAAGATTCTGAAAACGGGTTGGAACGTCTTCACAAAACATATCCCGGATCGGTATTGGTCGATCAATCTTCCGAATTGCAGGAACTGGCCGTCAACAGTCTTAAAAGCAATACGCCTTCCATTTGTTTGCCGCTGAAAGTAAAAGCCACGGTGTTCCAGTTGTCGGTGTGGCAGTATTTACTAAACATCACCAGCGGAAATGTGGTCACCTACAGCATGATCGCCGAATATCTGGGCGATCCGAAAGCTTCGCGAGCGGTTGGAACGGCGGTTGGTGCCAATCCGGTCGGTTTGCTGATTCCCTGTCACCGCGTGGTACACAGAAGCGGAAAAATCGGGCATTTCAGATGGGGAACGAATCTGAAGCGATTGTTGTTGGCCATAGAGAAAGGTTGAAGCAGGAAATCAACCTCCTTTTTCCCTAAATTCGCACCCACATGTCAGAGACCATTCCAAAATACCCCAAGCTGAATTTCAATATCGTATTGGTGGAACCACAAATTCCTAATAACACCGGCAATATCGGGCGGTTGGGAGTGGCTACACACAGTCGGTTGCATTTGATTCATCCCCTGGGGTTTGAACTCACCGATGCACGGGTAAAACGCGCAGGACTGGATTATTGGCCCGAACTGGAGCTGGAAGAACATGCTTCGTTTGACGATTGGTTTTCCGGTATTGAAGATCCCTCACGCGTATTTTTCTTCTCGGCGCGGGCCGAACAATCGTTTTATGACCTGGACTTGCAACCCGGTGATTCATTGGTATTCGGTAAAGAAGCTGTGGGACTTTCACCTGAAATTCAGGAGCGATTCAAGGGGCAATTGGTTACGATTCCGTTTCCCGGAAAAGTGCGCAGTTTTAACCTGGCAAATGCAGTAGCAATGGCATTGGGTGAAGGAATGCGACAGTTGGGGAAATAATAAACCAAATCTGTTGGAATGAAGTCCTTCTGTATCAAAAATCCACACGTCTTTTAGAATCCAACCTTATCTTGTTAAGATTACACCCCTAATAAGCGCTTAAACAACAGAATTTGTTTTTTGCTAACTGCTGATTAAGAAGCGGTTAAATATTACAATTTGCGGTTTATTCTGCGTGAAACCGAAGCAATCTTTCGTTCCGGATAAACTACCTTTGTACCAATAATAACCAATATTCACTTTTTATGAAAAAAGCACTATTCACGCTGCTAATGGCAGCCAGTCCGGTGTGTTTTCATGCGCAGCGCGTATTCGAAAACACCAACATCAGTTGGGAACATCCCAATCTATCAGTCGAAACATTCAAAGATTTTGTCTTTGCCGGATTCACTGATCGAAATCCCAACACGGGATTACTCTCTCCGACCGTAAAAATCACTGATTTTGCAGCCAATCCGCTGGCGAGTTTCTACCTTGATCTGGCGCAAGACGCAACACTCATGGATTTTGTGGTACGTCCTGCAACCAACACGTTGTTGTTTACCGGCTACATGACCAATTCACCGAAAGAATTGTTTGTGATTGAAACCGACTTTGCGGGTAACATGATTCAGGCAAACATTCACGGTGAAAACAATGGTAACGAACAGATTCCGCATCAGATCATTGTGTCTGAAGCCATGCAGCAAGTGATCATTGTGGGCACAGAAATTCAGGGCGGGTTAACACCAACCAATTACACGACCATTCCTAAAACAGGACTGGTGTTGGGCCTTGATCTCAACAACCAGGCTATCAATCTGTTCAGCTACGAAAGCGACTCTCCGGGAGCGGGATTCTTTGACCACGATATGCTGGAATCGGTTACCGAAGTGCCGGGCGTTGGTTATTTCATGACGGGCTCTGCGAATGAACCGGCCGGATTTGAGCAAAATCTTTATGTAATGGGAATTGATTATTCCGGAGCGCTCATGCATTCAAACATTTGGGACAATACCAATTCGCATTATGCCGGTTCTTCGGTGATGTACAGTCCCAACTACAATGTGGTTTATTTGCTGGCCAACAACAGCGTTATTCACCAGTACCAGGTCACGTATTGCGATCCGAATACAGGAGCTATTCTGACTAATATGTACAGTTACACGCCTGTTGGGTTCCCGATCGGTGGCGGAATTGACGTCAACGGTTTCCGTCTGCAGGAAACGGTGGACAAGGAAATCGTTATCGGAGGTTATATTACGGCCTGGAACACCATGTATTTACCAACTTTAGTCACGCCGTTCCATGTAACGCTTGACGGGGCACTGACAACGATGCTCGATTTTAAACTTTACCAATCGGATAACAATTGGAATTCAGGTGATTATTACCGCATGGTCGGAAATTCGGTGTATATCAACACGCCAGACATCATTGCCTACAATGAATTACACGATCTAACGTATATGGTCAATCCGAATGACATCATGAAAGGGTATGACCTTACAGTGAGCCACGCCATCAAAAAAACAACCTGTATCAAGCAGTTTCCCACCAATGTATTGGTGAGAACGCCGATTAATGTTGGCGGAGCAAATGTTCCCTACCTGCCGATGTATCAGGTTGGGTGGTCTGAAAATCCAAACGGACGTAACTGGAAAGAAGTGGTGTTGTGCAAACACAAAAAACTCGACATTGCAGCCTCCGGTTCGGCAGTTGGTATCTTATTCCCAAATCCGGCCACTGATCAGCTTACTATAAGCCTTGAAACAGGAATCCGTACGGTGAAATTGATCGATCTGAACGGAGCCTTGATTCAATCGACCGATCTGGGTGCTGATACGCGCACCGAATGGACACTTTCAGTTGTTGATTTGAAAGCGGGTGTTTACATCATCGAAACAGTTGACACGGAAGGAACGCTTATTCGTGAGCGATTTGTGAAAGAATAAATTGAAGTCATCTTGTACGGGCGATTCACGAGTCGTCCGTACAAGTGCTTGTAAAAGAATCCGGCACTTATTATTTTAGTTACCTTTGGCCTCACTTACTAAAAAAATACATGACAACTTTTCAACGACTCACCTTATCAATTGTAACATTGATCTTTTTTTCAAACTTGCATGCACAGACCTGTATGCCTTGTTCGTATGATCAGGATTGGTTACATGCCAAATCAATTCAAATTGATAATTCAACTAACGCTCAGGCACTTACCGGGCATCAAATTAAAATCACATTTGACAGTCAGGCACTCATTGCTGCCAATGAAATGAATGCAGATGGCAGTGATTTGCGCTTTACAAGCGATTGTAGCGATAATTTGAGCTACTGGATCGAGGACGGACTCAATACACCAACGACCAATGTTTGGGTGAAACTTTCTTCTGTTGCTGCCAACGCATTGGATACGATCCATCTATTTTACGGTAATTCGGCAGCGGTAGCACAAAGTAGCGCCGACAATACCTTCGAATTTTTTGATGATTTTGAAGGAGCAACGCTCGATTTGGCAAAATGGGAGGTCAGAGGCACTCCGGGAATTATGAATTTGTCTGGTGGAATTTTAAGCTTTTCCGGAAATAACAATTGGGAATATATTCGTAGTAATATCCATTTTACGCAACGCGTTGTTATTGAGGAAACCCATTCGAAAAGCGGTCCTTCTTTTGGTTTACTGTTGGGCTATAGCGGTTCTGATTTCCGGTATACATTCCGAACAGCCGGCCCTGATTTAGGTTGTACGGAAGATCCGGACGTTTCCGGTGGAAATGCCTGGTTCAATATGGGTTATCCTGCTCTTCCGGCCTCAGCCGACGCTGCTACTTTTTATGATTACAAGATTGTGGCCGGGATGAATGGCTCCAATATTGAGCTGAGCGAATACTGTAACACCACAACCGCCAATTGTAATAACACAACTGTCAGTTTGACTTCCGCTTCAGGTTCCGATTTTTTCATCGGCTATTCCTCATACGCAGTAGGGTACGATGGATTTTCCAAAAACATTCGGGTACGAAAGTACACACCGGTAGAACCAACTATGACATACCTCAACGCCTATAATGCAGTGGTCGTAGATTTGGGTGCAGACACCATGCTGTGCGAAAATCTTTCACTTACATTAGATGCAGGGAATTCAGGTTCTACTTTTACATGGGATGATGGTTCTGTGAGCCAAACGATTAGTCCAACGACTTCCGGTTCTTATTGGGTTGAAGTTCTTAGTCCGAGCGGTTGTACAAAAAGAGATACCATTTCCGTTACC
Organism: Bacteroidota bacterium; assembly: GCA_040387295.1. Classification (GTDB taxonomy): domain Bacteria; phylum Bacteroidota; class Bacteroidia; order Flavobacteriales_D; family Crocinitomicaceae; genus Fluviicola. The sequence continues at coordinate 488,753 of JAZKEB010000002.1, read as the reverse complement.
TTCAATTCTTTGCCGGTTGTTGATTTAGGTATTGACACCTCACTTTGTGAAGGAAGTACCTTAATGCTTGACGCTCAAAATACGGGAAGTAGTTATGACTGGAGTTCCGGTGAAACGACTCAGCAAATCAGTTTAATGACTGCAGGTTTTTATTCCGTTTCGGTAACAGACGGAAACATGTGTTCTTCTGCCGATACCATTATTGTTCAGGTAAGTCCATTGCCAATCGTTAATCTGGGATCGGATATTTCAATCTGTAATGGCACTTCAGCCCAATTGGATGCGCAAAACAACGGGTCATCGTTTCTTTGGAGTGATGGCTCTTTGACTCAGACAATCAACGTGAGTTCTACCGGAGCTTACAGTGTTGCGGTTACCAATGGAACGGGTTGTATCACGGCCGATACGGTTGTAGTTACAGTACTTTCCGTTCCGGTTGTTGATTTGGGCAACGATGCCACATTTTGTGCCGGCAACATGCTCGTATTGGATGCACAAAACGCCGGAGACACCTATGAATGGAGTACCGGTGATACACTACAACAAATTTCTGTAAACGCCTCAGGCAGCTACTCTGTGGAAGTCATTCAGGCAAACGGTTGTTCGGCTTCAGACACAATCATTGTGAGCGAAGTAACAATTGACAATACAACATCTGTTGCCGGAATTACCATCACTGCCAATGAAAGTAATGCTACTTATCAGTGGATTGATTGCTCGAACGGACAGGCAATTCAGGGAGCAACAAACGCTGGTTTTACGCCGGTTTCCAATGGTAGTTATGCAGTAGCATTGACTTCCAACAGTTGTAACGATACTTCTGATTGTGTAACCATTTCTACAATCGGTTTGTCTGAAACAGGAATGGAACTTGCCTTGATTTACCCGAATCCTACAAGCGGATTAGTGACTATTGTTTCGCCAAACTCCGGGAAATATGTGATTACAGATATCGCTGGTAAGGTACTGAAGGTTGTAGAATTGGAAAAATCCGTTGAATCCACCATCGATTTAGGTTCTTTAGCGAATGGTGTTTACTGGTTGCGTTCAGGCGAAAATAATTTGCTGAACCAACGAATTGTACTAACCCGTTAAGGAATTCAATAGAAATTGAAAACCCGTCTTAAATCAACTTTAGGACGGGTTTTTTTGTAACTCACTGTATTAAAAAGCCAGCTTGACGCTCAATCCGGGATCGAGTGCCATCGTAAATCCGCCGTAACTGTTCAGTTCCATCGACGGTTTTAAATCGATACTAAATGCTACCGGCGCTACGGGAATTTTATATTCGAGTCCCAGAACGGCATCGATTCCGTATCCGGCACCGCCATCCACATAATCCGATCCACGCTGGTCAATGATGTATGATCTTCCATAACCGGTTGCTTGTGTGAAATGTCCGCCACCGCCCATATACCATTTCAACGTGCGTGAATTAAACGCCGGAAAATGGTATTCAAACAAGACGGTTCCGGTAAATCCACCGTGCCAGTAACCGATGATTCCCTCCAAAGCAGCCGATTCGGAAACAAAAACTTTTCCCGTTAAGCCACACGTGGCACCTGTAGCACCTGCACGCAAACCAATGGCCCAATTGTAATTCGATCTGTATTGCGAAAAACCAGTACCGATGCTTCCCAAGCCCAGTACCAACAAGAGTGTCCATTTCATAAGCGTGCATTTGGAGATACTACTATAACGGTTTATTGGAATTGGTTACAGAAAAAATAAACAAAAACTTTCTTAGGTTGTTGAAAAACAAACACCAATATGCCGGTGACGGATAACTAGTTCTTTCTGTTGGCTATTTTGGGCGCGTTTAACATGGTTGCCTTGTTTCATTTTTTAGTACTTTCGCTGTGGTGGAAACGTTAAACACACAAGAGATTGAGTCATTAGTAAATCGTCTGAAATCAGGCGATCAGGCTGCCTTTTCAGAGGTTTACGATCGTTATAGTGCTGCTCTTAACGGTATTATACTGCGCATCATCACCGATCAGGATGCGGCTCAGGATGTGTTGCAGGACACCTTTGTGAAAATCTGGAAAAACATACAGCAATACGACTCCACCAAGGGTAGTTTCTTTACCTGGATGCTCAATATTGCGCGTAACACATCCATCGACAGTTTTCGAAAACTAAAAAAAGAAGTGAAATCGGAAATCCAAAACACGGAGAACTCCGTAAGTAGTTTAGGAACGATTGAGCAGAGCACCAATACAATAGGGTTGGATAAGCTGGTTGAAAAGCTCTCGCCTGAGCAACAGTTAATGATCAGGTACGTCTATTTTAAAGGATACACGCATCAGGAAGTATCCGACGAACTTGACTTACCGCTCGGCACAGTGAAAACACGCACACGATTGGCAATGCGTGAATTACGTAAATGGTTTACACTTTTAGTGTTGTGGATGTAAAAGAATACATATCGTCGGGAATCCTGGAGGCAGTAGTGCTCGGGTTGGGAAGTGATCAGGAGATCAGGGAAGTGCAATGCCTTTCAAAGATCTATCCTGAGATCATGGAAGAATTACGTGCCATCGAACAAGCGCTTGCAAAAATGGCGGAGGAAGATGCCGTGGAACCAACTCAGGAACTCAAAGCGGTTATTCTCGAAAAAATCAGTCAAACAGAACAAATTCCTAACGAAACAGCCTCAAAAGCCGAAGAACCGGCAAAAATTGTTCAATTAAATACCACTTCTTCAGCTTCATCAACTCCGTGGAAATGGATGGCAGCAGCATCCGTAATCTTATTATTGGGAGTTGGTTCCTTGTGGATTTTAGCCACCAACCGTTCCAACGAACTCAATACGCAGGTAGCGGAATTAAAACAACAAAAATCGGCAGATGAGCAGGTGCTTACAGCCATGCAGCTGGAACAGGAGCACTTGAAATCCATTCAATCCATCGTGACGGATCATGATATGAGCAAGGTGATCCTAATGGGAACGCCAAAAGATCCGAAAGCATGCGTGCATTTTATGTGGAGCGCCACCAGTAACAAAGGAATCATGGTTGCCGAATGCATTACCGATCCACCAACCGACATGCAATACCAGTTGTGGGCCATCGCCGATGGAAAACCGGTGAGCCTTGGCTTATTCGATCATGAAGAAGTCATGAATACCACCGAGCCTTTTGATATCAGCATGGACAACGTTTCTGCTTTCGCCATTACCCTTGAAAAGAAAGGCGGGGTAGCTTCACCAACCATGGAAAATATGGTGGTGATCGGCTCAACCGCAGGGTAATACTCTTCCATTTTCTATCTGTGATCATTCCGCCGCAGCGGATGGCAAAATTATCCGTCACATGCTTTGGACATCTTCCCTTTGTGGTTTCACACCGCAATTGTATCTTTACCCCAATTGATTCCATAAACTATGATCCGTCCGGCGTTATTGCAGTCAGGTGATACCATTGCGCTTGTTTCACCAGCCAAATCCATCGAAGCCACACACATTGACTTTGCCCGCGATTTCTTTGAACAAAAAGGACTGAAGGTACTCACAGGCGAACATGCTTACGGTGTTCACACCTACTTTTCAGGTACCGAAGCCGAGCGCATGGCCGACTTTCAGCAAGCGATTGATAATCCGGAAATCAAAGCGATTATTTGCACACGTGGCGGTTATGGTTGTATTCGCATAGTGGAGCAATTGCAGTGGGCCAATTTATTGCGCAACCCCAAATGGATTGTCGGTTTCAGCGATATCACCATATTGCATCAAAAAGCATTGCGTTTGGGTGTTGAAAGCATTCACGCAACCATGCCGCTCAATTACCGCGAAAACAGCACCGAAGCATTGGAAAGCCTTTGGAAAAGCCTGAGCAAAGGAAGGGTTCACCATGAATGGAAACCAAACGCAGCCAATAAAACCGGCGAAGCTACCGGAAAATTGGTCGGTGGAAATCTCTCAATCCTTTACAGTTTACTGGCAACACCTTTGTGTCCTGATTTTGAAAACAACATTCTCTTCATCGAAGATGTAGACGAACAATTTTATCACCTCGACCGAATGTTGCAAACCTTCAAACTGGCTGGTATTCTGGATCAGATAAGTGGATTGGTTATTGGTGGTATGTCGGATATGAAAGACACCGCAACGCCAACAGGCTGGACGGTTGAAGAACTGGTACTCACGCATTTTCAGTACCGTAAAATTCCAATTGCATTCGATGCGCCCATCGGGCATATTGACGATAACCGCGCGGTGATTTGTGGCGCGGAAACACGATTGACGGTCACGGCGGACAACGTAAAATTGAAAATGTAGGGTCAACTCGTGAGTCGACCCTACCATATTTTCAATTTAATCCCCCATGGTACGGTATTTGCTTCACCGAAGTCGTTATTTTTGTCACAAAGTAGAACTATGAAATACTTCCTTGCTTGTTTTGGTTTACTGTTTTTGCTGAATTCGTGCGTTGATATTTTCGACGAAATCATTGTACACGCCAACGGTAGCGGTACTTACAAATATTCTGTCAACCTCAGCGCAAGCAAAGTGAAGATCAATTCCATCCTGGCATTAGACAGTATCGACGGTCAAAAAGTACCGAGTCTCGATGAAATCAAGAACAAAATTGCGTTGTACAAAGACAAACTCGACCAGAAAGAAGGCATCAGCAATGTAACGGTTGACGCCAATTACGACGATTTTATCTTCAAATTTAGCTGTGATTTTACTTCGGTAGCCGCTTTGCAGAATGCCGTGCGCGATATTGTGAAAGAAGAAAGTCGTGATAAAAACAATCCGCTGTACAACGAAAGCTGGCTGTCGTGGGACGGGAAACAACTCGTGCGCTCTATTCCCGCTTTTCAATCGCCCATCAATCGTCTGAAAGCTGAAGACCAGGAAGAACTCAAAAAAGGGAAATACATCACCGTTTCACGCTTCGATAAACCGGTTGCCAAATGCGATAACGCAAGCGCACAGATTTCACCGACCAAAACAGCGGTTATGGTCAAAGCGTCTACTTACGCCGTGGCGCAAAACCCGACTTTACTCAAAAACACGGTGACGCTGGAAAACCCGTAACGACATCCTCCAAAGGCGGACACGGTAGGGTACATAGAGAACATAGAAGAGTCCGCAAAATTGATGTTTGCTTTGAAAACGATGTTTCCTATTGTGCGAAATTATTGGTCAAACATATCCATTATCCAAAACCATTTGATATAGAGTATCAATATCAAATGCCTGATTATAATCCTTTCCCGTAACCTTGTTTTTGTCGTGTGTAATCAAATACACATCCAGAATTCTCGCATCTCGGATCTCAATATAATGCGGGTGATGCTTGATCGCATCTGCAATAGTCCCCAATCGCGCCAGCAGTTGTGTAAGTTTCGTGAAATTGTCAAATTGCAGCGAGCGAAAGAGTCCTTTTTCGGTTACTTGCCAGTTACTGTAGTCGTGTTCCATTGTTCTGTTAATTGTTGAATTGATTCGAATAATTGCTCAAAATGAGGAATACAAACATAGTGTTCTTGAATGACATCGGTTCTGAATGGCATTTCCAATACGTCTTCCACTATAAATAACTTGTGTTCGACCGCTTTACTGACGGCTCTGTTGGTTTCTCCGAACGATGAAATGATTCCTGCCCCGTAAATTAAGGGCTTTTCGCCAGCAATCATCCCAAACTCGATGGTAAACCAGTACAAACGTTGCAGCGCAGACAGTTTTTCGGGTTCGTGCATGACCTGGCAACCCAATTCACCGAAAGTTTGCATGAAATCCGAAAACACCGGATTGGCAAGCAACGGAACGTGCCCGAATGTGTCGTGAAACATATCTGGTTCTTCCAGGTAATCCAACTGCTCCATGCTTCGCAGCCAGGTTGATGAACAAAAACGTTTTTCGGCCAGCAACCGGAAAAAATCCTCCACAGGAATCAATCCCGGAACCACTTCCATTTTCCAGCCGGTGCGCTTGGCAAACCATTCGTCTATTTCCCCGAAGTCGGGAATTTTATGCGCATGCATCACGCTGCTCATTTCCTGCAAGGCAGTCAGATAGGCATCGCTTACTTTTCCCTGCAGGTTGGTAAATTGACGTTCAAACAGGGTTTTCCAAACCAGTTGATCCTGCGCAGTGTAAGCGCTCATGTGTTGTTTCATTGTAAACGGTATTAAATAAAAAAACCCGGTCTAACAATGTCAGACCGGGTTACGATAATGTATATTCATACAGCACTTATCCGATCCTGAGGAACAGATAACGATAATACGTGCTGATTTGTTTGTTTTTAAACATATTGGATCAAAAGTAGTGATTATTCTTTTCGCTGACGCTTTTTTTTCAATTTCGGTTAGATAATTTGGAAACAGGCCGCCCAACAGGCGGATTTTAACACAAGTTATCAACCAAATATCTGTTGAAAGCCTAAAACACAGCGGTAGTTCGAAAATTGGTTTTACATTCGTAATAGTGTAATAACAACAGTTTTATGAAGTCCACTTGTTTGGCAATTTTCCTTGCCTGTTTCATCCACGGTTTCGGCCAATTATCCGAGGATATTATCCCGAAAGACGCCGTTACCGTGTTCAGTTTGAACAACATATCCATCCTGCAGAAAGTATCGATGGACGAGTTGGTTTCATACGACTTCATGGCCGAATTGCAATCGGAATTATTTGATGGTTCCACGCAAGGGAAAACACTCAAAGATTCAGGTATCGACTTCAACCAGAAGATGAATATTTTCTACGGGAAGAACACCGCATTCGAAATTTCGGGCTTTACGTTCGGAATTACCGATAAAAATCAGCTGTTCAGTGTTTTCGACGATTTTGATCGCATCGAAGGCGCTATTTCAGGCGTTGAATACTACAACAACTATTTCAATCACCTGATGATCAAAGGCAACGTTGGTTTGCTGATCCGTGTTGATACCGACCAGGAACGTTTATCTGAAATGGCCGATTCTATCTGGTATGCACGCGGTTTTGAAATGCCGTGGAACAACTACTACAACGGTTATTACGACGATGAAGAAATCATTGAGGACGAAGGCTTTTCAGACGACATCGAGGAGATGGAAATTGAAGGTCAGGACGGTGAAGAAATCGTGGAGGAAATTGTAGACGAAGAAGCTGAAACACCCGAAGCATCTGATGTTGATGACCTTACGAAGAACTATTACGAATTGCGCGACAGCCTCGAAATGGAACTTTCGCAACGACAATTACTCCTCATTTGCGAGGAAATTTTCTCGAAAAACATCAACCTCAAAAAGGTAGACGCCAATTTTGCCCGTCAGTTAACTCATCCTTCCGACGGTATTTTTTACCTCGATAACTCCCGCAACTTCAGAAATACCAGCGGTTTGTGGTACATGCACAACATGTTCCCCGAGCTGTTGCAGGATATGGAGGAATTGTATACCGGAAACGTGATGTTGGGCGATATCATGCTCAACGAAACCAGCATCGATATGAGGGTGGAGGCCAATTATGGCGAGGCTTTGGGATCGATTTACCAGGAACTCAACGGCGCCAAATTCGATAAAAATGTGTTGAAATACATCCCGAAATCCAATTCTGGGTTCTTCACTTACAACATTGACCTTAACAAAGGCTACGAACGCGCTTACGACATCATTATCCCGATTTTGCAGCAGGAAAAAAACCCACGGATCTTGCAAAACGTGCTCGTTGCAGAGCTCATGAACGAATTCATCAATACAGATGCCGTTTTCAGTACGTACAAGGGAAGTATGTTCGGAACGTTCAACGGTGTGAAACGTGTGAAAACGACCCGCATTGAGTTTTTCTACGACGAACAGACCTTCGAATACGGCGAACGTGAAGTGGAAAGCGAAGAAGACATGCCTATTTTCACGTTGGGCTTCTCAACCGAACGGGCGGACATTCCAAACAAAATTCTAACCCACATGGCGCGATTGACATCGCAGTTCAAAAACATGGGCAACTATTGGGTAGTTGAAGACGCGGTTCTGAATTCACTTCCACTTTACATCATCAACAAAAACGGGTTGTTCATCTTTACGAATGACGAAGATCTGGCGAAAAATCATTCAAACGGTTACGGTGGAAACTCACTTTCTGCCCGTGATGCCCGAAAGGCCAAAAGCAGCGGTTCCATGTATGCTTACCTGAATTGGGGCGAAGTATTGGACCGTTTACCGAAAGAAATGTTCTCTTCCGAGCAAAACGAATTGCTGGAATCAATGCGTGGAAAATCAGGGATTCTGGAATTGACTTCTTCGAAAACGACTCGTCAGAAAACGGTGTATGAAGTGACGTACAAGTTTGAAGGAACGTATGAAAACTCGGGTAAATATTTGTTGGATCTGGTAAACTCTGCCTACATTCTATCTAAATAATGCGCACGTTACGTACCGAAGGTATCGGAAATAAAATCTTCCTCATCGCATTGCTTTGTGCGGCGTTGGCGTTGTTCCTGTTCATTCGTCCGCGCTTGTTTGCTCCCGAACCAAAACCGACATTGCTCGACCGTTTGCCCGAAAGTGAAATCCTTGGCCGTTTTTACCTCCTGGATGTCGCCCGCGAAACGAGTCCGATGTTGTTTTACCACAAAATTCCGTTTCGTGATCTGGCCTCGGCCGATTTTTTATTGAGTCAGGCTAAGAGTTTCGGGTTGGATGCACAAAAGCAAGGTTATTTTTTCGCCGACCGTTCGGGTGAATGGGGTGCTTTTTTGTCTGTCATCGACAGTTCGCGCATTCAAAACGGATTGATGAAACTCGAGCAATTTGTTCCGGGCAACGATACCACCATTTTGCAACGAAAAGTAAGGTTTTTGCCTAAACAAAACCTCTATATTTTCTACGACAAGAGCTACCTGATGGTGTATCACGGTTCTAAAATAAAGGCACGTCTTTCACGCTGTATCAATGCCAAACACGGCGAAATGGGCGATTCCTGGAAAAAATTCCAGTCGCTCAAAACCTTCAAAGACGATAAGCTGGTAGTGTTCAGCAACGATAAAAAGTTAAAGAAATACGGCGTTGAATACGGCCTTTTTGCCCACGACAGCGATTCGCTTTCATTCAAGCTTAAAACGTATATCAAAACCAGCAAGGACCACAAGCTGAAAATGAAGCAAAACGGAAGTTCATTCGCCGCTTCTCCTACCACAACGCAAATGCTCGATTTGCATCTCGATATTACTGAGTTCCGTAAAGACAAAAAACACCCGCTTTATCAGTGGATTGCCGAAATGGGTCGTAAGGTAAGTTTCCCGACAGATGCGTTTTTTGCTGCCTGGGATGGCGATTTGTGTTTCCAGCAGGGTGGAACCCAAATGGTGGAAGAAGAAGTAGTAGAAACGGGCTACAACGATGAGTTTGAAATGGTGGAAACCAGAACCACGCGTATGGTGCCGGTTCCGGGCTTTGCTGTGCTGATTTCTGTAAACGATCAATCCAAAAACCTCGTGAGTAACTTGTTTTCGAAGGGAATTATCAACAAACAAGGTAACAAATACCATTTCCTGTTCTCGCCGCCGCTTACACTCAATATCGTTCCGCCTACCATCAGTGCTTATTCCTCAGGGCGTTCACCGAAGCTAGGTACCGCCAGCAATTGCAGTGGATTGTGGAATTACAAAGGAACAGCTGTAGCCTTTCAGGTCGATTCAATCAAACAACGCGGCGTTTACGGTAGCATTCAGTTCCCGGTAAACCGGTTGATCAGGAGGAATAAGTTTTTCTAGGATTGTGATCTCAAAATGAGAAGGATACTCCATTTCCCCCTTTGGAGGGAAGAGCCAGCTGTGGCTGGTGATAAAACAAGCGTTAGCGCAGTTAAGGGGGAGGACAATCACCAAATAATTGTCACCCTCCTCAATCCTCCCTCGAGGGAGGAAGCTAGAATCACCTACTATCAAGTAATTTCAGTTCATTCCACAATCTGAATCGATTGATTCCAAACCACCCTGTCTTTCTCCAATTGCAAGCGATAACTTCCTTCAGCCAAACCACTCAGATCAATAAAAGCTCCTTTTCCGGTTAAAACTGTTCTACCTGTAAGATCAATCAACACATATTCATCCACCTCTTCGCTGAGGTTTACAACGTCCGATGCCGGATTCGGATAAACAAGGATTCCGCTTAGATTTTCGCTTGAAATTCCTGCCGAAGAACTGTTACTAAGAAATGTCGCCACTGTTTGATCGTTCAGATCATTCCAAAAAATGGAAAGAACAACCGCGTTTTCGCTTTCAGAAATCCACTTGACTTCCGTTAAATGAACCGTCGTATAAAACGTATCGGCCACATAATAATCGCGGACATGTTGATACGTAAGCTTGTAGACATTGTCGAATGTTTCCAAAGGAGTGAAGAGCGTTCCCGTTCCGGTTACAGAACAGGTTGTTTGCTCCGAAACCTCAAACGACACACCTGCAAAATAGGCCACTTCGGCCGTTGTATTGATGGTGGCGCCGCACTGCATTGGGAAAGTAAATAGAGTAGTGGGCTCAGAATAGGTAAAAACGCTTCCCTGCGGATTGACATATTGGTATTGTTTAAGGAAAGTGGCGCTGTCGCGAAGGAGGCGTTTGGTACCGTTGGAACCCTCTTCCACAACCGTTACTTCCGGATGTAAAGTCAATTCGTTGAGTGTCGGCAACCGATAATCGTAATCCACCGGCTCATTGGGTTCGTAAAGAGCTTGTGAAAAATCCCAGGTAGCCGCAATTCCGACGTTACCGGTGTCGGCCAGTGTCAGCGTAACCGGGAAATAAGTGGTTTGATCGCCCACCTGCGGGTGCAGTTGTGTTTGCGCATGTGTCAACGAAACCGGTAATAGTGCAATGATGCTCAATCGGCTTGCTGAAGTAAAGAAAGTACTGATCGTATTCATATCTGTTCAATTTAATGTGTTTGGGTAAAAGTAGGCGGCACTCATTCCGTAGCAGGTTAACGCAGCTCTAACTAAGGTTAATAATGGTTAATCACTTTCGGAAGCAATGTGATTATGCACTAGTTTTACCGCATGAAGCAACGATTGAACGCCCGCGTATGGATTCCGGTGTTGATGACTGTGAGCGGGTTACTGCTTACGGGATTTGTGGTTCAATGGCTCCACGGACAAAAACGTTCATTGGATCTGGAAATTCAAAAAGACGTAAAAGCCGATATGCAAAAAACGGGCGACCAGTTATTGGATAGTCTGGTAGCACAATTCATTGGTGATAATTCGACGGTAACAGTTGATTTTCAAGGTGATCAAATCAATGAGCCAAAAAAACAGGAAGTGCGCAAGATCATCACCCGCGACACCGTACAATCGGAAACACAGATTGATATCCGGATAGATGATCAGGAAATAGATAGCGGGTTGTTACAGCAACAAACCCGAATTATCCGGAAAGGAAAGTCACCTGATTCTTCCACCCGAACGGTAGAAATGCATGCTCAAAAAACGGAGAAAACAGTTTCCAAATCGCACAATGAACTGCTCACACAAGGCTTAAGTCTTGTGGTGAAACAGATGAGCAGCCATGCATCTTATTCCTTCAACACCAATGCGCTCGATACAGTGTTGTTCAAGAAACTTTTAGCAGAAAATTGGCAACAAAAAGGATTGGAGTACCACTTTTATTATACTCCTGATTCATTAGCAAACAAAACAAGCAATCCGAAATCGGTTGTATATACCGGAGCTCCTGTCTTGGGGAAATCCATGGGCATCGAATTAACGAACACCAATTATTATGTGTTTTCGGCCTTGTTTCCACAAATCCTGTTCGGATTCATTTTGCTTAGTATTACTGCCGGAGCTTTCGTAGTTGCTTACCGCAGTTACCGAAAACAGGTGCGGATCAACGAATTGCGAACCCATTTCATCAACAATATTTCGCACGAGCTGAAAACGCCTGTCAGCACTGTTCGGGTGGCTTTGGAAGCCTTGCAGAATTACAATCGGAAAAGCGACCCCAAGGTGATGGACGAATACCTGCAATTGATGTCGCTGGAAGTAGCCCGGCTGGATAAATTGGTGCATCAGGTACTCGTAAACGGCCAGCTGGAATTGAAGAAAAACTTCCTGAATCGCGAAAAAACCGATGTGGTTGCGCTGGTTGAGCAGGTGATTCACAGCTACCAATGGAAGATCGATGAAACGGCTGCGAAAATTGTCTTCCTGAAGCCCGAAACAGCGATTTTCCTGCAGATTGACTCAACTCATGTACAAGGAGTAATTGGTAATCTGCTCGAAAACGCCTTGAATTATGCGGTCCCGAATCCTGAAATCGAGTTACGCATTCAACAACTCGGCAATGTTATTCGAATCGAAGTAGCTGATAACGGACCGGGAATTGATGCGGTTTATTTTGATCAGTTGTTTACCCAGTTTTTCAGAGTTCCGAGCGGAAACACGCACAACGTAAAAGGCTACGGACTGGGATTAAGTTATTGCAAACAGATTATGTTGCAGCACGGCGGCGATATTGCCGTTTCTAATTTACCAGGCGGTGGCTGCCTTTTCCAACTTACTTTTCCAACAGACGCGTCATGAAACACAAAATCCTGTACGTAGAAGACGAACCGTTTCTGTCGAAAGTAGTGAAGGAAACACTGGAACACCAGGGATTTGACGTTCAGTTGGTCAAAGATGGCGCACTCGTGGTTCAGGCATTTGATCGTTTTGGACCCGATATTTGTTTACTGGACGTAATGCTTCCCAACATCGACGGTTTTGCTTTGGGACGAATTATCAAAGTGCGCAAACCGGAAATCCCAATCATTTACCTCACAGCAAAATCGTTTACAGAAGATGTATTGACCGGGTTTGAAGTGGGCGCCACCGACTATATCCGCAAACCGTTTAGCATCGAAGAACTCATTGCACGCATCCAGAATCAATTGCGATTACGGATCAATAGTATTCCGGCTCAACCCGCTGCAGCGCAACAATTGTCACTCGGGAAATACACTTTTTTCCCTGACCGGTTGGAATTGCGATTCAATGACGAAAACATCAAACTTTCGTACCGCGAAACACAGGTGCTTTCTATGCTGGCAGGGAATCTCAATCAGCAAACAGATCGTAAAGCCTTGTTATTGGCTGTTTGGGGCGATGATTCGTTTTTCAATTCAAGAACACTGGATGTGTATATTCGGAAACTGCGGACCTATTTACAGCAGGATTCCATGATTGAGATTATTACACTGAAAGGAAAAGGATACGTGTTTCATGTAGGTTAAGTTCTACTTTTTTCTTGATAAAGAGGCAGCCGCGGCTGGCGAAGACGACTTGTCGCTTTGATAAAAGCGTAACAAGGAGGTAAGTAGGCAAAAAATCAAGGCTGTAAGTCCCGATCTTGAGAACCACGGCTAGTTAAGCTATCTCAACCCAACTCGTCCGCCTGAGGCGGATCATTAACGGATTGTTTTGCAAACAACCCGATGACTGTGCTCAAACAGGGCCTCGATTACGCTTAACTGCACCTCGTTCTCTGACGATCGTTACTTAATGCCGTTGGGAGCATCAGTTCTAAAACTGGTTTCCTTCGTTACCAAGAATTGAAATTTTACTGAAAAGTTGATCTTGCGGACGATGTGCCATTCAAGGAAGCGAAGTCAGAAAAATGGCGATTTCGTTGTGTTTTGTCAAAAGCGCTTGCGTTTCAGATCCTGATCTGTCACTTTTGACCTAAAAACACAGAAAGAGCCATTTGTGACGAGCGGCTCGGAATGGCGCAAAAGCATTTTTGCTTATTTTTTTGCTTTGGAAAAAAGTAAGATTATTGAATCTCTTCAATTATGGAAGGGTTGTAATCTACAAGTGATCAATTAAAAAGTCACCAATACATTTTTCGCTTCTGTGAAAAAGCGCATTGCTTCCCAACCGCCTTCACGACCCACACCCGAAGCTTTTACGCCTCCAAATGGTGTTCGCAAATCGCGCACCAGCCAACAGTTGAGCCAAACGATGCCTGCATGCACGTTATCGGCAACGCGGTGAGCACGTTTCAGGTCAGATGTCCAAACAGTAGCACTGAGTCCGTAAACGGTAGAATTGGCCATCATCAGCGCTTCTTCTTCGGTATCAAAAGGTGTGATCGTCACCACAGGACCAAAAATTTCTTCCTGGTTGGTGCGACAATCATACGCCAATCCTTCAATCACAGTAGGTGCAATGTAAAAACCATTATTGTAAGGCGCTTCCAAACGAACGCGGTTTCCGCCTGTAAGAACGGTTCCGCCTTCTTCTTTTGCGAGTTCGATATAGCTGAGTACTTTTTCCATGTGTGGTTCCGAAACCACGGCGCCCATTTTGGCATTCGGGTCAGTTGGATGTGAAACCGTCAGTTTTGAAACGCGGTCTACAAAAGCTGTTTTGAATTTATCGTACAACGAACGTTCTACAAAAATGCGCGATCCGCACAAACAGATTTGTCCCTGGTTGGCAAACGATGAACGCACGGTGGTTTTGATCATTTCGTCAAAATCGCAATCGGCGAAGATGATATTCGGGTTTTTTCCACCCAATTCCAGCGACAATTTCTTGAACATCGGAGCGGCAGTGCGCGCAATGTATTCACCCGTTTTGGTTCCGCCGGTAAAGGAAATGGCTTTGATTTTTGGATGTTTGACAATCGCATCACCTGCATATTGACCCGTTCCGTGAATGATATTCAATACACCTGCCGGCATGCCGGATTCTTTGATCACTTCGCCCAGCAAATAAGCGGTATAAGGCGTGATTTCAGAAGGTTTGGCAATTACACAGTTTCCTGAAGCCAGTGCGGGAGCAATTTTCCAGGAAAACAAGTACAACGGAAGATTCCATGGAGAAATACACCCGACAATTCCAATCGGTTTGCGGGTAGTATAATTGACACCAACGCCTTCCATGTAATGCGATTCGGAAGAAACGTGTTCGGCTGCCGTAGCAAAGAAATGAAAGTTCGAGACCGCTCGTGGAATATCTACATGCGCTGCCAGGCTTAACGGTTTTCCGTTATCTCGCGATTCGGCGGCAACAAATTCGTCCATTCGTTTTTCGATTCCCAAACTGATGCGCATCAAAATCGCTCCGCGTTCTTCACCTGTCATTCCCGACCAAACCGGAAAGGCTTTTTCGGCCGCAGCAACAGCCGTGGCTACATCTGCTTCGGTAGAATCGGGAATCAGGCAATACACTTCGCCGGTTGCCGGTTCTACATTGTCGATGTAATTTCCAGCTTGCGGATCACAATATTCACCGTTGATAAAGTTCTGAATGCGTTTCATTGTTGCGTTTTTCGATGCATACAAAGATACATTATTCGGTATTTACGGAGACTAAAACGCAGGATTCAGTCAAACAACGATTGCTGATTCACAATAAACTGTGGTGACTGAATGTCCAAACCGGCTGTTTTGTTAAGCTTTTCAATAAAATAAGCACTCATTTCCGGTGAAAATTGCTCATGCGGCTGGTGCATGAAAAAGTAGAGTTCCTGCAAGCCGTTTTCAATCAATTGATTGATCCGAACAATCCATTCGTCGATGCGTGAATAATCGGTGGAATGCCGGCCATTTCCCACAAAACGAATCATGGTTTTGGGCTGGGTCAATTCCATGTGTACACAATCGCGGCGACCAGCAGTATCGGTAATTACAGCACCAATTCCCAACCGGTGCAGGTGGCCAAACAACCATTCCCTGTTTTGTGGATCGCTGAACCATTTTTCGTGACGTACTTCCAGGAAAAGCGGAACATCAACCGGCCAGTGTTCCAAATAATGCAGCAACTGCAAGCCGCGTTCGGGACTATATTTTTCACTTAGTTGCAGGAATATTGGCCCCAGTTTTTCGCCAAAAGCCAAAACGCCATTCAGGAAACCATCGGTTAGTTGTCGTGCCCGTTCACTCGATAAATCGCTGTAATGACTGATGCTTTGCGTGATTTTCGGGCAAAACCGAAAGTCTTTGTCCGGAACTTTATCTGCCCATTTTAGGATTGTGGCTTCGGGATAAACTTTGTAATGCGTGGCGTTGAGTTCGATGCTGTTGAAGTGCTGACCATAATGCACAAGCATGTCTTTTTCTTTCGCGTCGGATGGATAAATAACCCCTTTCCAGGTTTCCGGTCCCCATTTTGCGCCACCGACATATACTTTGAGCTTCGGAGAACGCGGATCGGTCAGCAATTTTTGCGTAAACCAACCATCGGGAGGAAGCGTAAAATCAATGGTTTCGAGTAGGGATGCGGCAACTTTTCCAAATTCCATAGCAGCACAAAGTTTTTAAGTTAATGGAGTTCTTAAGTTCAAACTGAATAAACTTAAGAACTTACTAAACTCATTTCCAAAAAACGTAAGTAATTCCTGTATTGATAAGGTTTTGTCCATTTTTCTTCCTGTTCGATTTGCTGACGAATATGCTCGTGCAATGAAAAGGCGATTTTTAACCCTTCCATGAACGTTGACGGTTGATAGAAAGCGGCGCTGATTGTCAAATCGTGCTCGGTGCGGTATGCTTCGTGAATGAGCAACGGAATTTTGTACCCGAATGCGATGGTAAATGCCCCGGAAATCTGGTGATTGATGTATTCGTCGGCGCTCGGGGTATTGGGGTGAATGAGCGGTAACAAGAAATCGGTTTGCTGCAGGTAAGCATCGAACACCGCGTGATCAACAAAATCGGTGAAATAACGCACGCGCTCAGTCAAACCAAGTGTTTCAACAGTCTTCAAAAATGCCTGTGCATCCGGATGATTCGTATCCGTTTTACCAAGGAACACAAAGTGAATTTCCGGTCCGGTCGTTTGAATAAAACCGATCACAGCATCCAGGTCTTTTCGACGGTTTTCCACGCCACCGGTAATCGTAATCCAATGTTCGCCAACCGGTTTTTCTGCCTTTTGGTGAAAATTAGGAAAGGAAACCGGGTAAAAACTACTGAGCGAAATGCCTTTCGGAACGGCTACATGGCTTAGTAAATCATCGCTGAGTACCACGTAACGCTTGATTTTCCGGTTGATCACTTTCTGCGTAAAACTTCCCTGGAATTTGCGGATGGTATGAATAACCCCGTACGCCGGAATGGATTTCGGCAGTAAAAATGACAGGTTGCGCACGTGTCCGCCCTGAGCTGTGTTGAATACCACTTTTGAAACACCGTTTTGCTTCAGGTACTTCACCAAACGGCGCATCAACCCCACATCTTTCAATGCTTTTCCGGTCGGTTCGATGAAATAAACATCTTTGAGCAACTCATGCCATTGCGGATTGCGGTTGTACAATTGCGCATTGGTAACCAGGATAACGGGGGCATTCACGGAATGTAGCGCCTCCAATTGCGTGAGGATGCATTCATCGTGTGAACCACCAAATTCTACCAGCGCTACCGTTAGTTGTTTCATTGGTAACAAAAGTCGGGTTTTTGAGGGTAGAATGCAATTCGAGTGAGATGTCGATTGGAGAAAATTTGGTTCAGGGAAAAAATCAATATTGCAATATTACTATCTTTTTGATAATCACCACTTTAATATTCAATCCGGACTCTAAGCCTTACTACTTTAAAAATAACCACCCAACCTGCTCCTGTTAAATTCCTTTAAACCGCCCATCACAACGCAACGGTTCTTTTCCACAAACCGTCACTGCTATAAACAAGAGTAGTTATGAATAAATTAATACGATTGGCAGGATTTTCTGCTTTGTTATTGGGAGCAACATCGGTTGATGCACAGCTAAACCCAACGATCAGTGGTGATGATATGCTTTGTCCGGAAGGAACCGGAACGGTCACCACCCAGGTTTTTCAGGGATACCAATGGTATCAGCGCTATTATGGTTCAGCCGATACGGTGCTCATTCCCGGAGCTACATCGCAAAGTTTGCTGATGGATGCGTTCAATTATTCGGCATCTTACCTGATTGTGGAGGTAACGGATGGGATGACGACGGAAATGTCACCCGAGTTTTTTGTCGACGGATGGGTTTTCCTCCCTCCGGTAGTAATGACAACCGGCGATTTTGTAATTGGCTGGAATGGAGAGACGGTCATTTGTGAAGGCGATACGGTCTTCTTTGAATTGATGCAGCCGTATACGGTCAATATTGTGTGGACGAACAACGGAAACCCGATCCCGAATGAAACGGACAATGTGCTCGAGGTAACTACCGCAGGTAATTATCATGTTTCGGGGGCTCCGGCCGAGTGTCCTGACTTCAACCAAAATCTGGGTGTTATGCTGGAAGTACTCGTTCAGGATTGTTCCGGAGCAGGAATTGGCGAAAACACGCTTTCCGGTACTTTGGTTTTCCCGAATCCGGCGACTGACCAGTTAACGGTTCAGCATCCGTCCACGATCATTTCAAGTGTTGAAATCCACGACGAAACCGGACGATTGATGAAAACCGTGGCCGTGAATCAAACCGCTGCTGATATTGCGGTGGATGAATTGTCCGGAGGAACCTATTTTATTACGATCCATTCGAATGTCGGAACGGAAGTGAAATCGTTTGTGATTCAATAGTGGTCAGTTAAACAAAATTTTCACCACAAAGACACAAAGACACAAAGAAAAAGGACAAATCTGGCGTGTTACAAAGAACACAAAGGCGGAGTCAGGTAGATCACCTTTGTGATCTTAACAAGTCTATCCTTCAAAAAAACTTTGTGTCTTTGTGGTGAAATAAATAGTGGATAACCCACAATTAACATCCCGCCTTTAGTAACCTTTCACCGGTCTGTCCATTTCAAAAAAGAACAACTGTAATTTTGGGACATGTTACGATTCGGTATTGTACTACTCTTAGTGATTCTCGGTTGGTCGGCCCAAAGCCAAACCATTACCATACTGATCGACCCCGGTCACGGAGGCTCCGATCCCGGCCACGAATCGCCCGACACAGCCCTGAAGTCCGAAAAAGAACTCAATCTGATCATTGCCAAAAAGTTCGGCACGTATCTCACCGAAAAACTCTCCAACGTAACGGTCCTGTACACCCGTACCGACGATACGTATCCTTCGCTCGATGCCCGTGTGGAAATGGCGAATTCCAAAAAAGTCGACTATTTCATTAGCATTCACTGCAACGGAAGCCCCAACACGAGCATTCACGGAACCGAATCGCACGTACATTCCATGTCTTCAAAAAAATCGGTGAAACTGGCCAAAGAATTCGAAAAGGAATTCGGGGGAAAAGCCGGCCGGAAATCGCGTGGAGTAAAAGATACTGATGATCGGGAGCAGACGCTGCAGGTCTTGAAATTTACCGAAATGACCAGTGTGTTGGTCGAATGCGGCTTTGTCACCAACGAAACCGAAGCCAATTACCTCAATTCGACCTACGGTCAGGATATCCTTGCCTCTGCTTTGTTTCGCGGAATGCGCACCTTTTTGCAGGAAGAACATCCTTCCATCCAGTTTACCAAAAAAGCAACTACCGCTACCTCTTCAACCGAAAACGCTTCCAGTACTACCACCGGAACTACTTATACGGTTCAAATCATGAGTTCGAAAGACCCGATCGAAACCACGGCCACGGCGTTCAAAAAGCTCGACAAAACAGTTGTTCGGGAGAAAATTGCTGAAACGGGCTACAAATACCGCTATGTGATCGGTTCATTTACCACGAAGGAAGCCGCTGAAACTTACAAAGATGAGGTCCGCCAAAAGGGCTTTCCCGATGCCATTGTGATCACGAAAAAGAAGACGTAACTTTTTTATATTAACTTTGTTACAGGTTGGAACTCCAACAGAAGACCAATGTACTTGAAGTATGGCTACCGTTTTTGAAACCCGTTTAATTGGAAATATTGGAAAAGATGCCGTTGTAAAACGCATGGACCGTGGTGTGATTGCGATCAATTTTCCCGTAGCACACAACAAAAACTGGCGCGACAAACGCACCGGCGAGGCTCGTACCAAAACCACCTGGGTCAACTGTACCATCTGGAAAAAAGAAGGCGCCAACATGCGCATCCTCGATTTCCTGAAAAAAGGCGCGTTGGTTGAATTGCTGGGAACTCCTTTTTCCAAATCATTTCTGCAGGAAGACGGCACCACACGCTCCGAAATCAGGCTGAATGTATCGAAAACCAACATTCTGCGTCCAGCAAAATGTGACGGTGAAATGCCGTTTGACATGGTTGACGATAACGAGTTGAGCTGCGACGAAGAAGGTTGCGATGCCGGTTTGGACGATTTCACGCTCTCGGAAGAAGATTTTTAGAGCTTGAATCTCAGCAAACTATCGTAAAACCTGAAAAAAAGAACACCATTTTTGGGCAGAACATTTTTGATTTTAAATTCTTTGTTTATATTTGCACCCGTCTAACTGTAAAAGTTAGCACAACCGGAATAAATTCTTCCTTAGCTCAGTTGGTTAGAGCATCTGACTGTTAATCAGAGGGTCCTTGGTTCGAGCCCAAGAGGAAGAGCAGAAAGATCAGCAGAAATGCTGGTCTTTTTTTGTTTTATGAATGTTCACTGTTTATATACTCCGTTAACCACTTTTATATCGGGTTTTACGACAAACCTTGAGCAGCGTTTGCATTTTCATGAAAATGCCGAAGCACGAAAATTCACCACCAAAGCCAGTGATTGGACACTTTTTCTTGAAATATCATGTGAATCAAAATCACAACCTGCCTGTCTCAACCTAACAACACTCCCTCTCCTTTCAAAAACTGTAGAATCTCTCCTTTTTTGCGGCGTGAAACCTCCAGTTCTTCAGTGCCATTTTTCATGTAAATGAAGCAGGTGGAACCCTTTGTATATTCCCGGATAAAGCGGACATTAATGATGACACTTTTGTTAATGCGCAGAAAATGGGAATAGTGGCGGAGCAGCTGTTCGTAATCGAGCAGGGTTTTGGAAGAAACAAGCCGTTCGTTATTGCCGGTAATCACTTCACAGTAGTTGCGATCGGCCTGGATGTAAGAGATTTGGTCGATGTCGACAATTTGTACTTTGTCTTTTTTGTGAAGTGTAATGCTTTTCAGAAATTCCTGTTTTTCATCCACCGAATTCACGAAATGAATCACATTGGCGTTGTTTTTCAGCCGGATGGCTTCTTCTACTCTGGCAACGGATTTGATCAGTTTCTGGTAATCGATCGGCTTTAGTAGATAATCGATCGCGCTGAATTCAAACGCCTGAATGGCATATTCGTCATAAGCGGTAATAAAAATGACATGAAAGGGTATTTCATCGAACATGCGCAACAGGTCAAAACCCGATTGAACAGGCATTCGCACATCCAGAAACACCAGATCGGGGGCCAAATCACGAATCAGCCGGTAGCCTTCCGCAGCAGATTCGGCGCTTCCGATGATGTCGACAGACGAACAGTGCTTTCCAAGGAAACTTTCCAATACTAAACGATTGGCCAACTCGTCGTCGATGATAATACTCTTAATCTTATTCATGGTTCAGTTTATTGAGAATCTCCGTTGAAAACAAAACCTGTACACATGTACCGGTTTTGTTGTTTGTTTCATCCATCAATTCTATGAATTCAATGAGTGCACCGTTGGTTTCATACAACTGGTTCAGGCTATCCAATCGGCTTCTGATCAACGAAGTACCTTTTGATTTTCGACCTGTTAACGGTTTAGGGGTTGGTTCCGTTAGTCGACCGACGCCATTGTCTTCGATGCGAATTATTAGCTGATCGACTTTCAACAATATGCTCAGTGTAAGTTGCGGTTGTTTGTCAGCGGGAAGAGGCAACAATCCGTGCCAGATCGCATTCTCGATAAGCGGCTGCGTGATGAGCGCCGGTATGAACAATTCATTCAGGTTGATGGCCGGATCAATGTGTTTGACAAATAAAAATTTATCGCTGAACCGAAGCTGTTCCAGTTCCACATACAAATCAATCATACTGATTTCATTGGTCAGGCTGCTCATCGACTGATCGGAGTAATTGAGCAAATAACGAATCAATTGGCTGAATTTCGCAATGTACAAATTGGCCTTGTCACTTTGTTCCGTGAGGATCAGTTGTTGGATGGCAACCAGTGAATTTGACATAAAATGCGGGTTGATTTGTGCTTTTAGCGCCGTTAAACGGTATTCGGTCAATACTTTTTCAATCGCCGATTTTCGTTCCTGCTTTTTACGTATGCGATAAAAAATCAGCCAGCCAATCACAACGATTAAGCAACAACCAACCAATGTAAGCAGCACAACAAAAGTGGTGGTTTGCCAAAATGCAGGCATGATGTAAAACGACAGCCGGATTGGTTGGCTCCGCGCATTTTTCATATTTATTTTCGGCCATATATACAAGGTATAATAGCCGGGATCCAGATTTTGCAAATGCAGCTGTGTTCCACTCACTTCACCAGAAAACGACTCACTGCCCTTCAGACGGTAAACCAGCTTCTTTGTCGGAAATTGATACGCCAACACATCAAAATTGAAGGATATATTGTTGTGATCATAATTAGACCGAAAGAATCCCGGAGGCATTTTTTTACCATCAATGACAACCGATTCCAGATGAAAACGACAGCGTGTTTTCTGAAATAATTTTCGGGCATTTAGCTTGGTGAGTCCAGTTTTGGTAGCGATATAAATGTAATTACGATAAGAAGCAACACTCACTATTTCCTCGTCCAGGAGTAATCGCCATGCGCCGGAAACGTTGAGTTTGTTGTAATATGTCACAAACGCTCCTTTGTTGGTCGACAAAAACACCATGCCATTATCGGTAAAAGTAATATCATTGATCACTTGCGATGGAAGATTGCGGTATCGGATAAGTTTGTTGTTGGGGGAAAGGCGATAAAGCCCGTCGCCCTTGGTGCAGATCCAACAATTGTTTTGGCGGTCGGTTTTGAGTTTGGAAATGTTTTTATCTGCCAATGGTTTTAAATAGTCCGGGCATTGTAACCCTGATTTCAGCAGGAAACACCCTTTTTGGGTCGACACAAGAAACGGCTGACCTGACCGCCACACAACACTCCGTGGTTTTTCATCAATCGTATATTTCACACAGTTGGGTTTCCCTTTCTTTTTGTACAAAATAGCCGACCCTGAAAGCATCAGCAATTTACCCTCGCCGTTTTTCTCAAAAGCGTAACAGCCCCTCTTTGTCTTAAACGGCCTTACTTCTTTTAAATCACGACTAATGGTCAAAATGGAATGTTTGGTAGCCAGGTAATACATCCCCTCAAATGCAATGATATCCGTTATATACGCCGTATTTCCAACAAGATTTATTTTCGTAATCCGGTCATTCTCTTTCACAAAAAGGTTTCCTGCTGCCGTTCCGATAAACAATTTATGATCGATGACTTTCAATAATGAAATACACTCATTCAATTCAGGAATATTGGAATAGGAAACATGGTCGGTACTTTTAGAATAAAAAACGCCCTTTTCAATCGTTGAAACCCACATCCCTGATTGGTCGTCAAATAACACATCCGAAACAGTGACAGCACCGAAATAATGTTCAACTATATTGAGTTCCTGATCCAGTTCAAGCAAGCCGCCATAAGAAAGTCCAATCCACAAATGGCCATTGGGTGATTGTTTAAAACAGACCATTGCGGCGTCCAGTGTCCGCTGCTTTGAAGTGCCGTTTTTTTCTGTAAGGCTGATCACATTTCCCCGTACGAGGTATATGCCATCGCTTGTCTTCAGTACTGCACTGCGTTCCATCGAATTGGCATTGAGTGATAAATTTCGAACAAATGCACCTTGATCATCAATCAGTTTCAAATAGCCTTTTCCACTTGCGATGTCATCGGCTTTTACCAGATGTAACTGACTACTCCGTGTTTTAGACTGTTTTGCAATTGGCGCTCCACCCGAAATGGAATAGTCAGTTTTCGAAATTTTAAACGTTTTGTAAAACGTCGAGAGGTAGAGATTGGCATCGTTATCAAAAAAGAGTTCATAAGCCATCTGATTTCCTGTGAGAATTTCCCCGGTAATGGATTCAATTCCGGTAACCCGAAAAGCGCTGTCGTTGCTGATTTGGTAAATCGTTGATTTTGAGTTGAGAAAGTACAGGTTTCCTTCAAACTCCGTCACCGAATAAGCAACACTTTCACTGAGTGGAATATTGGTACAAGCCGCATTAAATACGGTTCCGTTGTGTTTTGCAATACCGTATTCGGTAAACACCCATACATAACCTTTGCTATCCTGAAAGAGATGGTACACTTCTGTTGCCGGCACACCATCTTCGATGCCAATATGTTTAAAAACAAGCTGTTGTGCATGAATCACCGGAATAACGATGAGAAATAACAATGCGTGAAATAGTAGTTTTTTGAACATTCAAACAAAACTAATTGTTTATTCAGAGAGTAAGTTCAAAAAATGATCATGTTGTGCAAAAAAGCTATCCTGCGGTTTTTGAAGACGGGTGAAAGCCACGAGATTTGTAGAAAATTAATGATAATTAAATCTCATCTCACATGAAAACACTCTCACAAATGAAAAGAGCACTTTACACGCTCGCTCTCATGATTTTCCTCAACAATTCTGCCTGGGGCCAGATTGTCTATACTCAGGGATTCGAAAATTCGTGCAGCAACTACATCAACAGCTTCGCCATTGGTTGCATTCCCAATTGGATCTCTACTTCCGGAACACCTGACACTCAAAGCTCTTTAGGCACGGCCCCCGAGGGAAGCAGATATGCTCATTGTTATGCAAAATGGGACGGTGGCTGTATTCATCCGTCACAGTCGGAAGGAATTGCCCTCAATTATACGTTTCAGGCCGGAACCAAATACAAAATCACCTATCTGATGAAGGTTAATCCGGGCCTGAACTCAGGGAGTCAATCACTGGCAGTAAACTGGATTTTAACCAACGGGTTGACAAATCAATCCGGAGGTATTTGCACAGCAGGTGATAATCCACCAAACATCCCCGCCGGAAGTCACACTCTGGCCACTCCTTCCTATAACTGGACATCATGGACATCTAACCAGCATATATTTACACCAACTTCCACTTTTAATCAAGTGTGGCTTAGAAATGTCGTTACTTCAACCGTACTTAATTCTCTGGCTAGTTCAACAATACTCGTTGATGACTTTAAAATTGAAATAATCTGCGACAATCCTGCACCTGCCATTGCAAGTCCCAATTCCTTTTGTTTGGGATCACCGTTGAGCTTTACAGGATCGGTTGCAAACTGTAGTTCAACCATTACCAATAATGTGTGGACAGTTGTAGAATGCACTTCCACTGGTGGAGCAGTTGCCGGAGCAGTAGAATGGTGGAGTCCCTGGGCGACAGGTGTACCGGGAACATTAACCTTACCTTCAGCGGCCAATGGCGGACCTACAATTGCTTGCGGAAAGTATTACCGGATCAAATTGGCCGTACAAAACCCGTATACATCGTGGGCAGAAACGTCAAAAATCATCTACATCAATTGCCCCCCAAGCTTCAAACTAAAAGGAAGTACGGCTAAAATCTGTACCGGTGATCTTGCAAGCTTAAGCGCCAGTATGAATCCTGGAAGCAACAGTACTTACACACTCAACTGGACACCAATTTCTCCTGCCGGACCTTCTATCTACAATGGCCCAATGGCGGGTGTTACAGTAAGTCCAACCGTTACTACAACCTACCAGGCTACAGTAACTGACAATGCTACCGGATGCACAAGCACCATGCAATGGACGGTAAATGTGGTCAATAACGATCCTACCTTCAGTTTATATGTCAATACAATACCGTCTTCCTATTTCACAGTAGAGCTTACTCCTAACGATCCAAACGGGTACAACAATCCGGGATTTGGTTTTCTCTTTGTTATTGAAGAATTAGACGGTGCAGGAAATCCTTACTACCAGAATTCCGGAACAAGTTGCTGGTGGACTTCTTATCCG
The DNA here is from genome assembly GCA_040387295.1 of Bacteroidota bacterium. Classification (GTDB taxonomy): domain Bacteria; phylum Bacteroidota; class Bacteroidia; order Flavobacteriales_D; family Crocinitomicaceae; genus Fluviicola. Next base: position 462,942 of record JAZKEB010000002.1, on the reverse strand, counting down.
AATACTGTTAATCCGGAAACGTTTGTAGGATATGTAAGCACAGGTACCGGAACCTATTCACAAAATCCATCATGTGCTTCTCCTGCCGGCCAATTTCTGTACAATCATACCTACCGCATCACACGTGGTGTTTGGAACGATGAATGTGATTACCGTCAATTCGCAACGATCATTACACCTGTAAAATCAGGCGGTATCGAAGTAGCGGAAGATCCGAATGCTCCTGATTACAGTGCGCTTTCATTGGCCAATGCTGCCAATCACCAAACGGTAGAAAATGCCATTTCGATTTATCCGAATCCAAGCACCGGTTTGTATACTATCGAATTAGCTGATTACACAGATGCAAGCATTGAAATTTACAATGTGTTGGGTAAAAAAGTGAAAACAATACAACAAACCACCGCAAAAACAACTGTTGATTTAACCGGATTTACGAAAGGGGTTTACTTCGTGAACATTCTTTCAAACGGTGAAACAATCAGCAAAAAAATCATTTTGGAATAATCAATTTGGTTTAAATGTGAGCAGGCGTCGGGGGAATCCGGCGCTTGTTTGCGTTTAGGTTGATTGGAAAAAGCCGGCCACTTCATCCAATGCTAAAGACTTCACTTTTTCCGTAAGTCTTTCCCCGCAAACCGCCAGCTTATAGGCGTCTTCCAATAAATACTGCTTCAAAAACACATCCTCCAATCGTTTTCCTTCAACTTCAATCCCAATCTCACTGTCTTCACCAAACAAGATTGTAAACACATTCAACGGGTGCGACAAGCCTTTTCCGGTCTGCTTGAGATAGCTTTCTTTCAGCGTCCAGTAATCAAAAAACCGCACATTCGGATCGGGAGCGTTACAAATATCAAGGTGTTCCTCAGGCGAGAAAAAAGAACGTGAAACAGCCAGGTTAGCGGTTTTTAGTTGTTCAACATCCACGCCGATTGGCTGGCTGTCAACAGCACAAACTACCCAATCGCCGGCATGTGCCAGATTAAAGTGAAGGTTTTTGGCCCCGACAAGTATCGGTTTGCCGTGTTCCGAACGGGTAAAGCTGATTTCTCCGTTAGTCATTCCGCAACGCTCAATCAGCACCTTGCGAATCAACAATTCACCAATAAGACTCCGTAATTGGTCTTCTTCCCGGAAATAACCGCGAATCACCTCCTTTTTTTCAGGCGAAATACAATTCAACAAGGTTTCAAACTCCAACACATCGAGCTTCCGATCCAGCCGAACGGCAATCAATTCCGGTTCAAACGTCCAATTCATGTACAAAGTATTTCCTGCCACGCAAGTTAATCAGTCGAAACGAAACCGCAATCAGTCACTTCGAAACCAGTTCCCTGATTCCCTATCTGGAACCAAACGCAGTGGAGTCGAAATGCTCGCAGTTAAAAAACGTTAAGCTACCTATGCTTTTAGTACTTTTCGCCTACATTCGTTTACTCTCAGATTATGATAAAAATTCGGATTAACCTCGTAATAACAGCAGTTTGGATTGCCATGCTGGCTTTGCTCCTTATTCAGGTGTACCAAACCATCCAGTTATACGACCGTAAATCGGATGATTTCAAAAGCAAAGTCAACACAGCCATCGAACGCATCTCGCTTCGGCACGAAAAATCGGAAGATCTTCGACGCTACATGGCGCTCATGAACAAAGATTTTACCGGACAATACCAGGATGTTCTCCGGGAAGAATTCCAGAACCTCTTCGAAGTCAAAGAATCCATTTCCATTCGCGATACAGTATTACTCAAAAACGGCGAATTGCAAAATTACCTCGTTGTCGTGGGAACCACTTATGATTCCATCACCGGATTAACGGCCCGTCAGGAAGTACTCGCCCGCGATGTGCGACAGGTTCGCCAGTTGTTTGATCAGGATCCCAAAACGCTGTTCAATCAGGATTCCATCAAAGCGGCTTATCACCTGGATCAGCGCGTGATGCACAAAATCGTGAAGAAAGCCAAGTACATCAACGAACTGATGGTGGAAACCTTTCGCGACAACATTTACATGGAACCGTCCAAACGCATCAATCCCGTTTTCCTCGATTCCATCATTCGCAACGAACTCAAAAAAGACAAACTCGCCACCGATTACGAATTCGTGATCACCGAAGAGAACAACAAACCGGTAAGTTTTGTGCAAAACGTTGCGCATTACAATACTGAACTCGACACTAACAAAGCATTCGGTGTAACGCTGTTTCCCAATAGTATCCTGGAAGACAAGCTCGTGCTGCACGTATCATTCCCCAACAAGCGTTCGTTCGTATTGAAGGCCATGGGAAGTCCGCTGATCATCAGCCTGGCGTTGGTGGTATTGATTATAGTCACGATTACTTACATGTTCCGTACGATTCTGACCCAGAAAAAACTGGGCGAAATCAAAAACGATTTCATTTCCAACATGACGCACGAGTTCAAAACACCGATTTCAACCATTTCACTGGCGTGCGAAGCCATGTCTGATCCGGGAATGATGGGTGGAAATGTGCAGCATTCGGCACCGTTTGTGAAAATGATCAGCGAAGAAAATAAACGGCTCGAAAACTTAGTTGAAGCCATTCTTCAGAGTGCGGTGATCGATCGCGGGGAGTTGCGCATTCAGAGCGAAGCAGTGCCGTTGGTAGAAGTAATTCGCGACGTAGCAAAGGCCGCATCGTTCAGAATTGCCGGAAATGACGGTGAGCTGGTATTGGACGTTCCGAAAAAAGAAATCTTTGTAGTGGCCGATCGTATGCATGTCACCAACATGATTTCCAACCTCATTGATAACGCCATTAAGTACAGCCCAAATAAGATACACGTTACGGTTAAGTTGGAAGAGAAGGCCGACAAAATTGTTTTTTCGGTCAGCGACAAAGGAATTGGCATTAAACGCGAGCACATTCAAAAAATATTTGATAAATTGTACCGCGTTCCCACGGGAAATGTGCACAATGTAAAAGGATTCGGATTGGGATTGAGCTACGTCAGTGCACTGGTTACTTTATTTGGGTGGAACATCCAGGTGAGCAGCCAATACGGCGAAGGTTCGGTTTTTACTGTTAACATTAAAAAGTAGTTATGAGCAAACAAAAATCAATTTTATTAGCCGAAGACGATGAGAACCTCGGTCAATTGCTGCAAACATTTTTAAAGTCGAAAGGATATAATGTTGAACTGGCACGCAATGGTAAACAAGCCTATGAACGTTTTGCAGACGGACATTTCGATTTCTGCATTTTTGATGTCATGATGCCCGAAATGGATGGTTTCACTCTGGCGAAAGAAGTCCGTCAGATTGATCCGAAAACGCCGATCCTGTTCCTCACGGCCAAATCCATGAAAGAAGATAAACTGGAAGGATTTAACCGCGGTGCTGATGATTACATGACCAAACCGTTCATGATGGAAGAGTTGGTGGCACGTGTTCAGGCAATTTTACGTCGCGTAAACGGCGGAGAAGAAAACGAAGATGACGAAATACAATTGATCGGTCATATCAAGTATGAGCCCGTATCGCGCATTCTTCACTTGAAAGAAGAAGATAAAAAACTCACGACCAAAGAAGGTCAGTTGCTCAACCTGTTGTGTAAAACCCGCCACGATGTGTTAGACCGTCAGGCTGCGTTGCGCGCTATCTGGGGAGATGACAATTATTTCAACGGCCGTTCAATGGACGTATACATCGCCAAGCTCCGTAAGTTGCTGAAAGAAGATGAGCGCATCGAGATTTTGAACGTGCACGGAAAAGGATTTAAGCTGATTGTACACGGGGAGTAAACGAAGCTTTTCCCATCCGCCTCAGGCGGATACAGATTTTAGCGCTTCAGCCTCAGACTGAAGCGCTTTTTTGTTGGATTAATCTTCCGACGGTGGATTATCCTCGCTTTTTTCACTTTTGCTGGCGGAAACAGCCTCATCGATCTTGGAATCCTGTGCAGAAACAAGCTTCATCCAGTCGTCATTCTCGCGGATCAGGATAATCTCTATGCGTTTGACAAAAGCGGGAAAGGAGCTGTTGCGCTCATAAACACCTGAATTTGTCAGGAACATGTATTTTTCGTGCTTGAGTTGCTCGGAGACAGAATGAAACTGCATCCATTTTTCCTGTAGTTTGAAAGCGCCAAGCATGGCGGCAAGTACTGCGATCAGAATACTCATTATTGCCGCAATTACATGCAGAGGTCCCCCGTCGACATCACTATGGGCTATCAGGAAAGGTGTGACAGAAGCCACCACTATCTCTCCGGCTTTCAATATCTGAAATGCTCTTTTGTTTCTCTTTGCGGCACGGTCGTACCATGCAATCTGTTCTTCGATACGCTGGTTGAAATACTCCTCCTGGGTCATAGTAGAATAGTTGTTACTAATAGTGATGAAGCAAATATGCAGTTTTTATTTTGGTAACTGGTAACTACTTTAGCAGTGGAGTACAAATTGATGAAAAATCGTTGGATAAATCACAGGCCAATCACAAACAAATCACTCGCAATAGCATCCGCCAGCAAACGACCTGAAGGTGTCAGCAAAATATGCGTTGCCGTCTCAATAACTGCTCCCGATTCTTTCCAGCTTTCCAGTTTTTTGTTCCAGCTTGTATCGGGAATGATCAATGCTGTTAGTTCAGTTTTTACAACGCCCCATTTGGTGCGCAAACCCACCATCAACAACTCGTTGAACCGATCGTGATTTGTCAGGTTTTCTACTGTTTCCGGCAGAATTCCTTTTTCTATTCGTTGAATATACAACTGATTATTTGCCACGTTCCAGTAACGATTGTTGCCATCGAACCCATGCGCCGACGGACCTATCGCCACGTATTTTTTTCCTTGCCAATAAGCGGTGTTGTGTTGTGAATAATGCCTTTCTCTGGCAAAATTGGAAATTTCATACTGCTCAAAACCAGCTGCGGCAAGTGTCGAAACCAATAATTCAAATTGTTCCGACTGCTGATCGGCGGTGGAAGGATGAATTTTACCGCTTTTCACCCGGGATGCCAGCACCGTTTTTTCCTCAATCGTAAGGCAATAGGCAGAAATGTGATTTACTCCCAAACCGATCACGCGGTTCAACTGTTCCAGCCACGCCTCTTGCGACAAATCGGGCAATCCGTACATCAAATCAACCGTCAGCTGATCGAAACCAACAGCAATAGCGCGTTCCACCGCTTTTAATCCTTCATCGGCTGTGTGGGTGCGGTTCATCCAGGCTAGTTGCTCATCGGTAAATGACTGGATTCCTATGCTCAATCGATTCACACCAACGGTTTTCCAGGCTTTCAGGCGTTCTTCCGAGCAATCGTCAGGATTACATTCAAGCGTGATTTCTGTTACATCAGAAGCGTTATAGTTGGAATAAACGGTTGAAAGCAAGGCCTGAATTTCGTCACCGGTAAGCAAACTGGGAGTGCCACCACCAAAATAAATGGTTTCAATGGTTTCCTTTTGCCAGGCACCGGCGCGCAATTGAATTTCGGTTCCCAATGCGGTCAGGAGTTGATCCCGATAAGCTTCAAAGGTTGTCGAAAAATGAAAATCGCAGTAAGTACATTGTTTCGCACAAAAGGGAATATGAATGTAAATACCTGCCATCAGCGCGAAATTAGTGCAAATGTTGTGAATGAATCCGTTATCTGCGGCTTTTTGTTTCGGCTTCCAATTAAAAATGAGTAGTGGTCCACATTCTTCCAAACCCGACCGGAGAACTTTTGCTCAGCAAACGAAAAAACTAAAGGCCTGTTTGTGCAAATCCTAACGGTGGTTTACGACCGTGAAGTGGCGTTCGGTATGTTAATCCCGTTATGGATTACCCTACGCAAACCCGCTAACAGTCTGTACTTCTTGCGGAACCGGTTACCCCCCATGAAACCGAAATGTTAAAAAAACCTTACGGCTTTGTTGATTCAACAGAATAGACTACTTTTCTTACGTCATGGGATTCAAAGAACAACAAGCAGCCATTCAACGTGAACTCGACCGATTTATCGACCTGTTGGGAATCATGTTGCCGCGTTATTCACGCTTGTTGAAACGTGACGATCTGAGTGAAGGTGAACTGCATGAATTGGGTGAAATGGAACATTTCCTCATCGGTGTAAACGGCCGCATTTCCGAAATCAAACAATTACTGGAAGAAGATGTTTTCGGTCATTCGATCGATTACTATTATAAACTGAAGCACCAGGCCCAAAAAGGCGACGAAAATGCCCTGCGTAAAATGAACAAATTACGCGATTCATTCAACGAATCATTACAGGCAGGCACCATGATTCATTGGAATTAAACGTAGGCGCGGGACGCATCCCGCGCCAATTGTACAATATTATCATCACAAAAAAACCGATCGATTAATCGATCGGTTTTTTTAATATAACATACGCGGGTCATCCCGCGAATTCAATCAAATCAAGGTTTTTCACGTGTAAATGCCGGAATTCCCGTCACATCCATTCCTGTAATCAACAAATGGATATCGTGCGTTCCTTCATAGGTCAATACCGATTCAAGATTAGCCATGTGGCGCATCATCGAGTATTCGCTGGTAATTCCCATTCCACCGTGAATCTGGCGTGCCTCGCGGGCAATGTTCAACGCGATTTCCACGTTGTTACGTTTGATCATTGAGATTTGCGCTGAAGTTGCTTTTCCTTCGTTACGTAATTGACCAACACGCAAGGTAATAAACTGCGCTTTGGTAATTTCGGTAATCATTTCAGCCAGTTTCTTTTGTGTCAACTGGAAAGCACCGATCGGAACGCCGAATTGTGTACGCTGTTTTGCATAACGCAACGCCTGATCGTAACAATCCATAGCAGCACCAAGAGCACCCCATGCAATTCCGAAACGGGCAGAATCAAGACAGCTCAACGGAGCACCCAAACCACTGCGGCCCGGTAACAGGTTTTCTTTCGGAACTTTTACGTTCACAAAAATCAATTCGCCCGTTGCAGAAGCACGTAATGATAATTTTCCGTGCATTTCAGGAGTTGAAAAACCTTCCATGCCACGTTCAACCACCAATCCGTGAATACGGCCGGTTTCGTCTTTCGCCCACACCACTGCGATATCGGCAAACGGTGCGTTGGAAATCCACATTTTAGCACCATTCAACAAATAATGGTCGCCCATATCTTTGAAGTTGGTAATCATTCCTCCCGGATCGGATCCATAATCAGGTTCCGTCAAACCGAAACAACCCATCATTTCACCTGTAGCCAGTTTTGGCAAATATTTTTGTTTTTGCGCTTCGTTACCGTATTTCCAGATCGGGTACATCACCAATGAACTCTGAACGGAAGCCGTAGATCGCAAACCGGAATCACAACGCTCCAATTCTTGCATGATCAATCCGTAAGAAATCTGATCCAAGCCCGGACCACCATATTCCTCAGGAATATAAGGACCGAAAGCACCGATTTCTCCAAGACCTTTCAACAAATGCATCGGAAAAGTCGCCTTCTCATAATGTTCGTCGATAATCGGTGAAACTTCTTTTTTCACCCATGCGCGTGCTGCGTCGCGCACCAATTTTTGCTCATCCGTAAGCAATTCATCCATGTTCAGGTAATCCGGATGTGTGTATAAATCAGTTGCCATCAGCTATTTGTTTACATTTTAACACTGCAAAAGTAAGCATAAACCCCGAATCCAAGAAAAATCAGTGAATTTGCGCCATAATTCGTGAATTAGTGGGAATCCTTTTGTGCCATCGCAACGCGGATGGAAAATGACCTGTCTATGTTCCCAATTGTATGTGCTACCGTGTCCATCTCAGGCGGATGTGGTTAAAATATAGTGCTCGATTGGTCCCGTTTTGCTCACTTGCCACAAGAAATAGTAACTTTGCATCTGATTTTGCACTAAACTGGAATCATGCTCGCGCTGTTAACACTACAAAACGAATTGCCACAGCACCTCACTCCGAGAACAACTTCGGAATCAGGTGTGGTATTGGCGCTTTTTGTAACCTGTGTTTTATTGATTGCGATCGCGCGGTTCCGTGAAAAACAGGTGTTTCTCTACCTCTTTCAAACTGTTTTCTTTTTGCGTCCGCTCGACGATGCCAAAGACGAATACAAAGTGCAATCATCGAGCTCCATTCTGTTTATTCTTCAGTTCCTGGTCATTACCGCCGGATCCATTTACTGGCTTTTCTTTCGGTTTGAACCTTTAAGTCACTGGAATCAACTGCTCATTCCGCTTTTTGTGCCGGGAATCTATTTCCTATATCAATTGATTGTGAGCAATCTGGCGGTTCGATTTAGCGGTAATTCAGGCGTTTTGCAGGAATTCAACTACTTTACCTTAGTGTTAACACAACTCTTCGGTGTGTTATTATTACTTGAATTATTTGTTAGTTACTTCCAGCGTGACTTCGTGCTGAAGAGCGTGTGGATGATCGCGATTACTTATTTGACATACCTGCTCATACGGTTCTTACGCGGTTTTTGGATCGTGAGCAAACAAGGGGTGCCATGGTATTACATTATTTTGTACTTTTGGACCCTTGAAATTCTACCGCTACTAATAGCTGTAAAACTACTTTATAACGATGAGTTTCAGACTTGGATTGGTTGATTGTTTAACATTAAAAACTACATAAAACCTTGAGCATCAAGACGATTTTGGTTTCTCAACCAAAACCTGAGGGGGAGAAATCGCCATACTACGATTTGGCGGACAAGTATAAACTGAAAATCGATTTCAGACCTTTTATTCATGTTGAAGGAATTGCCGCACAGGAATTTCGTCAGCAAAAAGTCAATATTCCGGAATATACAGCTATTATACTCACCTCTAAAACGGCAGTTGATCACTTTTTCCGTATTGCTGAAGAAATTCGGTTCGAAGTTCCCGATTCCATGAAGTACTTCTGTATTTCTGAGGCCGTTGCGCTTTATTTACAGAAATACGTTACGTACCGTAAACGAAAAATTTTCTTCGGTAAACAAACCATCGAAGATTTGATCGATCCGATTAAAAAACACAAAACCGAAAAATTCCTGTTGCCGTGTACGGATATCCTGCGCGATAAAATCCCGGAAACACTTGAAGCGGCGAAGATTCCGTTTACGAAAGCCATGCTTTACCGTACGGTAGCGTCCGATTTGAGTGATTTGGAAGATGTGTACTACGACATGCTGGTGTTCTTTAGCCCGGGTGGAATTGAATCATTGATGAAAAATTTCCCCGATTTCAAGCAAAACACCACGGTTATCGCCGCTTTCGGACCTACAACAGCCAATGCAGTCATCAAAAACAACCTGCGTTTGGATGTACACGCTCCCATGCCTCATGCCCCGAGTATGACAGCGGCAATCGAGCAATTCATCAAAGAATACAACAAAAAGAAATAAGCACTTCGGTGTTGAGAAAAGCGTCTTGTAACAACGAGGCGCTTTTGTTGTTTTATGCAAATTTGTATACCGGAAACTAGCATGGTGATTTTTATATTTTGTTAGCAACCAAATTTCGATAGTTTCTGGTTATTTTTACGATTCATAAAGTGTCTTATGGCAAAAGAAAAAAAGCCTGTTGGTCCTGTATTTACTGAGAAACAGCACAAACGCGCAACAATCATCTACTGGCTTGGAGCTACCTTTCCGCTCTACTTTATCGCCTGCTTATTGCTTTTCCAATCGGAAGATGACCTTCCGCCTGTGGCAATGCTCGATAATCCGCCGGAATTATTGGCTTCCGTGATCTATGCCGACGATGGTCAAACCGAGTTGGGCCGCTACTGGAAAATCAACCGGACAAGTGTCGAATACAAAGAAATTTCGTCGCACGTTACCGACGCGTTAATCGCCACCGAAGATGAGCGTTTTCATGACCACTCAGGTTTTGATGTTCGTGCCTTGAGCCGCGCAATTGTGGGTGCAGGTGGTTCCGGTGGCGCTTCTACCATCACCCAGCAGCTGGCCAAACAATTGTTTACCATTCAGATTCGTGAACGTGAAGAAATGGCACGTGCCCAGGGTATTGAGGTCAACGAAGCTCCAAGTGGCCGAATAGGCCGTATGTGGGGACGTTTGAACGAAAAAGCCCGCGAAAATATCATTGCTACCCGTTTGGAAAAACGCTTTACCAAAGAAGAAATCATCACCATGTACCTGAATCAGTTTGATTTCCTGTACAATGCTGTTGGAATTGCCAACGCATCAAAGGTGTATTTTAATAAAAAACCGAAAGACCTTTCGAAAGATGAAGCAGCAATGCTGGTAGGAATGTGTAAAAATCCGACACAGTTTAATCCGTATACGTTCAAAATCAGGAATTACCGTCAAATCATTGCCAACAAAAAAGGAGTAGGGCTTAATGCCGTAACCAAAGCTGAAATTGCTGAAGCACGCGCGGCCGATAGTATTCGCGCCGTAGGCCGAAGAAATCAGGTATTGCATCAATGGTGGGATAATTCGGAAACAAGTACTGGAATCCGTCAAAAACTGAGCCGTGAAGAGTACGAAAAACTGTGCAAATTACCGTTGGAAACCGATTACCAGATTGTAGATCACAAACGCGGTATTGCGCCTTATTTCCGTGAATCATTGCGCAGTGAAGTAACCACATTGCTCAACCAAAAGAAAGCAGACGGTTCCCTGCGTTTCAAACGCGCCGACGGAATGCCGTATGATATTTACCGCGACGGTTTGCGTATTTATACCACCATCAACGCCGACATGCAGCAATACGCCGAAGCAGCCGTTGATGAACACTTGAGAGAAACCTTGCAGCCGCAGTTCGACCGCAACAACAAAGGCGGAAAAAACTGGCCGTTCTCCAATAAATTGAGTGATACGGATGTGAAGAACATCATGAGAAGTTCCATGAAACGTTCAGACCGCTACATCAATATGAAGGCTGCCGGTTTCTCAGAACAGGAAATCACCAATACCTTCAGCGCGCCGACACAAATGCGGATCTTTTCATGGAAAGGTGAGCGCGATACGATCATGACGCCACTGGATTCGATCCGTTACTACAAATCGTTTTTGCAGGCTGGTTTGATCTCTATTGAGCCAAGCACCGGATTTGTGAAAGCATGGGTAGGTGGTACCAACATCGATTATTTTGCTTACGATCACGTTCGTTTAGGTCGTCGTCAGGTTGGTTCAACCATCAAACCGTTTGTTTACGGAGCGGGAATTACCATGAATGTGGTAAAACCGGGAATGGTGATTCCGGATATCCGCTATTGCGTTGATTTGTTTGACCCGAGCGGAAATCCTGACGGTCAGTGGTGCCCGGCCAACTCCGATGGAAGTGGGGCAGGAGGAACGGTTTCCATCAAAAAAGGATTGGCGTTGTCGAAAAACAACGTAGCCGTTTACATCATGTCGAAAATGGGCGCACAAGCCGGACCGCAAACCGTGGCCAAACTGATGCGCAGCATGGATATTAACCTCAGCGATGCAGATGTTGTGCCGGCCATGTGCCTTGGTTCAATGGACTTATCGCTCTACGAATTGGTTGGTGCCCAGGCTTCTTTTGTCAACAAGGGAATCTTCAACAAACCAACTTCCATTTTACGTATTGAAGACCGTTCCGGAAACGTGATTTACAGCGCCAAATCAATTTCACGCGAAGCCATGAATGAAAACGTAGCTTACGCCGTATTGAAAATGATGAAAGGTGTGGTAGAAGGTGGAACCGGAAGCCGTTTGCGTTATGCAACCGATTGGGGTGGAATTACCTATCCGACAGCAGGAAAAACAGGAACTACACAAAACAACTCCGACGGTTGGTTTATCGGGCTTACACCTGATTTGGCTACCGGCGTTTGGGTGGGTGCAGAAGACCGCGGTGTGCGTTTCAAATCAACCGATCAGGGACAGGGAGCACGCGTCGCCATGCCGATTTACGGTTATTACATGAATAAAGTGTACAAAGACCCGAAAATTGCGCTTTCGACCACCGATTTTGATAAACCTTCGGGCTTCGACGACAGCATTTTTGATCTCACCGGAGAAGAGTGGCAACCCGCCGCTGATGAAGTAGAACCAGAGATTCCCGAAATAGTGATTTAGAACACATGAACAAAGTAGTGAATGGCGTAGAAGAAGCGCTTGTTGGAATTGAAGACGGAATGACCCTTATGTTGGGTGGATTCGGATTGTGCGGAATTCCCGAAAACTCGATTAATCAGTTAGTGAAACTGGGAATCAAGGATCTTACCTGTATTTCCAACAACGCCGGAGTGGACGATTTTGGGCTCGGACTATTGTTGCAAAACAAGCAGGTGCGTAAAATGATCTCTTCTTACGTTGGTGAAAACGACGAATTCGAACGCCAGATGCTTTCGGGTGAGTTGGAAGTGGATTTGATTCCGCAAGGATCACTTGCAGAGCGTTGCAGAGCAGGTGGTGCGGGTATTCCGGCATTTTTTACCCCGGCCGGTTTTGGCACCGAAGTAGCCGAAGGAAAAGAAGTACGCATCTTCAATGGCAAACCACACATTCTGGAAAGTGCATTGACCGCCGATTACGCCATCGTAAAAGCCTGGAAAGGTGACACGGAAGGCAATCTGGTCTTCAAAGCTACGGCACGCAATTTTAACCCGATGATGGCCATGGCCGGAAAAATAACCATTGCAGAAGTCGAAGAATTGGTTCCTGCAGGAGAGTTGGATCCCAACTTCATCCATACTCCGGGAATTTTCGTGCAGCGTATTTTCAAAGGTGAAAAATTCGAGAAACGCATTGAGCAACGAACCGTTCAACAGCGTTCATAACATGTCTTTTTGGGGGAAACTGTTCCGGTCACAAACGGTTTACCTATGGTTGATTGGTGGTTTGCTGACCGTTTACGCGCTATTGCGTGACTGGTTTGTAGCCCCGCTTCACGACGAAAACGCGACGTTCTATCATTTCATTGAAACCGGCGCCATTTGGGGCAAAGGCTCATTGCTGGACGCCAACAATCATTTACTCAACAGCTACCTCGGCCGGTTTATCTACAACCTGTTTGGCGAAAACTACTTTCTCTTTCGCTTACCAACCGCACTCAGCACAGGACTTTACTTTTGGGTTGTCTGGAAACTGACTTCCACTTTTGCAACCAATTGGCAACGTTGGGTGGTAACACTCGCCATTGTGTGCATTCCGTTTGTGTTCGACTATTTTTCCTACACCCGCGGTTATGGACTGGCGCTCTGTTTCTTTTGTTGCGCGCTTTACTTCCTGCAACGATGGTTGGTTACCGCCAATTACCGCTTGTTAATAGTACTGGTGTTGTGTTTACTGCTTTCAATCTTCGCCAACCTGACATTTTTGATCAGCGCGGTGTTGGTGATGGGTTATGTGATCGGTTACAGCATCATCCGTTTTCGGCTACTCAACCGTGGAAAAACCTTTTGGCTATTGACAGCGCTGTTGCTCTTTACGTTGGGAATAAAACCGCTCCTTGTCTTCAGTTTTCAATTGCGCGGTGCCGGCGCGCTGTATTACGGTAGTTTAGACGGATTTTGGCCTGTTACCGGAAAAACGCTTTGTCGGTATGTGCTTTTTTACGATGCCGACTGGTTGAAATGGGCAATCGGGCTGGTTGCCGCAGTGATTGGGATGCTCGTTTTCATCTTATTGCGCCGTCACCGGTTCAAACCGTTTTTACAACGCCCGGAAGCATGGGGAACATATCTTTTGGTCGGAAACGTAGTAAGTATTCTGTTCCTGGCGAAAGTCATGCACATCAATTACCCCGAAGACCGCGCAGCCATGTATTTTATTCCACTGGTATTGCTGGTTACAGGGGCAGTTTTGGGGCAATTCAAACAGCTCAAATGGTTCTTGTTGGCCTTGCTGTTTTTCCCGATTACGTTTATCTGGCAACTCAACCTACACACCTCTGTTTTTACACCCGACCAGCGCATGAGTGTGGATTTTTACCATGAAGTGCGAAGTTGCTTAAGTTCTGGCGATCGTTTGTGTATTGATCCCATTCAACAGCTCAATTGGGCACATTTTGAGCGGAAATACCAGTGTCAACCACACGTTGGCGTTGCCGAACGAACCTTTGAAGGCGGTTACGACGTGTTCATTTCCAATAAAGCCTTTCCGGTGACCACAGCGTTCAAACGCAACTACAAAATACTGGCTTTTGATCCCGACAACGGAGTAATTGCTTACGTAAAACGGGAAAAAGTGAATGGTTTCACTAGTACAAAAAGTACTTTTGTTCCTAAATATAATGGTCGTGACGAATTCATCGATTTATTGAAAATTAGTGATACCAAAAAGCTGACAGGCAAGTCTTTTTCACTCGACATTTCGGGAAGTCTCACCATCGATACCTGCTACCGCGATTTGCAATTGGTGGTGGAAACAGTTGACAGCAGCGGACAAACAATAGTATTCCACGGATTTAACCTGCGCTGGTACCTGGGTGAGAAAAAGCTGCGGTTTAATTATCGTTTTCCTTATACACGAGCTCCGTTAACCGCTTCGGAAACGGAATTGAAAGTGTATATTTGGAATCCCGAAAGACGGTTTATTACAAACCGGAACTGTTCTATTACGTTGAAAAAATAAAGTTATGGCACTCGATAAAACCGGAATCGCAAAACGCATTGCACAAGAATTGAGAGACGGATGGTATGTCAACCTCGGAATCGGCATTCCTACATTGGTAGCCAATTATATTCCTGAAGGAATTGAAGTGGAATTTCAGTCGGAAAACGGCATTTTGGGCATGGGGCCTTTTCCGTTTGAAGGTGAAGAAGATGCTGACCTGATCAATGCCGGAAAACAAACCATTACCGCCCGAAAAGGAGCTGCATTCTTTGATTCTGCCATGTCGTTTGCCATGATCCGCGGACAACACGTGCAATTGACCGTACTCGGTGCCATGGAAGTTTCGCAAAACGGCGATATTGCCAACTGGAAAATTCCGGGGAAAATGGTGAAGGGAATGGGCGGCGCCATGGATTTGGTCGCTTCTGCCGAAAACATCATTGTGGCCATGATGCATTCTAACAAAGCCGGTGAATCGAAAATATTGAAAGCGTGTACCTTACCGCTTACAGGCGTTGGTTGCGTGAAAAAAGTAGTGACCGAATTGGCCGTGCTGGAAATCAAAGACAATAAGTTTCACCTCATTGAGCGTGCACCGGGCGTAAGTGTTGAAGAAATCATTTCCAAGACCGAAGGCGATTTGGTGGTACCAGATGTTGTGCCCGAAATGCAATTGTAAGCGTATTTTAGCGTTATAAAGTACATTCGACTACAACTTATGATAAAAACAACAGCTTCCGTCCTGTTTAAATATGCCGGTTTGATTGGCGCATTGGTGTACCTGATCGCCATGAACATCATGAACCAATTGCCGTTGGATACCGGTGATGGTGTTGTACATTATTCCATTGCCAAAGTTTCATGGAGCCAACCCACGTTTTTTCTTGATCACTGGGGTAAACCGCTTTATACCTTACTTTCTTCGGGTTTTGCCCAAATCAGCTTTAAATGGCACATTGGTTTTAATATTTTGGTATACGCCTTAACCTGTTTGGCCGCTTTTCGGTTGTTCAAACAGCTGAATGTTGCAAAAGCATACTATTTTTTCTTTCCACTGTTGCTGATCTGCGTACCGGATTATGTCAACTGCATTTTGGCGGGAATGACCGAAATACTGTTTGGATTGTTGTTAATGACAGCCATTCTGCTCGCATTTCAACAACGTTGGATGCTTTTTGCACTGGTCGTTTCACTGGCTCCTTTTGCACGTAGTGAAGGCATGTTGGTTGTTTTAGCAGGATTGGTTTTGTTACTAATTGCCATGCAATGGAAAAGCATTCCTTTCTTACTCACCGGTTTTTTGGTATACGGAATCATCGGTTGGATAGCACTTGGTTCGTTTTGGTGGTATTTTGAAAACAATCCATATGGTGAAAAAAGCGTTTATGGTTCCGGGCCGTGGTTTCATTTCTTAGAAACCTGGAAAAACCACTTCGGGCTTATCAGCATGTGTCTATTCCCGATCGGTATGTTTGGATTGCTGGTACTGCGGGCAAAGAAACTAGTGCCGAATTTCATTTGGATTGTTCTTTTCGGGTTGGGAATCTGGCTGGGAATCATCGCGATTCACAGTTATTTCTGGGCTTACGGACTGCGCAGTTCTCTTGGATTGACACGCGTTGCTACTCTGGGTTTACCGGTTGCCTTGGTATTCATTCTTATCGGCTGTCATTTTGTGACCAAAGAACTCAATACCATTCCGCATGTGATAGGTGGTTTACTCATCACCCTTTTATGCGTAAAAGAAATCCGTGAATTGCCTTACCCGTTGCACGCCAATGCGTTTGAGGAAATCCTGTTGCAATCGGCTGATTATATCGACGAAGAACACCCGAAGGGCGATATTTATTATTACCATCCGCTGATTGCCTGGCGATTAAACGTGGGAATCAAAGACAACCCGTCGCGTTTCAAACAAATGTCCTTTAGGAATGCGAGCGTGGTAGACCAATTAAAACCAGGAACGATCATCATACGCGATCCGCAATTCGGCCCCGTAGAACACGGTTTGAAGCTGCTTACTTTGGATACGTTGAGCAAAAAACTAATTCGGGTGAAAACATTCAAAGCTACCAGGTACTATGATGTTTATACACACGAACCGGTTGAAGTGGTGATCTATCGGGTAGCACCCTGATTTAAGCTTGGAAATACACGCTAAACAAATTAAAATCTGCATCTTTGGTGCCCGAATAGCCGGATAATGAAGGCAAACACAACGGAAAAATGATTAGTAAACTCTCCATATTGATTCCCGCTTATAACGAGGGGCCTACCATTCACCTTATTCTCAATAAAGTCAATGCCGTAGAATTACCGCACGGTATTGAAAAGGAAATTGTGATCGTGAACGATTGTTCGAAAGACAATACCGTTGAAAAAGTGGAAGAATTTATGGCCGCCCACCCGGAAATGAACATTCGTTTCTTTTCGCAACCGGTGAATATGGGTAAAGGAGCTGCTATCAATCGCGCTATTCAGGAATGTACCGGTGATTACCTGATTGTGCAGGATGCCGATTTGGAATACGATCCGGAAGAATACAACCTGTTGCTGAAACCGGTATTTGTCGACAACGCTGATGTGGTGTACGGTTCACGCTTCATGGGACATCACCCGCACCGTATTTTGTTTTACTGGCACTCGATCGGGAACAAATTCCTGACGCGTTTGTCCAACATGATGACCAACCTGAACCTCACCGACATGGAAACATGTTACAAGCTTATCCGTTCGGATATTGCCAAGAAAATCAATATCAAGGAACGTCGTTTTGGCATCGAACCTGAAATCACGGCAAAGCTTTCGCGCATGAAGCCTATTCGTATCTACGAGGTCGGAATTTCATACTACGGAAGAACGTATGAAGAAGGCAAGAAAATTGGCTGGAAAGACGGATTCAGAGCCATTTTCTGCATTTTCAAATACCGATTTTTCAACTAAGCCGTGCTTTTCGCAAGCGGTTTCTTTTTAGTTTATTTTCTACCGCTGCTGATCGTTGCCTATTGGCTCGTTCCGAAATACCTGCGTAATTCCCTACTGTTACTGGCCAGCATCGCTTTTTATGCCTGGGGTGAACCCGTTTTTGTTTTTCTGATGCTGGGCCTTACCCTCATCAATTTTGCCGTTGTAAGGCGCATGGACTCCGCCGTTCAGCGGAAAACGTGGCTGGTGATCTACCTCATTATCAACTTAGGATTTTTAGCTGTTTTCAAATACGGGTATTTCTTCATAGGGAATCTGCAGCAGGCGTTGGGTATGCATTTGCTCGACATTCCAAAGAAAATCACCCTTCCGCTCGGTATTTCGTTTTACGCATTTCATGCCATTACGTATGGAGTGGATGTATACCGAAGGAAATTCACCGCGCTCCGCAACATCGAAACGTTTTCCTTATACCTGTTTTTGTTTCCGCACCAGATTGCCGGGCCCATTGTCAATTACCAAAGTATTGCTGCTGAACTAAAAACACGTTTGTTCAACGCCGATCAGCTTCTGAAAGGCATGTACCGGTTTACCGTTGGTTTGGCCAAAAAAGTATTGCTGTCAAACGGACTCATTTTACTGCTCGAAGCAATCAATACCCAGCAAGCACTACACGATTCGGCAACATTGGCCTGGCTGGAAGCCATTGTGTATGCGTTCCACATTTACTTTGATTTTTCAGGTTATTCGGATATGGCCATCGGTTTGGGACAGGTGTTCGGCTTTCACTTTCCCGAAAACTTCGACAAACCTTACACTGCACGCAGCATTACCGAATTCTGGCAGCGCTGGCACAAAAGCCTTGGGTATTTCATGAAACACTACCTCTATATTCCGCTTGGCGGCAATAAAGGAACTGTGCAGCGAACATATATCAACCTGGTCATTGTGTTTTTCCTGAGCGGATTGTGGCACGGCGCCGCGTGGAATTTCATCTTCTGGGGATTGTTTCACGGTTGCTGGCTGGTGATCGAGCGCCTGTTTTTGGGCAAAATTCTTCAAAAAATATCTGTTTTAGCGGTTTTCTGGACCTTTTTCGTGGTTATCAACGGTTGGGTACTTTTTCATGAAAATTCGCTTTCAGATGCCTTGCACGCGTTTCAAACCATGTGGAGTTTTGACTTCGAAGCTCTTCCGATCGTGCGTGATTTCACCTATTTCGCCATCCTGCTGTTCAGTTGCGTTGTATTGATCGTGTTGGAAAATATATCCGTGGCAAACCGGCTTGCTGTAGCGTGGCGAACCACCGAAACCGCTGCGATGCAGTACATATGTTTCGGATGGATGGCCCTGTTGTATGTGTGTTGTTTCGCTTACATCATTGCGGGCAGTTACAGTCCGTTCATCTATTTTAATTTCTGATGAAAAAGCGCTCCACATATCTAGCCGTTTTACTGGTCCTTGGGTTATTGTTCCCGATGATCCAGCAGGTCACTAAGTTGGTGTATGTACGACCGTTGAGCGGAAACCTGCCTGCCGATTCTACGCAAGTCAGCAATTCCTGGTGGAACGGTGATTTCCAAAAGCAACTGGAAACCTACGCGAGCGATTCTTCGGCTTTGCATCCGGCCTGCGTGCGATTGCGGAACCAGCTCGAGTTTTCACTGTTCGACAAGCTCAACGCACAGGATATTTATGAATTCAACGGCATTTTTTACCGCTACGCCAATCCGGCTTACAATGAACAAAGCGCTTTTGTAGGAATGGAGAAAATACATCGGCAAACCAGTCAACTGGCCGAGTTGAACAAACAGTGGCAACAACAAGGAAAACGGCTTTATATCATTATCACTCCGTCCAAACTGCACTATTACCGCGATCAGTTACCTGAATGGAACAAAACCAATTCGCGCAATACCAATTACATTCAATACAAAAAAGCATTGCTGGCTGCGGGAATCAATGTATTGGATACCGATGCCTGGTTTTTGGAGCGTAAACGAAAAGGCGGTATTCCTGCCATGGCCAAAGGCGGCGTTCACTGGACGTTGTACGGTGGTGCTTTGGCGATCGATTCACTGATAGAACGACATAACCGCGATCAAAAAACCAATTTCCAGCGGGTGAAAATGGCGGTTGAACCAAGTGATAAAATTTACCCGGAAGATGTCGACGCCGTGAATCTCTGCAACCTGTCGGCTCCACCGCAGGAAAAAGGATTGAAACTGATTCATTTTCCGGCACCTACCCAACCGAAACAACGATTACGGGCGGTGGTGATCAGCGACAGTTATTTCCACGTAATTGCCTGGACGCCTTTACACGTACAGGTATTAGACCCCGAAACGCCGTTTTATTATTATTATCATACACGATATACGGCAACTGATCCGGCTGGAAAAAAATTCAGCAAGCAACAGGTCAAAACGGATATTTCAGCATCAGATTGCATCATAATCATCACCGATATCCAAAACCTGGAACAATTCGGGTTTGGATTTATCGAATCCCTGTAGGTGCGGGACGCATCCCGCGCCAATGATATTGGTCAAACCAATATTAATTGACAGGTCGCGATAAATCGCGACCCAACAAAAAAAACCGATCCGCCAAAGGCAAACCGGTTTCTATATCCAATTAAGGAATTTCCTTAATACAATTCTTGTTTCAACGAAGTTCGGTAATCTTTGATTTCCTCACGATTGATCTTGTGATCAGCGCTTTTCAGCAGGTTCAGCAAGTACAACAGGTTTTCCTGATCTTCGATTTCCAACGGGTACTCGTTTCCTTCTTCGTCTTCTTCGTATTGAGCCTGCACATCAAATGCTTCACGTTCCTGAAGGAATTCATAAGACAAACGCAACACTTTTACCACCAAAGGATCTTGTTCCTTCAACGCTTGTTCGCGTAATTCTTTTAAATCTTCTACGATTCCTTTGTACAAAACGCCTTCTTTCTCGACCTTTTCGATAATCGTTTCTAATTTCTTGTTGGCAATGCCCGTTTTCATGCTTTCCCGTTTTTCCTATAAGTGTCAGTCAATGCACATTCTGCAATGCGACATGCAAATGTAATCACTTCCTTTGATATGAGCAGATTTACTGCCGAAAAAAACAGCATTCCCGCAGAATAACTTCCGGCCTTCGGCAAAAAAGCGGTAAAAGTCGATCAAATCATTATTTTTGTGGATAGTACAAAAATCATAGCTATTGTTTGATTCAGTCATAAAAGCCATCATTGCAGGATTCATTTTAAGTGTAATGATCGGCCCGGTATTTTTCCTGCTGCTCGAAACCAGTATTCGAAGAGGAGTGAGAGCGGCGTTGGCTTTTGACTGCGGTGTTTTTCTAAGCGACATCATTTACATTTTACTGGCCTATGTTTTTTACAACGAGGTTGCCAGTCTGTTGGACGGTAATAACTCGTACTACATTCAGCTTTTCGGCGGTATTATCTTCGTGATTTTTGGGTTGGTGGCATTGCTCAAAAAGCCCGAATCGATGACCAAAGAAGATTCTGAAGGCATCAATCAAACCAAAGACTACCTCATGCTGGGTCTGAAAGGGTTTTTGCTCAATTTTGCCAATCCGGCGGTGATCGTTTACTGGTTCAGTGTGATTGCTTTCGGGGCCAAAAAACTCGATAACGGCGAGCAAGGTTCGGCAGACTACATGTGGCTCTACATTACGGTGCTGATCATCACGTTTTTCTCGATCGATATTCTCAAAATTCTTGGCGCGAAAAAACTGCGTCCCTTCATCACCGACCGCGTACTTACAGGGCTAAACCGACTCACAGGTCTCATTATCCTTATCTCCGGTATTGTTCTGTTTGCTCGTGGAATCTCAAAATTCCTGTAACCTTGAGCACAAATGCGGCTTATAATTGTAAATTCCTTTTTTCCATGAAATTCCTTGTTTTCGTATTGATGTTGATTCCTGTCAGGGCGTTTTCTCAAATAGTTGTTGAGGAAAACCTCACGAAGAAAACAACCATGTACTATGATTTTGAGCGAACGCATCCCGAATCCAGAGGATCGTTTTACAAGGATTTTTTGGGCGAAACCACCCTTAAGCATGGAAAATGGGTCTATTTCGACAAAGCCGGGCTGACGATTGAAGAACGCTTTTATTACAAAGGGCAACTTCACGGAGCCGTAAAAGCATTCTATTCCAACGGAAAACCGCGCCAGGAAGGGTATTTCAAACTCGATGAGCAGGACAGTACTTACCGCGAATGGTACGAAAACGGGAATTTAAGCATCGAAGGATCGTATTTCCGCAACAATCCGAGCGGCGAGTGGACCTATTTTTACCCGAACGGCAAGCAAAAATTACTGGAAGAAATCATTGATACCGTCAACTACGTCCGTGCATTCTGGTTGCCCGACAGCTTGCATACACAAACGGTTACCGACGGAAACGGCGAACTGGCAACGTATTACACCACCGGAGCCGTGAAGGAATGGTACAATTACAAAAACGGACTCAAAAACGGACCTTTCGAGGAATACAGTATTTATGGCTACACCATGATTTCAGGCGCGTTTGAAGAAGGACTGAAAGACAGTTTGTGGTCGTTTTGGTACTATACCGGCGATCTGGAAAAAACATCGACCTACGAAAAAGGAGTGCTCAACGGGCCTTACAAGTATTACTTCGACAACGATACACTAAACGTGGAAGGCGAGTACGAAGACGGTAAAAAAACCGGGATCTGGACATGGTATACCAACAAGGGAACCAAAGACATGCAAGGGTCGTTTAAAAACGATCAGCAGAACGGAAAATGGACGTATTGGTATCCGACAGGTGAAGTTTCTTATTACGCCGAATACAAAGACGACCAAAAATCGGGTTTGTGGACGTATCTCTACAAAGACGGAACACATTTCAAGGAAGGAACGTTCCAGAACGATCAGAAAAACGGCAAATGGGAAACGTGGTACGAAGACGGAACCCTGCTCATGACCGGCGATTACAAAAACGGGAAAGAAGACGGTTTGTGGAAAAACTACTGGGAAACCGGCAAGTTGAAAAACGAAGCCACGTTTACCGAAGGAATCCTGGAAGGTGACTGGAAATCATATTACCCGAACGGGAAGCCGAAGCTCACAGGCGAATACAAAGACGGCTTCAAAACGGGTGAGTGGGTTGATTATTTTGAGAATGGCCGTCCGAAAGACGAAGGAAGCTACAAAGTGATCAAGACAAAACCGAAGATCAATTACGGACCTACAGAAGATCACGTGATTTACGAAAGCGTGAAAGACGGCCACTGGACTTCGTATTCGGATAAGGATTTCAAGAAAATCGAGGAAGGCGATTACAAGGAAGGTGAAAAACACGGCACCTGGACAGATTATTACCCCGGAGGACGCGTTCCAGCCGTAACCACCGAATACAAAAACGGGAAACTGGATGGCACCATGCGTGAGTATGACCGTCGTGGTAACCTGATTTCGGAAGTTGATTACAAAGACGGCCTGAAACACGGAAAAATGAAAATCTACGACAAAAAAGGAAAAGTTGTCGTAGAGAAAGATTTTGAATTCGGACAGCAGGTGGTGAAAGGGCCAGCGTTTAATCCGGGCTAAAGCCCAATGCTTGATTTTTGATGTTGGATTGGGTTTCTCTTAAATTGGACGATTTTAGTTAGGCTATAAAATTCAAGTGCATCGTAAATGCTTGAAGGCTATTGTGAATTCAGGTAGAAATCCCTTTTCAATTTTACATTTTCAATTCTAGTATGGTTTCTGAAATCTGAACCCCCACCCAAAGTCTCATCAAAAATCAAGCATCCAACATCAAAAATTCCCTTCTCTAAAAGATTTCCCGAATAATATCCACCGACTTAAACGGCCTGATTCCCTGCAAGTGCGAGCGGTAATAGAGTAGCCACGCGTCAAAACACTGCAACCGGTCTTGTTTGGAAATGGTATGTGATAAAAAGCCAACGCGGTCTTCCTGCAGCATGGTTTCGAACCAATGAATCCAATCGCCTTCGATGTATTGCACGTGATTGGGCCGCACAGTGGTCAGTTTCCCGCCAATCAGATCGAGCACTGTTGGGTGTTGAGCTTCCACCGCAGGAGCGATCCCGCATTCCACGCAAACCACCGCCAACAGCCACAATGGGTAATTGGTGAGTTCATCCGACGCATCCAGCCATTCCACTTCCTGACGAAGCATGTAATACAACTGGTTTTCGGCATGGCCTGATTTCACTACCTGCTGAATCAGTTCGGCCATGAAAAACGCGATGCTTGATTTTACAGGATTGAAAGGAATTGTTTTAGCTACTGAAAGGAGATTTACCTCGGTTATTTTGCCCAGTGAACTATCGGCCCGTTTGTAATAGGTAAACTCGATTTGCGCCATCGGAAACAGGATATTTCCGTGCTTTTTTTTGCCACCCTGAAACAAAAAGGTGACGAGTCCCTGTGTTTTGCAGAGGATCGTGATCAGCAAACTGGTTTCGGAATACGGTGCACGATGAATGAGGATGCCCTCTTCTACCGCTTTCATATCAACGGATCACGGTTACTTTTCCTACTTTTTTGCTTTTGCCTGTGTTGGTGGCTGTCCAGATGAGGTAAACGCCTGAAGTCACATCTTCACCATTGATGGTTTTTCCATTCCAGGTAGCTGTTCCGCCGTTGGAAGTGGTTTTGTACACCAGATTTCCGGCCACATCTGTGATTTTCACATCCGAATCATAACGAATTCCCTGGATGGTAATCGGTCCGAAAAAATCGGGTTTTACCGGATTCGGAAATACCGTGGTCGATTCATAGGTTTCATCTTCGGCGCTGGCATCTACCCGCAGGGAAACCATTCCCAAATCGGTGATAATGAACAATTCACCGGAGATTTGGTTAAACTCCATATCCATGATATTATTGGAAATGAGCGGACTGTTTTCTTTGGTATATTCTGCCAATACTTCCTGTCCGTCGGCTGAAAGCATAAAGATTCCGTTGCTTGCCGTGGCAATCCATTTGCGGTTTCCGCCATCGATTTCAATATCGGTAATGGAAGTACTTCCGAGTAGGTATTCTACGTTTCCTTCGTAGGTAATCAGAATGCGCGAAGCATCGTAGTTGGAACCCGAGAAAATACCGTCGCTGTTATACAACACGCCAAATCCGGCCTCGGTCCCGATCCAGATCTCATTATCGAAATCAACTGCAAGGGCGGTTACGTTTTCTGATGGAAGATTTCCCAATCCTTCACCAGTTGTGAGTGTTCTGTAGGAATCATCTCCGGTTGTTTCAGGTGTCCCGTTATCGTCATAACCCACCAAACCGGTTCCGTAAATCCCGAACCATTTATTGCCGTTGTAATCGATGGCCAGTTTTCCTGTAAACACATTTTTAGAATCTGTTCCGGTTTCAAAACCCTGCCAGGTTCCGTCGGCCAGGCGCACTTTGAGTGGCTGTAAACAATAACCGTTAACCACCCACAAATTCCCGTCGTCGTCATATTCCACGGCTGAAATACAGGTATTCCCGTTGCCCAAAGAACTCACTTCGAGTGGCGAATTGGAAGGCGAATAAACAGTGGTCACCACGCCGTCCTGTACCATACTCAATGGTTCCTGGCTGTAGCCGGCAAAGGCCATGTTGTTTTCGTCGGTCGGATTAATGGCCGCAGATCCGATATCCCAAATCTGAATTCCCTGCCAGGCAGGTTGTGACAGATTATCATACAAGGTCCAGGCTTCATCCTCAAATGTATACACATTCGGCTGATTATAAGCCTGTTCTACGCGACGAACGGTTCCGGCGGTTACCACCATCTTCCCTTTTTCACTGTTGACCGAAAAGAATTGGTTCTTTGGCGGACCTTCCTGCTGGATGTACGTATAATTATTGGTGGCCACATAGCGCACCAAACCGAGTTTCCGATCGGCTACCCAGGCCACCCCACCTACACGGCGAACGCGTGCGGGAGTTGCATTGGTGCTGTTGTAATATTGTACGCCATAATTGACGGTAAGGTCTTCGTTAAAAGCCACCATTTGATCGCTGTAATACACATAGAACAAGTCATCTTCTACCTGAAAACCTTCAATTTCCATAGCAAACGTAGCACCGATCACCATATCCAGTCCGGTTGGGATCAACCTGAAAATAGAATCACTTCCGAAAGCATCCGTGTGATAGGAAATATGGATTTCATTCTGCTGAATGGCCAGCTCTCCGTAACGCGCATCTACCGGCACAGGTACCCGCGAGTCAACCGTCCATTGCAGTGGATCGGCCAAAAAAGCATTGGTCAGCAAACCACGGTACAGGTTGTTATCCGACAACGCATAGATCGAATCGTTGAGAAACGTCACATCGTTGATTCCTTCGGTTCCGTTGGTGGGGTAGTAGGTGTCTTTTACTTCGTTTTTGGAAGGATTGATCACCACAAGCGCAAATCCGGTGGCGATGTAGGCCAGTCCATTGGCGGTAATGATCTTATTGATACGTTTGTTTCCGGTGACCTGCGATAGTTTAATCGCCGGGATATTGATCACGCCGTTGGGAGTAATCTGATCGAGGTTTCCGTTTTCATAACCCACAAAAAACGATTGCGATTGCGGTTCGTATTCTATGCAAGTCACCTGGATATCCGACAACGCATTGAGGTTATTGAGTACCCGGTTTTCAGCTGCCGCGATATCGTATTCCAGCACGCCACTCGTAAGCGCAGTCATCACGTATCCGTTTCCGACAGCCACATCAACGGCTTGCGAGGCAGGAACGTGCATGCGCCATTGCCCCATACCAATTTGGGCGGTAGCAGAAGCCGCAAGAATGAAAACACTGAAAACACCTAGAAAAATGCGCATGAATTGTTTTTTATTGTCTCCTAAACGTTGGAGTAGCGAAAATATTGAAAAAAGATCGCTGTGAATGCCAAATTTAGGTGAAATAGCCCGGTTTTTTGCGGTTAGTGTTTGCATACTACCTAAAGTACGGCTATTTTTGAGGACGAATTTTCCGGAATTCGTTTTAGGCTCCGTGGCGCAACCTTGAAAAAGGATTTTTGCACCACTCGCCAAAAAAGGCTCCGTGGCGCAACTGTATAGCGCACTGGATTTCGGCTCCAGCGGTTGGGGGTTAGAATCCCTCCGGGGTCACACAAAAAGAAAGAGCGTAATTGCGATAAGCGATTGCGCTCTTTCTTTTTCAGAGCGACATAAAGCAAATCTCCATTTCACTACGATTGCTTTAATGTTTCAGAATTGAGAGCGAGAGCGTGCAGGAACTGCAATAATCTATTACAAGTTCAACAAAAAAACGCTGCAGAAACCTAAGTCTCTGCAGCGTTCTACTAATGCTTGTAATCAGAATGTATTAGATCTGACATTCACGGGTGTAATCCCCGAATACATCTGAACCACTACCTTCCTGATCGTTGCATCGTTCTTCTGCACGTGGTCGTGAATCTTTAAATGTATACGTTCCATCTGACTCTGTAGTGGTGTTTCCATTCCCATCAGTATAGATCTTTTTACATGAACATACATATTCTTTCTTGCATGATGCCAGCGTAAACGCGGACAATACTACTAATGCTAACATCGCTTTTTTCATAATTCCTTTTTTAATGTGTTGTAAGAATTTCTTCTTTTTAACTCTTCAACAAAGGTGTGCGATTACATCCCTGATGTTGTTACAGAAATCCTCACAGAACTTACATTATTCCTAGAATTCCTGTTAAAATGCTTTAAAAGCAACTGATTCATGGCTTGTTTAGAATATTACTGATCAATCCCGGCCAACGCATTCGCTGGGTATTGCAGCAATTGTTATCTGTGATTGTCAAAAACGAGTCCGTTAGGCGAGTCAGCCGCGGCTGATGAATTCGTGGGGGCCTTTTAAATTCCGGGACAGGATATGAAACAAAAAAATGGGAGTATCACCCCCCATTCCTGTTTTGACTACGCTAAAGTTATTTTTCAAAAGTGGCAACAACTTCATCCAGTGCACCAACACCAAAATGATCGTTGGACCATTTCATTTTCCCTGATTTAGTCACCAAAACAAACGTGGGGAAAGACATATCTGCTATACCAGCCAATCGCTTTCCATCCGTTGCCTTCGAAACAGGAATGCTGTTTCCGGTCGTTTTTCGGTAAAGTGCAACAGCATCGTTCGCCAATGAATCATTGACGCAGACGCGGTATTCGATCTTCACTTTGGGGTGTCTTTCCTTAAAAGCGAGCATACGCGAAACGGATTCCTGACAAAAGGGGCAATTTGGAATGGAAATAACCACCAGTTTAGTCGTTTTGATGTCGTCTAACTCTGATTTCACCTGAACCGGAGACGAGTTATTCGAAAAATCGCCTTCGTAAATGGGATGTTGCAGAAAATAGCCAACGAAAAAACCGGCGCACAAAACCACCAGGGTTGTAATTCGCCATACCCTGCGCTTGATTCGTTTTTTAATGAGCAGCCATATGAGGAATCCCACTAGTGGAAAAAGCAGATAGGCCGCCACTTTACTCAGGGTATAGGATAAACCTATATTCAGAAAAAACAATTCAACAGAACTCATGACAGTAATTAAAGGTGAAACCCAATTTGTTCAAGTTACACAAAAGCGCTGAATCTCAGGAAACTTAACGTTTTTTGCGTTTTATCTTGATCTGATATTACTGACCTTTCGCCCCTTCATGTACCCAAAGCCAGGCGTTTCCAATTTCATCGTCCTGAACAATTTCTGCAAACACAAAATGATTCTTCTCTAAAATTTTTGTTGAAGCGTTGTGTTCGGGTGCTGTCTTTGCTGTAATTGTCAAACCCGGGTCTGCCTGGGTTGCAATTGCTACAAGTTGGTTACAGGCAAACGAAGCAATTCCTTGGCCTTCAAACGCACTAAATGTCCAATAAGCAATTTCCACTTTCCCTTCTTTAGGCTGCCCTACAAAACCGCAGGAACCAACAATTTGATGGTCTAGAATCACAAAGTAGCCAACCCATGGAATGTTGAAGCCAATTTCAGGGTAAAATTCCTCATACATTGTTAGCAACTGCTGACAGTCAGTCGAAGCATAGGCATCAGTTGTCTTGTCTTCGTTGGGTGTTATTGCTTTTAAAATCATTTTGCCGGGTTTTTATAGTACTATCTGTTTAGACTGACGACTTATTTGCCGGCGAATATACCCAACTTTTAGAGAATCAAAATGATTCAGTTTCTGATTTTAAGCACTGAGAACCACTTCAAAACCCAGGTATCCCCTCATGAATTATTTCTACATTTAAACCTAAAATAACACCAAATCACCCTCACCAAAACGGCATAATGAGACTATTTCACCAAAATCAGCCTCATCATTTCCATTTTATGGTCACCATTCAGGCGAATAGAATACACGCCAGCTGTAAAATCCGTAAAATCAAACCGGATTTCATCGGTTGCTCTGCTCACAATAGGAAGGTTACATAACTGCCCCAGATTGTTTAGAACTGATACCTCGTATACATCGAGGTCATTTCCCTGCAGTGAAACAAGTCCGGTGGTTGGATTCGGAAACAATTGAAAACTCAACCCCGAAAAGAATTCAACCGATTCAATTTGAGAATAACGCGAAACGCCACCAAAATCCGTTTGTTTCAGGCGGTAATAAGACAAGCCCGGAAGCGGTTTCTGATCTACAAGCGCATAATTCAGTATTTCATTGCTCGTTCCGGCCCCATCGACTGTTCCAACAACTTCCCAGCTGTTAATGTCACCGGAGCGCTCTACGGTGTAATAATCATTGTCGATTTCCGCTGCTGTTTTCCAGTTTAACACCACCGCAGCTTCGTTCTTGTTTGCGGTGAAACTGATCAGCTCAACAGAGAGCGGTGAACTCGTTGTGATTTTTATCGGATAATCTTCTACTTCTCCCAGGGTTATTCCGCACGGATCGAAAACCGGATTGTCCCAATACCCCAATCGTATCCGCATAATCAACGTATCGTTGAGTATCGCGTTCATTGGAACAGTGAAGTTGCCGCTGGCAAGGTTGCCCGTATTCTGATCCGCAAGAATCAATTCAGATGCCTCGAAAAGAGCATCATCGTTGTAATCGATCCAAACCCCAAAATCGTTGTTTCCCCAATTCTGATTTGCTTCCAGCGCAATGTTGTAAGTGACGCCGGCCTCTAATGTCATCAGCACATTCTCGTAATAGGTATAAGTGCTGTTGACGGTTGAATTAATAACCGGACCCAACGTTACCTTTTTTATGTAAAGGTTCCCGCTGGCCGATTCTCCTCCCGAGCCACAATACTCAAACGGTTTCACGGTATAATGAAACTTGTACGTTTCAGTAGTGTCTCCGGCGGAACCAACAGCATATACTTTGAAAAAAATCTTGGTGCCTTCCGGATAATCAGGAATAGGATTGATGGTTCTCCATTGATTTCCGGAGATATTGTTCATCACAATCGTATTGTTGAAAACAGGCGTATTCACAGACCATTTCACATACACACTTGTCAGTGTGTTATCGTAAGTGACGGTTGAAGTTACAAACTGTTCTACGGTTTCTTTCGGTGTGACTTCGGTTGGAGGGTTGGTAATGCTCGTCAACAGAATTGTGGGATAGGTAACACGATTATCCAGGGTAAACTCCCAAAGTCCACGCCCCCAGGTTGCTGCCTTAAGCGTATTGGAACCCCACATTACTTCCAGTTCCTGCACAGCAGTGTTCGGTAAATCCGGACTATAAGAAACCCAGTTTACGGCCGCCATGGTTTTCTTGTAAACGCCTCTTTCCGTTCCCAGATAAATGGTGGAAGCGTTGGTATGGTCAATCACTACTGCAAGCACCGGCATATTCCCCAGATTGGCTGTAATGTTGGTCCAGGTTGCCCCCTGATCGGTCGAAATATAAACCTTTTGGTTATCGTTCTGGTAACGGTTATAGGTCACTACGATCACATTATCATCCAGCGGATCAAAAGCAACATCCGTAATAGAATAATTTGGAAGCGTTCCTTTGATGCTGGCAAATGTCAATCCACCGTCGGTTGATTTCTCGATGAATTCATTTCGGGTAACCACAATGGTGGAAGTATTGTTTTCTGCAATGGCCGCATTGGTGATATCACCGGTAAAGGTTGGTGAACCGAGGAGCGTCCAGCTCAAGCCAAAATCTTCGGAACGGTGAACAGAATCGGAAAAGTGATAAACCCGCATTTGTTCATTGGGATCGTATAACATCGGTGCCACCCAGGAACCTTCTGAATTGGGTGCAGAAGCACCGCTGGATGTCAGACCACCATCAGTGGTGCGCAGGTGTGATCCGTATTGGTAACTGCTCATCATGTAATCGTGATTGAGCGGATGAATAATTCCTTCCATCCCGTCGCCACCGGTAAATTCTACCCAGTTTCCCTGGTGTCTGATACTGGTGCCGTTGTCCTGAGAACCACAAATTGTCCGGTAATGGTCCGACTGACTGGTACCCAGACAATAATTCTCACGGATACTGGTACCATCACTCAGGATTTCCCAGTTGACGCCATTGTCGGTGCTCTTTGACAAAAAACCGTCGCTTGCGGCATAGAATACACCACCCACGCATTCCGCTTCCCGTAAATCGGCATGTACATAATTGGTACTGGTGTTGAAACTGGTTTGGTTGCTGCTCGTATTCCCATTGGTATTGCCAAGAGACCACCAGGTTGTCTGAGAAAAAGCGGCACCTCCATCATTACTCATCGCAAGGTCAAGGTATCCGTAAAGGATTTTGTCGGCATCCGTATCACTTACGGCAAAACCGCCATGACACGAAAAGCCTGAATTGCCGATAAAGCTGAAGGTACTTCCGCTATCCGTTGATTTCCAGATACCGTTGGAAGACGCAACCCACACATTATTGGGCGCGTCCGGACTGGTGTACAAATAACAAGAGGCTGAAGCGTTTCCTGCTAATGCTCCTGAAGCAGTAAAAGAGGTTCCGCCATTGGAAGACACATAAATCAAATCCTGATTGGCTCCCCAGTAGTACGTGTCGTAAACGTATATTTTATTTGGATTGGTAGGATGAAAAGCAATTTCTGAAATCTCTGTGCCGGAAAGTACGAGCGTCCAGGTGGCTAGATTGTTGCTGGAAACATACAATCCTTTTGTGGTACCGATATAGATTTTATTCGGAACGGTAGGATGGTATTTGATACAGAAAATCTGATCATTATCTCCTAAACCTCCCCAACCCAATATTGACGGTTTGAAATTCGTTTCAACCCAGTTCATACCGCCGTCAACCGAACGGTAAATTCCCTGTGTTGCACCGTTATCGGCATTGCGTGTGTTGATCAGTACCGAATCTGAATTGGTTGGTGATGCCGTAATGGCATTTACCCCGGTTGCGGGAAGTTCGTCAGTAGAATTTTGCCACGAGTTTCCGCCATTTGTCGTTTTCCAGAATCCACCGCTTCTCGACCCCAAATAAATCTTTTGAGAATTCAATGGATCCACATAAAATGTTTCAACACGGCCAAGTCCAATGGAATAATGTCCGGTGATTTGTCCGACCGTTACCGGGCCCAATTCTTCCCATCCGTCATTGAAAAGCATTTTTTCCATATTTTGCTGAGCTTCAGCCTGTGCTTTGCTCACCAGATAAGGATCCACATTCGTGCGATCGCCACTCGGATAATAACGCGATTCATTCTCGTACAACCAGCGTTGGTAAGGCTTCCAGCCCGATCCTTTGCCTTTGGAATGCGTTTGGAAATAATTTTCCGCTTCCTGCACCACCGTATACACGTTTACACTGGGGTCATTCATCAACTCAAGGAACTTCTGTGCCTGAGAAACAAAGGGAAATGTGATTAAAAGAAGGAATAAGCCGCAACGCATTATTCGCATGAATTGACTGGAGAGATGATTCATAGCTTTTATAATTTTCTGGCTAAACAAAGCTATGGTAATCGCGTTCGTTTTATTATTAAATCGTGAAAAATAGAACAATATGATACCTTTGTTGTGAATCCAACAATGTTAATGGTTATTGAATTAAAATAGACATTATGGCCCTTCCTGTTGAGAATCCAACAGTTTCTGCAATCGTTGAATCAATTGTTGTAGGCCCAAAAGCAGTGCACAGGGAGGTTCTATAAGAGTTGTTGAATCCTGAATTGTAGCGATTCAGGGATTGTTGTTATTATTGGAACACAAGCTTACGGATTTTTGCGTGTCAACCTTTCTCCATTTGCTCAATAGCCGCCCAACCTTCCGGCGTAATCCCCATAATCTCCGTCACAACGCCCAATGTTTCATAGGTATCAAAGAACATCATCCGCGCAATCGGGTGGTCTACTTCGCTAATAACCGCGTAGCCTTGTTTTCGCAACTCGCCGGTAACTTTTTCGAAATCACTCACCGGTAAACGGAACGCCAAATGCTGTGTACCGCCTGCGGGATGCTTGGCCAGATAATCGTGGAACATGCTTTGCCCCGAAAGCGGTTGCACCAATTCGATGAACGCGGCTCCGTTATAGGTTTGGGTTGTCAGCCATTCGGCGTCGACAACTTTACCGTAATAACTCATATCCAAATCCTGTTGGCATACATGTTCCGGTGGCGGAAAACCGATTCCCAAAGCATTGGAGAGAAATTCCACCGCTACGTGAATATCCGGCACTACCCAGCCAATCTGGGCCAGTTCAAGTCCTTTTATGGTGTTGTTGATATTCATAGACGCTTATTTCCTTTTCAATTCTCAATTCACTGTCTCAGAATCTTTTCCATTTTCCGGCCATTCGCCAGTTCGTCGACCAATTTATCGAGGTAGCGGGTTTTTTTGGTGAGCGGTGTCTGGATTTCCTCGATCCGGTAACCACAGATCATTCCCGTGATCAATTCGGCATTCGGATGCAGGGTTGCCCGTTCGAAAAACGTTTCAAATGTGACCTTCTCATCGATCAACTCCTGCAGTTTTGCAGCGTCAAATCCGGTAAGCCATTCAATGACCTGGTGCAATTCGGCGATCGTTCGGCCTTTACGTTCAACTTTGGTAACGTAGTGCGGATAAACCGAAGCAAAGGTCATCTTTGCAATGCGTGCGTCGTGTTCAGGAGATGTGCTCATATTTTCAATCTAAAAAACAGCGTCGCAAGACGACAGCTGCCAACTGTTTTTCAAATTTAACGATTACCATTTATAGTTTGTATGGTTTTTTAGGGCGAATACGATCCGTGAAACAATTCCGGAACGCGCCAATTGCCCAAAAAAGCTTAAAGCTGTTTTTTAAACCTGAAAAGTGTCGTACTTTTTTTGACTAAAACAAGGAGTTATGATCGTGCAATCCCTGATAGACGAATTTGAGAACGAAGTAAAGAGCACCCGAAAACTGCTCGAAGCTGTTCCGGAAAAAGGCCTCGGTTACAAACCTTCACCCATTTCTTGGACGATGGGCGAACTTGCCCAGCATATCGCCACCATTTATTACTGGTACGTGGGAACGCTTACCAAAGAGGTATACGATATGGCGACGGATCATTTGGAGCGCGGCTCTCCGAACGACCTGAAAGCAACGCTTGATCTGTTTGAGAAAAACGTTGAAAAGGCCCGGGCAGCTCTGCATACAGTAACGGAGGAAAGCTTGCAGAATCCATGGACCATGAAAGTGGGTGATCGTACTGTTCTCGGGCCACTGCCCAGGTATGCGGTTGCTCGTGGGTTTATCTTCAATCACATTTACCACCACCGTGGAGAAATGATCGTTTACCTGCGCGCCACCGGAAACAAAGTGCCGGGACTCTACGGACCAACGTATGAAGAAAATCCGGCGCGGAAATAAGGCAAGCCGACACGTATCCGGAAAATCGTTCGGGTTGGTTGAAATCGCAGAGATCAGGGAGAATTTTCCGTTTTTCTTCCTTACCTGCAAAAAGGGAAATGGCTTAATCTAAACCCTTCATTTTCATCCATTCCTCGAGCAAACCACGCTGTTGCTGAACATTTCTCAGCCGATCGTTTTAGTTGATGTAAACTTGATTTCATCCAACTCAAAAACAACGATCCATGAAACCTCTTACGCTCACAATTGCAGCAACCATGCTCGCATCCGTTGCCTTTTCACAGAAACCCGTAGCACCGCCAGAAGGTGATTATTCTGACCCAAGCGGTTTGTCAGGAACGTATTATCCAACTTCAGCATTGCCTTACAACGGCGGGAAAAAAGTGTGCAGTCTGGTGAAAATCGAATACAAAGCCGACGACAATTCAGTGACCATGCATGCGATAAAGGCCGAACCGGATCCGAGTGTTTTTTACATGGCCGACTACCGCACGTTTGCACGCGACAAGTTCAAAGTAAGTCAGTTTAGCGCCGGTGATTTTCACATCTTCACCGTTGAACCGGGCGTACTGGTCGTGGGTGCTTACATGTGGGCACCGGAAGACTATCCGGGTTACAAAAAGGATATGATGATTGCAGACACATCGGTATTGAAACCCGTGATTCTGGTGAAAGACGAAGCCATGAAGTCGAAATACACCTATGCCGATGCAAAACGCATTATGGGCGAAAAAGGAACACTTTCTGAAGTGCACAACACCTTGCGATTTGCCGAAAAAACGCCATTGCCTTCCATCGGAACAATGACTTCGGATAAAAAACTGATCGAAAAATCGGTGGAACTCATGAAAGTAAAATGGGCCGATTCGAAAGAACCCTCTAATTTACTGGGATGTTATATCCACAGTAACGAATGGGGAACGGTGCAATATGGAAGCGTTCAGGGAACGTCGAAACTGACATTCTCGGATGAAGTAACCGCCATTATGCTTTTCAAAGAACCCGAAACCGGAATCTGTTATTACTACGCTGTGGGCATTTCCCGCGAAAGTGAAGACATCACGCACAAAGGCATTGAAACCGAAAGAGGACTGCACATGACGGGTAGTTCTACTATCCAATACATCACCGAAGAAAAACTGAATACGTGTTTGACGGAGATTAAATAAGGGGAAATTTCCCAACCTAAGGAAAAGAGTCTGCTTCGGCGGACTTTTTTGTTTTCCCGTTGAGCATGTTTTTGAAATTCTGGTTATAATTGTTGCTTTTGATCACCAAAACTTCAAAAGATCAACTATCTTATTGAGTGCCAAAATGGCCGTAGTATCACGAAACAGTACACATTCGAAGATCTGAAAAAAATTTGATTAGTCATGAGTGATAGCGAAGCACAACGTTTTATAGAAAAAAACCTGCCCAATTTTAGTCTCAACGGAAAGGGTTGGCATGCCCTGATTCGTGATATGTTATTCGAATTTTGGGCGGCCGGATGGGATGTCAACACCAACGTTTACGGCAAAGAAAAATTCGGTGAGTTGAGATGCTATTCAGTTGCGGAAAATGAATTGGTAAACAGATTAATACCGGGAATTGTACGTAAGTATACTTCATTGTCTCTGAAAACCTGTGAAACATGCGGAAACAATGGTATCCATAGAATCGTTAATTCCTGGGAAGTAACCTTGTGTCTGGAGCATTACATGGAAAGACTACCCACCATAAGTATTGTTGGAAACAAGATTAGTGTGGGCGAAAAAGTATTCGACATGAGCAGGTTCCACCGGGCAGAGTTCCAAAGGGAATATCGTATTGTGCAGTTTTATACCCGAGACCGGTTTCGTGGAGAGGAGTTTCTCTGTGCTTTTTCATGGCAACTACCCAACTATTATGCATTGCTTAGACAGGTTCCTTCTTCCGTTTTTACAGATGAGCAAACACAGGCACTCTCGGGGTTCTTCAACAGTCTTTCGAATTGTGAAGCTTGCGGACACGTTGCTGTTCATGAAGATTACTGCAGGCGGTGTTATTGTTCCATCTGGGATGAGTCTGATCTTGATTGTTACGAAAATAAAACCGAATACATCAAAGAGCGCCAAATGGACAACTTTTTGGATAGGTCCGACCACATGGCATTGTTTAAAAATGATACTTCATTTGAAAAAGTACCGGGACATAAAATTTTATTCACCCAGGAAGAATTAGAGATTTACAAGCAAGAGTGCGAAGACGATGAGGACGGCTTTTGAGTTAATTTTTATTCTCACCCAACCATTCCCACACTTTTTCTATCTTTCTGTTTAGAACGTGGTTCCACGCTTGTCGAAACCAGTTCAAGTAAACTAATTGTTAAACAGAAACACCAACAACTATGAAGGTTACATCTCTTTTCCGCACAACAATTCTCTCAGGCGCGTTAGCAATAACAACCCTTGTTCCGGCTACTGATTCCGAAGAAATACCAGGCGTGCTTTCATTCGATCAGGGATCGGGTACCGAAGTTTTACTGGCGCAGACCAAAGTTCCGGGTGAACGTCGCAGAGTGCGAAGACGTACCCGTCGCAGAGTGAACCGTCGTCAGGAGCGCAGAGAAAACAAGATGATCAATTACAGTTCGACAGGATTGGGAAATCTGTATTACTGGTCTCCGACGATTGCTTAGTTGGGGTTTTGTTTCGTCTCCACCAAATCAACATCAATGAGAAAATCGTTCCAGCTGTTCGTGCTTGCTTGTTTCCTGGTGAATTGCACCGGAGAACCGTCCCGTAAAGCGCCAATTCCTGCGAAACAGGCACAACAGCATTCCGAACGACCGAAAGAAGACCCTGAAATTGTATACGAAACACAGGACTTGCAATCCACTAAAAAGGTACTCAGTGGTTTATTTAACTCGGCAGAATTTGACACCCACGGCTCTGTAATTTGGGAAGCGAACGAAAAAAAGCATCCCGAAATTCCGGTGTGTTATGATTTGAAATGCCACACAGAGGTTGATACCATTTTATATTTTGTGGATAGCGAAGGTCAGTCCTGCGCCGCTGTGGTTCTGGCGTCTTACAATTACGAGTATGACGATAACGGGAAAATAGCAGTAGTGGGGGCACATTCCGAGGGAACCTCATTGGGCCTTGCGTTGTTTGCCAAAAATGCCGGATTATGGAAATTATATGCCCTGAAAAAACACCTGACTTGGCTGGGTGAATGGGGAATTTACAAATCAGCTGAAGAGAATGGTGGCGTTGTTTCATTGAAGAAATTGGGACAGCATTGGACAGCGATTTGCTTCAAACAAGGCATTATCGGAAATACAGGTGAATTTTGGGGAACAGATACTTTCTTTGGCATTGAACGAAGAGCTCCGGTGTCGCAGAAAACAAGCAGCAAAACCAATAATAAGAGCGGATATTGTCCGTTCATTCAATTATTCCAATACCATTATCACCACAACTACTACTTCCCGGATAGTGAAAACCAGAATTCGGTGACGACCACAATGAAAACCGTTGAAACCAATTCGGGTGTTTTTGATCTGAGATTGGAGAGTAAAACGGTTAATACTTCTGTTTATTCCGACAAAATCAATTCATCCGGCAAAACCGTTGCTCATTACACCTGGTCCGAAAAATCGGGTCAGTTCGTGGTGACTAAAAAGCCCTGAAAGCCATCAACAATCGCATAAATCATTTCCTTTTCCGTGTTCCTCTCCCGGATGAAAAATTGTGGTTTCCCGCACTGAAAATACCGTATTTACACGGTTGATCGTCTGAAACAAAGTACCGATGTTTGTCGGGTAGTTCTTCGGGACCACAAAAACCGCGAGTTGTAAAAACTCAACCATTATTCAGTCTTACAAAAAGTAAGCTCCTTAGGTATTTCACAAACCCGGCTTTTTAACGAAGGCCTAAACGGACGTAGCCGAAAATCCGCAACAGAGTAGGCGTCATTTAAATTTTTACCACTATGGCAATTAAAACTTTTGCTGTAACCACGTACGAAATTGGTATGGGGTTCAAAAACACGGCCACATGGGGCGGTGTAAACATTCTTATTCAAGGACACCTGGTGTGCAACAGCGCCGACGGTTACCGCTTCATCGTTTACGGATTACATCCGTCAAGTCCGGTGCCGCCGCCCGTTTACATTGAGGCAAACAAAGTAGGAGCAATCTTTATTCCATTCAACGATTTGCGTAACTACATCGACACTGTCCGCAACGAAAAACCGATCAACGCTTACCTGAATTCCGACAATCCGGGTTGGAACAGCTTGCGAACCAGCGCTGAACCGGTTGGCGAACAAGAAGGTATCTGATACATACTGTTTTCATTCCTGCAGTCACCCACCACTGATTGCAGGAATGTTTTCTGTTCTAGCTGCTTTTTTTCCGTCCTGATCAATCTTTTTCACCAATTTTAAGGACGTTAAAAGACAATACAATGAATGTCAAGCAACTCTTTTTCGGCATCACCTGCATCCTTACGCTCACATGTAACGCACAACCTTTTCAACCCGATGCTTACGGTTATGTTTCTGATCCGGCATTTTTGGAACTGATTAAATCGCGAAAATATCGTATAGTCGGCACTTACGACAGCATTGCTGAGATGCCCGGGGTGTTCGCCGCGCTTGCGTATAAAGATTCTGCAACCCTCGTTTTGCTGGATATCAACGGAAAAGAACTTTCTGTTCCGGAGGAAAAAAATCCCTATGACGGTTCTTACAATGAACCGCGCAAAATAAAACGGGATGAAAAGAAAAACGACACTCCTTCGCTGGAGATTTTTCAGAAAAACGACCGGTTAGGTGTTCGCGACCTCCAGAGAAAGGAAATACTGCCTCCAAAATTCGATTCCATTGTTGTGAATAAGCACAACGACAGCATTCTACTCTGCAAACAAAGTGGAAAATGGGGGATCTACACCGTGAAGGGCGAAGAAATAAAGGCTCCTTTCACCGATAAAATCATTCCCCTCAACAAGAGCATTGATTTTCCGACAACCGCCTATACCTTTCACGTTTATGGAAAATGGGGCTTACTTTCCGATAAAGGCGTTGTTATTTCCGAGGCGGTTTACAAATACATTCGCGAAAACCCGGAAACTCCCGATGTTCTAACACTCGTTGCCGACGGCAAAGTAGGTTTTATGCACCGCAGTGGTACAATCATTCACGAACCTTTTTACCAAGGTGTCTTTTACTTGCCAGAATATGCAGCTTATGGCATCGTTTCATTCAAAAAACCTGATGGAAGCAAGTCACTCCTGAGTATTCGAACAGGACAGGAACTAAATTATCGCATTTCACAGCAGATCAAAAAAGGAACCCTCTATAAAGTTACTGGCAATCAAGGGGCAAAAAACAATTACGGGATAATGGACCTTGCCACACAAAAAGTAATACTTCCGATTGAATACGGAGAGATAATACCAACAGCCGGTACAAATTTAATAGTGCAAAAATACGGCGAAAACGGGAAAACACTCAGCGGAGCGTGTGATACAAACGGAACAATCCTGATTCCGGTAATGTATGAAAAACTGGATGGTGATTTTTACAATGGTTGGTCGGTTTGCAGTAAGAATGGCCAATTCGGTGTCATCAACCTGAAAAATGAACCGATTGTACCTTTGAAGTATGAAAATCTGAGGGTTATTTACATCCAAAAGTCCAATCAATACAGCAAACTCGATTACCTGATCGTTACCAAAGAAGGCAAACAGGGAATCATCAGTTTAAAAGAACAGGTAATCGTACAGCCCGTTTATTCCAATATCCGGCCAGCCAATAGCGGATTAATGGTGACACAATACAGGCAAAATGGTGTTATTTCATTCGATGGTAAAGAACTCATTCCGCTCAACTACGATTCAATGAACGACGGCCCGAAACCCGGTATCTTTAAAGGTGTTAAAGCAGGAAAATATTACCTCCTCGACTTTTACGGAAACTCCATGGAATTTACCCTCAAATACAACTAACCACGTCCTCAATGTAAGACCAAACCATAAGTTGTGTCGGAAATCTTCGTTACCAATAACTGTTTTCTTACCAGGAACCATTGATGCGGAGGTAGCGTGATTCCCGAAATCTCAAGATGGCGCTTTGGTGAACAAGATTGGGCACCTGTGCGGTAAATGGCGTTCATTTTTTCGTTTGTTTGAGGAGGCACGACGAGTTTAGAAAAAATACGCCATGCCCCGCTAACAGGTCAATCGGTTTACCGCGCCTAGCCTTTTTGCTACTTTTTGCGCAATGGGAAAAGTAGAGAACAAATATTCATTTCAGTATCGATGCACGCATGACGGATCCACCACCACCAACGGAAACCTGTTTCCCTCATTTTTCAGTACCACAACCGCCTCTGTTTGTGGCGTAATTGGTGTTTTAAAATCAAACCGGAAACCCTGCACTTTAAACGGTTCGTTTGGGTGGTCACGCCCTTTTCGCAATACACGCACCAGTTTGGTTTCCACCAGTTGTTGATTGATAATCAATTCTACCCGGCAGGTAAACGAAGTGTCCATCTTTTGAATGCCGCCCACAAAACCGACCAAAGGCACATGATCATCTTTAAACGCCAGTTGCACTTCTTCACCACTGACGTGATTCACTTCCCGATCAGTTGAAAAAACGCCGGACCACACATTACCCTGACTCAGCAAAATAGGATACTCATGCAGTGCACCTTCGGGAACACGTTTGTAAATGTGCCATTCGGGATAACCGTAAGCTGTTACGTCATAGAAAATCGTATCCAGTGTATACGGTGGTTTTTGAAAGGTCCGGATAAACTCGTCATTGCGCGTATTCACTACCCAATCAGGCTGATAAAACACATCCAGAATATACATATTGCGGCTGTATTCGGTTACTTTCTTCGAGTTCAACCCTGACATATCAGCCACATAACCTTTCACATAACGACCCGTCAGTCCGTGCCAGGTCATCAGCGTATCGCCTTCCGGAACGGTATAACCCAAATACAAACCAATGGCGTTGCGCTCGTATTCTACCGTACTCATGTATTCCTCCAGCCACACTTTTCCGTCGGCTATATCGCGGTAGATAAACGTAAAATGCCCAAATGCCAGTGTGAGCAATAAACCCAAGCGCACCATGGGTATTTTCACCAGATTCACCAAAAAAGCCACGCACAACATCAGTTGCAGAATCAGCAATAAATCGGGTAGGGTATAATACCACATCATCCGTTCTCCCGGATTGTAAAAATAATACAGCACCAGTGTCGCCAGAAAAGCGATTCCCGGCACAAGTAGTTTTAGTTTGTCCCACTTTTTTTGAAAGAGAATCACCACAACCATGACCGCAGCGCAACTGGCCGTTATAATCATCAGTGGAAAGTAAAAGTCGTCTTTGGCATAGCGCACAAAAAAAGGAAACCAGTAATCGCTGGCGTGGTAATGATATTCAAGCTTCGCGTAAGCCGATTGTGGTAAAGCGCTGCCAAAAACCAATGTCGCAAGACCAATCCAGGCAATCACAGGCAGCACCGCAAAGAGAAGCAAGTCGCGCAGGTGTTTATTCGACCAACGGATCGGGAACAGCAGTCGAAAATTTCCGATCAGCCACGCACTACCAATCACCAATACGATGGGCACTGCATCGAGCTTTGAAATCACCGAAAGTGCCAGTAAAAACCACATTGCGCGTTCTTTTCTGGCATAAAAGGCAAGTAATGCTCCCATTACAATGGCCAGGTGCATCGGTGTTTCCAAACCGGCTTTCATCACACCAAGGAAATATTTACTGCTGATCAGTACCAATACTGTAAAGAGGAGGAAATCGTTTCCTTTCTCGTTCGTTTTCCTGAAAATGCGAATGAGGCAGAAAATCAGCAAAATGAGACCTATGAAAGCCGTGCGTCTGATGGCTTGTTCGGGTACTTGCGCACCCGTAGCGCAGATCATTCCGTTCACCAAACCCTGCACTGGTGAGGAAATCCCCATTACAGGACCGTCGGTTGGGTTAAACGCATAAAAATGGCCATCGTGGAAATTTTCCAGGTACCGCATCACAAAACCCGCATCGTCGAAAAATTCACCCGGATACAGCAAAAATATCGTCAATGCACAACCGGTTGCAATCAGCAAATCTACCCCCGAATCCAGCCATTTTTTATGGTGATAGGCATAATGGCCAATCGCTGTCAGACAGCCGGCGAGCAACAGAAACCCAAGCGTCATTTCCACACTGATACCCTGCGAGTCGGTCGCCGAAAAGTAAAGCAACACCAATGCAGTTGCAACTATTGCCATTAAAACGATGCGAATAAGTATTTTCATAAGTAGGTTAAAACTATGAAAATTAGTGGATTTCACCTCAGCATCGAGATCGTACAAAGCAAAACTCCAACTATTTTTATAGCTTTGATTATCTTTAGCATAAACCTTAACAAACACTATAACACATGAATACCATTAATCTCAATTTTATCAATCATTCAAATGACACGGGTAACAACGTAGTGGTCATTTTTCAAAACAATCATGCTCAGGGTCAGGATGAAACGGTTGTTGCATGGAAAGTAATCGCAAATTGCGGCATCGGTGACAATCATCCGTTTACCTTCCCGTCACAAGTAACGGTCTCGTTTAATGATTCATTTGGAAATTTCAGCCCTCAGTTAGAAGCTGTTCCGGGCGATGCTTTTAGTGTTGAAAAATCCTCAACAGGTGATGTCTTAACCAAATCGAAGAATCCGGCCAAGGTTCCTGCCGAAATAGAAGTAACCAATAATTTATCTATGGGAGCTATCGATATCAACTGCTATCGCGATGGCAAGTTGCTTAGTACATGTTTGGGGATTGTACCTGCCCAAATGGGGGCTTTTCAATTCAAACCCACTATTTATATTGGTGCCATTCCACAAATGGAGGAAGGTGAAATTATGAACGCTGCCATTGTTTCGGAAATCAATACTGAAATAAGCCTGCTTGGCATTTCAGGTGCCGATATTGTAATGAAGGGTGGTGGCACCGGACCACAAGCAATGCCTTTTACTTTTACCCTGACAAACATAAAGTACGCTCAATAAGTAGCGATAGGAATTCTTCTTTAGCGTCTGGTTCCTTTTTTAAAGCACTTTAAACTCCGTTCTGCGGTTCTGTGCATGTGCTTCGTCTTGCAATTGCTTGTTCGCCATTTTAGCAATTTCCGCGTCGCTGATAATCGGTTGTGTTTCGCCATAACCTTTGTAGGTCAACCGCGATTTGTCAATACCGGCCGCGATGAGGTAATCAACCACCGATTTTGCCCGGTTTTCTGACAATTTCTGGTTATAAACAGGCGATCCCTGCGTATCTGTATGGCCCGAAATCTCAATGCGCAAGCCCGGATTTTCATTCATCAGTTTGTGAACGCGCTCCAGCTCCACAGTCGAAGCCGGTTTCAGCGAATACAGGCTGTAATCGAAAAAGATATTCTTAAGGATAATCTTGGTTCCTGTTGTGAGTTTTTGCAGGGAAATATCGCGTGTAATTTGCTGAAACGTACTGGTATCGCTGAGGGTAATGTTTTCGGAATGAAACAGGTAATCCGGTGCTGAAACAGCAATTCCGTAGTTTTTCCCCGACGGAAGTGAAATCAAAAACTTCCCGCTTTCGTCGTTGGAATTAAACGTGCCAATGAGTTCATTTTTATCGTTGTCATAGACCTCAATCACCGCTGCAATAGGCTGTTTGGTTGCTTCATCGAAAATAGTTCCTTTCAGCAAACTCACCTTCGGTTGTTCGGCAACACTTTTTTTGCTCAACGGTTTAAACCGGATGCTGTACAGGTTCTTCGAATCTTCATCCCGCGAGGAAGCATAATAAGCCTGAGTACCGTCGGCTGTCATCACAAAAAACAGATCGTCGCCCGCAGTATTGATCGGATCCCCGAGGTTTTCCGGTTCCGACCAGCCATCCTGTTCACTCCAAACAGAACGGTATACATCAAAACCACCGGTCGATTCATGTCCGCGCGAACTGTAATAAAGTGTCCGTCCATCCGGGTGAATGAAAACCGATTCTTCATCATCGGTACTGTTGATCGTACGGCCTAAATTTTTTGGCGCATCCCATTGCCCGGAAGCATTTTTGGAAATTGACCAGATATCGCGTTTACCGCGGCCACCTTCTCTGTCGGAAACAAAATAGATTGTTTGCCCGTTGGGCGCGATACTCGCCGAAGATTCATGCGCTTCGGTATTAATAGGCACAGAAATCGGTAGCGGTGTCGACCAAAACGATCCTTTCAGAAACGATTCGTAAATATCGCCGTTGCCGTATTGATCATCCTGGTAAATGAGCAAACGTTGACCATCGTTGGAAACTGCCACGGCAGAATTGAAACGGTCGGGGTTGTTAATCACTTCCGGAAGCGCTTCCGATTCGAGCCATTGTGCACCTGAAAAGTCGAAATTGGAATAAAAAACGCGTTCTTTTCCTTCGCTTTTTTTCTTGATTTCACGTTCGGTTGCGGGTCTTCTTGAGGTGAA
The DNA here is from genome assembly GCA_040387295.1 of Bacteroidota bacterium. Taxonomy (GTDB): domain Bacteria; phylum Bacteroidota; class Bacteroidia; order Flavobacteriales_D; family Crocinitomicaceae; genus Fluviicola. Next base: position 418,232 of record JAZKEB010000002.1, on the reverse strand, counting down.
GAACAATTCCGAACCATCGGCAGTAATCACTGGTGCATAATCGTTAAACGGACTATTAACCGTGGTTCCCAATGCTTCTATTTCGATGCGCAGGGAATCATACTCCCGCACAATCAGTTTTCCGGGTTGGGCACAAAGCGTTCCGGTTGTGAAACAACACAACGCAATCAGGCGAATCGTCATACGAAAAGAAGTAGTGTTTTAAATGCGGGAACGTGATTTTCCAAATCCACCGGTCATATTGTAACGTAAAAAGACTTCAGCGCCTCCACGGGTATTCGAAACCTCGTTAAGACTTGAAATGTTTACGTCATAGGCAAATCCAACCGAGTAATCTGCCCAGTCAAACATCGCTTTGGCCACCATGGCATCTTTGTTTCGGTAAAACAACCCAAACGATAGGAACGAAGATTTGTTCATTCCCGTAGAACGTGATGCTTCACTAAGACGGCATTTGAAATAAGTTCCCACCAAAAGCTCTTGTGCCGATTTCTGACGTTGGTAATAAACACCTGGCATAATCGACCAGCGAGAGTTACCCAAACCAATGTTTCCGTTGGCAAAGATTGACCAGCGCATGTATAGTTCTTCTTCGTCACCGGCACCCAAAAACGAATACTTCGGTTTGTTGATGTGATAGAGCGCAAATCCGTAGTTAAACGATTTTTGGTCGTTGGAAGTCATATAACGATCACTTTCCTTGTAGGTGTAAACCAATCCAGCTCCAACATCTGCGTAAGAAAACTGACTGGTAGCAAAGGTTTCACCGCTCGATAAAGTATTATCGTAAGCCATTCCATTGTACTGACTTCCCCATTTTCCGGCAGCAGCATTGATTCCACGTTGGCCGAAACCACCGTAAATGGCAGCACCAAGTGTACTTGTTCTGTCAAGGATAATGTGATAACCCAAACTCACGTTGACGTTCGTTGTAGAAACACGTGCATCACCCGCCTGGTCATTGAAGAAATTCAACCCGTAAGCAATGTGCCCGTGTTTGCCACGCTTGTTTTCATTGATCCGTCCGTCAACCGAAGCAGCAATGGTTTTGTAGGGCGAAGCTACCGATCTCCACTGAGTACGGTAATTCACGATTGCCTGCAACGGTGAATTGGCTCCTGCAAGCGCAGGATTCAGCGTCAATGGCGAATACGGCATCTGCGAAAAGTGAACATCCTGAGCAAGCGCGCTGAACGAGCATCCTCCGAATAAAAGTGTAATGAGTAGTTGATTAAAGCGTATTGTTTTCATAATGCTATCGTTTTTCAATTAACGGATTACCTGAATTGTTCCGGACATATGCACTTCTTCTCCATTGATGCGTATACCGTTGAGTTTGTAGACAAATGCTTCTGCATTCACAGCTTTTCCTTTATACATTCCGTCCCAGCAAACCTGAAGGTCGTCGGTTTGGAAGACTTTTTCACCCCAGCGGTTGTAGATGGCAAAATCGACTTGCGAGAAGCAGTTTCCGAATGCGCACAGGAAGTCATTTCCATTGTCGCTGTTCGGTGAAAAGATTGTTGGCACGAAGACTTCGTTACACACCGGGTTCACCGTGATAGTAACCGTTGCAGTTCCCGAACAGCCATTGGCATCGGTTCCTGTAACCACATAGATTGTACTTCCCGAAGGTGTCGCAACCGGATTGGCGCAGTTGGTGCAGCTGAGTCCGGCTGCCGGAGTCCAGACATACGTTGTTGCACCCGATGCGGTCAATTGCACCGATGCTCCTTCGTCAATGACTGAAGAACCGGGAACGGCAGTTACGTTCAAATCACCGATCTGGTCAACTGTAAAGGTATTGGAAGCACTACAGCCATTGGCATCTGTTGCGGTCAATGTATAAGTTCCGTCGTCCAAATTGGAAATAGTGGCTGTAACAGCCGCAGTTCCTGTCCATGAGTAAGTGTATGGACCCGTTCCACCCGAAACCGAAGCAGCAATACTTCCGTTGAGTGAACCGCAATCTTCGTCGGTAACAGTACCAGTAATCACAATTTGTGTTGGTCCGGTAAGCGTTACCTGCTCAGAAACAGCACAGCCTGCGTTGTCGGTTACCGTTACGGTATTTAATCCGGCGCTGAGTCCTGTTGCTGTTGCAGTTGTTTCACCTGATGGTACCCAAAGATAGGTGTAAGGTGTTGCTCCACCCGCAGCCGAAACGGTAGCTTCGCCGTCACTAACTCCGAAACAAGACACATTTTGCTGATTCGAAATAGTAAGTGTAGGCCCGCCTGCTGTTCCAACGGTAACATTGGCCGTTGTGATACAGCCATTACCGTCGGTTACGGTTACAGTATAAACGCCCGCTCCAACAGGAGTTATGGTAGCTGCTGTTCCACCTGATGGTGCCCAGCTGTAAGTATAAGGTCCGGTTCCGCCTGAAACATTCACCGTAGCCGATCCGTTATTGGCGCCACAAGAGGCATCAACAGACGAAGTGGTAGTAGAAAGCGCAGCCGCCGGTTGTGTAATAGTAAAGGTCGCCGTTCCGTCGCAGCCATCGGCGCCGGTTGCAGTAATGGTATACGTAGTGGCCGTAAGGTTCGTTTGGCTTGTTCCGGATAAATTCCCCGGATTCCAAACATAGGTAAACGGACCACCATTTCCTCCTGTAGCATTTACGGTTAATGCGCCGGTGCTGGCACCATTACACAGTACGTTTGTCTGACTGGAAGCATTGATATTCACTGGCGGACAAGGAATTGCCGTACAAGCAGGAATGCCAACAAGTGTTGTAATCGATTCAATTTCTCCGGTATTGTCAACTACCTGAATAGGTAAAGTTCCCGGAGGTGCTGTTGCATTGGAAGAATAAGTTGTCCAAACCATGGATGTTGTCGCACATCCCGGAGGGAAAACACAACCGACTATACACGCTGAGCAATCTTGTGTTGATATCTCGCTTTGCCATTGGTAAGGAGCAATTCCACCTGAAACGGTCAAATCACCGTTGGCTTCAAGGCAGATATCCAATCCGGCACAAGGGCTTACGGTAATCGTAGTAGTAACGGTTGCCCCGCAAGCCAATAAGAAGTTGATGGTATGTACACCAGGACCGGCTACTGCAGGATCAAATGCTCCGGTTGCTCCGTTGGTAATTCCCGGGCCCGACCACGTTCCCGAAATAGGAACCGGCGCACAGGCAGATCCCAGCGGAGGCGTAGCCGCCAGCGTAATTGGTGCATCCGTCACACACATGTTGTCAACCGGTGTAATATCGGCATAACAGCAAGTACTCGGTGTAATACTCACATCGTCGATGAAATAATAAGCAAAAGGCATTGGTAATGCCATTCCGCCACCTGCAGGTGTATGGTTCTGAACATTGGTTCCGGCATTATTAAAGAAATTCCCGATCACAAAATACTGTTCGCCGCCCGCAGCTATATAATCCCACTGCAAGCGCACCCAACCATTGGTATCTGAGATCACGCAAGTGCTATTGAGTTGCGGTGTAAAATTGATCAGGGAATTGGAACTTCCCGGACAGGCATTGTGCTGGTAATTACTATTCGTAAAACGGAGGCCCATGTTATTGGTCGCGTACAACGACATATTGGCCAAACTCACATAAAATGACACACAATAGGTTTGTCCGGCAGTCAGCGGAGCAGAAGTGCGTCCCTGGACGTATTCACGGTATTCACTACCCAGCTCATGCGAAATAAATCCGGCGTGGCGCGTTCCTGTGTGCGAGTATTGATATCCCAATTGCGAGTAGGGCATATGGGTCGGCCCCATGTTTCCGATCATCAGGTTACACGCCGAAAACAAATCGGGTGTGGTACAGGTATCAAAACTCGAATTGGTATCATCCCAATCGATGAGATCAGCATACCCTTCCCCAAACGGATTACCGCAGTTAGTAGTGGTTTGCTCAAAACTCGGGTTCACCACCAAATTTTGGGCAAAGGCGTTTGAAAGAGCAATGATGCCCGCACAAATCATCCCGATAGCTAGCTGTTTTTTCATGTGTTTCTAATTGTTATCAGGTGATTAGCGAACCAGTGTAACGTTTCCTTTTTCCGAAACGTGCGTTCCGTCCTGTAAGGTCAATTCCAATACATACACATATGAAGCAGCATTCATCGGTTTTCCTTTGTAGGTACCATCCCAACATTTCGACTGATCGGTTGTTTCGAATACCAATTCACCCCAACGGTCGTATATTTTTAGGGACAATTCCACGAAACAACTTCCATAAAGGCACAATTCATCATTGTTGAGATTTCCATCAGGTGAGAAGATCGTTGGCATAAAGTATTCACCGCAAACCAATTCAATAAACACGGTAGCTGATGCCGTTCCTGTACATCCGTCAGGCGAGGTCACCGTTACAGTATAAATCGTTGTTTCATCCGGAGAAGCTGTCGGGTTTTGGCAATCGTCACACGTAAGGTCGGTTGAAGGATTCCATGCATAAGTTGCTCCTGCAAGAGATGGTGTCACCACAGCTGTCAATCCAACCGTTTCACCGGCAAGAATAGTGCTTGAAACCGGAGTCACGTCCACATCCAGTGAACCTGTTGGTACAATCGTATAACTTTCGGTTGCGGTACATCCGTTGGCATCTGTCACAGTTACATCGTAATCTCCACCTGGAAGGTTGCTGATCGTAGCTGTATTTCCGGCCGGAGTCCAGGCGTACGTATAGCCCGGAGTTCCACCTGATGCCACTACAGAAATACTTCCGTCGGCATTGCCACAGGTTGAAGCCGTAATCGTTTCTGCAATTGCAATGGCCGTAGCTGCTCCAATTGTTGTGTTGGCTGTAGCCGTACATCCTGCCGCATCGGTCACTGTTACTGTATAAGTTCCTGCTCCCAGATTAGCCGCAGTAGCTGCAGCGCCACCACTTGGCGACCATGAGTAAGAGTAACCAGGAGTTCCACCCGAAGCAGTTACTGTGGCAGAACCGTCAGTTAATCCCGCACAGGAAACATCCGATGAAGCTGAAATAGTAGCCGTAGGGCCATTCAAAGAAGCAACAACAACCGTTGCCGTTTCCTGACAGCCATTGTCATCTGTGACTGTCACAGTATAACTTCCGGCTGCAATGTTTGTAGCTGTAGCAGCATTGCCGCCACTTGGTGCCCATGAATAAGTATAACTGCCGGTTCCACCTGTTGCAACTACCGTGGCAGTTCCTGTTGGTGTGGTACACGAAGAAGCAGTAGATGACGTTGTTAATCCGACAGCTGTAGGTTCATTAATCGTTGCCGTTGCTGTTGAACTACATCCTGCCGCAGTAACGGTTACGGTGTAAGTTCCGGCTGGCAAATTGGTTGCCGTGGCGGCGTTTCCACCACTTGGCGCCCATGAATAGGTATAAGGCCCAACACCCGATGTCACTGCTGTAGCAGTTCCGTCATCAGCGCCATTGCAGGTAATGTCAGTGGCTGTAGCCGAAATGGTTTCTCCTGCAACAACGCTTACAATCGTTTGTGCGGTATTCTGACAACCATTGGCATCCGTTACCGTAACAGTATAAGTACCGTTTTCGGCAGCTGTAGCACCGGTAATGGTTGGATTTTGTGTTCCGTTGGAATAACTGTTCGGGCCGGTCCAGGAATAACCCGTTCCACCCGATGAGGTCAATAAAATATCGGACCCTTCGCAAACCGGAGAGTTACTTCCTGCTGTGGCCGTTGGCAATGGATTGACAGTAACCGAAGTAGTTGCAGGTGCTGAAGAACAACCACCGCTGGTAATGACTACAGAATAAATTCCTGCATCTGCAGCTGTGGCAGGTGAAACCGTAGGATCTTCGGATGTACTGCTAAAACTATTCGGACCGGTCCATGCATACGTTGCCAAAGCAATAGTATTGGCTGAAAGATTGATAGCACTTCCTTCGCAAACCGGTGAATTGGAAGATGCACTCGCTACCGGAAGCGGATTGACCGTTACCGATACATTGGCTGGTGCCGAACTACAACCGTTTTCTGTAACTACCAGTGTATAGGTTCCTCCATCCGCTGCAGTTGCAGGCGAAATGGTCGGATCTTCCGTTGAACTGCTAAAGCTGTTCGGACCTGTCCATGCGTAGGTTGCGCTTCCAACTGTAGTCGAGGTTAAGTTAATTGCTTGTCCTTCACACACCGGAGAGTTACTTCCCGGAGTTGCAGTAGGCGTTGGATTTACCGTAACGGTAACAGGCGTTCTTGTGGTACTCACACATGCCGGACTTCCGTTCACAACCGTTTCCACATAATAAGTGGTTGTTGTTGTCGGTGAAACACTCACCGGAACTGCTCCGAGATTGGTTCCGGCCGAAGGTGCCGTGTATACATTGTACGTTACTCCAACAGCCGGTCCTGATGCGGTGATGGAAGAAGATTGTCCTACACAAATGGTGGCTGGCGTTGCCGTAACCGTTGTTGCTGCGGCTGGTGGCGTACATGGTGTTGTAATGCAATGCACTGTTGGCGTTACCGTAACGTCGGTCACAACCGGCGTAAATGAAGCCTCCGTCGCATTGGTAAATTGTGAGGTAGTAACCGCCTGAACAGTTGGAACACTATTGGCGGTTGCCTGCGTAATATTATTGACCGTACAGCCGGCTGCTCCGCCCAATTGGCCGGTATTGTCGGTTCGAATAATGTTGTAGTTGAATCCACCCGCCTGCTGATCCGTCATTACCATGTAATAACCCTGATTGGCTGCTACGCCACCTTCTGGTAAAATAGCCGAAAGGCCGATTGGTAAGTAACCACGGTTAAATGCAAAAGTATTGGTAGTTGGATCAAACTTCGCTGCAAAGGTGTAAAAGGCGAAAGAAAGTACCTCGATTCGTGTACCGATAATACCATAAGTACCATCAGAATGTTCTGAAATATCCTGTATGATCACACTCACCGGTGGAAAAGCGGCTCCGCTCAAACGTCGACCGTATTGTACCGTTACCGCTGCGCCAGTTCCCTGAATACGTGTAATCGTGGCGTGAACATCGTCATAACCACCGATAACCAGGTTTCCGGTAGATAAACGCGTGATGCAATTGAGTCCTTGTGAAGAAGTATTTCCCGATCCCCAACGATTGATGAACGTTGTGGCACCCGCCGTTGTTGTTTTGGCAATCAGTGCGTTGCGCGGGTAATCACCGTCAGAACTTAGTGTTCCAGATCCTTCAGAAGAAATTCCCACAAAAACATAACCGTCGGCTGATTCGGCCACATCGTTGAAATAATGCTCGTCCGGATTCGTAACCGATACCGTGAAAATACGGCTCCACTGAAGCGTTCCCGCCGAATTAACTTTGAAACCAAGAGCACTCGATGTATCCACCGTGCTGCCGCTTACGCCGTCCCAGAAATAATCCACACCACCAGCTACCACGAAACCACCATCTGATGTTTCAATAACGGCATTTCCGTATTCACTCGATGGTTTTCCGGCAAAATCAGGACATTGGTAACGTTTCGACCAAAGAGTACTGCCGTTTTCGTCAACACGAATCAGGATAGCACCTCCGTTAGAAGAACTTCCTGTTACGATGTAACCTCCTGAACTTACAGCTTTTATATCCGTCAAACTGGATGCGATACCGCCCGTATACGCTTTTGCCCATTGCACGGTTCCGGCGCTGTTCATTTTCACGATATTCCCGAAAAACGGAATAAAATTGGAGTTGGTACCGGCAAAAACAAGATCACCGCTGCTATTCTCCACCATACCGCCCGCGATATCGAAACTCGCTACATCCTGTGTAATACGAAATGTTGATTGACCAAACGACACTGCCGTCAACAGCCAACATGAAAGTATGGATAGTAGTACGTTAACTTTCATAGTAGTAATGTTAAAAGTATATTTCCCGCAAAACTACTCGCGAAAAACAGCTGAGACTAGAGGGCTACCCCCTCAATGTGCGTTTTTTAACAGATTGTTAATCAGTTGATTCCCTTCTAAAAATAAGACTTCCCATGGTTTTTGAAACGTTAGATCGCTTACTTACCAATTGGTTGAATTTTTCAAAAAAAAGGAGAAACGAAAGTTATTGAATGCATTCGCGTGCAAAACGTTCATATTTTAACAATGAAATTTGCGGTAGTACGAATGAATGATTTTCCAGTGTGTGTCAATTAAAACCAATCGTTATGCATAGTTAGAAGAATTTAACACCTCACTTTTCCCGAAATTGAAGAGAGGTGTTGCCCCCTCAAAAAGCCTTTCCAACCCCAACCACAGCAGGGTTGCGTGAATCAATCAATTATTTTAATTAGATTAGTCCTTTAGAAAAATACTCTACTATGAAGAAACTCCTACTTTTTTGCACTGTCCTTTTTGCCGGAAACGCAGCAATGGCGCAGTGTACAACAACAAATGCAACTTCGTGCGTCTGTGAAGACGGCTCGTCGAGTTGCCTACTACTACCCGATATTACTGCTTCCTGGTTAGGAATCAGCAACAACGGCTACATCGAATACCCGCAAACTGGTGCAGGTACCAATTACAATGGTCAGGGTCCTGATGACGGACGCTTGCGTGTTTCGGGTTCTACACCCAATATCGGCCACGGTTCTTTTACCGTGAGAGGTGAAGACGCTAACGGTAAACGTACATTCCTTTGTGGGAATGACACTGTATTTAATGTAGCAGCAAACGGACAATTTACATGTCCTAACGGTCACCCGAACCCACAACAACTGATCATTCAGCGCCTTTACAATAAAAATGGCAATGCGATGAGTTATGTAGATCAGTATGTGGGAAGTATGACGTATCACGCTGCTCATGGCCACAACCACGTGGATGACTGGGCAGTGATGACCTTGCGTGTACCAACTGCAGATCCAAATCCGCTTAACTGGCCTATCGTAGGTACAGGAGCGAAGATCGGATTCTGTTTGATGGATTACGGTCAGTGTGGGTCTAACGGAAGTACGTATGACGGTCATTGCCGTGATGAGAATACCGTTTACAATCAGGGTGCTGTATTGCACAACACTGATTTCCCTAACTGGAATCTTGGTGGCGGAAACTACAACTGTTCGGTAATCGAGCAGGGAATTTCTTCCGGATGGACAGACGTTTACGGAAAACACCTGGATGGAATGTGGATCAATATTCCACCGAATACCTGCAACGGTAACTACTACATCGTATTGGAAATTGACAAGCGCGGTAACTTCATCGAAGAACGCGACGATAACAATTACACAGCTGTTCCGGTAACTCTTACAATGCAATTGCCGGCAGGAACTCCTGCAGCGCCAACTATTACATCAGACAACTCACACAACCTGTGCGAAGCTGAAGATATTACACTTACTGCATCGGGCGGTCTTTCTTACTTGTGGTCAAATGGTGCTACAACACAGTCAATCACTGTAAACACACCAGGAAGCTACACATGTGAAGTAACAAGCTATTGTGGTGTGAACACATCTGAGCCGTTTGTGATCAGTCAGGTTGTAACTGCTCCTCCAACATTGGAAGGTGATACGGTTTGTATCAGTGGTACAATGACATTGACAGGAACAGGAACAGGTGATATCACTTGGTATGATGATTTGGGGATTCTGGTTGGTACTGGAGATACTTACACCACTCCGGTTTTGACAACTACAACTACGTATTATGCAATGAATACAGATTCTTACATCGACAGTTTAACTTCTGAGCCGCATACAAACGGTATTGGTGGAGGTGGTTACGTTGCCAGTGAGCAGTACGAATTATTTGATGCTTACGAAGATTTTACCTTAAACTCAGTATTGGTTTATTCTCAAGGTGCAGGAAGCATTACGATTGAATTGGAAGATCACGGAGGAACGGTTACAGAGTCGTTAACGACAACTGTGCCTGCAGGTATGAGCCGCGTTCAATTGGGCTTTGATGTAACAGCAGATACAAACTGGAGATTGATCGGAACAAACATCAACACAGGTGGTTTGTACCGTAATAACAACAGTGCGGCTTATCCGTATGGAATTGATCAGTTGTTGAAAATCAAAGGAGCTTCAGCTGGCGCTTCTTACTACTACTATTTCTACGATTGGGAAGTACTTACAACAAGCAGTACTTGCGGAAGTGTAATGGTTCCGATCGATGCAGTAGTTGAAACATGTGCCGGAATTGGTGAAAACATCGAATTCAAACGTTCGATCAAATTGATGCCGAATCCAAACAACGGTCAGTTTGCAGTAGAATTCGAAACCAAAAATGACGGTAAAGTATCATTCGAATTGTTGAGTCCTTTGGGCACGAAAGTTTATACACAAGAATTCGATCACGTGAGTGGTAACAACTCTTGGAGCTTCGATCAACAGCATTTGGCAAAAGGTCTTTACTTGTTCAATATTCATTTTGAAGGAAAAGATTACACGCAACGAATTGTGATTGAATAACAAATGAGTAAAACGGCGGTTTACCTGCTGATTATTTTCAGTACGTTCAGCGGGTCAGGTGTTTATGGTCAAATCATCGTTCCTACATTGGAAACGTTTAATATGGCAAATTCACCGATGCCCGACAACACCGTCCGTTGCTTGTTAGTTGATAATTTAGGTGATTTATGGATAGGAACCGATAATGGGTTGGCGCATTTGAGCAACAACACATGGGAGGTTTTCAACGAAGCAAATTCAGGGCTCGACGATAACTACGTTCGGGCCCTTGCCGTTGATGCTAACAATGCTATTTGGATCGGCACCACACTTGGTGGCGTGCAAAAATTCGATGGTACTATATGGACGGATTTCAACACCGACAATTCCGACATTCCGGATAATTTTATCCGCACTATTTCCATCGACAACTTTGGCAATAAATGGATCGGGACGGTAGAAGGGCTGGTGTATTTTGATGATACCAACTGGACTACCTGGACCATGGCCAATTCGCCCATCCTTACCAACAACATTTCGTCGATCGCCATCGGACAGCAAAACGAAAAATACATCGGTACCATCAACGGTGGATTGATCTACATGGACAATTCCACCAATTTCACCGGTATTTATTACATTCTCAATTCGGGAGTGCCTGACAATTCTGCCTTAACGGTGAAAATCGATCAGGTCGGAAAACCATGGTTTGCCGGTTCGGCCGGTGGCTTGTGGACTGATCAGGGTAGCCAGACATGGATGGCCTTCAACTGGACCAATTCGCCTATGCTGACCAACAGTTTGACAGCCATGACCAACGACGAGGAAGATAACTTTTACCTCGGAACGCAAATTCATGGCCTCATGATCAAACGCGCCAATCAAAGCTGGGGTTTTTACAACACCGACAATTCTGATATTGCCGAGGATCATGTGCTATCTCTTGCCAAAGATCCGGAAGGCAACGTTTGGATCGGAACTTTTTCCAAAGGCTTGGTGAAACTCCGGGAAGAATACCTTTCGATCGATGAGCTAAGTATTGGTCAGGCATTAAAAGTGTTCCCAAATCCGGTGAAAAGCAACGAAACAGTCCACTTCAACGGTGGTATCCGCAATCCGCAAATCACCATCACATCCACCGATTCAAAAACAGTGTATAAAGAACGGTTTTCTTCCATCATCAACTCGTTTACCCTTCCCGAACTCAACAGCGGAACGTATTTACTCACCGTTGAAACCGAAAACCGGTTGGAAGTGATTCGGATGATGGTGTTATGAAGATGTATTTCACCGACCAGCAACTGTATCTGGAACAACGGCTGCAGGAATTGAAATCGGTAAATGTCATGGAATATGATGCCACATTACTGAAAGAAAAAACGACCCGTATTCCGTTAGAAATCAACGAGTCAATCAACGAGCTAAACCTGGATTTTCTCTTCAACTATCACATTTTTCCTGAAAACATTCTTCGGTTCAAAACAGAATGGCAATCCGAAAACAGAAGTATGAAACCCGGAGACACCATTGTGCAGCAAATCGGCTTACCAACAGCCCGATTCGGAGTAAAAATGATTTTCGGTGTGCGTATCAAAACCATCATTAATGAACCGACCAGAAAGGGATTTAGCTATGAAACGCTGGAAGGTCATGTCGAAAAGGGAATCTCTGCTTTTACCATTGAAGAAACATCGGAGGGCTTGTTCTTCCAAATTCATACATATTCCGTTCTCGGAAACTTCCTGAGTCGATTAACCGCATTTTTCTCCATTCCTTATCAGCGATATTGTACGAAAAAGGCATTGGAAAATGTCAAACGACAAATAGAGAGTTCAATGGTGTTGTAAACCATTCCCGCAGGGCGTCAATAAACAAAAATGATCATCGTAAATATGCTGCGCGACCAAACTTCCACGCATAAAAAAAGGAACCATCCCCGATTCCTTCTTCTATTGTTTTCCGTACACTGTGACTAACTTCCGCACGACAAACACTCGTCGTCTTCGTCCAGTTCCGGGTGATCTACGATTTCGGGATTGAGCTGTTTTTTCAACTCATAAATTTGCTGCTGCGTTTCGAGGTCTTCGAATAAATTTCCGGTAAGTGTGGCTTTTAAACGCGCGATTTCTTCTTGAATTTGTGTTGTTTCCAATGCCATGTCTGTGAATTTTGGTGAAAGTTACGGAGCATTCTCCGGTTTTGAAAACCGTTTTTTGAAAGAAACGAACAACCCATCGTTTATTACACGCATTTGCGTTACTGTCGGTTTCATCACAAATATTTACCTTCACCTTTTAAACAGCTTCTGTAACCAACTTTTCACCAACGGTTATACGAACGTACCCGCAACACTTTTCCTATGAAAACAATTTTCCTCCTTGCTCTGCTACTTTGTTTCGGCTCTCCGCTTCTGGCGCAATCAACGTATACGCTTCGCATTATCAATACCGACGGCCAACCCGTGAAAAATGTGGCTGTAAGTGCCGTAAACGAAAGCATTGTGCTGAAAGGAACCACCGATAATACGGGAACCGTGGTGTTTACACTCACCGAACCGGGAACGTATTCATTCAGTTACCTCGAAATGAAAGATGTAGCCACCTACGACGTAAAAGAAGGAATCCGCGGAACGTACAAACGCACCACAACTTACGACCCCAAAGGTGTTTTCACCACCAAACCGAAAGTCGACCGTACGGGCATTGCATTTAAAACCGTTCCGGCACTGCAGATGCGCAGTCAGGCCAATGTGACCAAAGTGACTATTTTGGTGAAAGAGAAAAGCGGTACCCGCGTGCCAAGCCTTCCGTTGGAACTGGTTTCCTGCGACCAAAAAACCAAGTACCAGGGCAAAACCAACGCTTCGGGTGAAGGGATTTTTTACATCCCGATGAACAGCGAATACGAGGTCGACATTGAAGGAATTGAAGCTTTTCACAAGTTCAAAACACCCAATTTCGCCAATGCTGAAGCCACTGAAGTAGTCTTCTACGAAAAAACCAAGGTAAGCGAATCCACGAAGGGCGACACGACCATTCAGCGGGCGATTACCCAAACCAACGGCTCGTCGACGCACTTGCTCTTTACGTTGAATCTGAACAATTATGAGGGTAACCCACTGGCCGACGAACCGGTTTACCTGAAATCGCAAAACAGCAATCGCGTTTACGAAGGCAAAACCGACGCCAAAGGCGTGTGCACATTCCTGTTGCAAAAAGGAGGGAATTATTTGGTAAACCTGAAATACGAGAGTGAAATTCACCTCGTTGATGCTACCCGCACCGAAGGATTTTCATCCGCTAGCGCTACACGCAGATACCGTGGCTCCAATGCCATTGAAACGATGATGGCCGAACGGAGTATCAACGCAAAAGGATTCGTGGTTAATCATGAGCAAACACCTGTAGGCGTAGCACAGAAACCGGCCAACTACCTCACCAAAACAACTGAAGGATTCAACATTGACTTTGGTAATACGGGTTTGATCGGTACGCCAACCATTGCCGATAACAAGTTATTTGTGCAAGACGGTTTCCATTCACCCAACTTCTATGCCCTGCAAGCCGGGACGGGTCAGTATTTATGGGGAGTAGAACTGGGCGAATCAGGGATTTCCCCGGCGGTTTTTCACCAGGGAGTTTTGCTGATCAATACGTATTCCTGCACATTGTATGCGCTGGACGCCGCAACCGGAAAGTTATTGTGGAGTAAATGGCTGGCAGGAACCATCTATTCAACGCCTTCCGCCGACGGAAACAGTGTGTATGTGGTTTATAACAATGGTGGTCGCAATCCAAATGGAACGGAAGATTTTGTGTTGGCAAGTTTCGACCTGCGCACCGGAAAAGTGAACTGGATGAACTGGGTGGATACGGAAGTGATCGCCTGTCCGGTAGTGGAAGGAAAAGAAGTACACGTGGCTTCGCAAAGCGGCAATTATTATGTCTTTGACAAGGAAACCGGAAAACCGGTGCTCACTTCAACAACCGTGAAAGCCGTTTCATCACCAACGTTGACTGCCGATAAAATTTACCTGACCGCAAGTGTAAACGGCAAGGAACAATTGCTGGTATTGAATCGCGGTGATCTGAAAGTTGCCAAAAAGTACCCGACAATCATTAGCGCTACCATGAGCAATGGCGATTGTTACGAACACATGAATTTCAACGGTTCGCACCCGATTGTCTACAAAAACAAAGTAATCCTCTTGCTGGATAGCGCTAATCTCATCGCCTTCGACGCCACAACCGAAAAAATGCTGTGGAAACAGCCGGTGAGCGCACACCCGAATCAATTACCTCTTGTGGCAAACGATAAAGTAGTGGTGGCAACGCTTTCGGGTGAAGTACTGAGTTATGACATCAACAACGGAAATGTGACCACGCTGCGCAAAAATGCCGGCGAAGTAGACGGACAACCGGTTTCGCACAACGGATTTTTATTTGTGGCTTCAGCCGGAGTGCTTTCAGTGTTTAAGTCACTGGTGCAATTGCCTTGGAGTCAATGGAATAAAAATGCGGGGCATAATTTGGTGGTGGATTAGGATATCCTGAACGGGAAACGAAACGTATTTTCTACAAACCAGATTGAATAATTCTACTTATTCTCTGGCACCATGACTTTTCGCCACATCAATCCAATGTTCGGATAAAGCTTCAGGATTTGCTCCAAGGGCACGGGCCAGGTATAACGCCAACGACATCATCAACACAGAAGCTTCATGTATTTCGGGAAGGGTTTGAAGATTACCGAATGCTTCTTCAGCATTCAATTGGAGTTGCTCGTTGTGAATTCCGGCAAAAGCAGCAGCATCCGGTTGTTCTGAAAAAGAAGGTACCATTAACAGATCTATCCAACCTTCGCCGATTCTGTTCACCAATGCTTCCGGTTGTTCGTTTCCAATTTTACGCCATGCAGTCAGTGTTTGGGTATCACCGCTTTCTGCCAAGCCGGTATCCAGGAGCAATGTAAAAGCAATGTCTGCTATGTTTTGCATCACTTCAAGGTACTCATCCTGGGCCTTTTCAAAAGAATCAGTTAACTGACCGGTGAGATACTCGCGAACACTTATATGGGGCAAATTTACAACATCAGGACATTCGTTCAAACAGGGAAAAGTCTCTCCCTGATACATGTAATGAGCCGTTTCATGCTGGATCTGACGCCCTAAAGGATACAAGCGACAAGCGAGCGGACGTTGGACATGTACACTGCAACCAACATTTTCCAGGTACAGTCTGCAGGCTGATTTCCCATGAGCATTCGTTGGTCCGTCAAAGCGCAAAAGCATGCCTCCGTCACCGCAAAATTGATCCCGAAAAGCTGCTGGAGTTAGTTGTTTCTCACGAGCGAGGCAATGCAACTCCCACGGATTCAGAAACACCCGATTCCCGTGACAACAAGTCCCCGCCCGTGTACACGTCAGCGGAAGAAGTTCATCAGGATTGAGCGGTGTTGAAGTCATCTTTTAAGTTGGTTTACTGAAGGAATGTTCCCTTTCAACAACACAATACTACGATTAATCACGGATTGTTTTTAAGTTGATCAAACCTTCCGCTCAATCTCTTTCAAATTCTCCATTTTCTTGGTTTGCAAGAAACCGTTGATGTCCTCAAAGTGGGTTTTTACACGTTGGTTCCCGAACTCGTAGACCTTGGTTACCAATCCGTCAAGGAAATCACGGTCGTGCGAAACCAGAATCAGTGTACCGTCGAAGCTTTTCAGTGCATCTTTGATGATATCCTTGGTTTTCATATCGAGGTGATTGGTCGGCTCATCGAGGATCAGCAGGTTGACCGGTTCAAGCAGTAGTTTGATCATCGCCAGACGCGTTTTTTCACCTCCTGAGAGCACTTTTACCTTCTTGGTACTATTGTCTCCTCCAAACATAAAGGCGCCCAGCAAATCTTTGATTTTGGTGCGAATATCGCCTTCAGCAATGCGGTCGATGGTTTCAAACACCGTCATTGATTCGTCGAGTAGCGAAGCCTGGTTTTGCGCGAAGTAGCCGATCTGGACGTTGTGTCCCAGTTCCAGTGTTCCGGCGAAATCAATTTCACCCATAATGGCTTTTACCATGGTCGATTTCCCTTCGCCGTTTTTACCCACAAATGCTACTTTTTCACCACGTTCAATGGTAATGGAAGCGTCGCTGAAAACGGTATGGTCGCCGTACTTTTTGGTCATTTCGCTCACGGTTACCGGGTAACTTCCGGCACGTGGAGCAGGAGGGAATTTCAAACGCAAAGCCGAATTATCCACCTCATCTACTTCTACGATCTCAAGTTTTTCAAGCATTTTTACCCGCGATTGCACCTGCAATGTTTTGGAATACGTTCCTTTGAATCGCTCAATAAACTCAGTAGTTTCAGCAATGAACTTCTGTTGTTCGTCGTATTGTTTTTGCTGCTGCTGACGGCGGTCTTTGCGTAGTTCCAGATAATCAGAATACTTGGCGCGGTAGTCATAAATCCGGCCCATGGTTACTTCAATTGTTCGCGTGGTAATCGCGTCGATAAAAGCCCTGTCATGGGAAATCACGATCACCGCATTGGCGCCATTGATGAGGAAGTCTTCCAGCCATTGAATGGATTCGATGTCCATGTGATTCGTTGGCTCATCGAGCAAAATCAGATCAGGTTTTTGCAACAGTATTTTGGCCAATTCAATGCGCATGCGCCATCCGCCGCTGAATTCAGAAGTCTGACGGGTGAAATCGGAACGCAAAAAGCCCATTCCCTGTAATACTTTTTCCACTTCGGCTTCGTAGTTGATTTCTTCGATGGAATAGTATTTTTCACTGAGTTCCGACACTTTTTCGATGATCTTGTAATAGTCATCCGAATCGTAATCGGTGCGCGTGGTCAATTGTTGGTTCAGCGCCTCAATCTCATCGCGCATGGCGAAAATTCCCGCAAAAGCCTTACTTGTTTCTTCAAAAACAGTTGCGTTGTCCTCGGTAAGCAAGTGTTGCGGCAAATAAGCCACGATGTAATCTTTCGGAGCCGAAATAGTGCCACCACTCGGTTTATTTGCTCCGGCCAACAGTTTCAATAAGGTCGATTTTCCGGCACCGTTTTTTCCCATCAGGGCAATTTTGTCATTTTCATTCACGGAAAAGGACACGTCGCTGAAAAGGGTTCGGCCACTAAATTCTACTTTTAGACTATCAACTGTAAGCATAACGGGTGTTTGAACACGTCTGTTTTGTGAGACGGCGTGCAAAGATAGTGAAAGGTTGGATTATGATTTGTACCGGCCAACGGTTCAAACAAAAAAACCACCGGCCTTTTGAATGACCGATGGTTTTTCCACGTTTACACCACTAAAAGGTCTTAACTATTCTTTAATAAAGCGCGCATTGCTGATGCCGTTTGCGTGTTGGATGCGAACGAAATAACTTCCTGCTGCCAAATCGCTTGTAGAAATCGTTGAAGCAGCTCCTGAAATTGTGCGGATTACCTGACCGTTGTTGTTAAGCAATTCAACCTGTTCAATCACCAAATCACCGGCTGTTTGAAGTGTTACAAGATCTGTTGCCGGATTCGGGTACAATTCAAAAGCTATTTCATTTTGCTCGCCGATACCGGCACAATCTTCTACTGTCACCGTCACGGTTTCGGTGTTCGTACAGCCTTCAAATTGGGTTCCTGTTACCGTATAAGTGATCGTTGTAGTTGGCGTTGCCGTTACGGTTGTTCCGTTATCCGAACTCAACGTTGCTGATGGAGACCACAAATACGTTGTTGCTCCGCCCGCTGTTAACGTAGCCGATGATCCCAGACAAATCACACCGTCCTGAGGAGTTGTTGTCACGTCGATTACCGGAAGTGGATTGAAGGTTACATCTTCGCCGTTATCGCCACCGATTACAGATGGATCGGAAGCAATCACACGTACACGGTAAGCCGTTCCTGCTGGAGTTGAAAGCGGATAAACAGCGCTGATTGACTGAATGCCGGAGGTACTTGACGCCAATGTACCGATGTTTACCGGCGAAGCAAATGAACCTGTCGCGTCAGATAACTGAGCGGTAAAGATGTTGCCGGCGTTGTAAGTCCCCAAGGCTTCAAAACCAATGCTTTCAGCGTCGCCCGGACAGTAAATACTGGCGTTCAAATGCTGCATCGTGATGGTTTCATTGGAAGTAAGGTGCTCACTTGTTACGGTCAATTCATCAATCGAGAACGGATGATTTACACCAGTTGTGTCGTTTTGCCAGCGGAAACGGAAACGCAGCATTGCCTGCTGGTCAAATGCCGGATTGCTGTATGAAATTTCCGTCCAGGTATTTACACCATACAGCGGATTTCCTGTCGCAGACCAGCTCGTGCCACCATCTGTACTGTATTCCACCGTTCCAAAGGAACCATTTTGAGAGCCGTTAGACAAGTACCAGAACGTAAGTGTTACGTTTCCGTCGTTGGTCGTATTGAGATCGAATGACATTTCTGTGGCGCAATCACTCACAGAATTCACGTCGTAATTCGCATTACATGTTACAGGTACGAAACCATTGCAATTGGGCAGGTTGTAAACATGCAGATAGGTACTTTGTGGTCCGTTCAGAAAACTCACTGGTTGGTTGGGTACATCCGGAATGGAATTGGCGACATTACCAGTATAAGTGGCATTCATTGTCCATTGATTATTGCCGGAGACTGAAGAGTTAAGCGTCCAGTTAAAACCGGGCATCTCGAAATTGTCACCGAAAATGACGGTTTGTGCAGAGGCATGCAAGCCCAATAAAAGGCATGCGGCAAGTACTGATTTTTTCATAAAAAACAATTGATGTTCCAAACGGAACAATTAAACTAACGTGTTACTTACTACTACTCGAATTGAAGGTTTTAACCCTAAAATCCTACCAAAGTGACGCAACTCAGAAAGAAAGGGTTGCGCGAAATCGTGCGAAACGGCACATACTGTGTCTGAACCGACAAAATAGCGGAATGAACAGTTTTTTTTAACGGAAACGACTTGTTGGTTATTTAACTAAATGGTTGATGGAGTGTTGGTTTAGAGGATGCGGGACTCATCCCCCTGAATGTCTCCAACAAAAAAGCCGGATAGCTTTCACTAATCCGGCTTCCATATCTGGAAAATTGGGGTGTTATTTTTTAGTAAATCGTAAGGTACTCATACCTGATTCATGGATCACGCGAATGAAGTAACTACCCGTTGCCAAATCAGCTACAGACATACTTGTAGTTCCTTGCATGGAACGGATCAAACGACCGTTTTGGTCCAGTAATTCAATTCCCTGAATAGTCGTTTCGTTCACCGATTGTACGCTTACCATATCCGTTGCCGGGTTCGGGTACAGTGAAAAGAGACTCACCTCGTTTTCGCTGATATCAGCACAATCTTCAACGGTCACGTTAAACGTAGCACTGTTGGTGCAACCATTCACATCGGTTCCTACTGTTGTGTACTGAATGGAAATCGTTGGTGTTGCAATCACTTGCGCCTGTGTTGGGAAATCAATGGTTGCGTTTGGTGTCCAAACATAACTTACACCACCAGAACCAAGCATCGTAATTGATTCACCTTCGCAAATAATTCCGTCTGCCGGATTACCAATAATGGTAATAGTCGGTTGCGGGAACATCGTAAGATTGGAACCATTATCCGAGCCTGTTGTAACCGGATCAGATGCTACCACACGAATGCGGTAACCGGTTCCGGCAGGTGTTCCACCAGAAACAACACCGTTAATGGAAAGTGAACCTGTAGCAGAAGAAGTCAGCGTGCC
This sequence comes from Bacteroidota bacterium, assembly GCA_040387295.1. GTDB lineage: Bacteria > Bacteroidota > Bacteroidia > Flavobacteriales_D > Crocinitomicaceae > Fluviicola. Next base: position 398,141 of record JAZKEB010000002.1, on the reverse strand, counting down.
GATAGAGGTTGGTGATGCAAACGAACCTACCGCATTTGACAATTGTGCAGTATAAATATTACCAGCATTTACCGTTCCGGTTGCGTTGAAATTCACCACAACATTCGAAGCAGAGTTAAAACACCAGGTAGAAGGAGTAATGGTTCCGGTTGTAATGGAGGCAAAACTTCCCGACATTCCGGTTATTGATAACTGGTCAATCGCAAAAGCAGGGTCGTTTCCTACAGCAGAATTTTGCCAGCGGAAACGGAATTTCAACGATGCTACGTTGTTCCATGCTGGTAGAGTTACACTGGTTTGTGTCCAGGTTGAAACATTGACATAGTTTGTTCCGGTTGATGTCCATGTTCCACCGCCATCTGTACTATACTCGATCGTTCCGAAAGCAGAACCGGTAGACCCTGCGCAGAGGTAATAAAACGAAAGCGTTACGGTGTTGTAGCCGGTTGCGTCTACAGCGTTTGTCATTGTAGTTACCTGATTGGAGGGAGAGCCTGTATCAAAACTGGCATTACAAACACCCAAACCGGAACAGGCATCCGTGTTGTGGATGTGCATGTAGGTTGAGTTAGGGCCATTGGTAATTCCACCCGGTTGACTTGGTGTATCATTGATAAACGGAGAAAAACCGATGTATTCATTGCTCACAATCCAGATGTTATTTCCTGAACCACCGCCATTCAATGTCCAGTTTGCACCACCGGCTTCAAAATCATCCTCAAATAGGGTTGTTTGTGCGAACGCCGATACGGAGAAAGCCAAACTTCCCATTAGTAATAGTTGTTTCATGTGTTATTATGTTTAATTAGCGACACACAAATTACAATAAAATTGACTAACTAGTTCATTCGTCGTCAGAATTTTAGCTATTTCCACCCGAATGAAGGGTTTCAGGAATTAATTCAACAAATTTCAATCGATTTGTTTGTTTTTTGATCGGCTACAAATCCCGTTTTTTGAGAATGAAATACGACAGGCCGAAGAAGAATGCAATGTAAACAAATGCCAGGGTCAATCGAAGTTCCTGCGGCATAATCCAGATCACATTGTTGGTTTGCTGTTCAGCCTGTACAATGAGTTTTTCAAAGAATGGAAGGGGCGTGAGATCGGCGTAAACTTTCAACGGAAAAAATGAATAGATCGCATCCGGTAAAAAAGCTCCGGCGATGGTTTCGATCGGAAAATAAACGATGAAAAAGATAATCGAAAGTGCCGGTTTGCGCACAATGATCGCAAACAGGAACGCAAAACTGAAGTAACCGATCGTTTGAATAAAATACAACACCACCTTGTCGATTCCGTTGTAAGCATTGCCAAATCCTGAATAAATGCCACCCAATAAAAATCCGACCAAAAAAGTATAAAACGAAACAATGAGGCTGATGATCAGGATCACCAGAAATTTACTGATGATTACATCCCTTTTCCGCAGGCCGTCGATCACGTTTTGTCGCATTGTTTTAAACTGGATTTCATTGCAGGTAATAATGACCACCGTTACGCCCATGAGTACATTAAAAAAGCTCGCCGAATAGGTTGCAAACTTCCATACATGCGGGAAAACAAAAAAATCGTTGCCTGTAAAAAGCCCTTTAAGTCCAGGGTTTTGATGAAAGAAAAAATCCATGAAGTACATCCACAACGGAATGATGACCATGTAGGCAAGAAAGATGATCTTGATAGACGTGAGCTTTTTAAGCTTGGCGTATTCTATAGCGAGTAACTGTTTCATGCTTCAACGATTTCTAGGAAAATGGTTTCTAAATTCTTGCGGTATTCGCGCAATCCTGAAAGGTAAAGGCCCTTGTCGGCAAACAAGCGGTTGACTTTTGATGCTTCGGATAAAGCAGAGGAGATCAGTAATTCTCCCTCCACTTCTTTCAGGAAGTGCATGTCCAGCAAATCATCTACCAGCGATTTTAATGCCGCCAGGTCGTCTGCTTTTACCAGAAACAATTGTTCCTGTGACATTATCTGGTTCAGCGGACCTACTTCCAGCAGTTTCCCTTTGCGCAAAATCGCCACATGGGTACAGATTTTTTCAATCTCATCCAGTATATGCGAAGCAATGATGATGGTTTTTCCTTCCTGGGCAATTTCCAGAATCAGGTTTCGCATTTCATTAATTCCCAACGGGTCAAGGCCATTCGTGGGTTCGTCCAATACCAGTACATCCGGATTGTTGAGCAATGCCGAAGCAATGGCCAGACGCTGCTTCATTCCCAGTGAAAAGGTACGGAAGCGCGATGATTTGCGTTCCCACAAATTCACCCGTTTCAACACTTCTTCGATACGGCCCATGTAATCGGTCATGCCTTTGATGCGGGCAACCACAATCAGGTTGTCTACTGCATTCAGGTAAGGGTAAAAATTAGGCGTTTCCAGTAACGAGCCGATATTCTTCCGGTTTTCATCTTTGGTACCGTTGCCAAACCAGCTAAACGAACCCGAAGTGGCATTTAGAGCGCCCAACAGAATAGCAAGCGTAGTGGTTTTTCCACTTCCGTTTGGCCCTAATAACCCAAAAATTTGCCCTTTTTCAACCGTTAAACTCAACGAATCCAACGCCAGAACGTCGGAGTAATTCTTCCGCAGGTTTTTTATCTCAAGAATGATTTCACCCATAGTGATTGCTTTGGTGACGAAATTACAATGCTTTTACAGAATGAACCGCGCTTTTGGATAGAAGGTTTGTTTTTCATGTGAAACGATTTGCAAAAGGGTTAAAAAACGCAAGTGCTAAATCGATTTTAGAAACGGAAACCCTTGGTTTATAAGCATTATTTAACAAGAAATTAGAAGTAGAATCCGAAACAACACCGTACCTTTGCGCCCTGAAATATACTTAAGCTCCTCTACAAACAAGTTTAACAGGATGTTTATCAGATCAAAGAAGGTACTAACAGACCAGTTTTAATACACGGTTTGCTTCTTTAAGAATTTAAACGATAAAACCTGGTAGTATTCATTTCAAATAGTGTTGTCGAAAGACACCACACCACTTAAATTATGCGCCTTTTAGCATTTTTATTGATCGTTCCGGGATTCGTTTTCGGACAAACTTTCGGACCAAACAATCCCACCAGCGGTTTAAGCACCATCGGAATAGGGGCTACAGCATGGACCAATCCGGGAAATATTCTCTCTTCCAATAACAACGATGCAACCGTTTCGGCGATTACAACTACCAATTACCTGCAAGCAACCGGATTCGGATTCAATTTACTGAGTACAGATCTGGTAACAGGCATTCGCCTGGATGTTGAAAAAGCCAGTAACAATGTTGAGAATGTATCCCGTGTAGGAAACTGGTCGGTAGGAACCACGCGTTCTTTGCCTTCAGGAACGAACCGTTGTTTGGTGGTTGTGATCGGATTCGAAAACGCAACTACACGCGATATTACAAGTGTCTCCTATGGTGGACGAAGCTTAACACAACTCACCGATTTGGGAATCGCAACACCATTCTACGGAAAAAACGAGGTGTGGTATTTATTGGAAAGCGACTTGGCACTGGCGTCAGGAACAACGATTTCGTATACATATGGTCCTTCTACGCCTTCTGAAGATTTCCAGATTGTGGCAGCTGCTGTATTTGAAAATGTAGACCAAATTGCCCCATTCAATGATTTCGAAGCGTCAAGTTCCAGTACAAGTGACGAAACATACCAGCTTGGTTCGGCTATTTCGACCTTGCCGGGAAGTATGACCGTAACAAGTGTTTTCTGTGGAAATCCACCGGATCCTTCCCAGTCGTTGGGTAACTCAACTGCTTTTTCGATCAATAACAGCTTTACAGAAGTGGTTGATTATCATGCTGCGAATATTGGTTTCCAATCTTCGGGCGGTGTGTTGCAGGTAGCGCAGAAAAGTTCGTCTGCTGCCGGCACCGAACAACCAACATTTACGTTTACTGGCGACCCGAACCGAATCGTGGCTATCGCTTTTTCATTGCGTCGCGCACGTCAGATGGATTACAGCGTTCGTTTGAAAAAAGCAAGTGGATTGGTTGGAACTGACAAAGCGATCGCCAATACCGAATGGCCGACTTCTGATACTTATTCAAACTACGGTGGAGCAGGTGATTTGTGGGGAACAACCTGGACCTATCAGGAAGTCAACAACGCCAGCTTCGGTGGTGCGTTTTCGGCAACAGTCCAAAACGGAACCGCAACAGTCGACCACATGCGGATCACCATCTTCACAACAAGTGTACTTCCATTGGAATTGATCAGCTTTTCCGCTGCACAAACCGGGAATGAAGTTACTTGCAACTGGATAACAGCCACCGAGCGAAATACCAATGTATTTGTGGTAGAACACAGTACAAACGGAATTGATTTCAGCCCGTTGGGAATGGTCAACGCAGCGGGAAACAGCAATAGTCTTCTTGACTATTCGTTCACGGATAAAAATCCTGCAACGGGGATGAATTATTACCGTTTGTTAATGATTGATATCGATGGCACATCAACGTATTCGGACATTGCAACAGCCAATTTTGCGAAAACGGCAGTAGCTTCTGTTTACCCGAATCCGGCAAGTGACTGGGCAACAATCGTAACCCCGAATGGTTTTGACGAGATCATTATCAGCACCGCAAGCGGACAGGTAATTGACGCATTCAGCGGAAAAAGCCTGCAAACATCTCAGGAATTCAATGTAAACACGATGGCAGACGGTACGTACTTTGTGATCATCAAATCAGCCGATGGCGAAGTGGAAATCAAGCAATTGGTGAAAACAACAAGAGGGTTTTAAGTATAAAGAGAATTGATATCGAAGGGAGGAGCCGGTTTCCTCCCTTGAGGGAGGATTAAGGAGGGTGACACCTCCTTTTTTAATTTGAATTCTCTTGGTCACCTCCCTCTATCCCTCCTCAAGGAGGGAGGCAGCTCACAGTAAGCCTTGCTGCTTTCCAAGATTACCTTTTCTACTACCGTCTCGCTACAAAAAACCGTTGCATCAACTCACGGCATTCTTCCTGCATATTACCGTTTTGTACCACGGTTTTCGGATGGTAAAGCTCGTTGTCGAAGCGACCGGCGCCGCGTTTTTCGTCGCGTGCAGCGAAGATAATTTTGTCGATTTGTGACCAGTACAATGCTCCGGCGCACATCACGCACGGTTCCAGCGTTACATAAAGCGTGCAGCCTTTGAGGTATTTACCACCCAGAAATTCGGAAGCTGCAGTGATTGCCTGCATTTCGGCGTGAGCGGTAACGTCTGTTAAGCGTTCGGTGAGGTTGTGGGCGCGTGCAATCACCTGTTGATTGACAACCACAACGGCGCCTACCGGGATTTCACACAAATCGTAGGCTTTCAGTGCTTCTTGGTATGCCTGACGCATAAAGTAATCGTCGTTGTACGGGCTAATCATGGCTCAACAGGTTTATTCCGAAAGAGCTACTTCGATGATCTTGCCCCAGTATTTACCCGTCAGATAGAGCTTTTTGGTCGCCGGATTGTAAGCAATCCCGTTCAATACTTCACCGCCCATTTTTCCAACAGCATCAAGGCCCGTAGCATCAATTTGCTCCAGAACTCTTCCGGAATTCGGATCAATAACCACAATGATACTGGTGGTGTAAATATTGGCGTAAATTTTCCCGTCGATGTACTCCAATTCGTTCAGATTGACGCGTGGTCCCTGATCGTCATATACTTCGATGGTGCGCAACGGTTTGAATGTTTTTGGGTCGCGGAAAGTGATGCGCTCCGTTCCGTCTGACATAATCAATGATTTACCATCGTTACACAAGCCCCAGCCTTCACCTATGTAAGCAAAGTCTTTTTTCAGCTGCATGGTGTTTTTGTCATACACGAAGCATTTCCCGTTTCGCCAGGTAAGCTGAAACAATTCATCGCCGAAAATGGTGATTCCTTCACCAAAATAAGTGGCATCTAATGCATTTTTCTTGCTTCCGGTAATAAATTGTCCGCTTTTCAAGTCAATTTTCCCCACAACGCTTTCGCCCGTATTTCCCGGATTACCGGTCGATTCCCACAATTCACCATTGTGAAACTCCAGTCCTTGCGTGTAATTGGCCGGATTGTGCGGAAATGTGGTAACTGAAGTTGCTGTGAAAGGTGCTGGTGAGATATCGGAAAGTACACGTACTGTGCGACTGTCTTCTTCTATATTACCATCCTTCATAGTAGCTCGCAGAACCAATGACTTGGCTCCAACACCGTAATAATCAGCATCAAGCACCATGCTCATTGATCCTTTTTTAGGTGATCTCCATGTTTGGAAAACACTGTCGTTGTAGATCAGTTCCAGCGTTTGGATATCTTCCTTTACATCAAATGCAATTGGAATGCTGGCTTTACCATATTTTGTAGCGAGGTTTCCGTCAAAGTTGAAACTCGCCGGGAATCCGCTTTCAATGTCGTCAGGAGTGTTGTTTTTTAACAACGGAACCAGAATGAAGGATCCGATAATGAGCAGGACAAGTCCAATGATGAGATAACGTTTCATAACACGTGTTAAAGTAAAGTAAGTATTGTGGCCGCGCTGATTCCGGTGTGTGAATCTTCGTATACAACGCGTTTGTTCTTTATCAGAATGGCTTGCGGCGATTGGTGCATAACGCCTGTAAGCGTTTCAATTTCATTGGAAAGGGCGCGGTAACTCAGTAAATCGAGGTAAACGCAAACACATTCGTTGGGTTCGGCATTCCATTTTTGCTCGAACCGGTTTTTAGCCAAAGCTGAAATACTGCAGCTTGTACTATGCTTGAACAGCAATACCGGCACTTCTTCCGATTGTTCCATCAAATCATGCAATTGCGCGGAAGTGGTGAGAGGAACCCACGGAAACAGAACGGCTTGTTGTCGGGTGAACAATCCCATAATCAGAAATTAACGCCGTCAAATTGTTTCAAAAAGCGCACATCGTTTTCCGAGTACAAACGCAGGTCATTGACCTTGAATTTGAGTTGTGCAATGCGTTCGATTCCCATTCCGAAAGCAAAACCGGTGTATTCTTCCGGATCGATGCCTGAAGCGGCCAAAACATTCGGATCCACCATTCCGCAGCCCAGAATTTCGAGCCAGCCGGTATATTTACACACATTACAGCCTTTTGCGTTACAAATGGTACAGGAAACATCTACTTCCGCACTTGGTTCCGTAAACGGGAAATACGATGGTCGTAAACGAATGCGGGCTTTTTCACCGAACAATGATTTGGCGAAATAATCAAGCGTTTGTTTCAAATCGGCAAACGAAACGTTTTTGTCAATGTACAATCCTTCAATCTGGTGGAAAAAGCAATGTGCCCGTGCCGAAATGGCTTCGTTGCGGTATACACGTCCCGGAGAAATAGTACGGATCGGCGGTTTGGAAGATTCCATCACGCGTACCTGTACCGATGAGGTGTGTGTACGCAGGGCCATTTCGCGTTCGCCTTTTTCAATAAAAAACGTATCCTGCATGTCGCGCGCCGGGTGTTCGGGCGGAAAGTTAAGTGCCGAGAAATTATGCCAGTCGTCTTCAATTTCCGGACCTTCCGAAACTGTGTAACCAATGCGTTCGAAAATAGCGATGATTTCGCTGCGCACCAATGAAAGCGGATGACGGGAACCAAATGGAACCGGTTCACCCGGACGGGTAACATCTACATCGGAGGCATTGCTTTGCTGATTTTCAAGCGATTCTTTCGCCGTAGCCAGTTTTTCTTCGGCCAGCTGACGTAACTCATTCAATAGTTGACCTACTGCCCGTTTTTCTTCGTTAGGAACCGTTTTTAGTTCACCGAATAATTCCTTCACCGTTCCTTTTGATCCGAGAAACCGAATACGGAACTGTTCCAGTGTTTGCTCGCTGGAAATGGCAAAAGCAGTTATTTCCTGCCGAACCTGCTCTATATTTTCTTGTATCATATCTGTTTTACCTACAACCTTTTCAAACTTCTTACGTCATAGTATCAAAAAGTTGACGTTACGTGTAACCTTTTGGTGCAGATTGAAGTTTAAGGTGTGACATTGGTTTACAGCACGAAATTACGAAAATGCGGGTTACGACATTGTAAACGCAAAAAAGTTTATCTTTACGAGTAGAAAATGAATAATATGAAGAAAACACTACGTAATCTGACCTACCTGGCAGTGGTGGGCACGCTACTTGTTTTAAGTGCTTGTAAGAACAAGAACCCATCGGTTTTGAAAGTATTCGTTCGTTCTTCCAACAACGAATTGATGGAAAACGCCAAAGTAATCATCATTGCTGACGTCAATTCCAACCCTCCGACACCTTCTTACGTGGATACAGTAAATACAAATTCTTCGGGGTTTGCTTATTTCGATATGGCAGAGTTTTTTGAAGGATTGGATAAAGGAGAAACAACAGGTTACTTCGACATCATTGCCAAGAAAAATGTAAGTGAAGGTTCAGGTTATGTTCATTGCCGTGCACACATTACTTCGGTAGAAACAGTTTACCTGGAGCCTTGATGATATTCCCTTGTAACAGAGGGGTTTTGAAATAGAATACGTCCTTTGATAAAACGATTGTTCATTCCTATAAGGCTTTTGCTAATGAATGGCTCTCAAATATACAAAGGCACACGTTTAACAAGAAAGGATGCTGTAAGTTTACAGTATTCCTCCACGACAACGAATATGCTCACATAATTCTAGTGGTGGATTATTTTTTAAGTAGTACTAGTTAAGTCATGAAGACAATTTTCAGAGTTCCGCTAATGATGATCGCACTTGTTGCGGTTGGTGTTGTGTTTTCTTCTTCCGGCTGTCGGAAAAAGAAGGATACAATTGCGAAAATTTACGTGTTGGATACCACCAATTCTTATGTTAGTGGTGCCACAGTTCGTGTCAAAGGTGAATCAACAACTTCTCAGGGAAACCAGAATGTAGTTCTTGATAAAACGACTACAACCAATGCTTCTGGTGAAGCAACATTTAATTTTAATGATGTGTACCAGTTAGGTCAGGCCGGAGTAGCTGTTTTGAATATCGAAGCATCTTACGGTCCTTTGGTAGGACAAGGAATTATTAAGGTAGAACAGGAAACGACTTCTGAGGAAACCGTTTTTGTACAGTAATTTTTACCGTCTTTTTATAGGAAAGCCTCTTGCATTTGTAAGAGGCTTTTTTTCTATATTCGTTTTCAAACAACACATCTATGGAATCTGCAGCTGCACTGCCTCAATTGACCGCCGAAGAACAACGCGTATTGGGCGCATTGATCGAAAAAAGCAAAACAACACCTGATTATTATCCGCTTACACTCAATGCTTTGGTGACGGCCTGTAACCAGAAATCGGCCCGCAACCCTGTGGTGGAATACGATGAAGAAACGGCAGTGCTGGCACTTGATTCCCTGAAGCGAAAACACCTTTCGGCCAATGTGATGGGAGCAAGCGGAAGCAGAGCGCTGAAATACCGCCACGCAATCGCGGTTCATTATCCACTCGATCCGGCTGAAACATCAGTGTTGTGCTTACTGTTGCTGCGCGGGCCGCTCACAGCGGGTGAAATCAATTCCAACTCCGGTCGTTTACACGATTTCGAAGATTTAGCCGAAGTGCAGCAGACGCTGGAGAACCTGGCGGGTTATGAAATTCCGTTTGTAGAGCAACTCCCACGCAAACCCGGACAAAAAGAAGCGCGTTATTGCCATTTGTTTGCGCCCGTTCCCGAGTTTGACGAAAGCGCTTACGCCGGCGAACCTGCCCGAAAAAACGTGAGCGAACTCGAAGCCCGTTTAACGAAAGTAGAAACCGAACTCGAAGAACTCAAAGCGTTGGTCGATAAACTGATGACGGATTTGTATTGAAATAAATTTCCTTTTCGTTGGGGCGAGTCGCGACTCGCCCCAACATCAAAATCAGATTGGCATCGAATACGCCCTGCCCGCATAGCGCAATTGTTTAACGTTCAGGTTTTCCGATTCCACTAAGTGGATATCCGGAATAAACAGGAAGTAAATCTCAATTTTCGGGTCGCTAAGCGGTTGATTCGGGTACTTGTTTTTCAGGATAATGTGTGTGGAAACGTAATTGTTGTAATGAATCGGAGCGTTGAGCTGAAATACGTACCAGCCGCTTTGGCCATTCACCTCGATCTTTTGCACGCAAACGCCGCTTTTTGGCAATTTATCACCGATATACGGGTTGCTTTTAGGTGCAAACAGCCGCAATTTTAAACCGACAAAATCCTGTTCGTCTTCCTCTTCGGTATCACCCGACATACCAAAGATCGATCGCGAAAAGGTGGGCATGCGAAACCGCCATTTGTTCCAGACACCTTTTCGCAGGTCGAATCGCTGCAACATCACCGAAACGTAGATCAGAAAGAAGAACACCATAATCACACTCGACCGAATCCGGATATTCCCATCGTCGGCGCCATATTTCCAGCTCATAATGATGTATTCCACCATCAGGATTGCCAGCAGTGAAAAAGTGAGTAAATCCTGCTGAAAATTGGCATTGTAGGCATTGCTGGCGCTGAAAAACCCTGAATTGTTGAGCGCATTGTTCTTGAAGAAAAACCATACGTGCAACGATCCGATGAAGAAAATGATGGTCACAAAGGAGAAATCACTCACGGCCTCGCTGATGAGCCAGAAGTCGTAGAAACCGTGTGCCAGAGCCGCTGCGATGAAACCAATGATTGGTGTGAGAATTTTCCAGATCCGTTGTTTGTAGCGGTATTTCGCCAGGATAAACGCATACGCCACAATGGAAGCAAAAAACATGTGTCCAACCGAAGACATAATAGTTCTGCCTACGATATTACCGGTATTTTCCAGGTACATCAGGTTTTCGGCAAAGGCAAACCCCAACGCCGAAATGGAAGCATAAAACAGGTAATCGTAGGGTTCTTTCATGCGCTTACTGAATAGCGCAAACAGTACCCACGGAATCAGTTTTACCAATTCTTCGCCACCACCGATCACTGCAAAACAGTACATGAAATCATTGAGCGCTTCGCCGTTGATACCAAAATGAAAGTACAATCCGGCCGTATCGTAAAACAGCAGACAGACATGCGTAAACAATGCTCCGCCAATGAATACGACAAAGATGGGAAGCCATTTTTCGCGATTGAATACATCCATCGAACGTAGGAAAATGACCCAAACAAATGAAACCAGCAGCGCGGCTAAAAAGGTGAGCCACGAAACCGAAAGAATCCGCGTTTCATAGATGTTTTGAAAGTATAGGCCCCAATATCCTTGCGTGAAATAATAATCGTTCTTCAACGAATAACTGAAAAAAGGCATGGCTTGCGGGTCGCAGAGAAGCTCGTCCTTTTTTTGTGCGTTTTCCAAAAGGGTGTAAACGCTATACAGCAACCGGTAAGCGCGTTTGTCGTTTGGATTGAGAGTGATTTCACGGTGGAGCAATTTTTCCAGCTCATTTACGGAAAGCGTGCTGTTTTTCCAGCCTTCCAGCGCTTTCAGGTAATTGACAAAGCGATGATTATCCGGAACGGATTGTAGCAAACTGTCGTATTCTCCGGGAACTTCCACCTTCAGTTGAACGTATGCTTTTATGAGCGTGAACGTTTCCGGATTGGGGTTGATCTTACTGAATACCCGCGTCAAATCCTCATAATCGTAATTGCGGTAATCAGCAAGTATATCAATACAATCCAGGTGTAAAGCAATACTATCCGGATATTGAGCACACAAGTCCTTGTAAGCAATGGAAACCGCGTACCGGTCACCATTTTCCTTTCCTTCGTCAATGCGTTCCTGCGGCTTGGTCACATATCGCTCGGGAATGAACGTATTCGCCAAGACAATCGGAATAATAGTAATTGACAGTAAGGCAATGAGTTTGCGGTAAGGATACCAGATCGGTTTGTTTGCAAGGCGTTTTGCCGTTACCTCTTTTCGGTAGGTAAAAGCAATCAGGATCAGCACAAAAATGATAGGATAGATCAAAGCACTATGGATTTTAACAGATGATGTTACCAAGTTAGCGATTTCCAAAACATACAGCTCATGTAAAAGAGGAAAGGAGTAAAATCCTGCAAATGCAGTATGGTTTAGCAGATTATTGTCCCCTACTTTTGAAGTATGAAATACTTCATTCTGAGTAGTTTGATCTTCTGCTTTGCGGTGACATCCTGCATTCACAAAGGCCGGGAAAGCAAGTACGTGAAATTCAAAGGTTATCAGTTGGTTTCTGACGGAAACAATGGTGATTCGGTGTTTTTTGAATTGCACTACGAAAACAAAAGCGATTACCCGCTCAAAGAACCGTATTGCCGCATGGCGATCAAAGACACCAGTGATAAAATGTTCAAACCCATTCTGTTTTCCGATTCCAAAAATTCTGCGGATGTTCCGGCCCATTCGCATTTCTACGTTTATTTTTATTCGAAAGGATTTGAATTCAGCGATGCAGTCGGAAAAGTAAAGTGTTACCTGTCGTGGACCAATTCCAAAGGCAAAAATTCGTTTCGGCGTAGTGTTGAAAATTGATTATACAACACTGTAGGCGTGGGACGCATCCCGCGCCATTACAATGGTGTATAATCATCCAATTCGGGAAAAACCAACAATCTTCCCTACCTTTGCGCCATGAACATTCCCATTCCCGCATTGTTGCAACGCCTTGGTATCGAACAATTGAATCCCATGCAGGAGAAAGTCCTGGAAGTGGCCGCAACCAATGATCAAGTGGTGGTATTGGCACCAACAGGATCAGGTAAAACAATCGGATTTTTATTGCCTTTGCTGAAAAACCTGCAACCGGAAGTAACCGGCGTACAGGCATTGGTTATTACACCTACGCGTGAACTGGCCTTGCAAATTGAACAGGTTTTTCGTGCGATGGGAACGGAATTTAAGGTCAACACGACCTACGGTGGACACTCGATGAAAATTGAGAAAAACAATTTCTCCGAACCACCTGCCTTACTTATAGGAACACCCGGAAGAATCGTCGACCACCTCAATCGTGGGAATTTGGACCTTTCCTTGGTGCGTACCCTGGTGCTGGATGAATTTGATAAATCGCTCGAAATGGGCTTTCAGGAAGATATGACCATCATTCTGAAGCAGTTGAAACGCGTGCGCCATCGCATGCTTGTTTCCGCTACGAATCTCGAAACCATTCCGGCGTTTACAGAGATTGCCAATCCTGCGACAGTTGATTTCCTTACAACAGAAACCCGGGGATTGTCGCTACACAAAATTGTCACCGACGATACCGAAAAATTGTATTCACTCGTTCATCTTTTGTGTAATCTCACAGCTGAATCGACCCTGATTTTTTGTAATCACCGCGAAACGGTTGAACGCGTAAGTGAATTCATGGCCAGCGCTGACATTGCAAATGTGTTTTTCCATGGTGGCCTTGAACAAGACGAGCGTGAACGCTCATTGATCAAATTCCGCAACGGAAGTGCTTATTATTTAGTGACCACCGATTTGGCGGCGCGTGGTTTGGATATCCCAAATATTCAACACGTCATTCACTACCAATTACCGCATACCGAGGACGTGTTCATTCACCGAAACGGGCGTACAGCGCGACAATCTGCTACAGGGAATGCCTATCTGGTAATGGCCAAAACCGACCGTCAACCCGATTACCTGACCGAAACTGTTCCTGAACTGAAACTTTCAGAAGATTGTCCGTTGCCCAACGCGCCCATTTGGAAAACGATCTACATAGGTGGTGGGAAAAAGGACAAGATCAACAAGATTGATGTTGTTGGATTTCTGTCGAAAATCGGGCAATTGAAACAAGACGATATCGGTTTGATTACCGTTTTAGACCATAGTTGTTTGGTGGCGGTGAAAGCAAAAAAAGCCAATCAGGTTATTGCAGAAATCCGCGATCAGAAAATCAAAGGGAAAAAAGTGAAAATGGGAATTGCGCGTTGATTCAATGTAATTTATTGATTATCAAAAAGATAGCAATATTTCAAAATGGCCATTTTGCAAATTCGCAATATTACGAACGCTGCTCGATTAATTAATTGATTTTCAACTTCTTACAACTGGTTCGTCATCAGTAGTACCTTCTCTCTTCAATTGCTCAACCAATTCCAACGCAGCAGGAGTTCCCAAACGTTCCAGTTCTGCAATCATTTGTGCTTTTTGCTCTGCTGAAATCGGAGTTGGTGGTCGTTCAAAGGAACTTTCAGGTGCTTGCGCAAAAAACAATTCATCCGTCCACGCGTTGCGAACACCATCAATGACAAAATGCACCCGGTTTTCTGTTCCGCGATTCGCAACCGAATGTTCTTCATTGGCATTGATATACCAGCACGTTCCTTCCTCCATCACAACTCGCTCGCCGGCCAGAATGAATTCCACATCCGGGTTGGTAACAATGGGAATATGAATCCTGAAAACACCGTCTTCATAACCCAAACAATTGTCGCGATGCGGTTTAATTTCCGCTCCAACTTCAAGGCACAACAACCGCGCACTGGTCTTTTCAAACGGAAATTGGTCCAAAATGCGTTTGAATGTCGGACAATCGCGCAACAATTCCGTTTCCAACAACGGGGATTGCTCACTGGGCATGGCATTGATGTTTTTGGAATCTCCCCCCGGAGCAAGCAAGGCAATCGATGTCCAGTTTCCGGAATAGGCTCCTTGGTTGTAATGTGCCGGCCATTCGTGTTTTAAGACCGCTTCCAGATCGGTTTTGAGTAACTGAGAATCGAATGTAAACGGAAAGCGAAGTTGGGTCACAAATGTCATAGCAGTTGGTGTTAATGCACTTTACAATTACAAATCTAGAATTACCGGCGAGATAAACAAATTCTCAACGGAGAACATAGGTGAAAAGTATTGTCAGATTTTGCAACGGAACGAAAAAAACTGTAAATTGATCGCCTAAAACTATACGAAAATGAAAAACTCTCTACACCTGCTGGGTGCGATTCTCCTTGTCGCGTCCTGCAACCTGCGGCTCTATGCCCAGGAAAAACATGAGAAAGGCCCTTGGCGAAAGATCGAGGAATCAGCCATTCCAAGCGTTGGAACACGTTACATCCTCCCAACCAATTACTTAACGTTTAAATTGGATGTGGAATCGATCCGCACCAAATTGAACACAGCCAAACGCATCGACGATCCGACTTATTTGCCGGTGTTTATCGAATTGCCGAAAGCTGACGGAACATTCGGGACCTATCAGGTACACGAAAACACCACCATGCATGAAGATTTGGCGGCTGCGTTCCCCGAAATTCGTGCCTTTGATGGCGTACCGATGGACGGAAGCGGTGAAATGGTGAAACTGGACCTGACTCCACAGGGTTTCCACGCCATGATCCTTTATCCTAACCAATCGACCACTTTTATCGACCCGTATTCGTTTGGCGGTGGCGATATCGATCATTACATCATTTACTCGAAAGCCGATTTTGTGTCCTCGAAGACCTTTCAGTGTCATGTAGAAGCGCCCGAAATTGAAACCTTTTTTGAGCACGGAGTACCTGTAGGTGGTGTTGTGAAAAGCTTTGGTACCTGTCAGAAACGTACGTATCGCCTAGCGCTTGCCGCAACAACAGAATACACTGCCTTTCAGGGTGGAACAGTTGTTTTGGCGCAAGCAGCACAGGTAACCACAATGAACCGTGTGAATGGTGTCTACATGCGTGATATGGCTATTACAATGACCATTGTTGCCAATAATAACCTCTTGATTTACACCGGTACTGATCCGTATACAAACGGAAATCCGGGAAGCATGATTACACAAAATCAAACCAACGTGACAACTGTAATTGGTTCTGCCAACTACGATATCGGTCACGTTTTCGGAACCAATAGTGGTGGTTTGGCCGGTTTGGGCGTTGTTTGCTCCAGCAGTCAGAAAGCACGCGGTGTTACCGGAAGTGGTGCGCCGGTTGGTGATCCGTTCGATATCGATTATGTAGCCCATGAAATGGGGCATGAATTCAGCGGAAACCACACATTCCGTGGAAATGCGGGTTCATGCAACGGAAACGCCAATGGAACCACAGCAATGGAGCCGGGAAGTGGATCAACCATTATGGCTTACGCCGGAATTTGTTCGCCAATGGATGTCCAAAGCAACTCCGACGATCATTTCCATGGAATTTCATTGCAGGAAATCGGAACGTTTATCACAGGCGGATCACATACCTGTCCTGTTATTACGGCCATTCCTTCGCAAACAACACCAACCATTTCCGGAACAGTTGGAAATGTAACGGTTCCTGCCAGCACGCCTTTCGCGTTAACGGCTATTGCTTCCGATCCGGATGGTGACGTATTGACCTATTGCTGGGAGCAGATGAACAATCAGAACAGCACACAGCCACCGGTAGCAACGTCTACCAGCGGACCAAACTTCCGTTCGTATTCTCCTACAACTAATCCGACACGTTATTTCCCGTCCATTCCATCTATTTTGGCGGGCGGACCGTTCACCTGGGAAGTACTTCCTTCTGTCAACCGTACGATGAATTTCCGTGTGGTAGTGCGCGACAACGAGGCAAACGGAGGTTGTAATGATCATGAAGACATTACGGTGACTACAACCACTTCTGCCGGACCGTTTATCGTAAACTATCCAACGGCTGCGGGCATTACCTGGCCGGGAAATTCAACACAAACCGTTACATGGAGTGTTGCCAATACTACAGCTGCTCCGGTTTCGTGTGCCAATGTGGATATCATGATTTCACTTGATGGTGGAGCCACGTTTACCAACATCGCCAATGATGTGCCGAATGACGGAAGTCAAAGTGTAACCGTTCCAAACACTTCCACAACTACAGCGATTATTATGGTGATTTGTGAGAACGGAACATTCTTCGATATCTCCAACAACGTTTTCGCCATTACTGCTGCCACCAATGATTATTCCATCACGATCACCAATAACTCGGTGAGTGCTTGTCAGGGATCGGACGGTGTGTTTACCATTCAAGTGAATCAAATCGGTTCGTATACAGATCCGGTAACACTTTCCGCAACAGGACTTCCTGGTGGATTGGTTGCTTCGTACTCTCCGAATCCGGTAACTCCGGGTAACTCAAGTACGTTAACGATTAGTAATACAGCCGGCGTTTCTCCGGGTACGTATCCGTTTACTGTTCAGGGAAATTCCACTTCCGGAATTCACACAGCGCCGGCTACTATTTCGGTTTCAACAAGTTCATCGGTGGTTTCAACGTTGTTGACTCCGGTGGATACAGAACCGTCTGCGGCACTGCCACTTACATTGACCTGGTCGAACCCGAACGCTGGAATGTCATACGATATCCAGATTGCAACCGACGCAGGTTTTGCAGCTGTGGTTGAATCGGCAACCGGACTCACTTCTCCGAATTATACAGCAACCTTACTGGTAGCATCAACAACGTATTACTGGAGAGTAAATTCGTACAATTCTTGCTCAAGTGCCGGAAATACAAGTGTATTCTCATTCACGACATCTTCTTGTGGAACGTTCAACAGTACAAATATTCCGATTAGCATTTCAGCATCGGGAACACCAACTGTTACGTCAACGCTTAGTATTCCTACCAACGCCACAATCAACGATTTGAATGTGGTGAACCTTACGGGAACGCATACCTATATCGAAGATTTGAGCTTTACGATCACATCTCCTCAGGGAACTGTCGTAACCTTGTTCGGTGGCGTTTGTACAGACAACAACAACTTTGATGTTGAGTTCGATGACGAAGCGGCTTCTGCTACGTTACCTTGTCCGCCGACTGACGGAAATGCATACCAGCCAACTGGCTCACTTGCCGATTTCGATGGTGAAGATATGTCCGGAACATGGACGTTGACCGTTGCTGATGCAGCGAATCAGGACGGTGGTGCCTTGGCTTCGTGGGGATTGGAAATTTGCTACACGCCTTCCATCCCTTGTAACGATCCGGATAACCCTACGATCAGCGGAACAACCTCATTCTGTACAGGTGGAAACACCACTTTGACAATTGCTTCGGGGAATTTGAACGATGCAACTGACTGGGAATGGTACAGCGGTTCGTGCGGTGGAACATCCGTAGGATCGGGAACAACGTTGAATGTATCCACTCCGGGAACATATTACGTGCGTGGTGAAGGTGGTTGTGTAACGGCAGGAATCTGTCAAAGTGTTGTGATTACTCAAAATACGGTGAACACGAATACAACGCTTGCAAACGGAATCCTTTCTTCCAGCCAGAGTGGCGGAACGTACCAATGGGTTGATTGCAACAATGGAAATGCAGCCGTTCCGGGTGCTACGTCACAAACATTCATACCAACGGTTAACGGAAGCTACGCTGTTCAGGTAACTGCGGCAAATGGCTGTTCCGGAACAAGTACTTGTGTTGCGTATAACCTGGTTGGAATCAATGAATTTGATGATCTGGCTATTCAGTTGTATCCGAATCCGACTACGGGGATCATCACCGTTTCGTTTGGAATTCAGGTTCCTGTTGAAGAATTGACAGTGACCGATGTAACGGGCCGTTTGGTGCGCATGCAATCGCAGTTTACAACCGATTCAATGACGATCGACTTATCGCGTGAAAGTAAAGGAGTTTACTTCCTGAACGTTCAGGTTGGCGGTCGTATCCAGACAATGAAGATTACGAAAAACTAATTACAGATAACAAATAAGTTGAAAGGTTCGTCCGCCTCAGGCGGACGGGCCTTTTTTTGTGCCTTTAGGTGACTTATATAGGTTTTTCCACATAAAGTTCTGAGCCCGTTGTTGATTTCTCGGGAAGAACTCTAACGAATTAATTAGTAGCTTTGAATTGACTTTAAGTAAATTACATGAAAAAACTAATACTACTGGCATTAGGGCTCACATCGGGCACTTTGTTTGCGCAATCCTGTTTCTCATCCGGTGATGGTACAGACGGCGGTTATATCGCTTCCTCAAACACCACATTGGCGGGTGGAACTTACAACTTCAGTTCTTTTACGATCAATCCCGGCGTTACGGTTTCCGTAACCGGAGCAGCACCATTGGTCATTTATTGTACAGGTGCCGTAACCATTGATGGAGTTTTAGCAGCAAATGGCGGTAATGGTGCAAATGGCGTTACTTACACCAATGGAGGTATTGGTGGAATTGGTGTTGCCGGTGGCGGTAACGGTGGTGACGGTTCTTTTGCGTCAGGATCAGGTCCCTTGCCAGGGCTGGATGGTGATAATACAGGTGGTGTCGGTAATGCCGGTGGTGCCTGGAGCGGCGGCGGTGGCGCCGGTTATGCAGCAGCAGGAGGCGTTTCCGGCAATCCTTCAGGTGGTTTTGCCGGACCAGTTTACGGTACGGCTGATCTTTCCGGCATGTTGTCGGGTTCTGGCGGCGGCGGTGGTTCAGGCGGTTACGATTGTGGCGCAGGAGGCGGTGGTGCCGGTGGTGGTTTAATCGTCATCAACGGAAATAGTATTGTCATCAGCGCTGTAGGAGCAATCCAATGCAACGGCGGTAACGGCGGAAGCGACGACGCAGGAAACTGTGGCGGTGGCGGTGGTGGTTCCGGAGGAAGTATCTGGATAGCCTCACCTTCAATTACCAATGACGGAGCTATTTCGGCGACAGGAGGAACGGGTGGCGCATCAAATGTATCTGGAAATCCTTACTACGGAATAGGAGGAAATGGTTCCGAAGGAAGAATCCGTATTGATGTAACCGGTTCGGTGAACGGGTCAGGAGGTATCACACCTGTTGCAGGCCTTGTTTCAAGTATTTTGTCTGTAACTCAAGGCACAATTATTTCGTCTTGCAGCGGTTCAACTGATGGATCTGCGACTGTTGTTCCATCTGGTGGCACAGGACCCTACACCTATTTGTGGTCAATTGGTGATACAACAAATACGATAAACAATCTGGCTCCGGGAACATACGACTGTGTCGTAACAGATCAGGCAGGTTGTGAGGTAACGGTTAACTCTATTGTTGTTCCGGCTTTATCTACGTCATCTTTTTCACAAACGGTTAGCATGTGTAACGGTGAGTCGTATACCGTCGGTGCAAATACATACATCGCTTCAGGAAGTTATCTGGATACCTTAACAAATGCAGTAGGCTGCGATAGTATAATCACTACCAACCTTACGGTATTACCTGCACTTTCTTCTTCACAAACGGTGAGTATTTGTGCGGGTGAAACGTTCACAGTTGGAGATTCTACGTATTCGACTAACGGAACACATGTAACGACTCTTACATCAGTTATAGGCGGTTGTGATAGTACTGTAACAACCAATCTTACGGTTGCAGCGGCTCTTGATGTGAACTTAACAATCAATCAGGGAGTATTGCAGGTTGCCGAATCAGGCGCAACCTACCAATGGCTCGATTGCGATAACAACAATATTCCGATTTCATTGGCAACCAGCCAGAATTATACGCCTACGGTAAATGGTATTTATGCTGTTGAAGTCACAGAAAACGGTTGCACAGACACCAGTGATTGCCAGAATTATAACCTGATCGGTTTGGCTGAAAACCCGGTTTCTTCGGTGACTTTGTATCCAAATCCGACAACGGATCAATTTACATTGTTGCTGAATGGTGTTGCTGTTTCGCGCATTTCGGTGGTAGACGCTACCGGAAGAATGGTTATGGAAATTGATGAGGTTTCAGGAAATGAATTGACTTTGGACTTGAAAAACGAACAAACCGGATTGTACTTTGTGCAATTGCAAGTGGGGAATGATCTTCAGACTCTAAGGGTGATCAAAGAATAATTTTATTGTAGGCTCGGGACGCGTCCAACTGTAAGCTCGGGACGCATCCCGAGCCTACAGTTATATAACAGCCACAAGCATCTCCCGAATCAATTGCTCATCCACCTTGCTGATCACCGTCGAAAAACGGCTTTCCGCATCAATGGCTTGTGAGCTTGTTCCTGAAAAATGAATAGCCGAAACACCGGTTTCTTTTACCGACTGAATATTGTTGGCGCGAACGCCACCGCCGGCCATAATTTCGATGCGTCCATTGGCATAACCAACCATTTCTTCCAGCGTAGTTAAACCTTCGTTTACGGAAGTCGCCTGACCGCTTGTCAAGATACGCTTGAACCCCATATTAACGAGCTGGTCCATGGTGGTTTTCCAATTACTGACTTCATCAAACGCACGGTGAAAGGTCAAATCCATATTTCCTGCTGCCCGTTGCAATGCTCCCAACGCATCTTTGTCGAGGTTTTTATCGGTGGTCAGTGCACCGATCACAACGCCTTTTACGCCTAAACGCTGAAATTCGAGGATATCGTTGCGCATCACCACAACTTCGTCGTATGAATAATGAAAACCGCCTGCCCGCTGACGAATCAGTACATGCTGTTCCAGTTCATGAAAGGTATTGTGAATCCAGGAAACCATTCCGGGAGTAGGAGTCAATCCACCTTGTTCAAGCGCCACACAGGTTTCAATTCGCTGTATGGGAAGCGTACTTGCCAAACGGGCTGCTTCCAGCGAAGCCACACATAATTCTAGTTCCATGGTTCTTAGTAAATCATTACTTCATCGATGAACGTCCAGGGCGTATTCCCCGCGCCGGGCTTACCTTGTGGTATTTCCGATTGATTGATAACGGTGATACGAACAATTTTCGCTGTGCACTTTTTCTGCCAAATTACAGCAGACTTGTTGGCGCTATAGGCTTTGTGACGTTTGAATTTTATGCCGTCGACGCTGGTTTCCACGATCAATTGTTCCGGATAATAAATCCACGAACCCTGATCTTCCAAAAAACCGATTTGCAGGTTATTAAAAGCAGTGACTTGGCCCAAATCAATGGAGAATTGTACGGTATCATTCGAAAATCCGAGCCACTGGCTGCCTTTCCACGGGAAAGAGCCAATCACACCATCTGTTAATCCCAAACTGTCGTGATGACTGTAGCGTTTATTGGGTGGTGTGATAAAATGAACGGGTTTGCCAATCAGCGGATGTGTAACAAACTCAAATTTCAGGTTTCGGCTGACTTCGTCGCGGTAATCGCATTCCACATTGGCAGTGACAAATTCCAAACCAGGTGTTCGATTCAAGATGATGTCATTTTCGGTTTTTCCATTTACCCAAATCGAACCGACATTGCTTTCAAGTGAATACGTCAGGCCTGATTCGGTTGAATAAAGTTTGATTTGAGGATCTAAAAAAGCAGTGGAATAAGTGATTTCCTGCTCATATAAACGTGGCAGGTAATGCAGGGCCATTCGGGTTACGAAAGAAGGGTAATCGGGTTTGTTAATCGTCCAAAGTACCTGCGACATGGCCGCCAATCGCGGGAAAACATTGTATTGAACGCTTTTCATATCAGGCAAATATTCTGTCCAGATATTGGCTTGCGCGCCTAAAATATAGCTTTGTTCTTCGGCTGTTAATCCTTCGGGAACCGGTTCAAATGCGTACACTTTTTCCAGTGGTGTATAGCCGCCGATCGCCAGCGGTTCATTCGGACTGGTGCTTTGGTAGTGATCAAAATAACAGTGTGAACCAGGTGTCATTACCACCGGATGATGTAGTTTCGCAGCCGCAATTCCGCCTTCGGTACCGCGCCACGACATCACCTGCGCATTGTCAGCCAAACCGCCTTCCAGAATTTCGTCCCAACCCATCAGCTTTCGTCCGTTGGCGTTCAGAAAAGCGTCCATTTCACGAATCACATAACTTTGCAATTCATGGCTGTCGTGCAACCCTTGTTCCTGACGCACTTTCTGGCATTTTGGGCACACATCCCATCGCGTTTTCGGACATTCGTCGCCACCCACATGAATGGTTTCGGAAGGAAAAACGGCCATCACTTCAGCTAAAATGTTCTTCAAAAACTGAATCGTTTCGGGCTGCGTACAAAACACATCGTCAAAAATGCCCCACAAGCCTTCCACAGGCAATTGCTCACCAGTACAGCCCATTTCAGGATAAGCAGCCAAAGCCGCGCGTGCATGTCCGGGAAGTTCAATTTCCGGAACTACAGTGATTCCTCTTTCGCCCGCATAACGCACAATTTCGCGCGCTTCTTCCTGTGTGTAAAACCCACCATAATGTTTGTGCTCGTATTCGCGTGGACTCCGGTTGTAATGTCCGATCACCGTACTGTCGCGCCATGCACCGATTTCAGTGAGTTTGGGATATTGCTTGATTTCCAGTCGCCAGCCCTGATCATCGGTCAAGTGCCAGTGAAAGGTGTTGAATTTGAGCACCGCCAATTGGTCCAAAAACGCTTTGATTTCGGGAATCGTGAAAAAATGCCGGCTGCAATCCAAATGAACTCCACGGTAAGCAAAGCGTGGTGAATCGACGATTTGTACACCGGGCAATTCAACCTCTTTTAACTGATCTTCCATCAACTGGTCAAGCGATTGCAAGGCATAAATCAATCCGCCGCGATCGCCGTAAATGATCGAAATTCCCGCATTGGTAATTTCCAGCTGGTAGTTTTCTTTTTCCAAACGTGGCTGGTAGTGAAAATACAAATCCTGGGTTGAATCGACCGAAACTTCCGTGAACGTCAAACCGTGCAATAAGGTAAATTGAGGCTGCACTACCGCCAATGCTTTTTTCTCTTCCGCTGTTGCAACGCAACGAATCCGGCCATTCAACTGATAACCTTTTCCGGTTTCGTTCAGCTCATTCGGCTGTGGAAAAATAACCGATTGCTTTTGCGCAGTTACAGTTCCCGCAAGTGTCAATCCAATTAGGAGAAAAAAGTGCCGTGTAAATTTCATACATGTTAAGACTAAAGACTAAAAGACCCGAGACATAAGACTATAGGCAAGACATTGGTCTCAAGTCTATAGTCTTATGTCTTTAGTCTTCGGTTCGAATTTAGGGATTTTACTTGTCAACCACGCGGAAACTTAGATAACTCAACCGCTTAAAAAACCAAATAACTGAAGAATTAGACTATCCACCACCGAATTAAGTATTTATATTTACGGCCTTACAAGACTCATTCTCAACAGCGATGAAAACCATACAAGCAATTCTCCTCCTAAGCCTGGTGTTGACTTCAGTTCCTGCCCTTGCGCAAAAGAAAATCATCGATCCAAGTATCTACAACGATTGGAAAAAAATAGGTGATCTCCTGTTATCGCCCGATGGCAAATACAGCGCCTATACGATAAAACCACATCGTGGTGATGGATTTTTGTTCATCATCAACAACGAAACCGGCAAAAAAGACTCGGTAGCACGTGGTGTTGAACCCCAGTTTTCGGGAACTTCCAATTTTTTGGCGTTTAAAATTACTCCCGGTTTTGATACCCTCCGGACTTGCGAAATCAATAAAACACCGAAAGACAAATGGCCGAAAGATTCACTCGGAATCTGGTTATGTGCCAAGGATTCATTGGTGAAAATCGCCAAAGTGAAAGAGTTTAAAGTAAGCGCCGAAAGTGATTGGATCGCTTACCTTTCAACATCCAATGACTTGCCGAAAGGTTATTTATCGAAAAAAGAACTGAAAGCAGAGGCTAAACTCACCAAGAAAAACGGTCCGGTAAAAACCGACGGAAAAGTATTGGGTGTTTGGAATCCGGCTGGAAAAACAACCTACTACCGAAATGTAAACCAATTCGACATCACCAAAAACGGAGCGTATGTTTCGTACACCGAGCACCAGAAATTCAAAAAAGATTCCGTGCGCTTGAATGTACTTTCAACGGCGGATAAAAAGACCTGGAAAGCACCGAATCGTTATACGGAATTGAACCAGGTGAACTTCGGTGCCAGCAACAAATACCTCGTTGGTTTGTATTCAACCGATACTACCGAAGAGAAACGATGGTCGGGATTTTTATTGGATTGCACTTCTGATACCTGGACGGTTTTTGCCGATACAGCTGACCGTTTCGAAACCAATCGCACCTTGTCGAATCACGCAAAACCGAAGCTTTCACACGACGAATCGTACATTCAGTTTGGCGTTTGGAATGCTCCGAAAAAAGATTTCAAAGACACATTGACCGACGCCGAAAAGGTGAAAATCGACGTGTGGCACTGGCAGGATGATCGCATTCAGCCGCAGCAGCTTTCCGAATTGAAGCGTGACGAGAATAAGTACAATGCTTATATCTACTCGCTTTCCGATAAAAAAACAACGCAGGTTGGTCGTGATTCGCTTGACCTTCAATTTCCATCCAGAGCAACCAATCATTATGCATTGGCAATCAACGATGAAAAACACGAGGCTGAAAACTGGCGTGTGCCGCTTCCGGCCAATTATTACCGCGTTGATCTGAATAACGGAAATATATTGCCATTGCGCGATGAAACGGTATTTGATGCTTCTCTTTCACCTTCGGGAAGGTATTTTGTGTATTACAACGAAATCACCCAGCAATGGTATTCCATGAACGTGGATGTCGAGATTGAAAGCTGCCTCACGTGTTCCGTAAAAACCAATTGGTGGGAAGATTTGAACGGAAGCCCGACCATTCCTTCACCAATGGGCATTGTGGGCTGGACGGGCAACGAAACCGGTGTTTTGGTACAATCCGAACACGATATCTGGTATTACGATTACAAATCGACGCGTCTCACTTCGGTGACACAGCGTTTGCGCGAACGCGAGGGTGATACCAATTACCGTTATTCATTGACGAATTTTGTGTCGGATTCCTCGTTGTTTTATCCTGAAAACCTGTGCATGACACAGTTTAATCAGCAAACAAAAGCGACCAATGTCTACCGCGTTTCGGGGTCGTTTCCGAATTTGAGTTACACCCTGATTGCAGGTTCCAACCACAGTTATGTTGGATTGAAACGTGCCAAAAATGCGCAAACAATTTTGTTTCAGCGCCATTCGAATGCTGAATACCCGGATGCCTATATTTCAATGAAATCCGGTGCGCCTGAAAAACAAATTTCGGTGACCAATCCGCAGCAATCCGAATACAACTGGTCTACGGTTGAGTTGATCAACTGGAAAAGCTATGATGGTCTGGAATTGCAAGGATTGGTATACAAACCCGAGAATTTCGATGCGAACAAAGAATATCCGTTGTTGGTGTATTTCTACGAAATGTACTCCGACGAAATCCACAATCACTACGCACCAAAACCCACGGCATCGATCATTTTCCCGACCGAATATGCATCGGCAGGTTATGTGGTTTTCATTCCGGACATCCGTTATAAAATCGGTCATCCGGGCAATGGAGCCTATGATTGTATCATGAGCGGAACTGATGCTGTATTGCGCAAATATTCCAATATCGACCCAAAACGTTTGGGCTTGCAGGGACAAAGCTGGGGCGGTTACCAAACGGCACAATTGATCACGATGACCGATCGTTATGCGGCAGCGATGGCCGGCGCGGCAGTGAGTAATATGTTCTCGGCCTACGGCGGAATTCGTTGGGGAAGCGGTTTGAGCCGTCAGTTCCAGTACGAACACCAACAAAGCCGCATTGGGAAAACCATTTGGGAAGCACCGGAATTGTACATGGAAAACAGCCCGTTGTTTCAGTTACCAAAGGTAAAAACGCCTTTGCTGATCATGCACAACGATATGGACGGAGCAGTTCCGTGGTACCAGGGAATTGAATTGTACATGGGCTTGCGCCGTTTGCAAAAACCGGTTTGGTTACTGAATTACAACGGCGAAGACCACAACCTGATGCGCAATGCCAATCGCATTGATTTAAGCATCCGTATGCGTCAGTATTTCGATTATTACCTATTGGGCGCACCAATGCCTGTTTGGTTGAAAGAAGGCGTTCCGGCGGTTGATAAAGGCGAAAAATTCGGTTTGGAAACCATTGATTAATCATTGTTACGTAGGCGCGGGACGCATCCCGCGCCAATGTTATTGATGATAACATCGTCAATGACACCATCCACCAACAATAACATTTTTTCGAATTTCCCCCCACAACATGGCGCGATAGTTGATTCATACCCAAAAAACGGTTATGAAACGCGTATTTTTCGGTTTAATGATGTTGATTGGTTTCACAGCCTGTGAAACACCATCTGATCGTGAAACGGTCGGATCAACTGCCCTGCATGAGCTGGATTCCCTGAAAAAAGAAAAAGCACAATTGCAACGTGAAATTGAGGCCCTCGAAGCAAACACTGCCGGAAAACAGGAGGAAGTGGAACGACCGGATTCTGAAGAACCCGTAAAAGAAGCAATACCGGTTCCCGAAAAACCAATCAAAGAAACGGTTCCACAACCAACCCTGAAAGCCGATAGAGACAAAGGCGCCATCCATTATTTTAAAGGAACCAAAAAAGTAGCTGTGCGCATTACGCCCTGGAAAGACAATCACCGCGAAGTGATTTGTTATGACAAAACCGGAGAAGTGACGTATACCTTTAAAGATGTGCGGCTCAGCTATACCGTTTTCACCGAGGTGGTTTCGTTCCATGAAAACGGTGCCGCCGATCGCATTCATGTGAGCGACAATCCGGGAGCGAGTTTGTATTATTACGAAACAAATTATACGTTCGACGAAGAAAATTATCCGGTGGAAAAGGAATCAATCGAATACCCGCAAACCCTTGATAAAATGCTGGATAATGTACGGCATTGGAATCTTGAAAAACGGGTATGGGAATGACGTAATATCAACGTTTTTTCTTCGTCTTCTGACCACGGGTTTGACGTTTCCCGTATTTTTTCATCATTTCTTCCTTGTGATCCTTGCGCACATTGGTCTTTTTGTTCTTCGCTTTTTTCTCGTGGAACGCCGGACCAACATCTTCACGCTTCGGTAGTTTTACCAAGACATTCGGCATCACCTCGCGTGGTTTTTCGTATTCGATCAATACATCCGAAATCTCGACTTCTGCAGGTAATTCGCCCAAGGGAATGTTGAATTGCATAAACGATTCGATATCCGAAATGCGGGTTTCATCAACAGGAGTAATAAACGAAATGGACTGTCCTTTCTGATCGGCACGTCCCGTTCTACCAATGCGGTGAATGTAGTTTTCGGTCACTTCCGGAATGTCGAAATTGATCACATGAGATACTTCCGTAATGTCCAAACCACGCGCAATCAGGTCGGTGGCGATGAGCAGGCGGTAAATCCCGTTTTGGAAATGATTCACCGAATTGAAACGAAAATTCTGCGACTTGTTGGAGTGAATCACCCCGACTTCGTGTTCCAGAATCGGTTCCATCTCATCGAAGAGCAAATCGGCAAGCGTTTTACTGGAAACGAAGGCCAACACCTTGTTCATTCCCTTGTCGGAAGCGAGTAAATGCTTCAGCAAATTCACCTTGGTATAGAAATTCGGTAACTGATACGCCAATTGACTGATTTGTTCCAACGGTGTTCCGGCCGGAGCAGCTTCTACTTTCGTAGGATGATTAAAGTGCTCGTCCAAAAAGACTTCCACTTCTTCCGAAAGCGTGGCTGAAAACACCAGATTCTGGCGCTTGGCAGGTAAATATTCAAACAAACGCGTCAACTGCGGACGAAAACCGAGTCCTAACGTTTCATCCACTTCATCGATCACCAGTTTTTTGATGTGTTTCAATTGCAACGAGCCTTTCAGTGCCAAATCGAGCAAACGGCCAGGTGTTCCCACCAAAACGTCCAATCCCTGCAACACCATTGCTGCCTGGGTATTGATATTCGCTCCACCGTATACGCCACCGGCGACAATGCTCATGTTGGGCGTCAGTTTTTCCACTTCGCGCACCACCTGCACCACCAACTCGCGGGTTGGTACCACAATCAGAATTTGCGGATGTGGTTCTTTGGAAAATTGCCATTGGCACAAAGTAGGCAAGAGGTAAGCCATGGTTTTACCGGTTCCGGTCTGGGCAATCCCGATCACGTCTTTTCCCGACAGCATCACGGAGAATCCTTTGGCCTGAATGGAAGTAGGGGTTGTATAGCCCAATTCATCGAGCGCGTTTAGAAGCGGTTTCTTTATGTTTAAATCGTGAAATGTCATGCGGGAAATTTTTGCAAAGGTAATGAAAGGATTCGGGGTGGAAACCACGAAACGTTAGCCGAATGGCATCAAAGAGAATTAACCACATAGTGCACATAGGAAACATAGTCTTTTTACGCGTTCTTCTATGTTCTCTATGTGGTTAAAAATAAAAATGACAAACTTGATTTATTTAACCAACAAACGACCCCGAGTTGGAGCCGTTTGCCGGTATTAAACGTTTGATATTGGTTGCTTTTTAATGACCTCCCGTATGATTCCCGAGGGCTTCTATATCGGCTTCTTTCAGTAATTGTCGCGCTTTTTTATTACTGATCTCGCGTTTGAAAATATCGAAGATCAGGTAAACGCATGGTACAACGATTAGTGTAAGGAGCATCGAGCTGGTTAAACCGCCGATCAATACCCACGCCAAACCGCTTTTCCATTCTGCTCCCGCGCCGTGTGCAAGGGCAATCGGCATCATACCGAATACCATGGCGAGCGTGGTCATCAGGATCGGACGTAAACGCGCCTGGCCTGAAATGAGCAAGGCATCAACCGTATTATGGCCTTCGGCTTTTTTCTGGTTGGCGAAATCCACGATCAGGATGGCATTTTTGGCCACCAAACCAATCAACATGATCATACCCAACATCGAGAAGATACTGATCGGTTCCATCGACAAGGCCAATCCGAGCAAGGCCCCGATAATCGCCATTGGAATGGAGAACAATACAACGAACGGATACACGTACGAATCGTACAGCGCCACCATGATCAGGTACACAAACAAGATGGAAGCGAGGATGGCGAAACCAAGATTAGCGAAAGCTTCCGCCATGTTTTTGGCATCACCTTCAAAACTGATGGTGCTTTTTCCCGGTAAGGTTATTTTTTCCATCTTTTTGGAAAACTCATCCGTTACCTGGCTACTCGATGTTCCCAATACCTGCGAGGTAATGGTAATCGAAGGAATCCGGTTCATACGCTCCAGTTTCGACGGTCCGCTGGCTTTACCGATGCTTGCAAACTGACTCAGTTTGATTTCTTCGCCGCGATTGTTGATGAAGTAAACTTCTTTCACGTCGCTTACGTTTTTGCGGTCGAAATCGTCGTAATTGACCAAAATATCGTAGTCTTTTCCATCCTCGGAATACTTGGAATTGTCGTCACCGTTGAACGATTGCTGAAGCGTTGCCCCAACAATGTCCATGGTCAAGCCCATATCGGCCATTTTATCACGGTCGATGTTTACCGTAATCTCAGGATTTCCGGTTTGTACCGACAATTTTACCTCGGCCGTTCCTTTGATCGCTTTCAATTGTTCAACTACAATATCGGCCGCCACAAAGTTGGAATCCATATTGTTACCCGTCACCGCAATCTGGATCGGCGCGTCATCGGCACCACCCATAATTCCTACAGCTGCAGAGTTCACTTTCACATCCGGTAAGCGTTTTTCAAGATCCTGCTTCATCAGCTGGGCAATGATCCCGGCCGATTTATCGCGTTTTTCTTTTGGTACCAGTTTTACTGTGAGCTGTGATTTGTTAGTCGCCGAGTTGGTCGATCCCATGTTTCCGGCTCCCGTTCCCACATTGGTAAACACACTGACTACGCGTTTATCGTGAAAGAGGTAATCTTCCACTTTTTGCGTGACCGCATTGGTCTGTTGAAGCGTTGCGTCCTGCGGCAATTCGAGTGAAATCACAAATTCTCCGCGGTCGCCCTGGCTCACAAATTCTCCACCGATATAACCGCCGCCAACCAGGCTGAATGAAAGAACAAGAGCTGCAAGCGCACCAATGATCACATAACGCTTGCGACGCAATGCAACCGAAAGTATACGCCCATAGGAAGTGGTCAAACGCTTGAGGAATTTCTCAAAAGCAATCACAATTTTACCGGTCAGCAATTTCGGATTGATTTTTTCCACCTTCGCCAGACGCGAAGCCAAAAGCGGTGTCAATGTAAAGGAAACGAACAAACTCATGAGGGTGGAAATCACGATCACGATTGAGAATTGCGACAAGAGATTGGAAATCAAACCACCGACCATCGTCAATGGTAAGAATACCACAACGTCAACCAGCGTAATTCCCATCGCGGTAAAACCGATTTCATTTCGACCGTCAAGTGCCGCTTTGCGCCGTTCTTTCCCCATTTCGAGGTGGCGGTAAATGTTCTCGAGGACCACAATCGAGTCATCCACGAGGATTCCGACCACCAGTGAAATCGCCAGCAAGGTCATGAGGTTGAGCGAGTAACCCAGTAAGTACATCGCAATAAACACCGAAATCAATGACGCCGGAATGGAAATCAGGATAATCAGGGAATTACGAACGCTGTGCAGGAACAACAACATCACGAGCGCAACGATGAAAATGGCCAGTCCCAAATCGGAAACCACCGCATCGGCAGCAGCCAACGTAAAGTCAGATGAATCGGAGGCAATCTTGAATTTCAAGCCTTGTTTTTTGTACTGCTTTTCGAGTTCCTTGATTGTTTCCTTGATGTCTTTACTCAATTCCACCGCGTTGGCGTCGGTTTGTTTTTGAATGAGTAAACCAAGTGAATTGGTACCGTTGAGACGATTGTATGTTTTGATTTCACCGGAAGCATCCGAAATAGTTGCCAATTCATTCAAACGAACGATGGACCCTGTTTTCGGGTCGGTGGCAATCGGTAATTGCTCCAATTCCTTCAGGTTCTTGTATTTCCCCTGAAGACGAAGCAAAGCCTGGCTGTCATCGCCCTTTACTTTTCCGGTAGGTAATTCAAGATTGGCGTTGCGCACTGCGGTGGTGATCTGCAAGATGGAAATTCCGTAATTGGCGCACGCTTCGCGGTTCACTTTTACGTTGATTTCACGTTCTTCTCCACCAACCATGGTTACCTGCGCGGCACCTTCCATTTTAGCGATCATGGGCGAAATGTCATCTTTCACGAGTGAATACAACTCGGTTGGGGACATGTTTGCCGTGACGGCGATGTTCATGATCGGTGCTTCGTCGAAGGAGAATTTACCCAATGAAGGTGATAAAACCTCTTCAGGAAGTGTCCCAAGCATCGCGTTGATTTTTCGCTGCGCTTCCTGGATGGCTTTGTCGGGATCGGCGTCGTTTTTCAACAGCAACACGAGCGTTGAAGCGCCTTCCATGGAAGTGGATTGTATTTTGTCCAGGCCTTCGAGACCTGAGAGGGCGTCTTCCATTTTTTTGGTCACCGAGTTTTCTACCTCCGATGGCGAAGCGCCCGGATAAATAGTGGTTACGGTAACAACCGGAATGGAAAATTTGGGCATCAACTCGTAATTCAGCTTCGAATAAGTGAGTATTCCGAGAAACCCGAGCACCGAAAAGATCACTACGATCAATGACGGCCGCTTAATGGCTAATTCTGTGATAGACATAATCTTATGTTTCAGAAATGTTATTGAATAATGCTGATTTTCGAGCCGTTGCTAAGGTTCAATTGTCCGGTGCGCACCACTTTCATCGAAGAAGTAAGCCCCGAAACAACTTCCAGTTTGTCGTCGTCGATTGAACCGATGCGGATACTCACCAATTTGGCGGTATTTCCTTCGATCACGTATACTTTCGGATTTTTCACACTTCCGATAAGGCATTTGATCGGAATGGTCAATGCTTCTTTGGTACCACCGAATTCAAATTTCACTTTACCCGACATGCCCGATTTCAAAGGCGTTTTGGAAGGATTGATGAATTTGATTTCTGTATCGAATTTCTTGGAACCATCGGCTTCAGGAGAGATAGAAGCTACAGTACCCGAAATGGTTTCGTTTTTGTACAAATCCGGAACGATGTTTACTTTCTGACCGTTACGAACACGAACTACCTGTACATCGAGCAATTTCACACTCATTTTCAGTGTTTTGATATCGATGATTTTGGCAATCGGGGTACCTGGTGAAAGGAAACTTCCCTTTTCGATAGAAACATTGGAAATGTATCCTGAAATCGGTGCTACGATGTTGGTCAAACGCAACTGGCGCTGCAAGGATTGTACATTCGATTCGGCAGATTTTACCTGCATTTTCATGTCTTCCACCTGCTGTTTGTTCACCGCACCGCTTTTCACCATTATTTCGTATTTCTCGAGGTCACTTTTGCTTTTTTCAAGTGTTGCTTTCGCCAAACGCAAGTCAATCTGCACTTGTTCGTTGTCGATCACCGCAATGGTTTTCCCTTGTGAAACGTAATCACCGTTTTCTACAGTAAGCGATCGCACACGACCCGAAACTTCGGAAACGAATTCCAGTTGGTGATCCGGAATGAAATTACCGTTGATGTCAAAATCCTGGGTAATGGTTTCCATTTGTGGCTGAATCACCGATACCGGGAAAACGGTTGTTTTCTGGTTGGTAATTTCGGCGTCGGCTGTCATTTTTTCTTTATTGCTGCCCAGTTTTGCCATGATGAGCAAGAAGATTACCACCGCGATTAAAATGGGAAGTATGATGCGTCTGAAGATTCCTTTTCTTTTTTCCATGTTGTATTGTTTAGTTCAGAGATGTGTAAGTTCCAGTTGTTTTGATTAATTCCAGTTCTGCCAGTTTAACCTGAACAAGCGCCTGGAGGTAGTTGGTTTGTGATTCTTTCAGGGCAGTTTCGGCATTTACCAATTCGGTTAATGTCACCACACCACCGGTGTATTGAGCTTGCGTTACTTCGTAAATTTTACGCGACAATTCAATGTTACGCTGCTGTTTCTCCAATGCCGTTTGATTGATCTGCAATTTGGAAAGCGCGTTGGTACGCTGCATTGTTAATCCTTGCAGCAAATATTGTTCGCTCAATTCGCTTTCTTTCAACTGAAACGTCATTTGTTTCACGCGTGAATTCCTGGCTAATCCGTCGAAAATAGGAACGCTTAGGTTCAGGCTCACATATGAATTCGGGAACCAATCAGCGTCTTTCCCGAAAATGCGCAAATCGTTTTGCTGAATTTGAATTCCGGAATGAAAGGCCAGCGAAAGTGTAGGAATATAACCTGCTTTGATTTGTTTCAATTGCATGGAATACAAATCCTGCTGCGCCTGAAGCAGCGACAAATCCGTTTGGTTCAATGCTTCCGGATCGGTTAGTTTCACCACATTTGCTTCACTGTCGATGAGTGGTAATTCAAGCGGCGTATCCAACGACATTCCCATGTAATATTTCAGCATCATCAATTGTTGCTGATATGCCTGATTGCTGTTGTCGAAATCAGTTTGAAGATTCGTGCGATTCACTGTCAACCGATCAAGGTCAATTTGTTTCGCGAAGCCGTTATCAAACTGAATTGTCGTTAAACGGATTAGCGTATCTACCTGCGCGATATTGGAGGCGATAATCGCTTGTTGCGTAAACGAAACCTGTGCTGCGTAAAATGCGCTGGCAATATCATAAACGACCTGTTCTTCGGTTTTTTTGGCCGAAATAGCCGAAATGGCGCTGCTTTTTTCAGCGATTTTCATTCCGTAAATCAGTGATTGGTTGTAGAGAACCTGGTTTGCATCGATTCCTGCCATTACGTTGAATTTCGTACCGAACTGCACGGCTACTTCTTCACCCGGTTGTCCGATTATTTCACCCGGAAGAATGGATGTTTGCAGCTGCAGGTTGTTGATCATCGAAATCGATCCGTCAATCTGCGGAAGATAACCTGCACGCGTTTCATTTCGTTGTTCGTTGGTTCGTGCAACTGCCAGTTGTGACTGCTGAACCTGAGCGTTGTTGGTGAGGCCGTATTGAATGCATTGCCGCAAATCCATGGTAGATTGTGCGGATACCTGCTGGTATGCAATCAATACGAACAAACCGACTAAGTGTAAGTGTTTCATAAATCGTGTTATTGGTTTGTTCATATTTGTGTGTTCTTTTTGTGCTGCCATTGCTGGAATAATTTCGGAAGTTCGTCGTGGAGATATTCCATAAATCCAATGAAATTTCCCAGTTGATTGTTGAACTTTACCGTGTCGGGTGTTCGCTGTGCGTGAACTTCTTTGAGCAGGTTGGTGATCCTGAAGAGTTTCTGCAATTCAACCACCATGTTTTCTTCCCAGTTCAAAATGTTGCTGCTGAAATAGCGCTTGCGGTCGCCCAAACGTGTACGATAGACAATTTGCTGTGCCATTAACAGGTTATTGATCGCGTTACTGGTTGCGCTTTTACTAATCATCAGGAGTTCGCGTACCTGATCGAAGGTCAATTCCGGTTCATCACATACTACCAGCAATGCCATAATCCGCGATTCGGCGGGCGGCATTCCGGTTTGCTCGAAGAAAACACCGCAGCGTTCAATGAGTTCTTTTTGCGTTTCTGATAGTTGAATTGACAGCATATTGTTGTTTTTAAACGCCAAAAGTATATGGTTTTCTTGGTTCTGAATTAAAAGAACCAATTTTATTTGCTTTTTTTGGCATTTGAGACAAAAGTAGATGGAACGTGTAGCGCGCACAACCGAAAATCGGTCAACTGTAGATGGTGGTAGATGAATTGTATGAATAGCGGAGCGGGGCAGAGTTAATGAGTTAAACAGTTAATTAGTTTAGCGAGTTAATCCGCAGTAAACCGATCGTTTAATTTTCCAATGCTGCGTTCCGTGATCCCGCAATATTACGGAACGCAGCCTTTTTATTGGTTTTTAATGAGTTATCCATCTGTGAAAATCTGAGTTATCTGTGGCAAGAAACAGCCGCGGCTGGTGATAAGATAAGCGTTTGCGCAGTCAATAATAAATCATCAATACTCTTTGTGGCCATCCCAAAACCAAAAGCACCGGCTGAAAATTCAACCGATGCTCTTCGACGTTAACCACCCACTTAAAAGAGGTTTAATCACTGCTACTTACTGAGGCCTTCCTGGAGAGAAAGTGTGAAATGTGTTGTTTCCGTTAGTTGTTCAATACGTTTGTCGATGCGTTGTAAAAAAGAAGGCCCCAGCTTCATATAAGCGCAGAAAATTACATTTTTGGCAAAACCACTTTGTCAATTACGTGGATCACGCCGTTTGACTGATATACATCGTATGTAGTGATGTTTGCTACAGAACCGTTTTCATCTGTGATGCTGATGTTGTGATCACCGTTCATTTTTGCGGTCAATTTTCCACCACTTACGGTAGTCATTGTAGCCATTCCTTTTCCTTTTTTGATGGCAGCACTGATTGTATTAAAATCCATTTTACCTGCTACCACATGGTATGTAAGAACTGCCGCCAGCGTAGCTTTGTTTTCTGGTTTCAATAATGTTTCCACCGTTCCTTCAGGCAGGTTTTCAAAAGCATCGTTTACCGGTGCAAATACCGTGAAAGGACCTTTTCCCTGAAGTGTTTCTACCAAATCGGCTGCTTTTACCGCTGCCACCAATGTGGTATGATCTTTTGAATTCACTGCATTTTCAATGATGTTTTTGGCCGGGAACATTTGTTCGCCACCTACCATTGTTGTTGCCTGTGCCGAAGCTGTAAAAGAAATTACTAAGCTTGCTACTGCTAATCCTACTGTTAAAAGTTGCTTTTTCATAATCGTTTGTTTGAGATGTTGATTTTGAATAAGCTACGGATGTTCTCTTCGTTTGGATTTTTCAGATACGTATTTTTTTGTCTTCCCATAAAAAACAGAATCACAATACATTGATTATCAATAAATAATGGTGTGTCTATTTGAATAACAAAAAAAACTTTTGCCACGAATAAACGAATAACGACCTGAGTACAATTTATAACGAATCAGACTTTGTCTGTGTCACAAATATAGATTTGGAACCGAACAATCCATTTGTTGGAAACAACGTTTCCCATTCGCCCTTTATCAAATCGAATATGCCATTCGTTTATTCGTGGCAGAAAAAAGCGTTTGTGGGCTATGGATGAAACCGATTAATTGATCAATAACAACCCAACGGTAAAATAGATAAACAAGCCCAAAACGTCGTTGAGGGTGGTGATAAACGGACCGCTGGCGAGCGCCGGGTCGATTTTATAACGGTTCAGCACCAATGGAATCATGGTTCCGAAAACGGCTGCGAAAACGATAACTGTGAAAAGAGAAATACTTACGACAAACGCCAGATCGACGTTGTTGAACAGGTAGGCGATTCCGAAGATCAATGTGGCACAAAGCACGCCGTTTAATAATCCCAAAAGCGCTTCTTTTCCAACTTTTTGCAAAATACTGTCAAACGGGTCATTGCCTTTGGCCAGCGATTGCACCACGATAGCCGAAGATTGCACACCCACATTTCCACCCATCGCCGTGATCAGCGGAATGAAAAACGCCAAAGCCGGCAAATGCGTGATGTTTCCTTCAAATTTGGAAATCACCTGAGCGCTCAGAATTCCACCCAGCATACCGATAAGCAACCAAGGCAAACGTGCGCGTGACGTACGCCAGATCGTGGAATTGGATTCTACTTTTTCAGAGAGACCCGATGCCAACTGGAAATCTTTATCAGCTTCTTCCTTGATGATGTCGATGACGTCATCGATGGTAATGCGGCCTACCAGTTTGTTTTGTAAATCGACCACCGGTACCGAAACCAGGTCATATTTGTCCATCACTTTGGCGACTTTCTCACTGGAATCGTTGGTTTTTACGAAAATCAGATTTTTATCCTGGAACAAATCACGGATCTGTGTTTTCGGACTGGCAAACAATAATCGTTTCAGTGAAAGAACACCCACCAGTTTGTTCAGGTCATCAACCACATAAATGGTGTACACCTGTTCCACATCTTCTGCCTGACGGCGCAATTCGACCAAAGCCCTGTTTACCGGCCATTCCAAACGTGCTTGAATAAACTCTTTCTGCATGAGTCCACCCGCCGTGTCTTCATCGTAATTGAGTAGGTCAACGATATCGTCAGCTGCTTCGTCATCTTCCATTTGCGAGATAACCTCCTGGATTTTCTCGTCGGGGAGTTCCATGAGGATATCGGCGGCATCATCCGAATCAAGATTTTCGAGCTGCTCGGCAATTTCTTTCGAAGAAAGGGAAGCCACAAACCGGTCGCGGACTTCTTCTTCGAGTTCCATCAATACATCCGCCTGCAGTTCTTCCGAAAGCTGATAGTAGAGAAAACGCGCCTGTTCCATCGACAATTCATCGATGATTTCGGCAATGTCAGCAAAGTGTAAGTCGGAAACGTGTTCTAAAATCCATACGGTATCTTCCGAAACAATTGCTTGTCGGATGCGCTCCAGAAATTCTTTGGTGAGTTCAAAACGCATGATACCTCGGGATTAATGACTTGCTTAACGATTAAGACGGTGCAAAGATAGTCTTTTCACGTAAGGGCATACGTGAAAAAGCAATGATGGTTGCGATAAGGCATGAATTGTTTCCAGCCGGATCGATTTTTGAGCAAGTTTGGGATTTTGCGAACGCGAACGCAAGTTCGGGATATTACGAACAACTCCCTAAAACAAAGAGATTCGGAAGGTTTGGATGGAGTGTCTACGATATTACAACACACTACATTATCAATTTATTAAATCTATTTTCTGCTGAAAACGACTTCCACCCGCCGATTAACAGCCATGTTTTCCTGCGAGTTTTCTTCCACCAACGGCTGCGAATTACTGAAACCTTGGCAACTCATCCGGTTTGCCGTAATTCCGTTTTCGATTAAGTACGATTTAACGCGTTCAGCCCGTTTTTCAGAAAGTGGCTGATCGTTGTCACAACAAACGTGTCCGTTGAGCTGAATGATCAAACCCGGGTCAGATGCCAGAAGTGCTTTCAGCTGGACCAGTATTGGTGTTGCGCTTGGCAACAAATTATCGGTTCCCGGCTCGAAATTGATTTTCAAATCGACCGGTAAACCAAGTGTGAAGGCTGGTTCCACTTTGTAAACCAAAATATCCACACGCCTGAATTTGGCATCAGGAAGTAGTGCATTGTTGCGTTGTTCATTGCGATTGGTGCTGTCAATAGTACATGATTTCAGTTTTGATTTACCAAGTAAATCGGTTACTGACAGCATCCGCTGAAACGCCAATTGCCGATTGGAAGCAACACTCGCAATGGTATCGGTATAACCGAAGAGTTCAATGCGACCATTTCCCCCGACATTGAGTGTATTCAGTTGGCGAATCAACTTCTCTTTGTTTTCAACGGCCGAACTTCCGTAAGCAAACAACACCGAAATGGAGTCGACTTTTGTTTGTTTGACAAATTCCTGGCTAAGTGCAGTTATTGCACAGAAAGAACCAATGATTAGGAGACTGAAACTTCGCATAGGGGCTTTTTGGGGTAATGTCGAAAAATGATTTTTGTTA
The DNA here is from genome assembly GCA_040387295.1 of Bacteroidota bacterium. Taxonomy (GTDB): domain Bacteria; phylum Bacteroidota; class Bacteroidia; order Flavobacteriales_D; family Crocinitomicaceae; genus Fluviicola. The sequence continues at coordinate 359,022 of JAZKEB010000002.1, read as the reverse complement.
CGCTTTTCCGGTAGGCCAAATCTTTTGAGAACCGACCAGTAAACCATAAAAAATCGAGACGAATACCACGCCCATCAAGGTTTCCAGCGTGTCTTCGATCAGGAACGAACTCATGGCGATTCCGGCGAATGCCACAACGATAAACGACCGGTTTTTCAATCCGGCGCGGAGGAAAAAAATCCACCAAGCCAAAAATCCAATCAACCCGAAAATACCCGAACTGATCCAGGAAGTCATGTATTGATTGTGTGCCCGGAGCTGTAATTCAGGTTCCAGTAAGGTTGAATGCGTGTTGTAATACAGTTTGAAACGCTGGTCAACATCGCCCGAACCAACTCCCAAAAGCCAGTTTTCTTTGATGATCGCACGGGCTACTTTCCAGTATTCGAGTCGTTGCAACAACGAGTGTCCGTTGGGATTTTCAGGGTGCTCGAGCTGGTGTTTCAATCCGTACAAGCGCGCTTTGAAACCACCTTTTGTCAAACAAACCGATGCCACACCGTTTTCCACAAATTGTATGTCGGCGTGTGACATCGAGCGAAATCCGAGCGAATCTTTTCGCAAACCTTTCGATGACATATAACGCCACAAAGTCAGGTAAAGCGGTTGTTCTTTGCGGTCTTTCCCGGTTTTGTAATCGATCTTTGAAACGGCATTCCACGAGTTTTCCAATTCCACTTCGCTAATGAACGCAACGACAGGATAACCATTTTCCCAAACCACATGATCCATATCGGTGCGATACCAGTTGCCGTTTACGGTATAACGGTCCGGATTTTTGAGTGATATTTTGTGTGGCGTCGGTTGAAAAAAAGCAACAATCCACCAACAAAAGGCAACTATGGTTAACAATCCTGTGAGTAACAACGCATTTTTCAACCAGCGCTTTTTCAGCGAATAAAGCAAAAACAAAGCGCTTACCACCAGCAAAACACCTACCGAAAGATAACCCGAAATGATCTGCGAAAATGAAGTGTACCACAACCACCAAGCGATGAGTATGAAGGGAATGATGCGATACGGAAGCCGTTCAATGAACCAGGCAATGCACAGCGCGATTCCCATTACCACCATCAGCGCAAAACGAATGTGTGATCCAAACAGCGAAAGTCCGCGAATGTCGTCGTAGGTTTTATTGCCCCACCAATGCATGTAACTGCCCATGTTGATAAAGGAAATTACAAACACACTGGCTAGAAAAAATGCACCGATCAGGTAAAGATGTTTGCGTTCGGTAATCGGTTTTGCAACCAACACGAGTGGAATGGAATAGAGCGGTAATTTGGCGTTGAAATCGTGCAAAGCGTAACTGAAATCGGTTGTCCAGAGCAATGAAATCCATTCGCAGGCAATGAAAACCCACAATCCCCAGGCCAGTTTATTGGTTTTCAGGTTTTGCCAGTAATCCTTGAATTTTGCTTCGAGCAGCATGTTTAAAAACAGCAACATCGTAGCCAGCGAAAGCGGAATTTTACTGGCAGGCAATCCACCGGCGAGGCCAATACAGCTAAAAATGTGAATGTATAAATGAACAGGCTTGCCCGTCAGACGATCCAGCATAATGTAGTTTGCAGTTTCTGGGTTAACGCTTAAAAACCAAGAATAGTATTGTACATTTTTTTATCCTGCAAAACTTCCAAAGCTTTGTTCACATCACGGTCTTCCTGAAATGCCTGTTCGGCTCTACCATTTTGGTAATAATAGCGCGAAACGATTTCATTGGAAAGAATATCGATGATTTCGGCCTTGAATTTTTCGAGATCACGTTCTTTGGAAGGTGTTACGCGTGCCAGCAATGCTTCGTATTCAGCCTTCATGTCGCCATAAAAACCTTCTTCTTCAGCCGTTTTCTTCATTCTTTCAAGGTCTTCTTCCGAGGCAGTCGAATAGGTGAAATCCTGTTTCAACGCATAAGCTTTGAACAAAGCATATTCTTCTTCGGTCAGCTTGTAATTGCGTGCCGAACCAATAGTTGGGTGCTTACGCGCAAAATCAGTCGCAAAATCAAAAATGATATTACTGATCACCAGCGTTCCGGTAAGTCGGCTGTAATTTAGCTGATCTACCACCATATCGGGCTCAATTCCACGTGCGTCAATCACTTTTCTGCCATTGGAAGTGGAAAATGTTTTGAGTAATGAATCGGAAATTGCCTGTGGTTTTTCACCTGCTTCACGATCGTAGTATTCCAATCGTTGCACACAACGCCCCGAAGGTGTGTAGTACTTCGAAATGGTGATTTTTACTTTGGAACCGTATTTCAAATCGAAAGTACGCTGCACCAATCCTTTTCCATAAGAAGTAGTTCCGATAATCACTGCGCGGTCCAGATCCTGCAAACTTCCGGCAACAATTTCACTCGCCGAAGCCGATCCGCCATCTACCAGTACAACCAGCGGAATGGTCAAGTCCATAGGTGCTTCAGTGGTTTGGTACACCCGGTTTTCTTCTTTGATTCGTCCTTTTGTCGTTACAACGGTTTGGTCTTTTTTCACGAACATGTTCACAATGCGCACCGCTTCGATGAGTAAACCACCACCGTTTCCACGCAAGTCGAGTACCAGCGATTCCATTCCTTTTTGTTTCAGGGCTTCGAATGCCGTTTTTACTTCTGCAGAAGCCGTTTGGGTGAAACTGTTGAGTTTGATGTAACCGATTTTGTCGTTCAGCATGCCTGAGTAAGGAACATCCTGCAATTTGATTTCTTCGCGGGTTATCGGAAAAATAAGAACATCGCCAGCGCGTTCTACTTCCAACTGAATGGTAGAGCCTTTCGGGCCTTTGAGTGCATTGGAAACTTCTTCGCTGTCTTTGCCTTTCATGTCGATTTTGTCGATTGAAAGGATTTTATCACCTGCTTTTGCTCCGGCTTTAAACGACGGACTTCCTTCGTAAGGCTCCGTGATAAACGTGTATTCGCCTACTTTGCGCACCAATGCTCCGATACCACCATATTGGCCGGTTGTCATCAGGCGGTAATCTTCCATGTTCGACTCGTGGTAATAAACCGTGTACGGGTCCAGTTCCTTCAACATGGCATCAATAGCGGTTTTTCCCATAGCGCCCGGTTGCGGATCATCCACGTAATACATATCGATGTGCTGGTAGATGAGGTCCATCAACTCCAGGTTTTTCAATACTTCGAACCCGTTTGATTGAGCTGTTCCGGTGAAAAATATCAGGGAGAATACAACTCCCAATGCGCTCGATTTCAAGCTATTTTTGATGTGTTTCATGTGTCAATTCTTGCGTTATCTTCTCCAATAACTGTTCCGTTTTTACCATCAATTTCTGCAATGGTAATTCTTCTTTGGCGGTATAGATTACAAATAAAGCCAATTGTTTGTGTTCTTCACTTAGCCATTCTTCCAAAATTAGCTTTTTCTTTCGGAATGTCTCACGCAGTAAACGTTTGATGCGATTTCGTTCATGTGCCGGCTTAAAAATGCGTTTCGGGGCTGAAAAAACCAGTTGGAACGGTTGATTTTCGGGCAATTCCAATTCCTTGAAATGAACCACAAACGGATACAGCCGGATCGATTTCCCTTCCTTGAACAAGCGCTCAATGGTTTTCTGACTGCACAGTTTGTAGTTTTTCCCGAAGCGTTCGTTCATACTTCGATTATTGGGCAGACCAGCTAACGCCGTCTTTACCGTCTTTTACCACAATTCCGGCAGCCGTCAATTGATCACGAATTTTATCGGAAGTTGTCCAATCCTTGTTTTCACGCGAAAGTTGACGCAATTCCAATACCAGATCCATAACAGGAGCCAGTTTTGCATCGTTGTTTGAAGCTTCTGCCGGGTGAACGCCCAACACATCGTAAACAAACGAGTGCATTTCGGTTTTCAGTAAGGCCAGATCGTCGGCAGTAATGCTTTCATTTCCGTCGTTGATCAGGTTGAGACGTTTCACTGCTTCAAACAGGTTGGCCACCAGAATCGGGGCGTTAAAATCATCATTCATCGCCGAATAAAAACCGGCAATCAATTCTTTTACGTCAAACGAAGAAGTGGTTCCAGTTGGTACTTTTTCCAGCAAATTCAACGCATCCGACAAACGGCTGAACCCTTTTTCAGCGGCATCAAGCGCCGTTGGCGTAAAGTCGAGTGTGCTGCGGTAATGCGCCTGCATCATGAAGAAACGAAGCACATTCGGACTGTAAGGTTTATTGAAAACATCACTTGTTCCTTCAACAATTTCCTTCGGTAAAAAGAAATTTCCGAGCGATTTACTCATTTTTTGCCCGTTCACATTCAGCATATTGGCGTGCATCCAGACATTGGCCGGATTGCAGCCCATTGCGCCGCAACTTTGGGCAATTTCGTCTTCGTGGTGTGGAAATTTCAAATCCATCCCACCACCGTGAATGTCGAATGTTGGTCCGAGATATTTGGTACTCATTGCTGTACATTCGATGTGCCAGCCCGGATTTCCTTCACCCCATGGCGAGCGCCAGATTTGCATATCGTCAGGGTTAGCTTTTTTCCACAACGCGAAATCGGCAAAAAAGCGTTTTTCCTCCTGTGCGTTCAATTCACGGGTTTCTTCTTCGAGTTCATCGATTTTCCGACCGCTCAAAATGCCGTAATTGTATTGCTGGCTGTAAGCTTTCACATCAAAATATACCGAACCGTTTACCACGTAGGCAAATCCGTTGTTCAGAATTTGCTCGATGATTTCGATCTGTTCCTGAATATGCCCGGTTGCCGTAGGCTCAATACTCGGCGGAAGCATGTTGTAAATGCGCTGTAATTCCTGGAATTTCACGTTGTATTTGTACACAATTTCCAGGGATTGTACTTGCTCTAAACGCGCGGCTTTTCCAATGCTGTCAACGGCTTCGCCGGCGCTATTGGTAATGTGACCGGCGTCGGTAATGTTGCGGACATATTTCACCGAAAACCCCAGTTTGAGCAAATAGCGGTACACCATATCGAAGTTGATAAAGGTGCGCATATTGCCCATGTGCGGTTCGCTGTAGAGCGTAGGTCCGCACACATACAAGCCCACGCGGTTTGCGTGAATGGGTGTGAAACGTTCTTTTTGCCCTGAAAGACTATTGTAAATCTGTAATTCGCCAGCGGTGTTCATGCACATTGAGATATAAGAGTACGAAGATAAGGAGGAATTTAGGAAGGGCAAAACGGAAGGATTGATAAATGGCAACGATCGCAATTTGTGGTCTTAAAGAATTCAGAATCCCTTACAATTCCTGCGATTTGTTGACGTTATAAAAAGAGTGTTAACTTTGTTCAACTAAGCATAATCACCGTGAAAATCCGATTTTTTCTAAGCGCAATGCTAATCTGTTCATTATCAGTTTTGTATGGGCAATCTGCTATTGATACATTGCGTTTTGAACCAGCTCCCAATACGGCCGATAAAGACGTTTTACTTGATTTGTTGCAGAATGAATACAACAAACAGCTCGATTTATTGTCTGATGAAGACGTAACTCCCCAGCAACGTTCGGTACTTCGCAAAGCTTACGGCGAGCGTTATTCTGCCGGAAAATCCCTGATCAAAAGCGATAAGGCCATTCTTTCAGGCCCATTATACGATTCTGTCAACGTCATTTTTACCAATATTCTGAGCGCCAATGCTGAGCTGGACCAATCCAGTAAACTTGTTTTGTTTCGTCACCGCGTATTCAATGCTTTTACGTTGGGCGACAATATCATCTTTGTAAACATTGGTCTGTTGACGCGGTTGAGCAATAAAGAACAATTGGCGTTGGTGATCGCGCATGAGCTTTCACATAACCTTCGCAAGCATTCACAACAGAAAATTATTACCCATGTACGTCGCCAGACAGATACGGAGCTAAATGCCGAAATCAATCGCATCCAACGACAGGAATACGGTCAGGTAACGGCCCTCAACGAATTGTTATTGCCCAGCATTTACGCCGAACAGGAACAGTCGCGCCAGCATGAATTTGAGGCCGATTCATTGGGAATGGAGTGCTACCGGGCCGCAGGTTATAGTCCGGTATTGACGTTTAACCTGTTTGAGATCATGCAGGTGGCCGATCATTTGTATGAAATGGAATTATTGCCGGTGTTTTCGCTCCTGAAAATCGATTCTGTGGGCACTATTGCGCAGCGTTACAAACGTTATTCGCCTGTTTCATCACTTGGCACGTTTACCGAAGTAGAAGATGAATACGAGCCGTATTTGCGTTCGCATCCTTATGAGGCAGAACGTACCAATGCGTTGCTCAGACAATTGGGTGTAGATGAAATAGATACGATTGTTCCCATTGATACAGTCTACATGCGTATGCGTTACCTGGCGGATGGCGAAATGATTCACAGTGCTATCGCAGACGGTAATTTTTCGGAAGGCATTTACTTCGCCCTGCGCATGCAACAGCATTATCCTCAGGATCTTTACCCGAAAGCAGCATTGACCTGTATGTTTAACCTCTTATCGTTTTACAAAACGACCAGGGCTGCAGGAAAACATATCGATTTGCAAAATCCGAAAAACGATGAAGCCGCCGACCGGTTGAATTACCTGTTGCAATCGCTGAATCCGCAGGAATGCCTGCAAATAGGACAAACACTTCGAAATGAAATTCCACCGACCTATCAAAACGTGTTGATTGAACTGAGTGATCTTTCGACAGCGTTTATAGCCAAAGATATTGATTCATACCTGTTGCGTCGTGATGCCCTTTTACCGCAGGTCGTGAAAACGCCTTTGGCAGGGTATATGGAAGATCTACAGGAAAAATATTACCAACAAAAACACATAATCAAAAACAAATAAGAACCATGAGAAAAATCAAATCGTTATTAACCCTTGCTACGTTATTGCTGGCGTTCACCTTTCACGCACAGCAACACACCGTTTCCAATGTATTGAACCTGAAAAGTGCCAAACAATCCGGAACAATCATTGAAGACAGCAAAATCGTAGGGTATTATATTTTCTACTTCAAAGAAAAACAGGATAAGAAAATCAGTACTTACGAAATCGAAGTGTTCGATGACAACTACAATTCTTTGAAAAGCTTTGAGGTAACCCGTCCGAAAAACACATACATGCTTGAAATGGTGTTTAACGGAGAAGTATTTATGATGCATTTCTATGACAGTAAAACAGGTTATGAATTTGTGACGTATAACCGTGATGGAGATGTAGCAGGATCTAAAAAAATCCCGAAAGAAGAAATCGGTTATTGGGAATTGAACAGAGCCATGACCAACATTCAAAGTGCTACTGAAAACACGACTATTTTCCCTACAGGAACTACAGGTTTTGTACGTCAAACATTTACCAAAGGTGAAAACAGACGTAAATACGGTTACGAAATTGTGGCGTATAACAACGAAATGGAAGAGTTGTGGTCATACGGTTCCGATCCGAATTCCGAGATCATCGAAGGTGCCGATTTAAACGACGCGACTACGAAGGTAATTGCTGCTACGGTGACCAAAAAGAAAAACATGACAACGAAGAAAATGGACACCTATTGTTTGTTGTTGAATGCTTCAACAGGTGAGTTGATCAAAGAAATCTCAATGGGTGGTGAAGACGAAGGAAAGAAATCATTGCTAAAAACCTTTGTGGACGAAACAAAAGAAACCATTTTGTTAATCGGTGAATATTACAAACCGGGTGATGATATCCTGAAGGATAAAAGTCAGGGATTGTTCCTGGATGAGATTTCGATGGACGGATCACCAATGAGCAACACCGAATACAAATGGAAAGGCGACATCGATAAGTTCAAGCAAGAGAATCTTTCTGAGGAAGACAAAAAAGAGGCCGATAAGCCATTTTTCCTGTTTTTCCATGATGTGATCCGCACCAGTGACGGTCGTTTGTACCTGGTAGCCGAGCAATACAAGAAACAATTGAGTGCGGGTGGAACAGCCATGAATGTATTGGCTGCAGCTTCCGGAGGTTCTTCAGATGTTTCCAATTTTGAGATTTTGATCGGAAATATGGTGGTGATCGAATTTGATGCGACCAACAAAATGACAGGTTTCGATTTGATCAGTAAACGTAAGACAAGTGTATTGTTGCCTGGAGGTGCCGGATTCTATAGTACGGCTTTCCTTGGTTATTACATCAATTCAATGGGTTCATTTGATTATGCATTCACGTCAAGCGATAAGAAGAGTGACCGTTACAGCGTTGTGTACATCGATGCAAACCGTAAAGAAGAAAAAGGCGCAGCGAAATCAGATTTGATGGTAGGTGTGATTCAAATTGATGGTGGTGAGCGCACAAACAGCCGCGTTCCGATCAACATGGAATCTAAATTCTGGTGGATTCAGGCAGCGAAGCCTGGATACATCAGCGTAGGTGAGTACTTCCGTAAAGAAAAACGAATTGACTTGCGTTTGGAGCCGATTGCTTACTAAGAAATTAAGCGTAGAAAGTAAAGGCTGTCGGTTTTCGGCAGCCTTTTTTGTTGATCCGGATTTATTTTTCAAGTTGGAAAAACCCACGTAATATTGCGAATTCACGTGCGATTATTTGATATGCCAATTCGCAATATTACGTGGGTTTTTTTATCTGGATTTAAAGTCTCAATTCACCGCAATCACTGGTGCCGAATAATACGTACCGTTAAACTCACCATGAATCACATATCCCTGATACGCAATCGGCTGTTTTGATGCGAAAAAGATGCGGTAAATCAGCGAATGGCTCAACAAACGTTCACCGGCTTCATTTTCGAAGGGCAATTGCACAGACGAAGTAAACTCCTGCACCATATAATCAGCTTTGCGTTCGGCAAAAAGTTGCTCTACAAGTGCTCGATCCGGTTGCACATAAACACCTTTTGTATCGTAATCTTTGAGCGGTTTCAACACCATTTCGTGCGGTTGATAAGCCTCCAGCAATGCATCAACAGAATCAAAATCACTGAACATATTGGCGCGCAGCACAAAATCGGTCCACAATGAAGCGTTCGGTTGGTGACGTTGCGCATCCAGGTAATGCAGCAATTCCTTCGTTCCGAACATACCACCTGTCGGATTGGGGAAAAACAGATCCGGATATTGCTCCCACAGTGCATTCAGCGGCTGAAAAACATCCTGATTTCCTTCCCACACAAACGGAATAACGAGGTTGATAAACGCACCGAATTCACGATCATTCCAGGTGCAACCGGTCGCGGTAATCGTTACTTCGCGGGCCGGAACAACGGTTGTGTTCAATCCCAACCGATTCAATTCATCGGCAAAATACCGGTAATGTGCCTGATGTTTATCACTGGCTGGCAGGTGACTTACTAAAATGGCAATCGGAACTTCAGTCGGAAGTGCTGTTCTGATCGTTTCTAGCAATAGATCCAATGCATTCAGGTTGGTATAACCTTTGTATTCGTCGCCAAACAATTGCTGTGTGGCTTCTCCCAATGTTTGAATAAGCCCGATTTTTCCCGGTAGATTGATGTTCATTTCAATCAGTTTGGCACCTTCTGAGGTAACCAGAAAATCGGCACAACCGGTAAAATCGGTCGTTTTCATCGGATGAGGTTTTAATGACCATTGTTGCTGTTGCAGGCAATAGTGCCAATAATCATCGCCATCCAGTAAATCAAGCATCGCCGGTACGGCTTTATTGAGTCGTTGAAACAATCCGTTTGGCACCAATAGCGGATTGGTTGTAAACAAGTATTCACTGCATCCGCTCTCGCGAACAAGTTGATCGTAAAACAAATCCGTTCTTAGGTTGGTCGCTATCATACTTCCTGTAATTGTGCTTTCAGCTGTGTTGCCAACTCTTTCCGGTTGACTTTCCCGAGCTCATTCGCCGGGAACTGTTTCACCAATGCTACTACTACCGGAACTTTAAACGCTTCCAATCGTTTGGCACAGTGTTCCCGAACAGCAGTTTGAATATCTTCAGGAACGCCTTTGGCAGCAGGCATAATTGCGGCTCCTACTATCTGGAATTTTGTTTCGTCAGTAATTCCGCAAACGGTGACACGTTCCACCCAGGGTAATTCACCGATGATGTTTTCCACTTCCGAAGGCTGACATTTCATACCGTCGACACTGATCTGGTCGTTGATCCGACCGATGACTTTCACATAGCCGTCTTCGTCCATAATGCCCCAGTCACCTGAATGAATCCAGCCGTCGGTATCGATTACCTTGGCTGTTTCTTCGGGATTATTCCAGTAACCGAGCATCACATTCGGACCTTTCATGCAAATTTCACCCAACCCATCAGCATCCGGATTGTCAATTTTCAATTCCACGTTTATGGTGCGTTTACCCGTGAAGTCAAGCCGGTGCCTGTTTTCATTGTAATGAATGTAAGCGCATCGGCTGGCTTCGGTCATGCCGTAATACATGATAATCTGCGTGCCCGGCAGGAGGTCCAATAACTCCTGCGTGAGCGAAGCTTCCATGGGCGTGCAATTCACAACCATGTAACGCAGATAACGGCCGCAACAAATGAGTGCTTCACGATGGTAATTCACCATGTCGCGCAACATTGCGGGCGATGCTAAAAATCCGGTAGCGCTTTTTTGCTGAATGAGGGTCGTTAAGTGTTCCAGGTCGTAGCGACGGTTAGTCAAAACCGCCTGACCACCCACGATAATCAACGCATGAATATGTCCCAAACCGAACGTAAAAGCCAGCGGCAAACTGATCAATTCACGATCGTCGGCTGTCATTTGCGTAAAATCCAAAATACTTTCTGCCGTGGCAATGGTGTTTTTGTGCGTTGTCATTACGGCTTTCGGTGCTCCGGTGGTACCGCTGGTAAACATCATGTAAGCAACTTCATTCGATCCGCGAACCGGTGAGTTACCTCCTGATAAACTGGCGAAAGGCAATTCCTGAAAATCACAATCGTTTAATGTTTCCGGATAGTTGTCCGTAACACAATACGTTGATGTGGTAATTGCCGCAATTTGTTGCACGCTTCCCTTTGGTCGGTGGATGCTTAAATGAACCGGAATAGCACCGATATAACCCGCTGCAAAATAACTGATCAAATGATCAATCCCATGCTCGAGCAGCAGCATTACACGATCGCCCGGTTCCACACCATGTTGCTGCAATCCGGCAGCAGTCTCTACCACACGTTTAAATAACTCACCATAAGTAAGCGTTTGGTGGGTATCGGTTACAAAAACCTTGTCAGGAATCGCGTTGCTTTGACGTTCCAGATGATCGATAATGCGCTGTTCTGCATTCATAATTACATGATTTTTTGATCCAAGGCCTCAAATACAGTGGCTAATTTTTGCAAGTAAGTTTCAAACGTGTTTTGTGCCAAAGCATAATCAATTGCTGTATCGGTAGCTTTTGTGTAATAGTTCAACGCGTCAATAACAACTGTAAAGTGATTCAACTCAGTTTCGTCTTCGATGTGTGCAAAAATGTAAGTAGTTGCTTTTGTTTTTTGTTGTGGAGTAAACTCGTAATGCTCGTCAATCAAACGGTTAAACGCGTTGATCGCAATCGAATATTCTGCGTGATTGTAGATTTCCGAGAACATATTGGTAAACAAGCCTGTTTGAATATCCGGTGCAACTACCATGTTACGGTATACATACGTTTTAAATGCTTTTGCTTCCGGCATGGAAAACGCCTTCAACATCCAGCTATCGTCTGAAACGAAAGATTCGGCTAAGTTGTGGTACAATTCGGTGTGCGTTCCACCATCGAAATCAAGACCCAAATCTTCATAGCTGGTTTCCGCATTTTTTGCAGCAGCCAAAAACAATAGGTGTTGTTGTTCTTTGGTAATTTCTCCCTCTAAACCGATACGCTGCATGCGGCAGGATAATCCGTAAATGGCCAGCATTTTCAAGTGCGTTTCTTTCCAGGCGTTGAAAATGAGTTTGAATGAAGTTTCTGTCCAGTTTTGCGATCCGATTTTTTCAAAGACGCTTTCAATTGTGCGCAATGCCGGTTCCTGATTGGCAAGTGCTTGTTGCAATGCAGCTTTTAACTGATTGTCTTCAACATGTTCTAAAGCCGGTTCGATAAATGAAACCAGCGTTTGTTGTTCAATTGTTTTCATATGTATTGTTTGGTTAATATTTGAGAAGTTGTGCCTGACGCAGACTGTCCCACAGTTCTAAGAAGCGCCGATGCGAGCAGTTGATTGGGATCGTAAACCGGAACAGGAATACGTTGTGCGAAATCTGAGAGTAAAGGCAATTCGGTGCAACCCAGGATCAAGGCTTCAACACCTTCATCCAACAGCGCTGCCGCCACATCTGTGAGTTCATCATACAAAAAGGAAAGATCTTTCGGTAAAGCCGTTTTCAATCCGTAATGCACGTTGTAAATCAGGTTATGAACCCGTTCGCGATTCTTTTTGGAAGGGTAGATGACGGTTCCTTTGAAATCATGGCGGTACAAATCGAGTTCGTAAGTGCCTAATGTTGCCAGTAAACCCACGCGACGATGATTGTTTTGTTCAACCGCGCGCTGTGTTTCGTGAATGATGTTAACGTATTGCAAAGGTGATTCACCGAGCTCTTCCCGAATGATATTCAGAATCGGGGCCGCGTGTGCCGTGTTGCAAATGATCGCTGCACAGCCTGCTCCCTGAGCTTCCAGCATGCGCAATTCTTTTACAAAAGCGTGTGCCGGATTTTCGGTGGTTTTCCCTAAAATGTATTCTGTGCGATCGCTGTATTTCCCCGGAAAAGAAAGATGCATTACTGAAACGCAATCCTGTTCTTTGGTAAAAGCGGCTTGTTCAAGAATTTTACGGTGAACGTCTAAACTTGCCCATGGCCCAACGCCACCAATAAGTCCGATTAATTTACCGCAGTCCTTCATTTCAGCTCATAATGATTGACTATAAAAATAGATTCCTCATTTCAGCTGATGGCGCGTATTTCTACGTTAAACTAAAATTCAGGTAAAAATACGGGGCATTCGAATAAGCTCTAAATTAGATGAGTAAAAAGTAACTTTGTGGGATTAGACATAAGACTAGTAGACTAAAGACCGCTGCGCTTAAAGACAAAAGACAGTTTTTACTAAACTAACTTTTGTCTCAAGTCTAGGAGTCTCAAGTCTAAATGAAAGAAGCATGAAACAAGAACAAATAATTTTTCTCGATACCGTACACGAAATATTGGAGCAACGTCTCACCGAACTTGGCTTTAACTGCATCGACGGTTCCTCATGGCCGTTGGAAGAAACGAAATCAAAACTCAAAGATGCCTTTGGAATTGTGATTCGTTCCCGGTTTCCGATGAATGAAGACTTACTGGCCAATGCCGGAGAATTGCAATTTATTGCCCGCTCAGGCGCCGGAATGGAAAACATCGATGAAGCCTATTGCAATAACCGGGGAATTGTGTTGTTCAACGCACCGGAAGGAAACCGTAACGCTGTTGGTGAACAGGCGCTTGGGATGTTGTTGTCACTCATGAATAAGTTGCATACTTCGCACCAGGAAATCCGGAACGGAAAATGGGAACGTGATGGCAACCGGGGTATTGAACTCGACGGAAAAACAGTCGGGATTATCGGTTACGGGAATAACGGCCGTGCATTTGCTAAAAAACTCCGTGGTTTTGACGTGAAAGTATTGGCTTATGACAAATACAAATCGGGTTTTGGTGATGATTTTGTGATGGAAGCAACACTGGAAGCGATGGTAGGCAAGGCCGATGTGATCAGTTTTCACATTCCCCAAAACACGGAAACCGTTTATTTTGCCAACCAGGAGTTTTTTGACGCCTTGACCAAACCCGTTTTTCTGCTCAACCTTTCACGTGGGAAAATTGTGGAAACAACAGCGTTGATTCGCGCGATCAATAGCGGAAAAGTGATTGCTGCCGGTTTGGATGTGAATGAATTTGAAAAATCGTCGTTCGAAGCCTTTTTTGACGATGAAGCAACGATTCCCGAAAACCTGAAATACCTGTTACATTCCGACAAAATCCTGATGACACCTCACATCGGTGGTTGGACAAACGAAAGTTATTTTAAACTCAGTAATGTGCTGGCGGATAAAATTAGTGACTGGTGGTTGGAACAACAACCTTAATGGTTGAAGATGGAATTCCGGTTGTTTTATGAATGAAATGTGGGTTTGTTTCTTAAAAGTTAATTTTCAGTTCATATGATCGAAATATTAACAGAATTGAGGCAATGTAGTTGCTTCTTTGTGTAAAAATATCGGCTGCGGTCATTAATTTCGCAAAGGTTATTGTGAAGTAATATTCGGTTTTTCGAATTGTGGGATGAATATGAAAAAAGTGTTGATACTTGGAGCCGGATTGTCGGCTTCGTCTTTGATACGTTATTTGCTGGAAAAATCAACCGATTTTAACTGGCAAATCCGGGTTGTGGATAGTAAAATCGATGTTGTACGCCGCAAAATGGCCGGGCATCCTAACGGAGTTGCACTTTCATTCAACGCAACTGATTCGGAAGCGCGTCGCTCTGAAATGGAACAAGCCGATTTGATTATCAGTATGCTGCCACCTCGTTTTCATGCCGAAGTAGCTCAGGATTGCATCAAACTGAAAAAACACCTCATTACGCCTTCTTACATTTCACCTGAAATGAAAGCACTGGATGCCGAAGCAAAAGCGGCTGGCATTCTGCTCATGAACGAAATAGGGGTAGATCCCGGAATTGATCACATGAGCGCCATGCAGATCATTGATTCGATTCGTGAACGTGGTGGTGACATCACCAGTTTTAAATCGTACTGTGGCGGATTAATTGCTCCTGAAAGCGACAACAACCCGTGGAATTATAAGTTTACCTGGAATCCACGCAATGTGGTACTCGCCGGAAGCGGAGGAGCAGCGCAGTACATCGACCGTCACGAATACAAATACATTCCATACAGTCATATTTTCAACCGTCTGGATGCCATTGAAATTGACGGATTTGGGTCGTTTGACGGCTACGCCAACCGCGACTCGCTTTCGTACAGGTCGGTTTACGGACTTGAAAATATCCCGACGTTTTACCGCGGAACATTGCGCCGTTCGGGCTATTGCCAATACTGGAACATTTTTGTGAACCTTGGAATGACCGATGATACCTACAAAATGCAAGATTCGGAAAATCTAACACCACGTAATTTCCTCAATGCATTTTTACCGTACTACGTTTCGGTTCCGGTTGAAGAGAAACTCCTGAATTTTTGCAAAGACTACGGCATTACCGACCTTGAACGTTTCCAATGGCTGGGCTTGTTCGACAATGAAAATCCGATTGGCTTGCCCAATGCCTCACCGGCCGAATTACTGGAGCACATTCTGGTGAATAAATGGCAGCTGCAACCGCACGATAAAGACATGATTGTGATGGTGCATCAGTTTGAGTACCTGCTGAATGGGAAAGAAATGACCATCGAGTCGTCTATGGTGAATATTGGTGAAGATCAGACCTTTACATCAATGTCGAACCTGGTTGGTTTACCGATCGCGATTTGCGCCAAAATGATTCTCACAGAAGAGTTGAAAGATACTGGCGTTCGTGTGCCAATTGACGCGCACGTTTACAATCCGATCTTAGAGGAACTGGCAGAATACGGTGTAAAATTTATCGAACAGGAACGCACATTAAGCACGGCGAATCACTAAGAAACGATACACACTCGTTCCAACAATGAACCCGGCTATCAGTACTTCTTCCGGAAATTGAATCAAAGCGGTTGTTCCCAGTAATATTCCTGCGGTTCCCGTTAACACCAATCCCTGAACGAGAAAAGGTTTCGTAATGCCGCGCATTTCAAGCGTTCGGTAACGCGCCGTCATTAAGAATTGCTGGCGGTAAACCATTACACCATTCAGCACAACCAGCGGAATTAAAATATACCCTTGTCCGATTCCCCATTCTTCGTAAGTCAGAAAGTGAATAACGCGTTTCCACCAATTCAGCTCGGGATGTAGGAATGTAATCGAAACCGCAATGCCGGCAATAGCTGCTGTAAACAAAACAAATCCAAGTAAACTGTGTTTGGCAAAGAGCGTTCGTTCGGTTGAATCGCCGGAGTGTTTTAAACGTTTAGCGCCTTTGGCCAGAAAAATTCCGAAAGCGAGCAAGGCATCCAGAAAATAAAACAAGAGGATGAACGATAAATCCCAACCCCATTCGAAATAACCGATTACGGGAATAATCGCTTCAAGCAGGGTTTGGATCAGAAATAAGCGTTGCTGGCTCATTAACGCAATTTATCCGCCTCTTCTTTGGCTTGTGTAAATTCGGGATTGTATTTCAAGGCTTTTGAAAAGGCCTGTAATGCTTTTGATTTTTCACCTCTGGCAACATAACACAGTCCTAAATTGTGCCAAGCCTCTGAAAAAGTCGGCTCTTTCTGCAAGGTGGTTTCGTAAAAAAACATGGCGCTGTCCAGTTGTGGCGGACTTTCCTGAAATTGCTTGATATAGCCTTGCTGGAAGTAAGAAGTCACAAAATCGGGTTCCACAGTGATCATTCTACGATAAATGCGTTGCGCATCACTGTTCATTTTCAAGGTTTGATAACCATAAGCCAGGGCATATAAAGCATCCATTGACCTTGGTTTCAACTGCACAGCCGATTTAAAGTACTCGATACTCAATGGGTCGTTTTCCTGCTGGTACAGACTTCCCAGGAAAATATAGGCTTCGTAAAATTCAGGATCCTGCTCAATGGCGGTTCTGTAAGATGACTTCGCCAAATCGCGTTTACCCAATTGCAAATAATTGGTTCCTTTTAAGACGTAAGCATCCCGGTAACGTTTGTCAATGCGCAAGGCCTGATTAATGTGCTGGAACGAACGGTCGTAATCGCCCATATAACTAAACGTAGTGGCCAAAGCCACGAGCGCCTTGGTATTCTTCGGTTCTTTTTTCAAAACGACCTTAAAATGCTCCTGAGCGGTTACCACGTCGGTTGCCGTTCTGCTGGCGCGATTGTTCAGTGCCAATGCATATAAGAAACGGGCTCCCATGTTATCCGGCTCCAAACGGTACGCTTTGGCCCCTTCTTTCAATGCGTTATCGTAATCATAACGGTCAAGCAACACATTTCCGTGTTTTACCAGAATATCCACACTATCCGGATAGAGTTTTACCAAACTGTCAATATTGGTAACAACAGGTGCATCCTGATTTTTCGATTCACCGCAACTTGCAATGAGTAAAAGCATGACAACAAAACCGGTAAGAAAACGCATATTTTTAAATTGAGGATCAAAGTTACTGAAAATCGCCCGAACGGCACGAAATGTACAATCGATGAACGGCAGAAATCAATCAATGGTTGGAACTTTTCGATGGACCGCTGTACAGACGGGTTATTTTTTATTAATCAGAACGATTAATCATCTTTTCCGTTATTCATCCGGCTTTGGCGAAAACACTTGATTATAACAGGTTGATATTAAGTGTTCTATTTTTGTTCTGCTCGACGAACGTTACTAAATGTTAGTTTAAACTAGCGTTTTGTCTGTTTAAGTTAACGTGAAATCAAATAATCACGTCTATTTGCTGTGTACTTACTTTATTACTACTAACATGAAAGCTCAAGTTACAGCTTTTCAGTATAGTGTATCCACTATTCGTGAAAGCAAATCTTTCAAAAAGACTTTCTACAGAGTTTCTGTTCTAATTGCCTTTGCTGTGGTTTTTTTAACTTCAGAATCAATGGTTTATGGACAGGAATACCGGTATCAATTTCGATTAAAAAACGTAACAGATTTTGCTGAGGCCAAAATGGTAACAGATGTTCTTCGTCCGGTTTTTAATACGGAAGCTGTTCCGTTCAAGGTCTTCCCGACATTCAATGATGTAAACGATCAGTTTGATTTTGTGTCGGAAATCGTGGTTTCAAAAGAACAATTGGAAGCCGTTTTGGTAGCCAACGGATTGGAACTAATCGATTTTACCAGTATCCAGGGTGTTCAATCTCAAACCGAAGAGCGATGAAAAAGTTTCTACTAGTTTTAGGTGTACTAGGTACATCGATGACAGGATTCGGTCAAAATAACAATTGTAGCTCGGCTACCCAGGTTTGTAACGACGTTGCATTCAGCGGAAATAGCTCAGGCGCGGGTTCTACACAAGAATTGAATGGCTCCAATCAGGGTTGTCTTTCGGTGGAACACCAATCGTCCTGGTATTATTTCCAGCCGGTTACTTCTGGAACAGTTGCGTTAACGATCACGACTTCGGTTGACTATGATTTCGCCATTTGGGCTACCGGAAATTGTAACGCTTTGGGTGCGCCTGTCCGTTGTTCGTATTCTTCGCAGTTTGGTAATACAGGTCTTGCAGTATCGATTCCGGGAACACCTACAGGTTGCGGATTTTTAGGATTATTCGCGTGTCCTGCAGGACCTCCCGGCGATGTGACTGAAGGTGCAGGTGGAAATGGCTGGGTCAACGCGCTCAATGTGGTTGCCGGACAAACGTACATCATGCTTATTGATAACTTTACGGCCAATTCAACACCGTTTACCTTAGATTGGACGTTCTCTGCGGGAGCTACTCTGAATTGTACTCCGATTGTATTACCAATCGAGTTGACAGAGTTTATGGCCAATTACAAAGCTCCTGCGAAAAGCAACCTGGTGCAATGGGAAACTGCAACTGAGCGTGAAAACGATCATTTCACATTGGAGCGTTCAACCGACGGTTCCAATTGGATGATCATCAATCAGCAGGCCGGATCTGAAAACTCCGTCATTCCGATTGAGTATGTTTTTGAGGATTTCGGATATGCTCCAAACGTGATTAATTACTACCGATTGAGCCAAATAGACTATAACGGAACAGTTGAGATGTTTGATATCATTTCCGTTGATAATAGCAATTCAGGTAAAAAGATTGTCAAAGTGTTCAATACACTTGGCCAGGAAGTTCCATTGGAGACTGTTGGAATAGTTATTCTGCAGTATGAAGATGGCTCCACCAGAAGAGTATTCAGATAAATCGAATACCCTTTTTTGTTAGATTTAGCTTTAGGTTAAGGCGCGTGAGTTATCACGCGCCTTTAAAGCTTTTAGTATTTGTTGGAAGTATTACAATCCCAGTAAAACCGCCAGCGGGTCTTTACCACCAAAGATCATCCGTTCCGGATTCTCGAGCATTTCTTTTACTTTCACCAGGAAACCAACAGAATCTTTTCCATCAATGATCCGGTGATCGTATGACAATGCCACATACATAATCGGTCTGATTTCTACTTTACCATCAATGGCAACAGGGCGCTCAACAATGTTGTGCATTCCCAGAATAGCCGATTGCGGCGGGTTGATGATCGGAGTAGACAACATGGAACCGAACACACCACCATTGGTAATGGTAAACGTTCCACCCGTCATATCATCGGGCGTGATTTTTCCGTCACGTGCTTTGATCGCCAAACGCTTGATTTCGCGCTCGATTTCAGCCAAACTCATTTGCTCTGCATTGCGCACTACAGGTACCATCAATCCTTTCGGAGACGAAACCGCAATACCGATATCAGCATAGTCGTGGAAAATCATTTCGTTTCCGTCGATTTGGCCATTCACAGCAGGGAAAAGATTCAACGCTTCGGTCACCGCTTTGGTGAAAAAGGACATAAACCCAAGGTTTACCTCGTGAAATTTCGCAAAGCTGTCTTTGTATTTAGAACGCAAATCCATGATCGGTTTCATGTCTACTTCGTTGAACGTAGTCAACATAGCCGTTTCCTGTTTCACATGCACCAAACGCTCGGCTACTTTTCTGCGCAGCATCGACATTTTTTCGCGGTGTTGTTCACGTGAACCACCCCAGCCTTGCGTTGCATCAGCAGAGAAACCTGCTGCCATTGCACCTACCACATCTTGTTTTGTAATGCGACCGTCTTTGCCTGAACCGTTAAGTTTTGCTGCAGGAATGTTGTTTTCAGCCATGATTTTTGCTGCTGCAACAGAAGGAGTTCCTTTTGCGTAGCTATCATTGGCAGGTGTTGCAACCGGTCCGGGATTAGGTGCTGCCGGAGCTTTTTCCGCAGCCGGAGCCGCTTCTTTCACCGCTTCAACCGTTTTTTCTGCTACCGGAGCAGTCGCTGAGCTTGTCGAAGCACCTGCAGGACGCGCAGCAGAAGTATCGATCAAACAAACTACCTGGCCTACTTTCACCACTTCACCTTCTGCCGCTTTCAGGGTAATGACACCGCTTTCTTCAGCAGGAAGTTCCAGGGTTGCTTTGTCCGAATCTACTTCGGCAATAGCCTGATCTTTTTCTACATAGTCACCGTCAGCTACCAGCCATGTTGCAATTTCCACTTCGGAAATCGATTCACCCGGACTTGGTACTTTCATTTCAAGGATAGACATAATTCTCGCTTTAACTGGTAATTATTTCGCTGTTACGGATGCAAATTCAAATACATCGGCAAACAATTTCTTCAATCTGCGTTCGTGCAGTTTTTTGGAACCTTCCGCTGCAGCGGCCGAAGCCATTCTGCAAACACCGTGGAACGGAATATGACGCAGGTTCATTGCAATATACGTCCAGGCACCCATATTGGCCGGTTCTTCCTGCGCCCATAGGATGTTTTTGGCGTTGTATTTTGCAACGGTGGCATCTATTTGTTTTTGCGGCAAGGGATACAGCTGTTCAACACGCACGAATGCCATTGAATCAACGCCCAATTCCTGCGCTTTTTCTTTCAACTCATAGTAGAATTTACCCGAGCAGAAAACAAGAGTTTCCACCTGTCCGACTTTCGCTGAAGCATCGTCGATCACTTCCTGGAAACGTCCGCTTGCCATTTCTTCTAATGTAGAAGTAGCGGCCGGGTAGCGCAACAACATTTTCGGGGAGAATACCACCAACGGTTTTCTGAAAGGTCGTGCGATCTGACGACGCAACAAGTGGAAATGATTCGCAGGAGTGGATGTATTCACCACCTGGATATTATCGTCGGCACATTGCTGTAAGAAACGCTCCATGCGGGCGCTTGAGTGTTCTGCGCCCTGGCCTTCATAACCGTGAGGCAACAACATTACCAAACCGCTTTGAGTCGACCATTTGTCTTCGCCGGCAGTGATGAACTGATCCACCATGATTTGTGCACCGTTGAAGAAATCACCGAACTGAGCTTCCCAGATCGTTAATCCCTGTGGAGTAGCGAGTGAGTAACCGTATTCAAAACCAAGCACTCCGTATTCGGAAAGCAGGGAATTGTAGATCGAGAATTTAGCTTGTTTGTCAGAAAGCAGGTTCAACGTTTCGATTTCCTCTTCGGTGTCTTCCGTTTTTACAACGGCATGACGGTGAGAGAATGTTCCACGCTCAACATCTTGTCCGGAAATACGCACCGAATGGCCTTCTTCCAGCAAGGTTGCGTAAGCCAGCATTTCGGCTGTTCCCCAATCAAGGTTATTGTTATTGATCGCATTTAAGCGGTCTTCGAAGATTTTTTGAATCTTACGGAAGTATTTTTTTCCGTCAGGAAGTGTGGCCAGTTTTCGGCCCAATTCTTCCAGTTTTGCTTTCGCAATTCCGGTTTCAGGCGACTGGTCAAAATCTTCGGCTTTACTGTGACGGAAACCTTCCCAAGCTTTGCTCAGGAAATCCCAAACAACCGCTTTTTCGTTTTGGCGGGCGATTTCAAATTCGCTCTCCAGGAAATTGATGTATTCGTCTTCCACTTCCTTCGCTTTTTCGGCAGTAATCGTGCCTTCAGCAAGGAGTTGTTTCAGGTAAATATCTTTCGGATTCGGGTGTTTTGCAATGATGTTGTACAAACTCGGTTGCGTGAATTTAGGTTCATCACCCTCGTTATGTCCGTATTTACGGTAGCAAAGCAAGTCGATGAAAATATCACGGTGAAAATGCTGACGGTATTCCATCGCAATTTCAATGGTTTGGATCACTGCTTCTACGTCGTCTCCATTTACGTGGAAAACCGGTGTCAATGTTGTTTTGGCAACGTCTGTACAGTAAGTGGAAGAACGCGCATCGAGGTAATTGGTGGTAAAACCAACCTGGTTGTTTACTACGATATGGACTGTTCCACCTGCTCGGTAACCGTCAAGCAACGCCATTTGTACCATTTCATAAACGATTCCCTGACCGGCAACAGCCGCATCTCCGTGAATCATTACCGGACAGACCTTATTTTCGTCGTGGAAAACATGGTCCAGTTTGGCACGTGCAATTCCCTGAACTACAGGATCAACTGCTTCCAAATGCGATGGATTCGGTGCCAATGTAAGGCCGATTGACGCTCCGCCTGCTGATTCAATAGCACTTGTAAATCCCTGATGGTATTTTACATCGCCATCAAAAGCGCCGTCATAATCAAACTCTTTTCCTTCGAATTCCGAAAAAATATCGCTCGGACGTTTCTTGAAAATATTGGTCAATGTGTTCAAACGGCCACGGTGAGCCATTCCCATCACGAAATATTCCACGCCCAACGAAGCTCCTTTTTCAACCAACGCATCCAGCGCCGGAATCAAAGCTTCACCGCCTTCAACGGAAAAACGTTTCTGGCCAACGTATTTTTTACCCAAAAACGACTCGAAATTGGCCGCTTCTACCAGTTTTTTATAAATGTTGAGTTTTCGCGCGCCATCAAATTGCGGGCGATTTTTGATCTCGATTTTGTTCAGGAACCATTCCAAACGATCCGGTTCACGCATAAACATGTACTCGATTCCGATCGACTGGCAGTAGGTTTCCTCCAAATGAGTAATGATCTCTTTCAGCGAAGCCGCTCCGATACCCACTTGTTCACCTGCCTGGAAAACGGTTTCCAAATCTCCGGCTTCTAACCCGAAATTTTCGATGGCCAGTGTCGGCTCATACTTTCTGCGCTCACGAACAGGGTTTGTTTTGGTAAACAAGTGTCCGCGCGAACGGTACCCATTGATCAAATTAATGACCTTAAACTCCTTTTGAAAGTTTTCAGGAATTTCCCCGCCATCTTCGTAGTTCGTACGGGCAAAATCAAATCCTTCAAAGAATTTTTGCCAGCCGATATCCACGCTTTCGGGATCTTGTCTATACGATTGATACAAGTGATCAATCGCATTCACGTCTGCATTTCCGACGTAAGTTACTTTATCCATGTTTGTGCACAATAATGGGTGCGTAAAATTAACACAATTCTGCCGAAGGGATGTTACGTTTTCGACGAAAAAGAGGAAATCTCACATGAGTTGTTAAAAGAATGGCTGCCGCAATTGAAAATTGAAAATGTAAAATTGAAAAGGAGGTATATTTTCAATTCAGGTTGAGTAATTGAGTCGATAGTAAACCTTCACCAATTCATGGTAAATAATCGCATCAGCTAGTTCGTCGAAGAAATGATCGGAAGCTTCCAGCATGTTCACCAGGTTTTCCGGTAAATCGATCAGGTAAAGATAGGAGTGGAGTTCCCCGACGGAAAGGCTTGGTAACCAGTCTGAAAGTTCCTGTTTCCAGGAATCAGGAGGTAAATCCGAAGCAAATGGAATAACAGATCCCGAACGTTCAATGTCGGATTTCAACTGCTGGTAAACGGCAGAAATAAGCGCTTCTTCGCTAATGCGAGACCTAAGTTCATGCCAGATTTCAGAAGATGTTGCAGGTAAAGCCATGTTGAAACTAAAGTACAGAAGATTTGGATGTAAAAGCAAACATTCGGAAATAGTTTACTTTTGTGTCATGGTAAACAAAGAAACGAAAGCGGTTATTTTTGATCTCGGAGGCGTGTTGATCAACATCGATTATCAACTCACCCAACAAGCATTTATTGATCTTGGCATTGTCAATTTCGATGAAATGTATTCGAAATTGCAACAAACTGACTTGTTTGACCGTTTTGAAACGGGCGACATCTCGTCGTTTCACTTTATCAATCGTTTATTGGATCATCTTCCACAAGGAACCAGCGGAAATAAGGTCGTACATGCCTGGAATGCTATGGTGCTTGATTTTCCGGCAGATCGCTTGGAGTGGTTGCTGGAAATGAAGAAACAGTATCGCATTTTCCTGTTGAGCAACACTAATACTTTACATATGGAGGTTGTGCGCCGTTCACTGGAAAAAGCAGTTGGCCATAAACGTTTGGAAGATTATTTCGAGCATGTTTATCTTTCGTGCGAAATGGGCATCCGTAAACCGACTCCGGAAATTTTCCGACGCGTTTGTAAAGAACAAGGGTTAGATCCGGCAACTACGGTATTTATCGATGACAGCCCGCAGCATGTGGAGGGCGCTGCTTCCATCGGATTACAGGCCATTCACCTGAAACCCGGCCAAACGGTTCAATCTCTTTTTTCCTGACACAACTCCACCAACACCCCGTTGGATGATTTCGGATGAAGAAAAGCAACCAGTTTATTGTCTGCGCCTGATTTTGGTTGCTCGTTGAGCAACTGGAATCCCTGATTTTTCAGTTCAGCCATAGACGATTCAATATCCGTTACGTCAAATGCAATGTGGTGAATTCCCTGTCCTTTTTTGGCAATGAAAGTAGCAATGGGGCTCGTCTCGTTAGTTGCCTCCAATAGTTCGATCTTCGATTCACCCACTTGAAAAAAAGCCGTTTTCACACCCTCAGAGCTCACTTCTTCCTGTTTGTAACAAGGTGTACCCAATAGTTGTTCGTAGGTTTTAATCGCCTCTTCCAGGTTGCTTACGGCAATTCCGATGTGTTCGATTTTGTTCATCATAGGGAAGTAAAATTAGCAAGTTTGAGAAAACGGATGTTACAGAAAACAAAAAACCCTCTCGTAATTACAAGAGGGTTTCTGAATATTGTTTCGGAAGCTTATCCTTTAAAGAATTTTTCCGTTTTGTTATCGAAGTTGATGTAGTAAGCGCCTTTCAGCAAGTTACCGCATGGAACAGAAGTCCCGACACCTTTTTTCACGATATTACCGTAAGCGTCGTAGATTTCGTATTTCGTTTCAATTGCTTTTCCGCCTGCAGTAAAGTTGATGACATCTTTCACTTTCACCGGATTCTTTTCAATCGCCGGAACCGTTGAGGTAAACTTCACTTCTTTCGAAGATCGTTTTGTACCTGAGTGGTCAACCTGAACGACACGAATCGTATTTTCACCTGAGTGCGGAGCTACCTGAAATTCGTAAGAGTTAGTACCGGTGGTACCTTTCCCCTGAACTTCCCCAACCTGTACCCATTTGTTCCAGCGGTACTGTTCAACAAAGAAAGGCAACTTTCCACGCTCATTGGATGTTTTCCAAACCAATGCCCCTGAAGGAGAGATAGAAATTGATTCTGTATTGAACGTACTTTTCGGAAGCAGGACCTCCGGGTTCAAAATGGTAGGTTTACAACCGTCGCTGTGCTCAATCACAATAAAAACCGGCTCGCCGATCTCAATGTTAAAGAGTGAAAAATCAATTTCAAACGCGTTTGAACTACAGCCACCAGGCATCACATCTCCGTTCACGGTGACCTTTGTTGCACAAAAACCAAATCCATCGCCATCCTCCGGATTTTGAACGTAGAGGTTTTTCCCCTGATAACTTCCCTCAATAGATAAAGCAGCGTGGCTTACAATGCCCGTGAACGCTGAGAAGATTGAGAGTAAGAGTATTTTTTTAAGTTTCATCATGATTAGCAGCTACTACTAAAACAGTCGCAAGTATAATAGCAATTTTTCAGAAAACCAAAACTTTACGTATCAAATATTTAAAAAACAGTAAACTTAGTTGCTTTACAAATATTAGACGTTAGTCGAAGTTCCGCTATTATTGGTCGAATATAGGTGTTTTTTTGTTCACATCACTTAACAACCTTTATTCTAACACTTCGTTGGTTGTCTTTCCGGTTGTGATTCGTTTTTTTTTTTACTAATCTTGTGCCTTAATCGCAAGAAATCATGAAGTTATCGTTTCTTAGTTTGGTGCCGCTTTTACTGCTATTCATTTCCTGTAGCGAAAGCTCCGACCGAAAACAATTTGAACATGCGGGTGGTTGTCTGAAAATGTCTATAGACAATGAGCCTAAGACATTTACAGCGCGTGAAGTAACCGATGTGTATTCGGCCACCGTACTTTACCAAATTGTAGAATGTCTCGTAAGTTTCAATCCTGATGACTTGAGTATCAGAGCACAATTGGCAAAATCGTGGAAAGTTTCCCCGGATGGATTGTCATACACGTTTACCTTGCGTGATGATGTGCTTTTTCACGAACACGAGGTGTTTTCGTCGAAAGAAGACCGAAAAATGACCGCCAGCGATGTGGTTTTCACATTTGAAAAAGCATGTTTGCCCAACGAAAAAGGTTCGCCTTCAGTTGCTTATTTATCCATTTTGGGTGAACAGCTAAAAGGAGCAGAAGCTTTTTACAAACGAAGAGCAAAGGCAATCAGCGGTATAAAAACCAAGGGTAATGAAATTACATTGACGCTCAAAAGCCCCGATGCCAACTTCATCAGTAAACTGGCCAGTATCAATTTTGGAATTATCTCAGAGAAAGTAGTTTCCGCCGATAAAGAGGCCGATTTGATCGGAACAGGACCTTTCGTTTACAACGACTACAAAAAAGGTGAACCGGCGTCGATCATTTTGCTGAAAAATCAGGATTATTACCTGACCGACAAAAAAGGAAATGCGCTTCCATACCTCGATAGCGTGATCTTTTTAGCCGATAATCGTAAGTTGGAGCAGCTGGAGTTGTTTGAACAAGGTGAAACGCATGTTATCAATACGTTACCTACAAGCAGGATAACCCAAATGCTGGAAGGCAGAATTAAAGATTTTAACTCAAAACCACCATTGATGTTGTTGAACAACAATGCATTGATGGCTACCAACTATTATTTCTTTAATATGACCGATCCGCGCTTTAAAGATGTGCGTGTACGTCAGGCATTCAACTATGCGATTAATCGAAATCAAATTACACAATACGTTTTGCGTGGACAAGCGCACGAAGACGGAATCTTCGGTATTGTTCCGCCGTTAAGCTCTTCGTTTAAGGGTTACGATTTTAAAGCGATTAAAGCTGTGGGTTACAACTACGATCCGGAGAAAGCCAAAAAATTGCTCGCCGAGGCCGGTTATCCGGGTGGAAAAGGATTCGGTAGTGTGAATCTGCGGGTGAATATCGGTGATATTCATTCTGCGGTGGCTGAAGAAATTTCCGATCAGATTTTCCAAACGCTTGGAATCAACGTGAATATCGATGGTTCAACCTTTGAGCAAAAAAACGAAGATGCCAGCTATGCACGAGGCGATTTGTTCCGTACAGCTTGGTTTGCTGACTATGTGAGTCCGGAAACATTCCTGAGCAATTTTTACGGAAAAATGGTACCTGATTCCAAAGACGAACCTTCTGAATTGAATCAGGCGCGTTATAAAAATCCGACGTTCGATGAATTGTTTGAAAAAGCGCGTGCTGCCGACAGTCAGAAAGAACGTTACCGCTTGTATAACGAAGCTGAGAAAGTCCTGATGCAGGATCCGCCAATCATTGTTTTGTGGTATTCCGGTGATATTCAGCTGGTTTATTCCAGAGTTCGAAACCTGGAAAACAACCCGATGGGCTTATTGGATTTGAAAGAGGTGTATTTACATGACTGGACGAAAGAAGAGTACCTGAAGGCCTTTCCGTAACTACAAACATCAGTTCAATTGGATGATTCGTTGTACGGAAAGTTGCAACTCCTCTTTTCAAAACCTGATTTTCCGTTTTTTCGTGAAGAATAATTGTAACAGCTTTGCGAGACCAATGCTAATACTATGAAAACGATCAATAAATGGATAGTGGCATCTTGCCTGATGCTTTTTGCCGCTCCTGTGTTTAGTCAAACGCCCACGCAAACCGTTCGCGGTGTGGTGAAAGATGCCGATACCGATTTCCCGCTATACGGCGTATATGTAAAGATCACAACTGCTGATACGACTTTGTTGTTGCGCGCAATGACAGATCCTGATGGCTTGTTCGAAATTACGGATGTACCCGTCGGAAAACACAACCTCACGGCAACCATCGGTTCTCACCAGGCAAAATCGCTGGACGTTACCGTAGATTCCGGAAAGGAAAGCGTGGTGGAAGTGAAGATGCAGGAATTCATCACCGAAGTAGAAGAAGTGGTGATTACAAGTAGAAAGCAAGGTGAAATCATCAATGAAATGGCTACCGTTTCTTCGCAGCAATTTTCGGTTGAAGAAACGAATCGTTATGCCGGTTCACGCGGAGATCCCGCACGGATGGCGAGTAATTTTGCCGGTGTTCAGGGAGCTGATGATTCCAGAAATGATATCGTAATTCGTGGAAATTCCCCTCTAGGAGTTGTCTACAAAGTAGAAGGAATCGATATTCCAAATCCGTCGCATTTCGCTATTTCAGGAAGTACTGGCGGACCGGTTTCCATCATCAACAACAAAAGTTTGGCTAATTCCGATTTCTTTATGTCGGCGTTCCCTGCCGAGTATGGAAACTCATTATCCGGTGTTTTTGATTTAAAATTGCGAAACGGGAATAACAATCAGCATGAATTAACCGGCCAGTTCGGTTTTCTAGGAACGGAATTATCGGCCGAAGGACCGTTGAAAAAAGGCAGCCGCGCCAGTTATCTGGTGATGGGCCGTTATTCCACATTGAGCTTGTTTCAGTTCATGGGAATCAAAATCGGAACGGATGCAGTTCCCGTATATGGTGACGGCGCGTTTAAGTTCAATTTTCCCCTCAAAAAAGGCGATGCATTGTCGTTATGGGCAATTGGCGGAAAAAGTGAAATCGAGATTTTAGTATCTGATAAAACAACGCTTTCCGAAGAATTGTATGGCGAAGGAGACCGCGATCAGTATTTCGGAACCACGATGGGCGTAGCCGGAATGACGTACAAAAAATCCATTTCCGAGAAAACCTTTCTCACCGCAACGCTTTCTTCTGCGTTTGATGAACAACATTCTCACCACGATTTCCTGATTCGTTCGCTGGATACCGTCACAACCGATGGTGTAGAAGAAGTTCAGGTACGTGTGGACTCGATTTACGCGTTGATGGGTTATTCTTTTAAAACCACCCGCGGATCGGCTTACACCGCTGTGAGCCATAAGATCAACAAGCAACACTTGTTGCGATTTGGGGTGAATGTTGACGGATTGTATTTCAGCATGTCTGACAGCGTAAAAAACACGGCGCATACTGCTTTTATCAATCGCTGGGATTACACCGGATTTTCACTGATGGTACAACCTTTCGTGCAATGGAAATTCCGCGTTTCTGAAAATATGGACATCACAGCCGGCATTCACAGCCAGTACTTTTCGATGAGTAATAGTTTGAGTCCGGTAGAACCGCGTTTGGGCTGGAAGTACAACCTGAAAAATGGCCAGCGCGTATTTGCCGGAGCCGGAATGCACAGTCAGACACAGCCATTTTACACATATACGTATCATAAATTGGATGCTGACGGCAATAAAGTGTACCAAAACAAGAACATGGATTTCTCCAAATCGGTTCACACGGCCGCCGGTTACGAAAAAGCGTTTAAAAATGGGTTGTCCATCCGCACGGAAGTGTATTACCAATACCTGTACAACGTTCCTGTTACGGTGGCACCATCTTCGTTTTCGATTATCAACCAGGGAAGCGGTTTTGCCCGTTTCTTCCCGGATTCATTGAAGAATACCGGCACGGGAACCAATTACGGAATCGAACTGACGGTACAGAAATACTTTAGTAAAACGTTCTTCCTGTTGTTTACAACATCGGTTTACGACTCCAAATACACAGGCAGCGACGGTATTGAACGCAATACGTCTTATAATGGCTTATACACCTCGAATATCTTGTTTGGGAAAGAATTCCGCATCAATGCCAAGCAATCCATCTCTTTGGGTGCGAAAGTGACTGTGGCGGGCGGAAAACGATACGGATACGTAAATGTGGATGCTTCGAATGTGGCCAACGAACTGATTTTCTCTGATTCCTTGTTCAACGAACGTCAGTTCCGCGATTATTTCCGTGCCGATGTGAAAATCAACTGGAAATACAACGCTGAGAAAATGACCCACGAAATCGGGTTGGATTTGGTGAACCTTTTCAATACAAAGAACCTGTTGAGTCTGGCTTACGCGCCAAATATCTCTAATCCTTCGGCCGAACCGATTGCACAGAAAACACAATTGGGTTTCTTACCGATTTTCTATTACCGCATTGATTTTAGAATCGGGAAGAAGAAGGAGTAAAGCTTCAAGCTAAAAAGATTCGTAAGGAATGATATAAAAACTAAAAGTCCACCGCTAGGTGGACTTTTACTATTAAATACGTTTCCGAAAATTGGTTATTTATCCAATTGCACAAACTTGATGCGTTTCATCTTGTGGTAAACATCTTCTGTTTCCAGTATATAAACACCGGCAGGGATCATCGCACTTTTAAGGGTTGATTTGATCTCCATTCCCGGTTCATCTGTTTTCCAGACACATTGTCCGCTCATATCGTAAATCTTCATCGAGATCACTTTTGCATCTGTAACCGTAGCTTCACACGAAGTGATGTTAAACACCGTTTCCATTCCCGAAAGGTCTACTTCCGTAAGGCGATAGTAATTGACACCGAGTTCAGGGTAAGCATCCACAATGAAATAATCGGTAGGAAGTGACGAGTTGCCCTGCCCTTTCGTACGCACCATTTCCACATAGTTTACACCATCTGTACTTTTTTCCAGCTTAAAGAAATCGCTGTCGGTTTCGGTTTCGGTAGCCCAGTGGATGTTGATGAACTGCTCATCCTGAGAACATTCAAAAGTAGTAAGGTCAACAGCCAGAGGCGTACAGTTTAGTGAAGCACCACCACTAAGGGTCCAATCCATCAGGAAACCTCCCGCAGTCGGGCTCCATTGATTCACCATCAGGTAATAAATTTGTCCGGCAGTTACCGCCAAAGTACTTGTCCAGCCATCACCGGTTACAATTTCCGAAGCATCAGCCGCACCGTTACCCATTCCGGTATTCCCGGTGTTGGCGGCATAACTGCATCGAATAGGCGATCCAAGCGCGCCACAAGCAGCGCCAGGCCCGTACAAGGCAAAATCGTAATCATCTGCGTTTACATTCGGGTCAATGGTAAAACCAAGTGTTCCGCTGGTGGCAACCTGAAATTTGTACCAGCTTGAATACACCTCACCACCGGATGAAGTACATCCCGAACAACCGTCGGATGCTAATCCCGGGCCGGTTGAAGCGCTTGCAAAAGGCGTATCGACACAAACCTGAACAGCACCACCACAATCGTTGTTGAGTCCAGCAGCTGGTCCGCCGGCACAAGCTACACACGAAAGTGTGGCTGCCCAACCGCCGAGTTGAACGCTACCGTCAGTTGTGTGACGAAAAGTCAAACAGCCACTTGATGAATTTGCCGTGATTGTTCCCGGGGAAGTCGTACAATTGTTGTAAAGCGCCGGTGAATTTTGCGCCGGGCCGTTCAAAATCTGCAAATAATCGCAGCAGCTGCCAGGTCCTCCGCACAAAAAATACGTGTCATTCATCGAGAATGAGGTAAATGTTGCCCGAACGCACATTCCTGCCGTACTCGGACAAAACGTACGATAAATGGCATTGATATTCGCCGAGTAGTTTCCGGCGGCACCACCATTGTCATAATACGTTCCCGAACAGGTGTTTACCATGCAGGCTCCTGCATAGGTACTGCTAATCCCAACCGTGGGATGCGTATATGTTTGTGCAAATAACCCGAATGAGCAACAAACGAAAAAGAGTAGAAGGATTCTCATAGCACTTATTGTTGTTTATTCAACCTGCATTTTTTCTCGGAGTAAAGGATAATCACGTAATTCGTTGTGGGATCCGTGAATTCCAGATCTTCTGTAGCATTGCGCTGACGGTTATACGTCTCAAAAGGGATCAATGCGATCACATCCGGATCGGGTGACGGGTTGTCTTTTATTTCATAATCCACGCCCAAACGCGAAAAATAATTCATTTCCGCAGGCTGAGCCATTCGGGAAGTTGGATTTTGCTGCGCGAAAGCGGACACGGAAATAAGTGTGAAAATAAGCAGTAGTAACTTCATAACACGTTAATTTACAGTGTAAATGTAAGAACTGTAATATTAAAAATCAAATTTAGTTTCGGGAAAGCTTGATAACCTAAATATTGAGCTTAAAGTGTTGAGCAACTAAATTCAATAGCAGAACTAATTTAATTGCTTACTTGAATAAGAAAAACGTTGTGTTTCGGAAAAAGAACCGTCTTCGAAAACAAATGTCACAAAGAATTGGTTGAATTCATTTTTGTTAGCAATGTTTCGATAAAATGTTCTTGCAATAGCATAGGCAATTTGTTGTTTGCCTACAGTTCCCTTTTTGAGTCCCTCAGCGTTGTATATCGTCAATTCTGCTTCGTTTGTAACCGAACCATTCACGTTGTTTGAACTACCGTTCACATTCTTCCTGAGTTAGGAACAAGCGAGTCTATTGAAGCTGCAAGCGTTTCTTCATCATTAATCTCAGGGAATTTTGTCGAAGTGCTTGTATAAGTACAACTTGCACAGAAGAGGCTGATTACGACAGTTAAAAAGAAGAGTTTTTTCATAGTAGTGAAATTGTTAATGATCCAAAAGTGCATAAAAAAGGCCACCCTAAGGCAGCCTTTAAGTATTTATCAAAAGAGATTCTTACAAATCAAACTTGATTCCTTGTGCCAATGGCAATGAATCGGAGTAGTTGATGGTGTTTGTCTGGCGACGCATGTATACTTTCCAGGCATCAGATCCTGATTCGCGGCCACCGCCTGTTTCTTTTTCACCACCGAATGCCCCGCCGATCTCAGCACCGGAAGTACCAATGTTAACGTTGGCAATTCCGCAATCTGAACCTGTAGCAGCTAAGAATGCTTCCGCTTCACGCAGGTTGTTGGTCATAATAGCAGATGACAATCCTTGTGGAACCCCGTTTTGCAAAGCAATGGCATTTTCCACGCCACCTGAATATTTCATCAGGTACAATACCGGAGCAAACGTTTCGTGCTGCACGATCTGGAAATGGTTTTCTGCTTCTGCAATTGCCGGTTTTACGTAGCAACCCGATTCGTAACCTTCACCGCTCAATACACCGCCTTCCACAATCACTTTACCACCTTCGGCAACTACTTGCTTCAAGGCGTTTTCGTAAGCCGTCACAGCATCTTTATCGATTAGCGGGCCCACGTGATTGTTTTGATCCAATGGGTTTCCTATTTTCAATTGTCCGTATGCTTTTACAATCGCATCACGCACTTTATCATAAACTTCTTCGTGGATGATCAAACGACGTGTAGATGTACAGCGCTGTCCTGCTGTTCCTACCGCACCGAATACCGCACCTGGCACCACCATTTTCAAATCGGCTGAAGGAGCAATGATGATGGCGTTGTTTCCACCCAGCTCTAATAATGATTTACCCAAACGGGCACCAACAGCCTGAGAAACGGCTTTCCCCATGCGGGTAGAACCTGTAGCGGATACCAACGGAACACGAACGTCATTCGACATTAGCTTTCCGATTTCGGCATCACCGATCAACAAACACGAAACACCTTCGGGAACGTCGTTTGCTGCAAATACTTCCTGCGCGATTTTTTGACAGGCAATAGCCGTTAAAGGCGTTTTTTCAGATGGTTTCCAAACACATACATCACCACAAACCCATGCAAGAGCTGTGTTCCAGTTCCAAACGGCAACCGGGAAGTTAAATGCGGAAATAATTCCCACAATCCCGATCGGGTGGTATTGTTCGTACATACGGTGGCTCGGACGCTCAGAATGCATAGTCAAACCATATAATTGACGGGAAAGTCCAACAGCGAAATCGCAGATATCGATCATTTCCTGTACTTCACCCAAACCTTCCTGCAAGGATTTCCCCATTTCGAAAGAAACCAACTCACCAAGCGGTTGTTTGTATTCACGTATTTTTTCAGCCAGCTGACGAACCACTTCTCCACGTTTCGGAGCAGGAATCGTACGCCACACTTTGAATGCTTCCTGAGCTTTCATGATAATGGCTTCGTATTCGGTTTCAGTTGCGGAATATACAGAGGCGATTAACTGTCCGTCGACCGGAGAAATTGAATCGATTTGCGGACCACGGGTGTTAAACCAATAACCTCCTGTAGATGCCCCGCGGTTAATAGCTTCTATTCCGAGGGTTTTGAGGGCTTCCTGAATTCCAGGAGCTGTTGCTGTAACTGACATATATTGTTGCTTTTGGATGTGCAAAATTACACAAATTTTCCTGCACAGCCTACTTATCAGGAAACTACAACCGCACTTTTAGGTGTTAAAGTTTCACAAGGCGGGTGTAATTTGTTTGATCTGAGTTATTCAGTTTCAACAGGTATACTCCAGAAGGCTGATTGCTCAGGTGGATTACAGCATTGTTTGGGATGTTTTGGCGTTTTTAAATCCCGCCCTTCGCTTTCAACTCCAAATACTTGTTGATCGAGTTGATTGACAAATCTTCGGGGCGTGAAAGAATGGTTTGAATACCATGCTGGCGCAATTCGCGGGCGATGGACCATTTTACGGTACTCATTTTTTCGGCAACTGTTGCCTGGATGAGGTCTTTCATGGTCGCTACCGGTTGCTGGGCCCATTCCTCCAATTCATTGTTCTGGAAGAAAATCACCACCAATACGTGGCGCTTGTTGAGTTTCTGCAACATCGGCAAGGCACGGCGCATGGCAAATTCACTCTCGAAATTGGTAAACAACATCAGCAATGAACGCGTTTTGACTTGCTTGCGAACCGTTTGGTACAACAACTCAAAGTTTCCTTCTTTGAACAAGGTACGTTGATTGTACAGGTTTTCCAGGATGCGGCGCAATTGTCCGGTCGACTTATCGGCTGGCAACAACGTCCCAATTTTGTCAGAGAATGTGATCAACCCCGCACGGTCTCCTTTGCGTAAGGCAATGTTAGAGAACACTAGGGTGGTGTTGATCGCATAATCCAGCATCGACATATCGTCGAACGCCAGCTGCATCGGGCGACTTTTATCAATCACGCAATACACCGGCTGCGAACGTTCTTCCTGGTATTGATTTACCATTAATTCATTCTTGCGGCTGGTCGCTTTCCAGTTGATCGTACGCACATCATCGCCCTGAACATAGTTTTTGATCTGCTCAAACTCGCTGGTATTTCCGATCCTGCGGACTTTTTTAATTCCCTGCGATTGTGTTTGCTGATGGAATACTTTCAACTCGTATTGTTTCATCTGCAGAATAGAAGGATAAACCTCTACTTGCTGTTCCAATGAAATGGTAATACGACGCTGGCCTAAGAAAAATGGCGAACGCACAAATACTACGACGTCGTTGAATTGGTATTTACCACGTTCTTTCGGCGTGAAATCGTAGTGGAATGTTTTCCGTTTGCGCGGAAGCAACAAGGCAATCCATGCTTTGGAACGTTGCTGCATTTGCACCGGATACCCTTCATAAATGGAGGCATTCAGTGGTTGCAGGGTCTGATTGATCACAATGACTTCTACGCTATTGCTGTCGCCCAGGTTCATGCGTTCCTGAAAACGGCGCTGTACGGTAATCGGCTCTTTTGGCAAATAAATCAGCATTACATCTACGATTGTTGCCAAAACGGAAACAATAAGCAGGGTTTTCCCAACAACCATTAGCCACGGGAACAGGAAGGACGCACCAATGATGCAAACCACCACCGCCTGGATGAGGAAAAAGAACCGTGTGAGATGTAAGCTGCCGAACATAATTAACGGGGAACTTCGATTGATTGAACGATTTCGCGGATGATGTCTTCAATCGGTGAACCTTCCATTTCGGCCTCCGGAGTTAAGATCATACGGTGATTCAATACGTGGATGGCAACAAACTGAATATCATCCGGCGTTACGAAATCACGTCCGCGAATGGCGGCAAATGCCTTGGCCGATTTCATGATCGAAAGGGAGGCACGTGGCGATCCGCCCAAATAGATTTTTCCGTGATTACGTGTCTTGTTGATGATCTGCGCAATATATTGGATCAAACGTTCTTCGATGATGATTTTCTCGATAATGCTTTGCACTTTCTGCAATTCGGTCGCATTGAAAATAGGAACAATCTGATCCAAAGAAGGCGTTTTGATATGATCTTTGTAACGCAACAGGATCGATGTTTCTTCTTCCAACGTCGGGTAATCGAGTTTAATCTTAAACAAGAAACGGTCTAATTGCGCTTCCGGAAGATTGTACGTTCCTTCCTGCTCAACCGGGTTTTGCGTTGCAATTACCAGGAATGGGAAGCTCATCTGGTATTGATGACCGTCATACGTAATCTGACGCTCTTCCATTACTTCAAACAAGGCGGCCTGGGTTTTGGCAGGAG
The DNA here is from genome assembly GCA_040387295.1 of Bacteroidota bacterium. Taxonomy (GTDB): domain Bacteria; phylum Bacteroidota; class Bacteroidia; order Flavobacteriales_D; family Crocinitomicaceae; genus Fluviicola. The sequence continues at coordinate 322,767 of JAZKEB010000002.1, read as the reverse complement.
CACGGTTGATCTCATCGATCAACACAATATTCGAGAAAATAGGTCCTTTTTTAAAGTTGAAGGTCGTGTCTTTCATGTTGAACACCGACGTACCGATCACATCCGATGGCATCAAATCCGGAGTAAACTGAATCCGTGAGAATTCTACATCGAGTACTTTCGACAAGGCTTTTGCAGAAAGCGTTTTTGCGACTCCCGGAACACCTTCCAGCAACAAATGTCCGTTGGCGAAAATTCCGGCCAGCATCAATTCGATCATTTCGCTTTGACCGATTACATACTTGCGCATTTCTTCGCGAACACGGTTTACTTTTTGGGCCACCCAAATCAATTCGGTTTGGTCGCGTTGCTGAAAATGCGGCTCCGAACCCTGCATCGGATTTGGTGTTTCATTGAGCGGAGTTGCCGCAGCCGGCGTCTCGTTATCTTTTGGCATGTAGGGAGAATGCTCCGGTTGTTGGCCTTCACTTGATCCTTGTTGCCCTTCGGGCTGGGAAGAGAGGTTGTCGTCTTGATTCATCATGCTGATTTGTGTTTAATATGTTCTACAAAAAGGAATAAGGCATGTTTCCCCGATCGTGAGAGCCATGAATGTCGTATAGTTACCTGATCACCGTTTTCGGCTGAAAGTGTTGTAACACCGTTTTCGGTCGATTGTCTCAATCCCGCAGAAACATCGAAGATTTTCTTCCCGAAAAGAGAAGGGTATACAATCATTTCGCGTTCCTTGATAATCGCTACCGGTAGTGAAATAAAACGAGCCCCAAGGTATAAGAGTATAAAGGCTAAAACCACCAGTAAAATTCCGTAACCGCTACCCATCGAAAGCGAGTAAAGACCACGCAGAAGGGCAAACAGTCCCAGTAAAATTCCCAAACCACCTTGCAATAAACTGCGGTTTACCACCACATGCTGATCGCCGGAAACAAATTTAGAGCTTGGTTTTGCAATGCCCGTTACCAGGTAAAAATGACGAATGTAACGGTACAGGTCCGAAAGTGAATGCTGACTCACCTCAGATGGTTTGTTCGTTTCCACGAAACGCAATACTTTCCGCAATTCTTCTCCTTCAACCGATGCTTTTTCAATGAGGCGATTCACATCTTCTTCACGGGTTTTGGTGTTCATCAAATCGATGTAGAAATGACGATTGATGGCCACGTAGAAGTTTTTGCGCAATACCAGCAAGATACTGTACGGCGAGTTGCGCGACAAGTAAATACTGCTCAATGTATCCACAAATGCCAATGACATGTTCCGTTTTTCGGCAACACCCGGCAATACGGCTTCGCGGCGTTTTGCTCTGAATAAGACATACATCAGGAATACCAGGATACCGTATAGGAACGCCCATCTGAGCGCTTCGTTTTTCATGATAAACTGCAGGTAGCTATTGTCTTGTTTTGCCTCACCGGGACCTTGTTCTTCCGACGGATCCATGACGTTGGACATCGGCTGGTTCATCGACTGACGACCGTATTCCATCCAAATCACCGGTTTGTCTTTAGGGATGCGGCGCAACATAATAGACGCGTGCGCAAAACCGTTTGGTGTGATCACCTGATAATTGCAAAACAAGCGGGGCACACTGTGCATGATTACTTTCCCCTTTTCCTGGTCCGATTCAAAAGCAACCGGATAGTGCATACCCCAGGCAAAAGCACGGTAAAGCGTGTCTTTGATGCAACTCGGTCTGAACGGGTACCAATCGGCCTGAATGGTGTCGTTTTGAAAAACCGCCGAATAGGAAAGTGACGTATCACCCAGCGCGACATAGAATTTCTCACTGTAATCCCATAAATACGCGTTCGGCTCAAAATAACGGTCATACAGATTGTCGGTAATCTGATCAAATGCCATGAAAATCGTGGAACCGCTGTCTACGTAAGTATCAATCACATCAAATTCGTAGCTGTACATTCCGAATCCTTCGCCCACAAAAAGATAGGTAGCGCTGTCATGGTCCGGAATGGAATCAAGTTGCGACCAGCGTTGAAGCACATAGATGGAATCGTCGACGTGCGTTTTAAGCAATTCGTTGAAAAAGCCCAGACCACGCGGATCTTTCGATTCGATGACGTATTCAGGGATCCATTTACTGGAAATGCGTTTTTGCCTTTTGGCAGCTTGCAGCTGTTCCTCCGTAGGCGAATCAAACAACCAGAAAAGTCCTCCGACGATCAGAATGCAGGCCAACAGCGCTATGACGACTCTCCGATTCATGCGTTGCGTTCGATTGTTTTATAATTGGCATCCAAAACGGGTTGCATGCGGTTGTAGGCTTCTTCATCAATGATATAATCACCGTACCAAACCAAATCGTAAAGCCCGACAATTTCTTCGAATTCGCGAACACCTTTCCGACCCTGCATTTCGATGATGTAATGAATGTTTGTTTTTTCTTTTTTCCAGAAAATCCAACGGCGCTGAATGAGTTCTTTCATAGCAAAGAGGAAATAAATTCGCACACATTCACGGTAATCGCCCCGTTGCGCGGCTTCCTCCAAACGCATTTCCAGCTCGGTTTTTGAAATCGTTGCCGGATTCAGATCTTCTTCCAATGGCTCAAACGGTACGTTCGAATTGGAAGGTTGTTTGTTTTTGAGAATGTAATAAATGATGATTCCCACAAGAATGATGAGGAGAATAATTCCGAGAATTTTCCAGAAAGAACCACCTACTTCGGGTGCGTCGATATCCGGCGCATCAATATCCGGTGAATCGATTTCGGGAATGTCAATGTCTTCGGGTGGCGTAATGTTTGGGTCTGATTGAAGTGTACCGTTACCTCCCTGTCCCATAGGTCCCGGATTGCGCCCCTGCCGCTGTTGCGACGACGAATAAGGCATTCCCTTGTACGGCATATTCCGCGAACTGCTCGAACCTGGAGTAATCGGCTGACTTTCATTGATGTCGGTCGGTGAAACATACCCATCGGCAGAAGGGCCGTTGTAATCTTTCGCCTTTTGAAAACCGTGCTGCTCGTTGATTTCCTTCCACTTGCGCTTCAATTCTTTGGAATCGCCGCCTTGATTCCAGCCGGTCAACGGAAGCAACAAACAAATGATATACGGAATGAACTTAGTCAAAATCGATATTGGTTTCCTGATTGCGTTTGCGTTTTCCGAATGACTCAAACTCCGTTTTTAAGCCCTGTGCACTGCTTTTTTCGTGAATGTCATAATAGATGAATCCCATCATGATGGCAAAGAACGGCAGCATTAAGAACATAAAGATGAGGTAAACAACTTGTCGCGTAATCATGGCCGGAACCATAAAATCTTCGGTAAAATTGCGGGAAATGTTTTTCACAAAATCAGCCAGCATGTCCAGTAAATCGGGCATTGGTGGTTCCTGAAACAGATTGCCGTCGTGAATACTAAAAACCAAAGCAATGGGCTGTGCAAACAGGAACAAAATGAGCGATATCACCGAAATGGACAGAATGGTATTTCCGTAAGCGCGGGCGCTGTATGAAAAACCGTTGCGGATGCGTTGTCCCAATGATTCATTACCCAACACGAGCCCAACGCTGTTTAACCAAAACAACGGAATCAGGAATACGCAAATGAACAACCAGTACCACGGCACTAAAAATAGCATGACATACAGCATCAGATTGCAAAGCCAGACCCCGAACAAATTCTTGAAACAGAACCGGAAAAAGGTTCCCCAATTCAGCTTTTTTTCCTGGTGTTTGAATCCGTAAAACACCGAAATCATCAGTACGGCAAACACGTATGTCCAGCCAAGCATGACCAAAACATCCTGCAAACTCCCCATTCCAAAGCCCATCATGATTTCCATCTGCGCGGCCCAGTCATACCAGTATTGATGGGTAATGTCTTCATAGCGTGCGCTGTCCTGCAACACCACCATGACCAAAATCAGCGGTAGGGTAAGCAGCAGATTAATTTTGATGATTTTTCCAATGTGGATGCGGTAAAAAGCAAAGGTGTCGGCAAACATTTGACCAAAACTGCGCAGTTTGTGCAGGTTAAAGCGTTCCTGATATTCTTGCGGCGGAACATTCTGTTCGTACACCAATTCAGGATGCTTGCGCGCAACGATGACAGGGTAAATGATGTAATAAAAAACGATGAGACCGAAGGAAAGCATAATGAGCGTCCATTTCGACCATTCGGGTAATATGAGGTAATTGTGTGTGACGAAGCTTTCCAGAAATCCGGCGGCGATCAAAAACGGCACCAGGCTCATCATGATTTTTAGTCCGCGTTTGGCCGAAAGCTGCAAACTTTGCAGTCGGGTATACGATCCCGGGAAAAGCCAGCCGTTTCCGAGCGTTATTCCCGCTCCGCCGGCAATCACAATGGCGCTGATCTCAAATGCGCCGTGAATCCAGATTCCCAAAAAGGAAGTGATCAATACACCTTTGAGGTGGAAAAAGTATTGGAAAGCGCCCAGCATCACACCATTCTGGAAAATGAAGATGTGCGTTCCAATAGTAAAGAAGACGCCTAAAATAAAGGTGAGAAATGCGACCCGAATATTGTTAATGGTGATGTCGAAGAACATTTTTACCTGCGATTGACTGTGATAAACAGCCAGCGGGTCTTTGTTTGCAATGTTTTTGAGTGTCATGTCGACATAATCATCACCCAAAATCACACGCGGAAAATCAGGATTAAAATCGGTTGTTACGGCGCCGAGAATTGCCCAGAAAACGAACAAACACAAGGCAAAAAGCAAGTGTTTACGCGAACGGTAAATCTCAATCGGAAGTGATGTTTTCCAAACGGTAAAGAACTTTCCGAGTGACTCGCTTCGTTCTTTGTGCACCAGATTGTGAATACCCTGCGCAATTTGATTGAGGTAAACGCGAACCGTTCTGCGATTGTAAAAAGTTTGGGCATAGCTCAAATCGTCCGTAATATCGGAGTAGAGATCGGCAATTTCTTCCGGATCACCCTGCTTGTTGGCAGCAAGTTCCTGGAACCGTTTCCATTTCTCTTTGTTTTGTTCTATGAAGGATGTTTCTTTCATCTAGGTCCGGCTAAAAATAGTTGTTTTCTTGGTTTTATATTCCTTTTTCAGAATTTCTTTTTCCAAGAACTATTAAACAAGATAGTTACCATAGATGCGATTCATTTAATAACCACATAGGGCACATTGATAACATAGAAAATAGGTGTAAAATCACTGTTTCCTATTGTGGTCTATGTGGTTAAATTTTTTGAATGATTGTTCCTTACGTAAGGTTTACAAACTCGCTGTTTGGTGTGACACCTCTACTTTACCGATTTTGAAGTAAAATCCGCCTTTTTTCTTTGCAGCTTTGGCCGTTCTGAAATCAACAGGCGTATTGAATGTTTCCGAAAGGCGCGTTGTTACCGGTTTGATCGGATTTTTCATTTCGTCAACCGAAACCATAGCAACATCATCATTTGGCAATGTTTCAGGAACAATTTTGACAGGCTGTGGATGAACCAATGGTGAAATTGTTTTGTTTCCGTCGGTTGAAAGTTGCGCCTGACGTTTTTCCAATGAAGCCAATACGGTTCCTTCGTGCAAAATACTGCGTTGATAAACCGGACGTTTCGGAGAATTCGGTTGTTTTTCGTTTACCTTTTTACCGTTTGAAGGTTGTTGTGGGTCAACCTGAATCTGTTTTCCGTTGGAATTTTTGATCTTAATGGTTTTATCACCATTGTTATTTCCCTGATCTGACTGATTTCCGGAATGTTGTTCGGTCTTCGCGATCGATTCTGATTTTGTTGATTTCCCTTGGTCAGATTCGCTTTGGTTCAATCCGATGGTAAACACCAATGCCAAACCTGCAGCTACTGCCAATCCGGTAAACCACATTGGGATCACACGTCCGCCGACCGGTTTTTTCAAGTCTGCTTTTCCTTCGTATACAACCGTTTTGTCGGATTCGAAAGTCGTTAACGCATAAAGACGCGCATCTTGCTGGTAATGAGCATTTGCTTCGAGCCAATGGTTGAGGTGCGCCGATTGTTCGTTTGAAAGCAAGCCTTCCTCACGGGCAATGAGGAAAAATTCAATTGTTTCGGCATTCAGATCGCCCATGTCAATGCCTTGTTTCAATGTCAGTTTTTGAAGCGCATCGAATGATTCTTCTGACGGTTGAAGCGTAATCAGCTCCTCTTCCTCAACGGAAAGTTCCGGATGGGCTGCCAGAAACGCTTCAAAGGCAACCAGCGTTTCACCCGACAGATTTCCTTCAAGGTAATCCAGGTAAAACGCTTCGTAATTTTCTATCGTTATCGGCATATTCATGCTACTAATTCTATGTCTTTTAAATAGGTCTTCAATGTCTGTCTGGCACGAAAGATGTACACTTTCACCTGCGATTCGGTCAATCCGGTAATCTCGGCGATCTCATCGTAGTGATAACCTTCATAATCACGCAAAAGCACCACTGTTTTCTGGATCTCCGGAAGTCGTTCCAATGCTTCCTGCAACACTTTCTGAATATCAAACAAGTGCGCATTGTCCTGCGTTCCCTGTCGTTCAATTCCGTCTAAGGTTCCTGAGCGAGCTTCTTTTTTCATCACATCTACCAAACAATGGTAGGCGGTAGTAAACAAGTACGATTTTGCTTTTTCTACTTGTATGTCTTCATGTTTTTCCCACACTTTGGCAAAAGTTTCCTGCACAATGTCATCCGCCAGCATCTTGTTTCGTGTGTGTTTGAGCACAAAACGAAAGATATTATCTGCGTATTGATCAATTGCGTTATTGTAGTCTTTTGCGTTCATGTAGCATAATCATCTCTCGTAAGACCGAGAAGCCTCAATAAAGTTACAGCGATTTTTAGTTTTTTTTTATTTTTTTTGAAAAGCGCCGGTTTTACTGGGAAGGATGCTTGATTTTTGATGTTGAATGTTGAATGTTGAATGTTGAATGTTGAATGTTGAATGTTGAATGTTGAATGAATTCACCTAATTAACTTGATTGTTCAGCAGACATAACCCCAATTAAGCATTCAACATCAAAAATTAAAAATTTCCTTGGAATGAAAATCCAATTTGAAGCCTGATGCGTAACTTGTAAAAAACAACAATTATGAGACATCTATTTTTGGGAATATGCACGCTTTCAATCATTGCACTCACTTCCTGTAACGCACAACAAGATTCAACAAAAACGAATAACGAAGAGATTATGCCAAAGTCAAACGCCAAATACAATGAACTCACACCGCAGCAACAGGATGTGATCCTGAACAAAGCGACCGACCGTCCTTTTACCGGTGATTATTACGACAAAGACGACAAAGGATTGTATATCTGCCGCCAGTGTAACAATCCGCTCTATACTTCCGAAGATAAATTTGAAGCGCATTGCGGCTGGCCGAGTTTTGATGCCGCAATCGAGGGCGCAGTAACCAACGTTCCCGATGCAGACGGTATGCGGGTGGAAATCATCTGCAACAATTGTCACGGGCATTTGGGCCATGTTTTTACCGGAGAGGGATTTACGGATAAAGACACACGTTACTGTGTAAACACAAGTTCCATCCTTTTTGTTCCGGCGAATAAAACGAAAAACCTCCCGGCGGTGATCAAATAAATTTTACCGCAAAGACATAAAGAGAAAAATGAGTTTGGCCTGTTGCAAAGGACACGAAGGCGGTTTCCGGTAGAACACCTTTGTGATCTTAGCACGTCTATCCTTCAAAAAAACTTTGTGCCTTTGTGGTGAAATGGCGATTTGCGGGTGAGAATGTTTCCTTATTTTTGCCCATGCGATGGCCTTTCCTGTTGTGTCTTTTACTACTTTCTTCCTGCGTTTCAATCTACGGTTTACGTACTGAAAAGGAAGGGATTCACTTTTTTAGTACCGATCATGAAGCCTTCCGGCTAATAGGACGTGTTGATACCACTCACCAGCAATTTGCCCGATGTTGGGCTCCGGGAACAGCGATTGAAGTGGGTTTTACAGGAACGTTTTGCGAAATCGAAATCCAGGATGAGGTGCGCTTCGGGACCTGCCACAATTACATTGAAGTGGTGATCGATGATTTACCACCGCAACGAATTCAACTCAAAGCAGAACGCAACGTGATCCTGATTGCAGATAATCTGCCCGATACCAAACACACCTTACTGATTTGTAAAAACACCGAAGCCGCAATCGGTTACATTGAGTTTGTGGGAATAAGCTGTGCTTCTGTTTTTCCGCTTCCCGCTAAAAAACGCTCTATTGAGTTCATCGGTGATTCGATCACATGTGGAAATGGATGTGACGATTCACAAACCACGTGTGGCGAAGGAATCTGGTACGATCAGCACAATGCTTACCTGAGTTTCGGGTGCGTACTTTCGCGCAGACTTGAGGCCGATTGGGAATTGACTGCTGTTTCGGGCATCGGAATGACCCGTTCCTGCTGCAGTTCGAAAATCACGATGCCGCAGGTATACGATCGCATTAATTTTCAAACGGCCGGTGACGTTTGGAAACGCTCTGAAACTGATCCTGATCTCGTGGTGATTACCCTTGGCCAAAACGACGGATTGCAGGATTCCACAATCTTTTGCCAAACCTATGTTGATTTCCTGAAAACACTTCGTCAGCGGTATGAAACGTCAACCATTATCTGTTGCGCCAGCCCAATGGCCAATTCCGAATTAAAACCGGTGATGAAAAATTATGTTTTTTCCATCGCCGAAGCATTGAACAAAGAAGGAGACAATAAGGTGCTTTCGTTTGCCTACGAAGGCATGTACAGAACCGGATGCACGTTTCACCCGACAGCAGGTGAGCACAGTTCCATCGCTAATGAGTTGGAAGCGTTTGTGCGACGAACAATGGGTTGGTAAAAATCTAAACAAAACCGTGCACACATCAAAAATTGAAACAAATTAAGAATCGCGCGTTGATTACTTATTGAAATGTCTGTCGACCCAATGACGGCGTTGCTTAATTTTGGATATATGCACATCCCGAAATGGCTAAAACGAACGGTGAAGTGGTTTTTCGGAACCATTATAAGCCTCGTATTGCTTATTTCGGCCGCACTGTACATCTTCCATGACGAAATTGTAGACTACGCCATCGGTGAAATCAACAAAAACCTGAAAGCCAAAGTCGAGGTGTCGAAAGTAGACATTACTTTTTGGAAGACTTTCCCGAATGTTTCGCTTGATTTTCATGACGTCTTTATTCCGGATGCCTTGCCACACGCCACACATGCAGACACCTTGCTATACACGGAAATGATCCGCATGAAGTTCAATCCGATTGATATCTGGAATGAAAAATACGACGTTAAATCGATTGAAATATACCCGGGAACGCTGCAGCTGAAGGTCAATAAAAAAGGCAAGGTCAATTATGACATTGTGAAAGAATCCAAAGACGCCAAAGCATCATCGTTTGAGTTGACGCTCCAATCAATTGCCGTTAGCGATTTGCGTTTCAGTTATACCAATGAGCTGCAAGACCAAACGTATTCCACCGATTTCAGTCAATTAAGTTTGCGTGGAAAGTTTACCGACAAGCGGTTCACCATGCATACCGAAGCCGCTTTTCAGATTCGGAGACTTCAAAATGGGCAAATTCCGATTGTTGTCAATCAACCCGCAACTACGGTGGTTGACATTCACATCGACAAGGTAAAAAACACGGTTTCGCTTCCCAATGGTGTTCTGCACCTGGCCGGATTGCCTTTCCAGATTAGCGTTTTTGTAGACAGCAATTCGGTTCGGGCAAAACTTTCTGCCACCGAATTACCGCTGACCGAAGTCGCCAATCACTTGTCGGTCAAAGAAACCGAGCATTTGGATCGATTCAAAGGCAAAGGAACTGCCAGTTTCATGCTGAAGGTAAACAGCGAATTGGGTGCAGATGCCTATCCTTACATCGATTGTTCGTTCAATATCAAAGACGGGAAATTGGTGGAACCGTCGCAAAATCTCACCATTAGCAACCTGCAACTCGACGGAAATTATTCCACCATGAAGGGGAAAGATAAAGAAGAGCTGAATCTCAAAAAAGTGTCTTTCCGAACCGTTGGTGGGCCGTTTATCGGACATTTGGCGATTCGTAAATTTTCGGCTCCACGTTACACTGGCGATGCGCATGGATCGGTAAATTTGGCGGTATTACACGCATTATTTCACTTGCCGAAAATTGAAACGTTAGCCGGTAATGTTAATGTGGATACGCGTTTCGTACTCGCAACTGTTTCCGATCAATCGGGTGAACAAAGCATTGAGGTGGAAGACGGTTCCGGAACGGCTGTACTGAAACAAGTCTCGCTCAAATTACTTAAAGACGCCCGGAAATTTGAACAAATCAACGGGAAAGTCATTCTCGACCAACACGAAGCTGCGCTTGAAAATCTATCGGTTATTTTAGGCCGGTCAGATCTGAAGCTCAACGGCCATTTTGATCAGATTGATCACTTTTTACAGGATAAATCGAACCTTGACGTAACGGTTATTGCTCAAAGTCGCCTGATTGATCTCGCCGATTTTAATAACAATGAGGAAAGTGGTGGTGAAGTTTCCGAAATGAATATCCGCGACTGGCTCTTGCCAACGATGATCAACGGCGATGTGCGTTTGGATGTCGGGAACATTACGCTGGGTGAACATCAATTCAAGGAAATTCATGGAAACATGACGGTCGGTTACCGCAGCATTGTTATCGAGCAATTGTTTGGGCGCAATGCCGAAGCTTCCGTTCAGGGAACATTTGCGGTAGTAGAAACCGCTCCCGAGTTTTTTGAGATGGCCACGAATCTCAATTCGAAGGATTTGAAATTCAAGCCCTTGTTCAAGGAATGGAACAACTTTGAGCAGGAAGTCATTACTTCCGACAATATTTCAGGTAAAGCAGAAGTGGAAATGGATCTCAAAGCGCCGTTCGATATGCGGAACGGGATTTTGAAAGACCGGATCAAATCGCAGATTCACCTGAAAGTGACCAATGGAAAGCTGACTAATGTATTGGCGTTTAAAGAATTGGTAGCCAGTTTGAAAACGCCTAAAACGCGTCTGGTACTCAAAAAACGCGAGATCGAAGCACTCGAAGGCAAGCTCAACAATATTGCGTTCGAAACGTTGGAAAACACCATTTACATCAGCAATAGCAATATTATTATTCCATCGATGGTGATCAATTCATCGGCGTTGGATATTACCACAGAAGGCACACACTCCTTTGATAATATTGTCGATTACAAATTTGCATTCCGCCTGCGCGATCTGAAAATAGCCCGCGATGAATCGGAATTCGGCGAAGTGGTCGATGACGAAACCGGAATCCGTTTATACGTGCGGATGTATGGTTCGATGTACGATCCGACCATTGTGTGGGACGGCCAAAGCAAAAAAGAACAGTCAAAGGAAAACCGCGAGGCTGCAGTACAGGAAGCACGTTCGATCCTGAAAAGCGAATTTGGGTTGTTCAAGAAAGATTCCACCGTTAAAGGTTATCAGCCTAAGATTCAGCCACACGAAGAATTGCGTCTGAACTTCGACAAGGAAGAAATTGTTGATCCGGTAGAAGAGAAAAAACGAACGAATAAGACCATCGAAAAACTCAGGGAAAAAACCCGGAAACTCAAGCAACAGCAAGAGAAGGACAAGGAAGAAGACTTTATTGTGAACTAGTGAGTTCTTAAATTCATAACTCATTCAACTTACGGAACACAAGAAACTCTTCAACTCAAAATGAACTAAACAAACCATGGGCTGTATTAACCTCTCAAACACAGCATCATGAAACAGTTTTTCCTCTTTTTGACGTTCGGCTTTTTTGTCCAAAGCGGTTTTTCACAATCCATTAACGGGAATTTAAACGCTGCCAAAACCAATGAATCATTGGGATATGGTAACGTTGATATTTACCAGGGAGAAAAGTTGGTCGCCTCCGTTTTAACGGATCGCGAAGGTAATTTCAACGTAGCGCTCGACACCGGCGTGTATAAATGTGTGGTCAATTATTCGGGTTACAAACCTGTGACAAAAGAAATTCGTGTTCGTACTGACGAAAAACTTGATTTTACCGTCACCGAAGATCCCAACAAACCGAAATCTGCTAAAGCGGAACAGGCCAAAGCAATGTCTGCTGAAAGCTCGAGCAGCGATGAAATGGCGAAAATCAACGCGAAATATTTAAGCGGTGCTCCTGCCACAAATGGCTTTGGAAAAAAAACAGTTTCGGGAGAGGCGGAGAGACGCTTTTATTCAGATGCGTATTCCGCAAAAAGTCCTGGTCTTGGCCTCAGCGGACCGATGGACACAGACGGAATTCCAAGTTTGCCGGGCAGAAGCGGAGCTTTAACTGCGGGTGAAATCAATGATTTCGCAAAATGGAACCTTTGGCAGGATTACACCAACAACGGAAATGTGTTGAGCTATTACCAAAATGTATGGAACATCGCTCCGAAGGGAAGATACACGCTGGAATTGCACAATCAAAATGGCATTCCATTAGTAGACGCGTTGGTGCGATTGAAAAAACGCGACGGTTCGGAAGTGTTCAAAGCACGCACCGACAATACCGGAAAAGCCGAAATGTGGCTCACGATGTTGAACGTAAATCCGGAAATTCCCCAAGGTTTATTCATTGAAGTGGATTACAATGGAAAAATCTCAAAAATCAATGATGTAAAGCCGTTTGAAAAAACCATCAATCACCTGGTACTGGACGTTACCTGCGAGCAAAGCGAAAATGTAGACATCGCGTTTGTGGTAGATGCAACGGGTTCTATGGGTGATGAATTAAGTTACCTGCAGGCGGAATTGAATGACATCATTTTCCAATCCAAACAAATCAGCTCGAAACTCAATTTCCGCTTTGCGAACGTATTTTACCGCGATGCAGGACCAAACGAGATCTATACCACACGCAGTATGGACTTTGACCGTATTTTATCAGCGTCTGTTGATTACATTTCCGAGCAATCGGCCGGTGGTGGTGGTGACTACGAAGAAGCGGTCGAAATTGCCCTCGATTCAGCAATCAATGGCTTGAGTTGGAGCGAAAATGCCCGCACACGTGTGTTGTTTCTTATCCTGGATGCGCCTCCGCACAAAAATCCACAGGTTCAGGAAAAATTACAACGTCTGATCCTTCAGGCTGCTGAAAAAGGCATTCGCATTGTACCGATCGGTGCTAGCGGCATTGATAAAGGAACCGAATACCTGATGCGTTCAATGGCTTTGGGTACCAACGGAACCTATACTTTTTTGACGGATCACAGCGGTATCGGCGATTCGCACATTGCACCAACAACCGATCAGTTTGATGTTGAAACCTTGAATAAACTAATGGTTCGCATTCTGAAAAGTTATACCTACATGCCTGATTGCGAACAACAATTACCTAACCTCGAATTACCTTATCCTGATTCAATTGTGGCTTATCCGCCACCAGCCGATTCATTGGATACTGCAGGAAATATAGTGGTTGTGGATCCGCACGAAACACCACGTGATTCCGTTTCGGTAAAATGGAACTACTATCCGAATCCGACCAATGGCATTGTAAACATTACCGCAGATGTAGATATTACCGAACTTTATGTTACGGATCTCAGCGGCAAAGTTTTACAAGTATTGACGAACCTGGAGAAAGATCGTACGATTCAAATCGATTTGAGCGAATACGCAACAGGCATTTACCTGATTCGGTACCCATTGGGTAAAACATGGGTCAGTGGCAAGGTTGTTCTGCAACGGACGTCGTGACCGTAATGCGGGACGCATCCCGCGCCAGGTTGAAATGAAATGAAAATATTGCAAACAAAAGGCAGCAATTAATTGCTGCCTTTTGTTGTTTTATGGGCTAGGGGTGCGCCCCGAGCCTACATATGTCAATTACAAATGCTCGAAAAAATCATTCCCTTTATCATCCGTGATAATAAACGCCGGGAAATCTTTCACGGTGATTTTACGCACGGCTTCCATGCCCATTTCTTCAAAATCGATTATCTCGACAGATAAAATATTTGCTTTGGCAAGAATGGCTGCCGGTCCGCCTATGGAACCAAGGTAAAAACCACCATGCTTGTGGCAGGCAGTTGTTACTTCGTGCGAACGATTTCCTTTTGCCAGCATAATCATACTTCCGCCAGCGGCCTGGAACTGATCAACGTATGAATCCATTCGTCCTGCCGTTGTTGGTCCGAAACTTCCCGATGGCATTCCTTCAGGTGTTTTGGCTGGTCCGGCATAATAAACCGGGTGATTTTTAAAATATTCAGGCATTGGCTCGCCATTGTCCAGCATTTCCTTGATGCGGGCATGTGCCATATCGCGCGCTACAATCAGCGTACCGTTTAGTTTCAGGCGCGTTTTGATCGGATATTTCGACAATTCAGCCAATACATCCTTCATCGGGCGATCCAAATCAATGTTTACCGGTGGCAGCAATTGCGGTGGCATTTCAGGTAGGAAACGACGGGGATTTTCTTCCAATTGTTCCAGGAAAATGCCATCTCTGGTAATTTTTCCTTTGATGTTGCGGTCTGCCGAGCATGAAACACCCAGTCCAACCGGACAAGAAGCAGCATGGCGTGGCAAACGAATCACACGCACATCGTGGGTAAAGTATTTCCCGCCGAATTGAGCTCCAATAGTGCTTTCCTGACAAATACGGTTCACGCGTGCTTCCCATTCCAAATCACGGAATGCCTGGCCGCCCATATTTCCTTCGGTTGGTAATCCGTCAAAATAACCGGCAGAGGCTTTTTTCATCACCGACATAGTCGCTTCGGCAGAAGTGCCACCAATGACCAGTACCAAGTGATATGGCGGACAGGCAGCTGTACCTAAATCGAGGATTTTCTCTTTGACAAATGCTTCCAGTGAAGCGTCGTTGAGCAACGATTTTGAACGCTGGTACAAGAATGCTTTATTGGCAGAACCACCGCCTTTTGTGAGAAACAAAAACTCATATTTGTCGCCTTTGTCGGCATAAATATCTATTTGCGCAGGCAAATTCGATCCCGAGTTTTTTTCCTCGAACATATTCAACGGCACTATTTGCGAATAACGGAGGTTTTTTTCCTGGAAGGTATTGAAAATTCCTTTCGATAAATGCACGGCATCTTCAGCTCCGGTATACACATTTTCTCCTTTTTTTCCCATCACAATAGCCGTCCCCGTATCCTGGCAGGAAGGCAATTGTCCTTCGGCAGCCACAGTGGCATTTTGCAACAGGTTGTAAGCCACGAAATGGTCATTATCGGTTGCTTCGGGATCGTCGAGAATTACTTTCAACTTTGCCAAGTGAGCAGAACGCAGGTAAAATGACACATCAGCCATCGCTTCCTGTGCCAGTAATTCCAATGCTTTCGGGTCAATATTGAGTATTTCGCGGTTCCCCACTTTCTCCACCGAAACATAATCGCTTGTCAGCTTGCGGTATTCGGTTTTGTCTTCGGAAAGCGGGTAGGGTTGCTGGTAAAAAAATTCTGCCATGATCCATATTTTATAGGACTGCTAAGGTAGTGAAAAAGCGGGTAGATTTTCTTGCGGTAGATTCCAAGGTTGGTTAAAGACAGGTGTTTTTTTTAAGCGGTTTTGATTTAATTTACTGATAATTAGTGAGTTTAGTTTTCGGGTGTTCATGATATTGCGAACACTCAAATTCCCGAATTCTCCAATTTGATTTCCAATTTTCCACAAAAAATGAATTCATTCCCTATTGTTTCGCCGGCAAGCGATAGATCGCGGAAAACCGCAGGTAATGGTTATAGAAAATGGTCGATTCATTCGAACTTCCCTGAGCTAAATAGGTCCTTCCCGAACCGGCATTTTCATCCAGGCGAAGCAGAAGCGTTCCTTTTTTGAGCGGTATTTGAATGCCAAAACCCAGTGAAAGTCCAATTCCGGGACTGGATGTGAGGTTCGCTTTGACTCTTTCTGTCACTTCCTTGCCATCTACAGATTTGTGGGTTACTCCTTCAATGAAATCAGATAAAACGACGCTTGCAAAAGCTCCCGGCTCAATAAAAAAAGTGGTTTTCTTCCCGAAATGAAATCTGGCCGAGAACGGTAGCCGAAATTGATTGTAGCTAAAGTCAGCACCGGTGTAAAACAGTTCGTCACCGTCAACGATGGTACTTGCATAGAAACGTGTTTGCACAAATTCGAGTCCGATTACCGGATTTACTTTTTTATCCAATCGAAAAGGCAGGTAAACAGCAGCGCCAAAACCAGGTCTTGCCTCAACGGGATGTTTACTGGAAGAGGGAATTGAATAATTTACCGAAAAAGAAAATTCGCTCAACAAAGCCGGTTTAGTCGATTCCTGAGCAACAAGTGAACTGGCTATTAAGAGCGCAAAAAAGTGGAGAATCAATTTCATAGATGGCTGTAAATGTACTGCTATTTAGACGGAGCTGTTTTAAGGATAACGCTGTTTTTCTGATAAGGTTGGAAATTGAAAATGCTCCACCTACAATTTTCCTTCTTCAACAACGTTTTTTGTACATTCGTTGCGCATGAATCTATACTCCAATAAACAGAAGTGGAAAATTGTTTTGCTGGGCATTGCCCTCGTCATGGTGGCTGTGTCGCTATGGGTTTCTAATTCTGTGGTGCAGCGCGTTAGCGACCGTGAGCGATTGCGGGTGAAACAATGGGCCGATGCGATCAAGAAAAAGGCCGAGTTAGTGGAATTTACTGATCGCGCTTTTAATCAGCTCCGCGAATATGAACGCAAGAAAATCCAGTTGTACCTCGATGCTACGCGCGAAGTTTCAAAACCTATTCCGGGTGATGCGATGCCGGATTACGATTTCCCGCTGAGTATTATCGATGATAATAAAGACATTCCGGTAATTTTAGTGGATGACCAGGATGTTGTTTCGGGCCATATCAACCTCGATTTCGATACGGCTGATATCCGAAAACTGTACCCGGAAGTAAAATCCCGCGAGTTGGTCAAGCTGTTCGAGGACAGCCTCCTGAAATTAACGAAAGTCTGGAGCGTCAACCACAAAGCCTTTACCATTGAAGTGGTGGAAGGACTTTCGATGACCTATTATTACAACGATTCATGGCGCACTGTGCAACTGGAACGCGAACGCGATTCACTCATTGGGGCGTTTAACAAGGAATTGATTACCGATTCGCGGCTAGTGCCGGTATTGCTGATGCAAAAAGAAACCGATTCGATGATTGCGTCGAATATGCCGCATAAAATGATCGACAGCGCTCATTTGAAAGCTACGATTCAACAACTCGGGTTTATCAATGAACCCTTATTGATTCGTTTCGATAAAGGAACAACGAATCTGCTTTATTACGACGACAGTGAGGAATTGAAGCAACTGCAATATTATCCATACATCCAATTCCTGATCATCGGATTGTTTATTCTCATTGGCTATTTGTTGTTTAATACCTTCCGAAAGGCAGAACAAAACCAGGTGTGGGCAGGAATGGCGAAGGAAACGGCGCATCAGTTAGGAACACCTTTGTCGTCGCTTATGGCCTGGATTCAGTTGCTTGAAACGCATGATGTAGACCAAAGTATTATTGCTGAAATGCAGAAAGACATTGAACGTCTGGATACCGTTTCGCAACGTTTCTCGAAAATCGGTTCCGATGCCCAGCTCAAACCAAGCGATGTGCAGGAAACCATTCAACGGGTAATGGATTATTTGCGTCCGCGGATTTCCAATAAAGTAAGCATGGATGTGATTCTGCAACCATCTGAAGTAGTGGTCAATCACAATCCGCCGCTTCTGGAATGGGTGATGGAAAACATTATCAAGAATGCGGTTGACTCCATGGAATCGACCGGCGCTATTACCGTTGATGTGCACACGACTCCCGAATGGGCACATATCGATATTACCGATACCGGAAAAGGATTGCAGCCCAAGCAGTTTAAAACGATTTTTCAACCAGGTTATACCACTAAAAAACGCGGCTGGGGCCTTGGGTTGTCGCTCGTGAGGCGTATCGTGCGTGAGTACCACAAAGGAAAAGTGTTTGTGTTGCGTTCCGAACCAGGGAAAGGAACTACGTTCAGAATTAGTTTGCCATTATAGTAGGCGCGGGATGCGTCCCGCGCTTACATTATAATGGCAGCCTGTTACTTTTACAAAGTATTGCATTCAGCTATAAAACGAACGATTTTGTTTAAACGAAAAAAACCCGTACCAATAAGCGAAGCTGATCTGATTGAGCTGGCAAAGCAGGATCACCGGCATTTCGGCGTGCTGTATGAACGGTACTTTGAGCAAATGTATCGCTTCATTTTTAAGCGGCTGGGTGGCAATGAAGAAGTGGCCGGAGATGTAGTGCAGCAAACCTTCATTAAGGCCATGGCCAATCTGAATCAATACGAAGATCGTGGTTTGCCGTTTACCGCCTGGCTTTACCGCATTGCGCAAAACGAGGTCAATATGTTTTTCCGCAGTCAGAAAAAAAATTACTTCGTGGAAATCAACGACCGCCAATTGGTGGGAATAGTAGAAGAAGCGACCGGTTCAACTGCTTTTTCGCAAGAGGATATCGATCAACTCATTTCAATAATTAATAACTTAGAGGAGACGCAGTTAGATTTGATCGAATTGCGGTTTTTTCAGGGAATGAGTTTCCGCGAAATAGCCGATATTTACAGTATCAGTGAAGCCAACGCCAAGATGCGGCTTTACCGGTTGCTGGAGAAAATCAAACTTCAATGGAATAAAACAATATGAGAAAGTTCAAAGTAAATACCGACACGAAACCCAAGGAACCTACCAAGGAGCAGATGGCGCGTTACAAGGACTTTGCAACGATCTCTCATCAGTATGAACGCATTGCCAAACGCCCGAAAAAACCGCTTTACCGCGATCCGAAGCTGTTTTTATTCCTCCTGATTATCGGATTGGTGATGTTGCTGATCTTTTTGGAAGGGTAGTAATTCACTTGAGTGAATAAAAATTGTGATTTAAATCTATAAATACAACATAGAATGTGTTTGTATCAAACTCACAGTTCTTTCCATTTTCACACATTACGTTTTCAGGACAAATAAACCCAATTATTCTAGCGTCTTGATTCATTCTAAATCTTGCCCAAAGTACATCATGCGGAACAAACGGTAGGTGCTTAAAATTAGATTTATTCGGGAATTTGCCATAGACCTCTAAAACAGAGTATCTATTCTTACCAATACCAGTTCTTTGCCAGTGAGCCAAGCTTTCTTTAGAGTATTCCTTCAGTTTAGTGAAAAAATCAATTTTTTCCTTTTCATTCAACTCTTCAATACAAGTGGAATAAGGTTTTTGATCACAATTAAAATACTTAAAGTTGAATTTTGCCTTAGTAACAATAGAGCAGTTGTCGTCACATAGTGACGAAGTCGCCATGGTACTTAGAAATGACTCTTTCTTTTTGTTACCGAATTTACTCATAACCGAGGAACACCACCAATTTTTCCATCATTATAGAGTGTATGTATAGGTCGATCATTTCGAATTAATGTACCTCCAATTTCATCTAAACGATATGAATAACTTTCATTATCTTCTTTATTGACTAAAATAGTTCTGTATTTAGTCATCGAATCAATAATATCTGTATTATGTGTTGTGAAAATTAATTGAGATCCAAATTCATTTGATTTGGGGTCTAAAAATAAATCAACAAGTAAAGGTTGTATATGAGGATGAAGATTGATATCAAATTCATCCATAATTAAAATACATCGTTTCTTTAGACAGGTATAATAATAAGCTAAAAAGATGAATAATGCCTTCGTGCCCGAAGATTCATCGATATCTCCAATTTTACCAATTCCACCACTATAATTATGAAAGAACATAGGATAGTAATATTCATCACCATTTTCATAAGAACTTTTTCTAATCTCAATATCATTAATTCCCAAATCGCTTCTTTTCATTATTGATTTTGCGAATTCAAACATTTGAGGATTATTAAAATATAATTTGGAAATAGATTTAATATCGGGTCTCTTATCATATAATCCATAAGGCCCAATGTTAGAGATTACAGAATTGAAAAAATTATAGATAAGTCTCGTACTATTAAAATCATACTGATATGCTAAGCTTATGAAGGATGCATTTTTTCGCAATTTCATGTCAGAGAGTTCTTGGAATTCATTGACGAGTTCAGTAAAAGAGTTTTGCTTTCGTTCAATCACTTTGCTAAATCTCTTTATTTTTCTGAGCAAAGTTTCTCGAATAACTTCTTTTTTAGTAACCTCTAATTCGTATCTATATGTAATATCGTCAACGCGAAATTCCATAAAAAATTCACTAGGATTTTCATCATCATAAAATGATTCTATTGGAATATTGTGACTTGGGTCATTGCTGAATGATCTTTCACCAAAAGTATTAATGAAATAAAGGGCTTTCAGAATGTTTGTTTTACCTGATGCATTAGCTCCTTTTACACATAGTACTGTAGCGTAATCCTTCCCCTGAGATATTTCACTTGGGCAATTATCATTTAGTTCAAATGAGACTTCAAAACCCTCTTTGAAACTATAGAAATTCTTCGCACCAAAACTTAAAATAGCCATAACCATAAATCTTATTACAATATTACGTCGTAATTTGACATAAAACAATATTTAAGGTGCGGGTTTAGTCTTTTTAAGTTTTTTTATCGGAAGTTATATCAATGCAAAATCAGTTCTCCGTCACCGGTATCCGAAATTAAGTCAATGACTGCGGGTTGCCCACAGACCTGAATGTTCCACTTCCGCCAATGCATTTTCGTGGTATAAATATTAGAATCCTTCCAAATCGGACTGGCGCATTCCGATAAATGCTTTTCGAATGACCTCGCCAACACCCGGAATATCAACATGAACAATGTAAATACCTGATGACACCGGAATACCGACTTTATTGTTGAGGTTCCAATCCAGGTAAGTGATATCGTTGTCTTTTTTGAACTGGTTGATCAGCTTTCCACTGGTGTTGTAGATGGAAACGGTACACTTTTGCGGTAAATTGGTGATCTTAATGCGCGTATCAACCTTGTTGCGTTCGTATCCCGAAAAAGCATAATACGGATTCGGAACGATATTGATTAAATCCAGTACAGAAGTGGCTGCTTCTACATTTGCCAGATCGGTTTTGTAATTGTCCATACTCCACCCATACATTGGCCTTCCGTTGTTTTGACCCGTTGCGTTGTACACAGAATATTCTTTGTTCAGACGCACTTTCAAACGGACATCCGTGGACATAAATCCGCTGGTTTTGTTATGGATCGGGTGGAAGACCCACATCAGGTTGGTATACAATTCGCGGTATGAAAGGTTGTTTTCACTGGCATACTGATCATACACCCAATTGTTAACACCATCGTAATTCGGGCAAGCGGTGCTGTTGATGCCAACTCCAAATACGTATACCGGATGCATTCCGCCCATTACCGGAGTTCCGTTATCATCAACGATTCTTTCGGTCGGGTTCCATAGCATATCGTTGCCGTTATCCGATCCCAGGAATGAATTTTCACCGAACGCCATGTGTAAACGATTTCCGGTTTCCACATCAATGGCATAACCAGGGAACCAGCCCATTCCGGTAGTTCCTGAATTGTCGGGATTTCCATTCTGATCAACACTCTGACTACCTCTCAGGGTTCCAGGAAGCGATCCTCCGATTGCTAAGTTGGCATCCGAACATAATTCAACAACGGCGCACCTGGTCCATTTGCTTTTGTCGGATGTAATCACAATATCAACACCCGAAGCACGTGCAAGCGTTCCTTGCGAAGCCGCACTTCCCATGGAGGTAAAGAAACCGGGAACAGCAATTGGCATGTAGGCGCATTGTCTTCCGACCAGCGAGAAATGAGTGATTCCTCCGTTCAGGAATTTCGAATAATTTCGTGCAGGATCAATTCCCGTAAAGTCGTTATAACACGCCGGATTCAAATAACCCAAAGTCGGGTCGTCTTCAGCTGCGCCGGCAGTAAAAACACCATTACGGATCCAGTTTGTCGGGAAAAAAGCATCATTGTCTTCTACAAAACTCAACCATCGTTTCGATGAATCGGAAAAGGTAATGGTACTGCCGATCGGGTCGGGATATTTTCGGTAATCAGGCACCGATCCTGCCACCTGATAATATTGATGCTGGGTAATTTCAACTGAAATACCCCATTTTGGAATGAGTTGTTCGTTGCTTTCCAGGATCGTCTGTTCGGAAGTAATTGAATCAATCAGGCCGCCGTTTTGCTCATTGTAACGGTAAATCACCCAGGTCGATGAATCGATATCTCCCGAAGCCGGTTCTCTGAATTTACAAGAGAAATAACCGCCCACGACGTTCAGCGGATCGATGATCTTTACGTTAATCGGCGCGCGGTTTTCAGCGTAAGTCAATTCGTCGAGCGAACCTTGCTGTAAAATTGTTTGTTCTGAAGCAGCAGACAAATCGGTAAAATTCATTCCGTTTCCTAATCCGTCGATTCGGGTGATGGAAGGTTGGAAACCATATTCGGCATAATGAGCGGTTCCTGCGGCTTCAGCTACCGGATTGTGCGGAATTCCAACTACCACTTTTACTTCACCGATGGCAGCTTTACGACTTCCAAGGAAAGGTAACTTTTGTCCGTCGAGGTTGGCTCCCTGATCGGGCATATACGTTTTGTAATTGTTGTAGGCGTAGGAAACAGCCATGTAGTAATACGATTTGAAATTGACCAAACGCCTGTCGCCAAACGCAAACTGATCTTCGGTAACCATAAATGAATGTTTGATTCCCTCGTTTTTACCATCTACTTTTTCCACCGGTATGGAAGCTTGCAGATCTTCATCAAATTCAAAATTGACCAATCGACTTACGCCATCTTTTTTGTCGCATTGCGCAACTAGTCTTGCTTTTGTGGGATCTTCCAGATCGGAAGAAGAGATTTCATTTGATTGCAATTGGTAGATGAGGTAACCCTGGAAACGATAGAATTTATCGGCGGTGCTGTCGGCTACAATAAACGGATCAAATTCTTCGTATTTCTCGCCGTAATTATTGGATGCCGAGCTGTTGGAAATGCTTAAAATAAGGCCGTTGCTCATTTCCTGAATGTCCAGATCCGGCGCATGTGGCCCATCAAGGACTTTGAAGCAGTTTTCAAACAACGCCTGAGCGCGGTCATCGGCACGCTGTAAGGATCTTACTGACTCAAACGGATCGCCCGAAGCAGCTCTTGCCCATACCACACCAACGGTAATGTTGTTTACAGCACCCGGTTTTAGAATAAAGGGCCCGGCCGATTGCAGGAAACGTCTGTCGTAAGGTAAATTATTAGCGGTTTGTTCCGTCCAAACAGGCTGCGGATTTCCACCGGTTCCCCAACCAAGCGGATCGGTATCACCTGGGAACATAAAGTCACATGGAAGACTTGGGTCTGCGTCCGGATCAGAGATGTGCCCGTTTCCACCATAGTAGAAAGGAGTGTTGTCTTTCCATCGGCCGCGCAAAAAGTTGTAATAATCAGATGCACCGTTCGGGTCGGTTTGATTCGGATTTGCACCGCCTCCGCTGTTGATATAGTATAAAAAACGACGCATCCCGTAACGTTCATTATCGGCAACACCATCTCCGTAACCGATTCCGTTCAGCGCTTCACCTACCCCGATTCCATAGGCATTGTCCAATGTATCGTTGTCCTGATATGGTCCTTCGAAAAAATCGACCCCAACAGCAGGCGGCGTAGTTCCGTAACCGTTAAAGCCCAGATTATTACCGTCGTTGTTGTCGCCGTTGTAAAAATAACCAAGCCCGCGGTTGACGTCACAACCAACGTAATCATCGAATGGATCGCCCAACGCACCGTCAACAAACACCCCAAAATAGGTGTTATACAACGTTTGTGTCCCGCGATTGATCAGTTCATAATTGTAGAACGTCATGTTGTTGATGTCGTCGTTGGTTGCAAAGGAAAATGCCTGTGCATGAATCTCAATACCAATGGGTTGGCTACCTGTTTCGGTATGGATATTTCCCTTATCATTGAGGACCCACCAAAAATTCAAATCGCCATAAAGTGAAACACGCCGGTCTTCTTTGCAGTTTTTCTGATTGTGCAGGTCATACCATGGATAATCTCCTTGTTCCCATTCATAAATACCGTTTTGATCACGGTCGTAGAACGGGGCCAGGTAGAAGTTTTGTCCTTTAGTGACATCGCCATGGGCCGGCCATGTTTTGAAGAAATCCGGAATTTCGTAATTCGGGAAATTAGTAGCTTGAAGGTTGGTTCCGTTTTGCTGATCGAGTTCTCCGGCTGCAAACCAGGCATCAAATTCACGCACCAAATCCTGACTGGTAATGTAGTGCTGATCGTATTTCGAGCACTCTGTAGGGTCGATTTCGGCTGTTTCTTCCGAGAGTGGTCCTGTCCAGTAATCCTGACCATCGCGGTAACGCAGGGCTGCAAGTTTCAGCTGACCGTTCACGTCTGTTCCACCCAACCAAAGCGCCGAAGTAAAAAGCGCCATGATTCGGGAGTTTTTAGGAATCTCGTATTGCGAGAAATTTTGTCCCGGAACCTGCCATAAATTCCCGGCTGTATGCACCATAGCGCGTACATTATTTAGTTCAAGATAGGTCGTTTTATTGGGAGGTGCACATCCGGCAGCCCGCGTGGCGCTGATAACGGGAACTCGTTGCTTTCCGGCATAGGGTTGTGCAAATGCAGTAACCGCAAGCGAAAAGATTACGAAAACACTAAATAACTTCATGGCAAAGGCGTAATTCGAGAGGGAAATTACAAAAAAGTGATGAGGAATGTGCGGGTACTTATTCAAATGCAACTTTAGACATGTTTATTGCGCGTGAATTCGCGGGAAAGAAAAATGTGTCGGTTTAACAGACGAAGATCAGATTTATTACTTTACTACCTCCGCAAAATCGATCAGTAACTGATACAGATCACCAAACTCACTAAAGGATAACTCTTTGTAAGTATCCTCTACGTCGTGGTAATGTTTGTTTGGCCCCATGGTGTAGATGAAAAATGCCGGAACACCAGCTTCGGTGAAGAAATAATGATCTGAATTGGCAGCGGGACCGCGTGATGCGATTTTCACTAGGTATTCTTCGTTTTTATTGATTTGTTGCAATGCCGCGAATTCAGCCGGAAACTTGGTGGCGTTGACAACCGTAATACCATCTTCGCCGCTTCCCATGATGTCTACGTTGGTGAGGAACTTGATTTTCGTTAATGGAAACAAAGGGTGTTCCACGTAGTAATGACTACCTATCAAACCTGCTTCTTCGCCGGCGAAAGACATGAATACGACATTGGTTTTCTTCAAGGGATGTTCTACAAAATAGTGCGCCAATTCAAGCAGCATTGCCGTACCGCTTGCATTGTCATTCGCACCGGGAAAATACGTTTCCTGACCCATACGGCCCAAATGGTCGTAGTGAGCGGTAAAAACAATGTATTTGGATGATTTTCGTTTCGAAGGAGCATACGCAATCACGTTTCGGGCGTTGTGTGGACGCAATGTGGCATCGATGGTGAAATCAACAATGAGTTTATCTGCCGACAGATCCAACGCGCTTTGCTGCACGTGAATGAGCGGATGTTTGTATTGTTCGTCGCTCACCGACCACGTAAATTTGGTGTCATTGACCTGTAGAACGGTATAGTCTGTGGTGAGCTGAACGGCTAATTTTGTTGCTTTTTTCAAACTGTCACCTTTGATTCCGGTGAGATGGAACAATAAGACAGGATACAACTTTTTACCATTCGGATCGGTTGCATTTTGAAGCGTTTTTAGTTCAGCGTTCCACAACGATTCGTTGAAGATACTTTCGACCGGAATTTTGTAAATGACTTGTTTTGCAATGTTTCCGCCTCCGCTGCTCGGGTCTACGATGTAATCGATTCCGGGTTTTAACTCAGCGCCGTTAATGAACAACTGCATGTCACCCGGAAAAGTATTGACATCGAATGAAAATGGTTGAAAAAGCCCTTGCGGAAAGGATTTGCAACCGGCTTCTTTGAATTGCCCGGCAATGTATTCCGCAGCAATGAAATCTCCGGAATTAACATAACCTCTTCCGTGGAATCCGGGTGAGCAAAGTGTTTCCGTAACTGTTCGTGCCCGTTCCAGCTGGGCATTGATTCCAAATGAAATCAACAGGAAACACGCGAGCAGTTTACGCATAACGGCGCTCTACTTTTTGCACAAATTCCAGAGCAAGATTGCTGTCTTTGTCCCAGGCATATTGACGAGCGTAATTGCTTACGACATGACGCGCCTCGTTTTTGGAATCCAGTGAATCCAATTGATCAATAGCTTTGGTGAATTCGTCATTCGATCCGTCGAACAATTCCTTGATGATTTGCAAACGTTCGTTGAACCCAAAAGCGCCTTTCAATGTTTCCAAACGCACCGCCATTAAACGTGCAGCCAGTGAATTGTCTTCGTTTGATAAACGCTTGTAAACCGGGTGTTCTTCACCGGATGGAATCTCGACTGTTGTGGAGGTTAAAGCTTCTTGTGCGGGAACTTCGTCTTCAAATGCGTTGTCTGTATCGGTTTCTTCTGAATGCGCCATGGATGGTGCATCTGCGGCAGATTCGTTTTCGATGTGTGTTATTTTCGCTTCGGTTCCTTCTTCCGGATATTCCATCAATGGGTCATCCAGATTTGATTCAGCTGTGGTACTATCATCATGCGGAATCGGGGCTTCCATTTCTTCTTCGGCACTGATTCCGTCTTCCGGGGTTTCCGGCGTAACGGGTATTCCATGTGGTTCCGGTTTCGTTTCAGTTTGTGCGGTTATGGGTTCGTTGGATTCGATTTTGGATTCAGATTCTTCTGAATGCGCCATAAATGGCGCATCTACGGCCTCTTCATCCATGGAAAACAAATCAAAACTGACTTCCGAATCATCTGCTTCTTCTTCCTGTGGCTCAACAATTGTGTGTGCGTCAACAGGTGTTTCGATAATGATTTCCGATTGCGGTTCTGTTGCGTCCGCTGTGGCGGATTCGGTTTTTGGGGTAGATTCCTTTTCTGCTACAGGTACAGCCGGTGTTCCAAACACTTTTGCTTCGTACGATTTGTACCGCAAAATAATGGCCCGCTCGTTTAATTCACTTGCTGCCGCTGCAAATGCTTCCAATTCGCCTTGTGTGGCAACCCCGCTTTTGATTTTGACAATCAAGGCACTCATTTCCTCGATCAACGCCTGCATATCCATATTCGTGTCTTTTGTTGTTCAGTACTTTTCAACAATTCAACCAACTTGCTAACCGGCACTCGGTTTCCAGTCGGGAATTGACAATTTTTGCACTCTAAAATTATTCAATTCAAATGGCTATATAAAGCCTTTGTCGAATAGTTGTTTAAGGTACATTGTTGATAACGTAGAAAGTACATGTTTTTAGAGCAATTTCCGTCGGAAGGTCGCCAACACGGTTGGATAGAAGTTATTTGTGGTTCCATGTTCTCGGGTAAAACCGAAGAGCTGATCCGTCGGTTAAAACGGGTGGAATTTGCTCAGCAGAAACTGGTCTTGTTTAAACCCGCTATCGATGACCGTTACCACGAAGAAAATGTGGTGAGCCACAAAGGTTCCAGTTTTATGGCAATCCCCATCCAGCAATCGGCTGATATTCTTAGCGCCTGGAAAAAGGAACGCATTGTTGCCATTGATGAAGCGCAGTTTTTCGATGACGGCCTGATTGATGTGTGTAACGAATTGGCCAAACAAGGCGTGCGCGTGATCATCGCCGGGTTGGACATGGATTACCTCGGAAAACCCTTCGGGCCGATGCCACAGTTGTTGTGCAGTGCAGAATATATCACCAAAGTACACGCCATTTGCGTTTCGTGTGGTAATTTAGCACAGTATTCGCACAGAACGACCAAGGATGAAGGCCAGGTACTTGTTGGTGCCGTTGAAACCTACCAACCGTTGTGCCGTTCGTGCTACAACAAAATAGCACATTGAAGTTAATTTATTCGCTCCAAACCTGTAGTCGTGCCATGAAGGCAACCAACGTTGTTTCTGAGGAAGCAATGGTGTCGCATGTCGTGTATGATTCCCGAAAAATCCTTTCGGGAAACGGAGCGTTGTTTTTTGCACTTCACGGAACCAACCGAAGCGGTGAAACCTTTGTGTTTGATGCCTACGAAAAAGGTGTTCGCTGGTTTGTGATCGATGAAAAAGTGGCAGTTCCGACCTTGCCCGATGCTGTTTTTATTCGGGTAATTGATCCGCTGATTGCCTTGCAGAAGCTGGCCAATTATCACCGGTCGCAATTTAATTACCCGGTGGTAGCCATCACGGGAAGTGTCGGAAAAACAACGTTCAAGGAATGGGCCAATCATATTCTGTCGCCCGATTTGCGCATTGTGCGTAGTCCGAAAAGTTTTAATTCACAACTCGGCGCAGCACTTTCGTTACTGGAAATGCATGCCGAAGCCGATGTTGCGCTGATAGAAGCAGGAATTTCCGAACCCGGTGAAATGGCGCGTTTGGAAAAAATGATCAATCCGACGATTGGTGTGTTTACGGCTTTTGGAAATGCTCATCGTAGCAATTTTGAATCGGCCGAACAGCATTTGGAAGAAAAGTTGTTGTTGTTCCGACATAGTGTAATGACTTTGGTGGCTTCTTCGATCGAACTAAGTAGCGGACAACTGGCCTCCGTAGCAGGAATTCAACCACCGTCTCATAAGGCCCACCAACCGTGGTTGACGAAAGGTTACGAACCGATGTTGGGACTTCTGAAAGCACTCAGCACCGAATTGGGAATTACAGACGAGCAGTTTGAAAACCGTTTGAAAACCCTGCCACAGTTGGCGTTGCGGATGGAAACCTTTGCCGGGATTAACAACAATACCATCATCAACGATACATATAACCTCGATACCGACGCTCTGCGCGAAGCATTGCATTATCAGCAACGCCTGGCCGGAAATCGTAAACGGGTTGTGGTAATCGGGCTTTCGGACGCTACACAAGCTCTGAAACCAACGCTTCAAACACTCATCGATGAGTTTAACGCAGATGCCATTTATTTCCTGAATAACGATGAACCAATTCCATGGGATGAAATCAGCGATGCTGTGGTATTGGTAAAAGGAAGTCGGGCCATTCAGTTTGAAAAGGAAGTGAGCAAGGGCAGGGAATTGAAACACCGCACGGTTGTCGAAATTGACTTGAGTGCGATTCGTCACAACGTGCAGTACTTCCGCAAGCATCTGAATCCGACAACCAACATCCTCTGCATGGTGAAGGCTTCGTCTTACGGTTCAGGAGCAGAGCGTGTTGCTTCGTTTCTGCAGCAGGAAGGTGTTGATTATTTCGGGGTGGCATTTGCCGATGAAGGCGTGGCGCTGCGCAAAGTGGGAATCACCCGGCCGATTATTGTGATGAATGCCGATATCGAGCATGCGAATACCATTATCGAAAACCGTTTGGAACCGGCTATTTACTCTTTCCAACAACTGGATGCGTTTATCACAGCTCTCATTCACCTGGGCGAGCACAATTACCCGATCCATCTGAAATTTGATACCGGAATGCACCGTTTGGGTTTTGCACCCGAAGAAAAAGAACGCTTGTTAGCAGCAGTTTCGGCACAACCAGAAATTCACGTGAAAGGCATTTATTCGCATTTAGCCGATGCCGATAACCGAACAGATACGAGCTTTACGGAGCAACAAATTGCTGTATTCGAACAGCTGAAAACCTATGTGGGAACGCAATTGCAATACCCGTTTTTGGCACATTTAGTGAATTCAGAAGGGGCACTTCACTTTCCGGATGCGCAATACGATATGATTCGTTTGGGAATCGTTTTATACGGTTATACCGGCGATCCGAAAGTACAACCCGAATTGCAGCCTGGCATTGCCTGGAAAAGTGCTGTTTCGCAGGTGAAAAACATTCATGCGGGTGATGTAGTTGGTTATGGCTGCAGTTTTGAAGCCACTTCCGATATGCAGATTGCGGTGATTCCTGTTGGTTACGCCGATGGTTTTCGCAGAAGCCTGAGCAATGGAAAAGGATGTGTTTACATTCACGGAAACCGTTGTGAAGTAATTGGCCGCGTTTGTATGGACATGATCATGGTGAATGTGACGGGCCTGCACGTGCTGGAAAATGATGAGGTCGAAATTATCGGTGAGCATCAGACCATGCTTGACTTTGCGGCTTCCATGGAAACAATTCCGTATGAAGTCATGACCGGTTTATCGCAGCGCATGCATCGTGTGTATGTAGAAGGTTGATGGCCATTTTCTACATTCAGAATTTCCACTCAAAAGCTTGTTGATTGATCTTTTTGGTGAAACCAACCGGAAAGCCGTACTTTTGCAGTAGTTATATTCTTACTATGAGCAAAAGCAGCAAACATCCTGACATGTACAACGGAGTCGTATTGGGCGCTTTGATGATTTTAATCTCCCTGGGATGGTTTGTTTTACCGTTCTTATTTACAGGAAAATTATTGTTGTATCCGGGAATTTTGTTTTTGCTGGGAATACTAACAATCATTCGTCACAGTAGGTCTTCAAATAAATAGTATCGTTTAACTATTCAACATCGGCGGCATGAAACGCTCATCTTTGTTGCGTAGGTCCAATCCGCCTTCAAGCACCGATTTTAAATTGACCAGGTAAAATGCCCACCCACTGGCGCAACCCAGGCGAATGTCGCGCATGGAATGCTCATCCGTTGGAATATTGTGTTGTTTTAATTCCACAACAACACATTCATCTACTTGTTTTAAACGAATATCCACCAAACAGTCTCCGGCGAAGGTAAACTGGAAGAAATCGACTCCGTTGGCGGCGGTAACTTTTCCGCTTTCCGTAGGTTCGTATAAAAACCAGTTCCAGGCGTAGTTGATGCCTTTAGAAACACTTTCTTTCACCGGAATCACGTTCCCGTCTTTATCCGTAAAAACAGAAGCACTTAAAAACCATTCCTGGATTGCCTGCGTTGTTGTCCAGGCATTGTAAGCTTCTTCCATGGTTGTTTTAATGGCGATGCGTTGTGTAAAGGAAGTCCAATCGAAATCTTTCATTGTATGCTGATTTGATCAAATATAATTGAAAAATTTTTGCGGGAAATAGAATTGTACGGGCGAGTCGCGACTCGCCCGTACAACATTCCTATGCGGCACACCCTATGCTATTTATTTCTCCTTTTTAGGTGATGGTGGTGCGTCTTTCGGAGGAATGACCACCGTAGTTGCGTCCTGTTTTTTCTCAGGATCCATCATCTCCATGAGTTTCAATCCAAGCAATCCGTCAATGGCCGATCCGCCGCCATTGTTACCGCCGATCAACACATCCGGAATTAGTTTGATATGCCCTTTCGATAATTCTTCAGTGATTTTGAAACGGGTAAAATTATCTCCGCCCAACGCATCGACTGCCAATTCATAGGCTTCCGCATTTGATTTACCGATCGCGGCAATTTTACCTGCTTCGGCTGCACCGGTAAGTGTGATCCGTTCTGCTTCTGCGTCTGCTTTCAGTTTTACGGCTTCCGATTCTGCTTTTGCACGGGCTTTGGTGGCTTCGGCTTCGGCGAATGCACGCATTTTGGTGGCTTCAGCTTCAGCACTTACAGACAGTTTTACACTCGTGGCCTCACCTTCCGATTTTTTCACGGCGGCATTGGCCGTTCGTTCAGCGATTTCCACACTTTGCTGCGCTTTTACAATGTCTTTCTGCATATCGGCAATGGCCGTTTCTTTTTCCATTCCCTGGCGCGTTTCCTGCGCTTGTTTTTGCGTTTCGTAAGTCACCTTTTGTTCTTCGGCGATTTTACGATCAGTCAATGTTTTCATCAGCGATTCAGGCGGAACAATATCACCGATCAACGTATCCACAGCGTTTACGTTGTATTCGTCGAGTACTTTCTTGATGTGTTCCTTGGCCGATTCCTGACGTTCTTTACGCGAACTCAGGAAGGCAATCACATCACTGTCTTGCGCCGAGTTACGGAAATAGTTGCCAATGGTCGGTTCCAATACCTGTGACACCAGATTTACCATGTTTCCGAAACGTGCAATTACCTTGGGTGCTTCGTTGGTTGGTACGTGAATGATCTGCGAGACATCCAGATTGAATGGGAAACCGTCTCTGGAACGCACGGTGATGGTTGACAAATGTTTGTCTAAGTTGTGCGATTCACTTCGTGCGGCGGCCCAATTCAGTACCAGGTTTGTTGTGGGTACCAATTCGACTTTCATTACGTATTTATTGATCGGGTATTTTCCAGGACCGAATGGCTCCAGCCAAACACCTTTGAACCCTTTATCCACAATATTTCCGTGTTTGAAATCGATTCCGGTTCTATCATGGCCGTCTAGCCCGATGTAGGAAATTACCACACCTACGTATCCGATCGGAATTTCAGTCATTGGCGTCTCTTCAACCTGAATAGCCCATGGATTTAAGTTGTAAGAACCTGCGAGAATCACACTTGGTTGCAAACCTCTGTTTCCGCCCAACTCTAAAAACGCATCGAAATTCTGGAAATTATTGTGGCCCTCCACCACTTTCCCTGCAATTTGTCCGGCATCGATCGGTTGACCGTCGAGCGTTGTTACAATGCCCACCATACTTTCATGGATGCGCACCATATCGGTGATCGAAATCTGAAATAACATGGTGTTGAGACGGTACGAACCTGCAGTGATGTAATTGGTTTGTCTACCGCGTTGTCCGTGGTTTTTCAAAAACAAATCCGCATCCTGAAAATTATCACATTCTATGCGACGCCCAAGGATATTTCCCGTGGGAATTTCGGAACCGTCTTTGGCCATCACCAACCCTATTTTCCCCTCCGGAATAATGGTAAATGATTCCATCGTAATTTCAAATTGCCACACCCATTTCCAGAAATACAATCCCGGAGCCAGTGTTTTGGCCTGAAAACCTGCTTCGCCCAATGTGGCGATGATCCGTCCGTCGGGCAACTCTTTGTTATCGCCGAATAAGACGAATTTTTTGGTTACCAGACCGATTTTATCTTCGGGCACAATGATCATTCCGAAGAGAAACCGCAAGATGAATTTATAGAGTACAAGGCATAGTACAATCACAAAAATCCACCAATAATTCATAAAAAAATGTTCCATAAGTAATAAAATTAAATTCTGAAAGAATCAATTCTGATAGGAAGCGTAGCGTGGAAGGAGGTTTCCATTTAAGCAGCAATCTGAACGGTTACATTCATACTGTAAATGTATATTTACCCTGAAATTAAACTAGCATTTTAGCATATTTTTACAATTAATGTTGGTTGACATTACCGGTGAAAACCACCCGTTCCTGCCAAAAATCTTCGGTTCCTCAATTTTATCTGTTCTGCCTCACAGATGCGTTTATATTTGTAAGGTGCATAGATACATCATCTTCTTCCTTTTCAGCGTCGTTCTGTTTCGGTTAACAGCGCAGCAACCAGCTTACTTTCTATTTGCGGAAGAGCAATTCGAAGGCATGGATATCTATAGCATGATCCAGGACCATGATCACAATTATTGGATTGGCACTGATGAAGGAATTTACAAGCACGACGGGTATACCTTTTCGAAAGTAGAATGCGATGAAATGAAAGGCAGCGCGGTCTACAACTTTGTGATCAATCAGCAAGGTGTGATTTATTGCGTGAACCTCAATCAGCAGGTTTTTCAGATCAGGAATGGCGTCTGTTCGCAAGTATTCGAAATTCCCGATGTCGGAAACGATATGCACCTGTTGATTGACAACGAAAACCGGTTGTTTATTTCCACCAGCAGAAACGCCTATGTGTTGGGGAAAAACAATCAGTTGATACAATCCACTCAGTTTAAAAACAGTTGTTACCTGGGACATTTGTTTTTGTTGGCCGACGGCAGTGTGATCCAGCACAAAAGCAGTTCTGATTCCGTGATTGTTTATGCCCACGGAAAGTCGGTGCACAAACGGATGAAAATCGTCAGTTTTCAAAAACCGCTCAGTAGCGCGTCTGTACTTTCGTTTTTCCGGTTGAATGGAATTGCTTACGCGATCGAAAACAAAAGCAAGAGCATCTACCGGTTTGATGAGCAACGGTTCACGCTCACTTATGTGAAAACACTGCAGTGGAATTCGCTGAATGAAAGCCTTCGGTATTACTTGTTGGACGATCGCTTGTGGATCGCAAGTAACATTTCCGGAATTGCTGCCCTCGATAAAGCATTAAATGCTGTTTTCCCGGACACGAAATCTTTCAACGATTACCTGATTTCGTATATCTATAAAGACCACGAAGGCAATTATTTGTTTTGTACGTTCGATCACGGAATTTTGGTGACTCCCGATCTCAATGTATCCGATGTGGAACCACAATTGGCCACACAATCCATTACCCGGTTCTGTTCCGATAAAAAAAACCGCTTGTATTTGGGGAACCAACTTGGACAAATCCTTTCGTACGAAAATGGTTCGTATTCGGTTGTTTCGGCGCAGGGAGACAAGCAAATAGAAACCTTTTTTTTCTGGCCCGAACACGCGAAGATTCTATTGGATGTTGATGGATTTTCGCTATTGGACTTAGCAACCAATCAACTAACGAATTATCCCGTTGGGTCGTTAAAAGATGTGGTTCCTGTAAACCGGAATCGTTTGCTGCTGGCATTTAATCTGGGCGTATTTTTCATGGATTATGATGAAAAAACGGGTAAAATAAGCTTCAGCGATGCCTTGCTGAAAGAGCGGACTTATGCTCTGGGAATCGAGAAAACAACCGGTTATGCCTATATCTATTCAGCTTCGGGTTTAAAATACATGGATCCGAAGGGCACGATCCGCGACCTGCTTTATCACGGAGAAATCATTCATGTGACGGATATTTTGGGTGATGGAGACAAAACCTATATTTCAACCCGCAAACACGGTGTTATTTGCTTTTCGAAAGGAAAACCCATCCGTCGTTTTACGCCAAAGCGCCACGATGAAGTATTGATTGTTTCGAAATTGCAGCTGCACCGGGGCCATATTTACGCCAATACGCAAATCGGTTTGGTGGTGCTCGACCTGAAAGGGAAAATCAAGCATTACGTCAATAAATCATCCGGACTTTCCAAGAACAGGATCATTGATTTTCACATTCACGACGGCCAGCTTTGGGTAACGCATTCGAGAGGCGTGCAGCGGTTTGACCTCAACAAGCTCAATTCTGTTATTGAACCACCTCAACTCATGTTGTCGCGTATTTTCGTGAATAATGTGCGCCAAACCGGAAAATCAGGAAGGGTATTTGATCCTGACCAGAAGAAATTCAGGTTTGTTTTTCAGGTTCCAACCCTCAAAAACCGCGATAATATTCGCTACCATTACCGGTTGAAAGGATTGAGCAATGAATGGCTTGTCAATCCGTATTTCAACCATGAAGTGACCTACAACTCGCTGGCGCCGGGCGATTATGTTTTTTCCGTAAAAGCCGAAAACAATGGCGTTTTTAGTCCGCTGATCCGTTATTCGTTTTCTGTAGCAGCTCCGTTCTATCAAACATGGTGGTTTACAGCCGGAATTGTTTTGTTGGCTTTAGGAATCGTGACCTTGTTTTTCCGCCGTCAACTGGCCATACAACGCAAAAAGGCGGAGCAAATCAACGAATTGAATGCTTCCAGACTCACGGCGATCCAATCGCAAATGAATCCGCATTTTATCTTTAACTCACTCAATTCCATTCAGGATCTGGTGCTGAAAGGCGATATCGATAATTCCTACACCTTTATCACCAAGTTCTCGAATCTGGTGCGAAGAACGCTCAACTATTCAGATAAGGATTTCATCGAGTTCGAACAGGAAATCAAGCTTATTGAACTCTACCTGTCGCTCGAAAAGCTGCGGTTTAAAGAAGATTTGGTGTATACGATTGATACAAACGGTATTGAGGATATTTTCATTCCACCCATGCTGATTCAGCCGTTTATTGAAAACGCACTGTTGCACGGGCTCCTGCACAAGGAAGGGCGAAAAGAACTATCGATTCGGTTCTACCTGCAGGAATCGCTGATCTGTGAAATCACAGACAATGGGGTGGGGCGACAACGTGCAAGAGAAATCAAAGCCCGGCAGCGGTCGCAACATGAATCGTTTTCGGGTAACGCCATTAAGCGCCGGTTCGCGATTTTGGAAGAACATTTTCAGAAAGAACTTGGTTTTACTTACGAAGACCTCGAAACCGATGGAAAATCAGTGGGTACCAAAGTGGTATTAAAACTGCCGGTAAAACACCATTATTAGCTGTTCCTGAAAAAAATGGGTTGTTGATCAATTGTTAGCCGGATAACCCACAACAAAGTTTAAGTTTGTTCCGTGAGAAAAATACGAGCCATATTAGTAGATGATGAAGAAAGCGCCAGAGATGTGCTCTCTAATCTATTGGCGCGGTTTTGTCCGGAGGTTGAATTGCTGGAAAAATGCACCAATGTGGAATCGGCTGTAAAGGCAATCCATCAACACCAACCCGATGTGGTTTTCCTCGATATCGAAATGCCCAATTATGCGGGGTATGAAATCGTCCATTTTTTTGACGAAGTTCAGTTTGAGATCATTTTTGTTACGGCTTATGACAGTTATGCGCTGCGGGCATTTGAAGTTTCGGCCGTTGATTACTTGTTGAAACCAATTGACATCGAACGATTGACGCAGGCTGTTTCCAAAGTGCAACAAACGGTAGACCTCAAGCAATTGGCACAACGCTATTCACTACTCGGAGAAACGCTTCAGACAAATGAACTGAAAAGCATCATTGTGGCCGAAAAAGGGTATCAGGAAATCATCCAGCTGGCGGATATTGTGGCGATTGAGGCGCAGGAATCATACAGTTATATTCACACTGTTTCCGGCAAAAAATACATGGCAAGCAAGCATTTAAAGCATTTTGAACGGGTTTTTGAAGGGCAATCGGTATTTCTTCGTGTGCACAAGTCATGGATCATCAATAAAACAATGGTGCTGAATTATTCGAAAACCGACCTGACGATCAACCTGGAAACGGGCATTTCGGCGAAACTTTCCAAGTATAAAAAAGTAGAATTCGAGGAAGCTGTGTTGTCTTAACAGTTCTTTTTTTGCTGTTCCTAAACCAAATTGGTTGTTCCTTAATTTCCTATGCATGATAATCTTCTTGTAGATATCATTGCAAAAAAAACATGAAACACCTTCTTTTTCTACTACTGGTAGCAACGGCTTCTGCAAATTATGCACAAAGCGGAACGCTCTCGGCAGGTGGAGATATTGATGCAAGCGACGGCAATGTGGCGTACAGTATCGGTCAACCTTTCTTTCAGTATTCGATCGCCCTTGAAGGCGACGTGAATGAAGGACTTCAGCAGCCAATTGAACTCTTTTCACTGGATGTGATTGCTGTTTCGGTTTCCGGTAATGCTTCTGTTGCTCCGAATCCGTTTACCGACTTTATTCAATTGACATTTTCTACCAGTGAACAAATCGATTATGCTGTGTATGATGCTTTCGGCAGACTGGTCAGAAAAGGTAGTGTAAACGATTTGGTAAGCCAGCTTGACCTTTCGGATCTTTCACGCGGCAATTATCTCCTTCAATTATCAAACAATCACGTATTTCATTTAATTAAAGATTAATACTCTATGAAAATTATCGTAGCATGCTTTGTACTATTGTGCACTTTCGGGGCCATAGCCCAAGCGCCTTCACAAATGAGTTATCAGGCCGTTATCCGGAATTCTTCCGGAGGTTTGCAATCCAATTCAACGATTGGTATCCGAATCAGCATACTTCAAGGGGCCATTAATGGTACTCCTGTTTACGTTGAAACCAATAATTCAATCACGAATCAAAATGGTCTTCTTTCTTTGGTAATAGGAAACGGAACGGTTGTAAGCGGATCATTTTCCGGAATTGATTGGAGTAACGGGCCCTATTTCATTCAAACCGAAACCGATATCAACGGTGGTGTCAACTATTCGATTTCAAGTACCAATCAACTTTTGAGTGTTCCTTATGCGTTGTATGCTGAAACAAGTGGAAGCTCTACGCCCGGTCCGCAGGGACCAATTGGAATGGCCGGTTTGAATGGTGCAAACGGTTTGAATGGTTCCAATGGTACAGATGGCTTGAGCGCGTATCAAATCTGGATCAACCAGGGTAATTCAGGAACGGAAGTTGACTTTTTGACTTCGTTGCAAGGTGCTGCCGGTGTACAAGGACCAATTGGAGTAACAGGTGCAGCTGGTTTGCAAGGACCTGTGGGAGCAACCGGAGCTGCCGGTTCAAACGGAAGTAATGGTGCGAATGGCTTGAGTGCGTATCAAATCTGGGTGAATCAAGGTAATTCAGGAACAGAAGTTGACTTTTTGGCTTCGCTGCAAGGTGCTGCCGGTGCACAAGGACCAATTGGAATGACGGGTTCGAATGGTGCCAACGGTTTGAATGGCGCAAACGGTTCCAACGGAACGAATGGGCTAAGCGCGTATCAGATTTGGATCAATCAGGGGAATTCCGGAACGGAGACTGATTTTTTAAACTGGCTTCAGGCACCAGCCGGTGCAGATGATCAAAATTTGACAGAAGTATTGGCTGAAGGTAATTATGGTAACATGGTTCAAATTAAACAAATCGCCGATCCTACCGACCTGCAGGATGCCGTTACCAAAGCGTATGTAGATTTGCTGGAAGATCGTTTGGATTCGCTTATCAATGCATTAACACCAACGCCTTTGTACGTGCAACAGCGATTGGATTTGGGGGAAACACCTATGGAAATTTATACCAGTGATAACGCGCTATTGGATTCGCTCTTCGGGAAAACCTATCAGGGTGGTTTGATTGCTTCATTTAACATAACTACCGGAACCGGTTTGATCGCCGCACCTACAGATCAATCAGGAGCGTGTGTTTGGGGCTGTAACGGTGTTTCGATGACTGGCGCTTATGGAACTGCAATTGGAACGGGAACGGCCAACACAGCCTATATTGTGGCGAATTGTGCTTCAACACCGATTGCAGCTCAGGTTGCCAATGATTTGGTGTTGAACGGTTACAGCGATTGGCACTTGCCTTCGAAAGACGAATTGAATGAATTGTATTTACACATGGCTTACCTGGCCATTTCAGGTGGTACACAAACTTATTGGTGCTCAACCGAGTTTAATTCCATTAACGGATGGCGACATAATTTCAATACAAATTTTGTAGGAGGTTATGCGAAAACAAACGCAGCCCGTGTGAGAGCTGTTCGTTATTATTGACGGAAATACAATAGTGTTTTGGAAAGGAGGTCTAAAGATCTCCTTTTTTTTGTGCGCAACGAGCCACAATCGCTGATCAACAAAAAGGCCCGTGATGAATCACAGGCCTTGATAATATCCGATAATTTGTTTTTATCCGTTCAATGCTTCCGCACCACCTACGATCTCGAGGATTTCGTTGGTAATGGCAGCCTGACGCGCTTTGTTGTAGCTCAATGTAAGGTTGCGCTTCAATTCTTTCGCATTGTCGGTTGCTTTGTGCATCGCTGTCATACGCGCTCCGTGCTCGGATGCATTTGAATCAAGCAAAGCTTTGAACAATTGTATTTTCAATGATTTTGGGATCAATTCCTCAACGATTTCCTCTTTCGATGGCTCGAAGATGTAATCTGCTGTTGACGTACCTTCTGACGCTACTGTTGGAATGATCGGCAACAACTGCTCTGTTTTCACCAGCTGAGAAGCGGCGTTGATAAAGCTGTTGTAAACCACCACTACACGGTCAAACGATTTGTCCATGAAACGAGCCATAGCAGCTTCAGCCAAAATAGCCGTATTGCTGAAACTAAGGTCGGCAAAAATATCAGGAACCTGATTGGTATCGGCGCTTTCGTAATAAGCATCCGAACGTTTGAAGGCGTCTTTTCCTTTTTTACCCAAGGCCAGGATCTTCACGTTACTGTTTTTGTACTCGGAAATCATCAACTGGTTTACATGCTTGATGATGTTGTTGTTGAAACCGCCACACAATCCACGATTGGAAGTAATAGCGATGATCAACACATTCTCTGTACCACGATCTTCAGCCAATGCGTTTTCCGATAAATCCAAAGAAGCACTTAGATTTCCTAAGATTTCTTTCAGCTTTTCGGCATATGGTCGCATTTGCGTAACGGCATCTTGCGCACGTTTTAACTTGGCAGCAGAAACCATTTTCATTGCAGAAGTAATCTGCATGGTGGATCCCACTGAAGTAATTCGATTGCGTATTTCTTTAAGATTTGCCATTTAACCTTTAATTAGTAATTGAAACTGTAAAATTGAAAAGTGATTGCTCTTCTCGATTTTACAGTTTCAATTTTCAATTTAATATTTATCAGCTAGTTCTTTCGCTACTTTCGACAATACGTCTGTGTCAGCGTCTTCGTATTTACCTGCTTTCAAACGCACCAATACATCAGCGTGTTTTGCATCAAGGTAATCAAGGAATTCTTTTTCGAACTCTTTCACACGAGCAACCGGAACTTTCTGGATCAATCCTTTTGTTCCAACGTAGATGATCGCAATTTGCTTTTCTACCGGGAACGGATCTCCTTCGCGTTGTTTCAAAATTTCCACGTTACGGGCACCTTTGTCAAGTACCGATTTTGTAGCAGCATCCAAATCCGAACCGAATTTCGCGAACGCTTCCAACTCACGGTATTGAGCCTGGTCCAATTTAAGTGTACCAGCCACTTTTTTCATGGATTTGATCTGTGCGTTACCTCCTACACGTGATACAGAGATACCAACGTTGATCGCCGGACGGATACCTGCGTTGAACAAGTCACCTTCAAGGAAGATCTGACCATCTGTAATCGAAATTACGTTGGTAGGGATATATGCGGAAACGTCACCCGCTTGTGTTTCAATAATTGGCAATGCAGTCAATGAACCACCACCTTTTACTTTTCCTTTCAACGACTCAGGAAGGTCGTTCATTTGTGCAGCGATCGTATCATCTGCAATTACTTTTGCAGCACGCTCCAGCAAACGGGAGTGAAGGTAGAATACATCACCTGGGTATGCCTCACGACCCGGAGGACGACGAAGCAACAAGGAAACCTCACGGTAAGCTACCGCTTGTTTCGATAAATCATCAAATACGATCAATGCCGGACGACCAGTATCACGGAAGTACTCACCAACCGCTGCACCTGTCATTGGTGCGTAGAACTGCATCGGAGCAGGATCTGAAGCGTTGGAAGCAACAACAACCGTGTAGGCCATTGCACCTGCATCTTCTAATTTCTTAACGATACCGGCTACGGTCGAACCTTTTTGTCCGATAGCAACGTAGATACAGAAAACAGGTTCTCCGCGGTCGAAAAATTCTTTTTGGTTGATGATCGCATCAATTGCAACAGTTGTTTTACCTGTCTGACGGTCACCAATGATCAACTCACGTTGTCCGCGACCAATTGGAATCATTGCATCAATTGCTTTGATACCCGTTTGTAACGGTTCGTTTACCGGTTGACGGAAGATAACTCCCGGTGCTTTACGTTCGATTGGCATTTCGAACAATTCACCTGAAATAGGTCCTTTACCATCGATAGCGTTACCCAATGTATCGATTACACGTCCTACAAGGCCTTCACCTACGTGAACGGATGCAATACGACCCAAACGTTTAACGGTATCACCTTCTTTTACTTGTGTGGAACGACCTAACAATACCGCTCCAACGTTGTCTTCCTCAAGGTTCAAAGCGATTCCTTGCAAACCACCTTCAAACTCGATCAATTCACCGTATTG
This sequence comes from Bacteroidota bacterium, assembly GCA_040387295.1. GTDB lineage: Bacteria > Bacteroidota > Bacteroidia > Flavobacteriales_D > Crocinitomicaceae > Fluviicola. The sequence goes on along the minus strand of JAZKEB010000002.1, from coordinate 281,071 downwards.
AACTCCTGTAAGTCCATATACACGAGCAATACCGTCACCAATCTGGAGTACAGTACCTACTTCCTGCAATTCTGCTTCCGAACGGAAACCAGATAATTGCTCTCTTAAAATTGCAGAAACTTCTGCCGGTTTAACATCTGCCATGTTGTTCTTTTTTTAAAAAGAGGAGTACCTCTGTTTATGTTGTTAAACGTTGTTTCAATTGTGCTAATTTCGACGCAACGGATGCATCAATTTGGGTGTCTCCCATCTTCACTATAAATCCACCGATCAACGAAGCGTCGATTTCCTCAGTCACTTCCAATGTGCCGGTGATTGTAGCTTGAATTTTATCAAGGATTTGTTTTTTAACGCCAGCATCCAATGCCGTAGCACTAACGATGGAAACGGAAACAATTCCTTTTTTCTCTTTTACCAGTTCGTGAAACGCTTCTGCAATCTGTGGCAGGATGCTCTCACGTCTGTTTTTAGCGATCAAAGCGATAAACGCCGTTGATACCGTTTCAAAAGATCCGAAAATCTCGTTCAATACAGCAATTTTCTTATCGGTCTTGATGATCGGACTCGACAACAATAACTGAAAGTCACGGTTTTCGTTGTTAACGGTACTCAGGTAAGTCATATCACGGCTCACGGCATCAAGTGTGTTGTTCTCGATAGCGAGTTCCAACAAAGCCTGTGCGTAACGGATGGCAACTTTTGAACTTTTCATGCTTACGATTAGTTCAGGTTAATATCTCCGGCCAATTTATCGGCCAATGCTTTTTGTTTACCGTCGGTAGAAAGTTCACCGCGAACAATTTTCTCAGCAATTTCAATCGAGAAAGCAGCAACCTGTGTTTTCAATTCTGAAATCGCAGCAGCTTTATCAGCGTTGATGGCTTCACGTGCAGCAGCAACAATCTTGTTTGATTCTGTTTTTGCAGCGTTTTTCGCATCTTCCACCATTTTGGTAGCTGTTTCTTTTGCATCTTTTACGATGGCATCGCGCTCAGCTCTTGCTTCTTTCAGCAAGTTCTCGTTTTGCGCCTGCAATGCTTTCATTTCGATTTTGGTCTTCTCAGCCAATTCCAATGCATCGGAAATTTTTTGCTCGCGTTCGTTTACCGCTTTCAATACTGGTTTCCAAACGAATTTGGTCAATACGAACATCAATAGCAAGAACACTAATCCTGTCCAAAAAATCAACCCAATATGTGGTGTAATTAATTCCATAACGTTTTTTTTAATCGTGATAATTTAAGAAACCGTCTGTAACCAACCGTTACAGACGGTTTTCAAAATTACTTATCCAATCCAAGCATACCTACTACTACTCCAAAAAGGGCAACACCCTCGATAAGAGCCGCAGCAATAATCATAGTCGATTGAATTTTACCGTGTGCTTCAGGTTGACGTGCAATTGCATCCATAGCAGAACCACCGATTCTACCAATACCAACTCCTGCGCCTAAAACAGCAAGACCTGCACCAATTGCAGCTATACTTCCCATTCCCATACTACTATATATTAATTAAACGTTTACTACTTAATGATGCGCTTCTTCTACTGCGTTACCGATAAACAATGCCGAAAGCAGGCAAAACAGGTAACCTTGAAGGAACGCAACTAAAATTTCTAATACAGAAATGAACAATGACATCGGAACGGACAAACCACCCCAGGCGATACTACCATTAATAAAAATGATGGAGATCAATGCCAATACGATTACGTGACCTGCCGTCATATTCGCAAACAAACGAATCATCAATGCGAAAGGTTTTGTAAAAATCCCTACCAATTCAATTGGAATCATAATCGGTAACAACGCGATCGGAACTCCCGGAGGCATGAAAATGTGTCCCCAATAGTTTCTGTTTGCCGAAAATAAAGTAGCCAACAATGTGAAGATCGCCAAAATGAACGTCACACTTAAACTACCGGTTAAATTGGCTCCGCCAGGAATGATCGGAACAATTCCCAACATGTTATTGATCCAGATAAAGAAGAAAATGGTAGCTAAATAAGGAATGTACTTTTTGTATTTTTTCTCGCCGATGTTTTCCAAAGCTATATCACGAACCATTAAAATCATTGGTTCCATGAATTTTGCCAATCCTTTCGGAGCAACAGCGCCGTTTTTCTTGTAATAACGAGCAGTTGTCATCATTAAGAAGAGAATGATGATGGCACCGAAGAATAACGAAAGCGTGTTTTTGGTGATCGAGAAATCCCATGTTTTTTCGTTGGTACATTCTCCTTTTTCGTTGAATTGCAAACCACCGTCCTTTACTTTGTAGATGGTTTCTTTAAAAAGGCCGTATTTGCCTGATTCATCAATGAAATAATGCTCACTTACCGAATCTTTTTCAAAAGCAACCTGAGCTTCTGAGTGATAAAACGATTTGGATGAGAATACCTGAAGGCCATTATCGATCAAAATAATAGGCAAATAAACAGATACAGCGTTGTGGTGATCACCCCATAAATGCCATTCGTGTGCATCAGTAACGTGTTCGGTGATCATTTTACCTACATTGAATGCTTCTTCTTCGTGGTTTTCTTTGCCTTCGTTTGCAAAAGCAACCGGAACAGTTAACAGGGCAATCAATGCTAAAAGAAATCGTTTCATGCTGTAAATTAATGACATCGCGTATTAAAACTTTAAGTTTCTCTCCGAAAATTTGGTGCAAAGGTAGTCAATCTTTCAGAATCACCAAGAAAAATTGCAGAAAGGAAGGGTGGAAATGTGTTTTTTACGGACACGATCAGACAACCGATGAAATGTGCCGGACTAATGGCTTAAAAAACAGGATAAAATGTAGTGTGACCCTAGGTTTGGAAAAATTATTATTTTGCCTGACGCACTCTTTTAAGCAGAAAATAGGCCTGAATAACCAAAAAAGCAAAAAACAAGATCATGTAGTGAATAGCCATGGACTTGAAATGGGTTTTATCAGTAAATTTTGAAATCAGCAAAAAGAACATAGATACCAGCATTTGGACGGTTGTGCCGATCAGGAATTTCTGGATGTTTGCTTCGTGATTGTCGATTTTACCCGTAGAAGTAATGAGCGTGCTCAAGACAAAAACAATGAGTACCACTCCGATCGCGACAACATTTTGAAGAATGAGCTGTGGGCTGAACGCCAGTGCAATGATTCCGATGTAAATTCCTGTGATTCCGATAAAGGAAAAGATTTGTTGTTTTAAACTGCTCATTTTTTGTCGTCGTCTTTTGACATATTTATGACTTCTTTCATCACTTGGTACAAGGCCGCTGCTACTCCGAAAAGTGACAGTGAGATTGTCCAGGCTTTGCCGTTGGGATTGTATTTTGAATCCAAAAAAGTACCCAGCCAAACCGAGCCACCGATGATGACTCCCATTTGAATACCTAAGCTGGTAAACTTAGCGTAATTATTGATTGGTTTTTTTGGTTTTTCTTCCATGACTTGTTGAACGGGTTCCTGAAGAAAAAGATACGTATTTAGCGTGAATTCGGGATAAGAATTCACGTTATTTAATACTTCTCTTCAAAGAAGATATCGTATTCGTCGATCTTCATGGTTTCGAAAAGTGTTTTCATGTTCGGTGTGGAAATGAAGACAATCTTCGCTTTTTGCAAGTCCAGCAAGTGTTTCTTGGTTTTTTTGAATTGTGCAAGGTACATGGCCGCTTCGTCTTCCGACTTAAATTCCTTCACCAGAATCACACTCTGTTTACCGAAGATTTTCGAGCTGGTCATGTATTTTTCACGACCGTAAAACTCTTTGTTGAAATCGGCAACACGTGTTTTGGCAACGGTTGAACTCACTTTACTATCTGCTTCCAGGAAAACCAATATGTTCATTGCGTCGTTTTCGTCGTATTTGTAAATCGACGGTTTATTGAAATCGACAGCCAGGTTGGTTGAGTATCCGTTGAGGATAATGTCGCGCATGGATGCAGCATGTTTGGCTTCATCAGTTCCCGGATATTCGGTAATCAATGAATCGAGCGTTGGCACAAGGGTTTTCTTGTCTTCGTTCAACTTGGCCTGACATTTCGCTTTCAGTAAGAAATACTTGGCGCGGAACTGATTTTCTTTCTCGTTGGCGATCACATCATTTGCTTTGAGCAAAACAGGATAGAACAAGCCGCGCTCGTAACGATCCAGGACGGTCATGTATTCCTGCTGCGCCAGTTTTTCACGCTCTTTTTTCTTGAGGAAATAATCCGGATCGCGCAGGTAGCCTGCAAAATCAGAGGTTGGATAATTGGTAAGAATGTAATTTTTTTGGTCAACCGCCTGTTGTGCAGCCGGATCGTACATTTTGTAAATCTGGTAAGCAGAAAGCAATTTGTAGTCGCTTTCAAACGGTTTGTCCAAAATGATGTTGAATTGTTTTTCGGCCAGTTTTTCTTCGTTCAATTGGTCCTGGTAAATGCGGCCTGCGTCAAAATAAGCCGACATCATTCGCTCGCGCGAACCTTGTAACAGCGAATCGGAAAGCGGCAATTTTGCCAGTAATGATTCCGGTGTGAGTGAATCAACAGCGTCCACTTCAACCGGATCTGTACTTCCGTCGCCCAATGTATCTTCTTCCGGATTGAAACCCAATGCCGGTTTTTCGCTTCGGCGCCAATCGTCTTCGTTGACACGCTGTCCCCATTGACGTTTAAACTCTTCGTATCCTTCTTCCTTGGCTTTCGGATTGTTCCAGTACCATTTGTTCCCGGCACCTTCTTCGGCTTTGTTGGCCAAATCACGCAATTCGCGTGCGCGGTCTTCGTTTAATCGTTTCTGGCGCTCTTCTTCTTCCTTGATTTGCTTCACCATTTTTTCGGCGAATGCATATCGATCTTCTTCTGAAAGCGAAGCAATGCGTTGTACACTGTCTTCGTATTGAGCAGTTTCGATAGCTGTCACCAAATCCTGCAATTTCAGGGCTTTGTTGCGCACGCCTTCCGCATTCGGGTATGTTTCCGGAATGACAGTAGCACAACTATCGTAGTATTTTTGGGCCTTTACGTAATCTTTCTTTTGAAAATAGGTGTCTCCCAAACGTTCATACGCCATTCCTTTCTGGCGGTTGTTGTTGGTAGAATAGAACGCCGAACTGGTGAAACGCTCGATTGCTTTGTCTTCTTTTCCTTCGTTTTGAGAAATCAAGCCGAGTGTGTAGTAAATCTGATCTTTGAACTCAGCGTTTTTCTCGTCGCGAAGCATTTTATTGAGGTCTTTTTCGACGTCGCTGCTTCCTCCGTTGAGTGCACGTTTAAGGCGCGCATTGAAGTTCATTTCGTAACCACCGTTGCTTTTGAGCGCTTTGTTGTAATGGTCTGAAGCAGCCCCGCGATCTCCTTTTCCTTCGTACAATTGCCCGAGGATAAAGTGGATGCGTGCTTTATCGGCTGATTTTTTGACGAATTCAAGTGATGCTTCCAGGGCTTTGATTTCACCGTCGACATCTTTCTTTTTCTCGAAAAATTGTGCGCGGGTAATTTCGAGTTCGAAGCGCAATTTCTTAGGGAATTCAGCTACTTCATCTTCTTTATCTGACTTTTTCTTCGACTTTTTTGATTTCGTTTTTTTCTTCTTACCTGTTGATTCCTCTACTGCTTTGTCGAGATTAGACAGGTTAAAATTAGCTTCGGTAAAGCGGCCTTCCTGAATATTGGTTTTGGCCATCCACAATTCGGCTACATACGTTGATTTATCGTTGGAGAAAAACTTCTGTACGTATTCGAAATTTTTCATTGCCAGCGCATAATCACGGCGGTAATAATTGGCAACACCAATGGTGGTCCAGTTTTCATCGATCCACTTATTGTGTTCTTCTTTTTTCTTGGAAGGTTTGTCCATGCCGGGCATGGCGTGTTTTTGGATCACTTTTGTACACTTGGCAATGGCCGTATCGATGGGTGTGTACATGTTTTTCACCTCTTCCTCGTCAGGCAACGTGCGAATGGTGAGCACCGTATAATAGTCTTCTTTCAGGTTGGTGCGGTACGATTTCATGGCTTCGTCCAACAGGTCATTAGCATTGAAATAACCGTTGTAATGTGCTGTTGTACTATGGTACGAACGACTTAACAGGGAGTTTTTTTCTGTTGAGCACGCCGCCACCAGGAACAGTATAAAGAGTCCTAAAAGGGTGATTTGTTTATTAGACATGTGTTTGATCAATCCAAATTCTTGTATACGTATAACTTCGAATCAACAAATATATTGTTTTAGCCAGCGATTGGCAAATTACAGATTGGCAGATTGCAGATTAGGACATTGCAGATTTTGAGGGTCTCAATCTGTAATTTGTAATCTGTCAATCTGTAACCCTTCGTTTATTCGCATTCGGCGTGAAGCGTAGTTGTAAAGGATAATTCAATATCTGACCACAATTTGGAAGCGCCATTCGGATCTTTGTGCAAGGCGCTGCAAGCTTTATCCAATGCCTGAAGTCCGGTAAGAAGGTTCCAATCCGCAATATCGATCGTTGCTTCAAGGGCGAAGTCTCCGTCTTCGAGGGTATAAGTTCCGGTTACATTTTTGGTAATATCATTCATCGTAATTTCAAGAACTGCCATGCCGTTGTCTTTCAGTTCTTTAACGTTTCCGGTGATAGTTTCGATTGCCGTTGTCCCAAAAAAGTACTTGGCAATTTTGGCATCGCGTTCGGGATTTTGGGTTTCGATCGTCACAATTGGAATGGAAAACGAAAGCGATTGAATCAGCTTTTTCGGATCACTCATCGCGCCACCATCTTTGATGATGATACGGGTAAAGGTTCCTGAGACTTCAGTTCGGTCGATGAACTTAAAGGCAGTCCATCCCATTACAGAACTTTGGTGATCGTAGGTATAGGTGCATGTTTTTTCCTTTTCCTGCGCTGTTTTTTCCATATCGGAAGATTCGCAAGAGGAAATCATGAGGGCGGTTGAAAGGACGAGAGCAATAGTAGCGAAGTGTTTCATGGCATTTTTTTGTGTTAAGTTACAAATTTTCGCAATTGGATAAAAGCGTTTTTTTGTGAGATTTATCACTTGGGAATGAACCACTTAGAACACCTAAGAGAATATGGGGGTTTGGTGGGTTTGAAATGGGTAGTTGGTTGGGAATGAATGGTTAAAAGTTCATCTCAATGCAAAGATGTTTAATCCGGTTCTGTTAAGTGATTTTTTAGTGTTTCCATTACGCTGTAAAGCACTCCGACATTCCATTCATCCTTGTAATAATATCCACGGTTAATGTCCGTCGGATTTTCAGTGGAGAAGATTGCGTAATACGTGTGATAGTCTTTGGTTCCAACATGTTCCCAGGGAATGGAGATGCTTTTTTTATTCAACGGGTTATTGGTTTCTATTGTGACCTCTTTGTCTGTGATCCGAACCCCACAAATGGTTATCATTTCACCATCAGATAGTTGTTTCAGGTAGTCGTTCGCGATTTTGGCAAAGTAGTTTTTCCAAACTGATTCTATAATTTTACTGTAGCGTTGAGTTAACTCCTTCTTTTTAAATCCATAAAATGATTTGAGGTTGATTTTAATGGTACGATCAGTGTTATCCTTAATGAATAGTTGATATTCTCTACCAATTGTGAACATATAACCAGTAATCCATTTGATTCCAAAGCGGTAGGAAACAATATCATTCTTATCAAAATGGATTGCTTGTTCGTTCGATTTCCCAATCCGGTTGAGTTGAATAGATTCTTTTGAAACAATTAGCTGTTTCGTTGGGCCCAGTATGAGGTTGGGTTTGAAAGTTAAACTATAAGGTTGTTCAGTCAAGGTCATTGTGTATCGGAATCACTTTGTAACATCAGTCACTTTATATTTGAACTTTATTACTTTATGGCTGCAAGTGAGTAGTTTAATACCTGTTTCGTCCTCGTAGGAGCCAGATGCATTGACCTCTTCATACTTACGTGACTTGAAATCACCATGAGCGGCTGTTGTTTGACTTTTGCCGGTACTCAGATTCACTTCAAACTTAACAACCAGAGAATTAGAAGATCCAAAAACCGGATATTCCTCTATGAGTTTTCCTTCATCAGTAAATATGCTATGATCGTCAGAGTAATACAACGTTAACTTGTCGCTGGTTAATTCAGGTAAAAAGTAGACAGGATGTGTTAAATGATAGGACTCATCATGTGTTAAGGCAGGTGGCCTTTCATAGATAAATCTGGGTTTGGTCGTCCAGTTGACACTGTCCTCACTTATTCTTGAAATGATGATGTCTTCATCCATAATATAAGCGGCAAAGTTATTGGTGACTGAATGAGAGTCACTTGGCATGCTGCTATTGGTGGCTTGACCCGTTTGTACTTTTTGGGTTTCTGAAACAAAAAGCAGATCATTATCCAAAAAACGAATTTCTTTCAGAAAAAGATTGCTTAGTTTGTAGTAGGATCCGTCTTCAAAATCGTTTAGTTGAGGGTTGATCCATAAAGAAGGATCAAACACTGTTTTAGCTTCTAGAAATTGGTTATCCCGAAAACCAGAGATGTCAAATTCCAAAAGAGATTTATAGTAACCATGCATAGCGAGTTGTTCATGTTTACCGGTCTTTTTTTTGATAAATGTTAAGCCGCCTATTATAACATCTTGTTCATTTACTTTGAGTAATTTAAAACTTCTGACAGCCATATCATCCATCTCGTTTGGAATAGTGGTGAAAACGGTTTCAGTTGCAGATAGGTGCATCAGGTAGGTCTTCCATAGTTCAGTCTCTTTAAGTGTTCTATCCCCTGGATACATGTTTTCTCGTCCTTCAAAAACGGCAATTAATTTATGTTGTTTGTTCCAGGTAAAATCGACACATATATATTTATTTAAACCGTCTATTGAAAATGATTTGGAGAGCAGTTCTTTTTTATCTAAATCGAGCATTGCAACAAACCCAAGACCTTCGCCCATTCCGGACATGCCTACAACTGCAATACTGTTGCCATCTTGCTTAAAAGAAATGTGTACGTGTTTATATTGTTCAACAGCATCATGAAATAATATAGTCGAATCAATAATATGGAAATTCTTATCGTATTCTTTGAGTTGCAGTGTATAACCGGGATCAGTTGTTTTCAAAGAGGAAATAGAATAAAGTTGATTTTGATGAATAAACCAGTTATGATAGTTCTCTTTTCGGCCCGAGTAAGAATATATTCCTTTAATAGATTTACCCTCCAAAGTTACTAAAGCAAAAGGGTCGTAAGTATTCTTTGGAAACAGATAATTACCACGTGAATAAATATCAGTACCATTCAATTTTCCTATAAAATACCCAATTTCATGTGGGGAATCTTTAAGTGATTCCTGTGCAATTGTTCTTTCGTTAAAGAAAAAAAGGGTTAGAATAAACGATATCAGAAAGGCTGGTTTCATCATTTTTTGGGATTACTTTTTGGTTAAGTTAGTGATTTAAAGCAATTACGTTCTGTTGAACCCAACTCACTTCTTCACCTTCCGGTCATTAATAAACACCCATCGCAGCGACGCATAAAACGTATTCACTTCCGGGAAATTGGTGTTGCGCGGCATCAGGTTTACGCCCATTTGTAAATGCGCCTGCATGAATTTGTAACCAACGTTCGGGGCGATGGCAAAACGGTGATAATCATAATCAGTGTGCCACGAAAGACGGGCGCCGTAGGTGAGATTTAACCGTCCGATTTTGAACCAATAACCCAGCTGCGCGCCCATAACGCGGTACTTGAAATTGTAATCGAGCTGGAAATTGGCGGCGTGTGTTTGCGGTTTGATGAGCTTGAGCTGCTGCCACTGGCGCTCCATCCCGAAGTTGAAATTGAGGTATTTGCCTTGTTCCAATCCTACGAGCGGACCCATTTTCACCAGCATGAGTTTGCTTTCTGGCAATTCCAGCTTTTTCTTGAACAATTGTGCGGAAGCAGCATGAACAAGCAACACTGCAAGTACCAAAAGGCTAGTCTTTTTTGCCGTATTTCTCATGAATTTCCAATATTTGTTTCGCATCGGAGGCATCGAGACCCAAGCTATCGGCGACTTCTTTGGCGCGCAATACCTGGTCGATGGTGAGTCCGGTGCTGTCCGTTTCAGGCTTTAACGCATTTTTCATGAAAATGGTACTTTCCGAAAGCGCGGGAACGGTTTTGATGGATATATCGCGCACCGGTTCGTAGAGCAATGAACTTTCTTTGGTTTTCTCGGGAAAAAAATCGCCCTTTTCGTCGTATGATTCAATGAGGACCAGCAAAACGCTCAGGATGTAAAGCATTTTCAGCGTCGCGAATACAATTCCAAAGGCTTTGTTGACAGGTCCAAGCGCTACCGCTTTCACCATTTTTTCTACCATTTTTCCACCGAAATAAATCATGGCGCCCACTCCCAAAAATGTCAGGGTAAAGGCCACAACCGGCACATAAGGCGAATCCCACTTAAAGGTTTCTTTCATCCACGCAGCGATGAAGTCGGAGAAATGAATACCCACGTAAATTCCGACCAGGATCGCCAGCAAGGTAAACAGTTCGATCACAAAACCGTTCTTGAATCCTTTGTAGGCGCCATACCCGATGGGAATGATGAGCAAAATGTCAATAAAATTCATAGCCGAAAATTACGGATAAGCTGTTCAGGGAAAGCGCCGGCGAAAATTGATTCTCAACGATGGGTTGTTCAATTAGTTTTTGTGGTTCGATTCAGAACGATACTGGTGTTTTTTCCGCCACGAATGAACGAATGATTTATTGGACGTGTTATTTTTTACGAATCTTCTCAAAAGATTGCATTTTATGCAATCACTATATTGGTGAAGACAAACAACGTCTGTATTATTCATTATAAATTATAGACAGTTCGTCATTCGTCCATTCGTGGCTGACTAACAGGTTTACATCATTCTTTTCCCTAACTTTAAAAGATGATTTTCCTGTGGCTTGCACTATTGATCTGGTACATAGTTTGGTTCGTGAAACGAAAACCGTTTCAACGCTACAAAGAAGTGCGTTTACCTAAAAGTAAAGCTACGATTCGGGTGAAACGTTGGTAAGACGGGCGCGTTTTCGAAATTCTTTTTAGTTCGTATAAATGTTGTAATATTGCTTGTACAGAATACCAATGATGAAAACGATTCCATTTTTCTTACTGCTACTGCTGGTTTTTTCCTGTAAAAAGGAAGAAGATGAGCCGCAGGAATATGGTTCTTACATGTTGCGCCTCACAGATTCGCCCGGAGAGTATGACCATGTGTACGTTGATATTCAGGATGTGTCTGTCAATGTTTCCGGACAAGGCTGGATAGATATCGGCCCGCAGGTTCCCGGAATTTATGATTTGCTGAGTTACAATAACGGAATCGACACATTGCTTTCCAGTGCTACGTTGCCTGAAGGGACAATCACCCAAATCAGGCTGATCCTTGGTTCAAACAATTCGATTGTAGTAAACGGAATAAGTCACAATTTACAAGTCCCTGCCGCACAGCAAAGTGGTATTAAACTGAATGTTCATACTACTATCAGCGCCAGTCTGGATGTGATTGAATGGATCGATTTCGATGCCGGAAAATCAATTGTGGAGCAAGGCAACAACGTGTATAAATTAGTTCCTGTTTTGCGCAGTTATACAAATGCTACGAATGGTAGGATTAAAGGCGTGTTACTCCCGGTGGATGCCTCTGCTTATGTTGAAGCCATTCAGGGAACAGATACTTTGATTGCCATTCCGGAAAGTAGCGGGTTTTTTCAATTCTCCGGTTTATCAGGAACTTATCAGCTCAATTTTATTCCGACCAACGTCAGTTATTCGCAACAAACCACGTTCAATAATGCTGTTTCCGGAAGCCAGATTCTGGATGTCGGAATTATCACATTGCCATAATTTCAGCACAAATATTCCATTACTATTGGAATCTTAATTTCTTAGTTGCTAAATCGGTTTTTTATGTTTCGACGGGTAAAAAAGACATTCCATCGATAGTTCAACTAATATTATCATTTGAGTTTTCCGTTATTCCTTCTCAATGAAGGAATCTTATTGTTAAAAAACGGAGTAATCTAAATTTTAGCAATTGGATTCTTAACAATTTATAGCACGTACTTTTGTGGCTTAACTTAGTATGCATGAATCAAATACTACTTGCGGCCTTATTATTCTCAGGAATCAGTTATGGTCAGGTAAATCCGGTTTCTGAGGAAAACAAATTGATTGTGAGTGATACAAACACGACGACTCCGTTTGCCAAACCATCCGACGAAGGAACAAACAATCCAATCATTACAGGCTCTGTAAAGTACACAGTCAACGGTATTAACTACTACATCAAGGAAAATGAAAACATCTCTATTATCGTTATCGAAGAGAAGAAATAAGCTTCTTTCTTCATTGGCGGTTGGTGTTTTCGTATTCGCGAACTCATTGAGTGCCTATAGTCAAAGTTGTACATCCACTAATTTCGGAACAGTTGGAACGGCTGTCACATGTCAGGATTTTGATGCCACGCCTTCCGGTTCGGGTTCATCAGCAGGTTGCGTTGGTGGTGGTTTTGGTGGTTCGGGAACAGCCCGGATTATCCGTTTTTGTACCAATGCGTCTAATCAGTGTGTATCGTTTGATTTTACGGGCTTAGCCAGTGCCAACGGTACGGAAATTTCACTTTGGACAACTTGTTCGGCCGGAGCGTTGAGCGGGTATGTAGCAAATTCCATCAATTGTTATTCAGGTTCTACTACTGTTGGTTGGTCAACAGCAGGTCAGGCAACCGTTGCCAATACATGTTATTTCCTGCGTGTCTGGACCAAAGATCCGCCAACCGGTACAGCAACTGTTTGCGCCAATGTGGAATCGCCGACCAATGACTTTTGTCCGGTACCTCAACAAATCGGAACAGTGCCGGCTACGTATGATAACTATTGCATGACAGCCGGTACGGCAGGAGACCCGACTCCGGCACAGTTTTGTGCAGGATCTTTGGAGAACAACGCATGGTTTTCATTTACGACGCTTTCAACCTGTACGTTTCCGTGTACAGTAACCATTAATATCACCGGAATCAACTGTACAGGTGGGGGAAGTGGTTTCCAGATCGGTTATTGGACGGGTGTTTGTGGTGCGTTATCCAATATCGGTTGCACCAGTGGTGCAGGTGGTTCGGTAACAGCAACCATTAATAATTTATCACCCAATCAAACCGTATTGGTAGGAATTGACGGAAACGCCGGAGCTTACTGTAATTTCAGTATTTCGGGAACCAACATTACACCGCTTCCGGTAACGTTTATCGACTTTTCGGGCTTCCGAAAAAGTTACGGTGTGGAAATGAAGTGGCAGACACTTTCTGAAAAGAACAATGCTTTTTACACGATCGAACGTTCCCGCGATATGCAGAACTGGACCGAGATTCACCGTGAATATGTGGTGGGTGATACCTTCGGTTTAAAGGAATACCAGATGATCGATTACAACGCACCTGAGCTGGATTTACTCTATTACCGACTTACTCAAACGGATTTAAACGGAGCTGCTACCGTTCTGAAAATGATCTCGATGGAAGAAACAACGTTTAATAACCGCATGAAGGTGATCCCGAATCCGGTAAACGAGGAACCGACTTTCGTTTCCATAGAATGGGATTACGATACGTTTGGAACCTTTGTGGTGAAAGATACGCAGGGTAAGGAATTGTTGAGTAAAAAAGCCAGTTTGATGCGTGGTGTGAATATGGTGAAACTTGAAATGGAAACACTCAGACCCGGACTTTACATGGTTGAATTTTCGGATAACGACAGCAAACAAATGACGAAGTTCATTAAACTATAATTGCTTTTCAATTGCATGAAAGGGCCGGTGTGATACATCGGCTCTTTTTGTTTTATAAAATTTTCGATTTGATAATACTGAAACCAAAAAGACCCGGAACAATCCGGGCCTTTTCAATTATGCAATGTTGGTAAACACCTGCTGGATATCATCGTCGTCTTCGATTTTATCGAGCATTTTTTCAATGTCCGTCAATTGTTCTTCGGTAAATTCAACCGGAGTGGTAGGAATACGCTGCAGGTTTGATTTGGAAACTTCCAGTCCTAAATCCTCAATGGCTTTTGCCAGGGTTCCGAATGAAGTGTAATCGCCGTAAATAAATACGCGTTCTTCCGTAACGTCGATTTCTTCGCAACCGGCGTCAATCAATTCCAATTCCAGTTCTTCGGCATCCATGGTATCGGTTTTCACCAATTCAAACACGCATTTGCGGTTGAACATAAATTCCAATGATCCGTTGGGAACCACGCCACCACCTGCTTTGTTGAAGTATGATTTTACATTGGCAACCGTACGTGTAGGATTGTCGGTAGCACATTCTACGTAAACCAATACACCATGCGGCCCTTTTCCTTCGTAATCGACCTGAGTAAATGAAGCGATATCTTTTTGGTTCGCACGCTTAACGGCAGCCTCGATATTGTCTTTAGGCATGTTTTCCGCCTTCGCATTTTGAATGGCAGTTCGCAATTTAGCGTTCGTAGCAGGATCTAACCCGCTTTCTTTTGCGGCCATTGTAATTGCTTTCCCCAGCTTTGGAAACAATTTCGACATCTTGTCCCAACGCTTTTCTTTTGCAGCTCTGCGGTATTCAAATGCTCTTCCCATTTCTTGTCATTATTTAAGCGAACAAAAATAAACGTTTTTACCGATCTTCCATCATTCGCTAAAAAATCATAATCCAATCGCCGAATGCCTGTAAAAGTGTATTTTCGACTTGTATAACTCACTCCGTGAAAATCGTCTTCTCCATATTCGTGTGCTGCCTTTCTGCCTCATTGCTTCGCGGACAAATATCCGATTCGCTGAAAGGAAAGAAAGACCGTGCGTTTACTGAGATCGGTGGGTTGACGGCCTATTATTTTTGGGGGGAAAATTCCGCCGGAGTAATTGATTCCGGGAAGATCGTTCAGCCGTATTCGCAAAATTTCAATATTTATATTTGTCCGGATCGGGCGTTGGCATCTAAACTAAACCCCACCGAATTAAAAACACTGGTGAATCGTTTGGCGCATCATCCCAAGTGGGATCCGAATAATCACTGCGGCTGGTATCGCGCACGGCATCGAAAGGAAAGGCTTGTCATCAGTCGTTTGATGCGGGATAAAGCACTTGTATCGGGTTCGGTTTTGTTTCGATCGGTTAACGGAAGCTGGAAGAGTGAATTGCAGCAATCGGTACTGTACTTTACCGTTGATGCAAATCAGGCTACCCGTTTTTCGCACAGTTCCGATTCGTTGATTGCTGCCGATCTGAACCTTGCCTGTGTTTCCAATGGTCATTATAAAGTAGTGAGCTACCTGAATACTTCCGGTACTTGTGATTCGACAAAAGTGTTTGCGTACGATGGTCAGGATCTTACGGAACAGGTTCGCTCGCGTGTGGCTAATGAGCCGGTTCGCCTGCTCTTGCTCATCAGCGGTTATCGTGGCCCGAAAACAAACAATGATCCCGGAGACGGTTTATTAACCCAAAAAGACCGCTATTATTATTGGTACCGAATCGACAACCGGTTTCAGGAAATGCTGAAACCCGCTATGACGTATTATGTCGACGGCAGTTTTCCCATTGCGACTTCCAATCACCGGAATCGCTTGCGGTTTGTGATCAGCTGGGTTCGCACCAAGTTAACACCCAAAAAACAAACGGCAAAACGCGTTTACAAACGCCTGACCGAAAAACCCAATCCGGAAGGATTTGAAGAGCGGAAGCAAATTGGCAAGCTTGCCGGGGAAGTTTTTTTGCAATCGCGGGCCCAATTTCCGTTTTCACCCGGTGTAAAAGATACACTCGATATTGTGAGTCACAGTATGGGTTATGCCTATTCGCTCGGTTTTCTGGAAGTGGTGGAACCCTATGTTGTTTTGAGCAATACCTACATCATCGCGCCTGAAAATGCCAACCAGGAAGGCTACGACTGGTCGAAGTTTGAGCACGTGTGGCAATACGGAAGCAATCTTGGCGAACCGAATCAGGATCCGTTGCGCGAACAGGATGGAATCGCCCCGCAATATGCCGTGAAAGGAATTGATCAGTTGCCACCCGACAAAGGAGGACGTTTGTTTTTACCATCTGATTGGCCACACAAGAATTTTGTAGACAGCCACATGATCTATAGTTTCGACTGGATTTTTGACCGGATCGGGAAGGGACAGCCTGGCTACGTGGGGAATTATTAATTGAAAATGTAAAAGTAGGGGTAAGTCGCGACTCACCCCTATTTTTACATTTTCAATGCTATAACGATTTATTAATCTAATTAACCTAAATTTTTAAGCGTGGTAATACCATACGTATCGTATTGATTGAATTCGTTGACAGAAGTTTAAAAATCTGTTGAATCCGGCGCAATTGTCCAGCGGTAATTTTGTGGTTAATTACTACAATTATGAAATTAGGACTTCTACTTACTACATGTTTTCTAATCACCGCAATCACATCTAACGCTCAGGTAATCACTGCCGGAGATATTGCTTTTACCAGTGCAAAAGTGAGTGGTGGCGATGGTTTTTCCTTTGTGACGTTCATTGATTTGTGTCCGGGAACGCAGCTTATTTTTTCGGATATGCCCTGGCGTGATGAAACGAATAAATTCTGTACTTCCGACGAAGAATTTGCCATAACGCTTACTGTTACTACTAAAATCGACCGTGGAACTGTGGTGGTTTACGATGATGGTTCTCCCGGCTCGCTGAGCATGGCAAGTGGTGCGGCAACTTTGTCCTGGACGCTCGCCAATCAGCGCAATAACGGTTTCTCGAGCGACGGAGACAATATTTTCGCTTTTACGGGCACCTATGCTAATCCTACGTTTATTGCAGGAATGAAAATAAAGGATGGCACTTGGATGACAGGAACGGTAAGTTGTGGCGACCGTCAACATACACGCCTGCCTGCAGCGCTGACCAACGGAACCAACGCACTTTATATCAATCCAAGCGGTGATGGAATGCGTTACACAGGAACATTTACCGGCACACGTGCTGCTCTGCGAAGCGCGATCAATAATCCGTCCAATTGGTCGAATTCAACGAATTTGTCATTAACCAATACGTTTAATGTTACCGACATGATTCAGGATCCTACGACTTGTCTGGTGGTTCTCCCGATCGATTTGGTTTCCTTTACCGGTAAGTGTTCCAATGATGCGGTTTTGCTGAACTGGACTACACTTTCCGAAAGTCACAACGATCACTTTGACGTCTCTGTTTCAGTTGACGGAAGTGAATGGGCGAAAATCCAAACCGTTCAGGGAGCAGGAACGACGGGTCTTTCGCATGATTATTCCATTATTGATGAAGCAAGAGGCCCCGAATTGTTGTATTACAAGCTCACAATGATCGACGATGAAAACAATGCGGGATCTGACGCTGTGATTGCGGTAAAAATGAAATTGGAGCCTACAATCCAGGTATTCCCGAATCCTGCAACTGAATTTATGACAGTGATTTCCGATCAGCTTCATGGTTCTACAACAGTTACCATCACAGATATGTCGGGAAAAATCTGCCTCAGCGAAATATTTGATGGCCAAACAACACTAATTCCGCTGGACGCATTAAAAGAAGGTCACTACCTGGTTCGCGTCTGTTCGGAAAATACGGTTTCGGTGCTGTCGTTGACGAAATTATGAATGTAAAATTGAAAGTTGAAAAGAAGCCCCCTTTTCAATTTTCAATTTTACATTTTCAATTCAAACAAAGGTTAACTTTGTAGAATGGATTACGCATTAGAACTTCGCTACCAATCACTCCTGAAACAGCTGGAAGAACCGTTTGGTCCCGATATTGATTTACAGGTATTGTTATTCCTGATCGGCGTGGAAGAATTGGGCAAAGGCTATCAGCAGTTTAAAAAACACGAAAAAACAGATTTGATGCATGTGGCGATTTGCACCGTGCTCGAACCATACGGCTATTATAAATTTGAAGGAAAAGACCCTGACGAATGGCCGCATTTTACCTTGCAGAAAGATTTACCGTCCTTATCCGAATTGGAGCAACAGGCGTTGATGAAAGAAGCAATTGTGGAATACTTTGAACACCATGGATATTCTACGAAACACGTTCAACCCTAGTGAATGCTTAATTTTTAATGTTGAATTTTGAATGAGTTGAGCATTTCTATGAGTTGGTTAGTTCAACTGAACTGATGAACTTAATAACTAACAAACTACCGCGTAATTTACCTGGTACTTTCATTCAACATTAAAAATTCAACATTAAAAATCTGACTTAAGTAATCGCTATATTTGTCGCTTAATAATTGATACATAATGGACTTCTGGATTCGCGCTGCGCAACTCATTTTATCACTTTCTATACTGATTATTTTACACGAATTCGGTCATTTTATACCCGCCCGGTTGTTCAAAACACGCGTAGAGAAATTCTACCTGTTTTTTGATCCGTACTTTGCGTTGTTCAAAAAGAAAATCGGTGATACAGAATGGGGAATCGGTTGGTTGCCATTGGGTGGTTACGTGAAAATCTCCGGAATGGTTGACGAGTCCATGGACAAAGAACAACTGGCTTTGCCACCGCAACCTTGGGAATTCCGTTCAAAACCGGCTTGGCAGCGATTGATCGTCATGCTGGGTGGTGTTACGGTAAATATCATTGTCGGCTTCCTGATTTTCATCATGGTATTGTTTATCTGGGGCGAAGAGAAAGTAGATCAGAAGAAACTACACCACGGAATGGCGGTTCATCCGTACCTGGAGCAATTTGGCTTTGAATCAGGTGATCGCGTGTTGATAGTAGATGGTGTAAAGAACGAAGATGTACAACGTCTTGGCGGAGCTATTCTGATCTTTGACAAACGTCATTTTACGGTAGAACACCAAAATGGTAAGATCGAGCAAATTACCCTTCCGGAAGATATCGGGACCAAAATGTGGGAGAATAACGTTGAAATGAGCGCGTTTGATTTCCGCCATTTTATGGGTGAAGTAGATAGCGTTGCACCAAAAAGTGTCGCGAAACGTTTCGGGATTCAGAAAGGTGATAAAATTCTGGCGGTAAATGGTACTGACATCGAATATTATGATCAGTTTCAATCGGCTATGTATCACAGTAAAGGCAAGAAACTATCGTTGACCATCGAACGAAACGATTCAACGTTTACCAAAAAAACCAAATTAGGAAAAGATGGCATCTTCGGTATTTGGGGCGATCATAAATATACGCCTGATACCAACGCGATTTTCACCCAAGAGTATTCATTCGGTGAAGCATTCGGTTCCGGTTTCGGAAAAGGCTTAAAAACGATGTATAGCAACGTCGCACAGTTCAAGTATGTGTTTACTTCCAAAGGCGCTTCTTCAGTTGGCGGATTCGGTGCAATCGGAAAATTATTCCCGACAACCTGGAACTGGCAGGCATTCTGGACATTGACGGCGTTACTTTCGATGATGTTGGCCGTAATGAACTTATTACCGATTCCTGCACTGGACGGCGGACATGTGATGTTCCTCTTGTATGAAATCATTACAGGTCGTGCAGCGTCGCAAAACGTGATGGAAAAAGCCCAATATGTTGGTTTCTTTCTGTTGATCGGACTCTTACTGTTTGCTAACGGAAATGACCTCATTAAATGGCTCTTCGGCTAGGAAACAACAGATATTAAATTACGAAAGCGATCTTTAAGGTCGCTTTTTTTGTGATATCATTCAGGTTATTTACAGCTTTTTGGCTTCCTTTTTGAAGGTTATTCGGTGAAAAGATTGCATTTTTGACAAATAACAAAAGCACACATGAAAAAAATAGCCCTATTAGTTTGCTTATTCGTAAGCACCACATTGGTTTCTTTCGCACAGATGAAGAAAGGAGCCGTTACCTACGATATGAATTTTTCGTCAAGCAACCCTGAAATGGCAATGATGTCAGGTATGATGGCAGGATCGAAAATGACCATGTACTTTACAGCAGGTAAATCGCGCACCGACGTTTCGATGGGAATGATGGGTACCATGATTACGATTGCTGACCAAAAAGCCAAGAAAAGCCTTGCATTGGTGGATATGATGGGAATGAAGTATGCTACCGAAACTGTTTTGGAAGATACTCCTGCCAAACCGGAAGATCAAACAGTGGAGATTACCACGGAAACAAAAGAAATTCTTGGGTACGTATGCACCAAAGCAACAATCTCTTCAGCAGAAGCCGGTGTAACAACGATTTGGTTTACGAAAGATATTCAAGCGTTTACTAACGGCCAGAACTATTACAACAGCAGTATTCCCGGTTTTCCTTTGGCAATGACCGTCAACACAAACGACATTACCATCGATATGGTGGCCACCAAAGTGGAGAAGAAAGTCAATAAAAAGTTGTTTGGTATGAAGGTGCCGGAAGGCTACGAAGTTAAAACAGCCGAAGAATTGATGGAAATGGGAGGCGGAATGTAAGATCTGTCTTTGACAATAATTGAAAGGGCGTGGTTTGAATATCGCGCCCTTTTTCTATTAAGGATTATTTTGCAGCGACTATCTTAATATTCATTTTCGTCGCTTTAGTTAACCTTGATAAATATCCCGTTGCGATCAATTTTATAAGTGCATTTTTCTGCAATGGTATCCTGAATCTCTTTTGCATCCATAATGCCCCCTGTTTCATCATAAGTATACTGATCTATTGAATACTTCACCAGATCAACAGTCATGTCCTTATTTATTGTAATATCCCTGTAGTATTCAACCTCAAATGTCAATCTGCAGTCCAGGAGCAATTTATCCAGTAATTGTCCGGTAGAATCATAACTGTTCAATTGAACGTTTAGAACTTTTCTGTCATTTTCGCCCGCCGAGTTGTAAGCAATTACTTTAAATAGTTTGCCGGAAAACCGAAAAGTTCTAAGCACATAATAAGAATCCTGATCTGTTAGTTTAGACTTGAAATCCATTTCTTTCGTCACTAAAGTCAGGTCTATGCGGTTGAATTTTTTTGTTTCTATTGTGTCAGTGTTCAACTGAATGGCATATTCATCTTCGTTGTTGGTTAGATATAATTCCGAAAAATCCATGGACGAAATGGGTAATGGATCACCATTATCGATCGCTATTTTGTTTACGGGAGTTTTGGTTTTAGATTGTTCCTCAATACAGGAAGCCGCGATTAATAGCGTGATTAATAAGGTTGTTATTCTCATTTCTTCGGGTAATTGGGGAATAAAAAAGGGCATGATAATTAAATCACACCCTTAATAGTACGGTTTATTTCGTTTAAAACACAAACGTTTCCATAAACTTCGTGGTGAAATTTCCTGCTTTGAAATCAGGATCTTCCATGAGTTTTTGATGGAAAGGAATGGTTGTTTTTACACCTTCGATGATGTATTCATCCAGTGCGCGTTTCATTTTAAGGATCGCTTCCTCGCGCGTTTGCGCCACTACAATCAGTTTTCCGATCATAGAGTCGTAATTCGGTGGAATAACGTATCCTGCGTACGCGTGCGTGTCAATACGCACACCGTGTCCGCCCGGAGAATGGTAGCTCGTGATTTTACCCGGTGAAGGGCGGAAATCATTGTACGGATCTTCGGCATTGATACGGCACTGAATAGCGTGTAATTGCGGGTAATAGTTTTTACCTGAAATTTTTTCGCCGGCTGCCAGTTTGATTTGCTCCTTAATGAGGTCATAATTGATTACTTCTTCGGTAATCGTGTGCTCAACCTGGATGCGTGTGTTCATTTCCATGAAGTAGAAATCGCGGTTCTTATCAACCAAAAATTCTACTGTTCCAACACCTTCGTAACGCACTGCTTTTGCTGCTTTAATAGCTGCTTCACCCATACGCTCACGCAAATCGTCGGTCATGAAAGGTGAAGGAGTTTCTTCAACCAGTTTCTGGTGACGACGCTGAATGGAACAATCACGCTCGGATAAGTGACAGGCACTTCCGAATTGATCGCCCGCAATCTGAATCTCGATATGGCGTGGTTCCTCGATGTATTTCTCCATGTAAATACCATCGTTACCGAAGGCCGCAGCTGCTTCCTGACGGGCAGAATCCCATGCTGCTTCCAGCTCTTCTTCTTTCCAAACGATGCGCATTCCTTTTCCACCACCACCGGCAGTAGCTTTCAAAATGATCGGATAACGAACCACCAAAGCGGTGACACGTGCATCCTCGACGTCTTTCAACAATCCTTTTGATCCTGGAATACAAGGCACACCTGCAGCAATCATCGTTGCTTTAGCTGTTGCTTTATCTCCCATTCCTGCAATTTGCTCAGGCGTTGCTCCGATGAATTTCACACCGTGCTCTCCGCAAATGCGCGAGAACTTTTCGTTTTCCGAAAGGAAACCGTAACCCGGGTGAATGGCATCGGCATTGGTGATTTCTGCCGCGGCAATGATATTAGGGATAGAAAGGTACGATTTGCTGCTTATAGCCGGACCGATACATACCGCCTCATCGGCGAAACGTACGGGCAAACTGTCTTTATCAGCCGTTGAATACACAGCAACTGTGCGGATTCCCATCTCTTTACATGTACGAATGACACGCAAAGCGATCTCACCACGATTGGCAATCAATATTTTTTTGAACATGATAAAACGCGTTTAAATTCGAAGTTTATTCCTGTAATGGATTCCCAGTACAGGTTTCACATCACTTGCTTATGCAGGATCGATCAGGAATAACGGTTGGTCGTATTCAACAGGTGAAGCATCATCAACCAATACTTTTACAATTTTCCCGGTAAATTCCGATTCAATCTCGTTGAACAATTTCATTGCTTCAATGATGCAAATGGTTGTTCCGGCAGTTACGGATTGTCCAACAGATACAAACGCTTCTTTGTCAGGACCAGCTGAACGGTAGAATGTACCAATCATCGGAGACTTGAAAGTAATGTATTTAGAATCATCATTTGCAGCAGGAGCTTCCTGAGCAGGAGCTGCAGCAGGCGCAGATACAGCAGCAGGTTGTGCTACCGGAGCAGCAACTTGTGCAGGAGCTTGAACGATGATCTGTTGATCGGCGCGTTGCTTTTCGGATTTGATCGTGATTTTGAAGTCTTTACGTTCAATCTCTACTTCGGTAACTCCGGATTTAGCAACAAACTTAATCAGGTCTTGAATTTCATTCAGATTCATAAGTAATGATTTTATAAAAGTTGGTAAAAATAGTTTTATTCTATGAATTATAAGCCCATTTCAGGTACACGGCTCCCCAGGTAAATCCACCACCGAAGGCAGATAAAATAAGGTTGTCGCCTTTTTTGAGTTGTGATTCCCAATCCCATAAACACAATGGTAAGGTTCCCGCGGTTGTATTTCCGTAACGTTGGATGTTGACCATTACTTTCTCTTTCGGCAAGCCCATTCTCACAGCTGTTGCGTCAATGATGCGCAGGTTTGCCTGGTGAGGTACCAACCAATCTACGGTTTCGGCAGTAAGGTTGTTGCGTTCCATGATTTCAGCCGAAACTTCAGCCATATTGGTCACCGCAAATTTGAATACTTGTTTTCCTTCCTGTTTCACGAAGTGCATGCGGTTGTCGATCGTTTCGTGTGTAGGAGGCATGGCAGAACCTCCCGCAGGTTGCAACAGGTATTGACGGCCTGAACCATCACTGCGCAAAACGCTGTCGATTACACCCAATCCTTCTTCATTCGGTTCCAACAAAACAGCTCCGCCACCATCACCGAAAATCACACAAGTTGTACGATCTTCGTAGTCGAGAATAGCACTCATTTTGTCTACCCCGATTACAATGACTTTTTTGTATTTCCCCGATTCGATGAAGGAAGCTCCGGTAGACAAACCATAGATGAATCCCGAACAAGCGGCAATCAGGTCATATCCCCAGGCATTTTTCATTCCTACTTTGTCGCACACCACATTGGCCGTGCTCGGGAAAGGATAATCAGGGGTAACAGTCGCCAAAATCACCAACTCGATATCCATCGGATCGGTATTGGTTTTGGCCAGCAATCCTCTTACGGCTTCTGCGGCGATGTCTGAACAAGCTCCGTCACGCAAAATGCGACGTTCCTTGATTCCGGTTCTGGAAGTGATCCATTCGTCAGAAGTATCAACCAATTTTGATAGGTCTTCATTCGTTACGATTTCTTCCGGAAGATATCCGCAAATTCCTGTAATAGCTGCTGTGATTTTACTCATACTACTGATTAAATGCTTCGTTAATTTTTGATGCCAATCCCGATTTTGCTACATCATGCGAATGAAGCAGCATGCTTTTTACTGCTTTATCGTTTGAAATACCGTGACCGATAATGACATTTCCTTTGACGCCTAAAATAGGAGTTCCACCGTAATTTTCATAATTGAACCGGTCGAAATATTCATCTACAATACCGCGTTTTTTCATCAGCGTGTAAATGCCTTCGGCTTCTTTCAGTACCACATTTCCAGTGAAACCATCACAGACAATTACATCGGCTTTACCGTTGAAAAGATCGCGTCCTTCCAGGTTTCCGATGAAATTGATTTCGTCTGATTCGGCCATGAGTTTGTGGGTGGCAATCGTCAGGAGATTTCCCTTGGTTTCTTCTTCGCCGATATTGAGCAAAGCCACGCGTGGATGCTCAATTCCGTAGACGTTTTTGGAGTAAAGTGCTCCCAATACGGCAAACTGATACAACACATCGGCTTTACAATCGGCATTGGAACCCACATCCAACAGAATGGAGTTACCACCATCGATTGTAGGCAATACAGATGTTATACACGGACGAATAATCCCGGGAATGGTATTGATTTTATAAATAGAGCCGACAAGCATAGCACCGGTATTGCCGGTACTTGCAAAGACGTCTATTTCATTTTTGGCCAACAAATCAAACCCTACAGCAATACTGCTATGGGGTTTTTGAGGGATGGCCCTCGTGGGGTGATCGTGCATGGTAATCACGTCCGGTGCATGCACGATGATATAATCATCTGCACTTTCACCAAGCGCGTTAAGGCCACTCAGAATTTGCTCCTGGTCGCCAATCAACACGAGTTGTACATCCTGAGGAAGTTCTTTTTTAGCAAGTACTGCCCCAGCAATGTTAGCTTCGGGAGCAAAATCACCGCCCAAAATATCAATTCCTATCTTCATCAGGAGGAATAATTAAAGTTTCGTAACGAAATTAGATCGCTACTTCTTTCTCTGCTACTACTTTTCCTTTGTAGTACAATTTCCCCTCATGCCAGAATGCATGGTGAAACAAGTGAGGCTGCCCTGTTGTAGGACATGTTGCAATGTTCTTTGCAATTGCCTTCACGTGCGTTCTGCGTTTGTCGCGGCGTGTTTTCGAAATTTTGCGCTTTGGATGTGCCATTTTATGTATTTATTTTCCCGGATTCAATTCCCATTAAAGAGCCGGATTGTTTAATTCAAATTTTTTAATGCGGACCAACGTGGATCAATTGGTTTGTCTGAGTTGTCATCCGGACCGTCCGAATCATCTTCGTCGTCTTCCGGATCATCATCATCCCAATCTTCATCATCGTCGTCCCAGTCGTCATCGTCTTCCTCCTCACCCGGATTCACAATATAGGAATCGTATAAGGCCATCATTTCTTCGTTGCATTCGCCGGGCTGGTGCAGAATTCGTGCGGGTAATGAAACACACATGAATTCGTAAAGCTGCGGTGCAATGTCGATTTCAAACGATTCGGGGTGCAGAACAATAAGGTTCTCATCATCCGAAAGTTCTTCCCCGAATTTATAAACGATGCGGTAAGTACCGTTGATCGGTAATTCAACCGGATCATTGCATCGATCACAGCTGGTAAATACCGTTCCGGTGATGGTGTACTCACCGATCATCATGGTTTCTTTTTTCTGAAGCGAGACGTGCGCCTGCACTTTCCCGTCTTCGATCAAAGAATAATTTATGTCTTCAAAGAACGTTTTGTCAATCTCAAAATCGTACTCGTGTGTCCCGAGTTTCAGTCCAACAAAGTGGATAACGAACGCACTGGAATCTTTCTTCACTGTACAAAAATTGGAGGGCAAAGGTAATTAAAATAAACTAAAAGATGTTCATAACTCACTTTTTTTCCAATCAATTATTCGATGTCATGGTGTGAGTGCGGTCGCTTTTTGCCCGATCCCTGCGGTTGCGGTTGCAATGGATTTACGGCTATCTCCTTCAAAAACTGACGGGTACGGTAAATATCCATAGCCAAATAAACGGCACTTCGCATCGATTGTCCGCTGGCTTTATCTTGGCCAGCGATATCAAAAGCGGTACCGTGATCGGGACTTGTGCGCACTACCGGAAGGCCGGCGGTGAAATTAACGCCATCTTCAAAGGCAAGGGCTTTAAACGCCGCTAATCCCTGATCGTGATACATAGCCAACACGCCGTCAAACTGATCGCGGTTGGGTGAACCAAAGAATCCGTCGGCCGGAAAAGGCCCGAATGCAAAGATATCTTCACCTTTAGCGGTATTGATAGCCGGAGTAATGGTTTCACTTTCCTCAGAACCCATTTTTCCGTTTTCACCGGCGTGTGGGTTTACGCCAAATACGGCAATTTTCGGACGTTGAATGCCGAAATCTTTGCGCAGCGAAGCGTCGAGTGCTTTTATTTTTTGTACAATTTTCTCACGTGTGAGCGAAGCCGGAACGTCTTTCAACGGAAGGTGAGAGGTGACCAGCGCTACGCGCAAGCTTCCGCTTACCATCATCATCAGGGCTTCATCCATACCTGCCAAATGCGCGAGGTATTCGGTGTGTCCGGGAAACTGGAATCCGGCTTTGCTGATGGCTTCTTTTGAAATAGGAGCGGTCACTAAGACATCAATCTTGCCTGAGGCCAAGTCTTCGGTTGCTTTTTCGAGCGATAGGAAAGCGTATTTTCCGCTTGTTTCGGTTCCTTTCCCCAATTCAAAAGCGATATCGTCGTTCCAGCAATTCACAATATTGATCTTGCGGTTTACTGCTTCAGCTGCCGATTTACACGTCTGATAGTTGAATTCACTTTCGGCCATCGTTTTTTTGTGAAACGACATGGTTTTGGTCGACGCATAAATGATAGGCGTGCAATCCAATAACATGCGACTGTCATTCAAGGCTTTGATGATCACTTCCGGACCGATTCCATTGATATCGCCTACCGAGATTCCAACACGAATGGGAGTAAGACTTC
Organism: Bacteroidota bacterium; assembly: GCA_040387295.1. Classification (GTDB taxonomy): domain Bacteria; phylum Bacteroidota; class Bacteroidia; order Flavobacteriales_D; family Crocinitomicaceae; genus Fluviicola. Next base: position 253,968 of record JAZKEB010000002.1, on the reverse strand, counting down.
CTTCTTCCCGTACTTTTTCTTTCTCTTTTTCCATCAGCTCAATCGTTTTAAGAAGTTGATTAACAGTCGAACACCTACACCGGTTCCGCCTAGGCCTTTATAATCCTGAGGTTTTTCCAGAAATGCAGGCCCTGCAATATCGAGGTGAATATACGGAGCTTTCACAAAATGCTCGAGAAATTTCCCGGCGGTGATCATTCCTGCGTATGGGCCGCCCAGGTTATTGAGGTCGGCAATTTTTGATTTCATTTCGTCGAAATAATCGTCCCAGAACGGTAATTGTACTACGCGTTCGTGGGTTTCCATGCCGGCTTCATCCAATAGTTTGAAGTATTTTTTGTCGGCATTTCCCATTACCACGGAAGCTTTTGTTCCGATGGCACGAACGGCTGCTCCGGTCAAGGTCGCGGCATCGATCACCAATTCGGGTTTCCATTTGTCGCTATATGCCAATGCATCTGCCAAAATCATGCGACCTTCGGCATCGGTGTTGAGTACTTCCACAGTGGTTCCGTCGTACATATGAACGATATCGCCCGGTGCGTAAGCATTGAGTCCCGGACGGTTGTCGGTTGCCGGAATGAGTCCAACCAAATGGACCGGTAATTTCATCATCGCAGCAGCGTAGATCGTTCCTGCCATACAAGCGGCTCCGGCCATATCGCATTTCATCGAATCCATGGAACCTGCAGTCGGTTTTAAACTCAGTCCACCTGTATCGTAAACCACGCCTTTTCCGACCAAAACGATTGGTTTTTTGTTGGTGGCTTTTTTCGGTTTGTATTCGATGATGGTAAATGTCGGCGGGTCGATGGAACCTTTATTCACGGCCAGTAATCCGCCCATTTTCAAAGCTTCGATTTTCGATTTTTCCAAAACGGTCACCGAAAAATCAGCCTCCAGTCCTTTTGCTTCAATAGCTTCGGCCAATTGGGTTGCGTTGAGGGAAGAAACAGGTTCGTTCACCAAATCACGGGCCCAGGAAACGGCTTTCAGCAAGGCTTCCAGTTCCAATAAATCGCTTTCGGCAATTTTAGCTGTGAAATCGATTTGTAGCAAACCATATTTTTCTTTCGTGGCTTCTTTGCGGTATTTCAGGAACTGGTAATTCGACAACAACAAGCCTTCTGCGAGCAGGTAACTCGTGCTTTTGTGCCCATGAATACAAACGGTTGCTGCTGTTTTCAAAATAAATGAACGCGCCTTAAATCCGGCAACACGGTATGCTTCATCGGTTTTTTGTTCGCCCACAAACACGTACTGTTTTCCGAGCAATGTCAGGGTGTGAAAATCAAGCTTTTCGTCGATGAATCGTTTGAATTCTTCCGCCACTACCTCAGGTAATTCGGTAATTTCGGGTGCCTTTTTTCCGGCTATCACGATCAGTGCTTCCTGCTGATCGACGGGTTGTTGTGTATGTAGAATCATTGTTTACGATTTGGAAGTCGTAAAGATAGAAAGAATAGGCACTTCGACAGGAGTTTCTGAGTTTTGTCAGTTCAGGAGTTTCTAAGTTTTTTGAGTTAAGACTCGAACTTATCAAACTCAAAAACTTATAAACTCAATGAGTTCCACGTTTCAAAAGCCATTCTTCTCTGTAATCGAGGTTGCCTGTTACGGGGTGGACGTGTACATACTGCAGTTCCATTTTTCTGCGGGTCAATTTCAAAACGGTGAAACCGGCCACGTGTGTGGTGTAACCCGTTGATCCGTCGTTGCTTCCAAGATTGAATGTTTTTCCGTCGACACCAAATCCCCAGATATCGGAGGCGCTGAAAAGAGAATACATACTGCTGCCCGACAAGGCGTTTCCGTCGAGGGAATAACTAAACGTTCCTTCGTACATGAATTCATCATCGTGGGTTAACAGCAACATTCCGACCTCAGAAATTTCGGTACTGGTAATTTCGTTACCCAGCGAATCGTTGTTATGAATCGTCACGAGTTCGACACGCCATGATCCGGCTGCCTTGCGCATTTCTTTTTTGGGTTCGTCTTTAAAACAACTGCTGAGGATTACCAGTAATAGCGCTGGCAACATCCATTTTAGATAGGATTTCATTCTGCTAAAGGATCAAATATATAAATAACAACTCCGGCCGAAAGACGCATGTTACGGTAAGATTCGTGTAATGCGCCGTCTACGTCATACGTTCCTGCTGCGTTGGGATCTGTCGGAAAAAAATCGTCTTCTGTAGAATTTGTCGTGAGATCAAAAGATCCGCCGAGGTAAACTTTTTTACCAAAAGCATAATTGAAATCGACATAAGGACCCCATCTGCCGAAGCATTTTTCGAAGCGTAAGCCAATGGTTCCAATACCTTTCCACGAAGTGTAAACTCCGTTGAGGACTTTATCAGAGCCATAACTTTTTACTCCGTGGTAATCAAAATAGGCATCGATGTGGCAAGCTGAGAACGCAAAAGTGGCATACGGCATGATTATTTTTGCGATGTGGTAACCAAACAGAATGCTGTAGTTCCAATTGGAAAACTGAAAACAACGGTCACCTTCAGGGAGCGTTGCGTAGCTCGGCAAGGTTTTCGTTTTCGAATAGCCAAGTCCCATAGTGACACCTGCCCCACGCCAGTAAAGCCCGGCTTCGTAACCAAAGCCAAAGGGTTGAAAGGAAAGCGGTTTCTCCACGTCGGTACCGATATAGGCCGGGTCATTGTATTTGTCAACGAATTGCTGAAAATCAGGAAACCGCAATCTGGAAGCTGTTCCGCCCGCAAACACGGAAAAACCATCCTGTGCAGATGCTGTTGCTGTACTGCATAGAAAGATCAACAGTGCGTATAGTTTGTTAGATGTGCTCATTGCCCCAGGTTTAGATCTTTGGTGAGTAAAAGGGAAACACTCCAGTTATCGTGGTGAAACTGGTGGTGTTGATATAGTCCTCTGAAAATGTCTTCGAAACTATCCAGCCTGCCCTGGTATTGAGGCACCAGTTTCACATCGAAGGCGTTGAGGTGAAGCAACCTGATATATACACCGTAATTCATTCCCAGGTAAAGCGTTTTGTCGCCCGGTTTTATTGAACCACCAATAGAAACTTTGTAGCCAAGGCTTTGTTTTTCAATGTCAATGCCAGTGGCTTCGTAGGAATAACGGAACCGGAAATGCCCGAAGTCCATACCAATAAACGGCATAAATCGTTCGTTGCCGGTGTAAATCAGATTAAAACTAAGTCCGCCGGTTCTGGATTGCAGGGTAAATGTTTCCTGTGAATTGTCGGTAAGATTGGTGCGTTTTCCGGTAGCTTTCTGACTGAAACGGTGAAACCCGACTTCGAGGCTCATGACCTCATGAACAGGAAGAACTGCACCCAATGTGATTCCTTGCGGAAGGTTTCCGTATTCCATATATTTGTCCATGGTGTATTCGGTGGCGCCGGGAGTAAAAAAAATGAGCGCATCATCACCCGATTTGGAAAATTCCCAACCAAGATTAAACTTCCCGGCATAAACCTGTGCATTTCCCTCGGCTGTCAGGTACTTTCCGGCGCGGTAGCCCCCATAAAAAAAGGAAGTTTGCGCCGACACGGTTTCTGAAAAACAAAGAAACAGGAGCAAACACCAGCAGTAACAGATTCGTCGCATTGAATGGAAATTTCAACAAATCTAGTCTGACAAAGACGAGCCTGCAATAACGCAAATGCGCACTTTTCTGATAGATAATGCCTTTCTAAAGGATGATCGACCATTTAAATGATTCCCACGGATGCACGAATTTCAGCTCGCCTAACGGACTCGCTTTTTAAATATTGGTTATAATAATTCACTATGCAATCGTTAAACACATTATTTAGCGCGTCCGTTAGGCGCGCAAAAAATTCGTGCATTCGTGGGAAGAAAAAAGCATAGCTTTTGATTGAACAAGCGTTAGCGCAGTAACGTCCCGGCTAGCCGGGACATAGTATCCAAAGCATGGATTTATTTGGTCGAAGTGTAACTTTTTAGCCACTTATCGGTCTTCTTAAAGACGAATTACAAAACAGCGCAATGGAAACAGGCCGTTGGGTTGTTTATTTTTTGTTTCGGTGCAACAAAATCGGTTATTGAATCATAGTTAATCCATGAACAGAATCGAAAGGCAGACTAATTTGTGATTTTTGCCGTTTTACAACCTGTTGATTTATAAAGAGTATGAAAAAAAGCAACGAGAGAATTTTACTGAGGATGTTTATGATCCTGGTACTTACCACACTTTCGACCACTGTTTTCGCGCAGGAAAAGCGTACGATCTCGGGATATATCTCGGAAGAAGAAACGGGTGAAAAACTGATTGGTGCCACTATTTACGATACGGTTCACCGTCTGGGAGCGGTGACCAATGAATACGGCTTTTTCAGTTTGACGGTTCCGGACGAAGAAGTGGTGGTGAAAGTCACTTCATTTGGGTTGAATTCACGGTTTTTTGTGGTTCCAAAAGGAACACTTGAATTGAATATAGCGCTTTCGGAAGCCAAAGAACTGGAGGAAGTGGTGATCAGCGCGCAAGACGGTCAACGCAATGTGGAAAGCACTAACTCGGGGACGATCGAACTGCAAATGGACAAGTTGGATAAACTTCCTGTGTTGTTGGGTGAAAAAGATGTGATCAAGATCGTGCAGTTATTACCCGGCGTGAAATCGGGTGGAGAAGGCTCGAGCGGTTTGTATGTGCGGGGTGGAGGTCCTGACCAGAATCTGATCCTGCTGGATGGCGTTCCGATTTACAATGCTTCGCATTTGTTCGGGTTTTTCTCGGTGTTTAATTCCGATGCGCTCTCTCAGGTGACATTGATCAAAGGTGGTTTTCCGGCACGCTACGGCGGGCGCGTTTCCTCGGTGCTGGATATGCGGATGAAGGAAGGAAACACCAAAAAATACAATGTTGAAGGTTCTGTAGGATTGATTGCCAGCCGCATTTTGGTAGAAGGTCCGCTCATCAAAGACCGCACGGCATTTGCATTTAGCGCCCGCCGGACCTACATCGATCTATTGACCTTGCCGTTTCAGGAGAAGGAACAACGTGGCGGGTATTTCTTCTATGATTTGAATGCCAAAATTCACCACAAAATCAACGAAAAACACCACTTGTATATCAGTTCTTATTTCGGGAAAGACAAAGCGTATTTCAAAGGAACCAATGAATATACCAACGGCAACGAGCAAATCACGTCGAAAGACGAAAGTCAATTGAAATGGGGAAATGCCATTGCTGCGATTCGCTGGAACTACCGGATTCACCCCAAATTATTTGCCAATACCACACTGACTTATTCGCAGTATGTGTTTAACATCGGCTATAATTTCGAAGAAACGGTTTCGGGCAACGGTCCTGACCAAACAACCGAAGCCGGTTTCAAATACACTTCGGGGATCAACGACTGGGCGCTTAAATCGGATTTCACGTTTATTCCCAATCCGAATCACAATGTGAAATTCGGGATCGGCGATACATACCATACGTTTAAACCTGGTGTAAACCGCTTCAATTCGACCGAACAAAACAATGAAATTGATACCTCGTATGGTTCCTACTTTCAATATGCACACGAATTGTTTGCTTATGCCGAAAACGATCAGATTCTTACCAACCGTTTGAAAATCAATTACGGTTTGCACTTTAGTGTGTTTTTGGTTGGTGATAAAAACTACATGCAGTTGCAACCGCGTTTTTCGGGCAATTACATGCTCACGGATCATTCAAGCATTAAACTGACCTATTCGCGTACGGCGCAATACCTGCATTTGCTCTCGAATACGGGCATTGGTTTACCAACCGATTTGTGGGTTCCGGCCACTGAAAATATTGCTCCGGTGATTGCCGACCAGGTGAGCATCGGTTACAACCACGAGTTTTTGAAACAGTACAATATTGTGGTGGAAGCCTATTACAAAAAGATGAACAACATTATTCAGTACAAAGAGGGAGCAGGATTTTTGGGATCGGCAACCGACTGGCAATCGAAAGTAGAGGCAGGACAGGGCTGGGCTTATGGTGGAGAGGTGTTTGTGGAAAAACGCAAGGGCCGTTTTTCGGGCTGGTTAGGCTATACACTGAGTTGGTCTGAACGTCAGTTTGACGGTATCAACGACGGAGAGCGCTTTTTCTACAAATACGATCGTCGTCATGATGTGAGCGTTGCATTTAGCTATGACCTCAATGAAAAGTGGAATTGCGGCGTGGTGTTTGTTTACGGAACCGGAAATGCGATCACGCTACCGACACAATTTATCGGAATAGCCAATAACCCGATTACAAATGCATTCGGTTCGTCGAGTGTCGGGTTATTCAACGAGGTAAATGATTACCGCATGCCGGCGTATCACCGGATGGATGTTGGTTTCAACCGCACCAAAAAAGTAAAGTGGGGCGAAACGGTATTGTCGTTGTCGGTTTACAATATCTACAACCGCAAAAATGCCTTTTACCTCTTTACCGAAGCCGGAGATAATGGTACTAACAAACTGAAACAAGTATCGTTGTTCCCGATCATTCCTTCCATCAGCTGGAAGTTTAAAATTGATTTTGCCGCAATAAAAGAGAATAAAAAATCGAATTCAACTACAGAGACCAATGAATAAATTCACATTTTTAATCGTCGTAGCCGGACTGCTGATAGCAGGTTCGTGCACCAAAGAAATCGAGTACAAGGGCGACAACGAAGATCCGGTGCTGGTACTGAATTGCATTGCAGAAAAAGATTCGGTGATCGAAGTGGAATTGTCGAAAAGCCGGTTTTTCCTGGCATCGAACAATGCAGATTATACGATTACCAGCAATGCTATTATTACGCTGATGAATCAGACAAGCGGCCAAACCTATGTGGCGACCACACCGGATGCCAACGGAAAGTATGTGTTTCCAATCACGGCCCTCGAAGGAAATTCCTATTCGATTTCGGCTTCGCATCCCGATTTTGAAACGGTGACTTCAACAATGTCCGTTCCTTACGAAACGCCGATTTTATCAGTCGATACGAGCAGTTATTCTTCGCCTGAAGGCGTTGTTTTCATGAAGGCAAATGTGACATGGAACGATCCTGCGGGAACGGATTTTTACATCATGAAGTTATCAATCATCAATACCGTGAGCGGATTGGAGTTTTTACATCAGCCCATTGGTTCAAATGATCAGTCTATGGATGAATTGTCGGCTACCGATTTTGAAGGAGGAGAAGTGTATACGTCACAGTTGTTCTTTACCGATGAATTGTTCGACGGCACGCAAAAGAACCTCGAAGTACGTTTCCCGATCCAATGGATGGTTTCCGATCCGGACGATCATTACAAATTCACGCTGTATCGTTGTACGGAAGCTACTTATAAATACCTGGTCTCGACCAAAAAAGCAGAATATGCTGCCAATGATTTCTTTTCGGAACCGGTAAAGGTATTTACCAATATCGAAAACGGGTATGGGATTTTCGGGGCGCTGTCTGGGGCGGTTTTTGTGAAATAGGAGGATGCTTGATTTTTGATGTTGGATTGGGTTCCTCTATCAAAATCAAGGTCTTTTTTCTGAAAGAAGCCGAAAAAAGAAATAGTAACTTCGTTTTTCTAAAATCGGATCAACGTATGGGCAACATACTTTTATTGTATACCAATGTAAGAGGCGGAGGTCAAAACAGCAGTATTCTTGATTATGTAGATGGTGATGTGGCTGGGGCCCTTGCTGCTGTTTTTCTGCTGTTCGTTTTGTACATTACTATAAGAGTAATAATTTCCTTGCGGCAGGATAGACACTCAGAATTGAGTCGTCGGAAACGTATTTCGGCACTTGCTAAACACCATTTGTTACTGCGGAAAAAACGTTTGAACTAATCTAGAACCCTGACGTTGAATTTTGATGTTGGATCAGACTTTCATCAAAAATCCAACATCAAAAATCAAGCATTATCATTCGCGGTAATAATCCCCTTCTCTGTAATAATCTTCCGGCGCTTCTTCGCTATTGAGGTTGATGCCGTAGTATTCGCGTTTGAGGATTTTCCCCATTCCGTAATAAATCACCGATACATCGAGTAATTTTTCCTGGTAACTCATGATTTCCTCGAGGTTTTCCAGGTTCGGATTGAGGCAAATTTCACTCATGTTTTTCATGTTGCTCAAATCGCCGCTCAACCAACGTCCGTTGCGTTTTCCCAGGTCGTAGCTTCCCACTTGATTCAACTGTCCGTCGGAATCGTACATTTTCCAAACACCGGTAGGCAAACCGTTTACCACGTTGCCTTCGTTTTGAATGGCGCCGTTATCGTAGTAATTTTTCACGTAACCGTTGATGCGGTGTTGCGACGAATCGGCTTCCCAAAACGTGTACAACATACGTTCTTCGTTGTGGTCGGCATGCGAGCAGTCGTATTTTTCTACTTTTTCAATGATGTAGCTTTTGCTGCTCGGTTTTCCTTTCTCATCAAGATAGGTGAGAATTCCTTTCGATTTAAAGCGGATGCTGTCGTTGATTTGCAGAATCGTATCAAAATAGTTGGCTTCATACAACGCTTTTCCTTCGTAACTGAAATGTTTCCATTCGCCTACTTTTTTGCCTTTGGCGATGTTTCCGTAGCGGGCAATCGTGTCGTTCGGATAGTACTTGGTAATGTTGTAATTGATTCCTGTTTTGTCAACCAGACTCGGACGACCGTAATAAGGTTCGCTGTATGGATTCTGGATCAAACCTAAGTCGGATGCCAAACGTTCGAAACTCGTAGAGCCGGCAATATCACTGATTTCAAATGGAATGGAATCTTTCCAGTCGAACAGGTAACGAACACTCAGTTGGTTCTCTTCCCAGATTTTTTCTTCGATCGGTTGGTTGTACTGGAACTTCACGTACTGATACTTGAAACCAAGCGTATCGAATGCTTCGTAATCATCAATCGGCTGTCCGGTAAGGAAGAAACCTCTTTTTGCTAAGTTCCCGTTGGTGTGGTACGATTTTGATTCGCCCTGCAATGACCCGTTTTGGAAATTAAGGTCGAAAATCAGGATCGAATCGCGTTCCGGAAGCGTAAGATACGTGCGGGAAATTCCGTCGATCATGCCATCTTCGTAAGATGCTTCTGCGAAGAAAATCTTGTTGCGTTGGTAAGAAGGTCCGTTTTGCAGACCGTCGCGGTAAAGATCATAACTCACTGTATCGCCTTTCCAGTTAAAACTTACCACCGGTCCATCAAGCAAACCATTGTGGTAAAATTCTCTGCGCGAAAGGTACTGCGTCTTTTTCTCCGGAAGTGTTTCGAAGATATAGGTGTGGTACTCGGCTAAGTATTCCTGCTCATAGTTGCGTTGCGTTGCTGACATCGGGAATTCGGTTGCATAAAACACCGATTCGCCTTCGCGCTCGCCTTTGCTGTAATTGATGCGGGCAGTAATGTTACCAAACTGATCTTTTACAATCCATTCGCCTTCCGGCTTTCCGTTGAGGTAATTTCCGTTGAGGGTTTTGTCAAACGGATATTCGATGAGGTTTTTTTTGTTGTCTTCATAACCATAACCATCATAATACATTCCTTCGCTGTAACTGTATTCACCATAAGGATTGTTGGTGAGTGAGAACACATAACTCATAGAAGGGAAAAGTGCATAGAAAGCGCCGTCCGTTCCGCCGTATTGAACATCACTGTTATACAATTCCAGGATCTCGCTGCGTTTTCCTTTTTTGTAGAATTTCTTCAATGCCTTGCGCATTTTTTTCTGCATCTTGGCCGTTTCAGGAATTTTCAGACTGATGGCTTTTTCACTGACAGAAAGGCTGTACTTCGACGCCTCGGTTTGTATTGAAAAGGCGCCGCTAAATGGTTGGTCGTTGATGTACAACAATTCATCACTGGTAGTTTCGTAATTGCCCTGCCAGTATAGTGCATTGGCTTGCGGAAGCACACTGTCACCCTTCGGATTGTACATAAACGGATAGTCACTGAAATCGTATAATGATCCGCTGGTTAATGTTTCCAGACGCAATTTGCCCACCGTAGTATTCGTTAAAGCGTTTACGTTGTCATATTCTTCGCCAAAGGTTACTTTTTGCGTTACATAAGGCATGCCCATTACATTGTATTCAGTGAAATCGAGTACACGGGTCTCAGGATCCAGGTAACCGGTCATGCACAATGTGGAATCGCGCAACCAGCGGCCTGCCTGAATCAAGGTGCGCTCGGTGAGCAATGTATCCTGAATCAGTTCACGGGCGCTGTAATAGGCCACGCTCTGGTATTCGTCTTCGTTGTAATAAGGCAAACCGTCGATCATGATGGCACCATCGTCTTCCGATTCGGCATCACGAATTTCTTCACCCTTTTCGTCAAACAACACCGTTTTATAAAGCTTGCCTTTGTAGTCGAAGAAATGCTGTGTGTATTGACGGCTTGTTTCGTCAAATGCAATGGTATTGGCAGCCTGGCCATTTTCCCAAAACACGGTGTCTTCTGATACCAGGTTTCCGTCTTTGATCTCGAAACGGAATTTCAACTGGCCATTTCCGTAGTGTTCTTCATACAAACCATCGTAAAAGAATTGATATCCGACAGAATCGATGAGTTGGTTGCGTGTATAAAATTTATTGTTGATATACTCGCTTCCTTCCTGGTTGTAATCATACGACCCTTCCACCGGATAATTGTCGCCATAGCCATATTCAGGATAATAATTGTCGTAACCCGGATAAGGCATGCCTTCGTACTCTTCGCCTTCGTAACTGTTGATGCCTTCTTCGGGCAATTCCAGCCCTTCTTCGTTGGCATCTTTTTGCTCCAGAATGTTGTAAAACGAGCTAAAGGATTCAAAATAACCGTTGGAACTGTGCGTGTTATAAAGAACAAGACTGGTATCAATATCCGATTCTTCTTCTTCCTCATCACCGTAATAGTTGTAGTCGGCATACATGAATTCCTGTGCTACTACTTCATCGCGCAAAATAGGACCTTTACCACGCGTTTTTTTGTCGGAGTAGGTCAGGTGTTTGGTATTGACAAGCGTATCGGTAATGCGGTAGGATCCGTCGGCTTCAATAACATAGGTAAAGTCGAAAAAATCCCAGGTGCCCGATTCTGTATCGTCTTTGTAAGAACCGGTAGCTAAGGTGAAATCGTTGTATTTTTGAATGTAAGAACCGTTTCGAAGCCCCAAATGGTAATCGTAGCGCTCCATGGTAGTATCGTATTTCATACCATTGTTGAGCAGGTACTCCATCGCTTTTTCGGGTTTCAGCTCCAGCTCACTTTGAAAACGTTTCGGAGTGTAGGAATTGAAAAACCAGCTTCCCTGGCGTGATCCCTGCGTAAAATCACCCGATTTGATCACCATTCCATTTACCGTATACCACGTTCCCGTTCCTTCGAGCTGATTGTTTTTAACGGTAAAAACGCCGGCTACCACATCGTTTTTGAAACGCAGAATATTTTGGTCCAGGTACGGAAGATCGCGGTAATACTGAATGTATTCGCCATCAGGAATAGCTGTAAGTGAAGGCGTTACATCTTGTGATAAGTTGGAACCGTATTGGTAAAACAGGTCGGGCTTTTTTTCCAGTAACTCACGGATCAGCTTTTCCTGCTGTTTTTGCTCTTTGGTCATTTTCCGGGTCATGCCATAACCGAGATTCAATTTTTCTTCCTCTTCGATTTTTTTGACCTCCGTGCGGATAACTTTCTGGTTATTGTCATCGCGTTTGAGTACTTCCTTGAACTCGGCGTACTGCATGAAGATGTACATATTGTTTTGCAATACCAGCTGATGCGGATACACATAATAGGTTTTTCCGTTCCAAACGGTAGTTTCGGTTTGGGCAAACCCTTTGCTTGCCAGTAAAAGAACGGCAATGATTAAGAGGAAATGTTTCATGATTGTTTTTTCACGGTATTAGATCAAAAGTACTACAATTTTAGAACCAATCTTTCAGGAAGAATAGGATCGGTTACCAGCGTCCGTTTTCATAATTATCTTCATCGTAGTAGTAACCGGTTGGATCGTCTTCAGCGTTGCGGTTGATGCCGTAATATTCGCTTTTGATGATCTTGCCCATGCCGTAATAAACGACTGAAATATCGAGCAATTTTTCCTGATAAGCGATGATTTCATCTAAGTTGTCCAGATTCGGATTGAGGCAAATCTCGCTCATGTTTTTTACATTGCTCAAATCGCCTTTCAGCCAGCGCCCGTCGCGTTTGCCCAGTTTGTAGTTTCCTACCTGACTAAGCTGCCCGTCGGAGTCGTATAATTTCCAGGTTCCGGTAGCTAAACCATTCACCACATACCCTTCATTTTGAATGGCGCCGTTGTCGTAGTAGTTTTTCACATAACCATTGATGCGCTGCTGCGACGAATCGGCTTCCCAAAACGTGTACAACATGCGTTCTTCAGTGTGGTCGGTGTGCGAGCAATCGTATTTTTCGATTTTTTCGATGATGTAACTGCGGCTCAACGGACGGTTATTTTCGCCCAGATATGTCAGAATACCTTTCGATTTGAAGCGAACGCTGTCGTTGATCACCAATACTGTGTCGAAATAAGTGATTTCGTACAAGGCTTTTCCTTCATAACTGAAATGTTTCCAGTAACCGACTTTTTTGCCTTTTGAAATGTTGCCGAACCGCGCTACGCTGTCGTTGGGATAATACTTGGTCAGGCTGTAATCGATCCCGGTTTTATCAACAAGACTTGGCCGGCCGTAATAAGGTTCGTCGTAGGAATCACCCCAAAAACCCCAGGTGCTGGCCAGTTTTTCAAAACTGCTCGACTCAGTGATGTCACTGATATCAAACGGAATAGAATCTTTCCAATCGAACAGGTAGCGTGCGCTCAATTGATTCTCTTCCCAGATTTTTTCTTCCACCGGCTGGTTGTACTGGAATTTCACGTATTGGTATTTGAATCCAAGCGTATCGTAAGCTTCATAATCGTCGATCGGCTGCCCGCCCAGGAAAAAACCGCGTTTGGCCAAACGGCCGTTGGTATGATAGGTTTTTGATTCGCCTTGCAGCGCTCCGTCCTGAAAATTCAGTTCAAACAACAGGATGGAATCTCTTTTTGATAATATCAGGTAAGTCAACGACATTCCGTCCAGCATTCCGTATTCGAAGCGCGACTCATTGTAGAAGTAAAGATTTCGCTGATACGAAATACCATTTTTCAATCCTTCGTGGTAATTCTCATACGTCAGAATATCGCCTTTCCAGTTCATGGTCACAAACGGGCCTTCCAACAATCCATTGTGGTAGCTTTCTTTTTGAGCCACATACCGCGTTTTTTTCACGGGATATTCGTTCACTAGATTGGGATAGCCTTCATAGTCGAATTCATATTCGGAATGCCTTTCGTTTTTTGAGCGTGGGTTTTGAGTGGCATAATACAACAATTCGCCATTCAGTTCGCCTTTTTCATAATTTATCCGGGTTATAATCTCGCCGGTTGTAGCTTTCACAAGCCATTCACCCTGCGGTTTTCCGTTGAGGTAAGCTCCTGAAATCGATCCGTCGTAAATTATTCCTGTCACCGGATTTTCGCCACCGTAATAAGCAAATTCGTCGTATTCATCGTAATAGAAATAGTTTCCGAACGAAATGAACCTCTGGCAATGCGGGAAGAATTTTGAAAACGCCGATTGTCCGTAGTACGTTTCGGTGGTATAAGATTCCAGGATATCACTACTCTTTCCTTTTTTCAGGTATTTGTCCAGGGCTTTTGTTCGTTGTACGGCATCGCGATTGTAATCCAATAACCGGATATCGAGTTTGTCTTCGGAGGCCGAGAAACGGTGTTTTTTACCGGCAACCGTAAGCGAAAATGCTCCTGAAAACGGGTGTTCGTCGTAGTAGAGTGTATAATCATTCTGCAAGTTGAAATTCCCTTCCCAGTACAAGGCATGAAGTTGCGGTAGTGGTTTGATCTCAAGCATTTCGAACCATGGATTATCATTCTCCGGAAATGTTCCACTGGAGATTGTTTCCAATCGCAGTTTCCCCAGCGTGTGTTGGCTGGTGGCAGTTGCGGTTTCGTACAATTCATCAAATTGAACGTGTTGTTTTTTGAATACCTTACCCAGAATATTGTTTTCGGTGTATTCAAGTGTAAGTGTTTCCGGATCCAGGTATGCCGTAGCACACAAGCTTGAATCGTGTGGCCAGCGTTCGGCTTGAATTAGGGTGCGTTCGGTTAAAAGTGAGTCAGACAGTTTTTCTCTGTCTGAATAATACAAAGGCGAATACTCAGATGTGTTGTAATAGCGGAGTCCGTCTATGGTAATGTAATCATCGAGGGGTACTTCATCCGTAATTTCCCGTTTGTTTTTTTGGGGCGGGTGAATGGTTTCTCCTGTTTCATCAAAAAATGTTGTTTTGTACAATTTGCCCCAATAATCAAAGAAATGTTGCTCGTAACGGTGTTTTTCCTCATCAAAAACAATGGTATTGGCAGGAATGCCGTTGTCCCAAAACACTGTGTCTTCCGAAACCAGATTCCCGTTATTGGTCTTGAAACGGAATTTTAACTGTCCGTTTCCGTAGCGCTCTTCGTATTCTTCGTATCGGAATAAATAACCTACCGAGTCAATGAGACGATTACGGGTATAATACTTGCTGTTGACATATTGCCCACCTGTTTGGCTGTAATCATTGGTGTCTATGTAACTGTTTATCCCGAAATAGTCCTCCGGATTGGCAAATTGAGGATATGCATAAGCATCCACGGTTTCTATTTCTCCATCATAACTGTTTATTTCTTCTTCGGGCAGTTCGATGCTTTCTTCCAAACCTGCAGGTGGCAGAATGGTATAATAGGCTTCAAAGTCGTCAAAATAATCAGGCAAATACAAGTCGAGGCTCGAATCGAAAAGGTATTCCTGCCAGTAATCGTCCATCAAATCAGGATCTTTGTATTCGCTGGCAACGGTTTCATCACGCAGGATCACACCTTTTCCTCTCACAGGATTTTCTGCAATGGTATAATGTCGTTGAACAAAAGGAGTTCTTTGGATTCCGTCTTCATAATGCACAATTTCCTCACCTTCAATATAATCGATGTAATCAAAGGTGTAGCCGTAAAAATCCCAGGAACCGCATTCTTTATCGTTTTTGTAGAATCCGGTGGTTTCCACCATGTCGTTTCGCTGATAGGAATAAGGCCCGTTTCGAAGTCCTTTGTGGTACGTTATTTTTTCGGTGATGGTATCGTATTCCAGCGGATGCTCGATCAGGTAACGAAACGAAGCAAATTCATCCTTTGGATCGTAAGCATCAACATAGGCAACGGTGAAGGAATTAAACACCCAGTTGCCATGGCGCGCACCATCTAAAAAAGCACCTTTTCTAAGTAACATTCCATTGGCCGAATACCAGACTGCGTCGCCGTCGAGCTGATTGTTTTTGATGTGAAAAACTCCTGCAACTACATTGTTCCGAAAGCGCAAAACACCATTATCCAGATACGGCAGATCGCGGTAAAATTGCACGTAATCGCCATCAGGAATGGGCGTTAAAGCTGGTGTGATGTCTCCAGAAGTTTGATCGCTGTAGTAATAATAGTAATCGGGTTTTTTTGACATGAGTTCACCGGTCAGTTGATCCTCTTCTTTTTGTTTGCGTGTCATTTTCCGGTTATTGTACCGGTACGATTTTTCTTCTTCGGTGAACTGCCGAATGCTGACGTCGATCACTTTTTGGTTATTCTCATCACGTTTTAATACCTCCATAGCTGTGGCACGGGATAAAAAAACTTCTGTGACATCGATCAACTCGAATTGATGCGGGTAAACAAAATAGGTTTTTCCGTTCCAGACGGTTGTTTCTGTTTGCGCAAAGCCACTGGCAAAACCGGTTAACAGCAGCCATATGAAAAGTGCATATTTCATCCTTTTGTAGTTGTTGAAATGGTCAATTTTTAATGAGATCAGCCGACCCTATAAGCAGTACAGCTGATCTTTATAAACGTTGAATTCTTTGGTCGGAATATTCTGTCCGTTAACGGAGCCGAATTTCATTGTCATAGTATTCACCATCATAATACATTTCTTCGTCATAGTAACCTTCTTCACCGAAATAACCTTCCGGCGGACCTTCGGCGTTCATGTTTACGCCATAGTATTCGCGTTTTTTCACGGCCGTCATCTGGTAATAAATCACAGAGATATCCAATAGTTTTTCCTGATAACCCATGATTTCGTCCAGGTTCGGGAGGTTCGGATTGAGACAGATATCCCCCATGTATTTTACCTGCGCCAAATCGCCGCTCAACCAGCGTCCGTTGCGTTTGCCCAACACATATTCGCCCACCAGATTTAAGCTTCCATACGGATCGTAGAATTTCCATACGCCCGTTGCGAGACCATCTTTTACGGTTCCTTCGTTCATGAGAACGCCATTGTCGTAGTAGTTTTTCACGTAACCATTGATACGGTGTTCAGTTGCGTTGCGCTCCCAGAAGGTATACAGCATTCTGATCTCGTGATGATCGGTGTGGGAGCAGTCGTATTTCTCGATCTTTTCAACGATGTAGCTTTTGCAGATTGCGCGGCCGGTAGAATCGAGCAAAGTCATGATTCCTTTCGATTTAAAACGAACGCTGTCGTTGATTTGTAGAATGGAATCGAAATAATTGACTTCATACAGCTTGCGGCCCTCATAGCTGAAGAAATCCCAATGGCCTGTCTTTTTACCGGATGAAATCTTTCCGATCCGCGCCACGGTGTCGTTCGGATAATATTTCGTCATGGTGTAATCGATACCGGTTTTGTCAACAAGGCTCGGTCTTCCCATGTAGGGTTCTTCGTACTCGTTTCCAACCAATCCCAATTGGTACAACATGCGATCTAAACTGGTAGAACCGGCAATATCACGCGTGTTGAAGTAGATGGAATCTTTCCAGTCGAATTCATAACGAACGCTCAGCTGGTTTTCTTCCCAAATCTTCTCTTCGATCGGTTGATTGTACTGGAATTTCACGTACTGGTATTTGAACCCAAGTGTGTCGAACGCTTCAAAATCATCGATCGGTTGGCCCGAAAGGAAGAATCCGTGTTTGGCCAGATTTCCGTTGAGGTGATACGCTTTTGATTCGCCCTGCAATGACCCGTTTTGGAAATTCAGGTCAAACAACAACGTAGTATCTCTTCCCGGAAGCGTCAGATAGGTTTGCATAATGCCATCCACGTCACCGTATTCGTAATTGGATTTTGTAAAGGCAATTTTGGTGCGTTCGAGGCTCGGTCCTTCCAGGTGCCCATCGACATAATTCCACTGTGTAATGGTATCACCCAACCACGTCATTTCATAAAAAGGACCATTTAATACGCCGTTTTTGTAATGACAAATTTTTGCCAGGTAATACACCGGTTTTGAAGGAAAACTGTCTTTTAACAGTTCGTTTACCTGCATTTCGTATGGTTGGTACCCTGATTCTTTCTCTGGGTATTCGGTAGCGTAATAATAAACCGTTCCGTCCACTTCGCCATTGGTAAAAGGAACTTTGGCTGTGATGTTACCAAACTGATCTTTAGTGATCCATTCGCCTGAAGGTTTACCGTTGAGGAATTGTCCGTTGACCACTTTATCAAACGACTCGGCTTTTTTCTCGCTCAGTTTCTTTGATTTCCCGTCGTAATAATTGTATTCGTTATTATTTTCGTAGAAATGACCTTCATCTACCGGACTGTATACAAAACCGGCAAAAGGAATCACATTGTAGTTGAAGCTTTGCGCAACATTGGAATTGTAGATGGTGCCCGGTGTCATGAATTGCGCCAGGTACTTTTCCTTGCGTTTTTTCTTGTAAGCTTTGAATGTTTTCTCAACGGCTTTCGTATGTTTTTTTCCGGTT
Source organism: Bacteroidota bacterium (assembly GCA_040387295.1). GTDB lineage: Bacteria > Bacteroidota > Bacteroidia > Flavobacteriales_D > Crocinitomicaceae > Fluviicola. The sequence goes on along the minus strand of JAZKEB010000002.1, from coordinate 236,170 downwards.
GCGTAATTGAAAACAATTCCTTCTGAAGAGGTTTTGAGTTTAAAGTCCTTTACATGTGTATTGATGGTGAAGGTGCCGCTGAACGGTTGATTTTTATAGTATAGCGTATAATCGGAAGTGGTTTCATACGAGCGCAGCCAGTATTTTACGCGGCTGTTCAATACAGTATCCGACAGGCTTTCGCCCGGATACATGCGTCCGGGATTGTGGTAATAAGAACCGTTGATGAGCGTTCTCGAGGATAAATCACCGATGTTGTATTCTTCATTGGCCACCACGCTTTCATAGTCTTCGCTGAAAGTAGCAGTAGAATGATCAACCAGTTTTTTGTTAAGCGCATAATAATCGGTGGTCATCGTTCGGCTCGCCGGATCAAAAACGGTAAGGGTTGCCTGCGTGGTATCAAAACGCCAAAGTGATTCGGTCAATGTTTCTACATTCACCAACGGAACTTCAAGCGTATCCATGTTGTCGTAAGAGAAAAACGATTCATACAAGTTGGCCGTATAGATGCGGTTATTGATGCGATGTCTGTTTTTTGGCGCCGGTTGATTCACCGTTTTGATGAAACTACCAATCGAATCGTAGAGATTGACGTAAATGAGCTTGTTGAGGTAATCGAAGGTTTTTTCTTCGTACTGATTCGTCTCGGACAGGTAGTTGATTACGCTCACCGGATTTCCGTTATCCCAGAAAACAGTATCTTCTTGTACCAGACTGCCGTTTTTGATTTCGTAGCGCATTTTCAGCTGTCCGTTCTCATGGTATTCCTCGTAAATTTTATCGTAGTTAAACACATAACCGATCGAATCGATGAGCTGACTTCGTGTGTAATATTTATCGTTGATGAGGTACATGCGGTCGTTTCGGCTGTACGAAAAATCGAGGTTGCTGATCGTGCTTGGCCCGTAATCACCATAAATCATTCCCTCGCTGTAATCTTCTCCGGGGTAGGAATGCATTTTTTCTTCGGGTAATTCCAAACCTTCCTCTTCTTTTTGTTCATAGAGGTGATAGGCGTAGGAGAAGGCCTGAAAATTATTCATATTGTCGTTTTCAAACTCAAACTCATTGCGATCGATGCTCGAGAGGTCGAGAATCTGATTGCGTACAATGACGCTTTTTCCGATCATTTCTTTTTCCGGAATGAAATAATGACGTTTCACGATCACTTCACCTGTCCAAACCGTTTTATAACCTTCATGGGTTACCTTGTAACCATATTCATACCATTCGCCGCTTGCTTCTCCGTTGGTATAATTTCCGGTTTCCATGATTTCACCATCGATTACATTGGTGTAAGGGCCATCCAGCAAACCGTTGGCGTAATGAACAATCATGGTATTGGTGTCCTGATAGGTACCATCGAGGTACTTTGCTACTTCGGGTTTTCCTGCGAAATAGGTATTGAACTCGAACTCGTTGTAAAACCATTTTCCGGTTTTCAGTCCGTCCAGAAAATAACCGGCTTTAATCGTATCTCCCAACGTGGTCAGCCAGCAGGCATAACCATTGAGCTGGTTGTTTTTGAGTGAAAAAACGGCAGCTACCTGATCGTTGTGATAACGTAAAATGTTCTCCTTATCCACATAGGGAATATCGCGGTAAAACTGCACGTATTCACCATCCGGAAGAGGCTCCAGAGTCGGTGTGATATCCTGTTCCAGCGGAATGCGGAAATTCATCAGCGTACCGGGATAATCTCTTCGGAGCGCTATAAATGTTTTCTTGTACTTCCTGAATTCTTTTCCCTTTGGAAATTTGAGGAAACGTTTTACTTCTTTCACTTCCGTGGAAACGATCGAGCGGTTGAGTGAATCGCGGTGAATAATTTCTTCCTGTTTTACCCCGAACTTAAACGTTCGCAGGCTGTAATCGATTTCCTGCTGATACGGATATACGTGGTAGGTTTTTCCGTTCAGAACATGTGTTTCCTGCTGAGCTGCTGCCGTGCAGGTGATTGTTAGGAGGATTAAGGTGATCAGTTGCTTCATGTGTTATTGTTTTGTTGAAAAGAGGGTGTAGTCAATTGTTTCAATGGTTTGATAGTGTTTATCGCTATCGGCGTGTGCTTTTTTGTGGGTAATACGAATAGGCCGTTGCAGGGCATCGAAGCCGAAAACGCTCACATTGCGCGTCACAAAAGCCTGGTCAACGAAGGTGGAATCAATAAAGCCGGTAAATACTCCTTTTTTGGAATACGTAAAATGACGGTGCTGCGTAAACGGATAATCTGTCCAGCGGATCATGTGCGGGTAATTGTCATTGTAGTAGTCGTAATGCGTCACATTGCGTTCGGTTACAGTATTGCGTACCTGGTAGCGTTTTTTAGGTTTGTCCGGCGTGCCTCTGATTATCCAGTCATTTTCACTCGGATGGCCGATGGAATCAATGGAAAGTGGGCCCCAATATTTCTTGTTAGGGAAAAAATGATAACGCAGATCGTTGTAATTGTCTTCGTATTGTTCCACACGTTTCCGTGGTTTGTTTTTTTGCAGGTACACATAGGCTTCGGTCGACTCATCGTCGTTGGAAACCATCGGTTGCAGTGGCTTGATTTGAAAGAACGCAGGAAATGCAGTCGGGATCAATGCGTATTTGCGTTCCGAAATCTTGAGTCCTTCCGAATATTCGTTGCGCTCAACAGCGATCAGTTTCCCGGCTTCGTTGAACGTATAAATCACTTTGATTTTGAGGTCGGAAACCAGTTGACCGTTGTTCTCGTCATCCAGTTGCGTGCTGCGGTAAATGCGCCATGTAAACGACTGAATACCTTGTTTGCGTATAATGGAATCGTTGAACCAAAACGGAAAGTTCAGATGAGCGGCAATTTCTTCCTGAAAAAACAGCGGGTGAATGATAGACGGTTGCACTACAGTGGACTCTTTTTTCACACTGTTTTTACCACCGCAACCATACAGCAACAGCAGGAAACAACCAACAATCAGAATAGCTTTACTCATAGCGATAAAAATACTTTTTAATTGGTTTGTATGTATGGGATTTCAAAGATTTGTTTGAGGCCCGTTTTGTTGAAACAAAAACCAATCAGCCAGAGCTTATTTTGGTCGTTTTCTGATCAAATGTGCGCACAATATTGTTTATTTTTAGCCATCAACCTTCTCTACGAATCAACCGGATTTCAACGATCTACCTACATTGCATCACTTTTCACTACCTTTGCACCATGCAGGAAGAAAGACCGATAACGGATTGGTTGCCACTTACAAAAAAAGAGGTAGAAAAAAGAGGTTGGGATGAATTGGATGTCATCCTCATTTCCGGTGATGCCTATGTGGATCATCCTGCATTCGGAACAGCGGTGATTGGCCGGATCATGGAATCGGAAGGTTTCAAGGTCGGCATTATTGCACAGCCCAATTGGCGTGATGATTTACGCGATTTCAAGAAATTGGGTAAACCCAAATATTTCTTCGGAGTAACTGCCGGTTGTATGGATTCAATGGTGAATCACTACACTGCCGGAAAACGTTTGCGTTCTACCGATGCTTATACGCCCGGTGGTGAAGCAGGCTTTCGACCTGATTACGCGACTACGGTTTATTCCACCATCCTGAAAGATCTCTATCCGGATGTTCCGGTACTGATCGGCGGTATCGAAGCCAGTTTGCGTCGTGTTTCGCATTACGATTACTGGAAAGATGAATTGATGCCTTCTGTTTTGGTTGATTCCAAAGCCGATTTGTTGGTCTACGGAATGGGCGAACAACCGTTGCGCGATGTGTTGCGACTGATCAAAAAAGGTGTTCCATTTTCCTCATTGACGACGGTGAATCAGGTGGCATTTTTACAGGATGGTTCCAAAGAATTGCCAAAAAACAAACAATGGGAAACCGTTGAATTGTCGAGCCACGAAAAGTGCCTGGAAGATAAACTGGCCTACGCTGCCAATTTTAAAGTGGTGGAAGTGGAGTCGAATAAACTCAACGCCAACCGCATCATGCAGCGGATCGGCGACAAAACGTTGGTGATCAATCCGCCATACAAAACCATGACCGAAAAGGAAATGGACCAGTCGTTTGATTTGCCCTATACACGTTTGCCGCACCCGAAATACAAAAAACGTGGTGCCATTCCGGCCTACGACATGATCAAGTTTTCGGTGAACATGCACCGTGGTTGTTTCGGAGGTTGTAGCTTTTGTACCATTTCTGCCCATCAGGGCAAATTCATTGCTTCGCGCAGTGAAAACAGCATCATGAAAGAAATTGATGAAGTGGTGCAGCACCCCGAATTCAAAGGTTATTTATCGGATATCGGCGGACCTTCGGCGAACATGTACCGCATGAAAGGCAAAGACGAATCTATTTGTGAGCGTTGTTCGAGTCCGAGTTGTATTCACCCGGTGATTTGCAACAACCTCGATACGTCGCACCGTTCCATGATCGATATTTACCGCAAGATCGATGCGCATCCGAAGATCAAAAAAGCCTTTGTCGGCTCCGGAATTCGCTACGATTTACTGGTCGATGATTTCAACAAGAACAACGAAGACGGCAATCACGACGAGTACATTGAACAGCTTATCACACGTCACGTAAGCGGACGTTTGAAAGTGGCTCCCGAACACACATCGGACGCAACATTACGCGTCATGCGGAAACCGTCGTTTAAGTATTTCCACAAATTCAAGGAAAAATACGACGCTTTGTCGAAAAAGCACAACCTCAATCAACCGTTGATTCCGTACTTTATTTCGTCGCATCCCGGTTGTGAAGAAGCCGATATGGCCAACCTGGCTGCCGAGACCAAAGAAATGGGCTTTCAACTGGAACAGGTGCAGGATTTTACCCCAACACCGATGACGGTAGCCGAAGTGATTTATTACACCGGCGTGCATCCGTATACACTCAAGCCAATAAAAACGGCCAAGACGAAAGAAGAAAAGCAGAATCAAAACCGCTTTTTCTTCTGGTACAAGCGTGAAAATCAACCATGGATTCGCGAGCGTTTACAAAAAGCCAATCGTCCGGAATTGATCACGCAATTGTTAGGAGACAGAGTAGAAAGCAAGGAAGCGTTTGGTTCTTCCCGCCGCACGCACACTCCTTCATCGAATCAGGCTTCCAAAGGCAGTAAACCGGCCCCGAAATGGTTGGAAGAACGCCGGAAAAAGGATAAGAAAAGATAAGTGGTCCAATTTCCCCCTTTGGAGGGGGATAAAGGGGGAGGATAATTCCGTCTCAAAATCATTTGATTCTGTTTTCTAGACTAGCGCCTCTTTATTGTACTTACTCCTGTATTCCAACGGAGACATTCCGGTAATTTTTCTGAATACTTCACGAAACGCTTTCACATCGGAGTAGCCAACTTCATACATCACTTCATTGATTGTTTTTCGACTCGTTTCAAATGCCTTTTTAGCCGATTCAATTTTAACCCGTTGAGTGTATTCAAGCGGTGTGTTTCCGGTAGCTTTGATAAACCTCCGGTCAAAGTTCCGTCTGCCTACGGCAAACTTTTCAGCCAGCTGTTCAATCGATATTTTTCCCTGAAGATTGCTCTCAATATAGGCTTGCGCCTGTTGAACAACTTCATCATCGTGTGATTTTTGTCCCGTGAAAATCGTAAACGGCGATTGACTGTTCCTGTCGGGTTCGATCTGAAAAAGTTTGGAACAATAAATGGCCGTTTGCCGGTCGTAGTACTTTTCAACGAGGTAAATAATCAGGTTCAGGAACGAAAAAGCACCGCCGTTGGTGTAAATGCCATTTTCGTCTGTAATCAGCTGATCGGTTTGCAGGTTTACTTTCGGGAACATGGCCCTGAACGGTTCGTCGGCTGCCCAATGGGTTGCGCAACTCTTTCCATCCAGCAAACCCGATGCAGCCAGTAGAAAGGCCCCCGTACACATCGTCGCGACTTCAGCTCCTTCTTTATAGCGCTGGGCAATCCAGTCAATCATTGGTTTGTTTTGCCCGATGGCCTCCTGGTAATTGGGATGCAATGCCGAAACAATGATGAGATCGGTTTTTTCAATGGCCGATATATTGGTGTGCGGTTTTACCGAAAACAACCCTTCATAAAATGTTATTTCAGGTGAACTGCCGGCCAACTGAATGGTAAACAAGTCTTCTCCGTGGATTCCTTTCCAATAAGCATTGGCTTTGATAAACACTTTATAGGTACAAATGATACTACTGAGTTTGTTTTGTCCGTCAGGGACGAGAATGGTCAAATGCCGCATGACTTTTTTCTGTAAAGGTAAAAATTCACCTTGTCCAAATCAACCCGCTGTAATGTCTTTTTCACACCCTTCTCGCTCTGGTTTAAGACAGTACATTTGTCTCAGGAGAAAATCTCCGTGAAACGACACAAACTAAAAAGCAAGACATGAACCCACATCAAACAATGGTCAAAATGACATTCGACAGATGGAACGCATTGATCAAACAAGCAGACACACTTTTTTCTTCTCTTACGGATGAACAATTGCAACATGAAATCGCACCGGGCAAGAACCGTGGTGTTTACCTGCTGGGACACCTCATTGCAGTGCACGACAGTATGATTCCTTTGCTGGACCTTGGTGATAAACATTATCCGGAATTGTTTGAACCGTTTATTGCTTCTCCGGATAAAGCGGTTGCTGATCTTCCCTCAATAACAGAGTTAAGAACTTTGTGGAGTAAGCAAATGGCGTTTCTGGCTGAAAAATTTGACAGTGTTTCGACCGACGAATGGTTTCAAAAGCACACTGCCGTATCGGCCGAAGAATTTATGGCAGAACCCCACCGCAACAAATTAAACATCATTCTTACCCGGGCAAGTCATTTGGGCTATCACATGGGACAATTGGTTTTACTCAAGTAAAAAACGAACGAACATGAACAAACAGGATTTTACGACAACGTTGCTGGTAGACCAAACTCCGGCAGAAGTATTCAATGCCATCATGAACGTGAGCCAGTGGTGGTCGGGAGAAATTCAAGGTGATACCGGCAAACTCAATGATGAGTTTACGTATCGCTTCGGTAACGTTCATCTATCAAAACAACGGGTAGTGGAAGTGATTCCCGACCAAAAGGTTGTTTGGCTTGTTACTGACAGTGAACTCAGTTTCGTGAACCACAAAAACGAATGGACAGGCACAACCATCAGCTTTGAAATTTCTCAAAAAGATGATAAAACACAACTCCTGTTCACACATGTAGGATTGGTTCCTCAATTTGAATGTTTCGGTGACTGTTCCAATGGCTGGAGCATGCTTATTCATCAAAGCTTGTTTAGCCTGATTACAACGGGTGAAGGGAAGGCGGTTTTTTAAAGTACATCAGAAAGAGGTCGGAAATAAGAGGCGAATTTTTGCCTCCTCCCTTGAGGGAGGATTGAGGAGGGTGACACTTTAGCAATTAGATGTTACTTTTCTCCTCCTTCCACATTCTTCTCATGACCGGTTTTTGTTTGAAACCGTATCTTTACGCAAAATTGATCCATGAGTCGTCCGCTGATATTTATAACCAATGATGATAGCCTGCTTTCCAAGGGAATTGCCTCGTTGGTAGAAGTGGCACTGCCGTTTGGCGATATCGTGGTGATTGCTCCTGATAAACCACAATCGGGAATGGGCCACGCCATTACAATTCACGATCCGCTGCGCTTGAATCCCGAACAGTTATTTGAAGGAATTGAAGCCTATTCCTGTACCGGAACTCCGGTAGATTGTGTGAAACTGGGTGTCTACGAAATTCTGCACCGCAAACCGGATTTGTTGCTTTCGGGTATTAATCACGGTTGCAACGCTTCCACCAATATTCTCTATTCGGGAACGATGTCGGCAGCGGTAGAAGGAGCCATGGAACACATTCCGAGTATCGGATTTTCACTGGATAATTTTGACCACGACGCCGATTTTTCGACAGCCAAACTAGTGGCGACAAAGGTGATTGGCAACGTTTTGAAAAATGGTTTGCCAACCGGCGTTTGCCTCAATGTAAACATCCCGAATGTACTTCCTGACGATCTGAAAGGCATCAAAGTATGCCGTCAGGCGTATGCTTTTTGGGAAGACCGTTTCGATAAACGCCAGGATCCGTTCGGAAAAACCTATTACTGGCTTACCGGAACCTTCGACGTGCAGGAAGAGTCGACCGATACAGATTTGTATTTCCTCGCCAAAGGATACGCCACAGTGGTCCCAACGCAATTTGATTTAACGGCGCATTCCGCCATCAACAGTCTTAACGAACAGTTTTCATGAAACGTAAATTCAACTGGAACATCCGCGTTACCGTCGGACTTCTTATCGGCTTTTTAACACCGGCTCTTTCCATTCCGTTGGTCATATGGATTCTTGCCGTAACGCAGGATTTTTATTTCTCACAACTCTGGCATAAATTCACGGTAGACAGCATGGTGCAATGCAAGTTTCTTTCATTGGCATGCATCCCGAATCTGGGCTGGTTTTATCTCTTCCTGAACAAAGAGCGTTACGATCTGGCTCGCGGAGTTATCATCGGTTGCGCTGCTTTTATTCCGTATATTGTGTACGTTGTTTTTATACGCTGATGGCTGCAAAAAAATTATACATTATCGCCGGAGAAGCCTCTGGAGATTTACATGGCAGCAATGTCATGAAGGAACTCTTTCGTTCTGAACCTGATATGGATATCCGGTTTTGGGGCGGTGATAAAATGGAAGCTGTCGGCGGAACGATGGCCATGCATATTCGCAAGCTGGCGTATATGGGTTTTGTGGAAGTGTTGATGAATATCCGCACCATTTTACGCAACATTCGCTTCTGCAAAGAGGACATTGAAGCATTTCAACCCGATGCGCTGTTGTTGATTGATTATCCCGGATTCAACATGCGCATTGCCGAATGGGCAAAAAAACGTGGCATCAAGGTCTATTTTTACATTTCACCTACGGTTTGGGCCTGGAAAGAGAAACGCGTGGAAAAAATCCGCCGGGATGTATTTCAGCTTTTTGTAATCCTTCCGTTTGAAAAACCATTCTACGCCAAACACAATTACGAAGTAGAATATGTGGGCCATCCGTTGCTGGATGCCATTGAACAATACAACGAACAACCGGTGGAACCACTTTCCATTCCAGATGATCCGCGGCCGATTATTGCCGTACTGCCGGGAAGCCGTGTGATGGAACTGAAGAAAAAACTTCCTGTAATGCTCACGCTGGTAGATGAATTTCCGAACTACCGGTTTGTCATCGCCGGCGCGCCCAATATGTCAAGAGAAATCTACGATCAACTCATCGGTAAACACAATGTTTCGGTAGTTTTTGGTCAAACGTATGCCTTGTTGCAACAGTCGGAAGCGGCTGTAGTGACTTCGGGGACAGCTACCTTAGAAACAGGGCTCTTTGGCATTCCGCAAGTGGTATGTTATATGGGGAATCCGATTTCTTTCTGGATCGCCAAACGTCTGGTCAATGTAAAATACATTTCACTCATCAATCTTATTCTGGACGAAGAAATCGTGACGGAGCTCATCCAAAACGACTGCAATCCCGAGCGATTGAAGAAAGAACTTTCCCTGATTCTGAAAGGCCAGCCCAAGCGCGCAACGATCGAAGAAGGCTACGCGAAGATCAAAGCAATGCTAGGCAAAGGGGGTGCATCTGAAAAAGTTGCACAATCCTTGTTGAAAACTATTTAGCCGTCGGATTTTAAGCAGGTCGGTCACCGTTAACTTTGTTGTTGTGACGCGCATACTCACATGCTGTATGATTTTATTGCCGTTCTTTTTTGTTGCTCAACAAATGAGGATCGGTGTTTTGCGCGATTATGAAATAAAGCGGATCGTGTTTGCTTACGATGAAGGGAGTTACAATATCATCGGCGACACCACGGAACTCGGTACCATTCTCCCCAACGAATTTGTTGATTTGTCGTTCACCGAAGGCAATAAAGTATCAGTAAAGATCGGAACGGTTGAATCTGGTTCGTACGATAAAGTAATGCTGGTGGCCACCAAACTGGGCAATTCGCTTACGTACAGTACCCGAACGCCACAAGTGAAGGAACGTAAGTACCGCGAGGATGTGGAAATAACCGGCGCAGCTAACGGGCTCACGATTGTGAACCTGGTAGACATGTCTTATTACCTGGGCGGCGTGGTGGAATCGGAAGGTGGTGGCGGCCGCGATCTGGAATATTATAAAGTGCAGGCCGTCATGAGCCGGACGTACGCCTTAAAGTACAAAGACCGTCACATCAAAGAAGGTTTCGGATTGTGCGACCGGGTTCATTGTCAGGCGTATCATTACCAGTTACGTTTTACTCCGCTCATCGATACGGCCGTTCGGCAAACAAAAGGCGTGGTGATGACTGATGGCCGCAATCAGCTGGTTGATGCCTATTTTCATGCAAATTGCGGCGGACAAACCAGCGAACCGGATTACGTCTGGAACAACAAAGTGTCCTATCTCAATACCTTCAAAGACACGTTTTGTATTTACACCAAGCAGGCAACCTGGGAAAAGCGTATTTCGCAACAGGACTGGGCTGAATTTTTGGTGAATCAATACAATTACCCAATCGATGACTCGGTATTGGGTCCAATGATTTATACGTTTAATCAACCTGAACGAGCTGCTTTCTTTCAGTACCCGTGGCTTGGAATTCCGCTGCGGGATATCCGCACCAAGTTTAATCTGAAGTCAACCTTCTTTAATTGTTATCCTGAAGGAACAGATGTGGTGCTGCGCGGTCGCGGTTACGGACATGGCGTTGGCTTGTGTCAGGAAGGTGCTATGAAAATAGCCAAATACGGCTACAGCTACCGGCAGATCTTACTTTATTATTTTCCCGGTGTAAAAGTGGTGAACCAACTGGAACAGCAGTTTTTTAGCCAGCGACCAAAGATTTTTGGGGAATGATGACCGCAAATCGAGATTCGTTGGTGGAATCGGAGCAGTTTATATTTTTTGCGTTTTTTACAAAAAGAAAAAAACCCAATCGTAAGATCGGGTTTTAATGATTTTAGGTAGAGGAATAATATCTTACAAAGCTATTTTTTCTCTTTGCTTGTGTAAAGGTGATACTTTCTTCCTTATTCCTACCGTCATATTTTCTAAACGACACTTTTGGTTCGCTGAAATGTCATTTATGGCATTTTTAATTTCGCTGATGTATCAATATTCTTTGTGAACCTGAACCATTATCGCTCCCAATTACCAATTGATAGTAGCCTGAAGCAAGGCCCTGAAGTGTCATATTTCCTTCTTGCGTGTTGATGATTACTTCACGTACTAATTTTCCTGACAAATCGATCAATTGAAGCGTTGCGTTATTCCAGTTCCCGACAATATACAGGTTGTCACTTGCGGGTTGCGGATAAACGCTTACCTGCAGTTCATTTTCCGTTAAGCCTGCCGTTGAAGGCGGTTCTTCCAGCAAAATTTGTCCGTCGCTTACAAATTCACTTTGCAATCCGGCTTCGTTTTCAGCGCGGACATGCACAAAATAAGTGGTGCCCAACACCGGATTCGGTAAGACATGATTGATCGAACTGACCATTCCTGCATTCGTCCAGGGTAAAATATCCTGTGTGGCGGCAGATGTGCCGACGGCAAAACTATAATGATTGATGCCCGAATGCAGATCCGCAAAATTCCAGTTGGCCGAAACCACAGGAACGTAAATGGTATCAATGTCGGCCCCGGAAATGCCGTCGTTCAGGGAAACCAATTCCGGAGAAGTCCAGTCGATGCGGTATTCTTCATCTGCAACCAACGACCAGTTTCCTAGGTAATCGACCAATAACGTAGCAACTTTAGCAGCATTGGCGCCATTGTCACTTTGGTAACGGAGCAGCGAATCGACACCGATCGACAAATCGAGTTGGTTGTAGCGCGATTGATACACACTTACTTCATCGTAGCGAACGCCACAGCCACCCGAACGCAAGCTGAATCCGTTAGCGGTTTTCAACGGATCCGGATCGATCCATTCCACCACAAATGCATTGTCGACATATACCTGAATGGCCCCGCCTTCCGGATCGTAGGTGACTTTTAAATCATACGTAATGTTCTCGGCAACTACCACCGTATCTTCTGCCTGTAGCGTCCAGGTATCATTGATCACTTCGTAAATCTGTGCCACATTGGTTCCTTCGCGCAGGTAAACGAAATAGGAATTTCCCCGATTAGGCAATGCCGTATTATCGCAGAAAAAGTGAGCCCCGGCACGCTGACTAGCTCCTGAAGACGTAATCGTTTGTTTCCAGTGATACAAGTATTCGTGCAAACTATCCTGCATTACCGGAATGGCAGCATTGGAATTGCTTTGTGCAATATCCGTCATTTCATACGATTGATTCGCCTGGTTCCAGTCGCCTGTCACTTCCGACCATGCGGTGACTTCCAGATCGAATGATTCATCGAGGTAACCGTAATCAGCATTTCCGTGCCAATCGGCTGAAGCATCTACTTTATCCGAAACGCGGGCATATTGTTTGGCAACACCGGCCCCGATATCCGAGTCGGTAAAATGGACGGTAAAGTTGGCAGTTTGGTACTCCGGAATGGTTTCCACTACTGAAGAAGGCGGTTCTGTATCCAAACTTGTGCTCGTCCAATTGGCTGCCCAGCCCGTTCCGTCAGTGGCGCAGTCTGAACGAAATTCCAACGTAAGTGCTCCGCCCGAAGCATTGATTGTGCCAGGCGAAGTTGTTCCCGTATACACACCGATCAGGTTGGCGTCGATGGAATTTCCGTCGTAAATAAAGAGTTTGTCGTAGCCTTGTTCTACCGAAAACTGGGTAAAATTGATCGAAACCGCAGAAACGTTTGCCGGTTCAATGACCCATATCAGGCGTTCGTCATCGGTGTAATTTCCTGCCGCTCCTCCCGAATCGTAGGATGAACCGGAACCTGCAGTAAGTGTCGTCACCGTAGGATTATTATTGATGAGGCGATAATATTTCTCCCAGTTCCAGTTGATTCCCGGGTCGGTATGCGATTGATTCGGATAATGCTGATGACCTTTGATTTTGGTACATCCGCCTAATGTTTGTGTCACATCACTCGAAGCACCGTAATAAGTGCGCACAGCCGGAATTCCGTAACCTGAATTAACGATATCGCGGCTCAGATCGGCAGAAGCAATGTACATGGCCTCAGTGTACCATTGAGGTTGAGTCACATAACCTTCGTGTTCATAACCGATCGTATACGGATTTTCGGAACCCACATGCCACGCTTTGTCTTCTTCCAGCACCATTTGCGTAATCTGGCCATCGGAAGAGCGAATTACGTAATGATAAGAAACGCTTGAACTGCAGTTTTGCGCCCACGAAATGGCTCCGGCATATGTTCCCTGGATCGTGTGAATGGTAATGGCCGAAACGGCAATTCCGTTGCGTGAGCTGAAATTACAGGTCGCCGCCGGATTGAAAATAGCCGGGCCGTATTGAGTCGATTTCGCAACGCTTACTTTTGGCTGATATTTAATACCTCCGGGTGTTGAAATAGCCGTTTTGGTAAACACGATTTTCGGTGAAGAAAGCACATTGTAATTGGCCGAGCCAAACAGATCGCGCAAATCGAAAGTGTAATTTGGAAAGCCGTATTGCGTCTGGTATTCGGGATTGTTGAGGAATTTAAAGACTTCGTAAACCTCACTGTTGCGGGCAAAATCATTTACTGCTCCCGAATCGGGAATAAACGAAAGTTCCAATAAGATGGTTTTGATAAATGCAGCGTTTATTTTACCGTGCACAAGGTCTGACTTTTCGTGTGAAATTGTTTTGTAAGCAGCTGCATACGCAAGAATCTCAACTGCCGGATTAATCAAGATGGTTTCTACCGGAATTCCTGATTTAGCCGAAACGAGTGAAAGATTGTTGTTGAAATATCCTTCACCGTCGGCGATCAATCCCATGTATCCCCAAGCACGCGGCATTCCGGTACATGATTCCTGAACGGATGCATCGAGGTGCGTCATGCGCGTTTGTACAAACGAAACAGCCTCCAGCAAACCTCTCGGAACTTCCGGATTGGCTGCGTAAGCTTCGTTGCAATACGATTGAAAAGAGGAAGATTGTGCAAAAAAAGAAGCGGGAACACAAAGGAGCAATCCCACAAGTATGCGGCTCAACATAGTAGTAAATTTTACCCAAATGTAGGCAAAAAGAAACCCTCGAAAACAGGCCGTTTCAACTAAAAAGATTTAGTAATCAAAGATTTAACATTTGAGTTTTTGAGTTAGTCAGTTTTATAAGTTCGTTGAGTTTCTATCTCAACTTAAAAAACTTAGAAACTCAAAAACTGACTAACTCAAGAAACTGCTGCCTAATAAGGGAAAAGGTTAATCCAAATGATCCGCGACCAGCGAAAGTTGAATAAACTGAAGATTACGAGTGTCGTTAAAATCAGCGTAAAAAACAGCCAGAGCGGCACAAACCAGAATGTAGCAAAGAACACCACAAACATTTCCAGGATTGTAAGTCCATAACTTACATACATCGCTCCGAGGAAATAACCCGGTTCTTTTTCAAAACGGTAACCACATTCACTGCAGTGATGATGCATTTTGGGAACCCGCAGCAGGAAGATATTCCCGTTGTGTTCAAAAATGTCGCCTTTTTCACAGTTGGGACATTTGCCTTGTATGGTAGAATGAAAAGAAGCCATTGTTTTTTTAACAAAGTTACAGCAGATGCTTTTCATGATCGTTATGAAAAAGTTGCAGTAAATTGTATTATTCGGACATTTTATGTAATCTTACATATGGCTGATTTCCCTGTTTTATCCATTCATCAATTCGATGCAACCGGCATAGAGCATGAATTGTACGTGAATCATTTCTCCGATCATTTGGAACGGCATCATGCCCGCATTTCGCATCCGCACAAACACGATTTTTACCTCGCCATGCTGATTACGAAAGGAACGGGCTTTCATGAAATCGATTTTGAACGCTACGAAGTACAACCCGGATCGGTCTTTTTTATGCAACCAGGACAAACGCATTACTGGGAGTTTTCACCCGATGTGGAAGGCGTGATTTTCTTTCATTCGATGGCGTATTACCAATGGCAGTTTCCCAATAGCCAATTGAGTGATTTTCCGTTTTATTTCTCGAGACGGAATAAACCGTTTTTGCAATTAACGGATTCGGAAACGACAGTAATTTCAAACCAATTCACTGAAATTTTGACTGAATTTTATTCCGACTTGTCGTATCGTTATCCCAAAATCGGGAGTTTGCTACATTGTTTGTACATTGATCTGAGTCGAAGATATGCGGTGGAAGAACCCCAAAAAGTGATTCATTTTCAACCTTATGCCGAACGATTCAAAGCATTTGAAGAAACATTGAACCGCGATTACAAAACCGAAAAATCGGCAACGTATTATGCTTCGCAGTTGCACATTACCACCAAACACCTCAACAGAATTTGCAAAGAAATCACCGGAAAAACGAGTACGGAAGTCATTACAGAGCGCGTGCTGCTGGAAGCCAAACGGTTGCTGAGCGGAGGTTCTAAGAATCTGAATGAAATTGCACGTGAATTAGGCTACGAAGAATACGCTTATTTTTCCCGATTGTTCAAGCAATATTGTGGTGAAAGTCCACGAGCATTTTTACAACGGTACCACTGATTAACTCAGGCGATCGCTCAAAATCTTCATCTCGATTACCGGCGAAATTTTCTCGTAAAGAATGTTGTAAACTGCTTCCAGAATGGGCATTTCTACCTGGAATTTTTTGTTGATCTCATGCACGCATTTGGTGGCGTAATAACCTTCGGCAATCATGTCCATTTCCAATTGCGCGGTTTTTACCGAATAACCTTTTCCGATCATGAAACCGAAGGTACGGTTGCGCGAAAATTTGGAATAGGCCGTCACCAGTAAATCTCCCAGATACGCGCTTGATTTCACATCACGGTGAATCGGGCTCACTTCGTCGATGAAGTTTTCGATCTCCTGAATGGCATTTGAAATGAGGACGGATTGAAAGTTGTCGCCATAACCCAAGCCCGAACAAATTCCGGATGCCAGGGCATAAACGTTTTTCAGCACCGCCGATAATTCCGTTCCGAATAAATCATCCGAAATCGCGGTTTTGATATAACGACATGCCAGCAGATTGGCCATTTCGGTCGCGGTTTGTTCGTTTTGACAGGCAATGGTCAGGTATGACAAGCGTTCCAGCGCGACTTCTTCCGCGTGGCACGGACCACTGATAATCCCGATTGCATTGTAGGGCGTTCCGAATGTTTTATGAATAAATCGTGCGGGAATGGCGTTGTATTCGGGCACAATTCCTTTCACGGCTGAAAACACTTTCTTGCCGGCAAACAATTCCGGTTTGGTGTTTTCAAACAGTTTTACCAAAAAGGCAGAAGGTGTTGCAATAATGACAATATCCGCCGGACGGATAATTTCTTCTAAATCGGTACTTACGTTGATTTTTTTCAAATCAAATTCAACCGATTGCAAATAAGTTGGATTGTGGCGATACTTCAAAATATGGCCCACTGCAGTTTCGCTACGCAGGTACCAATTCACCGAATCGAGGTTATTACACAGGATTTTAACCAGTGCTGTAGCCCAACTTCCGCCTCCGATAACCGCTACTTTTTTAACCCGTTTTTCCATATCTCAAGGCAACAAAAATAGCGATTTATTGATTCGTTTAACCGCCACACATACCTTTGGAAAAATAAAGTGTTGTGAGAGAATATAAAATGATTTCTACGAAGTCTTTGATTTCATACTCCTTTATTGCCGGAAGTGCTAACATTTTTTTAGCCACGAATGAACGAATAAAGTGCTGTGTAAAATTAAAGCGAATGTTGTAAACGTCGTTTACAAACGAATATGACATTCGTGAAGTTGCCTTGGCAGCTATTCGTTATTCATTACATCTAGTTTGTCATTCGTTCATTCGTGGCTAAAAACACGCCAACTACGTCCTTTAATTCTTTTTCACGATCTCCAGCTCCACGGTTTTTCGTTGGGCCTCGGGGCGCGTGCCGAAAACATAATCCCAAAGAGGAGTTGTAACGCCAAAAGCGCGGTCGTGCTGCTGAAAATGATGGATCATGTGGTAGTTCCACCAAAAGGAAAATCGTTTGGGTGGTGAGTACCTGTGAACGATGTAATGAACGTTCATGTACGACAAATATCCCCACAAAAATCCGGTGCCGAATACCAATGCCCATGTTCCCATAAACAGGTAAAAGAAACCGAGTAAAATGGCAGCAATGAGCAGCGACGGAACCGGAGGAAGAACCAGCCGGTCATGGTCATTCGGGTATTCGTGGTGAATGCCGTGGAAAGTGTATTTGAACCGTGTATTGTACGATCCGTCACCCGCTTTATGGTATAAAAACCGATGCATGAGGTATTCGGCCAGTGTCCATGAAAAGAAGCCCGAGAACACGATAATCAGCATTCTGATGGGTGAAGTCTTCGAATGGATATGCAGGTACCACCAAAGCATGAATACTCCGAGGCCGAGGTACAGAATAGTGATTATCAGCGGATGAGTTTTGGTGAGTAATTCCAGAAACCGGTTATTGAAAATACGCGGCGATTTGGAATTTGGATAGATGCGAACTTGGTAAAGGC
The DNA here is from genome assembly GCA_040387295.1 of Bacteroidota bacterium. Taxonomy (GTDB): domain Bacteria; phylum Bacteroidota; class Bacteroidia; order Flavobacteriales_D; family Crocinitomicaceae; genus Fluviicola. The sequence goes on along the minus strand of JAZKEB010000002.1, from coordinate 218,599 downwards.
CCATAGCTATTTGTTTTAACTCCGTTCGGTTAAGTTCGACATTCGTTCTGTTGGTTTTACGGCTTTTAGAAACTTTAACAGCGAACAGCTTAACCATCGGAAAGCCTATTTAACCAATCATCGAAAAAAAGAATGCTTTTCAATTCATTTCGGTTATTTTTCGGTTCATATTTTTTAATCGATGAAAAAAACCCTACTTCTCCTCGCAGTTGGCTGCTCTTTTGGACTGCAAGCTCAATTGTTGCATAAATGTTATTCCAAAGAAGCTATTTCTTATCAGGACCAATTAACTCCCGGTTTTGCCGAGGCTGTTGATCAGCAATTCGAGATCGCCAAACAATGGTCACAGGAAAACGGACCAACCCGCTCGTTGTATACCATTCCGGTGGTTTTTCACGTGGTTTACAATACGCCCGAAGAAAACATTCCCGATTCGGTAATTTGGAACCAACTAACGCGCTTGAACGAAGATTATGCCCGCATGAATGCCGATACAAGCAACATGCGCGCGGAGTTTATGCCCGTTGCGGGAGCTACCCAAATTCAATTCATGCTGGCGGGAATCGATCCGCAGGGAAATGCGACTAACGGGATTACCCGCACAAGTTCGGCAACCACCAGTTTCGGGACGTTTAATGTCATTTTCGGTGATTTTACCGATTTGGAAAAAGTGAAATCAACTGCCAATGGCGGTCACGATGCGTGGGACCAAACGCGTTACCTCAATATCTGGATTTGCGATATGTCAATTAACGGACAGGCATTTTTGCTTGGTTATGCCACACCACCTGCCAATCTTCCAAACTGGCCTGCTGGTTCTAATCCTGATAATTTAGGCGACGGAGTGGTATTGCAATACCAGTGTGTAGGTTCCAACAACCCAAATGATTTGGGAGTTGCCAATTATGATGTATTGGGAAGAACGGCCATTCACGAAGTGGGCCATTACCTTGGTTTGCGCCACATTTGGGGCGATGGCGATTGCACGATGGATGACGGAGTCAACGACACACCCGATGCAACCGAAGCTTCTCAGCAGGACTGCAATATGAACAGCAATACCTGCAACGCAGACGTAGATGGACATGGCGATTTGCACGATATGGTCGAAAACTTCATGGATTATTCGGCTGAAACCTGCCAGAATTCATTTACCGACCAGCAGGCCGCTTTGATGCACGGTGTATTGGAAAATCAGCGATACGATCTGGTTCACAACAATCCGGCCGGTTTGGAAGAATTGACAGTGAATGTTTCCTGCTTCCCGAATCCGGCGAATGATGTAGTGACAGTTGTTTCCGACGGATCAATTGAAACGATCGAAGTCATTGACCTGAACGGAAAAGCGTTGCTTAGAACCGCGGTTAACGGAACGAAAACAACCATCGGTTTACAGGCTTTTGAAGCCGGAATGTATACGGTGATCATTCGTCATTCTAACGGGACGACTGTTCAGCAACGCATTGCCGTGGTAAAATAAGAGATCAGTGAAAACGGATTAAAACGCGCCTTGTTCCTAACGGTTCAGGGCGTTTTTAATTAACTTTAGCAGCAACAAACTTGCTAAGAATTCAAGCTATGAAATCGCTCGCTATCCGCACATTTGAAGAATACCGTGAGAAGTACGCACAAAGTATTGCCGATCCGGCAGCATTCTGGGGTGAAATTGCACAGACTTTTCAGTGGACCAAACCGTGGGACCAAACCCTGGAATGGAATTTTCAGGAACCGAAAGTAGAATGGTTCAAAGGCGGGCAATTGAATATTACCGAAAATGCCTTGGACAGACATTTGGCAGAAAGTGGCAACAAAATAGCGTTTCATTGGGAACCGAATGACCCTTCAGCGAAAGTCAAAACGTATACTTACGCAGAATTGTACGCGGCCGTTTGTGGTTTCGCCAATGCATTAAAAGCAAAAGGCATCAAAAAAGGAGATCGCATTTGCATTTACATGCCCATGATTCCTGAATTGGCAATTGCCGTGTTGGCGTGCGCGCGAATCGGTGCGATTCATTCGGTGGTATTTGCCGGATTTTCAGCAAATGCCCTGGCTGATCGCATTACAGATGCCGAAGCAACAATGGTCATTACCGCCGATGGCTTAAATCGTGGTGCCAAATCAATGGCGCTAAAAGAAATCGTAGATGAAGCGTTAACGACCTGTTCTTCCATCAAAAACGTGATCGTTTACAATTGTTTGGGAAATGATTGCAACATGGTTGCCGGTCGCGATCATTGGTGGCACGATGCCATTGCCGGTCAATCGGAGAATTGTGTTCCCGAACCAATGGATGCCGAAGATCCGCTGTTTATTTTATATACCTCCGGCTCAACCGGCAAACCGAAAGGCGTGGTACATACCTGTGGCGGTTACATGGTTTACACAGCGTATACGTTTCAAAATGTCTATCAATACGAACCGAATGATATTTACTGGTGCACCGCCGATATCGGTTGGATTACGGGGCATTCGTACATTGTTTACGGACCATTGCTGAGCGGAGCAACGTCTGTTTTGTTTGAAGGAATTCCAACTTATCCGGACGCCGGAAGATTCTGGCAGATCGTTGAAAAATACAAAGTCACGCAGTTCCTGACGGCTCCCACAGCTATTCGGTCGTTAATGGCTTATGGAACCGATCATGTGAAACCGTATGATTTGAGTTCATTGAAAATATTGGGTACCGTTGGCGAACCGATCAACGAAGAAGCCTGGCAATGGTATTACAAGGAAATAGGCAAGGAGCGATGCGCAATTGTCGACAACTGGTGGCAAACTGAAACGGGAGGAATCATGATTTCGGGAATCGGGACACTTTCTCCGATGAAGCCAACGTTTGCAGGTTATCCGATGCCGGGAATTCAACCGGTTTTGCTCAACCAGGAAGGAAAAGAAATTGAAGAAGCCAACGTAGAAGGTTATTTGTGTATCAAAGCGCCATGGCCTTCTATTTTGCGAACAACATATGGTGATCATGAACGCTGTCGCGTGACGTATTTTTCGCACTACGATGGTTATTATTTTACCGGCGACGGTGCCAAACGCGATGAAAATGGCATGTACAGGATCATTGGAAGAATTGACGATGTGATCAATGTTTCGGGTCACCGCTTTGGAACGGCTGAAATTGAAAATGCAATCAACGAGGATGATTACGTCATTGAATCGGCTGTGGTGGGCTATCCGCATCCGGTGAAAGGACAATCGATTTACGCTTTTGTGGTCGGTGAAGAACTTCCGGAAGACGAATCTGCAGCCAGAATTTCAATCATTGCAACGGTAGGAAAAGAAATTGGGAAAATTGCCGCTCCGGAAAAAATCATGTTCGTCACCGGTTTGCCCAAAACCCGCTCAGGAAAGATCATGCGACGCATTCTGCGGAAAGTAGCCGAAGGCGAAACCAGCAATTTGGGCGATACATCCACTTTGCTCGACCCAGGAATTGTAGACGAAATCATTTCAAAATCAACTCAGCTTTAAATCAACGTTTATATGAATTACCTTTTGCTCTCGGCAATCTTGTTTACAGGCAGTTTTTCGCTTGTTGCAGCACCTGAAATCAATGTCACCGGAAACAGCATCACGATTTCAGATGGAGACATCACCCCCGATTTAGCTGATTTCACCGATTTTGGGAACCAAAGTATTTGTGCAGGGATTACCACGCTTACATTCACGATCGAAAATTCCGGTCCGGATCCGTTGAATGTGGGTTCAGTGTTAATAAGTGGAGTAGACGCGGCCGATTTCAGTGTTGTTGTATTTCCTGCAGGTAGTGTTTCCGCAGGAGGAACGACCACGTTTCAGGTAACATTTAATCCAGCTTCTGTCGGTTTAAAAAACGCTGTAATTACGATCAATAACGACGACAGCGACGAAGCGGTTTATGATTTTGCCATTCAGGGAACAGGAACTGATCCGGAAATAACGATCACCGGAAACGGAAACACGATCAATGACGGAAGCCCAACTCCTTCAGGTTCCAATCATACGGGTTTCGGACCTGTGTTGGTATGCATCGGCACCACTACGCGCACGTATACCATTTCAAACAGCGGAACGGGCAATCTGGTAATCAGTGCAGGAGGAATTACCCTGACGGGAACACATGCTTTCGATTATACCATTGGCGGAATTTCATTGCCGGCGAGCATTTCTCCGGGCGGAAGTACAACCTTTACCGTAACATCCGATCCGTCGGGGTCAGGAAATCGCCTTGCAACTGTGAACATTGCCAACAACGATTGCAGCGAAGCGGTTTACGATTTTGCGATTCAAACCAACGGACAAGTCGATGCCACTGCGCCTGTAGCACCGACGTTGTCAACTGTTGCGGATGAATGTTCGGTGACACTTTCGGTTCCAACAGCCAATGACAATTGTGCAGGAGTTGTTTCGGGAACTACTTCCACCAGTTTCCCCATCACAACTCAGGGAACAACGATTGTTACCTGGACATTCAATGATGGAAACGGGAATTCAAGTACCGCAAATCAAACGGTTACCATTACTGACGTAACAGCGCCTACGGTTCCAACACTTACTGATGCAACGGGTGAATGTTCGGTAATGCTTATTCCACCTGTGACAACCGATAATTGTGCTGGAGTTATTTCAGGAACTACTTCCACCGTTTTCCCTATAACAACTCAGGGAACAACTGTTGTAATATGGACGTTCAACGATGGAAACGGCAATTCAAGCACGGCTAACCAAACGGTGACCATCGCAGATACCACATCGCCTGTAGTTCCATCGCTTTCGGATGTTACAGGAGAATGTTCGGTAACGCTTATTCCTCCAGTAACCACCGACAATTGTGCCGGAACCGTTACCGGAACTACAACAACCGTTTTTCCAATCACGACGCAAGGCACAACCACCGTCACTTGGCTATTCGATGACGGAAACGGAAATGCCGTAACCGCAACACAGGATGTGATTTTAACGGACACCATCAATCCGGTTGTTTCCAATTGTCCGTCAACAATTACAGAGACAGTGAATACAGCCAACTGCAGTGCGGTTGTTTCATGGACTGAACCTTCGGTAACAGACAATTGTGTGGGGAGTCCTGTACTTACTGCAAGTCACAATCCGGGAGCAGATTTTCCGCTGGGAACAACAGCTGTTACGTATATGTTTGATGACGGAAACGGAAATTCAGCCGCTTGTGCTTTTGATGTGGTGGTGATCAGTAATTTGAATGCTACGGCTACCACAGATGTGGACGGTGTGAGTATTCAGGCGAATAACTCTTCGGGAACGTATCAATGGATCAATTGTGCCACAATGGCTGCTATTCCGGGAGCTACGACTCAAACGTTCTTTCCGTCTGCGAATGGTAATTATGCCGTGATTGTTACCGAAAACGGTTGCCTGGACACATCGGCTTGCGCGAATGTGTTTGCGGTTGGTGTGAACGAATTAGGGGCTTACACGCTGATTTCTGCGTTCCCGAATCCTTCCGGTGGGTTGTTCCACTTGTCTTCATCTCTTCCGATGGTGAAACTGGAATTGCTTGATCTTTCGGGGAAAAGACTATTGGAGGAAACGGTGGATTTTCAGCAGATTGATCTTTCTCAATGGCAGAACGGGGTGTATTTGTTGCGGGTTACAACCGCTGATAGACAGGAAACAATTCTGCGATTAGTGAAAGAATAAGCTTGATTTCAACGGGTAGTTGATTTCAAACGCAATCTTGCCTTAGAATCCTTCATTCCAAACGGGAAATACTGTATCTTTGCCCACAAATTTCAGGGTATGTCTGATTCTTCTCGTATTTCTACATCCAAAGCGCCGAAACCGGTTGGTTTATATCCTCATGCACGCCGCGTGGGTAACTTATTGTTTTTGTCGGGGGTTGGTCCGCGTGTTGCGGGTTCCGATGCTACCGATTCGGCCGTTCCGGGACTGGAATTGGATAAGAACGGGAATTTCATCGCTTTTGATTTTGAGGCGCAGTGCCGCAGTGTGTTTGACAACGTACGTATTATCCTGGAAGAATCCGGTTCAAGCTGGGACCAGCTGGTAGATGTTACCGTTTTCCTGGTAAATATGAAACGCGATTTCCATACTTACAACCGCATTTATGCCGAGTATTTCAAGGATAACCTTCCGTGCAGAACGACGGTAGAAATCAACTCGCTACCCACGCCCATCGCTATTGAATTGAAATGTATCGCAACTATTGAATAAATTATGATCGCTTTTGCCATTCGAAGTGTCCTCGCCGCAGGATTGTTGTTTTTGACTGTTTTTTCCTTTTACACCGGTTACTGGGGTTGGGGAATCGTGTTGATTTTATTGACTGCCATTGTTGGAGCAACCTTCATTTACAACGAAAATTTAGCCTTTTCCCTCAACCACATGCGTACGGGAAATCAGGACAAAGCCAAGCATTACATCAACAAAATTACGCATCCGCAGTTTTTGCCGAGACGTCAGCGTGCTTACGTGATTTACCTGCAGGCAATGTTTAACTCGCAGGATATCGGTCATGCCAAAAGTGAGGCGTTATTGCGTCAGGCATTGGCAATTGGTTTACGTCGCGGACACGACAAAGCAATGGCGCGTTTGCACCTTGCGGGCGTTTGTGCGCAAACAGGCCGTAAAGCCGAAGCATTGACCTTACTTGCCGAAGCCAAAAAACTCGACAATACCGGTATGATGAAAGAGCAGATCAAAATGATGCAATCGCAATTGCAGAATGCTCCTTCCAAAAACCAGATGCGCATGGCCCAAATGATGGGTGGCCGCAAGAAAACGCCGCGTATGCGTTAACCGATGAGCCAGGTATATTGTCCTTTTCCTGAGAACTACGAACTGATAGATGCAGGCGGAGGAAAAAAACTGGAGCGTTGGGGCGAGTTGATCACCATTCGTCCGGAACACCAGGCTTATTTTCCCGCAGGATTAAAACCGCAGGAATGGAAAGCATTGGCGCATTGGGAGTTTGTTTCCGACACTCCGGCGAGTCTCAACGGCAAGTGGAAAGCCTTAAAACCACCTGTTCCCAATAAGTGGATCTTTCACAGTGGCAACATCCATGCGCAGCTGGAATTGACTTCCAACAAACACATCGGTATTTTTCCCGAACAGCATTACAACTGGCAGTTTATTGCCGAAACATTGCTTCCACAGCAACGGTTTTTGAATCTCTTTGCATACACGGGAGTTGCCTCATTGGTGGGAAGAACTACCGGAGCTGAGGTGACGCATGTAGATGCCGTGAGGGCGATGCTCGATTGGGCGCGCCTGAACATGGAAACAAGCGGATTGAATGATATTCGCTGGGTATTGGAAGACGCCCGGAAATTTGTGAACCGTGAGTTGAAACGTGGCAATCGCTATGATTTGATTCAAATGGACCCACCCGCCTGGGGATTGGGCGCAAAAGGCGAAAAATGGCGCATTGAAGACTTGCTGCCGTCACTGATCGAAGAAGCCGGTGCGTTGTTATCCTCAAAAGGAACGTTGATCATCAATACGTATTCCCCGAAAATAGAGTTGAAAGACCTGGACCGCATGCTCAAGCGTTTGCCTCGCGAATATTCCGGCGTAGCCAATGAGCTGTGGATGGAAAGTACTTCCAGAAAACGGTTGTATTTCGGACTGGTAGCGCGGGTACGCAAGAAATAACTCAACTTTAGCTTGTTATCATTGACGTTTTTTCGCCACGAATGGACGAATAATAAACTTAGTGTGATAAATAGCGAATAACCGCTACCGCGATTTCACTAATGTAGCATTTGTGTGGTAAACGAAGTTTACAACATTAGCTTCGCTCTAAATTGTATGTAGCACTTCCTGCCTCAGACGGATTTATTCGTGGCGAATAAATTGCTGTAACATGTTTAAACAGCTACACGATTTATCCTGCAGCAAATGACTTTGTTGTAAAGTTGTCGTTTTCCTTGAAAACTAAGCTTTCCCTAATTTGTAAAGGAATCGGAAATGAGAGCTTACCGCACCGAAAAACGTTTTGTTTTCCAGGTAAGGAACACCGTGCTCTTCAGCAGTAGTGCGCACTATTTCAGAGATTTCAGGGTAATGTACATGCGAAATGTAAGGAAACAAGTGGTGTTCTACCTGAAAGTTCAATCCGCCGACATACCATGACAAGAAACGATTCTTGCGCGAGAAATTGGCTGTTGTCTGCAATTGGTGCATCGCCCAGTCGTTCTCAATCACACCGATCTCATTCGGAAGTGGGTGAGAAGTGCCTTCAACGGTGTGTGCCAATTGGAAAATAAGTGCCAGAATGAATCCTGCGATTGCCTGCATGATCACAAATCCCCAAATGGTAATACCAACAGGTAAACCTGCGATGCCAATAGGAAGCCAGAAAAACACAAAGAAATAACCGATTTTCATCAGAATAATCTGAATCAGTTTCTGGGTATGACTACGTTTATCTTCGGAAGAAGCGTGGTGTTTACGGTATTGGATAAACTGTACGAAATCTTTCAGAGTCACCCAGTAAAGCGTCAGGATCGAATAGAAGAAAATCACGTAAATAAACTGAAAACGGTGATACGGTTTGCGCTCAGAATGCGGGCAAAAACGCATCATCAGTTTATCGTCGATGTCTTCGTCCATTTCAGCTACATTGGTGTAGGTATGGTGCAATACATTGTGCTGCATTTTCCAGTTAGAAACCGATCCGCCCAACATGTTCAGCGTATACGCCATAGCCTCGTTGATGAATTTGTTTTTGGAGAACGCACCGTGATTGGCATCGTGCATTACACTCATCCCGATTCCGGCAAGCGCAAAGCCCATCAATGACCACAGGGCCAATTGGATTCCGCCTGATAGTGGCACCGTGAGCATAACAACAAAAGGAGTGATGTAAGTAGTAAGCAGAATGGCTGCTTTTATATACAAACGGCTATTGCCTTGTTTTTTGATTTGATGACTTGAAAAATAACCGTCAACGCGTTTTTTCAAAGTAGGAAAGAAGTGCGCGGCATCTTTCTTTACCCACTTCACTGAGCCTATTTCACCCATGGAATAATTTAAATTTATGCCCGCAAGATAGCTATAAAAAGTCATTCAACCATATTAATGAGACGAGACGCGTGTAACACTCGCTAAATGAGTGTTTTGAGCAGTTGAAATAAAGCGGTTGAGGAAAATAGGGCCATACCCGATGTTTGAAAATGAGGTTGTTCAACTATTAATTGAGCTTTAGAAACAGTTCCTTCAGGTAAGGTCTGATTTGATACCGCTTAACAAGTAGTGGAGTATCTACGGGTTATCTATGGGACATCTATGGGATATCCATAGGACATGCATGGGATGTCTATTGTTTTTTTTGTAACTTGTATAGAAGTAATTATTCTAACAGAACCATCAAAATGGCACGACAAGAGGGCTTGACTTTTACAGGTAATATAGACGGACTTTCATTTTACCATGATAAGCTAAACGGTTATCTTGTTCGTAGAACAGGTGGTATAACATCCGAACAATACCGCTTGGACGAACGTTATGCCGCAACCCGGGATGCCAGTTCCGAGTTCGCTGCTATTTGCCACACCGGAAAGCTAATCAGGGATGCTTTACATCCATTCACACTTCCTGTAAAAGATCGAACAATGATGAACCGGTTGAATAAAGAACTGGTAGTACTCAAGCAACTGGATACGACACATTCACGTGGTAAGCGCAGACCGGAAATTATGATGATGAACCAAGAGGCGAATCGGTCTTTCCGGGTTTTCCAATTCAATGAGCATGTAAAGACTTATGAATTGACGAAGGATTTCCCTGTAATCATAAGAGAACAAAACTCGTTGACAATGAAGTTAAGTAGCATTCTGCCGTCTGCATTTCCGAAAAGTGCCACGCACGCCGGGTTAACGTTGCTGCAAACGGTGATCGATTTCGGGCAGGGATGCTTTGAGACGCGTTCTTCGCACATGGCATTGGTTTCGCATGGCAGTGATGCCGAATTATCGTTGGTAATTCCTGAGATTTCATCATGCGCAGGGATTGAATTGGTTTGTTTTCAGGTTCTTTTTTTCGAGGAAAGGAACGGAGATTTGGCTCAGTTGTCGGGAAAGGTACATTCGATGGGGTTTGTAGCTATTAGGGATGTGTGAAATTGAATGAATAGAAACAGCAGGAACGGAAATAATCCATCCCTGCCGTTTCTGTATGATGATTACTGAACAACCAACTGAGCCGTAGAAACAGTCCCTTTTGGTGAACGGTATTTGATTTGATACACTCCCGGATTCCAATCGCTTACACGAACCGTAATTCCAGTTGATTCATTGGCATTGATCTTTTTAGTCAATACAACTCTGCCATCAGCTTGCTGAATCTGAACAACTCCTTCACCTTCCATCAACGGATGGTTCCAGGCAATGCGAACTTCATCGGTAGCAGGATTTGGAAATACCTGTACGCTTCCAAAGGATGTTCGCGTGTCGCGATGATTGAAAAACGAACAATTCGGGTATTGAATATCGTTCAGATTATGAATGATTGCCCCGAATGAATAGGCATTCACTACCAGTGCCGGATTCAGGTAATCATTGGTATCAATTACGATGACTGAATCAATGGCCGCGAATCCGATCTCTTCGATCACCAAATCTTTCTCAAACTCTTGCTTCCAGTAATTGAGGTGCGCCTGTTCGGCTGAATCGAGTCCACAAGCTTCTAACTCAGTAAGAATATTAAAACCGATATCAGAATGCCCGACAACACGCATCAGGTGAGCTTTATTGATTTCATGAATAAACTGTCGCTCATAGTTATTGCCATCAATTACTGAATCAGACATCACCATCATTGCATGAGCATATTTGGTAACGTATGGATCAAAGGAAGATGTATTGTCTCCGATATTCAGCTGATCATTGGCAAAAGCCGATTCCAGGGCAGCTTTCATCTGATCAAGCGCAAACCATGACCAGTAATTGGTAATGCTATCCGATTTGTCGAGGTCAGCAATAAATACGTCATTTAACAAATCAACTGCTTCCAGGTCATTTGCTGTGCTGTCATTGTACATGCTCATTTTTTCAGAAGCTCTGTACACCATTTCATCCAATCTGGTTGAATCACCTACGATACCTGAATAAATGATCGGCATACCGTCTTCATCCACTAGTGATTTGCCGTTGGGATCATCAGGAGGAGTTGGTACGTTAGACGCAGGACATGTTTGCCACAATGCGGTTGGAGCAGTAGTATAGGCATACTGCACAGTTCCACTGGCATTGTATACCGAAGCAATATTGATGGGAGACTTATTCGTGGCATTCCATTGATTGCCTGAAAAATCTAACGTTGGGCAAGAGCTGCAATAACTATTGGTAGCACCAGCAATGGTAGTATTGGCAACACCAGTATATTCAATGTAGTTAAAGCCTGTTTTAATATCAATGATAGCAGCAGCAGCCAAAACAATGTTTTTATTGTTGGTCGTTTTATAGAGTTTATTGTAACCACCGAGAGTAGTAGAATTCATGTTAAGATGAGAACTACCTCCGGCATATACATTTGCATCTTTATTTGCTGTAAATGTGTTGCAGCGTAAGGTTAATTTTCCTGCTGCTTTCTTCACACCGGTATTGCAATTCGTTATAGTTACACTATTTACAGATGTTTCTACGGTCGAATTATCGTAGACTCCTGTCAGTAAATGCGACGCGGGCAATGTACCGTTGTACTGGACGGAACCAGCACCGATTGTAGATGCCAATGTTAAATTGGTTGAGTACAAACCGTAATTCTTGGTCGTGTAGAAATTACATGTGCCGATCTTGTAGCCGCGCCCTGTGACTTCCACTAAAGCTTGATTAGCAGGGTTCAATGTCGGCGAGTCGGCCAGAAGATAGCAATTGTACATTTCAAGCGTTCCCTTGTTTTCGATATGCATCTTGGCGAAAAGGGGCACGTTGATGAAACGGCTGCTGTTCATAAGGGAACCTTCAGCCAGTGTCAAACCTCCGTTCGTTGCTGTAGAATTAAACTCGACGCTTGCGGTATAAAACGGTTGATCACATTGAAAGGCAGCACCTGCGCCAAACACTATTTTACATTGTTGAATTGTCAGCGATTGCGTAAAGTTGTTCATTGCCCACAATTTGGTGTTTGGTTCTAAAATGATCAATGGATCGTTGATTCCCTTTCCAACAAACTTAAACTTGCCCACGTTTGCCGTTGCAGTAAGTAAGGCTGCTGTCGGACTTGTCACAACCAGCTTTCCTGCACTTGAACCTGTATGAGAGATTGTAAATTCGCCCGCATCCATTACCTTAATCGTACTTCCCAAACGCAATTGGCTCGTAGGCTCGTGCATAATGATACTGGCACCACCATAGTATTCAATGAACGCACCTTCTTCAATGATCACTTTGGCGTTTGCTTCAATGATTAATTTAGAGCCTGAACGAAGAATAAGTTTACCCAATGCTTCAACAGTGAGTGTAGTACCTGATTTCACCACTATATCACCGCTATTGTCTATTTTGGCATTGTAACCGACAATTGTAGCCGCTTTTTCAATATCCATGCGCCCGCCGGTTTGAATGGTAAGGGTTTTAGCATTGCAGATTTTGAAAGTGGTGCGGATATTGACGTCGCCCGTGGAAGAAACCGTGGCATTTTCTTTCTGGAACTTGGTTGTATAAATGCCAAGGTCGACGTAATCCGGGAAGTACGGTTGAACGTTTAACGTCGAAACTACATTGTGGCTGACTGGAGCAAATACGTCTTCGGTGCATGTGTTCAGGAATTGGAGCTTTTGGTTGATTGAAGTGGTTAACGCTTCATAGACTTGCTGCGTAAACCCGGGGTTAAGAGGGTACGGGTCAGGCATGATCGTTGAGATTTGCGGCGTTTCCTCGCAAAAGCAGTCGCCGACAGGTTTATATTGCGGCATGCCTGTATTGAATTTCAGGTAATAGAGGTTGTGGAATAGCATATAGTCCAAGCCGTTGAACATTCCCTTGCAATTTTGCCCACCGTCTATGTCGCTCGTCCATGTCCAGCGGTGCTCTGAGCCCCAGCCGCCGCCAGCAGGCTCGAACATGGCAGCGCTGCCGACTTCGGAGGTTATATTGTATGGCCCGGTCATCGACATGCTGTTGAGGAATGCCTGATAGTAGGACTTGTTGTTAGGTGCCGCCTCGTTGCGGATAATCGCATTAATGAGTTCAAGTTCGACATTGCCTGTGATATCCGTCAGGCTGTTGAGCGTTTGCCCTGACCAAAGGCCGGAAATGACGCCATAGTTGGATATGATGATCGTGGAAGGCCTGTCGTTCTCGGTGTCGTCGACAAAATACTGAACTGTATTGAATGGGAAATTAAAACTCGATATCTTGCCATCGTCTGCCACATCGTCGATGAAGTCCTCTATATCACCGTTCCAGGTGTCCTCGCTGAAACCTATCGGTCTCCCGATAGTCCCGAAACCGTCGTCTGACCATTCTTGAAAAATCGAAAAATCCTGATTGTTTGCCGGACCTACTATTCCGCCTAACACCAATTCATCATAAGCACCTGACTGCACGGGGTCTATGATTGCGTCGCAGGCATCATCCCTTCCTGCCGGCGAACTTTCGTGTTTGCCGTACCCGGTAATGCAATATTGGACATTGTTCAGGACATAGAAAGCCAGCCTCCTGCGCCAAAACTTGTTGTATGTTTGTCCGGTGATGCGCGTGGCGGCCTCGCAAAGCGGGTAATTCGCCCAGCTCAGGTCGCCGCCGCCGTTGTTGACGGGCCAGCCGTTCACATCGATCATCGTCCAGTTGTGATCCTCGAGGTAGGTCATCATGCGGTGGACTATATTTTGCGTTTCGCCGACAAGATAGAATCCGAACTCGCTGCCCGGTGGTTGAACGAACTCTGTGGGGTCTACTAGTTTATGAATGAGGCTGAAGCCGAGCATCAGGGATGAAAACTGATCACTGCTCGGGGAATTTTGGTAGCTATTGCCGTGTGCCTGAAAATCATGCGGGCCGCCTTCGTTGGAATGGGCTGCATTGTTGGTTTTGTAATGCGGCGAGTTCACGCAACGCGACTCGAACTTGCTGCTGCCCCAGTTATCCTCGGCGAAATCCTCGGGAATGTCCTCACGCATATAGAATCCGTTCAACGACGGGTCGAAATCCGTGAAATAGGTAAGCCCTTGTTTCTCTTCCGCGATGAAGTCCAGTCGGTTAATGGCGTTGAGCGCATAGAAAAGCTCGTTTTTGACCCCGGTCACGTCCTGCCCAGCGTCTTTCAGCAAACGGTATTCGGTCGCCAGCAGGCCGAGATAATACCCGTGCCGGATCATCGCGTCGCCGAAGTGCATTTCGCCGTGCGATCCGTTGCCGTGCGGGGTGTGGTTTTCGGAGGTGCCGTCGGCAGTATAGTTGTCGACGCACTCCAACGGTTTCAGCGCGCGGGCCGTGATGCTCTCGCCGTCGCCCGGCCCGATCTTCACGAACTGTTCCCGGAAATTGTCCCGGAGCTTCCAGTATTTTTGAAGGTTGAGGGGGTCGGTTTGGGCAAAAGACCACCCGGCGGCAAGCACGATGCTTACCGAAAGAAACAAGTGTTTCATGGTTATTTAGAATTTAAAGATTACATGATTACAGGACGCGTTCGTCCGCTGCCGATCTTGTCAGGGTGAGGAGTGTGGTATATCAGGGTACGATGTTGTAATTGACGAGGTTCCAGACTTGATTGCTGTCTATAAGTTCCTTGCGCACGATGCCGATACCTTCGGTATAATAGAATTTGGTAGGTTGTTTCCCTTCCTGAAAACAGCAATCCTCGTCTATGCGTATCGTCTTTTGGAAGGTATAATTGGGTAAGACAAGGCTGTCCAGAATAGCGCCAAAAGTTATTTTGTTGTTGGGGCAGTAGAACATATCACCACCGGTATAATCAGAGTCGCCAACCTTGTAGCGCACGAAGAACACCTCACTTTCACCCAGGTTGTCCTGAAACTTGCCCTTGCCACGCAAGACGTACAGGCAGCGTTTGCCGACGGGCAACGTCAGGTTACAGCCGCTGACCATCTGGTTGTAAACGGGCCAGTAGCGGTATTCGTACTCCGTCAATGAACTTTTTATTTGGCATTCAAAACCGTAAGAATCAGGATCGTTGTTGGACAGGATCACATACATTGAATCACGTTCATGCGTGGTTTCTTCCTCGTAAACCCAAAACGATCCCATCTTGAAGCAGAAATAATCCTTGGCTTCCATGACCGACTGGCAGGTGGTGCATTCGCCGCCTGGTTTAGGGTCTTTGTCTTTACAGGAAACACTGATCAAAAGCACTATAAGTGCCAGAATACAGAGGTTAGTTAGATGTGGAATGTTCTTCATGTTCCTGAATTTAAGGAGCTATGTAATAATCGACCAAGTTCCAGACCTGGTTGCTGTCGATTAACTCCTTACGTACAATGCCTACACCTTGGGTATAATAAAACCGGGTAGGTTGCTTTCCTTCTTGAAAAGAGCAATCCTCATCAATGCGTATCGTTTTTTGGAAGGTGTAATCCGGCAGTACAAGGCTGTCGAGGATCGCGCCTAAAGTGATTTTATTATTGGGGCAATAGGTCATGTCGCTGCCTGTATTCATCTGCTCACCGATTCGGTAGCGGATGAAGAATACACTGCTTTCGCCCAGATTGTCCTGAAACTTACCCTTGCCACGCATGACATAGAGACAACGTTTGGCGACAGGGGCCGTCGGGCTACAGCTATTACTCACCTGATTGTAAACGGGCCAATAATGGTATTCGTAGTCTGTTAGCGCAGATTTGATACTGACATCGAAATTATAACTATCAATGTCATTGGCCGATGCGGTCACATACATTGAATCGCGTTCATGCGTGGTTTCTTCCTCGTATACCCAAAACGATCCCATCTTGAAGTAGAAATAATCCTTGGCTTCTGTTACTGATTGACAAGTAGTGCATGGACCTCCTGGCTTAGGATCTTTGTCTTTACAGGAAACACTGATCAGGAGCACCATAAATGCCAGAACAAAGAGGTTGGGAATATGTGGAATGTTCTTCATGATCCTGAATTTGAATTAAAGTTAGTGCTTTTAGGGCAACTAACCGTTGATTTAGATGACAGTTCTTCTCTCTTCACTGATGCCGGTTGTTTGCTTTGGTTGGAAATCATAGTACAAAATTAAGGTTGCAGAACGTAATCTATTTATGTTGTTCTAAAGGTTATTCGATTATTTTCTACTGTTTTTTTGAGTTCAATTTCGAAATTAAGGGACTATGTAATAATCAACCAGATTCCAAACCTGATTACTGTCTAAGAATTCTTTACGAACTATACCAACTCCTTTAGCATAATAGTAGTTTGTTGGTTGATTATTATCCTGGATTTTTGCTAACTCATGTGTTTTAATAGTACTAGGAAATGAAAAACTATTCAATTGGAAAGTATCTAGTATATCATCAATATAAACCTTATTATCCGGGAAATTCACATTGAAAGCGCTAACAAATTCGCCTTTCCTGTGACGAATAAAAAAACAATTACTTTCACCAATGAAATCTCCAGGGTTACCTTTGGATTCTTTCACAAAAAGACATTTTTTAGATATCGGTGTAACTTCACTACAACCACTAATCCCGCTAAAGTAAATCGGCCAATAATGATACTCATAGTCAGTTAATGCTGATTTAATTCTTATATCAAAATCATAACCATTTACATCGTCATTTGCTTCTATCACATACATCGAATCGCGTTCATGACTTGTTTCTTCTTCATATACCCACCAAGACCCCATTTTGAAATAGAAAAAATCTTTGGCTGCTGATACCGATTGACAAGTAGTGCATGGCCCTCCAGGCTTAGGGGCTTTGTCTTTACAGGAAACACTGATCAGGAGCACTACGAGTGTCAGAACAAAGAGGTTGGTCATACGTGGAATGTACTTCATGACCGTGAATTTGAATTAAAGTTAGTGCTTTTAGGGCAACCAACCGTTGATTTAGATGATACTTCTTCTCTCTTCACTGATGCCGGTTGTTTGCTTTGGTTGGAAATCATAGTACAAAATTATGGTTGCAGAACGTAATCTATTTATGTTGTTCTGATTTTGTTTCGATTATTTTCTACCGTTTTTGGCTTCAACCAGATGTTTATATTAAATCAAGGGGCTATGTAATAATCAACCAGGTTCCAAACCTGATTACTGTCTAGAAGCTCTTTCCTCACAAGACCGACATTCCTTGCAAAATAATGGTTCGTGGGTTGGATACCTTCAATCAAGGTACTCAATTCATGAATTTTTACGGTCTTTCCAAAATTCAAATTACCCAGCTGATAAGAATCATAAATATCTTCTACTGATATTTTATTATTGGGGAAGAAAATATTCCCTGTGACAGTCTCAAAACTACCTTTAGTGTAGTTCACAAAAAAGCAATGATCTTCTCCGATATATTCTCCGGGTTTAGACTTTGAGCGTTTAATGTAAATACACTTTTGACTTACCGGTGAAGTACTACTACAGGCAGTGCTATTAATGTATAATGGTGAATAATGATAATTAAAATCCTGAAGTTGGCTGTATATTTTTACGTCGAAATCATAACTGTTAGAATCATTCATTGACTCGGATACATACATCGAATCGCGCTCATGAGTCGTTTCTTCTTCATACACCCACCATGAGCCTTCTTTGAAAAGGAAAAACTCTTTTGCTACAAGCACAGATTGACAGCTCCCGGGATTTTGTTCGCAAAAGGTTTTTTTGTTTTTATCCTTACATGAACTACTCGCGAGAAACAACAATAGTGTTGCTAAAAACAGCGTGGTGATATGTGCTGTATGCTTCATGATCGTGAATTTGAATTAAAGTTAGTGTTTTTAGGGCAACTAACCGTGAATTTAGATGATACTTCGTCTCTCTTCACTGATACCGGTTGTTTGCTTTGGTTGGAAATCATGGTACAAAATTAAGTTAGCAGGACGTAATCTATTTATGTTGTTCTAAAGTTTATTCAGTTATTTTCTACCGTTTTTGGCTTCAACCAGATGTTTATATTAAATCAAGGGGCTATGTAATAATCAACCAGGTTCCAAACCTGATTACTGTCTAGAAGCTCTTTCCTCACAAGACCGACATTCCTTGCAAAATAATGGTTAGTGGGATTGTTTGATTCAATGAATGTATGATCTTCAAACATTTTAACTGATTGTGTGAAACTCAAGCTACCTAAAGTATAATCGGATAAAATGTCTTGTACCATTAAGGTGTTGTTAGGGAAATTAACATTGGAAATAAATATTCCATCATTGACTTTGAAATTCACAAAAAAGCAGTAGTCCTCACCAACAAATTCCCCGGGTTTTCCTTTTGACCGTTTGATATAAATACACTTTCCTCTAACAGGACTTGATTCACTACAATTATCATTACCGCCAGCATAAATCGGCCAATAGTGGTATTCGTAATCCGTTAATGAGCTTTTAATTTTTACCAAAAAATCATAACCATTGCTATTATTATATGATTCAGTTACATACATTGAATCGCGTTCATGAGTGGTTTCCTCTTCATACACCCACCAGGAGCCAACTTTAAATACAAAAAATTCTTTAGAAGCGAGCACAGATTGGCATCCGCTTGGGTTTTCCTCACAATACGTTTTTTTGTTTTTATCGTTACACGAACTACTTACCAGAAACAACAACAATGTTGCTAAAAACAGCGTGGTGATACGTGGTACATTCTTCATGATCCTGTTTCCCCTAAAACAAATCCACTCCTAAAAATACCGTATTCTGCAGGTACATGTCACTGGCCCCGCGGGAAAGAAAGTCCAGTTTATCAGAGGTGAAATAACCGACATTCAGATTATAGCCGATATTTAGCCGCTCATTTACATAATAGCGAACACCGATACCTGAATTGATGGTGAGGTAATTTCCTGCATCCACACAGTTCATTTTCATGCGATCAGTGAGTTTATTCACGGCAACTCCCATATAAACATAGGGTTTGATGCGTAGTTCTTCGCGGAGAAGATAACCGTTGTTGAATTTGTAGCGAAGCTGCACACCGCTGACGTACATCCGCGAACTTAGATTTCCCAATCCAAGCCGGTCCAGGCAGGCATCGCACCTGTCTCCTTCGGCGACTACCATGTTTTTCTTATCATCTGGCTGACAGTAACCGAAATCACCGATGGATCCATAGCCGCTGATGTCAAAGGATGGGTTGAGGTAGACATTGATATTTAAAGCAACGCCGCCGCGCCAAACCTCATTTTTCAGTGTGAACCCGTTTCCAAGATCACCACTGTATTTTTGCGAACCACCTCCGATCGTAATTCCAACGCGGTTTTGGTTTGTTTGCGTAAAACATGATCCGGCAAGTGCCAATGTAACAATCAATAAGCTGTTTTTCATAGGAGGTATTTGTTAAGTATAAAAGTAATTTCGGTGGCATCTGTTCAAAGATGTCATTCACCTGATACAAACTTTTCTTAACGGTTGGAAAAGGTTTTTCCGATTCCTTAATTCCCAACCAAATTATTCTTCACCGCATACATCACCAAACCAACCACATTGCGGGCGTTGATTTTCTGCATCATCAGCGTGCGGCAACTTTCAATGGTGCGCTTGCTTTTGCAGAGTTTATCGGCAATTTCCTGGGTGGTGAATTCAGCACAGATCAGTTGCAGGATTTGCATTTCCATGGGAGTGAATTCAACCGGTGGTGTTTTAAACTCAGGTTTCATCGTGCCCTGGTTGATGAGTTTACCGATGAGCATTTTCGACGTGCGGTCGTTGAGGTAATAACCTGTTTCTATTGTGCTGAGAATAGCGCGTTCAATTTCCTCGGGCTCATCGTCTTTTGACAAATAACCGTGTGCTCCGTTTTCCATGGCTGTTTCCACGAATTCCTGATCGTCGTACATAGAAAGGATCAATACGCGTACGCCGGCAAACTGATCGCGGATCAACTTGGCGGTTTCTAATCCGTTGAGTTCGGGCATTCGGAAGTCGAGCAATACCAAATCGGGTTTGTTATCCGGGATTTTTTCCAGCATTTCGCGACCGTTTTCGGCGGAAAACAACACGCGTATATTTTTAAAACCTCCCACGAGGTTTACCAATCCTTGTCTGAAAATGGACTGGTCATCTGCAATGGCTACTGTAATCTCATTCATGGCGTTTCCAATCAATCAATACTTTTGTTCCTTTAGGTGAGCGTCTTTCGTAGGTAATGTCTCCTTTGATCTGTTGTATGCGGCTTTCTATATTTTTTAATCCGAGGGAAGGTCGTTCATGATCGGTATGATCTTCGGGCACAAAACCATCGCCGTCATCGGTAACGATAATCAGCAACCCTGATTGACTCAACACAATTTCAACGCGCACTTCAGTGGCATGGGCATATTTCAAATTGTTGTTGAGTAATTCCTGCAATACCCGGTAACAGGCAAGTTCCACATCTTTCGGATGACGAATTTGTTCACCGAATGACTCAAAAACGTAATTGATGGTCTTGTTGTCGTTGAGCGTTTTGATGAGGCTTTTTACGGCGGTAATCAAACCGAGTTCTTCCAGGATGGAAGGCAATAAATCGTTGGAAATGCGGCGCACCTTTTGGATGGCATCGGCAAGATTGAGGTTGAGCAATTCTTTGTCTTTCTCGTCAATGGTAAAGCTTGAAACCGAAAATTTAATGGCGGTGAGCGTTGAACCGACATCATCGTGTAGTTCGAGTGCAATGCGGCGTTGTTCCAATTCTTTGGTTTGGATCACGGCGCCCATTAGTTCTTTTTGGTGCTGCAAATCAAGCATCGTTAGTTCATTTTGCTTGGCGGTCATCCGGCGTTGGTAGATAAACGAGAAGACGACTACTCCCAATGCGAGAATAATCATACCCATAGTGCCCAGGATAATTACGGTGCCGAGATCAAGCGTCTGCTGCTCATCCATAGTGCAATGGTATAAATAATATTCAGAAATATGTTCAGGAAAGAGTGAATGTCGTAAATGTTAAAGCCAAGGTTGTTTTTTTGAAGTACCAACTGTCCCACGATATTCATGAAGAAAGTCCCCGCGAAAAACAACAGTAAGCCTGAAACCAGCCAGAAATGATTATACTGGACTAACTTCAGAACGGCCGATTGCTGGAATAGGTTTACAAAAAATAGAATGCTTAAGATCATCATGATGATGCATTCTGTCATTCGAGTGATCGATGGGTAAAAGTCGATTGGTTCCCAAAAACATACATTTAAGATTGTGAGAATTGAAAAACCGAGGAGCAATAATAACAAAGCATTTCTAAACCACTTCTGTTGAAAGAAACTCCTGAAATAAAGAATTAATAACACGGCCTCGCATAAAGTGAAGATATGGAATAAGAACATGTTGTTTTTTTGACCGTCACTTTTATAAAAATCAGAAATGTAATATTGACTAAACGCATCCAGTAGCAAAGTGAATAAAATTAGAATGCGAATGATTGTAATCGAAATATCCTTTTTTTTCCAACGAAAAAAAACCATCCCACTCGGAAGCAGGATGGAATAAGTTGATATTTCGTTTAGAGTGATCATCTACCATTTAAAGCATTGCCTGTTGAGCAACAAGTCGGGCATGGCGTTGTTAAATCCATAATCAAATCCAACATATCGTTTTCGTTAGCGTCTACACCTACAAAGATAAGTTCTTTTGCTCCATTCGGTTTATCACCATAATAAACTCTGATTCCAACACAGCCCGTTTGGTTCAATAAGGCCAAAAAGTTGTCTTTTCCCAAAAAATGCGCTTCTGTTTGATTCGGGTGCAATTTTCTATAGCACGCTGTCATTGCTGCTGCTGCTTCGAGGGTAATAGCCCCTCCTTCTGTTCCGTTAAACGCCATAACAATAGATTTTTTAGTTCATATCAATATTAGCTATTTTCAAATACCGCAATCCCTGAGTTTTCAGTAAACGCAACGATTCCTTTGTTAAAAAACACACAAGCCACTATTTATCAGCTTATTAATGGGGTTGGGTGTTTTTAAAAATGTGGTTTCCCGCAAAAATCATTGCGGTTTCCCGCATTAAAAATACCGTATTTATACGGTTGTTTAGTAAATATTGGTCACCTACATTTGTCTTAGTAAACAACTGAATTACTAGAGTGATGATTACGACGATGAACATACTAACTTCTGCTCCGGGTAAAATAGACCTGCATAGCATGCAAGATGTTGATTATTGGTGTGAGCAATTAAACTGTGACAAGAATCAGTTGACTTATTGTATTATGAAAGTCGGTAATTCGTCAGGAGCTGTAGAAAACTTCTGGCAAATGAACCAGGATAGACTAAGGAAATTTTTTCATCTTATTTGGAACGAAAGATAAGGTGGGAAACTAACCACTAAAAACGAAATAAAACGGCAGGCTGCTTTTTTAAGACATTCAACCCTATGTCTTCGACGGGTAACCCACGATTTTCACCACTGTTCGCTTAAGGCAGTCTGCTGTTTTTAAACGATCTGAATGAATTAAAGATACAGATCACTATTCACACAGAGCGGCCCTCCTAACCCCGGGGCCGCTTGCTTTTTACCCTTTTGTATGATACGGATGTGGTGTGATTATTTGGCACGGATGGCGCGATTTTTTGGGTGTTTTGGGCGCGATTAATTGCGCCTTTTTGGTGTCATTGCGTGTGTAGCATTGCGCGGGATGCGTCCCGCGCCTACGAGACCAAAAAACTCAGGATTGTTTTTCCACGGGTTCCCACCACAATGCGGTTGCCCCAGGCTACAGGCGACGATTCAAACACGTAACCCGTTTTTTCCTTGTGGATAATGGTTCCCGTTACACCGTCGATGAGGTAAATAGTACCATATACATCGGTGAAGAAAATGTAACAATTGCCTTTTTTATCGTAGATATCGATGGGAGAAGCCCATGAGTAGGCATCCATCGGAATGGAATAGCGCTCTTTGCCGGTTTGTTTGTCGATGGCTACAAATTCGCCTTTCATGCTGTCGTTTGTGCGCGAGAAAATGCCGAAAACCAAGTCTTTTGCTTTTTCCTTTCCTGGAAGTACAGTCGCCAAAACGCCACCGCTATTGGCTTTTCCGCCTACGTTTGAGCCACTGCAAGGTCGGCTGAAATGCCATTGTTCTTTTCCTGTAAGCGCATTCAGCTTGCGGATATAGGCTGTTCCGGTCGGTCCTTGTTTGTCGACCTCATTGCCCAGATACAGGAACGGCGTTTTTCCTTCCGTTTCAATGACCATACTGGCATCGGTATCGTCGATATTGTCGAACAACCAAACGGGTCGCATCGTTGTAAGGTTGAGGCAAAATACATTTCCGCCGTTGTCGCCAAAGAAACCAAGATTTTTATAGGCACCCATGCTTGCTTCCAATCCGAGATCGGGGCGTTGCTGCACGCCATAATTGAATTTCTGGACTGCACCAAAGGTCTTGTCGGACGAAAGAATCGTTTTGTAAATCTGTCCGTTTTCTGCAGGCCAGAACAGCGATCCGGTTTCGGCATCAAACAATGGATTGCTATCGTGTGCTCCCCACAATCGGCGAGAAGTCTGATCCATTCCCGCACGGTAATCGACTTCTTTGCCTGCGAACATATCGAACAAATAAGCTCCAAACCGATCACCGTTTGGAATGCCTTGACCAACGGTCATGAGTCCGTTCATGCGGGGATCAACGGAAACAGTTCCTTTGATCGGATTGCCGATACTCAGGTGTGGCCGTGTAGCCTTTCCGGTTTCAAAATCAAGGAAATAAATATTGCCCGAAAGCGATCCTACGATCACTTCCTTGAACTGTTCCTTTGCTAAAAATTCGGGATCAAGTTCAAATAATTGCCTGCGTTGCTCTTCGGGCCAGCGAATCACCAACGGTTGGCCTGTCCAGCCACTGCCACCACCCCAAACGCCGAAATCGGTCATGCGGGAATCATAGGCGGTTTCAAAAACCCAGTCAAGTTCTACTTTTGAAGGTTTTTCGCTGATTACACCGCGTGTAGGATGATTGCGCTGCGCATTTCCCCTAAAACAAAAAATACCGTTTGCGTCGTTGTAATCTTCGTTGAAGTAAATGGGAACGGTGGTGTCAAAATCGGTTGGAGTCAGCAAGCGGTAATCCATGCCCTCAAGGGACTGTTGTTGCAGAGATAGTTGAGTTTCGCTTTCAACTTCCGGCAAGGCATCCTCAATAAATGCAGGCAACATTTTCACCTCTGGTTTCGCAAAATGAAGGATGATTCCCACAGTGAGATAACCCACAACAAAAACAAGCGAATAACTAAGGATAATGATGATGACCTTTTTCACTCAGCGAAGGTAAGGTCAAAATGAAAGGTGAATACGCGCTGTGAGAGGGAGTTATTAGCGTGGAGGTGTTAACACCAAGAGAAAGGAAAGGGGTAAGTAGGTCGGTTTTCGGATTTGGAAAATTGGCAGATTTTCAGGAGCAAAGTTTCAAATTTCCAAATTTGCCATATGGTAAATTTGGAAATTTCCAGCTGGAAATTTGGGTCAAATTTTCGGGAGAAAAGTGTAAAATTCTAAAAGTCTACATATTTAAAATTGGCCAATTTTACAATTTTACACATTTCAAAGAAGTCTGTTTTTACTGGCCTGCAGACCGTCTTAAAACAAAACAAGCGCGGGCAAGTTACAACCCACGCTTATTCCCTGCACTATTTTTTATTATTCAGCAATTACAATCGAATAGTCTTTTGCTGCTACATTTCCCTGCACGTGAATGATATACGTTCCGCTTTGCAGATCAGCAACCGGGAAATAACAAATGGTACTTCCCTGAAGAATGGATTGTGTTTGAATTAATTTTCCGTTCATGTCCCACAATTCAACGGCAATATCACTACTGTGAGCACCGAATGCCTGCACAATCACCACATCAGCCGAAGGATTCGGGAACACATTAAACGAAACACTCACGTTTTCATCCACACTAGCTGCAGAAGGATCGTATGTGGTAACCGTTTCTGTAATCGAAGGGACTTTAGCGGCCGTTTTCATCCCGTAAAATGTAGGACCAACAGCATACGGATAAGCCGAGTTCCAATTTTCGTCTACAGTCGCGAAATAACAATACGTCCCGGCAGGATATTCGGGAGTAACGCAGAAACGACCGTTGTGTTCATCCAGGTATTCCGGTTCCACGTTTGCAACAAATTCGTAATCTTCACGGAACAAACCGAGCGGATAAGTTGCATTCACAGCCGGACCGTCAGTTACGTCGGTTCCATCGGCATAAACTGTTCTTGTGCTAATATTTCGCAATTGGTAACCCGAATTGATGCGCACAATTCCACCTGTTCCGTCGGTGTTTTTGTAGCCGTAAGCACCGTAAATAGGGAAACCGTCGTAGGCAAAACCGATCAGCGGAGAATGAACAGATGCGTTAATGGCGTATAAACCGTCGGCTGCGTAGATATCGCAAATGTCTGAAATCACCGTCAAATCAAGATTGTAGGCACTCGGATTTTGGTGATGATGGTAATTTCCCATTGCCGGGTGGCCTTTCGAACAATCGAAACCTTCCATTTCAGCAACTACGGCGTCACGGTTCCAAACACCGTCACCCATTCCGCCTAATGGTCCGCCGGCCAAAGCACTGGTCGAATTTTTCCAGGAAACGCCATCGCGGTAATCAAACAGGGCAACACCATTGATAAAAACACCGATATTCCCGCCAGTTGTATTGGTTGGAGTTCCTGTGTTTTCCACCGGAGAAAGCGGAAATTTGAAGATCGCATTTTGAGAAGTCGCTAATGACGGATTGCCATCTAAAAACGGCCCGGTCGGGTAGGTCGGAATTCCTTTTGTGGAAACGTACACCCAACTTGCCGAATACTGAACGGTTTGCACATTGGCCAGCGTGGCGTCGGAAATGGGAGTACCATTGCCCATAACGTAATGGCTTCCGGTAGCATTTGTTGTATTAATGAGCCATGATGTAATGGCAGGACTTTGCGCATTGCTAATGGTGGAGAGAACCAAAGCAATTCCGAGGCACGTTTTTTTCATAGTTTTTAGCTTTATTAAAGTATTGGAGATTTTAATTCGAATAAACCTGCGTTTAAGGATGTTCTCTTCTTCCGTGACGAGGTGGCGGAGGTGGATTGACCCTCAACAACGCACCGTGAATCATCTTTTGCAATTGCTTCTTTTGAGCAGGAGTACACAGTTTTTCCACCTCTTTAAAATAATCGAAGGTCATTTGTTCAGTCTCGCGTTGATTTTCCACGATGTGGTCGATCAGTTGCTGAATGGAAGTACTGTCTTTGGAAGGATCTTTAAACGAGACAAACAACTCTTCGTGAAGCCGGCGACTGACATCGATCAGCGAATCTTTCACCCGAAAATGATCTTTTTCAAGCGAATGAACGCGCTGTTTTGCCGTTCCTGTCAATGAAAGTACCGTGACCAGGCTTTTTCGGGGTGGCGGACCGTGATGACGGTGGTGTTCTTCGGTCGAACAGCCATTCCAGTAGAAGTAGAGCGTGGTTAAATTCACCATTACCAATACCAGGATCACCAATTTGTAAAATCGCGTTTTTTCCATCACAATTGATTGAGGTACGTGAAATAATCAGCTTCAACGGTTTCGGTATCGGTGGTTTGTTGCTGTGTGGCGTAAATAGCCGTAATGTTGATACCGATGATGAGTACGATACTTGCCGCTGCCAGCCAGATCGATCGCTTGGGTACCATTACCCGGATTCCCGGACTAATAGTAATCGGAATGCTTTTCAAACGGTTTTTCAATTCCCCGGAAGCAGTTACCTGTTTCAATCCTTCAAGGCTATTGATCGTTTCTTCTATCCATTGTTCTTTTGGTTCCATGACGCAAAAAAATTATCGGTTAATGTGTTCATCATAATAAGCGGCCAGCAATACCTGTAATTGCTTTTTAGCCCTGAAAATCAGCGATTCGATAGAGGATTTTGACAAGTTCATCACCTGCGCAATCTCCTCGTAAGAAAAGCCTTCCTGTTTGTTCATGGTGAAGGCAATTCGCTGTTGTTCGGTTAATTGATTCATTGCGTTTGCAAGAATGATCCCGCGTTCCTGATTTTCGAGTTCATTTCCCGGGTGCATGTACGACGAGCTCATGTGCTGCGACGTACCTTGTACCTGTTCGTAGGTCACATGTTTGCCGGATCGTTTTCCGCGCGATTGTTTCCTCAGGAATTCCTGACATTTGTTTACCGCAATCCGGTACATCCAGGTCGAAATCAACGAGTCACCTTTGAAGCGGGCAACAGAAGTAAAAACGGTTGTAAAGACCTCTTGTGTGATGTCTTCCGCTTCTTCCTGCCGTTGCACAATGCTATAAACCAACCTGTAAATTTTATCCGAATATTGATCCACGAGCAAGCCGAAAGCTTCAGGGCTCCCTGTTTGTAATGCCGCAACACTTACCACATCGATCAATTATTCGCTATTTATATTGTTAGATGACTTGAAGTTAAAAAACTTGCGCAAACCGGTTTTTTTAATCGGGTATTTGATTTTTTGAGCAAGTTCGGGATATTACGAACGCGTTCCCAATATCCCGAACTTCCGTTCGTGTTCGTAATATTGGGAACTTACGCTCAGTTTTGAAACTGAAAATGGACGAGACATGTCTAATCAGCTGATTTTTGAACCCTCAACTGAAGAGCACATCAAACTTGCATAACGAACGAAACTGTCAACTGTATAACTGCGATCCTACTTTTTTCCTTAAACTTGTATCTCACTTCAAAATTCGGTTATGCTTACTCCGGTTGCAGAAAAAAAACTCTTTTTATTAGACGCTTTCGCCTTGATTTACCGCGCTTATTTTGCGTTTGCCAAAAATCCGCGCGTCAACTCGAAAGGCCAGAACACCTCTGCTGCATTTGGGTTTACCAATGCGCTGATCGATGTGATCCAAAAAGAACAACCCACGCATCTCGCAGTGGTTTTCGATGCACCAGGCGGAGCAACCAATCGAACGGCCGATTACGAACACTACAAGGCCAATCGCGACGAAATGCCTGAAGATATCCGTTCCATGATCGAACCGATCAAACGAATTCTGGAAGCATTCCACATTCCGGTATTGTTGCTGGAAGGTTTTGAAGCCGATGATATTATTGGAACGTTGGCCAAACGCGCCGAAGAAGAAGGATTTATCACCTATATGATGACGCCCGATAAGGATTTCGGGCAGTTGGTAAGCGAAAATATTTTCATCTACAAGCCCGGACGTGGCGGCGATCCTGCTTCGGTCATGGGCGTGAAGGAAGTGTGCGAAAAATTTGAAGTAAAAGATCCGCTGCAAGTCATTGATATCCTCGGTTTGTGGGGTGATGCGGTCGATAATATCCCCGGAATTCCCGGAATTGGCGAAAAAACGGCCAAAAAACTCATTCAGGATTACGGTTCAATGGAAGAACTGTTCAAAAACACCGACGACCTGAAAGGAAAAATGAAGGAAAACGTGATCGCGTTCGAGGAACAGGGGCGACTTTCCAAAATGCTGGCTACCATTATTATCGATGTTCCGGTTCCGTTTGATCCGCTCGATTTACGCCTGGATAAACCCGATGCCGAAAAAGTAAAGGAAATTTTTACCGAACTCGAATTCCGTAACCTCGCAAAACGTGTGATCGGAGAAGAAATCGTGGTAACATCGGCTACCGGAGAAAACGGTCAGCTGGACCTGTTCGGCACGCAAAGTTTGGTGGAAGTACAGCAAGCTACACCAACTGCAGGCTATAAAACCATTGCGACCGAAAAACCGAGCTACCATCATGTTTCCCTGCCGGAAGAACGTGCAGAATTGCTGGCAAAACTGATGCAACAAACTTCGGTGTGTTTTGATACCGAAACCACCGATATTGAGGCTATGCACGCCGATTTGGTAGGAGCTTCCTTTTGTTTCCAGGAGCGTGAGGCTTATTACGTTTCGTTTCCGAAAGAATTTGATGCGGCGAAAAAGATCATTCACGAGTTTGCGCCGTTCTTTCAATCGAAAACCATTGAGAAAATCGCACACAACCTGAAATACGATATGAAAGTGTTGATGCGCTACGATTTGGGGCTGGACGGACCATTGTTCGACACCATGATAGCGCATTACCTCATTCAACCCGAAGCCAAGCAGGGAATGGATTTTCTGGCGCAATATTACCTGCAATACCAGCCGGTAAGCATTGAAACATTGATCGGTAAAAAAGGAAAAAATCAGGGCAATATGGGCGATTTACCGCAGGAACAAATTGTGGATTACGCCTGCGAGGATGCCGATATTACTTTCCAGTTGAAACAATTGTTTGCACCGCAAATCGAGAAAGATCACCTGCGCCATTTATTCCATACCATCGAAATGCCGTTGGTAACTGTTTTGGCGAAAATGGAAAACGAAGGTGTGGCCATTGATGTGGATCACTTGAAAAAGTATTCCAAACAATTGGAAACCGAAACCGGTGAACTGGAGAAAAGCATCAAGGCCGAAGCCGGAATGGACTTTAACCTTGATTCCCCCAAACAACTGGGCGAAGTGCTGTTTGACCACATGAAAATTTCGGCCAAAGCGAAAAAGACCAAAACAGGTCAATATGCGACTTCCGAAGATATTTTGCAGCAGCATAAAAACGATCACCCGATTATTGGAATGATCCTCGATTACCGCCAGATGCGCAAGCTGAAATCGACGTATGTAGATCCGCTTCCTACGATGTTGGATAGAGTAGACGGGCGTGTTCATACAAGCTTTATGCAAACTGTTACGGCAACCGGTCGTTTGAGTTCCAACAATCCCAACTTACAGAACATTCCGATCCGCACCGATCGCGGAAAGGAAATCCGTCGGGCATTCATTTCACGTGACAAAGAACATCAACTGATGTCGGCCGATTATTCCCAGATCGAATTGCGCGTTATTGCCGCGTTGAGCAACGATACATCCATGATCCAGGCATTTAAAGACGGGGTCGACATTCACAAGGCAACCGCTTCAAAAGTGTTCCATACCGAGCTGGAAGAAGTAAGCAAAGACCAGCGTAGCGCGGCCAAAGCAGTCAACTTCGGGATCATTTATGGTCAATCAGCGTTTGGTTTATCCCAAAACCTGGGAATCAGTCGTACTGAAGCCAAGCAAATCATCGACAGCTATTTTGCGCAGTATTCTACTATCAAGGGCTACATGGACAATGCAGTGAAAAATGCCCGCGAAAACGGTTACGTGGAAACGATCATGCAACGCCGTCGTTACCTGCCGGATATCAATTCTGCCAACGCAGTTGTACGTGGTTTTGCCGAACGAAATGCCATTAATGCTCCGATTCAGGGTTCGGCAGCCGATATCGTAAAACTGGCCATGGTAGCGGTGGACAAAGCCATGACGGAAGCCAACGTACAATCCAAAATGATCTTACAGGTACATGATGAATTGGTCTTTGATATCCTGAAAGGCGAAGAAGAAGTCATGAAAAAACTGGTAAAAACGGCCATGGAAGGCGCTATTCAACTTGCTGTTCCGATGGAAGTGGAAATGGAATTGGCGGATAATTGGTTGGACGCACATTGATCTTGTTACTTTTTTCCAATGCAAAAAAAGTAACCAAAAATGCATTGGCGCCATTCTAAAGTCGCTCGCGAAAATGGCTCTTTCTGTGTTTTTAAGTCAAAAGTGGCAGATCAGGATCTGAAACGCAAGCGCTTTTGACAAAACACAACGAAATCGCCATTTTCTTTGCTTCGCTTCCAAGAATGGCGCTTAGTCCGCATCAATACTTTCTGTTAAGAAATGGCGGATTCGGTACCGAATGGATTTAACTTCTGTGATCGATTTTTACTCCTATTGACGTCAGTCTTAGGTTGACGAAATACCGTAGAAAAATCATTTTGAGCCCAATTTTATCCCATATGGGTAAGACACCAATCAAACAATTCCATTTCGTACGTGCAAATCACGGCAATTGATCCAACAAACGCGAATCATTCTGTTTGTCTCCGGGTATTTTGTTTTGAACAAGTGAAATCACAAAAAAACCGATTCCAACCAATACAAACAGGTAAGCACCTGCACCGATAGTTA
Source organism: Bacteroidota bacterium (assembly GCA_040387295.1). GTDB lineage: Bacteria > Bacteroidota > Bacteroidia > Flavobacteriales_D > Crocinitomicaceae > Fluviicola. Next base: position 187,503 of record JAZKEB010000002.1, on the reverse strand, counting down.
TCTCTGCAAGTATTTCGATTGAAGCAATAAAAAACGTTGCTCCGGAATAGAGAAGAAGAATACTTGCCAATACAATTTTCCAGATCCGTGCATTTGTTTCCCTGGATAAATAAACAAGTAATAGATACGGTGTGATGAAAACCAAACCTCCCAAAGGAATCATAAAATTGAATCCTGATATGCGGTCAATACCACCATGCATGGTCTGATAGGGTAAAAGAAGACTGATCAGATAAAGAAATGTCAGCAACCACAGGATGTTTTTCAAAATAGTTTGTTTTGTCATCGCGTCATTTTTTGTTTTCTGACATCAAAATGCCCATCCCAATGCCACGCTAAACCCAAGCCCGGATTGATTATAAGACGGAAGGTCCAGCGAACTTTCCTCACCACCAATGATTTTCCGTTTCCACCCCGAAGCAGAGATATCGTAACCGTATTCGGCATTGAAACTTAAACTGATGGATTTTATATAGAAAATCAGCATAGCCGAAGCTTTGGGTGAAATAAACATGTTTTTCACGCTTAGGTCGACTTTTTCACCGGTTGTGGAATTAGTGGCCTGAGTGATTTTCATCCGCCCGAAATTGAGCCCGGCACTAAGAATGAAATCAAAATTCTCCACTTTGTTTAAACAATCAAAGCCGTAGCCAAAACCAAACGAAGAACCACTCAGCTTGGCATTGGTCGAATCGTTCAGACTGATTTGCTGCGGAAGGTATTTTGCCAGGATAAAATGCCCGGCAAAGGCGACTTTTTGGTTGGTCACAAAATGACCGTTTCCCCCAAAACCGATGTGTTGTGTCGGAAGTCCAATCTGAAAAGAATCAAGTGTGTTGACCTGTCCGAGCAACGAATTGTCGTACAAATGAGTTCCATAAGTCAATGCAATGGTAGAACGTTTTTGAGCGAACATCATTGCGCTGACGAAGATGAATACGACCGTTAATTTTTTTTTCAAGTCAATGATTAATTCTCCTCTTAACGAAGATGTATGTTCTTAAAAATCATCCAATAAATCTGATTCATGATTAGCAGCACTTCTTTCCTCGGGCATACTTAAATGAATACTCACAGCAATAACAAAAAGTATTCCTGTTAATTGAAGCAGGAATACACCAATGCCCGGTTCAACATTTGCCCAAAGAGAAAATACCGATGCAAAAAAGCAAAAAAAGCAATACAATAAATGGAGTATTCCAAATGCTAAATTCCATGCTCTTCCAACGGTTTTCTTTGAAAGTTGTATGATCAGGGTCATTGGTAGAATCAAAAGAAGATTTGCCAACGGAAACCCAAACTCAATTCCCGAAATATAATGCTTATTACTAAAGGAACCTTCTACCCGATATGGAAGAAATAAACTGATCACATATAAAATGATTCCAATCCAGCTTAACAGATAAACAGCAGGTTGTTTTTTCATGTAAATGTGATCTGGTTGCTACTTAGATAAATGATTGTACGAATGCGGGATAGCACTCGTACAATCAAAAAATGAGTTAATAGAATAATGCAACACCATTCCGGTTTAATGTTTTACAACACGGATCGATTTTGTGCCGTCTACAGTTGTCAATTCAAGGAAATAGATTCCATTCTTAAATCCGCTTACGTTGATACTAATAACAGATGGTGAAAGATGAGCCATTTCGGTTAATACTTTCCCCTGAACATCAACGATACGTAGTTGCGAGATATCAGCACGTTTGGTCAAATCTACAAACAAGACATCTTTCGCCGGATTCGGGTAAACCGATACAAAATCAGCAGTATTTTCCTCAATACCGGCATTTGACAAGCAGCTTGGGTGTACATCAAAAGCCTCCGACTGGTCCGTACGATCATCTGCATCGCCCTGATCGGCACTGTAACCCAAACCTCTGTTGGCAAACACTTCCCAAATCAAACATTTATTCGCACCAGCATACAGCAATTCATCGGCTAGTAGAATGGCATCTCTACCGTCCACAGATCCTGGTCCGCAAGGCTGTAATTTCAATCCTTCGATCACCAAAGCCATGGCGATATTGTTTCCGCCTGTTCCGTATTTTACGTCCGGATCAAAGCCGTATTGGTCAATCAACGCCCAGTTCAGGTCCCACAACACGGTTGCCCATACAAATCCGATTCCATGTGGTTCGGAAATAGCGTTCGTGTTATTGGTTGCTGCGTAAGTGAATCCGTTGATGGAAAAATCAGTACTGTAAGGAGCAGGTCGGATACCGTCTCCGGTGATTGGTTCATTACTCACGTATGTTCCAACTCCTCTGCGGTCTTCAGCTGCATCTCCAGGTTCAATCGTCAGCATCAATCCGAACCAATCCGACCAGCCTTCGCCCATTTGATCTGCGTTGTTTAGACAATCAGAGTTTTCAGCGCCACCGGTCAAACGGGTTGAAATACCATGTCCGTACTCGTGAGCGATGATCATGTTATCGAAATCGGAATCGGTTGCCGTTAAGTCATTCGGAGCTACAATGGTCCCGTTTACAGTAGTTCCACCGGTAATCGTTGTTTGGAACAGGTTTCCGTTGGTTTGAGAAACCATAATCGCCGGAATGGCAGCCGTAGCTGAATTTCCGCCCATCGCTGTAGGTTGTCCGCCGGTATTGTTCATCACAATCACGGCTAATGCACCGAAATCCTGAATGGCTTCTACTTTGCTGGCAAACGTACAACCACCACGACGAACCAATACAATTTTGCCGGCCATGGCTGCACCGTTTACAATCGGGTCGCAACCATCGGTTACATCACCTGTACCGTCTTCCAACAATACAAAATCGGCAGTAATTGGGATTGCCGGAACCGGAGGTCCGAAACCTGCTGTTGATGATACGTATGATCCCGCGATTCCAGAAGGATCGTTGATCGTCAATAAATCAGGAACGTTGGCTTCTGTCCACAAGTACATTTGCATACGCGGACTTTCACCTTCAGGCGGTGTGCCGAAATTGGCATTATTGGTACCGCTTCCGTCTTGTGCATCGGCATAAACCACATCATCGCCCAATCCGTCACCTGTATAATTCATGGATTGGAAATTTCCGGAAGGTTCGTCGAAACCGTATTGGTACCAAACGTCGTGCATCATGTTGTTCATGTAGAACAGGTTGGTGATCACGGCATCCAGATTTCCCTGAACTCCTGTCAATGAATCATACGGGAAATCAAAGCTGGTCAATGCGCTCCCATCCGGTGAATAACCAGGAACATCATCATCGTCAATATCATCGGATGCATAGACATTGTTACCACGTGTGATGGTATATTCATCTCCGGCGACACCATTATCATCGTGCCAGCCAAAAGGCGAGGCATTTGCGTCTGACGGATTGATCACCAATGATCGGTCACCGTGATTCGGACTTTCAATCGGAAGGGCATAGACCAAATATTCGTCTACTCCCGGAGGTGGAGGCATCAATACCGATTGTTGCGTTGCAAGCGTTGTTTCGTGCTGGTGTTCAGGATTGGAACAATCATCGAAGGCGCAATGGCTGATCCAGTCATTTTTCTCCAGAATGGTTCCTGTAGCCGCATCGACTCTCAAACTCCACCAATGTTCACCGTTTTTAAGCGCGATGCTCATGTCCCACGTCAATTGGAGATTTCCGGCTGCATCGGCTAAATAAACCAGTTTGCCAGGTACATTTTCGAGCGAAAAATCACCTTTCGACAACACAACTTCTGCATTGTTGGCTGATGATTTCACTACCTGAATCGGTTTGCTGGTAGTAATACCTAATTGTTCCAACGCTTTTCCAAGTGCGCTCTGTGCTGTTAACGACGGAGCAACCACATTGGTAGCGTTGATATTCTTTAACCGGTTGGCAACGGATACAACGTTCCCGTTTTTCAGTGTAACAGTTGCCAGCCCGTTTGTTACCGGAATGCCGTTGATTAATTGTCTTACATACACGTGCGTAACACCGGGCGATTTTGACGGTGCTTCCGACATGATTTCAACAGTTGTATTGCCATCTGTTTGAAGGCCGAGTTCGGCAGCGTGTTGGCTGATGTACTGCTGTACGATTGATAAATTTGTTTGGGAAATACCAAAAAAGGAGAGGCAAAAGAAGACCGATAAGAAACCGGCCCGTTGGAGAGTTTGTAGCATGTTCTAGCAATTTATGCGTACAATTTACTCAAAAAAGAAAGACGATCAACTAATTAACCGGTTTGTTGATTAAACGGTATTGAATAATGGGTAAAAGAAAATCCCCCGATTCAAATCAATGAAACGGGGGATTCCAATTAGTTATTAATTCGTTATTTTCCTGCCAATACCAAACGTGCAACCGAGCGTGCACCTTCAGGTGTTGTAAGAGTTACGAAATATGTTCCGTTAGCGTTTTCATCCAGTTGAATGGTCGAAACACCGTTTTGTTCGAAGCGGTTGTTGTAAACCAATTTTCCGAAAACGTCAGTTACCTGAACAACTGCTCCGTTTACCGGAATATCCAGTGTAAACTCACCTGTTGAAGGATTCGGGTAAACAATCAACGTAGTTACTGTGTTTTCAGCAACACCCAAACAACCGTCAACTACAAGTGTTAAGGTATCGAAACCTGTACAGCCGTTACCGTCGGTAAATTCGTAAAATACATCGTGGTTACCGTTACCGATTGAAGGATCGAATGCACTTCCGGTTACTGAAGGTCCGCTGAATGTTCCACCTGCAGGAGTCCCCACCAATGTAACATCCGGATCGTAGTTACAGATCACACCAGGTGCAGTGCTTAGTGTTACCGAAGGCAAACCGAAAATGGTAACATTTATTGAATCAACCCATGAACAGTTGTCAGGACTAAGGATAGTCAGGGCATACGCTCCTGAAGTACCAACTGTTAATGTAGAACCACTTGAGTTGTCAGACCAGGTGTAAGTACCAACAACCGGAGTTGTAGGCTCAAGTATAACTTCTTCACAATCACTTTGGTCGCTACCCAAGCTGAAAATAGGGCTTTGATTTACGATCAATTGAATTGTGTCGCTTGCGCTACATCCATTGGTATCCGTAACTGTTACATCATACGTTCCGGAAGTTGTTATGCTCTCAAACTGACTGGTAGAAGATGTACTCCATAAATATGTTGCAGAAGGATTACCGGCGTCCAATGTGATAACGTCACAAACCGCCTGGTCGTTTCCGATAAATACCGTTGGATTTACAGCATCCGTAAGTGAAACACCTACAGCAGCAGAATCTGCACAACCTGCGGCATTTGTCACAACCATGTTGTAAACACCCGCTGTGTCGGTTACAATTGTATTAGACGTTTCCAAAGGAAGTAACACGCCATCCATGTACCATTGGTTGGCAACATCGGCAGCTCCTGTAAGTGTTGCAGGTTCACCTGAACAAATATGTGTGTCACCTGATAAAACAACCACCGGTGAAGCATCTACGTGAACGTTGAATGATTTGATTGTATCGCGATGCACACCGTTGTCAACTTCAATGTAAACGGTATAATCACCTGCAACTGCATAATTGTGAGATCCGCCCGGAGTTGCAACTCCCTGAACATCAGAAGCACCGTCTCCCCAGTTGTAAACGATAGAATCGAATAATTGCAAGCCCCCGGCACCGATATAAACGGTTTCATAACCTGAACAAACACTTAGATCACTGATTGCAAATTGCGGTGGCATTACCACACCACGTAAATCATCAGGGTTTGAACCGAATTGACCAGCATAAGTACCTGTAGGACTCACACGGTTGAAAGCAGAAGAAATATTGGATACAAGTATGTAATTCGGAGACACATACATCGTACCGAATGTTTCACCGCCGACAGTTCCTGAAGTTGGAATGTTTGTAGGAGTATATGATACGTTTGAAAGTGGCCATTTTTCGAAAACAACGGTTCCGTTGCCCGACCAGTGATACATATGATCATCGGCGCGATTGTAAAGAATGACTTCTCCGTCGGCACCGTTGCCCATTGCATACATCAACGTCTTGGCGGCAGTGGCTTTATCAATTAAGTAAAGTGATTCGGGTGCGGTGGCACCATCACCTGTAGCACCCCATAATTGGCCGCTATCATCAAATGTGATCGACGAAAAGTTATCGCCTAAGTTCCCGATTTGTGTACAAACACCGGTTGAAAGATCAACGGTTCCCAAAACACGTCCTGAAACACCGGAAACCTTCATAATGATGTACGTCTGATAAGTTTCAGGGTCAAATGCCATACCATTCATACCAGTAATGGTAAAACCTGCCAACGTTGGTCCAAAGCGTTCAATAATGCTGAAATTGGTGGTGTCCACTGTCCAAAGTGAATCCTGAAACGGACTTGCGCCGTACAATTTTGGTGTAACCGCGGGAAACTGAGCGTGAGCGTTAGAATTTTCTGCCAAAACGCCGAAAAACACCAACGAGATAAGTAGTATTTTTTTCATAAGTATAGTTAATGAAGAACGAAGGTAAAACATTTCATTAAATGTACCCTTATCAGGGGATGGATTTTTTCACCAGAACACAATTCTGGTTACCCTAAATGACGAATTAATAGATTATTTTCCAGCCTCTTGCAGTCATCACTCTGTGAAAGGTGACTAATTCCTGCGCATCGGAAATGTGGGTATAAATGTGCTCAATTTCAACGGTGGAACCCGTTTGTTTTTTGATCTCCAGATTATACGGAATGGCTAATTGTTGTTCGCCCTGCAGCTGCTCGAGTTGAATCAGGAAAAGGCGCAATAAATTCACTGATTCATTGGCACTGATCGGGAAATCGGAAGCATTGACGGATGTGTAAAAATGAAGGCTCGATTTGGCGCGCGTGAGCAATACGTTCAATCGCTTGAAACCCTGAGTTTGATTCAACGGTCCGAAACGCAGCTGGAATTGTCCTTCCGCATTTTTTCCATAACCCATACTCACCACAATGGTGTCGGCCTCGTCGCCTTGTACTTGTTCCAGTGGCTTAAAGAAAACCGTGTTGTTTTCCATGCCTTCCGAGATGTATTCCTGCGTTTTTGCAGAAAGGTGCAGCCAGATGCAGTCGAGTTGTTGTTGTGAAAAAGCAATAATCCCGATGCTTTTTTTCCAGTTGAACCCTTCCAGGAATCCGGCTACAGCTTTGGCTTCTTCAACGTTGGTCCGGTTTTCGTAAACACCATTTTCAACCAGTTTCCAATGAAGCGGATACGTTGCTTTCGCAGTTGGATAAGCGACCAGTTCGTTGTTGTAAAAATGCCTGTTTGAAAAGGCAATCAGGGCCGGATGCTCACTTCTGTAATGATGTTTCAACGGAACTTTTTTCCAGTACCACGACGCCTGATGTAACAGGTCGATCGCAACGCTGCTTCCCGAGAAATAATTGGACGGCGCCATTTGTTGTTCGTCACCTGCCACAACCACTCGCTTTGAACGCTGCAACGCTCCAAGCGCATTGGGCAATTGGATCTGACTGGCTTCGTCCATGACCACAAAGTCAAACAAGTTCCGCTGCATTGGAAAAGTTTTTCCAACCTGGCCGGGCGTACTCAGCCATATCGGACTCAGAATTTGAATCCAAAGCCGGGCATCACCGGATAACAATTCCCGAATGGTTTGATGCTGTTTTGATTTGCCGAATTCTTTTACGAGTATAGATTTTCCGGCTTTTAATTGCGCTTTTAATGCTTTGTCATTTCCTTTTAACTGGGCTGCTGGTGTTCGTAAAAGGCGTGTATACTCATCAAAGCGTTGTTTCCGAAGCTGCCAGATGTGTAATGCAAACTGCTCAAATTCACCCGTTTCGGTTTCCAGAATCTCATTAAGCTTATGGGCCAGTTGTTCACCGTCGAATTTGGCCAACTCAGGAAAGCGGCTTTCGAGCAACACGCGATTGGAATGTACCACCGTTGCTTCGAGTTCTTTTAGCGATTTTCCCGAACAGATCAGGCGATAAACCACTTCCGGTAAAGAGCGCAAAAGGGCTAAACTTCCCATTAGTTTTTCTGTGATTGCCGGATTGAATTGTTCAAAATGGTTCAGAGAAGTTGTCTCATTTACGGTAAAATACCGTCGGATATCGTTGTAGATTTGTTGAATGCGCTCGCTGTTTTGACTGATCAACTGTCGTTGTGCGAATGGCAGTTTAGCAACAGTATTCAATTCATTAAGATCTTCTTTTTCTAATTGTTTCAGCACGTAAGCGGCGCTTTCCAGCTCCAGTTCCGGTCGTTCGATTCCCCAATCCGCCAATTGTGTTCGAATGGAAATCAATTCCTCTTGCACATCTAAATACGTCAGCCAATTCTGAAGCGCCGTTTGGTGATCAATTTGTTGCTGCCGAAGTGCTGTTTTCAGTTGTTTGAACCAGTTTCTTCGTTTGAACCACGATTGTTTGAGAGCCAGTTGTTCGATCCAGAAAAGTGTTTCGGTACGCGTGGGTGGTTTGTTCCAAAGCGATACTTCTGTTTGTACCAATTCCAGTCGCGCGCTGAGTTCTGTAAACCGAAGGCGCATTTTTTCAAACCGTTTGCGTTTGGCGGGTTGCCGGTGCAACTCAAAGTAGGCGTGATACGATTCATTCGTCACCAATTGAATGCGCGCCACCGATTTGGTTAATGCTTCCAGTTCGCCAATGGTTTCAATACCAAAAGTAGCAATCAGCCAATTGGCTTCGGCGCTTAATTGCCGGAAAACCTGGTCGGGTTGCGGATACGTTACCAATGCTTGTTTGAAGCCTTGCAAGATGCCAAACGATCCGAGTTGTTCCTGCAACTGCAGTACGTTTTGTTTCTCATCGAGCCACAGGCGAATATCCGGAACATCCGATTGAAAGCTTGCGTTGTCAGTGTCAACAGAAGCAGAAAGTTCCAGAAAAGTCTGGAATGAAACGCCACCAATCAATGTGGGACTATTCAGTCGGTCCAGTAATAATTGCAGTGAAGCTTTCAGTTGTTCCGACAATTGCAGCAAAGGTGGAACCGGTTTTCGGTCGGTTTCCAATGCCAGCCAAGTATTTTTGAGCTGTGTCACAAACGTTTTTGGCAGCGCCTGACTGTGAGCGGTAAAGGTAAAAGCATCCAATCCGGCATCGGCGAGTTTTTTCACCAATACTTCCAGCGCAACACGTTTTTCAGAAACCACCAAAGTCATTCCGTCGCGCACCAGCAATTTGCCAAGTAGGTTGGTCAGTACTTGCGATTTTCCTGTTCCCGGTGGACCCTGAATCACGGTATTTCCCGTTTCCAATTGTTCAAAAACGCGTAATTGATCGGTATCAGCGGGAGCTAAAAATGCTGGAGAAAGTGCTGTTTTTTCGGTCGGAAAATTTGTTTCATTCCCCAAGATTCCACTTACTAATTCACTCAATTCGGGTGCCTGCGCAATCAATTCCAATTCGCGCAAAACCTGGTAACGGTGATGGTGAAAATTACCAATGGCCGAGAAGTCGGAGAACGTGGCCGGAATAGAGTGTTCTGCGATTAACTGGGTGATTGTTTCGACCCATTCCTGTGGTGAAAGCGATTCGTTTTCCGCAATTTTTAAATCAAATGCACGAATTAATTGATTCACCACAAACGGATTTACAAATGCCTGTTCTGTTTGTGCCTGAATTTCTACAAGCTGTTTTCCCTTCGCAATTTTCCAATTCAGTGGAGTGAGCACCAACGGAGAAGAAACCGTTTTTCCTTTGTATTCCCAGTGAATTTGCTGCGAAACCCAACACAGCGATTGTAAATCTGCCTCGCGTTTGTGTTGATTGGCTGTTTTCAGAATGGTGTTCCAGGCGGCGTTCAATTCAAACCGCCGCACTTCTGGTAAACCATCTTGCAATACGATCATTCCTTTTTCATGCTCACCTACATGCACCAACGGATCGGACGACGGAATCTCCGACAGATCGATTATAAATTGGGCAATATCGTAGTGATGCTCAGACATGAACGCGTTTGTCGGAGACGAAGTTAGGGAAATTCGCGAATCGGAAGTCTAGTTCCCTAATTCCCTAGCTCCCTGAGTTCTGATTTACAATTTGAACTTTTCTCGTTTAATCAACCGCGAATAATCTTCATAAACCGCAATTTCATACTCGCCCTTCGGCCAGCCTTTCACACTCAGCGCCAGTGGATACTTGTATTCCCCGGAACCTTTCGCGGTACCTTTTTCAAGATTGGCTACCACCACGCCATTTTTGTCACGTACATTGATACTGATCACAGCATTGTTACTGATATAATAAGTGATTTCACCGTAAACGGATTCGGCCCGGCCGGAAAACAGCGTGCCTGGATCAGTTTCGTAAGTCACAGAATACCACGGAACCTCCATGCCTTTAATCTTCGCCACAATTCGTTTCAGCAAACGCGTTTTTTCCGGGTCTTCATCGTGAATAGAGCTCAGATCGTGATTGTCGGAAATACACCAGATCGCCGATTGAATCGCTGAATTCGGGAAATTATTCCGGTCGATGAGGTCGGTCAATTGCTGCCAGTCGGCGGGAACCATATAACCAATCGAGAAATCAGATTTATTGGCCGGAGCATGCCGCTTGCTTTCACAGCAAAACCCGAAACCCGAGAAAACAAGGGCAGCCAATGGAGCCAGAGAAAAGCGTTTGCGTTTTACAATCAGAATATCCTGTTCGGTCGTGTCTTTTGAAACCAAACGTCTGCCGGGTTCCAGTTCCACAAACAGTGTATCGCGCGTCAGGTTTTTCAGATCAAATTCGATGCATTCGGCCTGGTAACCACCTTTACCTTTGATGGTTCCTGACATCTGCTTGCTGTTCATCAGCTCTTCGATGGAAACATATACTGAATCGGGCGTTGCCGCAGTTGCCGAAAAACCAAAGATCATTGGAAGAATAAGACCAAAACAAAGAATCGAAATGTGCGTGGAGAACTGTTTCATGACGCCGGAGTTTTGTGAGAAGAAAAGAGGACTATCTCAAAGTATAACCACAACGGGCAATTTTGTTACGAAATGAGATGTATTTCCGAATCACAAACCCAAATGCTACTTTTGTACCTCAAACAGAACAACAATCCCATGAGTAACTACAAATTCGGAACAAAAGCCATCCACGCAGGTGCACATCCCGATCCGTCTACCGGAGCAATTATGACGCCTATTTACCAGACTTCGACCTATGTGCAGGAGTCGCCCGGAGTGAATAAAGGTTACGGATATGCCCGTGGGAAAAACCCGACACGTGAGGCGTTGCAGGAAAACATTGCCGCTATCGAAAACGGTAAGCACTGTGTGTGTTTCAGTTCCGGTGTTGCAGCGACTGATGCCGTTTTGAAATTATTAAAACCTGGCGATGAAGTTATTACCGGCGATGATCTGTATGGTGGAACGTATCGTTTGTTTACCAAGATTTACGAGAAATTCGGCATCCGTTTTCATTTCATCGATTTGACCAATGCCGAGAATATCCGCACTGTCTTAAACGAAAACACGAAACTCATTTGGGCGGAAACACCTACGAATCCGACGATGCAAATCATTGATATCGAAGCGTGTGCTGCTATTTCAAAAGAGAATAACATTCTATTGGCGGTCGACAATACGTTTGCATCGCCATATCTACAGAATCCGCTTAATTTGGGAGCCGACATCGTGATGCATTCCGCTACAAAATACCTCGGAGGTCACTCGGATGTGGTGATGGGAGCGCTCATTACCAATAGCCCGGAATTGCATGAGCAATTGTATTTCGTGCTCAATTCCAGTGGTGCCAATCCGGGCCCGATGGACAGCTTTTTGGTTATGCGCGGCATCAAAACCCTGCATTTGCGGATGGAACGCCATTGTCACAACGGTCGCATCATCGCTCAATACCTGCGCAATCACCCGAAAATCGCCAAGGTTTACTGGCCTGGCTTCCCTGATCATCCGAATCACGAAATTGCCAAAAAACAAATGCGCGATTTCGGTGGAATGATTTCCATCGTATTGAAAGAAGGAAGTATTGAAAATACATTTAAAGTCGCTTCTTCGTTCAAAGTATTCTCGTTGGCCGAATCATTGGGTGGTGTTGAATCGTTGATCAACCATCCGGCAACAATGACGCATGCATCCATCCCGAAAGCTGAGCGCGAGCGGGTAGGAGTCGTTGATTCGTTGTTGCGTTTGAGCGTTGGTGTGGAAGACGTGGAAGATTTGATCGCGGATATAGAACAAGCATTGATGTAGGCGCGGGACGCATCCCGCGCTGGAATTATGATATGATTATGCACGTATGCGTGGGATGCATCCCACGCATGCATCAAATGGTTCCAAAATCCAATAAAATGAAAATCATCCTCACAGGCACATCATCCGGCATCGGAAAAGCCATCGCAGAACATTATTTGCAGAAAGGTGTTTCCGTTATTGGGATCGGCAGAAGACATACGATTGAGCATGAAAACTACCAGCCGGTTATCTGTGATCTGACCGATGAAAGTGCAATTCGCGCACTGAATATTGAAACATGGGTTTCCGCCGATATCCTCCTCATTAACAATGCCGGAATGCTGGGGACTGTAAAACGTTTGAGTGATCAGGATTCACCGGATATTGGTCGGGTAATGGTATTGAATGTGGTTGCTCCGGCATTATTGATGAACAAACTGGCGAGTGCTTGCGCAAATGCCTTCGCGTCGCTAACGGTAGTGAATATCAGTTCCGGTGCGGCCAAACACGCCATTCCTTCCTGGGCGGCTTATTGCGCATCGAAAGCGGCGCTTGAAATGCTTTCCGAAACATTTTACCTGGAAGAACAGGAAAAGGGCAGAAGTACGAAGGTGTATTGCGTGGCTCCGGGGGTTGTTGATACACCCATGCAAGCACAGATCAGGTCGGTTGATCAAACTGATTTTGCGGCTTCGGCTACATTTCACGACTATTATGAAAATGGAGAATTGGTTTCACCCGAAATTGTAGCACAAAAACTAAATCGTTTGTTGGAAATGCCTTATGCGGGTGCTGTTTCTCATTCGTTGAGATCTGTTGAGTGAAGCGAAAAAACCTGAATTTTAGATTTGCATCTGAGCCATCTGTGACCAAGTTTCATCATCTTGCTTTTTAAAACTGTGGTTTAGAACAGCCTGCATCTTAAAATTTAATGTGGGGTTAATAACCAATTCGAATACCATTCAATCAATAGTTTCATCCGTTTAGCTAAAAAAAGACAATTGTTTTAACACTTTTTGTATTTTGTGTGCCTCAAATAGAAATGTTGAATGCTACGAATAACGAAAATTAGTTTTACTCCTATCGGTCTTGCTGACAATCGCCATTTGATTCAACTGTGCTTTTCAAATGAGAAATATTGTTTTGATTCCAACCATTCCTAAAACAACCATCATTATTAATACAGGTAAAATAAACTAGCTAGAACTGTAACAATGAAAAAACTAAAACTCTCTGTACTCGCGTTTAGCCTTCTCTCCATTTCGGCTTTATTCGGGCAACAACAACAACATTTAAATCACGCCAATATGCGTGATGGCGAAGAAGTAGAATACTGCCACCAGCAAAAACGATTCAATGAATTGATGGCCGATCCGGCTTTTGCAGCGCAGTACCAGTTGGAACAACAAGCATTTCAGGTGCTTGAGCAACAAATGCTGGATAACACAGATCCTCATCGTCTTGTATACAAAATTCCGGTAGTGTTTCACGTATTGCACAACGGTGGGGTAGAGAATATTTCCCGTGAGCAAATTTTGGATGCATTGGCGATCATGAACCGTGATTACCGACTTCAAAATGCGGATGCTGCGACAGTTCATAACGATTTTAACGCAAGTAACCCGGGCGCCGTTTGCGAACCGAGTGATGTGGAAGTAGAATTCGTATTGGCTTCAAAAGCGCCAAACGGTGCTTGTTTCAGCGGAATTACCCGTACACAGAATGCGCTTTCTTACGATGGTTCAGATGGTGATGATCAGGTAGATGCTATTGTTGCAGGAAACGATGTTTACCATGGACAATGGGCAGGAAACAAATACCTGAATATTTTCATTTGTGGAGATATCGGTGGTGCTGCGGGTTATACTTACCGCCCGAGTGGTTGGGTAGGAAGTAGTATGAAAAACGGAATTTGGGTTTTGCACAACTATACCGGTTCTATCGGAACGTCTTCTGAAAATACCAGCCGTACGTTGACGCACGAAGCTGGTCACTGGTTAAACCTTTCACATACATGGGGAGACACCAATGATCCGGGAGTTTCATGTGGAACAGATAACGTAACGGATACACCTACTACACGTGGTGTAACTGCTTGTAATTTAAACGAAAACTTTTGTGGTGCGCGTGCAAACGTTGAGAACTACATGGATTATTCGTACTGTTCTAAAATGTTTACAGCTGGTCAGGTAACGCGTATGCGTACTGCATTGACTTCTTCTACTGCAGGACGTAACAACTTGTGGACCAACGCGAATCTTGTTGCTACAGGTGCCGACGGAAGTGCTGCCCTTTGTAAAGCTGAATTCACGACCCTTAAAACAGAAATATGCGCAGGTGAAGCATTGCTATTCAGTGATGGTTCTTACAATGCTGCTTCAGGTTGGTCTTGGTCTTTCCCTGGTGGAACACCTTCGACTTCAACTGATCAGAATCCTTCGATCACTTATTCAACGCCGGGCGTTTATTCGGTGACATTGACCGCTACTGATGGTGCTACATCAGACGAAGAAACAAAATCAGGATACATTACAGTATTCGCTGCAGGTGAATCGTTACCATATTTCGAAGGATTTGAAGGAATCTCTGATTTTAATGGTTCAAACCGATGGATCATTGAGAACACAGGAAGCAACAACGCATGGTCGGTAACGAATACTGCAGGACATACCGGAACAAACTCAGCGAAATTGTCCAATTACGGACAATTGGCAGGTAATGTGGATGAGTTGATCTCGACTCCTGTTGACTTGTCTACAGTAGACGTATCTGATGGAGTAACATTGTCATTCCGTTACGGTTACCGCAAGCGTCAGTCTGCTAATGATGATTATTTGAAAGTATTCCTTACAAACAATTGCGGTGACGACTGGGACCAACGTAAAACCATGCACAGCGCATCGTTGTCAAACACTACGGCAAGCAGCGCATGGACTCCGGCTTTGGCTGACTGGCAAACGGTTCACATGACCAACGTAACAGTTTCTTACTGGGTAGAGAACTTCCGATTCAAATTCCGATTTGAAAGTGATGGTGGTAACAATATCTACATCGACGATATCAATATCTATGGTGGTGCGCCGTCTGAAACGATCGTAGTTGGATTGGACGAAGAATTGCAATTGCAAAATGCAGTTGTGTTCCCGAATCCTGCAGAAGATGAAGTAAACCTTCGTTTCTCGGCACCTACAGGCCAAACGGTAAAAGTGTTTGTAACAGATCTATTAGGAAATGTTGTTTCACACCATACCATTAATGCAAATGAAGGCGACAACCTTGTGTTGATTTCAACCGAATCGTTTGCAGCAGGAATGTACCTGATTCGTTTGGCAGAAGCCAATGCAAGTCAGACATTACAATTTGTAGTAAAATAATTGAATAGAATTATTGAATGATATGAAACCGCCGGTCAATTGACCGGCGGTTTTTTGTTGGGTCGCGATTTATCGCAACCCAACAAAAACATATACCCATGGTATGGGTAGGCGCGGGACACATCCCGCGCCAATTGCGTCACCAAATCCCAATAAATGTTTTCATGCCTATGAAAACATTTATCAATTATAATATCCATCCACAAAACCATCACAAAAAAGGCTCGGGGAGCGCCCCGAGCCTACACCAATTCATTTTATTCATTGGTATTATGAAAATCAAATCCTATTTCACGATCAATTGTTTTCCAAACACCCGTTTTTCCTGTTTGTAACCGGAAATAACATACGTTCCCGACGCCCAATCTGACGTATTCCAAGTTAGGGTTTTTCCAGTGGTGTTTCGTTGTGCAACAACCCGACCGTTCAAATCCGTTGCTACCAAACGATCAATTTCTTCGGTTGTTTCAATAGTCACCAAACCATTGGTCGGATTGGGGAAAAGTCGTACAACTGCAGCATCGTTTCCTTCTTCTAAACTAGCATTCGGGCCTTTCAATGCAAACGCGTATTCTCCTTTTTGTAGGTTGATCACCGTCACCGTTCCGTTTTTATCAGTGGTGTTGTTGCCCATCACCAATGTACTGTTCGGACATTCGATCCAGTCAACAGAACAATCGGGGCGGTATAACAGAATAATACTGTCTTCGGCTCCTGTAATGAGCAAGTGGTCCAGGTATCCATTTCCTCCCGATTCCTGCCCGCAATAACGGAAGGTGGCATTGGTTGTGAAACCGTCTTCCCAAATGCCGTCAACACGCCAGTAACGTTGCGGTGAAATAGTAAATGCTTGTGACCAGTCAATAACAGGATCCGGCGCAGCCCAATGATGCTCTACAACTACGAATGACGAATCAGCCCCCAGAGTTTGTACCTGCATGAGAATATTTGCGTGAGATAGATTAAGCGTTCCGGTATTGATAACGGTTTTGTAATTGGCCGTCACGGCTTGTGAAATCAACTCATCGCGGTTGAGATAGCCCAGTGTTGGTGAAAAAGGCAACGTCAATGTCACCGAATTATTCATTCCCGATGAAAGGATCGTTTGCTCAAACGTATTCCAGTTTTCATCGCGAAGGGTAAGCAAAAGCGGAACCTGGTTGGAATAATTGCTTCTACCTACCAGTTTTTGACGCAGATGGACAGTCACATCATAGTTTGGTCCGTTCGGTATAGCCGAAATCGAATCGATGGCTATATGCGGCCAGCCGCCCTGGAAAATCCAATCGGCGAAAAAATTCGTGAGGTCGAAACCGGTAATGGCCATCAAATCGTCGCGGTATTCAATAGCATCGATATCCGAAAACTTGTTTTGGTCAAGTAATTCCTTCAGCCCGTCGAAAAACAACGAATCGCCCAAATAACCCCGTAACGTGTGGATCATATCGGCACCTTTCAAATACGTAGTATTGCTGTACGTATGTTCCAGCGGAACACCTGAAACGGCCCAATAACCCGAATCGATGTGATGACACTCACGCAGCAGATTTTTGTGGGCATTCCGCACCGAAGTTTCGTAAACTGCCCGGCTGTTGAATTCTTCGCTGAAAACATATTCGCAATAAGCAGCGCTTCCTTCGTTGATCCACATATCTTCGGCTGTGCGGCAGGTAACCAGGTTGCCCCACCAGTGATGCGATAATTCGTGTACCAACACCGATTGCCAGCTCAAACCACCATCGGCGGCGGCCATCGGGAAGGCAATATTCATAGCATGTTCCATCGCTCCGGCGGTCATTGGTACCAATACATATCCAACGCGATCCCAGAGATACGGTCCCCATTTCGATTCGTAAATATCAAATGCGCTTTCAAGGTTCACAAATGAATTGTTCATGTCGGTCGTATCATTCGAGAAAGCTGCCAATCGCACCGGAACCGGATTGCCCTGGTAATCGGTAAACGTATCTTCTACAAAGACATAATTGGCAACGGCAACGGAGATGAGGTACGACGGAATGGTCTGATTTACCCTCCAATGATGTGTTTCCGACAAATCGGGATTCACGATCGTTGATTGATGCACACCTCCGCAAACGGCCTGGTGAGCAGGAAGCGTTGTGACAAACAGGTCGTAGGTAGAACGAGTGGTGAAATTATCGAAACACGGAAACCATGTTTTACCGTAATTGTGCGGAATATCTTCCAGCGAAACGCCGACATTATACGCAAAAACGGAATTGAAATAAAACCCGCCGAATGAAGGGTCTTCTACCGGATTTCCATGGTAAAACACTTCGATTCCGGTTGAATCACCGGTGTTGAACGTCGCTCCCAAATTGGCGGTAAAACTTTCTGTTTGCGTGGTGAATGTCAGGAGATTTCCGCTTTGGTCTTTGATACTGTCAACGGTTAATCCCAGTAAATCCAACTGAATTTCATCGATTCCGTTTACCAACGGTTTGAAACCGACATACACCTGTCCTTTCAGAATAAAGGTGGTGAAATCACGCAGATCGAGTTGCACATCATAATGACGAATGTCGATACTATCGCTGCGGGTATCATGCGGAAAAACCGTTTGAGCGGAAGTGTTCGGAGAAAGACAACCCAATGAAGTTGTCAGTAGTAAAATCGGTAAAAGTTTCATAGTGCTGAAATATGCCCTAAATATACGGAAGTCTGTGCAAGTGTTTGACCCTTTTGATTGTCAACTCTTTCAAAATTTCAATTTCCAATTCCAAAAAGCTATCTGCTCAGATTATCCAAGGCCTGTTGCACGAGCTCTTTGTAGCTGCGACCTATCGGAATGCGCAAACCACCGATTTCAATTTCCATAGCGCTGTAGGAGTCGATTTTATCAATTGCTACGATAAACGAACGATGTACGCGCATGCAATTTCCGCTCGAAAGGAACGTATCGATTTGCGCCGGACTAAGCTTTGTGAGAATGGTCTTGGAAACAGTGATAATCTTGCTGTATTCTTTCTGACTTTCGATGCACAACAGTTCATCGAGGAAAATACGAATCCGCTTTTTATTGACGGTACAAAAGAGAAAAGGCCGTTCTGTTGAAACACTTGTAAGTATTGTTGCAGTTTGTGGCTGTTCTTTCACATGAATTTTGTTCACCGCTGTAAGAAACCTGCTGAATTCTATGGGTTTCAATAAATAATCAATCACATTGTATTCATAGCTTTCCAGCGCATATTGGTGATAAGCAGTGGTGATGATTACGTGCGGTTGCTGCTTGAGTGTTTTCAGAAAATCCAATCCTTTTAGCAGTGGCAGATGAATGTCTAGAAACAACACATCAATTGTTTTTTCCTGTAGAATTTGCAACGCATTCACGGCATTAGGAGCTACAGCGGTTAGCTCCAGAAATGGAACTTCCTGAATGTACTCTTGCAGAATTTCCACTGCCAGCGGCTCATCTTCTACAATCAGACAACTATAAACGCGCATAATTCTTCAACTTCTAAGGTTAATCGGATGGGGTAAAGTACCCATTTCTCTTGGAAAATCCGATTTGAATTGATCCAATAAAAATACGGAATCGGGTGCTTTTCATTCCCTGAAGATGATCATTAGTTACTTGCCTGGAATCAACGACATGTTTTCACGAATGAATGACGTTTAAAACCGCTTTAACAACGTTGAATGAAGCAAACGGTTTGTCTGTCTGTAAGCATTGGTTGTCGGTTGTTTGACCGCGGGAACAGCACGATCTTTCCGTAGTATTGTGCGTAACAAAAACCACAATTATGTTCCGACAAAAAATAACTCAGGCGTTTTTCCTTTCCGTCTTTTTCAGTGGCATTTCATTATTGGGAAATGCACAGGTATTCCAGATCAATTGTAGTCCGCCACCGCAACTGGATGGGATAGTAGCAGCCGACGAATGGTTTATGGCGACAGAAGTGGAAATTAATGTGGCGAATCAAATCACCAGGATTGCCTGCATGCACGATTCCACACACTTGTATTTTTTGTTTCAGGATCACCTGGAATCGCTTCTTCATTTTCCGGAAATTGTCATCGATGTAAACAATAGCAAAGAAACAACCTGGCAACCCGATGACTGGTGGTTCTTTGTTGCTGATTCAGACTGCGAAAACCAGGGTAGTTCGGACGTGTGGGACAACTGCCAGGAAGTTCAGCCCGATTGGACGGCTGTAAACAATATTCAACCAGGACTTCCATATACCGATTCGATTGAAATTGCGATTCCGTTCTCGAAAATTGGCTATACGCTTGGTTCAGGTGATTCAATTGGGATTGCGTTTGATGTGATGAGCGCAGGCGGAACCTGGCACATGTATCCTGAAACTGCTGATAAACCAAATCCTTCAACATGGGCAACAGCCGCCATTATTTGCAGTGAACTGACCGTTGCCGAAAAGGAAACGAATTTGTTTAGTGTGTATCCAAATCCGACCACCGGAAACGTGACTATTTCCATGCGATCGAATATGCAACCAACTTTTCTGGAATTGGTTCAAACCGATGGAACCATCGTCTGGAAAGCTGATTATCAGGTGTGCGGTCAAACGATCAAATTACCGGATGATTTGGCTAAAGGAAATTACCTGATGGTGATTCATCACGTCAATGGAACCGAACGGGAATTGGTCCAAATTCACTAGTATGAAACAACACTTTATTTCCACGATTTTTCTCTTCGCAACGGGTGTTTTGTGCATTGGGCAAACCTTTACAAAAATCACCACCGGCGATTTGGTCAATACACCTTCCGATTCGCGCAGCGTCAACTGGATTGATGTAAACAATGACGGTTATGTGGATTTGTTTATCAGCAACGGGAAAAGGGGGGGACAAAATAATTTACTCTATTTGAATAAGGGCGATGGTACATTTTCGACAGTCACCGGCGATCCGATTGTGAACGATAACATGCCTTCGGTTGGAGCCACTTGGGCCGATACGGATAATGATGGCGATCCGGATTGCATGGTTACCAACTGGTACAATCAACCCAACCTGTTTTATGAGAACAATAGAAAAGGGACTTTTACACTGGCGAAAAAAGGACCGGTCGCTACCGATTTGGGTTATTCCGAAACTGCAACCTGGGGAGATTATGACAACGATGGACTGGTTGATCTGTACGTGACACACAGTGAAGGAAATTTGTGCAATGTACTTTATCATAATGACGGCAGGAATAACTTTTCAAAAATAACGAGCGGACTTCCCGTTACGGACCGTTTTGCGTCGCGTTCTGCCAATTGGACCGATTTCGATCTGGATGGTGACGTTGATTTGTTGGTGGGAAATGAAAATCAACAGTTCGAAAACCTCTATCGGAATGAAGGAAACGGCAATTTCAGTGCTGTTTCACTGGAGGAAATAACGGGTTACAATCCCGGAAATACCATGAGTACCAACAGCATTGATTTCGACAACGATGGCGATCTTGATTTTTTCTTCGCAAACGACAACGGTTTCAACGATCTGCTGCGCAATAACAACGACGGCACTTACAGCCGTTTGAATGACGACGAAATCTGTAAAACGCCCAGTCATTCCTTCGGAAGTAACTGGGGCGATATCGACAACGACGGTGATTTGGATCTGTACGTCACCAATGCATTTACAGTCGGGAAACGTCAACCGAATTTTCTTTATCGGAACAATGGCGACGGTTCGTTTTCGAGAGACACCAATTCAGCAATCGTTGGTGATCCGGGATGGTCGTATGGCTGTGCTTTTGCCGATTACGACAACGATGGTTTTCTTGATTTGGCCGTTGCCAATTGTTTTGACGGCACGCAGCCAAATTCGCTTTATCACAACAATGGAAATACCAATCACTGGCTCGAAATTCAGTGTAACGGTACCATTTCCAATCGCTCGGCAATCGGTGCCAAGGTGAAGGTGAAAGCTGAAATAAATGGAAAAGAAACGTGGCAGCTCCGCGAAATTTCGGCGCAATCGGGTTATTGCGGACAGAATATGTTGGCTGCTCATATTGGTTTGGGGAATGCTGCACGGTGTTCGGAAATTGTAATAGAATGGCCTTCGGGTATCGTTGACCGATATACCGATGTGCCGGCCAATCAGATAGTGATTGTTTTGGAGAGTCAATCGCTTCGGTTTACAACAGACGAAACCGTGCTGCCAGCCCCTTATAGTTATTTGAGAAACGGCACTGAAAATTAAACCATCATGCGTTATCAGATTTCAGACAAAGTGAGTATTGAGATCCATTCATTCGACGGTACTTTTGTTCGATCATTATCACCCGGAACTCACACGCAGAATTTTAGTCATTCCTGAAGTGTTTTCGGATTTTATGCTGTAAAACAATCAGTTGAATAATATAGGATAAGCAATTTTGTGCGCACAATAAACAAAAGATTCAATTAAAAACATCCGCGAATTGTCTAAGTATTTGGTGTCAGACCGGGTTTTCAATCCTTTATCGTAATATTTCCCTCATCAATCAGAGCTTCACCATTCATGCGTAAAAACAGCTGAATGAGTGCCACTACATCTTTTTCGCAATAAATTTTAATGCGTTCCAGATCGTTTTCCTCGTAATAAACCCGTGCTACATCGGCGCCTGAAATATCGTCTTTCGGTGTTGGGATTTTGAACACATTGCACAACAACGCGAGGCTGGTGTAAGCTTTGTAATCACCGAACTTCCACAATTCCATCGTATCGAGGTGCTGGATTTCCCACGGCTTTTTACCCGCAAGGTTCAATACATTGGGCAGTGCAATGCCATTAATAAGCAAACGCCGGCAAATAAACGGAATGTCAAATTCTTTGGAGTTGTGGCCGCACAAGCGTTTGTCGGGTTTGTTATAACTGTCTTCCAGCAAACGCACAAACTGTCGCAATAAGGTTTCTTCGTCATCGTGAGCGTATGATTTGATGTACATCGTTCTTCCGGTAGCGGTAGAACGAACGAATCCGACCGAAATACAAACGATTTTACCGAATTCGGCATAAATGCCCGCTTTTTCGTCATAAACCTGGTCAAAGGTCTTGTCGTCGGTTTTGTACCGCATGTTTTTTGACTCGAATAATTTGGCGGTTGAGCTGTCTACATCCGCGAAGCGATAGACTTCAGGAACGGTTTCAATGTCAAGGAAAAGGATTTTGTCAAGTTGCGTAAGATCAAGCATAATTTGTGTTTTTCTAAATCAAGTTAGGTAAAATTATCGCTTACATCCAAGCAATCGATCAAAAAAAATGACGCAAAAAACCCAAAGTCACGCGTAAGGAATAAGATTCCTTATTTTTGTAAAAAAAGTTACCATGGCGGAATCGCTCTCGATTGTAAGCGGAACAAAAACCGAACAATACCAACAATTGCTTCCTCAGATAAAAGCATTGGTCGAGGGTGAATCGAATCGTACCGCTAACCTTGCCAACACGGCCGCTGCGCTGAAAACGGCATTCGGGTTTTTCTGGGTGGGTTTTTACACCGTTGAGGAAAATCAATTGGTATTAGGCCCGTTTCAGGGTCCGATTGCCTGCACCCGCATTGCGAAAGGAAAAGGAGTATGCGGAACCGCCTGGGAACGCAACGAAACGCTGGTTGTTCCTGATGTAGATGCCTTTCCCGGACACATTGCCTGCAGCGGTGATTCGCGCAGTGAAATTGTTGTTCCGATCAGTAAAAACGGAACAGTGGTAGCTGTATTGGATGTAGATAGTAACCAACTCAACGACTTCGATCAAACAGATGCGCAGTACTTAACAGAACTTTGTCAATGGCTCGGAACGCACTGTTTTTAATTGTTTTCTTTGGGTTGCTGGTTAGTTCCTGCGCCGACGTCATGCCGCTTACCGGTGGTGATGAAGATGAATTTGCGCCCAAAACGGTGAGCCAAACACCCGAACAGGGAACAACTTTTTTCTCGGGCAATGAGGTGCGAATGACTTTTGACGAAAACATTGTAGTCAATGACCCGCTTTCAACCGTTACCATGAATCCGTCGGTTGGGAAATTGACCACCGAGAAGAAAAACCGTACTGTTACCGTTTCCTGGGAAGAACCGCTTTTGCCCAATACAACTTATATTTTGCAATTCAACGGAACGGTACGTGACCTGAACGAAGGCAATGATTCCATTACGCAGGTGATTTTTGCAACCGGTGCCTATATTGATTCACTTGGATTGGAAGGTCGGGTGGTAAACGCCTTTTCGAACCAGGTAATGAATCAGGTTTCGGTTGGTTTATATACCCTGGAAGCCGATCCAATGACCGATAAACCGCTCTATGCAACGCGTTCAACATCAACGGGAACTTTCCGGTTTTCGTACCTAAAAAATGCGCCTTACCAACTGTTTGCTTTCCTCGATCAAAACAAAGACCAATTGCCGCAAGCGACTGAAGTTGTCGGATTTTCCTCCGAAACAGTGGTCGTTGGTGATAGTACCCCGGTCGTGTTATCGCTTTTCAGCCCGGAACCGCAACGCAACAAAATCAAGGTCGATGCGCAATTACCGGGTTTGTTTACTGTCCATCATCTGGAACAGTTGGATCCTGAAAAACTAATGATCAACGGCTTCAAAGCTGAGGTCATTCGGCGGTTCACTGATGATTCTTTGATAGTGGCTATTCCGGAAAGAACAGGCTCCACTTACCAGATCATCTATGGTGAAGACACCTTGCGCAAGCCGATTACGGAACGTGAATTGCAGACACCGCTGCACATTCGGGCTAAAAATCCTTCGGTGAAATGGAGGCAAGGCGACTCGCTGTTTTTTGAAGTCAATGATGTAATCAAAGAAATCAAACAAACTGAATTGACCGTTATTTCCACAAAAGGAAATCCGGTTCCTTATGCGCTGGTTTCAACCGAAAAGAACCAATGGTGCATCATTCCCGATGCAAAAACCACACAATCGTTTAGCATTCATTTCAACAAAGCAGCTGTGGTGGGAACACATGCTGTGACCGATTCATTGACGTTTAGCTACGCCACATTATTGCCTGCCGATTTGAGTACGCTCAAAATCAATTGCCCTGATTTAGACGGACAATGGATCATTGAACTGGTTCAAAGCGAAAAAGCGTTGTACTCGGTGATCAAACCCGAATCGGCCAAATCGGTTGTGTTTACTGAATTGGAACCGGGTCAATACAATGTTCGCTGCATTCGCGACAGCAACAAAAACGGAAAATGGGACACCGGTAATGTCAACGAAAAAACACAGGCCGAACAAGTAATTCGTTACACCCTGACGCAAAAATTGCGCGCCAATTGGGAAGTAGAAGAGACGTTGATCCTGCAGCCATGAAAACTCCCGACACCATCACGAAAGCCTTCAGCAAATGGCGCATTTATGTCGCTTTGTTATTGGGCTTAGGGATTTCGGGTTGGTTGTTTTACCGCAGCATGTCGCAGGTAGAATTTGATGAAGTGAAACCCGGTTCGGGAACACATTCATGGATCGATACCAATAAAAACGGTCGCGTTGATTGGAACCTTCCTGCTGAGTTTTATCCTCAAAAACAAGGAAATTATAATAAGCAAAGCGCCTGGCAGGTTATTGCAGATATCAACTGGTCAGCGAATACCTTTTTCTGGATTTTCATGGCGCTTCTGGCAATGGTGGGCCGCGATCTGGCTTATATGTGGCGCATCAGGATTCTCACCCACAAGGAACTTTCCTGGCGGCGGAGCTTTTCGGTGATTATGTTGTGGGAATTTGCTTCAGCCCTTGCTCCCGGAGTATTGAGCGGAGCTACAGTGGCGATGTTCATTCTGAATCGCGAGAAAATCGCCCTGGGTAGATCAACCGCCATCGTGATCATCACCGCTTTTTTCGATAATCTGTTTTACGTATTGCTCATTCCGTTGGTATTCCTGATGGTTTCTTCCGATGATTTGCTTCCTTCGGGAATTGATAATGCCGGGGCAGTAATGACCTTGTTCTGGACAGGGTTTTCGGTGTTTGCTGTACTTTGTCTGCTGCTTTACCTGAGTTTATTCCAGTTTCCTTATTTACTAAGAGGAATTCTTGGAGGTGTAACAAGCCTTCCTTTTTTAAAGCGATGGAAACCCAATGCGTTGCAGGTAGGAAATGACGTGGCGCAAACGGCCATCGCGCTGAAAACCGAATCATTTTCTTTTTGGGCACGCACTTTTGTTGCCACCTGTTCCTCCTGGATTTCGCGTTACCTGGTCATTAACTGCATTTTACAAGCTTTTGTCAGCCTCGGATTGTTGCAACACGTTCAGGTGTTGGCCAAACAATTGGTCTTGTGGATGTTCCTGCGCATTTCTCCCACACCGGGTGGAAGCGGAGCAGCCGAATGGGCATTTAGCGAACTCTTGTCCGACATCACTTCGAGCGCTATTTTACTCGCCGGAATGGCTGTTTTGTGGCGAATGATCAGTTACTTTCCGTACTTGCTCATCGGGTCGATTATTTTGCCGAGATGGCTGAAACGGAAATAATTTTGAATGCTTAATGTTGAATGTTGAATTGGGGTTTTCGGTGAGTGGACCAATCCAATGAAACATCAAACATCAAAAATCAAGCATTCTCAGGCGTTCAGCATTGAGTTAAGGAAAAATATCCTATCTTTGTGCCTCCAAAATGGATAAAAGCATGTCTACAGGAATTAAAATTTTTGCCGGAAGAGCCTCCAAAATACTCGCAGAACAAGTCGCAACTAAGTTTGGGACAACGCTTGGCGACGTAAAAGTGGTGGAGTTCAGCGACGGTGAATTTCAACCTTCCTTCGAAGAAACCGTTCGCGGACAAGATGTGTTCATCGTCCAATCAACCATGCCTCCAACAGAAAACCTGTTTGAGTTATTGTTGATGGTAGATGCTGCAAAACGTGCTTCGGCGCGTAAAATTATTGCAGTGATTCCTTATTTTGGATTTGCTCGACAAGATCGTAAAGACAAACCACGTGTTGCTATCGGTGCCAAGCTGATTGCCAACATGCTACAGGCTGCCGGTGTGAATCGTGTGATGACGATGGACTTGCATGCTGACCAGATTCAAGGATTTTTTGAAGTGCCGGTAGATCATTTATTTGCTTCTACTTTATTCTTCAACGAAATGAAAGCGTTGGACAACGGAAACCTGATCATGGCTGCGCCGGATGCGGGTGGAGCAAAACGTGCCAATGCCTACGCCAAGAAATTGGATACAGGATTGGCTATTTGTCACAAACACCGTAAAAAAGCCAACGAAATAGCTGAAATGACAGTGATCGGTGAAGTAGCCGGAAAAGATGTGATTTTGATCGATGATATGTGCGATACAGCAGGAACGCTTACCAAAGCAGCTGAATTGTTCATGGAAAAAGGAGCGAAAAGCGTTCGTGCATTTTGTACGCATGCAGTGCTTTCAGGACCGGCAATGGAGCGTATCAACAATTCCAAACTCACTGAACTGATTGTAACGGATACCATTCCGTTGAAAGAAAAAAGCGACAAAATCCGCGTGGTTTCTGTTGCTGATTTGTTTGCCGACGTCATCAACCGTTTGGTACACAATGAATCCATAAGTACACATTTTATAATCTCATAATAATTAACATGAAAGTATCACAATTGAGCGGTTCGCTAAGATCGGACGTAGGGAAAAAGGATGCTAAAGCAACGAGAGATGCAGGACTTGTTCCTTGCGTACTTTACGGGCAGGGCACTCAAACGCATTTTGCCGTAAAGGACATTGCTATTGAAAAATTGGTTTTTAATCCGGACGTATTCCAGGTAGAATTGGACATCGACGGAACAAAAGCTACAGCAATCATTCAGGAATTGCAACAAAATCCGATCACGGATAAAGTAACACATATTGATTTTCTTCAATTAGACCCGAAGAAACCGGTTAAAATTGCACTTCCGGTGCGTTTGACAGGTGCATCTCGTGGTGTATTGGCCGGAGGTAAATTGTTACAAGTTTACCGTCGTTTGAAAGTAATTGCATTGCCTGGAGATCTTCCTGAAGCAATTATTGTTGACATCACTAAATTGCGTATCGGTCAATCGATCCGTGTAGGTGATTTGGAAACAGAAGCAAAAGGCATCAAATTTACTGACGCCAAAAGTGCAGTCGTAGTTTCAGTTAAAATGGCTCGTGGTGCTTCTAAAGCAGCTGAGGCAGATGACGAAGAAGAAGACTAGTCTTTGGCTATCACTCATTATAAAAACGTCCGGTCAATTAATTGATCGGACGTTTTTTATTGGATGTAATGTTGTTATTCGGGATTATTCATAGGTAATGATGAACACATCTTCATCATCCTTTTTGAATAATTTTTCCTCGCGGGCATATTTTTCCAGGGCATAACCATGTTTCAATTCGCGTAGGGTTTTCTTGGTTTCGTTTAGCTTCAGCGTCACTTCCGACTGGTCGGTGCGCAGCTTGGAAAGCTTTTGGTTCTGGTTCAAAATCGAAAATAAATCAATATCGTCCAAAAACAAGTTGTACACCAGAAAGATCACCAGTGTGAGGATGTACTTGTTGCGAAACCATTTGAGGTATTTAACCATAATCCAAAGATACGACGATCCTGATTTCAACCTGATTCCTGTTTTAAAAAGATATGCCCCCTGCAATGTTAATTCCTGTTGGTGGGTCGTGATTTATCGCGACCATCACGGGAAAATCAATAGAACAAAAAAGGCCTGCAAAACTGCAGGCCTTATATCTTAAAGTGAACTAAAATCAATTCACAATCTCATCATATTTTGTTTTGAACTCTTCGTCTTCTTCGAAATACTGAGCCACTTTACCCAACAACGTTTTAGCTTTGTCAACCTGACGGCTTGCTACATAACAATCTGCCGTTTGGATAACACCCATTTTGAAAAGTGCTACATCTGCAGGATCCCAACCGCTAATATCACCCAAAGCAGCTATTTTCTTATCTGCTTCTTTCCAGGCAGCATTGGCACCTCCTTTATCGGCGTTGCGGAATTTACAAGCACCTTCCAGTAATTTTGCTCCAAGACTTGTCGGATCCAATTTGTAGTATTTCAATACCCATGAATTGGCTTTTTTATAATCCGGAACAGAAAGATCGTTACCGATTACTTCCACCAAACTCATTTTGAATTCCTGGAAAAACTCGCTGTACTCACGTTGCACATCGCCGCCTTTATCCAGCTTGATTGCTTTGCCCAATGCGCCAACGGCTTCTTTATAGGCATTTTTGTACTTCTCATCGGCGGCACCGCTTTGAGAGATTTTATACAATCCACGTGCTAACCACATAAAGGGCAGGGCATCGGTTTTGGATTTATCCTTTTGGGTATAGCTTTCAGATGATTTTACCAGTTTATCGTAATTTCCATCTGCATAAAGAATGCGTAAATCATCGTACGAAGGACCTTGTGCGCTAACAAATCCTGCGAATAACAATGCGGTCGCTAAAACCAGTTTTTTCATGACAATTTATTTTTGGTTGTGGTCATAAGACCAATTACTATGCCGAATGTACAATTATTTTTTTATTTCCATCTTTCACAGGTACTATTCTGCGCTCTTGATCAGCAACTTCAGGATGCTTTGGGCCGCTTTTGAAATTTTGGTTCCCGGGCCAAATACTCCGAATACTCCTGCGTCATAGAGAAAATCATAATCCTGTGCTGGAATTACTCCTCCGGCTACAACCATTACGTCAGGTCGGCCTAAAAGTTTCAATTCTTCGATAACCTGAGGAACTAAAGTTTTATGACCAGCCGCCAAAGATGAAACTCCCAGTACATGCACATCGTTCTCAACGGCTTGTTTAGCAGCTTCTTTCGGTGTTTGGAATAACGGCCCGATGTCTACATCGAAACCGATATCGGCAAACGATGTGGCAATCACTTTGGCGCCACGATCATGTCCGTCCTGACCCATTTTGGCAATCATGATCCGTGGACGTCTTCCTTCCAGGCTTGCAAATTGCTCTACAAGCTTACGCGCTGTTTCAAAATCTTCATCATTCATACTTTCTGCCGAATAAACGCCGCTAATCGATCGGATAGTGGCTTGGTGACGACCGTATACTTTTTCCAATGCCATGGATATTTCACCCAGCGAAGCCCGTTCGCGTGCGCATTCGATCGCAATGGCCAATAAATTATCTTCTCCTGAACGCGCTGCGGCTTCCAGTTTTGTTAGTAATTCATCCACACGTTGTTGATTGCGAGCGGTTTTCATAGCATTCAATCGCAGAATTTGTGAATCGCGAACTTTGGTGTTGTCTACCTCGAGGATGTCAATCGGGGCTTCTTTTTCCAATTGATAGCGATTCACACCAACAATAATGTCTTTTCCGGCATCGATACGCGCTTGCTTGCGAGCAGCCGCTTCTTCGATGCGCATTTTCGGAATCCCGGTTTCAATGGCCTTCGCCATACCACCCAGTTCTTCCACTTCTTCAATCAGTTTCCAGGCTTCATCAGCCAGTTCCTGCGTGAGTTTTTCTACGTAATAACTTCCGCCCCACGGATCAATGAAATCGGTCATTCCCGTTTCCTGTTGCAGGTAAATCTGTGTATTCCGGGCAATCCGCGCCGAGAAATCGGTTGGTAATGCAATGGCTTCATCCAGCGCGTTGGTGTGCAAGGATTGTGTACCGCCAAATCCGGCAGCCATGGCTTCAATGCAGGTTCGGGCGATGTTGTTGAACGGATCCTGTTCCGTCAAGCTCCAGCCCGAAGTTTGACAATGCGTACGCAACGCCAGTGATTTTTCGTTTTTCGGGTTGAATTGCGCCACCAGTTTTGCCCAAAGCATTCGTCCTGCGCGCATTTTAGCAATCTCCATGTAATGATTCATACCGATAGCCCAGAAAAAGCTTAAACGCGGCGCAAAGGTATCGACTTCCATTCCTGCCTGAATTCCGGCACGCAGGTATTCCAAACCATCAGCCAACGTATAGGCCAATTCGATACTTGCCGTAGCGCCGGCTTCCTGCATGTGGTAGCCCGAAATGGAGATCGAATTGAAGCGTGGCATGTGTTCCGACGTATAGGCGAAAATATCTGCAATGATACGCATGGAAGGCAACGGCGGATAGATGTACGTATTTCGCACCATGAACTCTTTCAGAATGTCATTTTGAATGGTTCCTGAAAGTTGTTCCTGTTTCACGCCTTGTTCTTCAGCAGCCACAATGTAAAAGGCCATAATCGGCAAAACGGCGCCGTTCATCGTCATGGAAACCGACATTTCATCCAATGGAATCTGGTCGAACAAAATGTTCATGTCCAGAATGGAATCAATGGCTACACCGGCTTTGCCTACATCGCCCATCACGCGTTCGTGATCAGAATCATAACCGCGGTGAGTGGCCAAATCAAAGGCAACTGAAAGTCCTTTCTGACCGGCAGCAAGGTTTCTTCGGTAAAATGCATTCGATTCTTCCGCAGTGGAAAATCCGGCGTATTGGCGCACCGTCCATGGACGAATCGCATACATCGAACCATAAGGTCCGCGTAGAAAAGGTGCTTTCCCACTGACGAATCCTAAATGTTCCGCCGTGGCAACTGATGTCTGATTGTAATAATTGTTCAGACCGATTTTTTCAGCTGTCATGAAAACATCCTGTTCAGGAGTTCCCTCGCGCGTTTCCGCTGTCAAATGGATATGTTGAAAGGATTTGCGTTTCATGACAAAGAGATCTCGGATTCGATGATTAATGCGGGTGCTGTTTTCCATCCCGAAGGTTGGGAATGCCATTCGTGCTGAATTGGGTCTGGATTCAAGAATGCGTTAATGCCGATTAGCGTTGACTTTTTTTCACGAACGGATGTCACGCGTTGCTGCGCTTTTTCGCGAATTTCTGCTGAAAGCGTTTCAACAACCATTTGATCTGCCAAACCACCATTGGCCTCAATCCACTGGAAAGATGTCCATGCGCGTTCGGCAATAGCATTGGTCAGGTCATCAATTGCATAACTACCACCCGAAGGATCGATGACTTTATCCAGGTACGATTCTTCCTTGAGTACCAGCGAAATATTCGTAGCCATGCGTTGAGTAAAAGCTGTATTGGCATTGGTTGCGTGCCAGTCGTAGGGTTGAATCACTAATTGCTGAACGCCACCTACAACGGCCGACATGGCTTCTGTTGTTTGACGCAATAAGTTGGTATATGGATCTTTTAAACTCGTGTGTACACAGCCGGTTTGGGATGTAATATAAGCAGCATGGGAACAATCGTGTTCCGGAGTATATTCACTTACGATCCGTGCCCAGGCCATTCTGAAAGCCCGTAGTTTGGCAATTTCGTAAAAGTACTGATTGCCGATCCCGAAGATAAAATGAATGTTAGCCGAAGCCTCATCCACTGAAAGTCCTAACTCGAGTTGCGCCACCAACAGGTCGTGTCCTTCAGCTAAAGCGATGGAAAGTTCCTGCCAGGTCGTTCCGCCCGATTGTTGCACCAGATTTGCCTGAACGGCAAACGGTTTTACGGTCAATGAAGCACATTGCCTGCCGTAATTCAACCATTCGGAAGAATTTTCAGCAACGACAGCTCCTGAGTAATTCCTTAAAAAAGA
Organism: Bacteroidota bacterium; assembly: GCA_040387295.1. Taxonomy (GTDB): domain Bacteria; phylum Bacteroidota; class Bacteroidia; order Flavobacteriales_D; family Crocinitomicaceae; genus Fluviicola. The sequence continues at coordinate 155,480 of JAZKEB010000002.1, read as the reverse complement.
AAGGAATGCTGCGGCTTGTGTTGTCGATTGCGAATAAAAGGTTGTATGAATGTACTCCAGGTCAACTCCGCTGAAAAGTGTTTTGAAATCAATATCCCGGGCCGAAGTTGCATGAATGACCAGAGCGGTCGTTCCGGCCATCAATGCTTCCAGCAGTTGTTTGTTATCGGTTTGTTCGTTTTCTATCCGGAAACAACTTCCGATGTGCCAATCGTTGCTCGAAGCTCTGCTTCCGCGGGTATAGGGCAACAATCCCGGATCGGAGAACGCCTTTGGCTGATCTTCGCGATGGAGGTAGGCGGGAAGTGAAATTTCCTCAATACGGTTGAATTTCTGGAGTTTGTCCATCGATTCACCTTTGAGCTCTTTTTGCAAAAGTTCCAGCCAATCGTGTTTGGAAGTCGGAGGAAACGATGCGAATAACTTGGACATAATTGTGTGTTAATCAAGTGTTGGTGTTACTGGCTCGGGTTCAGGCTCAGGTGCGGGTGGTTGGTAAGTTAGTTTCACATATGCTCCTGTTGAAATGAACGTCGCCAAAACCGGAGCGATAAACAATCCGATGTATGGAATCATGAAAATAAGTAAGAAGATAGAACCGGTAACGAGCATGTAACTCATTTTGGAAAACGAAAAACCGATACTGCGTAATGTGGAAAAACCGTGACGTTCGAGGCTGTAATCATAAAAAGCAAACCCGAAAAAGAACGCGTTGATAAGAAAATACATGATGGGGTCCAGAAAATCTGAAAAAGGCAGAATCCAGGAGAGTGTCCACCAACCCACAAGACAGGTAATTTCAAAGGTAATAGCAATCATTGCCACAAAGATGGCTCGTAATAAATCATTGAGAATTTGTATCAGACTCGTTTTGAAGTTCCGGCCAGTAATTTCAGCGTCAAAACGTTCGGATAATAAGCTGTTGAAAGGAGAAAGTAATGTTAGAACGATAAACTGAATGATCATATACAGGATGAGCTCTATGAAATCGAAGATCCACCCGATGCCCGAATTGATGTAATCGCCCACAAACCAAATGTCTTTTGTCCAGCTGGTAGTTTCCTCGATGCTTTCGGTAACAGACAACATGGAGAAGAACATCAGTCCCACAGCCAGCCCCGGAACAAAGAAAAGCCATAATTTTCCCTTCGCCAGCGTTTCAAACGTCGCCTTGATGCCGTATATATGGTTTGTAATGACTTTCATAATGGGGGATTCTTTTCGTTGTTCAAATATAAAAAAGAAGTTGTACTTTTAGTGGTAACTTTTACGCTTTGGCATGAGAGTTGCTAAAACTCCTAAAAAGAAATTATGAATACGATCTTGAAATTTGGATTTGTTCTTGCTATCGGACTTTTAAGTTCGGCTGCATATAGTCAGGAACCAAGTAAAGCGAAACCGCTTAATAAAGAGTCTAAGCCTGCAACCACGCGTGCTGAAGGCGAAAAAACAGGAAGCACTAAAAAGACAGAAACACCGAAGAGAGCGGAAGCAACCAAGGTGAAAGCTATTCCGGCTAAAAAAGCGCAAGCAAAACCGGCAAAAACATTGTAATTGAAACCTCCGAAAGGAGGTTTTTTTGTTTTAGGATGTTTCGTACCCTAAGGCACTGAAGTTTGTCAAAGACAAACTAATGACACTTCGCAATAAAATTTTCCGTGTTCAGAATGATCGTAGAAAAATGTTCGTGCTGATGCGCGGCATTTTTTGCATCCGATAAATAGCGCTGAACTTCCTTGATCAGCATTTCGATATCGCCAAACTCTGCGGTTTCATAAGAGTAATGACTCGCATTATTGTCGGTAAGAGGAGCTTGATTCCGAATGGCTTTGTTAAAAATCGCCACCCGGCCGTTTTTCGATATTTCAAAGGAAAGCATTGCCGCGTCGCTCATGCCGAGTTTAACTTTCATTTCGGCTCCGTAGTCTTTCCAAAAGTGATTGGTAATGTTTTTTCTCAGCTCAGTAACAATCTCCAATGTGTTCATGACCTCAATTAGTTGTAGTGTTTTCATGCGCAATTTCTAATACTGTCAAAACTAATGGATGGGCATGAAACGAACACATCGGTAAACCACAATTTTTACCTGCGGTAAACCGAAAAAAGTGTGTAAAATCAATACATGCTGGAACGAAAAATGCCGTTTTATCCACATGGAAATAAAACGGCATTGAGTATCAAAATTTGCTTATTTCATCCTTTCACCAGCCCGAATTGCGTAAAATGGTGCGTGAGGTGCTTTTGCGATAAACGTGACCACTGATCGTAATTGAGCGGACCGTAAAAAGGATGAATCGCCGTTCTTCCCGGTTCCGATTCAAACAATTCCTCAAAGTACAACCACTCTTCCACAAACTCGTCAATCGCCAGTTCCAGCTCGTCATGACGCAATGCGGTGTTCATTTCAGGAGTCGCAAACGGAACGGCAATGTTTTGCGCCATCGGTTTGTCCGAATCCAAAAAGGCAAGCATGCGTTCAATTCGGTCTTCCGGAATTTCGAGCGGCTGCGGATTTTTACCTGTTGCTATTTGCATCGTGTCCGTTAAATGTTCCACCATGCGTTGGGCGTTCATTTGTCCCCATTGCGCTTTGGTGTCGGGAGTAAGCCGGTTGAGGTAAGATAAGATGCTTTCTAAATCGGTATCGATGAACATAATGCAGGATTTTGAATGAATGAATTAACCTTCCGTTGCGCCGGGAAGCGGTAATTGATGTTGTTGAAAATAACCTTTTCCGGCCAATACGTGTAAACTTTGGGGAATGATCTGAATGTTGATTTCTTTGCGGACCTCAAACGGTTCGCCGTCGTAATGTGCCAGCGGAACTTCCAGTATGATCCGAGCTTTTTCAAACGACACAATACGAATGTGCCTGGACCCTTCGATTCGCTTGAAAAAGAAACGCGCAAGAATGCCAAGCGTTTTCCAGAAAGCAAACTTTGAAAGCATTACAAACTCCATTTTTCCGTCGTGTACGTTCGATTTCGGGGAAATACAGAAACCGTTTCCGAATTCGGAAGAATTGGCAATGGAACAGAGCAGAAATTTTCCTTTGATCGTTTCGTTTTCCAGCTGAATTTTCATTTTCGGTGGATTGTACGAAAAGTATTCTTCATATACCAATTGGGTATAACCCCAAAAACCGCGAATGTGATATTCATCAAACCGCTTGGCGATAAACGCATCAAAACCGTAGCCGCCCACACCTAAAAAAGGTTTGTCATTGGCCAGCCCGGTATCCATCAGCAAACTGTATAACCCGTTGATGTTTTGGATGGCCAGTGGTGTTTTCAGCGGAATTTTCAAATGGCGCGCCAATCCGTTTCCCGATCCAGTGGGAATAATCGCTAAATGACAATTGGTTCCCACCAAAGCGGTTCCAACTTCATGCACCGATCCGTCGCCACCCACCGCACAAACAATGTCGATTCCCTCGCGGGCCGATTCCTCCGCAATGGATTTCGCGTGTTTTTTGTATTGTGTAATGGCAATATCGTACTCGAAAAGCGAATGATCCAGATGCTCCTCAATCATTTGCGGAACCTTGGCTTTTTTGACGCCCCCCGAAATCGGATTGATGATAAAACGGATCTTTTTTTTCATTTCACGTGCGTTTGATTGTGAATCAAATCACGATTGTAACGTTGGATGATGGCCCTGAGTTGACGCGTCATCGCTTTTCCTCGTTTACTGTTTACCGGAATGTAGCTTTTCGAATTGGCTCCTTTTCCGGCAAATTTCCGCAAACTACGCGGTTCATCACCCGAAAACACCAGCATGTATTCGCCTTCGAAGTAATAATAAGAACCTTCGAGGTACGTAATGGCTTCTTTTCGTTTACCCGAAAAATACGATTGCCCGAAGGAATAATAACGAGTCTTGATATTCACCAAATCCAACACGGTAGGCATAATATCAATTTGCTGGAAGATCACTTTCTCGCGTTTCTTCGGCAATTTTCCTTTTTGCGGGTGGAAAAACAGGATCGGAATACGGTACATCTGTGTACGCTTGCTGTAATACGAACTGCTGGTTGAAGGCGTATGATCAGCCACCAGGACAAACAGCGTGTTGTTGTACCACGGTTCTTTTTTGGCTTGTTCGAAGAACTTTTTCAAACTCACATCACCGTAGTGAATCGAGCGGCAAATCGGTTCCTTTCCAACGCGTAGTTTTCCTTTCCAATGTGGTGGAACGTAATAGGGGTGATGTGACGAAAGCGTAAACAAGGTGGCAAAAAACGGGGTTTTCTGTTTGGTCAGCTGTTTGGCTGTCCATGGATTAAAATATTCATCCAGGATTCCCCAGGTTCTATCGGAATGCTTGTCGTTGTTGTACTCAAACCGCCCAAAGTACTTATCAAAACCGGCTTGCTTGGCAAAACTGTTAAACCGCATAGAACCGTTGGTAGCGCCGTGGTAAAAAGCAGTCGAATAACCGTGTTCTTTCAGAATTCCCGGCAGTGTTTGAATAGAATTGCTGGCATAAGGCGAAGAAATGTATGGGTTGTCCATCAGTGTTGGCAGCGACGACACAATAGACGGAACCGCTTCAATCGATTTTTTTCCGTTCGAAAAACCGTATTCAAACACCCACGATTCACCAATGAGTGAATCAAGGAAAGGTGTATAGCTCGTCGTGTCGTTAAATGCGCCGACCCATTCGTTCCCGAAACTTTCCAGCATGATGACCATCACGTTGGTTTTATCAGGTAAAAGGTTCTGTGGAATGGTTTGTCGAACCGGGTTGTAGAGATTCCGTTCCTCTTTGAGGCTCATGTATTCTTTTTCGACCAGATCGTCTTTACCATACGATTTCACAATGGTAAATGGCGTGTTCAGGATCAAGGCAGTATTTTGCGGTTCAGTATAGAGCGTCGCATCAATGATATTGACTGGTTTCAATGAAAAACCACCGCGACCGATCAAAATCACGATCGGTATAATCATCAGAAAGAAAAGAGATTCCTTTTTCCAGGAACGCTTGTAAGGCTTTGTTTCAAAACGTTTGGGTTCGGTTTTGCGATACATCCAGGCCATTCCAATGTACAAAACAATGAAGCAAACAATCAGTACCCAAAAATCTTTGATAAACGTCGTGAGTAATTGTCCCACATCATTTCCGGCCGAAACCAGTGCAAACAAATCGGCAGTTGATCGTTTTTGGGTGAAATTAAAATATTCCGTATCAACCAGGTTGAGACTTACGGCCGCCAGAAACGGAACATAAAACGTGATTTTCTGCAGTAATTTATACCATCGGTTTTCCCGAAACGGAAATGGTAAAATGGCCAGCGTTATGTATGGCAAAAAGATGAGACAAATCGTGATGAGGTCAAACCACACACCGGCAAACCAGTCGGAAAGGGTAACCTGACTGAAAGAACTGCTGTTGTTAAGGTAAAAGATAACCCGCGTAATGGTGAGGATGATCGTCACCACCAGAAGTCGCGCGAGTAGCGATTGAATGTACGGGGGAAAATAAGCGCGCCATTTTTGGAACATGATACAAAAATAAACATCATTTCGAGCAAATGCACACCAAAATAGACGAAAGGTTGGTATCATATGTTATTCGTGAGTTGTATCTGTGAAAATCTGTGCGATCTGGGGCAAAATAAAGTGTGAAGGGAATAGCTTCTTCAGGGTATATCCTGAAATCGAATTCGGGTTAACACCACTTTGTTTTATCTTAGCATCGATTTGATTCAATCTATTATGAAAATTCTACTCGTTACATTATTGCTGGCATCATTCCGTTTGCTGGCACAATCACCCCAGGCATATCAATGGTTTACGGCTTCCGGCAAACCGGTTTCATTCGAAAAGGTAGTGAAAGCGTCATTGCCAGCTGATGTAGTTTTTTTTGGAGAATTACACGACGATCCGATTGCGCATTGGATGCAAAACCTGCTGGCGCAGGAGTTGTTTACGAAACACGGAGCGGACTTTAAACTGGGCGCCGAAATGTTTGAACGCAATCAGCAAGCGGCAGTCAATCGTTTCCTGAGCGGTGAATGGAATGAAAAAACACTACAGGATTCTTCCAAAATGTGGTCGAATTTTAGTTCCGACTATTTGCCGTTGCTCGCCTATGCCCGCGACAATAAGATTCCATACATTGCTACCAACATTCCTCGTTCGTATGCTTCGCGTGTTTTTAAAAGAGGATTGATCTCGCTCGATTCGATTTCCGAAGCCGAGAAAAAATGGATGTGTCCGCTGCCTTTTCCAATCGACACAACACTTTCGCAGTATAAGGAACTCATTCAAATGGGGAAAGAAATGCACGCCAGCGGGTTGAATTTTGCGCTTTCGCAAGCGATCAAAGATGCTACAATGGCTTATTCGATGATTGAAAATTGGAAGGAAGGAACCCATTTCCTGCACCTCAACGGTTCGTACCATAGCGATTTTCATCAAAGCATTGTCTGGTACCTGCAGCAATCAAAACCGGAAGTGAAGGTGATTACCATTTCAACCGTGACACAAGACGACCTGAAAAAACTGGAAAAAGAGTATCTGCAAAAGGCTGATTTTATTCTCGTGGTTCCGAATGGTATGACCCGAACAATGTAATCGTTGGGTAGCGATTTTATCGCGACCTTTTTTACCAAAACAAACAGGCTCGGGACGCATCCCGAGCCTGTTTGTTTTATATTTTGTGATTGGCTGTCTGTTCGAGATCAGCCTTAGGCTGACGCGACCCCACAACCAACACTGTTGTTATTTCACCTGATCTGCCTTTTCCCGTGCCTTCGACATAATACCGTCGGCTTTTTCCTGGGCTTCATCTTCGATCTTTTTGGCTTTATTTTCAGCAGTTTTCTTTGCTTGTTTACACGACACATCAGCTGCTTTTTTCTTAATCGGATTACTGCCTGCTTCTTTGTAAGCTGCATCACAGGCATTTTCACCTTCCTGACGTGCCTGATCGGCGAGTTTTTTCGCTTCCGATTTCACCTTGTCAGCCTCTTTTTGTGCTTTGTCAAGAATCTCCTGTTTTTTAGCATTCAGGTCTTCTTTTACTTCATCAACCTTGTCATTCACGATTCCTTTGATGGAATCTTTCGCTTTGTCAACCAGTTCTTTGCCTTTGTCCATCAAATCGTCTTTGAAATTACCGGTTGCTTTCAGCAAAGCGTCTTTGAAGTCAGTCGTGATTTTCGGTTTCATCACTGTTCCGCCAACCAATGCTTTCACTGGGATTACATCCGGAATACTTCCCACATTCAGTTTCGGAACCACACCATTTACTTTCGACAAGCCTTGTTCGGCCAGTTTGATCATCCCCGCCGGAATCATTTCCTTCGGAATGTTCATCGTCATTTTGTAATCAATTGCTTGTTCAAATGAAGTAGAACCTTCCACCCGTGTGTCGATGCCCGACATCATCACGTTGAAAGGACTCAAAACCACTTTTCCATCGGTAAACTTGAACTTGGCTTTCACGTCTTTGATCGTCTGATTGGCTAGTTTATTGATTTTCAATTCCTCGCCTAGTTTCGTCAACGGCTCAAAGCCTGAAATGGTCACCATATTGGTAAACAAGTCACCACCACCTGTCAGGGAAGAGTAAATCGGCTCCAGGTTCTTCGTCAACGACGATTTCATATCCAGATTCGACGAAATCTTACCTTTCGTGTACTTGGCTATCGGTGCCAGTTTATCAATACTCACAAAGTTTTTCGCCAACGTTTGAATATCGATGTCTTTCAGGTTGTACCCGAAATCGATACCCGGTTTGTTGTGGTCTTTGGTATTGTAACTTCCTTTCAAACCAACCGTACCACCCATGGTTTGCATGGTCATGTTGTTGAGCGAAGCCACTTCTTCTTTCATGTTGACGTTTCCGTTTACATTGTTCACGTCGATTCCGTTGTACTTGATCTTTTTGATCGATGTATTGAGGTTGAAATCCACATTTTCCGGAATCAGGAACGGTTCGCCTTCTTCACTTGAAGCTGCAGCAGCAGGCGCATCACCTGACGAAGCCGCCGGACTTCCCGTGGTTCCCATCAACTGGTCCAGATCCAGATTATTACTGTTGAACGTGAAATCGCCTTTCAACAATTCGTCTCTGAAAATATAACCCATGTAGTTGTCGATGGTTCCGGTCATAGCAAAGTCGCTTTTACCCATCGTGGCATTCAGTTTTTCAAGCGACAGGTTTTGCGGACTGAAACGGAAGACCATGCTAGAAATGGCAATATCCTCGTTCAAATCTTTGCTTTTATAAAGCATGTCGAACAATTCCAAGGTTCCGAGTGCTTTGAACGCTTCGTAATCTTCGCGTTCCAGAGCGCTCATTCGACCGTTCACAACAACATCGGCGTTGAGTTTTCCTTTATACGATTCACCTTCCGCCAAGGGCATTACTTTACCCAGAGTAGCCAGGTTGATTTTCGCCATTAGTTTTGAATCCAACAGCGGATCGGTGAGCGGATTGCGCATTTTCAGGCGTGCGTCGATCACGTTTCCAACGAAATCAGCGTGGAATTTATCCACGTCCAAGGTCATTTTATCGAGGTTTTCGCCACCGGCAAATTTCGATCCTGCTTTAACGGTGATATTGCTGATGGTTCCCGGAAGATCGGGGTATTTGATGGATGCTTTGTTCACGTCAAGGCCGAAATCCCAGCCCGGCATACTTTTGTCATCCATCCGGCCTTTCACCTGACCACCCATTTTCACGTTTCCTTTGGCAATCATACTTTCATAGCCCGATTGGTAGAAACTAGGAACCAGCGACAATAGATCTTTGAACGTAATTTCTTTCGCGTTCAGTTTCAAATCCATTTGATCGTGATCGGCCAGCATTTCATAGAAACCATCGATGCCGAAGTGAAAATTATTCAACTCGAAGTTGTTTTCTTTCAACGTGAATTTAGAAGTCGTTTCAGTGAATTCTATCAAAAGCGTAGCATCTGCTTTGGTTTTCACTTTCGATAAATAACTCAGACCTTCCATTTCGTACGTCATTTCATCAATGGTGGTAGAAGTAACGAAATCAATCACATCAGCTGTTAAATCACCGCTTCCGGTATGGTTGAGGTTTTTGATCTTCGCGTACATATCTCCAGCCTGATCGTCATACACCAGGTTGACATTCGAAAGCGAGTATTCCTGCAACGAAAGCTTGAAATTGGAAGGTTCTTCCTGCTTATCGGCCGGTAATTCTTCGGTAGGAATGACGATATCATAGTTCGCTTTTCCATCCGGAGCCACACGCACGTCAAACGTAGCATCGGTCACGTGTACTTCATCGATTTCGATCTGATCGCCACCAATAACATCCCACAAACCTACATGTGCTTCAATTTGTTTGATTTCCGCCAACTTAACGCCTTTGAATTCCGTTCTACCTGTTACCGAGACATCATACAATTGAATGGTAACATTAGGAAACGTACTGAGAAAAGTAAGGTCGAAGTCTTTGATTTCAACATCGGCTTTCAGCATGGTATTCACTTCATCCAACACCATTTCCTTGATTTCATCTTTGAAAACAATCGGAATGATGATGATGGCTGCAATGAGAAACAGAATGGTATATGCAAACCATTTCAAGATGCGGCGAAACCAGCTTTTTTTCTTTTTTACCTTTTTTTCTTTTGCTGCCATTGCTGAGTTTGTTAAGGATTACGAAATTTGTGACTAATGTTGCTTTCCCGCTTTTGTGGAAAGGTTATATCAAACGCTAAAATAATGGATTTATTCAAACAGTTGGTACTCGCAGGATTTATTGTAGTTACCCTGCCGGTTACAGGTCAGATTTCCACCGGAAAAGTGGAAGAGAAAACGCCTATTGAGGAAGAAGAACCACCCAAAGCGCGCCGTGTTCCGACAGAAGGACTGGATGAATTTGCTTTTTATTTGGGAGCCGGAAGAGTATATGCCAATCGCAACCTTGAATCAAATAAAGAGCCTTTTGGAGCTCCGCTCGGTGCGCGTGCAGATGAAACGGGTTTAAAAGCCTGGTCGTTCCAGTTGGGTGTGCGTAACAGAGTGAGTAAATTTGTGTCCTACGACGCCGGTTTTGCCCTGGATCGTTTCGGGGAAAGCTACGAATACGATGATCCCAACTCGGATAGCACTTTTAGTTATACGTCGCGTTATTCCTATTACGCCATGCCCATTCAGGTGTTTTTCACCTATGGAAAAGATCTGCGAATTTTCGCTGGTGGAGGAATCCAGCCGCAATTGCTGGCAGGTTTTCGCCAGGAACAAAAATGGAATAGTACGCTTGGATCAGCCGAAGAAGAAACCCTGAAAGGCAAGGAAGGATTCAACGAATTCGGGATGGGGCTGATTGCCTCTGCCGGTTTTCAGTGGCGGTTGAATAAAAACACATCGTTGTATGTATTGCCAAGTTGGGTTTGGAACCTCACCAGTACCTACGACGATCAACAGGATTACATCCACAAAGCGCATTCGTTTAACCTGAAATTCGGAGTTACCATTCATTTAAAACAACCGTAGGCGCGGGACGCATCCCGCGCCAAATGTTGAAAAACGATTAATCGTTTTTCAACATTACATAAACAAAAAGGTATCGATTAATCGATACCTTTTTGTTTATTTTAATATTCCAATCAATTATCATTCTGAAACGGCATTTCATCCGGTTGTGATCCGAATTGCTGTACATCGCCGTCAAAGAAAATCAACAGTTGCGCCGAATCGCGCAGGAAATCGACTTTACCAACTACAATACGATTGATTTTTAATCCGGTGCGTTCCTGTACATCCGCCATTAATTCCTGGTAACGTTCCGGTTTAATCAGGTCAATACGCTCGTAGATAATCACCTTGCGGGTTTCGTGACGTAATAACCAAAGATTTTCCAAACCAAATGTAAGCAGCAATAATACACCGTTGATCAACGCCATTTCTGCCAAGCTGATCTTATTGGATGAAAGCGCATTCACTACCGAAATACCGATCACCAAAAACAGGTAGGTCATTTCCTTGATCTCGATGCCTTCCGTTCTGTAGCGAAGAATACTGAAGATGGCAAAAAGCCCGAGGCCCATTCCCGTATCAATGTCCAGTTTTTTCAAACCGAAACACAGGAAAAAGGTAATCATACCAATCAGATAGTATGTAAACAGGTAATCTTTTCGCTTGGCTTTCTGGTAATAAAGGAAACGGATCAGGATGGTGAGTACAATCAGGTTCAGCGCCATTCGGAACAGCAAACTGTAAAAATCATCATTGAAATAGCTGATACCCAATAAGGTGTTGTCTGCTTTTATGGCGTCAGCTTTCAGGAGAATACTATGCATTTTTTGTTAGTTTTTTAATAAACAATCGTTTGGTTTTAAAATGATTCGATTTAATCACATCGTTTCCATACAAATCCATCATACCGAAACAAAATTTGGAGATACGAAACGGTCGGATTTGTTTTTGTTTCATGAGTTGATAGAACGGAGACGTGCGGTTCAGTTTTGGTTGCTTCAATTCAGCGATCACTACCTGCGATAAACTTTGATTATCGATTTCGGGAGCATCCAGCACGCCATTCGTAATGTCAAAATCAATCGTCAGGCGCTCTTCACTGGTCTTGTTCACCAATGTGATTCTGCGGTAACTATTGATCATGACCGGTTTCAAATGCATGGACTCACGCAGGCGGGTTTTTAGAAAGGATTCGGCTTCACCGTCAAAGGTTTGTTTAAAACCGTCGATCGAAATCCGTCTCTTATCCGTTCTTCCTTTGATCTTTTCTTTTACTTCCAAAAAGGAAGCATTGGTATCAAGGTACGTACGAATGCGTACTTTGAACCGGTTTGGAATAGCCCGGTGATGATCGTTGAAAAAACGGTATTCTTCATTATCGAAATACTGACTGGTATATGCAAAAATGACTTTTCCATTAATATTGAGGACATCATAATAAGGCATCATCGTTGTCAGAATCCCGGGAAGATCAACCAGGTGAAACGCAAATTTTTCGTCGGTACGGTTCATAAGTGGGGCACGCGACAGCTCTTCCAGGCTGATGCCATGGAACTGATGCAATAAAGCTGTTAACGTTTCCTTCATGATTCGGTCAAATATAGTTAAAGTACTATACAAAGATAGATACTATAATTATCCTTTAGGTAAATGAGGTGATTCAGCGCTTGAAACTACCATTTTCATCGTTTAATTAGATGCCGTTTTTGCGAATAACTTGTACTCCTATTATGCTTGCTTTCTTCAAATGTCCGCCGTGAAGAATTTATTCTTCTGGAAAGTTTCATTCAGAACCGTAGTTCTCAAGATCGGAACTTCCGGCCTTGACTTTTTTGCTTACTTTTTGTGTCAAGACAAAAAGTAAGAGCTAATTTTGCCTCATGCAGAAAAAAATACTTTTGTTAGGCTCCGGCGAACTCGGAAAAGAAGTGGTAATCGCCCTACAGCGTTTAGGTCAAACCGTTATCGCAGTGGATAGTTATGAAAATGCTCCGGCAATGCAGGTGGCCGATTCATTTGAAGTGATCAATATGCTCGATGGCGACGCACTCGATCGCATCGTTGCCAAACACCAGCCCGATTTGATTGTTCCCGAAATTGAAGCCATTCGCACCGAACGTTTCTATGACTACGAAGCAAATGGAATTCAGGTGGTCCCGAGTGCCAAAGCAGCCAATTTCACCATGAACCGCAAGGCAATCCGTGATTTGGCGGCCATTGAAGTCGGAGTGAAAACCGCAAAGTATAAGTATGCAACAACCTTGGAAGCTTTCCGTGAAGCAGTGGCTGAAATTGGTATTCCATGCGTGGTAAAACCGCTCATGTCGAGTTCGGGTAAAGGTCAGTCGGTGATCAAAACCGAAGCTGAAATTGACAAAGCCTGGACCTACGCCATCGAAGGCTCTCGCGGTGATTTGAAAGAAGTAATCGTGGAAGAATTCATCAAATTCGATTACGAAATCACCTTGCTTACCGTAACGCAACAAAACGGACCAACACTTTTCTGTCCGCCTATCGGTCACCGCCAGGAACGTGGCGATTATCAGGAAAGCTGGCAACCCATGCCCATGACAGACGCTCATTTGAAAGAAGCGCAGGAAATGGCCGGAAAAGTGACGCAAGCGCTTGGAGGAGCAGGAATATGGGGAGTAGAATTTTTCATTACACAAGACGGTGCTTACTTTTCGGAGCTATCGCCACGACCACACGATACCGGAATGGTAACCCTGGCCGGAACACAAAATTTGTCCGAATTTGAATTGCATGCCCGCGCCATTCTCGGTTTGCCGATTCCAACAATAGAACTTTTCCGCAACGGCGCAAGTGCTGTTATTCTGGCCGATCGCGAATCGGATAAAGCACCGCACTTTGATGGCCTGACAACCGTTTTGAGCCAGCCGCAAACCGATCTTCGTTTATTTGGAAAACCAACCACCAGGCCTTATCGCAGAATGGGGGTTGTCTTGACTTACGGCACCGATTCCGCCGCCGAACTCACCGAAAAAGCAAAAGCGTTGGCCAGTGAAATCACGATAGTTTACTAAGGAAACGTTGGTTTCAGTACTGTAACCCTGAATGGCATTAAGTGACGATCGAAAGAGAACAAAGGTGTAGTTAAGCGTGATCGAGGCCCTGTTTGAGCTCAGTCATCGATTATCCGCGAAGAGTATGATCGTTAATGACGTTTGCGAGTTGGGTTAAGATAGGTTAACAAACCGTAGTTCTCAAGATCGGGACTTATGGCCTTGATTTTTTGCTTACTTTTTTATCAAGAAAAAAGTAAGATAGAATAACTGAAATATGGCGAAAATCCCCCAAATAATCATCATCGGCGGTGGTCCTGCCGGCCTCATGGCCGCCACTCAATTGCGGGATCTCAACGCTCATATCACCATCGTGGACCATAAACCCGCGGTTGGCAGAAAATTTCTCGTAGCCGGCGAAGGCGGCTTCAACCTCACGCATTCCGAGCCGGTAGTGTCATTCATCGAAAAATACGACCGTAAAACCGTTCAGGATTGGGTTACGCAATTCACCCCTGATGATTTCAGATCTTGGCTCAAAACGATCGGAATCGAAACCTACATCGGTTCATCCGGTAAAGTATTTCCACTCGAAGGAATCAAACCCATTCAGGTGCTCAAGGCTTGGTTAAAACACCTTGAAACAGATTCGATTCATTGGCAATTAAGGTCAGAATTGGTTGATTTTGATGCTAAAACCGTTCGGATAAAATCAAAAAACGACATTCAGGAACTACCATACGATTTCCTGGTGTTTGCACCGGGCGGTGCTTCCTGGAAAAAAACCGGTTCCAATGGAAAGTGGTTCGATTTGTTTACTGCAAAGGGAATTCAAACCGTTCCGTTTCAATCCGGAAATACAGGACTGGAACTAAAAAAATCAACCTGGAGAAGCAATTTCGAAGGACATTTCATCAAAAATTGTCGCCTTACAATCGGAGGATTGACAGTAGCAGGCGATTTGGTCATTACCGATTACGGCATCGAAGGAAAACCGGCTTATGCCGTCAATCGTGAACTTCGAAACAATGGTTTTCAAGGACTGACCATTGATTTCAAACCACAACTCACGCTTGAAAAAATCGAAGCGGTCTTACGAAATTCAACAAACGTTCGAAAGGCATTTTCACAGCTAAAACTGAGTGATACGATTTATCAGTGGCTGAAAGAAGAACTGTCGAAGGATCAGTTTACCGATCCGGTTTTACTGGCAAAACAGCTGAAAGCGTTCACGATAGAAGTAACAGGTTTACGTCCGTTAGACGAAGCTATTTCAACCGTTGGTGGAATTTCGATGGATGCAATTGATTCATCCGGACAATTAAAACAATGGAAAAATGTGTTCTGCTGCGGTGAAATGCTCGATTGGGATGCACCCACTGGAGGTTATCTGCTACAAGCTTGTGTTTCTTCGGGCTATGCCGTCGGCCAGAGAATCTTAGGAAAAATCAAAAACTGAATGTGAATAGTCATTCAAAATTCAACATTAAGCATTCAAAATTACTTAGTCTATTCGTGGTAAATTCACCTTCTCCTTCACCACAAAACTGGTCGGAAAACTCTTCTCACACGTAGCCTTTACTTTTTCTGCTTCCAAATGCGTTCTGAAATCACCAACCTTCAAAAAATAGTGAGGTGCCGTAAATTCTACATAGGTGTCCACTTTCGGGAAAAGCGCAATAAAGCGTGATCGTGCATCATCAACAGCACTTTTGTTAGAATCGAAAAACAATTGCAGGCGATACCCCATAATTTGAGGAGCTGTGGCCGGAGCAACAATGGCGCTTTCGCTGCGCACCAATCCGTCAATTCGACTGTCTTTTATTACCTCCACATGACCCTGAGAAAAACCCGTTGTAGAAATACATAGAAATAAACCAATCAGCATTCGCATAACAATCATTTTAGAGAGCAAAAATACAATTTTCAGGAAATGGTTTTACAAAACAAGTGCCAAGACTATTTTTTGAAGAAAACCGGACTTTGTAAACGGGTTTTTAACTCAAAATAACGGCTAAATGATAGGATATTAGCGGTTTGTTAAGAAATGTGAAAGGAACATCTTATTTAGAATCGTTTTAAATTAAAAAGTGTAGGACGAAAATTGTCATAAAACTGTCATGGAATGTAGCTATTCTTCTAAATTTGCCAACGTCAATACTAGTGTTTAACTAGGTTTGACCAACATTTTTAGAAACAAAAATATCTAATAATCAGATGTTTAGAAGTATAAAACAATGGTGTATCGGTGCTCTTACGGCAGTAGTTGTCTTAGGTGCATTTGATGTTTCTGCCCAACCGAATGGGGAGGCGCTTTTTAAAGCCAAGTGTGCTACGTGTCATCAGCCGCATGTTGATGGTACAGGTCCGAAACTCTTTGGTGTTCGCCAAAAGTGGACAGACGGCGGTGCGAAAGAAGGTTCAATCTACACATGGGTGTCCAATTGGAAAGCTGCAGCTGCAGCTGATCAATACGCGGCAAGCGTGTCGAAAGTGAAGCCAACTGACATGCAGACTTTCCCTGACTTGGCGGGTAAAGTAGAGGAGATCAATGCGATTTTCGAGTACGTTGATGCGCAAGCTGATCCTGCACTTACTGAAGGTGAGGGTGATGCAGCCGACGCAGCTGGCGGTGCCGAAGAAGAAGAGGGAGGCATTTCCTGGATTTGGATCATTGTCGGGTTGATGTTTGTGGTGATTATCATGGCTGTTGGCGGTGTTCGTCGTCAGTTGAATAGCACCGACAAAGACACGGCTGATGAGAAAAGCTACATGGAGGAGTTCAAATCATGGGCATGGAAAAACCGCAAATACGTTGGTATGGGTGGTTTGGTTGTCACGATTTCCCTGATTGTTTGTCTGTTCCTTGCCGGTTACTCAATTGGTGTGGTAGAAAACTATCAGCCTTCGCAGCCGATTGCTTTCCCGCATGATGTGCATACCGGAACAAATGGTATCGATTGTAAATACTGCCATAACTCGGTGACGAAATCAAAATCGGCAGGTTTACCTACAGTGAACGTTTGTATGAACTGTCACAAGCAAATCAAAGGACGTACACCTGAACAAGCAGATAAGATTGCAGCGATTTACAAAGCTGCCGGCTGGAACGGTGATACGTATACCGGAAAAACATCTCCCATTATCTGGAATAAAGTACACGTCCTTCCTGATCACGTTTACTTCAACCACTCACAACACGTAGTAGTTGGTGGTTTGGATTGTAAACAATGTCACGGAGATATGACGAAACAAAACGAAACGGCCCGCGTGGTTCCTGTTTCTGACCTGAACAAAGTAGAAGGAAATATTCCGTTGACAAAAGCAACCCTTACAATGGGGTGGTGTATCGAATGTCACGGTGAAAAAGAAATTTCAGAAGGTGCTCTGGATACAAAAGGTAGTGGTTACTACAACGAAATCCACAAGCGTCTCCTGAATCACGATAAAAAGTTATACGGTCAATACCTGGAAGATGGTAAAGTAACCGTGAAAGAATTAGGTGGTTGGGAATGTGCTAAATGTCACTATTAATTAATTCTGAACTGAAGAAAAGATTATGGCAATGACTAGAAAATATTGGAAAGGTCTTGATGAATTGCAGGAAACGCCCGCATTCGTAGAATCAAGAAACCGTGAGTTTCCGGAATCAGTAACTGTAGATGAATTCTTAGGCGATGAGTCGCTGAAAGAAACGTCTACACCACGACGTGACTTCCTGAAGTTCTTAGGGTTCAGCGTAGCCGCAGCAACCGTTGCAGCTTGTGAAGCTCCGGTAACAAAAGCTATTCCTTATGTGAATAAACCTGAAAACGTAACGCCGGGTATGCCAACATGGTATGCATCTACGTATTACGATGGTACCGATTACGCAAGTATTTTGGTGAAAACACGTGAGGGTCGTCCTATTTATATCAAAGGAAACAAAGAACAAGGCTTTACAAAGGGAGGTACTACGTCTCAAATTATCGCTTCGGTTCTTGGACTTTATGACAGCGCTCGTTTAAAAACAGCTCAGCATAAAGGTGAAGAGATCAGCTGGTCGAAACTGGATGACAAAGTAAAAGAGACATTGAAAGCTATTGGTGACAAAAAAGGTAAAGTTGCCTTTGTTTCCAATACCATCATTTCTCCTTCCATGCAGTCGGCATTGATCGATCTTTCGTTTGCCATGTACGGACCTACAATGAATGAAGCGGGTATGCCGGTATTGCATGCTAACTTTAATCACGTTCAGTACGATGCCGTTTCTTACAACGGAATTCGTCAGGCAAACAAAGCTACGTTCGATAAAGCAATGATTCCTGATTACGACTTCTCGAAAGCGAAAACAGTAATTAGTGTCGGAGCCGATTTCCTGGACTCATGGTTGTTGGGGAATCAGTACGCAGTAGATTTCGGAACACGTCGCGATCCTGATGGGGAGTGGATGTCTCGTCACTTCCAGTTCGAATCCATTATGTCGGTTACCGGTTCAAACGCCGATTACCGTGCAATGATCAAGCCAAGTGAGCAGGCAAATGTGTTGGCTTACCTGATTGGTGCATTGGGTGGAAATGCAGGTGGAGTTGCTTCCAACCTGAGCAAAAGCGCTGAGAAAATTGCAAAAGAAGCCGTTAAATCATTGAAAGCATCGAGAGGTGAATCATTGGTTGTTTGCGGTTCAAACAATACGGCTCTTCAGATCCTGACAAACAAACTAAACAACGTTTTAGGGGCTTATGGTAAAACAATCACTTTCGAAAGCGAAGTGAACATGTACCAGTCTGAAGATGCGAAAATGCACCAATTGGCTGCAGATGTTATCGGGAAATCGAAAAATGCTCCGGATGCTATTTTCTTCCTGGGTTCTAATCCGGCATACAACTTGCCAAACGGAAAAGCATTTGCAGAAGCACTTGAAGCATTCTCTAAAAACAACTTGACTGTTTCGTTGTCATCTTATGGTGATGAAACGGCTACAAAATGTGCTTATATCGCTCCTGATCATCATGCATTGGAAGCATGGAGTGACTTTAACGCGAAAGCTGGTCATTACGCAATCGCACAGCCTACTATCCGTCCATTACACAACACTGCTTCAGCAATGGAGTCGGTACTTGTTTGGGCAGGTAAGGCAAATCGCGGTGGTAAAGATTCCCGCGTAGCGTTTGATTACATCTCGAAAAACTGGGAACTTTACGGTTTCCCTACACAAACACAATACACAGATTTCCATACCTATTGGGGAATGGCAGTGCACAACAGTGCAATGTCAATGGCAATGCCGGCTGTAACATTGACTTTCAACGAAGGTGCAGTGAGCGGATTGTCTTCCAAATTGCCGAAAGGTGGAGGATTAGAAGTCGTGCTTTACCAAAAAACAGGTATCAAAGCAGGTGATATGGCAAGTAACCCATGGTTACAGGAATTGCCGGATCCGATCTCTAAAGTGACGTGGGATAACTACATCACAATGAATCCTACCGAAATGGAAAAAGGCGGTTATGTAAGAACATTCGATCAGGAGAATGGTTTGAACATGGCTACCGTGAAAGTTGGAAACGAATCGGTGACATTGCCGGTTTACCCGTCTCCGGGACAAGCATTGGGTACTGTAGGTATCGCACTTGGTTACGGACGTGGTGCCGGAAATGAAGAAATCGGAAATGCTGCTTACCGTACGTTACAATACGGTGGTTTCGAATTAGACGAAAACGGAAAACGTATTCCGATCGGAGCAAACGTATTCCCGTTCATGGATTGGTCGAATGGCGGATACGAAACCGATGTTACAGGTACGTTGGCCAAAGCCGAAGGCATCTTCCCGATTGCTGCAACGCAAATTCACCACACGGTGATGGCACGTCACTCAATCGTAAAAGAAACAACATTAGAGATCTTCCAAAACGAAGATTCGAAAGTATACAACGCACCGCACGTATTGCACACACATGAAGGTGAAGTTCCGATTTCGGAATTCGATTTGTGGGATGCACATCCGGTAGAGCATGTAGGTCACCGTTGGGGAATGACCATCGATTTGAACCAATGCTTCGGTTGTGGTTCTTGCTTGATCGCTTGTCAGTCTGAAAACAATGTTCCTGTTGTCGGTAAAGATGAAGTTCGTCGTGGTCGTGAAATGCACTGGTTGCGTATCGACCGTTACTATGCTTCCGACGAAGAAGCAGCTCCGGGTACACGTAAAGATGCGGATACTTTCAGCTTTGATGCTGCTGAGATCCCATCTGAGAACCCGAAAGTGATTCACATGCCGATGTTATGCCACCACTGTAACCACGCTCCTTGTGAGACGGTTTGTCCGGTAGCTGCAACAACTCACTCATTGGAAGGTTTGAACCAAATGGCTTACAACCGTTGTATCGGTACACGTTACTGTGCGAACAACTGTCCGTATAAAGTACGTCGATTCAATTGGTTCAACTACCCTTCTTACAAGAAATTTACAGAAATCAACCCTGCTCAGGACGATCTTGGTCGTATGGTGTTGAACCCTGATGTAACAGTTCGTACACGTGGTGTAATGGAAAAATGTTCATTGTGTGTTCAACGTATCCAGGCAGGTAAATTGGTTGCTAAAAAAGAACTTCGTCCTGTAATTGACGGTGATATCGTTACTGCTTGTCAGGATGCTTGTCCGTCAAATGCAATCATCGTAGGTGATTGGAACGATTTGAAATCAATGGTTCGTAAGAGCGCTGATGACAAAAAACGTGCTTACCAGGCATTGGAAGAAGTAGGTGTGAAACCGAACATTTGGTACAAAGTGAAAGTGCGTAACGAAAGCAACCCTGAGTTGAATCGTTTGGCTCACGAAGCCGAAGGTCACGGGCACAAAGAGCCTGCAGGACACGGGAATAAAAAGAATCATTAATTGCTTAATATAAACTGAAATGTCGCATAAGGAAGCTGCAATTCGTGAACCGCTCATATTAGGGCATAAGACATACCACGAAATTACCGAGGATGTTTGTAAGCCAATTGAGGACAAAGCACCACGCATGTGGTACATTTTGTTCGCCATTGCCTTGATTATCGGTTTGTACGGAGTAGGATGTATTTTCTACCTTCTCGGAACCGGTATCGGTGTTTGGGGATTGAACAAAACCGTTGGTTGGGCATGGGATATCACCAACTTCGTTTGGTGGGTT
The DNA here is from genome assembly GCA_040387295.1 of Bacteroidota bacterium. GTDB lineage: Bacteria > Bacteroidota > Bacteroidia > Flavobacteriales_D > Crocinitomicaceae > Fluviicola. The sequence goes on along the minus strand of JAZKEB010000002.1, from coordinate 134,843 downwards.
GGTATCGGTCACGCCGGTACATTGATCTCAGCCGTGTTGTTGTTGTTCCGTCAGAAATGGCGTATGGCGATTAACCGTTCTGCCGAGGCGATGACCATCTTCGCTGTATTCATGGCCGGTTTGTTCCCACTGATCCACATGGGTCGTTTGTGGGTTGGTTACTGGACATTGCCACTTCCGAATCACTTCGGTTCGTTGTGGGTGAACTTTAACTCACCGCTTCTTTGGGACGTATTCGCGATTTCGACTTACCTTTCGGTATCATTGGTTTTCTGGTATATCGGTTTGATTCCCGATTTCGCTACCATCCGTGACCGTATGAAAAAACCAATTCCGAAAAGAATGTACACCATTCTATCGTTCGGTTGGTCGGGTCGTGCAAAACACTGGAATCGTTTCGAATTGGTTTCATTGGTATTGGCCGGTGTTGCTACACCACTTGTATTCTCGGTTCACTCCATTGTATCCTTTGACTTTGCCACGTCGGTTATCCCGGGTTGGCATACCACCATCTTCCCTCCGTATTTCGTAGCGGGAGCAGTATTCTCAGGATTTGCGATGGTACAAACCCTCTTGCTCGTTATGCGAAAGGCCATGAAGCTGGAAGCATACATCCATACCAAACACGTTGAATACATGAACATCGTAATCATGGTAACAGGTTCCATTGTTGGGGTTGCTTACCTTACGGAGTTGTTCGTTTCATGGTACTCAGGTGTGGAATACGAAGCATACGCTTTCATCAACCGTGCAACCGGTCCTTACTGGTGGGCTTACTGGTCGATGATGACATGTAACGTAATCTCTCCTCAGTTGATGTGGTTCCGTCCGTTGCGCAGAAGCTTGTTATTTACATTCGTTATTTCAATCGTGGTAAACATCGGTATGTGGTTCGAACGTTATGTAATTATCGTGACATCAATTCACCGCGATTACCTTCCGTCTTCATGGAGTATGCACTTCCCGAGTCACATCGACTTAGGTGTGTACATCGGAACCATCGGATTGTTCTTTGTATTCTTCTTATTGTTTGCACGTTTCTTCCCTGTATTGGCATTGAACGAGTTGAAAACAATTCTGAAGTCTTCAGGTGAATCGTACAAAAACGATACGGCTCCGGTTCATCCGTACTTTGCTAAAAATGGTCATGCAGGTCATGATCACCACGAGGATAATAATCACAATCATTAATTGAGACATGGCAGATACAGTAATTTATGCAATGTATGACGACGACGATGTGCTGAAAGATGGCGCAAAGAAGTTAGTCGCTAAAGGTGTGAAAGTAGCTGAAGTCTTCTCACCGTTCCCGATTCACGGAATTGATCCTATTATCGGTGTGAAACAAACACGTTTGGGGATTATGGCATTCTTGTATGGTATCACAGGCTTAATGCTTGCGACCATTGGGATGCGTTACTTCATGATCTCTGACTGGCCAATGGATATCGGTGGTAAACCGAATGAAACCTACATGGATAACGTGTTGGCATTCATCCCGATCACATTTGAGTTCACCGTATTGTGCGCAGCTCACGGAATGGCAATTACGTACTTGTTACGCAATAAAACATTACCGGGAATGCCGGCTCAAAACCCGGATCCGCGTACAACAGACGATAAATTTGTGATGGAGTTCCGTATGTCTGAAAACAGCCAGTTTACTGCTGCTGAATTACAGGCGATGCTGAACGAGACCGGAATGATTGAGTTAGATCAAAAAGAAATTCATTAATGTAAGTCCGCCAGGGGCGGTTAAAAAGACCATACAGATGAAAGTAAAATTCAAGGCGATGATGCAGATTTCCGTAGTAGCACTGTTAGCAGCTGCTTGCTCGGCTGATCCTGATAGTGCTGGTTTGGAGTATATGCCCGACATGTATCGTTCTCCTGCCATCGAGCCGTATGTTGATTATGGTGAAGTGAGAGGTAAAATCCATGATGACATGAAAATGACCATGTCAGCATTGATGCCGCCAAAGCATACCATTCCTTATTGGGGAACCGATTCTGCTACTGTAAGCATGATGTTGCCCTATCACCGTTTACCGGCCGCTGCATTTGCATTGACGCACGGTATGTTCGGTTACGATTTCTCTACCAATCCGGATGGAAACTACGAGTACAACCTCGCAGCGACTGATCTCAACCCGATTAAGTTGACGTCAGCCGTACAATCGGATGCCGTATTCGCTGAAGGTAAAGCATTGTACCAGGCCAACTGTAATCACTGTCACGGTGAAAAAGGTGATGGTAACGGACCAATGGTTACTGCAGGATCTTATGTAGGTGTTCCGGTTTATAAAAACCTGACGATCGCTGAAGGTCAAATGTTCTACTCCATTTACTACGGTAAAGGAATGATGGGTTCACACGCATCTATGTTGAACAAAAAAGAAATCTGGACATTGGTTCACTATGTGCGTCGTTTCCAGGATGCCAACTACGGTAAATTTGATCCTAAAACAGGATTGCCAATGACGGTTGCAACACCTCCGGCGGCAGTTCAGGACTCGTTATAATAAAGAATAAGAAAGAAAACTCGTTGTAATGGAATTTAAAATTTCTTCGAAAGCAAAATTACTTACACTCTCTCTGATGATTGTAGGTGGTATTTCAACCATCATTGGTTGCGTACTCGAGATGGGAAATCATGAAGGTGCACATTTTGCGCAGCGCTTTCTTGCCAATGCATTGGTAGATAGTTTCTTCTTCTTTGCGATTGGTTTGGGTGCATTGTTTTTCCTTGCCTTGCAATATGCAACTGAAACAGGTTGGTACGCATCCGTAAAACGTGTGATAGAAGCCGTTACCGGATTTATGCCTTACGGTGTAGGTTTGATGGTGGTGACCCTCTTAGCGATTACCTTCATGGACGGAGCGCATATTTACATATGGATGGATCCGGAAGTAGTAGAACATGATTCGATTATCGAAGGAAAATCAATGTTCCTGAACAAAGGATTTTTCTGGATCAGGACCGCTGTTTACTTAGCTGTGTATGTTATTTTCTGGTGGGGATTCAGAAAGCGCTCTTTGGAAGAAGATCGCGTTGGTGGAACGGATATTCACTTTAAGAACTACAAAAAAGGAGCATCATTCCTGGTATTGTTTGCCGTATTCAGTTCAACTTCTGCATGGGATTGGTTGATGTCTATCGACGTTCACTGGTTCTCTACACTCTTCGGATGGTACGTGTTCGCCGGAATGTGGTGTTCAGCAATGATCATCATTGTAACGTTGACACTTTACCTTAAAAAACAAGGTTACTTACCGAAAGTAAACGAAAGCCACATCCACGATTTGGGTAAATGGACATTCGCCATCTCTTTCTTGTGGTCTTACTTATGGTTCTCACAATTCATGTTGATCTGGTATGCAAATATTCCGGAGGAAACAACGTATCACTTAACGCGTATTCAAGACTTTAAAGCAATGTACTTCGGTATGTTCATTATTAACTTTGCATTCCCGATGTTGTTGTTGATGTCACGTGATGCAAAACGTCATGCCGGAATTCTAACCTTCGTTGGTTTGGTTGTATTGTGTGGTCACTGGGTTGATGCTTACCTGATGGTAATGGGAGGTTCAATGGGCAAACATGCATACATCGGCTTTATGGAAGTAGGTATGGCTTTACTGGTATTCGGATTCTTTATCCGAATGATTCTGGTTAACCTGACGAAAGCACCATTGACTCCGGTCAATCACCCTTTCCTTGACGAAAGTATTCACCACGAAATTTAAAATAACGTCCGCCTAAGGTGGATTGACGATAAATAAAGTAAAATGAGCAGACTAATCGTATTAATCGTTATTGTTTTAGGAGTATTGGCCATTGCGCAACTAGTGCGTTTGTATGAGCTTTCTTCTAAGTTGAGAGATCGTCGCGAGGAAGATATTACCAACCGCGATAATAAATTGAATGCCGGATTATTATTGGCGTTCATGATCTTCATGTTCGGAGGATTCATCTGGTTGATGTTAGAGTACGGATGGACAGGTCGTGGTGATGCAGCTTCCTTAAACGGTGTTGAAACAGACTGGTTATTGAACCTGAACTTCTGGATCATTATCATCGTTTTCTTCATTACCAACGGATTATTGTTCGGATTTGCTTTCAAATACGTACGCAAGCCGGGTGTAAAAGCGTATTACTTCCCGCATGACAATCGTTTGGAGTTACTCTGGACAGTTGTACCGGCTATCGTTTTGGCGATCATCATCATCCTTGGTTTGAAATCGTGGAACGAACAAACAGACGAACCAAGCGACGAAGCAATTCGCGTTGAGTTGTTCTCCAAACAATTTGGTTGGACAGTTCGTATGTCGGGTGGAGATAACACCCTGGCGATGTTCGACTACAAACTAACGAATGAAAATAACCCGTTGGCATTGATGACCACCGCAACGATTCAAAATGCGATCGATTCAATGGAAAACGGAATGTCAGGTATCAAAGCATTGGAGCGTAAGTTGAACGACCGCACTATTATGTTGATTCCTGAAGAACGTGATTTGATGGTAACCGATCTTGATCGTAAAGAACGTTTGATTCGTTTGTTGTACCAAATGAAAGAAACACACAATCCTAAATTGAACGCTCAGGCAATGGATGATGTGGTCTTTACAGAAGGTGATACTTTGTACTTGTGTAAAAATCAGGAGTACGAATTCAATTTCCGTGCAAAAGATGTGATTCACTCTGCTTACTTCCCGCACTTCCGTGCTCAGATGAACACCGTTCCGGGAATGACAACACGTTTCAAATTCACTCCTTCGGTTACGACCGACGAGATGCGTGATAAGATGAAAAATCAGAAGTTTAACTATATTTTGATGTGTAACAAGATCTGTGGATCGGCTCACTACAAAATGAAGTTGATGGTTGTTGTGTTGGATAAGAAAAAATACGATAAGTGGAACTTGAAAGTGTCGTACAACGATAGCAAGAAACACCAGGCCCAATTGGCGAAGCTCTTAAAAAGAACACCTACTCCGGCTGAAAGAAAAGAATGGTTGGCAGCGTCTAAAACATTCAAAAACGTATACCCTGTTGGAAAACCGGTTGAAGCTCCGGCCGCAGGTGCAACTCCAACGGATAGTATTATGCCTGCCGGTGGTGCTGTAGTACCCGGCGATTCACTTTAGAAGCAAGGGCAATTAATTTAGTATAAAACAGTAATAAAAGATAGAACATGGCAGCTCACGAAGCACACGCACATCACGACGCTCACGGTCATCATCACCATGAGGAAGGTTTTGTTTCGAAGTACATCTTTAGCCAGGACCATAAAATGATTGGAAAGCAGTTCCTTATGACTGCCGTTTTCATGGGAGTTGTGGCGATGTTATTGTCCATTTTATTCCGTATTCAATTGGCTTGGCCAGGTGAAGAATCGGATTTCCTTAGCTTTTTCTTAGGTGATAAATGGGCTCCAAAAGGCGTATTGTCTGAAAGTATGTACCTCGGGTTGGTAACAATTCACGGTACGATCATGGTATTCTTCCTCTTAACGGGTGGTTTGTCAGGTACATTCTCTAACTTACTTATTCCGTTGCAATTGGGTGCCCGTGATATGGCTTCCGGTTTCCTGAATATGATTTCTTACTGGTTGTTCCTGTTGTCTTCCATAATCATGTTGTGTTCATTGTTCATCGAAACAGGACCAGCATCTTCAGGATGGACGGTTTACCCACCACTTTCTGCACTTCCGCAAGCCATTGAAGGTTCCGGACAAGGGATGACAATGTGGTTGGCTTCCATGTCAATCTTCATCGCATCGTCATTGCTTGGATCATTGAACTACATCGTTACGATTTTCAACTTGCGTACAAAAGGAATGAAAATGACACGTATGCCGTTGACAATCTGGGCATTCTTCGTGACAGCCGTTTTGGGTGTATTATCATTCCCTGTATTGTTGTCAGCAGCGTTGTTGTTGATGATGGACCGTTTGGCTGGAACGTCATTCTACCTGTCGGATATCATCGTAGGATCTGAAATGCTGGAAAATCACGGTGGTTCGCCATTACTTTACCAACACTTGTTCTGGTTCCTTGGTCACCCGGAGGTATACATCGTATTGTTACCGGCACTGGGACTTTCTTCCGAAATCATTTCGACAAACTCACGTAAACCGATCTTCGGTTACCGCGCCATGATCGGCTCCATACTCGCCATCGGATTCTTATCCTTTATCGTTTGGGGGCACCACATGTTCATCACCGGTATGAATCCGTTTATTGGTAGTGTCTTCGTATTTACAACCCTATTGATTGCGATTCCTTCAGCCGTGAAAGTGTTTAACTACATCACAACAATCTGGAGAGGTTCCAATATTTACACACCGGCTATGTTGTTCTCCATCGGATTGGTTTCAACGTTCATCACTGGTGGTGTAACGGGAATCATCCTTGCCGATTCTGCTTTGGACATCGCAGTTCACGATACTTACTTCGTTGTGGCTCACTTCCACATTGTAATGGGTATGTCGGCCGTATTCGGAATGTTTGCCGGTGTTTACCATTGGTTCCCGAAAATGTACGGACGTATGTTGAACACACGTTTGGGTTACGCTCACTTCTGGATCACTATCGTTGGTGCTTACGGGGTTTTCTTCCCGATGCACTTCGTAGGTTTGGCCGGAGCTCCTCGTCGTTACTACGATTACACGGTATACAACGAGTTCAATACCGAGTCGTTTGATATGATGTTGGATTTGAACAAGATCATTACCTTCTTTGCTATTTTAGCTGCACTCGGACAATTGTTGTTCCTGTTCAACTTCTTCTACAGTATTTTCCGCGGACCAAGAGCCGTTCAGAATCCATGGAAATCAAATACGCTTGAGTGGACAACTCCGGTAGAACACATGCACGGAAACTGGCCTGGTGCTATTCCTGAAGTTCACCGTTGGCCGTATGATTACTCCAAACCTGGATTCGAAGAGGACTTCATTCCTCAGACAGTTCCGTTAATGGAAGGCGAAGAAGAGCATTAGTCTCATCAAAATAAAGTTGAAAGCCCCGTAGTAGATTCGTCACTGCGGGGCTTTGTTTTTGTATTATCCTAGCTCCCCGGTTCTCTTCATTAAGCGAAACGAAGTGGAGTGGAAATGTCTAGCTCCCGTTTTAAATTCTAATTATCTTTACCCCAAAACCGATCTCTTGGAAGAAGAAGAATCATTCGATTACAGAAGCGAGGCAGCCAATAATGATAAGGACTACGACAAGGTACTTCGTCCGAAGCGTTTATCCGATTTTGCCGGACAGCCGAAAGTGGTTGAAAACCTGGAGATTTTTGTTCAGGCAGCAACCAGACGCGGCGAACCCTTGGATCACGTGTTATTACATGGCCCTCCGGGATTGGGTAAAACAACCCTTGCGAACATCATTGCCAATGAATTACAGGTTGGCTTCAAAGTAACCAGCGGTCCCGTTCTCGATAAACCGGGCGATTTAGCCGGCTTGCTCACCAACCTTGAAAAAGGCGATGTACTGTTCATTGACGAGATTCACCGACTCAGCCCTGTTGTGGAAGAATACCTCTATTCGGCCATGGAAGATTATGTCATCGATATTTTGATTGACACAGGAGCCAATGCCCGCAGCGTACAGATCGCGTTGAATCCGTTTACACTTATTGGTGCCACTACGCGTTCAGGATTGCTTACAGCACCTTTAAGAGCTCGTTTCGGTATTAATTCACGATTAGAATACTACGACACAAAAACGCTTTCAATGATCGTAGAGCGCTCGTCTGAGCTATTGGATATTCCCATAGACGAACGGGCCGCTTTTGAAATAGCCGGAAGAAGCCGCGGAACACCCCGGATTGCCAATGCCATTTTGCGACGTGTGCGCGATTTTGCACAAATCAAAGGCGATGGCACCATCGATGTCGCGATTACACAACACGCACTCGATGCCTTGAACGTTGATAAATATGGCCTGGACGAGATGGACAATCGCATGCTGAAAGTGATCATCGAAAAATTCAACGGCGGACCTGTTGGATTGACGACCATTGCCACTGCGATTGGTGAAAATGCCGGCACGCTCGAGGAAGTATACGAACCGTTCCTGATCCAGGAAGGATTTCTGATGCGAACGCCACGCGGTAGAAAAGCGACCGAAAAAGCCTATAAACATCTTGGTCTCAACCTCGGTTGGGCACAAGGCGGTTTGTTCTGAAAGGAATGAATACATTCAATCATACGCAATTCATCAAACAAAAAGCACTCGAACTTGGCTTCTCGTTTTGTGGTGTTTCCAAAGCCGGTTTTCTGGAAGAAGAAGCACCCCGGTTGGAACGTTGGTTATCTGAAAATCGCCATGGAAGCATGAACTACATGGAAAACCATTTCGACAAACGCCTTGATCCACGGTTGTTGGTCGATGGTGCAAAAAGTGTGGTTTCACTCATGCTGAATTATTATTCGGAAGAGAAACAAGCGGATTCCGAAGCTCCCAAAATCTCGCAATACGCTTACGGAACCGACTACCATTTTGTGATCAAAGACAAATTGAAAACACTGCTTCAATTCATTCAGGATGAAATAGGAGAAGTTGGCGGCCGCGTTTTTGTTGATTCCGCTCCTGTGATGGACAAAGCCTGGGCGCAAAAAAGCGGTTTGGGCTGGATGGGAAAAAATGCCAACATCATTCACCCGAAAGCAGGCTCGTTTTACTTTATCGCTGAACTGATTTTAGACCTTGAACTGGAACCCGACGGACCCATTAAAGACTATTGCGGAACCTGTACTGCCTGCATAGATGCGTGTCCGACGGAAGCCATTATTCAACCATATATGGTCGATGGTTCCAAATGCATTTCCTACCTCACCATCGAATTAAAAGACGCCATTTTACCCGAAGCTTTTCGATCGCAAATGGATGGCTGGATGTTTGGTTGCGATGTGTGCCAGGATGTGTGCCCATGGAATCGCTTTTCCAAACCGCATTCCGTTCCGGCGTTTCTTCCGAATGACCAATTACTGCAACTTTCCAAAACCGATTGGCACGATCTTACCGAAGAAGTATTCCGCGAAATATTCCGGAATAGTGCGGTGAAACGAACAAAATTTGAGGGTTTGAAACGAAATATTCAGTTCCTGAAGCCCCGACAATAACCGACAGATTGTTACCATCCTGTTAATTTTTCCGTTTTTGAAATTCCTATTCTAGCTGATTCATAGGATTTTCGTATTTTCCGTAGCAGAAAAACCTACAATATGATTCAAGAAGAAGATATTGAGGCGCCGGTTTCGTTAAGTTTGACCCCTTATTCGGGCACCTGGACGAAAGTACAAGCGGCGCATCTACTACGAAGAACCTTGTTTGGGCCTACGTTTGCTCAAATCCAACAGGCAGTTGCCGATGGAATGAACGTAACCGTTGCTCAACTACTTACGCTTCCTGCTGTTACGGAACCATTGGCGTTTGATCCCGCCGAAACGGTTGCTCCGTTCGGTACTTCCTGGGTAAACTCGGTTTATCCGTCGAGTGGCCAGCCCGCAGTCAATAATGCCCGTGAATTTTCACTTGGAGCATGGATGATGGAGCGCCTGAATCAACCTACGGTGTCGATTCAGGAAAAAATGTGTCTGTTTTGGACCAACCATTTTGGTGCGACAGCTTCGTTTGATGCGCGTGGAGTTTACAATATGCATCAGTTATACCGCGCCAATTGTTTGGGTAACTTCAAACAGCTGGTGAAAGATATGACTGTGGACCCGAATATGCTGTTTTTCCTCAACGGGGTTTCCAACAACCAGTTTGCACCGAATGAAAACTATGCCCGCGAGGTGTTGGAATTGTTTACCGTTGGAAAAGGCCCGCAAATAGGTCCGGGAGATTATTCCAATTATACGGAAGCAGATGTTGCTGCCGGTGCGAAAATCTTTACAGGTTGGACGGTCGACGGTATGTTGAGCGATACATTGACCAGTCCGCAAGCGGTTTATTTCCCGATTCTGCATGATGCAACCGTTAAAACGTTGTCGTCTCACTTCGGTAACGCAGTTGTCAATAATGCCGATAACCTCGAATATTCCAACTACATCGATATCATTTTCCAGCAACCGAATATGGCGAAATACATTTGCCGGAAAATATACAGATGGTTCGTTAATTACGACCTTACACCAGCCGTGGAATCAACCGTGATTGCTGATATGGCAACGACGCTTGAAGCGAATAACTTCAGTATTCTGCCGGTAATGGATGAATTGCTGAAAAGCGATCACTTCTACGATGTGAGTATGCTGGGAACCATTATCAAAAATCCGTTAGAGCATGTGTTTTCTATCCTGAATTCAACGCATGGGATGCCAACATATGACCTGGAGACCAATTACACAATGTACCTCAATATTTATGCGTTTGGGCAAACCCTTGGAATGGATTATTTGCGTCCGCCGAGTGTAGGTGGCTGGACTTCCTATTATCAGGCGCCGTCTTATTCCCGTTTGTGGGCCAATTCCAGCTACATCAAGCTGCGTTTTGATCTGGGAACATATCTGACAGTGTTCACAGGTGTTCAGGTCAACGGAGAAACCTTAAAAGTAAATGCATTGGATTTTGTAGATGGACTTTCTATTCCGAACAATGCACCGCAGGTAATTGACGATATCGTAGATGTTTTCTGTCCGAAAGGATTGTCAGCACTTCAAAAGCTGACGTTAAAAGCCTTGTTGACAAACGGATTACCTGATTTCGAATGGACCGATCAATACAACGATTATGTTGCCAATCCGGGCAATGTCACGTTCAGTAATCCGGTAAAACAACGCGTTGAGTTTGTGCTCTACCGTTTGTTCCAAATGCCTGAATTCCAAACAATATAGGTTTAATAAAGAATTGACGAAATGAAAAGAAGAAACTTTATACAATCCGTAGCTTTATCGTCTGTCGGTGCGCCTTTATTGTTGAAGGATTTTAAATTCGGGGCCATTACCAAGGAACTGTTCAAGGTTTCGCGTGATGCCGAAGACCGCGTCTTGATCCTCATTCGGCTGAATGGTGGAAATGACGGGCTCAGCACGCTTGTTCCACTTGATATGTACGACAATTTGGTGATTCAGCGTCCGGACATACTGATCCCTGATAATCAATTGATTACGATTAATCCAACAAATGCCATGCACCCGGTAATGACGGGAATGGCCAATTTGTTCAACGACGGAAAACTATCCATCATCCAGAACGTCGGTTATCCGGAACAAAACCGATCGCATTTCCGGTCAATGGATATCTGGTCAACAGGTTTGATGGACCCTGCCGGAACCACAGGATGGTTGGGTCGTCATTTAGACCAGAATTACCCCAATTTCCCGGATGACTATCCGAATGCGTCGTATCCCGATCCGTTTGCAATCAGTATGGGTTATGAGGTGTCGTCGACTTGCCAGGGGTTAATGGCCAACTTTTCAACCACCGTGGTTGATCCGTTTGATGCATTTAACCTGCAGGAATCGAGCCAACTCAATGATGGAACGTATTACGGTTCGCACATGGAGTATTTGGCAACAATGATTGCGCAAGCCAATGATTACGGAGCTGCTGTGAATGCCGCCGCCAATAACGGAAACACGCTTTCTACAATGTATGACGACAACAACCCGCTTGCGGTGCAGTTGCGTTATGTAGCCCAGATGATTTCGGGTGGTTTGCAAACCAAAATTTACATTGTCAATATCAACGGTTTTGATACGCACGATTCGCAGGTAGCCGATCCGGGAACTCCGCAATTGGGTGACCATGCCAACCTGTTAAAATCGGTTTCGGATGCTGTTGCAGCTTTCCAGGACGATTTGAATTTGCTGAGTCTTGAACAACGTGTTGCCGGAATGACATTCTCCGAATTCGGTCGTCAGATTGCTGCAAATGCCAGTTTGGGTACCGACCACGGAGATGCTGCACCATTGTTCCTGTTTGGAACCTGCATCAGCTCACAAATTATCGGACCAAACCCGGTAATCAGTGATCAGATCGTTGACCAGGCAGGAATTCCGATGCAAATCGATTTCCGTGATGTATACGCTTCCGTATTGAAAGACTGGTTTCAGGCCGATCCGGCGGATATCCAGGCGATGTTTGAGCATACTGTAAACTTTATGCCGGTGCTGGATTCTTGCAATCTTGGAATCAACGAAAACAAACTGGCTGGTGAAGATGTGATCATTTTCCCGAATCCATGTGGTGAACAAACAACCATTCGCATGAATTCGAAAAACGAAACGGTAACAATTCAGGTTCGCGATATGTTTAACCGTCTGGTAGTGGATGTTTGTTCGAAATCATTCAATGAAGGCTTGCACGATATTCCGGTTACCTTGGGTGATCTTCCTTCGGGTGAATACCTGGTAACGGTGATGAAACCGTCAGGAAACTTTACCAAACGAATCGTGAAGGTGAAGCATATCTAGTCAAAACGATAAGTTATAAAAACAGAAGCGCCCGTTGATTAACGGGCGCTTTTTTGTGGGATAAAGGGCCACTAGATATGTGTAATTGATTTTATCCGCCTTAGGCGGAGTAAGACAAACATCCAATACGTCTAACACGCCTTCCCGATTCCAATTACATCCAACACAAAAGGCGCAGGATTTCTCCCACGCCTTTCGCTCTTTATTTAAGTTGGCAAGCTATTCTTGTTATCGGCCGCCGCCTCTTCCAACAGTTGGTGTGGAACGTGGAGCGGGAGTACTTACTGGCTCAGGACGTGATACCGGCTCTGAACGAGGTGCAGGCGGTTCATATCTTGGTTCTGATCGTTGTGGTGCCGGCGGCTCGTATCGTGGCTCTGAACGTGTTGGTTCTGGTGCTTCATATCTCGGTTCCGGAGAACTTGTTCTTGGAGATGATGATCCTGACCCGCTCTCGCTTCCTGATGAACCGCTTCCGCTAACGGTTTCAAACAAACGGCCCAATCGGCTGCGTTCCGGTTTTTCTTCTTCAACTGGCACAGGTGCCGGTTTTTTCGGAGTATCCACTACAACAGGAGCTGGTTTTTCAATCGTTCCTTCGGTATCTACCGGTTTTGGTACTACGCCACCATTTGTTTCAGGCGTGCGTGCCTCGGTATTTGGAGCAGCAGATTCTGATCCCACTTGTTTACCCATCGGTACAGCGCCATTTCCTCCGGCGCCATCACCTTTACCAGGTCCTGATCCTTCAACCCGTGGAATTCTGCTTCCACCAGGATTTACATTTGGTACCGGGTTTGTGATCGGAGTTACATTGTAAGCAACAGTTCGGTCTACAATTTCAGGACGCGGGCTTGGTGGGATGTTCACAAATCCCTGGTCATAAATACAACCGTTCATGTCGATGGCACTTACACCGTTTCGTTCGCAATTTCTGCGGGCACGATCGCGATCGTCTTGCGACAGATCAGCCAATGTGTGGTGTACACGTGGGAAACTTTCATCGGTGAATGTTAGGGTACTTTGACCGAATCCGTAATCGAACAATGAAGTCGGTTGTTCAACTCTCCATGAACCTGCAAAGTCTTTTGACATCCAGGCCAGGTACTCACGTTCCATTGCCTGAGCAGCAGGATCGTTTGTGTTTCCGAAAGTATGGAAAGCTAAGTTGTCAGGACGGCTGGCATTGCCACGTGTTTCGAAATCGTCAGAAGATCTTCCGTTTGCATTTCCAAGTACACCTTCATACGAGTCTGCGCATGGAAATACTTGTACCGAAACATTAATGAACGAAAACGCACCGTTGTGAATGTCTAAACTTGCTGTTTCACCTGTTGGCCAGGTTACCAGATAGTTGTTACGTCCGCTTCTGCGCACTGTTCCTCCGTGAGGAAGGTAATACGTTAATTCGTCTACATAAATAGCATCACCGTTCAAACGAATCGGAGTAGACGTATTTCCATCTGGTTTTTCCTGTGCATACACGCAAAAACGGTCACCTGCTACATTCATCGCAACGGCGGTGTTCAGCGAGATGTCGTCTGTTTGAGCCCGTTGTCGGGTTTGTACTTCCATATTACCGGAAGTGGACTTCACGAGGATAAACTCGCCGACTGTTTGAAACGAATAGCTGGCACCGTCAAACGACGCAAGATGCGGATCGCCATACGTTCTGCCCATTACAGGTTTACAATTGGCACGATCGAGTACAGATGAAACAGTTGACCACGACTGTCGGTCGGTTACAGTGGTTTCACCATTGTTGGATTGAGAAGTTGCCGTTTCGGCAATGGCATTGCGGGTTGAAGCAGGAACTACTTTCAACATTTCGAGTGGAGTGAAATCCTCCGGGAACATGCGGTCCGGGATCGGTTCATTCTTCGTCATTGCAACTAAACTGGACGAGAGCCATTCACCACGTACCGGATCCCAGGAAACCAATTCTTTACGAACGGTTTCGAAATCTTTGGTGAATTGTTCTTGAGCTACTGCCTGTGAACCGAATAAAGCGGTCATCGCAAGCAAACTGATGGGGATGTATTGTTTAATCATAGCCAAGGATTTTAATGATGTTTTGAAACAAACAAGAAGCATACCAAAGTTGTTTATAAATCGAATCGATGTTTTATATTTCACAATTAACTAAAAAATAACAACTTATTACACATATTACAGTGTCTATTCGTTGTTTCACTAAAAGTACAACCTTTTAACCGATGTTCTAAACCCTCGAGAAGTTCCTTTTTTCCGCTTCATGCTAAAATGCGGGAGTTGTTAAGTAAATCACTACTTTTGCGGTTAGTATTTGATAGAAAAAACATGAGTTTATTGACAGTAGGAAGTGTTGCCTTCGACGCGATTGAAACACCTTTCGGAAAAACAGATAAAATTATTGGTGGTGCGGGTACGTTCATCGCCCTTTCCGCCTCCAATTATGTGTCCGATCAGCGTATCGTTTCGGTTGTAGGTGAAGACTTTCCAAAAAGTATGCTGGATTTGCTCCAGACAAAAGGAGTGAATCTCGACGGTTTGCAAATCAAACAAGGGGAGAAAACCTTCTTTTGGTCGGGTCGTTACCACAACGATATGAACTCGCGTGATACATTGATTACCGAGCTGAACGTACTGGAGCATTTCGA
The DNA here is from genome assembly GCA_040387295.1 of Bacteroidota bacterium. Classification (GTDB taxonomy): domain Bacteria; phylum Bacteroidota; class Bacteroidia; order Flavobacteriales_D; family Crocinitomicaceae; genus Fluviicola. The sequence goes on along the minus strand of JAZKEB010000002.1, from coordinate 119,773 downwards.
TCCGGTTATTCCGCCTTCTTATCAGGGTGTTGACTATGTGATGTTGGGGAATCTTTCTCCGCAGGTACAGCGTCAGGTGATCGAGCGTTTGCACGAACGTCCGAAATTAGTGGCAATGGATACCATGAATTTCTGGATGGACATCGCAATGGACGATTTGAAACAAACCCTTGCGTTGGTAGACGTGTTGTTCGTTAACGACGAAGAAGCACGCCAGTTGTCGGGTGAATATTCACTGGTAAAAGCAGCGAAAGTGATCCGCGCAATGGGTCCGCATACATTGGTGATCAAAAAAGGCGAACACGGGGCATTGTTGTTCCAGGATGAAAAGGTATTCTTTGCGCCGGCATTGCCGTTGGAAGAAGTATTCGATCCAACCGGAGCAGGCGATACGTTTGCCGGTGGTTTTATGGGATACATTGCTGCAACCGGAGATACGTCGTTTAACAATATGAAACGCGCCATAATTAATGGTTCAGCGTTGGCCTCGTTCTGTGTAGAGAAATTCGGAACAGAGCGTTTATTGGATTTGACAAAAGAGGAAATTGAAGCACGCATCGGACAATTTGTTGCGTTGACTGATTTTGATATGGTGGAGACGGTAGGATAAAACCGAAAGAGTTATGGAAAAGCTGGCATTTATAGAAGCGTTGAAAGGATTGACATCACAGGAAGATCCTTTGGCGGTAAGTCGCGACGTGAGCGAATTGCGTACCAAATTTGATGATACGGTGTTGGAAGAACAACGTAAGTTTCAAGTGGCTCAATTGGAAGCGCGCGAACGGGGCGAAGAGCCTCAGGAAGCCGAACACGATGAAGTACGTGAAGCGTTTTATGCCATCTATACCGAATACAAAGACCGTCGGAATACCGCCCAGCAATCGAGGAAAGACGCCGAAGCAAGCCATTTGCGTGAAAAGCGTGCGTTGATCGAACGTTTGCGAAATGTGATCAAAACCGAAGAAAATATTGGAGCTGCGCTGACGCAATACAAGGAAATTCACGACGCATGGAAAACCGTTGGTGATATTCCTCGTGAAAAACGCCAGGAAGTACAATCGGAATATTCGCGCTTGCTGGAAGAGTTTTTCTACCATTTAAAGATTTACCGTGAATTGCGTGAGCATGATTTGCACCGCAATCACCAGCTGAAATTAGAGGTTGTTCAGAAAATCCAGCAATTGGATAAAATGGAGCAAATCAAAGAAGTGGAAGCGGCCATCAAAGCATTACAACACGAATGGGATGAAACCGGGCCTGTCAACAACGACGACTGGGAAACACTCAAAACAGCTTATTGGGATGCCGTGCGCGTAGTTTATGCTCGCATTCACGCATTCTACGAAGAGCGTCGCACCGAATTGTCGGGCAACCTCGAAAAGAAAAAAGCCGTAGCTGAACGCGCCAAAGAGTTGATCGCTCAGCAAGGTGAATGGACCGCCAATAAAGATTGGGAACACGCAACCGAGCAGTTATTGGCACTTCAGGAAGAGTGGAAAACAATTGGTTTCGGACCGCGTAAAGAAAACGAAGAAATCTGGAAAGAATTCCGTGGAATTTGCGATACGTTCTTTACCGCCAAAAAAGCATTCTTTGATGTATTGCGTTCGCAATTCGACGGATTGGCTTCTAAAAAACAGGAATTGATCAACAAGGTAAACGAGTTGAAAGATTCCACCGATTGGAAAGCAACGACCGAGCAAATCCTGAAAATCCAGAAACAATGGAAAGAAACCGGAAATGCTGGTCAGCGCAACGAACAGAAATTGTGGAAGGAATTCCGTGCTGCTTGTGACCATTTCTTTACGGCCAAGCAAAACCATTTTGCGCATCAGGATCAGGAATTAGCGGGCAATTACGAAGCAAAAATGGCCTTGATCGAGCAGATTAAAGCTGCCGAAATTCCGGAGAATAAGAAGGAAGCATTGGCTTTGCTGAAAGAATACTCAACGGCATTTATGGCCATCGGTTTTGTGCCGATGAAACAAAAAGATGCGGTTTACAACGCCTACAGAGATGCGCTTAACGGCCATTATCAGAAATTGAAACTCGAAGGTGAAGAGCAGGAACGCGTATTGTTCCAGGCGCGTGTGGATACCCTGAAAGCCAATCCGAATGCCGATAAAGTATTGGCACGCGAACGAGCTGATTTGTTTGATAAAATGCACCAGCTGAAAGCCGATATTTTACAATACGAAAACAACCTTGGCTTTTTTGCCCGTTCCAAAGGTGCAAGTGCCGATGCATTGCGCAAGGAAGTAGACCAGAAGATCGAAGCTGCAAAGCGCAAAATCGAAGAAATTCAACGCAAAATCAAGCAATTATAAATGAACAGAGCGATCAATCTTCTCTTACTGGTAGTTTCATTTCCTACAATGGCTTTTGCCATTATCGTAGGGTTTGATTTACCGATTGAATTTTTGCACACAACAGGAGAACAATTAGAGCATCGCGAGATTATTTTCATCTGTTTCGCGGCCCTTTCATTGATCCTGATTTTACGTCGCTCGGCGAGTCGCTGGGTAGGAGTGGGTATGACGCGTAAACCGGAGCGTTTCATCTGGTGTACCGAAGTGGGCCGTGAACGCAAAAAACAAGTGCGCATGTACTTGATTATCGAAGCGGTGATTGCCCTGATTTTTGCTCTGGCGATTTACAGAATTACTTCCGAAGCATGGCCCATTGCTGTGGCTTACGGTTTGTTGTTTCTGGATCAAATGGTGTTTTTGTTGATTGCCATGCCTTGGTTTCGGGTTGGTGTTACTCACAAAGCAGTGGTGGTTGCCGATCGCGAAGTAAAAGTCTTGTATTTTTCGGGATTGCGTCGTGTAGAATCGCACCAGCAAACCATCTATTTCGAGTACATCGAAGAATTGCAACTGTTCTTTCCTACCAATTGTTTACCTGAAGGAAAATACGGTGAGTTCCGCACAGCGCTCGAAACACGTGTGAATCGTGACAAGGTTTACTTCTCGGATAAGTTTAAGGAATTAAACTAATCAGGAAATTTAACCACATAGGCCACATAGTGCACATTAGGATGTGTTTGTGTGTGAAAAGCTATGTTTTCTATTGTGCACTATGTGGTTAAAAATGAATTCTATCCTGTAACTTTGATCGAAAATAAGTTCATCGGTGAAACGGCTACTTTTAATCTTCATTTGTTTATCCGCAACGATTGTATCGGCCCAAAGCGTCGATTTGAAGTTATTGGATAAATTGAACGGACCTGTTCAGCCGATTGACAAGCCGTGGCAGATTCTATCGCACACCGTAACTCCGGTAACCATTACCACGCCAGTTGCGATGTTCATTACAGGTTGCGCCACGCACGATAAAGACTTGCGCATTCAATCTTACAATACTGCTGTTTCTATCCTGTTTGCGAATGCGCTGACGACTACGCTCAAATTTTCGGTTGGCCGCGAACGACCCTTTGCAAAGTATCCTGATTTGATTTACAAAAAAGGAACCGGCGGACCTTTATCGTTTCCATCCGGACATACTACCAATGCGTTTGCGACAGCCACTTCGCTCAGTTTGGCGTTTCCACGTTGGTACGTAATCGTTCCCGCTTATACGTATGCCATTGCTGTCGGGTATTCGCGTATGTATTTGGGAATGCATTATCCATCGGATGTAATTGTGGGCGCTTTGATTGGCATCGGGGCGTCTTTTCTGACATTCCAGACCCAGAAATGGATTACGGCGCCGTAAAGGATCTTATTGGAAGAGTTGTAGGCGTTTTTCCACCAACTCACACACCGATCCATGATCAAATAATTCCATGGCCTGTTCCAGTTTTTCCGCCAGAAACAAATTCGGGTTGCTTAGAAAATCACTGATTTTATTGGCCAAATCAGCGCTCGAAAGCGGTTCGAACAGATAACCTAATTTCCCGAATTGTAGCAATTCAGGTGTTCCGCCGGCATTACTTCCAATAACAGGTGTTCCGCAAGCCATCGCTTCTATGGTGACCATTCCGAAGGTTTCTGCTTTGGATGCCATTACAAATGCGTCAATGGCCTTGTAGAAGACGTTGATGTCGTTGCGAAACGGTCGCACAAACACGCGGTCGCGCAAACCTGCCGTTTCAATGAGATCGAGCATCTCTTTGTGATAGCTTTCGCCTTCGTTGTGCGTTGGCGCTCCCAGAAACACAATTCCAAACGATTGACCGGGAAGTTGTTTGGCTGCTTCCAGTAACAACAATTGTCCTTTCTGCGGATCGAATCGCCCTGCCAGACCAATGAGTATTTCCTGTTGTGGAACATCCAGTAAATTGCGCGCATCCTCTTTTGAAAGCGGTTGTTGCAACGGTGCCAGTTCCAATCCGGAAGGAATGTGAATGATCCGGTCGTGTGGCATCCGGGTTTTTGTTTTCACTTGTTCTTCGAGCCAGTGCAGCGGACAACTCCAGGTATCAAACTGCCGGAAACGGAATGTGTGCAACAGGTTTCGCTTCGATACGCCCAATTGCATTTCCATGAAATAATGCAGTTTAAACGAATGTGAAAACCAATATTTCGCCAACGCAGCCACACTCATATCGCGTACATCACGGATTATCAGGTGATCAATGCGGTGTTCTTTCAGCAAACGGTTCAGTTTTCGTGCAACGCTGAAATCGTAGTATTTCTTATAGGTAGGAACAGCCACAAAAGTAAGTTGGTCCTGCAGACAATAACGTTCGAGCTGACTTCCGGCTTTCCCGAAAACAACAATTTCGTGTCCGCGCTGCTTCATCCATCGGGCATTACGCCATTGATTCATTTCCAATCCGCCCCAGCTTTCCGAGCCACATAAATATCCGATGCGTTGCATGCTTGTAAAAGTAACATGAATTGATGTTTGATGTTTGATTTTTGATGAGATTCTAGTGGGAATCAAAACTTAAGTGAATTCAAGTTACCATTCCAAAAGAGGTTTCCTGAAATCGTGTACTTACCTGGAACTTAATTCAACATTAAAAATCAAACATCCAACATCAGCGTTAGCGTTTTTCGCATCTTTGCACCATAGTTTATCCCATGAAAGAAATCATCCGTAAACCGATGGCGGTATTTGTGCTAACTTTGATTCTTGTGAGCACAATTTTGTTTACTCTTCCAATCAATTTGTTTGACGGAGAGGTTGTTTTTAGTGTCAACGGAATGGAGCGTACAGAGCCCATGAAAATGAGTCTCAGTTACTTTATTGGACTGGGAATCAGTGATGAAGATTTAAAGGACGTGAAGTCTTTTCATCTCGTTGGAATGGGGTATTTCATGGTTGTACTCATGTTTGTGGCGTTTCCCGCATTGATTGCTTACCGTGTTTGGATCAGCAATAAGCCCAAAAAGTAACCGGATGTCGAAAGAACTGAAAAGTTACCTGATGCTGGCTTTGCTGGCATGTATTTGGGGAAGTTCGTTCATTCTGATGAAACGCGGAATGGAAACTCCGGACGGTCTTCCGATTTATTCCGATACACAGGTTGCTTCTCTTCGAATGCTTATTGCCGGATTGGTGATGCTGCCGTTTGGTATTTTTTCATTGCGGAAAATCAAGAACGCCAAACAGGTATTAAGCTTATTGGTGGTTGGTTTTTCGGGTAATTTCATACCCGCTTTTTTATTCACGTTCGCCGAAACCGAACTTTCGTCAGGAGTTGCCGGAATGCTCAACAGCCTCACGCCGTTTTTCACCCTGATTATCGGAGCGCTCTTTTTTCGTCAGCAACTTAGATTGAAACAATCGCTGGGGTTGTTGATCGCGTTTTCAGGAATTGTAATGCTGATTTTGGTGAGTTCGAAGTTCAATGCAAAAGGTGAATGGTACCACATCGGAGCGTTGGTGGTGGCTACAGCTTGCTATGGATTGAGCTTAAACACCATAAAATCAACCTTAGCCGGTTTCAAATCGTGGGAGATTACCGCGCTGGCATTTTCGTTTACAGCCATTCCGGCCGTTGTTGCCACCATTCTGACCGGAACTCTGAATACCACCTTAACCAATGCCCATGCTCCCGAAGGATTGGGGTATATCGCAATATTGAGCGTGGTAGGAACCTGCTTTGCGCTGGTAATCTTTAATCGGATCATTGCATTGAATTCTGCGGTTTTTGCCAGTTCGGTGACGTATTTCATCCCGTTTGTGGCCGTGGCACTTGGCTTTTTCGCTAACAAGGAAACCTTTCACTGGTTGCAACCCGTTGCGATGTGCGTGGTGCTTTCAGGCGTCTACGTGGCGAATAAGGTGAAGTCCAAAGAGGTTGAATTATGAATGCTGAAATCATCAATTATGAAGCTTCCTGAAACTGAGTTCTTGATCTCAAGCTTAATCAAACATCAGAAAACAACAAAGCGGAATCACCTCTGAAAAACATCGGTAATCCCGCAATACTACTTTTTGTAACCCGTTGATTTAAATGATTTCGGCTCCGGTTGTTAGTCTTTATTAAACTGGAAAACCGGACGCATCTTTTCACTGCTGTTCGTAGAAACTTCCAGGTCCACCAATTTTCCATTCGATAAACTGTAAACCAATCCGTGAATTTGCGGATATGCTCCTTGTTCCCATTCTTCCTGAATGAACGATATTTTGGCAAGGTTTCGAACCTGTTCAACCACGTTTAGCTCTACCAAACGGTTTCCACGTTTGTGCTCGTCGTCAATCGCGTCCAATTCATTCTGATACTTGCTGTAAACGTTTTTGATGTTGACCAACCAGTTGTCGAGAAACCCGAAACTAAGATTGCTCATTGCAGCCAAAACACCACCACAGCCGTAGTGTCCGACCACCATGATGTGTTTTACTTTCAGGTATTTTACAGCGTAATACACCACGCTCAGCATGTTCATATCTGTATTACCAACCTGATTGGCGATGTTGCGGTGTACGAAAATACTTCCCGGAAGCTGGTTGGTGATTTCACTTGCCGGCACACGACTATCAGAACAACCGATCCAAAGGTATTCGGGTTGTTGTCCGGCTGCCAGGCCTTTGAAAAAATCAGGGTCGCGCTCAATCGTATCCTTTACCCATTGAGCGTTTCCTTCTAATAAATTGCGCATTAAATCCATGGTCTTATATTTTAGTGTTTAAATCTTTTTTGTGTTTTCTGGTTTTCCGCGGAATAACCTGAAGATTGATGTTTTTTGATTTGGCGGTGGTCTTAAATTCATCGATTAATTCCATCACATCCGTAGACATGGTTTGAACCGATGAAAGGTCAATTTTGAGGGTCGTGTTTTCAGGAACTTTCTTCAACGATTTAATCATCGAAGATTTCCTGGAAAAAGGCATGAAATCAGGTAGCTTGAGTAAGAAACCACCTGTTTCCCCATCTTTATGAAGTAACAAATGTTTGCGTTCCAGATCGGCTAAGGTCAATCGCTGAATGATGAGAATGAATATCGCACATGCAAGGCCTAAACCTACGCCTGTTAGCAAATCAAACCGCACTACGGCTACTACAGTAATCACAAACGGAATAAACTGCAACCAGCCTTCCTTGAAAACACCCACAATGATTTTCGGCTTGGCCAGTTTATAACCCACCATTAAGAGGATCGCTGCGAGTGAAGCATATGGAATGTAGTTCATCAATCCGGCAATCGTGAAGATGGAAAGGGCAATCAGTAAACCGTGAAAAATAGCTGAAAGCTTACTTTTTCCGCCCGAATTTACGTTGGCCGAACTTCTTACGACTACCTGCGTTACCGGCAAACCGCCTATAAGTCCTGATACAATATTACCGGCACCTTGCGCAAATAGCTCACGGTTTCCGGGGGTGACCCGCTTTTCCGGATCCAGTTTGTCGGAAGCATCAACGCTCAGCAAGGTTTCGATACTTGCCACAATTGCCAGAGTAGCGGCAACAAGCAACAAGCTGGGATTGTTCCATTGACTGAAATCGGGGAACGTAATGAGTTCCGCCACCGATTTTCCCTGAACACCCAAATCGACCCGGTGTTCGGAAATCAATTGCCATTCCGATCCCTGAAGCAGGTACGTTAGCAACATTCCTATCAGCACGACCACTAAGGCACCCGGGATGTTTTTTAGGAATGATTTCTGAATGAATTTGCGTTCCCAAAGAATCAGCAGAATCAATGAAAAAACGGTAATAACCACCGCAGAAGGCGTCACATGGTTGAGGCTGTTGACAATTTCAGAGAAGGTGTTTTCACCATCTACCTGAACCCAGTTTTCATCACCTTCCGGGTCTTTGTCATAGCCTATGGCATGCGGTAATTGTTTCAGAATAATAATGACCCCGATCGCCGCAAGCATTCCCTTGATTACCACATTGGGGAAATAATGAGAAATGCTTCCTGCACGCGCAATGCCCAGAACCAATTGAAAAACGCCGGCAATGACCACTGCGGCCAAAAACAGTTCAAATGATCCCAGATCGTGAATAGCGCTAGCTACAATGGCTGTAAGTCCTGCTGCGGGCCCGGATACACCAATCGATGATCCGGAAATACTGCCCACCACAATACCACCAACGATACCGGCGATGAGTCCCGCAAAAGGCGGCGCATCGGAGGCAAGTGCAATTCCCAGGCACAAAGGGACTGCGATCAAAAATACTACCAGACCGGCAGGAAGGTCAACCTTCCACGTCTTAAAAAAAGAATGCATAAAATGTAAAAATGAAATGAAACTTAAACGGTGGGTTTAATCAAATCATTTCCGGAGGAGAATAAGGTGGTTCAATGAGGTGAAAAGCAATGGGGTAAAGCATTTCAGCATACAAGGAAGCGGCTCCTCGTTCTGCAAATACAAATGCTGCCGGTGCTGAATAAGCGATGTATAGATTATCGGTTTTATCTGATTTTTCTTCTTTTTTGTCAGAAGGATCATCCGAATCTTCCTCATCATCCGTGTTATCTGAAGACACCAATTCAACGGCAGTTTCCCCCGCAAGCGAATAAGCTACCTCCATACAGAAAGAGCTGATTGCTAAAAAAAGGAAAATCCGGAACAGGTATTTCATGACGGTCAAAAATACAAAATCATGGGAATTAGGTTCTTAATAAATCATAATAAAATTTAGGATTTGATGATTTTGTGGGAACAATTGCTTCAAATATTTGTCAGTTAAGTAGTTTAACGTATTTTCGTTTAAAATTGAACAGATGTTTGGACCTGAATTTTTACAACAGCTTTCTGCTTTAAAAGGCGCAACCGATAGCGGGATGTCGCGTTTACCCGAGCTGATCGTTGAAGGAAATGCAGGTAACGGGCTCATCCGTCTGAAATTGGACGGAACCTATGCACTCAAGGAATTGCACATCGCAACAGAGTTGATGCACATGGAAAAAGCGGATCTGGAAGATTTTTTGGCCGTTGCACTTCGCAATGCAATTGAGCAGGTAACGGCACTGCGTGAAAAAGAGCTGATGCACTCGCTTTCGGCGCTGGTTCCTAATCCATCCGATCCCGAATGACGAAATCCGAACTCCGCGAAATCTACCGCTCTAAACGCCTGATGTTGTCTCCAAGAGAATTGGAACGACTTTCCGAAACGATTGTTGAACAAACGCTGACCCATTTTCAATTGGAAGAGAAAACCATTTCACTGTTTTTACCCATTGAACGTCAAAAGGAAGTAAACACTTACCTGTTGTGGGAACGCGCTAAGAATATCGGTGCACGTGTTGCTATTCCGAAATCAAATTTCGAAAGCCTCGAGATGCGTCATTACCTTTTCGAGAATACGGATCAACTCGAGATCAATGAAAAAGGCATTCCTGAACCTAAAAAGGGTAAAATCATCGCCGCAGACCGCTTCGATATCGTTTTTGTACCGTTGCTGGCAGTTGACAAGTTCGGTCACCGTGTAGGCTATGGAAAAGGCTTCTACGATCGTTTCCTGCGCAAGTGTTCGCCTTCCTGTCAGTTTATCGGCTTGCATTATTTCGATGTGGAACCGTCGATCAGTGATGTGCTTCCCACCGATGTGAAACTCAATGCGCTGGTAACACCTGAAAAGATCATCCGTTTTGACTAATCGCCACCAGGGAAAATTTCACTTATTGGCCATTGTTTCCATACCACTTTTATTTCTATTGATTTTTTTGGTACAAAATTGGTGGTTGCTGACTGGATTTTTGTTGGTGTTAATCGCCACAATATGGTTTCTTTTTCGCAAACGTTAACGGCTTTAACCGGTTAGAAGTTGTTCGAAAGGCCAATAGTTTGTAATTTGCATCATGCGTTTTGTCCTGCTTTGCCTGTTTTGGGTTCTTGGAACCGCAGTCGCCGATCCACCACCGGCCGAAGAAGGTCGTATTGTTTTCGGCGTGCGCATTTCCATGACACACAGTTCGCAAATGACCAGTTTTATTGCCATTCGCTATAATTCGGAAGGCGTATTGCGTGAAAAACGCATTTTTTCCCGCGAAGATTTTATCAAAGTACTTTCCGGCTTTTGGCCAAGTCCGTTCAACCCCAAACGTATCAATTACTTTGAACAGGAAAATGTATTGGGTGGCGTTTATGTGAATGACACCTTTTTGGAGAAAATACCGTATTGCCCTGCGTTTGACAGCTTGTGGAAAATCCGCTATTCGGATTATCCGTTTCGGGGCGGAAACGAGATGGGCTGGAGCAACGGTTTGTACAAGCCCGTTTTGGCTCAGGAAAAATACCTGATTGATCGTTATCACATCAAACACCTTGATCAGGATTATTTCATCGATAGCAATTTCTGGGTCCTGCTGCGGGATATTTCTGATTCCACGTGGCGGGCGAATTACCGCGCATTGAAATAATATTGTATGGTATGTGTGTAGGCTCGGGACGCCTCCCGAGCCATATCACACAATTATTATCAAAAACAAAACGGCGTGGAATGTTCCACGCCGTTTTGTTTGACCATATTTTTTAAAAATTATTGTTGACGCAATTCCTTCAACGTACTGAAAAACACCAATCCGTAACCCATCGTGAGCATTAAATGGAATGGTACCATCCCGAAATCCCCATAAATGGATCTGTTGACTGCTGTATATCCAAACAACAACATCAGCAAACCTTCAGCGATAGTAATGAGCGAGATGCTTTTCTTATCGTATTTATTGCCTTTGAATTCGCTTTTGACAGCAACGTTGAATTTCGGTGTACGTACAAATGAACTTTTGATGCCCATATAACCTTCCAATACGGCTACTGTGTTGCTGAGCGACAAGCCCATCGATACGATCAGGAACTGGAAGAAACGGCCTACATAGCGAATAAAAGAACCAACGAGATTACCACTTTTATCGCGGAAAGCAAGCCAGTAATAGTACATCAGGAAAATCGTACTTGAAATAAAGACAGACCCGAATTGGATAAAGAAATTCAAATCAGAGAAGCTGTCTTTAATATGCAATACAGGTAAACTCAGCAACGACATCAGCAAGATAAATACAAACACCGATGAGTTAAACAAATGCGATAAACCGTGCAAACGGTCGCTGAATTTCACGCCTTTGAAGGTAATGATGGTCCAGGCCATTTTTCGGAAACATTCCGCGCCACCTTTCATCCAGCGATGTTGTTGACTTTTAAGTGCCGACATGGTAATTGGAAGTTCTGCCGGAGCAATAACGTCTTCCAAATACTTGAATCGCCATCCGCGCAATTGCGCACGGTAACTCAAATCCAAATCTTCTGTCAGGGTATCGTGTTCCCATCCACCTGCACTTTCAATACATGCTTTGCGCCATACACCACCAGTTCCGTTGAAATTGATGAAATGTCCTGCAGCACTTCTTCCGCCTTGTTCTACCGCAAAGTGACCGTTCAGACCAAATGCCTGTAGTTCGGTAAGAATGGAATAACTTTTATTCAAATGGCCCCAACGTGTTTGAACAACCCCGATTTTCGGGTCTTCAAAATAAGGCATTGTTTTTTGCAGGAAATCAGGATCCGGAACGAAATCGGCATCGAAAATGGCAATGAATTCACCTTCAACTTTGTCCATCGCTGCATCCAAAGCACCAGCTTTATAACCAGTACGGTCCACACGGTGAATGTGTTTGATGTTCACGCCACGGGCAGCTACTTCAGCCACTTTTTTGGCGATCACATCTTTTGTTTCGTCGGTGGAATCATCGAGTACCTGAATTTCAAATTTATCAGCCGGGTAATCAAAAGCGGCTACGGTTTCAATGATCCGGTCGGCAACAAATAATTCGTTGTACATCGGTAATTGAACGGTTACTTTCGGTGCTTTTTCCGGATCAAAAACCGGTTTTACAGCCGCTGCTTTTTTCTTGCGGTTCCGCGCATAAGCAATGGAAAGTGACAATTGAAGAACGCTGTAGAAAAATACCAGTACCAAACAGGCTGCGTAAATAATCAGGATGATTTTGGCGGTAAAATGCGACCAGTAATGTTCCTGATTACCCGAATCACCCCAGTTAAACAACCAGGATACTTTCAGCGAAACCATAAACGGCGAAAACGTGTAGGTATCGCTTTTTGCAGCTTGCTCTGCTTTTAAGTCGGCTGGAAAACCTTTGTCTTCGTAATCTTTATCGTCTACGATCAATAAATACTTCCCAACCGGAATGTTCTTGAAAACGTAAACACCGTTCTTATCCGTTTCGGTTTTTGCAACCGTAGCAGAATCGAGTGTGGTGAGTTTGATCCCTACTTTTCCAATAGGATTTTCCGTTTTTTGATCTTTTAAGATTCCGGTAACTTTCTCGAAACGCTGACCAAAAACAGCTAGTGAAACCACCGAAAGAAAGACTACAAGATAATACCTTGTCATAAGCATAGCGTCCAATTAATAAACCACTACCGGATTACGCGGCAGTTAAAGGTCACAAAGATAATTTTATTCCTGCATGTTGGTGATTCACAGCCCGTGTTTTGTTGGTAAAACAAGGGGATCGTTTTTCGATTTGCGCGAATTGTGGCTGCTGAATCGTTTTTGCAAAAACGAAAGGGTACAAAAAAAGGTGCCGAAGCACCTTTTCTATATCAGTATTTTCTGATTATTTTTTCACGAAACGCTTGGTAAGACCATTGCAACGCAACAGGTAAACGCCTTTCGGAAGATCCGAAATATTCACTTTGGTGCTGGTTGATTGTGTACGGTCACTGTAAACCATTGTTCCCAATGTGTTGTAAATGTAGAAACTTTCCAACGGCTCAGTAGAAGAAACTTCAATTGAACTTACCGCAGGATTCGGGTAAACCGAAACAGTCAACGGCTCATCAATTTCTTTTACAGAAGCGCTGCTAATTGTTACCGTAATATCTTCGCAATACGAAGCGTTACAGCTTGCAGTATCTGCAAGGTCAAAATAATAAGCACAAACAGTATAGGTCCCGGGAGCGTCATACGTATGGGTAGGATTTTGTCCTACACCAATATTTCCGTCACCCCAATCAGCACCATACCCCGGAAAAGATGCTGTTCCGGTTCCAACAATAGAAAGCTCTACGTCCAAATCGTTAACAGTTGAAGTAAACGTTACGGTACATTGTGCATAAGAGTATGTTCCAACAACTGTAAGAACAACAAAAGAAAGTAGTGTGTAAATGTGTTTCATAGTCTATAAAAATAGTATAGTTCTCAAATATATAATTTTTCAGATTAAATCACACCAAGTTCCTTGCCAATTTTTGTAAAAGCTGCAATTGCTTTATCCAAATCAGCTTTTGAGTGAGCAGCCGAGATCTGAGTTCTGATGCGCGCCTGTCCTTTTGCAACCACCGGATAAAAGAATCCGATCGCGTAAACACCTTCTTGCAGAAGCTTATCGGCAAACTGTTGGGAGAGTGCGGCATCGTACAACATAATCGGTACAATCGGCGAATCACCTGGTTTTACATCAAATCCGGCAGCTAAAATGCGTTCTTTGAAATAAGCGGTATTGTCTTCCAGTTTGTCGCGCAATTCGGTCGAATTACTCAAAATATCAAATACTTTGTTGGAAGCACCCACAATTGCCGGGGCCAATGAGTTGGAAAATAAGTACGGACGTGAACGCTGACGTAATAATTCAATGATTTCCTTACGTCCGGTTGTGTAGCCCCCCATGGCACCGCCCAACGCTTTTCCAAGTGTTCCGGTGATGATGTCAACACGGCCCATTACATTGTGGTATTCAGGAACTCCGCGACCGGTTTTCCCGATGAATCCTGCCGAGTGACATTCGTCTGTCATTACCAACGCATTGTATTTATCGGCCAGGTCACAAATTTCGTTCATTTTGGCAATATCGCCGTCCATTGAAAACACGCCGTCGGTAACAATAATGCGGAAACGCTGTGCCTGCGAAGCTTTTAACTGTTCTTCCAGATCAGCCATATCGCTGTGTTTATAGCGGTAGCGTTGTGCTTTGCATAAGCGAACGCCATCGATAATGGACGCGTGATTCAATTCATCGGAGATAATTGCGTCTTCTTCGGTGAAAAGTGGTTCGAAAACACCGCCGTTTGCATCAAAAGCCGCAGCGTAAAGGATGGTATCTTCGGTTCCGTAAAAACGGGCGATTTTTGCTTCCAATTCTTTGTGAATGTCTTGCGTTCCGCAAATAAAACGAACGGATGACATCCCGAAACCATGCGTGTCAAGAGCATCTTTTGCTGCTGAAATAACTTCAGGATGCGAAGAAAGGCCCAGGTAATTGTTAGCGCACATAATCACAACTTCATCACCCGAACTTACCGTAACACGCGCTCCCTGCGGAGAAGTGATGATGCGTTCGCGTTTAAAAATTCCGCCTGCCTGAATGGTTTCCAATTCCGCTGCCAAATGATCTTTCAATTTTCCGTACATGGTTTCAAATTTTACTCGGGCGAAGATAACAAATAGTTCCTTTTAATTTGAACGGGGTTGTTATGACGCATGCGAGGCTATCAAAAAGAATTCCCGCAAATACAGAACTTTTTGCTCAGCTACGCACTAGCTTTAGAGCACAAAATCCGTGATTTGTGGGAAAACGACAGTTCCTCAGTCGGATACAGATCTTAATTATTCAGGATAAGATGAAGGATCAATTGCGTACCAATTGGACGAATCCGTGACCCTCAATGGTTTTGCCAGCCTTATCGGTAAGGATATACGTGAAGAAATAAACACCTTCGCTGGCTTCTTTGCCGTTGAAAGTCCCGTCCCACGTTTCTGTGAGGCCATCCAGTTCTTTGATGAATTCTCCCCAGCGGTTCACGATGGTTACCGAAACAGAAGCTGCATTTTCCGTGTAAACCTGGAAAGCATCATTGACACCGTCGTTATCAGGACTGAACACGTTCGGCACCGAATAAATCATTATATCGTTGACGGTAATCAAAGCAGTGGTGGTATCCGTACAATTTCCTGCATAAGCAATCAACGTAACCGTATAGCTATTCGCGACATTCGGGAAGTTAAAACTCGGGTTGGTTTGTGTAGAACCGCCTAATCCACCAAAATCCCAGTCATACGTTGTCGCATTGGATGAGGTATTGGTAAATTGAACTGTCGGATTGATAACATCCGGATTGGTCGGTGAGTACGTAAACGAAGCTACCGGATTAGCAAATGTAATCGGAAGTGTTACCGAATTGGAACAGCCTGCAGCCGAAGTGACGGTCAATGTTACGTTGTAAGAAGTATTCGCACCGGCATACGTATGCACAGGATTTTGATTACTGCTGATATTTCCGTCTCCAAAAACCCAGTTCCATTGATTCACAGAACCCAAACCTACAGTCGATTCATCGGTGAAATTTACCGGGCTTCCAATACACACCGAAGGAGTGCTGAAATCGGCAACAGGGAATGGATTTAACGTAAACGGCTGGGTTGGACTATAGCAATCATTTACCGCATCGTAAAAAGCAGCATAATAAACGCCTGAACTTACCGCGGAAGAATTGGCAACGGTGTTGGCGTTAGTAGCAGGAGTGGCTGTATGCCATGTCAACGTTGTTCCTGCCGGAGTATTGCTTGCCGTTACGTTGTTCAGATCATAAGTAGGAGTCGTCAGGCAAAGTGATGTTTGGCTTAGCGTCGGAGCATTAGTTCCTGCGCCACAAGGTGTTGTGGGCACAATGGTCAATCCGTCAACGTCATAATAACCACCTGCACTGCCGTTTCCCGTAATGTGAATGGCATCAATATGAACGGTCATCGAGGTTGCGGATGCTATAAAAGTTCCTGTTACAGTGGTCCAAACGTTGGCAACCAGGTTCAGTGTCGGACTCACAGCAACTGCTGTTCCATTTACATAAGCGGTGACAATTCCCGGATCGATAAACGGTGTACCACCAAAATTGGCAGCATAAAACGATAATTGGTATTCAGTACCGATAGTAAATCCGCTCACCAACTGATCGATGGCTTCATTTTCAAAATCGGGTGGAATACTACTGATTCCTGTCCAGGTTCCGCCATCCGGAGAAGGTGAAACTGCTACGCCAGCGTTGTTAAAGTAAGCGGTGAAATTGATGTCCAATACGTCAACCGTAGGATTTACACCCAGGTTGGTTCCCGGATTGTAACCAAGCACATTGTTCCATCCCGCAGGAGTTATAGAGTTTCCGGTCATATCGGTGAATGATCCGTTGACTACGTTTTGAGCTTGTGCAGAAAAGATTCCGCAGAAAGAAACCAATGCGGTAAGCGGGAGCAATTTGATAAACGAATCAAGTGTAGAGCGGAAGTGAGTTGTGATACCTTGCATAATTATCAAAATAAGGTCAGGTCAGTGACTGATCCGAAGTTAATAGCGTGAGCCTAATTATAAATAAAACGTTGAGCTTGAATGAAAGGTTGTATGAATAACCTTCCATTGTGAAACCATTCGACGTACGGGACTATTTCAAGAATGAATAGTCCCAGTGTAACGTCTAAATTATTGTGTTTTGTTAACGTGTCCTTGAAGAACAACACGTTCGTCCGTAGCCAGTGTTTTAAACTCGATTTTCCAGGTGTAAACACCGTCTGCCACCAATTTACCGTGGTAAGAACCATCCCAACCAACTGTTGCGTCATTCGATTCGAATACTGTTTCGCCCCATCGGTTAAAGATCAGCATGTTAAAATCATACGGATCAAAACCGTCGGTAAATACAGGTTGGAACGTTTGATTGAATTCATCACCATCAGGTGTAAATGTGTTGGGCACATAGTAAATAACCACGTCTTTAATGGCGATGTTTGCTTTTACAGTATCAGTACATACGCCTGAATAAGCAATCAACGTCACTGTATAGCTGCCTGCTTCTTCAGGGAACGTATACGAAGGATTTGTTTGTGTTGAACCACTCAATCCACCGAAATCCCAGTTATAGGTCACTCCATTTGCCGAAGTATTGATGAACTGTACTGTCGGGTTCAGGATATCCGGATCGTTTGGCGTAAAGTCAAATGAAGCCGTTGGTGTGGTTGTAATAATAACCGGTTGTGTAATCGAATTAGTACATCCGTTATTGCTGGTTACGGTTAATGTTACGTTGTAATTACCACCCGTGTTGAAAGTATGAAGCGGATTTCGGATAGCAGCAGATCCTCCGTCGCCGAAAGTCCAGTCCCAATCCGTTAGTGTACCTGTAGCAACTGTTGATAGGTCGGTAAAGTTAACCGGTACACCGGAACATGCGTTTGGAGCGGAAAATGCTGCAACCGGAATAGGAGCAACCGTTACTTGCTGTGTCACTGAGTTGGTACAACCCAAATCAGAGGTTACCAGAAGCGTTACATTGTAATTTCCGGCTGTTGTATAAGCATGATTCGGATTCTGAATGGCACTGTTTGTTCCGTCACCGAAATCCCACGCCCATCCGGTAATGTTTCCGGCACTGATTGTTGATTGGTCGGTGAAGCTAACCGGACTATTCTCACATGCTACTGTAGATGTAAATGCAGCAACCGGAGCTGTTGTAGAAACCTGAATGGTAATGGAATTCGTGCAACCCAAGTCGGAAGTAACTGTAAGGGTAACGTTGTAATTGGAAGCTGATGCGTACTGATGCGTTGGATTTTGCAAAGCGCTGTTTGATCCGTCACCGAAATTCCAGCTCCAGGCAACAATTGTTCCTGAACCAATCGTAGATTGATCAGTAAATGCAACCGGGTTGTTGGCACATCCTGCCTGTGCACTAAATGCAGCTACCGGTGGTTCGTTGGTCGTAACGGATTGCGTGATAGAGTTCGTACATCCCTGAGGAGTTGTTACTACAAGCGTTACATTGTATGTTGAACCGGCGCCAACATAAGTGTGTGATGGATTTTGGACCAAACTTGTTCCACCATCGCCGAAATTCCAGGCCCAGCCGTTGATTGTTCCCGAAGAAACAGTCGACTGATCGGTAAAAGATGATGGACTGTTTGAACAAACCGTTGGTGCTGCAAAAGCAGCTGTAGGTGTCGGATTTACTGTAAATGTTGAAGTTGGACTGTAACAGTCGTTCACCGCATCGTAAAAAGCAGCGTAATACGTTCCCACTGTAACTGCGTTTGCACCTGCAAGTGTGTTTGCGTTGGTCGCCGGAGTAGCCGAATGCCATGTCAAACTTGTGGCAGCAGGTGTATTGCTGGCAGTGATTCCTGTAAGATCGTAAGTAGGTGTGGTTAAACAAGCAGATGTTTGACTAAGTACAGGTGCATTGTTTCCGGCTAAACATGGGTTGAGCGGAATAATTTCTACACCGTCAACGTCGTAATATCCTCCGGCACCGGCATCTCCGGTATTGTGGATAACGTCAATTTGCACGGTCATCGAAGTAGCCGAAGCAATGAATGTTCCGCTTACGTAGGTCCAAACGTTTGCTACCAGATTTAATGTGGGACTCACCGCAACCGCCGTTCCGTTCACATAACCGGTAACAACTCCCGGATCAATAAACGGTGTACCTCCGAAGTTGGCAGCATAAAACGATAATTGATAAGTCGTTCCCACCGTAAAACCCGGGACCACTTGTTCGATTGCCTCGTTTTCCATATTGGGAGGAATACTGCTGAGTCCTGTCCATGTTCCGCCATTAGGGGAAGGTGAAACGGCTACTCCTGAGTTGTTGAAAAAAGCAGTAAAACTAGGATCGAGCACATCAACCGTTGGCCAGCCACCCAATCCAGATCCCGGGTTGAAACCGGTTACGTTGGTCCAGCCTGCAGGTGTGACAGAGTTCCCTGTCATATCAGTGAACGATCCGTTTGTAACAGTTTGTGCCCAAGAAACAGAAGTTCCCAAGAACAAAGCCGTTGTGAACAAAGCAATTTTAGATCGTTTGATCGACAGGGTTTGAATGAGGTTCGAAAATTTCAATAAGGCAAGCATAATTGAAGAGTATTGATATGAGTAATTGCAATCAGTTCTGACAGACATTCAATGATTTTGATGGATGACTGTTAAACAAACGTAACAAAAAGCGAAAGGTTGTTCAGAAAAGTGACTTTTTCACGATTTAAAGAGTGTTCTGTAGCTACACTAACGGGAGTTTGGATAAGAATTCCAGTCAGAATTCAGAAAAGTATTTGAATACGAGGCGAATTTGTGAGTGATAGCCTTCTATCACGAATAAATTAAACGATGTAGATGAATACTTTTATGGGTAGCTTGAGTTGTTTCACTTGAGAACAGCAATCTCCTTCCTGAAATCAGTGTCAAAATAACCCATTATTCCGACACTGACCTCAGTCGAATCTTACTATTCTCAAGCGATCTGACGAAATTCTTATCCAAACTCACGTTAGATTAATTTAATCTACCCAAACCTTGGCACCTTCTGAACAATTGGTACAGATTTCGATCGCATTCCTGTCCTGCAAAACCGAAGTCCTGAAATCGCGGTAACGTTCGTTGTTCCATATAGTCGAAAAGGATTCGGTTTGGAGCGTTCCCAGGGTGTGTTGGGCATCTTTATCGAAACAGCAAGGCACCACTTGTCCGTCCCAGGTCAACACTGCCGATGACCACATGCGCCAGCAATGATCACCACCTTTGAATTTTACGCGGTAGGTGCCGTCTTTTTTCTTGTAATAGCGCGAGTAACGCTCGTTGTCGGGAATCAGCTCATTGCCGTTTTCGTAGTCATAGACTTGCGCCGATTTAAATCGGATTTCATCGATTCCGATTTCATCCGCCAATTCGTGAAGTGTATCAATCTCGTGTTCATTGGCTTTGACCACCAAAAACTGGAAAATCAGAAAAGGTGTTTGTTGCCCGCGCTCGCGTTTGGCGGCTACGAGGTGCTTCGAAGCGGCAATGACTTTGTCGAGCTGACCATGAACACGATAAGAACTGTAGGTTTCCTGTGTGAGTCCATCGATTGAAATGATCAAACGGTCCAAGCCCGAATCCACAATTTCCAGTGCTTTTTTCGCGTCGATAAAATGGGCATTGGTAGAAGTTGCTGTATAGATGCGGTGCTTTTTCGCGGCGCGGATGAGGTCGAGGAATTGCGGATGTAAAAATGGTTCGCCCTGAAAATAATAATTGATGTAAAACGTATGTTTTTTCAGTTGTTGCAACCATTGTTCGTGCTGCGGCAGGTCGAGTTTTCCCGTCGGGCGCGTAAAAGCTTTCAAACCACTCGGACAAGCCGGACAACCCAGATTACAAGCCGTTGTGGGTTCGATGCTCAACGCAAACGGATTTCCGCTGTGATAAGCTTTTTTAGACCATTTCGACCATTTCGACCATTGAAACGACCATTTCAAACGCACGAGATTCCAAGCACGCTGAAAGCTCAGCATCTGTAAAATGCGCAACGAATCGTTTATGGAACTTTTTCTCATCTGTTATCTACGAAAATAGCGACAAACGATCGCTTTGACAAAGAAATCCTATTTTCGCCTGTAACTTTTTAGCGGTTACGCTGTCACACCATTAAATATAAATTACGTAATGGTACGATTGTTGTGGCTTTTTAGCGCTTTCCAGCACACCCTTTTACCATTAGAATAGCTGCTTATGATACGATTATTACTTTTCTTCTTATTGCTTTCAGGAACCGTCTTTTCTCAACGCCAGGCGCAACTCATTGACGCTCTTTCCGGAGAACCCGTTCCGTTTTCAAAAGTCATTCCAACGCCCGGTGCGCCATTTTTGGCAGATATTGACGGCTTTTTTACCATTCCCGTAGGAGCCACTGAAATCCTTTTTAAAGCGCAGGGTTATTACGATTCTACGTTCGCGGTGGCAGACATCGGCAACCAGGTGATTTTGCGTGCCGAAGCAAGTGATTTGGATGAAGTAACCATTCTTCCGGGTATCAATCCTGCCGAACGGATCATGGAACTCGCCATTGCCAACCGCAAGAAGAACCACCCGATGGGCGACGAATCATTTACCTATACCAGCTATAGTAAATTCGTATTTACAATGGATCCGGATGCACTGGCTAAAATTCCTGAAGATACGCCGGACAGCAACTTGCGTGATTTACGACAGTTCTTCAATGCACAGCATTTGTTCATGCTCGAAAGTACCACGCAAAAGTATTTTGAACCGCCTTACCGCGAAAAAGAAGTCATTACGGCTTACAAAGTATCCGGGTTTTCCGATCCGGCATTTTCTACCTTTTCCAACGAATTGCAGTCCTTCAATTTTTACGAAAATCAATTCAATATTCTTGGAAAAACCTATATCAATCCGTTGGCGTTCGGAAGTATCAGACGTTACCTCTTTATTTTGGAAGATCAAACAGTGGTCAACGGTGATACGACTTTCACGATTCGTTTTCAACCGCGCAAAGACAAAAATTTCGACGGTATGAAAGGGTGGTTGTACATCAACTCCAACGGTTATGCGCTCGAGAAAGTGATTGCCCAACCGGCCGAAAAATCAGAAAGTATCGATCCGAAGATTATCCAGGAATATGCATTGATTGACGGTAAACGCTGGTTTCCGGTGAAATTATCCACCGAAGCGATTTTTCCGGCATTGCGACTGGATGATAAACTGGAAAACAGTTACCTGATCGGAAAAGGTTCCACCTACATTGAAAATGTGGTAATTGGCGCCGATCTTTCCAAACAACGGTTCAATGCCGTGACTGTTCAAACTGCCGAAGATGCCAATGAAAAAGACAGCACGCATTGGGATGCTGAGCGCAAGTTTGAATTGACCGACAAGGAAGAACGAACCTATGTGATGGTCGACAGTATTTCGAAGGTCTATAAATTGGACCAGCGCTTTTCGTCGTTGGGAAGCTTGGCCGAAGGAAAAATTCCTTTGGGATATGTGCAGCTTGATTTGTTACGCCTGATCGACTACCGCGAGTACGAAGGTTATCGTTTCGGACTGGGACTTGAAAACAGCAAGAAATTGATGAAACGCGTTACCGTGGGCGGTTATTTCGGTTACGGAACACGCGATAAAGATTGGAAATATGGTGGTTACGCCAAATGGATGGTCTTCCCGAAACAGTTTATTCAGCTCCAGGCGTCTTTTCAGGAAGATTTGGTAGAGCGCGGCGGTTACAACTTTTTGAGTGCCGAACGCGGATTGGCCCTGAATTCTATTTCGCGCCATTTATACGTTTCGAATATGGAGAAACAACGCAAGGCTGAAGTGGCCCTTTCGGCTTACGTAACTCCGCGAATTAAATTACTGGCCAGCGCCAATTATCAGCGCATAGGTTTAACAAAAGAATATCAGTACCATCCTGAATCGGGTCTGGTATTGTCACCTGATCGCACCTTCGATGTAGCTGAAACTAGTTTGGAAGCCATTTGGACCATTCGTGAAAAAGTGATGTACCTGGGCACAAAACGCGTGTCGAAAGGATCTATGTTCCCGCGAATCTCAGTGAAAGCCACCAAAGGTATTTCCGGAATCGAAGCTTCGAGCCTTGATTACCTGCGCTTAAACATCGACATTCAGCAGGATATTCCTGTCCGTGCGGTGGGTAAATTCTCGTACCTGATCAGCGCCGGGCAAACAACCGGAAACGTTCCCCTGTTTCTGCACCAGATGAGTTTGGGTACCGGTGGCAATTGGAACCTTTCGGTGATCAATTCCTTTGAAACCATGAAGCCGTCTATGTTTTACAACAAGGAACAAGTGGCTGTTTTTACGCGTTTTACGTTCAAACCGATCAAGACCGGCAAAAAATGGACAAGTCCGCAGTTTGGAATCCACCACGCAATGGGAACCGGTTCGTTTGATCGCAAGGAAGAACATCAGATTATGAACGTTAGCGAAACAGGAATTCATACGCTGGAGCAATTGCCTTTTTACAGCATGGACAAAGGATATTACGAAGTGGGAATCATTGCCGATAAATTGATTAACCTCAATACTTCCGGTTTCGGACTCGGGATTTTTTACAACTACGGTGCTTACTCGGTGCCGCAATTTGAAAAAAACCTGACGGTGAAGTTTAGTTTATCATTTGTGATTTAGTGATTAGCAGTTGGTTGGATTCTTCTAATCACAGGTATGCTAAAACCATTCCTTCATCAGGATAAATAACCCGATTCCGAGCACGAAATACCCAAACCCGCTTTTGAGTTTTTCTGCCTGAACGCGTTTGTTGAAGAACAATCCAATGAGCACCCCAACCGCTGCAATTGCGGTGAAGAGCAATAAAAATTTCCAATCGATTTTGGGGTCGGTCATTTCAATGGAAAATCCGGCGAGCGAATTGATGGCAATGATCATGATGGAAGTCGCAATGGCTGTTTTAATCGGAACTTTCATAAAAATCGACAAAGCAGGAATGATCAAAAATCCACCACCAGCACCCACCATTCCGGAAATAACACCAACGATAATTCCGAAGAAAGCCAGGATTCCCGGTCGTGGTCGCTTAGCCGCCTGACGTTCCCGTTGTCCGCGAATCATCGGAATGGAAGCCAGGATCATCAGCAAGGCAAACAAAATCATTATAAATGTATCGCGCTGAAAAACCAGCTGGTCGCCAATATGGATTTTATCAGGAAGATTGGGCAGGATAAACTTGCGGGCAATGGCAATGGAAATAACTGCCGGAATGGAAAATAGTAGAGCAGTTTTGGGCTGAACCAATCGATTCCGTACATTTTGAAACGTACCGATCAATGCGGCAATTCCGATTACAAAAAGCGAATAAGCTGTTGCCATGTTTGCCGGAATGTGAAACAGGTAAACCATTACCGGAAGCGCCAGAATAGATCCACCACCGCCCAGGAGTCCTAAGACCATCCCAACCAGTAGCGCAGCGCAAAAGCCGATTATTTCCAACATCTCATCCGTTTTCAACGTTCAACGCCACAAAAGTATCATTTCGATTGTGAGTAGCATTGACTACTTTACACAATCCTCGGAATCCTAATGAGTACTAATGCAAGGTAATATGCTCCGCATCAATGGATAATCCCATTATTCGGCTTGCATTAGCAGAAAAATCCGCAGCATTTTCAGTGGTAAGATAACGCACGTTTCCATTTTGGTTGCAGTTGGATGCGATTTCAGGATGCCGGAGCAGGTAATCTTCCAACTTTGCCGCCACCAATGAACCTTGCGCAACAACCTGAATGTGTTCCGGTAACAATGATTGAAGCGTTTCTTTTACCAGCGGATAATGTGTGCAACCCAAAAGAATGGTGTCGATTTTGGGATCTTGCTGTAGCAACGACAATAAATCCTGTTGCAGAAAATAAATACCACCCGGAGTTGTTTGCTGATTGTTTTCAATCAACGGCACCCACATGGGGCAGGCGTGTTGTGTAACGGTGATCTCGGGCGCGAATTTCTGTAATTCAATCACATACGATTCCGATTTTACGGTTCCTTCAGTGGCTAAAATACCGATGTGTTTGGAGTGGGTCATTTCACCCAGTGCTTCCGTACTTGGGCGAATTACTCCCAACACGCGTTTGTTTTCCTTAAGTAATGGTAATTGTTTCTGCTGAATGCTGCGCAGCGCTTTGGCTGAAGCGGTATTGCATGCGAGAATCACCAAAGAGCATCCCTGATCAAACAAGGCTTGCACCGCTTGCCAGGTATAGTCATAGATCACCTCGAACGAACGCGAACCATAAGGCGCACGGGCATTATCACCCAAATAGAGGTAATCGTATTGCGGTAATTGCTCCCGGATTTCTTTCAAAACGGTTAAACCGCCGTATCCGGAATCAAAAATACCAATGGGACCTTTTGCTGACATGAAACAAAAATAGTGTTTTCAGTCGTTTAACCGAATTGCACCGAAGTCATGTTTAACGATCCACCAACCATTTGGTTGTTGAACAACTGAACGGCGTCAGCAGGCGTTGACAATCCGAGTGTGTAAATGAGCGGGAAATAATGATCCGGTGTCGGAATGGCCAACTGAACGCTTTTGCCCAATTGCTCATAGCCGATCAACGGTTGATGTTCTTTGTTCAGTAATAGTTTATTGAAGGTATCGCGCGCCTCCAATGCCCAGTCGAAGCCATAATCGGGTTTATTGATGTTGGCGAAATCGACCATGCGAAGGTTGTGTACCATATTTCCGCTGCCGATGAGCAATACACCCTTTTTGCGGAGCGATTGTAATTCTTTTGCCAGAGCATAATGATACGCCGCAGGTTGATCGTAATCTATGCTCAATTGCAACACCGGAACATCGGCGTTTGGGTACATGTGTCGCACAACGGTCCAGGTGCCGTGGTCTAGTCCCCATTCGTGGTCTAACCCAACTTCTGTGCTGGTGATAAGTGTTTTTGCCGTTGTGGCCATTTCTGCCGAACCCGGGGCCGGATATTCAACGGCAAACAACTCTGGTGGAAATCCACCGAAATCATGAATCGTTTTCGGATGGTCCATGGCCGTTATGAAAGTTCCATTCGTGAGCCAGTGTGCTGAAATGACAATCACCGCCTTGGGCGTTGGCAAATCTTTCACCTGCGCTTTCCATTGCTGCGAAAAGGCATTGTCTTCGATGCCATTCATCGGTGAACCATGGCCAATAAACAATACAGGATAAGTGTAATCCTCTTCGGAAAGTATGTTTTTCAATTGAAGAGCGGAAGTCAATCCGCCCAGTGCGGCAAATCCTAGCATCGATTTTACAAATAGAGAGCGTTCCATGAACGGTGTTTTTGTAAAAGTAACCATTATATATTTACCATGGTAGATATATGAACACAATAATAGTTAACCACATAGAACACATAAGGACTCATAGAATAGGTTTGTGTGAAAAGCTATGTGTTGCTATGTGCCCTATGTGGTTAGAGATAAGTTTTATTTACTGTTGTGGTTAAACAAAAAAGTCGCCAACCAAAGGAAGACGACTCTTAATATTGTAAGATTTTAATTACTGTCCAGGAGGTGTTTGAGGAGCTTGTGCTTTCAATTTTGCTTTTTCAGCATCGATGCGTAGCAATTCAGGAATTACTTCATTGGTAATGTTACTTCCACTGGCAAAAAGCGTAGATGACTCGTCGATCACGTAGTTCAAACCTTTCTTTTTAGCAACCAAATCAACAGCTTCTTTTACTGTTTTTAGGATCACTTCGTTCAACTCAGAAGACATTGTTTGCAAAATCTGGTTGATTTCCTGCTCACGTGCCTGCATATCAGCTTGCATTTTCGCCAAACGACCTTCATCGTATTGGTTCATAGCAGCAGTTTGTGTAGCTCTTCGGGCCATATATGCATTGTATTCTTTTTCCAGGTTTGCTTCCATTCCTTTCAACTCTTCGTCGGCTCTGCGGCTTAGTTCGTTGATTTCAGCAATAGCAGCCTTACGTGAAGGCAAGGTATCAAGCAATGTCTGAGAATTTATGTGGGCAATTTTAGATTGCGCTTGCGCAGCAGTTACTGTAGTCAAGGCAATTACAAGGGCGAAAAATAGTTTTTTCATTGGATTGTTTATGATTTGTATTTGTTTATCATTTTGGGGTATATCCCATTTCTTTTAGCACTTCGTCGCTGATGTCGAATTTACTGTCGGCAAAAACGAGGTTGCTTTGGTTTGCTTTGTCAAATATAAAGCTATAATTCCGTTTGGAAGCAACTGCTTGCATGGCTTCGTATACTTTGTCCTGAATGGGTTTAATCAATTCCTGACGTTTCTGGAAGTAGTCCCCTGAAACTCCGAAACGCGTTTTCTGCATTTCCATAGCTTCGGTTTCCAATTTGGCAATTTCTTCTTCGCGTTTGGCTTTTTCTTCGGCAGGCAAGAGATCTTCTTCACGAAGAAAATTCTCTTTTTTCTGTTTCACTACTTCATAGCGTTCTTCTATTTCTTTTGTCCAACGTTCTGCTAACTTATCCAAGCGTTCCTTCGCTTCTTTGTATTCCGGCACATTGTTCAGAATAAATTCCGAGTCAATATATCCGTACTTCTGAGCAGAGCTGACAAAGGTCATGCCAAACACCATTAAACAACCAATCAACCAGTTTTTCATAAAATCAAAAATTGAAAGAACGACGAAAATAAACAATTTATTGTTCCACGCTCTATTATAACTCTCCGAGGTTCATTCCGATGGTAAAGTTGAACTTCCCGAAATAGCCTTTGTTACGGACATCCAAATCCGACTGTCCGTTGAACCCGCTTGAGTGCGAATCCAGGGTGTCGAACCCGAATCCGTAATCCAACCCAAGCATACCGAACATCGGTAAGAACACACGAATACCCAGACCGGCCGAACGTTTCACGTTGAACGGATTGAATTTATTCAAAGTAGGGAAGGTGTTCCCTGCTTCGGCAAATGCCAGTACAAAGAACGTAGCCTGCGGGTTCAATGAAATCGGGTAACGAAGTTCCATGGTGTATTTTGCGATCAGCGGATCACCTCCGGTAGAAGACAAACCACTTTCAGGATAACCACGCAAAGCGATGATTTCACGTCCACCGAATTGGTTCACACCTGTCAATCCGCTTCCTCCAAGGTTGAAACGCTCAAACGGCGTCAATCCTTTCGATGCGTTGTAATAACCCATGAATCCGAATCCGAAACGCGGCATGAATACCAGTTTCTTGTTGCTTGTAAGCGGGAAATAGAATTCACCGGTCAATTTGAATTTGTAGTATTCCAGGTATTTGTAACGATCCTGAGCCGATGCACCGTCGAAATCGGTTTTACCGCCCATTAACGAGTAAGGCAACGATGATTTTGCTGTGAAGGACAATTTGGAACCTTCAGTCGGGTAAATCGGTGAATTGATGGAGTTACGTTGCAATGCATATTTGATACTGATATCATTGGCATAACCGTTATCGAAATTCGGGAACAAACTCGAGTAGTCAACTACATCGTAGTATTGGTATGAAAGCTCGTAGTAAGCACTAAAGTAATCATCCGGGAATTTTTTACGTCGTCCCAAACCGATACCACCACCCGAGATCGAAACCCCTTGGTAAGTCGGATTATTTCTGCTGAAGTTGTTTCCGATTTGCGTATGCGTAGCATAGAATGTGAATGAATTCGGACGTTTTCCACCCAACCACGGCTCGGTAAACGAGAAGTTATAACTTTGGTAATAACGGCCGTTGGTTTGTGCACGAATTGATAAACGTTGTCCGTCACCTGCCGGAAGCGGTTGCCAGGCTGATTTCTTGAACATGTTTTTTACCGAGAAGTTGCTGAATGTCAATCCAACTGTTCCGATAATTCGTCCTGCTCCATAACCACCGGAAACCTCAATCTGGTCAGCCGATCGTTCTTCTACTGTGTAAACGATATCTACCGTTCCGTCTTGCGGATTCGGGATCGGATTCACCTGGAAGCCCTGCTCATTGAAATACCCCAGTTGGGCTAATTCACGCTGTGTACGAATAATGTCGTTTCGGTTGAATAAATCACCCGGTTTGGTGCGGATCTCACGACGAATAACATGCTCGTTGGTCTTGTAGTTCCCTTTGATGATGATATTGCGTACACGTGCTTCTCTTCCCTCAATCAGGCGCATCTCGTAGTTGATGTGATTGTCTACCACGCCGGTTTCTACAGGAATGACCTGGAAGAACAAATAACCGCGGTCCATGTAAAGCGACGTAATATCACGACCTTCTTCACTGCTGAAAAGACGTTGGTCGAGTAACGGTTTGTTGTAAATGTCGCCGTACTTGATTCCCAAAACGGTATCAAGCAAGCCTGAAGAGAATTTCGTGTTACCGATCCACGACATATCACCGAAGTAATACTTGTTGCCTTCCAGAATCTGGATATCGATCATCAAATGGCGTTTGTCAATGGAATAAACCGAATCGGAAATAATGGTTACATCACGTAAACCGACGCTCCGCAATTTATCTACCAGTGCAATTTTGTCGCGGTCATAAGCTGATTCTGAAAATTTAGAGCGCTTGAAAATCCGCCAAAATGCCATTTGTTTGGTGTCTTTCATTGACTTGCGGAGTTTCCACATCGGCACCGAGCTGGTTCCGGTAATATTGATCTTTTTGATGCTTACTTTCTGGCCTTTGTTGATTTCGATCAGAAAGATCTCAGAGTTATTGATGAGTGTATCCTTGATGCGATTGATGTTGACCTGCACATTGTGGTAACCTTTCTCGCGGAAATAGCCTTTTACTTTGTTACGCGTGGTAAAAACAAGGTTTTCGGTAATGGTTTTTCCCGAAGCCAAATCAATTTCCTCACGCACTTTATCCGCTTCACGACGGGTAACGCCTCTGAATTTGAAACGTGACAATTTCGGACGGGGCGTCAATTTGATCACCAGGTAAACCACACCGGCTATTTCTTTTTCTACTTCAATGGAAACACTAGAGAACAATCCTTCGTCCCAAAGGTTTTTGATGGCTTTGGTGATTTCCTCCCCAGGTAGCGTAACTTCCTGTCCGGGACGCAATCCTGCAATGAGTTTGATGGCCTGTGCGTCGAAGTTATCGGCGCCGTCAATACGAATAGGTCCCAACTCGTATTTCTGCGGATTGTCATAGCTGAATCCACCGCCGATAACATTGGTTGGCTTGATGGAATCTTTTACCTCGTCAACGATCCAGTTCGGGCCTTGTGCAATAGCCAGACAGGAGTAACAGGTTATGAAAAGGACAATTAGATATTTCATCATAGGTTAAAGTTGTTCGGAAACCATTCCAAAACGGCGTTCACGTGATTGATAATCGATTACGGCTTTGTATAGGTCGGCTTCCTTGAAGTCGGGCCACAATACTTCCGTAAAATGAAATTCGGTATAGGCGATTTGCCAGAGAAGGAAGTTGCTTACGCGACATTCCCCGCTGGTACGTATTAATAATTCAGGATCCGGAATTCCGGCTGTAGTCAAATGTTGTGCGATGATTTCATCGGTAATATCGGCCGGCTGCAATTTTCCTGCCTCGATTTCCTGCCCGATCTGTTGCATCGCGTTGGTGATTTCCCAACGTGCGCTGTAATTCAATGCTAAAATCAGGTCAATTTCGGTGTTCTTACCGGTTTGTTCGATCGCCGAAGCCAATTCTTCCTGGCATTCGATCGGTAATCCTGCGCGGTTGCCTATCGTGAGTAAGCGCACACCACTTCTGTTCAATTCATCCACTTCGTTAGCAATGGTATGCACCAGAAGGTTCATCAAGCCGTCAATTTCTTCTTTCGGACGATTCCAGTTTTCGGTAGAGAAGGCGTAGAGCGTCAGGTGTTTCACACCAATGTTCTTGGCCGCTGTCAGTGTTTCACGTACGGATTCCACACCAATAGAATGACCATACAGACGCATCTGGCCTTGTTTTTTAGCCCATCGTCCGTTTCCATCCATAATGATTGCTATATGGTTGGGGGTGTTCTCCTTATCGATCTGTGTTAATAGGTTCATGTAACGTAATAACGAAATTAATGAAAGAATCGTTTATGTCCGGGTAAAAAATCGTTCTATAACACTCCTTAACAAAAAAAGAGGGATCCGGTTGCCGCATCCCTCTTAATTCAATGGTTGTAATTCTTATTCTGCAAGTACGATTACTTTATTGTTGAGCAATTCCATAACACCACCTTTGATTGTTACACGGATGGTATTGGGGTTATTGTCAACCTCAATCAGATTGCTTGTTTTTTCATCAGCTTCAAAAGCGCTTTCAAGCTCTATTTTCACTGTTCCGGCAGCTAAACCGGAGATAATGGGAGCGTGATTATTCAACACCTGAAACGATCCGTCAAGGCCCGGCAATTGCACTGATTGTGCTTCACCTACAAAGATTTTCGTTTCGGGAGTAATGATTTCTAAATGCATGATGCGATCTTTAAAATTAAGCTTCAGCCAACATTTTTTCACCTGCAACAACCACATCTTCGATGCTTCCTTTCAGGTTGAAAGCCGCTTCAGGGTATTTATCCATTTCACCGTCAAGGATCATGTTGAATCCTTTGATTGTTTCCTGAATGTCTACCAATACACCCGGGATACCTGTAAATTGCTCGGCTACGTGGAACGGCTGAGACAAGAAACGTTGTACACGACGAGCGCGGTGAACTGCCAGTTTATCATCCTCAGACAATTCGTCCATACCAAGAATGGCGATGATATCCTGTAATTCTTTGTAGCGTTGCAAGATGATTTTAACACGGGAAGCAGTGTTGTAATGTGCTTCACCCAAAATAGTCGGTGTAAGGATACGTGAAGTAGAATCCAATGGATCTACCGCCGGGTAAATTCCTAACTCAGAAATTTTACGTGACAATACTGTTGTTGCATCCAGGTGAGCAAAGGTGTTTGCCGGAGCCGGATCCGTTAAGTCATCCGCAGGTACGTAAACCGCCTGTACAGAAGTAATGGAACCGTTTTTCGTGGAGGTAATACGTTCCTGCATCTGGCCCATTTCTGTAGCCAATGTTGGTTGGTAACCTACCGCTGATGGCATACGACCCAAAAGGGCTGATACCTCAGAACCTGCTTGTGTAAAGCGGAAGATGTTGTCAACGAAGAAAAGGATGTCTTTTCCTTGTCCGTCACCTTCACCGTCACGGTAGTACTCAGCCATTGTCAATCCTGACAAAGCTACACGAGCACGTGCACCGGGAGGCTCATTCATCTGACCGAAAACGAACGTCGCTTTTGACTCTTTCATTTCGTTCAAATCAACTTTCGAAAGATCCCATCCGCCTTCTTCCATAGAGTGCATAAATGCATCTCCGTATTTAATAATTCCTGATTCCAACATCTCACGAAGAAGGTCATTCCCTTCACGCGTACGCTCACCAACTCCTGCAAACACAGAAAGTCCACCGTGACCTTTGGCGATGTTGTTAATCAATTCCTGAATCAATACTGTTTTACCTACACCTGCACCACCGAACAAACCGATTTTACCTCCTTTTGCGTAAGGCTCAATCAGGTCAATTACTTTGATACCTGTGAAAAGTACTTCTGTTGCAGTGGATAACTGATCGAATTTCGGTGCTTCGCGGTGAATTGGCAATCCGTTTGAACTGTCAATCACATTGATACCGTCGATAGCTTCACCGACTACATTGAACAAACGTCCCTTGATTTGCTCTCCGGTAGGCATTTTGATTGCACTACCTGTTGAAGTAACCTCCATTCCACGACGGAAACCGTCTGTAGAGTCCATGGAAATTGCACGAATTGCATTCTCGCCAACGTGAGATTGTACCTCCAGAACAACTTTTGTTCCGTCTGCTTTGCGCACCTCTAATGCATCGTAGATGTTTGGAAGTGCCATTCCTTTGTCGAAGCTAACATCGACAACCGGTCCGATAACCTGTGAAATTTTACCTTGAATTTGGGACATTTTATGGTGTCTTTAAAGTGTATTCTCAATTTGGGCGCAAAGATAAGGCTTTATTTCTAAACGCCAATTTTTGGGGGAATAAATTAAATAGTTTAACAAGTATTCGCAGGAATGATGCGAGTTTGGTTAAAAACAAAGAACCCGGATAGCAAATACCCGGGTTCCTGTTTTAGATGATGATTAATTCAATTATTGCAAAGCGAATTTTACCGGTAAATTGAAATAGCTGTTAACTGCTTTTCCTTTCACACGACCTGGTCTCCACAATGGCATACTTTTTACTACACGAACGGCTTCTTTGTCGCACTCAGGGCAATCTGCTACACCGCGCATTACTTTCACGTCGGAAATGTCACCCTTTTTGCTCACAACAAATTGGATATAGCATTTTCCTTCAATGCCCAATTCTGCTGGTCCTTGCGGATAAACAATCTTGGAACCGAGGAATTTCATCATTTCGCTATGTCCGCCCGGATACTGCGCCGGCTCATCGGGAATAACGATTTCTTCAGTTGTTCCACCTGGGTCATCCTCACCGCCTGTTGGTCCCGGAGGAAGTGGTGGTTTTGTACCGCCGGTATCCGGACCGTCAGGATTGTCTTGTCCGCCAAGGTTTTTTCCTTCTTCAGGAATATCCGGCTGGTCGGTTGGAGTATCTACAGGTTTAGGCTCTCTGAAGGCAAGCATTTTTGCCAATGGCTGCGGATTTGCTTCGGTTGCTTTTTCCTGCTTCGTTTCTTCTTCCGGTTTGTCTCTGTTAGGTTCCAGAATCCAATGCTCCACGACAATGTTTTCGTCGTTTACTTTTGCATGGTACTCGTCGTTTCTGGTAGCGGCATATAACACACCTAAACCTCCGATGATCCCACCCACAATGAGCATTAAACGTTTATCGTAATCTCTGCGGATGGCGAAAGCACCATATTCGCGGTTACGGTTTTTAAAGACGGCATCGTTGCGCTCATTGGAGGTAACCTGCTGCCAGTTTCTGGAGTTGAAATAATCGTAGAGGGAGATCAATGCTACCACTCCTGCGATAATGAAGACTACTATCATAACTGATGGGTTTTTAGTTAATTATTCTTTTTTATTCGTTTTCACTTTTTTTGGCCTCCGGGGTGAACCGTTTAATCTAACTTAACTAAAATCAGTAATGGCCTTCTGAAAAAGACCTATTGTGTAGGAATGTTTGAGTGAAATGTAGTGCACCAATTGTCAGTGAAAATAACCCGCGGACGATTGTTCTCTTTTCCTTGGAAATGAGGCGATTTTAAACAAAAACAGCCCGCAAATGAGCGGGCTGTATGACAGTTTTAACTGTAGTTTTCGTTTATCTTCCTGCGGGACTCGCCATAAATGCTTTGGCTTGTGCATCGGTTGGTTCAAGGTCAAGGACCATCTTCCAGTAAACCTTAGCTTTTGCCAAATCTTTCCCTTCTTTCGAGTTCACATAATAATCACCAAGGTATTTCGCTGCTTCAATTTGCGTAGCCTTGTTCGAAGGATTCGTTTTATCCTCCGGCTTTAATTTCTCAAGGTATGCTTCATAGAACGGCTTGGCAGCCCAAAGAACGTTTCCAACATCCAGTTTGTAGTTGGCACGTGCTCTCCACAAATAACCGGAAGCGAAACTAGTCGATTGCTCAGTTACCTGGCGTAAGCTTGAATCTGCCAATGCGAAGTTTTGTGGACCGAAATAATACGCTCTACCCAATTCATAGTGCTCGGTAACGTTCAGGTTAGAAGCTTTACCGGCTTTTTTGATCTCGTAGTATTTAATGGCATCGTCGTACTTTTTGGCTTTGTAATAGATCTTAGCGATCAGGCCTGAAAGTTCTTTCTCCCAAATAGCATCCATTGCAATCGCTTTTTGGTAGTCCAACAACGCCAATGAATCCATTCCAAGTTTACTGTAGTGAAGGCCACGGTATTTGTAATCGTAAGCCGCTACTTTATCTGCCGGAACCATCAGGAAGAAACGCTCCAACTCTTCCAATCCTTTTTTGTTGGCATCGGTTACCTGGCTATCAGCATTACACTCGTAAAGACTGTAGGCCAACATACGACGTGTATAGTATGTCACGAAGTTACGTGAGTGAAGTCCTTCGAATTCGGTAATGGCATCACAATACCTTCTTGAAAGGTAAAGGGAAGTTGCAAAACGGTAACGCGCTTCGTCGCTGTTGTTGAGCTCAAGGTATTTTTTCCAGTTTTCAATCGCTTCTTTTTGCTTGTTTTGCAACATGTTCAACTCAGCGTTTTCACGGTAAGCCGGTGCGTATGTAGGATCAAGTGCCTGTGCTTCTTTGTACAATTCTTCTGCAGAATCATAGTTTTTAGCGCGTTGGTACAATTTTGCTTTGCGAATGATACCCTTACAGTTTTTGGCATCCAAATCAAGTACTTTGTTGTATTCGGCAATAGCAGGGCTACCGTTTGAAGGTGTTTTTTCCAACAAAGCATCCCCTAAAATCAGGTGACCTTCCACGTTTTTAGGATCCAGTTTCACAGCGTCGTTCAGCAACTTAATAGCCGCGTCCACATTTTTCACTTTTGCGTACGTATAAGTGGCCGCAACCTGGCGCATAATCTCTGCGTTTTTGTGTTTGGTTGCTGTGCATGCCGCTACAAATTGTTTGCGCGCTGCAGCTGTATCGCCTTTGTGCCAAAGAACATTACCGCTTCCAACCATTCCAAGTGGATTAACAGCATCCATGGAAGCACCTTGTCCCCATGCTACAAACGCCGAGTCCAATTCTCCCTGCTGGTAGAAATTTTGACCCAGGTAGAAATAATAATCGGCCGCTTTTGCAGGATCTTTTGCAATTAATGATCTGAAATCCGTCTTCGCCAGCTCATAGCGCTCGTTGTCGGTTTTCTTCAATGCTTCTTCCAATGTTTGTCCGAAGGCAAGGGTGCCCAGGAAGAAAGAAACGGCTACTAGCATGTAATTTTTCATACTGTGTTTATTGATCGTTGTTTTAGTTTGTAGTGCTTTAGCAATTCTCCTGCCAAATTACTACAATCGTATAAAATGATGGTTTTTCTTAACGTTTATTTAATACGGTATTGAGCCATCGAGTTGCCTGAATGAGTTAGAGGTTGGTTTTTCCAATCCTGAAAATCAGCCGGATAAGTGAAAACAACACATTTGAACAAGCTGTTCTTATCTCTGAAAACCAACTAAAAATAAAAATGTTCCTGCGCGATTTTTTTGTTGCGGGGAGCTTTTCCTTTACTCGGTTGTCATTTCAATAATCCGCACGGGTTCCGAAGCCGTAACAAGTGCCGATTTGTGAATGATCAACTGACCTTTTTCCTGCTGCATGAAATTCACAAAACCGGTATGCAAGCCCGAACGGCTCCCGATATTGATCATCCATACTTCGCGCGTAAGCGGATATTCTTTCGTGTAGATATACGCCTGGTAAGGTTGAAACGCTTCGCCACCTTCTTTTTTGGAAACACCCATTACACGGATTCCTTTCAAAAAGTCGAGCGCAGTTTTGTCATCGTGATCGCTGATCCAGTTCACACCAATGATTCCGATGGAACTAGGATTGTCTTTCACGTGCTTGATCACTTCTTCGTTTGATTTTACGGCGAAGACATTGTCCGGTAAGTCGGCATTGTTGATCAGCTTGCGCATGTAATTGAAGTTGGCTGAATTGGCATTGTCAAATACCACATTGATGCGTTTGCCCGAACTCGACCACAAGGTGTCTTTTCCGGTAAGAATACGTTTCAGTTTGTCAATCGACAACGTACTGTCCATATTGTCCGGGTGAATAATCAGTGCAACGGCATCGAACGCAATGATATTACTGCGGACTTCAATTTGTGCTTTCTTAAGGTTCGCTTTTTCTTTTGGTGTAAAGTCGCGGGTGATGCAAATGGTTTTCACCTTTTTCTCGAAAAATGCATTGATGATTTCGCCTTCCGTTTTGTAGACGGGTTGAATGTCGGCACTTGGGAAAAGGCCTTCAAAGGTATAGATACTTGTTTCGAACAACGGTTTGTATGATTCTTCGAAATAAATTTCCGCCTTGCCACGGCTATGTGTGTCGTCCTGCCCGCCGGTTGCCCCACCTCCACAAGAATACACCAGGATTCCTATTGTTGAAAGTGCGAAGATTTTGGTGAATGCATTCATATTATTCAGGGTTTTCGTTTTGTTGTTTTCTGTAATCTTTCACCAATCGGTAACCCCTGAATGCAGCGTAAATAAGCATGATTGCTATAAATACCTTGCGGGGAGTGCCGTTTAAATCGTCTTCTTTCAGATTGGTAAAGGCCATGAAATAGGCAAACACCAAACACATTGCGATGATAAAAAGGGTGAAAACGGTATTGATGTTGAGCATATTAGGGCCTGTTTAAAATTGTTTGATAAGATAAATTATCGAGCCATTTTGAGCGAAATGAGGCAGATTTTGGAGCCATAGCAGGCGACTCTGGTGAAGAGAAAGCATCGCTTTTGAAGACGAAAACCAGTTCTGGAAAGAACGTTGGTTTGAGGTAAATCGAACGAAATTGCAGTCAAAATGGCTCATAAGAATGAAATCAGAACAAATTTAAACAGGCTCTTAGTCTAAAAAAATCCCCGAAACCGTTGAAGCGGACATCGGGGATTCGGTTTTATCAGTACGAAGATTCTAGCCTTGTAACTTGAATGAAATTGGAAGGTTAAAGGTACTGTTTACAGCCTTACCTCCATTTTTCCCCGGTTTCCACTTAGGCATTGATTTCACAACACGTATCGCTTCCTTGTCACATTCGTCACAATCCGGAACACCTCTCATTACTTTTACGTTAGAGATATTTCCCTGCGCACTTACAACGAATTGCAGGTAGCATTTACCTTCAATGTTCAATTCAACTGCAGCTTGCGGGTATTTAATATTATCTCCAAGGAATTTCTTCAATGCCGGTTGCCCGCCAGGGAACTCAGCACTTTCCTCCACAAATGTGTGAATCTTGTCATCATCATTTGGTGGCGGTGGTGGCGGTGGTGGTGGTGGTGCATCTCCACCTGGTCCTTCACCTTGTCCTTCCTGGTTTTGTTCACCCATGTTTACTTGATTGTCATTGACAGGAACTTCTGTATCCTCATTGGCATCATCTGTCACAACCGGTGGCAAGAACTGGACAGTTTGTTCAACTGCCGGAATTTCTTCTTCTACCGGTGGATCCAATGGTTCGTCAATTTCAGGAGCATCCATGGTCAATTGAGCTAAAACGTCTGGTGGTGGTGGAGGAAGTTCTTTCCCCGCTTCACGCACGATCAGATAAACACCATAGGCACTGCCGATAGTGAAAATCATGACTCCAACAATTAGCATCAACTGTACGTTGTAACTCTTCCGCATCTGGTACGCACCGTACTCGCGGTTACGATGGGCGAAAACGGCTTCGTTTCGCTCATCAGAGGTCACTTCTTGCCATCTGCGTGCCGAAAAATGATCGTACAACGAGATGATTGCAACAAGTGCCACTACACTTAAAATGATCCACATACTAGTTTCCTATTTTTTGGTCCAACAATTCCTGCTCAGACTTCATCATATCTACCGGTGCAACCACACCGATGTCATTGATACGTAATTCGTCTATCAGGTCTATAAAGTTCTTGCAACTCGCTTTCAAATCCGTCTTGATCAAAACCTTTAGGGCTTTATCATCCTTTTGAGCATTGATCAATTCTTTCTCATAAATGGAATCAACGATTTCCTTGCGCGCCAAACGATCTGTTAGCTTGATCTTAGTTTCAAGTACATACTTGTTTTTGTCTGCCAACAACTTACGTACACCATCTGCACCGAATGATGACTCTGTTAATTGAGTCTCACCTGGTTTAAATGCGCCTTCGTAATAGAAGATTCGATCCTCTGATAAAAGAAAGGTAATGGCGTTGTAGACTACCGGAGCGTCGTAAACATCCTTTGGTTTCGCCGGATAGGCTAAACTCATGATTTTTGGCTTACTGAACGTAGATGTTAACACGAAAAATGTCAGCAACAAGAATGCCAAATCCACCATAGGGGTCATGTCAATGCGGGTTGAGCCTTTTTTAGGTCTCTTCTTCCCGCCTTTGTGGTGGCCACCGCCACCGCCGCCTTCTGCAATTTCAGCCATAATTACTCTTTTTTATTTCGGTTATATGGATTCTCTTCCAGTGAAGTCACAAAATAGAGGTTCAATCGATCCAGGTCACGGAAGGTTTCAATCACACGCTTCGCAGAAGCATAGCTGGCTTTTCCGTCTACCTTCAGGATAAACTTCGGTTTGTATTCGTTCACATCTAGCTTGTCAGTTGTTTTGGACGCTTCATCTTTAAAGTCAATTTGGCCTTGTGCCAATGAAGCTTTATTCGCGAAGAATATCCAGTCTCTCAACTCATTGTGAGTTGTGTCGCATGGAACTTCCCATCCTTTTATTTCCTTACGCTGTTCAGGTGTCATGTCCAAATATTGCGGTAGCTGAGACATAGCACAACCGAAACTTCCAATTTTGAGGAATGTTTTCTTTTGTTCAGCAGTGAGGTTCATGTTGTATTTCTTCAACATTTCTTCAAGTGTTTGTTGTCTTGTAGACTCACCTGAAGCATTGAAATACACAAACCCGTCTCGACTTACTGTAACCTGAATGAACCGTTTTACAGGAACTTCCTTATCACTGATACTCGAAGGTGTACTCACCGTTACGGGCTCATCAGTACGGAAGTTAGCTGAAAGCATAAAGAATGTTACCAACAAGAAAGCCAAGTCCACCATCGGCGTCATGTCGATGGAAGGAGCACTTCTGGGCATTTTTATTTTAGGCATCCTATTCTTTGTTAAATATTGATACTAAACTGCGTGTTAAGCAATCGCTATTACTTCTCTGTAGCAGAGAAATTCTGAACGATCGTGAAAGCCGCTTCGTCCATGCTGTAAGTCATCTGGTCAATTTTTGTAGAGAACAAGTTGAACATGATGATCGCAATTGTAGAACCTGTAATACCCAAAGCCGTGTTGATCAAGGCCTCAGAGATACCAGTTGCTAATTGAGCTGTATCCGGTGTACCACCTGCCATCGCAGCAAATGATTTGATCATCCCCATTACCGTTCCGATCAAACCGATCAACGTAGCGATAGATGCACACGTAGAAAGAACCACTAAGTTTTTAGACAACATTGGCAATTCCAATGCAGTAGCTTCTTCCAATTCTTTTTTCAACAACTCCAGCTTTTGCTCTTTGTCCATTGAAGTGTCGTTTTGAACGTGCTCGTATTTTTCCAAACCTGCACGTACAACGTTTGCCAATGAACCACGTTGTCTGTCGCACTCAGCGATAGCAGACTTTGTGTCTTTAGCCTCCAAATAACCTTTGATTTTTACTACAAAGTTGTTGATGTTTCCTTTTCCTTTTCCTTTTGCAAGTGTTACAAAACGCTCAACAGTGAAAATGATGATAATTAAGTTAATAGCAACCAATACCGGTACGATAAATCCACCCTTGTAGATAATTCCCAGGAAATTCCCTTCAAGTGGTTCCAACGTGTTATCACGGTTCACGAAGTTCCCCGGATCACCGAAAATGTACAAATAAACCAGGATACCAATTACCAAAGAGATAGCAATCGAAATTGAGGCTACTAATGAAGAAAAACCTCCGGATGTCTTTTTATTACTCATAATTTAGTCTTTATTGAAACTTTACATGTTTAGAGCTCAAACATAGTAAAAAGGATTTAATTATTGAAAAAATGATTCTTTTAATGTAGTTCCTTTTTAGCCAAGTACGCCGAAATAGGATTTAAGTATCCGAAATCCCGAGCGAAACAGCTTTTCACTCCGCTTTTTGCCCTGTTTTTATGTTTACGTTATCACCATATTACCGGAATGTTAACTCCTGCTATCTGAATCCCTGTACAGCTCTATCCGTATTGCGTTCAAATGGTTGCGCCGGAATGTACAAATGATCAACGGCAGTTTTAGTGAATCGCACAATAGTGATCCGAAGACACGGATAAATAGATCGCAGACGGTGGTTTGTAAATCGACTTTTGAAACTATCTTTGGTAGCGTGAACAACGAGACTATTTATAAGACGATGATAGAAGTAAAAAATTATGTCTGTGGACAATGGGTCGCAGGCGAGGGAACAGAAGCAACAATTTACAATGCCATTACAGGTGATCAGATCGGTTCGGTTTCAAGTGCCGGAATCGATTTTGAAGCGGTGCTGAATTACGGACGTAAAATCGGCGGGTCCACATTGCGGAAAATGACCTTCCAGGAAAGAGGTCGCATGCTGAAAGCGCTGGCGATGTTCCTGATGGAACAAAAAAACAAGTATTACGAAGTAAGCGCCTGGACAGGTGCTACCAAAGTGGATTCATGGATCGATATCGAAGGCGGAATCGGGAACTTGTTTGCCAATGCTTCGCTCCGACGTCAGTTTCCTGATTTACCTTATTATGTCGACGGAACGGCAGCTCCCTTGTCAAAAGGTGGTTCGTTTATCGGACATCACATCATGGTGCCCAAGCAAGGTGTTGCGGTTCATATCAATGCCTTCAACTTCCCGATTTGGGGAATGCTGGAGAAAATTGCGGTGAACTTAATGGCGGGCGTTCCGGCAGTGGTGAAACCTTCTGAAGCTACGAGCTTTTTGACGGAAGTCATGGTGAAAGACATCATCGATTCGAAGATTTTGCCGGAAGGCGCCCTGCAATTGGTGAGCGGTTTTGGCCGTGGAATCATTGATCACGTGACTTCGCAAGACGTGATCACCTTTACCGGAAGTGCGCACACAGGAAGAAAACTCAAAGCACATCCACGCCTGATTGAAGAATCGGTGCCGTTTAACCTGGAGGCAGATTCCCTGAATGCTATGGTACTCGGAATGAAAGCCGCTCCGGGAACC
Source organism: Bacteroidota bacterium (assembly GCA_040387295.1). GTDB lineage: Bacteria > Bacteroidota > Bacteroidia > Flavobacteriales_D > Crocinitomicaceae > Fluviicola. The sequence continues at coordinate 78,251 of JAZKEB010000002.1, read as the reverse complement.
GAAGAGTTTGACTTGTTTGTAAAAGAAGTAACGAAAGAAATTACGGTAAAAGCCGGGCAAAAATGTACGGCCGTTCGCCGGATCATGGTGCCGGAGAATTACCTCGAAGAAGTGCAGCAAGCTGTGGCAGCGCGTTTGGCTTCCACGAAGATTGGCGATCCTTCTGTGGAAGGTGTACGCATGGGCTCGCTGGTATCGCGCCTGCAGGTTGATCGTGTGCGTGCGTCAGTAGAACAATTGTCGCAATCACAGCAAATGGTTTTCGGAAGTCTCGATACGTTTGATGTGATCGGTGCCGATAAGGATAAAGGAGCATTTTTCTCACCGATCTTATTCCGCAACGATGAGCCGTTCGATAAACAGGATGTGCATACTATCGAAGCATTCGGGCCGGTTTCAACCATTATGCCTTATAAAACACTGGACGATGCCATCGAATTGACCAAGATGGGGAAAGGTTCCCTGGTAACTTCAATTGTAACAGCCGATGACAAGGAAGCCCGTGAGTTTGTGGTGGAAGCAGCTTGCATGAACGGACGGATCATGGTGTTGAATAAGGATTGCGCCAAAGAAAGTACGGGACACGGTTCACCGATGCCATTGCTGACGCATGGTGGTCCGGGAAGAGCCGGAGGTGGCGAAGAAATGGGCGGAAAACGTGGTGTGATGCATTACCTGCAGCGTACGGCGATTCAGGGCCATCCGACGACGATTACCGAAATTACGCAGCAATACCAGCAAGGTGCAGTTGGAAAGATTGATTCTCTTCATCCGTTCAAGAAGCATTTTGAAGAATTGAATGTGGGAGATCAGTTGATTACTGAAAGTAGATTGATCACGGCAGAAGATATAGATGCCTTTGCAGCGTTGAGTGGAGACAATTTCTATGCGCACAAACGCGATACGAATTTTGAGGGCACCATGTTTGATGAGCAGGTAGCGCACGGGTACTTTATCATGAGCATTTCAGCAGGTTTGTTTGTGGATAGTTACGTGATTAATCCGGTATTGCTGAATTACGGTATCGATGAATTGCGCTTTACCAAACCTGTCTATGCAGGGACGAAGATCCATATTCGCTTCACATGCAAAGAGAAAATAAGTTCCGACGTTACACCAAACGAGGCCGATCCGAAAACATTGATCCAACGCGGAGTGGTGAAATGGTTGGTGGAAATGTTAGACGATACCGATCAGCCATTGGTCGGAATTGCTACTATCCTGACGATGGTAAAGAAATTGGATCAAAACTAGATTTGTGCGGTGGGGTCGCGATGAATCGCGACCCCACCATAAGCCTTATAATACAGAATCAAAATTCACCAAAATGCCAAAATCTATCCTCTTACTACTGCTGTGTGTCCTTCCGTTTATCGGCTTGAGCCAAAGCGCGCGGAAAACGAATAAGCTCTTGAAGCTGGAGTACACTTCTGAGTTGAATACTTATGATTCGTTGCACAGGGAAGATGCTGTTCTTTTCGAGGCAGGACAGAAAAAATACCGTGAAATTGAAACTGCAGCAAAGCCGATCCGCGGGATGCTAAGGGAAGTTGGAGGAATGCAGCGCGTATGGTCCCAGTTATCGTATGACCTGAGTTTACTTGAGATACCTCATTCACCTAATACCTATCTTGAAAAGGAATGTAAAGCTTTAGATGTCATGTTAACCGATGTGGCACAGAAGTTAACGATTGTTTCAAAAGAGCATGTTCTGTATGAAAAAAAGGATTTTCTGGCGGTTTTTCCCGGGAAAGGGTCTGTTAAAAAACAAAATCTGTGGTTCACCGAAATGATTACTGAAGTCAGAGAGAAACAGCAATCATTACAGGCTTTAAACAAGCAATTGCGTCTCGTGAATACAGCGTTTGATTTGTCATACAAGGCAATGACGGTTATATCAGAAAACCTGGATTCAATGGAAGTAATATTCGAAAAAGAAATAAAGTCGTTTAAAGAACAAAAAGAGCAGGCCAGAAGTAATTATGTCCTGAAAGGTCCGAAAGGATTCAATGAGAATTACGCAAAGGTATTTCGTGATGCATTCGCGCCAAAGTTTGCTGAGAATGAGACGGTAAATATCCAGGCAGGTTATAATGACGGATGGCCCCCGGAGGCGATGCCACCCCCGGTTAAAGCTCCGGTAGATGACGAGAAACACGTTTATACCTATGTAGAGGAACCGGCCGAATTTCCGGGAGGAATTTCCAAATTGAGGGAGTTTATAAAAACCAGCCTGAAGTACCCGGAAGAAGCTCTTGCAATGCAATTAGAAGGAAAATGTTACCTGCAGTTTGTGGTAGATACGCTGGGTAAAATCAGGAATGTACAGGTTAAAAGAGGTGTTCCTGATTGTCCGGAGTGTGACAAGGAGGCAATTCGTATGGCAGAGTCAATGCCCGATTGGAGTCCCGGTAAAAACAATGGAAAACCAGTGAGTTCTACATTTAATTTACCGGTTGCGTTTAAGCTACCGGAGTAACTATCCAGAAATATAGCGTCTTCATTCCAACTATTTCAGATAAACACATCATAAACCTGAAATGATCAGATCTATCCTCCTCTTAATCGCCTTTTCGGCCCTTTCAATAAGTTTAGTTGCGCAATTTGGCGTGAATATGATGGTTCAGCGCAATTCGAATCGGTTTTTCGCGCACACCGACGAACCGTTTACGACTTATGCCAATTGGGGAGTGGGCTGTTCCTGGCAATCAAAATGGTTCAACGTTCAAGCGTCTCTTACAGGAACTACTTTCGAAGAATCACTCAACTCGAGTTGGACTACTGTCAAGCAAGGTTCTTTTGGTAGTTCAAACGGATCATACTCCACAAAACGTTCGGCGGATGTAGCTTTGAGTTATGTTGGTTGCAGGGTTGGAGTGGATTATGTGATTCATCATAGAGAGCGAATCAATTTATTAATAGGAGCATCGGTTCAAACAGATTGGCTGGTCTCGAAAACCGAATCGAATTATACGGAGACAACAAATAATCCTTTTCCCAATAATCAAGGACCGCGGGATGCTGTGATTGCGATGGATCGATATGTTTATTGGAATTTGTTGGCTAAATCACGGTTTTTCTTTTTGCCGCATTTTTATGCTGAAATTCAGTTTGGACTTAGCTTCTATAAGCAACCCCGCGTTACCAACACCATGTTGAGCGGTACCAGCGATGGTCAACCTTTTTATAAGGACGAACCATTCTATGCGGTTCAATCATTGGGATTGCTGAGTAAATATATTGCCAACGAATGTGGTGTCAGCCTCGGTTATCGTTTTGGTGAAAAAAAGACTACCGCAAACAAAACTCCAGCACCGCGTTAACAAAAGCTTCCGGTGCTTCGGCATGCACCCAGTGTCCGGCGTTGGGTACAGTGATCACATCCGAATCGGGGAATTGATCTTCGAGGTCCGGAATGTCTTCATCAACGATGTAGTTGGAAAGCGCTCCGCGGATAAACAAGGTTTGGATCATCACTTCATCCGAAGGAACAGCGGCAAGAATGGCTTCCATTTCGCGTTCCAATACCATCACGTTCATGCGCCAGGCCAACTGCGTTTTTTCTTTCCAATACAGGTTTTTCATCAGAAACTGGCGGGTGCCGTCAACAGGAACAAAAGGCAACAAAATCGCTTCGACCTCGCTGCGGCTTTTGATGACCGACAAATCGACCTTGCTGAGACCTTCCAAAATATCGGTATGATGCGGCGGATATGCCTTCACACCCATGTCTACTACAATCAGTTTTTCGATCGCTTCAGGATGTAATTGTGCGTAGCGCATTACGGTTTTTCCACCCATGGAATGCCCCAAAAGAATGATCTTTTGAAGTCCCAGATCGGTAATGAGTTCATGCAAATCTTCGGCCAGCAGGTCATACGAGAATTCTTCGCTCCAATCGGAATGCCCGTGATTGCGCTGATCGATTAAAATAACCTGGTAGTATTCCGATAGTTTTTTGGCGTGTGTTTGCCAATTATCGGAATGACCGAATAAACCGTGAAGGATGAGTAAAGGTTGGCCTTCTCCAAGAATGCGATGAAACAATTTCATGTCGCAAAGCTACGAAGTTTATGCCGTTCGTTAAAGCGAAACGAGGTTCGAAAACAACTCAAGAAGGTTCGGAAATTCAAAAGAGTGATCTTCTTCCGGAACATACTCGCTTACTTCTTTTGGGGAGACACGTTCGGGTTTTGAATCAGGTTCACTCGAAGAAGTTGTTGTAGTTGTTTCTTCTTCAGCCTTTTCAAGTGTTTTTGTAGTGGCTTTTGAAGTGGTAAACTGATTGTTGTTGACTTTTTCAATAATCGAAATGATCTTGTCAGCCGAAATTTTGTCTTTATCGAACGTAATGAAAGCAGTGTTTTTTGCACGATCTGTTTTGAAGTCGAAAGAACAACGATCCACAGCTCCGGTTTCTTTCAATGCCATTCGAATAGCACCACCACACGCATGTTCACAACTCATACCTTCTACGTCAATCGATAGTTCGCGATTGGCCATTACCTGAACAGGTTGTTTGAGCACTTCTTTCTTCTCAACAGAGATGATTTTCTTTTTGCCCGATTCGCCGCAAGCACTTGAAACGAAGAGCAATGCGATTAGGAAGTAAGATGTTGTTTTCATGCTACTGGGTTTGGTACTCTCAAAAGTACGCGCTGGAAGTACGGAAAACAACAAAAAAATGTTAAAGGGTGATTAAAACCTCATTCTCATTCTGTTTCTCATTCTGAAAAATACCGTATCAACGCCGTAGATGCCCCGTATATATCCCATAGATATCCCGTATATAACCCATGGATACTCCACCATTTGTGAAACATCTTTCTGTTTCTCATTCTGATTTTAGAGCAAGAAACAGAAACGGAATGAAGCAAAAAAGAGCCCAGACAGTTATCGTCTGGGCTCTTTTTTTATAATCAATTAATTGAGTGTTTACAGTTTTTCAACGCGACTCATGGTTGTGAGGCCCGAATCGGTTGTAATACGAATCAGATACATGCCCGGCAGCCACTGTTTGCTGTTGAACTCAACAACATTGCTGGTTGCACAATCCACATCTACCTGGTGAATCACTTTTCCGGAAATATCGGTGATTGCAATCACAGCATGCTCCGATTTCTCCAAGGAGAATTCTACAAATAATTTTTCTTTTGTAGGATTCGGATATACCTGATGAACGGTCAATGGTTCTTCCGATGAACTTTCAATCGCAATGATCGGTGTGTAATAAGATTCACCGTCAATGTCAACCTGCTTCACACGGTAATATGTCACCGGGTAATACGGGTTCTCATCCGTCGCATTGTAATGGATGATCTGATTACTGTTTCCGGCGGCATCTACCTGTTCGATGGAATAGAATTCGATGCCGTTTTTGGAACGTTCTACATCAAAGAAATCAGAATTGATTTCTGACGCAGTAGTCCATTTCAGGTAATTGATCCGTTCGTCTTCATAACCGTAGAATCCTAACAATTCCACCGGAAGCGGATTGGTAGCCTGTGCAGCGGCAAACAAACTGAAACCGTTCATACCGTTGCGTTTTACAATCGCTGCAGTAGAAGTAGGGTCACAGGTTCCGTTTAAGATCCAAGTAGAACCGCTGTTCTGTGATTTCTCAACCGTCCAGGCTGCAACACCTGCCGTATTGGTAGCACCGTTGCAGTAAAGAGTGGTATTGTACGTTCCGCTTGTCGGGTTGGCCGAAGCATTGATAGTCCAGAAGCCCATGTTTTCATCCAGAATGTTGTACGTAGTCGCACATTCTGACATACCGTTGGTGTGATTAGCCGGTGTTCCCCAGCTATCGAAGCGGCTTTGCAAACGCGGAATTGTAGTCGCTGTAGTGAAATTGATGTTGGCACGCTCATACAAGGCTGAAGTTCCAAGCGGGAAATCATATGATCCTGCTGCACCGCTCAATGTACGGTACAGGTTTCCGTTGACATAACTGGTTGTATTTCCTACGGTAACACACGCAGGGGTTCCGTTGGCAACATCAACTCTGAACGCGGCCGTATTGATTTTTCCGGCAGTTAGCGTCAATGAACCAGTAGTTGCTTTGATAAACATGTTGGTAGCAAGGTCTACACCCGGTCCGGTATGATTCATCCGTACGAAGTTCAAATCTAACTGAGAAGCTCCCTGATTATAGGTTTGGGCCGTAGAACCGAAGAATTCCAACGTACCTGTGGCTGTTGTATTCGTATAGGTCGTATTACCGTTGTTGTTGGTAAAGTTTCCACCTACTTTGATGTATCGGCTATTGGAATTGAAAATACTCGTTCCGTTGTTGGTAAGGAAGTTTCCTTTGATGTCGATGTTGTTGTTTGCTACAACGGTTCCGGTGGTTTTGTTCACCGTCATGTGGTGAAATCCATCAACACCAACCAATGATCCTGAAATGGTTTGTGTGCCAGATCCAACAAATACAACTGTTGATCCTGCCTGACAAACCAGGTTACCATTATTGGTAAAGTTACCGCAAACGTTCAGGGTAGCACCCGATTGAATAGTTAGCGTAGAACCTGCGTTGATGGTAATGTCGTTGACATTGTAAGAACCTGCAGTCAATACCGGCTGGTAAGAAGATGCAGCAGTTACTACAGCATTCAATCCACAGGTTGGAATACCACAACCACCCCAGTTACTGGATGTAGTAGCCGTTGTTGTGTTGGCGCCACCTGTCCAGTAAAGTGTTGTTGTAGGCGTAAATGCAACCGGAGAACCAGAAGTAGGGAATTGTAACGTAAATCCGGAAGTTGAATTGGAGAAGTTGTGAATGGCCAAAACGTAGGTTTCGCCCGCCGAAACTGCCGGACCTGTTTCATACGCAGCGTCAAAACCTGTTCCATATGCTGCCGGAGCATTTCCGCTAGAACTACAACCGGTAACACCCAAATAGTTAAAGTTACAGGCAGAAGAAGCGTTACCACCACTGCTCATAATCAACGCGCACGTTGTAGAAGCCGATCCGGTTAATTTCCACAATACCCAGTCATAATCGGTTTCATCACCTGTAATGGTGTAAAGCGGATTCGCCTGACCGGTAATCGGGTTCGGATTTCCGTAGTCATTTGGAATAATATCAAAATTCAATGTTCCGGCACTTCCGATGCTCATGTTGTACCAAACGGCATTGGCTTCACCACTTGTACATTCCGAAGCAGCAGCACCAGTATTGTCGCATTGCCCGCCAATTGATTGATAACCCGGGTTACCGATGGTCATGGTAGAGTTACAAACAGGGAAAGAAACACCGCAGTCCTGACCAGGTACAAGCGGGAAGGTCGAAGAACCGTCAATTACGAGCAATTCGAATTGTCCTACCTGAGTGTTATACCCGTCAACCACAATATAATAAGTTGCGCCGGCTGTAAGACCTGTTAAGGAAAGTTCTGAGTTCAATGGTGTGTAACCGCCACAGATAGGAGCATCATCGTTACAATTCACATACGTTAAACTTCCGCAGGTTCCTGAGTAAACCGCGATTTGAGTATTCTGTAAGATTGTACCACTGGATAAAATCGTGGTTTTGATTTTCATGGATCCTGAAGCAGGGGCAACGATGCTGTACCAAACCGTATTGACTGAACCGTTGAACCAGCAAGCCGGTACAGCAGGTTCGGAAGCCGATCCGGCACATTCATTAGTCCCGGATGCGGAGACACCGATTGTCAGTGCTGTTGCATTACACGGTAAATCATTTACCGGAGCTGTACCTGTGAATGAAACGAGTGTACTGGCACCATTGGCACTCAATCCGCTGGAGGAACAGGTTGTCACCAGTCGGTAATACGTATTCACAGAGTTGGTTGCCACATAGGTAATGCTGTTGGCACCTGCGATATTTGTCCAGGTACTGTTGTCTGGCGATGATTGCCACTGATAACCCAATCCGCAGCCTGTAGTCATTCCGGCTCCGGTAAGAGTAGTATTCAATGTGGCACAAGAGGTTGATGTCGGGCTTGCCGAACTTGTTCCTCCGGTTGGTGTTCCGCTGCAAAATACAGAGGTATTATCCCAACGATAAATTTGTCCGTTTGCCGGCTTGGTACTCAATGTGGTTGTTTCAGTCACCGTAGAAGCAGTTGGACTGGCTCCCGTTCCGTTCAAGGAATAAAACTGGCCTGAAGTGGGACCCGATAAACCGATAGACGCAGATGGACTGCTAAGAGCGCCGCCACCTTGTGTATAGACGAATTCGATCCGGTTGGATGTTTCATACAATTTGGCTTGGAATGAAATAGCGTTTGTAACACCTGAATAGTACCACTTCATTTCTTTCCATTCTACTGTTAAGACACGATTAGGAGCCGAACCGGTGAGTTTGTAGTTCACATCTCCGGCTGTTCCCGTTGCCAAATCATCCCACAAAGGAGCAATTTTCGGACGATAGAAACTTGTGTTCAGATCATTGTAGGCTTCACCATAAAAGGCGGCGCTTCCCAAACCAATCCATCCGTTGGAGGATGCGACAAAACTGGTATAACCTGTACAACCAAAGTAGAACGTAAATCCAATCGGTGCAGAGGCCGAAATGACATCATCCACATTACTTCCATGCAAACTGGTTGGTGTAGTATTGGCAGTATAGGTGCCCCCGGTTGCTGTGAAGTTGTAAGAAATTTGGGCGTTGGAGTAACCGATGCCAGCAATTGCTAACAAGACGAGTAGAGCTTTTTTCATGATTGTTAGCGTTTGAAAGTTTCGTTACCTGCTTTGGTATAATACACTTCTACTCCGTTTGTATTGAAGTAATAAGCCTTGATGTAGACACGTTCTAAAATCCCGAGGATCATATTGGCATCGATCAAGTTATTGTATTTTACCAGAATCTTGTGATTAACAGGGTCAAAATCAGCTGATTTTATTTCCTTTGGATACTTTTCAAACTCAGTATTGATAACATCTACCAGTGTCTGGTCGGTTAATGCATCGCAATGAATTTTAATCAGATTGTTGTCTTCACCGCTTGCTGTGGTGTGAATGACACCTGAGTGAATGGATTGTTGGGAATAGCCAATCCCGCTTAGTAGTAGTGTTGCGAGAAGAGCCGCAACAGAGTGTTTTTTCATGTTGTTTAGTTTAGCAGTGACACAAATTTAACACCATATTAACTTGTTTCACAAACCTTTGAACATTATTTTAGGAATAACACGTTTAATACTTAACATTATTTATGTTTTATAAACATTTAGGTTTGAAAAAGAGCTGTTTAAATCGTTTTAGCAACTATTGTGGTATCGATAGCAGATTGTTTTTCGATTACCTGCTATTTTTGTAGAATGGAAGAAATTGTAAACAGGGTTCAGAATAGTGGTTTACTGGCTGTTGATTTGGCCGATTATTTGCCGACAGCATCTGAGATGAGCGAATTTGATTTTGCTCCGCGACTGTGGAACGGTTTGATCCTGAAAGAAAAAGAGTTCAGGGATTTTTTATCGGAGCACGATTGGAGTATTTACGCTGAAAAGCATGTGTACCTGCATTGTACCGTAGATGCCATTTTACCTTCGTGGGCCTTTATGATCGTTTCTTCAAAATTGATCGGTATTGCCAAAACCATTACCATTGGAACGCTTCAGGATGCGAAACAAATGGCGATGACATATGCTATTCAGGAGCTGAATCAGGAAGATTTCAAAGACGGAAAGCTGATCATCAAAGGTTGTTCCGATATTCCGAATCCGGAAGCGGTGATGTCGTTGTTCCTGCAGCGCGTTCAACCTGTCTGTTCTTCCATCATGTATGGTGAACCTTGTTCAACCGTTCCCATTTTCAAACGTCCGAAACCAAAGGCGGTATAACAACTGACCGGAAATTTTTCTGTTGAAGAAGCTGTAGAAATTGCGGCAAGAGTTCTTGTTGACGTTCGGTAATCTTCGGATTGTCGTGCAGGACGATAATATCCCCTTTTTTGATCTTTTGAGCGCGTTTTAAGATCGTTTCAACAGAAACTGTACTGTCGTAGTCATACGATAGCCACGACCACATGATAATCCGGAATTGTTGCTTCAGTTGTTGACGTTGCGACCAGCGCATTTTACCGTAGGGCGGACGAAACAATTCGGTGTGAAAGTGCAGGTCAAAATCCTGAACTGATTTGAGATATTCTTCATTGGTTACCGAGGTGCCTTTTGTGTGACGCATGGTATGGTTTCCGATGTGATGACCTTGTTCCCGGATTGCATTTACCAACTCAGGATAGCGCACCATGTTTTCACCCACACAGAAGAAGGTGGCTTTCATGTTGAATGTGGCCAGTTGTTCCAGTACAAAAGGAGTAATGTCAGGATGAGGTCCGTCGTCAAACGTCAGGAAAACGGTACGATCAGAAACAACAAACCTCCACGTGCATGACGGGTAAACCCAATCAATCCAACGTGGAGGTCTGAAAAGCCGAAGCATTAATATCTACGGGTTAACCGAATCTGATGGTCCCGGTTGACTGTCCTCCGGAAGAACCATTTCCTGATTTGGCATTGGAGCACCCGGTTGTGGCGCTTGTGGTACAGACGGCATTGGAGCCTCAATGACACCACGTTCTATACCGATTCCATCCATCGTACCCTGAACCGTGAAGTAATAGTTGGTGTAATAACCATCTGTTCCTCTTCTTACCGATTCACCGTTTTCAGTTGCGGCATCCTGCAATGCTTTGTACAATTTCGGAAGTTCCGATCCGTAAAGCTTGTCAACCATTTTGTTTACACGCGAGGTGAAGCTGCTGTTTGGCGAACCTAACTCAGGGTCATTCACAATCGTGTAAAGGCTCATGTAGTTGGAAACGGCGCTCGATAGGTCTTCAATGTTTCTTCCGGCACGATCAGGATCGCTGTTCAGGAAGAAATTAATGATGCTTTCAAGGTCGTCTGCTACTTCCATTCCTAATTTTTCAGCACCTTTTTTGTCACCGGCTCTGTAAAGCATGGTTACATAATCGTGTACTGTTCCATCCTGGTAAGCAACATATTCGGTTCCGTCTGGTCCTTTGATTTTTCGTTTGGAACCTTGCGGCTCGCCGTAATCGATCACATTGTCTAAAGGCATCACTGCAAGTGAACGGTTGACAAGTTTGATAGCGCGTTTTTTGTAATCGCGAATGCGTTCGTCAGCACCTTTCAGTGTATTGAGCAATGAATCGGCACGTTGTGATTCACCACCCGCACGCATGTTTTTGGCGATCATCGTGTACTGAACTTTGTTTTGCTCTTCCTGCATTGCTTTGTTCAGGTAATAATCGGCCAATTGGGCAAACTGCGAACGGAACTGGCTTGTCTGACGACGAGCATAGTAATCCGTCAATACATCCGGATCTGACATTTTACCGTATGAATACGTTTCCATCAGGTGTTTGTACATGCGATCTCCGTTGATTCCGTCACGTGACTGAATCGGAGAAACCTCCCATGCCATACCGTTTTGCTGCAAGTGTCCTGTTTGTAACAACGACATAGCAACTTCCGATCCGGCAGGACTCGAGAAATAAACCGCGCGTTTCCAATCGTTATTGGCCAATACATCCAAAATCATCACCTGCTCTTTCGAAAGGTACTGTGCATCGATGGAGAAGCGCATGTCTTTTGCACATTCGCCTTTTTGCTTAGCAGTAATGATTTCTGAGCTTACGGCATTCGACGCATTAATCGGAAGAATGAATCCTCTTGAAGGGAACACTCGCAACATCATTTTACCGTTTTCGATCATGTTGTTATCGTCACGAACAAAATCAAGTGCGTCTTTCAACGGCAAGAAATCCCAGTTGGTTTCCCATGTCTGGATCACTTCCTGCAATTGTTGTAACGCTTGCTGATCACCTTCGATCATTCCACCGCTGTAGCCTGAGAATACTTCCAGGATTCCGTTGGTCATACCGTCAACAATTTCAAAGTTGGCAGAATCTGCCGAAACGGTGAAACGTTGTTTGATTTCCTGTAAACGTACATCCGAAGCCGGATCTTTTGCTTTCAATGTTCCAAGAACGCTTGTGGCAATTTGCTTGTACATTTCATAAGCCTTGCCGAATTCAACCTTGTTGTTTTTCAACTTGGTTTCAAATAAGGCTTTCAGTTTTTCCTGTTTGATTCCGTTTCTTGCCAGTTCATACGAAGGCAGGAACAAGACCTGATCTGTACTTCCTGCGTACATCAAAATCTGATCTTCGCGGAAATCGATCGGAAGTGGATCCGAATCGTAAGCTTTCATCATCATTTGTTCGGTGTACCAGTCAGTTTGCATCAAACTTAGGTTACACACACGCACATCGGTGCGTTTTCCTTCCACTTCCTGCAGGTACCAAAGCGGGAATGTATCGTTGTCACCGGCGGTGAAGATGATACTATTCGTAGCACAAGACATCAGGTAGTTGTAAGCCAGGTCATGCGCAGAAGATTTGTTACTTCTGTCGTGATCATCCCATCCCTGTTGACCCATTAAGATCGGAATGAGCAATGTGACCACACCAATGAGTCCGGCGCCGACACTTTGATTCGGAACAGCTTTTCGAAGCATGAAGAACAGCCCCATCAGTACTGCGGCCATGGCCAATACCATGATCCATGTAACGAAGGTTGAAATTCCACCGAATACAGCCAGGAATGCAAACAACAATGTGCCCGACATGGCTACAAAGCCCATCACACGCCAGTCTTTCTTCGCGAAGTTTTTATAGACATCGTATAAGGCCAGCACACTGATTCCTATCCACATGGCAAAGGCGTAGAACGAGGCTGCGTAAGCATAATCACGTTCGCGTGGTTCCTGCGGTTTTTGATTCAGGTAGATGACAATCATCAAACCGGTGAAGAGGAAGGTCAATAATACCACAAAGGCATCTTTCGGAGCACGGTAGAAGTGGAAGATCATACCGATTAGGCCCAATACCAAAGGCAGGAGGAAGAAACGGTTGTGTCCTTCATTTTCAGTTGTATAGGTCGGAGCCATTTCCTGGTTTCCAAGACGTGGATTATCGATGGCAGAGAAGCCGGAAATCCAGTTTCCACGCATATCGTCACCGTGACCCTGAATGTCGTTTTGACGGCCCGAGAAGTTCCACATGAAATAACGCCAGTACATCCAGTTTACCTGGTAGCTGAAGAAATACGTCAGGTTTTCTTTCATAGTCGGCAAACGCAATCCGTCGGCTCCGTCGCCTGGCTCATCTTTGTAACCAGACCATTTTTTATAGCCTTGAATTTTTCCTGGTTCAGTACTGGAGAACATCCTTGGGAAAATGGTGTTTTCTTCATACTTGGCGTTGGCGCTACTGTTTTTACGAATGTTTTCGTTCGAAGAGAAGTATTTTTCCACAACTTCAGTTCCGCCACCCATTTCAGCTGCAAATTTGCGGGCTGCTTTTTCGTCTTTAAACGCTTTGAAATCGTTACCGCCTTTTTCTACAACAAATCGACGTAAATAGAATGGTGCCTGATCGTCGTAGGTTTCTTGAGGAGCAGCATTTGAGTTCCAGTATGGACCATACAAAATAGGCCAGCTACCGTATTGCTCACGTTTCAGGTAAGCGTGAAGTGTTACAAGGTTTTCAGGGTCATTTTCATCCAATGGTGTATTGGCGTTTGAACGGATCACGATGGTTGCAAATGATCCGTAACCAATGATCAACATCACAAAGCTCCAGACAATCGTGCTAACAATAGGTTTCCCTTTTCTGTTAGCATAACGCAATCCCCAAATTACAAGGGCGATTACAAGGGCGAAGAAGAAAATGGTTCCGGAGAAGAACGGCAATCCGAATGAATTAACGAAAGCAACTTCAAAGCTGGAAGCCAATGCGATAGTTCCCGGAATGACACCTTCCTGAATGAATACAAGCACTACGAGCGCCAGAATTCCGGTAAGGAAGATTCCTTTGAAATCGACTTTATTGTCCCAGATATTAAAGTAAATGATGTAAGCAATGGCAGGTACGGCAAGTAGTCCAAGTAAATGGACCCCGATCGCCAATCCGAAGAGGAACATGATGATGATCATCCAGCGCATCGGGCTTCTGTCAGGATTAATTTCAGCGTGTTTGATCGCCAGCATTTCGGCATCCCATTTCAGGATAGCCCAGAAAATAACGGCGGTAAACAAGGATGACATGGCGTAAACCTCACCCTCAACGGCTGAAAACCAGAATGAATCACTGAATGTATAAGCCAATCCACCAACGATTCCACTGGCGAGTACAGCAATTTGATCTGCTTTTGTAAACTCGCGGCCATTGCGTTGAATGATCTTTTTGGCCAGCATGGTAATGGACCAATACATGAACAAAATCGTGAATGCACTACTGAGGGCCGATACACGGTTGATCCATACTGCTACCATTTCAGGTTCAGCGAAGAACGAGAAGATTCTTCCCAAGATCATAAATAACGGTGCTCCCGGAGGGTGACCTACTTCCAATTTATAGGCTGCTGTAATGTATTCCCCGCAGTCCCAAAGACTCACGGTGTCTTCCAAAGTAATTAAGTATACGGTGGCAGCGATAAGGAATACGAACCAGCCAACAAGATTGTTGAGTTTGTTGTAATTCATGTTTTTGTCTAATGTTTCTCTGCGAAATTAAAAATATATTGCTTGAAATGATAGCTTCGTTTTATCGAATCTGCCTCATTTCATCATTTAATACGCTTTTTAATCGGGAATAGTTGTTTGCTTAACATGAAAAACGTGTTGTGACCTCGGAACGAATTCAAAAAACAGTAGTCACAGAAATCTGTATTTTACTCAGCTCCTGTCAGGCAACTATTTCCATTGTTGTGAGTAATTCTACTGTACATCAAAAGAACCCATGAACCAAATAGACCGGTATACCGAGTACGTGAACTGGCCGTGTGAATACGAGCGGTTGCAATGGTTGTATTCCACCATCAGCAAACAACGCAAAAAAGGGAAGGTCGTTCGTATTTTGGAAGTGGGTTGTGGTAAAGGGAATGTCGCTATTCCGTTGGGATTGATTAATTTCTCGGAAGTAAAAGGAATTGATGTTCAGGAAGAACAGGTGCGGATCGGCAATGAGCGAAATTCACTGCGAAACGTGACAATCTCCTATGAAAAATTGCTTGATTGCCCGATTTCCGGTTACGATTTCATTGTATTGACGCAGGTGATGGAAGATGCAGGTTCGTATAAAGAAGTCTTGCATTACATTGCTCAGCACGCTAATCCGCTGGTTGAAATTCAACTGACAATCACGAATACGGGTGCACGATTGACGAATCGTTCACGGACGCATTTCTCAGTAAACCGCCTCAAAAAAGAAGTGTTGGATTACGGATTGGAGGTTTTTGAAGTCAAAAAAGTGTACGTTTTTTCGCCATTGATTGCGAAGTTCTTTCCAAAACTTCCGCTTCGCCGGTTTTCCAGAATCGATCATTTTTTAGCGCAGTTGCTGCCGAATTGGTTGGTCAGCAGTCATTATTACCGGATCAGGAAGAAAAGAAGTCACCTGAAAGTAGTGAGGTAAAACCAATGATTGATTGCTTGATTTTGAAAATTAGCCGGTTAGGATTTTTTTTCAAAAAAATGCGGCTCAGTTTGTGACATTATAATGAAAGTACTATATTTGCACCCGTCTATCAGGTGGGTAGACAGTTTAAATTGGCCCATGGTGTAACTGGCAACACGTCGGTTTTTGGTACCGAAGAGTCTAGGTTCGAGCCCTAGTGGGCCAACAGAAAGAAAAGCGCGATCATGTACATGATCGCGCTTTTCTTTTTCCCTCAAGACTCGCTCTCACACTCATACTTTTTTGTAATTGCTTTTCTTTTTGCAGAACGAGAATTGAGAATGAGAGGGTGGGAATATTATTTCTATTTTCAGAATCTCCTTTTTCTGCTCATTGGTTTTGTGTTGAAATAAGAGGAGGTTGAAATTTTGGAGTAGGTCAGCTAGTTGGTAGAGAACTCGTAATTTCGATGTGTAACTTTAAGAATATGAAAGCACTACTCAAAGGCATTTTCTGGTTGACGTTTGTTATGGCAATTGTCCTATTTCTCGTTTCTAGTAGTGAAATGGGCTACTCGATAATGTACGCTTTTGGACTAATAGCCATAGGTTTTATTGGTAGTATGAGAATTTGGACTAATGTGGAGGATGAGGAAGTAATGAAAAAACTAAAAGATCCTACTTATCGTAGTAGAAAAAAGCCTTTGGGTTGGGTTTTAGTTTCATACACTCTTTTTAGTATTTCAATCTCATTGTATATTTATTTCAGATAGGTCACTAAGCCTATGGCAGTTCATTATTTTGTCCGTAGAATACTTAGAGGAAAAATGGTTTAACTATTTTCGAATAACTATTCACAATTAATATATGGATTCAAAGGAACATAAAGAAATCTGGACGATACACCCACCGTATGAAGTGTTTTACATAGAACGCATATTTTCAGCTGCTCAATCGGCAATTCTGAGCTGGGGTAATCTACAGGATGTCATTTTACATACTCCAGATTTTAGAACGATTCAAATGTCAAACTTCAGAATCATCAGTTACGGAGACAATATAATAAATCAAGCTGGGATTATATCAAGGTATTTTTACCCTCCAAATAATAGAGATAAGAAAAAGAATAAGCTTTATCAATCGAGAGGAAATGGTTTAAAATTGAGTTACGACGTTACTGATGACAACATTCTTAAGAACCGTAGCTTTCGGAATCACTTGGAACATTTCGACGAAAACCTTGACCATTTTCTAAACAAACCAGTTGCTGGGAATATTTTTCCAATGGCAGTATTTCAGGATATAAGTCAAATAGATTCGATAACTCATTTGTTCAAGGCGTTTGTAATCAATCAAAATTCTTTAATCTCGTTAGGTCAAGAAATAAGTCTTCTACCTCTTATGGAAGAGATATACAGAATAGAAAAGGTTTCATCTGGTTTTTTGAAAAATGGCAGGCTGAGTTAGTCATAGGCTCTTTTAAAAGTCTGTTCTTAATCCTATGCTTCCTAAACCTCTGTACTCATAGGGGCGGAAATTCCCTATCTTTGCCCCAAAGAAAACAACAACATGAGTGAAGATCGGCGTACGGAATTAGGTGATTTAGGTGAATTCGGATTAATTGATCGTTTAACAAAAGGATTTGATTCGAAAGTATCAAGTACGGTATACGGCGTTGGCGACGATGCCGCGGTATTGGAACGAAACGAGAACGAATACACCCTGATTTCGACGGATATGTTGGTCGAAGGTGTTCATTTCAACCTGATGTACATGCCGTTCAAACACCTGGGATACAAGTCCGTTGCGGTGAATTTGTCGGATATCGTTGCCATGAACGGCAAGCCTGAGCAAATTACGGTTTCACTGGCTGTTTCGAATCGTTTTCCATTGGAAGCATTGGAGGAATTGTACGAAGGAATCCGCATGGCTTGTGAGTTTTATAACGTCGATTTGATTGGTGGCGATACTACTTCTTCGTTTTCCGGATTGATTATTTCAGTGACGGCAATTGGCGTGGTTGCCAAAGATAAAGTGGTGTATCGTACCGGAGCAAAACCCAATGATTTGTTGGTCGTAACCGGCGATTTGGGAGCTGCCTACATGGGCTTGCAAGTACTCGAACGCGAAAAAGAAGTGTACAAGACCAATCCTGCTATTCAACCCGATCTGGAAGGATTTGATTACGTGATTGAGCGACAATTAAAACCCGAAGCCCGCAAAGATGTGATCGGATTTTTAGCCGACCTTGATGTGGTTCCAACCTCAATGATCGATGTTTCCGACGGCCTGGCTTCGGAAGTAATGCATCTCTGTAAAGGAAGCAATGTGGGCGCGATGGTATACAATGCCAAATTACCCATCGACAGCACAACGTCTGTTTCTGCTATCGATTTTAACCTCGATCCTGTAACTTGCGTGCTCAATGGTGGCGAAGATTACGAGCTGCTGTTTACCGTTCGTCAGGAAGATTTTGACAAAATCAAAGGAAATCCGCACATGACCATCATCGGTTACATGACCGATGCCGACCAGGGAGTTTTCCTTGTAGATAGTAATGATTCGCTGGTTCCGCTGAAAGCACAAGGCTGGAATCATTTCGGTTAGGAAAAGTTTTGATTTAGGTTGTGAAGCCGTTTCCCCCTTTGGAGGGGGATTAAGGGGGGAGGACCCTCCAAACTCACTGTTTTCAACCTTTTTTACTTCTAATATCTGTCACCTCCCTCGATCCCTCCTCAAGGAGGGAAGAAGATCCACCTTCTATGAAGACGTCATAAACCGGTACTTATCATTCAGTTTTTTGGCAAACGGCTGTTGCAGTATTTTTGCTTCCAGCCAGGTGATAAAATCAAAATTATACGTGGATTGCAATTGATTTGGTGGCTGAATGTCGGTGAGTTGTTTTACCAATTCGCTGAACAATTCGGGGATGTCCAATGCGTGCATTTTTGGCACTTTCAGAAATCCCTGAAGCAGTAATTGTTCTGCTGCACCGTATCTTCCCGTGGCCCTTAGTGTTTGTTTAGCTTGCTTTACGGCATAAGGCAAATGATCATGGTTGTTTAGCTCGCAATGCACCACCACATTCAATAAGTGAGCAGAGGCCGTGAGTGGTTCTTGGTCGTCTGACTTATTGTCGTTTAGAATCGTATTGATATGTTGCAAAGCGCCGTGATAATTCCCGCATCCAAAAGCCGTAACAGCCAATTGCTGCAGCAGGAATACTTTTCGCTGAGCGGTAATTTTTTCCTGAAATCGGTCAATACCTGCCAATACTTCTTTGCTCAGTTGCTGTGCTTCCTGAAACTGTCCGCTCATGGTAAGCAGGTTCAATTCGATACTGTACCGGCTTGAAAATAGCTTGATAAGTAAATCTTCGGTTGCATCGGGGGTTTGTTGCTCAGCAAGCTCTTTTAACTGTTTGAGGTAGGCATGGCTGTTGTTGTATTGCCCGGATTGTTCGGCCAGATAACAGGCGTTGGTCAATGCAGAAATCAACATGTTGGGATGCTGGTTGAGAAAAGCAGTATTCTTTGTCAGGTGATTGATCACCAATTCGGTATAGGCCAAACTTTGCGACCATTCGTTTTTGGCGAAATGGTACGCCGCGAAAATATGATTGTACAAATAGGTTGACTCCACGGAGGCAAATCCCCGGATAAATTCTGCACTGGGCAATTGTGCCAGCAATTGTTCGATTGTTTGGTGATCGGTTTCGGTTTGCGCCGCGCCGGATCGCTGCAATAAGCGGAAAAGATTGCTTTTCACGTACCAAAGATCAACCAGCAGCCGTTCGCGTGAAAGCGCTGTATCGGTAGATAATTTAAGTGATTCAAGGCAGTTTGGTTCCAATTGATAGCCACGGGTTTCAACGATCCTGTTTTTCAATTTGTTGATGGCGATCAGGGGCAGGGATAAATCGTGCTTCAATGCTAATTTTTCGGCACTTCTCAATTGACGTTCACACTGATCGTAGAGCGATTTTTCGTAAAGCAACGTTGCCTGGTGCAACATGCGATTGAGTTGATTCTCGACAGAATTGTTAGCGTGAAACGCATGCAGGGAAAGTAAAATCTGATCATACAAACGTTTCTTGATCGTTGAAAACTGATTCAAAAGGGCTTTTCCTTTGAAATCATGAAACAAGGCTGCTTCGTCATAATGCGGTTGCTTGGCAATGTAATCAAACAACGCTAGCATGGTAGAATCTTCGGTTGATACATGGCGGGAGGCGTAGAGCTTGTAATAGCGTTTTTCGGATTTGGAAAGCGACTGAATTAATTCGTGTAGACTATCTTTTACCTTCATGATTACCGGTATTAAGTATTGTAGTTGTCATCCGTCTAAGGCAGACGATGACGGCTTGGGTTTGTCTACCGAAGATACGCAGGATGTTTAGTAAAAACGGGGCAGTTGATTGAGGTGTATGGAGTATTGAGGGATCGCTTGCTATAAAGGCGAAATGATCTGGATAGGTCATCAATTGTACAATCATCGTCCCGTAGGGACGTAATATGGTAACAACGCAGACACTCACTCAACATTCACCCCGTAGGAGTGTGACATTTTCTGTTATATGTCCCACACCTACGGCGTGGAAAAACTTGTTCTTATCCAGCTACAATATTACGTCCCTACGGGACTGTAAATAATTAATGCTGGAACATCAAGGCATAAAAAAACCTCGAACATTGCTCGAGGTTTCAAAATATGTTTGAAAAATTCTAATTCGGTCTTGGTTTTGGAGTACGAACCGTACGGTTTGCATCGTTAGGATCGGTAATACCATTTCCTGTTGTTTCGTCAGTTTCAGTAACAGCGTCTTCGATAACAGGATCACCTGTAGATCTCAATTCGTTAGCTGAAGGGCAAGCATGATTAGGACGGATATCTTCTTTTTGACATCCTACTGAAATCAGTACCAAAAATGCTATAGTTCCTATTAGTTTCACGACTCTAATTCTTTTATTCTAACAAATATATGTAAATAAATCTTATTCATCCAAATTTTCTACCGGAATTTTTAGTAAAACGCGTGTTCCCTTGATTGAATGGTCGGGATTTGTCAGTTGGAACGGCCCTTCGAGCTCAAAATCTTTTTTCGACAACTCGCGTATAATGTCTATTCGCTTCGATGTAATCTCCATTCCCTGCGACTTGTGATCGCCCATCATCGTTTTCTTTCGTTGTAAACTGTAATCAATCCCGATACCGTTGTCGTCAAGGGTGATTTCCAAATGATTTTTCAACAATTGAATGGTCACTTCGATGTGTCCTTTTACCGTTTCATTGGGCAGAATACCGTGAATAATACTGTTTTCCACAAAGGGTTGAAGCAGCATTCCCGGTACAATGATCGATTCCGTATCGATTCCGTTGTCGTTGATGCGATACGTAAACCGGTCTTTGAAGCGCATGGCTTCCAGTGAAAGGTACAGTTCCAGGCGTTCGATTTCCTGCTGCAACGTCACCATATTTTCCGCTTCGGCGGCGCTGTCCAGATTTTTCCGAATGAGCTTGGCAAAATTGGTCAAATACCTGTTGGCCGAAATTTTATCCTGCGTATTGATGAAATACTGGATCGAATTGAGGGAATTGAAAATGAAATGGCGGTTCATACTGGCGTTCAACGATTGTTGCTCCAAAGCCAGCAAACGCGTCTTGTATTCGAGGTTTTTCTTGTAATTGCGCTCGCGTTCCTGCTTGATGCGTGATCTGAAAAATGCCCGGATTCCCAAAATAACGATCAGGATCATGATGCTGTAAAACCACCAGGTGCGCCAGTAAGGAGGTGTTATCTGCACCGGAAGCTGAATCTCATTGGAAACCATCCCGAATTCGTCAATGGCGCGCATGTGCAATACCAAATCGCCATCAGGCAAGTTGGAAAGCGTAACGGTAGCATTTCCTACAGGTTTCGACCACGTTTCGTCGTAACCTTCGAGCCAGAACTGGTAACGCAAACCTTCGGGATTCGACAATAAAATACCGTCGAGCTCAAAAGTAAGATTGTTCATGCTGTAAGGCAATCGCAAGCCTTCCGGAAAGCCGTTTTCACCCATTTTAATGGCGTAGTCGGAATAGTCGAAACTATTGTAATTCAATAAAATAGAGGCGATGTTGAGAACCGGTGGCAATTTGCCTTCGGTGGTGTTACCGATCGTCGGATCAAATTGAATCAAGCCTTCTGCGGTTCCGAACCAGAGGTATCGTCCGTCGTAAAAAGAGGAATTGATGTTGGATTCCAGGTTGATCAATCCGCTGTTGAGTCCGTAATGCTGGTCAACCGAAAGGCGGAGTGTGTTCATGGAAAACAAACCGTTGTTGGTGCCAATAAACATGTTGTCGCCAATGATTTCCAAAAAGTTGACCGTGTTCGACGCCGGATCTTTCGCCAGCGGATGCTGCACAAATTTGTTGTCGCGCAAGAGGTAAAGCCCGGTTTCGGTACCGATCCATAAGTGATTGGAATTATCGACGGTCATGGAAATAATACCGTCTTTGAAATTACCGAAAGGAACGGCTTTGTTGTTGGTAATGTTGAATACGCCTTTGTCGCCGGCACAGAGAATGGAGCCTTTGTAGTTGGCAAAAGCCCTCACAGTGCCGATTTCGTTTTCAAAATCGTCGCTGAGTTCCAACTGACGAAATACGCCGTTTTCAATGATTCCGATCCCGTACGCGCCGCCAACGTAAAACTTGTTGCGGTTAATCCGTTCAACCACCAACACGCGGTCGCCTTCTTTGCCCAACACAAAGTTTTCGATCTTTCCGGAAGGCCGGTAAGCCGAAAGACCAATATCGGTTCCGCACCAGATTGTTCCGTCGAAAGCAGCTTTGATGCTCCAGATATTGGTTCCCGGCACGCCAACAGCTACCATCGGGCCATTGCCCTTGCGCATGAATAACCCGCGGTCGTAACTTCCATAGAAATACACACCGTCGTTTCGCTTGGCTGCAGAAAGGAACAATTCGCTCGGGTAGCCATTTGATTCGCGGTAATGTAGGAAACGTTCGCCTGTAAAGCGGAGCAAACCTTTTCCGTCGGTTCCGCACCAAATGGTTCCGTCTCTGTCTTCAAAAATACAGCGTGCCGATGCTACCGGAAGTCCGTTGAGGTCGTTGATCAGTAATTGATTTCCGTTTTTATCGATGCGGATGATGCCTGAACGTGAATTGAGCCACAATTGCTGTTGTTTGTCGACCAGGCATTTTTTGATGTCAAATTCGGTTGTCAGTAGCGGGACCGAATCTTTTTTCTGCAAGGATGTGGTGGTTTTGAAGAGTCCGTTATCGAAACTGGTCACCCACAATTCGCCGTTTGTTTTGCTAGCAAAGCCTGAAATATTTCGACTTCCAAAAAGAGAAATCTTACGGAAAGATTTCAAATCAGTTGTTTCAAAAACGCCCGATGCAGTGGCAATCAGCAATCGTTTGTCAACCACCAGTAAGTCGTTGAATTGAATGATCTCTTCGGGAACGTAACGGCTACTGGTGAGTTTTCCTTTTTTATCGATGGAATAAAGTCCGCCGTAATTGGTCACAATCACCGTAAGGCCGTTGAAACTGACGATATCAGTTACGTTGCTTTTTCGGTCGAATCCTTTGAATACCCAATTGCGGGCTTTCCCGTTGGTAAGTGTGCTGACGCCGCCTTCGTGGCCCACCCAGATTTTTCCGTTGATGAAGGAAAGCGTGGTAATGCGGTTGTTTAAAAGTCCGTCATTGATGGAATAGTTGATGAATTTCTTTCCGTTGAATTTGGTGAGTCCACCCAGCGTACCGACCCACAAATAACCATTGTTGTCTTGTTCGATGCACTGCACCTGCGACTGGGGTAAACCGTCGGAAGTGGAGTAGGAAATAAACGAGTAACTCTGCCCGAAAAGAGCAGAGTTGGCAATACACAGGAAGA
Source organism: Bacteroidota bacterium (assembly GCA_040387295.1). Classification (GTDB taxonomy): domain Bacteria; phylum Bacteroidota; class Bacteroidia; order Flavobacteriales_D; family Crocinitomicaceae; genus Fluviicola. The sequence continues at coordinate 54,880 of JAZKEB010000002.1, read as the reverse complement.
AAAACAGGAATACTATTCTCATCCTTCTTTGAGCATTTTCACAAAATCGGTGACACGGTTTCGTGCTACAGGAATGCGTAATCCGCCTTTCAACACCGCAAAATGACCGTCTTCGTTCAGGTATTCCACCAATCGGTTCAGGTTAATGATGTGCGATTTGTGAACACGGAAGAACTTTGCCGGGTCAAGAATGTTTTCGTAAATCTTGAGCGTTCGTGTATCGAGGTAGCGAGTACCGTCTTCGAAGTAAATCGTGGTACAGTTTCCGCTCGCTTCCAAATGCGTAATGGTATTGTCTTCTACTATTTTGAGTCCTTTGGTGTGACTGATCGCAATACGGCTGTTCGGTTTGTTGCGTAACAACTGGTCCGACAGATTGCGTAAACTTCTGAAATACGTGGTATAATTTTCAGGATCCTGTCCGAAGATGTTTTTCGCTTCCACCAGTTTTTCGGCGGCAGTGCGCAAATCGTCAATATCGATTGGTTTCAACAGGTAATAAACTGCGCTGGCGTTGAATGCACGAATGGCGTAATCTTTGAAAGCGGTAACGAAAACAACCAAAAAGTTTTTTTCTTCAACTTCTTCGAGTAATTCAAAACCTTCGGCTCCGCTGGGCATTCTGATATCCAAAAAGACAACATCGGGTTTGGCGGCCGCGATCAATGCTTTTGCCTGTTCTTTTCCTGAGGCTTCACCGATTACTTCGATTTCCGGGCAGAAATCGTCGATCATCATCATGAGATTTTTTCTTGCGTATTCTTCGTCGTCTACAATTAGTGCGCGCAATCTGGTTGTTTCCATGTTCTAGTTTTTAGCATAAGTAGGGCACCGGAGTACCTTCGCTTTCGAAAATACGTATTATTTTTAATCGTGGAGTGGAATTCAAACCATTCATTCCTGATTTTGAACCGTTGAACAACGTTCAGGAAAGGTTAGATCAATCGTTGGTACGGATAAAGTTTTTTTAAAGATTTCTTTCGAATGAGATTTTAATTTTAACATGAATCTTTAACCCAAAGTACATGATGAAACAGTACGTTCTTTTTTCTGCCTGGATTTTTGTTGACAACGGTAATTAACCGAAAATCCGATACATAACTGACGAGTGAGAGCTCGTCTTTTTTTTGCTTAAAACTTCCACAAACTTCCCGTTATAATTGAATATATGTGGCTTTTGATTCCCACGAATGCACGAATTACAGCTCGGCTAACGCACTCGCCAATTATAAAAAGGTGTCGGTTAGGCACGCAAAAAAATCGTGCATTCGTGGGGGAAAGAGTTGTGATTGTAAGAGCATGAGCGAAGTGTAATCGCTATCCCAAAATCATGGAAAGCAGTGTGATGCTCTCGTTGGGAGCTTCAACCTGTCCCATGTGTCCGCAGCGGGCGATCTCGTAAAAACCGATTTGGTGGTTTTCGGCAAAGGAGCGTAGCTGCAGGTTGGGAATCAACGGATCAAGCTGTCCCTGGATGATGGAAACATTTTCCGGGTGATCTTTCAGGATTTGTTCCGAAGAATCGCGGTTGCGCATAGCAATGGTTGACCACGCAATGGCTTCGGGATTCATGCCTTCGGCGATATCGCAATACGTTTTAATCGCTTCCGGTTGCTCATCCGGAAATGCAAAAAGGTTGGGAATGGCTTCGCGGATAAAAAACACTGATTTCGTTAAGACAAACTTACTCACGCGATCACGGTCGGCTTTTTTTGCTGTAGAATCGGGCCATGGGTGCGAATGAAACAGAACTAAATGTTCCAGTAGTGGATCTGTTTTCAGGAGTTCCAATCCTACATAGCCGCCCAGTGAATGTCCGACCAATTGATAGTTTGAAATCGCAAGTTTATCCAGCGTAGTGCGCACTTGCTGCGCCATAACGCTTATTCCTGCCGGAAGTTTCGGATTAAAAAAACTCTTCCCGTGGCCGTGCAGGTCGATGAGAATGCAGGTTTTATGTTGAAAGCTGGGGAGAAATTCCTCCCACATGGAATTATCTTCCATGAAACCGTGCAAAAAAACAACAGGATCCCCGTTTCCGGAAATCCTATAATTCAAAATTTCTGAATGTTTATCCATGTGAAACTGCCGCAACAGAAGCATTCATCAATGTTTCTATTTCATCGGCTTCGATCGGAATGTTGGCCATAAGGTTAAACGGTGCTCCCGATTCCTGTACCACCACGTCATCTTCCAGGCGAATTCCCAAACCTTCTTCCGGAATGTAAATTCCCGGTTCGCAGGTAAACACCATTCCGGCTTTGATCGGTTCATGCCAAAGACCTACGTCGTGGGTGTCGAGCCCTAGGAAATGAGAGGTTCCGTGCATGAAGTATTTTTTATACGCCGGCCAGTTTGGGTCCTGATTTTTAACATCGGTACTGTCGATCAGTTTTAATCCAAGCAATTCGCTTTCCATCAGTTTGCCTACTTCCTTGTGGTATTCGGCCATAATGGTTCCTGCTACCAACATTGCTTGTGCACCGTTTTTTACGCGTAAAACAGCATCGTAAACGGCTTTCTGGCGGTCGGTAAAACGTCCGTTTACCGGCAAACAGCGTGTAAGATCGGATGAATAATTGGCGTATTCGGCTGCGACATCCAGTAAAATTACTTCACCGCTCTGGCATTGCTGGTTGTTTTCGATGTAATGCAGCACACAGGCATTTTTCCCTGAAGCAATGATTGGCGTGTAAGCAAAGCCTTTTGAACGGTTACGCAGAAATTCGTGCGATAATTCCGCTTCGATTTCATATTCCCAAACGCCTGGTTTCACAAAACCAAGCAATCGGCGAAAGCCTTTTTCGGTGATGTTACAGGCATTCTGCATCAATTCCAGCTCGATGGATTCTTTTACCGAACGAATGCGGTGCATAATCGGTGCGCTTTTGTGTACCTGGTGCGCAGGGTAGTTTTGTTTTACATCCAGAATGAAGCGGTCTTCGCGTGTTTGAACCGTTGTGTCGGCGCGCAGGTGCTCATTCGTGTTGAGGTAAATACCGGCTGCTTCGGCCATCAATTGCTTGAAAATGACCGGAAATTGCTGAATCCACATTACCGTTTTTACACCTGAAACGGCAGTTGCCTGTTCTTTGGTGAGTTTAGCACCTTCCCAAACGGCGATATGATCGTTTGTTTCGCGCAGGAACAAAATTTCGCGATGAGCAGGATTGGATGCGTTTGGAAACAACACCAATACACTTTCTTCCTGATCGGCTCCGGTAAGGTAAAAAATATCACGATGCTGTTGAAAAGGCATGGTTGCATCGGCACTTACAGGGTAAATATCGTTGGAATTGAACACTGCCACTGCATTCGGAAGCATGCGCTGTACGAACTTCCTGCGATTGGCAATAAAAAGTTGGGAGTCAATAGAATGGTATTTCATATCAAACAAGTTCTTTAAAAACGGAGTGATGAAAGTACAATTTTTTGTAGTACAGATTCATCAGGAAAGGTTAAAAGGCGGTTTTTAGCTGATTTTTTGGGAAAAAAGACAAATGAAACTTTTTTTGAAATTTTTTAGAACTACGTAAATAGATTACGTTCTTCAGGTGTCAACTTTGCTTCAACAAAACACGGAAAACATGAATACAATTTTTGACAGCATCCTTTTGAACAGTTTACAAATGGAAAGCAATTCCGAAGAAGCAATTCTAGGTTGCACGGTTTATGAGAACGGTGAGCAGTATACAACTGAAATGGTGCTTTCGGCCACGGCGATGAATCAATTATTGAACGAGTTGACGTGTCGTGAGATCGAATTGGACTTTGAAAACTGGAATGAAATCAAGTTGCCCGACGGTGGTTCTGTATACCACATGCAGCTGGATGCAGCCCAGCACCAGCCGGTATTTTTACCTCTTTATGTGTTGCCGGAACGTGTACGTTTATTACGTGCGTAAAAGTGAATAGAGTTGTGTGAAAACCAACGAAATTTAGTAATTAAAAAAAAAGTTGTATTTTCGGGTCAAGTTCAATAAGAACAGTTTGGTTTGAAAAGTACTACAACATGAAAAAAATTGCATTTTTATTCCTATTCGGATCTGTTTTTTTAGCAGGTTGCCCGGACCACGAAATTATTCCCGCACCGACTCCTGAGGCTGATTTGCAGGCGCATTTCGAAGGTCAAATCAACGGAACAGATGTCGAGTTGACACAAAATGTGGAAGGATATTTCCTTGAAACAACAAAAGCGAAGATCATTCTTCCTTCTCCACAACCTTCTTCGGCGGTTTACTTTGCTGATTTTAAATCGGAGCAAACATTGGTTTCCCTCAAATTGTCGTTAGGTAGTATTATCTGGGACGCATCGTTGTCAGGTGATCCCACGTTGACATTGTTCAACAACTTCTTTACGTCTACATTAACACCTGCTTATTCACTTGGTGCATCATCCGGTTTTGAGGTGACTTACCGCGATGGTTTCGGAAATGTCTGGACATCCGATCCGGCTTCTCCCGCTCCTCAAAGTGTTGTATTCTCTAATGTACAGCAGGAATCAGATATTTCAGGTGATTATTCGAAATTCAGATGTACCTTCAATTGTACGGTTTACCGAACAGTTGGTCCGGATACATTCTCATTGTTGATTGAAGACGCTGTCTTCGACGGCTGGTATCAGCGCTAAAAAAATGAATTAAAAAAAGCCATCCGCCACAGTCGGATGGCTTTTTTTCTGCTAAATATAGAGCATGCAGCAAGTAAGAATAGGAATTATCGGTGATTTTAACTTCACGTATAACACTCATCATGCTACCAATCTCGCTCTGGACCATGCAGAGCGTTTTTTGGAAATCGAGATGTCTTATTACTGGCTGAAGTTGAGTGAGGCTCTTTCGATGAAACCGAGCCAGTTTGATGCCTATGATGGCTTGTGGGTTGCTCCCGGTCCATACCTGAACCAGTTTTACTTAAACGGAGTGGTTGAACTGCTCTTGCAGCGTTCTATTCCGGTGTTTATTACCGGAGAAGGTTTCAGAGCATTGATGGACGTATTGATCCAGCGAAACAACCTGAATGCCAACGGCGAAAAACTCATTTCGGATAACCTGGTAGAAGGAAACTCTTTTGAACGCCTGCTCATTGAACCGCACACTTCGTCGATTATTCATCTTTACGAAATGAGAAGTCCTGAAGAATTGACTTCCACGCGTTACAGCATGTATCCACAGCTGATTGATGCGTTGGTAGAGCAAAGCATCGACATCGAAGCGTATAATCAGTTTGAGGAACCTGAAATTGTGAGTTTGAAACAACAGGATTTCTTTGTGGCCTGCGGTTTTTGTCCACAGATCAGTTCAACCCGCGATTTACCGCACCCGCTGGTGTATACTTTTGTGAAGGCTTGTTTAGCGTTTCAATCGCATTAATCTAATTTGAACCTACTTTTTTCCATTGCCGAAAAAAGTAGCAAAAAAGTCTAGGCCGTACATCGAAGCTTTTGAAAACTACAGTTCGTTTCACTGCCCGCACCCCAACTCGCAAAACGTCATTTGCGGATTGTTTTGCAAACAACCCGATGACTGTGCTCAAACAGGGGTTTGGCGACGTTTCACATCACTTTGTTTTCTACAAGTTCGATATAAGGGCCGATTCCTGCCGCACTCCGATCTATCAAATGAGTTGAAAATAGTTGATCGCATTTGGAGAATCAGTTCTAAAATTGTTTTTCCTTCGTTACCAATAGTTGAAATTTAACCGAAAGCTGACGTCGCGTTCGAAGAGCCATTTTTTTTCAAAGCTGCGCGTTCTCTCTATTTGCTGCTTTGGGCAAAAAGTAAGAGATAAAAATGCTTAAAGTAACTTATTGGATTTCTCTTCCTGTTCAAACACCATGTCAACCTGCAGATTGCTCCCCAGCGCGGCGCCTACTGCTAATTCATCGCAGCGTTCGTTTTCCGGATGGCCGTTGTGGCCTTTCACCCAAATAAACTCCAGGTTGAATTGCCTTTCCAGTGGAAGGTAGCGCATCCACAAATCGCGGTTCTTTTTTCCCTTAAAACCGGTTTTCACCCAGCCGTGAACCCATTTTTTAGTAATGGAGTCGATCACGTATTTGGAGTCGGAGTAGATTCGTACCGGAAGTTGGTTGGTTTTCAGGGTTTCAAGTGCCACTATAATGGCCAGTAATTCCATGCGGTTATTGGTGGTCCTTCTGAAACCTCCGCTAAGTTCTTTGACTTTGTCGTTGAAACGCAACAGCGCGCCATAGCCGCCAGGGCCGGGATTTCCCCGCGCGCTGCCATCGGTAAATATTTCGATATACGTTGTTGCCATCTGTGAGGCGAATTTAAGCAATAGTTCCTGGTTATGGTGCGATAGCCTTTCCAGTTGTTTAATTTGCGTTTGTTGATCAGAAATTCTCCGAATGAAGGCAAAAAACGAAGTGTGTCTCCTTGATCCTCAATTAGGTAAATCGATTTAGTCGGTTTGTAAATCATTACCTTTTTGTTAATTATAAGGATCAGGACAACAAAAAATGTTAAATTAAGGTTAATTGAAGGTAGTTAGAATTTCAACTCTTTTTGGGGATACCCTTCTTTTAATTTCACTAACCAGACTACAAATCGATCATATTTATAGATGAACAAAATAAATGTCCTCTTCCTGTTACGGTTGAACTAAATTTTTTTGTGATTTTTCTTAGTCAAACGTTTTGTAGTTAAGTGAATTAGTCTCATCTTTGTATCGAATTCGAGAGTGCTGACTTTCATGTCAGTTTTCTTATTCAGTGAATAGTGGTTAGGTTAGGTTGACAAAAAGCGGACATCGCCCGATGACCGCTTTTTGTGTTTTATACCTTTTCGGTTTCGCACAGGATTCCAACCGCTTCACGATCTTCCTGTTATTGATTTTAAGAGAATGTTAAGGGTTGTTGATGGTATTTTGTTAATGGTATTTGTAGTAGGGGC